>CP191863.1:1102500-2102500 GCA_050954585.1 Actinosynnema sp. CA-248983 | reverse complement strand
AGAGAAAGTTACACCCCGCCCAACGCGGAGACAAATCGGGGTCCTGGAGCACCGTCTTCGCAGGTCGGACTACGTGCAGTCGGCCCAAAACCGGATCATGTGTGACCGGGACCACGCCCGGCGATTTTTCAGCGGGGCGCGCACGGCAGGTGCACCGCCACGGACAGCCCGCCGCCGGGGATGGCGGACGCCTGCACGCGACCCTCGTGAGCTGCGACGGCGGCCCGCACGATGGACAGCCCCAGCCCCGTCCCCGTACGCGCGGTCCGGTCCGCGACACCCCGGCGGAACGGCTCGAACAGCTCGTCGACCCGGTCCGGAGCGATGACCGGCCCCGACGACGACACCCGCAGGGACGTCCACTCGGGCCCGCCCTCGGTGCGCACCTCGATCCACCCACCGGGCACGTTGTGCCGCACGGCGTTCTCCAGCAGGTTCCCCGCGATCCGCTCCAGCAGCGCCGGGTCGCCCACGGCGGGCGCGGGCGCGGTCACGAACGACGCCCGGACCTGCCTCTCCACCGCCTCGACGCGCACGGCCCTCCACGCGGACTCGACCACGGCGTTCAGGTCCACCGGCTCCCGCACGGCCAACCCCAGCCCGTCCGTGCGCGCGAGCAGCAGCAGGGCACTCACCAACTGCTCGGCCCGCTCGGTCGCCGACCGGACCACGGACGCCATGCGCCGCAGCTCCTCCTCGTCCGCGTCGGGGTCGGACAGGGTCACGTCCAGCTCGGTCCGGATCACCGACAACGGCGTGCGCAGCTCGTGGGACGCGTTGGCGACGAACCGCCGCTGCGAGTCGAACGCGGCCTGCAACCGGTCGAGCATCTCGTCGAAGGTGTCGGCCAGTTCGGCGACCTCGTCGCGCGGGCCGGCCAGGCGCAGCCGCTCCCCCAGGGATTCGGCGGACAGGCGCCGGGCCGCGTCGGTCACGTCGTGCACGGGCTGGAGGACGCGGCCGGCGATGGTCCACGCGAGCAGCGCGGCGGCGGCGACCACGCACAGGAAGGCGATCGTCCCCGACCGCAGCACGTCGTCGCGCGCCTGCTGGCCCAGCGCGTCGGCGAGCACCCCGGAGTCGACCTCGACGCCGTCCACGACGACCGTGCTGCCCTCGGGGAACCGGGGCGAGGACGCGACGACCCGGCCGACCAGCATCCAGCCCAGCAGCAGGAGCAGTCCGCTGACGAACGCGACGAGCCCGGTGGCGAGCAGGGTGAGCCGGGTGCGCAGACCCGGCCCTCGGCGGCGCAGCGCCGGCGTCACTCAGGCAGGCCGGCGGTGGGCACGCGGTACCCGGAGCCGACGACCGTGTCGATGATGCCGGGTTCGCCGAGCTTCTTGCGCAGCGTCATGACGGTGACCCGGACGGTCGTGGTGAACGGGTCCGCGTTCTCGTCCCACACCCGTTCCAACAGTTCCTCGCTGCTGACCACGGAACCCTTGGCGGCGAGCAGCACCTCCAACACGCCGAACTCCTTGCGGGTCAGCTCGACGGGCTGCCCGCCGCGCCGCACGGTGCGCCGGGCCGGGTCCAGCTCGACGTCGCGGGCGGTCAGCAGCGGCGGGGTGGCGGGGGTGGCGCGCCGGGCCAGGGCGCGCACCCGCGCGACCAGTTCGGGGAACGCGAAGGGCTTGGCCAGGTAGTCGTCGGCGCCCAGGGACAGGCCGGCGACGCGGTCGTCGATGCCGGCGCTGGCGGTGAGCATCATGACCCGCGTCAGCGCGCCGGAGCCGAGGATCTCCTTGCACAGCTCGTCGCCGGACATGCCGGGCAGGTCCCGGTCCAGCACGACGACGTCGTAACGGGTGACGGTGACCTTCTCGTGGCCGGTTTCGCCGTCGTAGGCGACGTCCACGGCCATGCCTTCGCGCCGCAGGCCGCGCGCGATCGCGTCGGCCAGCGGCACCTCGTCCTCGACTACCAGGATGCGCACCTCACAAAGGTGCCACAGATGCCTGAGAGCGTGCTTAGGAGCGGGCGGTGCCCGTCCCGAGCGCCGGCTGTTCGACCACGACGGTCTGCGCGGACTGCAACGCGCGCAGCCGCAGCAGGGCCGGGTGGTCCTCGGCGAGGCGGGCTGCGTTGAGCAGCGACCGCATCGCGGCCGTCTCGCCGCGGGCGCGTTCCAAGGCCGCCTTGGCCTCCGCGCGCGCCACGATCTCGGCGAGGGCGGCCTTGCGCAGTTCGGGCGGCATGACGACGTCCCGCACGGCGACCGACGCGACGAGCACGCCCAGCGCCGCGGCCCGGGGACCCACCGCCTCGAAGACCTCCGCGGCGATGGCGTCGCGGTCCGGGTCGACCTGGTCGTGGGCGCGGCCCAGCACGGCGGAGCGCAGGGCGAGCTGGAAGACCAGGTGCAGTTCGTGCTCGGGGTTGGGCGCGGTGACGACGAACGCGGTCGCGTCGGCGACCGACCACGTGATCACGAGCGTCACGCGGACCAGGACGCCGTCGGCGGTCGGGATGTCCTGCCACGCGGGGGTGTGGGAGCGGGGCCGGACGTCGACGCGCTGGACGAGGTCGCGGCGGGGGACGCGGTGTTCACCGGGTCCCAGCTCGCCCACCACGGAGCCCTTGCTGAAGTGCACGCCGCGTTCCCACGGCATGAGCGTGTGCTTCACGTCCCCTCCTCCCGAAGACGCTCCGAACGCGGACCGCGACCCCGGCCGCGGGGTGTCGGGCGGGGGCTCGAAGCCCGCAAAGCCCTGCACCCCCGTGGTCGGCCGGGGTCGCGGCGAGGTAAGGGAGTCGAACCCCATATTCGCGTTTACAGCGCGGTTACCGGCGCCCGGCTGCGATCGCGGAACCCGGAGCGGCAGTGCCGTCCGGGCCACTGGCCGGGCGGAGGAAGGGTAACCGGATCACTTCTCGACGGTCGCGTCGATTTCCTCGGGCTGGCCCGCCACTACCCATTCCGTGATGCGGCGGGCCACGTCCTGGGCGGTGAGGCCGAGGTCTGCCAGGACCTCGGCGCGTTCGCCGTGGTCGTGGAAGGCCTGCGGGATGCCCAGGTCGCGCAGCGGGGTGTCCACGCCGGCGTCGCGCAGGGCGGCGGCCAGGGTCCAGCCGAAGCCGCCGTGCCGGCCGCCGTCCTCGACGGTGACCACGAGCTTGTGCCGGGCGGCGAGCGCCACCAGGTCCTGGGACACGGGGAACACCCAGCGCGGGTCCACCACGGTCACGCCGATGCCCTGGTCGGCCAGGCGCTGCGCGGCGGACACGCCCAGCCCGCCGAACGCGCCCACGGTCACCAGCAGCACGTCGTCGCCGGAGCGGCTGAGCACGTCGACCGTGCCGACGCGCTCCAGCGCGGGCAGGTCCTCGCCGACCGAGGCCTTCGGGTAGCGCACGACCGACGGCGCGTCGGAGATCGCGACCGCCTCCCGCAGCTCCTCGCGCAGGGTCGCGGCGTCGCGCGGGGCGGCCACGTGGATGCCGGGGACCAGGCCGCAGATCGACAGGTCCCACATGCCGTGGTGGGACGCGCCGTCGGGGCCGGTGATGCCGGAGCGGTCGAGCACGACGGTGACGCCCTGCTTGTGCATGGCGACGTCCATCAGGAGCTGGTCGAACGCCCGGTTGAGGAACGTGGCGTACACCGCGACCACCGGGTGCAGGCCGCCCATGGCCAGGCCCGCCGCCGAGGTCATGGCGTGCTGCTCGGCGATGCCGACGTCGAAGCACCGGTCCGGGTAGAGGCCCGCGAACTTGTCCAGGCCGGTGGGCCCGCGCATCGCGGCGGTGATGGCCACGATGTCGGACCGCTCACCGCCCAGCGCGGCCAGCTCGTCGGCGAACACGTGGGTCCAGGTGCGCTTCGACGGGCCGACGTTCTCGCCGGTGATCGGGTCGATGACGCCGGTGGCGTGCATCTGGTCGGCCTCGTGGTTCTCCGCCGGGGCGAAGCCCATGCCCTTGCGGGTCACGGTGTGCACGATGACCGGGCCGCCGAAGGACTTGGCGCGGCGCAGCGCGGACTCCAGGACGACCATGTCGTGCCCGTCGACCGGCCCGATGTACTTCATGCCGAGGTCCTCGAACATGGCCTGCGGGCTGAGCGCGTCCTTGATGCCGCGCTTGGCCGCGTGCAGGGCCGCGTAGAGGGGCTTGCCGACGATCGGGGCGTTCTGGAGGGCGTTCTTGCCGCGTTCCAGGGCCCGCTCGTAGCCGGGCTGTAGGCGCAGCGACGCGAGGTGGTCGGCCAGGCCGCCGATGGTCGGCGAGTAGGACCGGCCGTTGTCGTTGACCACGATCACCACGGACCGGTCGGTGCCGGCGGCGATGTTGTTCAGCGCCTCCCAGCACATGCCGCCGGTCAGGGCGCCGTCGCCGACGACCGCGACGACGTGGCCGGGGCGGCCGGTGAGCTGGAAGGCCTTGGCCAGGCCGTCGGCGTAGGACAGGGCGGTGGAGGCGTGGCTGTTCTCCTCCACGTCGTGCTCGCTCTCGGCGCGCGAGGGGTAGCCGGACAGGCCGCCCTTCTGGCGCAGCGTGTCGAACCCGCCCGCCCGGCCGGTGAGGATCTTGTGCACGTAGCTCTGGTGGCCGGTGTCGAACACCACTGGGTCGCGCGGCGAGTCGAACACCCGGTGCACGGCCATGGTCAGCTCGACCACGCCGAGGTTGGGTCCCAGGTGGCCGCCGGTCCGGGAGACCTTGTCGACCAGGAACCGCCGGATCTCCTCGGCGAGCCGCACCAGCTCGTCGTGCTCCAGCCGTTTCAGATCCGCCGGTCCGTGCACGGATTCCAGCAAGCCCACCGCTCCACCTCGCCTGTGGTTTCTCTCCCCGATCGTCCGGTCAGTCTACGGACCACTGGCTGAGACGCCGCTCAGCGAACGGGTTCCAGCAGCGCCACGCATTCGACGTGGTGGGTCATCGGGAACGCGTCGAACGCCCTGAGCTGGGTCAACTCGTAGCCGAGGTGTGAGAAGGAGGCGATGTCGCGGGCCAGTGCGGCGGGGTCGCACGCGACGTAGACCACACGGGCGGGTCGGCTCCGGGCGATCGCGGTCACCACGACCCGGCCGGCGCCCTTGCGCGGCGGGTCGAGCACGACGACGTCCGGCGGCAGGTCGGTGAACTCGGGGGTCTCCAGCACCTGCTCGGTGCGGCCCGGGTGCCAGCTGACCTGCGGCAGGTCGGACAGGTTGGCCCGGCCGTCCTCGACCGCGCCCACGGACGACTCGACCACGGCCACCGAGCCCTCCGGCCCGACCTGCTCGGCCAGGACGGACGCGAACAGCCCGGCCCCGCCGTAGAGGTCCCAGGCCCGGTCGCCGGGCTGGCAGTCGGCCCAGTCGCGGACCGCGGCGGCGAGGGTGTCCGCGGCGGCCGGGTGGACCTGCCAGAAGCCGTCGGCCCGCAGGTTCCAGGCGCGGTGGGCGGCCAGCTCGGTGGCGGTGCCGCTGCCCTTGCGGCGCTTGGCCGGTCCGGGGACGGGTCGGCCGCGCCGCACGACCGGCGGGCCGATCTCGGTCAGGTGCACCTGCCCGCCCGCGTCACGGGTCACCACCAGCTCGGACTTCGGCGGCCAGGTGCGGCCGACCACGGGGTCCAGGGCGCCGGGGGCGGCGATGACGCAGTGGTCGACGGGGACCACGTCGTGGCTGCGGTGCGCGCGGAACCCGGGCCGGCCGTCCGGGCCGACCGCCATCCGCATCCGGGTGCGCCAGTCGGTGGGGCCGCCGGGCAGGTCCTCGACGATGACCTCCCAGTCGAGCTTGGCCAGCCGGTGCAGCTGCTCGCTGACCACGGCCGCCTTCAGCTCGCGCTGCGCCTCCCAGGAGGCGTGCTGCCAGTCGCAGCCGCCGCAGAGCCCCGGCCCGGAGAACGGGCACGGCGGTTCCACTCGGTCGGGTGACGCTTGGAGGACTTCGACGGCGTCGCCCCGGCAGAACGACCCGCCGGTGTCCTCGGTGATCCGCACGCGCACGCGCTCGCCGGGCAGGGCGTGCCGCACGAACACCACGCGGCCCTCGTGCCGGGCCACGCAGTGCCCGCCGTGGGCGACCGCGCCGACCTCGACCTCGATGAGCCGCTGCTTCCAGGTCGCCGTCACTTGCCGTCCCGTTGGTCCAGGCCGCGCCGGATGGCACCGGGCGCGATCACGTCCTTGTCCCTCACCTTGGTCGACGACGCGAGCTGCCACGGCACGCTCGTCACCATCACCCCGGGTTGGAACAACAGTCTGCCCTTCAACCGCAGCGCGCTCTGGTTGTGGAGGAACTGCTCCCACCAGTGACCGACCACGTACTCCGGGATGAACACGGTCACCACGTCGCGCGGGTTGTCGGTGCGGACCCGCTTGACGTAGTCCAGCACCGGCTTGGTGATCTCCCGGTAGGGCGACTCGATGACCTTGAGCGGGACCTTGAAGCCCTCCTTCTCCCAGGCCGCGACGAGCTGGCGGGTGTCGGCGTCGTCGACGTTGACGGTGACCGCCTCCAGCACGTCCGGCCGGGTGGCCTTGGCGTAGGAGATGGCCCGCAGCGTGGGCATGTGCAGCTTGGAGACCAGCACCATGGCGTGGTTGCGGGCGGGGAGCAGCTTCTGCCGCTCCTGCTGGCGCAGCTCCTCGGCGACCCGGTCGTAGTGCCGGCGGATCGCGGTCATCAGGGCGTAGATGGCGGCCATCGCGGCGATGGCGATCCACGCGCCGTGGGTGAACTTCGTGATGAGCACGATGACCAGCACCGCGCTGGTCATGAACAGGCCGAAGGCGTTGATGGACTGGGAGCGGCGCATCCGCCTGCGGACGGTCAGGTCGGTCTCGGTGCGCAGGAGGCGGTTCCAGTGCCGGATCATGCCGGCCTGGCTGAGCACGAACGAGACGAAGACGCCGACGATGTAGAGCTGGATCAGCTTGGTGACCTCGGCGTCGAACGCGATGACCAGGATGATCGCGGCGGCGGCGAGGAAGACGATGCCGTTGCTGAACGCCAGCCGGTCGCCGCGGGTGTGCAGCTGGCGGGGCAGGTAGCGGTCCTGGGCGAGGATCGAGCCGAGCACCGGGAAGCCGTTGAACGCCGTGTTCGCCGCGAGCACCAGGATCAGGCCGGTGAAGAAGATGATGTAGTAGATCGCCGGGGTGAACCCGCCGAACACCGCGTTCGCGACCTGGGCGACCAGCGTCTTCTGCTGGTAGCCCTCGGGCGCGCCGACGAGCTGGTGGGCGGGGTCCTCGGCGAGCACCACGCCGGTCACCCGGGCCAGGAAGATCAGCCCGAGGAACATGACGATGGCGATGACGCCCATCATCAGCAGGGTGGTCGCCGCGTTCCGCGACTTCGGCTTGCGGAACGCCGGGACGCCGTTGCTGATCGCCTCGACGCCGGTCAGCGCCGCGCTGCCGGAGGAGAACGCGCGGAGCACCAGGAACGCCAGCCCCATGCCCGCGAGGTGACCGTGCTCCTCGGCCAGGCCGAAGTCGGCGCTCTCGGCGCGCAGCTCGTCGCCCATGACGAACACGCGGATCGCGCCGTAGACGATCATGCCGACGATGCCGACGACGAACGCGTAGGTCGGCACCGCGAAGGCCGCGCCCGACTCGCGGACGCCCCGCAGGTTCATCGCGGTCAGGATGACGATCGCCGACACCGCGAACAGCACCTTGTGGGTGTCGACGAACGGCACCACCGACCCGATGTTCGCCGCCGCCGACGAGATCGACACGGCCACCGTGAGGATGTAGTCCACGAGGAGGGCGCTGGCCACCACCAGGCCCCACTTCGGGCCGTGGTTGACGGTCGCGACCTCGTAGTCGCCGCCGCCGGACGGGTAGGCGTGGACGTTCTGCCGGTAGGAGGCGACCACCGCCAGCATCACGACCACGACGACGAGACCGATCCACGGGCTGAACGCGTACGCCGACAGGCCGGCGATGGACAGCGTCAGGAGGATCTCTTCCGGCGCGTATGCCACGCTCGACATGGGGTCCGAGGCGAAGACGGGCAGCGCGATTCTCTTCGGCAGGAGCGTGTGGGACAGACGGTCGCTCCGGAAGGGCCTGCCGACCAGGAGGCGCTTGGCCGCGGTTGCGAGCTTGGACACGGGTGCAAAGCGTAAGGGGTCCTCCTCCCCTGGTCGGAGTAATCGTCGGTAGGTTCTCCCCAGGCGTCGTTCAGGAGGCTTTCGTGCACGTGGTGATCATGGGGTGCGGCCGGGTGGGATCTTCCCTGGCCAAGGCCCTGGAACGCCTGGACCACCAGGTCGCGGTGATCGACAAGGACGCGCAGTCCTTCCGGCGGCTGGGTGCGGACTTCCACGGTCAGCAGGTCGTCGGCAACGGCTTCGACCAGAAGGTGCTCATCGAGGCGGGCATCGAGCGAGCGGGCGCGTTCGCGGCCGTGTCCAGCGGCGACAACTCGAACATCATCTCGGCGCGGGTGGCCCGGGAGACCTTCGGCGTGGAGGCCGTGGTCGCCCGCATCTACGACGAGAAGCGGGCCGCGGTGTACGAGCGGCTGGGCATCCCGACCGTGGCGACCGTGCCCTGGACGACGGACCGGTTCCTGCGGATGCTGCTGCCCGAGGGCGCGGCCACGGCGTGGCGCGACCCGTCCGGCGCGGTGGCCGTGCTGCCGCTGGAGCTGGACGAGGGCTGGGTGGGGCACTCGGTGCGCTCGTTCCAGGAGACGACGGGGGCGCGGGTGGCGTTCATCATGCGCTTCGGGACGGGTGTCCTGCCGGATTCGAAGACGGTGCTGCAAGCCGATGACGTGGTTTATGTGGCTGCTTTGTCCGGCACGGTGACGGATGTGGCTGCTGCTGCGGCCCACGCCCCTGAGGAGGCCTGACGTGCGGATCGCGATCGCTGGGGCGGGGGCGGTGGGTCGGTCCATCGCGGCGGAGCTGGTGGCTGATGGTCACCAGGTGATGCTCATCGAGCGGGACCGGACCCAGTTCGAGCCGCACGCGGTGGAGCAGGCGGAGTGGGTGCAGGCGGACGCTTGCGAGTTGTCTTCTCTGGAAGACGCCGGGATGCAGTTGTGCGACGTGGTGATCGCAGCCACCGGTGACGACAAGGTCAACCTGGTGGTGTCGTTGCTGGCGAAGACGGAGTTCGCGGTGCGGCGGGTGGTGGCGCGGGTCAACGACCCGGCCAACGAGTGGCTGTTCACCGAGTCGTGGGGCGTGGACGTGGCGGTGTCGACGCCGCGCATCCTGTCGGCGCTGGTGGAAGAGGCGGTGACGGTCGGCGACGTGGTGCGGTTGCTGACGTTGCGGCAGGGGCAGGCGAACCTCGTGGAAATCACCCTGCCGGGGGACACGCCGCTGGCCGGGTCGCCGGTGAACTCGTTGAACCTGCCTCGGGATGCGGCGTTGGTGACGATCCTGCGGGGTGGGCGGGTGATCGTTCCCACGCCGGATGACACGTTGGAGGGCGGGGACGAGTTGCTGTTCGTCGCGGCGGCGGATGTGGAGCGGGAGATCCGGTCGGCGCTGGGGTATTGACGTCCGCTGTGGCCGTGGGGATCGTGGGAGCGCTCCCAAGTTGTCGTCCGGAAGCGGGCACTGTGCAGTCGTTGACCAAGCGCCGGCTGTCGGCGGAAGAACTTGATGCCCTGGTGAGCAGTGTCGCTGGTATTGGGTGCCGGTTGGAGAGCGAGCTGACCGACGGCTGGTTCAACACCGCGTACCGCGTGGTGTTGGACGACGGCCGGCCTGCGGTGGTCAAGCTGGCCCCGCCTGCTGGGGCGCCGGTGTTGCGCTACGAGCGCGGCATTCTCGGAACCGAGGCGATGGTTTACCGGCGGATCGCGGAGCTGGCCGGCGGTGGGGTGGCCGGCGGTGGGGTGGCTGGCGGTGGGCTGGCCGGCGGTGGGGTGCCGGGCCCGGAGCTGTTGTTCGCGGGCGAGGAGTTCATCGTCTTGTCGGTGCTGGACGGCGTTCCGTGGGACAAGGCGACCGACCTGGCCCCGGAGACCACGCGGGCGCTGCGGCGGGAGCTGGGCTTCATCACGGCCCGCCTGCACACGCTGAGGGCGGACGACGGGCGGTTCGGGTACCCGGCGGCTGAGTCTGGGTTGTCCGCCGGCGACTGGAGGACCGCGTTCAGCGGCATGGTGGAGGCTTTGCTGGACGACGCTGCGCGGTGGGGATCGCCGTTGGGGGTGCCGGCCGGCGAGGTGCGGAGCCTGGTGGCCTTGGGTGGGGACGTGTTGGACGAGGTCGTCGAGCCGCGGCTGGTGCACTTCGACCTGTGGCCGGGGAACGTCTTCGTGGACGCCGCTGTTCCGCGTATTGCTGGTCTCATTGACCATGAGCGGGCGTTTTGGGGTGATCCGGCGGCTGAACTGGTGTCCTTGGCGTTCGGCGGTGACGCGGGGCCGGACAGTGATCTGGTCGCCGGGTACGTGGAGGGCGGGGGGACGTTCGACTTCAGTCCCGGCTTTCGGCATCGGCTGGCGCTGTACCGGCTGTACTTGGGTCTTCTGCTGGTCGTCGAGTGCGGGCCGCGTGGGTACGGCGACGATCACCTCGGCTTTTGCCGGGGGCTGCTTGCGGACAGCGTCGCGGGGCTGCGCGAGTTGAGCAGGTGACTGTTCAGAGATCAAAAGCGCCTCGCCGTGCGGGCAGGCCGCCAAGGAATTGACACCACTGCGAAGGCTTCTTGCTTGTGTCCTCACTCGGCGGCACTGCCTTGGCGCTGCGCGCCGAAGAGTGGGTGTGGGTGCGAAATTGGGTGTGTTTGCGCTGGTCGGCTGCTTAGCATCCCGGCATGGTGTCGACTGACCGGTTGCTCGCCTTTGCGGCGATGTCGTTCCTGCTCATCATCATCCCGGGGCCCAGCGTGCTCTTCGTCGTGGGACGGGCGTTGGCGCAGGGCAAGCGGGCTGCGCTCATGACGGTTTTCGGGAACACGCTCGGGGCGTACGCGCTGGTGGTCGCGGTGGCGCTCGGGGTTGGCGCGGTCGTTGAGCGGTCGGTGGTGGTGTTTACCGTGCTCAAGTTCGTGGGGGCCGCTTACCTGGTCTATCTGGGGGTCAAGGCGTTCCGGGAGCGGGGGGCCATGGTCGCCTCGTTCGACGGGGGTGGCGTGGCGCGAGGGGTGTGGCGGACGTTGTGGGAGGGGTTCGCGGTCGGGGTCGCCAATCCCAAGACGATCGTGTTCTTCGCCGCCGTGCTGCCGCAGTTCGTGGACCGGGCTCAGGGGCACGTCGTGGTGCAGATGCTGGTGCTCGGGCTGGTGTTCAACGTGATCGCCGTGGTGTCCGACAGCGTGTGGGGGCTCGCGGCGGCGACCGCGCGTGGGTGGTTCGCGCGGTCGCCTCGGCGGCTTACGCTGGTGGGGGGCGCCGGTGGGTTGGCCATGATCGGGCTTGGGGTGACCGTGGCCGTCACCGGGCGGAAGGACTAGTCGTACTGGGAGCGGAGGCGCTCTTCGGCGGCTCTGTTCTCCTCTTCCTCTTGGGCCTGGGCGGCTTTGAGGCGCTTGTCGGAGCGGCGGACGGCCCAGACGGTGGCTACCAGGGCCACGGCCATCAGGGGGTAGCCCATGGCCAGCTTCGCGGCGGCCAGCCAGCCTACGGAGGCCTCGTCGTAGAGCCAGCGCTGGACTACGAACCTTGAGCCGAACACCAGTGCCCAGACGAGGGTGGCGATGTCGTAGTCGCGGACGGACGCCTTGTCCTTGCGCCACGCCGTGCCCTGGCCGTTGAGGAAGCTCCAGATGACACCGGCCAGGGGCCAGCGGACCACGATGGACGCCACGAAGACGCCCGCGTAGACCAGGCTCTGCCAGATGCCGAACAGGAAGAAGCCCTTGGCGTCACCGGTCCGGTAGGCGATGAAGGCGGCGATGCCGACGCCGAACACCGCGGACACGGCCGGCTGGATGCTGCCCTTCCGCATGGCGAGCACGATGCCGATGACCACGGCCGACCCCAGTGCGCTCCAGATCGCGGGCATGAGCCCCGCGAGGGCGTTCACCAGGACGAAGACCACCACCGGCAACGACGAGAACAGCAAGCCGCTGACCCCGCCCATTTGCTCCAGAAGGGTCGGCTGCTTCTCTGATTCGGTTGAGGTCATGAAGCGGTCTGCAACTCGTAGTAGGGGTTGTAGAGCACCTTGCGACCGTCACGGACGGCGATGCGGCCACGGGCCTTGATGGTCCGGCCGGGCTCGATGCCGGCGATCCGCCGCCGGCCCAACCACACCAGGGTCACGCCCTCGGTGCCGTCGTACAGCTCGGCCTCCAGGGTCGCGGCGGCGTCCCGGGGGCACAGCTCCACGGTCCGCAGTCGCCCCAGCACGGTCACCTCTTCGCCGGACTTGCAGTCGCACGCTCGGACGGCACCGACCTCCACGGCTTTTCGCGAGAGGTCGTCGGCGTCCAGCTCGCTCACGTCGGTGGTCAGCCGACGCACGAGGCGGCGCCAGTAGCCGCCCCAGTTCCAGTCATCCCCGACTCCTGGGTGCTCCTCCGTGGACCTCGACTATGAGGCCCGTACTTGGCCAGGGTAACCGGGTGCACCCGACCGGGTATCCGACTGGGGGAGGATGTTCACTCGATGACTTCCGCCACCGCTGTCCTCCTCCCCGGCACCGCCTCCGACGAGGTGTTCGTGCGGTCCGTGTTCGCTCGGCCACTGGCTGCGGCGGGCGTGAGGTTGGTGGCGCCCGAGTCGCGGTCGGTTGGGGAGCACTTTGCGGCGTTGGATGCCGCTTACGACGGGAAACCGCTGGTTGTGGGGGGCGTTTCGTTGGGGGCGCACATCGCGGCGGTGTGGGCGGTGCGCAATCCGTCGCGGTGTGCGGGGGTGTTGGCGGCGTTGCCTGCTTGGACCGGGCGGCCGGATGGGGCACCGGCGGCGTTGGCGGCTTCGGCCAGTGCGGCGGTGGTGGCGGCTGCTGGGGTTGACGCTGCCGTGGGTGGGGTGGACGGGTGGGTCGGGGAGGAGTTGCGGCGGGCTTGGCCTCGGTATGGGGCGGCGTTGGCTGGGGTGCTTCGGGAAGCCGCTTCGTCGGACGCGCCCACCGTAGAGCAGTTGCGGGGGTTGGACGTGCCGGTTGGGGTGGCGGCGTGCACCGACGACCCGGTCCACCCGTTCGAGGTAGCCCGGAAGTGGGTGTCGGCGTTGCCTCGGGCCGCTTTGCGCACGACGACGTTGGCCGAGGTCGGCGCGGACCGGGAAGCCCTGGGCCGCGCCGCCCTCGACGCCCTGCGGAACGCCTAGCCCTGCTGCTGCTGGGCCGCGATGTGCCGGGCGATGGCGTCCGGCAGCTCGATCGGCAGCGGCGTGCGGACCGGCATCGGCTGCTCGCCGCGCTTGACCACGGTGTGCTTGACCAGCTCGTACAGCGCGTACCCGGCCTGCTCGGCCTGCTGCTCGGACGGGGCCGCCGCCACGCCGCGCAGCATCCAGCGAGGGCCGTCTACGCCGACGAAGCGCAGGAACACCTCGTTGTTGCGGGCGGTGATCTCCTCGCCCCACTGGCCGTTCTCGCGGTTGATGCGGAACCCGTCGCCCTTGAGCTGGGTGATCAGCTCCGCGCCCACCTCCGGCCACAGCTTGTCGGTCTTCGGCGCGGCGAACGCGCTGATGGTGAGCTGGCCGACCGGGGTCAGCAGGTGCACCGCGCGCACCGCGCCGGCCTGGTCCATCTCGACCTGCAACTGCGCGCCCTCGGGCACGGGCAGCAGGACCGAGCCCAGGTCCAGCCGGTTCAGGCCGTCGTCGGGGGCGTGCTCGGAGTCGTACGGGCCGACCTCCGGGATGTCGAGGTCGACCTCGACCTCGGGCGCCGTCCCCCGGTTCGCGGAGTGCCTACCGCGCTTGCGGCGCTTTCCGAACATCTCGCCCTCACCCCTCCGTCCGGGCGAGCACCTCGTGCCCGCCTGTAGAGCCGTAGCCGCCCGCGCCCCGCGCCGAGTCGGGCAGCT
This sequence comes from Actinosynnema sp. CA-248983, assembly GCA_050954585.1. Taxonomy (GTDB): domain Bacteria; phylum Actinomycetota; class Actinomycetes; order Mycobacteriales; family Pseudonocardiaceae; genus Actinosynnema. Next base: position 2,088,600 of record CP191863.1, on the reverse strand, counting down.
CGTCGACTTCGCGGAACACGGCGTGCTCCACCTTCTGCACCACCAGCTGGGCGATCCGGTCGCCGCGGGAGAGCCGGACGGGCTCCCGCAGGTCGTGGTTGACCAGGCACACCTTGATCTCGCCCCGGTAGCCCGCGTCGATCGTGCCGGGCGTGTTGACCACGCTGAGCCCCACCCGGGCGGCCAGCCCGCTGCGCGGGTGCACGAACCCCGCGTACCCCTCGGGCAGCGCGATCGCGATCCCGGTGCCGACCACGGCCCGCTCCCCCGGTTCGATCACCACGTCGGTGGTCGTCACCAGGTCGGCGCCCGCGTCGCCCGGTCTGGCGTACGACGGGAGCGGCACGGAGGGATCGAGCCGGGACAGCAGGACCTCGACGCTGGGCACGGCGCGCGAGACTACCCTGGACGCGTGAGCGAGAGTGCTGTGACCGTCCCGATCACCTTCCGGGAGCGGTTGGTCGTGCCCTGGTGGGGCTGGCCGTTGCCGCTGGCCGCGGCCGTGCTGCTGGCCGCCGAGATCCACATGGGCTTCCCCGGCGTCCGGTCGTGGCTGCCCTACGTGGTGACCGTGCCGCTGGCGTTGCTGCTGCTGTGGCGGCTGGGCTCGGTCAAGGTCGAGGTGTCCGGCGGTGAGCTGCGGGTCGGTGACGCGCACGTGCCGGTGGACCTGCTCGGCGCGGTCGAGGTGTTCGACGCGAAGACCAAGCGCAAGGCGATGGGCCCGAACCTGGACCCGGCGGCGTTCGTCGCGCACCGCGGGTGGGTGGGTCCGGTGGTGAAGGTGGTCCTGGAGGACCCGGCCGACCCGACGCCGTACTGGCTGTTCAGCGTCCGGTCGCCGGAGAAGCTGGTGGCCGCGCTCGACGCGGCGAAGTCCGCCTGAGGTTGGACGTGAGCATTGCTCGCGTCCGGGCCCGTGAACGCGTCTGGGCGCCACCCCGGCGGTAGGGGTGAGCGCCCAGGAACGGGTCGTGCCCGGTCCGGTCGACCCGTCCGCGCCGGTGGGGGCCGGTCGCGGCAGGTGTTCCAGGTTCAGGCGCAGTCGCGGCAGATGTACTGGCCGTTGACTTCCTCGGCCAGCCTGCTGCGGTGGTGCACCAGGAAGCACTTCGAGCAGGTGAACTCGTCGGCCTGCTTGGGCAGCACCTTGAAGGTCAGTTCCTCACCGGACAGGTCGGCGCCCGGCAGCTCGAAGTTCTCGGCGGACGCGTCCTCGTCGATGTCGACGACCCCGGACTGCGTCTCGTTGCGCCGCGCCTTCAACTCCTCAAGGGAGTCCTCAGCGAGTTCGTCCGCCTCGCTGCGACGCGGTGCGTCGTAGTCGGTCGCCATTGTCTTTTCACCCCTGCGGTCTACGGAGACTGTTCGTGTCGCTGGTAAACGCACCAGCGCCCCTGTTTGTGCCCTCCGTCCCCAGTGACGGAGGTCTCGCTCGCGCGGCCGGGCGCCAACCCCCTGTACGTCGACGCATCAGGCTGTCCGGGAGCGCGCGGAGCGCCGAGAGGGTAGCTCATTGATCGGGTGGGCGTGCAGCGGGTTCCCCCTAATTGAGCAGACGGGTGAGAGGCCCCCGGCTGCCAGGCCCGATAGGCTGGAAACGGGCCTTGCCCACCCGTGCCGGCCGTGTTGCGATGCCTTCGAGCACCGTTGACCGTCCGCTACCGGGTGATTGCGGCCCGCTACGCGAGGGCCCGGGACGCGGATCGCGGCGGGGCGGAATAGCCTGATCACCAACAGCACTACGCCAGGGAGGTCGGCGGACGTGGGACCCGGGTCGGGGAGCAGCGGGTCGTCGCGGTACCGGAGGCGGCGGCCGTGGCCCGCCATCGTGCTGTTCCTGGTGCTGGCGGTCACCGCCGTGGTGGTGTGGAACCGCGTGCTGTCCGAGGCGGGCGACGTCGACGCGGCCATCAAGTGCAACTCGCCGGGCAGCCCGGCTTCGTCGTCGGTGCCGGCCCCGGTGCCGGGCGGCGCGCCCGCGCCCGAGCCGCCGCAGCCCGCGCCCGCGCTGGGCACGGTGCTGTCGCACGACGCCCTGGACCGCACCGAGCCGGTCCCGGTCGGCGACGTGAAGTTCCGCGTGCTCAACGCCAGCACCCAGCGCAACCAGGCGCGGTTCGTGGCCACCACGCTGACCGAGCTGGGCCTCCAGCAGGCCGCCGAACCGGGCAACGACCCGGTGTACCCGGCGCAGGACATGACGTGCCGCGGCCAGATCCGCTTCGGCGCGCCCGGCGCGGGCGCGGCCCGGACGCTGAGCCTGATCGCGCCGTGCCTGGAGCTGGTGCAGGACGGGCGCCAGGACGCGACGGTCGACGTGGCGATCGGCAAGAAGTTCGGCGAGGTCAAGCCCAACCAGGACGCCCGCCGGGTGCTGGACCAGCTGACCACGTGGGCGGAGCAGTACCCGGACCGGCAGGGCGGCCAGGTGGCCGAGATCCCGCCGCCGTCGGTGAACCCCGACCACCTCAAGGGCGCCCGCGACGTCCACTGCTGAGGTCCCCCGCGCGGGTGGCTCGCTCCCCCGCGCGGAGGATTTCGCGCGAAGTCCGGTCAGACCTTGCTGAAGCCGTGCTCGACCAGGGCGGCGAACAGGGCGTCCGCGATGCCCGGCGCGGCGGCGAACGTGGCGTCCGCGCCCAACTCCGGAGCTTCACCCGGTAGGTGGACCACCGCGCCCGCCTCGCGCGCCAGCAGCGCCCCGCCGGCCCAGTCCCAGCGGCCCAGGGTGTGCTCGGCGTAGGCGTCGAGCCGGCCCGCCGCCACCGCGCACAGGTCCAGCGACGCCGCGCCCGCCCGCCGCATGTCCCGCACGACGTCCGCCAACCCGGCCCACGTCTCCGCCTGCCGCTTGCGCCGGTCGGCCCGGTAGGCGAACCCGTAGCCGAGCAGCGTCAGGTCCAGCCGGGTCTGGTCCGACACGGCCAGCCGGCGGCCGTCCAGCCACGCCCCGCCGCCCTGCCACGCCGTCCACACCCGCCCGCTCGCAGGCTCCACCACGGCCGCCGCCACCGACACCCCGTCCACCTGCGCCGCGATGGACACCGCGTAGTGGGGGATGCCGTACAGGTAGTTCACGGTGCCGTCGATCGGGTCCACCACCCAGGTGAGCCCCTCGACCTGGTCACCGCCTTCTTCCTCGCCCACCACCGGCTCGCCGGGGCGCAGCTCCGCCAGCCGCCCGCGCACCAGCCGCTCGGAGGCCCGGTCCGCGGCGGTCACCACGTCGGTGAGGGTGCTCTTGGTGTCGAAATCGGACACCGCGGTGGCCCGCATCGACTGCACGAGGTCACCGGCCTCGCGCCCTACCTGCACCGCGACCTCGACCAATCCGCTCGGATCGAAAGGCAAGGTGTTCCTCCTGCGTCACTCTCACGGGACTATCGGGGAAGTCCAGGCTAAGGTCTGCGGCCACGGTTACTGAATCGAGTAGGAAGGGCCACGGGGATGGGCATGACCCGCGGGTTCGGCGTGGACATCGGCGGTTCGGGCATCAAGGGCGGCCTGGTGGACCTGGAGGCGGGCGCGCTGGACGGTGAGCGCCTGCGCATCCTGACGCCGCAGCCGTCGACGCCCGACGCGGTCGCCGACGTGGTCGCCGAGATCGTCGAGAAGTTCGAGTGGACGGGCCCTCTCGGCGTGACCCTCCCGTGCGTGGTCAAGCGGGGTGTCGCGCACACCGCCGCCAACGTCGACAAGGCGTGGATCGGCACCGACGCGGCGGAACTGTTCGCCCGCCGCCTCGGGAAGCCGAAGGAGGACGTCGTCGTGCTCAACGACGCCGACGCCGCCGGCATCGCCGAGATGCGCTTCGGGTCCGGGCAGGGCAAGGACGGTCTGGTCGTGCTGCTGACGTTCGGCACCGGCATCGGCAGCGCCCTGTTCGTGGACGGCGAGCTGATCCCCAACACCGAGTTCGGCCACCTGGAGGTCGACGGGCACGACGCGGAGAAGCGCGCCGCCGCCTCGGTGAAGGAGGACAAGGGCCTGAGCTGGGCGGAGTGGGCGCCGCGGGTGTCGCGGTACCTGAACGTGCTGGAGGACCTCATCTGGCCGGACCTGGTCATCGCGGGCGGCGGGGTCAGCAAGAAGGCGGAGAAGTGGCTCCCGCTGCTGGAGGTGCGCACCGAGGTCGTGGCGGCGGCGCTGAAGAACGACGCGGGCATCGTCGGCGCGGCCGTGGCCGCCACGCACGGCCTGCGACACTGATCCATTCGCGTTCGTTCTAGCTGCGAAAACGCGTGTCGATGCGCATCTGATGCGGGTGATGCGCATCTGCGCGCGATTCTCGTCGTTACAATGGAACGGTGCCCCGCCGACGAACATCCGGCGGGCTCTCCCCCGTACTCCGGCGACCGAGGTTCGCGCCCTTCGGTTTGCCTTGATCGACAGTCGCGAAAGGGCGTACGTGGCAGCCGCGAAGACGACTCAGGCAGCTAAGGCTGACGCCGAGGAGACGCCCAAGGCCACCTCGGCGAGGAAGGCCCCGGCCAAGAAGCCGGTGGCGAAGACCGCCGCGGCGGGCAAGACGGCAACGCGGGCTCCGCGCAAGACGGCCGCCAAGGCCGGTGCCGCCCAGCCTGCGAAGGCGAAGAAGCCGGGCGAGGGCGACGAGCCCGAAGACCTCGAAGCCCTGCCGGGTGACGAGGACCTGGTCGACGACGTCGAACTGATCGACGAGCCCGTCGAGGACGAGCCGGCCGAGGAAGAGGCCAAGCCGGGCGAGGGCGACTTCGTCTGGGACGAGGAGGAGTCCGAGGCCCTGCGGCAGGCCCGCAAGGACGCCGAACTCACCGCGTCGGCCGACTCCGTCCGCGCCTACCTCAAGCAGATCGGCAAGGTCGCCCTGCTCAACGCGGAGGAGGAGGTCGAACTCGCCAAGCGCATCGAGGCCGGCCTCTACGCCGCCGAGCGGGTCCGCCGGGCGGAGGAGGAGAGCGAGAAGCTCACCCCCCAGCTGCGCCGCGACCTGCGCTGGATCGTGCGGGACGGCGAGCGCGCCAAGAACCACCTGCTGGAGGCGAACCTCCGCCTGGTGGTGTCGCTGGCCAAGCGCTACACCGGCCGCGGCATGGCGTTCCTCGACCTGATCCAGGAGGGCAACCTGGGTCTGATCCGCGCGGTCGAGAAGTTCGACTACACCAAGGGCTACAAGTTCTCGACCTACGCCACGTGGTGGATCCGCCAGGCCATCACCCGCGCGATGGCCGACCAGGCCCGCACCATCCGCATCCCGGTGCACATGGTCGAGGTCATCAACAAGCTCGGCCGCATCCAGCGCGAGCTGCTCCAGGACCTGGGCCGCGAGCCCACGCCGGAGGAGCTGGCCAAGGAGATGGACATCACCCCGGAGAAGGTGCTGGAGATCCAGCAGTACGCCCGGGAGCCCATCTCGCTGGACCAGACGATCGGCGACGAGGGCGACAGCCAGCTCGGTGACTTCATCGAGGACTCGGAGGCCGTGGTGGCCGTGGACGCGGTGTCGTTCACGCTGCTCCAGGACCAGCTCCAGTCCGTGCTGGCGACCCTGTCCGAGCGCGAGGCGGGCGTGGTGCGGCTGCGGTTCGGCCTGACCGACGGGCAGCCGCGGACGTTGGACGAGATCGGGCAGGTCTACGGGGTCACGCGGGAGCGGATCCGGCAGATCGAGTCGAAGACGATGTCGAAGCTCCGCCACCCGTCGCGCTCCCAGGTGCTGCGCGACTACCTGGACTGAGTTTCACCCGGTTCGCGGAACGCCGGTGGCCCTGCGGGGCCGCCGGCGTTTTCCTTTTGGGGACTCGCGCGCGGTCGGACGGTTGCGGCGGCTGGGCAGCGCGGCGGCGATGCGGGCAGGCGAGGCGGCGGCAGCGGGCAGGCGAGGCGGCGGCGATGCCCGGCGGGCGCGGCAGCGGGCGGGCGAGGCGGCGGCAGCGGGCGGGCGAGGCGGCGGCAGCGGGCGGGCGAGGCGGCGGCGATGCCGGCGGGCGCGGCAGCGGCTGGCGATGGCGGGCAGCGGCGGCAGTTCGGCGGCGGGTTTTGGGAAGTGTGGCGGGCGGGTTTTGGGGAGTCTGGCCGGCGGCTGGATGCCGGTGCGGCGTGCGAACCGGCGGCCGGTTGCCGGCCGGTGAATCGGACAGAACGCGTCCGAATCGTGGAATCCGGACCCCTGTTCGCTCTCGGCTGACCAAAGTGTTACCCGTCACAGTAAAGAGCAGTGGGTACCCACCGTTCGGAGCAACGACGGTGCGCCCGTTGTCGTATTCGCAGGTCCGAAAGCGTTGGCACGACAGCGGAACGTGAGCGGTTCCCGTGGCGAACCGGTGGAAAGTCCGGGGTTCGGGGAGCGCGGCGCCCGGGTAAATGATGAGTGACGCGGGTCGCCACGACCTCGGGAACACTGACTTACGCCCGTGCGTCTGCAAGAGTGGAAGCAGCGAACACGACGCACCCGCCAGATGCGGAGTGGTCGCAGCTAGGTGTGAGGGCACCGAACCACGGTGCCGGGACGGAGGGAGATTTCCATGACTACCACGCTCACCCGCCCCGCTTTGACCGCTGCCGACCGCTGCGACCGCTGCGGGGCTGCTGCCCAGGTGCGCGCCGTGCTCGCCTCCGGGGGCGAGCTGCTGTTCTGCGGGCACCACGCCCGCGAGCACAGCACGAAGCTGCGCGAACTCGCTGCTGAACTGCAGCAGGGCTGATCACGGCGGGCGCGCAGCCCGCCAGCACCCTAGCCGTCCGGGGCGGAGATCCGATCGAGGGTCTCCGCCCCCCTGCATTTCCGGACGACGACACACCCGACCACGTGAACCCTCAGACCTCGGACAGCACCGGCTCGAAGGCGAATTCGGCGGCGCCCAGGAGCTTCGCGTCACGTCCCAAAGGCGACGACTTGATGCGGGTGCCGCCCACCGCTCGGCTCACCAGGGACCGTTTCTGCACGACCCGCCGCACCTCGTCCACCACCTGGTCGGGCAGCGCGGTGAACAGGTCGCCCAGCACCACCAGTTCCGGCCCGAGCATGTTCACCACGGTGATCAGCCCCATCGCCAGCCACTCGGTGAACTCCCCCAGCCGGTGCGCCACGGCGTCCGGCGACGCCGCCAGGGACCGCAGCTCGGCCACCACGGCACCCCGCGGCGCGTCCTCGGGCAGGGCCAGGGCGCGGCACAGCGCGGCCTCCCCCACCTCGGTCTCCCAGCACCCCTGGCAGCCGCAGTAGCACCGCCGACCGCCGGGCCGCACGACCATGTGCCCCAGCTCGCCGACGTACCCGCCGGTGCCGCGCAACGGCATCCCGGACGAGATCACGCCGCCGCCGACCCCGACGTCCGCCGAGATGTACACCATGTCCGACGACCCGCGGGCCGCTCCCCGGACGTGTTCGGCCAGCGCCCCCAGCTCGGCGTCGTTGCCGACCTGGACGGGCACCTTCAGCACCGCCGACAGCCGCGACCCCAGGGCCACGTCGGTCCAGTGCAGGTTCGGGGCCTCGTGCACGAGACCGTCGGCCCGCCGCACCACCCCGGGCACCGACACCCCGACCCCGACCGGCACCACGTCCAGCTCATCGGCCAGCAGCTTGGCCGAGTCGGCGATGTGCGTGATCACCTCGCCCGGGTCGCGGGACCGGCGGTGCAGGTTCCACGAGTGGCGCCCGAGGATGTCGCCGCCCAGCCCGACGAACGCCATCGCCACCTGCTCGACGCGGATGTCGATGGCCATCACGACCGCGGCGTGCGGTTGCGGCAGCACCAGCAGTGACGGCCGCCCGGCGCCGGAGCGCTGGGCGGGGACGCGTTCGGCCACCACGCCGGACTCGGCCAGCCCGTCCACCAGGGCCTTGATCGTGCTGCGGTTGAGACCCAGCTCGGCCGCGAGCGACGCCCTGGTGGACGGTCCGTCCACGTGCAGCTTGCGCAACAGCGCGGTGCGGTTGTGCCTGCGGACCTCGTCGGGCCGGGCACCGGCGGTGGGGGTGGTCACGTCAGCGCGGAGCCACCGCCGCCCGACGCCGGGACAGCGCGTCGACGCTGGCGGCCAGCAGCAGCACCAGGCCGGTCACGATGAACACGACGGCGGCCGGCTGCTTGAGCAGACCCATGCCGTTGTTGATGGTCGCCAGCACCGCCGCGCCGATCACCGCGTCCCGCAGCCGGCCCTTGCCGCCGAACAGCGACGTGCCGCCGATCACGGCCGCGCCGACGGACAGCAGCAGGGTGTTGCCGCCACCGGCGTTCGGGTCGACCGAGCCGACCTTGGACGAGTACACGATCGCGCCGATGGCCGCGGCCGAGGAGCAGATCACGAACACGCTCATCCGGATCTGGGCCACGTTGATGCCCGCCCGGTTCGCGGCTTCCTTGTTGCCGCCCACCGCGTAGACGTGCCGGCCGTACCGGGTGCGCTCCAGGACGAACGTGCCGATCACCAGCAGCACCAGCACGATCGGCACCACGTACGGCACACCCGTGATCACCACGAGCGACGAAGCGGACCTGTTGAGCGTCAGCAGGTAGGTCCCGACCGCGCCGAGGACCACCACAGCCGCCACCTTGGTCAGCACCAGCGGGGTGGGCGGAGCGACCAGACCCTTGCGCAGCCTGGAGAAATGCCTGCCGAGCACGACCGCAGCATAACCGCCGACCGCGATCGCGAAGAGCGCCCAGGAGCCGCCGGTGGTGAGGTTGCCGTTGGCGACCTTGAACATCACGTCGTTGTTGAGACCAAGGACACCGCCCTGGCCGATGAACTGGAGCACCACGCCGCCCCACGCGAGGAAGAGCGCCAGCGTCACGACGAACGACGGGATGCCGACCTTGGCGACCAGGAAGCCGGTGATGCAGCCGATCGCGGTGCCGACACAGATCGCCAGCAGCATCTCCAGCCACGGGTTGGCCGGGACGCCGACCAGGGAGATCACGAGCGCGACCGCGGACAGCGCGGTGCCCGCCCAGATGCGCATCAGCGCCGCGAGCACCGCGGCCACCGCCAGCAGCGCGCAGAACAGGTAGAAGACGGTGTCGCCCATGCCGCCCATGAGGTTGCCGCCCTTGACCAGGTGCAGCGCCATCACCGATGCGCACACGCCGGACGCGGTGCCCGCGGACAGGTCGATCTCGCCGAGCAGCAGCACGAACACCAGACCCATGGCGATGATCGTGATGCTCGCGCCCTGGGCGAGGAGGTTCGCGATGTTGCCCAGCGTGAAGAACGTGTCGGCGAGCGAGCTGAACACGATCAGCAGGGCGACGAGGCCGAGCAGCGCCGGCAGCGGGCCGAGTTCGCCGCCGCGCAGCCGGGCGGCGTAGTCGCGCACCGCTTCGCCGGTGGACTGGGACGTGGTGTCGATGCCGAAGTCCGAGATCGCGCCCTGGGCCGGAGGCGGGGAGTCCGGGGACGACGTCTCGCTGGTGGTGTTGGTCATGCCGGGGTCCTCAGATGGTGGCGGATTCGGGGCGGGCGATGCCGAGGTCGCCGGAACGACCCGCGGTGATCAGCTCCACGACCTGGCCGTGGGTGACGTCCTTGGTGAGCACCTCGGCGGCCATGCGGCCGAGGTAGAGGCACGCGATGCGGTCCGCGACCTCGAAGACGTCGTTCATGTTGTGGCTGATCAGGACGACGCCGAGACCCTGTTCGGCGAGCCTGCGGACGAGGTCGAGCACCTGCCGGGTCTGGGCGACGCCGAGGGCGGCGGTCGGCTCGTCGAGCAGGACGACCTTGCTGTTCCACAGCACGGCCTTGGCGATCGCGACGGTCTGCCGCTGGCCGCCGGACAGCGACGCCACCTGGGTGCGCACGGACTTGACCGTGCGGACGCTCAGCGACGTCAGGGTCTTGCGGGCGGCCTGCTCCATGTCGGCCTCGTCGAGCAGGCCCGCCTTGCCCCGCTCGCGGCCGAGGAACATGTTCTGGACGATGTCGAGGTTGTCGCACAGCGCGAGGTCCTGGTACACGACCTCGATGCCCAGGTGGGCGGCGTCGCGCGGCCCGTGGATGTGGACCTGTTCGCCCTCGAAGTACACCTCGCCCGAGTCGATCGGGTGGATGCCCGCGATGCACTTGACCAACGTCGACTTGCCCGCGCCGTTGTCGCCGACCAGCGCGGTCACCTCACCGGGCTGGACGGTGAAGTCGATGTCGTGCAGGACGTGCACGGGGCCGAAGCTCTTGTTGATGCCGCGCAGGTCGAGGATCGGCTCAGTCACTGGATATGGCCCTTCTGTGTCCCCTGCCGAACGGGGTGACGCGCCACAGCGGGGTGTGGTGGGTCCACACCCCGCGGCGGCGAGCGGTGACTACTTGATGCCCAGCTCGGTGCAGGCGGCCTGGGTGTCGGCGACGCAGATCTCCGACGCCTTGACGAAGCCCGCGTCCACGACGGACTTGACCTTGTCCTTGGTGATCAGCTGCGCGGTCAGCAGGACGGACGCCACGTCGCGGTTGCCCTTGGTGTCCTTGGTCTTGCCGCTGGCGAGCTGGTCGGCGGCGGCGGTGTCGCCCTTGGCCAGCGCGGCGGCCAGCTTGGCGGCGGCCTCCGCCTCCTCGGCGATCGGCTTGAACACGGTCATGTACTGGTCGCCGCGCAGGACGGCCTGGAGGCCCTCCGGGGTGGCGTCCTGGCCGGTGACCGGGACCTTGCCGTTGAGGCCGTACTTCTTCAGCACGGTGATCACCGCGCCGGCGAGGCCGTCGTTGGCGGCGACGACGCCGTCCACCTTCTGGCCGTTGGAGGTCAGGATCTGCTCGAAGGTGGTGCCACCCTTCTGGTTGTCCCAGTTCTCGATCGCCTGCGACTGGACGAGCTTGAAGTCGCCGGCGTCGTACTTGGGCTGCAGGACCTTGCGCTGGCCCTCGTGGAACAGGGTCGCGTTGTTGTCGGTCGGGGCGCCCTCGATCTCGATGACCTCGGCCGGCTTCTTGTCCGCCGCGAGCTTGGCCATCCCGTCGACGAAGCCCTGGCCCTGCAGCTCGCCGACCTTCACGTTGTCGAAGGACACGTAGTACTTCGAGCTGCCGCCGAGGTTGAGCCGGTCGTAGTCGATGACCGCGATGCCCTGGGCCTCGGCCTTCTTCGCGACGGCCGCGCCGACCTCGCTGTTCGGGGTGGCGATGATCAGCACCTTGACGCCGGCGTTGATCATGCCGTCGGCCAGGGTGGAGAACTTCTGGACGTCGCCCTGGGCGTTCTGGATGTCCGGCGTCAGACCTTCGGCCTTGAGGGCCTTGTCCAAAAGCGGCTTGTCGAAGCCCTCCCAGCGCGCGGAGCTGGCGGTCTCGGGGAGGATGACGCCGACCTTCGCGCCGCCCGAGCCGCTGTCAGTGTTCGTGCCCGTGGCGGTGCCACCGCCGGACGTGTTGGCGCCGCACGCCGTCATGGCAACGGCGAGGCCAGTGCCGGCGGCGATGAGGGCGAGGCTCTTGCTGCGCATCCGCATCCCTTTCAGAGCTACGCGGGAAATGTTGTGGCGCACAACGTATGCCGCGACCACCCGTGACCGGAAGCACACTTGATCGATAAAGTAGGCACGATGAGCTAACGAGGAGGTAACCGAACGGACATCTGACTACTCTGAACGGAGTAGTCGGCTACCACCGGTCAACTGAAGGGCTACAGGGGGTTTGTTGCGCTCCCCTCCGAATCCAGCCCACCGGACCAGCCAGACGCGGCCCGGGACCGACCCCAACACACGGGCCGCAAGGCACGGGCGCAGGGCGCGGCGGTCCATCCTCACGCAGCGCCGCTCTTCGCTCTTCGGCGCGCAGCGCCAAGGGCAGGGCCGCCTAGGCGCTTTTGATCTTTTGGGCTAGTCAGCCCAAGCAAAAGCAGCGCCGCTGCGCGGCGAAGTGAGTTACCAGGACCGCAGGGTGGCGATGCGTTCCTCTAGCTGCTCGATGCTCGCCATCGCCGTCGGAGGCCCGCCGCAATACTCACGCAGCTGATTGTGGATCTTCCCGTGCGGCTTCTTGGTCCGGTGGTGGTGCATCGCGACCAACGTGTTCAGTTCCTTGCGCAGCTGCGCCAAGCGCTCCTGGACACTCGCCGGCCGCGTGGCGGCCGGAGCGGGGGCCGCCGGGCCGTTGGCGGCCTTGCGGCTGGCGTCGACGAGCTGCTTCTCCTGGCGCTGGCGCAGCAACGCCCGTACCTGGTCAGGCTCCAACAAGCCCGGCAGTCCGAGGTACTCCTGTTCCTCCTCGCTACCCGCGAACGCCGCCGTCCCAAAGGACGACCCGTCGTAGATGACCTGGTCCAGCTCCGCCGACGCGCCCAGCGCGGTGTAGGCCCGTTCCTCCTCGCCAGGCTCGTCCTGGACCTGGTTGGCCTGGGACAGCAGTTCGTCGTCCCAGCCGTCCTTCTCCCGGTGCGGCTTGCCCAGGACGTGGTCGCGTTGCTGCTCCAGTTCGCTGGCCAACCCCAGCAGCACCGGCACACTCGGCAGGAAGACGCTCGCCGTCTCGCCCTTCGCCCGCGCGCGCACGAAACGGCCGATCGCCTGGGCGAAGAACAACGGGGTGGAGGCGCTGGTCGCGTACACGCCCACGGCCAACCTCGGCACGTCGACGCCCTCGGACACCATCCGGACGGCGATCATCCACCGGTCCGTCGACTCCGAGAACTCCGCGATGCGGCCGGACGCCTTGGGGTCGTCGGACAGCACCAGGGTGGCGTCGTGGCCGGTGGTCCGCTTCAGGATCTCCGCGTACGCCTTGGCCACGGTCTGGTCGGTCGCGATCACCAGGCCGCCGGCGTCGGGCATCCCGCCCGCGCGGAGCTGGGTCAGGCGCACGTCGGCGGCCTTGAGCACCGACGGCATCCACTCGCCGGTCGGGTCCAGGGCCACCCGCCACGCCCGCGCCGTCTGCTCCTGGGTCAGCGGCTCGCCCAGGCGGGCGGAGAACTCCTCGCCCGCGCTGGTGCGCCAGCTCGCCTCGCCCGAGTACGCCAGGAAGATCACCGGACGGACGACGCCGTCCTTGAGCGCGTCCGAGTAGCCGTAGGAGTGGTCGGACCGACTCCGTTGAACCCCGTCCGGACCGGGCTCGTAGCTGATGAACGGGATGGGCGAGTCGTCCGACCGGAACGGGGTGCCGGTCAGGCACAGGCGTCGGGTCGCGGGGGTGAACGCCTCGCGGATCGCGTCGCCCCACGACTTCGCGTCACCGCCGTGGTGCACCTCGTCCAGCAGGACCAGGGTCTTGCGGTTCTCGGTGCGCACCCGGTGCAGCGTGGGGTGGGCGGCGACCTGGGCGTAGGTGACCGCTACACCGTGGTAGTCGCGGGAGGTGACCGCGTTGGTGTTGCGGAAGTTCGAGTCGATCGCGATGCCGACGGCCGCCGCCGCCTGCGCCCACTGGTGCTTGAGGTGCTCGGTCGGCGCGACGATGGTCACCGCCTCGACCGTCCGGTCGGCCAGCAGCTCGGCCGCGACCCGCAGGCCGAAGGTGGTCTTGCCGGCGCCCGGCGTCGCGACCGCGAGGAAGTCCTTGGGCCCGGCCGCCAGGTACTTGGTCAGGGCGCGGCGCTGCCAGGCGCGGAGCGGGCGGGTCGTTGCGACTTGCGGTTGCGACAACCTCGAACCCCTCCTGCGGCAACGGTGGACATGCGAATGCCCTCGGGCTGATGACCGTCGAGGGCACCGACAGCCTACCTGCCCGCGCCGCGACACCACGGCGCCGATGCCGCGAAATCACCCCCGATGCACCATGCTTGACCCTGCGATGGGTTCGCCGACTGACGAGACGGCACGCAGCAGGCCCCGGAAGGGACCACTGCGGTTGCTGGCGCGCACGCTGTCCAAGGCCTGGGAGGGCAGCATCTTCTCCGAGGCCGCCGAGGCGGCGTTCTGGCAGACCCTGTCCTTCCCCCCGCTGCTGCTGGGCCTGCTGGGCTCGATGGGCTACCTCGGCGACTGGCTGGGCCCCGAGGTGGTCAGCGCGGTCAAGGACCGGATCATCTCGACCTGCCGGACGATCTTCAGCCAGGACGTCGTCAACGACGTGATCGCGCCCACGGTCGACCAGATCCTGACCATCGGCAAGGGCGAGATCGTGTCGGTGGGCTTCCTGATCTCGCTGTGGGCGGGGTCGTCGGCGATGTCGTCGTTCGTGGACGCCATCACCGCCGCGCACGACCAGTACGGGGTGCGCAACGAGGTGTGGCAGCGGATCTTCGCCCTGCTGCTGTACATGGTGAGCCTGGTGCTGCTGATCGTCGGGCTGCCGGTGCTCGCGCTCGGGCCGGACCTGCTGCCGGAGATCTTCCCGAGCGGGTGGCGCGACACCGTCGAGTTCTGGCTGAGCGCCTTCTACTACCCGGGCGTGGCGGTCCTGCTCGTGGTGGCGCTGGCGACCTTGTACAAGGTGTCGCTGCCCAACAAGCTGCCGTGGCACCGGCTGCTGCCGGGCGCGGTGCTGGCGATGGCGGTGTTCCTGCTGTCGTCGATCGGCCTGCGCCTCTACATCCAGTGGATCACCACGACCGGCTACACCTACGGCGCGCTGGCCACGCCGATCGCGTTCCTGCTGTTCGCGTTCTTCATCGGCCTGGCCATCGTCATCGGGGCGTACTTCAACAGCGCCATCCAGGAGATGTGGCCCGCGAAGATGACCCGTCGGCAGCGCCGGCGGTGGCGGCGGCTGGAGCTGGAGCGGGCGGCCGAGCGCATCCGGTCCGACGAGGGCGAGCAGGCGTGGCAGCCGACCGACGGCACGTCGCCGGCCGACACGACCCAGACCGACACGACACAGGCCGACACAACCCAGACCGACACGACGCAGACCGACACAACCCAGACCGACACAACCCAGACCGACACGACACAGACCGGCACGGCCCAGACCGGACGCCTCCCGCTGGAGCGCAAACCGTAGGTCCGCAGGCTGGAACTACGCCGCCTGCGGTACCTGTGCGCGGTCGTCGAGGAGCAGTACCTGACCCGCGCCGCCGACCGCCTCGGAGCTGTGACCGCGCCCACACCCGTGTGGGCCGCACAGGTCATCGGCGCGGTGGGCGCGCGGGTGCCCGTGGGCAGCGTCACCTACGGCGCCGAGGCGACCCGGCAGCTCTACGACCTCACAGCGGGGCGTGACTACTCGCCGCCGCCGCCCTTGGGCAGGCCTTCGAAGATCTTCTTGCAGTCCGGGCACACCGGGGAGCCGGGCTTCGGCGACCGGGTCACCGGGAAGACCTCACCGCACAGCGCCACCACGTGCGTGCCCATGACCGCGCTTTCCGCGATCTTGTTCTTGCGCACGTAGTGGAACATCTTCGGGGTGTCGTCGCCGGTGTGGTCGGTGCCTTCCGGGCGTACGTCGACCTCGGGCAGAGTCTGCGTGCTCACGCCGCCAGCTTACCTGGGAGGATGGCCCCTCGTGAGTACGCCGAGCATCACCGACGAGGTCCGCACCGCCCTGGCCGAGAACCGGCCCGTGGTCGCCCTGGAATCCACCATCCTGTCCCACGGCCTGCCGCCGGGCCGCAACCGCGAGGTCGCCGCGCGCCTGGAGGACGTGGTGCGCAAGGCGGGCGCGGTGCCCGCCACGATCGCGGTCCTGGGCGGGGTGCCGAAGGTCGGCCTGACCGACGCCGAGCTGGACCACGTGTGCGACCCGGCCAACGACCTGGTCAAGCTCTCGCGGCGGGACCTGGGCGCGGCCTACGCGCTCAAGCGGGACGGCGCCACCACCGTGGCCTCGACCTCCGCCATCGCGAGCCAGGCGGGCGTCCGCGTGTTCGCCACCGGCGGGCTGGGCGGCGTGCACCGGGGCGCGTGGGAGACCTGGGACGTGTCCGCCGACCTCGACGTCCTGGCCACCACCCCGGTCCTGGTGGTGTGCTCGGGCGTGAAGTCGATCCTGGACATCCCGGCCACCCTGGAGCTGCTGGAGACCCGGTCGGTGCCCGTGCTGGGCTACCGGACCGACGCCTTCCCCGCGTTCTACCGGCGCGCGTCCGGCCACACCGTGCCGTGGCGGGTGGACGGGCCGCAGCAGGCGGCGGCCGTCGTCGCGGCGCACTTCGGGCAGGTCCCGGGCAGCGCGGGCGTGCTGCTGGCCAACCCGATCCCGGCCGAGTTCGAGATGGACCAGGACCTGCACGACCGGCTGCTGCGCGAGGGCCTGGAGAAGACCCGGGACGTGCACGGCAAGGACGTCACCCCGGCGCTGCTGGAGCACTTCCACACCGCCAGCGGCGGGGTGAGCCTGGACGCCAACGAGGCGCTGGTGCTGTCCAACGCGGCCCTGGCCGCGGAGGTCGCGGTGGAGCTGGCGAAGTGACCTCGATCGTGGTCGTCGGGGACGCCGGGCTGGACGTGGTGGCCCGGCACTCCGGCCCGATCGTCCACGGCGGCGACTCGCGCGCCAAGGTCACCATCGAACCCGGTGGGGCGGGCGCGAACACGGCGGTGTGGCTGGCGGCGTGCGGCGCGACGCCGACGCTGGTCGCCCGGGTGGGTGCGGACTCCGCCGGGCGGCAGGTGCACGCGGAGCTGACCTCGGCGGGCGTGCGGTGCGCGTTCGCCGTGGACACCGAGGCCGCGACCTGCTGCGTCGTGGTGCTGGTGGACGACTCGGGGCAGCGCACGATGCTGCCCGACCGGGGCGCGAACGCCCGCTTCTCCCCCGGCGACCTCGACCCCGGCCTGCTGGCCGGGGTCCGGCACCTGCACCTGTCCGGGTACGTCCTGCTGGACGCGTCGTCCCGGCCCGCCGGGCTGGCGGTGCTGCGCGCGGCGCGGGAGGCCGGGCTGACCACCTCGGTGGACCCGCAGTCGGCGGCGTTGATCTACGACGGGTTCCTGGACGACATCGCCGGGGTGGACCTGCTGCTGCCCAACACCGAGGAACTGGTGGCCCTCACCGGGTCACCCGAGCCTTCCAGCGCGGCGAAACTGCTGGACGTGGTGGGCGCGGTCGCGCTGACCTCCGGTGCGGACGGCGCGAGCTGGGTCGACCGGGAGGGCGTGCTGTCGGTGCCCGCGCTGGACGTGGAGTGCGTGGACTCGACGGGTGCCGGGGACGCGTTCGACGCCGGGCTGCTCGCGGCGTGGCTCAGCGGCGCGTCCCGGGGGGACTCCCTGGCCGGGGGCGTCCGGGCGGCGGCTTCGGCCGTGTCCCACGTGGGGGCCCAACCGGTGGCGAGGGCTCAGCCGTCGATGACCTGATGCCCGCGGGCTTCGAGGGCGCGGTGCTCCTTGACGAACCGGTTGGCCTTCTCCGCCTTGCGCGGGGGCCGGTCGTTCGCGATGAGCACCGCCATCCACGGCAGCGGCACGGACAGCACGAGGAACAGCAGCGCGAGCCACCACGTCTGGTAGAAGACCATGGCCAGGGCCAGGCACGGGATGCGGGCGCCCATCATGATCGCGTACTTGCGCTTGCGAGCGGCGTGCTGCTCCTCGTAGGAGGGCGCCGCTTCGGTGATCAGCACCGGGGTGCCGTCGCGCTCGTGGTCGACCATGTGTTCCATAGTCCCACTGCGCCGTCCCGGGCGACACCGTCAGGGTGGTGTATTCGGGCACGTTCGCGCCGGGTGACCGTACGATCCGAGGAGTGGTGGCCCTTGATCGGCTGGTGGACGTGCTCGGCAGCCTGGGCACGCACCTGAGCTGCGCGCCCCGCGGCCGGGACGTCGAACTGCGCGGCGTCGCCCTGCACGACCCGGCCGAACCCGCCACCGCCGCCCCCGACGACGTCCTCCTCGGCCTGGGTGTCCCCACCCCCACCGCCGCCGCCCGCCTGGTCGGCTCGACCGCCGCGGCGGCCGTGGTCCTGCACGGCCGGCCGCCGCTGGACGAGCGGGTGGTCGCGGCGGCCAAGCGCTCGGGCGCGGCGGTGCTGCTGGTGGAGCCTTCAGTGCCGTGGGGCCAGCTCGCGAACGTGGCGCAGACCCTGGTCCTGGGCGGGCGGCGCAAGGGCTCCGGCGACCTGTTCGCGGTGGCCGACGCCATCGCCGCCGTGGTGGGCGGGCCGGTCACCATCGAGGACCAGCAGTCCCGGGTGCTGGCCTACTCGTACCGGCAGCAGGGCGTGGACCAGGTGCGGGTGCAGACCATCCTGGGCCGGCGGGTGCCGGAGGAGGCTCGGCAGGCGCTGGACGAGTACGGCGTGTTCACCCACCTGTCCCGCAGCGACGAGCCGTTGTTCGTGCCCAAGCTGACCGAGCAGCTCGGTGGCCGCCTGGTGGCCGCGGTCCGGGCCGGTCGGGAACTCCTCGGGTCGGTGTGGGTGGAGGTCGACCAGGACGTGGACCCGGCCCGTCACGCCGCCCTGGCGGACGGGGCCCGCACCGCCGCCCTGCACCTGCTGCGCGCCCGCGCCTCGGCGGACCTGGAGCGGCAGGCCGAGGCCGACCTGGTGATCGGGGCGCTGGACAGCGGGGCGAACCTGCCCCGGTTGGGCCTGCCGAGCACGGACCTGCGGGTGATCGCCGTGCAGGCCCACGCCGGGGAGGGCGAGCACGGCGCGGCGCTGCTCGCGTTCGAGCGCGCCACGGCCGGTTTCGGCTGGTCAAGGCCGGGGCGGAGCGCCCTGTTCGGCAACGTCCTCTACACCGTCCTGCCGTGCGGCGACGATCCGGCGGCGGCGGTCGACTGGGTCCGGTCGCTGCGCCGCGAACTGCCGCCGGAGGTCGTCCTGGAGACCGGCATCGGGGGCGGGCGGAAGCCGCCCAGCTACCGGCCTCGCGGCACGAAGCCGACGAGTGCCTGGCCCTGTCGACGGGCGACCCGGTCGTGTACGACCACTCGTGGGCCCAGGTCCTGCTCCGGCACCTGGCCGCGGTCGCGTCGAGCGGTCGAGTGCCGGCGCGGGGTCCGGTGGCGGAACTCGTGCGGCACGACGAGGAGCACGGGACCCAGTACGCGGCGACGTTGCGGGCGTGGCTGGCGGCTCAGGGTGACGCCCGAGAAGCGGCTCGCGCCCTTTCGGTGCACCCGAACACGTTGCGTTATCGGATGCAGAAAATGGCTGAAGTCACGCCACTTCCATTGGAGGATGCGGACCAGCGACTCGCAATGGCGATCGCTCTCGCCATCTTTCTTTGACCCGTGCAAGCGGGGGAAGGAAGGGGGCGGGACAATCCGGTGTGCTTCCTGATCTCTCCACATCGCTGACCGCGCGCCTGCGTGGCGCGTTCCAGAACGCCGGGTACGACGCCGACGGGGTCGTGGACGTCCTCGGACCCCAGGCGCACGCCGCGCTGGGCCGGGGTGAGCCGGAGGCCGCCCGGCGCGCCACCGCCGACGCCGGCGAGCTGGGCACCC
Source organism: Actinosynnema sp. CA-248983 (assembly GCA_050954585.1). Taxonomy (GTDB): domain Bacteria; phylum Actinomycetota; class Actinomycetes; order Mycobacteriales; family Pseudonocardiaceae; genus Actinosynnema. The sequence goes on along the minus strand of CP191863.1, from coordinate 2,069,347 downwards.
TGGTCCGGCTCTTCCTGCTCGGCGACGCCGAGGAGCCCGCCGCCGTGCGCAAGGCGCTGGACGGGCTGGACCTCGACGAGGCCGTCGGCGCGCAGGTGCTGGTCCGGGCCGGGGACCGGGTGCGCGCGGGGCTGGACATCAGGCCGTACGGGGACGACGAGGGGTCCTGGTGGGTGATCGCCGACCTGGACTCCGAGCAGCGGGGCGGGCCGGTGCCGGCCGATCACGTGCTCGGCGTGGGGCACGCGTCGATCAGCCTCGCCCGGGCGACGTCCCGCCGGCCCGTCGAGACGCTCCTCGACCTGGGCACCGGCTGCGGGGTCCAGGCGCTGCACGCGAGCCGGCACGCGCGCAAGATCACCGCCACGGACCTGTCGGAGCGGGCGCTCCGGCTCGCGCAGGGGACGTTCCGGCTCAACGAGGTCGACGTCGAACTCCGCCAGGGCGAGTGGTTCGCGCCGCTGCGCAACCGGAAGTTCGACCAGGTGGTGTGCAACCCGCCGTTCGTGGTCGGGCCGCCGCGCGTGGACTACGTCTACCGGGACTCCGGGCTGGGCGGGGACGACGCGAGCGCGCTCGTGGTGCGGCAGCTCCCGTCGTTCCTCAACGAGGGCGGTGTGGGGCAGCTCCTGGCCTCCTGGCTGCACCGGCGTGGCGAGGACTGGGCGGACCGGGTGTCCGGGTGGCTGCCGCGCAACGTGGACGCCTGGTTCGTCCAGCGGGACGTCGCCGACCCGACGCTCTACGTCGGCACGTGGCTGCGGGACGCGGGCGTCGACCCCCGGTCCGAGGAGGGCCGCGCGAAGGCGTCGGCCTGGTTGGACTGGTTCGCCGAGCAGGACGTGGAGGGCATCGGCTTCGGCTTCGTGACCCTGCGCCGGACCGACGCCGCGCACCCCGAGGTGGTCTGCGAAGACCTGCGCCACGCCTACGACGACCCGCTGGGGCCGGAGTCCGCGGCCTGGCTGGACCGGGTCGAGTGGCTGCGCACGCACGACAACGACGCGCTCCTGGCCACCCGGTTCACCGTGCCCGAGACGGTTCTGCTGGAAGAGGTCTCCGCGCCGGCGGAAGACGGCTGGGAGTCGGTCGTGCGCCGCCTGCACCGCACCGACGGGCCGGGGTGGCAGCACGAGCTGGACGAGACCGCCGCGCGCCTGCTCGCCGGTTTCCGGGGCGCGCTGCCCCTGGAAGACCTGATCACCCTCCTGGCCTACGCCAACGACCTGTCGGCCGAGGACCTCGCGCACGCGGCGCTCCCGGTCGTCCGGGAACTGGTGCGGCACGGCATGGTGGTGCCGGCGTGAGAGCGGTCGTGGCGCGGGTCACCGAGGCGGAGGTGACCGTGGACGGGGAGCGCGTGGGCGCGATCGACGAGCCGGGACTTCTCGTGCTCCTGGGCGTCCACGCCGACGACACCGAGGCGAAAGCCCCGTTGATGGCCCGGAAACTGCACGAGCTGCGCATCCTGCGGGACGAGGAGTCGTGCGCCACGACCGGTGCGCCCCTGTTGGTTGTGAGTCAATTCACACTCTACGGCGAGACGCGGAAGGGTCGGCGGCCGTCCTGGACGGCCGCCGCCCGGCCGGAGCACGCGGAGCCGTTGGTCGACGCGGTCGTGCGGGAACTGCGCCAGAAGGGCGCTCGGGTGGAAACCGGGCGGTTCGGGGCGATGATGTCGGTGCGGAGTGTGAACGACGGTCCGTTCACCGTGTTGGTGGAACTCTAGATCCTTCTCAGCCAAATCTCAGGATTCGTGGCGCAACCGCTGTGACGGCACTGACGTCTCTCAGATCGGGGAGGCGGGAACCATTTCGCACCGACGAACGTTTCCCCCGATGACAGCCGAAAGGCAACCTCGCGCAGCGCAGCGCGGGATGCGTGACCGCACTGCCAGCCCGCGACAAGGGGGAGGGAAGCTCCATGACCGTCCCGAAGGTCCTCGACCGCGAGGTCGAGAGCGACACGACCACCACGAGCGCCGAGTTCGACCTCGACGCCCAGGGCCCGGCCGCCGACCTGGTTCGGGTGTACCTGAACGGGATCGGGAAGACAGCGCTGCTCACCGCAGCCCAGGAAGTGGAACTCGCGAAGCGGATCGAGGCGGGGGTCTTCGCCCAGCACATGCTGGAGACGGGCGCGAACCTGTCGGCCACGCGCAAGGGGGAACTGCGCCAGCTGATCCGCGACGGCCACATCGCGAAGAACCACCTCCTGGAAGCGAATCTCCGCCTGGTCGTTTCCCTGGCCAAGCGATACACCGGCCGTGGAATGCCGCTGTTGGACCTGATCCAGGAAGGGAACCTGGGTCTGATCCGCGCGGTGGAGAAGTTCGACTACACCAAGGGATTCAAGTTCTCGACCTACGCGACGTGGTGGATCCGCCAGGCGATCACCCGGGGAATGGCGGACCAGGGCCGCACCATCCGGCTGCCCGTCCACCTCGTCGAGCAGGTCAACAAGCTGGCGCGGATCAAGCGCGACCTGCACCAGCAGCTGGGCCGTGAGGCGACCCACGACGAGCTGGCCCGCGAGTCCGGCCTGACGCCGGACAAGGTGGCCGACCTGCTCGACCACGCGCGCGACCCGGTGAGCCTGGACATGCCGGTCGGCACCGAGGAGGACGCCCCGCTGGGCGACTTCATCGAGGACTCCGACGCGACCGACGCGGAGAGCGCCGTCATCTCCGGCCTGCTCCAGGACGACCTGCGCCGCGTGCTGGCCACGCTGGAGCCGCGCGAGCAGGCGGTGATCCGGCTGCGGTACGGCCTGGAGGACGGCCAGCCGCGCACCCTGGACCAGATCGGCAAGCAGTTCGGCCTGTCGCGCGAGCGGGTGCGGCAGATCGAGCGCGAGGTCATGGCCAAGCTGCGCCAGGGCGAACGGGCCGCCAAGCTGCGCGCTTACGCCAGCTAGTGATCGTCGCCACCGGCCGGTGACCGCGGGCTGCGCCGGCCGGTGGGGGTGAGTCACCCGTTCAGCCGGGTTGACTTGTGACGCCGATCACGGCACGGTCGCGTGTTAGTCGAGCTTTGCGACACCTCCGCCCCATTTCGCGGGGCTGTCGCACGCTGAGGAAGGTCGGGGCGGTCGGGGGCCGGCCCGGCCTTCCGCATTTTCGGCCGGTGGTCGGCAGCCGGGACGACGCGAGGCCGCGTCGGCTTGTCGCGTCGCGTTTGCCGACGATCACGCTTTTCGACCGGCGGGAAACGTGGCGCGACGAGCCGACTTCCAGGCGGCCGAGCCGCCGCGACGCCAGTCGCGGCCGAAGATGCGGCGAATCACACCGCGGCGAAGCGCCCGGGACCGACCGTGCGGTATAGGTTCGTCGGAACCCGAACGCGCGCAAGGGAGCCCGCGACGTGCCCGCAGTGCCCACCACAGCTTTCGAGTACACCGACGTCCTGCCGCTCGGCGCGGACACCACCACGGAGTACCGCCTGGTCACCTCAGACGGCGTGTCCGTGGTCGAAGCCGCCGGCCGGAAGTTCCTCCAGGTCGAGCCGTCCACGTTGACCCTGCTCGCCAAGGAGGCCATCCGCGACATCCAGCACCTGCTGCGGTCGTCGCACCTCAAGCAGTTGCGCGCGATCGTCGACGACCCCGAGGCCAGCGGCAACGACCGGTTCGTCGCCATGGACCTGCTGCGCAACGCGTGCATCTCCGCCGGCGGCGTGCTGCCGATGTGCCAGGACACCGGCACGGCGATCGTCATGGGCAAGCGCACCGAGTCCGTCCTCACCGGCGGCACGGACGCGGAAGCCCTGTCGCGCGGCATCTTCGAGGCCTATCAGGAGCTGAACCTGCGGTACTCGCAGATGGCGCCGGTCACCTTCTGGGACGAGAAGAACACCGGCACCAACCTGCCCGCGCAGATCGACCTGTTCGCAGCACCCGGCACGGACGCCAAGTACGAGTTCCTGTTCATGGCCAAGGGCGGCGGTTCGGCCAACAAGACGTTCCTGTACCAGGAGACCAAGGCGCTGCTGAACCCCGCGCGCCTGGCCCGGTTCCTGGACGAGAAGCTGCGCTCGCTGGGCACCGCCGCGTGCCCGCCGTACCACCTGGCCGTGGTCGTGGGCGGCCTGTCCGCCGAGCAGAACCTGAAGGTCGCCAAGCTCGCGTCCGCCCGGTACCTGGACCACCTGCCGACCGAGGGGTCCGCCGCGGGCCACGCGTTCCGGGACGTCGACCTGGAGCGGCAGGTCCTGGAGCTGACCCGGAACTTCGGGATCGGCGCGCAGTTCGGCGGCAAGTACTTCTGCCACGACGTGCGCGTGATCCGGCTGCCCCGGCACGGCGCGTCCTGCCCGGTCGGCATCGCGGTGTCGTGCTCCGCGGACCGCCAGGCCAAGGCGAAGATCACGCCCGAGGGCGTGTTCCTGGAGCAGTTGGAGCGCGACCCGGCGCAGTTCCTGCCGGACGTGGAGGGTGAGGACCTGTCCGACGAGGTGGTCCGGATCGACCTGACCCGCCCGATGGCGGAGATCCGCGAGACCTTGTCGAAGCTGCCGGTGAAGACCCGCGTGTCGCTGACCGGCCCGCTGGTGGTGGCCCGCGACATCGCGCACGCCAAGATCAAGGAACGGCTCGACGCGGGCGAGCCGATGCCGCAGTACATGAAGGACCACCCGGTGTACTACGCCGGTCCGGCGAAGACGCCCGAGGGCTACGCGTCCGGTTCGTTCGGTCCGACCACGGCCGGCCGCATGGACTCCTACGTCGAGCAGTTCCAGGCGGCGGGCGGCTCGATGGTCATGCTGGCCAAGGGCAACCGGTCGGCGCAGGTGACGAACGCGTGCCAGACGCACGGCGGCTTCTACCTGGGCTCCATCGGCGGCCCGGCGGCGCGGCTGGCGCAGGACTGCATCCGCAAGGTCGAGGTGCTGGAGTACCCCGAGCTGGGCATGGAGGCGGTCTGGAAGATCGAGGTGGAGGACTTCCCGGCGTTCATCGTGGTGGACGACAAGGGCAACGACTTCTTCGCCGAGACCTCCGCGCCGACCTTCCAGATCACGTTCCGGAAGTAAGCGAGGCCGCGTCGGCTTGTCGCGGCGCCTTTCCCGACGATCACGCTCTTCGATCGGCGGGAAACGCGGCGCGACAAGCCGACCCCCGGGCGGCCGAGCCGCGACGCCGGAGGCGGCGCCATCCAACACCGCGAGGCCGCCGTCGGCTTGTCGGGTCGCGTTTCCCGACGATCACGCTCTTCGATCGGCGGGAAACGCGGCGCGACGAGCCGACCCCGGGCGGCCGAGCCGCGACGCCGGAGGCGGCGCCATCCAACACCGCGAGGCCGCCGTCGGCTTGTCGGGTCGCGTTTCCCGACGATCACGCTCTTCGATCGGCGGGAAACGCGGCGCGATCCAACACAGCTTCGCTGAGTTGGTCGCGAACCTGGACGAGCGCGTCGATGCGCTCGTCCAGGACGGCCAACCTCCGCTGCGCCACGGCCACGAGCTGGGGATCGGGGTCGGCCGACATCACGTCGCCATCCAGGCAGCAACGGAAATGCGCCACGTCCTCCAGGGTGAGGCCGTGGTCCAGCAGGTTGCGGATGTTGCGGACGCGGGCGACCGCCGTCTCCGGGTAGACGCGGTAGCCGTTGGGCAGGCGGTCGGACTCCAGCAGCCCGTTCTCCTCGTAGAACCGCAACGCCCGCGTCGACACCCCGGTGACCCGCGCCAACTCCCCGATCTTCACCCGCCCGACGGTACGTCACGCCACCACCGCGCCCCCGTCCACGGGCAGCACCACACCGGTCGTGAAGGCGGCCTCGGGGCTCGCCAGTCGGGTGATCCAGAACGCCACGTCCTCCGGCTGCCCGATCCGCTTCAGCGGGACGTGCGCGACCAGGGCTTCCTGCAATGCCGCGTTCTGCTCCGGGGTCAGGCCCTGGTGCAGGCCGATCGGCGTGGCGATCGGACCGGGTGCGACGGCGACCACCCGCACGTCCGGCGCGAACTGCACGGCCCAGCTGCGGGTCAGCGATTCCAGGGCGCTCTTCAGGGCCGCGTACAGCGCGCCGCCCGCCATCGGCCAGCCGCGCTGCCCGATGGACGTGCTGACGTTGACGATCACGCCCCTCGCCTCGGCGAGGTGCGGGCGAGCGGCTTCGGCGAGGTGCGACGGGGCCAGCAGGTTGGTCGCCACCATGTCCAGGGCCGTGTCGCGGTCGTAGCCCTGCCGCACCACGCCGGCGTTGTTGACCAGCACGTCGAGCCGGCCGAACTCGCGCAGCGCCGTGTCGACGATCGTGCCGGGCGCGTCCGGGTCGGCGATGTCGAGGGTGAGCGGGTGGATGCCGGGCAGACCCCCGGCGGTCTCCGCGAGCCGGGCGGCGGTGCGGCCGACGACCAGCACCCGCGCGCCCCGGTCGGCGAAGCTGCGGGCGGTGGCGCGTCCGATCCCCGTGCCGCCACCCGTCACGATCACTGCTTTGCCGTTGAACGTCATGCCGCGAACGTAAAGATTCACGCCCGCGTCAAGGTCAAGCGCGCGGCCACCAGACGCGGGCGTCGGTGGTCGGGAGGCCGCGCAGCAGGGTGCCGCGTGGGGCGGTGCTGAGGAGTTCGAGGACCCACGCGGTTTCGGCGGGGTGGATCGGGTCGGTGAGCGCGGTCAGGATCGTGTGGTTCGCGCACCCGGCGTCGGCCAGCGTGCGGGCCAGTTCCGGCGCGGCGGCCGGGTCGCGGTCGGTGACGGCGCGGTCGAGGAGCTTGCCGACGGCCAGGGGTTCCAGCCAGGTCGGGTCCACGGCGGCGGCGAGGGTGCGTTCGGCCTGGTCGAGCATGGACTTCCAGTCCGCCCAGGGGAACTCGGAGCCGCGCATCCGCGTGCTGTAGATGTCCGCGCCGTCGAACGCCGTGATGTCCTTGTGCACGCTGAAGTTGCCGTCGGTGTCCCGGTGCCACACCACGGCCTGGTGCCGGAAGTCCGCGCGGTCCGCGATGTCCTCGGCGTCGGGCCAGTAGCCCTCGGCGTCCTTCGGCTTGAGGCCGGTGAACGCGGCGTGCAGCAGTGACTTGATGGCGTCGATGTCGTCGTACGCGCTGACCACCACGAACCGGCTCAGCACGGCGAGCCCCGGGCCGGGGTGGCGCAGGTCGGGGTCGAGCAGCGCGGCGGCCCGGCAGACCAGGTCCAGTTCGTCCCAGCGCAGGGTGTGCGGGTGGAAGTGGGCCTCGTCGGACCAGCCGACGGTGACCGGCTCGTCCGCACCCGGCACGCGCAGCCCGAGGTCGAAGTACGAGTCGCTGAGGTCGAGGTCGAGGGAGTACCCGCCGCCCAGCGGGAAGGCGAGGACGTGGTTGTCCTCGTCGAAGTACTCGTCGTAGCCCTCGAAGTCCTCTTCGAAGCAGTACATCGCCCAGAACTTCGGGTCCGCCAGGGCTTCGCTCAACGCGTCGGGGATCGGCATCCGCCGAATGCTAGATCACCCGATCGGGTGTTATGCGGTGTCCTCTCGGGATTCCAGGACCACTCGGCGGTCGCCCAGCGGGGCGTCCAGGGTGACGTTCAGGGGCACGTCGTAGAACTCCTGGGTGCAGAGGCCGCCGCCGGCCGGCGGGTAGTAGGTCGTGACGAGCGTGATCCTGACCTGGTCCGCCGCCTGCGCGGCAACTTCGGCCGATGCCCGCTTGCAGCCACCCGCGAGACCGATCACGCGCAGGGTCCGACCGTCGGCGGAAGCCTGCACGTCCTTCTTGTACAGCTCGGAGAGGGTCGAGGCGTCGATCCGCTCGGCCGGCACCGGCGTCGGACCACCTGGCAACGGCTCGGCGCTGGAGTGAGGCGGCGGCTGGGGCCGGTCGGTCGGCGGCGATGACAACGTTGTCGACGGCGACGATGAGGCCGTGGTGCTCGATGACGTGGTGGACGACCCCGGTGCACCGGTGGGCGTGCCGCTTGAGCAGCCGGCCAGGGCCAAGACCGCTAGGGCGACGGCGAACTTCCTCATAGCCGTAGGACGGTACCCGGCACGCGCCGGTTGCATAGGTGCCCGGCCGACGGGGCAGAGTCGACCGGGCACCGGGGGAGGTGGAACGTTGGTCCCGCCGCACGTGAGCGGCGGGCGTCTGGAGTCGGACCTACTGCTGGTCCAGCCTGGTGGTCAGGACCACCGCACGCTCGCCCAGCGGGGCGTCGAGCTTGGCGGTCAGCGGCGGGTAGCGGATGTCCATGGTGCAGATCTGGGTCTCCTTGGGCATGGTCTCCACCATGACGACCTTCACCACCTGCGGACCCTGCTCGGCGACCTCCACGCTGGCCTTGCCGCAGCCGGCTTCCTGCGCGACCAGGCCCAGGGTGCTGCCGTCGCCCTCGGTCCACACGGTGCGCGGCCGGTCGTCGGGGACGGCGGCGGCGTCGACCTTCTCCTTGGGCACTTCCTTGGCGCCCGGCGGCACGGGGCTGTCGAAGTCCGGTTCCTCGGAGGCGGGCGGGGTGCTCGTCGCGGTGGTCAGCGTGGGCCCGCTGTTGCCCGGGGCCACCGAGGGCTGAGTCGAAGCGCAGGCGGTCAGCAGGAGCAGCGCGCCCGCGCCGATGACGGTTCCTAGGCTTCTCATGTCGGAAGGACGGAGCCGCCCGCGAACCGGGTTGCTCCGCCCTTTTCACAGTTACCCGTTCAGGTGACCCCGGATGCCGTGGACGGCGTGCCGCAGCGCGTCCAGCCGGGCCGCCGAGGCGAGTCCGGCGTGGTAGACGTGGAACTCCTCCACCCCTGCCTTGGCGTACGCCAGCCACTCCGCCAGCAACTCGTCCCCGTCGACGGCGCGCGGTGGCAGCCCCAGGACGTAGGCCGCCGTCCGCACGTCGAACGCCCGCAACGCCTCGATCGCGGGCACCGCCACCGCCGGCCCCGGCCAGCAGGTCGACGTCAGCACGTCGACCTCCGCGTCCACCCCGTCGGCCACGGTCGCGAACGGCCCGGTGCCCCACGGATCGGCCGTCGCGTGCACGACCACCCGCACGTCACCGGCCAGCGCCACCAACTCCCGCCGCAGGTCGCGTGACACGGCCGTGCGGACCGCCCGAACGGCCGACGCCGACTCCCCCAACGCTTCCTCGACCGACGCCGCCCCGCCGTCGACCCCGGCCCGCACCGCCTCGGCCGTTCCCGGCGGGTAGTTCACCGAGCACACCGAGCAGAAGCACAGCGACAGCAGCTTCTGCTGCACCGGGGTCCAGTCCGTGCCGTCGGTCTTCTCGTGGTGGCCGCCGTGCACGAACCCCAGCGGCCCGCACGCCTCCAGCACGATCCCGTCCGGCCGCCCGAGTTCCAGCACTTCCGACACCAACGCGCGCGCGTACTCCACCACATCTGGTTGCGCCGGGCACAGCGCGTACGGGTAGGCGTCGCCGAAAGCGTTGCGCACCACGACGTCGGGGTGCAGGTCGCCGAGTCGGCTGCTGTGCGTGAGCACGGTCCACGCGTACACCGGCAGCCCGGCCGCCTTGAGCGCGTCCGACGCGGTCCGGTAGGAGTCGGGCGCGACCCAGGTCGGTTCGGCGGGCACCAGGCGACCGAAGCGTTCGGGCCGCACCGGCAGGTAGCACGCGGCGTGCCGGGCGTCGACCAGCCGGTGCTCGGGGTGGAACGGCGTGGCCGCGCGGACCGTGTGGTACGCCGCCGCGAGCGCCACGGCGTCCACCCCGAGCCCGGCAACCCGTCGCACGGCCGCGGGATCGCCGACGATGTCCCACGGGTAGACGTGGGCGACGGTCGTCACCACCGGGGGCGCTTCCTCTCGTAGGACGGGTCGTGCTGCTGCATGTACCCGGTGTCGTCGCGCTGCACCAGCCCACACTTCCGGTAGTTCTCGGCCAGCCGGGCCAGCGCGTCCCGGTCCAGCTCGACGCCCAGCCCCGGACCAGACGGCACCGGCAGCGCACCGTCCACGAAGGACAAGGGCGAAGTCAGCACGTCGTCCGCCGAGTTCCACGGGTAGTGGGTGTCGCACGCGTAGTTCAGGTTGGGCGTGGCGGCGGCGAGGTGGGTCATGGCCGCCAGGCTGATGCCCAGGTGCGAGTTGGAGTGCATAGACAGGCCGATGTCGAACGTCCGGCAGATCGCGGCCAGCTCCTTGGACCGCGACAGCCCGCCCCAGTAGTGGTGGTCGGACAGGATGACCTGCACCGCCCCCAGTTCCACCGACCGGGCGATGTGCTCGAACGCCACCACGCACATGTTGGTGGCCAACGGCAGCGGCGACGAGCGGGCGACCTCCGCCATGCCGGGGATCTCCGGCGACGGGTCCTCCAGGTACTCCAGCACCCCGTCCAACTCCGCGGCGACCTTCAACGCCGTCGCGGGCGTCCACGCCGCGTTGGGGTCCAGCCGCAGCGGGTGGTCCGGGAACGCCGCGCGCAGCGCCCGGATCGCCTCGACCTCCTCCTCGGGCGCGAACACGCCGCCCTTGAGCTTGATCGAGCCGAAACCGTGCCGCTCCACCAGCATCCGGGCCTGGGCGACGACGCCGTCCGGGTCGAGCGCCTCGCCGAACCCGTCCGGTTCGGCGCCGGGGTGCCCGGCCCACTTGTAGAACAGGTAGGCGCTGTACGGCACGGCGGTCCGCACAGCGCCTCCCAGCAGGTCCACCACCGGGCGGCCGAGGGCCTTGCCCCGGATGTCCCAGGTGGCGACCTCGAACGCGGCGAACACTCGGTCCACAGTGGACTCGGCGGTCAGCTTTCCGGTCAGGCCGTGCCGGTCGGACCCGGCCTCGCCGCCCAGCGCCGTGGTGACGCGGGCGTGCAGGCCGTTGAGGTCGTGGACGTCCAGGCCGGTCAGCGCCGGCGCGACGTTGCGCAGCCGGTTGAGGTGGCCGATGTCGCCGTAGGTCTCACCGAGCCCGGAGATGCCCTCGTCGGTGTGCACCTCGACGATCGTCCGCAACGCCCACGGTTCGTGGCAGCCGACGGAGTTCAGCAGCGGCGGGTCGCGGAACGCGACCGGGGTCAGGTCCACGGAGGTGATCTTCACGCCGCCAACTCCCTTCCGGCCGCGACGATCTTCTCCAGCTCCGCGAGGTGCTCGTCGGTCGGGTCCAGCAGCGGCGGGCGCACGCCGCCCACGTCCAGGCCGGTGGCCTTCACGGCCGCCTTGACCAGGGCCACCGCGTAGCCCGGGACCTGGTCGCGCAGCTCCACGAACGGCCGGTAGAACTCGGTGAGGTAGCGGCGGACCAGAGCGTCGTCGCCGTCCTGCACGGCCTGGTAGAAGCCCAGCGAGATCTCCGGCGCGAAGCAGAACACCGCCGAGGAGTACAGCTCCACGCCGATGCCCCGGTACGCGGGCACGGTCAGCTCCGCGGTGGGCAGGCCGTTGAAGAACTGGAACGGCTTGTCCACCCCGGCCCGCACGGCCAGCACGATGCGCTGCAACAGGTCGATGTCGCCCAGGCCGTCCTTGAACCCGACGACCGTGGGCAGCGACGCGACCTCCACCGCCGTCTCCGGCGTGAACACCGCGTTGTTGCGCTGGTACACGATCAGCGGCAGCTCGGTCGCGCCCGCCACCTCGGTGACGTACCGGACCAGCCCGCGCGGCGGGTTGGTCACCAGGTACGGCGGCAGCAGCAGCAACCCGTCCGCCCCGGCGTCCCGAGCCGCCCGCGCGAACGCTTTCGCCACCGGCAAAGGACCGCCCGCGCCCGCGAACACCGGCACCCGCCCGCCCGTCGACTCGACCGCCACGGCCACCGCGCGCTCGAACTCCGCGAGGTCCAGGGCGTGGAACTCGCCGGTGCCGCACGCGACGAACACCCCGCCCGCGCCCGCCGCCACCCCGCGCTTCACGTGCTCGGCCAGCACGTGCTCGGCGACGGCCCCGTCCGGGTCGAACGGCGTCACCGGGAAGAACAGCACCCCATCAAGTTGCATACCGACCTTCATCCCTTGATCGCTCCGGTGGTGATCCCACGCAGGAAAGACTTTTGCAGCGACAGGTACACGAGCAGGCTCGGCACCAGCGCCAGCAGCGCCCCGGCCAGCACGATGCCCGGACCGACCTGGTCGTCGGAGCGCAACGACAGCAGGGCGACGGTCAGCGTGTAGTCGGACGGGTCGGTGGCCACGATGAGCGGCAGCAGGTACTGCTCCCAGATCATGTTGAAGCCGAACACGGCGACCACGCCGAGCGCCGGCTTGCACAGCGGGAGGATGATCTGGGCGAAGATCCGCAGCTCCCCCGCGCCGTCCACGGTGGCCGCCTCCTCGATCTCCACCGGGATCTCCTTCATGAACTCGGTCATGACGAAGATGGAGAAGCCCCACGCGCCCAGCGGCAGGATGACGCCGAGCAGCGTGCCCTTGAGGCTGATGCCCAGCACCGGGAGGTCGCCGATCACCAGCGACAGCGGGATGGCGATCACCTCCTCGGGCAGCATCATGGTGGTGAGGACGGCCAGCAGCACGATCGCCTGGCCGCGGAACTTCTTGCGCGCCAACGCGTACGCGGCGAACACGCTGACCGAGAGCTGGAGCAGCATGGCGCCGCCCGCGATGATCAGCGAGTTGCCCAGGTAGTGCCAGATCCGGTTCTCGCCGGCCGCCTGGAAGTTGTCCAGCGACGGGTTGTCCGGGATCACCGACAGCTTGGTGGGGTCGGGGTTGTCGTCGAACGCGCCGGAGAAGATGGTGAGCAGCGGCCCGGTGAAGAACAGGACCGCGCCCACGCACAGCAGCACCCGCACCCCGCGCGACGCCCAGGACGACCGGTCGGAGCGCCAGCCCAGCGCCGTTTCGCACTTCTGCGCGACGCTCATGCCTTCCTCCTCCGGTAGAGCTGCACGGTCACCGTGAGCGCGAACGTGATGAGGAACAGCAGCACCGAACCCGCCGACGCGATGCCCAGCTCGTTGCGCTCGAACGCCACGGAGAACACGCGGGTCATCCACACGTCGGTCGACCCGGCCGGGCCGCCGCCGGTCAGCACGTACACCTCGGTGAACGTCCGCAGCCCGCGGATGGCCGCCAGGGTCAGCAGGATGGTCACGACCGGCCGCAGCGCGGGCAGCGTGACGTACCGGATGCGCTGCCACGTCGAGGCCCCGTCGATCTCGGCGGCCTCGTACTGCTGCCGGTCGATGCCCGCGAGACCCGCGAGGATTAGCACCATGTCGTAGGGGGCGCCCTTCCAGATGCCCACCGCCATCACCGACCACAGCGCGGAGTCCGGGCTGTCCAGGAAGGTCAGCGGACCGAGGCCCACGAAGGACAGGATGTTGTTGATGAACCCTTCGGGCGCCGGGTAGTACAGCAGCCGCCAGATCTCGCCGATCACCGCGGTCGCCGCGACCACCGGCAGGAACACCGCAGACCGCACGAACCACAGCGACCGGGCGTGGCCCTCCAGCAGGAGGGCCAGCGCGAACCCGATGAGGATCGCCCCGGCGGTCTGGCCCGCGGCGAGCAGGAACGTGCGGCCGATGGCCGACCGGAACCGGTCGTCCTCCAGGATGCGGACGTAGTTGTCCATCCCCACGAACAGGTCCCCGAGGAACGGCCGCACCTGGAACAGGCTCAGCCGGATGCCCTCGGCCATCGGCACGTACTTGAAGACCACGAACAGCAGCAGCGCGGGGGCGAGGAACAGCCAGGGGGTGGCTCCCGTGAGGCGGCGCTTGCGGCGCCGCCCACGGGGTGGGGACCGACGGCACCGCCGCCGTTGGCCGTCGCCCCCACGTCTCGGGCGGTGTCCACCGCCGTCACTTGGCCATCCCCTGCGCCTGGAGTTCCTTCTTCAGGTTCCCGGCGAGCTTGCCCAGGTCGCCCTGCACGTCCGTGGAGCAGGTGGCGAGGATGCCGTTGAGGCCCTCGGCGGTCTGCTGCCGGAACGGCTGGAAGTTCGGCAGGCTCGGGAACGGCTTCGCGCTGTCCTGGTAGAGCTTGGCCACGGTGTTCCAGCGGGCGTCGTCGTAGACGGTCTCCACGTCCACGTTCTTGTTGACCGGCAGCCGGACCACCGGCTGCGTCTCGCCCTCCATGCCGGCCTGCTGCGCGCCCGCGCTGATCAGGAACTCGGCGAGCTTCTTCTGGTCGGCCACCCGGGGCGACCCGGCCATCAGGTAGACGTTCTCGCCCTCGGCCAGCGAACCCACGCCGGCGGGCCCGGCCGGCGGCGCGATGACCTCGTACTTGTCCTTGCCCAGCTTCTGGTCGAAGCGGCCGAACATGTACGGGCCGGTGTGGTAGATGCCGGCCTTGCCGGACTCGAAGAACGCGTGCGCGTCGTTGGTGTTGAGCGTCAGCGCGCCGGGCACGACGACCTTGCTGTCGCAGAACAGCCCGCGAATCCACTCGACGGCCTTGACCGACTCGGCCGAGTCGATGGCCACGGAGTACTTGTCGCCGTCGGCCTTGACGATGTCGCCGCCCGCCTGGAGCAGGTAGCTCGACGCCCACCAGGCCAGGTAGCCGCGGTCGGTGGTGCCGGGGACGAGCACCCCGTAGGTGTTGGCCTGGCCGTCGCCGTCGGGGTCTTGCGTGGTGAACGCGGTGGCCAGCTCGGTCAGGTCGGCCCAGCTCTGGGGCAGGGGCTTGCCCAGCTTCTCCCGCCAGTCCTTGCGGATCAGGGTCACGAACGACTGCGCGGAGAACGGGACGCCGTAGTACTTGCCGTCCGCGCCCTTGGCGCTCTCCCAGGCGCGGTCGACGATGTCGCCGTTGCCGGCGATGGCGGAGCGGTCCAGTTCGGGGACCAGGCCCTGCTGGACGAGCGTGCCGAGCGAGCCGGTGTCGTTGATGATGACGTCCGGCAGGTCCTTCGAGGCCGCGCGCTGCTGGAGCTGCTTCTCGAAGTCGGTGAAGATCGGTTTGTAGTCCACCTTGACGCCGGTCTTCTGCTCGAAGTCGGCGAACAGCTTCGCGTAGACCTTCGCGGGCGCCTCGGTGCTGCGCGTCCACACCTCGAACGGCGCGTTCGGGTCCTGCTGGACTTGGGCTCCGCCGGACGACGAGGTGCCGCAGGCGGAGGTGACGAGTCCCACGACGGCCAGCGCAGCGGCAGCGGTGACGGACCGGCGGGATGTTCTCATGAGCGCTCTCCTTGTTCACATGCGTGAAACGGAGTCGTACTTGTGAACGTGATGGCCGGACTGTAAGAATCGCCACTGCGACGTGTCAAGAGCGCGTCTCAGTACTCACCGGGGAGGACAGGTGACTGGTCCCGCGTCACCCGCACGGCCGAACGCGGTCAAATCGGCCGACCGGACGGTGGAGTTGCTGGAGGTGCTGTCCGCGTCGGAGCGCCCGCTCACGCTGACCGAACTGCACCGCGAGCTGAGCTACCCGAAGTCGAGCCTGTACATGCTGTTGCAGACGCTCGTCGCACGCGGCTGGGTCGAGCTGGACCCCACCCGCGGCACCTACGGCATCGGCGTGCGCGCCCTGCTGGTCGGCACCTCGTACCTGGACCACGACCCGGTCGTGCAGGTCGCGATCCGGGTCATGGAGCAGGTGCGCCGGGAGATCAACGAGACGGTCCACCTGGCCCGCCTCGACGGCTCCGACGTGGTGTACCTGGCCAGCCGCGAGTCCGAGCACCACCTCCGGGTCGTCTCGCGCGTGGGTCGCCGCCTGCCCGCGCACTCGACGTCCCTGGGCAAGGCGCTGCTGGCCGCCCGCACGCCGCAGGAGGTGGACGCGATCCTGCCGGTCAAGCTGGAGCCGCTGACGCCGAACACGGTGACCGACCGGGTCGCCTTGCACACGCAGTTGGCCGGGTTCCGGTCCGTGGGCTACGCCCACGAACGCGAGGAGAACACCCCGGGCTTGGGGTGCTTCGCCGTGGCCCTGCCTTATCGGTCGCCGGTTCTGGACGCGATGAGCTGCTCGGTGCCTTTGGGGCGGCTTACCCCGGAGCACGAAAAACAGGTTGTGGACGCGCTTTTGCATGGTGCTCGAACGATCACCGAGCTGCTCAGGCAGTTCGGCCGCTGATTTCTGCGAAGGGGTTTCTTCGTGACGTCACGCATTCTGATCACCGGCTCGGCCGGCGGGGTGGGCACTCTCATGCGCACCCGGATGGCCGCGCCCGGCCGCGTGCTGCGGCTGCTGGACATCGGCGACCAGCCGCCGGCCGCCGACGGCGAGGCCGTCGAGGTGGTGCGGGCCTCGGTGACCGACCAGGCCGCGATGGACGCCGCCTGCGCGGGCGTCGACGCCGTGATCCACCTGGGCGGGCACAGCCTGGAACAGCCGTGGGCGCAGATCCTCGACGTGAACATCAACGGCACGCACGTCGTGCTGGAGGCCGCGCGGCGCAACGGGGTCGGCCGGGTGGTCCTGGCCAGCTCCAACCACGCCGTCGGCTTCTACGAGCGATCGTCGGGCGAGGCGGGCGACTACCTGTTCCCGCAGCCGGACACGTACTACGGCGTGAGCAAGGTGGCGCTGGAGGCGCTGGGCAGCCTGTACGCGAGCCGGTACGGCATGGACGTCATCGCCGTGCGCATCGGGTCGTGCTTCGAACGGCCCAAGGACGCCCGGATGCTGTCCACCTGGCTGTCCCCGGACGACGGCGCCCGCCTGTTCGAGGCGTGCCTGTCCGCGCCGTCGCCGGGGTTCCGGGTGGTGTGGGGCGTCTCGGACAACACGCGGCGCTGGTTCTCCCTGGACGAGGCCCGCGCGCTGGGGTACGAGTCGAAGGACGACTCCGAGGTGTTCGCCGCGGACGTCCCCGAGGGCGCCCCCGACTCGTTGGCGCACAAGTACCTGGGCGGCATCTGGTGCGGCCCGGAGTTCGACACGGCTGTGAAGGAGGCGGGTCGGTGACCGTCGTGCAGGGCTACGACCCCGGACCGGCGAGCCGTTCGGGGAGCCGGTCCCGGGCACCACCGACGACCAGGTCGACGTCCTGGCGCGGGCCGCCGCGGACGCGTTCCCGGCCTGGTCGGCGCTGCCCGCCGCGGACCGGGCGGACGTGCTGGAACGGGTGGCCGACGCGTTGGACGCGTCCGCCGAGACGCTGGTGGCGGTGGCGGACGCGGAGACGGCGCTGGGCGTGCCCCGGCTGTCCGGCGAGCTGAAGCGCACCACCAACCAGCTGCGGCTGTTCGGGCAGGTGCTGCGGGACGGCGGGTACGTCGAGGCGGTGCTGGACTCGGCGGACCCGGACACCGTCCCGCCCCGGCCGGTGCTGCGCCGGATGCTCCGTCCACTCGGGACGGTCGCGGTGTTCTCCGCGTCGAACTTCCCGTTCGCGTTCTCCGTCGCGGGCGGGGACACGGCGTCCGCGTTGGCGGCCGGGTGCCCGGTCATCGTGAAGGCGCACTCGGCGCATCCCGGGACGTCCCGGGAGACCGCGCGGGTGGTGGCTTCCGTGGTGCCGGACGGGGTGTTCGGGATCGTGTACGGCACCGAGGCGGGCGTGACGCTGATCAAGCACCCGGCGGTGAAGGCGGTCGGGTTCACCGGGTCGACCGGCGGCGGGCGGGCGTTGTTCGACATCGCGCAGAGTCGGCCGGACCCGATCCCGTTCTACGGCGAGCTGGGCAGCGTGAACCCGGCCGTGGTGCTGCCGGGTGCGGCGACGACCCGGGCGGAGGAGCTGGCGACCGGGTTCGCCGGGTCGCTCACCATGGGCGTGGGGCAGTTCTGCACCAACCCGGGGCTGCTGTTCGCGCCGGAGTCGCTGGTGCCCGCGCTGGCGGCGGCGGTTGACGGGACGACCGGAGGCGCGATGCTCAACGAGCGGATGTCGGACTCGTACCGGTCGGGCACCGAGGAACTGGCGGCGTCGGGCCTGGCCAAGCAGGTCGCCGCGGGTACGGCTCCGGCGGAGGGGTACACGGCCGCGCCGAAGCTGTTCGAGGTGCCGCTGGACGTGTTCGCCGAGAACCTGGAGAAGCTGACCGAGGAGCACTTCGGGCCGGCCGGGATCGTGGTCACCTACACCGACCCCGAGGCCCTGCTGGAGGTGCTGCCCCGGTTGCCCGGCACGTTGACCGGCACCGTGCACGCCTCGAACGACGAGCACGCGCTGGCGGGTGCGGTCGCGTCCGCGCTGGGCGGGGTCGCCGGGCGGCTGATCTTCAACGGCTGGCCGACCGGTGTGGCGGTGGCGTGGGGCATGCACCACGGCGGCCCGTGGCCGGCCACCACGAACCCGCTGCACACGTCGGTCGGCGCGACCTCGATCCGGCGGTGGCTGGCGCCGGTGACCTACCAGTCGTGGCCGGACGCCCTGCTGCCGGCGGAGCTGCGGGCGGACAACCCGCTGGGCATCCCGCGCCGGGTGGACGGCGTGCTGGGCGTGCACTGACCCGGCCGGAGCGGGCGCGTCAGGCCGGCGTGCACCGACCTCGGTGCGGGCACGCCGGCCCCGCCGGCACGGGCACGCCAACCCCGTCAGCGTCGGTGCGCCGGCACCGCCAGCGCGGGCACGCCAACCCCGGCAGCGTGGGTGCACCGGCACCGCCAGCGTGGGTGCGCCAACCCCGGCAGCGTGGGTGCGCCGGCACCGGCAGCGTCGGATTTGTCGGTGTCTCGTGGGAAAATGGTGTCGGGGGCCGGAGGCCGGCCGGGCGCGTCAGGCAGGCGTGCCCGCACCGCCCCACGGGCCCGGCGGGTACGGCGGCTCGTGCGGCAGGATCGAGTGCTTGAACCGCCAGGTCGTCCCCGGTCTGCCGCCGAAGCACTCACCGGTCGCGTACTGCTGTAGCCCGCTCCCGTTCCCCGGCGGGTCCGGGTAGTACCACCCGTCCTGCCAGGCGGTGCCGTTCGGGCAGTTCTGCTCGCCCATGCCGTTCTCCTCTCACAGTCCGCACGCCGGCGGGTCCGGCGGGTAGTCGTCGATCGCGCCGGCGCGCAGGGCCGCGCCGAAGTCGACCGTGGCGCCGGCGAAGTCGGCGTCCCGGACGTACGCGCCCGCGAGGTTCGCCCCGTCGAGGTCGGCCCCCGCGAGGACCGCGCCGGTCAGGTCCGCGCCGCTGAGGTCGACCCGTTCGAGCACCGCGTTGCGCAGCGACGCCCCGCTCAGCCGGGCACCGGCCAGGGACGCCCCGCGCAGGACCGCGCCGACGCCCTGCGGTCCCAGCGCCTCGACCGCGTCGAGCCGGACGCCCGCCAGCGACGCCTGCCGCAGGTCCGCGCCGATGAGCGAGGCGTGGCGCAGGAAGGTGCCGTCGAGGTTGGCGCACCGGAGCTTCGCGCCGACCAGCAGGGCGCTGTCCAGGCAGGAGAGGCTGAGGTCGACGTCGTCGCCCGCGTCCAGTCGCGCCACGGCGGTCAGGGCGGTGTGGACGTCGTGCCGGGCGGACCCGACGTCGTAGAACTCCTCGACGTCACACGCCGGCCCGCCACCCGGGGCGATGTGCCGCTCGGCGCGGATGAAGGAGGTCAGGACCGACACCACGGGCACCCGGTGCGACGCCGAGTCCCGCGCGATCTGCTCCAACGCGTGCACCGCCCCGAGCCGCACCTCGGACCGCCCGTGGGCGAGCTGCTCGACCGCCTTGCTGTAGCGGTCGGTGACCTGCCCGCGCTCGGCGATCACGATCTGGTCCCGGGTGGCCTGGAGCGCCAGCGCCGTGAACACCAACGCCCCCACCGCCGCCAACGCGGACACCAGTGCCGAGACCTGACCCCAGTCCCGGCGCCGCCCACGCCTCCCCCGCCTGGTCGCCACTCACCCCACTATCAAGGCCGGTTCTCGGGCGGGCGCCGTCCATCACCCGGCCGGGTAACGAAAATCGCACGCCCGGGTGGCGGCCCAGCACGCTCGGCCGCCACCACGGCGTCGTCGTGCAGCACCCGCACCGCGTCCGCCCGCAACCGCATCCGGACGGCCGTCGCCCGAGGAGCCACCCGTTCCGCCGCCCCGATCGCGCCCTCCGTGATCCCGAGCCCGACCGCCGCGCCCAGCACCACGTGCCACGGCAGGACGTGGTGGACGAGAGCGTCGAACCCCTCCCCCAAACGTGCAGTCCGCGGGCACCTGCGGCGGGTCGGCCCACACGACAGCCGATCTCGGGCGCGCCGACCAGGACCGGGGACAGCTCCCACCCGCTGCCGCTGACCAGGGTGAGCGGCAGGCCGTGGCGGACGGCGAGGCGGTGGCCAGGGTCAGGCAGGCGACGCCGCCGTAGGTCGGGGTCTTGGCGATGACCGCGTTGCCCGCCAACGATTGCACGAGCATGGCGTGCATGAGGACGCTCATCGGGTAGTTCCAGCCGGCGATGTTGCCGACCGGGCCGTGCAGCGGGGTGCGGCCGGCCGGCATGGGGGCGATTTCTTCGACGTACCAACGGACTCCGTCGACGCAGCGGTCCGTGGCCCAGGCGGAGGTGATCGTGGTGATCGGCGCGAACCCGACCGACGGGCACCCGGTGTTCGCCTCGCGCATGAAGAAGCGCCTGCGCCAGAAACGTCCTTTGTGGACTCACTGCGCAGGGCTCGTGCGACATGGGATCGTTCCCGCACGAGCTGCCCGGCCACCGCCACGTGTCCGACGACGCCGTCCGCGCGGTTTTCGAGACCGTCTGGGGCCGCACGATCCGACCCGAGCCGGGTCCGCGCATCCCGAACATGTTCGGACGCGGCCATCGCGGGCACCTTCCGCGGCCTGTTCGTGCGGGGCGAGGACATCGCCCAGTCCGACCCGAACACCGCTCACGTCACGGCCGCCTGGCGGCGCTGGGCCTGGTGGTCGTGCAGGACCTGTTCCTCAACGAGACCGCCAAGTTCGCGCACGTCTTCCTGCCCGGCACGTCGTTCCCGGAGAAGGACGGCACGTTCACCAACGCCGAGCGGCGCATCAACCGCGTCCGCCCGGTGATGGCGCCCAAGACCGGCAAGCACGAGTGGCAGATCGTGTGCGAGCCGGCGCAGGTCTTGGGCTACCCCATGGAGTACGGCCACCCGCGCGAGATCATGGCCGAGATCGCCGCGCTGACGCCGACGTTCGCCGGGGTGTCGTTCGAACGGCTGGACCGGTTGGGCAGCATCCAGTGGCCGTGCGACGACGACGTGCCCGCCGGCACGCCCACCATGCACGTGGAGACGTTCACCCGCGCACCACGCCGATGGAGGCCCGTGAGCCGGCGGTGGTCGACTGATGCGCGTGCCGCCGACCGTCCGCCTGGCCAACGGGATCGCCGCGCAGTTCCACCACCAGCCGGCCGACCGCGTGGCGGCGATCGCCCGGCGCCTCCGCGCGTTCTGGGAGCAGCGGATGCGGGAAGAGTTGCTGCGGCACACAACTTCCACACCGGAAGCCTGGGACCCGCTGGTGGTCGCGGCGGCACGGCTGGTGTCGTGAGCTGCGACGGAGCAGTCCGGAGTGGACCACGTGGGACCGCCCGCCCTACGCGGGCGGGCGGCGGCGGAATTGTGAGAAGTGGTCAGCTTTTGCGGAGGGTGGAGAGGAACGCCCGGAACGGACCGTCCGGAAAGGTCAGTTCCAGTCCGGGTTTCTTGCTGTCACGGACCACAACGGCGGCCGTGGGGCCGACCGCCAGTTCGACGCAGTTGTTGGCCGCGCCCGAATACGAGCTTCTACGCCACGTCTTCTTCGTGTTCATGTTTCCTTCAGTGCGGTTGCCAGTTCCCTGATCAACGAGGCCGAGTCCTTGGGCGGCAGCGCGACCTCGCCGGCCATGTCATCGAAGTGAAGCAGGTACTTCTCGACATCGGCGGGATTGTCCACCCACTTCCCACCGCCGGCGTACTCCAGGTACACGGTGGAGGGATCGCCTTCCTCGAACAGGAGGGCCGTCGCACCGCCGCCGGACATGGTCCCGTAGGCCCCCGCGCCGAACGGGATCACCTGGATCGTGATGTTGGTCTGCTTCGACATGTCCAAAAGGTGCGATAACTGCGCAACCATCACCTCGGGTCCGCCCACCACCCGGTGCAGCGCCGCCTCGTCGATCACCGCGTGCAGGGTCAGGCCGGGCAACCGGCGCTGCCTGCTCGCCAGCGCCGCCACGGCCTGCTCGACCGACACCGCCGTGTCCACGAAACGCCGGCCCGCCAGGCGGATCGCCGACGCGTACGCCGCGGTCTGCAGCAGCCCCGGGATCACGATCATCTCGATGGTGCGCACCTGGGTCGCGTCCGCCTCCTGCCGCGCGTACGTGCGCGCCTCGGGCGTGTAGGCGGCGGCGTTGGCCAGTCGCGTGGAGTCCTGCTTCGCGTCCTCCCAGAGGGCTTCCGCCTCGCGCCGCTCATCGTCGGCCGCCCCGTAGAGCGCGAGCAGCGCGCTCAGCTCGGTCCAACTCGGACTGATGTAACCGTTCTCCATCCGCGACAGCGTCGACTGCGTCTTGCGGGTCAGCGCGTGGTAGTCGATCTCCGTCTTGCCCGCGCGCTTGCGCAGTGCGTTGAGGAACTGCCCCAGTTTGCGCTTGCGTCGGGTTTGGACCGCTGCCATCCGCCATCGCTCCTCGTGAAAAGACTGCGAACACCCTAGTGGTCGGACGCGGCGATTTCAGTTCACTCGTTCGGGCTCTAAGAAGATGCATACGCACCCCATAAGATGCCACCGCCACAAGCACTGCACGCCGCACCCGTCGACCGCACCGGATGGACACCCGCCCCCACTACAGTCGCCACCATGTACATCTCGCAGGTCCGGCTGCGGAACATCAAGGGGTTTAACGGCGCCCGTGAGGTCGATCTCAAGCTCGCCGCCCCCGGCTGGACCGTGATCGCGGGCCGCAACGGCTCGGGCAAGACCTCGCTCCTGCACGCCATCGCGCTGGCGATCAGCGGTCCCGCGGTCGCCCGCAACCTGGTACCGGACTTCGAGAACTGGGTCACCGCGGGCGAGCGCGAGGCCGTCGCCCAGGTGCGGTTCACCCAGGACGAGCACGCCGAGCGGTGGTCGGGCAAGGGCCGCCGGCCCTCCGGCGAGCTGTGGGCGGGCCTGGTGTGGACCATGCCGGACGAGGAGGAGCGGCGCGGCTACCGGGGTCTCCAGCCATCGCTGAAGGAGAAGCTGGAGGGCAGCAAGACCGGCGCGACGCGCGGCCCGTGGCAGGACAACCCCACCGGCTGGTTCTGCGCCGCGTACGGACCGTTCCGGCGCATGGTCGGCGGCACCCCCGACGCGCAGCGGCTGATGTCGAGCCTGGGCCCGGTGTCCCGGCTGGCGACCCTGTTCCACGAGGACGCGTCGCTCGCCGAGGGCGTGGGGTGGTTGATCGAGCAACATCTCCGGTCGCTGGAACGCCGGCCGGGCGCGGAGGAGCTGAAGTCGGTCGCGCTGGCGATCCTGTCCGACGGCCTGCTCCCCGACGACTACCGCATCCGGGGCGTGGACTCCGACGGCCTTTGGGTGGACAACGGCGGCCACCGCTTCCCGTTGCGCGAGATGAGCGACGGCTACCGCACCGTCGCCTCGCTCGTGGTGGACCTGGTCAAGCAGATCCACGAGTCCTTCGGGACGCTGCGCACCACGCCGACGGCGGCCGGCGGGCTGGCGCTCACCGCGCCCGGCGTCGTGATCATCGACGAGGTGGACGCGCACCTGCACGTGTCGTGGCAGAAGCGGATCGGCGGGTGGCTCAAGGAGCACTTCCCGAACATCCAGTTCCTGGTGACCACGCACAGCCCGTACGTGTGCCAGGCGGCCGACCCGGGCGGCCTGGTCCGGCTGCCCGGCCCCGACCAGCAGGAGCCGCCGCGGGTGGTGGACCGGGCCCTGTACGAGCGGATCGTCTACGGCAGCGGTGACGACGCGGTGCTCTCCGACCTGTTCGGGCTGGACACCCCCTACTCGGAGCAGGCGCAGCGGCTGCGGGCGGAGCTGGTGGACCTGGAGGTGCGGGTGATCACCGGCGCGGCCGACGAGAAGACCGTGCGCCGGTACGAGAAGCTCAAGGCGCTGCTGACCAGTTCACCGGTCGCGCGCACGCGCGAGGTCCAGGCCCGGATGCAGCGGTGATCCGACTCTCCCGCACGGCCCTGCCGGCGGACCTGGCGGGGCGGTTACCGCCGCTGACCGACGAGATCGCCGCCGCCCCGGACCGCGTCAAGGTGGCCCGTGCGGCGTGGAAGCGGGCCGCGGTGCGCCGCACCGTGCACGCGCCGCTGCGGCGGCTGCTGGAGGACATGGCGCCCGGCTACCAGCGCTGCATGTACTGCGGGGACAGCCAGGGCACCGACATCGACCACTTCGAGCCGTTGTCCCGCAACCCGGTGCGCACCTTCGACTGGCTCAACCACCTGCTGGCGTGCGCCACCTGCAACAGCAACCTCAAGCGCGACCGGTTCCCGCTGGCCCCCGACGGCACGCCGCTGCTGGTGGACCCGACCGCGGAGGACCCGTTCGAGCACCTGCTGCTGACCCCGTCGCTGGGCCAGTACGTGGGCCTGACGGACAAGGGCCGGGCCACCATCGAGGTCTTCGACCTGAACCGGCCGGTGCTGACGCAGGGTCGGGAACAGGCACACCGCGTGGTCGTGATGGCCCTCCAGAAGTGGGTCGAGGGGCGCGAACGGGGTGCTCCGGAGCAGATGCGGGAGGCGGTGCTCACCGTGCGCGGCCAACCGCTGGCCGACGTCTGCCAGGCGATGCTGCGGCTCGCCGAAGCACCCGGCGCGGACCGGGTGCTCGACTCGTCCGTCCTGCCCATCCTGCGCGACCCCGAACTGCGCAACGACCTCCTGGTCTAAAGGAGTCGGCTGAGCCAAGTGGAGGTCTCTGCTTCGAACCCGTGGCGACCGTAGAACCGGCGGGCCGCGTCGTTGGGCGCCTCGGTTTCCAAGAACATCTTCAACGCGCCCGCCTTGCGCGCCTCCGCCACCAACGCGCTCAGCACCGCGCCGCCCACACCGCCGCCCCGGTTGCGCACGAAGAACTCGTCCAGCAACGCGTCGCGCCCGCCGGACTCCAGCGAGTAGCCCCACGTCAGCACCGCGTACCCGGTGTCGAACAGCCACACCTGGCCGTAGCGGTCGTCGGCCAGCAGCGGCTCCAGCGCGGCGGTCACCACCGCCTCGTCGTAGTCGTGCCCGTCGACGGCGTAGAACTCGCGCACCAGAGGCAGGATGGTCGGGAGGTCCGATGTGGAGGCGCGCGTGATCGTCACGATCTCCATGGTGCCGGAAGGTTATGAAAACCGCTGGTCAGGGGCGAATTTGGGCTGACCGGGTGAAAATTTCCGCCGAATTGTCGTACCCCGAGGCCATGATGACCCCATGGCAGACGCAATCGTGGCCGAGGGACTGGTCAAACGCTACGGATCGGTCGTCGCCCTGAACGGCCTCGACCTCGTGGTGCCCGAGGGCACCATCATGGGCTTGCTCGGCCCCAACGGCGCGGGCAAGACGACGACGGTGCGCGTGCTCACCACCCTGCTGGAGCACGACGAGGGCAAGGCGACCGTCGCCGGCCTCGACGTCGTCGCCGACGCCAAGGAGCTGCGCCGGCAGATCGGCCTGTCCGGGCAGTACGCGGCGGTCGACGAGAACCTCACCGGGTTCGAGAACCTGGACATGGTCGGCCGGCTCTACCACCTGGGCAAGAAGCGCAGCCGTGAACGGGCCCGCGAACTGCTGGAGCGGTTCGACCTGGTGGAGGCCGCCGACCGGCCGGTGAAGGGGTACTCGGGCGGCATGCGCCGCCGGCTCGACCTCGCCGGCGCGCTGGTCGCCACACCCAAGGTGCTGTTCCTGGACGAGCCCACCACGGGCCTGGACCCGCGCAGCCGGCTGGGCATGTGGGACGTCATCGAGGAACTGGTCGCGGGCGGCACCACCCTGCTGCTCACCACCCAGTACCTGGAGGAGGCCGACCGGCTGGCGGACAAGATCGCCGTCATCGACCACGGCCACGTCATCGCCCTGGGCACCGCCGACGAGCTGAAGGCCCAGGTCGGCGGCGAGCGGCTGGAGCTGTCCGTGGGCACGGCGCAGGACGTGGCCAAGGCCCGCGAGGTCCTCGGGGCGCTGGCGATCGGCGAGATCGTGGTGGACGAACGGGGTCACCGGCTCACCGTGCCGGTGTCCGGCGGGTCGGAGGTGCTGGTCGAGGGCATCCGGCGGCTGGACGGCGAGGCGATCAAGGTGCTCGACGTGGGTCTGCGCAGGCCCACGCTGGACGACGTGTTCCTGACGCTGACCGGGCACGCGGCCGAGGAGAAGCAGGAGGAGCAGGGGGAATGAGCACCATCGTGCAGGCGCTGGGTGACGGCGCGGTCGTCGCCAAGCGCAACCTGATCAAGATCAAGCGCGTGCCGGACCTGCTGGTCTTCTCGACGCTGTCGCCGATCATGTTCGTGCTGCTGTTCGCGTACGTGTTCGGCGGGTCGATCCAGATCCCCGGCATGGACTACCGCGAGTTCCTGATGGCGGGCATCTTCGCCCAGACCGTCGTGTTCGGCGCGACCATCACCGGCAGCGGCCTCGCGGAGGACATCCAGAAGGGCGTCATCGACCGGTTCCGGTCGCTGCCGATGGCGCGGTCGGCCGTGCTGATCGGGCGGACCACGTCGGACCTGTTGAACAACGTCATCGTCATCATCGTGATGTCGCTGACGGGTCTGCTGGTGGGCTGGCGCATCCACTCGTCGTTCTTCGAGGCGCTGGCCGGGTTCGCGCTGCTGCTGCTGTTCGCCTACGCGCTGTCGTGGGGCATGGCGATCGTGGGGCTCATCGTGCGCAGCCCAGAGGTGTTCAACAACGCGAGCTTCATCGCGATCTTCCCGTTGACCTTCATCGCGAACACCTTCGTGCAGGAGAGCAACCTGCCGGGGCCGCTGAAGGTCTTCGCGCAGTGGAACCCGGTGTCCGCCGTGACCGCCGCCGCGCGCGAGCTGTTCGGCAACACCAACCCGGAGTTCCCCAAGCCGGACGTGTGGTCGCTCCAGCACCCCGTGCTGACCACCCTCATCTGGGTGGTGATCTTCCTGGCCGTGTTCGTGCCGCTGGCGACCCGCCAGTACCGCAAGGCGGTCAGCCGGTGACCCCCGGTGGCCGGCCGTAATCCG
Organism: Actinosynnema sp. CA-248983; assembly: GCA_050954585.1. GTDB lineage: Bacteria > Actinomycetota > Actinomycetes > Mycobacteriales > Pseudonocardiaceae > Actinosynnema. The sequence continues at coordinate 2,042,411 of CP191863.1, read as the reverse complement.
ATCGCGGACGGTCACCGTCCCACCTAGCCTTGAGGGCATGACCGCAACGACGATCGCCGGTTCCCGCGTGGACATCCGGCTGTGGGCCAACCCGGACGAGGTCGAGGAGCAGGCGCTGCGACAGCTGCGCAACATCTCCGCCCTCCCGTGGGCGGTCAAGCACGTTGCCGTCATGCCCGACGTCCACTACGGCATGGGCGCCACGGTCGGGTCCGTCATCGCGCTCAAGGACGCGGTGTCGCCGGCGGCCGTCGGCGTCGACATCGGGTGCGGCATGACGGCGGTGCGGACCTCGTTGCACGCGAACGACCTCCCGGCCGACCTGAAGCACCTGCGCAGCGCGCTGGAGAAGGCCGTGCCGGTCGGGTTCGCCATGCACAAGGAGCCGGTCGTCGGGCGCGACCCGTTCTGGGACTCCTTCGACCGCCTGGTGCCGACCCTGGACCAGGGCAAGGCGCTGCGCCAGATGGGCACCCTCGGCGGCGGCAACCACTTCCTCGAGGTCTGCCTGGACACCGACGACCGGGTGTGGGTCATGCTGCACTCGGGCTCGCGGGGCATCGGCAACCAGTTGGCGCAGCACCACATCGCGGTCGCGCGGACCCTCGCGCACAACGAGGCCCTGCCGGACCCGGACCTGGCCGTGTTCCTGTCCGGCACCCCGGAGATGGCCGCGTACCGGCACGACCTGTACTGGGCGCAGGAGTACGCGCGCCGCAACCGGGCCACCATGCTCAAGCTCGTCACGAACGTCCTTCAACGGCATTTCCCCCAGACCACCTTCGACGAGCCGATCAGCGCCCACCACAACTACGTCTCGGAGGAGCACCACTTCGGCGAGGACGTCCTGGTGACCCGCAAGGGCGCGATCCGGGCCCGCAAGGGCGAACTCGGGATCATCCCAGGTTCGATGGGCACCGGCTCGTACATCGTGCGCGGCCTGGGCAACCCGGACTCGTTCGAGTCCGCGTCGCACGGCGCCGGCCGGAGGATGTCGCGGACCAAGGCCCGCAAGACGTTCACCGCCGACGACCTGGCCGCGCAGACCGCCGGGGTGGAGTGCCGGAAGGACGTCGGCGTGGTGGACGAGATCCCCGGCGCCTACAAGGACCTCGACACCGTGATCGCCCAGCAGAGCGACCTGGTGGAGGTCGTCACGCGGCTCAAGCAGGTCGTCTGCGTGAAGGGCTAGGTGTTTTACCTTCACTCGATCGTGGGAACCCGGTGGACATCCGAGCCCAAGGAGGCCACAGATGTCCACCGGCACCCTCATCGGCGTCATCGTCGTCGTGCTGGTCGTCGTGGCAGCGGTCGCATTGCTGTCGCGATTCCTCTTGCAGCGCAAGCGGTTGCGCGAGCGGTTCGGCCCCGAGTACGACCGGGCCGTGGAGCGCAGCGACAACCGGATGGCTGCGGAGCGTGAACTGGTCGAGCGCGAGCGTGAGCACGCCAAGCTCGAACTCCGCCCGCTCACACCGGTGACCCGGGAGAGCTACGCCCGGAGCTGGTCGCGCATCCAGGAGCAGTTCGTCGACACCCCGCAGGACGCGGTGACCCAGGCGGACCGCCTGGTGACCGACCTGATGGCGGAACGCGGCTACCCCACCGAGGGGTACGAGCGCCAGGAGGCGCTGCTGTCCGTCGAGCACGCGAACACCCTGGAGCACTACCGCGAGGCGCACACCATCTCGCAGCGCCAGGACCGGGGCGAGGCGTCCACCGAGGACCTGCGTGCGGCCATGGTGCACTACCGCACGCTTTTCGAGGACCTGCTGGAGCGTCACGATGACGACCGCGGGGAAGAAGGGGCGCGCTGACCATGACCGAGCGGCTGAGCACCGAAGACTTCGCGAACCGCAAGCGTGACGACGACCAATCCGCCGACTACCGGGAGCCCGTGGCGGACTACGAACAGGAGCCGACGGGCTACGACGACACCGCCACCGACAGGGACGAACCCACCCAACCCCACGCCGTCCCCCAACAGGACCGGCAGGAACAACCGGCCATGGACGCACCGGCCGAGCAGTACGCCAAGGATCAGCAGCACAGCCCGGAGCAGCCCACCGACCGCTCCGACTCCGAGCCGCTGTTCGCTTCGGCCGAGGCAGACGGGTACCGGGACGAATGGCGAGCCCTCCAAGGCGACTTCGTGGACGACCCGCGTGACGCGGTGCGCCGCGCGGACGAACTCGTCGCCCAGGTGGTGCAGAGCCTGGCCACGACGTTCGCCGACCACAAACGGTCCCTGGAGGGCCAGTGGCAGCAGGGAGAACAGGTCGACACGGAAGAACTGCGCATGGCGCTCCGCCGTTACCGCGCGTTCTTCGACCGACTGCTGTCCGTGTAGTGATCGAGAACAGTTCCAACTGGAAGATTCCAAGTGGGATGTGTCCCCCCGTGGTGCGTCCGGCGACCCGGGTGCACCACGGGCGACCCCCACCCCAGGGCCTGCCGCGAGGCGAGCGCTCGCTTCTGAGACTTCAAGATCAACCGGGAAGCTCCCGGATCTCCATCTCCAAGACGTCGATCTCGTCGCTGATCGCCTCGTCCAGCATCCGGTCCAGCAACGCCGAGCAGTCCGACGTCCGCACCCCGAACCGGGGGACTTCCTCCCACCACACCGCCGGGTTGTTCCAGAACGACCCCGACCCCTGGTCGACACCCTCCAGGCACCGCAGCCGGGAGTCGTCCTCCGGCAGCAGGCGCACGTACTCGATGAACCGTGCCAGCGCGCCCGGGTCGAGGACCGGGACCGCGCCGTACCCGCGCAGGCAGTCTTCGAGTTCCGACAGGAACTCCTCTTTGAACGTCACCGGTTCACCCCCGCTTCCCCCGCGCCGTTGCGGGTGAGGGAGACTCAACTTCCCCGAGCACCCCAACGATAGCTCCGCGCGGGCACGAGCCGACGCCTGCCAATGGGCGGTATCCGGACACACTTCGCTAACAGTCGCCCCACCGGGCTTCACCGCCGCAGCCGACGCCGGCTAGCGCTCCGCAGCACGCATCCGCACCGATCCCAACGCCACCAAGCCCGCCAGCGTGATCCCCAGCAACAGCACCGTGGACGCCGACGCCGCGAACACCTGACCGCGGTCCGTCAACGCGAAGACGCTCACCGGCAACGTCCGCCAGTCCGGCGGGTACAACATGATCGTCGCCCCGACCTCGCCCATCGACAGCGCCAGCCCCAACGACGCCGACGCCGACATCGCGGGCAGCAGCACGGGCACCTGCACCCGCCACAGCACGCGCACCGGTGAGGCACCGAGGCTCGACGCCACCGCCGCCACCAACGGGTCCACGCGACGCTGCGCCGCCGACACGACGCTGAACGTGAACGGCAGCAGGATCACCAGGTGCGCCACCAGCACGATCCACCGGGTCCCGTTGAGCAGCAACGGCGGCCGGCTGAACGCCACCAGCAGCCCCAACCCCACCACCACCGACGGCACGGCCAACGGCAGGTGGGCAGCGCCGTCCAACACCCGCCGCACCCCGGAAGGCGCCCGAGCCGCACCCAACGCCAACCAGGTCCCCAGCACCACGGCCACCAGCGCCGCGATGACCGCCGTCTGCGCACTCACCACAGCACTCGCCACCGCGTCCCCGGTCACCGCGCCCGCCAGATGCCTCCCGGTAAGGGCCGAGGGCAGCACCCCGTTCCACGACCCGGCCACCGACGCCAGCACGATCATCGCCAACGGCGCCAGCACCACCACCGAGAACAGCACCACGAACACCGCGATGGCGACCGCACGACTACGCCGCGTCCACAGCAGCACGGCCCGCTCCCTTCGCGAACACCCACCGGTGCAACGCGTACAAAGCACCGGAGAACACCACGTTCACCACCGCCACCACGCACGCCGCCGGGTAGTCGAACGTCACGATCGCCTTCGTGTACACCAACATCGGCAACGTGATGACGTCCTTGGCCCCCACGAACAGCACGATCCCGAACTCGTTCATGCACAGCAACAACACCAGACAAGCCCCAGACGCCAGCGCCGGCAACGCGTCCGGCAGCACGACCCGCCGCAACACCCGCCACGGTGATGCCCCCAAACTCGCCGCCACGTCGAGCTGCGCCCCCGGAATCCCGCTGAACGCCGCCAGCGCCGGCCGCATCACGAACGGCGTGTAGAACGTGATCTCCGCCAGCAAGACGCCCCACGGCGAGTACAGGAAGTCCACCGACCCGTCACCCAGCGCCGCGTTCAGCACTCCGGCACTGCCGTACAGGAACGTGAACGCCAGCGCGATCAGGAACGACGGGAACGCCAGCACCACGTCCACCAGCCGCGACACCGCCCGCACCCCCGGGAACGGCGCGAACGCGATCACCAACGCCAGGAAGACCCCCAGCACCAGGCACCCGGCAGTCGCCGCCAACGCCACCAAAGCCGTCCGCACCACCGCCCGCTGGAACTCCGCCGACCCCAGCACTGCCTGCCAGGTCTGCAACCCCACCGCACCGTCGTCCGCGACGAACGACTGCCACAGCACCAGCACCAGCGGATACCCGAAGAACACCGCCAGCACCGCCACCGGCGGCACCAGCCACACCAGCCGCCGCATCACGCCACCCGCCGCATCGCACCAACCGGCCGCATCAAGCCACCCGCCGCATCGAACCAACCGGCCGCATCACGCCACCCGCACCAGCGGACAACCGTCCGGAATGGACACGTCGACCTTCGACCCCACCGCGAGCCCCGACACGTCCGCCACTTCCGCCCGCACCCGGTGCCCCAGCTCCAGTTCCAGCTCCAGCCGGAACCCGGTTCCGCGCCACTGCACCGCCAGCAACCGCGCCGCCAACCCCGACCCGGTGTACTCCCGCACCTCCACCCGATGCGGCCGAACCCCCAACGCGACCGGCCCGCCGGCCACGCCCTCCGACGAAGCACGAACCGACAGCGCCCCCACCCGCACCGTCTCGGCGTCCACCACCTCGACCGGGATCAGGTTCGACGCCCCCAGGAACGACGCCGTGAAGGCCTCGACCGGCGAGTGGTACAACGCCTCGGTAGCGCCCACCTCGACCAGCCGAGCGTCCCGCATCACCGCGATCCGGTCCGCCAGCGCCAACGCCTCACCCTGGTCGTGCGTCACGTACACCACGGCCGTGTCGGGCAACTCCGCCCGCAACCGCAGCAGCTCGGCGACCATCTCCTCCCGCAACGCCGCGTCCAGTGCCGACAGCGGCTCGTCCAGCAGCAACACCGGCGGCCGGATCGCCAGCGCCCGCGCGATGGCCACCCGCTGCTGCTGCCCACCCGACAACTGCCGGGGGTACCGCCCTCCGAACGCCCCCATCCCCACCAGGTCCAACACCTCGGCGACCCGCTCCGCCACCGCCCGCCGCGGCATCCGACGGGCGTGCAACCCGAACGCCACGTTGTCGAACACCTTCATGTGCGGGAACAACGCGTAGCTCTGCACCACGACCCCGAGCCCGCGCCGGTTGGGTGCCAGGTCGGTGACGTCCCGACCACCCAGCAGCACCCGTCCCGACGTGGGTCGCAGGAACCCGGCGACGGCCTTCAACGCGGTGGACTTGCCCGACCCGGACGGGCCGAGCAACGCCAGGGTCTCCCCCGCCGCCACCGCCAGGTCCAGGCCGTGGAGCGCGACGGTCCGTCCGAAGTGGACGGACACGTCACGCAGCTCGACGGCCGGCGTCATCGCCCGACGGCCTTGGTGTACGCGGCGATGTCGGCGTCCAGGGTCGCCACCACGGCCGTCCAGTCCGGCTGCCACACCTCGACGCCCTGCAGCACCTCCGACACCCGGCCCTCGGCCGGCACGTCGGACCGGGTCGCCTGCCCCAGGGCGTCGGTCGGGATGGTCTTCTGCACCTCCGCCGACAGCAGGAAGTCCAGGAACTTCTTGCCGTTGTCGGCGTGCGGCGCGCCGGCGGCCAGGCCCGCGAAGTACGGGATGGCGAACGTCGAGCGCACGCCCTTGTCGTCGGCCGGGAAGAAGATCTCGAACTCGGACTTGTCGTCGCGGATCGAGGCGAGGTTCATCTGCACATCACCGTTGGCCACGAAGATCTCGCCCTTGGACACCTTGGGCTGGAGCTTGCCGGTGGAAGAGGACGGGCCGACGTTGTTGGCCTCCAGCCGAGCGAGGTAGTCCAGTGCCCCCTGGTCGCCGTAGACGTGCTTGAGCTGCAACAAGACAGCCGTGCCGTCGCCGGCCTGGCCGGGCGTGGAGTACTGGAGCTTGCCCCTGAGCCGCGGGTCCAGCAGGTCCTGCCAGCTCTTCGGCACGAACGGTGTCAGCTTCGGGTTGTAGATGAAGTTCAGGTAGTTGTTGACCACGGCGGTGTACTGGCCGGTCTTGTTGGCGACCTTGTCCGCGTCGGCGGGCGTGTAGTCGGCCAGCAGCCCGGCCTTCGAAGCGCGCTGGATGAACGGCGGCAGCGTCACCAGGACGTCGGCCTGCGGGTTGGCCTTCTCCCGCTCGGCGCGGGTGACGACCTCGCCCGAGCCGCTCTCCACGAGCTGCACGGTGATGCCGGTCTTGGCCTTGAACTCCTCGGCGCGCTTGCCGTACCAGTTCGCCAGGCCGTCGACGGTGTACACGGTGACGGTCTTGTCGGCGTCGGCGCCACCGCCCGCGGTGCCGCCGCAGGCGGCGGTGAGCAGCAGGAGCCCGACGGCGAGAACCTTGCGGAGCATGACTTACAACCCTTCGAGGACGGCGGGGAGGTCGCGGATCGAGTCGAGGACGTGCGTCGCGCCCGCGCCGGTCAGGTCGGCGCGGGTGGCGGACCCGGTGAGCACGCCCGCCACCACGCGGGCGCCCGCACGCAGGCCGGAGAGGACGTCGGAGGGCGTGTCGCCGACGACCGCGACGTCGCGGACGTCGGTGAGGCCGAGCCCGAGCACGGCGGCGAGCACCATGTCCGGGTACGGCCGGCCCCGGCCGGCTTCGGCCGGGGTGGTCGTGAAGTCCGCCAGGTCGGTCCAGCCGAGGGCGGACAGGATCTGCTGCTGGGTGGCGCGGGAGAACCCGGTGGTGAAGGCGACCTTCACGCCTCTCGCGCGAAGGTCGGTGATCACCTGCTCCGCACCGGGCACAGGCGCACAAAGACCTTCTTCCACCAGCCCCGCATACGCGTCCTCAAACGCCGCATTCGCCCGCTGCGCCGGCTCTTCGTCGCGCAGCAGATCCCGAAAGACGACGATCTTGGACTGGCCCATCGTGGCGCGGACGTGGTCCACCATCGCGGGCGTGGCGCCGGGCAGCGCCGCGTGGAAGGCGCGCTCCACCAGCCCGTCGTCCAGCACGGTCGTGCCGGCCATGTCGAGCACCACCAGCGCGGTCACAGTCCCACCGCCTCGGCCGTGTCGAACCCAATGGCGGGCGAACACGTCATGCCGCGCCCACCGGGCCCGGTCACCAGCCAAACGCCAGGCTCGACCTCGCGGCGGTGCACGACCTGCGTGGTGTCCCGGCACTGGGCGTAAACCCCGGCCCACCGCCGCCGCACGCGCGGCAACGGCCGACCCAACAGCGCCTCGGCGACCTCGGTCAGGTGCGAATACGGCTCGTCCTCGGTGTCGAACGGGAACGGCTCGTCGTAGGCGTGCGTGTCGCCGATGGTCAGCCCACCATCGAGCCGCTGCACCACCAACAACTGCATCGCGTGCGCGCGAGCCCCCTCGGGCTGCGGCTGCTCACGGTTGAGCGCGTCCAGCGCGGCACCCTGGTAGGCGGGGTAGTACCGGAAGCTGTCGCCGTCGGCCACGGACGTGGTCAACGGTTCGTCCAACGCCTCGGTCTGCATCATCTGCAACCGCACCCGGCGCACCGGCACGTCCCCGGCCAACTCGCGAACCAGCCCGCCCAGCCACGCACCCGTGCACAGCACGACCACGTCACCCCGGTGCTCCTCGCCCCGGTCGTCCACCACCCGACCAGCGGCCACGGACCGCACCTCACGCCCCGGCAACCAGGTGTACCGACCGGACGCTTCCAGAAAGGCACGCAACGCCGGCTGCGCGACCCGCGGCTCGACGGCCGCATCCCGGTCGCACCACAACGCCCCGAGCATGTCCCCGCGCAACGCCGGGTTCAGCTCCCGCGCCTCACTTGCACCCAGCAGCTTCAGCCCACGCTCCGCTGCATCCCCCCGACCCACGGTCTGCTCGGCGACGGCCACCTCCAACGGCGTCCGCAGCACGGTCAGCGACCCGTTGGCCCGGAACCCCACCCCCGGCACCCGCTCGCCGATCCGCTCCCACAGCTCCCGGGCGCGCAGCGCGGCGTCCAACTCCGCACCCGCCGCGCGCCCGCCGACCCAGACCAGGCCGAAGTTGCGCACCGAGGCTCCCCGGGCCTCGGGTTCCCGCTCCAGTTGGACCACTTCGTGGCCGCGTTCGACGGCCTGCCAGGCGTGCATGGTCCCCAGCACGCCGCCACCCACAATGAGCACTCGCACGCCGGGAACGGTGCGTTGTCGCAGCGAACCGGCCATGTCTGCTCAGGAACGCGCAGATGAACTCCACATGTGGACTAGATGAGTTACCGTGCCGTTATAAACGGCGGCAACTCGCGATGGCGGCGCCCTACCCGATCAACGCCCCTCGGCCCGCAACCGAGCCACGAAGCTGAACCGGTCCCCCCGGTACAGCGACCGGACGCGCTCGATCGGCACGCCATCGTTGTCATGCGAAACCCGATGCAGCAGCAGCATCGGCAACGCCGGGTTCGTGCCGATCAGCAACGCCTCCCGGGGCGTCGCCAGCACCGTCTCCACCCGCTCCTCCGCCTCGGCGAACACAACCCCCAACCGATCGGTCAGGCACGCGTACAGCGAGGTCGTCGGGTCGAACACCTCCAGCAGCGTCGGGAAGCGCGCCTCCGGCAGATAGGTGGACTCCAGCCCCACCCGCTCCTCGTCGGCCAGCAGCACGCGCTCCAGGTGCACCACCTGGTCGCCGCGCGCGATCCGCAGGTCGCGCGCCAGCACGTCGTCCGCCGGCAGGTGCTCGACGGTGATCACGCTGCGCGCCGGGTCCACGCCCTGCCGGCGCATCCCCTCGGTGTAGCTCACCAGCGACAGCGGCTGCACCAGCTTCGGCGGTGCCACGTAGGTGCCCGACCCCTGCCGGCGCTGGAGCTTGCCCTCCAGCACCAGCTCGCCCACGGCCTGCCGCAACGTCACGCGCGAGACCGAGTAGCGCTCGGCCAGCTCGCGCTCCGAGGGCAGCGCCGTCCCCTCCCCCAGCGCCTCGATGAGCCAGAGCAGCTCGGTCTTCACCGCGTAGTAGCGCGGGATGCGACCGTGCTCGGGGATACCGGCGCGGACCGGTCCGTCCGCTCGGTACTGGGGTGCGAAATGCGAAGCAGGCACCCGGCGAGCCTACGACCTCGAACCCGCCGGTCAGACCGCTATCGGAGTGGGTCCCACGTCACGGGGTGATCTTGGGCGGCTCCGGGATGGCGTAACCGGACTGCCCCACGTTGGCCTCCAGTGACCTGCGCCACTCGCCGGTGTCCATCATCTTCTGGACGGCGGCGGTCACCTTCGCCTTGCCGGCCGCGTCCCCGCGCCGGATGCCGATCCCGTACCGCTCTTCGCTGAACGGCTTCCCGACCACCCGCAGCAGCTCGGGGTTCTGCGCGGCATAGCCCGCGAGGATCACGTCGTCGGTGGTGAGCGCGTCCACCTGCTCGGCCAGCAAGGCCGTGACGCAGTCGCTGAAGTTCGGGTAGTTCACCAGTTCCACGGACTGGGCGAACTGGTCCTTCACGTACTGCGCCGAGGTCGTGTTCTCCACCGAGCACAGCCGGATGCCCGCCGTGAGCGACTCCGGCCCGGTGATCCGCGTGTCCGACAACCGCACCAACAGGTCCTGCCCGGCGATGAAGTACGGCCCGACGAAGTCGATCACCTCCTTGCGCTTCTCGGTGATCGAGTAGCTGGAGACCACGAGGTCCGCCGTGCCCTCGGTGAGCAGCTTCTCCCGCTGGGACGGCGTGGCCTCGACGAAGTTGATCTTCGACGCGTTCCCGCCCAACTCCTTGGTGACGTACCGCGCCACGTCGACGTCGAATCCCTTGTAGACGCCGTCGAGCCGGCGCACGCCCAGACCGGGTTGGTCGTAGGCGACGGCGATGGTCAACCTGTTGGACGTCGCCTTGCCGACGAGGGTCGTGTCATCGCCGGCGGAGCACGAGGCCAGGACCAGCGCGGCGGAGCACGCCACAGCGAGGGCGCGCAGCGATGCCAGTGCCATTCTTCCCCTTTTCGGGTCCTCAAAAGATGTCGGAAACCTAGGCGGCGAAAGGTTTAACCGTCCATAGTCGAGCCGAAGTTCACACATTCCGGATCGGTCAAGTATGACGTTTGCGCATCAACCGCAAGATCACTGTAACGCCGAATGTCAATAATTCACCACTAAGACCATGTCTCACGTGGTGGAAGGCGTTGTGCCATGATCTTCGTCCGTGGTTGATCGGTTGTCGCTGCGGTTGGTGCCCGATGAGCTGTGGGCGTTGGCAGAGCCGTTGATCCCGAAGTTCAAGGCCCGTCCGCAGGGTGGCGGCACGGCGCCGGTGGACGACCGGGCGGTGTTCACCGCGATCGTCTATGTGCTGACCAGCGGGTGCGGGTGGCGGGAGCTGCCGTCGTCGTTCGGCGTCACGGTGCCCACGGCGCATCGCCGGTTCACCGAGTGGACCAGGGCCGCCTTGTGGCGGCGGTTGCACCAGGCCGTGCTGGACGAACTCGGCTCTCGGGGCGAGGTCGACTGGTCGCGGGCGATCCTGGACGCAGCCTCGGTCCGGGCGAAAAAAGGGGCGACATGACCGGTCCGAACCCGGTCGACCGCGGCAAGCCCGGTTCGAAGATCCATGTCGTGTCCGACCGCGCCGGACTGCCGTTGGCCGTCGGGGTCTCGGCGGCGAACCTGCACGACAGCCAGGCGCTCAAGCCCATGCTCATGGCCATCCCGCGCATCCGGTCACGCCGGGGGCCGCGCCGCTTCCGTCCTGCGAAGCTGCACGCCGACAAGGCCTACGACATCGACGACCTCCGCCGATGGTTACGCCGCCGCGGCATCGTCCCGCGCATCGCCCGCAAGGGCATCGAGTCCTCCGAACGGCTCGGCCGCCACCGCTGGGTCGTCGAACGCACCGTGGCCTGGCTGTTCGGCTACCGCCGCCTGACCATCCGCTACGAACGCCACGCCGACAACTACTGCGGCCTCCTCACCCTCGCCGCAGCCCTGACCTGCTTCAAACGACTCACAAAGTTGGCCACGTGAGACACGGTCTAAACACCCCGGCCCGCCACCCTCCCACAAACCCCGCCCGGCAGCGCGCTTTCCGGGCGATCAGCAACAGGAAGGCCCCCAGGGGCCTGCCGCGCGGCGAGCGCCGCTTTTGATCTTTCCGAAACTAACGAGCACCCCCAGGCGACCGCAGCCGCCGAGGCCCGGTGTCGTGCCGCGACGGCGGCGGCCCCAACGTCAACCGCGCACTCGCCACATACACCCCAGCCGCACTCGCCAACACCGGCTCCAACGCCAGCTCCCGCACCTCGGGAAGATCCTCCGCCAAAGCCGCCAGCCGCAACACAAGATCCTCCAGCGCCGGAAGATCCGCCGATTCCCCACCCCGGTACCCCGCCAACAACGGAGCCGCCTTCGGCGCCCGCACCAGCGCCCGCGCATCCGTCTCAGTCAGTGGAACAGCCCGATAAGCCCGGTCCCCCAGCAGATCACTGACCAAACCGGACAGCCCGAACGACACCAACGTCCCGAACGACGGGTCGTCCTGGAGCCCCACCACGCACGAAATCCCCTTGGGCGCCATGCGCTGCACGTACACGTCAGGCCGCTCCGACACCTCGGCCAGCATCTCGTACGCCGACCGCACCGCGTCCTCCCCGGTCAGGTCCAACCGAACCCCGACGAGATCGGTCCGGTGCCGCAAGCGCTCATCCACCGACTTCACCGCGACCGGGAACCCCAACTCCCGAGCCGCCGCGACCGCCTCCTCGGCCGACGACACCACCCGGAACGGCACAACCTCGACCCCGTAGCAGGCCAGCAACCGCACCGCGGTCTCGTCATCCACCCGCCGCTCGCCGGCCAACCCCAACGACTCGACCAACGCCTGCGCAGCCGCCGCATCGATCCCGGCCGGCCGCACAAAGTGCCCCTGAGGCGCAGACCGCCAACGCGCGTACCGAGTAGCCCGAGCCAACGCCAGAACCGCCCGTTCCGGACTCGGATACGAAGGAACCGACCCCCGCCCCGGCGCACCATCCGGCCCGGGCACGGCCAGCTCGTCCGGCACACCCTCAACGGCAAGGAACGTGGACACGATCGGCTTGGTACCAGCCACGTCCCGCAACGCCCGCGCGAACGCCGCCCCCGGCACCGCCAACGGCGGCACGAACACCACCACCAACGCATCCGTGTCCGGATTGGCCAGAGCGTCCTGCACAGCCTTCGCGAACACCTCGGGCCCCGCCTGCGCACCCACATCCACCGGCGGCCCAGCCAACTCCAACCCCTGCGCAAGGGCGGTGTCAGCAGCCAACAACCCAATAGCAGTCGAGTTCCCCACCACCGACACACGCGGCCCGGCAGGCAAGGGCTGGTGGGCCAGCAACAAAGCAGTGTCGAACAACTGGGCCAGCGACTCCACCCGGATCACACCGGCCTGCTCGAACAACGCCTGCACCGACGACTCGTCCACCTGCACGCCGGTCGCCGCCAAGGCCGGGGACACCGCGTGCCGCCCCGACTTCACCGCCACGATCGGCTTGGTCCGACCCAACCGCCGCGCCAGCCGGGCGAACTTGCGCGGGTTGCCGAACGACTCCAGGTACAGCAGCACCACATCGGTGGCCGGATCGGTCTCCCAGTACTGGAGCAGGTCGTTGCCGGACACGTCCGCCCGGTTGCCCGCCGACACGAACGTCGACAGCCCCAGCCCCCGCTCGGCCGCCGCCGCGAGGATCGCCGTCCCCAGCGCACCGGACTGGCAGAAGAACCCCGTCCGCCCTCGGCCCGGCAACCGAGGCGCCAGGGTCGCGTTCAGCCGCACCGACGGCTCGGTGTTCAGCACGCCCAACGCGTTCGGCCCGACCACCCGCATCCCGTGCGCCCGCGCCTCCGCCGCCAGCCGCCGCTCCGCGCTCAACCCACCCGGCCCGGTCTCCCCGAAACCCGAAGTCACCACGACCAACGCCTTCACGCCCTTGGCCAAGCAGGCGTCCATGACCTCGTCGACCCCGGCCGCCGGCACCGCGACCACGGCCAGGTCCACGTCGTCCGGGATGTCCAGGACAGACGGATAAGCCCGCACCCCGCGCACCGACCGGTGCTCGGCGTTGACCGGGTACACCGGCCCGTGGAAGACCCCTTCCAACAGGTTCGCCAGCACCGCGTGACCGATCTTGGTCGGATCGGTCGAAGCCCCGATCACCGCCACCGACCGGGGGTGCAGCAGGTTGTGCACGCTGCGCGCCTCCGCCGCCTGCTCGCGCGCCCGCGCCACCGCCACCGACTCCTCGGTCGGGTCGATGTCGAACTCCAGGTGCAGCACGCCCTCCTCGAACGCGCGGCTGACCTTGTACCCGGCGTCCCGGAAGACCCGCACCATCTGGCCGTTCTCCGCGAGCACCTCGGCGGTGAACCGGCTCAGCCCGCGCTCGCGGGCCGCCGCCGCCAGGTGCTCCAGCAGGATCGACCCCAGCCCCCGGCCCTGGTGCTCGTCCTGCACGACGAACGCGACCTCGGCGCTGTCCCCGCCACCGAGCCGGTCGTAGCGGCCCACGGCCACGATGTCGTCACCCAGCAGGGCGACGAACGCCACCCGGTCGGCGTGGTCGACGGTGGTGAACCGCTCGACGTCCCGCTTCGGCATCCGCGGGTAGGGCCCGAAGTAGCGGAAGTAGCGGGTCCGCTCGGACAGCCGGCCGTGGAAGGCGAGCAGCATCTCGCCGTCGTCGGGGGTGATCGGGCGCAGGTGGACGGTGCCGCCGTCGCTCAGGACGACGTCGGCCTCCCAGGCCCGCGGGTAGTCGTACGGGTCCACCGGGTCAGTCCCTCGGGTCGTCGGGGTCCAGGCCGTGCAGCGGGAACACCGCGCGGCGGGTCTCGCGGACGGCGGCGTCCAGCGGGGTGTCCGCGTCGCCGCCCCACGGCTCGAACGTCACGTCGGCGTCGTCGGACATGGTCGTCGGCAACGGCCAGTTCGGGGCGCGCCGAGCGGTGTCGGCGACCCAGTCGGCGGGCAGCGGGGCCGCCGGGTCGACGTCGCGGTCCAGCACGGTGGCCAGCAGGTGCGTCCACGACCTCGGGACCACCCGGACCAGTTCGTACCCGCCGCCGCCCAGCGCGAGCCAGTGCCCGCCGGTGATCTCCTCGGCCAGGTCGCGGAAGGTCCGGTAGATCGCGCGGTGCCCGTCGACGGTCAGCGCCAGGTCGGCCAGCGGGTCTTCGCGGTGGGTGTCCACGCCGCACTGGGTGACCAGGATCTGCGGCCGGAAACCCCGCAGCAGCGCCGGGACGGTCGCGTGGAACGCCCGCAGCCAGCCCGGGTCCCGGGTGCCCGGCGGCAGGGCGACGTTGACCGCGGTGCCCTCCGCGCCCGGTCCGCCCAGTTCAGCGGGGCGGCCGGTGCCCGGCCACAGGCTCAGCGGGTTCTGGTGCAGGGAGATGGTGAGCACGCGCGGGTCGTCGTAGAACGCGTCCTGGACGCCGTCGCCGTGGTGGACGTCGGAGTCGATGTAGGCGACCCGGTCGAAGCCGTTGTCCAGCAGCCACGAGATGGCCACCGCGCAGTCGTTGTAGACGCAGAACCCGGCGGCGTGGTCGCGCATGGCGTGGTGCAGCCCGCCCGCGATGTTCACCGCCCGCTTGGCCCGCCCGTCGGCGATCGCCCGCGCCGCCGCCAACGAACCGCCCACGACCAGCGCGGACGCTTCGTGCATGCGCTCGAACACCGGGTTGTCGGCGGTGCCCAGGCCGTGCCCGACGTCCCAGGCGGCCATCGGCGCGGCCTGCACGGCGGACAGGTAGGACGGCTCGTGGACGCGTTCGATCTCGGCGTCGGTCGCCGGCTGCGGCGCCAGCGTCTCCACGCCGTCCAGCACGCCCAGCGCGGTCGCCAACCGGATGGTCAGGTCGAGCCGGACGGGGTTCAACGGGTGGTCGCCGCCCAGGTCGTAGCCGAGGAACGACTCGTCCCACACGACGGCGGCGGTGGTGGTGACCTCTTCGGCGCCCATGACCCCGGAACCTAATGCACGCACCCGCGGGCGGTGTGATCACAGGTTGGCGGCGCTCGGCGTGCGGCGCGATCGCCAGGTCCTAGAGTCTGCCGCGACGGGTCGGGGCGGAACGCGTTCGCCAGGATGGAACCCCGCGCGTCGGAACGGGGTCAGACAGGAATGCGACGCTCCACCACCCTCACGGCCACGCTGGCGCTGGCCTTCGTGCTCGGCCTCTCCGCGTGCGCCACCACGGTCGCCGGTTCCGCGAAACCGGCGGCGGACGGGTCGAGCGGCACCAAGACGACCTCCGGCCGGCCCAGCTCGACCAAGGAGTCCACGAGCGGGAAGAAGACGGCGGTGAGCACCACGGCGACCAAACCGGGCAGTTCGTCGGGCGGTGACGTGAAGATCGGCACCCGCAAGAAGTCCGAGGGCTTCGACAGCTGCGAGCTGCTCACGCCGCAGGACGTCGCCGAGGCCGTCGGCGCTCAGCAGCCCGGTGACCCGGGCTGCGTGCAGAGCACCGACGACCCCTTCACCCTGGTGCTGTTCCGGGTGGGGTTCGACACCAGCGACGACCAGCAGCGCCGGGGGTTCGAGATCGGCGGCAACACGGCGTACGAGGTGGAGGAGGAGGGCGGCTCCTGCACCGTCGTGGTCGTGCTGGACAAGCCGGGGACCATCGACCTCACCCCCGCCTTCACCGTCAACGTCACGCCGATCGACGACAGCGGCAAGCCCTGCGAGGCGGCCCTGAAGCTGGCGACCAAGGGTTTCGAGAAGATCCCGAACGCCTAGGGGTTGGGTCCGGTCGCCAACGGCCGGGACGGGTCCACGCACCAGTGCGACCACGAGCCGGCGTACAGCTCGGCCGGCGCGTCCGCGCTCGTCACGCCCGCCGCCTCCAGGGCCAGCACGACCGACGACGCCGTCACGCCCGACCCGCAGTAAGCGCCCACGCGCACACCGTCCCGCACGCCCAACGCCCGGAACCGCTCCGCCAGGGCCGCCGCGCCCTGCCAGCGACCGTCCGGACCGACGTGCTCGGTCGACGGGGCGTTCAGCGCGCCCGGGATGTGCCCGGCCCGCGGGTCGACCGGCTCGGTCTCACCCCGGTACCGAACAGCGGCGCGAGCGTCGAGGAGGACGCCCTCCCGAGCCAGCAAGGCCGCCTCATCGGCGTCGACCACCGGCATCGCGCCCGGCTTGACCACGATGTCGCCCTCGGTAGCCGAAGGCACCTCCGTCGTGACCGGCCGGCCCTCGGCGACCCACGCCGCGAACCCGCCGTCCAGGACGGCCACCTCGCGGTGCCCGGCCCACCGCAGCAGCCACCACACACGCGCCGCGACCGACCCGTCACCGCCGTCGTACGCCACGACCGGGTGATCTTGGTCGATCCCGATCGAGCGCAGCACGCGCTGGAGGTCCTCGGGCGCGGGCAGCGGGTGCCGTCCGCCCGCGCCGGGCGCGGCCGAGAGGTCGGTGTCCAGGTCGAGGAAGTGCGCGCCCGGCAGGTGCCCGACCTCGTAGTCTTGACGCCCGGGAGGTCCGCCCAACCGCCAGCGGACGTCCACCACGACCGGACCGGCCGCGTCGGCGAGCGCGGCGGCCAGGGCTTCGGTGCTGATCAATGGATGCACGGCACCATCCTGCACCCCCACCGGGCGACTAGCATTGGCACTATACGAAGGGGAGCGGGTGTGAACGACCTCATCGACACCACGGAGATGTACCTCCGCACGATCTACGAGCTCGAAGAAGAGGGCGTCGTGCCTCTGCGCGCCCGCATCGCCGAGCGGCTCGGCCAGAGCGGTCCCACGGTGAGCCAGACCGTGGGGCGGATGGAGCGCGACGGCCTGGTCGTCGTCGCCGACGACCGCCACCTGGAGCTGACCGAACAGGGGCGCAACCTGGCCATCGCGGTCATGCGCAAGCACCGGCTCGCCGAGCGCCTCCTGGTCGACATCATCGGCCTGGAGTGGGAGCACGTGCACAGCGAGGCGTGCCGCTGGGAGCACGTCATGAGCGAGGCCGTGGAGCGCAAGCTGGTCAAGCTGCTGGGCAACCCCACCACCTCCCCGTACGGCAACCCGATCCCCGGCCTGGACAAGCTGGGCGACGGCGACCCGGCCCCGCCGGCGGAGTCCGACCTGGTCCGCGTGGACGAGGTGGCCCGGCGCGGCGGCGGTCGCGTCGAGGTGCGGCGGATCGCCGAGCACGTGCAGCTCGACCCGGACCTGATGGCGCAGCTGAAGGCGGCGGGCGTGGTGCCCGGCGGCTTCGTCGACGTCGACTCGATGGGCGGGGCGAAGGTGGTGCAGGTCCGCGGCAACGGCACGACGGCCGAGCTCGACCCGTCCGTGGCGCACGCGGTCCTGGTGCAGGCGAGGTGAGCCTGGGGCGGGAGAAGCAGGCACGGCGGGCCGCGGCGGCGTTCGGCCGCCTGCACGGCGCCGCCCCGCGCGGTGTGTGGTCCGCGCCCGGTCGGGTCAACCTGATCGGCGAGCACACCGACTACAACGACGGTTTCGTGCTGCCCTTCGCCCTGCCCCACCGGACGGCCGTGGCCGCGTCGCCGCGCGCCGACGGCCTGCTCACCGTGGCGACCCTCGGTGACGACGGCGGCGTGCAGCGTGCCGAACCGGTCGAGGTCGCCGCCCTGTCGCCCGGCGTGGTCACGGGCTGGGCCGCGTACCCGGCCGGGGTCGCGTGGGTGCTGCGTTCCGAGGGTGTCTCGTCGGGCGCGGACCTGGTCATCGCGGGTGACGTGCCCGCCGGCGCGGGGCTGTCGTCGTCGCACGCGCTGGAGTGCGCGGTCGCCCTGGCCCTGCTGGGGCTGGCCGGGGTGCCCGAGGACCGGCCGGAGATCGCCCGCTGGGTGCAGCGGGCGGAGAACGACTTCGTGGGCGCGCCGACCGGTCTGCTGGACCAGACCGCGTCGCTGCTGTGCACCGAGGCGAACGTGCTGTTCCTGGACGTGCGGTCGGGCAAGGCCGAGCAGGTGCCGTTCGACGCGGCGGCGTCCGGGCTGGAAGTGCTCGTCGTCGACACCCGCGCCCACCACTCGAACCTCGACGGCGGCTACGGCGCGCGCCGGGCGGGGTGCGAGGAGGCCGCGGCGCTGCTGGGGGTGCCCGCGCTGCGGGACGCGGACCTCGCGGACCTGGACCGCCTGCCGGACCGGCTCAGGCCGCTGGCGCGGCACGTGGTGACGGAGAACGAGCGCGTGCTGCGCTCGGTGGACCTGCTGCGCACGGGCGGGCTGGCGGGCCTGGGGCCGCTGCTGACCGCGTCGCACGAGAGCCTGCGCGACGACTACCGGGTGTCCTGCCCGGAACTGGACGTCGCGGTGGACGCCGCCCTGGCCGCGGGCGCGCTGGGCGCGCGCATGGTCGGCGGCGGGTTCGGCGGGTCGGCGATCGCGCTGACGCCCGTCGAGCGGCACGACGAGGTGGTGCGGACCGTGCTCGCCGCGTACGCGGAACGCGGCTGGCCCACCCCGAGGACCTTCACGGCCGTGCCCGCCGCGGGCGCGGGCCGGGACGACATCGCGGAGTAGAAAGCGGGGATCACGGTGAAGCTGCTCGTGACGGGCGGTGCGGGGTACGTCGGCAGCGTGTGCGCGGCTCGACTGGTCGAGGCGGGTCACGAGGTGGTCGTGCTCGACGACCTGTCGACCGGGCACGCCGACGCGGTCCCCGACGGGGTCCGGCTCATCGAGGCCGACATCAACGACGTCATCGACGAGGTCCTGGCCGAGGGCTACGACGGCGTCCTGCACTTCGCCGCCAAGTCGCTGGTCGGCGAGTCCATGGCGGACCCCGCGAAGTACTGGCACGGCAACGTCGGCACCGCGCTGAAGCTGCTGGACGCGATGCTGGCGCACGGCACCCCGCGCCTGGTGTTCTCCTCGACCGCGGCCTGCTACGGCGAGCCGGACGAGGTGCCCATCCCGGAGACCGCGCCGACCCGGCCGACCAACACCTACGGCGCGACCAAGCTCGCCATCGACCACGCGATCACCGGGTACGCCTCGGCGCACGGCCTGGCCGCGGTGTCCCTGCGGTACTTCAACGTGGCCGGCGCGTACGGCCGGTTCGGCGAGCGGCACGGCACCGAGACGCACCTGATCCCGATCGTGCTCCAGGTCGCGGCCGGCACGCGGGAGAAGGTCGCCATGTACGGCGACGACTACCCGACCGAGGACGGCACCTGCATCCGTGACTACATCCACGTGGTCGACCTGGCCGACGCGCACGTCAAGGCGATCGGCGCGACCACCGCGGGCGAGCATCGGATCTACAACCTGGGCAACGGGTTCGGGTTCACCGTCAAGCAGGTCGTCGACGCGTGCCGCGAGGTGACCGGCCACGACATCCCGGCCGACGTGGCCCCGCGCCGCGCCGGCGACCCGGCGGTCCTGGTGGCCTCCAGCGAGAAGGCGCGCACCGAGCTGGGCTGGAAGCCCGAGCGCGTCGACCTGGCCGGCATCGTCCGCGACGCGTGGGAGTTCACCCGGTCCCGGTCGCAGGGGGCCTGATGGGCGAGGCGATCGACGCGATCGGCGCGGCGGACTTCGCCGACCTGACCGCGTACACCCGGATGCCGAGGGTGGGGTCGCTGGCCCTGTCCCCGACGGCACGCGCCTGGTCGCGGTGGTGGCCGGGCTGGCGGCGGACGGCAAGACCTGGCAGGGCGCGCTGTGGGAGGTGGACCCGACCGGCGCGCGCCCGGCCCGTCGGCTGACCCGCGGCGCGAAGGGCGAGTCCAACCCGGTGTTCACGCCGTCGGGCGATCTCCTGTTCCTCTCGGGCAGACCGGACCCGCTGGCGAAGCCCGGCGACACCGCGTCCGCGAAGGACAAGACCGCGCTGTGGCTGTTGCCGCCGGTCGGCGAGGCCCGGGAACTGTTCCGCCCGGCGGGCGGTGTGGACCGGGTCCTGGTGGCGGGCGAGTCCGGCACGCTCCTGGTGACGGCGGGCGCGCACCCCGGCGGCGAGTTCACGAAGGACGCCGAGCTGCGCAAGGCCCGCGAGGACGCGGGCGTGACGGCGATCCTGCACGAGTCGTACCCGGTCCGGTACTGGGACTCCGACCTCGGCCCCGCCTACCCGCGCCTGCTGACCGGCGCGGTGGAGTCCGAGCGCCTGGACCCCGCCGCCCTGGTCGACCTGACGCCCGAATCGGCGGCCCGCCTCGACGACGCCGCCGTGATCAGCCCGGACGGCCAGTGGGTCGTGCACACCGAGCGGGTCGAGGTCAGCGCGTCCTACGGCGCCCGGGTCCGGCTGCGGCTGGTCGCGGCCGACGGGTCGTCGAGCCGGGTGCTGGCCGACCAGGACGGGCGCTCGTTCAGCCAGGCGGCGTTCCTGCCCGACTCGTCGGGCCTGGTCGCGGTGCGCGCGCTGGACTCCACCGGGGACCGGACGTGGCGCAACACCCTGGTCCGGATCTCCCTGTCCGGCGAGGTCACCGAACTCCTGCCGGACTTCGTCGAGGAAGTCGAGCACCCGGTGGTCGCGCCGGACGGCCTGGCGGTGTACTTCACCGCCGCGCAGCGCGGTCACCAGCCGATCTGGCGGCTGGACCTGGTGTCGAACGAGCTGGTCCGGCTGACCGCGTCCGGCGCGTACAGCGAGGTCATCGTGGGCCGGGACCACGTCTACGCGTTGCGCAGCGCGTGGGACCACCCGCCGCAGCCGGTGCGGTTGGCGCTGGAGGGCGCGGACCAGCAGCCGGTCGCGCTGCCCGCGCCCGGTGCGGTGGAGTCCGTGCCGGGCACGCTGACCGAGGTGTCGACCGTCGTGGCGGACGGCCGGACCGTGCGGGCGTGGCTGGTGCTGCCCGCGGGCTGCTCGGCGGAGGAGCCGGCGCCGTTGCTGCTGTGGGTGCACGGCGGTCCGATCATGAGCTGGAACGCGTGGAGCTGGCGGTGGAACCCGTGGCTGATGGCCGCGCGCGGGTACGCCGTGCTGCTGCCCGACCCGGCGCTGTCGCTGGGGTACGGCCAGGAGTTCATCCAGGCCGGCTGGGGCAGTTGGGGCGCCAAGCCGTACACGGACCTGATGGCGATCACGGACGTGGTCGTGCGGCGGCCGGACGTCGACGACAGCCGGACCGCCGCGATGGGCGGGTCGTTCGGCGGGTACATGGCGAACTGGATCGCCACGCAGACCGACCGGTTCAAGGCGATCGTGACCCACGCGTCGCTGTGGCACCTGGACGCGTTCACCGGGACCACGGACAACTCGTACTACTGGCTCCGCGAGGTCGGCGATCCCCAGCGCGACGACGAGCGGGTGCGCGCGAACTCACCGCACCTGCGGGTGGCCGACATCAAGACGCCGATGCTGGTGATCCACGGGGACAAGGACTACCGGGTGCCGGTCGGCGAGGGCCAGCGGCTGTTCTTCGACCTGGTCCGGCACGGGGTGCCGGCGAAGTACCTGTACTTCCCGACCGAGAACCACTGGATCCTGACGCCCGGCAACACCAAGGTCTGGTACGAGACGATCTTCGCGTTCCTGGCCGAGCACGTGCTGGGCGAGCCGTGGCAACGCCCTGACCTGGTCTGACAAGCCTGCCCTGTGCCCGCGCCACGCCACCCGGCGGTGGCGCGGGCGCAGCCGTCCGCCGAGCCGGCCCGATCCCGCCGGAAAAATCTTCGGCGGCGATGTCGAGATCCGGTGCGCCGCTCCGTCCCCGGGGTGAACGCGAACCACAATGGGTCGCGCGGACACCGAGGAGAACGACGATGGCCAAGTACCTGCTGCTCAAGCACTACCGCGGCGCTCCGGCGGCGGTCAACGACGTGCCGATGGAACAGTGGACGCCGGAGGAGATCTCGGCCCACGTGCAGTACATGCGCGACTTCGCCGACCGGCTGGAGCAGACCGGCGAGTACGTCGACGGGCAGGCCCTGGCCCCCGAGGGCACCTGGGTCCGCTACGACGGCGAGGGCCGCCCGCCGGTGACCGACGGTCCGTTCGCCGAGACCAAGGACCTCATCGCCGGCTGGATGATCATCGACGTCGACAGCTACGAGCGCGCGGTCGAACTGGCCGGGGAGCTGTCGGCCGCCCCCGGCGCCGGCGGCAAGCCGATCCACGAGTGGCTCGAGCTGCGCCCGTTCTACGCCTCCCCTCCCACCATCACCGAGTGACCTCGATGGACGAGGCCCTGCTGCGCGGTCTGACGCCCAGCGTGCTCGCGATCCTCGTCCGCCGCGGAGCCGACTTCGCGGCGGCCGAGGACGCGGTGCAGGACGCGCTGGTCGAGGCCCTGCGGGTGTGGCCCGCCGACCCGCCACGCGATCCCAAGGGCTGGCTGGTCACTGCGGCCTGGCGCAAGTTCCTCGACGCCACCCGAGCCGACGCCGCCCGCCGCCGCCGCGAGGACCTGGTGGACGACGAACCCCCACCGGGCCCCGCGCCCGCCGTCGACGACACGCTCCAGCTCTACTTCCTGTGCGCTCACCCCTCTCTGACGCCGTCTTCCGCAGTCGCGTTGACGCTGCGTGCCGTCGGCGGGCTGACCACCCGCCAAATCGCTCAGGCGTACCTGGTGCCCGAGGCGACCATGGCGCAGCGCATCAGCCGCGCCAAGCGGACCGTGTCCGGCGTGCGGTTCGACCAGCCCGGCGACGTGGCCACCGTGCTGCGCGTGCTGTACCTCGTGTTCAACGAGGGCTATTCGGGCGATGTCGACCTGGCTGCCGAAGCCATCCGCCTGACCAGGCAGCTGGCAGCCGCCTTCGACCACCCGGAGGTGGCGGGCCTGCTGGCGCTCATGCTCCTCCACCAGGCGCGCCGCAGAACCAGGATGGCCCCCGACGGCACCCTGATCCCGTTGGCCGACCAGGACCGAACCCAGTGGGACACGGCGTTGATCACCGAAGGCGTCCGCATCCTGCAAACCGCCCTCTCCCGCGACCGCCTGGGCGAGTTCCAGGCCCAGGCCGCCATCGCCGCTCTGCACGCCGACGCGCAGACCGCCGAGGAGACGGACTGGGTGCAGATCGTCGAGTGGTACGACGAGTTGGTGCGGCTGACCGACAGCCCGGTCGTCCGCCTCAACCGCGCCGTGGCCGTCGGCGAGGCGGACGGCCCGCAGGCCGGCTTGGCCGCCCTGGCTCCCTTGGACTCCTCCCTCCCCCGCCACACTGCGGTGGCGGCTTACCTGCACGAACGAGCCGGCGACCTGACCACCGCCGCCCACCTGTACTCCGAGGCTGCGCAGAAGGCCCCGAACCTGGCCGAACGCCACCACCTGACCCGCCAAGCAGCCCGCCTGAACACTTGGGCCGCCCGCTGAGGTCGACCCGCCAGCCGGCCCGGGGTGGGGTCGCTGCTGCGGGCTGCGGGGATGTCCCGCAGGCGGCCGGGATCGCCCCGCCAGCCCGCCCAGCGCTCCTTTCTCGGGTCAAGTCGGCCCGGGTCACGTCAGCCCGGGTCACGTCAGGTCGGGTCAAGTCGGCTCGGGGAAAGGGAGGTCGGCGGCTCGTTCGGCCAGTTGTCGGACTGTCGCCGGTGGCATTCCGTTGTCCAAGGCCATTCGAAGCAGACGCGCCAAGCGGTGGCCGGGTTGAGCTTCCTGCGCCTTGTCCAGCGCTATCGCCGCATAAGCGCCATCGCCCCGGATGTAAGCCGAAAAAGCCAGCAGGGTCGCGGGTTCCGCTCTCTCCGGCAGCGGTGTGGCGCGAGTCAGCTCAGCCCACAGGGTTTCGGCTGATCTCGCGTGCTCGCCCACCGCGTACGCCAGGCTCGCGTCACGGATCAGCAAGTCCGACAAGGCGAACGCCAGTGCCGCCACCTCGGAGTCGGTCAGCGGGCGTTTTCGTTCTCCTGCCCGCACGACCTCCGCCTGCACCAGAGCACGGTGGCGCAGAAGGGTCGCCGGGTCGTCATAACTCTGGGGCTCTGTCCGAGCGACCAAGCGGTCCAGGGCGGTCGAGCGGCGGGTCAGGCAGTCGTCCGGGTCGGGGGCCAGGGTGTCGGCGAGGCTGTCGCGGTCGGGGTAGGTGATCAGGCCGCGTGCCACCGAGAGTGCGGCCAGCGGGGTGGAGGTGGGATCGGGGACGGTGCCTTCGTCGCCCAGGTCGTGGTAGTTGAACCACGGGGCGTCCCGGGCGGTCGCGGGGGTCCAGATCGCGCAGGTCACCGGGACGCCCACGTTGGCCAGAGCCGATTCCACGTGGGCCACCAGGTGTTCGCGTGGCAGGCGTTCGGGCGGATCGCCCCGGCCACCGCCCACCACGAAGACCACGGCCCGCCGGCGGTTCGGGTACGTCAACAGCGGAGCGGCCAGGTGGCGGGCGGCTCGGCGGTCGTCGTGCTGTGGGGGCAGGTCGGCGCGCAGGGTTTGTTCCACGGCTTGGCCCACCAGGACCACGAGCACCACCGAGTCGACGGGGTGGAAGCCGATGAGGTGGGGCAGGGCGGCGATCAGGTCGCCGGGGGTGCGGACATCGCCGGCGAGGTTCACGGAAGTCGTCATGGGATCGACTGTGGCCTGGAAATGTCAAGCAAGCCGGCAAGAAATTGCGATCTGTGGACAACTTCGACTGGTCACCCGAAAGAGCGAAGCCGCCCCGGCGCATAAAGCAGCCGGGGCGGCCTACAAGGAAGAAAGTCAGCAGTCTGGCGCCACGCGGCCGTCAGAGCCGGTGTACACATAAGCGTCGGAGACGTACCCGGAACCGATGTGGTCCCACAGGCGGGTGGTGCCGTACGTCCCGGTGATCGACTCGCCGACCGCCTGGCACCGGATGGTCACCGTGGCACCGTCCGCCACCGAACCCACGGCCGCGTAACTCGTCCCCGGCCCCGACCGGATGGTCAGCGACGAACCGCTGGTGTTCACCGTCCCGGTCGCCCCGCTGCACGAGTTGCGACTGGTGTAGCTGCGGGTCCCCCAGTAGTACGCCTGGGTCCCGTTGAAGACGATCTTCACGTCCGCACCGTTGAGCCGCTGTTCGTAGTGCAGGTGCGGCCCGGACGAACCGCCGGTCGACCCGACGTTGCCGATCTGCTGCCCGATCCGCACGGTCTGCCCCACGGACACCCGCTGCACGGACAGGTGCGCGTACCGGGTCCGCCACCCGCTGCCGTGGTCGATCTCGATCCACCGGCCGTAGCTGACGCTGCCCTCGTTCGCCACCCTGGTCACGGTGCCGCCCGCGGACGCCACGACCGGGTCACCGTCATCACCGGAACGGTTGAAATCGATCGAGTTGGGCGGGCTGTGGTTGGTCCGGGTCTGCCCCTCCCAGACCTGCCCGCACGGGAACGGCACCTGGAAGGCCGGAGCCGCCACGGCCTCGCCCGCGGTGAGGGCGAGGCCGAAGAGCGGCGCGACGAGGGCGGTGACTAAGACGCGACGCATCTGCCAACCTCCTTGACGACTGGGTGTGGTGATCGGACCACGCCCAGCCGTCAAGTGGAAGACTCACCAGCTAGACAGTTCGTAAATTACTTCCTAACCAACCGATCGGCGCAACGCTTCCCGACCGCCGACCACGGGGAGTTCCACCGACGTGGCGGTCAGGTCGATCGACAGCCCGGCACCCGGCTTCGGCCGCAAGGTGTAGTCGTAGTCGCTGGAGATCAGCACGAACTCGACCTTGTGCCCGGCCTTCACCACGTAGTCCTGCGGCTCCAGCTCCACCTCGACCCGGTACGTGTGACCAGGCGCGATGGGCTTGGTCCGGGACGGGTCCACCCGGTTCTGCGGGTCGGTCCACCCCCGCGTGACGATGTGGCTCGTGCCGTCCGGCGCCCGGTCCACCAGCAGCGCGGTCACGTTGGCCGCGGGCCGGTCGAACGAGATCGCCAGATCCACCCGGGCGACACCCGAAAGGCGGATGTCGGTCGACGCCACCCGGGTCGCGTACGACAGGCGGTTACCAGAGCTGGGCAGGTCCACCAGGTCGTCGGCGAGCTTGGACGAGTCGTCCCGCAGCGACTCCACCACCGCGTGACCCGGAACGGACGCCGACCGCAGCGCCCCCTTGGCCGAACCGCCGGCCCACGGGAACAACCGGGCCGGAGCGGCGCCCGGAGCGGGCCACTCCGCCTCGTCCACCCACGACTTGTCCTCGCGCTGGATGGTCGACTTCGGCTCCTTCTCGATGCCGTTGTCGATCCCGTACAGGTAGTGCGAGAACCACCGGTTGACCGTGCGCCGCCACTCGGCCGACCGCAGCGTGTCGGGGTCGGTGTGCGCGGCCTGGTGCAGCCAGATCTTGTGCTCCACGCCGTGCTTCTTCAGCGCCTCGTACCACTGGTGCACGTGCTTGACCTTGACGTTCCAGTCGCTGAGGCCGTGCACGGCGAGCACCGCGGCCTTGACCTTCGAAGCGTCCTTGACGTAGTTCCGCTCGTCCCAGAACGCGCTGTAGTCGCCGGTCACGCGGTCCTGCTTGCGGGCGATCTCGGCGATCACCGGCTTGCAGATCTCGCGGTCCGCACGCGTGTAGACGTACTCCGCGAGCACGTCCAGGTCCTCGCCCTGGTACGTCCCGGGCGCCACCACGGCCCCGTCCGCGCGGTAGTAGTCGTACCAGCTGGAGATGGCCGCGATCGGCACGATCGCCTTCAGCCCCTCCACACCGGTCGACGCCACGGCGTTGGGCAGGGTCCCGTTGTAGGACACGCCCATCATCGCGGTGTTGCCGGTGGTCCAGGTCGCCTTCACGTCCGCGCCGGCGACGTTGCGGGCCGTGGCGCGGCCGTTGAGCCAGTCCACGACCGCCTTGGACCCGATGGTCTCGTTGACCCCGCCCGAGGTCGGGCAGCCCGACGACTTGCCGGTGCCCAACGACTCCGCGTACACCATCGCGAAGCCGCGCGAGACGAAGTAGTCCTCGTAGCGGCCCGACCGGATCGGACCGGCGTTGGGCCCGACCGCGGCGGCGATGCGCTCGTCCGCCTGCGCCTTGAGCAGCGACCCGTCCCGCTTGTCGTAGCCGCCGTGCCGGTTGGGCACGTACAGCTCGACGTCGACGTTGTGGTTGGCCACGTCGTTGCCGCCGGAGAAGTACGGGCTGTTGAAGAACACCACGGGGACCTTCAGCCCCCGGTCGGTGGCCTTCTGGCGCACCACCTCGGTGTAGACCTCGTCGTCCTGTCCGTCCCGGTCGCTGTCGACCGGCGCGCGGACCCACACGCTCTCCTTGACCACGTCCTTCGGGTCGAAGACGGGTTGCGCCTCGCCGTCCTTGAAGACCGGGCCTTCCGCGGCCGAAGCGACCACGGGCAGCGTTCCCAGGGGCAGCGTCACCAGAGCCGCGAGCACCGCGGCTCTCCGAACACCCTTCACGGCAGTTCCCCCATCATGTCCACGACAGGTTTTGCGCAGACCTTTCCCCTGCGGCACAAGACGTGTCAAGTGCCGGTCAAGTCCATTGTGGACAGATGGTGCACACCCGACGATCGGCGGCTTGACCAGCGCGGACCAGGTGTGCAGACTCGCCCGCGCCATGCGTGAATTCATCGCCGCGCTGCCCAAGGTGGAGCTGCACGTCCACCTCGTCGGGTCAGCCTCCCTCGACACCGTCCTCACCCTCGCCCGAAGGCACCCGCACCGCGGCGTGCCCACCGACGAGGCCGAACTCCGCGCGTTCTACGAGTTCACCGACTTCACCCACTTCATCGACGTGTACGCCAAGGTCAACGACCTGGTCACGACCGGCGACGACGTGGCCGCGCTGGTGGTGGGCCTGGCCGAGGAGCAGGCGCGGCGCAACGTCCGCTACGCCGAGGTGACCGTCAGCGCGACCAGCCACCTGCGGGCCGGCATCGCGCCGGACGAGCTGGACGAGGCGCTGGCGTCGAGCCGGGCGGAGGCGTGGGAGAAGCACGGCGTCGAGCTGGCGTGGGTGTTCGACGTTCCCGGGACCTGGGACCGGGACTTCGGGGTGACCAGCGCCCGCTACGCCGTCGACCACCGCCCGCCGGGCACGGTCGCGTTCGGTCTGGGCGGCGGCGAGTCGGACGCGCCGCGCCGGGCGTTCCGGGAGGCGTTCGCGATGGCCCGGGACGCCGGGCTGCGCAGCGTGCCGCACGCGGGCGAGACCACCGGGCCGGACCAGATCTGGGAGGCCCTGCGCGACCTGGGCGCGGAGCGGATCGGCCACGGCACCGCCGCCGTGCGCGACCCGGAGCTGGTGGCGCACCTGCGGGACAACGGGGTCGTGCTGGAGGTGTGCCCGACGTCCAACCTGCGCACGGCCGCCGTGGGCCGGATCGAGGACCACCCGCTGCCCAGGCTGCTCGAAGCCGGGGTGCCGGTGACCCTCGCCACCGACGACCCCGGCATGTTCCACACCGACCTCGACGCCGAATACCTGTTGTGCCACGAGCAGTTCGGCCTGGGCCGCGGCGAGCTGGCGGACCTCGCCCGAGCGGGCGTCCACGCCAGTTTCGCCTCGCCGGAACGCAAGGCCGAACTCCTCGCCGCGATCACCGCAGTGGAACGGGGGTCCTGACCCGGCCGCCGACGACCGCCACACCCAGCGCCGCGACCGCCATCAGCGCGGCGACCCCGTTCGGCGCGGTGTAGCCGAACCCGGCGTCGATGGCGACGCCGCCGAGCCACGCGCCCGCCGCGTTGCCGAGGTTGAACGCGGCGATGTTCGCCGCCGAGGCCAACGCGGGCGCGCCCTCGGCCTGCTGGAGCACCCGGCTCTGCAACGGGGCCACGGTGGCGAACCCGGCCACGCCCAGCAGGCCGACGGTGACCGCGCCGAGCACCTGGGACTGCGCGGTGAACACGAACACCGCCAGCACCACCGCGAGCACCGCCAGGATCGCGTACAGGCTGGGCATCAGGCTGCGGTCCGCCGCCCGGCCGCCGAGCACGTTGCCCACGCACAGCCCGGCCCCGAACAGCACCAGCAGCCACGTCACCGCACCCGGCGAGAACCCGGCGACCTCGGTCATCATCGGCGCGATGTAGGTGAACGACGCGAACACCGCGCCGAACCCGAGCGCCGTCGTGCCCAGCGCCAGCCACACCCCGGGTCGCCGGAACACCTCCAGCTCACCGCGCAACCCGTCCGACGCGGGCTGCGGCGGGACCAGCACGAGGATGCCCAGCAGCCCCACCACACCGAGCGCGGTCACCGCCCAGAACGTGGACCGCCAGCCGAACTCCTGCCCCAGCGCGGTGCCCATCGGCACGCCCAGCACGTTGGCCACGGTCAGGCCGGTGAACATCAGCGCGATCGCCCGCGCCTGCCGGTCCGGCGCGACCAACCCGGACGCCACCACCGCGCCCACGCCGAAGAACGCCCCGTGGCACAACGCGGCCACGATCCGCCCGGCCATCAGCAACGGGTAGCTGTCGGCCACCGCGCACAGCAGGTTGCCCAGGATGAACAACACCATCAACCCGACCAGCAAACGCTTGCGCGGCACCCGTGAGCCCAACGCGGTGATCAGCGGAGCGCCCACGACGACGCTCAGCGCGTACCCCGACACCAGCAGGCCGGCGGACGGGATGGAGACCTGGAGGTCGGCCGCCACCTGCGGCAACAGCCCGACGATGACGAACTCGGTGGTGCCGATGCCGAACGCGCCGATGGCCAGCGCGACGAGTGCGAGAGGCATTACCGTTCCTTCAGCCAGTCGGCGAGTTCGGCCAGCAGCACGCGGTAGTCGTCCAGTGCGCCGTCCATCAGCACGAAGGCGTGGATCGTGCCCTTGAACTCGCGCAGCACCACCGGGACGCCGGCCTCTTCGAGCTTGGCCGCGTACCGCTCGCCGTCCGTGCGGACGGGGTCGTACTCGACGGTGGCGATGTATGCGGGAGGTCCGGCGAAGGTCTCGGCGCGCAGCGGAGCGGCCTGCGCGGTGGCTTCCCGGTCACCCAGGTACTGCCGCCAGAACCAGCGCATGCCCTCGCGCTCCAGGCCGCGGTTCCGCGCGTTGTCCCGGTAGGACTCGGTGTCGAAGTCGGTGTCCAGCGGCGGGTAGAGCAGGACCTGGAACTTGAGGCGGTCCGCGAACTCCTGCGCGAGCACGGCCGCCAGCGTGCCGCCGGCGCTGTCGCCCATGATGCCGAGGCCGTCGACGTTCAACTCCTCCGCGTGGTCCAGGAACCACTCGGTGGCGGCGCGGCAGTCGTCCAGCGGCACGGGGAAGGGGTGTTCCGGGGCCTTCTGGTAGTTGACGGCGAGGACGGCGTGGCCGGTGGCGTTGGCCAGGGCGCGCAGGGCGACGTCGTAGACCTCCAGGTTGAGGATGACGAACCCGCTGCCGTGCACGAAGACGATGCCGGGGAAGGGACCCTCGCCGGTCTCCGGGTAGTAGACGCGGGCGGGCAGGTCGGCGGTCGGGCCGGGGAGGTAGAAGTGCTCCACCCGGGCGGGCTCCTTCGGCCCCTGGAGTTCCAGGTAGCCGAGGCCGGCCTGGCGGGCTTCGAACGCGGTGAGGGTCTCCAGGGGTGCCGCGCCGGCCCACTTGTCGAGGACGGCACGGGCTTGGTCGTTCAGCGCCATGATCCGATCGTGCGCCGGCGTCACCCATAAGTCCAAGACATAGATCTACTCGGTGACATAAACTCCGCTCATGACTCTGCGGCAGTTCGAGTACCTGGTGACGGTCGTCGACGAAGGGTCCTTCACGCGCGCCGCCGAACTGCTGCACGTCACCCAGCCGGCGCTGTCGCACCAGATCAGGGCGTTGGAGAAGGCGGTGGGCACGCCGTTGCTGGACCGCTTGCCGCGCACGGTGCGGCTCACGCCGGCGGGTCGCGCGTGGCTGCCGTTCGCCCGGCAGGCGCTGGCGGATGCCGAGCGGGCGTTGACGGCGGCGCGGCGGGCGGGTGGCCTGGAGTGCGGTGAGCTGCACGTGGCCACGCTGTACTCGCTGACGCTGGGCGTGCTGCCGCCGGTCCTGCGGGCGTGGCGGGCGCGGCACCCGGACGTGCGGATCAGGCTGTTCGAGCACCGGCACGCCGACGAGCTGCGGGAGGCCATGGCCGAGGGTCAGGCGGACGTGGCGGTCGGGCCGGAGCCGCCGGGCTGGCCGGGGTTCACGCACACGCTCGGGGTGGAGGAGTTCGTGATGGTGGTGCCGGCGGACACGGAGCTGCGGTCGCCGGTGGACCTGCGGGTGTTCGCCGACGAGGGGTGGGTGCACTACGCGCCGGGCAACGGGCTCGCGGACCTGGTCGACGCGGTGTGCCGGGAGCGCGGGTTCCAGCCTTGGGCGGCGGTGCGGACCGAGCAGACCGCGGCGGCGCCCGTGCTGGCGGCGGCGGGGTTGGGGCCGGCGCTGGTGCCGCGCAACGTGCTGCCGGAGACGTTCGACGGGGTGGTGCTGCGGGTGGACCCGCCGGTGCGGCGGACGCTGGTCGCGTACAGCCACAAGGAACCCGATCCGCTGACTCGGGCGTTCATCGGGCTGCTGGGCGAGGCAGGATGTGAGCTGTGAGGCTGGCGATCCTGGGCGGTGGCGGGTTCCGGGTGCCCTTGGTGCACCGGGCGCTGGTGGGTGACGGTTTGGTGGACGAGCTGGTGCTCCACGACGTCGACCCGGCTCGTCTGGCTCGGGTGCAGGAGGTGCTGAGCCAGCCTCCGGCCCCCGCTTCCATTGTCCCACGAGACACCGACAATTCCGATCTTCGCGTGTCGGCGACCACTGATCTGGACGAAGCGCTGCTGGGGGCGGACTTCGTGTTCTCCGCGATCCGGGTTGGTGGGTTGAGCGGCCGGGCGGTTGATGAGCAGGTTGCGCACGCGCACGGGGTGTTGGGGCAGGAAACCGTTGGCGCAGGCGGGATCGCCTACGGGTTGCGCACCGTGCCGGTGGCGCGGGACATCGCCCGGCGAATCGCCGAAGTCGCGCCACAAGCCTGGGTCATCAACTTCACCAACCCCGCCGGCCTGATCACCGAAGCCATGGCGGACCACCTCGGCGACCGCGTCATCGGCATCTGCGACTCCCCCTACGGCCTGTGCCGACGCGTCGAACGAGCCCTGGGTGTCGAGGGTGCCCGCTTCGACTACGCCGGGCTCAACCACCTCGGCTGGCTGCAAGGCGTCTACGTCGACCACGACAACCTGCTCCCCCGACTGCTCTCCGACGACGACAAGTTGCGGTCGTTCGAGGAAGGTCGGCTGTTCGGGGCGGAGTGGCTAAAGGCCCTGGGGGTCATCCCGAACGAGTACCTGCACTACTACTACGACACCCGCGACGCCATGGGGGACGACCGGGGCGCATTCCTGCTACACCAGCAAAAACGCTTCTACGACGGCGAAGTCGACTGGGAGACGACCCGGCTCGAACGGGAAGCCACCTACATGAAGCAGGAACGCGACTCCCTCGAAGGCGGCGGGTACGAGCACGTCGCGCTCAAGCTCGTGCATGCCATCGCCAACGACGAACGTACCACCCTGATCCTCAACGTCCGCAACGGAAGCACACTGTCCACACTGGACCAGAACGCCGTGGTCGAAGTACCGTGCACAGTGGGCGCGAACGGCGCGAAGCCGGACGCGGTGAGCCCGCTGCCCGACCACGCCGCCGCCCTGGTGCAGACCGTCAAAGCGATCGACCGGTTGGTCCTCGAAGGCACCTACCCCGCCGCGCTCAAGGCGTTCGGCCTGCACCCGCTCGTCGACTCCACCAAGACCGCGAAGAGCCTCCTGGACACCTACCTCGACCGCCACCCGGAGCTGGCCTACCTCAGGTGAGCCCGCCCCAGGGCGTCCGCCCGCCGCGTCGTCTCCGGCAACCGCACCGAGCACAGCCGCAGCACCTCGGCGCACGCCCGGTCCAGGTCGATCCGGTGCCCCACGGACACGAACACCGGCTTCACCCCGGCCCGCGTCCGCAACGCCCGACCCACCACCTCGCCGTCGTCCACCAGCTCGGTCCAGGCACCCCGCTCGTCGGAAGGCATCTCGAAAACACCCATCGGCGTCTTCGCCACCCCGACAGAAGGCAAGTCGGTCAGCACTCCGATGTGACACGCCAACCCGAACCGCCTCGGGTGCGCCAACCCCTGCCCGTCGCACACCAACAGATCCGGCCGCACGGTCAACCGGTCCAGGGCAGCCACCAGCGTCGGCAGCTCACGGAAGGCGAAAAGCCCCGGCACGTAAGGGAAATCGGCAACACCGGCAACCACCGCCGTGTCCACGGTCTCCAACGACACCGCGTCCAAGACGACCACCGCACCGACCACCCGGTCGTCATCCGCATAGGCGACGTCCAAGCCGGCGACGTACCTGACCGTGAAACCCGGATCGCACGAAGCACGCACCAGCGGACGCAGCCGTTCCTGCTCCGCGACCGCCTCCTCCGGCGTCACTCGTGCCTCACCGCCGCCCGGTGCGCCGCCAGCAGGTCGTCGCCGAAGTCCCCGGACCGCCTGCGCCACACCGAGTGCGCGTGGTTGGCGTCGTTGGCCGTGTTGTCGTACTCGATGAGCAGCTCGGGACCCTGGACGCGGTAGTAGTGGCCGGCACCCCGCGACGCCGAGCCCTGCCACGCGAAGTGCAGTCGGTCCAGGTCGAGCTGGTCGAACTCCTCGTCGGCGAGGTCGCTGTGCAGGCGGTCCAGGTAGTAGCGCACCAGGCCCACCAGCAGGCCGCGCGACGCCCGGTCCAGCTGCGCCGGCGTCACGCCCTGCGGCTCGATGTCGCCGACCCGTGACGCGTTGCCGGTGTACAGGTCCGGCGGCGGCCGGTCGGACACCACGGCCAGGCCGCGCGCGGTCCGGCCCATGCGGTCGAGGAGTTCGCGGGCCAGTTCCTCCTCCAGCCGCAGCGGCTGGGAGACGGTGCGACCCCGGTAGGTGACCCGCGCCGGGTTCGCGCCCAGGAAGAACGGGGTCGCCGACACGCGGCCGTCCGCCACCACCACGCTCACCGACAGGTGGTGACCCTCGACCCGCCAGCCCCACGGCTCGTCGGACCCCGGTTCACCCAGCAGGACGGTCCAGTAGTCGCCCTGGTGCCGGTCCCGGCGCCCGGCCTCGCGGTCGTCGAGCACGTCCTCCAGCGCCATCACCGCCGCCGCCTGCGCGTAGGCGTGCGGGCTGAGCACGCACGCCAGCAGCCCGTGCACGGCCTTGCGCTGGTCACGGTCGAGATCGCCGAGGACCAGCCCGGGGCGCGGTCCGGGCGTGTAGGCCCACGTGCGGCGCAGGTCGTCGTCGGTGACGTCCCGCACCGCCGCCGCGCGCTGCCGCTCGTCGAGCAGGTCGATGAAGCGGCGGGTGGCCTCGGCGATCTCGTGCAGCATCACTCGAATTTATCCGCCCGCAGATCGCGGAGCAGCAGGTGGCAGTTCTTGAGCGACCCGGACGTGTCGCCCAGCGACCGGTAGATGCCCCACTTCGGGCGCAGGCGGTCGCCCAGCCAGGTGTCCACGCCGGTGCGGGTCTTGTCCAGCACGGTCGCGCCGCCGCTGCGCACGATCCACCGCACCCGGCCGGACGTGCCGTCGCCGACCCCGATCTCCACCACGGTGTCGATCCACCGGTTGTGCAGGGGGACCAGGTCGGTGTTGCCGACCAGCACGTTGCCCTCGACCACCTTGAACTCGATCTTCTGCACCCCGTTCGTGCGGCGCAACGACATCACGGTCACCGGCGCGGAGCCGACGCCGGGCATCTTGGTCTGCATGATGTGCGTGAAGGTGGTCGTGGCCTGGAGCGAGCTGGGGATGAACATCGAGTACCTGAAGCGCCAGGTCTCGCCCTTGTAGATGTTGACGTTGGCGCCGTTGGTGCGCATGCCCGCGACCTCGTTGCGCTGCCGGTCGGTGGACGTGTCGCGGTCCTGGGTGTGCATGTCGAACCGGTAGTCGGTGCCCTGCATGTAGATGTGCGTGACGCCGGGGTGCGAGTCGGCGCGGTCGTCCTCGACGCTCTCGAACGCGCTCATGCCCTGTGCGGCCCACTTCTGCCGCCATGTGGCCGCGTTCGCCACGCCACCACC
The DNA here is from genome assembly GCA_050954585.1 of Actinosynnema sp. CA-248983. GTDB lineage: Bacteria > Actinomycetota > Actinomycetes > Mycobacteriales > Pseudonocardiaceae > Actinosynnema. Next base: position 2,007,204 of record CP191863.1, on the reverse strand, counting down.
GATGAGCAGCGGCGACGCCGCGATGCCTGCCAGCACTGAACGACGGGTCGGTGCCACGTCGTCTCCTTCCACCACGAAGACACGCGGCGGTTTGGCAAGCTTGTTGCTCAAGGGGGCGTTTTGACAAGAGCATTCTTGAAGTTCTGGGCCGCGGACACGGTGTCGCTGGTCGGCACGCACATCACGACGCTGGCACTGGCCGTCCTGGCGATGGACGACCTGGCCGCGTCCGAGTTCGAGGTGGGGTTGCTGCGGTCCGCGCCGTGGGTGCCGTACCTGCTGTTCGGCCTGCTGGCGGGCGTCGTGGTGGACCGGTACCGGCGGTGGCCGATCCTGGTCGGGGCGGACCTGGCGCGGTTCGTCGTGCTGGGGCTGGTGCCGGTGCTGCACGCGGTCGGCGTGCTGACGCTTCCGGTGCTATTCGCGCTGGTCACGGTGTTCGGCGCGCTGTCGCTGATGTACGACGCGGCGCACCAGTCGTTCCTGCCGAAGCTCGTGCCGGCGACCTGGCTGACCACCGCCAACGCCCGCATGGAGCAGACCCGGGCGACCGCGCAGTCGGCCGGGCCGACCCTGGCAGGCGTGCTGATCACGGCCGTCGGCGCGCCGCTGGCGATCCTCGTGGACGCGGTGTCCTACCTGGCGTCGGGGCTGGTCCTGACCACCCTCCGGGTGGAGGAACAGGTCGTGCCGCCCGAACGCCGGAACCTGCGGCGCGAGCTGCGCGAGGGGTTGAGGTGGGTGTACCGGCACCCGGTGCTGCGGCCGATGGCGGTCACGGGGCACCTGTGGTTCCTGTTCAACGGGATGGCGGCGACGGTGTTCCTGGTGTTCGGGTACGAGGTGCTGGGGTTCTCGGCGTTCGAGCTGGGCATCGCGTTCGCGGTGGGCGGGGTCGGCACGGTCGTCGGCGCGTCCCTGTCCAACCGGGCGGTGGCGGTGCTGCGTCCGGGCCGGGTGATCGTGCTGGGGCAGTGGACGACACCTCTGGCCTACGCGCTGGTCCCGTTCGCCGACTCGACCGTGACCGGGCTGGTCGTGCTGTCGGCCGCCCAGCTCGTGTGGGGCTTCGGCGTGGGCGTGGGCAGCCCGCCGGAGATGGCTTACCGGCAGGCCATCACGCCCGACCACCTCCAGGGCCGGATGAACGCCACGATCCGGTCGCTGAACCGGGCCATGATCGTCATCGGAGCGCCGCTGGGCGGCCTGTTTGCAGGCCTCTTCGACCACCGGACCGCGTTGTGGATCGCCGTGGCGGGTCTGGTGGTCCAGGCGGTCCTGATCACCCGCACCCGGACCGTGCGGACCCTGTAGTCCCTACGGCCAGGGGTTCAGCTCCGGCCGCGTCCCGGTGATCTCGCCCAGCGGGTCGCGGCCCGCCAGCCACACCACGAGGTCGGTCGCCTCGCCGCGCAGTTCGTGCGGCTCACCCGTGCCGATCGTCCACTTGCGACCCGGCGAGACGAGGGTGAGCTGGACGCCGTCCGGGACGCGCTTGGCCAGGAAGTCCACGGTGTGCTCGCAGAACTCGGGCGAGAAGGTGACCTGGCCGAGGCCGAGGTCGAACGTGTGGATCTCGATCTCGCGCCACACCGCGTAGGCGGTGTCCTCCAGCGTGCCGTCGCAGTAGGCGACCGGCGTCGACCAGTCCCGCACGCCGTCCCACGCCTTCTCCAGCCGTTCGACGGCCGCCGCGATCGCGGCCCGGTGCTCGGCCGCCGACTGCCCGGCCCGTTCCTCGATCGCCGCGTCCCGCGCCGGGCGGCCACCCGGGTAGGGCTCCAGCTTGGTGCCCTCGTTCTCCGCCTGGCGGGCCATGGCCTCCGTGACGCCCGCGATGTGCGCCAACACGTGCCCACGGGTCCAGCCGGGCAGGACGGACGGCTCGCGGACCCGGTCGTCGGTCAGCCCGGCGACCAGTTCGCCCAGCCGACGGTGCGCGTCCAACGCGGCCCCAGTGATCGTCACGACTCCCCCTAATGGGATTGATGCGATAAGCCGTTAGGCAACCTAGCGGTTCACCCACCCGAAGTCCATTAGGATGAGGAGGATGAACCGCGCGCTGGAGTTCGCCGCCACGGTGCGCCACGACGGCCACGGCGGCCTGGACGACGCCCTGTCCACGGTCGAAGCCCTGACCGCGTGGTCCGGCACGCCGGCGACCGAGGACCTCCTGCACGCCGTCACCGACCTCCGCTGGGCCATCCGCTCCCTGTTCGCCCACGCCTCGAACGCCGGCCCCCGCATCGACACCCCGTACCTGCGCCCGTTGGACGAGGCCCTGCACCTGGTCAACACCACCGCAGCCACCGCCCCGAGGGCAGCCCAACTCCACTGGGGCACGCCGCCGACGCTCCACCACGTCGACACGGCGACGCCCGGCGAACGCCTCCTGGCCGACCTGGCCACGTCCGCGATCGAACTCCTGGCCGGCGAAACGCGCGACGACCTACGCGCCTGCCCGTCCCCCAGGTGCATCCGCTACTTCGTCCGCACCCACCCGAAACAACAGTGGTGCAAACCCTCCTGCGGCAACCGAGCCCGCGTCAGCCGCCACTACCACCGCACCCACGACTAGCGGTTCTCCGATCAGGTGAACGGGCGGCCGACCAGTCCTTGGTCAGCACGAAAGCCGCGCTGCGCGGGGAAGCGCAGCGCGGCATCGGGCCCCGGGTCAGCCTTGAACGATGTACGCGGTCAGCTGGTCCTGGTCTTCTTCGAGTTGGCTGATGCGGCTCTTCACCACGTCGCCGATGCTGACGATGCCGACCAACCGGCCGTCGGCCACCACCGGCACGTGGCGGATGCGGCGTTCGGTCATCAGGACCGACAGGCTCTCCACCGAGTCCTTCGGCGAGCAGGTGAAGACCTCGGCCGTCATGATCTCCTCGACCGGCGCCTCCAGCAGGGCCGCGCCGCGGTCGTGCAGCCTGCGGACGACGTCCCGTTCGGACACGATGCCCGCGATGCCGTCCGGTCCGACGACGACCATCGCGCCCACGTTGTGCTCGGCGAGGGCGGCTACCAGCTCAGCCACCGACGCTCTCGTCCCGACCGTCGCGACGGCCGAGCCCTTGGTCCGCAGGACGTCAGCGATCCTCATGTGGCGCCTCCCTGATCCGAGCCAGATCCGGTGCTACCCACCTCAGGCTAGTTCGCCCGGCGCTCGAACGGCAGATCATCCGCCCGATGGGACCACCGCAGTTGTGCGGCCGACGCGGTGATGCCCAGTGCCGTGACCACCAGCAACGCCACCACCGTGGGTGTGAACAACCCGATCGCCGCACCGAGGGCCGGCCCGGCCGAGAACCCGAGGGTGCGCAGCAGGGAGGTCAGGCCGCCGGACGTGCCGACCAGCTCCGACGGGGTCTCGGCGAGGATCGCGGCGGCGTTCGGGCCGGCGAACAGGCCGTGGCCGACGCCGAGCACGGCCAGCCGCCAGACCAGGTCAGCGGTCGGGGTCGTGGCGTCCACGGGCAGCAGGAGAGCGGTGCCGACCATGGCGACCACCGAGCCGACCGCCGCGACCGGGACCGCCCCGAACCGGTCCGCGAGCGCGCCCGCGAGCGGCGAGAACACCGCCATGCCCGCCGACATCGACAGCACCGCCAAGCCGATGACGACCGCCGGCCGGTCGGCGATCAGGTAGGGCACGACGAAGTTCAGCGCCGCGATGCCGACGATGATCAACGGCATCGACACCAGCGCCAGGCTCAGCCGGGGCCTGCGGAGCATGTCCCGCACCGGACGCGCCTCCGGCAGCCGCAGCCACACCACGAGCGCGACCACCGCCACCGGCAACAGGTACACGTGCACGAACAACGCCGTCGCCCCGACCCCGACGACCGCCGCCTCCAGCAGCAGGCGCTTGCCCGGCCACGGCAGCCCCAGGTCCGAACGCGGGATCGTCCGCATCCCCACCAGCGCGGCCACCAGCACCACCGGCACGTTGATCAGGAACACCGACCGCCACCCGAACGCGTCGGTCAGCACCCCGCCCAGTGCCGGCCCCGCCACCCCGCTCAACGGGATCAGCGTCAACACCAGGCTCATCGCCCGCCCCCGGTGCCGCGGCTGGACCGCCGCACCGATCACCGGCATCGTCACCGCCCCGATCAACGCGCTGAACAGGCCCTGCACCGCCCGGCCCGCCAGCACCAACCCGGCGGTCGGGGCCAGTGCGATCGCCAGGCTCGCCACGCCGAACCCGACGACCGACAGCAGGAACGCGGGCCGGTGCCCCACCCGGTCCAGCCACCGGCCGGCCGGGATGCTCAGCGCGACCATCGGCAGGTTGTAGGCGTGCAGCACCCACTGGGTCACGGTCGGCCCCGCGCCCAGGTCCTCCCCCAGCACCGGCAGCGCCACCACCACGGCGGTCAGGTCCAGCGCCGCGAGCACCACCGACAGCGCCACCGCCAGCACGGCACCCCAGCGGGTCATGCGGGCACCAGCGCCTTGAGCAGGTCGGCGAGCGAGGACCGCAGGTCGTGGTCGAGCAGCCGGCCGTGCTCGTCGAACCGGCGGAACGCGTCCCCGACGGCGACCTGGCCGGGCAGCACCCGGGCGCCCGCGGTGGCCAGGACGCGGCGAGCGTCGGCCTGCGCGGACGCCGCGCCGAGCGGACCCGGGCTCGCGCCGACGACGGCGACGGGCTTGCCGGTCAGCACGCCCGCGCCGTAGGGCCGGGACGCCCAGTCCAGCGCGTTCTTGAGCTGACCGGGCAGGGAGTTGTTGTACTCGGGGGTCGAGATGAGCACCGCGTGCGCCTCAGCGACCGCCTTGCGCAGGCCGGCGACGGCCTCACCGGGCGCTTCCTCGGCGTCCTCGTCGAACGGGGGCACGGTGGCCAGGTCGTCCCACACCACCAGTTCGGTGCCCGGCGGCAGTTCGTGCCGGGCGGCGGCCAGCAGCCTGCGGTTGAACGACTGGCCGCGCAGGCTGCCCGCGATGCCCAGGATCGTGATCGTCATGCCCACGACGGTCGGTCTAAGGCCCCGGTCGGCACATCGGGCGGCAGCCCTATTCGAAGAGGCCCAACCGGTGTGCGGTGGCGGCGGCCTCGACGCGGTTGGCCACGCCCAGCTTGCCCAGGATGTTCGACACGTGCACGCTCGCCGTCTTCGCCGAGATGAACAGGCGTTCGGCGATCTCCCGGTTGGCCAGGCCGTCGGTGACCAGGCGCAGGATCTCCACCTCGCGGGCGGTCAGGCCGAAGCCGGTGCGCTTGGCGGTGCCTTCGCCGGTGAGGGTGACGTGGGCGCGGCGGGCCAGGTCGGCGGCGCGGGACCGGAGGGGTGCCGCTTGGAGCGCGTCGGCCAGGTGGACGGCTCGGCGCAGATCGTCGGCGCGGGCCTTCGGGTCGTGGGCGGCGTGCTCGACCAGGGCGGTGGCGAGGTGGAAGGGCTGGTTGAGGGCCTCCCAGGCCCCGATCGCCTCGGGCGAGCCGTGGAAGGTGAGCGACCAGGCGCGCTGCACCGGCCCCACGACCGGCAGCTCCGGCGCCACGCGGCTCGGCGACCCGCTGGTTCCGCCGGCCGGCCTCCGGCCCCCGGTTCCATTGTCCCACGGGGTACTGACAATTCCGGCTCGTCGGGCGATCACCAGGAGGGGCCAGGCGAAGCGGGAGGCGTGGGCGAGGTGGGGCAGGTCCAGGGCGGGCAGGAGGATGTCGGCGGCTTCTTTGCCTTGTGCCAGGAGGATTTCAGCGGCCAGGCGGGTCGGTAGGAGGGGGTCTTGGCTGAAGCCCGAGCCGACCAGGTCGTGAGCGCGGGACACGGCCCATTCGGCGCGGTCGGGGTCGCCTCGGTGCAGGTCGATGTGACCCTTGAGGCACAACAGGTGGGCGTGGTGGTTCGGGGGTGGGGCGTGGTCCAGGGCGTGGTCGATGCAGTCCACGGCCTCGTCCCACTTGCCGGCCGCCACCTGCGCCATCGCGAGCGCCACGGCGTGGTCGACCCCGGCCGATCTCGCCAGGCCCAGTTCGCGGGCGGTGCGGAGGCCGCGTCGGGCGAGATCCTCGGCTCGGTCCAGTCTGCCGAAGGCCTCGGACAGGGAGGACTCCCAGCGCAAAGCACGCAGCCGGATCTGGTGCGCGGCAACGGATTCGGCGATCGCCGCCGCTCTGGTCAGGCGTGGCAGTTGGGCGTCCAGGTCGCCTTCACGGGCGTCCAGCACGGCCAGGGTGATCAGGGCGGCGGCCTCGGACGGGTCGTCGCCGGCGTGGTGCGAAGCGCCCAGGGCCTGTTCGGCGGCGGCACGGGCCTGTTCCGGCGCCGGGACCTCCATCAGCCGGTCGGCCAGGGAGTTGAGCAGGTAGCCCCGGATCGCGTGACCCTCGGGAACCGCGTCGACGGCGCGGCGGTGGTCGTCCAAGGCCTCCGGGCGGCCCAGTCGGGCGAGCATGCGGGCCCGTTGCTCCAGGACGGCGGCGCACCGGATGCGTTCGGCGTCGAGGTCGAGGGAAGCGAGGAGTTCCGTCGTCAGCTCGACGCCCCGGGTGTCCTCGCCCGCCCGCCACGCGGCCTCGCCCGCGTTCTCCACGACGGTGCTCCGGTCGACGTCCAGGTGCCCGGCGTGGTCCCACAGGTCGAGCACGCGTTCCAGCATGGCGAGCTGTTCGGCGTAGGCGAGGGCGCGGCGAGCCGTGTCGGCGGCGCGCCACGCGGCTTCGACGGCACCGGTCAGGTCGCCGGCGGCGTGGCGGTGGTGGGTCAGTTCGGCGGCGGCGTCCTCGGGCAGCGCCTCGGCGTAGCGGGCGTGCAGGTCGATACGTTCGCCGGGCAGGAGGTCCGCGCATACGGCGTCGCGGATGAGGGCGTGCCGGAAGGCGTAGCCGTCGCCGTCCACGACCAGCACTCCACCGTCCACAGTGGACCGAATGGTCGCGGTGTCGACGATCTTGCTCAAAACAGCGTGGGAAACTCTCGCGCCACCGACTGCCGCCGCGCGCACGATCGCCACCGCGTCCGGCCCCAGCCGGTCCACCCGCCCCAGCAGCAACTCGGCCAACGACCGCCCGGCGGACTCGTCCAACAGTGCCTCGACGAAGAGCGGATTGCCCGCGCTGCGCCGGAAAACGGTGCGCGCGAACTCGGGATCGGGCTCGCTGCCCAGGATCTCCCGCAACTGCCGGCGGACGTCCCGCGCGGACAGCCGCCCCAACTCGACCGCGCGCACCCACGGCACCCGACCGAGTTCAGCCAACACCGCCCGCAGCGGACGACTGGTCTCGTCGGTCCGATGGGTCACCACGATCAACGACCGCGGCACCGCGCGCTGGTTGCGCACCAGGAAGTCCAGCAGGTCGCGGCTGGACCGGTCGGCCCAGTGCGCGTCCTCGACGACCAGCACCACGGGCCGCTGCTCGGACAACCGGGCCAGCAGCCAGCACACCCTCGAACAGCCGCGGGCGCGCCTCATCACCCGGACGTGGTTCCAACCCGGGCACCAGGGACGCGAGGTCGGCGCGTTCCCGCTCGGTCAGCGCCACCCCGCGCAGGGCGGCGACGAACGGCGCGAACGGCAGCCCGTCCAGTTCGACGCACCCGCCGACCAGCACGCGCGCGTCCAGCCCGGACACGAACTCCGCCACCAGCCGTGACTTCCCGACCCCGGCCTCACCGCCGAGGAGGACGGTCGCGGGCGGGTCGGCGAACGCGTAACCCAGCCGCGTGAACTCCTCGGCCCGGCCGACGAGAACCGGACTCACCCGCTGTGCGCTCATGACGCCACGAGCCTAGACGAATTCCGCGCACCCCAAAGGAACCGGACGAATGCGGGCACACCGCCGGCACCGCGTGATGAGCGCGGTGCCGGCGGTGCCGAATGGCCGGCCGCCGGGAACTGTCGGCCCCCCGTGCGAAAATCGACATCGGGGGCCGGAGGCCGCGGCGCGCTCAGCCGCCGTTGCGGCGGAAGAGCCTGCGCCCGACGAAGTTCGCCTGGTGCGGCTGGCCGGGGTTCTTGTTCACGCCACCGTTCTTCTGGGCGTGGCCGCGGCGTTCGCGGCGGTTCGGGACGTACTCCGGCGACTGCTCGGGCGACTCGGACTGCTCGCCCTCGGCCGGGACGTCGTTGTTCTCGATCATCGCCAAGATCCTCCTCAGGTGTGGCGTTGTCGCTGGTCAGCGACGCCGCATGGCGTACTGGCGCGGGTTGGCGACGACGAGCCGCCCGCCGCCGAAGCGCGGCTGGGCCGCACCCTGGGCACGACGAGCCTTGCGGTTGGTCGGCAAACCGTCGTTGGTGTGTTCAGTGCGCATGGTGGGCATGCGACCGCCTCCTCATGAGAATTCGAGGCGTGCAAAAGGCAGACGACCGCTTAGGTCGTCACAGAGCCGCTAGGGCCACCAGGAAGGAGCGCTCGCACGGGCCCGGGGCCTCGCGTGCGGCGCGGAGGAGGAGAATCCTCAGATGTAGATCTGGAAGAACATGTCGACGACGTTAGCGCGTCCCGTCCACGGATGCCAAGGACTTTTCCGAGCGATCAAGATCACCGCGCGAAGAGGCAACCCACCAGCACCGCCACCCACGTGCCGCGCCCCTCGGACGACGCGAAGACCCCGCACGACACCAGCAGCAGCACACCGCCGCGCCGCACCGAGCGCACCGCCGTGCGCAGGTCCGTGACACCGCGCGCCAACCGCACCTGCCCCACCACCACCGCACCGGTGTTGAGCACGAACCGCGAGCCGACTCGAAATCCTGGGCCAATCGTCACTCCAGCTCGGTGCGCCGCTCCTGGACGATCTCGCCCTCCACGACCTCACCGTCCACCACGAACGGCACCTCGGCGCGCTCGGCGAAGAACCGCCGCGCGAAGCCGCCCACCGCCCGCGTGGTCACCGCGTCGAACCCGCCGCCGATCACGCCACCCACCAGGGGGACGCCCTTGGCCAGCGTGATCGCGCCCCTGGACGTGCCGTACTTGGCCAGCAGCGTGAAGCCGACCCGCTTGTTGATCTCCCGGATCAGCTGCGCCGGGATTCGCTCGATCAGGTTCATGGTGAGCTTCGCGCCCACCTTGATGCCCGCCTTCTTCAGCACCTCGGTGCCGGCGTTGCCCAGCAGGCACACCAGGATCGCCGTGCGCACCTCCTCGCTGTCCAGGTCGTGCCCGTAGACGGCGGCGATGGAGGCGATCAGGTGCGTCTGCACCAGGTAGGCGGCGGCGACGTTGGCGGGCAGCGTGACCGGGAGGGTGATGAGCCCGCCGATGTTCGTGGCGAACCCCTGGATGCCCGCGGCGGTGACGTGCGTGCGGATCAGGTTCCGCACCGCTTCGTCCCTGGTCAGCCCGCGGTCCAGCAGGTCGGACGCCATCGTGTGCGCGCTCTTGAACGGGCCGAAGCCCTCGATGCCGACCCGCAGCAGGTGGTCCACCGCTGTCTGCTGCGCCTTGGCCAGCGCACCCGGTTCGTCGACCATGGCACCGAGGTTACGCGGTGGCACAGCGGGTAGCCGACACCCATGGACATGTCCACCTTGGGAGAGGTGGTCCGGGAGCGCGGACCGTTCGCGTCGGTCTACCTGGACGCCTCGCACGACACGGAGGACGCGGCCAAGGCGCTGGAACTGCGCTGGCGCGGGCTGCGCGACGACCTGGCGCGGCAGGGTGCGGACGAGGACACCCTGCGCGCGATGGACACGGCGGCCCTGGAACCCGCCGTGGGCAAGGCCGGCCGGGCCCTCATCGCGGCCCACGGCGAACTCCTGCTCGACTGGGCCCTACCCAGACCGCCGGCCGCCGACTCGGCCCGCTGGTCCCCCGCCCGAACCTGCTGCCGCTGGCCAGCCTGCACGAACCGCAGGTGCCGCACGTCGTGATCGTGGCCGACCGCGCGGGCGCCGACCTGCACGCGCACGACGGCCGGGTCGAGACGTCGACCGAGGTCCACGGCGAACAGCACCCGCTGCACAAGGTGGGTGGCGGCGGCTGGTCCCACAAACGCCTCCAGAACACCGTCGAGGAAACCGCCCAGCGCAACGCCGCCCGGGTGGCCGAGGCCGCGGAGACCCTGGTCGAAGGCCTGAACGCCCCGCTGCTCATCCTGGGCGGCGAAGTCCAGGCCCGCGCCGGCATCCGCGAGGAACTGAGCCAACGCTGCCGGGACGTCCTGGTCGAGGTCGAGGGCGGCAGCCTGGCCGGTGGCGCCGACGACGAGGCGTTCGACGCGGCCGTGAAGGCCCTGGTCGCCCAGCACCGCTACACCCGCGAACACGACGTCGTCGAGCGCTTCGCCGCCGAAGCCGGCCGCGACGGAGGTCTGGCGGTGCAGGGCATGGAGCGGGTGGTGGCGGCGCTGCGAGAAGCCAACGTGGCCGCGCTCCTGGTCGCCAACCGAACCCCGCTCGGCGACCGGATGGTGTTCGCCGGCGACGACCCGGCCCAGGTGGCCACCCGCGAGTCGGACCTGCGCGCGCTCGGCGTCGACCACGTCGAGCAACAGCCGGCCGACGAGGTCCTCGCGCTGGCCGCGAGCGCCACGGGCGCGGAGGTGGTCATCACCGACGAGGCCAAGCTCTGGGAAGGCGTCGGCGCGCTGCTCCGCCACACCTGACACGGGAAAAGGGGCGGGACCCGAGTGGGTTCCGCCCCTTTTGCACGTCTGCGGTCAGACGGCTGCCGCGACCACGTCCTCGGCGGGCTTGGCCTCGATCTCCACGACCTTCTTGTTGCGGCGGTTGCGCTTCTCCAGCGTGTTCGCCAGCCACGTCAGCAGCAGGCACATCCCGATGTAGACGGCCGCGACCACGATGGTGATCGGCACCAGCGGGCGACCGAACTCGAACTGGCCACCGAGGAAGCGCGCCTCTCGCAGCAACTCCTCGTACTCAATGATGAAACCGAGCGCCGAGTCCTTCAGCAGCACCACCAACTGGCTGATGATCGCCGGCAGCATCGCCCGGATCGCCTGGGGCAGCAGCACCAGGTTCATCACCTGGCTCTTTCGCATGCCCAGGGCGTACGCCGCCTCGCTCTGGCCGCGCGGCAGGGACAGCACACCCGCCCGGAACACCTCGGCCAGCACCGAGCCGTTGTAGAGCGTGAGGCCGATGACGACGGAGTAGAACGTGCCGCCCATCGTCAGACCGGTCAAGTCGCCGATCGTGCTGTCGATCTTCGCGCCGAGCCCCAGGCCGTAGTGCGAGATGAAGATCAGCACCACGAGCGGGACGGCGCGGAAGAACTCCACGACGACCAGCGACGGCACGCGGATGATCTTGTGGTCGGAGAGCTGGCCGGCCGCGAAGATCGCGCCGAACAGCATCGCCAGGATCGCGCCCGCCACGAACGCCTTGAGCGTGTTGCCCAACGCGCTCAGCAGGCGCAATTGCACGTACTCGTACTCCAGCCACGACCACTTCTGACCGGCGAACTGCCCGCTGTCGTAGAACCGATAGAGCACAAAGGCGATCCCGGCCGCCAGGACCAGGGTGCCGAGAACCGCGTAGAGGCGGTACCGCAGCCGAGCCCTGGGGCCGGGGACGTCGAAGAGGACCGAGGCGCTCATCGGGCGACGCTCCACCGCTTCTCGAGGCTGCGTTGCAGCAGGGTCATGGGGATCACGAGGATGACGAAGAACAACGCCACCCAGAGCAGGCCGATCAACTGGCTCTCACCACGTTCGGACAGGTTCGCGCTGATCGACCCCGCCTGGAACACCGAGAAGCCGGCGGCGATCGTGGTGTTCTTCAGCAGCGCGATCATGGTGCTCATCATCGGCGGCACGACCGCGCGGGTCGCCTGCGGCAGGACCACCGAGCCGAGCATCTGGCTGAAGGTCAGGCCCAGCGCACGGGAGGCCTCCGCCTGGCCCACCGGCACGGTGTTGATGCCCGAGCGGACCACCTCGCACACGAAAGCGGAGGTGTAGAGAGTCAACGCGATCAACGCGGCGGTGAAGTAGTAGCGGGCGGCCGAGCCGCCGAACGTCTCCACGTCCACGATCTTGAGCAGCGGGAACGCGAAGGCGAAGAAGAAGAACACCAGCGTCAACGGCGTGTTGCGCACGACCGTGACGTACAGCGTGCCTGCGGCGCGGAAGATCGGGACCGGGGAGACCCGCAGCATCGCCAGGATCGTGCCCAACACCAGCGAGCCGACCGCGGAGTAGAGGAACAGCTCAATGGTGTTGAGGAACCCCGGCCCGTACAGGTCGAGGTTGTCGAGCAGGACGTTCATCGTCTTCCTCGGCTAGCAGGGTCGGGGGTGGGCCGGCCGCCCACACCGGGTGCGGGGCGGCCGGCCGCCTCAGGGAATCAGTACCGCTCGAGGACCGGCTTGGTGGCCGGCGAGCCCGACTTGCCGAGGGTCGCGTTGTAGATGCTCTCCCACTGGCCGCCGGTGATGGCCTCTTCGAGGATGTCGTTCACCTTGTCCCGCAGGGCCTTGTCGTCCTTGGCCAGACCGATGCCGTAGGGCTCCTTGGAGAACGGCTTGCCGACGACCTTGAACGCGTCGGGCTGCTGCGCCGCGTAGCCCTTGAGGATCGCGTCGTCGGTGGTGACCGCGTCGACCGCGCCCTGCTCCAGCTGCTGCACGCACTGCGAGTAGTTCTGCAGCTCGACGATGTTCGACGCCTCGGTCAGGCCCTCGTTCTTGACCTTCTGGATCGGCGTCGAGCCGGTGACCGAGCAGACCTTCTTGCCCTTGAGGGTCTCCGGGCCGGTGATCGAGTCGTCGGTCTTCTTCACCAGCAGGTCCTGGCCCGCGGTGAAGTAGGGGCCGGCGAACGCGACCTGCTGCTTGCGCTTGTCGTTGATGGTGTACGTGCCGACGTAGTAGTCGACGTCACCGTTGATCAGCGCCTGCTCGCGACCGGCGGAGGCGATCGCCTTGTACTCGATCTTGGCGTCGTCGTAGCCCAGCTTGGCGGCGATCAGCTTCGCGATCTCGACGTCGAAGCCGCTGTACTTGCCGCTCGTCGGGTCCTTGTAGCCCAGGCCCGGCTGGTCCTCCTTGACGCCGATGACGACCTTGCCGCGGGCCTGGATCTTCTTGAACGTGTCCGAGCCGTCCACCTTCACGTCGGTGGCGACCTGCTGCGTGGGGGCCGGGGTCGACCCGCCCGGGGTCCCCTCCTTGCCGCACGCGGTCAGGGCGAGGCCGCCGGCCAGCAGCGCCACCGCAAGGGTGCGAACCCTCATCGTCTTCTCCTGCTCTTCGTCGGGATCTGGCGGCGCCAGGCTTGAGCGCCGCGGTCAAAGGGACTTCAGTGGGTCAGGATCTTGCCAAGGAAGTCCTTCGCGCGGTTGGACTTCGGCGCCGAGAAGAAGTCCTCGGGCGTCGAGTCCTCGACGACCTCGCCGTCGGCCATGAAGATCACCCGGTCCGCGGCCTTGCGGGCGAAGCCCATCTCGTGGGTCACCACGAGCATGGTCATGCCCTCGCGGGCCAGGGTCGTCATGACGTCCAGCACCTCCTGGACCATTTCGGGGTCCAGCGCGGAGGTCGGCTCGTCGAACAGCATCACCTTGGGCTTCATCGCCAGGGCACGGGCGATCGCCGCCCGCTGCTGCTGCCCACCCGACAGCTGGGCGGGGTACTTCTCCGCCTGGTTCGCGATGCCGACCCGCTCCAGCAGCTCCATCGCCGCCTTGCGGGCCTGCGCGGGCGGGGTCTTGCGGACCTTGACCGGTGCGAGCATCACGTTGTCGACGATGCTCTTGTGCGCGAACAGGTTGAACGACTGGAAGACCATGCCGACGTCCGCCCGCAGGCGCGCCAGCTCCTTGCCCTCCGAGGGCATGGGCTGGCCGTCGACCTCGATGGTGCCGGAGTTGATCGGTTCGAGGCGGTTGATCGTGCGGCACAGGGTCGACTTGCCCGAGCCCGACGGCCCCAGCACGACGACGACCTGGCCCTTGGGCACCTCGAGGTTGACCTGCTTGAGCACGTGGAGGGGCCCGAAGAACTTGTCCACGCCCGCCATCCGGATCATCGGCGGAGCAGGTGTGGGGCGGTCATCAGATCCTCCAGTCGGGGCTCGGAGAGCGATGGCGGGAAACCTAGGTGTGCATCACCACACCAGTCCAGGCGGTTGAGCAAGACTTAGGGTCTCAACTCTGTCACAGGCAGGCGACAATAACTCGGGAGGACGCCGGTGCGCGTGCTGTTGGTCGAAGACGACGACCGCGTGGCAGAAGCGCTGGTCCCGGCGCTGACACGGCGGGGTTTCACAGTAGACCGACAGGCAACCGGTCGGGGGACGCTCGATCGGCTGGCCGGTATCGACGTCGTGTTGCTGGACCTGGGTCTGCCGGATATCGACGGCGTCACGCTCTGCCGCAATATCCGGGCGGCGAGTGACGTCGCCATCATCGTCGTATCGGCCCGCGGGGAAATCGACGACCGAATCCTGGGGTTGCACGCCGGCGCGGACGATTACCTGGTCAAACCGTACGACGTGGGCGAACTCGTGGCCCGCGTGCACGCGGTGCGGCGGCGGCGCGGCGACCCGGTCGGGGTCGGCGGCACCGGCACGGAGGTGTTCGAGGTGGCCGACGTGCGAGTCGACCTGGCCCGGCACGAGGTCACCGTGGCGGGTGAACCCGTGGCACTGTCGCGCAAGGAGTTCCAGGTGCTCGCGCTGGTCATGGCCGCGGGCGGCGCGGTGTGCACCCGGGAGCGCATCCTGGCCGAGGTGTGGGGCCGGACGTGGGCGGGGGCGAACCGGACGCTGGACGTCCACGTGGCGACCCTGCGCACCAAGCTCGGCCGTCCGGCGCTGCTGGAGACCGTGCGCGGCGTCGGCTACCGGCTGTCGGAGACCGGCTGACATGCGGTCGCGGCTGCTCGGGATCGTCCTCACCCTGATCGTGCTGGTGCTGGTCGGCATGGGCGTGCCGCTCGGGCGCGGGGTCGCGGCGACCGAGCAGCAGGAGATGTTCCTGGACCGGCTGACCGACACGGCCCGGTTCGCCTCGGTCGCGCAGCGTCCGCTGATCGACGACCAGCCAACCGTGATGGAACGGGAACTCGTCCGTTACCAGGAGCTGTACGGGATCAAGGTGGCGCTGCTGGACCGGTCGGGCACGGTGGTGGTCGCGTCCGGGCCGGTGGACGTCTCCCCGGACGGGGTGAAGGAGCTGGTGGACAGCGCGCTGGCGGGCCGCCAGCCGACCGCGCCCGCGCTGTTCATGCCGTGGGACCACACCGAGCTGGTGCTCGCCGAGCCGGTGCTGGCCGACGGCGAGGTGCGGGGCGCGATCGTCACCTTCTCCCCCACCGACAAGACCCGGCGCGAGGTCGCCCTGTGGTGGTCGGTGCTGCTGGTGGCCAGCCTGCTGGTGCTCGCGCTGGGCGTGTTCGCGGCCCTGCCGCTGGTGCGCTGGACGCTGCGGCCGGTGCGGGCGCTGGACGACGCCACCGGCAGGCTGCTGGCCTCGGTGGTGAGCGGGCGGGCGGTGGAACCGGTGGGGTCGGCGTCGGGCCCGCCGGAGCTGCGGCAGCTGTCCCGGTCGTTCGACCAGATGGCGGCGAACGTGACCGACGTGCTGGCCGCGCAGCGGGCGTTCGTCGCCGACGCCTCGCACCAGCTGCGCAACCCGCTGACCGCGTTGAAGCTGCGGCTGTCCAACCTGGAGGGGCACGTCTCCGGCGAGGCCGAGGTGCACCAGGTGGCCGCGCTGGACGAGGCCGACCGGCTCAACCGCATCCTGGACGAGCTGCTGGCCATGGCCCGCGCCGCCGCGCCCTCGGTGGACCCGCTGCCGGTGGACGTCGACCAGGCCGTCGCGGGCCGGCTGTCCGCCTGGAACGCCGCCGCCGCGGCCCGCTCGGTGCACCTGGTGCTCGACGGCGAGCGCGGCGGGCGCGCCCTGGCCCCGCCGCGCGGCGTCGAGGCCGTGCTGGACGCCCTGCTGGACAACGCGCTGAAGTTCACCCCCGACAACACCCTGATCCGGGTGGACGTGCGGCGGCTGGACCGGGTCGTGCGGCTGTCGGTGCAGGACGAGGGGCCGGGGCTGACGCCGGAGGAGCTGGAGCGGGCGACCGACCGGTTCTGGCGGTCCCCGGCGCACCAGAACATCCAGGGCTCGGGACTGGGGCTGGCGATCGTGCGGCAGATCGTGGAGCGGGTGGACGGTTCGGTGGAGCTGTCGCTGCCCGAGGGCGGCGGGCTGCGGGTGACCGTCACCTTCCCCGCCGCCTAGACCTTCACGTCCCGGTAGTAGCGCATCGCGCCCGGGTGCAGCGGGATCGGGGTGGTCTCGATCGCCGATCTGACCTCTATCGACCGGGCCACCGGGCTCGCCGCGACCATCGCGCCCTGCGCCTGGAACAGGCCCCTGAGCAGCGCTTCCGCCACGTCGTCCGACATCGTGTCGTTGACCAGCAGGAAGTTGCGCACGACCAGGGTGGTGACCGGCTTGGTGACCGGGCCGCCGGGCAGCTCGTAGGCCGAGGCGGGCAGGGTGGCCGAGCCGTAGACCGGGTACTGGGCGCGCAGCCGCGGCAGGACGTCGCTCAGGTCCAGCATGCGGATCTTGACCGTGGTGGCGAGCGTCTGCACGCCCGTGGTGGGTACGCCGCCGGACCAGAAGAACGCGTCCAGCGAGCCGTCGCGCATGGCGTCGGTGGTGGCGTTGAGGTCGAGGTAGTGCGGCTTCAGGTCGGCGGTCGGCGACATGCCCGCGGACTGGAGCAGCCGTTCGGCGATGACCAGCACGCCCGAGTCCTTCGCGCCCAGCGACACGCGCAGGCCCGTGAGGTCGGTGAGCTTGGTGGCCGGGATGTCGTCGCGGACCACGACCTGGAGGTAGTCGTCGTGCATGCGGGCCAGCGCGGAGATCCGGTGGCCCTTCGCCTCGTTGTGGGCGCGCTCGGCCGCGTCGGCCGCCGAGAAGCCCACCTGGGCGGTGTTGGCGCCGAGCCGTTCGAGGTTGTCCACCGAACCGGCGGTGACGACGACCTGGGGGTGCGGGATGCCGGGGTCGCGGGTCCACGAGTCGGCCAGCGCGCCGCTGAGCCGGTGGTAGACGCCCGAGTCGCTGCCCGCCGCCATGGTCAGCTTGACGTGGTCGAACTCGTCGCCGCACGCGGTCAGCGACAGCGTGGCCAGGGCCAGCACCGCCCCGGCCGCCTGCACCCGCAGCAGCACTCCCGACACCCGCGCATCGTCCCACGTCCACGCTCTACCCTGGACCCGACGGAAGGATGGGGTGGGAGTGACCCGCAGTTACCAGATCCGCACGTTCGGCTGCCAGATGAACGTGCACGACTCCGAGCGCCTCGCCGGGATGCTCGAGGACGCCGGCTACGCGCCCGCGGAGGGTGACGCGACGCCGGACGTGGTCGTGTTCAACACCTGCGCGGTCCGGGAGAACGCGGACAACAAGCTCTACGGCACCCTCGGCCACCTCGCGCCCGCCAAGGCCGCCAACCCCGGCATGCAGATCGCCGTGGGCGGCTGCCTCGCGCAGAAGGACCAGGGCGAGATCGTCAAGCGCGCCCCGTGGGTCGACGTGGTGTTCGGCACGCACAACATCGGATCGCTGCCGGTGCTGCTCGAACGCGCCCGGCACAACCGCGAGGCCCAGGTCGAGATCCTCGACGCCCTGGAGACCTTCCCGTCGACGCTGCCCGCCCGCCGCGACTCGGCCTACTCGGGCTGGGTGTCGGTGTCGGTCGGGTGCAACAACACGTGCACGTTCTGCATCGTCCCGTCGCTGCGCGGCAAGGAGAAGGACCGCCGGCCCGGCGAGGTGCTGGCCGAGGTCCAGGCGCTGGTCGACGAGGGCGTGCTGGAGGTGACCCTGCTCGGGCAGAACGTCAACTCCTACGGCGTCGAGTTCGGCGACCGGTTCGCGTTCGGCAAGCTGCTGCGCGCGTGCGGCGGCATCGACGGCCTGGAGCGCGTCCGCTTCACCTCGCCGCACCCGAAGGACTTCACCGACGACGTCATCGCCGCGATGGCCGAGACGCCGAACGTGTGCCACCAGCTCCACATGCCGCTGCAGTCCGGTTCGGACCGCGTGCTGAAGGAGATGCGCCGGTCCTACCGGTCGGCGAAGTACCTGTCCATCCTGGACAAGGTCCGCGAGGCCATGCCGGACGCGGCCATCACCACCGACATCATCGTCGGCTTCCCCGGTGAGACCGAGGAGGACTTCCAGGCCACTTTGGAGGTCGTCCGCGAGTCCCGCTTCTCCAGCGCCTTCACCTTCCAGTACTCCAAGCGCCCCGGCACGCCCGCCGCGTCGCTGCCCGACCAGCTCCCGAAGGCGGTCGTGCAGGAGCGCTACGACCGCCTGGTGGCGTTGCAGAACGAGATGTCCTGGGAGCAGAACAAGCTCCAGGTCGGCCGCGCGGTGGAGGTCCTGGTCGCCAACGGCGAGGGCCGCAAGGACGCCGAGACCCACCGCCTGTCCGGCCGCGCCCGCGACGGCCGCCTGGTCCACTTCACCCCCGGCGACGCGGACATCCGCCCCGGCGACGTCGTGGAGACCGTCATCACCTACGCGGCCCCGCACAACCTCATCGCCGACAGCCCCCTGGTCAGCCACCGCCGCACCAAGGCCGGCGACCGGTCCGAAGCCGGCATCCGCCCGAAGACGGCGGGCGTCACCCTCGGACTCCCGAAGTTCGGCGCCCCCGAACCGCTCCCGGCCACGACGGGCGGGTGCGCGGTCGGATGACCAACGACCCGGAAGACCTGGCCGGTCTCCGAGACGAGATCGACAGCGTGGGCCGTTCGGCCGCCAAGCGCTTCGACCCCGGCGCGGGCGCGATGCTGATCGCGGTGGCGGCGCTGGCGATCCTGGTGTCGTTCGTGCTGCCGTGGGTGGACGACGACACCGGGTTGCGGGTGCTGCTCGGCGAGGCGCAGGCGTTGCCCAAGGTGTTCTCGTACGCGGTGCTGGTGGCCGGGGTGCTGTTCCCGGCGCTCACGTTGGCGGTGCGGCGGTGGGCGCTGGCATGGCTGAGCGCCCTGGCGTCCTTCGCGGCTTCGGTGAGCGGCGTCCTGTCGATCTGGATGACCCAGACGACCACCGGCCACCAGCCGGGCCCGGGACCGGGCGCGGGCTTGGTCATCGCCGTGATCGCCATCGTCGTGCTGCTGGTGAAGTGGCTGAAGATCGCCGCCTCCCGCCCCGCGCTGCAGTGACCTCGTAAAAGAGCCCCTTCCCGGTGGCGGGAAGGGGCTCTTTTGTGCTGCTTGAAGCTACCGGGTGGCCACGGCCTGCTCAGCCGCCGCCAGCCACTCGCGCCACTGCTTGGCCTGCGCCTCGGCCTGCTCGGCCCGCCGCTTGTCGCCGGCCGACCGGGCCTTGGCCGCCTGGGCCTCGAACTGCTCGACCCGCTCGCGGAACTGCGCCACCCGGGCCTCGGCCTCCGGGTCGGAGCGCCGCCACTGGGCGTCGACCGCGCCGCGCACCCGCTCCTCGATGGCGCGCAGCTTGCCCTCCAGCTCCCGCACGCGCTCGCGCGGGACCTTGCCGATCGCGTCCCACCGCTCCTGGATGCGGTACAGCTGCTGCCGGGCCGCCTCAAGGTCGTGGCTGGGGTCGATGTGCTCGGCCTCGGCCAGCAGTTCCTCCTTCAGCTTCGCGTTCGCGGCGAACTCCGCGTCACGCTCGCTGAAGGCCTCCGACCGGCGGGCGAAGAACGCGTCCTGCGCCGCGCGGAAGCGCTGCCACAGGGCGTCGTCGGCCTCCTTCGGGGCGCGGCCGGCGGCCTTCCACTCGACCATCAGTTCCTTGTAGCGGCCGGCGGTCGGGCCCCAGTCGTCGGACTCGACGAGCTTCTCCGCCTCGTCGACCAGCTCCTGCTTGCGGTTCTTCGCGACACCGCGCTGCCGGTCGAGGTCGGCGAAGTGCGAACCCCGGCGCCGGTTGAACGCGTCGCGGGCCTTGGAGAACCGGCGCCACAGCTGCTCGTCGGTCTTGCGGTCGACCCCGCGGATGGTCTTCCACTCGTCCAGGATCGCCCGCAGGCGGTCGCCGGCGGCCTTCCACTGGGTGGACTCGTTGGCCAGCACCTCGGCCTCCTCGACCAGGGCCAGCTTCCGGGCGCCCGCCGCCGCGCGCGCCTCGTCCTTGGCGGCCTTGGCGGCCTCCAGGCCCTGCTCGGCGAGCACCAGGACGTACTCGACCCGGGCGGACAGGGCCGCCAGGTCACCGACGACCGCGGCGTCCTTCAAGCTCTCCTGGACGTGCTTCGCGCTGGTCATCGCGTGCTTCGGGTCGCCCGCCCCGGACGTCAGCCGGGTCACCAGCAGCTCGACCTCGGTGCGGATGTCGTCGAACCGGCGCGCGAAGTGCGCCAGGCCCTCGGCGGGCTCCCCCGCCTGCCAGGAACCGACGACCCGTTCACCGTCCGCCGTCTTGACGTGGACGGTGCCGTCCTCGTCGACGCGCCCCCAGCGGTCAGGGTGGTCCGACGCCACGGGGACCGGCGGAGGTGCGCTCACCGTCCGCGTCTCCTCGACCACCGCCCCCGTGCCACTGTCACCAGTGGCTTCCGGTGTCGTCTCGTGTTCCGTCATCGCCGGCTTCCTCCTCGCCTGCCCACTTCGTGGTGCCCGTGCCGACCACGGGCGCCCCGCCTACGGCGGGGCCTGAGCACCCGGGTACCGCGACTCCTCAATAGTCCCCAGTACCCCGCGCGCATTCAAACAGGTCAAGGCTCGCATCGGTACTGGTGGTGGCCGATGAGTAGCGTGCGTTGCCATGATCTCGCGTGTCGCCGTCGTGCCGCACCCGCCCCTGCTCGTGCCCGAACTCGTGGGTGGCGCCGTCGCCGAAACCCAAGCCGTGCGGGCAGCCTGCCTGGCGGCGGCGCGGGAGCTGGCCGCCCACGACGTCGACTGGACCGCCGTCGCGGCCGATCCGACGGGTCCGCGGGTGCTGGAAAACGTTGCCGGATCGTTTCTCGGCTTCGGCGTCGACGTGCCGGTGGCGCTGGCCGACGGCGCGTCCTCTGTGGAACCGGCGCTGCCGCTGCCCGCCCTGGTGGCGGGGTGGCTGCGCGAACAGGTGGGTGCACGCAGCGTGCGCGTCCACCTCGTGCCGCCGGACTTGCCGACCGCCGAGTGCGTGGCGTTTGGCGCGTCGTTGGGTGGCCGGGCGCTGTTGGTGCTGGGTGACGGTTCGCACCGGCACGGTGAGCAGGCCGTGGGCCGGCCCGACGACCGGGCGGAGCCGTTCGACGACGAGGTGCGCAACGCGCTGGTGGACGCCGACGCCGAGGCGCTGAAGGCCCTGGACCCCTGCTGGCCGACGAACTGGGCGCGGCCGGGCGGGCGGCGTGGCAGGTGCTGGCGGGGGTGCCGGGGACCTGGCGGTGCACGCGCTCGGAGTTCTCGGCGCCCTTCGGCGTCGGGTACCACGTGGCCGTCTGGGAGGCCTAGGAGCCGTCTGGGAGGCTTGGCGGCGTGAACGCGCCCATCGCCGTCGTCGGCCCCACCGCGACCGGCAAGTCCGACCTGGCCGTGCGGCTCGCGGTCGAACTGGGCGGCGAGGTGGTCAACGCCGACTCGATGCAGCTCTACCGGGGCATGGACATCGGCACCGCCAAGATGACCGTGGCCGAGCGGCAGGGCGTGCCGCACCACCAGCTCGACGTCCTGGACGTCACCCAGACCGCGCACGTCGCCGTCTACCAGCGCGAAGCCCGTGCCGCGATCGAGGACGTGCTGGCCCGCGGCCGGGTGCCGGTGCTGGCGGGCGGCTCCGGGCTGTACGTGCAGGCCGTGCTGGACGACCTGGTGTTCCCGGCCACCGACGAGGCGGTCCGGGCGCGGCTGGAGGACGAGCTGGCGGCCGTCGGGCCGGGCGTGCTGCACGAGCGGCTCGCGCGACTGGACCCGGCGGCGGCGCTGGCGATCCTGCCGTCCAACGGGCGGCGGGTGGTGCGGGCGCTGGAGGTCATCGAGCTGACCGGGCAGCCGTTCTCGGCGACCCTGCCCCGGCCCGGTCCCGCCCGGTACGGCACCGTGCTGGTCGGCCTGGACCGGGACGCGTCCGAACTGGACCAGCGGGTCGACCTGCGGGTGGAGCGGATGTTCGCGGCCGGTCTGGTGGACGAGGTGCGGGCGCTGGAGGCGCGTGGCCTGCGCGAGGGGCGGACGGCGTCCCGGGCGTTGGGCTACCAGCAGGTGCTGGCGGCCCTCGACGGCGAGTGCGACCTGGCGGCGGCGGCCGAGGAGACCGCGCGGGCGACGCGGCGGTTCGTGCGGCGGCAGCGGTCGTGGTTCCGGCGCGACCAGCGGGTGACGTGGTTCGACGCGGCGGCGCCGGAGCTGGTCGAGGACGTGCTGCGGCTGGTCTCGGCGTAGATCCCCGGCGGTCGCCGGTCGGTCCTCGCCGGTCGCGGGTCGGTCCTCGCCGGTCGCGGGTCGGTCCTCGCCGGTCGCGAAGTAGCCTGGTGGCCGTGGGCGTCGAATTTCTCAAGGGGCACGGCACCGAGAACGACTTCGTGGTGCTGCCCGACCCGGACGGTCTGCTGGACCTGACCGAGGAGCGGGTGCGGGCGCTGTGCGACCGGCAGCGCGGCCTGGGCGCGGACGGCGTGCTGCGGGTGGTGCGCCCCGACTTCGGCCCCTGGTTCATGGACTACCGCAACGCCGACGGCTCCATCGCCGAGATGTGCGGCAACGGCGTCCGCGTGTTCGTGCGCTACCTGGTGTCCGAGGGCCTGATCCCGACCGGCGAGTCGACCATCGGCACCCGCGCCGGCCAGCGGCACGTCATCGCCCACGAGGACGGCACGGTCACCGTCGACATGGGTCCTGCGCGGGTGTTCGGCACGTCCTCGACCACGCTGGGCGGGGCGTCCTTCGACGGTGTCGCGGTGGACGTCGGCAACCCGCACCTGGCGTGCGTCACCACCACCCCGGTCGCTTCCTTGGACCTCCTGCGCAACACGCCCTCGTTCGATTCCGAGGTGTTCCCCAACGGGGTGAACGTCGAGTACGTGAACGTGCTGGGCGACGGCGCTCTGCGCATGCGCGTCCACGAACGGGGGTTGGCGAGACCCGTTCGTGCGGCACGGGCACGGTCGCGGCGGTGGCGTCGTGGCTGCACGGCACGGGCCAGCGCGTCGGCAAGGCCACTGTGGACGTCCCGGGTGGACAGGTCTCGGTCGTCATCGAGGAGGACACGTCGACCCTGACCGGCCCCGCGGTCCTGCTGGCCCGCGGCGAACTGGACCAGGCGTGGTGGGACGCCCTCTGACCGCCTAGGCCGCGACCGCCTCCCGCGACCGCAGCGGCGAGAAGATCACGAACAACACGGCCAACGCCTGGCCGACCATCGCCAGCCACAGCGTCTCCACGATCCCGAACTGACCGCCCAGCACGCCACCGACCACCCCGCCCAGCGGCATGGACCCCCACACCACGAACCGGATCGACGCGTTCATCCGCCCCAGCAGGTGGTCCGGGCAGATCGACTGCCGGTAGCTGACCTGGGCGATGTTGTAGACGATCGCCCCGTACGCGATCGCGAAGTCACCGACGAACACGAACACCAGCCGCCAGTCCGCCGCGCCCAGCGGGATCAGCAGCCCGAACGGCTGGGTCACCAGCATGACCAGCCAGATCACCCGCAACTGCCCGAACCGCTTGTTCCACCGGTTCGCGGTCAGCGCGCCCAGCACGCCGCCGAGCCCCGCCGAGGTCAGGACCAGCCCGATCACCCCGTCGGACAGGTTCAGCGTCCGGGCCAGGAACAGCACGATGACGGCCATCCCCACGCCGCCGAAGAAGTTCGCCGTGCCGGTCGTGCCGACGATCGCGCGCAACGACCGGTTGCCGAACACGAACCGCAACCCTTCCCCGATCTCCGCCACCAGATTGGGTTTCTCGGATTTCACCGGTTCGGGCTCGTGCGTGCGGATGCGCATCAGGAACAGCGCGGACGCCAGGTAGCCGACCCCGGTCGCCAGCACGCCGTTCGCCGCCCCGACCGCCTGAGCGACACCACCGGCCACCGCCGGTCCGGACACCTCGGCCACGGACTGACTCGCGGTCAGCTTGGAGTTGCCCTCGACCAGTTGATCCCGCCCGACCAACACCGGCAGGTACGACTGGTAGGCGATGTCGAACATGACCGTGGCCGCGCCCACCAGCAGGGCTACCACGATCAGGTGAACAAGGGTCAGCGCGCCCAGCCACCACGCCAGCGGCACGGAGAGCAGCAGGCCGAAGCGGACGAAGTCGGCGGTGAGCATGATCGGGCGCCGCCGCATGCGGTCCACCCACACGCCCGCCGGCAGGCCGATGAGCAGGAACGCGGCCGTGTTGGCCGCCGTCAACAGCCCCATCTGGAACGGCGTCGCCGCGAGGGTGCCCGCGGCGAGCAGGGGCAGCACGACGCGACCGACGGACGCGCCGAAGTAGCTGATGGTGTCGCCTGCCCAGAGCAGGCGGAAGTCACGGTGAGACCACAGGGACACGGGCAGCAGTCTCGCGGGAGTGATTGGAAAGTGTCAATCACTTATCCTGGAGCCGTGCACCGACGCCCAGCCACCGAGGCCGAAGCCGCCGCGCTCTCCTCCGCCGTGCGGTTGCGCATCATCCGGCTCACCTACGACCGGGCGATGACCAACAAGGAGATCGCCGAACGCCTCGGCCGCGACCCCGCCACGACCCTCCACCACGTGCGCAAACTCGTCGCCACGGGCTTCCTCGAACCCCAGCCCGCGCGCACCGGCAACCGGGGCGCGCGGGAGATCCCCTACCTGTCCACCGGCCTGTCCTGGCGGCTGTCCGGCGTCGACCCGCACGCCAAGGGCGAGGCGATGCTCCAGGCGTTCCTGTCCGAGGTCGGCGAACTCGGCCACGACCAGGTCGACCAGACACGCCTGGTGACGAGGGTGAACGCCGGGGAACTAAAACGGCGTCTCCGCACGTTGTTGGATGAGCTGGCCGCTGAACCGGACGACCCGGAAGGGGAGCGTGTGGCGATCTACCTGGCTGTGTACCCAGGCGATTAACCACTCGGCGCCGGCGGCGGGACATGCGACGATGAAGGGCAAATGACGGAAAACACGCACAACAGCAACGACTGGCTCGACCAAGACGCCGAGCTGTCCACCGGCGAGCTGGCTCTCGCCGACCGAGCGGCACTCCGCCGCGTCGCCGGGTTGTCCACCGAGCTGGAGGACATCACCGAGGTCGAGTACCGGCAGCTCCGACTGGAGCGCGTCGTGCTGGTCGGCGTGTGGACCGACGGCACGGCGGCCGACTCCGAGGCCTCGCTCGCCGAACTGGCGCTGCTCGCCGAGACCGCCGGTTCGGAGGTCCTCGAAGGCCTCGTCCAGCGGCGCGACCGGCCCGACCCGGCCACCTACATCGGCTCCGGCAAGGTCACCGAACTCCGCGACGTCGTGATCGCCACCGGGGCGGACACGGTGATCTGCGACGGTGAACTCTCCCCCGGCCAGCTCCGGCAGCTGGAGGAGAAGCTCAAGGTCAAGGTCATCGACCGCACCGCGCTGATCCTGGACATCTTCGCCCAGCACGCCTCGACCAAGGAGGGCAAGGCCCAGGTCGAGATGGCGCAGCTGCAGTACCTGCTGCCGCGCCTGCGAGGTTGGGGCGAGTCGCTGTCCCGGCAGGCCGGTGGTCGGGCCGGCGGCGGCAACGGCGGCGTGGGTCTGCGCGGCCCCGGTGAGACCAAGCTCGAAACCGACCGCCGGCGCATCCGCGCCCGGATCGCCAAGCTGCGGCGCGAGATCGCGGCGATGAGCGTCATCCGGGAGACCAAGCGCGGCGCGCGGGTGGCCAACGCGGTGCCGAACGTGGCGATCGCGGGGTACACGAACGCGGGCAAGTCCAGCCTGCTCAACGCCCTGACCGGGGCGGGCGTGCTGGTGCAGGACGCCCTGTTCGCGACCCTCGACCCGACCACCCGGCGCACCCAGACCCCCGAGGGCCTGCCGTACACGCTGACCGACACCGTCGGTTTCGTCCGGCACCTGCCGCACCAGCTGGTGGAGGCGTTCCGGTCGACGCTGGAGGAGGTCGCCGACGCGGACCTGCTGGTCCACGTGGTCGACGGGTCCGACGGGATGCCGGAGAAGCAGGTCACGGCGGTGCGCGAGGTGATCTCGGAGATCAGCGAGCGGCACGACTCGATGCCGCACGAGCTGCTGGTGGTCAACAAGATCGACGCGGTGGGTGATCTGGGGCTGGCGCGACTGCGGCACCTGTTCCCGACGGCGGTGTTCGTCTCGGCGCACACCGGTGAGGGCATCGAGGAGCTGCGCGAGCGCATCGCGTCCCTGATCCCGCGCCCGGAGGTCGTCGTGGACGCCCTGGTGCCGTACGCCCGCGGCGAGATCGTGGCGCGCGTGCACCGGGAGGGCGAGGTGCTCAAGGAGCGGCACACCGAGGAGGGCACCGAGCTGAGCGCTCGCGTGCGCCCCGACCTGGCCGGCGTGCTGGAGCAGTTCGCCGTGAACGGAAGCCGCGCCTGATCCCTTGCGCACTGTCCTCGTAGCACTGGCGTTGGTGATGACGGCCGGTTCCGCTTCGGCGGAACCGGCCGTCGTCGATGTCTGCGCCATCACCGCTCCCCAGTTGGCGGAGTTGTCCGGCCTGGCGTCGGCCGGCGACGAGTTGTTCGCCGTCAACGACAGCGACAACGGCCGCGTAGAAGTCCGCGTCCTGAACCGCTCGTGCGCCCTCGTCCGAACCGTGACCGCGCCCGCGAACCCGTTCGACGTGGAGGACTTGGCGCTGGCGGGGGACGGTTCGCTGTGGCTGGCCGACACCGGCGACAACGGCAAGACCCGCGAGACGGTCGCGCTGCACGTGATCGCCCCGGATGGCGGGTCGCAGCTCTACCGACTCACCTACCCGGATGGAAGACACGACGCCGAAGCGCTGCTGCTGGACGGTGCGGGCGTGCCCCACATCATCACCAAGGAACCGATCGGCTCGGCCCTGGTCTACCGACCGACCGGTCCCCTGAACGCCGCCGCGCCGACCCCGATGGAGCAGGTCGCCCGCGTGTCGATGCGCGGCACCGACACCCCCGGCGGCCCGCTGGAAAGCCCGGTTGTCACCCGCCTGGTGACCGGCGCCGCGATGTCCCACGACGGCCGCGTAGCCGCGCTCCGGACTTACACGGATGCCTACCTGTTCCCGGTGCGCGACGGCGACCTGGCGAAATCCCTGGAAGGCGACCCGGTCCGCGTGCCGCTGCCCAACGAACCCCAGGGCGAAGCCATCGCATTCGACCCAGACGGCACCCTGCTGTCAGCCTCGGAATTCGCCCAGGGCGCGACAACCTCGACCCTCCGAGCCGTCCCCTCAGCAACAACCCTGGCCGCCCCACCCGAACCCACCACCACTCCCCCACCGCCGGCGCAGGGCGACACAGCCGCGGCACCCACGGCCGCCGACGACGACAGCGGCGCGCCACTGTGGCCGGTGGTCGCCGGCGGAGCCGCCGCACTAGCCCTGATCTGGCTAGCCCTACGCCGCTCCCGCCGCCGCGCCTGACCCGACCTGGGGCGCACCCGCCCCCGCCGCCACGCCTGCCCCGCTCGCCGTACGCCGCCCCACCACCGCGCCGCCGCCCCGGGCTCGCCGTCGCCCCACCACCGCGCCGCCGCCCCGGGCTCGCCGTCGCCCCACCACCGCGCCGCCGCCCCGGGCTCGCCGTCGCCCCACCGCCGCGCCGTCGACCCACCGCCGCGCCTGACCCGACCTGGGGCGCACCCGCCCCCACCGCCGCGCCTGACCCACCGCCGCGCCGTCGGCCTGGGCTCGCCATGCGCATCCCGCCAGCCGCAGTTGGCCCAGTCCGCAGCCGCACGCCGCCCCAGCCGCAGTCAGCCCGGTTCGCGCGCGCCGCTCGTGCCACCGCACTCATCCCGGCGCACTCATCGCATCAAGTCTGCGGGCAACTCGCACCGAACCCCGCCCGCGACTCGCATCAAGCCGCACCAGCGACGCGCACCAACCTCCGCCGAGTCACCCGCACCCGCCAAGTCGCTCGCACCCGCCGAGTCGCCGGCACCCGCCGAGTCGCTCGCACCCGCCGAGTCGCCGGCACCCGGCAGCAGCGGCACCCCGGGCCAGGAAGCCGAGCGGGGCCGATGTCGCTGGTCCCGGCCCCGCCGCGCGTTCCTCCCAATCACGGGACGCGCGACCCTCGGACTGGTTCCGAATCCCGCATGTCACTCGATCAGGTAAGACTCGAACCGGCCGCTCAAAGCCGCCGCAGCACCGCCGTCACCTTGCCCAGAATCGTCGCCTCGTCACCCAGGATCGGCTCGTACGCCGGGTTGTGCGGCAACAGCCACACGTGGCCGTCCTTCCGCTTGAACGTCTTCACCGTCGCCTCGCCGTCGATCATCGCCGCGACGACGTCCCCGTTGTCGGCCGTCGGCTGCTGCCGCACGACCACCCAGTCGCCGTCCGTGATGGCGGCGTCCACCATCGAGTCGCCGACGACCTTCAGCAGGAACACCTCGCCCTCGCCGACCAGGTCTCGGGGCAGCGGGAACACGTCCTCGATCGCCTCCTCGGCCAGGATCGGGCCACCGGCGGCGATCCGGCCCAGCATCGGCACGTAGGCGGGCGTCGGCTTGGAGGCCGGGTCGAGGCCGGTCACGATCTCCGTCGGCAGGACGCCGACCGCTCGCGGGCGGTTCGGGTCGCGGCGGAGGAAGCCCTTGCGCTCCAGTGCGCGCAGCTGGTGGGCCACCGACGAGGTGGACGTGAGTCCGACCGCCTCGCCGATCTCCCGCACGCTGGGCGGGTAGCCGAACCGGTCCAGCCAGTCCCGGATCACGTCGAGCACCTTGCGCTGGCGCAGGGTCAGCCCCGCGTTGCCCGCGATGTCCGCAGGTTCGGGCACGGAGGGCACATCGGCGATGCGCAGGTCGTCATTGGTCTTGCGGGCCACAGTGCTTCCCTCCTCACCGGTCCCGATCGCCCAGGCCGGCTGTTACGTCGATCTTCAGTTGTCGAAGGTAGTCGCACTCGTTGTCCAGATCAAACACCTGTTCGAAGTAAGTGTCGGCGTGTCCTTCCCGTTCCGCCGGTCGAAGTGGTAGACATTCGCACGGACGTTCGATCGAACAAGAGTTCGATCATGATCGTTTGACCTGCGGCGGGAGGACGTCATGGCAGTGGTGGTGGGTACGCGGAGCGGGTTCGAACTCGTGGACGGCGCCGTCGCGGAGGACGTGCTGCACGGCGAGCCACTTCGGCCCGGCCCCCGGGTCCTGCGCAGTTTCCCGACCGACCAGCGCCGCCCGACGACCCCGCGTCCCCGGCCGCTGGCCGTGCACACCGCGCCCGAGCCCGCCGCGTGCACCGCGCGCGAAGAGCGCCACCCGGCCGTCCAGTTCGCCCGCTACGCCGCCGTCGCCGTCGTCGCGGCGGTCGCCCTCAGCCTGCTCTACCTGTTCGCCTCCGGCGCCGCCACGGTCCCCGAACGCACCAGCGTCGTGCACGTCCAGGTGGGTGAGACGCTCTGGGACATCGCCGGGCGCACCGCGCCGGACAGCGACCCCGAGGCCGTCGTGGTCCGCATCAAGGAGCTGAACCAGCTCGCCGACTCCTCGGTCAAGCCGGGCCAGCCGCTCGTCGTCCCGGACGGGCGCACCGACGGCTGACCCTCCTCCCGACGTCCGGTCCGGGGCCGGCACCCTGTGCGGGTGCTGGCCCTCGTCGTGTCCGGCCGCCGACGCCTCCCCGTGATCGCTGGGTCGCGGTGGGTTCACTCGACCGGGACCACCCCGCGACACGCCGGTGTCCGAGTTGCGCCATCTAGGCGACGGGCATAGGTTGACCCCTACATCTAGTGGTTACACCGTTGTAGTTAGTCCACAGGTTGTGGGTTTCCCCTTCAAGTGGGCTGACGCGATGGGTGCTGCGCCGGGGAGGGGTGAGCCAGTCGTGCGCTGTCCGTTCTGCCGCAACTCGGACTCCCGCGTGGTCGACTCGCGCGAGGTGGACGAGGGCCAGGTGATCCGCCGCCGACGCTCCTGCTCCAGCTGCGGTCGCCGCTTCACCACCGTCGAGGAGGCGGTGCTCGCGGTGGTCAAGCGCTCCGGCGTGACCGAGCCGTTCAGCCGGGACAAGGTGGTCACCGGCGTCCGGCGCGCGTGCCAGGGCCGGCCCGTCGACGAGGACGCCCTGTCGCTGCTGGCCCAGCGCGTCGAGGAGTCGATCCGCTCCACCGGGTGCGCCGAGATCCCGAGCCACGAGGTGGGGCTCGCGATCCTCGGGCCGCTCAGAGAGCTGGACGAAGTCGCGTACCTGCGCTTCGCCAGCGTGTACCGCTCCTTCTCCTCGGTCGAGGACTTCGAGAAGGAGATCGCGGACCTGCGCAACGCGCAGCACTCCGAATAGGCACCACACAGAGACTTCGCGCGACCGTTTCGGACTCCGAGCCCGGACGTTGGTCGCCCCAGGAATTTCGAGTGACGGAAGAAAGAGGAACGGGGAATGACGGAGACCGTTGGCGGCTCCAGCAAGAAGACCGCCACCCAGAACGGCGCGGGGGACAAGCAGCGCCTGAAGGTGGAGCGTGTCTACACCACCGAGGGCGTGCACCCGTACGACGAGGTGACCTGGGAGCGCCGCGACGTCGTCATGACGAACTGGCGCGACGGCTCGATCAACTTCGAGCAGCGCGGTGTGGAATTCCCCGACTTCTGGTCGGTCAACGCGACCAACATCGTGACCAGCAAGTACTTCCGCGGCGCGGTGGGCACGCCGGTCCGCGAGCACAGCCTGCGCCAGCTCATCGACCGCGTGGTGAAGACCTACGTCGAGGCGGGCGTCAAGCACGGCTACTTCGGCGCCGCCAAGGACGCCGAGGTGTTCGAGCACGAGCTGACCTGGATGCTGCTGCACCAGGTGTTCAGCTTCAACTCGCCGGTGTGGTTCAACGTCGGCACCAGCTCGCCGCAGCAGGTCAGCGCGTGCTTCATCCTCGCCGTGGACGACACGATGGAGTCGATCCTCAACTGGTACCGCGAGGAGGGCCTGATCTTCAAGGGCGGTTCGGGCGCGGGTCTGAACCTGTCCCGCATCCGGTCGTCCAAGGAGCTGCTGTCCTCCGGCGGCACCGCGTCCGGCCCGGTGTCGTTCATGCGCGGCGCGGACGCGTCCGCGGGCACCATCAAGTCCGGTGGCGCGACGCGCCGCGCGGCGAAGATGGTCGTGCTCGACGTGGACCACCCGGACGTCGAGGAGTTCATCGAGACCAAGGCGCGCGAAGAGGACAAGGTCCGCGCGCTGCGCGACGCCGGGTTCGACATGGACCTGGGCGGCAAGGACATCGTGTCCGTGCAGTACCAGAACGCGAACAACTCGATCCGCGTGTCGGACGAGTTCATGCACGCCTACGAGAACGGCGGCCAGTTCGGCCTGCGCGCCCGCCTGACCGGCGAGGTCATCGAGACCGTCGACGCCAAGGGGCTGTTCCGCAAGCTGGCGCAGGCGGCGTGGGAGTGCGCCGACCCGGGCATCCAGTACGACGGCACGATCAACGACTGGCACACCACGCCGGAGTCCGGCCGGATCACCGCGTCGAACCCGTGCTCGGAGTACATGCACCTGGACAACTCCAGCTGCAACCTCGCGTCGCTGAACCTGATGAAGTTCCTCAAGGACGACGGCCAGTTCGACGCGGAGCTGTTCGCGAAGTCGGTCGAGTTCGTGATCACCGCGATGGAGATCTCCATCAGCTTCGCGGACTTCCCGACCGAGCCGATCGCGGAGACCACCCGCAAGTTCCGCCAGCTCGGCATCGGCTACGCGAACCTGGGCGCGCTGCTCATGGCGACCGGTCACGCGTACGACTCCGAGGGTGGCCGGGCGCTGGCCGCGTCCATCACCTCGCTGATGCAGGCCGTGGCGTACAAGCGGTCCGCTGAGCTGGCCGGGATCGTCGGCCCGTACGAGGGTTACGCCCGCAACGCCGAGGCGCACCAGCGGGTCATCCGCAAGCACGCGGCGGCCAACGACCTGATCCGCACCTACCACGCCAACGACGCCCAGGTGCAGAAGCTGGCGACGCGGGTGTGGCAGGAGGGTCAGCTCGTCGGCGCGAAGAACGGGTGGCGCAACGCGCAGGCGTCCGTGCTGGCCCCGACCGGCACCATCGGCCTGATGATGGACTGCGACACCACCGGCATCGAGCCGGACCTGGCGCTGGTCAAGTTCAAGAAGCTGGTCGGCGGCGGCTCCATGCAGATCGTCAACCAGACCGTGCCGCGCGCGCTGAAGGCGTTGGGGTACCAGGGCGAGCAGATCGAGGCGATCGTCGAGTACATCGGCGAGCACGGCCACGTGGTCGACGCCCCGGGGCTGCGCCAGGAGCACTACGAGGTGTTCGACTGCGCGATGGGCGAGCGTTCCATCGCGCCGATGGGCCACGTGCGGATGATGGCCGCGGTGCAGCCGTTCATCTCGGGCGCGATCTCCAAGACGGTGAACATGCCGGAGTCGGCGACCGTCGAGGACGTCGAGGAGATCTACTACCAGGGCTGGAAGCTGGGCCTGAAGGCGCTCGCGATCTACCGCGACAACTGCAAGGTCGGCCAGCCGCTGTCGGCGGGCAAGTCCGCGAAGTCCTCTTCGGAGACCAAGGCGCCGGAGACGGTCGTCGAGTACCGCCCGGTCCGCAAGCGGCTGCCGAAGAAGCGCCCGTCGCAGACGGTGTCGTTCACCGTGGGTGGCGCCGAGGGCTACCTGCACGCCGGTTCGTACCCGGACGACGGCCTGGGCGAGATCTTCGTCAAGCTGGGCAAGCAGGGTTCGACGCTGGCGGGCGTGATGGACGCGTTCTCGATGTCCATCTCGGTGGGTCTCCAGTACGGCATCCCGCTGGAGTTCTACGTCTCGAAGTTCCAGAACCTGCGCTTCGAGCCGGCGGGCATGACCGACGACCCGGACGTGCGCATCGCGACCAGTGTCCTG
This sequence comes from Actinosynnema sp. CA-248983, assembly GCA_050954585.1. GTDB lineage: Bacteria > Actinomycetota > Actinomycetes > Mycobacteriales > Pseudonocardiaceae > Actinosynnema. The sequence goes on along the minus strand of CP191863.1, from coordinate 1,974,301 downwards.
GACTACCTGTTCCGCCGCCTGGCCCTGGACTACCTGCCGTTCGAGAAGCGGGCCCAGCTGGGCATCTTCACCGCCGACGAGCGCACCGCGCAGGTGTCGCAGGACTACGGCAACAGCTCGGACGTGGACCTGGAGGGCCTGCGGACGTCGGTCGACTCCTCCCCCGCCCCGGCGGTGGAGGAGAGGAAGTCCGCTTCGGCCGAGGTGAAGGTCGGCAGCTCCACGGAACTGCTCGAACTCCACCTCGGCACCACCGCCGACGCGCCGCTGTGCATGACGTGCGGCACGAAGATGCGCCCGGCCGGTTCCTGCTACCTCTGCGAGGGCTGCGGCTCGACCTCTGGTTGCAGCTGATCTAGCTGGTCAAAGCCGGGACGACGGTCGTCGTCCCGGCTTTGTCGTGTTCTGCCGCCCGCTCACGTACGTCACGTACTTGACGTACTCACCGAGATGATCGACGCGCTGCGCGAGTACGCGGAGGACTGGCGGCAGCGCCTGCTCGACGCGCCGAACCACCGTGACAACTGGGGACTGGTGCAGCTGATCAGCCTCAGTGACGACGAGCAGCTACGCGACTGGCTGGTCGGTGCCGCGCGCGGCTAGTTTGTTGCCGGGTCGAGGAGGGGGCAGTGGTGAGGGCTAGTGGGAGTCTGTTCGGGTTGGCCTACGGGGACGCGTTAGGGGCAGCGACGGAGTTTCTGTCCGTGGCTGAGATCGAGCGGCGGTTCGGGGTTGGTGGGCCGGCGGATCTTGACGGGGAGCCGGCCAAAGTCACCGACGACACGCAGATGACGTTGGCGGTGGCGCGAGCGTTGGCGGATGTCGTGCCGTGGCCCGAGCCGGTCGAGGCGGCGTTGCGGCGGCACTTCGTGGACTGGTGGCGTGATCCCGAGAACAACCGCGCGCCCGGGCTGACGTGCTTGGAAGCGTGCGAACGGCTGGCCACCGGGCTGTCCTGGACCGAGGCGAGCCGCCGCCGGTCCAAGGGGTGCGGGGCGAACATGCGGGTCGCGCCGGTCGGGCTGGTGCGCGGCTGGGAGGACCGCACGCGGGCCGCCGTCGCCCAGTTCCAGTCCGCGCTCACCCACGGTCACCCGACGGCGCTGGCGGCGTCCGAGCTGACCGCGTTCGCCGTGCACTGGCTGCGCTCCGGCCTGTCCCCGCGCGACCTGCCCGCCGCCCTGCGCACCCGCGCCCACGAGCAGCGCACCACCTACCACGGCGACTGGCTCGAAGACCTGTGGACCGGCCCCGCCGCCACCACCCCGGAGGACTTCATCGCCCGCGGCTGGGACGAGTGCCTGCGCGTCCTCGACAACCTCGACGCCGCCCTGGTGCACCCGGACCCGGACGAGGACCCGTGTCGCGCGACCGGCGAGGGTTGGGTGGCGGAGGAGGCGTTGGGCACGGCCCTGCACTGCTTCCTGCTGTTCCCCGACGACCCGGTCCGCGTGCTGCGACGCGCGGCGACGACGTCCGGCGACTCGGACTCGATCGCGTGCCTGGCGGGTGCGTTCGCGGGCGCGTACCACGGCTTCGAGGCCTGGCCGGAGGACTGGTCCGACCGCATCGAGTACGGCGCGGAACTCGCCCACTTCGGCCGCCTCTGGGACTAGGGTCGCGGTCGCCATGACCCGACTCGACCGCGCTCTCCTCTCCCTGGACGGACTCTCCGTCGGCGACGCCCTCGGCGCGCAGTTCTTCACCTCCGACCCCACCGCGACCACCCCGTGGCCGTGGACCGACGACACCCAACTCGCCTGCCTCCTGGTCGCCGAACTCCGCGACCGCGGCGAAGTGGACCAGGACCGGCTCGCGGCGTCGTTCGCCGAGCACCACGACCCGTACCGGGGTTACGGCCCGGGCGCGGTGGTCCTGCTGCGGCGCATCCGGGACGGGGTGCCGTGGCAGGTCGCCGCGCGGGAGTCGTTCGGCGGCGAGGGTTCGTGCGGCAATGGCGCGGCCATGCGTGTCGCACCGCTGGGCGCATTCTTCGCCGACGACCTGGACACCGTTGTGGCGCAAGCGATCCGGTCCGCCGAGGTGACCCACCCGCACCCTGAGGGCGTGGCCGGAGCCGTGGCCGTCGCGGTCGCGGCGGCGGTGGACCGGGCGGAGCTGTTCGACGCCGTCCTCGACCACCTCGACGACGGCGAGGTCCGACGCGGCATCGTTCGAGCCCGCTCCCTCACCGGTCCGATCGCCTACGCCGCCCACGAACTCGGCAACGGCGCCCGCACCACCGCCCAGGACACCGTGCCGTTCACCCTCTGGGTCGCGGCCAACCACCACGACTTCCGCGACGCGATCTTCGCGTGCATCGAGGCCGGCGGTGACGTCGACACGACGGCGGCGATCGTCGGCGGCATCCTCGCCACCGTTCCCCCGGACTGGCTGGCGTCCCGCGAACCCCTGCCACACGACCTCCGCACCAGCCGCGACGCCCGCGACTTCCTCCCTGGAACCTCCACCTGATCTCCACATCCGTCCGGCACGGTGGACGTGTGGACGTGTTCGAGGAGTGGGTGCGGGACTTCGAGGAGCAGGCGCGGAAGCGGCGGGAGGTCGGTGATCCGGACTTCACGCGGCGGGTCACCCTGCCACCGGCCGTCATCGCCGGCATCCAGCGGTTCCAGGTCGGGGAGGCCGGCGATGGGGCGAATCTGATCGCCAAGGCGGCCGGTGACCCTGTCTACGAGCTCTCCGGATCGCCAGAGCGCCAGTCCGGGTAGCCGGGACCGGTCGGCAGCACCTCCGCGAGACAAGCCCGATGGTCGTCGGCGAACTCGAAACCGAACCGGTCCTCCACCGCGACCAGCTCGGCATCGGTCAACCCGGGCTCGATGGCCACACCATCCCGCACACGCGGGTTGACCAGAGTCCGCCTCACGTACTCGGCCACCGCCGACCCCAGCGCCGCGCCGCTGTCGAATTCCACGGCACCAGGGTCGGCGAGTCACCCAACCGAGCGCAATGCGTTTACGACCTCCGGAACAGCTTGTTGCCCAGCCACACGATCGGGTCGTAGCGGCGGTCGGCGACGCGTTCCTTCATCGGGATCAGCGCGTTGTCGGTGATCTTGATGTGCTCCGGGCAGACCTCCGTGCAGCACTTCGTGATGTTGCACAGCCCCAGACCGTGCGCAGACTGGGCCTCCTGCACGCGGTCCGCCTCGTCCAGCGGGTGCATCTCCAGTTCCGCCACGCGCATCAGGAACCGCGGCCCGGAGAATGCCTCCTTGTTCTCCTCGTGGTCGCGGATGACGTGGCAGGTGTTCTGGCACAGGAAGCACTCGATGCACTTCCGGAACTCCTGCGACCGCTCGACGTCCACCTGGGACATCCGGTAGTCACCCGGCGCCACCCCCTTGGGCGGCTGGAACGCCGGGATCTCCCGCGCCTTCTCGTAGTTGTACGACACGTCGGTCACCAGGTCGCGGATGACGGGGAACGTGCGCATCGGCGTCACGGTCACCACCTCGTCCTCCGCGAACACCGACATCCGCGTCATGCACAGCAGCCGCGGCCGGCCGTTGATCTCCGCCGAGCACGAGCCGCACTTGCCCGCCTTGCAGTTCCACCGCACGGCCAGGTCCGCGGCCTGCGTCGCCTGCAACCGGTGGATGATGTCGAGCACGACCTCGCCCTCGTTCACCTCGACGGTGAAGTCCTCCAGGCCGCCCCCGTCCGCATCACCGCGCCACACCCTGAAGTGCCCCTGGTACCCCATGTCAGCCCTCCAGTTCTTCGGCGCTCAGGTACTTCTGCAACTCGCTGCCCTCGAACAGGGCCAACAGGTCGGCCCGAATCGGGATCTGCGGCTCTTCCACCACCGACACCTCGGCCCCGGAGGCCTTGCACACCAACAACTTCCGCCGCCACGACGAGTCCATCCCGGGGTAGTCGTCGCGCGTGTGACCGCCCCGGCTCTCGGTGCGCAGCAACGCGGCTTTCGCCACGCACTCGCTGACCACCAGCATGTTCCGCAGGTCCAGGGCCAGGTGCCAACCGGGGTTGAACTGGCGGTGCCCCTCGACCGACAGCGATTCCGCCCGCCGCTTGAGGTCGTCCAGCCGCTTCAACGCCTGTTCCATCTCCTCGGCCCGGCGGATGATGCCCACCAGGTCGTTCATCACCTGCTGCAACTCCATGTGCAGCGTGTACGGGTTCTCCCCGCCCTCACGCGAGAACGGCTCCACCGCAACGCGTTGCGCCTCGGCCACGGCCTCCTCCGAGCACACCGGACGGTCCGAGAGCCCCAGGACGTAGTTCGCCGCGCCCTCCCCCGCCCGCCGGCCGAACACCAGCAGGTCGGACAGCGAGTTGCCGCCCAGCCGGTTCGAGCCGTGCATGCCGCCGGACACCTCGCCCGCCGCGAACAACCCGGGCACGGCCGACGCGCCGGTGTCCGGGTCGACCTGCACACCACCCATCACGTAGTGGCACGTCGGCCCGACCTCCATGGGCTGCGCGGTGATGTCGACGTCCGCCAGTTCCTTGAACTGGTGGTGCATCGACGGCAGCCGCCGGGTGATCTCCTCGGCGGGCAACCGGGTCGACACGTCGAGGAACACCCCGCCGTGCTCGGTGCCGCGGCCCGCCTTGACCTCGGAGTTGATCGCGCGCGCCACCTCGTCGCGGGGCAGCAACTCCGGCGGGCGGCGGTTGTTGTCCGGGTCGGCGTACCAGCGGTCGGCTTCCTCCGGGTTGTCGGCGTACTTGTCCTTGAACACCTCGGGGATGTAGTCGAACATGAACCGCTTGCCGTCGGAGTTGCGCAGCACGCCGCCGTCGCCGCGGACCGACTCGGTGACCAGGATGCCCTTCACCGACGGCGGCCAGACCATGCCGGTCGGGTGGAACTGGATGAACTCCATGTTGATCAGCGACGCCCCGGCGCGCAACGCCAGCGCGTGCCCGTCGCCGGTGTACTCCCACGAGTTCGACGTCACCTTGAACGACTTGCCGATGCCGCCGGTCGCCAGCACCACCGCGGGCGCCTCGAACAGCACGAAGCGGCCGGACTCGCGCCAGTAGCCGAACGCGCCGGCCACCGCGCCGTCGTCCTGGACCAGGTCGGTGACGGTGAACTCCTGGAAGACCTTCAGCCGCGACTCGTAGTCGCCGGTCGCCGCGAAGTCCTCCTGTTGCAGCGACACGACCTTCTGCTGCAACGACCGGATCAGCTCCAGCCCGGTCCGGTCGCCGACGTGCGCCAGCCGCGGGTACTCGTGGCCGCCGAAGTTGCGCTGGCTGATCCGGCCGTCCTTGGTGCGGTCGAACAGCGCGCCGTAGGTCTCCAGCTCCCACACGCGGTCCGGGGCTTCCTTGGCGTGCAACTCGGCCATGCGCCAGTTGTTGAGGAACTTCCCGCCGCGCATGGTGTCCCGGAAGTGCACCTGCCAGCTGTCGTTGGAGTTGACGTTCCCCATCGCCGCGGCGATGCCGCCCTCGGCCATCACCGTGTGCGCCTTGCCGAACAAAGACTTGCACAGCACCGCCGTGCGCATCCCGTGCTCCCTGGCCTCGATCGCCGCCCGGAGACCGGCGCCACCCGCGCCGATCACGAGCACGTCGAACGAATGCCGTTCCACCTCGGGCAAAACAGGCTCCTCAGTTGATGATGCGAAGATCGGAGATGGCACCGGACGCGACCAGCGCGACGTACAGGTCGGTCACGCAGACGAAGATCAGCGACGCCCAGGCCAGCTGCATGTGCTTGGCGTTCAGCTTGGAGATCTGCGTCCACGTCCAGTACCGCACGGGGTGCTTGGAGAAGTGCTTGAGCCGCCCGCCCGCGATGTGCCGGCACGAGTGGCACGACAGCGTGTAGGCGGCCAGCAGCGTCACGTTCACCAGCAGCACGATGTTGCCCAGCCCGAGCCCGGTGCCCAGCGCGTAGAACGCGTCGTAGGTGTTGATGACCAGCAGGATCGAGGCGGCGTAGAAGAAGTACCGGTGCAGGTTCTGGGCGATCAGCGGGAACTTGGTCTCACCGGTGTACTTGCCGTGCGGCTCGGCGACGGCGCACGCGGGCGGGGACAGCCAGGCCGCGCGGTAGTAGGCCTTGCGGTAGTAGTAGCAGGTGACCCGGAACCCGAGCAGGAACGGGATGATCACCACCGGGGGCGTCAGGAAGCCGGGCAGCTCCGGCAGCGGCCGGCCGAAGTGCGCGGCGTTCGGCAGGCACTCCTGACTCAGGCACGGTGAGTACATGGGCGTCAGGTACCGGTACTCGTCGACCCAGTAGAAGTCGCCCATGAACGTGCGCACCGCCGCGTAGATCGAGATCAGCAGCAGGCCGGCGAACGTGACCACGGGCGGTAGCCACCACCGGTCCGTCCGCAACGTGCGCTGGGCGATCTGCGCCCTCATACCTCACCTCGGTTCCACTTCGCTGTGGCGGGGACGTAAGACAGTTCGGGAAAAACCGAAGCCGGCCCCCGCGTCGAGATCGCGGGGGCCGGCCTGCGTCGGGCTCAGGTGTGGCGGTAGCCACCCAGACCTTCGTCGTCGGCGTCGTGCCAGAGCTTCGGGTCGTACGGCGTGTCGGGCACGACGACGACCTCCCGCTCCACCCGGGGCGCCTCGCGCTGCCGGGGTGTGCTGTCCAGGTCGAGCAGCTCCGTCGCGTCGATGTCCATCCGCTCGACGTCGTTCGCGAGCCGCTGCACGGCCGCGACGTCGCCGTACCGCGACCGCAGTGAACCGACGCACTGGCGAAGCTGGCCGAGCACGCGGCGCAGTTCCACGATCTCCGAGGCCGTCATGGTCAGCACCTCCCTTGGGGGTCCGTGTGCCGACTCTGCCCGCTCCGGGCGCTTGTGACAAGCACCACAAGTCGCCGCGTCGCGTCTCACCCACTGAATCGGTTTTGTGACGATCATGTGTCGTGACATAGTGTGCGTGCTGTCACGTCCGTCCGTGCGACGCCAGCGCTGCCGTCCCACCGGGCCCCACCACGGCCCGTGATCACCACCCGGGAGACAGCGAACCATGAGCGTGCATCCCGTCGTCGCCGAAGTGACGGCTCGTATCGCCGCCCGCAGCGCCGCCGGTCGGTCCGCCTACCTCGACAAACTCGCCGCGGCCCACACCGAGGGCCCGGTCCGCCGCGACCTCGCGTGCTCCAACTTCGCGCACGGTTTCGCGGGCATCACGGGTGGCGACAAGGAAGCGCTGCGGGCGCTCCGTCGCCCGAACGTGGCCATCGTGTCGGCGTACAACGACATGCTGTCGGCGCACCAGCCCATGGACGAGTACCCCGCGTGGATCAAGGACGCGGCTCGGGCTCAAGGCGGAATCGCGCAGTTCGCCGGCGGGGTGCCGGCGATGTGCGACGGCATCACGCAGGGCCGCGCGGGCATGGAGCTGTCCCTGTTCAGCCGGGACGTGATCGCGATGTCGACCGGGATCGCGCTGTCGCACGACATGTTCGACGCGACCGTGCTGCTCGGGGTGTGCGACAAGATCGTGCCCGGCCTGCTGATCGGCGCGCTGTCGTTCGGGCACCTGCCCGCGATCCTGGTGCCCGCCGGGCCGATGGCCTCGGGCCTGCCGAACAAGGAGAAGGCGCGGGTCCGGCAGCTGTTCGCCGAGGGCAAGGCGACCCGGGAGAACCTGCTCGAAGCCGAGGCCGCGTCCTACCACAGCCCCGGGACCTGCACGTTCTACGGCACGGCCAACTCCAACCAGCTCGTCGTGGAGGTCATGGGCCTGCACCTGCCGGGCGCGAGCTTCGTCCCGCCGGGCACGAAGCTGCGCCGCGCGCTGACCGAGGAGGCCGCGCGCCGCGCGGTGGAGATCAGCCGGGGCGACGAGTACACCCCGATCGGCCGGGTCGTGGACGAGAAGGCCGTGGTCAACGGCGTCATCGCGCTGCTGGCGACCGGCGGTTCGACCAACCACACCATGCACCTGGTGGCCATCGCGTCCGCCGCCGGCATCGAGCTGAGCTGGGACGACTTCGCCGACCTGTCCTCGGTGGTGCCGCTGCTGGCCCGGGTCTACCCCAACGGCAGCGCGGACATCAACCACTTCCAGGCCGCCGGCGGCGTGCAGTTCCTGGTCTCGACGCTGCTGGACGCGGGTCTGCTGCACGAGGACGTGCACACCGTGGCGGGCTTCGGCCTCAACCGCTACCGGCAGGAGCCGGTGCTCATCGAAGGCGCGCTGACCTGGCGCAACGGCCCGGACCACTCGCTGGACACCGACGTGCTGCGGCCGGTGTCCGACCCGTTCGCGGCCGACGGCGGGCTGCGGATGCTGTCGGGCAACCTGGGTCGCGCGGTGATCAAGGTGTCGGCGGTCGCGCCCGAGCACCGGGTGGTGGAGGCGCCGGCGCGGGTGTTCACCTCGCAGGAGGACTTCAGCGCCGCCTTCAAGGCCGGTGAGCTGGAGCGGGACGTCGTGGTCGTGGTGCGGCAGCAGGGTCCGCAGGCCAACGGGATGCCCGAGCTGCACAAGCTGACCCCGGGCCTGGGCGTGCTGATGGACCGGGGCTTCAAGGTCGCGCTGGTCACCGACGGCCGCATGTCCGGCGCGTCGGGCAAGGTCCCGGCCGCCATCCAGGTCACGCCCGAGGCCGCCGTGGGCGGTCCGCTGGCGCGGGTGCGCGACGGCGACGTGCTGCGGGTGGACGCCGAGACCGGCACGCTGGAGGCACTCGTGGACCCGGCGGAGCTGGCCGAGCGCGACCTGGTGGACTTCCCGCCGGACGCCCAGGCGTGGTCCGGCACCGGCCGCGAGCTGTTCGGCGCGCTGCGCCGGGCAGTCGGACCGGCCGACCGGGGCGCCAGCGTGTTCGGACCGATCGCGGCCTCGCACTTCGCGGGCCAGTTGAACCAGGAGGCAAGTCGGTGACCACCAGCAAGGACCTGCTGGAGCTGTCCCCCGTCATCCCCGTCGTCGTGCTGGACGACGCGGCCCACGCCGTGCCGCTGGCGCAGGCGCTGCTGCGCGGGGGCATCCGGGTCATCGAGCTGACCCTGCGCACGCCCGCCGCGCTGCCCGCCATCGAGCGGATCGCGGCGGAGGTGCCGGACATCGTGCTGGGCGCGGGGACCGTGACCGCGCCCGAGCACGCCGAGCAGGCGTTGAAGGCCGGCGCGTCGTTCCTGGTCACGCCCGGTTCGACGGACCGGGTGCTGGACGCGGTGGAGGACACCGGCCTGCCGTTCCTGCCGGGCGCGGCGACCGTGTCGGAGGCCATGAAGCTCGCCGAGCGCGGCCTGACGGCCCTGAAGTTCTTCCCGGCCGAGGCCGCGGGCGGGGCGGACTACCTGAAGTCCATCGGCGGTCCGCTGCCGGGCCTGCGCTTCTGCCCGACCGGCGGCATCACCCCGGAGACCGCGCCGAAGTACCTGGCGCTGCCCAACGTGGGCTGCGTCGGCGGCTCCTGGCTGACCCCGAAGGACGCCCTGGCCGCCGGCGACTGGGCCCGCGTCGAGTCCCTGGCCAAGGCCGCCGCCGCCCTCTGACCACCGCCAGTCGTGGGTGCCTCCTGTCGGGGGAGGCACCCACGTGCGCGTTCAGGCGATGAGGGCGAGAGCCTCGGGGATCGAGTCGACCACCGGCATCCCGGTCGCCGCCAACCTCCGCCGCTCCCCCACGCCCGTGGTGACCAGGACGGCCTGCGCACCGACGTGCCGCGCCGCTTCGGCGTCGTCCACCACGTCACCGATCACCACGACGTCCCGCGGGTCGAGACCTTGGTGGGCCAGGTGCTTCGCGAGGTGCTCGGCCTTCGACCCGCCGCCCACGTCCACGCGCAGGCCGTCGACGCGGGTGAACAGACCGGCCAGGCCCATCCGCTCGACCAGCGGCACCAGCTCGTCGTGGAACCACATCGACAGCAGCGACTGCGTCCCGGACCACGTGTGCAGCAGGTCCGGCACCCCCGCCGCCAGACCGCACGTGTCCAGCAGCGCCCGGTACTCGACGTGGTAGACGAGGTCGATCTCGGCCCAGTCCTGTTCGGACAGCGCCCGGCCCAACACGCCTTCGTAGCAGGCGATCAGCGGCCGGCTGAACACCGCGCGCCACTCCTCCAGCGTCAGCGCGGCCCGGCCGTACCGACCGCACACCTGGTTCACCGCGTGCAGCACGGCGTGCGTGTCGTCCAGCAGCGTCCCGTTCCAGTCCCACACCACGTGCTTCACGGCCATTCCCCCAACGGTCCCGGTTCCGTCAAGCCTGCCATGCGCGCTGCGATAGGTTTGGACCGCACTCGGGGAGGGGTGGGGGAACGTGCGGACGACCACGGTCGCCGAACCCGGCTGGCAGGTCGGCATGGTGTGGGCGGGTTTCCCGGTCGTCGGAGCCGGTCTGCTGTGGGGCGTGCAGGCGGCGGCGGGGTGGCTGTTGTCGTTGCCCTGGATACCGTTCCGCGGTCCGCTGAGGCTGATCGACTCCGTCCCGGAGCCGTGGGCCACTGTGGTTTCCCTGGCTGTCGGCGCGGCGGTCGGCCTGTTCCTCGCCGCGTGGGCCGCGCACGAACGGCTCACCGTCGAACTGTCCGACGAGACCCTCACGCTCACCCGCGGCGGCACCCCGCGCACCGTCGACCGCACCGAGGTCTCCGCGGTCTTCTTCGACGACAAGAAACTCGTCGTCCTCGGCCGGATCTCCGAGGAACTGGCCCGCGAGTCCCACGACCTGCCCGCCGACGCGGTGGCCGACGCCTTCCAGACCCACGGCTACCCGTGGCTGGACGCCGACCCGCACCGCGACGACTTCCGCCGCTGGGTCGAGGACATGCCCGGCCTGCCCCCGGCCGCGAACGCCCTGCTCAAGGCCCGCGCCAAGGCCTTGAAGAAGGGTGACTCCGACGACACCCGCGAACTGCGCACCGAACTCGCCCGGCTGGGCGTGGTCGTGCGCGACGACCGCAAGCGCCAGTTCTGGCGGCTGACCGGCCAGTCCGGCGACTGACCCCCGGTCGACGCGGCAGTCAGGTCCGGCAGTCAGGTCCGGCGGTCAGGTCCGGCGGTCAGGTCCGGCGGTCAGTCCGGCAGGTAGTCCTCGACCTCGGCCTTCAGCTCGTCGCGCACCACCCGGTACGCCATGCCCTCGGCGTACCCCTTGCGCGCCAACGCGGCCACCAGCCGACGCAACTTCGCCTGCTCGTCCACACCGGACATGGTGCGCAACTTCTTGCGCACCAACTCCCGTGCCCGCTCCTGCTCCGCCTCGTCGTCCACCGCCGCCAGCGCCTCGGCCGCGACCTCGTCGGCCACGCCCTTGCGCCGCAACTCCTGCACCAGCGCCCGCCGCCCCAGCCCCTGGTGCTCGTGCCGAGACCGCACCCACACCTCGGCGAACGCGGCGTCGTCGATCAGCCCGGCCCGGTCGAACTTGCCGAGCACGAGTTCGGCGGTCTCCTCGCGGATGCCCTTGCGCAGCAGGGCGTCCTTCAGCTCCACGCGGGTCCGGGCCCGAGCGGTCAGCAACGCGTAGCAGATGTCGGTGGCCTTGCGCTGCTCCTTGACCGGGTCCACCGGCGCGGTTGACTCCGCGGAGCCCTCGCCCCCGTCAGCCGCCCGACCACGCCGCCGAGACCCACCGAACCGCCCCCGACCACCGGACGAGGTGTCCGTCACCGCTCACGCCTCCTACCGCCGGCACCGCGCAACCCGGTGCCGGCCACTCAGCCTCAGAACTCGACCGGCGCGGGCGCGGCGTCGTCGGTCTCGAGGGTCGCCCCGATGCCGAGCTTCTCCTTGATCCGCTTCTCGATCTCGTTGGCCACGTCGGGGTTCTCGCGCAGGAACTTCCGCGCGTTCTCCTTGCCCTGGCCCAACTGGTCGCCCTCGTAGGTGTACCAGGCACCGGACTTGCGCAGGATGCCCTGGTCCACGCCCATGTCGATGAGCGAGCCCTCGCGCGAGATGCCCTGGCCGTAGAGGATGTCGAACTCCGCCTGCTTGAACGGCGGGGCGACCTTGTTCTTCACGACCTTCACGCGGGTCCGGTTGCCGACCGGCTCGCCGCCGTCCTTCAGCGTCTCGATGCGCCGCACGTCCAGGCGCACCGACGCGTAGAACTTCAGCGCCTTGCCACCGGTCGTGGTCTCCGGCGAGCCGAACATCACGCCGATCTTCTCGCGCAGCTGGTTGATGAAGATCGCCGTGGTGCCGGACGAGTTCAGCGCACCGGTGATCTTGCGCAGCGCCTGGCTCATCAGGCGGGCCTGGAGGCCGACGTGGTTGTCGCCCATCTCGCCCTCGATCTCGGCGCGCGGCACCAGCGCGGCCACCGAGTCGATCACCAGGATGTCCAGCGCGCCGGAGCGGACCAGCATGTCCGCGATCTCCAGCGCCTGCTCGCCGGTGTCGGGCTGGGAGACCAGCAGCGCGTCGGTGTCGACGCCGAGCTTGCGGGCGTAGTCGGGGTCCAGCGCGTGCTCCGCGTCGATGAACGCCGCGATGCCGCCGTTGCGCTGCGCGTTGGCCACGGCGTGCAGCGCCACCGTCGTCTTGCCGGACGACTCCGGGCCGTAGATCTCCACGACGCGGCCCCGGGGCAGGCCGCCGATGCCCAGCGCGACGTCGAGCGCGATCGCGCCGGTGGGGATCACCTCGATCGGGGCGCGGCCTTCCTCGCCGAGCCGCATGACCGAGCCCTTGCCGAACTGCTTGTCGATCTGGGCCAGGGCCAGTTCGAGGGCCTTGTCCCGGTCGGGTGCCTGCGGTGCCATCTGAAGTCCACCTCGGTTTGTCTGCTGGGTCGCCGTTGCGATGTCGGGGCCGACGTTACGGGCGGGGTACGACATTTTTCGGCGGGGCCGGGTCACCTGCGGGGTTTCGTCACCCGGTCGTGGTGGGCACTATAGCCGAACAGGTGTTCGACCGCCTGTCCGACACGCCGGGTCACCGGCGGTGTTCCGGCACGTCGAAGGCGTCGCAGACGGCGCGCCAGATCTCCTTGGCCGGCAGGCCCGCGTCCAACGCCTGGTCCGGGGTCCGGCCGCCGAGGGCGGACAGGACGTGGTCCCTGGCCACCATCTCCGCCCGGACCTCGCCGAACTCGTTCGCCATCAACTTGCGGAACACCGTGTTGCGCATCGGCCCCAGGCTAGCGCGCGGCCCGCCACGCGGGACTGTCGACGTAGTGGTTGTCGAACCGGTCCTGCGACGCCCGGATCTCGGCCGGGTCGGCCAGCCCGCGCCGCACCCGGTCCAGCAGCCGGTAGTAGTCGAACCGGCCGACACCGGGCGTGAACACGAACAGCACGTCCGCGTCCGCACCCTTGGCCGCGCCGAACGCGTGCGGCACGCGCGGCGGCACCACCAGGAAGTCGCCGCGCTCCAGGGTCAGCACGTCCTGGTCGAGCAGCACCTGGAGGGTCCCGTCGAGCACGAAGAACAGCTCCGACGCACGGGTGTGGAAGTGCGGCGGGGCACCGTCGGCGCCGTCGCGGAACGTGGAGCGGTTGCTGGTCAGCCCGTCGAGGTCGGCCAGCAGGGTGACCACGGCGGCCGGGTCGGCGGCGAGCGATTCGGCCTGGTCGGCCCGGACGATCAGTGCGTTTTCCATGCCACAACGATCTCTTCGGCCACCCCCGCGAACAACGACCGAAACCGCACCGATCCATAACACCACGATTATCGATCTGGCTATAGTGACAACAAGCCAGGTGGTAGCCTGGGTCACATGGCGATGACCTTGGACGGCCCGCTGGCCGACCGGGACCGCTGGCAGGCCACGCGGTGCTCGATCGGCAAGGCGATGGACGTGATCGGCAACCGCACCGCCGTCCTCCTGCTCCGCGAGGCCTTCTACGGCACCACCCGCTTCCACGACTTCGCCACCCGCGTGGGTGTCACCGAGGCCTCGGCCGCGGCCCGGCTGCGCGAACTGGTCGACCTCGGCGTGTTCGAGAAGCGCCCCTACCGGGAGCCCGGGCAGCGCACGCGGCACGAGTACGCGCTCACCGGGATGGGCCGGGACCTCCTCCCCACCGTCCTGGCCCTGATGCAGTGGGGCGACCGCCACCTCCAAACCGACGGCGCACCCCTGCGCGTGGTCGACACGTCAGGGGCGCCCGTGCGCGTGCGGGTACGGGCCGACGACGGCGACGACCTGGCCGCCGAAGACCTGGTCGTCCAGGTGAACCGGAGCACCCGCTAGATCACGCAGAACTCGTTGCCCTCCGGGTCCGCCATCACCACGTGGTCGGGGACGCCGTCGATCGCGTCCTCGCGCAGCACCGTCCCGCCCGCCGCCACCAGGTCCCGGACCTTCGCCTGGACGAGGGGCCAGCGCACCTCCACCGGTGTCTCCCGGCCCTCGCTCGCCCGGATGTCCAGGTGCACCCGGTTCTTCACGACCTTCCCCTCCGGGACCTTCAGGAAGGACAGGGTCGGGCCGTCGCCGTCCGGGTCGTGCAGGTAGGCGCCGTCGTCCCACTCCTCCTCGGGCACGCCGAAGTGGGTCAGCCACTCCTCCCAGGTGGCGAAACCGGACGGCGGCGGAGGCTCCACGTAGCCGAGGGCCCGGGCCCAGAACCGCGCCACCTCCGCCGGGTGCGCGCAGTCGAAGGTGACACTCCATTTGGTCGACATGCCCCCGAAGGTAACGACGAGCACCGACATAACCTGGCGTCGTGGAACGGCGGGACATCGAGATCTTCCTGGCGCTGGCCGAGGAACTGCACTTCACGCGCACCGCCGACCGGCTCCGCGTGTCGCAGGCGCGCGTCAGCCAGACCATCCGGCACCTCGAACGCCGCGTCGGCGCGCCGCTGTTCGACCGCACGAGCCGCCGGGTCGCCCTGACCCCCATCGGGCGACGGCTCCGGGACGACATAGCACCCGCGTACCAGCGCATCGTGGAGGGCGTCGAACGAGCCGTCGCCGCAGGCAGGGGCATGGGGCTGCTCCGCATCGGCTTCCAGGCTCCCGCCGTCGCCGACCTCGTCCCGACCCTGCTGGCCCGCTACCGCGAGCGCCACCCGGGCAGCGAGGTCCGGGTCCGGGAAGCCGACTTCGTGGACCCGTTCGGGCTGCTCAGAGCGGACGAGGTGGACGTTCTGGCGACCCTGTTCCCGGTCGACGAGCCGGACCTGACGACCGGTCCGGTGGTCTACCGCGAGCCGATGGTGCTGGCGGTCGCCGAGAACCACCCGTTCACCAGGCAGGACCAGGTCACCTTGGAAGACCTCGCCCGTGACACGGTCTTCCGCGCGGCCTACTGGCGCGACACGACCCCCTTGGGTCGTCCTATCGCGCGCGGACGCACCCTGACGACGTTCCAGGAACTCATGACGGTCATCGCGAACGGCGAAGGCGTGTGCCCGCTGGGCGCGCACGCGGCGGACTACTTCGCCCGGCCGAAGATCGCGTTCCTGCCGCTGGTCGACGCGCCGGACGTGGTGTGGGGGCTGGTCTGGCGCACGGCGGGCGAGACGGGTCGGGTCCGGGAGTTCGCCGCCGCCGCGCGCTAACCTCGAAGCATGGAAGACCCCACCGGCCTGTCGTCGCCGATCGGCCAGATCCTCATCGTCGCGAGCCTGGTCGCCGCGCTCGTGGTGGGCCTGCGCGCCTGGTGGCACAACCGCAACCGCTGATCAACGCACCCGCTGCAACGACGAGAACAGACACACCACCAGCAGCGGCAACGCGGTGAACCCCACCAGCAGCCCCAACGCGGCATAAGACCACGCCGTCACCACTACGCCGGCCGCGACGCCACCTATGGCGCCACCCAGGTTCATGCACAGGTCGGACAGTCCTTGCGCGGCGGGTCGATCGGTCACCGCGACCGATTCGGTGAGCAGCGCCGACCCCGCCACCAGGCCCGCCGACCAGCCGAAACCCAGTAGCGCCAACCCGGCCGCGAGCTGCGGCGCGTCGTGCGCGGGAGCCATGCCCGCGATGCCCGACGCGGCCACCACGAGGGCCGCGCCGATCGCCAGCACCGACACCCGGCCCAACCGGTCCGCCATCCACCCGAACAACGGGCTCGCGATGTACATGGCGGCCACGTGCAGGCTGATGACCATCCCGACGACACGCAGCGACGACCCCGCGTGGTCCATGTGCACGGGTGTCATCGACATGAGCCCCACCATCGCCGTGTGGCACAGCGTGATCCCGCCCAACGCGAGCTTCGCGCCGGCGGGCAGCGACCGCCACACCGCGCCGGACCCTCGTGTGTCCCCCGCTCCCCCTGCGCAGTGCGAAGGCTGCACGGCCTCCTGCACCAACACCAACGGGTCCGGGCGCAGCAACCGGGCCACCACCAGCGCGGCCAGCCCGAACAGCAGCGCCGACAGCAGGTACGGGCCCGCGCCGACGGGCAGGCCGAGGGTCACCGCGAACCGCCCGGCGGGGTCGGCCAGGTTCGGCCCGACGACCGCGCCCAACGTCGCCGCCCACACCACGACGGCCACCGACCGGGCCCGCTTGCGCGGATCGGCCAGGTCCGCGCCGGCGTACCGGGCGGCGAAGTTCGCGCTGGTCGCGGCCCCGAACAGGATCAAGGCGGGCAGCAGCACGTGCCATGACCCGAGCACCACGGCGCACGCGGCCAGCACCGCGCCCACCGCGCCCGCCACGTAACCGAAGACCAGCGCGGGCCGGCGTCCGTGCCGTGCGGCGACCCGGGCCGCGGGCACCGCGAACACCGCCGCGCCGACCACGGCCGCGGTCTGCGCCAGGCCGCCCACGGCGTCGGAGTCCGACAGCCCGGCGGCGAGCAGGGTCGACACCGCGAGGCCGATGGTGACGCCCGCGGCACCCAGCACCTGGGTGGCCGCCAGCACGCGGAGCACCCTGCGCTGCACCACCTCCACCGCGGTCATGATCATGGATCGTGCCAGGGCGAATGGCGGCGGCGCAGCCCCCGTCCGGGTCAGGTACCAGGCTGAACGGTGTTTTCGAAGAAGTCGGCGACGTTGTCGGCGCTCACGTCGTCACCGCTGCTCTTGGTCACGATACCCAGCAGCGGCAGGTTGTCCGCGGTGAACGCGAGCAGCCCCACGCCGCCGTTCGCGGTGGCCCGGTACTTGCCCTTGAGGCCGTTGCCGCCCCACTCCGCCTCGACCATGTCCGTCTTCAAGGCCCGCGCCAACGCGTCCGCGCTCTGCTGCGCGCCGGTGACGGTCTCGGTGAGCACGTACTGCACCGAGTAGTCGTCCTTGAGGGCGCAGCTCACCACCATGCCCTTGATCTCGGCGATGCCCGACACGCCCGCCGAACCGCCCGCCTTGCACGTGCTGGTGTCCGGGATCGTGCCCGCGAGCCGGCGAAGGCACTCGGTGAAGCCCTTGTCGTCCTTGGCGGTGTCGCTCTTGCAGTCCTGCGCGCTCAGCTCACCGGGGCCGTTGAGCACGAAGATCCCGCCGATCACGGCGAGCACCAGCACCACGGCCGCCCCGACCGCGATGTAGACGTTCTTGCCCGGCTTCTTCTTGTCCTGGGCGCGCGGGGACACGCTCGGGAAGTTGAACTGCTGCGGCGCCTGGTAGGGCCCGCTGACCGCCGGGTTCACCTGGTAGGGGCCGCTCACCGCGGGGTTGACCTGGTACGGGCCGCTCACGCCCGGGTTGACCTGGTAGGGCCCGCTGACCCCCGGGTTCACCTGGTACGGCCCGCTGACCACGGGGTTCGGGCCGCTCTGCGCCGGGTTCTGCACCGGGGTCGGGCCGGTCACGGGCTTGGTGACCACCGTGGGCGGCTCGTTGGACACCTTCACCGGGTCCTTGGAGCGCGGCGTGATGCCGTCCTTGGGCACGTGGTGCGCGCCCAGCGCCACCGCGGTCTCCGGCTGGTCCAGGCTGGTCGGCACCACCCGGACCTGCTCGGCGATCATCGTCGCCACCAGCGGGATGCGGCTCGACCCGCCGACCAGGTAGATGCCCGCGAGCTGGTTGGGCGCCATGCCGGTGGAGCGGATCGTGGACGCCAGCAACTCCGCGCTGCGCAGCAGGCTGGGGCGGATCAACGCCTCCAGGTCCGACCGGTTGACCAGCACGTCCTCGAACGGCTCCGGCATCGGCACCTCGGTGTGCGCGTGCCGCGACAGCGACTCTTTAGCGGCCCGCACGTCCTCCTGGAGGGCGCGCCGGGCGCGGCGGTCGGCCGTGGTCTCCGGGCGCAGCAGCCGCTGCCAGCCCGCCGGGTCGCGGTGGGACACCTGGCGACCCACGTGCTCCAGCAGCGCCTGGTCGACGTCGAGGCCGCCCAGGTCCGGCAGGCCGTCCTCGGCGAGCACGGTGAACCCGTTCTGGGTGGCGCCCACGATGGCGACGTCGAAGGTGCCCGCGCCCAGGTCGTAGACGGCCAGCGCCTGGCCCACGGCGAGCGAAGCGTAGTGCGAGGCGGCGGCGACCGGTTCGGGCACCGGCACGATGTCACAGGTCACGCCCGCGAGCCGGGCCGCGGACAGCAGCACGTTGCGGCGCGTGGGACCCCACTGCGCGGGGTGGGTCAGGCGGACCTCGTCGAGGGGCTCGCCGCCGAGCTGGCGGGTGGTCTCCTCCAGCACGCGGCGCAGCACGGCGGCCAGCGCGTCGGTGACCGGGACGACGTTGTCGCCCAGCAGCAGCATCCCGTCGTCGACCCGCCGCTTGGGGTTGGGCTCGAACCGCGAGGGGTCGAGGCGGGCGCGCCGCTCGGCGTCCCGGCCGACGACCAGCGAGCCGTCCTCCTCGCAGTAGATCGCCGAGGGCATGGTGGCGGACCCGTCCACCTCGACAACCCGGGGCGGCCTGCCGTGCGCGGCGAGCACCGCGACGGTGTTGGAAGTGCCCAGGTCGATGGACAGGACGCGCACGCTTCACCCCTTGGTCGGCGATCGCGCTGATCGTGCCACAGCGCCTTGATCGGCGAGGCTGGTTCCCCACCGCGCCCGCGAGGCCGCGTCGGTCTGTCGCGCCTGGATTTCCCCCGATCACGTCCTTCGATCGGGGGAAATCCAGGCGCGATGGGCCGACTTTCGGGCGGCCGAGCCGCGACGCCGGAGGCGGCGCAATCCAAAACTGTCGTACCCCTGGTTCAAGATGGTCGGCATGGAGATTTCAGGCGCGTTTTCCCCCGCGACCCGGCAGTGGTTCGCCGGGGCGTTCGCCGCGCCCACCTCCGCCCAGGTGGGCGCGTGGGAAGCGGCGGCGGCGGGCGAGCACGCCCTGGTCATCGCACCCACCGGCTCGGGCAAGACGCTCGCCGCTTTCCTCTGGGCCCTCGACCGGCTGGCGTCCACGCCGCCGCCGGACGACCCCAAGAAACGCTGCCGCGTCCTCTACGTCTCCCCGCTGAAAGCCCTGGCCGTCGACGTGGAGCGCAACCTCCGCG
This sequence comes from Actinosynnema sp. CA-248983, assembly GCA_050954585.1. Lineage (GTDB taxonomy): Bacteria > Actinomycetota > Actinomycetes > Mycobacteriales > Pseudonocardiaceae > Actinosynnema. The sequence goes on along the minus strand of CP191863.1, from coordinate 1,955,007 downwards.
CGCCCCTGGCGGGCATCCGGCAGGCCGCGCACCGCCTGTCCCTGCCCGAACCGTCCATCACGGTCTGCATGCGCACCGGCGACACCCCGGCCGAGGACCGCCGGGCCTTCGTCCGCCGCCCGCCGGACGTGCTGGTCACCACGCCGGAGTCGCTGTTCCTCATCCTCACCTCCTCGGCCCGCGAGTCGCTGCGCGGGGTCGAGACGGTGATCGTCGACGAGGTCCACGCCGTCGCGGGCACCAAGCGCGGCGCGCACCTCGCGTTGTCACTCGAAAGGCTGGACGCGCTGCTGGAGCGGCCCGCCCAGCGGATCGGGCTGTCGGCCACGGTCCGACCGGTCGAGGAGGTGAGCGCGTTCCTCGCCGGCGGCCGGCCGGTGAAGGTCGTGCAGCCCAAGGCCGCGAAGACCATCGAGGTGGAGGTCGAGGTCCCGATCGAGGACATGTCGGCGCTGGGCGAGCCCACCGGCGAGGTGTCCGGGTCGGCGGCGGGCGCGGAACAGCGGGCGTCGATCTGGCCGTCGGTCGAGCGGCGCATCCTCGAACTGGTCCGGGAGCACCGGTCCACGATCGTGTTCGCCAACTCGCGCCGGCTGGCCGAGCGGCTCACCGCGCGGCTCAACGAACTGGCCGAGGAAGCCGCCGAACTGGCGCAGGACCGGTTCCCGGCCGAGGCGATCGGGCAGTCCGGGCTGACCACCCAGCGGTCGGCGACGATCGCCCGCGCGCACCACGGCTCGATGTCGCGCGAGCAGCGGACCGTGGTGGAGGAGGAGCTGAAGTCGGGGCGGCTGCCGTGCGTGGTGGCCACGTCCTCGCTGGAACTGGGCATCGACATGGGCGCGGTCGACCTGGTGGTGCAGGTCGAGGCGCCGCCCACGGTCGCGTCCGGGCTGCAGCGGGTCGGCCGTGCCGGGCACCAGGTGGGCGCGGTGTCGCGCGGGGTGATGTTCCCGAAGTTCCGGGGCGACCTGGTGTCGTGCGCGGTGGTCGCGGAGCGCATGCGGGACGGCGCGATCGAGGCCGTCCGGTACCCGCGCAACCCGCTGGACGTGCTGGCGCAGCACGTCGTGGCGATGACGGCGATGGAGCCGTGGACCGTCGGGGAACTGGCCGGGTTGGTGCGGCGGGCGGCGCCGTTCGCCGCGCTGCCCGAGTCGGCTCTCCATGCGGTGCTGGACATGCTCGCGGGCCGGTACCCGAGCGAGGAGTTCGGCGAGCTGCGCCCGCGCATCACGTGGGACCGGATCACCGGCGAGCTGCGCGGCCGGCCGGGGTCCCAGCGGCTGGCGGTCACCTCGGGCGGCACCATCCCCGACCGCGGCCTGTTCGCGGTGATGACACCGCCGTCGGAACGCGGTCCGGGCTCGCGGGTGGGCGAGCTGGACGAGGAGATGGTGTACGAGTCGCGGGTGGGCGACACGTTCCTGCTCGGCACGTCGTCCTGGCGGGTCGAGGACATCACCCACGACCGGGTGATCGTGGTGCCCGCGCCGGGGCAGCCCGCGCGCATGCCGTTCTGGAAGGGCGACGCGCCGGGTCGTCCGCTGGAACTGGGGCGGGCACTCGGGAAGTTCCTCCGCGAAGTGTCCACAATGGACAACGAGACCGCGTCGGCGCGGGCCGCGGACGCGGGGCTGGACGCGTGGGCCACGTCCAACCTGCTCGCCTACCTGGGGGAGCAGCGCGAAGCCACCCGCCACGTGCCCAACGACCGGACCGTGCTGGTGGAGCGGTTCCGGGACGAGCTGGGCGACTGGCGGCTGGTGGTGCACTCGCCGTTCGGGGCGCAGGTCAACGCGCCGTGGGCGTTGGCGATCGCGGCCCGGCTGCGCGAGCGGCGCGGCATCGAGGTGCAGGCGGCGCACTCCGACGACGGGATCGTGGTGCGGCTGCCGGACGCGGTGGACCTCGACGGCGCGCAGGTGGTGGCGGGCGCGGACGACGTGCTGCTCGACCCCGAGGAGGTCGAGCAGGTCGTGGTCGCCGAGGTCGGCGGGTCGGCGGTGTTCGCGGCCCGGTTCCGGGAGTGCGCGGCCCGGTCGCTGCTCCTGCCCCGGCGCGACCCGAAGCGCCGGACACCGCTGTGGCAGCAGCGGCAGCGGGCGGCGCAACTGCTGTCCGTGGCGGCGAAGTACGAGAGCTTCCCGGTGGTCCTGGAGGCGATGCGCGAGGTCCTCCAGGACGTGTACGACGTGCCCGGTCTCCGCGAGCTGATGGCGGACGTGCGGGCGCGGCGGGTGCGCGTGGTGGAGGTGGAGACGCCGGCGCCGTCGCCGTTCGCGCGCAGCCTGCTGTTCGGCTACGTCGGGATGTTCCTGTACGAGGTGGACGCGCCGCTGGCGGAGCGGCGGGCGGCGGCGCTGTCGCTGGACTCCGCGCTGCTGGCGGAGCTGCTGGGGTCCGAGGCCATCCGGGAGCTGCTGGACCCGGAGGTGGTCGAGGAGGTCGAGCGGTCGCTGCAACGGTTGACACCCGACCGGCACGCCCGGGACGTGGAGGGCGCGGCCGACCTGCTGCGGTTCCTGGGCGAGATGTCCGAGGAAGAGGCGGCGGAGCGCGGGGTGCGGCCGGAGTGGCTGGCCGAGCTGGTGGCGGCGCGGCGGGCGATCCGGGTGCGCATCGCGGGCGAGGACCGGGTGCTGGCCATCGAGGACGCGGGCCGGGTGCGGGACGCGTTGGGCGTGGCGCTGCCGGTGGGCGTGCCGGAGGCGTTCACCGAGCCGGTGGCCGACCCGTTGGGCGACCTGCTGGCGCGGTACGCGCGAACACACGGACCGTTCCCCGCGGCGCAGGCGGCGGAGCGGTTCGGACTGGGCGTCGCGGTGGTGACCGGTGTGCTGGAGCGCATGGCGGCCACCGGACGGCTGGTGCGCGGCGAGCTCAGACCTCTTGCGGGACACCCGCACCCGGGCCAGGGCGGCACGGGGCACACCGAGTACTGCGACGCCGACGTGCTGCGCCGGTTGCGGCGGGCGTCGCTGGCGCGGCTGCGGGCCGAGGTCGAGCCGGTGGAGCCGGAGGCGCTGGGCCGGTTCCTGCCCGCGTGGCACGGCGTGGGCCGCCGGTTGCGGGCCGCGCCGACCGTGGACGACGTGTACGCGGTGGTCGAGCAGTTGGCCGGGGCGCCGCTGCCGGCCAGCGCGGTGGAGTCCCTGGTGCTGCCCGCGCGGCTGCCCGGCTACTACCCGGCGCTGCTGGACGAGCTGACCGCGGCCGGCGAGGTCACGTGGACCGGGTGCGGTTCGCTGGCGGGTGGCGACGGGTGGATCGCGCTCGCGCCGGCGGACGTGGCCGACCTCCTGCTGCCCGATCTGGTGCCCGAGGCGGCACCGGACTCGCCGCTGCACCGGGCCGTGGTCGAGGCGCTGGCGGGCGGGGCGCTGTTCTTCCGCCAGGTCGTCGATCGCGTGTCGTTGCAGGGACCGACAACCGACGGCGAGGTCGTCGGCGCGCTGTGGGACCTGGTGTGGGCGGGCGTGGTCACAAATGACACGTTGGCGCCGCTGCGCGCCCTGGTTGCGGGCGGCGGCACCGCGCACAAACCCAAGCGCGCCGCTCCGCGCGGCCGGTACGCGCGGATGCGCGCGGGCCGACCGGACATGCCCAGCCGCACCGGTCCGCCGACGGTCGCCGGCCGGTGGTCGCTGGCCGTGGTCCCGGCGACCGACCCGACCCGGCGCGCGCACGCCAGGGCGGAGGCGTTCCTGGAACGGCACGGCGTGCTGACCCGGGGCGCGCTGGACACCGAGCGCGTGACCGGCGGTTTCTCCGGGGTGTACCGGGTGCTTCGGGCGATGGAGGAGTCCGGCCAGGTGGTGCGCGGCTACGTGGTCGAGGGCTTGGGCGCGGCCCAGTTCGCGGCGCGCGGAGCCGTGGACCGCCTGCGGGCCCTGTCCCGTCCGCCGGGCCAGGAGCACACGGGCACACCGGAGGCGGTCGTCCTGGCCGCCGCCGACCCGGCCCAACCGTACGGCGCGGCCCTGCCGTGGCCGGACGCGCTGGGTGAGGGCAAGCACCGCCCGGCGCGCAAGTCGGGTGCCCTGACCGTGCTGGTGGACGGCCAGGCGACGCTGTACGTCGAACGCGGTGGCCGCTCCCTGCTGTCGTTCAGCGAGGACGACGACGTCCTCCGCGCGGCGGCGCAGGCGTTGGGCAGAGCGGTCCGCGACGGCTGGCTGGGCCAACTCGCGGTCCAACGCGCCGACGGCGAGATCGCCCTCGGCTCCCGGCTGGCCGGAATCCTCCAGGAGGCGGGATTCCGCGCAACCCCCAAGGGCCTCCGACTCAGGGCTTGAAACCTCTGGGCGCTTAGATTGGAGGATATGGATCGGACACGTGCACACCGAGTGGTCCTGGGACACCGTGCTCGGCTCGATGGAGGCGTCCTGCGCGCGGGCCGTCGAGGTCGGGCTGCCCTCGGTGGCCTTCACCGAGCACGCGGACCTCACGCCGTGGCGCATCCCCGACGACATCGTCCCCCGGCTGCCCGAGCACTTCCGGGTCCGGCTGCGGCCCGACGGTGTCCTGGAAGCGCCGGACCTCGACGTCGACGGGTACCTGGAGTGCGTCGCCCGGTGTCGGGAGCGGTTCCCGGGGCTGCGGGTGTGGTCCGGGGTCGAGTTGAGCGAGCCGCACTGGCACCCCGAGCGCACCGCGGACCTGTTGCGGGCCGCGGAGTTCGACCGCGTCCTCGGGTCGGTGCACGCCCTGCGCCACGACGGCAGCGCCTACGAGGCCGAAACCCTGCACGGGCGGCTGCCGGCGGACGAGGTGATGCGCGAGTACCTGGGCGAAGTCCTGCGGCTGGTCGAGTCGTCCGCGCCCTTCGCCGTGCTCGCCCACATCGACTACCCGGTCCGGTCCTGGCCCACCGCCGGCTACGACCCGAGCACGTTCGAGGACGAGTTCCGCACCGTGCTGCGGGCGTTGGCGCGCAGCGGCCGGGCGTTGGAGGTCAACACCAAGGTGCCGCTGCACGCCGAGGTCGTCCGCTGGTGGCACGAGGTCGGTGGCGACGCCGTCGCGTTCGGCAGCGACGCCCACGAACCCACCCTCGTCGGCCACGGCTTCGACAAGGCCGCCGCGGTGGCCGAGGCGTGCGGCTTCCGCCCCGGCCGCACCGCGCACGACCTCTGGCGCCGATGACAGCCCGGCAACCGGCCGCTACCGGAACAGGCTGCTGTACGCGTTGAGCGCGGGCTGTCCGCCGAGGTGGGCGTACAGGACCGTCGAGTCGCGCGGGATCTCCCGGGACGACACCAGTTGGACCAGGCCCGCCAACGACTTCCCCTCGTACACCGGGTCGGTGATCATGCCTTCGAGGCGCGCACCGAGCTTCATGGCGTCCACAGTGGACTCACCGGGCACGCCGTAGATGCCCTCGTGGAACCGCTCGTCCAGCACCACGTCCGACTCGGCCACCTCGACCTCCAGCAGCTTGCCGGTGGCCTGGGCGATCCGCGTGATCTGCGCCCGCGTGTCGTACGGCTCCGCCGACGCGTCGATCCCGATCACCCGCCGGTCGGTGCCGACGAACCCCGCGACCATGCCGGCCTGCGTGCTGCCGGTCACCGAGCACACCACGATCGTGTCGAACCGGACGCCCAGCTCGACCTCCTGGCGCTCGACCTCCGCCGCCCACCCGGCGAACCCCAACCCGCCCAACGGGTGGTCCGACGCCCCCGCCGGGATCGGGTACGGCTTGCCGCCGGCCGCGCGGACGTCCTCGATCGCCTGCTCCCACGCGGGTTTCACGCCGATGCCGAAGCCCGCCTCCACCAGCCGCACCTCGGCGCCCATCAGCCGGCTGAGCAGGATGTTGCCGACCCGGTCGTACACCGCGTCCGGCCAGTCCACCCAACTCTCCTGCACCAGCACGCACTTCAGCCCGGCCCGCGCCGCCGCCGCCGCGACCTGGCGGGTGTGGTTGGACTGCACGCCGCCGATGGACACCAGGGTGTCGCAGCCGGTGGCCAGCGCGTCGGCCACCAGGTACTCCAGCTTGCGGGTCTTGTTCCCGCCGTAGGCCAGCCCCGAGTTGCAGTCCTCCCGCTTCGCCCACACCGCCGCGCCGCCGAGGTGCTTGGTCAGCCGCTCCAGCGGGTGCACCGGCGACGGGCCGAACGTCAGCGGGTAGCGGGGGAAGTCGCGCAGCGCCATGTCAGTTCTCCTCCAGCAGGTCGAACAGGGTCGCCCAGTTCCGCTCGACCAGCCGCGCCGCGGAGTCGGCGTCGGCGTCGGCGCACGCGGCGACGATCTCGTCGTGCATCACCACGGAGTGCCGCCCGGGCGCACCGGCGAACCGCAGCCGTTCCAGCCGGCGCACCAGGGGCGTGTAGCGCTCGATCGTGGCCGCGACGGCGAAGTTCTCCGCGCACCGCACCGCGACGCCGTGGAACTCGTCGTCCGCCGCGAGCGCCGCCGGCACGTCCTCGGCGTCCAGCGCGGCAGCGAACCGGGCGTTGGCGGTGCGCATCGCGACCAGGTCGGCGTCGTCCATGCGTGGCACGGCCAGGCGCGCGGCCAGGGCGTGCATCGCCTGCACCACGGCCAGCGCGTCGCGCACGGGTTCGGTGCGCAACGGCGTGACGCGGGTGTAGCTGTGCGGCTTGGACTCGACCAGGCCTTCGTCGGTCAGCCGGGCGAGCGCTTCGCGGACCGGGGTGCGGGACAGCCCCAGGCGTTCGGCCAGTTCGACGTCCTTGATCGCCTCGCCGGGCGCGAGGTCGCCGCCCAGGATCGCGTCGCGGATCGCGGAAAGCGCCTGGTCACGGTACAGCGCCCGACTGATATATTGCATACCGCGACACTGTAGACGGCTCGCGCGTCCACCGCTACCCCAGACGGCCGCCCCCGTTCAACCGGACGCCGAGCCGGTCGAGACGGTCCGCGGCGAGCCGGTCGAGACGGTTCGCATCGGCGGGCGGAAGTTTCCGGCCGGTAGTCGGAACCAGCCGTGGCCCGCGCGGCGTCGACACCGTGTGACTCGACGAATTCCCTTATCCAGAGCCGGTTTGTGGGCTTGGGGCGTCGTCGCGGCGGCCCTCGCGCTCGCCGCGCTGCACATCTGGGGCATCACCGAGACGCCCGAGCGGAGCTTCTTCTGGTTCCTCACCGCCGCCGACCTCCTCGTCGCCGCGGTCGCCGCCGTGCACGCCCGGCGGTGGCCCCGGTACGCCGTCTTCGAGGAGGACGCGCTGGTGCTGGGCGGCTGGCGCGTGCCGTACGACTCGATCGCCTCCGCCCGCACCGGCTGGGTGTCCGCCAAGCCGTTCTGGCTGGCGTTCTGGCTGCCGAACTCCCTGGTCGTCGGGCTCATCGTGGCCGCGCAGAACTCGACCAAGTTCGCCCGCGAGGTCGTGGAGGTCGACACCAACCACGGCCGCATCCGGGCCCGGTGGCGGGACACCTCCGGCCAGCGCGCGTTCGTCGACGCCCTGCGCGCCGCCCGCCCGGACGTCGAACCCGCCTACGGCCTCGACGGCAGCTACCCCGCCCGCGACTGCACGCCTCGGCTCGGCGTGCCCGGCGGCCTGCTCGCGTGCGCGCTGTCGGTGTGGGCGCTGTTGGCGGGTCTGCTGAGTCTGGAGCTGACGGACCGGTCCACCTACCGCAAACCCGCGTCCACCGAGGCGACCTCCGCCGCGGTGCGCACGCTCGCCGCCGGCTTCCGCGACTACGAGACCCTGCCCGGCGTCGCCGTCGACTTCCGCACGTGGCGGTGCGAGCGCCGCAACGGCATCCTCGGCCCCTCGCCCCACCTCGTCGAACTGCACCTCGTCCTGGAGAGCCGCGAACTGCCCGCGGCCACCGCCGCCGCGGTCGAGGCCAAGATCCGCAAAGACGCGGACATGGACGAGCGCAGCTATGTCATGACCGTCGACGAGACCTCGGGCCTGCGCCTGAACCTCCCCGAGACCAAAGGGCTGTCGGTGTGGGTCTCCACGGGCTGCGTCGACGTCGACGACGCCGAGCGGCTGCGCGGCGAACTGCGCACCCTGGCCGCCGCCGTGGGCGTCCGCTGACGTCAGTCGACCAGTTCCCAGAACACCCGGTCGTCCCCGGCGGGCGGCGGCACGGCGGAGTCGCACTCCCACTCGCCCAGTTCCGCGCCGTCCGCCGTCCGGTGCTCCACATGCGATCTAGCGCGGCGTGAGGACGCAGAACTCGTTGCCCTCCGGGTCGGCCAGCACGACCCACTCGACGTCACGCTGCCCCACGTCCGCCCGCACCGCGCCCTGCGCCTCCAGGCGCGCCACCTCCAGCAGCAGGTCGCCGTCGGCGGGCGGTACGACGTCGAGGTGCAGCCGGTTCTTCACCGACTTCGGCTCCGGAACCCGCACGAACTCCACCCAGAACCCGGTTTCCCGGCGCAGCGACGCGAACTCGGGGTGTGTCCGCGTCACCGGCAGGCCGGTCGCGTGCGACCAGAACCCGGCCAGCGCGACCGGGTCCACCGCGTCCACGACCACCGCCGCCACCGGCCCGACGGTCAGGTACTCCTCGCGCGGCTCCAGCACGCAGAACTCGTTGCCCTCCGGGTCCGCCAGCACCACCCACGGCACGGACGCCTGACCGATGTCCGCCTCGCGCCCGCCCAGTGACTTCGCCTTCGCCACCAGCTCCGCCTGGTGCTCCGCCGAGGTCGACGCCAGGTCGAGGTGCAGCCGGTTCTTGACTCGCTTAGCGTTCCCCACCGGCACGAACACCAGCTCGGCACCCTCGTCCAGCGCCACGTCCACCTCGTCGGCGCTCTCCCCCGTGATCGGCTTGTCCAGCAACGCGGACCAGAACCGGCCCAGCACGACGGGATCGGCCGAATCCACCACGACGTCGTACAACCTGGTTGCCATGAAGCGAAGGTAACGTCTGCGCGCATGGCGGAACTGGTGCTCGGTCCGGTGCTGCGACACGTCGACGCGACGTCGGCCACGGTGTGGGTGGAGACCGACGCGGCGTGCGAGGTGGAGATCGCCGGGTACCGCGCGACGACGTTCCAGGTTGGCGAGCAGCACTTCGCGCTGGTGGTGCTGGACGGTCTGGAGCCCGGCACCACCACGCCCTACCAGGTGCGGTTGGACGACCACGTGGTGTGGCCGCCGCCGGACTACTCGTTCCCGGCGCCGCGCATCCGGACGTCCGGTGTTCGACGCATCGTGTTCGGGTCGTGCCGCGCGGCGAAGGGCCACCGCGGTCCGGGGCACGACAAGCTGGGGCCGGATGCGCTCGACGCGTTCGCCAAGCGCTTGAAGGACCTGCCGGAGGAGGAGTGGCCGGACGCGCTGCTGCTGCTCGGTGACCAGGTGTACGCGGACGAGCCGACGCCGAAGGTCAGGCGGTGGCTGGCGGAGCGCAGAGCGGAGCCCGAGGGCGAGGTGGCGTCGTTCCGGGAGTACGCCGAGCTGTACCACGAGTCGTGGGCGGACCCGGAGATCCGGTGGCTGATGTCCGTGCTGCCGACGTCGATGATCTTCGACGACCACGACATCCGGGACGACTGGAACACCTCGCGGGTGTGGCGGGCGCGGATGGCGGAGTACCCGTGGTGGGGGCAGCGCATCCGGGCCGGGCTCGCGTCGTACTGGGTGTACCAGCACCTGGGGAACCTGGGTTTGGACGAGCTGGCGAGCGACGAGCTGTGGGCCAAGGTCCGCACCGCCGGCGGGGACGTGCAGGGGTTGCTGGAGGACTTCGCCGAACAGGCCGACCAGGAGGCCGACGGCCGCAAACCCACCCGCTGGAGCTACCGCCGCGACTTCGGCCGCGTCCGGCTGCTGGTCATCGACACCAGGGCGGGTCGGATCCTGGACGGCCCCGAGCGCCTGATGGTCGGTGACGAGGAGTTCGAGTGGATCGAGCGCAACGCCGAGGGCGACTACGACCACCTGCTCATAGGCTCGTCGCTCCCGTGGCTCATGCCCCACGCCCTGAGCCACTTCCAGTCACTCAACGAGAAGTTCGCGGCCCGCCCCGGCCGCCGCGGCCAACTCGCCGAAAAAGTCCGCCAAATCGGCGACCTGGAACACTGGCCCGCCTTCCGCGCCTCCTTCGAACGCCTGGCCCGCCTGGTCCACCGCCTCGGCACCGCCCCGCAGGCCCCCAGCACCATCTGCATCCTCTCCGGCGACGTCCACCACAGCTACGCCGCCCGCGCCGAGTTCGCCGAACCGACCCACTCAGAGGTCCTGCAGCTCGTCTGCTCCCCCGTCCACAACGACCCTCCATGGTTCTTCCGCCCGATCTTCGCCCTGTCCTGGTCCAAGCCCTTGGCGCGCTACTTGCGGTGGCGCGCCGATCACGCCGGCGTCTCCGCGGACCCGGTGAGCTGGCGCAAGATCAGCGGCCCCCACTTCGGCAACTCGGTAGCCCTCCTGGACATCTCCACCCAAACCGCCCGCTACCACCTCGAAACCGCCACCCCCACCGGCCTGACCCCCGCCACTGACCTGACCTTCCGCGCCCCCACCCCGGATTCCACCCCCAACTCCGCCCCAGATTCCACCCCCACTCCCAACTCCACCGCCACCACCGCCCCGGCCCCCGACGCCGGCCCCGGCTCCACACCCGCCCCCGGCTCCGCCACCAGCTCCGGCTCCGACTCCCGCTCCGCAGCCAGCTCCGGCTCCCGCTCCCGCTCCGCAGCCAGCTCCGGCTCCCGCTCCCGCTCCGACTCCGACTCCCGCTCCGACTCCGGCTCCCGCTCCGACTCCGACTCCGACTCCGACCATGGTGACCACGACGGCCACCACCCCGGTCCCGGCCACCGCGACAGCAGCCCCGACGGCAGCCGCGATCGCGACGAGTAAGCCCCAGCAAACGCCGCCGGCAGACACAGCCCCGGCCAGCCCGGCCAGCACCACCCGCGGATGAGGCCGATCGCGGGCGGTCCGAGCCAATCCCCGCCCGAACGACCCGACCCGACCTGGCCCGGCCTGGCCTGGCCCGGCCCGGCCCGAACGACCCGACTCGGCCCGAACGACCCGGCCCGGCCCGAACGACCCTGCCCGAACGACCCTGCGCGAACCGGCCAGGCCGGACCCGGCCCGGCGGAGTTCTCGGCTCCGCGTTCCCGAGGCCGGCCGTCCGAGAGCCGTCCACGGACCGCCCGAGGATCGTTCCGCACCGCCCGAAGCCGCATCCGAGGGCCGTTCCGCACCGCCCGAAGCCGCATCCGAGGGCCGTTCGGCACCGCCCGAGGCCCTCCGTCCAAGGGCCGTTCGGCGCCGCCTGTGTGAGGAGCCGAGCCCGCGCCGCCGCCTCCTTCCAATTCACGGGACGCGCGACCCCAGAATCGGTTCCGAATCCTGCATGTCACTCGATAGTGGGAAGTCCCCACCACCCGCCGTCCGCACCATTTTCGCAGGTCCGCAGCCCCGCCATGCCTGTCACACGTTGGTGGTCACTTCGTCGCCAAGCGCAGAAGCGCCCAAAGCTGGGCGATCGCGTCGTGGTCACCAACCGGCTCCACCTCCCGATCCGGGATGCGCCCCCACAACCACCGGTACACCGACATCGGACTACCGGTCACCTCCGCGTCCGCCGACTCCGCCTCCTCCGCCGTGGCGCGCCACGCCACCGACGGGTCCGGGCCCGTTCGTGTGAGCCACACGCGGCTGCCCACCCGGATCGTGACCGTCGACTCCCGCGTCCCCCGCACGCCCAGCACGTCCAAGCGGTGGCCGAGCCACAGTGACAGGACCTCATCGACACCGTCCTCCGCAACGTCGTCGGGCACGGCGGTCACCGGGAGGCCGGCTGCCGCCTGGACGTCCATCCGGTGCAAGGTCGCCTCGTGCGCCACGCGCCTGGCCCAGAAGCCGCACGTCCGGTCCTCCGGCCACCACGTCTCGCACGGGTCGTCCGCCGAACGCGCCGACAGCGCCTCCACCAACGGGCCCACGGCCGCGCGCACGTAGTCCGACAGGGACTGCCCCGGCAGCGGGTCTTGTTGCCACGACACGGGTTGCAGGCCGTCGCGGACCCACTTCGTGGCCATCCGGCACAGGCTGCCGACGTGCCGGACGGTCTCCCCCAGGTTCAGACCGGGACACGCGGGCACCTGGCGTTCCGGGCGCTGGTCCTCGGCCGACGCGGCGAGCAGCTCCGCCTCCAGGGCGACCACCTCGATCAGCCGGGCGTAGTCGAGAAGTCCCCTGTTCACAGCCTGTCCTCGCGGGTGTGCATGAGTGACTCGACCAGGTCGGCGAACTGGCCCGCCTGGCGCACCAGGTCGTCCGCGCTGCGCGGGTTCACCTGCCGGGTGATGCCCGCCAGCACCGCCGCCCTCGCCGGGGAGAACGACGCGAAGTACGTCGCCCACTCCGCCAGCTCCGGCGCCAGGCGCGGCAGCAGCACCCACACGCTGGTCGGCTTGGCCCGACCCCGGTGCGGCCGGCCGCGCAGGGCCAGGACGGCCGCCGAGGCCCGCAGGGCAGCCAGGTAGGCGGCGGCGAAGCGGTCGGCGGGTTCGGTGGCGTGTTCGGCTTCGCGCAAGCACTCCCGGGCCTGCGCGAGGAGGCTGACGGCGGACGCCGGGGGCAGCGGGAGCGGGATGGAGGGGAAGTCGGTCGCGGTGGACATTTGCGGCCTCCTCGCGGCGTCGGGACGTCGACGACCGCCGCGGGGAGACGGCGGCACTTGGTGGTGGGGCGCTTCCCCCGCCCCACCACCAAGGCATAGCTCGAACACATGTTCGAGCCAGGCCAGCGTAACCCGGAAACCCGCTACTCCTCAACCCGCCCGCACGTGGTCTCATGAACAGGTGAGCGCACTTGACCACCCCGGTATCCGAAAGGTGGCGGCGGCCCTGGCCGAGGCGGGCCACCACGAGGCCGCCGACGGCATCGTCGTCCTCGCCGACGCCGTCCGCACCGCCGCCGCGGCGGCCGAGGCCGTGGGGGTGCCGGTCGGGGCCATCGCGAACAGCCTGGTCTTCGCCGCGGTCCGGGACGGGGTCCCGAGTCCGCTGCTGGTCCTGACGTCGGGCGCGCATCGCGCGGACACCGATCTGCTGGCCGGACTCGCCGGTGCCGACAGGATCGAGCGGGCCAAGCCGGACTTCGTGCGCGAGCACACCGGTCAGGTGATCGGCGGCGTCTCCCCGCTGGGCCACCCCGCGCCCATCCAGACGTTCGTGGACGTGGACCTGGCGCAGTACGACGTCGTGTGGGCCGCCGCCGGGCACCCGCACGCCGTGTTCCCCACCACCTACGCGGGCCTGGTCGAGCTGACCGGCGGCACACCGGCGCGGGTCGCCCGATGACCGCCGCGCCCTCCCAGCGCCTGGTCGAGGTCTCCGCGCGGGAGCTGAACTCCCGCCTGGGCGAGGCCCTGGCCCTCTACGTCAGCGCGATGAACTACCCGCCCGGCACGGCCGAGCAGCGCGCCCCGATGTGGCTCGCGCACATGCTGCGCGACGGCTGGCGGTGCGTGGTGGCGCTGGGCGAGCAGGACGAGCTGATCGGCATCGGCTACGGCTACCGCGGCGCGGTCGGCCAGTGGTGGCACGAGCAGGTGCGGCACGGGCTGACCGCCGTCTCCGGGCCGCGCGCGGTCGAGGAGTGGATGCACGACTACTTCGAGCTGACCGAGTTGCACGTCCTGCCGCGCGCGCAGAGCCGGGGCATCGGCGAGGGCCTGCTGCGCAGTCTGCTGAGCGGCGTGACGACCTCGCGCGTGCTGCTGTCCACCCCGAGGGTCCCAGCAAGGCGTGGCGGCTGTACCGGCGGCTGGGGTTCGTGGACGTGCTGCGGCACTACCAGTTCACCGGCGACCCGCGGCCGTTCGCGGTGCTGGGCCGGACGCTCCCCCTCGATTAGAACGGCGAGACGAAACCGCTGACCTTGAGGCCGGCGCCGCCCGCCAGGTCGCTGATCTTGCGCCACTTCGTGTAGACGACGCGGTCGCTGACGTTGCCCTCGACGGTCCGGATGTGCGTGGCGTGCCGGCCGGTCCGGTCGTAGGCGACCTCCACCACGACGCCGACGTGCGCGAACATCGACGGGTAGTCGCCGTAGACGATCACGTCGCCCATCTCGGCCTCACCCGACGACAAGGGCCGCCACTTGCCGTTCTGCCGGCCCCACTTCTGCCAGTACGTGGCCCAGTGGCCCTGGTCGACACCGGGCGCGCCGGGCGCGGGCGCCATCGACGGCTTGTGCTCCACGCCCGCCTTGGTCCACACCCAGTTGACGAAGATGCCGCACCACTCGACGGGCCGCCGGATCGCCGGGTCGATCGCCTGGTACTTCAGCGGGTAGCCGTTGGGGCCGTCCTCGCGCTGCCCGATCTGGCTGAACGCGAAGTCCACGATGTCCTGCCGCACCCGCCACTCGGCCGGGTCCACGACCTCGTCCTGGGCCAGCGCGGGCGCCGCGCCGAACAGCAGCGCGCCCACCGCGGCCAACCCGACCGCCGACCGCGCGACTCGTCTCGACATGGCGTCCCCCTGGAAGCTCGGTGACCCAGCATATGCAACAGAAGCCCCGGTGACACCGCCGTAAAGGCAGTCACCGGGGCACTGTTCACCTCTCAACCGTTCACAGTTCGGCCAGGCGCTCCCGCAGCGTGTCCAGGCCCATCGCGCCCATCTCCAGGGCGTCCTTGTGGAACTTCTTCAGGTCGAACGCGTCGCCGTGCCGGCCGCGGGCCTCGTCGCGGGCCGCCAGCCACAGCCGCTCGCCGAGCTTGTACGACGGGGCCTGGCCCGGCCAGCCCAGGTAGCGGTCGATCTCGTCGCGCACGTGGTGCGGGTCGGTGATGGTGCGGGTCAGCATGAACTCCAGGCCCAGCTCCGGCGTCCACCGCTCGCCCTCGTGGAAGCCGGTGCCCTTGGGGATCTCCAGCTCCAGGTGCATGCCGATGTCGATGATCACGCGGGCCGCGCGGAACAGGTGCGCGTCCAGCATGCCCAGCAGGTCGCCGTCGTCCTCCAGGTAGCCCAGCTCGCGCATCAGGCGCTCGGCGTAGAGGGCCCAGCCCTCGCCGTGGCCGGACACCCAGCACAGCAGGCGCTGGAAGTTGTTCAGCTTCTCCGCCTGGTAGACCGCCGTGGCGACCTGGAGGTGGTGGCCCGGGACGCCCTCGTGGTAGACGGTCGTGACCTCGCGCCACGTGGAGAACTCGGTCTTGTCCGCGGGCACCGACCACCACATGCGGCCGGGGCGGGAGAAGTCCGGGGTCGGGCCGGTGTAGTACGCGCCCACGCCGCCGCCGGGCGGCGCGATGCGGCACTCCAGCTTCATCAGCTCGTCGGGCAGCTCGAAGTGCACGTCGCGGACGTCGAGCAGCGCCTTGTCCGAGAGCTGCTGCATCCACTGCTGGAGACCGTCCTGGCCGTGCACCAGGTAGCGCGGGTTGGCGTCCAGCGCGGCGGCGGCCTCGGCGAGCGTGGCGCCGGCCTTGATCCGGTTCGCCACCTGCTTCATCTCGGTCTCGATGCGGGTGAACTCCGCCCAGCCCCACTGGTAGGCCTCGGCGAGGTCCAGGCGGGCGCCGGTGAAGTAGCGCGACCACAGGCGGTAGGTGTCCTCGCCGACGGCGTCCTTGCGCGGGGCCTTCGGGGCCAGGTCGCTGCGCAGGAACTGGGCGAAGTCCGCGTAGGCCTCGGCGGCGGCCTTCGCGCCGGCTTCGAGGTCGGTGCGCAGCGACGCGTCCACGTCGGCGTTGGCGACCAGGTTCGCGAAGTAGGACTTGCCGTTGGTGCGGCCCGCGTAGGTGTCGCACTGCTCGGCGACCCGGGACACCTGGCGCAGCGCCGCGACCTGGCCGCGGTCGGCGGCGTTCGCCAGGCCCGCGCGCAGGTTGGCGACCGCCTCCGGCATGGCCGCGAGCCGCTTGGCGATGGTGGCCCACTGCTCGGCGTTGTCGGTCGGCATCAGGTCGAAGACCTCGCGCAGGCTCTGCACGGGACCGGCGATGACGTTGAGTTCGCCCTCCCACAGACCGGCCTCGTGGATCTCGACGTCCAGGCCGACGCGCTCCAGGAACACGGCCTTGGCGTCCGCCTCCGACTTGTCCGTGGGCTCGGCGGCGGTGAGGGCCGCGAGCGCGCGCTGCGCGATCTCCTTGCGGGCCGCGTGGCCCTCCGGCGAGTAGTCGGTCAGCTCGTCGTCGTGGCCGGGGGTCCCGATGAACGTAGCCGTCAGCGGGTCCGCCGCAGCGTAGTCGACCACGAACTGGTTGCTGATGCCGTGCACGCCGGCCGGAGAGGTTGCCATGAGCCGCACGTTACCTGCGCGTCGCGTCACCCCGACAGGTAATTAGCGGTCCGAACGACCGCACTCGGCCGGTCAACTTTTGACCCGGCCGGCAGGATGGCCGCGTGTCCAGGGCCAGAGCGCTCCTCGTGCCGGTGTTGCTCCTCGCGGTCTTCTCGCTGACGGGGTGCGTCCGGCTGCACGCCGCGATGGCGCTGTCGCAGGACGACCGTGTGTCCGGCGAGATCGTCGCGGCCACCCCGCCGACCCGCGACAACGACCCCGGTCCGCAGCTCAAGGTGCCCAACGAGCTGGCCAGCCGGGTGACCACCAAGCCGTACGCGGCGGACAACTACACCGGCACCCAGTTGTTCTTCAGCGGCTTGACCTTCGACGAGGTGCGCGGGCTGGCGGCGGCGACCAGCGCGTCGTCGAGCCGGTACCAGCTGAACTTCCGCCGGTCCGGCGACCTGGTGACGATGAACGGCTCGGTGGACCTGACGCAGGTGCCGCCGGAGCGGGCGGACATCCAGGTCAAGATCAGCTTCCCGGGCGAGGTCGTCGAGACGAACGGCCGGGAGGAGGAGTCGGCCACGATCGCCTGGTCGCCCAAGGCCGGGCAGGCCTCGATGCTCCAGGCGACGGTGCGGTACGCGGGGGAGAACTCGCCGTCGTACTTCGGGTGGACGATGCTGCTGGCCGGGCTGACGGGCGGTGCGGCGCTGATCGTGGTCGTGCTCGCGATCGTCGCGCACCGCCGCAGCCAGGTGGCCTGACCCACGCCCTTGGCGCTGCGCGCCGTCAGCGGTTCGGGGTGGTGCCGATGTCGTTGACGAGTGCCGTGGTGATCGAGGAGTAGCCGGTTACGGTGCCCTTCGGGATTCCGGCGAACATCGAGTCGGAGACCTTGCGTTCGCCGATCACCTGGCCCGTGCCCAGGTCGAGGATGATCTCCTGGCGCTCGCCGTCCTCCGAGATGCCCAGCGCCACGCCCTTCCGGCCGTCGAGGTCGGCCGCGTTGTCGGTGACGTCCAGGCCCGGCAGGTGGGTCAACGCCCGGAGCAGGTTCGCCCGGACGTCAGCGGGCACCAGGCCGGAGCGCAGCGCGTCGGCCACGTAGACCAGGACCTGCTTGCCGCCGCCGCTGTCCCTGCTCAACCGCTCGTACAGCCGCTCCGGGTCGGTGGGCAGGCCGGCCAGGAACTCCGGCTTCGGGAACTGCCAGTTGCCCTGCTCGGGAACACCGTGGACGAACGCCCCGCCCTTCGCCCGCTGCTCCGGCCACGGCACCTCCTCCACCACGGCCCCGGCGGCGCGGGCTTCGGCCTCGTTGCCCTTGACCCACTTGCGGTTGCCGGTTTCGCGGCGGCGTTGGAGCCATTCGTCGTCCGGGTCGGCGGGAATCCAGGTTTCGATCAGGTTCTCGTTGAGGAAGGTGAAGCTGTTGCTCTCCGCGCCGATCGTCTTCGCCCACCAGGCGTGGGTGGCGACGTAGCGGTACCGGCCGTCGGCCACCACCGGGTCGGTGGCGCGGGCGGCGATGTCGGCGGCGGTGGTCAGGGTTTCGCGGGCCTCGGCGGTGGCGGTGCTCGGGGAGAACAGGGTGGTCTGCGCGACCACGGCGCCGATGGCCACGACGGCGGCGGCAGCGGCGACCAGGCGGCGCACCGGGCGGGGCCTGGTCGGGGCGGTCTTGACCACCTTCAGAGGGGTTTTCGCCGCGGCTACCACGGTTGCCCGGACGGTGCGCAGGTTGCGCTGGTCGGTCTCGATCTCGTGGTACAGGCCGTCCAGAGCCCGGTCCAGCTCGTCGTCGGTCCACACTTCACGCATCGCCGTCTCCCCTGGTCGTAACCGCACTGTGTGACTGCAACCACCTGCGGACCCGGTGCAGGCGCGAGTGGACCGTGCCCACCGGAATGCCCAGGGCCTGCGCCACCTCGGTCGCGTTGAGCCGACCCCACGAGGTCAGCAGGAGCACGTCCCGGTCCCCCGGCTCCAGCGCGGCCAGCGCCCCGGCCAGCCGCCGGACCTGCTGCTGCGCGGTCACCCGCTCGGCGCTGCGGTCCTCGGGCGACTCCTGCGCCCGGTCCGACCCGACCATCCGGGCCCTGGCCTGCCAGCCTCGAACCTCCTGGCGCACGTGCCGCCGCAGCAGGTTGCTCGCGATGCCGAACAGCCACGGCCGGACACCGGCCCGCGCGGGGTCGTAGGTGTGGCGTTGCTGCAACGCCACCAGGAACGTCTCCGAGACCAGGTCGTCGGCGGCCTGGTTGCCGACCCGACGGGCCAGGTACGCGTGCAGCGGCACGGCGTGCTCGTCGAACAGGAGCCCGAACACCGCCCCGGGGTCCGCGCCGGACAGGTCCGGGCCGTCGTCGGGTGGCGGGCTCGGGGTTGGCCTCGCTTCGTTCGCGGTCATCCTCGTCACGCAGCTACTTGCCCGCAGCCCGCCGAACCCTTCACGGGTCCGGCGGGCCGGGGGTCAGGCGCGTGCGGGAACCAGGCCCAGCCTCGCGACCACCTCGCGGGTCGCCTTGGAACGGTTGAACGTGTAGAAGTGCAGCGCCGGCACGCCTTCCGCCAGCAAGCGCTCGCCCATCTCGGTCACCAGGTCCACGCCCGCCTTGCGGAACGCCACCGGGTCGTCGGACAGGTGCTCCAGGCGGGCCGCCACCGACGCGGGCAGGGGCGCGCCGGACAGCTCCACCGACTTGGCCAGCGTGCGGGGCGTGGTCAGCGGCATCAGGCCGGGGATGAGCGGGGTGTCGCAGCCCACGGCGGCCAGGCGGTCGCGCAGGCGGAGGAAGTCGTCCGGGTCCAGGAACAGCTGCGCGATCGCGAAGTCCGCGCCCGCCCGCAGCTTCTGGACCAGGTACTTGGTGTCGGTGTCCAGGTCGGCCGACCTCGGGTGCCCGTACGGGAACGCCGAGACGCCCACGCAGAAGTCACCCAGCTCGCGGCACAGCCGGACCAGTTCCTCCGCGTACGTCAGGCCCTCCGGGTGCCGGACCCACTCGCCGTTGGGGTCGCCCTTGGGGTCGCCGCGCACGGCCAGGATGTTGCGCACGCCGACCGCCGCGTACCAGCCGATCACGTTGCGCAGCTCGGCCACGGAGTGGTCCACGGCGGTGAGGTGCGCCATGGTCACCAGGGTCGTCTCCTGGACCACGCGGCCGGTGGTGCGGATCGTCCGGTCCCGGGTCGAGCCGCCCGCGCCGTAGGTGATGGACACGAACGCCGGGTCCAGCGCCTCCAGCTCGCGGATCGCCTTCCACAGCACGCGTTCGTCATCGTTGTCCCGGGGCGGGAAGAACTCCACGGAGAACACGGGGCGGCCCGTGGTGATGCGTTCGACGACCGACGTCATGCCCTTCAGCCTAGAGGTAGGTCCGATCAGTGGGAGAACCCTTTCACTGAGTGGAACGAGCCCCCGGTGGGAGCCGCTCCGACGCGAGAGGTGACGATAGACGGGTGCCGCCCCACCCGTTGGACCTGGAACTGCCCAAGCACGTCGACGCAGCCCTCGCAGGCTACTTGGCCGACCGCAAGACCAAGGGCGCGCGCACCGAGGAGAACTTCGGGGGCGTGGTCGACGCGCTGGCTGACTTCGTCCTCGGCGGGGGCAAGCGGGTTCGGCCGACGTTCGCGTGGTGGGGCTGGCGGGCCGCGGGTGGCGACCCGGACGGGCCGGCCGCCGAGGCCGTGCTCACCGCGGTCAGCTCGCTGGAGCTGATCCAGGCCTGCGCCCTGATCCACGACGACCTGATGGACGCCTCCGAGACCCGGCGCGGCATGCCGACCGTGCACGTCCGGTTCGCCCAGCAGCACCGCGAGCAGGGGTGGCTGGGCGCGCCCGAGCGGTTCGGGCTCGCGGCTTCGGTGCTGATCGGCGACATCGCGCTGGCGTGGGCGGACGACATGCTCTTCGCCGCCGGCCTGCCCACCGACGCCCTCCAGCGGCTGAGCATCCCGTGGCGGGACATGCGCACCGAGATGCTCGCCGGGCAGTACCTGGACGTGCTCACCCAGGCCCGCGGCGACGCCTCCCCGGACGCGGCGCTGCGCATCGACCGGCTCAAGACCGCCGCGTACACCGTCGAACGCCCGCTGCACATGGGGGCGGCGATCGGTGGCGGCAGCGCCGACCTCGTGGACGGCCTGCGGTCGTTCGGCACCGACATCGGCGTGGCCTTCCAGCTCCGCGACGACCTGCTGGGCGTCTTCGGCGACCCGGCCGTCACCGGCAAGCCCGCCGGGGACGACCTGCGCGAGGGCAAGCGGACGCTGCTGGTGGCGCTGGGCATGGAGTTCGGCGCGGACGTGCTGCACGACGCCCTGGGCAAGCCGGACCTGGACGTGGCCACCGTGGACGTGGTGCGCGCCAAGCTGGTCGAGGTGGGCGCGGTGGCCGCCGTGGAGGAGCGGATCGCCGAGCTGACCGAGTCCGCCCTGACCGCCCTGCACCGCGCGCCGATCGAGGAGCCGGCCGCCCGCGAGCGGCTCGCCCAGCTCGCCGTCAGCGCGACGAAGCGGACCTCGTGACATGAGGACGGTCACCGGCCGCACCGACCACGTCGTCGTGGTGGGCGCGGGCCTGGCGGGCCTCTCGGCCGCGCTGCACCTGCTCGGCGCGGGCCGGCGGGTCACCGTGGTCGAGCGGGACGCGGTGCCCGGCGGCCGGGCCGGGCGGCTGGACCTCGACGGCTTCCGCTTCGACACCGGCCCGACCGTGCTGACCATGCCGGAGCTGGTCGAGGAGGCGCTGGCGGCGGTCGGCGAGTCGCTGGCGGACCGGCTCGACCTGCTCCCCGTCGACCCCGCCTACCGGGCCCGGTTCGCCGACGGCTCGGTGCTGGACGTGCACGCCGACGCCGACGCCATGGCGGCCGAGGTGCGCCGGTTCGCCGGCCCCCGGCAGGCCGAGGGCTACCGGGCGCTTCGGGCGTGGCTGACCGAGCTGTACCGGGTGGAGCGGGACGCGTTCATCGGCGCGAACTTCGACTCCCCGCTGGACCTGCTCACCCCGCGCCTGGCCAAGCTGGCCGCGCTGCGCGGCTTCGCCCGCCTGGGCCCGCAGGTGGCCCGGTTCCTCACCGACGAACGCCTCCAGCGCGTCTTCTCGTTCCAGTCGCTTTATGCGGGCGTTCCGCCGCGCAAGGCGCTCGGCGCGTACGGCGTCATCGCGTACATGGACACCATCGCGGGCGTCTACTACCCGCGCGGCGGTATGCGCGCGCTCCCCGACGCGATGGCCGCCGCCGCCCAGGACGCCGGCGCGGACCTGCGCTACCGCACCAAGGTCGCCTGGCTGGAACGCATCGGCCGCCGCGTCACCGCCGTGCGCACCGCGCAGGGCGAGCGCATCCCGTGCGACGCCGTGGTCCTCACGCCGGACCTGCCGATGTCCTACCGCCTGCTGGGCCACCGGCCGCGCCGCCCGGTGCCGATCACGTGGGCGCCCTCGGCGGTCGTGCTGCACGCGGGCGTCGACCGCACGTGGCCCGAACTGGCCCACCACACCCTGTTCTTCGGCCGCGCCTGGGACCGCACGTTCGACGAGCTGACCCGCCGGGGCAGCCTCATGACCGACCCGTCCCTCCTGGTCACCGCGCCGCCGGACAAGGGCATGTTCGTGCTGGCCCCGGTGCCGAACCTGCGGCTGGGCCCGGTCGACTGGGAGCGCGTCGGACCGTACTACCGCGACGAACTCGTGCAGACGCTCGAACGCCGGGGCCTGACCGGTTTCGGCGATGCGATCAAGGTCGAACGCCTCGTCACCCCGCGCGACTGGGCCGGCCTGGGCCTGGCCGCCGGCACCCCGTTCTCCGCCGCGCACACGTTCGCCCAGACCGGCCCGTTCCGCCCGCGCAACCTCGTGCTGGACAACGCCGTGCTGGCCGGCTGCGGCACGACGCCGGGCGTGGGCGTGCCGCCGGTGCTGATCTCCGGCAAGCTCGCCGCCCAGCGGATCACGGGGTCCGTCGGCGCAGGGTCGCGGCGCCGAGCAGCAAGGCCGCGAGCGCACAGCCCGCGATGACCGACAGGTTGCGCACCAGCGTCCCGTCCACTTCAGACGACCGGGTGACCTGGGTCAACGCGTCGACCGCGTAGGACAGCGGCAGGGCGTCGGAGATCCAGTTCAGCACCGTGGCCATCTCGTCGCGCGGCACGAACAGCCCGCACAGCAGCACCTGCGGCAGCACGGTCGCGGGCATGAACTGCACCGCCTGGAACTCGGTCCGGGCGAACGCGCTGGCGAACAGGCCCAGCGCCATGCCCAGCAACGCGTCCAGCACCGCGATGAGCACCAGCAGCACCACGGAACCCGCGATCTCCAGCCCGAGGAAGGTCAGCGCGACCGTCGCCGCCACCACCACCTGCACCACCGCCACCAGCCCGAACGCCAGCGCGTAGCCCAGCAGCAGGTCCAGCTTGCCGATCGGCATGGTCATCAGCCGTTCCAGCGTCGCGGTGAGCCGTTCCCGCAGGGTCGTGATCGACGTGACGATGAACATGATCGTGAACGGGAAGACGCCCAGCAGCGCCGGCGCGGCCCGGCTGAACGCCTGCTCCGAGTCCAGCACGTACCGCAGCAGCACGAGCAGCACGGACGGCATGAGGACCATCAGCGCCACGGTTCGGTGGTCGTGCCGCAGCTGGGTCAGGATGCGGCGGGTGGTGGCCAGGGTGTTCACGCCGTCCCCCTCACCAGCGCCAGGAACGCCTGCTCCAGGTCCGGAGAGCCGGTCCGCTCGCGCAGCGCTTGCGGGGTGTCGTCGGCCAGCAGTTCGCCGTCGCGCATGAGCAGCAGCCGGTCGCACCGCGCGGCCTCGTCCATCACGTGGCTGGACACCAGCAGCGCCGCGCCCCGCTCGGCCAGGTCGTGGAACAGGTTCCACAGCTCCTCGCGCAGCACCGGGTCCAGGCCCACGGTCGGCTCGTCCAGCACGATCAGCTCCGGCCGGCCCAACAGCGCCACGGCGAGACTCGCCCGACCGCACTCACCACCCGACAGGGTGGTGACCAACTGGTCGGCCTGCCCTTTGAGGCCCACTTCGTCCACCACGCGGTCCACGTCCGTCGACGGGGCCTTCAAGACGGAGGCGAAGTAGCGCAGGTTCTCCCGCACGGTCAGGTCCGCGTAGACCGACGGGCTCTGCGTCGAGTAGCCGATCCGGTCCCGCAACGCCGCGCTACCCGCCGGGCGCCCCAGGACTGTGACCGACCCGCCCGCCACGACCTGCACACCCACCACAGCCCGCATGAGCGTCGTTTTCCCACACCCACTCGGCCCCAGCAGTCCGGTAACCGTGCCCGATGGCACCTCGAAGCTCACATCGCGGACGACTTCACGCCCGCCGCGCACCACCCGCAAGCCGTCCACGCTGACGGCCACCGAATTGGCCATGCGTTGAATTGTGACCCCGCGAACCACCCTTGGAAAGCACCACTTACTCCATGTGGTCACTCGCTCGTGTGAAGTGCCCGTGCGAAGATCCCCCAGGCTGTTACGACCTTGTCACGCGTGTCCGCCATTGCGTGCAGACGCGCGTTCGTCCTATGCGACGATGTTGCCGCGATGGCCGCGACCCCGTCCCTCCCCAGATCGAGCGCCGCACGTGTCGAGCCGGTGCGGTCCGGTGCTACCCAGGCACCGCCCGATCCCGGTGGCATCCCGATCCGGACCATCCTGCTCGGCGTCGCCGGCGTCATGCTGGTCGCGCTGGGCGGCACGGGCGCGGGCGCGATCCTCAAGCGCGACCCCCTGCTCACCGACACCTCGCTGAGCTGGATCCGCTACGGGCACGGGCACGACCTGGCCACCGCCGTCCTCTACGTCGGCCTGGGCATGGTCATCTGGGCGTGGGTGCGGCTGGGCCGCATGGTCCGCAACCGGCACGTGGGCAGCCAGGCCGTGCTCACCGCCGTGGTCGCCTGGACCCTGCCCCTGCTGTTCGCGCCGCCGTTGTTCAGCAAGGACATCTACAGCTACCTCGCCCAGGGCCAGATCGCCCTCAACGGCCTCGACCCGTACCGGGTCGGCCCGGCGGTCCTGCAAAGCCCGCTGTCGGACAACGTGAGTTGGGTGTGGCAGAACACGCCCGCCCCCTACGGCCCGTTGTTCCTCATGCTCGCCATGGGTGTCGTGGGCGTCACGAACGCGTCCGTCATCGGCGGCGTTGTCCTCATGCGACTGGTGCTCGCCATCGGCCTGGGGATGCTCGTGTGGGCGCTGCCGGGCCTCGCGCGGCACCTGGGCGGGCGGCCCGCCATCGCGCTGTGGCTGGCCGCCGCGAACCCGCTGATGCTGGTGCACCTCATCGGCGGCGCGCACAACGACCTGCTGATGGTCGGCCTGCTCGCGGCGGGCTGCCTGTTCGTGCTGGACGGCAAGCACGTGCTGGGCATCGCCGTGGTGACCCTGGCGTTCGCGGTGAAGGCCACCGCCGTGGTCGCGCTGCCGTTCCTGGTCCTGGTGTGGGCGCGGCGGCTCGACGGCACCCGCGCCGCCCAGCTGGGCAAGGCGATCACGGGCGGGCTGGCGACCTTCGCCGTGGTCTTCGCGGGCACGACCCTGGCCTCCGGGCTCGACCTGGGCTGGATCCCGGCGCTCAGCTCGTCGTCCACCATCGTCAACTGGTTGTCGCTGCCCAGCGCGGTCGGCGACTTCGTGCACACCGTGGTCAGCGCGTTCGTCCGGGTCGAGCCGGGCTGGTTCATGACCGTCGCGCGCGGCCTCGGGTCCATCCTGCTGCTCTACATCGCGTGGCGGCAGTGGCGGGTGGCCGAGGACGGCGGCCCGGAGGCGGTGCGCCGCGCGGCCATCACCATGCTCGCGGTGGCCCTGCTCTCCCCCGCCACCCTGCCCTGGTACTTCAGCTGGGCGCTGGTGCTGGGCGCGGGCCTGGTGTGGACCACCGGGAACCTCCAGAAGGTGACGTTCTTCTCCGTCTTCCTGCTGCTGGTGACCTTCCCCAACGGCGACACGGCCCTGTACTCGTGGGGCTACCTGGCGCTGACCGTGGCGGTGTCCGCGCTGGCGAGCGTGACCCTGGTCAAGCCCGACCCGCTGAAGCTGTCCAGCAGGTACGCGTGACCGACCTCCAGGCCGCCTACGCCCGCTGCCGAGCCCTCAACGCCCGCCACGGCCGCACGTTCTACCTGGCCACCCGGCTGCTGCCCAAGCGGCAGCGGCCCGCCGTGCACGCACTGTACGGCTTCGCCCGGTGGGCCGACGAGATCGTGGACAGCGGCGCCTGCGCCGACCCGGCCGCCGAGCTGGACGACCTCGAACGCCTGCTGGCCGACGAACTGGCGGGCCGCCCGACCGGCCACCCGGTGCTCACCGCCCTGGCCGACACCGCCCGCCGGCACCGCATCGACCCGGCGCTGTTCACCGACTTCCTGGCGTCCATGCGGATGGACCTGCACGTCACGGAGTACGCGTCGTTCACAGAGCTGGACAAGTACGTGCACGGGTCGGCGGCGGTCATCGGCCTGCAACTGCTGCCGGTCTTCGGCACCGTCGTCCCGCGCGCGCACGCCGAGCCGGCCGCCGCCGCGCTGGGCCGGGCGTTCCAGCTGACGAACTTCCTCCGCGACATCGGCGAAGACCTCGACCGGGGCCGCGTGTACCTGCCGATGGACGTCCTGGACGCCCACGGCGTCGACCGGGACCTGCTGGCCTGGTCGCGCCGCACCGGCCGCCCGGACCAGCGCATCCGGCGGGCGATCGGGCACGTCACAGCCGTGACGTTGGCCACCTACCGCGAGGCTGAAAGTGGCGTCGACCTGCTCCAACCGGCCGCACGGCCGTGCGTGCGGACGGCCCTGATCCTCTACCGGGACATCCTGGAACAGATCGCGGCGGCCGACTACAACGTGCTGGACAAACGAGTCGTCGTCCCCGGCACGAGACGGGCCGCGGTGGCGCTACCAGGCCTTTTCCAGGCCGTGGCGGCGCGAGCCGGGTCCGGGCGGCTCGCCTGGAACCGCCCGGACGACTACTGAAAAGGACCCTCAGAAACCCATCGCCTGCGCGCGGCGCTTGATCTCGCGACCGCGGTCGCCGCGCAACGCCTCGATCGGCGTGCCCGGCAGGGTCTCGTCTTCGGTGAACAGCCAGCGCAGGATCTCGTCGGTCGAGTAACCGGAGTCGCGCAGCACCGTGATGGTGCCGGGCAGCCCCTTCACCACGCCTCCGGCGGCGAGGAATGCGGCGGGGACGACAAGGACACCGTTGCGGCGCTCGGCGAGCATTTGGCCGTCGCGCAGCAACTGGTGGACACGGTTGATCGGCAAGCCGAGACGCTCGGCGACCTGCGAGAGGTCGAGCACCTCCAGGTCGGGAGCCAGCACATCCGCAGCGGCAGGAATCGCACTCACACGCGCCACGATGCCACAACGCGAGGAGCAACGCCCTGCGCCAACCGGGTGGTCGGGGTACACCCGCGGGTCGCTTCCCGGACACCCCCTGTTTCATGCGACTTTGACACGGATCCCACACGCGGGCCGGGATGCTCGACGCGCACGGCACAGGTCGGTTCCACCCACCGTACGATCCTCGGCTGTGGAGAGGTCGGCGACGAACGTGATCGGCGGGCTGCTGGAGCAGCGCTACCGAGTGGGCGCCCTGGTGGCACGCGGAGGCATGTCCACCGTGTACCGGGGTGTCGACACGCGCCTGGAACGGCCGGTGGCGATCAAGGTCATGGACCCCCAGTTCTCCTCCGACCCGCAGTTCGTGGCGCGGTTCGAGCGCGAGGCGCGGGCGGCGGCCGGGCTGCACCACCCCGGCGTGGTGGCGGTGCACGACCAGGGCGTCGACGAGGACCGCGTGTACCTCGTGATGGAGCTGGTCGAGGGCGGCACCCTGCGCGACCTGCTCAACCAGCGCGGCAGGCTGGACGTGCCGCTGGCGCTGACGGTGCTGGAGCGGGTCCTGTCCCCCCTGGCCGCGGCCCACCGGGCGGACCTGGTGCACCGGGACGTGAAGCCGGAGAACGTCCTCATCGGGCGCGGCGGCACGGTGAAGGTGGCCGACTTCGGCCTGGCCCGGGCCGTGTCGACGCCGGGCATCACCAGCGACAGCACGACCATCCTGGGCACCGTCGCCTACCTGTCACCCGAACAGGTGGCCAACGGCTCGGCGGACGCCCGCAGCGACGTCTACGCGGCCGGTGTGCTGCTGTACGAGATGCTGACCGGCACGCCCCCGTTCGTCGGCGAGAACGCCATCTCGGTGGCCTACCGGCACGTCAACGACGAGGTCCCGCCGGTCCCGGACGTGCCCGCCGAGGTCGCCGAACTGGTCCGCCGGGCGACCCGCAAGGAGCCCTTCCTCCGGCCGGCCGACGCCGAGGCCTTCCTCTCCGAGGTGGAGACGGCCCGCGCGGTCCTGGGCCTGGCCCCGGTGGACGTCCCCAGCGTGGCGCCGGCGCAGCTCCCGGCCGCCGAGGCCACCGCCATCACGCCGCTGCTGCCGGAGGAACCGGCGACGGTCCGCGTCCAGCCGGTGGGTGTGGGCGCCGGCACCGCCGTGGCCTACGCCGAGCCGACCGTGCCGGTGCACCGTCCCCCGGCGGCGGGCCCCCAGGGCACCATGGCGATGCCCCGCGGCGCCCTGGTCGACCCGACGGCCGTTCCCGGCACCCCGCCCGGCGGCACCCGCACCGGCGGACCCGGTGGCCCCAGACCGCGCCCCAAGCGGCCCCCGCGCAAGAAGACGCCCGAGCAGATCCAGGAGGAGATGCGGGCGCGCAGCAAGAAGCAGCTCATCACGTGGCTGAGCGTGGTGATCGTGGCCGCGATCGTCATCGGTCTCACGACCTGGTGGCTGTCCATCGGCAAGGTCGCCTCGGTGCCCAACGTGGTCGGCCAGGAGCAGGAGGTGGCCACCGCGATCATCGAGGACGCCGCCCTCAAGACCGCCGTCAGCACGGAGAACAGCAACGACGTGCCCAACGGCCAGGTCCTGCGCACCGACCCGCCGGCCGGCACCGAGCTGACCCGGGGCGACCTGGTGAAGGTCGTCGTGTCGCGCGGCAAGCCCGTCGTACCGCAGGTGACGGCCGGGTCCGAGACCGCGGCGGCCGAGCGGGAGATCGCGTCCGCCGGCCTGAAGTCCCAGCTCAACCCGGCTGACGACGCGTTCAGCGACCGGGTGCCCAAGGGCAAGGTGGTGACGCTCAAGCCGGCGCCCGGCACGCCCGTGGACATCGGCACGACGGTGACGATCGTGCTGAGCAAGGGCGTGGAGCCCAAGCCGGTGCCGAACGTGAAGGGCAAGACGAAGGACGAGGCGTTCGCCGAACTCTCCGCCGCCGGCTTCGAGCCCGTGGAGGGCCCGGAGGAGCCGTCCGGCGAGGTGGAGGGCGGCCGGGTGGTCCGCACCAACCCGGCGGCCGGCACGACCCTGACCGGGGACAAGCGGGTGACCGTCATCATCGCGGCGGACCGGGGCGTGCTGGTGCCCAACGTCGAGGGCAAGCGGGTCAAGGAAGCCAAGGAAGAGCTGCAGAAGGCCGGGCTGGACGTCGAGGTGCAGTTCAACAACCGGGACCGGGCGACCGTGGTGAACCAGTCCATCCGCGGCGGCGAACGCGTCCCGAAGGGCACCAAGATCGTCCTGATCGCGGTCTAGCGGTGTTGAATTGCCGTGACTGTGTCACGGCGGCTCGGCCGCCTGAAAGTCGGCTCATCGCGCCGGTTTCCCGACGATCGGAAGAGCTGATCGCGGGAAACCGGCGCGGCCTCGCGAGAACGCCCCGGCTGGTCCTCGATGGACCGCCGGGGCGTTCTCGTGTGTCAGCGCGTCAGCTGCGCAGCATCTCCGCGACCAGGAACGCCAGCTCCAACGACTGCTGGGTGTTCAGCCGCGGGTCGCAGGCGGTCTCGTAGCGGCCGGCCAGGTCGGTGTCGGAGATCTCCTGGGCGCCGCCCAGGCACTCGGTCACGTCCTCGCCGGTCAGCTCGATGTGGATGCCGCCCGGGTGCGTGCCCAGTCGGCGGTGCACCTCGAAGAAGCCCTGCACCTCGTCCACGATCCGGTCGAAGTGCCGGGTCTTGTAGCCGGTGGACGACTCGTGGGTGTTGCCGTGCATCGGGTCGCACTGCCAGATGACCTGGTGGCCCGACGCCGTGACCTTCTCCACGATGGCGGGCAGGACGTCCCGGACCTTGCCGTTGCCCATGCGGCTGATCAGCGTGAGGCGGCCCGGCTGGTGGTACGGGTCCAGCCGCTCGACGTACTCGACCGCCATCTCCGGCGTGGTCGAGGGGCCGATCTTCAGGCCGATCGGGTTCGCCAGCAGCTCCGCGAACGCGATGTGCGCGCCGTCCAGCTGCCGGGTCCGCTCGCCGATCCACAGGAAGTGCGAGGACAGGTCGTACAGCTTGGGCTGGTCACCGGCGGTGTCCAGGCGCAGCAGCGCCCGCTCGTAGTCGAGCAGCAGCGCCTCGTGGGAGGCGAAGATCTCGGTCGTGTGCAGCGACGAGTCGTCCACGCCGCACGCCGACATGAATCGAAGGCCCCGGTCGATCTCGGCGGCCAGCGCCTCGTACCGCTCGCCGGCCGGCGAGGTCCGCACGAAGTCCTTGTTCCACTCGTGCAGCCGGTGCAGGTCGGCCATGCCGGCGCTGGTCATCGCGCGCAGCAGGTTCATCGCGGCGCCCGCGTTGGCGTACGCGCGGATCATCCGCGACGGGTCCGGGACGCGCGCCTCGGGCGTCGTGACCAGCGAGTTCACGATGTCGCCGCGGTAGGACGGGAGGCCAAGCGCGTCGATGTTGGACGAGCGCGGCTTGGCGTACTGGCCCGCGATGCGGCCGATCTTCACCACCGGCAGGCTCGCGCCGTAGGTGAGGACGACGGCCATCTGGAGCAGGGTCCGGACGTTCGCGCGGATGTGCGGCTCGGTGTTGTCCGCGAACGTCTCCGCGCAGTCGCCGCCCTGCAACAGAAAGGCCTCGCCACGCGCGACGCCCGCGAGGTTCTCGCGGAGCCGGTCGATCTCGGCCGGCACGGTGATCGGTGGCACGCTCTCAAGCACCGCGCGCACCCGGCGCACCTGCTCGGCGTCCGGCCACTCGGGCTGCTGCGCCGCGGGGCGGCCCAGGGCGTCGTCCAGTCGCGTGCGAAGCTCGGGCGGAAGCGGCGGCAGCTCGGGAAGCGTGTCCACGGGCACGTCCACAGTCCAGTTCACGTGTTAAGGGTAGGGCGTCCACACTGAGAGACGGGCCCGGGTCGGCCTCGGCATGATGAGCGTCATGCCCGTCACCCCTGCGGATGACCACCTGGTGGACGACGACACCGCCCAGCGCCTCCTGTCCATCGCGACCGCGAACGTCCTGCGCGACTACCCGGTGCACTGGACGCACGTGATCGATTCGGACGCGGGGCTGGTTCCGCAGCGGGTGTCGCACCCGGTGTTCGCGGGGTCGTTCGACTGGCATTCGTGCGTGCACCAGACGTGGCTGATGGTCCGCCTGCTGCGCCTGCGTCCCTCCCTGACCGGCGCGGACGAGGCTCGTTCCGCACTGGACGCCTTGATCACGCCCGAAGGCTGCCGGACGGAGGCGGACTTCTTCGCCGGCCCGATGGGCAAGTTCTGGGAGCGCCCCTACGGCTGGGCCTGGCTGCTGGTGCTGGACGCGGAGCTGCGGACGTGGGGAACGTCACCGTGGTCGCTGGAGCCGCTGTCCGGCGTCCTCCGTGACCGCTACCTCGAATGGGTGTCCCACGCCCGCCTGCCCATCCGCGCCGGCACCCACGCCAACACCGCCTTCGCGACCGGTCTGGTCCTGGACGCCGCCCGCGCGGTCGGCGACACCGAACTCGCCCGGGCGTGCGAGGAGGCCGCCCTGCGCTGGCACCGCGAGGACCGCGACTACGGCGGCTTCGAGCCGGACGCGGCCGACTTCCTGTCCCCCGCGCTCACCGAGGCCGACCTGATGCGCCGGGTCCTGCCCGACTTCCCGGTCTGGTTCGAGGCGTTCCTGCCGAACCTGGAGGAAGCCCGCTGGAAGGTCCTGCGTGAACCGGTCCCGGTGGACGACCCCGGCGACCCGTACGGCTCCCACCTGGTCGGACTGGCCCTGTCCCGGGCCTGGTCCTGGCGGTCGATCGCCCAGGCCCTGCCCGACGGGCACCGGTACCGGGAGCAGGCGCTGACCGCCGCCGAGGAGCACCGCGAGGCCGGCCTGCGGTACGTCTTCGGGCACGGGTACTACGCCGAGCACTGGCTCGGCACGTTCGCCGCCTACCTGTCCCTGGGCGCGTTCTCCTAAGCGGAAGGCGCCTCCGGACGGGTCCGGAGGCGCCTTCCGCCAAGAGCTCAGCCGAAGAAGACCTCGGCCTCCGCGTACCGCTCCAGCGGCACCGTCTTCAGCTCCGCCGTCGCCTCGGACAGCTTCACCCGCACGATGTCCGTGCCCTTCAGCGCGACCATGACGCCGAAGTCGCTCTCGGCCACCGCGTCCACCGCGTGCAGGCCGAACCGGGTGGCCAGGACGCGGTCGTAGGCGGTCGGGATGCCGCCGCGCTGGGTGTGGCCCAGGATGACCGCGCGCGACTCCTTGCCGGTGCGCTCCGCGATCTCCTCCGCCAGCCAGGTGCCGACGCCGCCGAGCCGCACGTGGCCGAACGCGTCCTTCTCACCCGAGTGCAGCACCTCCGCGCCGCCCTCCGGCACCGCGCCCTCGGCGACGACGATGATCGGGGCGTACTGGCGCTCGAACCGCCGCTCCACCCACTCGACGACCTTCTCGACGCTGAACTCGCGCTCCGGCACCAGGATCACGTTCGCGCCGCCGGCGAGGCCCGAGTGCAGCGCGATCCAGCCCGCGTGCCGGCCCATGACCTCGACGACCAGGGCCCGGTGGTGGGACTCGGCGGTCGTGCGGAGGCGGTCGATGGCCTCGGTGGCGATGTGCACCGCCGTGTCGAAGCCGAACGTGTAGTCGGTCGCGCCCAGGTCGTTGTCGATGGTCTTCGGCACGCCCACGACGCCGATGCCGTCGTCGGTCAGCCTCTTGGCCACGCCGAGGGTGTCCTCGCCGCCGATCGCGATCAGCGCGTCGACGCCCTGGTCGGCGAGCACCTTCCGGATCTTGTCGACACCACCGTCGAGCTTGTACGGGTTGGTGCGCGACGAACCCAGGATGGTGCCGCCCCGGGTCAGGATGTCCTCGACGTCAGCGAGCCCGATGGGCTTGGACAGGCCCTCGACGGGACCCTGCCAGCCGTTGCGGAACCCCACGATCTCCCAGCCGTGGACCTCGATGCCCTTGCGGACGACCGCGCGGATGACCGCGTTCAGCCCGGGACAGTCACCACCGCCGGTGAGCACACCGATGCGCATTTGCTTACCAATCTCTTCGTGGCGTGGGTCACCCAAGACTGACACGACCTGGATCGGTGCAGCAAGGCAGGGTCCACCTAGCGGACGGCGAATCCCCGGCGCAGGCGCTCGGCCTCGATCACCTGCCACCGGGCGAGGTTGTGCCGGGCGTCGGCGAGGGCGTCGTGGGCGTCGGCCGGGGCCTGCGGCAGGCGGGGCTTGCCGACGTCCTCCCAGCGCTGCCGCAGGTCCCGGGTGAACCGGGGCAGGCAGCGCGGCAGCGCCGGCATCGGACCCCACAGCTGCGCCAGGGCCACGTGGTCGTAGGCGGCGAACCACGCCCACAGCTCGATGTCGTCCCGGTTGGCCTTGGCGCCGCCGAAGAACTCCAGCAGGTCGCGGCGGATGCGCTCCCGGCTGCGCCACGCCTTGTCCGCCGGCGGCGGCAGCTGGTTGAGCACGTTCGCCCGCACCCACGGCCCGGCCTTGTCCGGGTCGAACTCGGTGGAGACGGCGTAGAACTCGCGGCCTTCCTCGTCGACGACGCCGATGGAGACGAGATCGATGGTCGACCCGTCTTCGATGAACTCACAGTCGTAGAAGAACCGCACCCCATCAACCTTAGGGGTGACCGTGAGCCAGGCTCGCCTCAGCCCGCCTTGGTCTCGGGCGGCAGCCGGTCCGCCTCGGGCGCGGGCTGCTCCTTGGCCTTGGCGGCGTAGACGTCGACGTACTCCTGACCGGACAGCTCCATCAGGGCGTACATGATCTCGTCGGTGATCGACCGCAGCACGAACCGGTCCCCGGACAGCCCCGCGTAGCGGGAGAAGTCCAGCGGCTTGCCGATCTTGATCCGGATCGGGTACGGCTTCCACATCTTCGAGCCGATGGGGTTCGCCTTGTCGGTGCCGAACATGGCGACCGGGATGACCGGCGCGCCGGACTCCAGCGCGATCCAGGCGACGCCGACCTTGCCCTTGTAGAGGCGACCGTCGGGCGAGCGGGTGCCCTCGGGGTAGATGCCCAGCAGCTTGCCCTCGCGGACGATCCGGACGCCGGTGTCGAGCGCGGCCTGCGCGGCCGACGCGCTGGACCGGTCGATCGGCACCTGGCCGACGCCGGAGAAGAACCAGCGCTGGAAGGCGCCCTTGAGCCCCTTGCCGGTGAAGTACTCGATCTTGGCCGGGAAGGTGACCCGCCGGGAGAGCTTGAGCGGCAGGAAGAACGAGTCGGAGACCGCGAGGTGGTTGGAGGCGAGGATCGCCCCGCCCTCCTTCGGGATGTTCTCGGCGCCCTCGATGATCTTCGGTCGGAAGAACAGGTTCAACAGTGGCCCGAGAAAGATGTGTTTCATCAACCAGTAGAGCACCGCTGGGAGCGCCTCCTCGACGTGCTTCTCTTCCCCGGCGGCCAGCGTACGGATGCGACCGCACCAGGCACAACGAAGACGCGCGTTCGGCCGGTACGGTCGCAAGTGCCACCGGCTGCCGTAATCCGCAACACAACGGGCTCGTGGGACGATGAACCCTGGCAGAGGACGCGCCTGGAGGGGTTGGAACCGCCGATGAACTCCCGACGGGACCCGACGGACGGCCCGGAGGACGTGGACGCCACGTTCGCCGAGATCGTGGCCGGGCTCGAACGCGAAGGCGTGGGTCGGACCTGGTCCGACCCGGTGGACCCGGACGCGTTCGACGACGACGAGACCGAGGCCGAACCCGCGCGGCCCACCCGGCCCGAGGGGCAGCCGGCCGTGGCCACGGCCGACGACGACGAGGACGACGACGACCCGGACGCCCACTTCGTGCCGCCGGAGCCGCCCCCGCTGCCCACCCTGCGCCCCGGCACGATCGCGGCCCTCCTCCTGATGCTGCTCGGCGTGGTGCTCCTGGTGGCGCCCGGCCTGTTCGGCCTGACGGCCGGCATCGGCACCCCGTTGGCCCTGATCGTGCTGTGCTCGGGCGCCGGTTGGCTGGTGCTCCGCATCCGCAACGGTCCCCCACCGGACTCCGGGTGGGACGACGGGGCGGTCCTCTAGAGCCTTCCCCGAACCGCGATCGGCGAACCCCGTCAGCGCCGGCCGTTGCGCGCCGACCGGGTGGGTGCCGCCTCCCGGGCCAACGTCGCCACCCCGACGATGCCCGCGTCGTCGCCCAACTGCGCGGTCCGGATTCGGGCGAGCGGCCGATGCCCCGCGCCGGTCACCACCGCCGCGTACCGCTCCCGCGCGTCGTCGAGGAACAACGGCGCGGACTCGGACACCCCGCCGCCGATCACGACCACCTCGGGGTCGTAGACGTCGGCCACCAGCGCCAGGCCCTCGCCCAGCCACCGCGCCAGGTCGGCCATCGCCCGCTTCGCCAGCGGATCACCGTCGCGCGCCGCCGCCGCCACCCGACGGCCGGTGATCGCCCGGGAGTCCCCGAACGCCTCGCGCGCCATCAGCGTCGACACCCCGGGGTGCCGCGCCAGCAGCTCCACCGCGGTCGTGGTCAGCGCGGTCCCCGAGCAGTACCGCTCCCAGCACCCGTTCTTGCCGCACGGGCAGGGCCGCCCGTCCGGCACCAACCGCAGGTGCCCCAGCTCCGGCGCCACACCGTGCGCGCCGCGGAACACCTTGCCGTCGATCAGCAGCGCCCCGCCGATCCCGGTGCCGATCGCGACCAGCGCCGCGATCCGCGCCCCGCGCGCCGCGCCGAACCGGTGCTCGGCCAGCGCCGCCGCGTTGGCGTCGTGCTCCAGCACCACCGGCATCCCGACCCGTTGGGCGATCCGGTCGGCCACGGGCGCGTGCCGCCACGCCAGGTGCGGCGCGAACCGCACGGTCCGCCGGTCCGGCGCGACGAACCCGGCCACCGCCAAGCCCACCGCGGACACCTTGTGCCGGGACGCGACCTCGGCGACCGCCGCCCCGATCGCCTCCTCCAACGCCTCCTCGCCGGACGGCGTCGCGGCCCGGGCGGTGTCCAGCACGGCCCCGTCCGCGTTCACCACCCCGGCCCGCACGCTGGTCCCGCCGACGTCCACGCCGACGGTCAGCAAGGCGACGACTTCTTCCGCACCACGGGGATGCGCTGCACCCGCGGCTTGGCCTCGGCCGGCTCGTCCGGCGGCGCGGGCTCCGGCTCGGCCAGCGCCGCGCGCAGCACCGCGATCAGCCCGGCCACGTGCTCGGCGGCCTTGGCCGCCAACTCCGACCGGTCCCCGCGCACCAACGCCACCGCGTTGCACAACGGGCACCACCCGCACGTGCCCGGGGCATGCTCACCGCCGGCATGGGCAGATCCGCCACCATGGACAGAGCCGCCGCCTTCGCCGGACAGCTTGTGGAGCCAGGGTTGGGCGCGCTCGGCGGCGGCGTCGAGCAGCAGGCGCAGTTCTTCGGCGAGCTTGGGGTCCATCACCGCATCCAGAGATCGGGGTCGGGGCGGAACCGCACCGCCAACCCGGTGTCGTCCAGTTCCGCGCCGACCACCACGCACCGCCGCAGCAACGACGGCAGCGCCACCAGCTTGCGCCGCCCGTCCACGGTCACCGCGAGGTCGTCGCCGACGCGCACCAGATCCAGGTCCGAATCCCCCACCGCCACGGCCAGCCGCAGCTCGTACTCGTCGTCCACGCGGACGACGTCGATCAGCGGCACCTCAGCCGCCGCACCCGCCAACGGGTCGCCGTCCCCGTACAGGCCGGCGGCGATCTCCAGCAGCGCCGGCAGCCCGACGGGTTCGCCCGCCCGGTGCTCCACGCAGCGCACCGCGCCGAGGTCGGTCAGCGACGCCAGCACCGCGTCCTGCTCGGCCCGCCGCGTCCGCATCCAGGTCGCCGCCGCGCCGCGCGCCGCACCGGGGTGCGGCACGAGCCGGTTGGCCACCACGCCGTCCACCCGGATGCCCTGCAACGCCAGCGCGGTCACCGTCCGCCGGGTCTCCGCCGCGACCACCCGCTCGGGCGTGAGCACCAGCCGCACGCTGGTGGTCGGCGAGGTCAGCAGCACCCGCAGCTGTTCCAGGCTCTCCGCGAGCCGCCCGAGCGCGTCCGCGGTGGCGTCCCAGCGCTCGACCGACGTGCTGCCCGCGAGCCCCGCCAGCAGCCCGCGCACCACGCGCCGGTGCGTGGGGAAGAGCCGTTCCAGGTAGGACCCGAGGGCCTCGGGCAGCGACAGCAGCCGCAGGGTCTCGGCGGTCGGCCCGCAGTCCACGACCACGACGTCCCACGGCCCGGTCCCGGCCAGCCGCCGCACCTCGGCCAGCGCGAGCAGCTCCTCCACGCCCGGCAGGACGGTCAGCTCCTCGGCGTCCAGCTCGTCCACGCCCGCGCCCGCGAGCACCGTCCGCAGGTGGCCGCGCAGCTCGCGCCAGGCGTCGTCGACCAGCGACCGGGGTCGATCTGGGCGGAGTGCAGGCCGGCGTCCACCTCGGAGACGGCACCGCTCAACGGCAGGCCGAACGCGTCGCCCAGCGAGTGCGCCGGGTCGGTGGACACGACCAGCGCCTTGCGCCCACCGGCCGCGAGGGCGGCGGCGGTCGCGGCGGCCAGGGTCGTCTTGCCGACCCCGCCCTTACCGGTGAACAGCAGCAGGCGTGCGCTCATCCAGCGTTTTCCACCCGGCGCTTGAGCTCCTTCAGCGCGGTGTCCATGATCATCTTCTCCGCCTTGCGGCGGAACAGGCCGATCATCGGCACGACGAGCTGCACCGACAGCGTGTAGGTCACCTCGGTCGAGCCGCCGCGCGGGGTGAAGGCGTAGCTGCCCTCCTGGGACTTCTGCATCTGCCCCTTGACCAGGTGCCACGAGATCCGCTGCTCGGACCACCCGTCGTAGGCCAGCACGTACTCGTCCTTGATCGGCCCCTGGTCGATGTTGAACTTGACCTGCGCCGCGTAC
The DNA here is from genome assembly GCA_050954585.1 of Actinosynnema sp. CA-248983. Taxonomy (GTDB): domain Bacteria; phylum Actinomycetota; class Actinomycetes; order Mycobacteriales; family Pseudonocardiaceae; genus Actinosynnema. The sequence goes on along the minus strand of CP191863.1, from coordinate 1,917,581 downwards.
CCGTCCGCCCCGGTCTCCAGCACCTCGGTGCGCTTCACGCCGTTGGCCCACTCGGGGTAGGCGGCGAAGTCGGCGATCACCGCGACGATCTTCGCGGGATCAGCGTCGATCACGATGGACTGGGTGGACTCGTCGGCCATGCGGCGAGGCTACCCGGTAGTCCTTGTCACCATCGCAACACGTGGGGCGTGCCGCTTCGCTGGAAATGACCAACGTTGACGCACTCGGTCCACCCCACCCGAACCCGTCGAGCCATGGGCTGGTGGACGTGCCCGAACACCGACCACCGCGGCCCGGTCTTCCGGATCATCTCCAGCAGCGACACCGACCCCAGCTCGGGCCGCCGCGCCACCACGTCGTAGGTCAGCTCGGCCACCGCCGGCGGCACGTGCGTGCACAGCACGTCCACCTCGCCCAGCCCCGCCAGAGCCGCCCCGAACTCGTCGTCCGTGCGCAGGTACGGGTACCAGGGCGCGCCCGGCCGCCGCACGTACCCCGGCGACATGATCGCCCCGCCGGCGAACCCGAACCGCAGCCCGCCGATGTCCGCCGACTCGCCGTCGAGCACGTGCACGCCCTCGCGCGCGAACGACGGCCACAGGTCGGGGCTGTCGACGTTGCCCGGCGTGGCGTAGGTCGGGGCGCTCATCGCCGGGAACAGCTCGGCGTACTGCTCCAGCACCGCCTCCCGGACCACGGACTCGGCGTCGTCGAGGCTGTCCCACAGCGACCGCATGTACCGCACGGTCTCCACGCCCATCCGGCCGCGCCGCAGCCGCGCGAACACCTCGACCTTCTCCGGCCCGAACACCCGCCCGAGGATGCCCTTGCCGTGGTCGTGGTAGTCGACGAAGTCGACCAGGTCCCCCAGGACCACCAGTGCGTCCGCGCCGTCGCCTGCCCGGGCGAGGGCCTCGGCGTTGCCGTGGACGTCCGAGACGACATGTACCCGCACAGCCTCCGAATCTACGGCAGCGCGGGCGGCACCCCGGGAGCCCGGCCACCCTCCAAGGTCAACTTGAGCCCGAGGGAGACCTCCTTGGCGGCCAACTGGCGGCGGCGCACCTCCTGCGCGACCCGCTTGGGCGTGACCTCGCCGGGGAGGTCGGCCCGGAGGAAGTAGTGGAGGAGCGTCCCGTCGAGCATCGGCTCCAGCCACACCTCCATCGTTCCGACCAACGCCCCCGCGACCGTCCAGCGCAGTCCCTGGATGCCCCGGTCGAGGTAGACGTCCAGAATGAGGTCGGGCCAGTACCGCGCCCAGTCGGCGGGCTCGGCGAAGGCGCCCACGACCACCTCGGGAGGGACTGCGAGGAACGTCTCGTCCACCACGTCAACGCTCGGCACGGGTGGGAAGAGTGCCACGACACGGTCACGGAACGGTCCGCCGGCCTGTTTATCGCCGGAATCACACGCTAAGTTTCCTCACCGGTAACAAACAACCGTCCGGAGGTTGACGTGCGCGAGTTCAGCGTCCCGGCCACAGCAACCGTGGCCGCCGAGGAGAACCTCACCGACATGGTGTGGGCCAACGCGGAGCGCTTCGGCAACGCCGTCAGTTTCCGCCGCCGCGTCGACGGGACCTGGGTCGACGTGACCGCCCGCGACTTCGCCGCCCAGGTGCTGGCGGTCGCGAAGGGCCTGATCGCGGCGGGCCTCCAGCCCGGCGAGCGGGTCGGACTGATGTCGAAGACCCGCTACGAGTGGACCCTGCTCGACTTCGCCATCTGGCAGGCCGGCGGCGTGAGCGTGCCGATCTACGAGACCTCCTCCGCGGAGCAGGTCGAGTGGATCCTGTCCGACTCGGCGGCGAAGGCCGTGATCGTGGAGACGCCGGCGCACCGCGCGACCGTCGACTCCGTGGTGGCGGGCCTGCCCGACGTGCGCAACGTGTGGGTCATCGACGGCCCGAACGGCGACTCGGCGGGCGCGATCGACGAGCTCACCGGCCTGGGCGCCACGATCACCGACGAGGAGGCCGCCACCAGGCGCTCGGGGGTCCACGCGGACGACACGGCGACGATCGTCTACACCTCGGGCACCACCGGCCGGCCCAAGGGCTGCGAGCTGACCCACCGCAACCTGCTGTCCGAGGTGCGGGCCGACATCCACGCGTTCCCGCAGCTCATGCAGGCCGGCGGCTCGCTGCTGGTGTTCCTGCCGCTGGCGCACATCCTGGCCCGCGCGATCGCCCTGTGCGGCACCTACACGCGGGTGACGCTCGGCCACACCGCGGACGTGAAGAACCTGGTCGACGACCTCCAGTCGTTCCGGCCGACGTTCGTGGTGGCCGTGCCGCGCGTGTTCGAGAAGGTCTACAACGGCGCGAAGCAGAAGGCGCACGCGGCGGGCAAGGGCAAGATCTTCGACGCCGCCGAGGCGACCGCCGTGGAGTACAGCCAGGCGCAGGCCAACGGTGGCGCCGGCCTGGGTCTGAAGATCAAGCACGCGGTGTTCTCGAAGCTCGTCTACGCCAAGCTCCAGGCGGCGCTGGGCGGCCGGTGCATCGCGGCGGTGTCCGGCGGCGCGCCGCTGGGCGAGCGGCTGGCGCACTTCTTCCGCGGCGTGGGCGTGCCGGTGCTGGAGGGCTACGGCCTGACCGAGACCAGCGCGGCGGCGTGCGTGAACACCGAGTCGGCGTACCGGGTCGGCACGGTCGGCCGGCCGGTCGCGGGCACCTCGGTGCGCATCGGCGAGGACGGCGAGATCCTGATCAAGGGCGAGATCGTGTTCCGGTCCTACTGGAACAACGAGACCGCGACCGGCGAGGCCCTGGAGGACGGCTGGTTCCACACCGGCGACCTGGGCGAGCTGGACGCCGAGGGCTTCCTCAAGATCACCGGCCGGAAGAAGGAGATCATCGTCACGGCCGGCGGCAAGAACGTCTCCCCGGCCGTGCTGGAGGACCGCCTCCGGGCGCACCCGCTGATCAGCCAGTGCATGGTGGTCGGCGACGCGCAGCCGTTCATCGGCGCGCTGATCACCATCGACCCGGAGTTCTTCCCGGCGTGGAAGGAGCAGAACGGCAAGCCGGCGTCGGCCACGGTCGCGGACCTGATCGACGACGAGACGCTGCGCCAGACCATCCAGGCCGCGGTGGACGAGGCCAACGGGGCGGTGTCCAAGGCGGAGGCGATCAAGAAGTTCCGCATCCTGCCGGTGGACTTCACCGAGGCCGGCGGCGAGATGACCCCCAGCCTCAAGCTCCGCCGCTCGGTCGTCGCGTCGACCTACAAGCAGGACATCGAAGCCATCTACGCGACCTGACGCCGTGTTGGATGGCGCCGCCTCCGGCGTCGCGGCGAGGCCGCCTGAAAGTCGGCCCATCGCAGCGTGATTCCCACCGATCGGAAGGGCTGATCGGCGGGAATCACGCCGCGACAGGCCGACGCGGCCTCGCGGGTGGCGCGGATCGTGCTCAGCAGTGGTCGGAAGTTGCGCCAATTGAGACCCTGGCGGTGTGATCGGCGCTACAGTGGGCCGGGAACAGACGAGTGGCCCGCACCGGAACCCCGGTGCGGGCCACTCGACCCCCAGTGTTCGTTATCCGCTGGCGCGGATTCGAGAAGTTCTGTTGTCCCGGTCCCCCAACCGGGACGTGCTCAAGACTGCCTGAGCGCGCTGTCGTATCGCTGACGCGGCGATGACACGGGCCGTCAGCGGCCACGCGCGGAGGGCGGGAAACGGACGGGATGGCTGTCGGGTCGGGTCCGCGGTTCGGGCTGCTCGGCCCTCTCGACGTGCGCATCGGCGACCGGCCCGTGCCGGTCCGCGCGGGCAAGCACCGGGCGCTGCTGGCGGCGTTGTCGCTGCGTGCGGGCCGGGTGGTGGCCGTGGCGGAGCTGGTCGGGTTCCTGTGGGGCGACGACCCGCCGGCCCGCACCCGGGGCACCCTCCAGACCTACGTCATGCGGTTGCGCCAGCTGCTCGGGGACGCTTCGCTGATCCGCACCACCGCTGACGGCTACCGCTTGGTGGTGTCGCCGGAGCAGGTCGACGTGCACCGGTTCACCACCGCGGCGGGCCTCGCGCGCCGGGCGGCGCTGGCCGGTGAGGCGGTCCGCGCCGCCGACCTCTACGCCGACGCGCTGACCCTGTGGCGCGGGCCGGCGCTGGTCGACGTGCCGTCCGAGGCGCTGCGCCGCGCCGAAGCGCCCCGGCTCGCCGAACGGCTGCTGACCGTCCACGAGGAGCGCAACGACGTCGAGCTCGCGCTGGGCCACCACGAGCGGATGGTGCCCGCCCTGCGCACGCTGACCGCCGACCACCCGCGGCGGGACCGGTTCCGGGCGCAGCTGATGACCGCGCTCTACCGGTGCAGCCGGCAGGCCGAGGCGCTGGAGGTGTTCCGGCAGGTGGCCAACCCCGGGCCCGAGGTGCGCGCGCTGCACCGGGCGATCCTGGTCGGCGACCCCGCGCTGGCCGCCCCGGGCGGGCCGGGAGACCCGGACGTGCCCGACCAACTCCCGCCGGACGCGCCGGACTTCGCGGGCCGCGCCGACGCCGTCGCCCGGGTCACCGACCTGATCGCCCCGACCGGGACGGCGGTGCCCGTGGTGGCGCTGACCGGGCCCGCCGGGGTCGGGAAGACCGCGCTGGCGGTGCACGTGGCGCACCGGCTGCGGGACCGGTTCCCGGACGGCCGGCTGTACGCGGACCTGCGCGGTTCCGGCCGCGGCCCGGGGACGGCGGACGTGCTGAGCCGGTTCCTGCGCGCCCTGGGCGTGCCGCCCGAGCAGATCCCGGTGGACTCCGACGAGCAGGGCACCCTGTTCCGCACGCTGCTCGCGGGCCGCCGGATGCTCGTGGTGCTCGACGACGCCACCGCGCCCGACCAGGTCCGCCCGCTGCTGCCCGGGACGGCCGACTGCCCGGTCCTGGTGACCAGCCGGCACGACCTGCGCGGCCTGATCGCGGTGGACGGCGCCCGCCGCGTCGCCCTGGACGTCCTGACCGCCGAGGACTCCCTCGAACTGCTCGGCGCCACCGGCCCCGCCGCGCGGGAACTGGCCCGGCGCTGCGGCGGGCTGCCGCTGACCCTGCGCGTCGCCGCGGCGGCCGTGGCCGACGGGTCGGTCGACCGGTTCCTGGCCCGCCTGGGCGACCGCGACCCGGTGGCGGCGGCCCTCGACGCCCTGCCGGGGGCCGCCCGGAGGCTGTTCGGCCTGCTCGGCGTCGTCCCGGGCCCCGACATCACCGCCGAGGCCGCCGCGAACGCCGCCGACCTGCCGGTGGACGCCGCCGCGACCCTGCTCAACCAGTTGGCCGCCGCCCGCCTGGTCCAGGCCCACGGCGGCCGGTACCGCCGGCACGAAGCCCTCCCCGGTCCGCCCGCGTCCCCCGAGGACGTCGCGGCGGCCCGCGTGCGGCTGCTGCGCTTCTACGTGCGGGCCGTGGACCACTGCGCCGAACTGCTCTACCCGGACCTGATGCGCCTCCCGCCGTCCGACGGGACCGCCGTCCGCCTGCCCCGCGTCGAGACCGCCGCCCAGGCCCGGGCGTGGCTGGACGCGGAACGCCCCAACCTGACCGCCGCCATCCGCTCCGCCGCCGAGCACGGCCCCGCCGACGTCTCCTGGCGGCTCGCCGACGGCCTGCGCGGCTACCTGTGGATCGGCAAGCACGTCACCGAGTGGCTCACCGCCGCCCGCTACGGCCTCGACGCCGCCTCCGCCCACCACGACCGGGCGGGCCTCGCCGCGATGCACCAGAACCTGGGCGCCCTCCACTGGCGCCTGGGCGACTTCCGCACCTCCACCGCCCACTACACCCGGGCCGTCGAACTGCACCGCGCCGCCGGCGACCACGTCTGGGAGGCCGGCGTGCTCGGCAACCTCGGCCTGGTCAAGCTGGACGCCGGCGACCTCGCGGGCGCCCGCGACGACCTGGAGACGTGCCTGGCGCTGACCCGCGAAGCGGGCTGCACCAAGAGCGAGGCGGCGGTCCTCACCGGCCTGGGCGTCGTCGCGATCGACACCGGCGAGCTGGCCGAGGCGGAGGACCTGCTCACCGAAGCCCTGTCCATCAGCACCGAACGCGGCCACCAGGCCACGCGCATCTCGTCCCGGACCCTCCTGGGCCTGACCGCGCGGCTCCGGGGCGACCCGACCCGCGCGCTGACCCACCTGGACGAGGCCCTGCGGCTGAGCACCGAGGCGGGCTTGCGCGAAGCGACCGCCCGGGCCCTGGAGAACGCCGCCGCGGCCCACCTCGACCTGGGCGACCCGGGCACCGCCCTGGCCCTGGCCAACCGGGCCCTGGCCGAACTGGCGGAGGACGGCGACCAGCGCACGACCACGAACGTCCTGGTCGTCCTGGCCGCGACCAGCCGGGCCACCGGGGACCTGCGCACCGCCGACGAGCAGTACCAGCAGGCCCTGACCAAGGCCCGGCACATCGGCTACCGGTTCGGCGAGGCCAACGCGCTGGTGGGCCTGGCCGCGGTGCGGCGGGAGCGCGGCGAACCGGTCGAGGCGAAGGCCCTGGCCGCCCGGGCGGTGGAGCTGACCGCGGCCCACGGGTTGAAGCTCGTCGAGACGGCGGCCCGAGCGGAGCTGGCGACCCTCACAGGTCGATGAGCGCCGCCAGGCGGTCGGCCAGGTCGTCCCAGCGCCACTCGCGGGTGACCCAGTCCCGACCGGCCTCGCCCATCTTCGCGGCCAGGTCCCGGTCCGCCAGCAGACGACCCACCTCGGCCGCCACCGACGACACCGCGCGCCCGTCCACCACCGTGCCGGTGACGCCGTCCCGCACGGTCTCCGGCGCGCCACCCGACTGCCCGGCGACCACGGGCAGCCCGGTCGCCGACGCCTCCAGGTAGACGATCCCCAGACCTTCGACGTCCAAGCCACGACCCCGGGTCCGGCACGGCATGGCGAACACGTCACCGGCGTTGTAGTGCGCGGGCAGCTCCGACCACGGCACGGAACCGGTGAACACCACGTGCTCCGCGACGCCCACCGAATCGGCCAGGCGCTGCAACGACTTCCGGTACGGCCCGCCGCCCACCAGCAGCAGGGCGGCGTCCGGGGCCAGCCGCCGGATCTCCGGCAGCGCCCGCACCAGCACGTCCTGGCCCTTGCGCGGCACCAGCCGGGACACGCACACGACCACCGGCCGGTCGCCCAGGCCGTACCGGGCGCGGATCTCCACGCGGGCCGCCGGGTCGGGGGCGAACACCGAAGTGTCCACACCGGACGGCAGGTGTTCCAGTGCCGCCATCGCACCGAAGGCGGCGGCGAAACGGGAGCGGGTGTAGCGGCTCACGAACGTGACGACGTCCACTGAGGACCCGATGGCGCGCAACGACTGCCGTGCGGCGGGAAGCATCGACCAGCCGACCTCGTGGCCGTGGGTGGACGCGACGACCCGCGCGGCGCCCGCGTTCCGCAGCCACGGCGTCAGCAGCGCCAGCGGGGCCGCCGCGCCGAACCACACCGCGTCGCAGCGCTCCGCGCGCATGATGTCCGACGCCCGGCGCAGCACGTCGGGGGTCGGCAGCATCAACGTCCCGGGGTGGCGCACCACGGGGAACGGTTGGGCCGCGTCGAACTCCGGGTGGGAACCGGACGGCGACTCCCACGACGGCGCGTAGACCACCAGGTTCGGCAGGCGGGTGGCCAGGGCGTGCAGGTAGGCCTGGATGCCACCGGGCCGGGGTGGGAAGTCATTGGTCACCAGCAGGGTCCGACGCACGCGCCCCACGTTACGGGAAGGCCGCCCGGAGGAATCGCTGCCAGCCCCGCACCAACTCGGCCACGTCCTGCCCGGTGGCCTCCAGCACGAGCGCGTCCATCCGCTCCGGCGAGACCCGGCCCGCGCCCGCCACCCGGCGGTGCAGCTGGACCAGGCCCGGTTCGCCCAGCCGTTGCGCCAGGTACAGGTTGAGCGACCAGGACTGCTGGTAGGCCAGTTCCATGGACGGCCCGCGGAAGTCGGCGTCGGCGGGCAGCCGGGTGGGCAGTTCGCGTTGCAGCTGGGCGGCCAGGGCGGGCGCGGCCTTGTGCGGGGGCACGTCGCTGCCCCGGTAGCCCACGTAGTCCGCGAAGCCCTCCAGCAGCCACATGGGCGCGCCGTCCACGGTCTCGCCGCGCGCGGCCACGTGGGCGATCTCGTGCCGCAGCAGGACCCGCAGCGACAGCGGCGACAGCACGCTCGCGCCGGTCGGGTTCAGCACGACCCGCTGGCCCTGCGCGGTGTGCGTCTCGGCGTCGACCCGGTCGGCCACCGCGACCCCGGCGATCGACCCGTCCGCGAACCCCGGCCCGACCAGGGCGCGCATCTCCTCGACGTTCCCCGGGATCAGCACGGCCACCTGCCGCGACCACGCCGGACCCCACACCTGCGTCACCGTCTCCACGGCGGTGTCCAGTTCGGCCAGCACCCGCGCGGCCAGCGGCTCGCCGCCGGGGTGGCTCAGCACGAACCCGCCGGTCCCGGTCAGCACGTGGCACGGCCCGAAGTCCCACGGACCGCGCCAGGTCCGCTTGCCCAGCGGCTCCAGCGCGGTGTCGGAGTTGAGGAACCACCGGTCGCCGCGCCGGGTGAACAGGTAGGCCATCGGCTGCGTGCTGGGCACGACGTCCACCCCGCGCAGCCGGTAGGCCAGCCGCACGTCCGGCGCCCACACCTGGTCGGCGGCGGGCGGCGTGATGCCGGCGAGGTTCGTCTCGCCCTCCAGTCGGTACTCCCACTCCCCCACCGGCACCGCGGCCAGGTTGCGGAACAACTCGCGTTGCCGGCGCAGGAAGTCCGGGTCGGCCTGCGGGTCCAGGTCCGCGGTGAACGCCGCTTCGTCCCGCTCCAGCACCGCCCGCGCCCGCCGCTCCAACAGGTCGTGGACGGCCTGCTCACGCGGGTCGACAACAGCAACTGATGGCGCGGGCGTCTCCGCCGGGGTCACGGCCAATCCGAGCCCGGTCAGGAAGGTCATCGTCACCGCGATGGCCAACAGCACCCGAACGCGCCTCACGACTGTATCCATTGCGCCGCCTCCGGCGTCGCGGCGAGGCCGCCTGGAAGTCGGCTCGTCGCGCCGCGTTTCGCTCCGATCGAAAAGGGCGAAAGGCGCCGCGACAAGCCGACGCGGCCTCGCGGGTCAGCCGGCGATGCGGCGCATGGCGTAGATCGTGCCCGGGTCCTCCAGGTCCACGATCTTCACCGGAACACCGTCGGTGGACGCGTGCACCACGCGCGCGTTGTCCACCGCCATGGCGACGTGGTTGCCGCCGTTGTAGATGATCAGGTCGCCCGCGGTGACCTCGGCCCGGCTCACCGCACGGCCGGCGCCCGCCTGGCCGTTGGAGGTGCGCGGGATGGTCACGCCGGCCGACGCGTACGCCTTGGACGTCAGACCCGAGCAGTCCCACAGGTCCGGGCCGGTCGCGCCGTAGCGGTACATGTCGCCGCGCTGCTCCAGCGCGAACGCCAGCGCCTCGCCGGCCACGCTGGCGGGCACCGAGATGTTGGACATGTCGCCGCGGTCGGCCAGCCGCCCGCGCTCCTGCGCCGTGAGGCGGTTGAGCTGGGTCTTGACCTCGTTGATCTGGCCCTGGAGGTCGGACTGGCGCTTCTTGACCTCCTCGGCGATCTTCGCGGCCTCGTCGGTCGCGTGCTGCGCCTTGGCCTGCGCGTCGGCGGCGCTGGCGCGGGCCTGCTCGGCGGCCTGGACGGCGCCGGACAGCTTGTCCAGGGCCTCGTTGTTGTCCGCGGCCAGCACGCCCAGGGCCGACATGCGGTTCAGGAAGTCCTGCTGCGAGTCGCTGACCAGCAGCGCCGACAGCTGGTTGAACCGCGCGCCCTCGAAGGAGGCCTCGGTCAGCTTGTCGACCTGGACGCGGAAGGTCTCCTCGTCCTGGCGGGCCTGGTCGCCCGCGGCGCCGGCCTGCGCGAGCTGCGCGTTGGCCTGGTCGAGCGCGGCCTGGTTCTGGTCGCGCGCCTCCTCGGCCCGCAGCAGCTCCTCGTTGAGCTTGGTGGCCTCCTCGGCCAGCTCGTTGTACTTCTTCAGCGCGTCGGAAGCCGTGTTCGGCTGCGCACCTGCGGGAACCGGGGACGTGAGGCCCACCGCAGCGGCGGCCACCGCCGTGGCCGCGATCGCCCCGCGCACACCGCGCTTGAGTCGTTGCGACGCCACAGTCGCGTGTCACTCCTAACGGTTTTCGAACCGCCTACCGGTCCGGGCACGCGCACGCGCGTCTACCCGACAGTCCTGACTGGCATGGTCCGGCTCGGCACCCCGACAGGCCGATTCGGCGGTGAACTCGCGTCGCCGGCCAGGCTGGACGGCTGCCCGCCGCGAGATCTCGGCCAGGTTACGAAAGGTGAGGCCCCACGTCCAGCCACCGGGTCCGGAAAACCGTTCTCCTTCACCGATTTCCTCGAACGGCCCACCGTTGACCTCGGGGTGTGACCGCGCGTGGTGTGAAAAACACGACGCGTGTCACACCCGGCCCAACCGGGCGAGCAGCACCGCCGAGGGCACCGGGTGGGCGCCCCGCCGCCGGACGGAGTCCGCGACCGCCCGGTCGGAGGTCACCACGACCACCGGACGGCCCTCCGGCTCGGCCGTCACCAGCGCGCGGATCACGTCGTCGGCCAGCACGCCGGGGTCGCTGAACAGCACCCGCACCCCGCGCGGCGCGCTGGTCGGCACGGCCACCACGCCCGCGCCGTCGAACACCAGCGTCACCTCCGCGCCGGTGCGGGCGGCCAGGACGGCGAGCTGGTGCACCAGCCGGTCCCGCTGGTCGGACAGCGACAGCTCGGGGTAGCCGGTCTTGGTGACGTTGTAGCCGTCCACGATGAGGTGCACGGCGGGCAGCGCCAGCAGCCGGTCCAGCGCCGCCGGGTCCTCCACCCGGCCCACCGCGCCCTGCGCCGCGCTCGCACCGCGCACCAGGTCCGCCGGCCGCGGTCCCGCGCCGCCCAGCGCCAGTTCCCGGCGCAGGCCGTTCACCGCGCCGTCGAGGGTGTCCACCAGCAGCGCCAGCCGGACCTCGTCGGCCTGCCGGGCCTCCTTGGCGGACTGCCGGGCCACCTCGGCGTCGGCCTCCGCCCGCTGCGCCTTGGCCCGCTCGTGCTCGGCGCGCTCGCGCTCCCGGTCCCGTTCGGCGGCGAGCCGGCGCACCTCGTTCTCCGCCTCCGCGCGCACCCGGTCCGCCTGCGCCTTGGCCGACTCGGCGGCGTCCTTGGCCTCGCGCAGCCGCACGCCCTGCTCCCGCAGGCGCTTGCGCAGCCGTTCCAGCTCGACCTCGGCCTCCTCGCGGACCTTGTCCGCGATCCCGGTCGACTCGGCGCGCTCGGCCCGCAGCCGCTCCATCTCCTGCTCCAGCCGTTCGGCGCGCTGCACGGCGTTGTCCCGTTCGGACCGCAGGTGGGCCTCGGTGGCCCGGCGGGTGACCAACTCCACGAAGTGCGTCGCGACCTCTTCGTTCTGCAGGATCGCCGCCGCGCCCGCCGCGACCGGGTCCGGCGCGGTGGTCTCCAGCGCCGCCGGCCGGTTGCGCCGCAACCACTCCACGACGGCCGCGCGGAACGTGGACGAGTTCTTCAGCCCGTTGAGCAGGATCGTCGCCCCCAACCGCGCCCGCTTGGTCGGGGCGAACCGCGCGACCGCCCGCAGTTGCTGCGGCACGTCGACTTTGGCCAGGTCACCCAGGGCGTCGGCGCTCAACTCCGCCAGCCGGGCGCGCAAGGGCTCCGGCAGCACCCCCCAGTCCACAGTGGACTCGACGGGCGCGTCCGGCTCTCCGGTCTCCCCGGTGACGGGCTCGTCGGCAGGCGCTATCGGGTCTTGCACCCGTACAGGGTATGGCCCCACCAACCCCCGCACCGACCGTGTCCCACCTGCGACTCCACGCAATGGTCATTTTCTGTCGTACCCCACCGCTAGGGTGCGGCCCGATGACCACCACCGCCCCCGCCCAGCTCTCGTTCGACGAGTTGGGCACGCCGTTGCGCGACACCACGTTCGTCGTGTTCGACCTGGAGACCACCGGGGGCAGCAACACCGAGGACGCGGTCACCGAGATCGGCGCGGTGAAGGTGCGGGGTGGCGAAGTGCTCGGCACGTTCTCCACCCTGGTCGACCCGGAGCGTGGTATCCCGCCGCAGGTCGTGGCGCTCACCGGCATCACCCAGTACATGGTCACCGGCGCCCCGAGACTCGCCACAGTCCTACCGGCCTTCCTCGAATTCGCCGCCGGCTCCGTCCTCGTCGCCCACAACTCGGGCTTCGACGTGGGGTTCCTCAAGGCCGCCTGCGAGCGGCACGGCTACCGGTGGCCGAAGCCGACCGTGGTGTGCACGGTGAAGCTGGCCCGCCGCGTGCTGTCCCGCGACGAGGCCCCGAGCTGCCGGCTGTCCGCGCTCGCGCAGCTGTTCAACGTCGGCACGACCCCCAACCACCGGGCGCTGACCGACGCCCAGGCCACCGTCGAGGTCCTGCACCACCTGCTGGAGCGGGTCGGGAACCTCGGCGTGCACTCGCTGGAGGAACTGCTCGCCTACCTGCCCGAGGTCACCCCCGAGCAACGGCGCAAGCGCAACCTCGCCGCGCACCTGCCCGCCGACCCCGGCGTCTACCTGTTCCGGGGACGGAGCGAAGAGGTCCTCTACGTCGGCACCGCTTCGGACCTCCGGAGGCGGGTCCGGCAGTACTTCACCGCGTCCGAGGGCCGCCGGCGGCTGCGCGAGATGGTGGCGCTGGCCGTGCGGGTGGACGGGATCGTGTGCGCGCACCCCCTGGAGGCCGAGGTCCGCGAACTGCGCCTGCTGACCGCGCACAAGCCCGCGTACAACCGGAAGTCCAAGAACCAGGCCGGCTGGTGGTGGCTGACCCTGACCGACGAGGCCTTTCCCCGCCTGTCCCTGGTCCGCACCCCGCGCGCCGACGCCATCGGCCCGTTCCGCTCCAGACGCCTGGCCGAGACCGCCCTCGACGCCCTCCTGGACGCCGTCCCCCTGCGCTCCTGCTCCCAGCGCATCTCAGCCCGCCGCCCCTCCGGCACCCCCTGCGCCCGCTTCGAGATGGGCCGTTGCAAGGCCCCCTGCGCAGGTCTCCAGACGGTCGACGAGTACACCCCCGCGGTGACCGCCCTACGCGCCCTGGTCGCCGGCCACGACACTGATCCGCTCCGCGTCATGGCCACCCACCTCGACGTCCTCTCCGACGTCCACCGCTTCGAAGACGCCGCCACGAACCGAGACCGCCTGGCCGCCCTCATCAGAGCCCTGGACCGGGGCCAACGCCTGGCCGGCCTGGCCGCCCTCCCCCAACTGGTAGCCGCCAGGCCCGACGGCGAAGGCGGCTGGCAGTTCGCCGTAGTACGCCACGGCCGCCTGGCCTCCGCAGGCGTAGCCAAACGCGGTGTCCGCCCCATGCCCGTGGTCGACGCCCTGGTCGCAGCCGCCGAAACCGTCGTCCCCGGCGAAGGCCCTCTCTACGGCGCACCCCCGGAGGAAACGGCCGTCATCCTCCGCTGGCTGGACCGCCCCGGAACCCGCCTCGTGTACTGCGACCAGCCCTGGACCTCCCCTGCCCACGCGGCGGCGACGTGGCGGACGTGGGTGGAACGCGCCGAGGCCGGCCGAGATCTCTACCGCGACCCGGCCCACTAGCATGTGGACCACCGTCGACTTGACCAGGAGGACCGCCGTGATCACCGCGATCGTGTTGATCCAGGCCGCCGCCGAGACCATCCCGGACGCGGCACAGGCGATCGCCGACATCGAAGGCGTCACGGAGGTGTACTCGTGCGCCGGCGACGTGGACCTGATCGCCCTGGTCAAGGTCGCCAAGCACGAGGACCTGGCGGACCTGGTGCCGGGCCGGATCTCGAAGGTGCCGGGCGTGCTGAACACCGACACCCACATCTCGTTCCGGTCCTACTCGAAGCGCGACACGGAAGCCGCCTTCGAGGTCGGCCTCGAAGAGGCCTGACCCGAGCTTTTCGCCGCGCAGCGGCTGCTTTTGGCTTTTGGCAGGGCTCCCTAACCAGGGGAAGGGCTTCGGTTCCCCCGCCGTACGGCCTGCCAGAAGGGCAGGCCATACGGTGATGGCACAAGCAAGAAGCCCAGCGTTGCGCCGTGTCCTCCTCGGCGGCCCTGCCCACCGGCCCTGCCCACCGGCGCTGCGCGCCGAAAAGCAAAGCGAAAGGCCCCGCACCACTCGGGTGCGGGGCCTTCGGCGTCTTGCGCTCAGTCCTTCGGGTCTTGCGCTCAGTCCTCCGGCTGCGAAGGTTTGCCGGCCAGCTCGCCGGACGGCTTGTTCTCCGCCGTCAGCGCTTCCTTCGGCCCGCCGTTCTCACCACGGGCCCGGGCCAGCGCCGCGGTCTCCTCCGGCGCGTCCGGCGTCAGGAAGCTGCCCGGGACCGGGTGCCCGGCCGAACCCAGCTTGTTCATCTTCTTGGGCACCGGCGCACCCTGGTAGGCCAGCTCCAGCGGGTGGCCGTGGGCGTCCACCGGGCCGAGCGGCTGGTGGACCTCGATGAACTCGCCGTGCGGCAGGCGCTTGATGATGCCCGTCTCCACGCCGTGCTCCAGCACCTCGCGGTCACCGCGCTGCAAGCCGATGCAGATCCGGTAGGTGACGAAGTAGGTGATCGGCGGGATCACCAGCATGCCGATGCGGCCCATCCACGTCGTCGCGTTCAGCGAGATGTCGAACTGGTAGGCGAAGATGTCGTTCGCACCCATGACCAGCAGGACCATGAAGTACGAGATCGCCATCATGCCCAGCGACGTCCGGACCGGCACGTCGCGCGGACGCTGGAGCAGGTTGTGGTGCGCGTAGTCCTTGGTCATCTTGCGCTCGATCCACGGGTACACCGCCGCGATGCCGGTCAGCAGCGGCAGGCCCAGGATGAACGGCAAGAACGGCGCGGGCACCGTGTAGTCGCCCAGGTACATCTCCCACGCCGGCCACACGCGGACCAGGCCGTCGGTCCAGCCCATGTACCAGTCGGGCTGCGAGCCGGCCGACACCTGCGCCGGGTTGTACGGGCCGAGGTTCCAGATCGGGTTGATCTGGAAGACGCCGCCCATGATCGCGATGACCGCGACGACGATGGCGAAGAACCCGCCGCCCTTGGCCGCGAACACCGGCATGATCCGCACACCGACGACGTTGGTCTCCTTGCGCCCCACTCCCGGGAACTGGGTGTGTTTCTGGTACCAGACCAGACCCAGGTGCACGGCGATCAGCGCCAGGATGATGGCCGGGATGACCAGGATGTGCAGCGTGTAGAGCATGGGGATCAGGTCGGTGCCGGGGAACTCGCCGCCGAAGATCAGCCAGTTCAGCCAGGTGCCGATGATCGGGATGGAGATCAGCAGCGCCGCCATGACCCGCAGGCCGGTGCCGGACAGCAGGTCGTCGGGCAGCGAGTAGCCGAGGAAGCCCTCGATCGCGCCGAGCATGAACAGCACGATGCCGATGACCCAGTTGATCTCACGCGGACGCCGGAAGGCGCCGGTGAAGAAGATCCGGAACATGTGCACGACGATCGCGCCCATGAACAGCAGCGCCGCCCAGTGGTGGACCTGCCGCACGAACAGACCGCCGCGGATCTCGAAGGAGATGTCCAGCGTCGACGCGTAGGCGCGGGACATCTCGATGCCCTGCAGGTTGACGAAGGCGCCCTGGTAGGTGACCTCCGTCATCGACGGGTCGAAGAACAGCGCCAGGTACGTGCCCGACAGCAGCAGGACGATGAAGCTGTACAGCGCGATCTCGCCGAGCAGGAACGACCAGTGCGTCGGGAAGACCTTGTTCATCTGGTGCCGCAGGCCCTTGGCCATGTGGTACCGGTCGTCCGCCCACGTCGCCGCACCACCCGCCACGCGGGCGGCGGCGTTCTGCCGCTTTGTCGGCGTGGTGATGCCGCTCATGACTTACGCTCCCAGAACGCCGGACCCACAGCCTCGATGAAGTCGCTGCGGGCAATCAAGTATCCGTCCTCGTCCACCGTGATCGGAAGCTGGGGCAGGGCACGGGTCGCCGGGCCGAACCGGGGCTTGCCGTAGTGGAAGACGTCGAACTGCGACTGGTGGCACGGGCACAGCAGCAGACCGGTCTGCTGCTCGTACAGCGAGGTCGGGCAGCCCAGGTGGGTGCAGATCTTCGAGTACGCGTAGTAGTCGCCGTAGTTGAAGTCCTCCTGGCCCTCGCGCTTCACGACCGCCTGGCCGGGGCGCAGGCGGATGAGCATGACCGGGGCGTCGGACCGCTTGAGGGCGGCGACCAGGGCGTGCTCGTCGCCGCGCTCGGACTCCCGGAACGGGAACACCGTTTCGAAACCGCCGGCGTCGAGGTCCTCCGGGCGGACCAGCGCCACCTCGTGGAAGTCGCCGGTGTGCCGGCGCAGGTAGACCTTCTCGCCGTTCTCCGACTTCCAGCTCGTGTGCCAGAGCGAGTCCTTGGAATCGCTGTTCGCCCACGGGTTCTTGATCAGGGCGCCCAGCGGCACGGCCAGCACGCCCAAGCCGAACACGCCCGCGCCCAGGCCCGCGGTCCGCTTGATGAGCGACCGGCGGCCGATGGTGGAGCGCTCGCCCGCGTCGGCCAGCTCGGCGACGATGGTGGCCTTGTCGATCTCCGACGAGCCGCCGTCGTTGCGCTGCTGGACCGCCAGCTCCTCGGGGATGAACTTCTTCGTGTACAGCAGCGCGCCGACGCCCAGGCCCAGGATCGCGATGCCCAGGGTCAGGCCGATGACCGGCGTGTACAGGCTGTACAGGAAGTGGTGCCCGGAGTCGGGCGCCTCGTAGCGCCACGGCCAGAACACGAACGCGGCGAGGAACGCCAGGCCGCCCAGGGCGGCGATGACGAACCACAGGGCGACCTGCCGCTCGGCCCGGCGCTCGGCCCGGGTGCCCTTGACCGGCCACCGGTCCTCGTAGTGGACGATCTCGACGCCGTCGAGCTTCGTGCCGAGCTTGACCAGCTCGTCCCTGCTCATGCCGGCGAGCTCCGCCTCGCTCGGCAGGTCGTTCGGCTTCTCGCCGCTCATGCCTTGGCTCCGATCCAGAGGGCAACGCCGATCAGGGCGGCGATACCCACGATGAACGCGATCAGACCCTCCGAAACCGGCCCGAAGCCGCCGAGGGGGGCGCCGCCGGGGTTGTTGTTCCCGTCGGTCACCGACTTGATGTACGCGATGATGTCCTTCTTCTCCTCCGGCGTGAGCTGCCGGTCGGAGAACTTCGGCATGTTCTGCGGACCGGTGAGCATCGCCGTGTACAGCTGCTCCTCGCTCACGCCGTCCAGCACGGGTGCGAACTTGCCGGACGACAGCGCCCCGCCGCGACCGGTGAAGTTGTGGCACGCCGCGCAGTTGAGCCGGAACAGCTCGCCGCCGCGGGCGGAGTTCTCGCCGCGCAGCGCCTCGCCGCGCTCCGCGGGGGTCTCCGGACCGCCGCCGCGGGTCTGGATGAACGCGCCGATGGCGTCGATCTCCTCCGCGGTGAACACGGCGGGCTTGCGCTGGGCCTGCGCCTCCTGGCGGGCCATCGGCATGCGACCCGAGGAGACCTGGAAGTAGACGGCCGCCTCGCCGACGCCGATCAGGCTCGGGCCGCGGCCCTCGACGCCGTCCAGGTTCTTGCCGTGGCAGGAGATGCAGGTGTTGTTGTAGAGCTGCTCACCCAGCCGCACCTGGGCCGGGTCGTCCTGCGCCTGCGCGGTCTGCGGCTGCGGCGCCAGCGCGCTGAACAGGAAGCCCGCGGACAGCAGCGCGAAGCCCAGGGCGAACAGGCCCGAGATCCGCCGGCGCAGCTTGGTGCCGCGCTTCCGGGCCCGTGTGGTGTTGGTGGTCATGTGTGCGGCAACCCTTGCTGGTGTGAGTTCGGGGTTCGTGCTGCTCGTCGGTGGTGCGCGAGCCTGGTCAGGGCACGATGTAGATGACGGCGAACAAGCCGATCCAGACCACGTCCACGAAGTGCCAGTAGTACGACACGACGATCGCGGAGGTCGCCTGGGCGGGGGTGAACTTGCTCAGCTTCGTGCGGACCAGCAGGTAGCCGAACGCGATCAGACCGCCGATCACGTGGAGGCCGTGGAAGCCGGTCGTCAGGTAGAAGACCGTGCCGTACGCCGAGCCGGGGATCGTGGTGCCCTCGGCGACCAGGTTGATGTACTCGCCCGCCTGGCCTGCCACGAAGATCGCGCCCATGATCAACGTGAGCGTGTACCAGCGGCGCAGACCGAACACGTCACCGCGCTCCGCGGCGAACACGCCCCACTGGCAGGTGAACGACGAGGCCACCAGGATGATCGTGAAGAACAGCGCGTACGGCACGTTGAGGTGCGTCGGCGCGGGGGGCCACGGTCCTTCGTTCTGGGCCTTCACCGTGAAGAACATGGCGAAGAGGCCGGCGAAGAACATGAGTTCACTGGACAGCCAGACGATCGTGCCCACGCTGACCATGTTCGGGCGGTTCAGCGAGTGCACGCGCGGGCCGATGGAGGGCGCTGCCGTTGTCACGGGACGCATTATTGCTTGCAGGTTTTCGCCCCGCCCATCGGGTCCGGGGCAAGAGCAGTGGTCATCTGGGTCACACGGCCGGTGAGGGACGCCATGGGGTTGTTGGGCCGGTTGCGTGATCGGTTGTCCCGCAAGGGCGAACCCGCACTGGAGATCGATTCACCGGGGTTGGCGGTGGTCGCCGAGGCGTTCGACATCGCCGAGGCGGATTCGGCGGTGCTCGCCCGATCACCCGACCTTCGGACGGCTGAGCCCGCAGTGCTGCGCCACCACCTCACTCTGCCGCCTGACCAGGTAGAACGCGCCCGCGAGCTGCTCGCGCCGGACGGCTGGGTGTTGGTTCCCGGTGAGGTTTCCCACGCTCTGCGGGTGCAGGTGCTGACCGCGCTGTCGTGCGCGCAGGAGCGGTCGCGGATGGCGAGCCTGGCGCAGCGGCTGGGCGGCGACTGGATCGGTTGGGACGCTCTCCAGGTCCCGCACGGGTCGCCGTAGGTGGGGCGGATAACATCACCTTCCACCTGGCACCCGACCCGCCGGAGGATCGCGCAGATGAGCACGCAGACGACCAGGATCCTGGTGTTCAGCCACCGCCCCGAGGTGCGTGAGACGATCATCACTGCGGTGGGCCGCCGTCCCGCGCCCGACCTGCCGCGGGTGGAGTACGTGGAGGCGGGCGGCGTGGCCGACGTCCTCTACGAGGTGGACAACGGCCACGTCGACCTGGCGATCCTGGACGGCGAGGCGCAGCCGACCGGCGGCATGGGCCTGTCCCGCCAGCTCAAGAACGAGATCACCGACTGCCCGCCGATCGTCGTCGCGGTCCGCCGCAAGGACGACCGGTGGCTGGCCACGTGGTCGCAGGCGGACGCCGTCATCGTCCACCCGCTCGACCCGCTGGCCGCCGCCGAGACCGTCGCCGAGGTGCTGCGGTCCACGGGCGTGCCCGCGGTCCGGGGGTGACCCCGGTGGGGGACCGGACTTGGCCGCTGCTGCTCAACCGGCTCATCGACCGGGTCGACCTGGGCGAGGAGGACACCGGCTGGGCCATGGACCAGATCATGTCCGGCGCGGCGACCCCGGCCCAGATCGGCGCGTTCGCGGTGGCCCTGCGGGCCAAGGGCGAGACGCCCGCGGAGGTCGACGGCCTGGCGGCGGCGATGCTCCGGCACGCCCGCCGGTTCACCGTCGACGGGCGCGCGGCCGACATCGTCGGCACCGGCGGCGACAGCTCCGGCTCGGTGAACATCTCCACCATGGCGACCCTGGTGGCCGCCGCCGCGGGAGTGCCCGTGGTGAAGCACGGCAACCGGGCGGCGTCGTCCAAGTGCGGCACGGCGGACGTGCTGGAGGCCCTGGGCGTGGCGATCGACCTGCCGCCGCTGGGCGTGCAGGCGACCGTCGAGGAGCTGGGGGTCGGGTTCTGCTTCGCGCCGGTGTTCCACCCGGCGTTCCGGCACACCCTGGGGCCGCGGCGCGAGCTGGGCATCCCCACGTCGTTCAACCTCCTCGGGCCGCTGACCAACCCGGCCCAGCCGGCGGTCGGCCTCATCGGCTGTGCGCGGGCGGCTGCGGCCCCGTTGATGGCGGGCGTGTTCGCGCGGCGCGGCAGCACGGCGCTGGTCGTGCGCGGCGACGACGGCCTGGACGAGATCACCACCACCACGACCACGACCGTGTGGGTCGTGTCGGACGGTGCGGTGCGCGAGGACCGGATCGACCCGTCGGCGCTGGGCATCGCGGCGGCCACTCCGGAGGACCTGAAGGGCGGCGACGCGGCGGTCAACGCCGAGGTCGTGCGCGAGCTGGTGGGCGGCAAGCCGGGGCCGGTGCGGGACGCGGTGCTGCTCAACGCGGCCGGCGCGGTCGCGGCGCACTCCGGGTTCGGCGGGGACCTGCACGCGGACCTGCGCGCCGGGATGGTCCGGGCCGCTTCGGCGGTGGATTCGGGCGCGGCGGCGGAGCTGCTGCTGCGGTGGGCGGCCCGGTCGACCGAGCTGAAGGCCGAACTGGCGGACGCCTGAGGTTTCAGCCACCTTTTGACCGGCCGGTAACCGGGAGGAGGGATGCTGTTCCCATGCTCTACACGGTGATGAGGCGGGTCGTCGCGCCCACGGCGAGGCTGGTGTGGCGACCCCGCGTCGAGGGTCTTTCGAACATCCCGGCGGACGGGCCGGTGATCCTCGCGGCCAACCACCTGTCGTTCATCGACAGCATCGTGATCCCGATGGTGGTGCCGCGCCGGGTGTACTTCCTGGCCAAGGCGCAGTACTTCGTGGGCCGGGGCGTCAAGGGACGCCTTTCCCGGTACTTCTTCGGCTCGCTGGGGCACGTTCCGGTACAGCGGGGTGCCGGAAGGGCGGCGCGGGCGTCCCTGGACACCGTGGCCGCGATCCTGGCCCGTGGCGACGCCTTCGCCATCTACCCCGAGGGCACCCGGTCCCTGGACGGCCGCCTGCACCGGGGCCGGACGGGCGTGGCCCGCATGGCGCTGGAGTCGGGGGCGCCGGTCGTGCCGGTGGGCATCATCGGCACGGACAAGGTCCAGCCGGTGGACGCGAAACTGCCTCGCATCCGGCCGGTGACCGTCCGGTTCGGCGAGCCCCTGGACTTCTCGCGGTACGCGGGGATGCAGGAGTCGCTGCCGGTGCTGCGCTCGGTCACCGACGAGATCGTGTACCGGATCTTGGAGCTGTCGGAGCAGGAGTACGTGGACCGCTACCAGAAGTCCGCCAGCCAGGAAGCGGGCCTCGACGCCGCCTGACCCCTCATCACGCTCAAAAGGGCCGCCCCCCGATCCCGTGAGGCGGCCCTTTCAGCGTCAGCGCAGGTCAGTCGTGGTTCGGACCGGTGTGGTACTCGAACACCAGACCGCCCACCATGATCAGCACCAGCACGATGCCGATCACCAGCAGCCACACGTGCCAGAACGCCACGGCCACACCGGACACCGCCGCCGCAGCCGCCAGGCCCACCGGCCAGTACGACCCCGGGCTGAAGAAGCCCAGCTCGCCGGCACCGTCGGAAACCTCGGCGTCCGCGTTGTCCTCCGGCCGCACCTCGATGCGGCGGGCGACGAACCGGAAGTACGTGCCGACGATGAGCGCCAGGCCACCGGTCAGCGCCAGCGCGACCGTGCCGGTCGGCTCGACGGCGCCCGTGTCGGCCCACGTCCAGTAGCCGTACACGACGGCCATCAGGAACGAGAACGCCATCACCAAGTCAAAAATGCGGGCTTCGACCTTCATCGCAGCGTCCTCCTACTTCCCGCCGCCGGACGCCTCGCGGACGGTCCGGTCGGTGTCGAAGGGCTTGGTCGTGACCGCGTGCGGCGTGCACAGCTCGCCGCAGTCCAGCTCGGTCAGCGCCTCGGCGGCGCTGTAGGGCTGACCCGTCTTCGGGTTGTTCTTCTCGCGCAGCGACATGTAGCGGTCGAACAGGGCCGGTTCCAGGGCGCGGACCTCGAAGTTCATCACGGCGTGGTAGACGCCGCACAGCTCGGCGCAGCGGCCCACGAACGAGCCCGGCCGGTCGATCTTGGTGATCTCGAACGCGTTGTCCTGGTTGTTCTTCTTCGGGTCCGGGAAGACGTCCCGCTTGAAGTGGAACTCCGGGACGAAGAACGAGTGGATGACGTCCGTGGACTCCAGGTTGAACCGGATGGACCGGTCCGCCGGGACCACCAGCAGCGGGATCTCGCCGGACGTGCCGACGGTGCTCACCGGGGTGTTGTCGCGGTCGGTCTTGTAGTCCGGGTAGCGGAACTCCCAGTTCCACTGGAACGCGATGACGTCGACCGTGACGTCCGGGTTCTCGGACTTCTTCGTGACGTAGTTCTGGGTCACCGCGGTGAAGTAGAACAGCACCGCGACGATGACCGTCGGCACGACGATGAGGACGAGTTCGAGCGGGAGGTTGTAGGCCACCTGGCGGGGCAGTTCCTCGCTCTTCTTGCGGTGGAACGCGACCGACCAGAGGATCAGCCCCCAGACGATCACACCGACCGCGAGCGCGGCGATGACCGACCAGGTCCACAGCTCGCGCATCCGCTCGGCCTGCGGCGTCACGGCCACCGGCCAGCCGAAGCGCAGCACCTCTTCCGTGGAGCAACCCGTGGCCCCGACGCCGACCAGGCCGACCAGCCCGACGACCTTGGCCAGCCGCGCTGCCCTGGTGCCCTCCTTCAGGCCCACTGCTCGCCGCCTCCTCGTTGAAAGCTCACCGCCGCCAAAGGAAGCGGCATCAGACACAGGCAGGGGTGTTACAGGCACCCTCGCCGGATCATGCGGGAGCGTAGCTCAGCACAGTGGGTCCCACCCCTCGGGGGGAGCCTCCGAGCGGTGCAGTTTCGGTCACACAAAGGCGCCCCGGCATACTGGGGACTTCTCCACACCCCACGAAAGGTGCGACGGCGTGTGCGGCCTGCTTGGACTGGTTTGCCCCGGCGAGAACGAAGCTGAGCACGCGCGCTCGGCCGTGGCGCACGCGATGCGCTGCCAGCGCCACCGCGGCCCCGACGAGACGGGCACCTGGCAGGGCGGCGAGGTCGTCTTCGGCTTCAACCGGCTCGCCATCATCGACATCGAGCGCTCCCACCAGCCCCTGCACTGGGGCCCGCCGGAGGCGCCGGGTCGCTACACCATCAACTTCAACGGCGAGATCTACAACTACCTGGAGCTGCGCGCCGAGCTGACCAAGGAGTTCGGCACGGCGTTCGCCACCGACGGCGACACCGAGACCATCGTCGCCGCCTACCACCACTGGGGCCCGGCGGCCGTGGCCAAGCTGCGCGGCATGTTCGCCTTCCTGATCTGGGACAACCAGCGCAAGGTGGTCTTCGGCGCGCGCGACCCGTTCGGCATCAAGCCGCTGTACTACGCGACCGGTCCCGGCGGGGTGGCGTTCTCCAGCGAGAAGAAGTCGCTGCTGGAGCTGACCCAGGCGCTGGGCATCCGGCCCGAGCTGGACCGCAAGGCCCTCCAGCACTACCTGATCCTGCAGTACGTGCCCGAGCCGGAGTCGCTGCACACCCACATCCACCGCATCGAGTCGGGCACGTCGTTCACCGTCACGCCGGGCGGCAAGCCCGTGGTCGAGCGGTACTTCCCGGCCACGTTCCGCCCGCGCGCCGTGCACGGCGACGCCGACGCGAACCGGCTGTACGACGAGATCACCGAGGCCCTGCGCGACTCGGTGGCCAAGCACATGCGCGCGGACGTGACGGTCGGCTCGTTCCTGTCCGGCGGCATCGACTCCACGGTCGTCGCGGCCCTGGCCAAGGAGCACAACCCGGACCTCATCACCTTCACCACCGGCTTCGAGCGGGCGGGCTACTCGGAGATCGACGTGGCGGCCGAGTCGGCGGCGGCGATCGGCGTGAAGCACGTGGTCAAGGCCGTGACGGCGCAGGAGATGATGGACGCCCTGCCGCTCATCACGTGGTACCTGGACGACCCGGTCGCCGACCCGGCCCTGGTCCCCCTGTGGTTCATCGCCCGCGAGGCGCGCGAGCACGTGAAGGTCGTCCTGTCGGGCGAGGGCGCGGACGAGCTGTTCGGCGGCTACACGATCTACCGCGAGCCGCTGTCGCTGGCCCCGTTCGAGAAGGTGCCGGGCGCCCTGCGCAAGGCCATGGGCAAGGTCTCGACCAAGATCCCGCAGGGGGTTCGAGGAAAGGACCTGCTGCGCCGGGGCGCGCTGACCCTGGAGGAGCGCTACTACGGCAACGCCCGGATCTTCCTTGACGACCAGCTCAGGCAGGTCCTGCGGTCGTACGACCCGAACGTGTCGCACCAGGACGTGACGGCCCAGCCGTACCGCGAGAGCCAGGGCTGGGACCCGGTGACCCGGATGCAGCACGTCGACCTGTTCACGTGGCTGCGCGGCGACATCCTGGTCAAGGCCGACAAGATGACGATGGCCAACTCCCTGGAACTGCGGGTCCCGTTCCTGGACCCGGAGGTCTTCCGCATCGCCTCGCAGGTCCCATCGGAGCTGAAGCTGACGAAGGAGACCACGAAGCACGCCCTGCGCCGGGCGATCCGCGACATCGTCCCGGCCCACGTCCTGAACCGGCGGAAGCTCGGCTTCCCGGTGCCCATCCGGCACTGGCTGAAGGACGAGATGCACGACTGGGCGGTCGACCACGTCAACAACAGCCAGACCGACCAGTACATCGACAAGAACGCGGTGCTGCGGGTCATCGAGGAGCACCGGTCGGGGGTGGCCGACAACAGCCGCCGGATCTGGGCGCTGCTGGTGTTCATGATCTGGCACGGCATCTTCATCGAGGGCCGGATCCGTCCGGTCGTGCCGGAGCCGCACTACCCGGTCAAGCTCTAGGAACCGCTCGAAGGAGGCCCCCGGCTGCCCGGCGGGGGCCTCTTCGCGTTCACGCCGTCGCGCCCGCCCCGTAGCGGGCTGCGCGCTTCTCCGCCAGGATCACCTCGACGTCACCCACCAGCTTCACCAGGTGCTCCTTGCTGCGCTGCAACCCGGCGATCCGCTCCTCCACCGAAGTCAGTTCTTCCTGCAACATCTCCAGCAACGGCACGCACCCGGCCTCGTCCGCCGGCAGGTCAACCTCCTCCCCCAGCGCATGCGCAAGCACCAACCGCACCAAACGGACGTTCAGGCCCGACGAGATCAAGCACCGCACAGTGCGCACCCGCTCCACGTCGGCCTCGTCGTACACCCGGTACCGGGATTCCGTCCGCCTCGGCTTGAGGAGTCCGTGCTGGTCGTAGTACCGCAGCATGCGGACCGTGGTCCCCGTCTTCTCCGCGAGTTCGCCGATCAGCACCCGTATTCCACCTCCGCGGCAAAAGAGCCGTCGATCACGCAAGCTTGACCCTGACGTCAGTGTCACACTTTAGCGTCTGTCCCGTGATCGCTCTCGTCCTGATGCTGTGCGCGTTCGCGGTGGGAACCTCGGAGTTCATCGTCGTCGGTGTGCTCCCCGAGGTCGCCGCGGACTTGGGGGTCGCGCTGCCGACCGCGGGCCTGCTGGTCACCGCATACGCAGTGTCCGTCGCCGTCGGCGGACCCGTCCTGACCGTCCTGACCGGGCGCCTGCCGCGCCGGTCCCTCCTCATCGCCGTCATGGCGTTGGCGCTGCTGGCCTCGACGGCCTCGGCGCTCGCGCCCAACTACGAACTGCTCATGGCCGCGCGCATGGTCGCGGCGCTCTCGCAAGGCCTGTTCTTCGCGGTCGCCTCGCAGGTCGCGGTGGCGGCGGTGCCGCCGGAGAAGCAGACGGCGGCCATCGCGAAGATCGTCAACGGGGTGGCGCTGTCGACCATCCTCGGCATCCCGGTCGGCACGCTGGTCGGCCAGAACTACGGCTGGCGCGGGTCGTTCGCGGTGGTCGCCGCGTTGACCCTGATCGGGCTGCTCGGCGTGGTGCTGGGCGCGCCGAAGGTGGCGCACGAGCCCGACGCCGGGTTCCGGGCCAACATGTTCGCGTTCAGCCGCCGGACGGTGCTGTTCGGCCTGCTCACGACCGTCCTCGCGTTCACCGGCATGATCACCGCCTTCACCTACGTGGCACCGGCGCTGCGGGACGTGAGCGGGTTCAGCCCGGCCTGGGTGACGGGGGTCCTGCTGATCTACGGCCTGGGCACGATGGTCGGCAGCACGATCGCCGGGCGCGTCCAGCCTTCGGCCATCGCGAAGGTCCTGCCGATCCCGCTGGCCGCGCTGACCGTGCTGCTGCTGGCGCAGGGCTTCCTGCTGGAGACCAAGGTGACGGCCGTCGTGGGGGTGTTCGTGCTGGGCGCCAGCGCGTTCGCGGCCGGGCCGCTGCTGCACACGTTCCTGATGGGGCAGGCCGGGTCGGCGGCGGGGCTGGTGGCCTCGGTGAACATCTCCGCGTTCAACGTGGCCGCCGCGTTCGGGCCGATGATCGGCGGGGCGGTCATCACCGGTGGGTTCGGGCTCCAGTGGATCGCCGCCGTCGGGGCGGTGCCGGCGGTCCTGGGTGTGCTGGTGGCGCTGTTCCTCGGGCGACTGGTGCGCCGGGGTCACGACCACTCGCGACCGCTGGAACCCGCGCTCGCCGCGGCCTGACGGCCCGGACGACGAGAGCCCTACCGGACGGCTACCGCCCGGTAGGGCTTTTGTCGATGGCGATGACCGGCCTACCGTCGCCGGGGTGAGGAACACCGAGGCGGACACGCTGGACGAGCTGATCGACGACTGCACCGAGGTCCCCGCCGAGCTGCGGCCGACGGACAAGGTGCTGCCCGAGCCCCGGGCCGCGGCCCCGTGGCGGGTCACCGACGCCAACGCGGCGCAGGTGGACGACCTGGACGCCTACGTCTGACCCGCGGCACGGAAAAGGCCCCCGCCGACAGCGAGGGCCTTCACTTCTTTCCGTGCCGACTCAGTGGAACGAGTCGCCGCAGGCGCACGAGCCGCCCGCGTTCGGGTTGTCGATCGTGAAGCCCTGCTTCTCGATCGTGTCCACGAAGTCGATCACCGCGCCCTCCACGTACGGGGCGGACATGCGGTCCACAGCGACCTTGAGGCCGTTGAAGTCGCGCAGGGCGTCGCCGTCCAGCGTGCGCTCGTCGAAGAACAGCTGGTAGCGCAGGCCGGCGCAGCCACCGGGCTGCACGGCGATGCGCAGGTGCATGTCGTCCCGGCCCTCCTGGTCGAGCAGCGCCTTGGCCTTCACGGCCGCCGCGTCGGTCAGCGTGACGCCGTGGGTGGGCGGTGCGTCAGGAGTCGAGGTGGCTGCATCCTGAGCGGTCGTCATGGCTCTCCCTCAGAGGTCCTTTGCGGGCATCTATTCCCAGCAAACACGGGCGGTACCCGCTTTGTTCCTGACACCCATGGTCGCACAACCCTCAGCGGCGCGAGTGTGACCACTGCCTCGCCACGTCGTGGGCGAGCGCGGCCAGGGTGCCGGCCGGGTCGGCCATGGACTTCGCCACCGACCCGGCGTGGTCGGTGACCGAGTACGACTCCTGCACGCCGGCCGCCGCCGCCTCGCGCCGACCCACGCTGACCTGCCCGGCGAGCACCAGGCACGGGATGCCGCGCTCGGCCGCGCCGCCCGCGACGGCGGTGACGAGCTTCCCGCGCAGCGACTGCCAGTCGAAGCTGCCCTCGCCCGTGATGGCCAGGTCCGCGCCGTCCAGGGCCTCGTCCAGCCCGGTGAGCCGCCGCACCAGGCCCGCGCCGGACGTGACTTCGGCACCCAGCGCGAGCAGCGCGGCACCCAGCCCGCCCGCCGCACCCGCTCCGGGCAGGTCGCGCACCGCGGCGAGTTCGGACATGCCCGCCAGGCGCTCCTCCAGCCGGGCGACGGCCTCGGGCGACGCGCCCTTCTGCGGCCCGAACGTGTGCGCGGCCCCGTGCGGCCCGAGCAGGGTGTTCTCCACGTCCGAGGCGGCGACCAGCTTGGCGTTCGTGCCGGTCACCACCTCGCGCAGACCCGCGCCGCCGTCGGTGGTGGCCGACCCGCCCAGACCCACCACGATCGTGTGACAAGTCCGGTCGGCGTCGGCGACCAGCTCCCCCACGCCCCGGGTGGTGGCGGTCTCGGCCGTGGCCGGGCGCTCCTCCTTGGGGATGAGGTGCAGGCCACAGGCCTGGGCGGACTCGACGTAGGCGGTGCCGTCGTGCTCCAGCCAGACGGCCCGCACCCGTTCGCCGCGGGGACCGGTCACCTCGATGTCGTGCAGGGCGCCGCCCAGGGCGGCGTGCAGCACGTCCACGAACCCGGGTCCGCCGTCGGCCAGGGGACGCGGCACCAGCACGTCGTCGGGGGCGGCTCGGCGCCAGCCCTCCGCGACGGCCTCGGCGGCCTCCCGCGCGGTCAACGTTCCGCCGAAGCAGTCCGGCGCAATAACAACTCGCACCTCGCGAAGGGTACGGAACCGGGCATCTCCTACTCTTGGGTGCGTGAGGTTCCTGCGCCGCAATGCCGACGAAGCCACCACCGCCGCCGAAGAGACCCCGGCGGAGGTGACGCCCGGCGACGCCTCGCGCACGCCCGGCAAGGGCAGGCCGACCCCGAAGCGCCGCGAGGCCGAGAGCAAGCGCCGCGGCCCCGTGCCCCCGCCGCCCCGCACGCAGCGCGAGGCGTTGAAGCGGATGCGCGGGAACAAGGTGTCCAAGGAGGAGCGCCGCGCCGCCGCCGTCGAGCGCCGCAAGCGCATGATGGCCGGCGAGGACAAGTACCTCCTGCCGCGCGACCGCGGCCCGGTGAAGGCCTACATCCGAGACGTGGTCGACTCCCGCCGCAACCTCATGGGCCTGTTCATGCCGCTGGCCATCCTGGTCTTCGTGGCCCTGCTGGTGCCGGCGCCGCAGGTGCAGCAGTACGCGACCCTGGTGACCACGTTCATGCTGCTGGCGATGGTCGTCGAGGGCTTCGTGCTGGGGCGGTTCGTGACCAAGCGGGTGCGGGCGAAGTTCCCGCAGGACACCACCCGGGGGCTGTCGATCGGCTGGTACTCGTTCATCCGGGCCAGCCAGCTGCGGCGGCTGCGGGTCCCGAAGCCCCGCGTCGGCTACGGCGACAAGGTCTGATCGCGACCCGGCGGTGTCGCCTCGCCCGAGCACCGGAGTTCATTAGCTAGCCGAACGACCTGGTACTAGGGTGGGGCGCATGGAGTTCCGACGCCTCGGCCGCAGCGGCCTCAACATCAGCGAGATCTCGTACGGCAACTGGCTCACCCACGGCTCCCAGGTCGAGGAGGAGCAGGCGACCGCTTGCGTCCGCGCCGCGCTCGACGCCGGCATCACCACCTACGACACCGCCGACGTGTACGCCAACACGAAGGCCGAAGAGGTGCTCGGCCGCGCCCTCAAGGGCGAGCGCCGGCAGTCGTTGGAGATCTTCACCAAGGTCTTCTGGCCGACCGGTCCCGGCGGCCCCAACGACCGCGGCCTCGGCCGCAAGCACATCATGGAGTCGATCGACGGGTCGCTCCAGCGCCTCCAGACCGACTACGTCGACCTCTACCAGGCGCACCGGTTCGACCGGACCACCCCGCTGGAAGAGACGATGCTCGCCTTCGCCGACATCGTCCGCCAGGGCAAGGCCCTCTACATCGGCGTCTCCGAGTGGAACGCCGACCAGATCGCGCAGGGCGCCGCGCTGGCCCGCGAGCTGAAGGTGCCGTTCATCTCCAACCAGCCGCAGTACTCGATGCTGTGGCGGGTCATCGAGTCCCAGGTGGTGCCGACCTCCGAGCGCGAGGGCATCAGCCAGATCGTCTGGTCCCCCATCGCGCAGGGCGTGCTGACCGGCAAGTACCTGCCCGGCCAGCCGGTGCCGGAGGGTTCGCGGGCCACCGACGAGAACGGCTCGAAGTTCATCCAGCGGTTCATGCGGGACGACGTGCTGAACAAGGTCCAGCAGCTCAAGCCGCTGGCCGACGAGGCCGGTCTGTCGCTGGCCCAGCTCGCGGTCGCGTGGGTGCTGCAGAACCCGAACGTGGCGTCCGCGATCATCGGCGCGTCCCGGCCGGAGCAGGTGCACGAGAACGTCAAGGCCGCCGGCGTGGTGCTGGAGGACGAGCTGCTGAAGAAGATCGACGAAGTCCTGGAGGGCGTGGTCGAGACCGACCCGCGCCTGACCGTCACCCCGTGACGAGTGTGGGCCCCACCCGACCGGATGGGGCCCACACCGCTATTCCGCCGGAGCCAGGGACATCGGGCCGTACACCTCGGACTCCGCGCGCAGCAGGGTCACCTGGGCCACGCCCGCGTCGCGCAGACCGGCCCACTCGGCGCTGAACCAGTCCTCGGCCTCGGCCTGGTCCGCGAACACCACCGTCGGGCCGTCCACCTCGTTGCCCTGCTCGTCCTGGTAGCGCCACCGGTACTCCACGTCCGGCTCCTCCCGATGTCCGCCGGGTAACGTTCGCCAGGCTATGTCCAATCAGACCGGATGGGGTGGGGTGTGACGAGTCGGACACTCGTCCTCGGCGGAGCGCGGTCGGGCAAGTCGGCGCACGCGGAAGGCCTGCTCACCGACGACGTCGTCACGTACGTCGCGACCGCGCGGCGCTACCCGGACGACGCGGACTGGGAGCTGCGGATCGCGCAGCACGTGGCCCGCCGCCCGAAGACCTGGCACACCGTGGAGGCCCCCGCGCCGCACGACCTCACCGCGCTGCTCACCGCTACCGAGGCCACCGACCCGCCGATCCTGGTCGACGACCTGGCCACGTGGCTCGCGGGCGCGCTGGACGACGCGGGCGCGTGGGAGGGCCACGGCATCGGCGAGGTCGAGCGGGAGTGCGCCGCGCTGGTGAACGCGGTCGCGCAGGCCCGGACCCGGCTGGTGCTGGTGTCCGCCGAGGTCGGCCTCGGCGTCGTGCCCAGCACCCACTCTGGCAGGCTCTTCCGCGATCACCTCGGCTCGCTCAACGCGCGGCTGGCCGAGGTCTGCGACGAGGTCTTGCTGGTCGTCGCGGGAATCCCACTGCGACTGCGCGAAGCCGGAGGTAGTCGGTGACCATCGAGTTCCCGCCCGTCGAGCCGCCCAGCGAGGACGTCCGCCGCCAGGCCGTCGCCCGCCACGGCGTGCTGACCAAGCCCGCGGGGTCGTTGGGCAAGCTGGAGGAGCTGGGCGTCTGGGTGTCCGCGTGCCAGGGCGTGTGCCCGCCGCGGCCGTTCACCCGGCCGCGGGTCGTCGTGTTCGCCGGTGACCACGGGGTCGCGCGGCACGGCGTGTCCGCGTACCCGAGCGAGGTCACCGGGCAGATGGTGGCGAACTTCCTGGCCGGCGGCGCGGCCGTGAACGTGCTCGCCACGGTCGCCGGGGCGACGGTCCGCGTGGTCGACGTGGCGGTGGACTCCGACACGTCCGTGGGCGACGCCAAGATCCGCCGGAGTTCGGGATCGATCGACCGCGAGGACGCGCTGACCCTGGAGGAGGCGGAGCGCGCGGTCGAACTGGGCCGCAAGCTCGCCGACGACGAGGTCGACGGCGGCGCGGACCTGCTCGTCGCGGGCGACATGGGCATCGGCAACACCACGCCCGCCGCCGTGCTGATCGCCGTGCTGACCGGGTCCGAGCCGGTCGCCGTGGTCGGCCGCGGGACGGGCGTCGACGACCAGGGCTGGATGCGCAAGACCGCCGCCATCCGGGACGCGCTGCGCCGGGCCCGGCCCGTGCTCAGCGACCCGGTGCAACTGCTGGCGACCGCGTCCGGCGCAGACATCGCGGCGATGGCCGGGTTCCTGGCGCAGGCGGCCGTGCGGAAGACGCCGGTGATCCTGGACGGGGTCGTGGTCGGCGCGGCGGCGATCGTGGCCGAGGAACTGGCGCCGGGCGCGCGCGAGTGGTGGGTGGCCGGCCACAAGTCGGTCGAGCCCGCGCACGCCATCGCCCTGAACCACCTGAGCCTGGAACCGCTGCTGGACTTCGAGATGCGCCTGGGCGAGGGTTCGGGCGCGGTGGCCGCGCTGCCGCTGGTGGCGATGGCGGCGAAGGTGCTGGCGGAGATGGCCACCTTCGAGGGCGCGGGCGTCTCCGGGCCTGCCTGATGCTGCTCGCCCTGTCCTGGCTGACCGTACTGCCCATCTCGGTGTCCGGTGTGGACGGCCGGGCGGCGCGGCGGGCGATCACGTTGGCCCCGGTGGTCGGGGTGCTGCTCGGTGGAGCGGCGGCGGCCGTGCTGGCCGGGTTGTCGTGGCTGGGCGCGCCGCCGCTGTTGGCCGGGTTCCTGGTCGTGGGTGGACTGGCGCTGGCCACGCGCGGGATGCACTTGGACGGCTTGGCGGACACGGCTGATGGGCTGGGGTGCTACGGGCCGCCCGAGCGGGCTTTGGCGGTGATGAAGGACGGCGGGGCCGGGCCGTTCGCGGTGGTGGCGCTCATCGTGGTGCTGGGTGCTGAGGCGGTGGCGCTGCCGTCCGTGTCGTGGGGTGCGGTGGTGCTGGCGTTGGCGGTGGGGCGGGCGGCTTTTGTGCTGTGCTGCGCTCGGGGTGTGGTGGCGGCGCGGGCCGAGGGGTTGGGGGCGTTGGTCGCCGGCACGCAGCCGGTGTTGGTCGTGGTGGCGTGGTGGGTCGCGTTGGCGGTGGCGGGGTTCTTCGTGGCCCCGGTTCACGGTCCGGTCGCGGTGGTTCTGGCCGGCCTCCTGGTGCTGGTGTTGATCAAGCACACGCGCAGGCGGTTCGGCGGGATCACGGGCGACGTGCTGGGCGCGGCCTGCGAAACGGCCAGCGTCACGGTGCTCGCCGTATGCGCCATGGCGCTTTAGGCACGCCCTGTCGCGCCCACGGCTGCTTTCGCCGCGCGGAGCGCGGCAGGCAGGGCTCCCAGCCCAGGGAAGGGCTTCGGTTCCCCCATGGGTGGTTCCCCAGGCTGCTTTTGGTCTTGAGAGCGCGAAGCGCGTTCGAGCTTGCGAGCGCCGAGCGCATCCAGAGAGCTGCGCGAAGCGTGGATTCGAGCGCGGAGCGCGTCCAGAGAGCTGCGCGAAGCGTGGATTCGAGCGCGACAGCGCGGCTTCAAAGATCACAAGAGCCTCGCCGGCGGGCAGGCCGCCAGGGATGGACACAACTGCAACTGCGGGGCTCTTGCTTGTGTCCTCCTCGCCGGCCCTGCCCCGCCGTGCTGCGCGCGTCGAAAGCGCGCAGCACGGCGGGTGGGGTGTCGGCGTTTTAGGCGAGCTTGGTCATCCAGCCGTGCGGGTCCTCGACGGTGCCCTGTTGGATGCCGGTCAGGCGCTCGCGCAGCTTCATCGTCACCTCGCCGGTCGCGCCGCCCGAGATGCTGAACTGGCCGCCGGCGTGCTTCACGTGGCCGACCGGGGTGATCACGGCGGCGGTGCCGCAGGCGAAGACCTCCGTCAACTCACCGGACTCCGCCTTCTTCTCCCACTCCTCGGTGGAGAACCGGCGTTCCTCGACCGCGTGGCCCAAGTCCGAAGCCAAGCGCAGCAGCGAGTCGCGGGTGATGCCGGGCAGCAGGGCGCCGGACAGTTCGGGGGTGACGATGCGGGCGTCCGCGCCCGAGCCGAGGACGAAGAACAGGTTCATCCCGCCCATCTCCTCCACCCAGCGCCGCTCCACCGCGTCCAGCCACACGACCTGGTCGCAGCCCTGCTCGGCGGCCTGGGCCTGGGCCACCAGGGACGCCGCGTAGTTGCCCGCGAACTTCGCCGCGCCGGTGCCGCCGGGGGCCGCGCGGACGTACTCGGTGGACAGCCACACGGTCACCGGCTTAAGGCCGCCCGCGAAGTAGGAGCCGGCGGGCGAGGCGATGAGCACGTAGAGGTACTCGCTCGCGGGCCGCACGCCGAGGCCCTTCTCGATGGAGTACATGAACGGCCGGAGGTACAGCGACTCCTCGGCGACCGAGGGCACCCACCGGGCGTCCACCTCGACCAGTTCCCGGATGGACCCCAGGAACAGCTCGTCGGGCAGCTCGGGCATGGCGATGCGGCGGGCCGACGCGCGGAAGCGCTCGGCGTTCGCCTCGGGGCGGAAGGACGCGATCGAGCCGTCGGGCCGGCGGTACGCCTTGAGCCCTTCGAAGATCGCCTGGCCGTAGTGCAGCACCATTGCCGCCGGGTCCAGTTCCAGCGAGTGGTAGGGCTCGACAGCGGCGTCGTGCCAGCCCTGGTCGCGGTTCCAGCGGATCGTCACCATGTGGTCGGTGAAGTGCTGCCCGAAGCCCGGCTTGGCGAGTACCTCCGCGACCCGCTCCGGGGTCGCCGGCGTCGGGTTGGGGGTCCGGGTGAAAGGCAACGCGGTCGTCATGTCAGCACAGTAGCCGCTGGTGGGACATCGGAAAATCGCTGTCCCGACGCTCGGACGTCCGAGCTTTACCCGACCGGCTGGCGCAGGTGCCCCAGCGCGAGCAGGCCGGTACCCAGGGCGATGCCGACCAGGGTGATCACCAAGGCCTCGGCAGGGGCGCTCATGGCCAGCAGGACCGACATGCCCAGACCGACGCACGCCGTGCGCATGGGCCACGTCCGGTCCTCGTGCAGCAGGACGCGGGCGCCGGCGTTCGTGAAGCCGTAGTAGAACGCGGTGCCGCACGCGCCGACGGCCAGGGCGGTGGGCGTGGGCAGGAGGAGGAACGCGGCGGCGGCCAGGGCGGTGCTGATCACGTCGAGCGGCCAGCCTGCCTTGATGGGGGGCAGGTCGCCGGTTTCGGTGAGGCCGGTCAGCGTGCGGCGCGTGCCGGCGAGCACCCAGGAGAGGGACGCCACCGCCGCTACCGCCGCGCCGAAGGTCAGCACCGGCAACAGGGCGCTGCCGTCGGCGGCCACTAGTGCGTCCCGCAGCGGTGCGGGCGACAGGGCGAGCCTGGACGCGCCCAGTTGTCGTAGGACCGAGAGGCCGACCACCGCCGAGATGGCCAGGACGGCCACGATGAGCACCGGGATCGCCACGTGCAGGGTCTTGGCGGTGAAGGCTTTCTCGTTCGGGTGAGGTGCGGTCACCCGTTCGAAGCCGGTGAAGGCGATGAACAGGATTGACGCGGCGCCCATGATGCCGTCGAACCCCGCTGCGGTCTCGGGGGCGGCGTTGCTCGGTGGGGGCACCGAGAAGCCGACCAGGGCGACGACGGTGAGGACTGCGAGGACGGCCGCCGCCACCAGCCAGCCGACGCGGCCCCGGATGTGGCGGCCCAGTGCGGCGGTGCCGATGAGGAGGGCTAGGCCGGCGAGGGTGCGGTCGGCCGGGAAGACGTACGCCCCGAACGTGCCGGCCAGCGCGGCGGCCACGCCGGCCCGCCCGATCAGGTGAGCGCCGGCCCCGATCCGGGCCGGCCACGGGCCCAGCTGGTTGCGGATGTAGGCGTACCCGCCGGGCGCGTCGGGGTACGCGCGGTGCTGGTCGGCGGTGGAGAACGCGCAGCACAGCGCGGTGAGCGCGGCGAGCAGCAGGGCGAAGAGGAACCAGGGGCCCGCGAGGGCTGCGGCCGGGGCGAGTCCGGTGAAGACTCCGACGCCCAGCGTCGCGCCGAGCGCGAGCACCACGGCCCCGGCACGGGGCGTGACTGTCACCGCCTAACGGTCCCAGATGGATCGGGTGAGTGCGAACGCCCGTGGGGCTGACCCCCGATCGTGTTAATTGTTACTCCCCGCTATCGAGAGTGCGGGCGACCCCGCGGTGAACGGGACCTTTAGCATTCGTCACGATCCATCTCAGTCTCGATCCGCCCAACTTTCCCGCCGCACGACCAGGAAGTGCCGGGAGGACCCACGTCGAGGAGCCGCAGTGACCCCGCCGAAGCTGGCCATCACCGACAGTGACCCGAGCACCACGACCGCGGACGCCGTGGTCGTGGGCACACTCCAGGGACCGGACGGACTCGCCCTCGCGGGTGCGGCCGATGCGGTGAACGCCGCGTTCGACGGCGGCCTGGTGGACGTGCTGTCCACCCTGGGCGCCACCGGCAAGGCCGAGGAGGTCGTGTCCCTGCCGTCCTTCGGCAAGACCGCGGCCCCGGTCGTGATCGCCGTCGGCCTGGGCAAGCCGGGCGAGGACGGCACGGTCACCGAGGAGCAGGTGCGCCGCGCCTCCGGTGCCGCCGCCCGCGCCCTGACCGGCAAGAAGCGCGCCGTCAGCACGCTGTCCGCGCTGCACCTCGGCGCCGCGGTCGAGGGCACGCTGCTGGGCGCGTACCAGTTCAACGCCTACAAGACCACCACCGGTGACGCGCCGGTCGGTCGCGTCGAGTTCGCGGTGACCGGCAACCTCAAGCCGCACCGGGCCACCCTGAAGGCGTCGACCCTGATCGCCGAGGCCGTCTCGACCGCCCGCGACCTGATCAACACCCCGCCCAACGACCTGTACCCGGCCTCCTTCGCCGAGCGGGCGGTCGCGCTGACCAAGGGCCTCGACGGCGTCGAGGTCGAGGTGCTGGACGAGAAGGCGCTGCGCAAGCAGGGCTTCGGCGGCATCCTCGGCGTCGGCGGCGGGTCGTCCCGCCTGCCGCGCCTGGTCCGGATCTCCTACAAGGGCCCGAAGGCGGGCAAGAAGGTCGCCCTGGTCGGCAAGGGCATCACGTTCGACACCGGCGGCATCTCGATCAAGCCCGCCGCCGGCATGGACGAGATGACCTCGGACATGAGCGGCGCGGCGGCGGTCGTCGCCACGGTCGTGCTGGCCGCGAAGCTCAAGTACCCGCTGGAGGTCACCGCGTACGCGCCGCTGGCGGAGAACATGCCGTCCGGCACCGCCTACCGGCCGGGTGACGTGCTCACCATGTACGGCGGCAAGACCGTCGAGGTGCTCAACACCGACGCCGAGGGCCGCCTGGTGCTGTCCGACGCGATCGTGCGGGCGTGCGAGGACGGGCCGGACTACCTGATCGAGACCTCCACCCTGACCGGCGCGCAGGTCGTGTCCCTGGGCAAGCGCACCGCCGGCGTGATGGGCACGGACGCCTTCCGCGACCGGGTCGCCGAGATCGGCCGGGCGGTCGGCGAGCAGGCCTGGTCCATGCCGCTGCCGGACGAGCTGCGCGGCGACCTGGACTCGCGCCTGGCGGACATCGCCAACGTGGCCGGGCACCGCTTCGGCGGGATGCTGGCGGCCGGGATCTTCCTGCGCGAGTTCGTGGCCGAGGGCGTCACCTGGGCGCACGTGGACATCGCGGGCCCGTCGTACCACTCCGGCGGGGCCTACGGGTACACCACCAAGGGCGGGACGGGCGTGCCGGTGCGGACGCTGGCCGCGGTGCTCGCGGACATCGCCGCCAACGGCTGAGTCCGCCGGTTCGTGACGGGGGGCCGCGCCGCTTCGGCGCGGCCCCCGCTGCTTTCAGTAGCCGATGGCGATCGACTGGCCGACGGTCCCGGGGTCTTCCAGGCACGTGACGACCAGGGACGCCAGGTCCGCACGCGAGATGTTGTTGCCGCCCCTGAGGTTGGCGCCGGTCGCGGTGCGGAACTTGCCCGTGCGCCGGCCGTTGGTGAGCCGCGGCGGGCGGGTGATCGTCCAGTCCAGGCCGCTGGAGCGCACGACCTCCTCCATCGCGGCCATGTCGGCCCACGGGTGTTTCAAGACCCGGCGGAGGATGGGCTTCGCCAGGTAGCGGCTGACGGCGGTGTCCTGGTCGTCCACGGTCATGCCGCTGTTGCTGACCACCACCAGGCGTCGGACGCCGGCCTGCTTCATCGCGGTGACGATGCTGCGGGTGCTGTCCTCCTGGAGGGTCGTCGGGCCCCTGTCCCGGGTGCCGATGGCCGTGACCACCGCGTCCGCGCCGGTGATCACCGGTGCGATCGACTCCGGGTCCAGCACGTCCGCCACCACGTCGTTGCCGTTCGCCGCCCGCCCCACGGCCGTCACGTGGTGACCCGCTTCCCTCGCCTGCGCCACGACGTGGACACCCGTGCCGCCGGTCGCCCCGAACACGATGATCTTCACCTGGTCCCCCTCGATTGGTTGGTGAGTACTCACTAACCACTAGGGTTACCACATGACCACACGCGACCGCATCCTCGACGCGGCGGCCCACGTCATGCGGACGAAGGGGCTGGCCCGGGCGACCACCAAGGAGATCGCCAAGGCCGCGAGCCTGTCGGAAGCGGCGCTCTACAAGCACTTCCAGGACAAAACGGACCTGTTCCTCGCCGTTTTGAAGGAAAGGACGCCGCGCGACCTCACCGCGCTGCTGACCAGCCTGCGGCCGGGCGACGGCGACCTGAGGAAAACGCTGGTCCGGGTGGCCGAAACGGCCATCGGTTTCTACACCGAAACGTTCCCCATAGCCGCGTCGATCTTCTCCGAGCCGGCCTTGCTCGCCGCGCACAACGAGGCGTTGCAGCAGCGTGGCACCGGTCCGCACGTGCCCGCCAAGGCGCTGGGCGACTACCTGCGCGCCGAGCAGGAAAAAGGACGGCTGTCCCCGGCGGCGGACCCGCAGGCGGGCGCGGACCTGATCCTCGGGACGTGCCAGTACCACGCTTTCCTGAGCTTCTTCACCGAGTGGGAGTCAGACCCGGAAAAACTCGTGGACACCCTGTGGAACGGGCTGGCCTAACCCTGGTTCCTGCGGCGGCTGTACTCGCGCATCCGCTTCGGGTAGCCGACGATCCCGGCGTCGTA
Source organism: Actinosynnema sp. CA-248983 (assembly GCA_050954585.1). Taxonomy (GTDB): domain Bacteria; phylum Actinomycetota; class Actinomycetes; order Mycobacteriales; family Pseudonocardiaceae; genus Actinosynnema. The sequence goes on along the minus strand of CP191863.1, from coordinate 1,879,065 downwards.
GATCGGGATGCCCAGCTTCTTGGCGAGCTTGCGGGCGCCCTCGGTGCCGTCGATGCGCCGGCGGGTCCACTCGCCGTCGTGCGCGACCAGCACGACCGTGGTTTCCGTCACGGTCGTCTTGGGCTCGACGTACGCCTCCACGCCGCGCCGCTGCGCAGCCCACTGCTCCAGGTGACCGGTGTCCGCGGACGTGGCGGTCCGCAGCACGCCCGGGCGCTGCTTCCTGCGAAAACGGTCGAACAGGCCCACCGGGCCACCTCCTGCGCAGACTCCTGCCGACCATGGTGCCGGCGGCGGTGTGAAGGCGTGGCCAAATCCTCGCAACAGGGCACCGCGTCGCCGCCGTTCGCGAACTAGTGACAAGATGGCAACCACCCGCGCGCACCCGCGCGAAGTAAGGCATCAAGCTCTCCAGGGAGATCCCGTGACCGACACCTCCGCCGACCTTGTGATCCTCGGTGGCGGCTCGGGCGGCTACGCCTGCGCGTTCCGCGCGGCCGAGCTAGGCCTGTCCGTCGTCCTGGTCGAGAAGGACAAGCTGGGGGGCACGTGCCTGCACCGCGGCTGCATCCCCACCAAGGCGCTGCTGCACGCGGCGGAGGTCGCGGACAACGCCCGCGAGGGTGACCAGTTCGGCGTGAAGTCCTCGCTGGAGGGCATCGACATCGCGGGCGTGAACTCGTACAAGGACGGCGTGGTCAGCCGCCTGTACAAGGGCCTCCAGGGCCTGGTGAAGGCGAACAAGGTCACCCTGGTCCAGGGCGCGGGCCGGTTCGTCGGCGGCACGACCGTCGAGGTCGACGGCCAGCGCTACACCGGCAAGAACATCGTGCTGGCGACCGGTTCCTACGCCCGCAGCCTGCCCGGCCTGGAGATCGGCGGCCGGGTCATCACCAGCGACCAGGCGCTGAACCTGGACTTCATCCCGGAGAAGGTCGTCGTGCTCGGCGGCGGCGTGATCGGCGTCGAGTTCGCCAGCGTGTGGGCCTCGTTCGGCGCCGAGGTGACCATCGTGGAGGCCCTGCCCCGCCTGGTCCCCGCCGAGGACGAGTACGCCTCCAAGCAGCTGGAGCGCGCCTTCCGCCGCCGGGGCATCAAGTTCAAGACCGGCGTCAAGTTCACCGGCGCCACCCAGACCGACAACGGCGTCTCGGTGACCCTGGAGTCCGGCGACGTGCTCGACGCGGACCTCCTGCTGGTCGCCGTCGGCCGCGGCCCGAACACCGCGGGCCACGGCTACGAGGAGGCCGGCGTCACGCTCGACCGCGGGTTCGTCGTCACCGACGAGCGCCTGCGCACCAACCTCCCGAACGTCTACGCCGTCGGCGACATCGTGCCCGGCCTGCAGCTCGCGCACCGCGGGTTCCAGCAGGGCATCTTCGTCGCGGAGGAGATCGCCGGGCAGAACCCCAAGGTCATCGACGAGGCGGGCATCCCGCGTGTCACCTACTGCAAGCCGGAGGTCGCCTCGGTCGGCCTCTCCGAGGCGGCGGCCAAGGAGAAGTACGGCTCGGTGGAGACGTTCGTCTACGACCTCGCGGGCAACGGCAAGAGCCAGATCCTGAAGACCGCCGGCGGCGTCAAGCTGGTCAAGGCCCCCGACGGCCCGGTGGTGGGTGTCACGATGGTCGGCGAGCGGGTCGGCGAGCTGATCGGCGAAGCCCAGCTGATCTACAGCTGGGAGGCCTACCCCGAGGACGTGGCTCCGCTGGTCCACGCCCACCCGACCCAGACTGAAGCCCTCGGCGAGGCCTTCCTCGCCCTGGCCGGCAAGCCGCTGCACGTGCACGGCTGACCGTCCCCACCCCAGTCAGCCGATCCACGACCCACGCACGAGGAGTCAGCGAACGATGGCCTTCTCCGTCCAAATGCCCGCACTCGGCGAGAGCGTCACCGAGGGCACGGTCACCCGCTGGTTGAAGCAGGAGGGTGACCGCGTCGAGGTCGACGAGCCGTTGCTGGAGGTGTCCACCGACAAGGTCGACACCGAGATCCCGTCCCCCGCGGCCGGCGTGCTCCAGAAGATCGTCGCCCAGGAGGACGAGACCGTCGAGGTGGGCGCCGAACTCGCCGTCATCGGCGACGGCGACGACTCCGGCGCGGCCCCGGTGCAGCAGTCGGCCCCCGAGGCGCCGGCCGAGACGCCCGCCCCGCAGGCCCCCGCCGAGGAGGCCAAGCCGGACCCGCAGCCCCAATCCCAGGCGGCACAGCCCCAGGCCCCGGCTCAGTCCGGTGGCGCCGCCGAGGGCACGCCGGTGACCATGCCCGCGCTGGGCGAGAGCGTCACCGAGGGCACCGTGACCCGCTGGCTGAAGTCGGTCGGCGACTCGGTCGAGGTCGACGAGCCGTTGCTGGAGGTGTCGACGGACAAGGTCGACACCGAGATCCCCTCCCCGGTCGCCGGCACCCTGCTGGAGATCACCGCCGGTGAGGACGAGACCGTCGAGGTCGGCGGGCAGCTCGCCGTCATCGGCTCGGGCGCCCCGGCCGCGCAGGCTTCGGCCCCCGCGCCCGCCCCGGCTCCGGCTCAGGAAGCGCCGAAGCCCGCCGCCGCGCCCGCCCCGGCCCCGCAGGCCGCCCCGGCCGCCCCGGCCTCGCAGGCCGCGCCCGCCGCTCCGGCTCCGGCTCCGGCCGCCCCGGCCCCGCAGGCCGCTCCGGCCGCCGCCCCCGCCTCCGCCGAGGAGTCCAACGGGCAGCCGTACGTGACGCCGCTGGTGCGCAAGCTCGCCGCCGAGAACGGCATCGACCTCGGCACGCTCAAGGGCACCGGCGTCGGTGGCCGCATCCGCAAGCAGGACGTGCTGGCCGCCGTCGAGGCAGCCAAGGCCCCGGCTCCCGCGCCGGCCGCCCCGGCCGGCCCCGCGCCCGCCCAGCGGGTCGCCGCCCCGGCCGCGGACAACAGCGGCAAGCGCGGCACCGTGCAGAAGCTGCCGCGCCTGCGCCAGATCGTCGCGCAGCGCACCCGCGAGTCGCTCCAGGTCTCCGCGCAGCTCACCCAGGTGTTCGAGGTGGACGTCACCAAGATCGCCCGGCTGCGCGGCAAGGCCAAGACGGCGTTCGAGCAGCGCGAGGGCACCAAGCTCACGTTCCTGCCCTTCTTCGCCAAGGCGGCCGTCGAGGCGCTCAAGCAGCACCCGGTGCTGAACGCGTCCATCGACGAGGAGAAGAAGGAGGTCGTCTACCACGGCGCCGAGCACCTGGGCATCGCGATCGACACCGAGCGCGGCCTGCTCAACGCGGTGATCGCGAACGCGGGCGACCTGAACCTGGCGGGGCTGTCGCACAAGATCAACGACCTCGCGTCGCGCGCCCGGGCGAACAAGCTGACCCCGGACGAGCTGACCGGCGGCACGTTCTCGCTGACCAACCTGGGCAGCAACGGCGCGCTGTTCGACACCCCGATCATCCAGCAGCCGCAGGTCGGCATCCTGGGCGTCGGCGTGGTGAAGAAGCGCGCGGTCGTGATCACCGACGAGAACGGTGACGACACCATCGCGATCCGGTCGATGGCCTACCTCGCGCTGACCTACGACCACCGCCTGGTCGACGGCGCGGACGCGGGCCGCTTCCTGACCACGATGAAGAACCGCCTGGAAGAGGGCGCGTTCGAGGCCGACCTGGGCCTGTAGTCGAACGACGCGGAAGGGCCGCCCCGGGGAACGTTCGGGGCGGCCCTTCCGCGTTGTGTGGCCCCGGCAACACCTCTGCTGCTGTGCAACACCGCACACCGTGCGAGACGATCACCGGTATGCGGGTTCTGATCGCGGGGTCGTCCGGATTCCTCGGCACCAGCCTGGTCGCCGCGCTGCGCGGGGCCGGGCACGAGGTGCTGCGGTTGGTCCGCCGGCGGCCCTCGGCGCCCGACGAGCGCGGCTGGGACCCGCCGGCCGGGCGGATCGACCCGGGCGCGCTGGGCGGCGTCGACGCCGTGGTGAACCTGTGCGGCGCGGGCGTCGCGGACAAGCGGTGGAACCACGCCCGCAAACAGGTGCTGCTGGACAGCCGGACTACGCCGACCGAGGTGCTGGCCTCGGCGGTGGCCGAACACGGCGTCCCGGTGCTGGTCAACGCCAGCGCGATCGGGTACTACGGCGACACCGGGGACGCGATCGTCGACGAGTCCGCGCCCGCGGGCTCCGGGTTCCTGGCCGACCTGTGCCGCCGGTGGGAGGCCGCGACCGCCGCCGCCGAGTCGCAGCGGGTCGTGCGGCTGCGCACGGGCCTGGTGATCAGCCCGGCGGGCGGGTTGTTCGGCACGGTCCGGCCGCTGTTCAAGTTCGGCCTGGGCGGTCGGCTGGGCGACGGGCGGCAGTACATGCCGTGGATCTCCCTGGACGACACGATCGCGGCCATCCAGTTCGTGCTGGAGCACGACGTGCGCGGGCCGGTGAACCTCACCGCGCCCAGCCCGGTCACCAACGCCGAGTTCACCCGGACCGTCGGGCACGCGCTGCGCCGGCCGACGCCGTGGGTGGTGCCGGGGTTCGTGCTCAAGGTGGTGCTGGGCGAGATCGCCGAAGAGGGCGTGCTCGCCGGGCAGCGGGCCGTGCCGAAGGTCCTGGAGCGCCACGGGTTCCACTTCCTGCACCCGGCCCTGGGCGCGGCGGTCGCCGCGGCCGTCACGGCGTGAGCCGAGCGTTCCCGGCGTTCGTCGGCGTGGTCCTCGCGCTGGCGTCGGTGGTCCTGGGCGTGTCGGTCGACGGCGCTCCGCCCGAACTGGACTCGGCGCTGCACGGCGCGGCGCTCGGGCTGGGGCCGGGCTTCGAGCGGGCGGCGGACGTGGTGAGCCTGGTGCTCAGCCCCGGTCTGGCGACGATCGCGCTGGTGAGCCTGGTGCTGCGGGCGTGGCTGGCGCGGGACGTGCTGGTGCTCAAGGCGGCGGTCCTGCTCGCGGTGTGCTGGGCGAGCCTGCTGAGCCGGTGGTTCTACCTGCGGGTCCGGCCGGTGGAGTTCGACCTGCCGTCCTACCCGAGCGGGCACGTCACGGCGGTGACGGCGGTGGCCGTGACGGCGGTCGTGCTGTGCGCCCACCTGCGGCCGGGGTTGGTCCGGTGGGCGGTGGCGGCGTCGGTGGCGGCGGTCGTGCTGACGGCGGCGAGCCGGGTGGTGCTGGAGATGCACTGGTTCACCGACACGGTCGGCGCGGTGCTGGCCACGACCGGGGTGGGCCTGGTGGCGGCGTTCGCGTTGCGCCTGCTGCCGGTCGCCGAGGTGCCGGGCGGTGGGCGTAGGGTCGAGCCGTGAGCAGTCGCGAACTCTCCTGCCGCACGTCCTCCGACCCGATCGACGTGCGTGAGCTGGGCACCATCGACTACCTGGCCGCGTGGGACCTCCAGCGCGAACTCGTCGAGGCGCGCGCGGACGGGGCGGCGGGGGACACCCTCCTGCTGCTGGAGCACCCGCCGGTGTACACGTGCGGCCGGCGCACCGAGCCCGACGAGCGGCCGGTGGGCGGCGACGTCCCGGTCATCGACGTGGACCGCGGCGGCAAGATCACCTGGCACGGGCCGGGGCAGCTGGTCGGCTACCCGATCGTGGAGCTGGCCGAGCCGATGGACGTCGTGCAGTACGTGCGGCGGCTGGAGCAGGCCCTGATCCACGTGTGCGACCAGCTGGGCGTGCGCACGGGGCGGGTCGAGGGCCGCAGCGGCGTGTGGATCCCGGCGGACGAGCGCGGGGTCGAGCGCAAGGTGGCCGCGATCGGCATCCGGGTGCAGCGCGGCGTGACCATGCACGGGTTCGAGATCAACTGCAACGCCGACCTGGGCGCGTTCGGCGACATCATCCCGTGCGGCATCCGGGACGCCGGGGTGGCGTCGCTGTCGCACGAGCTGGACCGGGACGTGACGGTGGCCGAGGTGCTGCCGATGGCGCGGGACGCGGTGATCGACGCGCTGAACGGCGACCTGCCGTTGACCGACCGGACGCTGGCGCGTCAAGAGCCGGTGGCGCCGGGCGTGACGTTCGCCGTCCAAGGCCGCTGACACCCCGTCGACCTCCCCTCTAGTATTCCGGAATTACGGACTACCCGAGGGGAGTGTCGTCGTGCCCCTGACCCGACGAGCCCTGCTCACCGCGTGCGCGAGCACCCTGCTCCTGCCCGCCGTCGCCACCGCGTCGGCCCGCGAGCAGGTCGCCTTCGTCCTGGACGACGGCCGCGGCGGCCGATCCACCCACCGCTCCCACGCCCTCCTGCCGCTCACCTCGGCCGTCCGCGTCGTGCACCTGGCCGCATACGGCCGTGCCGTGGCCGAGGGCCTGGTCTCGCCTGGGCAACGCGTCCCCGTCCACGAGTGGGAGCGCTACTCCTCGGGCCCCCATTCGGCTTCCCTGCGCCACTTGGGCCTCAGATCGACCAACGGCGTCGTCGCCGACGACCCGCACACCGCCGTCACCCTGGACGACCTGGCCGCGGTGATGACCCGCTTCGACGACCACGCCGCCGCCGACCACCTGCGCTCCCTGCTCGGCGAGCCCTACCTCAAGGCCACCGCTGCCCGCCTGGGTTGGCCCGACGCCCCGACCCCGTCGTTCCTCGCCGAGCGGCTCCGACTCACCCTGGGCCGCCCCGTCGACCCCGCCCGGTACCTGACCGACCCACAACTCCAACTGGAAGCCATCGGCCGCTCCCCCACCGCTCCCACGCCCCACCAACCGTTGACCCACGGCACCGCGGCAGACCTGCACCGACTGCTCCGCAACCTCGACCCGGCCGCGGTGCGCCACCTCGAAGGCAGGCACGAGCCCGGCGTCGCGGCGGTCGGTGAGCCGGCGGTCCGTGAGCCGGCGGTCGGCGTGCCGGCGGTCCGTGAGCCGGCGGTCGGCGTGCCGGCGGTCGGCGTGGCGGCGGACGGCGTGGCGGCGGACGGCGTGCCGGCGGTCGGCGTGGCGGCGGTCGGCGAGCTGGTCGGCTCGATGGCGGGCGTGGTCACCGTGGCGGTGCGGGTGCAATGGGCGGACGGTCGCGTCGGCACCGGGGTGGCACTGGCCGAGAACTGGTCCGGCGACCTGCCGGCTTTGGTCCGTTCGGCCCTCCTTGACCCCGCTGCGCTGCGGGAATTCCACGTGGGCCTTACGTAGGATGACCGGGGTGGACCTGGTGCGACGGCTGGCCGAGCTGGAGCAGCGCGTGGCGGCGCTGGAGGGTGACGAGCGGGAGACCGTCGTGCTGCCCGAGAGCGACGACGGCGGCGGCGAACTGGGTTACGGCGGACGGGTTTCGCTGGGCGGTGGCCGGGTGTCGTGGCGCATCGACGTGACGCCCGAACGGGCCCTGTCCCTGGCCGACCGACCGCGCATCGAGGTGCTGGCGGCGCTGGCGCACCCCGCGCGGGTCGACATCGTCCGTTCCCTGCTGGCCCAAGGCCCGCAGCCGGCCGCGGCGCTCCAGGAGGCGGCCCGGCTGGGTTCCACCGGCCAGCTCTACCACCACCTCAAGGCGCTGACCGGTTCCGGCGTGGTGGAGCAGGACAAGCGCGGCAGCTACCGCTTGCGCAGCGCGGCGACCGTGCCCGTGCTCGTCCTGCTCACCGCCGCTGCCGACGTGGCCGGTCAGCTCAGGGCGTGACGCTCGCGATCAGCTCGACGTGGTCGAGGTCGGCGAGGTCGAGCACCTGGAAGTAGACCCGCGAGATCCCGGTCCGTTCCCGCCACTGCCCGAGCCGGTCCTGCACCTGGGCCACGGTGCCGGTGAGCCCGTTGGCCTTCAGCTCGTCGAAGTCCCACCCGATCGCGGCGGCCCGCTCGGCCACCTCGGCGTCGTCCCGGCCGACGCACGCGGTCAGGGCGACCGAACGCGTCATGGTCGCCGGGTCCCGCCCGATGTCCCGGCAGGCCCCGGCGACCCGCTCGAACTGCTCGGCGGCGAAGTCCATGTCCACGAACGGCAGGTTGAACTCGGTCGCGAACCGGGCCGCCAACGCCGGCGTCCGCTTGGCCCCCTTGCCCCCGACCACCACGGGCACCGGCCGCTGGACCGGCTTGGGCAGGGCGGGCGAGTCGGTGAGCGTGTAGTGCTTGCCCTCGAAGGAGTACGTGTCCCCCAGCGGCGTCCCCCACAACCCGGTGACGATCTCCAACTGCTCCTCGAACACCTCGAACCGCTCGCCGAGCGTCGGGAACCGCAACCCGTAGGCGGTGTGCTCGTCCTCGAACCACCCGGACCCGAGCCCGAACTCGACCCGGCCGCCGGACATCTGGTCCACCTGGGCGACGGAGATGGCCAGTGGTCCGGGGTGCCGGAAGGTGGCGGCGGTGACCAACGTGCCGAGCCGGATGGACTTGGTCTCGCGCGCCAGGCCGGCCAACGTGATCCACGCGTCGGTGGGACCGGGCAGGCCGTCGGCGGAGCCCATCTTGAGGTAGTGGTCGGAGCGGAAGAAGGCCCCGAAGCCGGCGTCTTCGGCGGTACGGGCGACGCGGAGCAGGTCGTCGTAGGACGCCCCCTGCTGGGGCTCGGTGAAGATGCGCAGTTCCACACCCCCAACCTAGCCGTCTCGCGGGACCGCTCCCACGATGTCAGCGGCGGCGGGAACGGGAACGGTGTTCGCGGACGGGCTCCGGAGGGCGGGGAGCGCCGTTGACGCGCAACCCCTCGACCACCCGCACGATGGTCCGCTCGACCTCCGCACTGGCCTTCTTCGGATCAGCCGCCCCGGCGATCATGCTCGCCCCGGCCGACAGCGACCCGAACAGCAACCGGGCCATGGTCTCCACGGGCAGCTGCTCCAACTCCCCGCTCGTGATCAGCACCTCGATGGTCGACCGCAGCAAGCCGTAGCTGAAGTGCTCCTCAGCCTCCCGCCACCGCTCCCACCCCATCACCACGGGCGCCTCGTGGATCACGATGCGCTGGTACGACGGCTCCAAGCACACCCGCACGTACGCCCGCAGCCCCGCGATGGCGGTGTCCCACGGGTCACCGGGAGCGCTGACGATCTCGCCGAGCTTGCGCATGAAGGCGTTCTCGACCGAGTCGAACGCGGCCTCGAACAGGGCCTGCTTGCCGCTGAAGTGGTGGTACAGCGCCCCCTTCGTCAGCCGGGCGCGCTTGGCGACCTCGTCCAGGGACGTGCCGGCGTACCCCCGTTTGGTGAACAGCTCGACGGCACTGTCCACCAGGGCCTGCCTGGTGGACTCCGAGTACTCGACACGCCTGGACCGCACTGTCACCACGGCCACAACCGTACGACATACCGACGGTACGTACTCGTGGTATGTTCGCCCTGTCGGCCATACCGCCGGTATGCCAAAGACCTCAGGTATGAGCCGCATCACGAGAGGAGGGCGTGATCATGAGTTGGACCGACTTCTACCGACGGCGTGACGCTCTGGACGCCGTGCTCAACGCCGCGACCAACGACCCCTCGGCGCCCCTGAGCTTCGACCGCGACCTGTTCGCCACCGAAGGCGAGCTGCTCGCGGCCCTGCACTACCGGTGGATGCAGCAGCTCACCGGGCGCCTGGGCGTCGCGCTGGAGGACGCCGCGGGCGACCGGGTGGAGACCGTCACCCACACCTGGCGCGCGCTGGCCGCCGAACAGCCCGTGCTGCGCGCGGTGCTGGACGAGCACCTGACCGCGCAGGACGCGGTCGAGCGCGAGCAGCGCCTGCTGGCGCTGACCGCCGGGCTCGCGGACCTCACCGAGCCGTCCGACGAGATCGCCAAGGTCGGGGCCGCGTTCCTGGCGCTGGTCCGCAACGCGCCGCGAGCCAAGGCGCCGGCCCGGCACCGCAGGCTCGCCAAGAGCGCCTGACTTGCGGTTGGGTGAGGGCCATGGCGAAGTGGACCGAAGCGGACATCACCGACCAGACCGGCCGCACGGTGCTGGTGACCGGGGCCAACTCGGGTCTCGGGCTGCGCACCGCCGAGGTGCTGGCCGGGAAGGGCGCGCGCGTCCTGATGGCCTGCCGGTCCCCTGAACGCGGGCAGCGCGCGCTGGAACAGGTCGGGAACAAGGCCGAGCTGGTCGAACTGGACCTGGCCGACCTGGGTTCGGTCCACGACGCCGCCAAGGCCGTCCGCGAGCGCACCGACCGGCTGGACGTGCTGGTCAACAACGCCGGGGTGATGGCGGTGCCGCTCGGCCGCACCGCCGACGGCTTCGAGCGCCAGTTCGGCACCAACCACCTGGGCCACGCGGCCCTGACGTGGCTGCTGATGCCGCTGCTCAAAGCCACCCCGCAGGCCCGCGTGGTCACCGTGTCGAGCCTCGCCCACCAGATGGGCGCGATCGACCTGGCCGACCCGAACTACGAGGTCCGCCGCTACACGTCGTGGGGCGCGTACGGCCAGTCCAAGCTGGCCAACCTGCTGTTCGCGCGCGAGCTGGAGCGCCGCTGCCGCAGCGCGGGCCTGGACGTGACGTCCGTCGCGGCCCACCCGGGCGTCACGGCGACCGAGCTGAGCACCAACATGGCCCGGTCCCGGCGCAACCCGATCATGTCCGTCGGGGCCAAGATCAGCGACTTCTTCGCCCAGTCGGTCGAGCTGGGGACGTTGCCGCAGCTCTACGCGGCCACCGCGCCGGACGTCGTCGGAGGCGCTTACTACGGCCCGGACGGGTTCCGCGGGATGCGCGGCTACCCGACCCGTTCGGGCTCCACGGCGGCGGCCAAGGACGAGTTGACGGCGAGCCGGTTGTGGGACCTGACGGCCAAGCTCACGGGCGTCGCACCGAATCCGGCGTGACGTAGTGTTGAGGCCGTGACCGTCGTACCTGAAGGTCGGAAGCTGCTGCGCCTAGAGGTGCGCAACAGCCAAACGCCCATCGAGAAGAAGCCCTCGTGGATCAAGACCAAGGCGAAGATGGGTCCCGAGTACCGGGAACTCAAAGGTCTGGTCAAGCGCGAGGGCCTGCACACGGTGTGCGAAGAGGCCGGTTGTCCCAACATCTACGAGTGCTGGGAAGACCGGGAGGCCACCTTCCTCATCGGTGGCGAGCAGTGCACCCGCCGCTGCGACTTCTGCCAGATCGACACCGGCAAGCCCGCCGACCTGGACCGGGACGAGCCGCGCCGGGTCGCCGAGTCCGTCCAGGCCATGGGCCTGCGCTACTCGACCGTCACGGGCGTCGCGCGTGACGACCTCGAAGACGGCGGCGCGTGGCTGTACGCCGAGACCGTCCGCCAGATCCACGCGCTCAACCCGGGCACGGGTGTCGAGCTGCTGATCCCGGACTTCAACGCGGTGCCCGAGCAGCTGGCCGAGGTGTTCGACTCGCGCCCCGAGGTGCTCGCGCACAACCTGGAGACCGTGCCGCGGATCTTCAAGCGCATCCGCCCGGCGTTCCGCTACGAGCGGTCGCTGGAGGTCATCACGAAGGCCCGCGAGGCCGGCCTGGTGACCAAGTCGAACCTCATCCTCGGCATGGGCGAGACGCCCGAGGAGGTCACCGAGGCGCTGCACGACCTGCACGACGCGGGCTGCGAGATCATCACGATCACCCAGTACCTGCGCCCGTCGCCGCGGCACCACCCGGTCGAGCGCTGGGTGAAGCCGGAGGAGTTCGTGGTGCACAAGGAGACCGCCGAGGGCATCGGCTTCTCCGGCGTCATGGCGGGTCCGCTGGTCCGGTCCTCGTACCGGGCGGGTCGCCTGTACGCGCAGGCCGTGCAGAAGCGCGGCGACGTGCTCCCCGCGAACCTGCGGCACCTGCTGGAGGCGGGCGGCGCGGCGCAGGAGATCACCTCGCTGCTGGCCCGCTAGGCCGCTCCGGTTTCCCGAAGCCCCCGGTGTCCGTCGCCGGGGGCTTCGCTACGTCGTCGACCTGCGCCGCACCACGGCCGCACCCACGACGAGCAGCGCCCCCAGCACGGTCACCGGCGCCGCCCACGCCAACCGCTCCACCCGCAGCCGCGAACAGATCTCGACCAGCGCCCCGCCCTCGGCCTTGACGGCGACCTCGTCGAACCCCATGCCCACGCTGTTGCCGCAGGACACGGCGATGCCCGCGGGCGAGTCGGTGGACAGCGGCAGGAGCATGATCAGCAGGCCTGCCAGGAAGAAAGCGACCCCGACCACCGCGGCGACCGTCTTGGGCGACATGGCGGACAAGCTACGTCCTGAACGCTGTTAGGCATAGGGGGCTTCCCACCTGGGGAGCCCCGGTTAGCAACCCCTAATCGCCACGCACGGCCCCGCCCGGCCGCCCCCGGGTCCCACCGCCGGGCGGGACACCGCCTCGACGAGCAGCGGTGTCACGTCGTCCACGCCCCACAGTTCGAGCAGGCTGGACACGGCTTGCCGGATGCCTTCGTAACTTTCCGTCGGCAGATCGGGTGGGAGCTTGACGTGTAGCTCCGGGTTGTGCATTGGTCCAGCGTCCCGGTCGGCGTTACCGCTCCGCAATACCCTGATGGTGGACACCAGCGGCCGTCGGAGCCGTCAATGGGAATTGTTGCGCAACTCGGCGGAGATTCCGATCTCTCCGCCGAATAAAATGTGAACCAGCACACAGTGGTGGGCGCGACAGGATTCGAACCTGCGACCGCTCGGGTGTAAACCGAGTGCTCTTCCGCTGAGCTACACGCCCGGACCGGCACGCGCCCGCGGGCCGCGCACCGGGGAAAACGCTATCAGGCCCCCAGCTCGGCGACGGCCTTCTTCCACGCCTCCTGGTCGCGCGCCTCACCGGGCGCGTTGACCTCGGCGTAGCGGACCACGCCCTCGGTGTCGATCAGGAACGTGCCGCGGTTGGCCAGGCCCGCCGCCTCGTTGAACACGCCGTACTCGCTCGCCACCTTGCCGTGCGGCCAGAAGTCCGACAGCAGCGGGAACGTGTAGCCCTGCTGGTCCGCCCACGCCTTGAGGCTGAACGGGGTGTCCACCGAAACCCCGATGACCTGCACGTTCTCGCCCTCGTACGCGGCCAGCTCGTCCCGCACCTGGCACAGCTCGCCGGTGCAGATGCCGCTGAACGCGAACGGGTAGAAGACCAGCAGGACGTTGCGCTCGCCGCGGAACGACGACAACGTCACCGGCTGCTTGTTGTAGTCGTTGAGCGTGAAGTCCGGAGCCTGCGAACCGACCTCGACCGACATTCCTCGCCCTTCCGCCAAGTGAAAAGTGCAAAGCCCAAGAAGACGGGCTCCGTGCGGAGCCCGCCGTCGAGCCTAGCGGCACGGGTCGGGGCTGCCGAGTACGAGGTCTCAGCGCTTGGGTTTGACGGACTTCGGCGACACGAGTCGGACGGCCGACCAGTCCTGGCTCGCGCTGATGGAGGAGGTCTGGGCCAGCCCCGCGGTCGGCACGGCCTCGGCGATGTCGCTCGGCTCGACGTACCCGGCCCGCCCGGTCTTGGGCGTCAGGACCCAGATCACGCCGTCGTCCGCGAGCGGGCCGATGGCGTCGACCAAGGCGTCCACCAGGTCGCCGTCGTCCTCACGCCACCACAGCAGGACCACGTCCACGACATCGTCGGCGTCCTCGTCGAGCAGATCGCTGCCGATGCGCTCCTCGACCGCCGCACGGAGGTCGTCGTCGACGTCCTCACCCCAGCCGATTTCCTGGACCACAGCGCCCGGGTCGATCCCGAGCCTATCGGCGACACCGACCTTGCCGGCGTCTTCCGCGGCGACCACGGCTTCCACTCCTCCAAGTACACAAGAGCGGCAGCCGGGTTCGACTGCCGCGCGACGTCACTACCAGTCGCGGCTAGCGAACACTGTCACACCAGGCAAGCGCAACCGTAAGGGCCGAGACACGCCGCATCGGGTACCCCGGGGTGCGTTCCGCCATCCGGATGAGGCACGCTCTACATACCTCCTATTCGCGCGCGCGAGGGACACGATCCAGAACTACTCACCGGTAGCGGTGACGGGACGGTGTCTTGAAGGCAACGATGGGAACCAGAGACCCCGGATTGAGGAGATCCCTTGAGCCCGCAGAACACTCCCGAACGGGTGCGCGTCATCCGTGACGGCCTGGCCGCCCACCTGCCGGACATCGACCCGGAGGAGACCGCGGAGTGGCTGGAGTCGTTCGACGCCGTGCTCAAGGGCGGCGGTCAGCAGCGAGCCCGCTACCTGATGCTGCGCCTGCTCGAGCGCGCGCGCGAGAGCCACGTCGGCGTCCCCGCGCTGACCAGCACGGACTACGTCAACACCATCCCCACCGAGCGCGAGCCGTGGTTCCCCGGTGACGAGGAGGTGGAGCGCCGCTACCGGGCCTGGGTCCGGTGGAACGCGGCGATCACCGTGCACCGCGCGCAGCGGCCCGGCGTGGGTGTCGGCGGTCACATCTCGACCTACGCCTCCAGCGCCAGCCTTTACGAGGTGGGCTTCAACCACTTCTTCCGCGGCAAGGACCACCCGGGTGGTGGCGACCACGTGTTCATCCAGGGCCACGCGTCACCCGGCGTGTACGCGCGCGCCTTCCTGGAGGGCCGGCTGACCGCCGAGCAGCTCGACGGCTTCCGCCAGGAGCACTCGCACGCCGGTCCGGGCGGCGGCCTGCCGTCCTACCCGCACCCGCGGCTGATGCCGGACTTCTGGGAGTTCCCGACCGTCTCCATGGGCCTGGGCCCGATGAACGCGATCTACCAGGCGCGGTTCAACCGCTACCTGCACGACCGCGGCATCAAGGACACCTCCGACCAGCACGTCTGGGCGTTCCTCGGCGACGGCGAGATGGACGAGCCGGAGTCGCGCGGCCTGCTCCAGGTCGCGGCCAACGAGCAGCTCGACAACCTGACCTTCGTGGTCAACTGCAACCTGCAGCGCCTGGACGGCCCGGTCCGCGGCAACGGCAAGATCATCCAGGAGCTGGAGGCGTTCTTCCGGGGCGCCGGCTGGAACGTCATCAAGGTCATCTGGGGCCGTGAGTGGGACGCCCTGCTGCACGCCGACCGCGACGGCGCGCTGGTGAACCTGATGAACACCACGCCCGACGGCGACTACCAGACCTACAAGGCCAACGACGGCGCGTACGTCAAGGAGCACTTCTTCGGCCGCGACCCGCGGACCAAGGAGCTGGTCGCGCCGATGTCCGACGACGAGGTGTGGAACCTCAAGCGCGGCGGCCACGACTACCGCAAGGTCTACGCGGCGTACAAGGCGGCGGTGGAGCACCACGGCCAGCCGACGGTCATCCTCGCCAAGACCATCAAGGGCTACGGCCTGGGCCCGCACTTCGCGGCCCGCAACGCCACCCACCAGATGAAGAAGCTGACCCTGGAGGACCTGAAGCTCCTGCGGGACAGCCTGCGCATCCCGATCTCCGACGCCGACCTCGACCCGTACCTGCCGCCGTACTACCACCCCGGCCAGGACGCCCCGGAGATCCAGTACCTGCTGGAGCGGCGCAAGCAGCTCGGCGGGTTCGTACCGGAGCGCCGGGCGAAGTCCAAGGCGCTGGTGCTGCCCGGGGACAAGGTCTACGACGTGGTCCGCAAGGGCTCGGGCAAGCAGGAGGTCGCCACCACGATGGCGTTCGTCCGGCTGGTCCGCGACCTGGCCAAGGACCCGGAGATCGGCGGCCGGATCGTGCCGATCATCCCGGACGAGGCGCGCACGTTCGGCATGGACTCGATGTTCCCGGCGCAGAAGATCTACAACCCCAACGGGCAGATGTACACGTCCGTGGACGCCCAGCTCATGTTGGCGTACAAGGAGTCCGAGCAGGGGCAGATCCTGCACGAGGGCATCAACGAGGCCGGTTCGACGGCGTCGTTCACCGCCGCCGGCACGTCGTACGCGACGCACGGCGAGCCGATGATCCCGATCTACATCTTCTACTCGATGTTCGGGTTCCAGCGGACCGGTGACGGCCTGTGGGCGGCGGCGGACCAGATGGCGCGCGGCTTCGTGCTGGGCGCGACGGCGGGCCGCACGACGCTGACCGGCGAGGGCCTCCAGCACGCCGACGGCCACTCGCTGCTGCTCGCGCACACCAACCCGGCGGTGATCGCCTACGACCCGGCGTGGTCGTTCGAGGTGGCGCACATCGTCAAGGACGGTCTGCGGCGGATGTACGGCGAGAACGCCGAGAACGTCTTCTACTACATGACCGTCTACAACGAGCCGTACCAGCAGCCGGCCGAGCCCGCGGGCTTGGACGTGGAGGGCCTGCTCAAGGGCCTCTACCGGTACCAGCAGGGCGGTTCGACGTCCGGTCCGCGCGCGCAGCTGCTCGCGTCGGGCGTCGCGATGCCGTGGGCGGTCAAGGCGCAGCAGATGCTGGCCGAGGAGTGGGGCGTGCAGGCCGACGTGTGGTCGGCGACGTCGTACTCCGAGCTGCGCCGCGAGGCCGTGGAGGTCGACCGGCACAACCTGCTGCACCCCGACCAGGAGCCGCGCGTGCCGTACGTCACGCAGGTGCTGGCCGACGCGGCGGGCCCGGTCGTGGCGGTGTCGGACTGGATGTCGGCGGTGCCGGACCTGATCCGCCCGTACGTGCCGACCGACATGGTCACCCTGGGCACCGACGGCTTCGGCTTCTCCGACACCCGCCCGGCCGCGCGCCGGCACTTCCTGGTGGACGCCGAGTCGATCGTGGTGGCGACGCTGCAGGCGCTGGCCAAGCGCGGCGAGGTCGACCAGGCGAAGGTCGTCGAGGCGGCCCGCCGCTACAAGATCGACGACGTGTCGGCGGCCGGCCCGTCCACCTCGGACGCCGGTCTGGCCTGACGCACGACCCGTGAGGTCGCGTCGGTGGTCCGACTTTCGGGCGACCTCACCGCGCCGCCGGAGGCGGCGCCATCAGACACAGCCGGGGACTCCACCTGATCGAGTGGAGTCCCCGGCGTTCGCCGTTTCTCGGCCCTGAGCGGCCCGCTGACGGCTCTGGCGGCCCGACCGGGGGTCCTGGGAGCCTCCAGACGATCTCCAGCCCTCTGCGCGGCCGTGGCGGCCGTCGCCCATCCGCGTCAAAGCGGTGAACCCCTGTGATCCACACCATAGAATCGCGGGGAGCCCGGCGACGAGGGGGGCAATGGGGACGCCTCGACCCGCCGTCCACCGCACGATGCTGGCCGTGGACGTGTCCGGTTTCGGCGCGCGCGGGCGCACCGGGCAGGAGGCGGTGCGGCGCGGGCTGTACGAGGCGCTGATCCAGGCGTTCGCCGAGTGCGGCATCCCGTGGACCGACGACTGGGACGGCACCTACCACGAGGACCGGGGCGACGGGCTGTTCGTGCTCATCCCCCACGGCGTGCCCAACGGCCGGGTCGTCGGGTCCCTGCCGCACGTGCTCGCCGGTCAGCTGCGCAGGCACAACAAGGCCGCCGCGGCCGACGCGGTGATCCGGCTGCGCGTCGCGATCACCTCCGGCGAGGTGTCCAACGACGGCAACGGCGTGATGGGCGACGGCCTGGTGCTGGCGTTCCGGCTGCTGGAGTCGACGGCCCTGCGCGAGGAGCTGCGCCGCCGGCCGGGCGAGCTGGCGCTGATCGTGTCCGACCGGTTCTTCCAGGACGTGGTGCGCGACGACCCGGTGTGCGACCCGGACTCCTACCGCGAGGTCGCGGTGGACGTGAAGGAGGTCCACGGCAAGGCCTGGATCAGCCGCCCGGACCACCCCAAGCCGCAGCCGCGCCGGACGTTCCCCCGGCCCCGGTGGTCGGTGGTGGCGCTGGTGCCGCTGCTGGCCGTGCCGCTGTCGTGCGACGCGCTGGCGGCCCGCGCGCCCGAGGCGGTGCCGTGCCGGGAGCCGGTGCAGGTCAACGTGCTGTCGTCGGTGGAGAAGGCGGACGTGGTGCGCGGGCTGGCGGCGGACTTCGGCGACGCCTACCGCGACGAGACCGGGTGCAAGCGGGCGCAGGTGCACGTGACGTCCCGGGCGTCGGCGGCGTCGGTCGCGGCGATCGGCCGGGGTTGGCCGGACCACGACCTGGCCACCAACGGTCCCGAGCCGCACGTGTGGCTGCCGGACGTGCGGTGGGAGCTGGACGAGGCCGTGCGGGTGTTGCGGGACAACGGGCGCACGGACGTCGTGCTGGAAAACCGGGGCACGGTCGCGCACTCGCCGCTGGTCCTCGGCGTCGCGCCGAACCGGGCGTCGGCCGACGGGTCGTTCCGGTGGCGGGACCTGGCCGCGTTCCGGCTCGCCACCGTGGACCCTTCGGCGTCGGGCGCGGGTCTGGCGGCGGCGGTGGCGGTGGTGGGTGCCGAACTGGGTGCGGCCGGTCTGGACGACCCGACCGCGGCTCGCAGGTTGCGGGAGGCGGCGTTGCGGACCTCCGCCGGGCCGGTGTGCCCGGACGCGAACGTGGCCGTGCTCGCTTCGGAGAAGGCGGTGGGGCGTGACGACCTGGGTTGCCTGACGCGGCTGTACCCGCAGGAGGGCACGTTCGACCTGGACCACCCGTTCGTGGAGGTGCGGCGGGAGAACCGGCCGCCGAACGAGCGCCGGGAGGCGGCGGTGGCGGCGTTCCTGGGCCACCTGCTCGCGGAGGGTGGGCAGGGCGCGTTCCGGCACGCCGGGTTCCGCGACGCGGCGTGGAGTCCGGACGTGCACCAGCGGGTGCGGCTGGGGAAGCCGCCGTTGCTGGCGCCCGAGGTGGAGCCGGCGGCGGCGCGTGCGGCTTGGCAGGCGGCCGACGACGCGGTGGGTGTGGTGCTCGCCGTGGACGGGTCCGCGCCGGCGCGTGCGCTGGCCGACCGGATCGCGGCGCTGTCGCCCGGGGTGGCGCGGCTGGAGTTCACCCCGGAGACCGTCGCGGACGTGGTGGTCACGGCGGTGGCGCGGCACGGTTCCGAGCGCCCGATCGTGGTGATCACGTCGGCCACGACGCCGGTGCGGGCCGGCGCCGTGGTGGACCGGCCGGTGGACGTCTACGGCGTGGGCCTGGTGGCGGGCGCATGTGCGGCGACCACGCAGTTGGGCGCGTTCGACGCGGCTTATCCGGGCGACTGCGTGGAGTCGGCGGAGGTCGACGGGGTCCTGGACTGGGTCGCGGACAAGGTGTGGGGTGGGCCGTGACGCGGTGGCTGGTGGTCGTGCTGTTGCTGGCCGCGTGCGGGGCGCCGGCGGTGGACCCGGCGTACCGGGGTCGCGGGCGGATCACGTTCGTGGACAGCCACGACCTGTCGTCGTCCGGGCCGATCAAGCAACGGGTGGAGGCGTGGAACGCGCGCGCCAGCTCGGTGGAGCAGGTGACGTACCTGCCGATGCCGACGCCCACCGACGACTACCGGGCCCAGCTCATGGCCCGCGCGGGCGACCTGGCGGGCCGACGGGGCGCGGACGCCCGCGCGCAGTGCTACGACGTGGTCACCCTGGACGTGGTGTGGACGGCGGCCTTCGCCCAGGCCAACTACCTGGCCCGGCTGCCCGAGCCGGAGATCGGGCCGAGCCGCTTCCTGCCCGCCGCCGTCGAGTCGGCGCGGGTCGGCGAGACGCTGTGGGCCGTGCCGTGGCGCGCCGACGCGGGCGTCCTGTACTACCGGGCCGACCTGCTGGCGGCGGCGGGGGTGCGCCCTCCGACGTCGTGGGACCAGCTGGAACGGCAGGCCGCGACCATCGCGCCGAAGCACGGCATCGCCGGGTACCTGGGGCAGTTGGGCCAGTACGAGGGCTTGACGGTGAACGCGCTGGAGGCGGTGTGGGGGCACGGCGGCGACGCCGACCACCTCGACGGGCAGGGCGCGCGGGCGGGCGTCGGTCGGCTGGCGAGCGGCGTGAAGCAGGGCTGGATACCGCAGGAGGCGCTGCGCTACGACGAGGCGGCGAGCTTGAAGGAGTTCATGGAGGGGCGGGCGCTGTTCCTGCGCACGTGGCCGTACGCGCGGGCGGAGTTGGAGGCGTCGCCGTTGAACGGGAAGTTCGGCATGGCGGCCCTGCCGGGGCCAGCCGCGTTGGGGGGCTGGAACCTGGCGGTGTCGCGGTGTTCGGCCCACCAGGCGACGGCCCGGGAGTTCATCCGGTTCCTGACGGGCCCGGAGAGCCAGGAGGCGTTGCTGACCCAGGCCGGTTACCCGCCGACGTTGGTGAGCCTGTACGAGGAGCCGTCGTTGCGGGCGCGGTTGCCGCACTTGGTGGTGCTGGAGGCGGCGGTCCGGAACGCGCGGAACCGGCCGCGGTCGGCGCACTACGACGACGTGACGCGGGTGGTGCAGCGGGCGGTGCACCACGTGCTGCTGAACCCCGGATCGCTGGACGCCGAGCTGCGGCGGTTGGCGGAGGACGTCGCACGGGCTTCCGCCGGCCGCTAGGTGGCCGGGTGCTGGGCGGGTTCGGCGTTGGCGGCCCGTCCGGCTTCGCGGTTCCAGTCGATCCAGCCGCGGATCACCAGGACCGCGAAGACCGTGTAGACCAGCGCGCTGAAGTACAGGCCGGACTGGAGTTGCAGGGGCACGCCGATCGCGTCGACCACCAGCCACACCAGCCAGAACTCGACCAGGCCGAGCCCTTGGAGGGTGAAGGCGAGCACGGTGCCGACGAAGATCGCCGCGTCCGGCCACGGGGCCCAGGAGGCGTCGAGGGCGTCGAGGACCAGGGCGAACGCCGAGGTGCCGACGAGGAACGCGGCGGCGACGGCCAGGCGTTCCTTCAGGGTGCCCTTGCGGACGACGACGCCGAAGACCGGGTCGCGGCGGCGGGTCCAGGCCCACCAGCCGTACAGGGTGATCAAGGCGATCACGACCTGCCGCGCGGCGGTGCCGCCGAGGTGTGCCGAGAGGTAGACGACGAACAGGAGGGTGACCGAGACCAGTTGCACGGGCCAGGTCCACAGCGAGCGCCGCTGGGCCAGGTACACGACCACCAAGGCGAAGACCTGGCCGATGAACTCGGCATAGGACACCTTCTGGCCGAAGACGGTGAAGCCCTGATCCAGCAAGACGTGCATCGCGCCCTCCAAGCGTCTACTGCGCCGAACACTGCCCCGTTGTGGTCTGTTCCGCGTGTGACCGGTGGCACAGGTCCGCCGTACACCCGGATTTCAGCGGGCGTACATCGGTGCCTCGTACGTTGCCGCGAATGCGAGCCCTTGTCCTGGCTTTGGTGCCGTTGTTGGTCGCCGCGCCCGTCGCGGTGGCGTCCTCCGGAGTGGTCGTCGTGCCGGTCGCGCAGACGCGTGCGTTCGTGGACGACGCGTCCGGGGTGCCGGCGAACGCCGACGCCGACGACCCCGCGATCTGGGTCCACCCGCGCTCGGCCGAGCGCAGCGTCGTGCTGGGGACGTTGAAGGAGGGTGGCCTGGCGGCGTTCGACCTGCGTGGCCGCACCCTCGGCACCTACCCCGCGCCGCAGCCGCCGAACCCGGACGCCAAGCCCGGTCGGTACAACAACGTCGACGTGCTCAGCCGGGTCCCGGTCGCCGGGGTGCGCCGCGACCTCGCGTTCGTCAGCGACCGGGGCCGGGACCGGGTCCGGGTGTACGAGATCGACGGCCGCGGTTCGGCGGCGGGTCCGGCCGTGGTGCGGGACGTGACCGACCCGGCCGCGCGGCCGGTGTTCTCGGCGTCCGAGGAGGAGGTCGACGACCAGCACACGGCGTACGGCCTGGCCGCCGGGCAGGTCGACCGCACGCCGGTGGTCGTGGTGAGCCGGCGCAACGAGACCCGGGTGGCCCTGCTGCACGTCGTGCCCGCCGCCGGCGGCGCGGTCGGCACCCGGGTCGTGTCCACTGTGGACCTGCCGTCGACCTTCCCGCTGCCCGACGGCACCTCCTGGACGCCGTGCGGCGAGCCGGGCGAGGGCCCGCAGTTGGAGGGCATGGTCGTCGACTCGGCCAACCGCGTGCTCTACGCGGCCCAGGAGGACGTCGGCATCTGGCGCATCCCGCTGACCGCCACCGGCTTCGGCGCGCCGAAGCTGATCGACAAGGTTCGCTCGTTCGGGGTGCCGCAGACCTACGACCCGGAGACCGAGGAGTGCTTCGTGTCCGGCGCCGACCCGGGCTTCGGCGGGAGGCACCTGGAGGCGGACGCGGAGGGCCTGACCATCGGCGGCGACCACCTGGTGGCCTCCAGCCAGGGCGACTCCCGGTTCGTCGTGTACGAGCGGACGGGCCGGAACTCCTACGTCGGCGAGTTCGTCGTGGGTGCCGGCGACGGCAACGACTCGGTCGAGCACTCGGACGGCGCCCACCTGGTGACCGCCGACCTGGGCGACGAGTACGAGGAGGGTCTCCTGGTCGTCCACGACGGCGAGCGCACCCCCGCGACGGGCGACCTGCCGACCACCGGCTTCGCCTACGTGAGCTGGGAAGACGTGCTCGACGAGCTGTGATCCGAGAGGCGTTGCGCCCGGCTTTGTCGGCCCCCGGTGAGATGATGGAACCGGGGGCCGGAGGCCGGCCCTGGGTCAGCGGTCAGTGGCTTGCAGGGCGGCGGCTACGCCCGCGCCCGACGCGCGGGAGCCCCGCCCGGCATCCCGGACGGGGCTCCCCAACACTGAAATCCCGACGCTGAAATCCGACGCTGAACCGCTGAACCGCTGAACGGGGTCAGCGACCGTCGGCCGGCGGCATGGGCATGCCGGCGGGCGGGGTCGGGGTGTCCATCTGGGACGGCCGGGCGCCCGCGCCCGCCCCCACCCGGGTGGGGGTCTGGGTCGCCGGCTCCTGCGACTTCCGCGGCTCGGGCGCGCTCTTCGCCTCCTGCTGCATCCGGTCCAGCCAGCCCTCCCAGCGCTGCTGCATCGGCCGCACCAGGCCGCCGCCCACGCCGATCACGATCACGCCGGCGACCGTCGCCAGCACGGTGATGAGCACCGGCATGGTCACCGACACCGCGATCCCGAGCTGGTTCAGCGCCGCGATCACACCGAGCGCCACGATGAACCCGTACGTGATGCCGCCCAGCATCCGCGTGTACGGCCGCGCGCCCAGCGCACCGGTCACCAGCCCGCGCAGCGCCTTGCCGATCGCGGCGGCCACCAGGACCAGCACGATCGCCACCACGATCCGCGGCAGGTACGCGATGACGTCGTTGAGCAGCGCGCTCACCGCGTTGCCGGTGCCGAACACCCCGAACGCCAGCTGGAGCGCGATGAGCAGCACGAAGTAGTACACGATCTTGACGATCAGCCCGGAGGCGTCGACGGGCGACTGCGCCATCGCGCCGCGCAACCCGGACCGCTCCACCAGGCGCTCGAAGCCGACCCGCTTGAGCAGGAAGCCCACCGCCTTGGCGAGCGCCTTGGCGATGAGCCAGCCGATGAACAGGACCAGCAGGAAGCCGAGGAGCTTCGGCACGAACGTGGCCACCATCGCCCACGCCTGTCCGAGTCCTTCAGTGATCTGGGTGCCCACGCGACGCCCCTCCTCGGAAACGATTTGTCGAACGCTTGCCGAGATCGTTTCCCACCCCGCATCACCCGGCAACCTGAAGCAGTGGCACGAAAGGGTGACTGACGTGGCACTTCGGCCGGCGACAGTCCAGAGTGGAGTCACCGGTGGGGACCGGGGAGAGGGAAACGCCCGGCGCGCTTCGTGCGTGCCGGGCGTTTTCGCGTCAGGGCCTGCCGCACACGACAACGCCCGGCGCGCGAAGCACGCCGGGCGTCGGAGTCGAGGCGGGGACTCACCGGCCGGTGAAGGCCTCCAAGCCGCGGCTGTCCAAGTAGGACCGGACGCGGTCGACCGAGGCCGCCACCGACGGGTCCGGCCGCGGGTCGCCCGGACAGCTGGAACTGCTGTCCGGCAGCACCCCGTCCACCAGGTACCGGTCCACCTCGCGGTCCACGCACTTGTTCCCGCCGCCGTAGATGCCGTGCCGGCCCTCGTCCAGCACCGTCAGCAGCTGGTGCCCCAGCCGGGTCGCCATCGCCGGACCGCCCTCGTACCGGGTCTGCGTGTCGCCCTCCGCCTGGATGACCACGCCCACCGGGTACCCGTCGCGCTTCAGCTCGACCGCGGGCTCCGGCGGCGTGAACGAGCGGTACGTGCACGTGGTGGGCGCGGCCCGGACCACGCCGAAGCCGTACGGGTAGCGCTCGCGGAACACCCGCATGTCCTCGTAGTACGTGTCGGGGTCGGTGGGCCAGTCGACCTCGCAGATGACCGTGCTGAACACACCGGGCACCAGGTCCTGCCGGACCGAGTCGGCCAGCACCCGGGCGGTGTCCGCCGGCGCGCCGGAACCCAGCGCCGCCACCACCGCGGCCAGGTCCGCCCACAGTGGACGGTAGCGGGAGCCGACGCCCACGGCCGCGTCGAACGTGGTGCGCGTCTGGCCGGACACCGGCTTCACCGCGAGCGACGCGGCGACCGACTCCACGCCCGCCAGCACCTCCTCGGGCGTCGACCCGAGCTGGAACACCGCGTCGTGCTCGGCCGCCCACGCCGCCCACAGGTCCACGTTGCGCCGGAACGCCACCGCCTGCGCCCGGAACTGCTCGCGCCAGATCCACTCCGGGTGCACCGACGAGTCCAGCACGCTGCGGTCCAGGCGCTGCGGGAACAGGCTGCCGTACACCGCGCCGAGGTAGGTGCCGTAGGAGTAGCCGAGGTAGTTCAGCTTCTCCTCCTTGAGCACCGCGCGCACGACGTCCATGTCCCGGGCGGTGTTGGGGGTGTTGATGTACGGGCGGATGCCGCCCGCCGCGCGCCGGCAGGCGTCCTCGGCGGCCTGCGCCTCGGCGGCCCACTTGTGGAACTCGGAGTCGGGCGGCCGGGTGTCGACGGTGGCGAAGTCGGGCGCGGGCCGGCAGGCCAGCGCGGTGGACCCGCCGACACCGCGCGGGTCGAACCCGATCAGGTCGTAGACCTGCGCGGGTTTGGTCTTGGCCAGGAACACCGGCATGCCGATGCCGGACCCGCCCGGACCGCCGGGGTTGAGCAGCAGGACGCCCCGCCGCCGCGCCGGGTCCTGCGCCTTGAGCCGGCTCACCCGCACCGAGATGCGGTCGGCGTCGGGCCGGCTGTAGTCGAGCGGGACGACGACGTCCGCGCACTCCAGGGCCGGGACGTTCGCGCTGCACGGCTTCCAGGTGAGCTGCTGGGACGTGTACGGCGCCAACGGGTCGGTGGTGGCGAACGACGGGACGACGGCTGTCGCCAGCGTGGTGACGAGCGCCAAGCCGACGGACACGTACCTGCGCACGGGCAACCTCCCACGGTCGCTGGGGTGTTCCCCGAAGGTAGGACGGGTCGCGCTCCGGTTCAGGCTGTGTCACTCGTTGGTGGATCGCGCAGGCACGTCCGGGTGGTGTGCGATGGTGGTGCTCATGAGCGGTTCGGAGGTCCTGCCGGTGCTGTCGAAGGAGACGCTGCGCACGTTGCAGCGCGCCTCCGGCGACCTGGCGGCCTCCAGCGTGGCGGCGATGGAGGAGCAGCTCCCGTGGTTCCGGCGGATGCCCGCCGAGCAGCGCGCGGGCGTCCTGCTGCTCATCCAGAACGGGGTCGCGGGGTTCGTGTCGTGGCTGCACGACCCGCAGCAGGCGATCCGGCTGACCGCCGAGGCGTTCCGGTCCGCGCCGAAGGACATCTCGCGGTGGGTGAGCCTGCGGCAGACCGTCGAACTGGTGCGGATCGCGCTGGAGCTGTTCGAGCACCAACTGCCCAAGCTGGCCCGCGACGAGGCCGAGCGCGCCCTGCTCACCGAGGGCGTGCTCCGCTACGGCCGAGAGATAGCCTTCTCCGCCGCCACCTCCTACGCCGCCGCCGCCGAGGCCCGGGGCGCGTGGGACGCCCGGCTGGAGGCGCTGGTCGTGGACGGCATCGTGCGTGGCGACGCGGAGGAGTCGCTGCTGTCCCGGGCCACGGCGCTGGGCTGGGACCCGGCGTCGGAGGCCACCGTGCTGGTGGGCAACCCGCCGTCGGACGACCCGCCGGCGGTCGTGTTCGAGGTGCGCAGCCGGGCGGCCCGGATCGCCCGGCCGGTGCTGCTGAGCGTGCAGGGGTCGCGGCTGGTGGTCGTGCTGGGCGGGGAGACCGAGAGCGGGGACCCCCTGGTGCGGCTGTCCGACGCGTTCGGGCCGGGCCCGGTGGTGGCGGGGCCGACCGTCACGAGCCTGGCCGACGCGCACCGCAGCGCCGGCGACGCGCTGTCCGGCCTGCGGGCAGTGGTGGGCTGGCCGTCCGCGCCGCGCCCCGTGCGGTCGCTGGACCTGCTGCCGGAACGTGCGCTCGCCGGTGACCCGGAGGCGGAGTGGCAGCTGGTGGACCGCATCGCCCGGCCCCTGGAGGACGCGGGCGGGTCGCTGCTGGAGACCGTGGACGCGTTCCTGGAGGTCGGGGGCGTGCTGGAGGCCTGCGCGCGCAAGCTGTTCGTGCACCCGAACACGGTCCGCTACCGGTTGCGGCGGGCCACCGAGCTGACCGGGCGCAACGCCAACGACCCCCGTGACGCTCTGGTGCTGCGCGTGGCGCTGTCCGTGGGAAGGCTCGCCCGCGCCCGCGGCCTCTGGTGAGGGCCACCCCGCCGCTGCACGGCGGGCAGGCGCGCACCGTCCACCGGGCAGCCGAGCGGACGGCGGCTCCTCCTCGAAGCCCTCGGACGGGTGATCACCTGGGCGGGTGTGATGGAGAACGCATGTCCCATTTGCTGCGGAATGGGCTGCCGTCGACAACACGTGACGTGGTTCAACGTTCATCCGCGAGTCACATTTGTAGACACCCTACAAACCCGTAGTCGCGGTTTCGTCAGCTCCGGCATCACGCGAAGCCGCCGAAAACGTGTTCAGTGAGCGGGTGATCGCGCTGCTCGCCCCCGGACAGGGGTCCCAGACACCCGGCATGCTCGCCCCCTGGCTCGAACTCGAGGGGGCCGGGCGGCGCGTGGCCGCGTGGTCGGAGATCACCGGGCTCGACCTGGAGCGCCTGGGCACCACGGCCGACGCGGACGAGATCAAGGACACCGCGATCACCCAGCCGCTCGTCGTGGCGCTCGCGCTGCTCGCGTTCGAGGAGCTGCGCCGTCGGGTCGAGCTGCCCGCGGACACCGCCGTCGCGGGCCACTCCGTCGGCGAACTCGCCGCCGCGGCCGTCGCGGGCGTGCTGACCTCGGACGACGCCGTCGCCCTCGCCGCCGTGCGCGGTGCGGAGATGGCCGCCGCGTGCGCGCTGGAGCCGACCGGCATGGCGGCCGTGCTGGGCGGCGAGGAGGCCGAGGTGCTGGCCCGCCTGGAGGAGCTGGGCCTGGTCGGGGCGAACCGCAACGGCGCGGGCCAGATCGTGGCCGCCGGGCCGCTGCCCGCCCTGGACAAGCTCGCCGAGAACCCGCCCGAGCGGGCGAAGGTCCGCAAGCTCCAGGTCGCGGGCGCGTTCCACACCGCGTACATGGCCCCCGCCGAGGAGGCGCTGCGCGCCAAGGCCGAAGGCATCGCCGTGGAGGACCCCACGCTGCCGCTGCTGTCCAACGCCGACGGCGCCGAGGTGACCTCCGGCGCCGAGGTGCTGAACCGACTCATCTCGCAGGTCACCCGCCCGGTGCGGTGGGACTCCTGCCAGGCGTCGCTGGGCGCGAAGGGCGTGACCGCGGTGGTGGAACTGCCGCCGGCGGGCGCGTTGACGGGCCTGGCGAAGCGCGAACTGAAGGGCACCCCCACGTTGGCTTTGAAGACCCCCGACCAGCTGGACCAGGTCGTGGCGCTGCTCGGGGAGGCCTCGAAGTGACCTCCTTCGCCGTCCCCACCGGCCACGCGGGCACCCGCATCCTGGGCCTGGGCAGCTACCAGCCGGACACCGTCGTCAGCAACGACGACCTGGCCAAGATCATGGACACCTCGGACGAGTGGATCCGCGACCGCGTCGGCATCGCCAACCGCCGGTTCGCGGGCAAGGACGAGAAGCTCGTCGACATGGCGGTCGAGGCGGGCGCCAAGGCCGTCGCCGACGCCGGGCTGTCCGCCTCCGACATCGGCGCGGTGCTGGTCGCGACCTGCACCATGCCGTCGCAGATCCCCAACGCCGCCGCCCAGGTCGCCGACCGGATCGGGGTGAAGGCCGCGCCCGCGTTCGACCTGAACGCCGCGTGCGCCGGCTTCTGCTACGCCGTGGCCATGGGCTCGGACCTGGTCCGCGCGGGCACCGCGAAGCACGTGCTGGTGATCGGCGCGGAGAAGCTCACGGACTGGGTGAACCCGACCGACCGGTCCACCGCGATCATCTTCGCCGACGGCGCGGGCGCGGCCGTGATCGGCCCCGCCGACGAGCCGCACATCGGCCCGGTGGCGTGGGGCAGCGCCGGCGACCTGGTGGACATGATCCACGTGGCCGACCGGGAGTCGTTCATCTTCCAGGAGGGCCAGTCGGTCTTCCGCTGGGCGACCACGCAGATCGCGCCGATCGCGTTGCGCGCGGTCGAACTGGCCGGCCTCGACGTGTCCGAAGTGGACGTGCTCGTGCCGCACCAGGCGAACCTGCGGATCGTCGAGGCCATCGCGAAGCGCCTGCGCGCCAAGGGTGCCCGTGAGGACCTCGTGATCGCGCGTGACATCGTGGACTCCGGCAACACGTCGTCCGCCTCCATCCCGCTCGCGCTGGACCACATGCGCGCGACCGGCGAGGTGAAGAGCGGGGACGTGGCGCTGCTCGTCGGCTTCGGGGCCGGCCTGTCCTACGCGGGACAGGTCGTCCGACTGCCGTGACCAACCCGAGGACTCCGGTGGGACAGCCCAGCCGGCGAATGCAAGAAGGAAGGGATTTTCAGTGAGCAACGAGGACATCCAGAAGGGGCTCGCCGAGATCGTCGAGGAGGTCGCCGGTGTCGAGGCGGCCGACGTGACGGCTGACAAGTCCTTTGTGGACGACCTGGACATCGACTCGCTGTCCATGGTGGAGATCGCCGTGCAGGCCGAGGACAAGTTCGGCGTGAAGATCCCGGACGACGAGCTGGCCAACCTCAAGACCGTGGGCGATGCGGTGAACTACATCGCCAGCAACGCATGACCACTGGCAACGACGTCGTCGTCACCGGGCTGGGTGCCACCACCCCGCTCGGTGGCGATGTCGCCTCCACCTGGGATGCTCTGCTCGCGGGCCGCAGCGGCGTCAAGCCGCTGGAGGCCGACTGGGTGGAGCGGTTCGAGCTGCCCGTGCGCATCGCCGCGCAGCTCGCGGTCGAGCCGACCGAGGTGCTGCCGCGCGTCGAGGCGCGCCGGCTGGACCGCTGCGAGCAGGTCGCGGTGGTCGCCGCCCGCCAGGCGTGGGCGGACGCCGGGCTCGGTGACGACGACGTCGACAAGGAGCGGCTGGGCGTCGTCGTCGGCACCGGCATCGGCGGCGCGCTGACCCTGCTGAGCCAGGACGACCTCATCGAGGAGTCGGGGCTGCGCAAGGTGTCCCCGCTGACCGTGCCCATGCTCATGCCCAACGGCCCGGCCGCGCACGTCGGCCTGGACCTGAAGGCGCGGGCGGGCGTGCACGCGCCGGTGTCGGCGTGCGCGTCGGGCGCCGAGGCCCTGGCGTGGGCGTGGCGGATGCTGCGCTCCGGCGAGGCCGACGTGGTCGTGGCCGGTGGCGCGGAAGCGTGCATCACGACGATCACCATGGCGGGCTTCATCCAGGCCCGGACCATGAGCACCCGCAACGACGACCCGACCCGGGCGTCCCGCCCGTTCGACGTCGACCGCGACGGGTTCGTGCTCGGCGAGGGCGCCGGGATCATGGTGCTGGAGCGCGAGGAGTTCGCCCGCGCGCGCGGCGCCCGGATCTACGGCAAGCTCGCGGGCATCGGCACGTCCTCCGACGGCCACCACATCACGGCGGCGGACCCGGAGGGCATCGGCCAGTCCCGCGCCATCGCGGCGGCGATCCGCACGGCGGGCCTGTCGCCGGCGGACATCGGCCACGTCAACTGCCACGCGACGTCCACCCCGGTGGGCGACGTCATCGAACCCCAGGCCGTGCAGCGCGCGATCGGCGACCACGCTGTTTTGACGGCGCCGAAGGGTAACCACGGCCACCTCCTCGGCGCGTCCGGCGCGGTGGAGGCGATCACCACCCTGCTCTCCGTGCGCGACGGCATCGTGCCGCCGACGCTGAACCTGGAGAACCAGGACCCCAAGGTGCAGCTGGAAGTGGTGACGGGCGAGCCGCGCAAGATCGACCTGGTGGCGGCCGTCAACAACTCCTTCGGCTTCGGCGGCCACAACGTGTCCCTCGTGTTCACCGGCGCCTGACCGACCCCACAGCCCGATCCCACAGCCCGATCCCACAGCCCGACCCCACAGCCCGACCCCGCGGCCCGGCCTCGCCGGTCCCGGGGTCGCCGCTTTTCGGGGGTTGGCCGCTGTCGTGCGTGGCCTCCGGCCCCCGGTTCGATCATCCCACGGGGTACCGACAACTCGGCGGGCGCTGGGGTGCGGCCCGCAGGCGGTGAACCGGGTCAGCAGGCGGTGAACCGGGTCAGCATGCGGTGAACCGGGTCAGCATGCGGTGAACTGGGAGCTGGAGCCTTCCGTGCCGAGGTCCACCCGCAGCGAGCCCGCCTCCTCCTGCAACGGGTACACCACCCGCCACCGGATGCAGTCCGCCTGCAACTCCGCCGGCGCCTTGGCCACGTCCTGCGTGCTGACGAACGTCATCATCACCCGCAGCCGCCCCGGCATGACCGTCTCCACCCGGTGCACCTGGATCGAGCCGTCCCGCGAACTCTCGTAGTCCGACTCCCACCGGACGCGGGGCGTCCGGCTCACCCGCTCCGCCGTCACCGTCTTCGCCCACGCCTCGTAGTCGTGGTCGTTGATGGCGTCGAAGTACCGCTGGAGCACCTCGCGCACCCGCTGGCCGTCCGGGTGCAGGGCCGCGTCGATGCTGAGTTGGACGCCCGACGGACCCGGCTGGGCGCTGCGCGGCACGGAGGACGACGCCGACGGCACCGCGATCTGGTCGCTCGCCGCCTGCACGGGTCGCCGGTAGGCCTCGCGGGCCAGGACGCCGGCGCCGGCGGTGAGGGCGGCTACCACCAGCACGGTGGGCAGCAGCAACCGGGACGACACGTCCAGAGGGTGCCATATGAGTCCGATCGCGCGGGCCACCACCCGAACGGAGCAGTGCCCGGCCCGAGGTCCGCGGGTGGTTCAACCACCGCCGACCACGGCAATTCGGTAAACACGAATTTCGGCGTAGATTCCACCCCCTATCGGCCGATTAACCCACCGGTTGCCGGAGTAATCCACCGCACTATCGCCCGATGGGACCAGCACAGCACGCGCGGTGACGGTTCCGCAAAAACGCGGATTACCGATAACCGCCCAGGTAGCACCAGGGAAATCAATTGAACGATCCAGTGCCGCTTAGCCGCGACACGCGACGCCACCGCTCGGACCAGCGCTAAACCTGGCGTTCGGGTGGTTCCAGGCCACCTGGGCACACGGATAGTGCGAATCGGGCCTACCGCCGCGCGCACGAACGGCCGAGCAGCCTCCCCGGTCTGGCGGATTGGCCCGCGGCGGACCGCCGTGCGGGAATACACCGGTCGAAATAATCCCGGGGAGAGGAATTCCGGTGGACCTCCGCTATGAGGCTTACTGCTTCGCGGACCGTCTGTTCTACGACGTGCAAAGCCACGCGGAAACCGCCGTCGACGATTTCTCGCAGGTGCTGCCGGCGCTGCCGGCGGGGTGGTCGCAGACCGACCTCACCATCTGGCGCTACCTCCAGCCCGAGGGCGCGTCGATCCCCCGCCAGGGTTGGAAGGTGCACGTCTCGGCCACGGTCAAGAACGCCGGCGAGGTGCTGCTGACCGCCTACGAGTACCTGGTCGCCCGCCGCGTCCCCTTCAAGTACCTGCGCACCCAGTCCATCGTCCTGGCCCGCAACTCCAAGTACGCCCCGCGTGAGGCCAGCGGCAAGCTCATCACCGTCTACCCGGCCGACGAAGCCCAGCTCCGCACCACCCTGAGCGACCTGGACGCCCTGCTGTCCGGCAGGCCGGGCGCGTACATCCTCAGCGACCTGCGCTACGGCGCCGGCCCGCTGTACGTGCGCTACGGCGGGTTCGTCGAGCAGTGGCTCGAACAGGACGGCCGCCGCGTGCTGGCGATCGAGGGTCCGAACGGCGAACTGGTGCCGGACAAGCGGAAGCCCACGTTCACGGTCCCCGAGTGGATCACGTTGCCGTCCTTCCTGGACGAGCACCTGGCCGCGCGCAAGGCCGGTGACGCCGAGTCCTTCCCGTACCAGGTGACCGGCTCGCTGCACTTCTCCAACGGCGGCGGGGTCTACCGGGCGACCCGCAAGTCCGACGACACGCCCGTCGTCCTCAAGGAGGCCCGTCCGCACGCCGGGCTGGACCGGGACAACGTCGACGCCGTCACCCGGCTGCGGCGCGAGCACGACATCCTGACCCGGCTGCGCGGTGTGCCGGGCGTGCCGGAGGTGTTCGAGCACTTCACCGCGTGGGAGCACGAGTTCCTGGCGATGTCGCCGGTGCCGGGCCGCCCGATCGGCCAGTGGCTGGGCCGGCACTACCCGCTGACCCACCACCAGACCACGCCCGAGCAGATCGCCGAGTACACCGGGCGGGCGCTGAAGATCGTCGAAGCGGTCGAGGAGATCGTGGCCCGCGTGCACGAGCGCAGCGTCGTGTTCGGCGACCTGCACCCGTTGAACGTGCTGGTGGACGACGACGACTCGGTGTCCCTGATCGACTTCGAGCTGGCCTCCACGCTCGAAGAGGGCCGCAAGCCCACGCTCGGCTCGCCGGGTTTCCAGGCCCCGCCGGACCGGTCCGGCTTCGAGATCGACGAGTACGCGCTGGCCGCGCTGCGCCTGTACCTGTTCCTGCCGCTCAACGCGGTCGTCGAGCTGGCCCCGGTGAAGCTGCGCCACCACGTCGACGTCATCCGCCGCCGCTTCGACCTGCCCGCCGACTACTGCGCCCGCGTCCTCGACGTGCTGACCCCTCGGGCCGACGTGCCCGCGCCGGCCTCGACCCCGTTGGAGGAGCCCGAGCCGGACTGGAAGGTGGTCCGCAAGTCGATCGCCGCCGCGATCCTGGCCAGTGCCACGCCCGAGCGGACCGACCGGCTGTTCCCCGGTGACATCGAGCAGTTCGAGGTCGGCGGCGCGGGCTTCGCGTACGGCGCGGCGGGCGTGCTGCACGCGCTGGACGCGGCGGGCGAGGGCCGGTTCCCCGAGCACGAGCGGTGGCTGCTGGACAAGATCCGGCGCGACCCGCCCAAGGAGCCCGGCTTCTACACCGGGGCGCACGGCGTCGCGCACGTGCTGGAGAACTTCGGCCACCACGACGAAGCCGACGAACTCGTGTGCGCGTACCACCCGATGCTGCCCTCGCTCAAGGACCACGGCCTGAACTCGGGCCTGTCCGGCGTCGGCCTGAACCTGCTGCACTTCGCGTGGACCCGCCGGGACGACGGCTACGCCCACCAGGCCGTGGAGGTCGGCGCGAAGCTGGTCGGGATGCTCGCCGACGCCCCGCCGCCCGGCGACAAGGCCAGGGCGGGCCTGCTGCACGGCTGGTCCGGCCCGGCGCTGCTGTTCACCCGCCTGTTCGAGCACACCGGCGACCGGACGTGGCTGGACGCGGCGGAACGCGCCCTGGAGCGCGACCTCGCCGAGTGCGACACCGCGCTGGACGGCTCCACCCAGGTCCGCGACGGCAACTTCCGCACCCTGCCCTACGTCGGCATCGGCAGCGCGGGCATCGCGTTGGCGCTCAACGAGTTCGCGCGGGCCGCGCCGGGCGCGCCGTGCGCCGGGCGGCTGCCGGAGCTGGTCGCGAGCCTGACCGGCGAGTTCGTCATCCAACCTGCACTCACCCTCGGCCGCGCCGGTCTGCTCGCGTCGCTCGTGCACACCGGCGGTCCCCAAGAGGCGATCGACACCCACCTGGGCGCGCTGGCCTGGCACGCCGTCCCCTTCCAGGAGGGCACGGCGTTCCCCGGCATCCAGTTGCGGCGGCTGTCGATGGACCTCGTCACCGGCGGCGCGGGCGTCCTGCTCGCGCTCGCCTGCGCACTGGACGGCGCACCCGTGCTGCCGTTCCTCAAGGCCCCGGCCCTCGCGGGCCGGTCGCAGTAACCCTTTGTCCCCCGGAATGAGGAGTACGAGATGGACTTCATCCTCGACCTGCAGGACCTGGAGACCCCCGAGGTCCAGGACAGCGCGATGGCCAGCGGCGGCAGCGGCGGCGGTGGCAGCACCACGGCCTCCAACGCCTCCCTGCTCCTGCCGTGCAGCCACTCCACCGTGAGCCTGCTCGCCTGCTGACACCCGAACCAGGTCGGGCACGGGTGAGCGGCGCAGGCGAAGTGCGCCGCTCACCTGCCACACGAGGGTCCGATGACGGTCTCCCCGGCTCACACCCGGGGCGGCCGGCGTCGGGCCCTCGCCCATGATGCGCTTCTTCGGCTGGAGCGGGAATGTTGTTGCGAACGGTCGTCCGGCGGGACCCGTGGTGGCTGCTCCTGGCGCTCAACGCGCTGCTGGCGACCACGGCGGGCCTCCTGCTGCCCACGGCGCTGGCCCGCGCGGTGGACCTCGCGCTCGGCGGCCGGCTCGACACCGGCGCGGTGTTGTGGCTGGTCGGGCTCGCGGGCGTGGAGGTCGTGGGCGACGCGGTCGGCGTGGTGCTGGCGGCGACGATCACCGCGCGCGGCACGGCCTGGCTGCGCGACCGCCTGGCCGGGCACCTGGTGGCGCTGGGCCACCCGGCGCGGTTCGAGCCCGGTGACGCGATCAGCCGGCTGACCGGGGACAGCGCCATCGCGGGCGGGTTCGCGGTGCTGCTGGTGAACCTGGGCGTCACGGCGCTGACGGCGGGCGGCGCGGTGGTGGCGCTGGCCCTGCTGGACTGGCGGCTGGCGGTGGTGTTCCTGCTGAGCGTGCCGCTGGCGACGCTGCTGGTCCGGTCGCACCTGAAGCTGACCGCCGAGGACGTGACGGCGTACCAGGAGGTGTCCGGCGAGCTGTCCGCGCGGCTGGTGGACGCGGTCGGCGGGCTGCGCACGATCGCCGCGTCCGGGCGGGCCGAGCAGGAGGCGCAACGCGTGCTGCGGCCCCTCCCCCGGCTCGCGGCGGCGGGCGTGGGCATGTGGCGGACGCAGGCGAAGATGATCTGGCGGGCCGGTCTGCTGCTGCCCGCCGTGGAGCTGGCCGTGCTGACCGCCGCCGGGTTCGGCGTGGTCGCGGGCCGGTTGAGCGTGGGTGACGTGCTGGCCGCCCTGGGGTACGCGGGGCTGGGCATGGCCGTGGTGGGGCAGGCGACCGTGCTGACGGCGGTGCAACGGGCGCGGGCGTCGGCCGGGCGGCTCGACGAGGTCCTGCTGACCGAGCCGGAACCCGTGGTGACGCACGGGTTCTCGGCGCCGGGTGTGGTGGAGCTGCGGGGCGTGTCGGTGGGTGCGGCGCTGCGGGACGTGGACCTGGTGGTGCCCCCGGGACGTTCCTGGCCGTGGTGGGTCGGTCGGGTGCCGGGAAGTCGGCGCTGGCGGCGGTGCTCGGCGGGTTGACCGCGCCGTCCTCGGGGCGGGTGCTGCGCGGCGGGTCGGTCGGGTACGCGTTCGAACGGCCGGCGCTGTTGGGGTCGACCGTCGCGGACGCCGTGTCCTACGGGGCTTTGTTGGAGCGGGACGAGGTCGTGGCGGCGTGCCGGGCCGCGCAGGTCCACGACGTGGTGGTCCGCCTCCCGCACGGCTACGACACACCGCTCGTGGAGACCCCGTTGTCCGGCGGCGAGGCGCAGCGGTTGGGCTTGGCGCGGGCGGTCGCGCGCGATCCCCGCGTGCTGGTGCTGGACGACGCCACGGCGAGCCTGGACACCGTCACCGAGTCCACTGTGGAGCGTGCGCTGGCGTCCGCTTTGCCCGGCCGCACCAGGGTTGTCGTGACGCACCGGGCCGCGACCGCGCGCCGGGCGGACCTGGTGGTGTGGCTTGAGGACGGCCGGGTGCGGGCGGTCGGTCCGCACGAAGTGCTGTGGGACGACGCGGAGTACCGGGCGGTGTTCGGCTGATGGGACCGTACCTGCGGGCGTTGGCCGGTCAGCGGCGCGCGGTGCTGGCGCTGCTGGGCTGGTCGGTGGTGGAGGGCGTGCCGGCGCTGTTGTCCGGGCGGCTGGTCGGGTTGGCCGTGGACCGGGGGTTCGCGGTCGGCGACGTGCGGACCGGTGTGCTGTGGCTGCTGGTGTTCGCGTTCGTGGCGGTGCTGGGCGGGTTCGGGCTGCGGCAGGTGTTCATGCGCCTGGGCGAGGTCGTGGAGCCGTTGCGGGACGCGCTGGTCGGGGTGGTGGTGCGGGGTGTCCTGCACTCGTCGCGGCGGCAGCCGGACGCCAGTGCGGTCGCGCGGATCACCCGGCACGTCGAGGTGGTGCGTGACGCGACCGCCGGGTTGTTGGTGCAGGCGCGGGCGTTGCTGGTGACGACCACTGCGGCCATGGTGGGTCTGGCGACCCTGGTGTCGTCGGTGGCGTGGCTGGTCGTGCTGCCCGTCGTGGCTTCCCTGGTGCTCTTCGGTGCTTTGCTGCCGACGTTGGCGCGCGGGCAGCGGGCGCTGGTGATGGCCGACGAGGACGCGGCCGAGGCGGCGGGGTCGGTGCTGCTCGGGATGCGCGACGTCGTGGCGTGCGGGGCGGGTGCGCGGGCGGTCGCGGACGTGCGGCGGCAGGTCGACCGGCAGGCGGCGGCGACCGTGCGGCTGGCGTGGGCGACGGCGTTGCGCGGGATCGTGATCTCGGTCGGCGCGTTCACGCCGTTGGCGCTGCTGGTGGTGCTCGCGCCGGGGCTGGTCGCGCGCGGCGAGCTGACCGCCGGCGAGGTGCTGGGTGCCGTCGTGTACTTGAGCACCAGCGTGCAGCCGGCGCTGCGGCGGCTCGCGGACACCGTCGGCACGGTGGTGCTGCGCTTGGCCGTGGCGCTGCGCCGGCTGGCCGAGGCGGCTCCCGTTGTCGAGGACCCTCCGGGTGAACTCGTTCCGGGGGGTGACGACGTCGAGTTTCGCGGGGTGACGTTCGGGTGGGGCGCGGGTGTGCCGGTGGTGCGCGACCTTTCGCTGCGGCTGACGCCCGGTACGCACCTGGCGGTGGTCGGGCCGAGCGGCATCGGGAAGTCGACGTTGGCCGGGCTGCTCACCGGGTTGATCGCGCCGCACGCCGGTGAGGTGCTGTTCGGCGGGGTGCCGGTGGGGGCGGTGTCGCCTTCGGTGCGGCACTCGCGGATCGCGTTGGTGCCGCAGGAGACGTACCTGTTCACCGGGACGGTGCGGGAGAACTTGGCGTTGTTCGCGCCTTCGGCTTCGGATGATTTCTTGCTGGAGGCCGTTTCGGCGGTGGGTGCTTCGGCTGTCGTCGAGCGGTTGGGCGGGTTGGACGGGGTCGTCGGGCACGGTGGCGGCGGGTTGTCGGCCGGTGAGGCGCAGCTGCTGGCGGTGGCGCGGGTGTACGCATGCCCGGCGGACGTGGTGGTGCTGGACGAGGCGACGTCCAACCTCGACCCGGCGGCGGAGGCCGTGGTGGAGCGGGCGTTCGCGGCGCGGGACGGGGTGCTGGTGGTCATCGCGCACCGACTGTCGTCCGCTTTGCGTGCTTCGTCCGTGTTGGTGATGGATGGAGGTGAGCCGTTGCTGGGGTCGCACGGGGAGTTGCTGGGCCGGTCGGCGGCGTACCGGGACCTGATGGCGGCGTGGCAGCCCGTGGCGTGATCTATTGGTCCGGTGGACGTCTTCGAAGAGCACCGGCCGCGGTTGAAGGCTGTGGCGTACCGGATGTTGGGGTCTTTCGCCGACGCGGAGGACGCCGTGCAGGAGACGTGGCTGCGGTACTCGCGGGCTTCTTCGTCGGACGTGGACAACCTGGCGGCTTGGCTGACGACCGTGCTGAGCCGGGTGTGCTTGAACATGCTGCGGTCGCGGGAGCGGCGGCGGGAGGCGTTGGGCGTTTCCGTGCCGGACCCGGTGGTCAGCGGCCCGGACGAGGACGTGGCGCTGGCCGACGCGGTCGGGTTGGCGCTGATGGTGGTGCTGGACACGCTGGCGCCGGCCGAGCGGGTGGCGTTCGTGCTGCACGACATGTTCGCCGTGCCGTTCGAGGAGATCGCCGGCTTGGTCGATCGGTCGCCCGCTTCGGTGCGCCAGTTGGCGTCGCGGGCGCGGCGCCGGGTGCGTGCGTCGGCTCCCGCTCCGGATGTTCCGGTGGTGCAGCAGCGGGAGGTGGTGGACGCCTTCTTCGCGGCGGCTCGGGAGGGGTCTCTGGAGGGTTTGCTGGCTGTGCTGGACCCGTCGGTCGTGCTGCGGTCGGATGCGGGGGTGGGTGCTCGGCTGTCGGTGGTGCTCAACGGCGCTTCGGTGGTCGCGGGTCAGGCCGCTTCGTGGGGCGCGTTGTCGCCGCTGGCGCGGCCGGCGCTGGTCAACGGGGTGGCGGGTGTGGTGGTGGTCGGGCCTCGGGGGCCGTTGTCGGTGATGGGGTTCAGTGTGGTGGGTGGGCGGATCGTGGCTATCGACGTGATCGCGGATGGGGAGCGGTTGGGGGCGTTCGACTTGTCGGCGGTGGGTGCGTGAGCTGCGCGGAGCCCGGGATTGTCGGTGCTCGTCGGTAGAATGGATACCGGGGGGCCGTGGCCCGCGCGGCGCGGGAACGCGGGCGGGCGACAGCGCGGGCGCGGCGGGGCGGCTGTGGGCTGGACGCGGCGGATGGATCGCGGCGCGGATGGATCGCGGCGCGGATGGATCGCGGCGCGGCTCGCCCCGGCAGCACTCGGCCGCCGGCTGGAACTCGACCGCTCGGCGAAACCTGACCGCTCGGCGGAACTCGGCCGCTCGGCGGAACTCGGCCGCACGGCCGGCCTGGCGAACTTGCGGCGCAAAGAGACTCGGCGGCACGACAAAACTCAGTGGCTTGGCGAAACTTGGCTGCGTGGCGGCGTTGGCAGCCCGGCGAAGTAGGCAACTGATGGCGTGGCCGATCCCGACCGCGCGGCCGGACGGTTCGGCGAGGCGCTGCGACTCGCCGGTCCCGCAAGCGTTTGCGCCGACAGCTTCGGCGGCAGTTCGAGCGCGCGCGGCGGGCCACGGCCCCCGGTATCCACTTTACCGGCGGGGACCGACAATTCCCGCTGGCCAGCCGCCGCCCGCCAGCCGCCGCCAGCCAGCCAGCCGGCCACCCGCCCGCCAGCCAGCCACCCGCCCGCCAGCCGGCCACCGGCCCGTCGCTGATCAGCCGCTCGTCAGTCGCCGGTCATGGCGCGCGAGAACAGAGCACGAGAAGAGAACGCGCGAGAACGGAGCGCCCGAGAGCAGCGCCCGAGAACAGGGCGCGAGAACAGAACGCAAGGACAGCGGGGCGGGTCAGCCCACGCGGTGGAGCCAGGTGACCGGGGCGCCGTCGCCGGCGCGGCGGAAGGGTTCGAGGGCGTCGTCCCAGGCCGCGCCCAGGATCTCGTCGACGCCGTGGGCGAAGGACTCGCCGCCGCGGCTTCTCGCCGCGAGTGTCCGCAGTTGGTCCTCGGACACGACGATGTCGCCGTTGGCGCTGGTGCGCGCGTGCCACAGGCCCAGCACGGGCGCGAAGCAGTACCGGACGCCGTCGACGCCCGGGCTCGGGTCCTCGGTGACCTCGAACCTCAGCATCGGCCACGCCCTGAGGGCGGCCACGAGTCGGGCGCCTGTGCCGGTCTCACCGGTCCAGGCGGCCTCGGCGCGCAACTGCCCCGGCGCCGCGGGTTGGGCCGCCCACTTGAGGTCCGCCCGCTCACCGAGGGTGCCCGAGATCGCCCACTCGACGTGCGGACAGACCGCAGACGGCGACGAGTGGACGTAAACCACGCCACTGGTGCTGCCACGGGTGCTCACGTTGACCTCCGCTGCTCGACGAGGGACGTCTTCCCCTACGGCCTGTCGAGGTGCTGCGGACGATCTTGCGAATTCCCGACTTGGTCATTCTGCCCGCGATCGCAGCGGTCCGCCAGAAGAACCAGCACGTTCATCACCCGGGCGGGTCAGATACAGGACTTTCGACTCTAAAGTGGAACCCCTCGGCCCACGTCAGGGGGCCGAGGGGTCACTTTGCGAGATCAACCGGACACGATCGCGTGATCTATTGCGCGCGCAGTGCGGTGACCGCCGCCACCACGTCCACCAAGCCCGTTCCGCGGTCGAAGCTGCTCGTGTACCCGCCGGCGGGGACGTAACCGCCGCCGTACTTGTACGCGCTCGACTTCAACGCGGCCTCGATCTGGCCCGGCGTCGCGGACGGCCGCGCCTGGAACAGCTGGGCCACGATGCCCGCGATGTGCGGTGCCGCCATGGACGTGCCGGAGATCGTGTTGAACGTCCCGAGGTCGAGCAGGCCGGGGCCGTTCTGCGGCTTGAGACCGGTCGCGCAGATCACCAGGTACGGCCGGCACGCCGCGGTGATGTTCTCGCCGGGCGCGGAGATGTCCGGCCAGGTCGACGGGTCGGTGGCCAGGCCGCGCGACGAGTAGTCCGAGACCGCGCCGTCGCGGGTGCCGGTGTCCCGGTCGAAGTAGGACGCGACGGAGATCACGCCGGGCGTCGGGTCCTGGCCGGGCGGGTTGGACAGGCTGGTCGACCCGTCGCCGCCGTCGTTGCCGTTGGCCCACACGGTCACCACGCCCTGCGCGGCGAGCGCCCGCTGGAGCTTCGCGGTGGCCGAGTTCGGGTCGAAGGAGCCGCCGCCGACGGGGCCGTAGGAGTTGTTGACCACCTTGATCGGCGGGCACGTCGAGGCCGGCACGCCCGCGCCGCACGGTGCCGCGTGGTTCTCCAGCACCCAGTTCAGCGCGGCGTCCGCGCCGAGGATCAGCAGCGCCGCGCCGGTCGAGATGACCACGGTCTTCGCGCCGGGGGCCGCGCCGCGCACCACGGTGCCGTCGGTGAGCTTCACGTCGCTGCCCACGGCGATGCCGGTGACGTGCGTGCCGTGGCCCCCGACCGACAGGGTGTCGGTGTCGACCGACGTGGGGACGTCCACGACGCAGCCGGTGCCGGTGGACGACTCGTTCACGCACAGGCTCTTGAGGTTGCGGACGACCTTGGTCTGCCCGCTCGCGGTGCGGAACGCCGGGTGCGTCGGGTCCACGCCGGAGTCGATGACCGCGACGGTGACGCCGCTGCCGTCCAGCGCGAGGCCGTTGGCGCCGGTCAGGGTCTGGCGCGCTTCGAGGCCGCGGGTGGCGGTGTGCGAGGTCGATCCGGTGAACCGGATCGGCTGGTCGGCCTCGACGTAGGTCACGCCGGGCACGGCCCGGACGGCCGCGATCTCGGCGGCGCTGCCGCGGGCGGCGACGACGCCGATGCGGTTGAACGCAGTGAGCCGGGTCAGGCCGGCTTGGGTGACCGCGCGTTCGGCGGCGGCCAGGTCGGTGCCGTGCACCAGGACGGTGCCGGAGTAGGTCGAGCCGAGCAGGGTCGAGACGGGCGCGAGCAGGCCCGCGTTGGCGGAGGGGGCGGCGGCTACGGAGAGTGCCAGGACTCCCGCTGCGGCCAAGGCGACTTTGCGCATGGCGGTAAAACCTCCGGTGCAGGGTTGAGCAATCCTTCTAACGATCGACCTCCGTTCCGGTGATGGCAGTCACTGAAAGTGTCAAGTCGCCATCCCCAGGGCCGCGCGGGCGTCGCCGGCGCTACGGTGTCCGATCGTGTGCAACGGTGAGTTCTCGTGCGCCTGATCAAGCTCGGGACCGAGCCCTCCGCAGTCGGTGCCGACGTGCGGGCCGCGCTCAGCACGTGGGGTCATGGTGACGCCGTGCTGGGCGGTGTCGCGCTGCTCGGCGTCACGCCGCCGGAGAGCCCACGGCCGCTGGACGCGGTCATCGTGCTGCCCCGGGGTGTGCTCGTGGTGGTCGGCGTCGACCTGCCGGACCCGGCCATGCGCCTGGAGGCCCCGCTGGCCGGCCAGTGGA
Source organism: Actinosynnema sp. CA-248983 (assembly GCA_050954585.1). Lineage (GTDB taxonomy): Bacteria > Actinomycetota > Actinomycetes > Mycobacteriales > Pseudonocardiaceae > Actinosynnema. Next base: position 1,837,361 of record CP191863.1, on the reverse strand, counting down.
CGATCGACGGCTGGCCGCTGACCCGTCCCGACGGCGCGATGAGCCCCGCCGCCGAAGCGCTGGAAGCCAGCGCCGCCGTCACCCGCCGCATCCAGAACATGCGCGGCGAACCGCTCCCGGTGACCACCGTCGTCGCCGTCGGCCCGTACGTGGGTCAGGTCGTGCAACCGACCGTGGACCTGAACCGGGGCGTGCGCGTCCTGCACCCCAAACCCACCACCCTGCTCGCCGCCGCCCGCGAACTCGCCACCAGCGACCGCCCGTGCTCGGCGGGCCACGCCGCGAAGCTCGTCGCCGTCCTCGCCCCCACCGGCACCCCGCCCGCGACCCGCGACCTGGTCGCCGAGGGCTTCCCGGACGCGGCGGCGGACCTGGCGTCGGCCAGCACGATGCTGCTGCCCCGGGTCGCGCCCGCGCCCAAGCGGCCGAGGTGGCTGCCGTACGCGGCGGCGGCCGTGGTCGTGTCGTTGCTGATCGTGGCGTTGTGGGCGTTGCTGTCGTCGGGTGGCTCACCCGAGGCGTCCACCTCGACCAGTGCCGCGCCGCAGCCGACGACCGTGGTCGTGGACGGCCGCAACTACTCGCCCAAGGGCGCGGACAAGACCGAGAAGTGCGCGGACCACGCGTTCGGCGACGTGCAGGTGTGGCTGGCCGGGCACATGTGCCTGCAACTCAAGCGCGCGGTCTACGAGACCACGATGGACGGGCGCAAGGTCGGCATCGCGGTGTCCGAGCTGAACCTGCCCGACGGCACCCGGGCGGCGGAGTTGCACGCGGTCACGTCGGCGGCCGGCACGGGCGGGATCACGCCCCTGGTCAAGGAGGGCAAGACCTGGCCGGGCGGCCCGGCCACGTTCGACCACTCGGCGATGAAGACGTTGGTGAAGGACGCGCAGGTCCGGATCACGCAGGCGGTGTGGTCGGAGGGCCAATCCGACCCGGCCGACCCGATGCTGGCCGCGCTGGCCCAACAAGCCATGCGACTGCCGGCGACGCAGTAGGTCAGCGGCCGGTGCGGGCCAGGCCGATGGCGATCAGGCCGAACGTCACGTGCAGCACGATCGCCAACCCCGCCACCGTGCTCGTCATCTCCGTCCCCGGCCGCCCCGCCAGCGCCCCGCACGAGAACAGCCACCCCGCGATCGCCACCGCGAACCCGGCCCCCAGCCAAGCCCGCGGCACGTGCGCCAAGCACAGCAAGGCGTGACTCCGCGCCCGCAGCAACGTGTAAGCCACCACGGGCACCACCAGGAACCCCGGCAGGTGCACCGCGATCGGCCCGAACGCCGGCCCCCTGGGCAGGAACGTCGTCGCGATCACGAACACGCACCAGAGCACCGCGGCGGTCGCGAGCGCAACGGTTCCCCTGGTCACCTCCGGCAGTGTAATGAGACGGAGCCGCAATTCCCGTAGTTGACGCCTGATGGCGCACCGCTCCTACGGCACTCGGCCCACCCCCGCGCACACAACGAAACCGCAGGTGCACCGACGGTCAGAGCCCGTACGCCTCCAGCAGTCGCAGCCACACCTCGCTGATCGTCGGGTACGCCGGCACCGCGTGCCACAACCGGTCCACGGTGATCTCGCCGACGATCGCGACGGTCGCCGCGTGCAGCAGCTCCGCCGTGTCCGGACCGGCGAACGTGACGCCCACCAGGGTCCGCTTCGACTCGTCCACGACCATCCGCGCCTTGCCCCGGTACCCGTCCGCGTGCAGCGACGAGCCGGCGACGGCGATGTCCAGGTCGATCACCCGCACGTCCAGCCCGGCCTCACGCGCCTGCGCCTCGGTCCACCCGACGGCCGCGACCTCCGGATCGGTGAACACGACCTGCGGCACGGCCGTGTGGTCGGCAGTGGCCACCGAAGCCGTCCACGGCTGGGGGTTCTGCGCGCCCGTGACGATGGCCGTCCCCACCGCGCGGGCCGCGTACTTGCCCTGGTGGGTGAGCAGGGCGCGGCCGGTGACGTCGCCCGCCGCGTACAGCCAGTCGAAGCCCTCCACGCGACCGGTGTCGTCCACGGGCAGCGCCTCGCCCGCGACAAAGCCGAACCGCTCCACGCCCAGGTCGAACGTCGCGGGCTGCCGCCCGGTGGCCACCAGCAGCTTCGCACCGGACACGGAAGTCCCGTCCGACAGCGACAGCCGCACCCCATCGTCCACAGAGGACACACCGGTGGCCTTCACGCCCGTGCGCAGCTCGACGCCGTCCTCGCGCAACCCCTCGGCCACCAGGTCGCCCGCGAACGCCTCGAACTTCGGCAACGGCCGCTCGCCGGACACCACCAGCGTCACCGCCGACCCGAGCCGCGCCCACGCCTGCGCCATCTCGACACCGACCACCCCGCCGCCGAGCACCACCAGCGACGACGGCACCTCCTGCGCGGACGTGGCCTCCCGCGAACCCCAGTGGTCGACGTCCGCCAGCCCCGGCAGGTTCGGCGTGCGCGGGACGCTGCCGGTGCACACCACGACGGCGCGCCGGGCGGTCAGCACGCGGCCCTCGACCTCGACGGTGCGCTCACCGACCAGCCGCCCGTACCCGCGCACCACGTCGATGCCCGCGCCGACCGCCCAGCCGACCTGGCCGGAGTCGTCCCAGTGCGAGGTGAACTCGTTGCGCCGCTTGAGGACCGCCGTCGCGTCGAGCGTGTCGCCGACCGGCACGCCGGGCACCCGCTTGGCCGCGGCGAGGGCGTGGCCGGGGCGCAGCAGGGCCTTGCTGGGCATGCACGCCCAGTACGAACACTCACCGCCCACCCGATCGCCCTCGACCAGGGCGGTCCGCAGGCCGCCGGCGGCGGTCCGGGCGGCGGCGTTCTCACCCACCGGTCCGCCGCCGATCACGATCACGTCGTAGGTCTGGTCGCCGTCCGCGGCACGGGAGTCGCTCACCGTTCCACCCCACACCACCCGAACCGGCGGAGCAAGTCACGCGGCGATCGGCCCGGGCGCACGGGGATCAGGCGGGCTCGGCGCCCGCGGAGGTCAGGCGGGGTCGGCGCCCGCGGAGGTCAGGCGGGCTCGGCGCCCGCGGAGGTCAGGCGGGGTCGAACACCCCCGCCAGCATGCGCATGATCACGCCGTCGGCGGTGCGGAGGACCACCGGGCGCTCGTCGGGCTCCACCCGCTCGGCGAGCTTGTACATGGCGTCCGCGGTCTGGGTCGCCATGCGGAACGTCAGCGCCACCGGCGCGTCGCCGCGCACGGTGAACCGGCCGGTGAACAGCTCGCGCAGCCGCTCGGCCATCAGCTCGTACTGGTCGACGCTGGCGTCGAGTCGGTGCCCGTCGAACAGGTCGCTGAACCGCACCCGGCCGAAACCGGGCATTTCGACGAGCATCCGCAGGTAGACCGCGACCACCTGCTGCACCGCTTCCCGCCAGTTCGCGGACAGCCCGCCTTCGGTGAACAGGGTTTCCACCCGCGCCAGGTACTCCTCCATGCCGCGCAGCGCCAACGCGTGCACAACAGAACGCTTGTCCGGGAAGTATTGGTAGAACGAGCCAATTGGCACACCGGCCAGCTCGACGATCCGGGCGGTGGTGATGTCGTCGTAGTCGTACTGGTTCAGCAGTTGGGCGCACGCGTCGACAATGGCGGTCACGGTGGCGGCGCCCCGCTGCTGCACAGGCTGACGGCGCATCACCTTGGCTAAGCGGTTTTCGGCGGGATTTTGCTGCACGCGGACATCTTGATGGATACGGACCGGTAATCCCAAACACAGGATTGGCGACAGCTTCATCACGGATCGTCGCACGTCTGCGCAGGAGTGCGGACTGCCATGTGAGAAACGCTCATCTTGTATGACAACCGGACCGAAAAGACCAGGTGCATAGGCCGCGCACAGCGCAACAATTGGCTATGAAACGATTCCACACCGGGGATTCGCCGGCGCCGGCCCGGCGCGGCGCACTAGCCCGATCGCGACCGCGAACTCGCCGGCACCGGTTCCGCGCCCGACGCGCCCCGCGCGCGCTGCTGCGGCAATGCGCGCCCGATCCCGGCGGACGGCTCCTCTTTCCGTTCAGAACGCGGGCGCGGCGGCCGGGTGACATAGGGCCGGAGCAATCCGGCGACCACCAGACCCGGCGCGATCAGCGGCACCACGGCCGACAACGCCACCGCGGTCGCCGCCGCCCGCGCCACGTCCTTGGGGATCAACGCGATCCGGTCCACCACGAACGCGCGCCGCCCCGGGATCGACGCCACCCCCAGCACCGCCAGGAACACCCCCAGCGCCAGCAGCGCCCGGTGCACCGCGCCGTACCCGACGGACTCGGCCGCGGCCATCACCGCCAGCCACCCGCCCAGCGCGGGCAACTGCCGCCGGGTGGTCGTCATCGCCCACAGCAGCCCGCCGACCGGGGCCAGCCACCCGGTGCGGCCCGCGCACCACGCGCCGACCGCGTCCAGCCACCCCACCGGGACCCCGGCCCACGCGAACGGGGCACGCACCACGTCCAGCGGGCTCGGCCCGCCGAACGGCTGCCCCACCACCCACGCCAGCGACCACACCGACACCACGACGGCGAGCCCGAGCTGCCACCGCGGCCGGTCCACCGCGCACCGGCTGAGCCGGACCAGTTCCCGGCGCTGCTCCTTCACCCCTTCCACCCTGCCGGGTCCACCACCCGCCGTGGTCGGTGTTCACCCGCGTGCCTCCGGTATCCCGCTCTCGGGTGCCCCGGCCCTCACCCGGCGTGCCGCCAGCGCCGCGCCGATGTGCTGGAGGTCGCCCGGGTTGCCCGGATCGAGACCGGTCAGCGCCACGATCCGACGCAGCCGGTAGTCGACGGTGTTGGGGTGGACGTGCAGCAAAGCCGCAGTTCTGCGGCGATTCAGGCCCTCGGCGAGGTACAGCTCCAACGTCGGCAGCAGATCGGGGTTGTCCGCCAACGGGTCCAGCAGCGCGGCCAGGCCCGCGGTCGCCGGGGTCTGCCGGCCCAACTGGTACTCCAGCAGCACGTCCCCGAGCCGGTACAGGCCCGGCGGGCGGCCCAGCCGCAGCACCACGTCCAGCACCTCGCGGACCCGCTGGTGCGCGGCGGGCAGGTCGGCCGTCGCCGCCCGCTCCCACGCCGCCGTCACGGCCACCACGGCCTGGAGCCGCCGCACCACCCCGGTCACGTCCGCCTCCGGCGGCAGCACCGCCACCCCGCCGCGCGCGTCGACCGAGTTCGGCCCCACCGGGTCCAGCTCGGCCTGCACCCGCCGCACCTTGCGCCGGGCGGCGATCTGCGCCCCGGTGCCCGGGGTGGCCTCGTCCGGGTGGGCGGCGAACGCGAACACCACCACGACGTGTGACGGACCGACCCGCGCGGCCGTGGGACGGCCTTCCAGCAAAGCGGACAGCAGCTCGCGGCGCGCCTCCCGCTCGTGGCCGACGATCGTCTGCCGCTCCTCGGCGTACGCGGTGGCCACCACGGACACCGCGACCTCCTGGTAGCGCAGCACGAGGTCCGTCGCGGCGAGCGCGTCGGCGAGGTCGTCGGGGCCGGCGTCGGCGAGCACGGCGTGCCACATCACCCGCAGACCCATGCTGTACGCGGCGAGCACCGCGCCCAGCGGCACGCCCTCGGCGGCGCGCACGGCCGCCGACTCGGCCAACTCCCCCAGGTCCGCCACGGCGGGCACCTCGCCGGTGCGCAGCATCCGCGCCACGATCCGCAGGTTGGCCGCGGTGATCCGGGTGATGTCGCCGTCCAGCTCCTCGCGGGGCAGCGCCGCGTAGAGCGGGATCTCGGCGGTGAACCGGGCGACCAGGTCGCGCGCAATCACCCGGTGCGGTGTCAGCCGTGCGTGGATCGGCTGACCGTTGATGGTCAGGTTGTGACGGGTCACAACAGCTCCTCGTCGAGTCTGCGTGAACTCCCAGGTGTCCGGGCGTGCTGTAGGCCACATCATGTCACCGGCACCACTTCCGACTACGTGAAGGAGGCGATCGTGCGCAGGCTGCTACCGGTGTTGCTGGCGGCGTTGTCGATCACCTGGACGGGCACGGCCGTGGCCGCGCCCGCGGAACTGGAGTACGTGGCGCTCGGCGACTCCGCCGCCGCCGGCCCCCTGATCCCCGACCAGGAGCTGATGCACCTGGGCTGCCTGCGCTCGAACCGCAACTGGCCGAGCGTCCTGGCCGCGAAGCTGGGCGCGACGACGTTCCGGGACGTGAGCTGCTCCGGGGCGACCACCGACCACCTGGCCGCGTCCCAGGCGACGTTCACCGGGCCGCAGCCGCCGCAGCTCGACGCCCTGACCCCGACCACCGACCTGGTCACCATCACCATCGGCGGCAACGACATCGGCCTGGTCGGCGTGGCGCTGGGGTGCGTCAACGTGCTCCCCGAGCCGCTCGGCATGTCGTGCAAGGACCGGCTCACCGCCGGCGGGGACCAGATCGCGGCGAAGATCGACGCCTACGCGGCCGAGTTCGCCGCCGGCCTGGACGCGATCAAGGCCCGCGCGCCGGAGGCGGAGGTCGTGGTCGTCGGCTACGGCACCTACATCCGGCCCGGCGGGTGCCACCCGAAGGAGCCGATCTGGGCGCGCGACGCCGACTACCTCCAGGCGTCGATCCACCGGCTGAACACGGTGCTGGGCAAGGTGTCCGCCGACCGGGGTGCGACGTTCGTGGACATCGAGCCGCCGAGCGTGGGCCACGACGTGTGCGCGCCGATCACCGAGAAGTGGTTCGAGGGCCTGGTGCCGACCTCGATCGCCGCTCCGCTGCACCCCAACGCGCGGGGCATGGCGGGCATCGGGTCGTTCATCGCCGGTTCGTTGGGCGTGAGCCGCCTGTGAGCGCTTCGTACACCTGGTAGACGCCGCTGTGGTCGTCGTCGCCGAGCCCGAGTGCGCACATCGCGGTGTACACCTGCTCGACGACGGCGGTCACCGGCAGCGGCACGCCCGCCGCCCGACCCGCTTCGGTGGCGAACCCGAGGTCCTTGAGCTGGTGCCGCGCCCGCCCGCCGGGCGCGAAGTCGTGCCGCAACCAGTTGTCCCGCTTGACCTCCAGCGCGGTGCTGCCCGCGAGCCCGCCGCCCAGGACGTCCAGCAGCGCCTCGGGGTCCAGGCCCGCCGCGACCGCCAGCGCGAGCGCCTCGGAGATCCCGGTGAGCACGGTCGCCACCACGATCTGGTTGCACGCCTTGGCCAGCTGGCCCGCGCCGAGCGGCCCGAGGTGCCGCACGGTGGTGCCCAGCACGTCGAAGTAGGGCTTGAGCTGGAGCACGTCCTCGGCGTGGCCGCCGACCATGATGCTCAGCGTGCCCGCATCCGCGCCGACGTCCCCTCCGCTGACCGGGGCGTCCACCAGCCGCACGCCCAGGTCGTGCAGCCGCCCGCCGAGCTGCCGGACGGCTTCGGGCGAGTGCGTGCCCATCACCACCAGCAGCGGCCGTTCGACGTCGTTGTCCCGCCACCCCGCGAGCAGGCCGTCCTCGCGGTCCAGCAGGGCCTCGACGTCCGGCAGGTCGGGCAGCACCGTGATCACCACCGGCAGCGCCGCGCCGGCGGGCGTGGCCGCCGCCGTGCCGCCCGCCGCGCGCACCTCGCCGTCGCGGCCGGGCGTGCGGTTCCAGACGGTGACCGGGAAGCCGGCGCGGGCGAGGTTGCGGGCCATCGGCCGCCCCATCGCGCCGAGCCCGAGGACGGAGACGGGGTCGTGGCGCATGGTCACCCATCCTGGCGCGGACGCGGGTGCGGCACCACCGGGGACCAACACGTGAGCGCGGCGGCGAAACACCGTGTAGATTGGTCGTTCTGCGCGCGCAGAGAGAAGTCAGGCGAAAAGCGGCACAGCCTGATAAAACACGCTATCCAGAAATGAGGCACGTTGTCAAGCCCCTCCGATGACCTCCGGCTCGCGGAAATCGAGTCGGAGCAGGAATACGTGTCGATGCTGTACGGACGGCTGGACGACCTCCGCGAACTCAGCTCGAAGCGGCTCGCCGGCGCGCTTCGGGAAACCGGCGGAACGCACCAGATGCGCTCCGAGCGGGACACCTCGGTGGCCATGTACTCCGACCAGTTGGCGCAGTACAGCGCGGTCGAGAACGGGTTGTGCTTCGGCCGCCTGGACTTCCACGAGGGCGACCGCTTCTACATCGGCCGGATCGGCTTGTTCGACGAGGACAAGGAGTACGAGCCGCTGCTGATGGACTGGCGGGCGCCCGCCGCGCGGCCGTTCTACCTGGCCACGGCCGCCGCGCCGGACGGCGTCAGGCGCCGCCGCCACCTGCGTACCAAGCAGCGCAAGGTGGTCGGGTTCGACGACGAGGTCCTGGACATCAACTCCGTCGACCCCACCCGGCACGAGGGGCTGACCGGCGAGGCCACCCTGCTGGCCGCGGTCAACGCGAGCCGCACCGGGCAGATGGGCGACATCGTCGCCACCATCCAGGCCGAGCAGGACAAGATCATCCGGACCGAGCTGAACGGCGTCGTCGTCGTGCAGGGCGGTCCGGGCACCGGCAAGACCGCCGTCGCCCTGCACCGCGCCGCCTACCTGCTCTACACGCACCGCCGCCAGCTGGCCAAGCGCGGCGTGCTGGTGGTCGGTCCGAACGCCACGTTCCTGCGCTACATCGGGCAGGTGCTGCCGTCGCTGGGCGAGACCGGCGTGCTGCTGTCCACCGTCGGCGAGCTGTTCCCGAACCTGACCGCGACCGGCCGCGAGTCCGCCGAGGCCGCCGCGCTCAAGGGCCGCATCGAGATGGCGGAGGTCGTGGCGCACGCGGTCAAGGACCGGCAGGAAGCGCCCGCCCTGGTGGAGATCCCGTTCGAGCAGGACGTGCTCAAGCTGGACCGGCGGGCGATCACCGCCGCGCGCGGCCGGGCCCGCCGCACCCGCCGACCGCACAACGAGGCGCGCCGGACGTTCCTGCGCGAGATCATCTCGACCCTGGCCTCCCAGGCCGTGGGCCGCCTCGGCCGGCACCTGCTGGACCAGGCCGACATCGACGACATCCGCCGCGAGCTGCGCGAGGACCCCGAGGTCCAGGCGGCGGTGGAGCGCCTCTGGCCGACCCTGTCCCCGCAGCGGCTCCTGGAAGACCTCTACGCCACCCCGCGCCTGCTGGCCAAGGCCACGCCCAAGCTGTCCGCCGAGGAACGCGCCCTGCTGGCCCGCCCGCGCGGGTCGGAGTGGACGCCCGCCGACGTGCCGCTGCTGGACGAGGCCGCCGAACTGCTCGGCGAGGACGACACCGAGGCCAAGGCCCGCGCCGAGCGGCAGCGCCGGCAGGCGATCGACTACGCGCAGGGCGTGCTGGACATCCTCGACCTGGAGGACGACGCCGACCCGGAGATCCTGATGGCGACCGACCTGGTCGACGCCTACCGGCTGGCCGAGCGGCACGGCGTGGACCGCTACGAGACGGCGGCCGAGCGGGCGGCGGCGGACCGGACGTGGACGTTCGGGCACATCATCGTGGACGAGGCGCAGGAGCTGTCCGCGATGGCGTGGCGGACGCTGATGCGGCGCTGCCCCAGCAAGTCCATGACGGTCGTCGGCGACATCGCGCAGACCGGTGACATCGCGGGCGCGTCGTCGTGGCACGAGGTGCTCTCGCCGTACGTGATGGACCGCTGGAAGCTCACCGAGCTGACCGTGAACTACCGGACGCCGTCGGAGATCATGGCCGTCGCGGCGGACGTGCTGGCCGGCGTCGACCCGGACCTGGTGCCGCCGACGTCGGTGCGCGACAGCGGCCACGAGCCGTGGAGCCTCAAGGTGTCCGCCACCGCGGCGGCCCTGCCGGACCTGGTCGCCGAGGAGGTCGGCGCGATCGGGGACGGCAAGCTCGCGGTGATCGTGCCCGCCGCGCAGGTCGCCGAGCTGCGCGCGGTCGTGCCGGGCGCGTCGGACGACCTCGACGCGCAGGTGGTCGTGCTCGGCGTGCTGGACGCGAAGGGCCTGGAGTTCGACGCGGTCCTGGTGGTCGACCCGGCGGGCATCCTGGCCGAGTCGCCGCGCGGCGCGAGCGACCTGTACGTGGCGCTGACCCGGGCCACGCAGCGGCTGGGCGTGGTGCACGAGGGCGAACTGCCCGCCGTGCTGGACCGGCTGGTTCAGAGGTCGGCGACCACCGTGTAGCCCAGGAGGGCCGCGCCCACGCCCGCCACGACGCTGATCGCCACGTTCGCGACGGCGTGGAAGTGGGCGCGGTTCTCCAGCAGCCGCACGGTTTCGTAGCCGAACGTGCTGTAGGTGGTCAGGCCGCCGCACAACCCGGTGCCCAGCAGCGCGGCCGTCCCCGGCCCGACGGCGGCGCCCGCGAGGGCGCCCAGGACGAACGAGCCCACCACGTTCACGGTGAGCGTGCCCCACGGGAAGACCGTGTCGTGGCGGGACTGCACGAACCGGTCCACGAGATAGCGCAGGGGTGCGCCGACGGCCGCGCCGAGGAACACCATCAACGCCGTCACGCGACCGCCCTCCGGGTCAGCGCGACGGCCAGCGCGGTCGCACCCACGGCGGCGAGGAGCGTCAGCACCAGGTAGGCGAACGCTCCGAGCACGCCACCGGGCACCAGCAGGTGCCGGAAGTCGTTGGTGTAGGCGGAGAACGTGGTGAACCCGCCCAGCACGCCGACGCCGAGGAACGGCCGCGCCAGCGGGTGCGCCTGCCACCGCTCGGTGATCAGCACCATGAGCACGCCGATCAGCGCGCCTCCCACGACGTTGACCAGGAACGTCCCCCACACGCCGGGGACCAGGAGCCCGACGCCGTAGCGCGCCAAGCCGCCGAGACCGCCGCCGAGGGCGATCACGGCGAGCACGCCGCCGTGCGTCCGGGCGAGTTCCTGGCGCTGCGCCGGGACGTGGAGGTCGACGTCCGGGTCGACGGGGTCAGTGGGCACGCAGGTGGTCTACCAGGTGGTCCAAAGCGGACAGCGCGCGCACCACGTCCGCCCGCTCCCCCGGCTCCAGCTTGTCCAGCGCGGACCCGATGCGCTTCTCGTGCGCGGCCTGCCAGACGGCCAGCTGCTGGTGCCCCTGCGGCGTCACCGACAGCCGCGCGACGCGCCGGTCCGTCGGGTCGCCGCCCCGGGACACCAGGCCGCTCTCGATGAGCTGGCCCACCAGCCCGCTGACCGTGTTGGGCGCGAGCCGCAGCTCGGCGGCGAGGTCGCCGACCCGCATGGGCGGGCGCTCGGCCAGCGTCTGGAGCAGCTCGACCTGGGCCATCGGCAGCGAGTCCCACGGCCATTCCGACCGGATGCTGGTGCGCAGCGCCCGGCGGAGTCGGGTGACCACGTCGGTGAGCGTGCGTGCCTCGTCTGACATGGGCGAATGGTACTGGGTTCAACTATGTCGGACACCGGGCGAATCCCGGTCCGCCGGGTGTTCGACACGGCCGGCGGGACGCGAAAACGCTTCGCCCACAAGGGATGTCGTTCGCCCGCGGCGACACCGGCCGGACACTGTCGTGGCCGGCGCACCCCGGTCCACATCGCGGGATCACACGCAGCGTGATCGGATTCCCGTCCGGTGTACGCCGATCGGGGACAAGCGGGCGCGGGCTCTGCCGACCCATGTCGCCCGCTCAGTACTCTCCGGTCGATCCATCCTTGTGAACACGGAGTGCGGAGTGGCGCGGAACGCGAACTGGGTCCCGGACGACGTGGACCCGGGCCTCCCCAGCGCCGCCCGCCTCTGCGACTACCTGCTCGGCGGCGGCCACAACTTCGCCGCCGACCGCGCGCTGGCCGAGGAGTTCCTGGTCGCGCAGCCCAACGCGCGCGCGATCGTCCGCCTCGACCGGGCGTTCCTGCGCCGCGCGGTGCTGCACCTTCTCGACCACGGCATCCGGCAGTTCCTGGACCTGGGCTCGGGCATCCCGACCGTCGGCAACGTCCACGAGATCGCGCACCGGGCCGCGCCCGACGCCCGCGTGGTGTACGTCGACTACGAGGACGTCGCCGTCGCGCACAGCCGGATGCTGCTGGAGCACGAGCCGCGGGCCGCCGTCCTGCAGGAGGACGTCACCGACCCGCACACCGTGCTCGCCGCCGCGCAACGCACCGGCCTGCTGGACTTCGCCGCGCCGGTCGGCGTGGTGGCCGTCGGCGTGTTCCACTTCCTACCGCCGGAGAGCGACCCGGTCGGCGTGCTGGAGGTCTACCGGGATGCCCTGGCGCCGGGCAGCGCGCTCGCGCTGTCGCAGTTCACCTGGGATTTGCAGCCGGCGGAGATGGCGGGTGTCGTCGAGGTGATGAAGAAGAGCATGAACCCGGTGTTCCCGCGCACCCACGCGGAGATCACCGCGCTCTTCGACGGCTTCGAGGTCGTGCCGCCGGGTGTCGTGCCGCCGCCGCTGTGGCGGCCGGAGGAGGAGATCGCCGGGCGGGACGACCCGGAGCAGGCCGGTATCTTCGCGGGAGTGGGCCACAAGCGGTGAGACCACGTGACGCCGCCGAGTAGACCACGGCGGCAAGAACTCGCCCGGGAGTGGATGCGGGCCGTCTACCCGACGGCCTACGTGCCGCTGTCCCCGGCGGAGATCGAGCGGTTCCTGCGCGGGCTGGTGGACGTGATCGCCGATGCCGTGCAGGCGGACCCGTTCACCGTCGACCCGGTCGCGGTGGTCGGCGAACGGCTCGTCAAGGCGCACTTCAACGGGCCGGACACGTTGCAGCGCACGGTGGAGGTGCTCGGCCGGACGCTGCTGTTCACGCCCGAGCTGGAGGACGTGCCGCAACTGCCGGAGAAGGTCGTGGCGATCCTGGGCAGCCTCAGCACCAGCTTCGCCATCGCCATGCGGCTGGACGCGTTCGACCAGCAGGAGGAGATCAAGCGCGCGCTGATGGCGGCCAAGACGCGTGCCGAACGGGTGGCCAAGGTCAACGAGAGCCGGTTCCGGGAGGTGTTCACCACCGCCGCGTTCGGCATCGCGATCACCGACCTGCGCGGGGTGTGCGTGCAGGCCAACGCTTCGCTCGGCGAGATGATCGGCGTGCCGCACGAGGACCTGCCCGGCCGCAAGCTCATCGGCGTGTTCCACCCGGACGACCGCGAGGCCCTGGCCGGCATGTACCGGGCCGTGGGCGCAGGCCGCGTCGACCGCTTCCGTGAGCAACGTCGTCTGCTCGGCGAGGACGGCGACCCGGTGTGGGTGCGCCTGGCGGTGTCGCTGCTCCGCGACGCCGACGGCGCGCCCGCCTACCACGTGACGATGGCCGAGGACGTCACCGAACTGCACCTGCTCCAGAAGAACCTCGGCCACCAGCTCCTGCACGACTCGCTCACCGGCCTGTCCAACCGGCAGCGCTTCGCGACAAGGCTGGAGACGATGCACAAGTCCGCCCCGGACGGCATCACCCTGTACCACCTGGACCTGGACGCGTTCTCCGTGGTGAACAACGGCCTGGGCCACCCCGAAGGCGACGACCTGCTGCGCGAGGTCGCCACCCGCCTGACCAGCGTGTTCTCGGGCGAGCAGGCCCTGGTGGCGAGGATCGGCGGCGACGAGTTCGCGATCGTGGTGGCCAACCGACCGGAAACCCCCAAAGTCCCCCAGATGGTCGAACGCATCAACGCCGCTCTCGAAACGCCCATGAAGAACGGCATCGCGTTGAGCACGGGCATCGGCGTGGTGGACCGCCCGTCCCCGGGCTGGGCCACCGCGGAACTCCTGCGCGCCGCCAACGCCACCCTCCGCCGCGCGAAGGCGAAGGGCAAAGGCCAATGGCAGACCTACGACCGTCCCAAGGACACCACTTCCCGTTCCTGGCAGGCCCGTGCGGCGAGAATGCCCGGCGCCCTGCGCGACGCGGAACTGGAGGTGGAGTTCCGGCCCATCGTCGACTTGGCGACCGGGGTTTCGGTCGGCCAGATCGCGAGGCTCCGGTGGGACGACCTGGAACACCGGGACTGCGTCAAGATGGCCGAAGCGAACGGCCTGTCGCTCAAATTGGGCCAATGGGCCCTCCGGGAGGCCGCCGAATCGGCCGCGACCTGGTCGGCCGGCACCCTGCACTTCGAGCTGTCCCCCATGCAGTCCCGGGACGAAGACCTGGTCGCCACGGTGAAACGGGTCCTCGACGAAACCGGTTTACCCGGCGCTTCCCTGCGCCTCTACCTGGACACCCGCGCCATGCTCGACGAGGACGGCGACAACGCCGAGGTGCTCCGGGAAATGGGTGTCTCCTTGGCTTTGTCGGGTTTCAACGGCGGGCAGGCGGAACTGTCGTTGCTGGGCGAGTTGCCGGTGGACGCGCTGGCACTCGCCCCTTCGGCGGTCAGCCGCCTGGCGGTCGAAGAGGAATCGCTGCCGCACAAGGCGATCGAGTTGATGGTGCGGACCATCCGGGCATCGGGTTACACGGTGTACGTGCCGGACGTACCGACGGCGGCACTGGCGGACTGGTGGGCCGAAACCGGCGCCGACACCGCTTTCGGCCCCTTCACCGGCCCACCACTCCCGGGCTACGAACTCTGACCCTCGCACGCCATGCTTCGGCGCGCGCAGCGCGGCGGCAGGGCCGCCGAGGAGGACACGGCGCAACGCTGGGCTTGTGGCTTGTGTCATACGGTGGGGGCGCCGAAGCCCTTCCCCCGGGCTGGGAGCCCTGCCAAAAGCAGCCGCTTCGCGGCCAAAGCAGGCCGGGGTCACAGCACCTTGACGGCAGTGAGCAGCTTGGTCAACGAATCCTTTGCGTCACCGAACAACAACGTCGTCTTCGGGTTGTACAGCAGCTCGTTGTCCACCCCGGCGAACCCGGGCCGCATGGACCGCTTCATGAACACCACCGACTTGGCCTTGTCCACGTCGAAGATCGGCATCCCGTAGATCGGGCTCGACGGCTCGTCCCGCGCCCCCGGGTTGACCACATCGTTCGCCCCAACCACCAGGACGACATCGACGCTGCCCATCCCCGGGTTGACGTCGCCCAACTCCTTCAACTGCTCGTAAGGCACGTCCGCCTCCGCCAGCAGCACGTTCATGTGCCCCGGCATCCGCCCCGCGACCGGGTGGATGCCGTAGTTCACCGAGATCCCGCGCGACTCCAGCAGCCGCACCAGCTCCCGCGCCGCGTGCTGGGCCTGCGCGACGGCCAGCCCGTACCCCGGCACCACCAGCACGGAGTGCGCGTACCCGAGCAGGATGGCGACGTCCTCGACCGTGCCCGCCCGAACCGAGCGCTGCTCCCCGCCACCGGCACTGGGTGGCGCGGCCTTGAACGCCCCGAACAGGATGTTCGTGAGCGGCCTGCCCATCGCCTGAGCCATCAGCCGAGTCAGGATGGTGCCGGACGCGCCGACCAGGGTGCCCGCCACGATCAACAACGTGTTACCCAGCACATAGCCGGACGCGGCGACGGCCAGGCCGGTGAAGGCGTTCAGCAGGGAGATGGCGATCGGCACGTCCGCACCGCCGACCGGCAGCACGAACAGCACGCCCAGCGCCAAGCCCGCCAACGCCAGCAGCACCAGCAGCGCACTCGAATCGGTGAACATCACCGCCAGCGCCAGCAGCGCGCTCGCCCCCGCCACCGCGATGCTGATCACCTGACCGGCCGGCAGCAGCACCGGCCGGGTCGTCATGATCTCCTGCAACTTCAGGAACGTCACCACGCTGCCCGAGAAGCTGACCGATCCGATGAGGACGGTCAACACCGTGGCCACGTCGAACAGCACGCCCCCGTCGGCGACCTCCAGGAACTCGGTCAGCGCCACCAGGGCCGCCGCCGCGCCGCCCACGCCGTTGAACAGCGCCACCATCTGCGGGATGGCGGTCATCTTCACCTGGCGGGCCGCCGGGATGCCCACGGCGGTGCCGGCGGCCACCGCGACCAGGATGAGCACGAGGTTGTGCGACACCGTGAAGAACACCGTGACCACGGCCAGTGCCATGCCCGCCGCGCCGACGAGGTTGCCGGCGCGGGCGTACCGGGGGTGCTGAGGCCCTTGAGCGCCAGGATGAAGCACAGCGCGGCGGCCAGGTAGGCGAGCTGGACCCAGTTCATCGCTTGTGCCCCTTGAACATCTCCAGCATCCGGTCGGTGACCACGAAGCCGCCGACCACGTTCACCGTGGCCAGGAAGACCGCCAGCAGGCCGAGCACCAGCTCGACCCCGCCCTCGGCCTGGCCGGTGATCAGGATCGCGCCCACGAGGATCACGCCGTGGATGGCGTTGGCGCCGGACATCAACGGGGTGTGCAGGATCGTGGAGACCTTCGAGACCACCTCGAAGCCCACGAACACGGCCAGCACGAAGATCGTCAGCAGGTCGATCACAGCAGCTCCCTGGTGGGCGCGTGCCGGACCACGCCTTCGTGGGTGAGGCACGAACCGCTCAACACCTCGTCGTCCAGGTCCGGGACGACCCGGCCGTCCTCGGTCATCAGCCCGAGGAAGTTGGCGACGTTGCGCGCGTACAGGCGGCTGGCGTGCACCGGCATGCTGCTGGGCAGGTTGCGGACCCCGTGCACGAGGACCTCGCCGACCCACACGTCCTCGCCCGGCCGGGAACCCACGACGTTGCCGCCCGACTCGGCGGCCAGGTCGACCACCACCGAGCCCGGGGTCATCGCCTTGAGCATGTCGGTGGTGACCAGGACGGGCGCCTTGCGGCCGGGAATCGCCGCGGTGGAGATGACCACGTCGCTCTGCGCGACGCGTTCGGCGATGAGTTCGCGCTGGCGTTCCAGGAACTGCTCGGACTGGGCGGCGGCGTACACGCCGTCCTGGGACTCCAGGCCCAGCTCCAGGAACTTGGCGCCCAGGCTGCGCACCTCCTCGGCAGCGGCGCGGCGGACGTCGTAGGCCTCGACCACGGCGCCCAGCCGGCGGGACGTGGCGATCGCCTGCAACCCCGCCACGCCCGCGCCCAGCACGAGGACCTTGGCGGGCGGGACGGTGCCCGCGGCGGTGGTGAACATCGGCAGGAAGCGCGGCAGGTGCTGCGCGGCCACCAGGACCGCGCGGTAACCCGCCACCAGGGCCTGGGAGGACAGCGCGTCGGCGCCCTGCGCCCGGGTCACGCGCGGCAGCAGGTCGAGGCTGAACGCGGTGACGCCGCGCTCGGCCAGCACCCGCACCAGGTCCAGCTCGGTGGACGGTTGGAGGAAGCTGACGGTGATGTCGCCCTCGCGCAGCTTTCTGGCCTGCTCGACGTCGAGCGGCTGCACGGAGACCACGACCTCGGTGGTCCCTGCGGGGTGGTCGGGAACGATCTCGGCGCCGGCCGACCGGTAGGACTCGTCCGAGGCGTGCGCGTGCACGCCCGCGCCGGACTGCACGTCCACCGCGAGACCGGCGCCGATCAGCGTGGTCACCGTTTCCGGTAGACCTGCTACGCGGCGCTCGGCGGGCCGCGATTCCGCGGGGATGCCCACTCTCACGGAGAGTCACACTAGTCGATCAAAGGTGATCCACACCACATCCACCGTTGACTTTAACCGGACGGGCGTACTGGCGTGCTAGTGGATGACCGGGCACACGCCCTTCGTGTCGCCGGGGAAGAAGTTGGGCACCAGCTCGTGCTTGTCGTAGTACCGGTGGAACACGCTGGTGATCCCGCTGGACATCGGCGGCACGATCCACGTCCAGTCCGCCGGGCAGCTGCGGCCCGCCGCCTCCTCCTTCTTCAGGTGCGTGAGGAACCGGTCGGACTCGGTGTGGTGGTCGGTGATGGTCACCCCCGCCTCGGCGAACGAGTGCAGCACCGCGCGGTTCAGCTCGACCAGGACCCGGTCCCGCCACAGGGTCTGCACCTTCGAGGTGTCCAGGCCCATCCGCTTGCCCAGGTAGGGCAGCAGGTCGTAGCGGTCGGTGTCGGCGAAGTTGCGGGCGCCGATCTCGGTGCCCATGTACCAGCCGTTGAAGGGGGCGGCCGGGTAGTCGACGCCGCCGATGCGCAGGCGCATGTTGCTGATCGCCGGCACCGCGTGCCATCTCAACCCCAGGTCACCCAGCCACGGGTACTCGGGATGGCTGATCGGGACCTCCATGACGGTGTCCCGGGGCAGTTCGAGCAGGTACGGCTCGGCGTCCTCGCGCTCCACGACCAGCGGCAGCACGTCGAACGGGCCGCGCTCGGCCGGCGGGCGCCAGCCCATCCCGATGACGTGGTCGGTGAGGTCGGCGTTGCGGCGGTCGCCGAGGACACCGCCGTCCGGGCCCCGGTAGCCCGCGTAGCGGATCAACTGCTCGTTGCGGATGCGCGGACCGGGCTGGCCGGGCTCGTCGGGGGCGAACACGGTGATCACCGGTCGGACCTTGCCGCCGTTGGTGGCGAGCTTGAGGTGCTCGACGCACTCGTCGGCGACCTCCTTGGGGTCGCGCAGGTCCCGCAGGTCGCGGACCTTGAGGCTGTGCCAGTACAGCCGGCCGATGCAGCGGGCGCTGTTGCGCCAGGCGACGCGCGCGCCGAAGGCCAGTTCGGCGGCCGTGTGCCGGTAGGCGCCGGTCGCGGCGACCTCGGCGTGGACCTCGGCCAGGCGGTCCTCGACCGGGCCCTCCTCGGGGTGCTCGGAGCGGTGCAGGCGGATGAAGTCGTCGGCCTCGGCGAGGTCGACGGAGGCGGTGCGCAGGGGGATGGCTTCAGTCGGACACGAGGGGACGGGGGCCATGGCGCGACACCGTAGTTGCACTTTCGTGGTCGGTGCACCGCCGTGTCGGGCACCCGGGGGTCGACACGCCCGGCGATCAGTACCGCACCGTGAGTGCTTGATACGGCGAAAGGGTGAGGAATCCTGCGAAAACGAGTGATATTGGATCGTTACCCGCTCGACTCGCGGCGGTGACCAGTGATTTGCATCACGGTCCATTTTTCACCTATCGGGTGACAGCTCCGGTGCCCGCCAAGCGGTGAAGGTCGACATGCCCCGGACGGCCGCGCTGGACGGCAGCGCGCGCAGGACGGTGTTGCGCGCGGCGATGGCCACCGGGTTGCGCATCCGGTGCCCGAACCGGCCGGCGAGGCGCGACATCCGGGCCACCGCGAGCCCGCGCGGCCGTCGTTCGCGGTCGTAATGCGCCAGCGCCTCGGGCACGGTGCCGAACCGGGCGAGCGCCGAGGCCAGCACCACGCCGTCCTCGATGGCCGTGCAGGCGCCTTGTCCCAGGTAGGGGGTCATCGCGTGGGCGGCGTCACCGAGCAGCGCCACGCGGCCCTTGACGTAGGAGGGCGGTGGGGTGCGCAGCTCGTGGATGTCGTGGCGCAGGACGGTCTCCGGCGGCGTGGCGTCCAAGAGGTCGACGATCGGCCGGTGCCAGTGCCCGACCAGCCGCCGCACCTCGGCGAGTTCGTCGGCGGCGGCTCCCCCGGCCGGCGCGACGGTGGCGGCGTACCAGTAGACCCGGTCGTCACCCAGCGGGAGGATGCCGAACTCCGTCCCCGGGCCGAGCGTCTGGTTGACCTCCAGCTCGCGCGCGAACGACACCCTCGTCACGCTCCGCCACGCCGTCGCCCCCGCGTACACCGGTCGGGGCAGCCCCGGGAACAGCACCTCCCGAACCCGACTCCGAATCCCATCAGCCCTCACCACGAGATCCGCTTCAAGATCGTCGAGAGACGTCACCTCGGCATCCGTCACCAAGCACCGCTCCGGCAACGCCCCTCGCAACACCCGGTGCAGATCGGCCCGGTGCACGGCGACGACATGCTCCCCCGCAGCAACCCGGACCAACGCCCGCCCCCGCCAGTCCCGCACCCCGCCGGCCACCCGGGGCGTACCGATCCGCCGAACCGAGTCGGCCACCCCCAACGCCTCAAGCGCCCGCATCGCGTTGGGCATCACCCCGATCCCCGCCCCCACCTCCCCGAACCCAGCCGCCCGCTCCAACACGACGACGTCCCACCCCACAGCCCGCAACGCCACCGCAGCCGAAACCCCACCCAGCCCGCCCCCACGACCACCGCACGCATCCCCGGGCTCCCGAACCAACAGCCGCCATCCGCACCGCCCTACGCGGCACCTTCGGCCACTGACCACCCCACACCCAACGCTTCCGGCGCGCAGCACCGGCAGGCAGGGCCGCCGAGGAGGACACAGCGCAACGCTGGGCTTCTGGCTAGAAGCGGCCTGGAGAACCACCGATGGGAGAGGGAAGAGCGTCGGTTCCCCTGGGCTGGGAGCCCTACCAAAACCGCCGCTGCGCGGCGGGAGACACGCCCGTCTCAAGCGGATCGTTCGCTGCTGCCCAACCTGGGGAACGGGTCGGTCGAGAACACGACCTCCACCGGCACCTCGAAATACTGCGCGATGCGCAACGCGAGATAAAGGCTGGGACTGTACTCCCCGCGCTCCAAGTACCCCACCGTCTGGTAGTGGATGCCCAAGGCCTCGGAGAGCTGCCGGCGGGAGACGCCGCGTTCTGCCCGCAGCATCGCGATCCGGTTGTAGACGGTCTCGCTCACCCCATGCCCCTCTGCAACGCCGCTTGTCGGCGCTGCTCCATGTCGGCACCCGACTCGCGGCGGGCCATCCGTCGCAGGATCGTAGGCGCGAGTGCGAACCCGACGACCGCCCACACCCCCAGGACGCCGACCATCTCGAACGTCCGCCACGAACCGCCGATCTCCGTCGCCGCCGCCGCGTCCGGCAGCAGGGCCGACCGCGCACCCAGGCCCACCCAGTACACCGGGAACACCTGACCCAAGCCCTGCAACCAGCCCGGCAGCGCCTGGATCGGGTAGAAGATGCCCGAGATCGCCACCACGCCCATCATCGGCAGCATCGTGAAGCCCATGGCCCCTTGCGGACTCTTGGCGATCGAGCCGGCGATCGCACCCCACGGCAGGGTCGCGGCCAGACCCAGCAACAGCACCGGCAGCACCGCCAGCCACCCCAGGAAACCCGCGTCCGTCAGGTTCGGGATCAGGATCAGCGCCGGCAAGATCCCGACCACCAAGCCGAAGAAGATGTCCAGGGACGTCTGCGCGACCCGGCCGACCACGTACCCGACCATGCCGTTGGGCACGGCCTTGGCCCGCAGCAGGGTGCCGTCCTCGCGGTTGAGCGACAGCTGCCCGGCCGGACCGACCAACCCGCCGAACGCGACCGACGCGCCGATCATGCCCGGCAGCGACAACGCGGCCAGGGACAGCGTGGCGCCCTCGATCTTCGAGTCCTGCTGGAAGAACAGGACCAGGGTGTAGGCGACCGCGATGAACAGGTTGTAGACCTGGTCCGAGCTGCCCAACGAGTGCCGGAACTCCAGCCAGCCGCGCTGGAAGCCCAGTCCCACCGCGTGCGTCGTCGCGTTCACAGCGCCGCCACCTCCCGGCCGGCCATCTGGCCGCTCTCGAACCGCTGAACCAGTTCCAAGTACGTGTCCTCCAACGTGCTGCGCCGCACTTCCAGCTCCGAGATGCCGTCGGGGTGCTGCCCCAGCAGGGTGCGCACGAACGCCGTCGCGTCGTCGGTGGCGTGGACGTGCCGCGTGCCGTCCTGGGTCCAGCGGACCTCGGACTGGCCCTCGACCTGGCGGCTGAGCTGGTCGGGGCTGCCGTCGGCGATGATCTTCCCGCCCGCCAGCACCAGGATGCGGTCGGCGAGCTTCTCCGCCTCGGCCAGGTCGTGCGTGGTGAGCAGGATCGTCATGCCCTCCAGGTCGGCCAGCCGGTGGACCAGGTCGTGGAACTCCCGGCGGGCGTGCGGGTCGAAGCCCGCGGTGGGCTCGTCGAGGAACAGCAGTTCCGGTTTGCCGACGATGCCGATCGCCACGTCCAGCCTGCGCCGCTGGCCACCCGACAGCTTGCCGCTCTTCTTGTGCGCGTGCTCCTCCAGCCCGACGGTCTTGATCAGCTCGTCGGTGTCGAACGGGCGCGTGTGCTCGGGCGTGCTGTACGGCTCGTAGTACCGGCCCACGTGGTCCAGCAGCTCGCGGACCTTCCACCGGGCGTGGTCGCGCCACGACTGGAGCACCACGCCCAGCTTGGCGCGCCACAGCTCGTCCCCCGTGGCCGGGTCGACGCCCAGCACCCGGACGTGGCCCGCGGAGGGCATCCGGAAGCCCTCCAGGATCTCGATCGTCGTGGTCTTGCCCGCCCCGTTCGGCCCGAGCAGGGCGACCACCTCGCCCCGCTCGGCCGTGAAGTCCACCCCGTGCAGCACGTCCGTGGTGCCGTAGCGCATCCGCAGGTCGCGCACTTCGATGACCAAGCCCGTCACCTCCCCCTGTCGAAGTTCTCGGGCAGTTTGTAGCACACCTACTACATCTCGTACTAGCTCGCTTCACTTACGGCTTATTTACTTCACGGGTTCGTGAATCTTCTGTAGCTTGCGAAGTAGGTCCCTGACGCACTGGGAGGTGTGCGAGATGACCGAAACTCTCTACCCCGAACTGCCCACCACACGCAGTTCGCCGTTCGACCCGCCCGCGGCACTGGGGGTGTTGCGCGAGACGGAGCCGATCTCCAGGATGTCCTACCCGGACGGCCACCTGGGCTGGCTCGTGACCACGCACGCGCTGGCCCGGGAGGTGCTGGCGGACAACCGGTTCAGCAACCGGGCCGAACTCCAGCGCTCGCCGATCCGCGCGGGCGGCAAGCCGATCCCGCAGCAGCCGCCGGCCAAGCCCGGCATGTTCATCAGCATGGACGGCCAGGACCACGCCAAGTACCGCCGACTGCTGACCGGCCAGTTCACCGTCCGGCGGATGAACCAGCTCATCCCCCGGATCGAGGCCATCGTGCGCGACCACCTGGCCGACGTGCGGGCCCAGGGCCCGGGCGTCGACCTCGTGGAGGCGTTCGCGCTGCCGGTGCCCTCGATGGTGATCTGCGAACTGCTGGGGGTGCCCTACGACGAGCGCGAGGCGTTCCAGCGGGACACCAAGACCTCGTTCACCCTGAGCCAGGACTTCGAGGAGATCAAGGCGGCGTTCGAACGGATCGAGGACTTCGTGGCCGACCTGGTCCGGCGCAAGCACTCGGACCCCGGCGACGACATGCTGACCGGCCTGATCGAGACCGGCGAGCTGACCGACGAGGAAGTCACCAACATGGGGCTCCTCCTGCTGATCGCCGGCCACGAGACGACGGCGAACATGCTGGGCATCGGCACGCTCACCCTGCTCAACCACCCGGACCAGCTGGAGGCGCTGAAGAACGACCCGTCCCTGGTCGACAACACGGTCGAGGAGCTGATGCGGTACCTCTCGATCGTCCAGTTCGGCGCGTCCCGCGTCGCGCTGGAGGACGTGGAGCTGGGCGGCGTCACCATCGCGGCCGGGGAGGCGGTCAGCATCTCCGTCTCGGCCGCGAACCGCGACCCCGCCAAGTTCGACCGGCCGGAGGAGTTCGACATCCGCAGGCCTGCCACCGGCCACGTCGCCTTCGGGCACGGCGTCCACCAGTGCCTCGGCCAGCAGTTGGCGCGCATCGAGATGCGGGTGGGCTTCACCGCGCTGTTCCGCGAGTTCCCGGACCTGAGCCTGGCGGTGCCGGCGGAGGAGGTGCCGATGCGGGACGACATGGCCATCTACGGCGTGCACAAGCTGCCGGTGGCGTTCTCATGAGGATCGAGGTGGACCCGGACCGCTGCGCCGGTTCGGGCATGTGCGCCCTGACCGACCCGGACGTCTTCGACCAGTCCGACGACGACGGCACCGTGGTCCTGCTGGACCCGACCGCCGCCGGCCACGAGCGGGAGGCCCGTGAGGCCGCCCACCTGTGCCCGGCGGGCGCCATCAAAGTGATCGAGTGACAGCACGGGCCCGGGTCGCCACCAGCGGCCCGGGCTCGGCGCACTACCGGGCCGCGACCTCGGCCAGCCCGCTGCGCCCCACCGACTGCCACCGCACCGGCGTCCCGTGCAAGGCCGTGACCAGCGACTTCACCACCACCAGGTACGTCAACTGCCGATAGGCCAACTGCTGCAACGGGAAAGTCCACAACGGCCGCAACGACTCCCCGTCCAGCCGCAGCGCGTACCCCGCGCTCAACGTCTGCATCGCCAGGAACAGCGCCCAGACCACCACCGCCCAGGGCGCGTCCGCGATGAAGGCCCCGTAGATCACGTACACGTCCAACGCCGGCGCGAGCAACGGCAGCACCACGTGGAACAGCAGCAGGTAGGCCAGCCCCAGCCGGCCCATCCGCCCCCGCGCCGCCCGGTGCTTCCACATCGACTGGAAGGTCCCGTAGGACCACCGGTACCGCTGCCGGTACAGCCCGCGCACCCCGGTCGGCACCTCGGTCCACGCCCGCGCCCCCGGCTCGTACACCACCCGCCACCCCGCCCGGGTGATCGCCATCGTCACGTCGGTGTCCTCGGCCAGCGTCTCCGCGCTGATCCCGCCGACCTGCGCCAACGCCTCCCGCCGGAACGCGCCGATCGCGCCGGGGATCGTCGGCAGGCACCCCAGCGCGTTGAGGATCTGCCGGTCGAGGTTGGAGCCCGCGCAGTACTCCAGGTGCTGCCAGCGCCCGAACACCCCGCCCCGGTTGGCGACCTTCACGTTCCCGGACACCGCGCCCACACCGGGCAGGCCCAGCGGCCGGACGACCTTGCTCACCGTGTCCGGCTCGAACACCGTGTCGCCGTCGACCAGCACCAGGGCGTCGTACCGGGCCGCGCCGATGCCCGCGTTCAGCGCGGCCGGCTTGCCCGCGTTGTCCTGGCGCAGCACCCGCACGCCCGGCAGCCCCAGGCCCTCCACCAGCGCCGCGGTGCCGTCGGTCGACCCGTCGTCGACCACCACCACCTCGACCGGGGCCGGGTGCTCCGACGCGGCGATCGACGTCACCGCGGCCACGATGTTCGCGGACTCGTTGTACGCGGGCACGACCACCGACACCGGCGGCGCGTGCGCCACGTCCACCACCGCGTCGACCCGCCGCAGCCGCCGCGACGTGTGCGCCAGGCCCAACTGCATGACCGCCCGCAGCAGCGCCAGCACCGCCACGATCGCGCTCAACACCCCCAGCACCACCACGACGGTCCCGCCGTGCCGCTGGGCGAGCGCCAGCGCGTGCCCGGTCACCCGCTGCCCGAACCCGGCCTCGACCACCCCGCGCCCGGTCACCGAGTCCAGCCCGGCGAACCGGTGGCCCGGGTACCGGTCGGCCAACAGGTCGACCACCCCGGGAGCACTGCTGGTGATGTGCAGCCGCACGACCCGACCGACGTCCGTGGCCGCCACGATCGCCTCGGGATCGCGCACCGAGACGTCGATGGTCTCCGGGTCGGCCTCTGAAGATCCACTGTGGACCGGGGCCACCGCCGCCAGCGCCGCTCGGCTGAACGCCCCGTCCCACCCGGAATCCGGAGCGGCGCGGAACGTCCCGACCCCGACCTCGTGGCCCTCGTCCACCATGCGCCGCACCAGCTCCGGGTGCCGGGTGACCGCCGAACCGACCACGAAGAACGTCGCCCGCACCTGCCGAGCCGCCAACCGGTCCAGCAGCCGGGGCGTGTAGCGCGGGTCCGGACCGCCGTGGAAGACCAGCACGACCGTCCCCGCCGGCGCCGGCTCGGCCGCCACCGGCGCCCGCGGCGACGCCGGCGGCACGGCCGTCGCGTACGCGTGGAAGCTCAACGCCCCCAACAACAACGCCAGCCCCACCAGCAGCGAGATCCAGTGCGATCTCACCCCGCCTGCCCCATCACGGTGGCGAGGATCACCAACGCCAACCCGAGCAGCGACGCCGCCACCGCGACGCCGACCACCCCCATCAGTCCCCGGCGTCTGCCCGTCTCGTCGACGAAGACCTGCTTTGCCACCACGTTCCCCCCACACGAACCACCGCGACGACGACGCCGGCCCCCACCGCGACCGCCATCGACGGGAACGCCCGCACCACCAGCGGAGCGGACGAGATCACCAACTCCCGCAACGACTTCCCGTCCAGCGCGGCACCGCCCACCACGAGCGCCGCGCACAGCACCGGCGGCGACGGGACGACCGTCCACAACCCCACGGGCCGCACGACGGCAGCCGCCACCACGGCACCCACGACCAGGAAGACGCCGAAGAGCCACCCGGGTTGCTCCCCGTCCACCCAGATGCCGATCCCCGCGAACACCCCGGCCACCGCGAGCGCGGCGAGACTCGGCAGGTGTGAGATCCGGTCGACCACCGTGCTCCCCCAGCGTCTCAACGGCCATAGGCTACGCGACGGGGGGTGTGGTCGGTGCGGGAGTTCTCACTGATCGTGGCGCGGATCGCGTGGATCGCGCTGGCGGTGGCGGTGCTGGCCGGGTCCGGAGTGGCCTGGACCACTTATCACGACCTGGACACCGGTCTGCGCCGGTCGCGGGCCATCCCGGCGGACGCCCCGCGCTCCGACGACGGGCTGAACGTGTTGCTCATGGGCCTCACCACGCGGCGCGACCTGGACGGCAACCCGCCGCCGGACGACGTGCTGGAGAAGCTGCACGCGGGCGACGTCGACCGGGGCGGCTACAACGCGAACACGCTGATGCTGGTGCACATCCCGAACGACGGCTCGCCGGCGACCGCGATGTCCCTGCCGCGCGACAACTACGCCGTCCTGCACGGCGTGGCGGGCACGCCCCGGGAGAAGATCAAGGAGGCCTACGGGCGGGCCAAGGAGGACGAAGAGCGCCGGCTGGTCACCGAGGGCCGGCACGACCCGGCGGAACTGGAGTGGCTCGGCCGCGAGGCCGGGCGGCGGGCCCAGGTGGAGACGGTGCGCGAGTTCCTGGGCGTGCCGGTGGACGCGTTCGCCGAGCTGAGCCTGACCGGCTTCTACCACCTGGCGCAGGCGCTGGACGGCGTGGACGTGTGCCTGAACGCGGCGACGGCGGACCGCGAGTTCTCCGGCGCCGACTTCCCGGCGGGCCGGCAGCGGCTGGACGCGGCGCAGGCGCTGGCGTTCGTGCGGCAGCGGCACGGCCTGCGCCGCGGCGACCTGGACCGGACCCGGCGGCAGCAGGCGTTCCTCAAGTCCGTGCTGGTCCGGGTCCGCGAGCAGGGCCTGGCCGCGCTGGGGCCGGTGGTGGACGTGGCCACGCGCAACGTCGTGCTGTCCGAGGGCTGGGACGTGCTCGACGTGGCCCGCCGGGTGACCGGCATCCGGTTCACCACCCTGCCGATCACCGGCACGCCGAAGGCCGACGGCCGGGAGGCGATGCACACCGCCGTGGGCATCACCCTGGGTCGCCTGACCGCACCCAAACCCTCCTCGACCGCGCCGAAACCCACGACGACCAGCCCCGCTCCGCCACCGTCGGCCGACGGCATCCCCTGTGTGGATTGAGGAAACACAGCCCGCCGGGGCGGTCACCCCTTCCTGAGCACTTCGATCACGGCGGGGTAGTCCGAACCGCCGTGCCCGGCCGCGACGGCCCGTTCGATGAGGCTCTTCACGTGCTTGAGCAGCGTCGTGTCGACGCCGCGGTCCCGTGTCGCGTGGATCAGGTGGTCGGCGGCGGAGATCTGCATGTCCAGCCGGGCTTCCCGACTGGTGAAGTCGCCGCTGTCCACCTGGTCGGCCATGGCGGGCAGGAACGACGCCACGGTGCCGAGCATCCCCTGCGCCATGAGGAGGAACGCCTTCGCCGGCACGCCTTCGCGGTCCACCAGCGCGGTCGCGGTGAGGTAGCCGGTGAGGCCGGCGTACATGATCGTCAGCAGCGCGGTGTCGAACAGCGCCGCGAACCCCGTGTCCTCGCCGACGAAGGTCGCGGCGCCGAGGGCTTGGAGGGTGCTCTCGTGCTGCGCGTACAGGTCCGCCGGGCCGGAGTAGAGGATCATGGCCGCGGGGGTGCCGACGGCGGGCGGGGTGGTCATGATCCCGCCGTCGAGGTAGCGCCCGCCGCGCCGCTCGACCTCGGCGGCCATCTCGCGGGCCTGGTCCGGGGTGCCGGTGGTGAGGTTGACGACGAGCTTGCCGGCGAGGTCGGTGGGCAGGGTTTCTTCGACCGCGCGGTAGTCGAGCACGCACGCCACGATGATCGGGCTCGCGGCCACGGCCTCCGCTGCCGTGCGCGCCCGGGTCGTGCCCTCGGGGCCCGGTCGGTCCGACCGCGTCCACACCGTCGTGGGGTGGCCGGCGCTTTGGAAGGCGGTGGCGAGCGCCGTGCCCATCAGGCCGAGGCCGAGCACGGTCACGTTTTCTCGTTCGTTGGTCACCACTTCATCGTCGGCGCGTGCGCATACACTGATCAAGTACGCACAAAATGGTGACCACTCACTTTTGTGTAACCAGGGGGCGGTTCGGCGGTGGTGCGGAAAAGGCCTTACGTGTGCGGGATCGACGCGGCTTTGGACGTCGTCGGCGGCAAGTGGAAGGTGCTGATCCTGTGGGCGCTGTCCACCGGCAGCAAGCGGTTCGGCGAGGTGAAGCGGGAACTGCCCGGGGTGAGCGTGAAGGTGCTCACCGAGCAGTTGCGCGAACTGGAGGCCGACGAGATCGTGACCCGGCACGAGTACGACGAGACCGTGCCGCGCGTGGAGTACTCGCTGACCGAGTTCGGCCATTCCCTCAACGAGGCGCTGGGCCCGTTGGGCGCGTGGGGCGCCCGGCACCGGGCCCGCATCGAGTCGCTGCGCGCTAACGCTTGACCCTGGCGTCGTAGTCCTTCCGCGCCTGTTCGACGGCGTCGAGGTTGACCGACCACTCGGCGATGGCCGCGAACAGCGGCGCCAGGCTGAGCCCGAGGTCGGTGATCTCGTACTCGACGCGCGGCGGGACCTCGGCGTGGTAGGTGCGGACCACCAGCCCGTCCCGCTCCATCTGCCGCAGCCGCTGGGTGAGCACCTTGGGGCTGATGGTGGTGATCCGCCGCTCCAGTTCCACGAACCGCTGGCGGCCGTGCGCGTGGAGGGCCCACAGGATCGGCGTGGTCCACCGGCTGAAGACCAGGTCGACCACGGGCGAGATCGGGCAGGCCAGCTCGGGCGGGACCTCTTGGCGCAGCGTGTCGGTGCTCACTTCCACCACTACTTTCCTCTAGGTACCTACTAACCCCAGGATAGTAGCTTCGCTCCCGAAGATCCGAAATCCTTTGAGGGAGCGAAAAATGATCGTGGTGACCGGGGCGACGGGCAACGTGGGCAGGCCCCTGGTGGAGACCCTGGTGGCGGCGGGCGAGGAGGTCGTCGCCGTGTCGCGCGGGAGCGGGGTGGACGGCGTCCGCCACCACCGCGCGGACCTGGCTGACCCTTCGTCGCTGGCGCCGGCGCTCGCGGGCGCGTCGGCGGTGTTCTTGTTGACCTCCGGCGATTACCTGGCGTCCGGCAGCGATTTCGACGAGTTGGTGGACGTGGTGCGGGCCGCCGGGGTGCCTCGGGTGGTTCTGCTGTCGTCCCAGGGGGTCGCGACCGGCCGGCACCCGGACGGGTTCGAGCGGGCCATCCGGGCGTCCGGTCTGGAGTGGACGATCCTCCAGCCGGGTGCGTTCTCCAGCAACGCTTTCCAGTGGGCACCGGCCATCAGCGGGGCCCGCACGGCGTCCGCGCCGTTCGGCGACGTGGCGCTGCCGGTCGTGCACACGTCCGACATCGCCGACGCGGCGGCCGAGGTGCTGCGCAACGACGGCCACGCCGGTCGTTCGTACATCCTGACCGGTCCGGCGCCGATCACGCCCCGGGAGCAGGTGGCGACGATCGCGGAGGCGCTGGGCGAGCCGGTGGACTTCGTCGAGCTGAGCCGTGCGGAGGCCAAGGCCCAGATGGTGCAGTTCATGCCCGAGCCGGTGGTGGAGACCTCCCTGAACATCCTCGGCACCCCGAACGCGCTGGAACAGGCCGTGAACCCGGACGTCGAGTCCCTCCTCGGCCGCCCGGCCCGCCCGTTCGCGGACTGGGCACGGCGCAACGTCGTGGCGTTCAAGTAGCCACCCCTGGAAACGGGCGTCACCTCCATCGGCCGATGGAGGTGACGCCCGTTCGGCTTTTCGGGAGCGATATCACCGTGCACGGAAACTCATCCGTGTACCGCTGCCGCGGTGGCTTTCCCCTGAGGGATTACGTCGAGCGTTCGGCGGCCGTTCGTGCCCAAGACGAAGACCGTGAAGAGGACGGGCGGCCAGGCGGCATAGCACCGCGCGTGATGCGCCACGCACCGGTCGCAGTGCGCGGCGCATCATGAGTCCAGCGTGGTGGGGCCGGTGGGGTTCGAACCCACGACCTGACGGATTATGAGTCCGCTGCTCTGACCAGCTGAGCTACAGCCCCCTGACGTGCGGTTCAGGAGAGTACAGATCAGCCGTCCCCACGTCTCAACAACCCGTCAGCACGTGACCAAGCTGTGTGCGAGCCGCTACGGAGCACCGAGGTCCGACGGGCGGTACCCGCTCGGGTAGCCCGGGTACGTGCGGTTGTCCGGGTCGTTGGTCAGGCGCGGTGCCTTGCGGGGCGGTAGGTGGCGGACGGTGCGGGCGCGTAGGCGCAGGGTGTGTGCGGCGAGGCGAGGTAGGGCCGCGGGTGGTGGGGTGAAGCCGAAGGCGGTGAGCATGCGGTCGTCGAGCATGGCCAGGACGGCCTTCGACGTCCACGCGCGCGGCACCGGGTACCAGGAGCAGAACAGGTCCAGGGTGTACCGGCCGATCTGGTGGTTGGTGTCGCTGTAGACGAACCGGCTCTCCTCGTACTCCCGCTTGAACGCCCGGAATCCCTCGTACGTCGCCGGCACGTCCCGGACCCCCATCCGGTCGCCCACGGCCCGGTAGAAGTGGTACGCCCCCAAGCGCTCCTGCGTCGTCAACGGCCGCCACCCGAACCGGTCCAGCCAGTCGATCGGCTCGTACACGAACGTGGACAGCACGTACTTCATGTCCTCGTTGTCGATGTCGTACCGGCCGTGCAGCCGGTTGACCACCCGCAACGCCTCCTTGCCGCGCGGCGAGTCGTAGCCGTGGTCCACCAGCTCGGCCATCAACAGCGCCGTGTCGTCGTAGCGCTTCTGCGGCCGGTGCTCGAACTCGCCGGTCTTGGCCAGCAGCCGCGAGATCGACGGCACGCAGTAGGTCTTGAACAGGGCCAGCTCCAGCGACCGCACGTAGTCCCACGGGAACTCGTAGCCCGCGGACAGCCGCATGATGCGCTGGTGGTCGCGCTCGGGGTCCAGCGACTCGATCAGGCGGCGGTTGGCGAAGCGGTCCGGCATACCCCGGGAGCCTGCCGGCAAAAACCCGCCCGGAACGTGTGACAAACGGGTGATGCCCGGGTACCCCTGCCCCATGAGACGACGAAACCCCAGGTCAGCGGACCTGGGGCTGCTATCGCGCTCCCCCAACTGGATTCGAACCAGTAACCCTTCGATTTAAGATCCACTTCGGCCGTCGTTCGCCGTTGTTCGGCAACCCTGCACTCTAGCTGCGACATTCGCGCGTGCAACTAGCCGCTGACGGGCGTCATCGGACGTCGTTTGCCGTCGTTTATCGAGGGTAAAACGTGGTATTGATCTTCATGGCACCCACACTGACCGCGTCGCCCGGCCGCCCGGCGTAGCGGAGCGGGAGCCGGGCGTGCCGGGATGAATGTGGATCATGCGAGGGGCACCCGGCGGCTTGTTTGATCATCTCGGCGGCTGTCCGGTCTTGAACCCAAACGGAGGGGCTTCCTGTCATCCCGTCGACCTGGCGCAGCCCTGTCGCACGAGCTGGGGGACCTGCGACATGCCCGCTTGTCCGGCGGTTGTGGTGCCAGGCTCGCAGGTCCCCCAGCTCGTGCGATAGCCCTTCGGGAGGTCGTCGGGGTGACAGGAACCCCGGAACCACGCTGGTAGGCGAGTTGGCCGCGTCCTTGGTCATCCTGGAGACCTGCCGCGCGGCGAGCGCTGCTTGTGATCTTTTGCGTTTGCGGACGCCTGCGGGGGTCGCTGGCCGTGCCTCACCGATGCCGGGACCGACGCCCTTCCTCGGCGGCGCGCCCGCCGGCCGCTAGGCCGGCTTGGGCGCGTCCGCACAACTAGGGGCGTCGGTCCTTCGGCATCGGTTTGGCACCAACGGCCAGCGGCCCCCGCAGGGGGCCGCCTTGAACCAGTAGAGAAAGTCCTCACCGGGTGCGCCGGAACATGGTTAGAGCGATGATCACTCGTCAACGACAGGTATCCGGTACGTCAAGCCGTAGCGGTCACCGGGCACCACGATGTCGCACGTCTCGACCGGAAGATCATCGGCCAAGAACGTTCGCTCGATGCTGAGCACGTGCACGCCCGGTGGGATGTCCAAAGCCTCGACCTCCCAGGGCAACGGGGCACGGGTCGTCACCGACTCAACCGCCTCGGTGATCCGCACCCCGATGCTGTCCATCCGGCTTATGACCCCAAGTCCGGCAAGCGGGCCTTCCTCAGGCCGCTCGATCTCCGTGCCCGCCGTGAGCGCGAGCGGCTCGTATGACGTGGAAACCTGGATCGGACGGCCATCCGCCAAGAAGCGATAGGCGGTCCGCATGACGGGGGCGCTCGGGTCGATCTTGAGCCTGATCGCAACGTTGCTCGATGCTTGGACCGGTGCGGATGTTGCCTCGATGTTGGGCGTTGCGCCCGCGCGCCGTGCGTCGTCGGCGAACTCGCCTGTGAGTTTGCGTCGGCGGTAGCGATTCCTTGCTAGCCGCTCGATCTGCTGTCGCGGCTTAACGAAGCTGCCCTTGCCTGTGTGACTGATGATCAAGCCTTCGTTGCGTAGCACGCCGATGGCTTGTCGAGCCACGATGCGAGACACGCCGTACTCGTCCATCAGTTCTGACTCGGATGGCAGCTTGGAACCCTCGGACAGAAGGCCTTCAATGATCTTGGTCCGGTAGTCGTTGGCGATCTGCGCGTATGCGGGCGTTCCGGTCCAGCGTGTCACCTGGTCGGCCTCCCGTCAGTCGCTGCCTGTCATACCTACTAGGTTAGCTTCACTCAATTGGCCCACTGCATCAGCTAGGCTGTTGTACCTATTATGATAGGTACAAGGCGACGAAGTGTCGTCAACAAAACGGCCCGGCCGGGGCGGCTACCCCAACCGGGCCAAGACGGACTCAACGGGCGGCTACCCGCGAGTCCTACGCGCAAAGCTGGACGGCCATGCGCTCACTGAGCGTACCGCGCGTAGTACCTCGCAACCAGTCGCCGCGTGGAGTCCAACCTTTGGAGGGCTGGACATGTCGGCTGTTTTGGCTGGTGAGGTGCCTGTCCCGCGTGTCGGGCATGGTTCGTTGTCGTTCCGGTTCGTGGACGTGAACCCGGTGACGGGTTGCTCGTTCCATCGGTCGACGTTCGACAACTTGCCGCTGTTGATCCAGACGGAGGTGGAACAGCGGTTGGGGTTCAACTCGTGGACCTGGAACAAGATGGTCCGCGCGGGTGAGGTCGCCGAGGTGGTGGACGTGGTGATGCTGCGTTCGGTGCCGTGGACCTCTGCGACGGCGTGGCGTAAGCCGCCGGGGTGGAAGGCTCCGGAGAATCCTTGTCCGGACTGCGAGGGTCGGTGCGCGGTCAAGGACACGGACGGCTCGATCACGGGTGTGCGTGGTGGCTGGTACGTGTGCCTGTGTACCCGGCTGGCCGGTCGGGGTGGTCGGGGATGACCACGATGGCATCTGGTGTCGAGCGAACGTCGGCGCGGTTCCGTTTCGACGACGTGAACCCGGTGACGGGTCGGGCCTACAAGCTGTCGCGGTTCGCACAGTTGCCGAAGCCGGTGGCGGGAGTCGTGGGCATGTTGGGGTTCCCGGCGTCGATGTGGGACGCGATGGTGCGGCGCGGGATCGTCGGCGAGAACGTGGACTGCCGGGCGGTCCACTGTGTCACCACATGGCGGACGGTGGCCTGATGACCACGACTGCCGCGTTGGTGTCGCGTTTGTCCACTGAGGATGAACGGCTGACGAACTTCCTGCGCTCCAAGGGATACCGTCCGTGGCGGGAGCGGGTCGAGTCGGTGGGCGGGTGTGCCCGTCCGGTGCGTCTGGCTGGCTCGACCCGGATGGAGTCGGCTTCGTCCGGGACGGTGGTGGACGGTTTTGAGGGCACCTTGTTGGTGGCGTGCGGCAACCGCCGTGAGGCTGTGTGCGAACCCTGCTCCGTGCGGTACGCCTCGGACGCCTTCCACCTGGTGCGCGCCGGTCTGACGGGCGGGAAGGGTGTGCCGGACACGGTGACCGAGCAGGTGCGGGTGTTCGCCACGCTGACCGCGCCGTCGTTCGGGCCGGTGCACAACCAGCCCCGTACCCGGACGGGGAAGCTGCGTCGCTGCGGGTGCGGGGAGTACCACCACGACGCCGATCCGCGCTTGGGGACCGCGCTCGACCCGGCCTCCTACGACTACGTCGGAGCGGTGTTGTGGAACGCGCACAGCTCGGAGTTGTGGCGGCGGTTCACCATCACCACCGCCCGGCACCTGGCCGCCGCTCTCGGTCTGCGTCCCGGTGAGCTGCGGGAGCACCTGCGCGTCTCGTACGTCAAGGTCGCCGAGTACCAGCGGCGCGGGCTGCTGCACTTCCACGCGGTGATCCGGGTGGACGGCCCCGGCGGGCCTGGCACCCCCGCCCCGGCGGCGGTGTCGGCGGAGCTGCTGTGCGCGGTGGTCCGTTCCGCGGCTGCCTCGGTCACGGTCACCACCCCCGACAACCCGACCCACCCGGCCCGCACGCTCGGGTGGGGTGAGCAGGTGGACGCGGAACCGATCGCCGCGCACCTGCCGGACGACCCTGCGGCGGTGCTGCACGACCGCAAGGTGGCCGGGTACATCGCCAAGTACGCCACCAAAGGCACCGGGGCCACCTCCGGTGTGGACTCCCGTATCAAGCGCGCGGAAGCGATCGAGGACCTGGCGGTGTCGGAGCACCACAAGGCCATGATGCGTACCGCGTGGGAGCTGGGCGGCCTGCCAGGGTTCGAGAACCTCAACCTGCGCAAGTGGGCACACATGCTCGGCTTCCGGGGCCACTTCCTCACCAAGTCCCGCTACTACTCCACCACCTTCACCACGCTCCGCCAGGCCCGCGCCGCACACCGCTTGGCCGAACACCTCGACCGGCTCGGCATCACCGACACCACGGACGTGGTGATCGTCAACGACTGGGCCATGACCGGCGTCGGCTACCGCACCGACACCGAACGCGAACTGGCGGCAGCGATCGCGGGCCGCAAACAGACCCGACGCATCGGGGAGGAGACCCCAGCATGAGCAACATCATCCCGTTCCCCGGTGCCAGCGACTTCGACAGCGGCGACGACGACGCCTACGACGGTCCCGTACCGCCGATCAACTCGGACGCCACCCTGTACACGCTGACGGAGGTGGCCTACCTGCTCGACCTCAGCCGCGCCGTCACCGCCGAGTACCTGGGCAACGGCACCATCCCGGGCGTGGGGCTCGGTGACGACTGGCTGATCCACCGGCACGAGCTGGAAGCCTGGCTGGACGGCCTGCCGCGCGAGGGGTGGGGCCGGTGACCACCGACAAGCTATGGGGCGTTGAGGACCTCGCCGAGTACCTGGGCGTCCCGGTCCAGACCATCTACAAGTGGCGCGCCCGCAAGTTCGGGCCACCCGGCCGCCGCATGGGCAAGTACGTCAAGTACGACCCCGCCGAAGTCCAGGCATGGTGGAAGTCCCTCCCGAGCGAGGCGGTCTGATGGCGCGGCCACCGCTGCCGGTGGGCACCTACGGCGAGATCAGGTGCTACGAGCTGCCAAGTGGGAAGTTCCGGGCGATCGCGAACTACCGGGACTACGACGGCGTCACGAGGCCGGTGGAGCGCGTCGGGAAGACGGAGACCAAGGCGCGCGACCGGTTGCGTGAGGCGCTGCGTGATCGTGGCCGGGTGGACGCTGCGAGCGAGATCACTCCCGACACGAAGGTGTCCGCGCTGGCTGAGGTGTGGTTCGCCGAGATCGCGGAGGAAGTCGCGGAGGGCAAGAAGTCGCCGGACACGGGCAGGCAGTACCGCGACCGGCTGGACAACCAGATCATTCCGGCGATCGGTGGCCTTCGCCTGCGGGAAGTGACCGTGTCCCGCGCGGACAAGCTGATCAAGACCGTGAAGGACAAGCACGGAAACGCCGTGGCAAAGATGACCCGAACGGTGTTGAGTGGCGTACTCGGCTTGGCCACCAGGCACGACGTGTTCGACCACAACCCGGTGCGGGACGTGCGGCGGATCGAGAGCACCGACAAGCCAGCCCGTGCCCTCGAACTCGACCAGGCCCGAGAACTGCGGGCGAAGATCGCGGGCGACAAGGTGGCGGTGTCTCGGGACCTGCCCGACTTCACCGACATGATGGCCGCTACCGGCCTGCGTATCGGCGAGACGGCCGCCATCGTGTGGGACGCGGTGGACCTCGATGCGGCGACCGTCGAGGTGCGCGGAACGGTGGTGCGGATCAAGGGTGTCGGTCTGGTGATCAAGCCAAAGCCGAAGAGCAAGAGCGGCTACCGGAAGGTCGAGCTGCCGACCTGGGCGGTGGCGGTGCTGCGAGCGCGACGATCGGAGAACGCCCAACCCGGTGACCCGGTGTTCACCGCACCCAGGGGTGGTCTGCGTGACCCGTCGAATACGAACGCGGACCTCAAGGAGGCGTTCGCCAAGGCTGGCTACTCGTGGGTGACCAGCCACGTCTACCGCAAGACGGTGGCTTCCATGATGGACGACGCCGGGCTTTCCGCGCGGGCCGCTGCCGACCAGCTCGGCCACGCCAAGGTGTCCATGACCCAGGACAAGTACTTCAAGCGGAAGGTTTCGCGGACGGGTGCTGCGGCCATCCTGGAAGCGATCGCCGCAACGGAGTGAGTCGTCCCGAAGGGCATGGGTAAAGCGTGGGCAGGCCGGACAGACCTCAGGCCCCGTCCGGAGTGGACGGGGCCTGAGGTGGACATACGCTCCCCCAACTGGATTCGAACCAGTAACCCTTCGATTAACAGTCGAATGCTCTGCCGTTGAGCTATGGGGGAATGTTCGGTTGTCTCGCCGGGCCTCGTCGGCCTGACAGGACGTAACTCTAGCGCATGCGGAAGAGTGCTTGCGAACACCCCCCTCCCTTTTCCGGCAGGATGGGTGTGACCAGGCACGATGGGAGGAGAGGAGACCTCATGAAGGGCATCCTGCTCGGCGCGGCCGTCGGCTACGTCCTGGGCGCCCGGGCCGGCCGGGAGCGGTACGACCAGATCGTCCGCGCGTACCGCGCCCTCGCCGACCACCCGGCGGTCCAGGGCGCGGCCGGGATCGTCCGCGCGAAGGTGAGCGAGAAGACCGGCTTCGGGAAGCCCCGCCAGGCCTCGAACGCCAACGGCCACCGCCGCGACCCGGTGATCCCCCGCGCCTGAGAGCCGCGACCGACACCGCCCGCCGGGCGCACCCCCGAGGTGCCCGGCGGGCGGCCTCGTCAGCGGACGTGCGCGACCGCGAACACCCGGCGGAACGGGAACCACGTCGTGCCGTCCGCCCGCTCGGGGTAGGCCGCGCGCAGCCTCGGCGCCAGGCGCTCCCGGAACTCGGCCCACCCGGCGTCGTCCAGGGCCGCGCGCACGGGCCGCAACGCCGTGCCGGTGATCCACTCCAGGACCGGGTCCGCCCCGGTCAGCCGCTGGAGGTAGGTCGTCTCCCAGGCGTCCACCTCAGCGGCATCAAGCACCTCCGCGTACCCGGCCGGGTCGAGCACGGGCGAGGTCCGCAACACCACCTGCGGGCACAGCTCCGCCGCCAACTCCCGGACGATCTCGTGCGACGGCCCCGCGAAGTTCCCCGGCACCTGCATCGCCAGCCACGCCCCGGACGGCAGCTCGGCCACCCACCGCCGCAACAGCTCCTCGTGCCCGGGCACCCACTGCAACACGGCGTTGGTCACCACGACGTCCGTGTCCGGCGCGGGCGACCACGCGGCCACGTCCTCGACCCGCGCGTCCAACCCGCGCGCCTGTGCCTCGGCCACCATCTCCGGCGACGAGTCCAGCGCCTCGACCACCGCGCCCGACCACCGCTCGGCCAGCGTCACGGTGAGGTTCCCCGGACCGCACCCCAGGTCCACCACCCGACGCGGCGACCACGCCCCGATCCGCGCGACCAGCTCGTGGAACGGTCGCGCGCG
The DNA here is from genome assembly GCA_050954585.1 of Actinosynnema sp. CA-248983. GTDB lineage: Bacteria > Actinomycetota > Actinomycetes > Mycobacteriales > Pseudonocardiaceae > Actinosynnema. The sequence goes on along the minus strand of CP191863.1, from coordinate 1,799,419 downwards.
GTGGTCGGCGAACGCCAGGTACTCAGCCGGATTCCACATGAAAGCCCCCGAATAACAGTACGGACGTACGGACACCGTACGCTTGTACTGTTACCGAGCGCTAGCCCTTCAAAGCGGCGATCTTCCGCGCGACCCCCGCCGCGATCGCCCGCAGGTCCTCGGTGTCCGCCCCCGGATCGGGCCGTACCTGCAACACCAACCCCTCGGCCCCGGGCACCTTGCGCTGCACGAACCACGCCCGCAGGTCGTCCCGCCGCTCGCTGACCTTGATCGACCCGGTCACCCGCGCGTGCACGACCTCGGGCACCTTCCCCGGCGACTCCAGCGCGAACCGCACGGCCGGCAGGTCCCGCAGCACCACGGCGTCCCCGGCGTGCCCCTCCTCCACCGCCTCGACCACGCTCAACGCGCCGCCGCGCCAGATCGCCTTGCTGACCAGGTGCCACCCGACCCGCCGCGGACCGGGCACCCACAGCCCCAGCGAGGTCGCCACCAGGAAGCCGTCACCGACCGCCGCCGACGCCAGGACGTGCTCGTCGGACGAAAGCGACCCGGTGAACCCGGCCGGCGCACCCGACCCGAACAGCCGCCTCAGCACACCCTTCACAGCCCGCTCACCGCCTGCTCGCCGAGTTCCTTGTGGTAGGCCTCCAGCGCGATCAGGTCGCCGAACAGCGCCCGGTACTCGTCGGCCTCCTCGACCGGCGACACCCGCCGCAGCCGCGACTTGATCTCCACGATCTGCGCGGCCACCAGGAGCTGCTGCAACCGGGTCAGCACGCTCTGCACGTACCGGTACTCGTCCTCCGCCCGCACCTGCAACGGCTCGACGGCCAACTCCGTCAGCACCGACCGCACGACCTGCTGGTGGCAGTTGCGGTTCACCGCGTCCACGAACGCCGGGCCCGACAGGCCGCCGGACGCGCCGCCCGCCTCCCGGATCGCCTGGTGCAGCGCCAGGTAGACGGGGTGGGTGAAGGCCTCGTCGGGCAGCGAGTCGTAGTACGGCCCGGCCATCTCCGGCAGTTGCAGCGCGGACTTCACGGCCTCCCGCTGGTGCCACAGCCGGGGGTCGCGCGGGTCCGGCCGGGTCGGTCCGTCCACCTCGACCGCCAGCGCGCCCTGGTTCGGGTCCACCGGCCGCGGCCTGCCCTTCGACGCCGGGGCACGCCCGCCGGCGACCTCCCGGACCCGCTTGACCACGGCCGCCTCGTCGTCCCAGCCGACCCACCAGGCGAGCTTCGTCGCGTAGCCGTCCCGCTTGGCGCGGTCCTTGATCTGGGCGACGAACGGCACCATCTTCTTCAGCGCCTCGACCCGGCCGTCCACCGAGTCCAGGTCGTAGGTCTGCAACTGGGTCTTGATCGCGAACTCGAACAGCGGGGTGCGGCGCGCCACCAGGTCCCGCACGGCGACGTCGCCCTTGGCCTGGCGCAGCTCGCACGGGTCCATGCCGTCCGGCGCGATCGCGATGTAGGTCTGCGCGGAGAACTGCTGCTCGCCCTCGAACGCCTTGAGCGCCGCCTTCTGGCCCGCCGCGTCGCCGTCGAAGGTGAAGATCACCTCGCCGTTGAGGTCGTCGTCGATCAGCAGGCGCCGCAACACGGTCATGTGGTCGGCGCCGAACGCCGTGCCGCACGACGCGACCGCCGTCGGCACGCCCGCCAGGTGCATGGCCATCACGTCGGTGTAGCCCTCGACCACCACGGCCTGCCGGCGCTTGGCGATCTCCCGCTTGGCCAGGTCCAGGCCGAACAGCACCTGGGACTTCTTGTAGATCGGGCTCTCGCTGGTGTTGAGGTACTTGGCCTGGATCGGGTCGTCGTCGAAGATCCGGCGCGCGCCGAAGCCCACGACCTCGCCGCCGAGGTCCCGGATCGGCCACAGCAGCCGGCGGTGGAACCGGTCGATCGGCCCCTGCCGGCCCTCCTTGGTCAACTGCGCCTTGATCAGCTCGGTCAGCTCGAACCCGCGCCCGAGCAGGTGCTTGGTGAGCCTGTCCCAGCCGCCCGGGGCGAACCCGCAGCCGAACACCCGCGCGGCGGCCTCGTCGAACCCGCGCTGCGCCAGGAACTCCCGCGCCTGCACGGCCTCCGGGCTCGCGAGCTGCTCGGCGTAGTACTCCGCGGCGGCCCGGTGCGCCTCCAGCAGCCTGGACCGGGTGCCCCGGTCGCGCTGGACCGTCGCCCCGCCGCCCTCGTAGGTCAACTGGATGCCCGCGCGGTCGGCGAGCCGCTCGACGGCCTCCACGAAGCCGAGGTGCTCGATCTTCATCACGAAGGCGATCACGTCGCCGCCCTCGCCGCAGCCGAAGCAGTGGAACGTGCCGTGCGAGGGGCGGACGTTGAAGCTCGGCGACTTCTCGTCGTGGAACGGGCACAGCCCCTTCAACGCACCACCGCCGGCGCGGCGCAGCGAGACGTGGTCGCCCACCACGTCGTCGATCCGGCTGCGCTCCCGCACCAGCGCGATGTCGCTGTCCCGGATTCGTCCTGCCACGTCGACCGAGTCTAGTGCCGGCAGACTGGGGGTCGTGACCGCCGCCGAAGAGACCCTCGCCGACGACTTCACCGGACACCGGTCGCACCTGGTGGGCGTCGCCTACCGGCTCACCGGCAGCGTCGCGGACGCCGAGGACGCGGTCCAGGAGGCGTGGCTGCGGCTGTCCGGCCTGCCCGCGCGGGCGCGGGCGGAGATCGCCGACCTGCGGGCGTGGCTGACCACCGTCGTCGGCCGGATCTGCCTGGACCGGCTGCGCTCGGCGGCGGTGCGCCGCGAGAAGTACGTGGGCCAGTGGCTGCCCGAGCCCCTGGTCACCTCCGCGGAGGACGACCCGCTGGACGCCGTGGTCCGCGACGACGGCGTCCGCATGGCCGCGCTGGTCCTGCTGGACAACCTGACCCCGGAGCAGCGGGTGGCCTTCGTCCTGCACGACGCGTTCGGCGTGCCGTTCGACTCGATCGCCACCACGCTGGGCTGCACGGTCGCCACGGCCCGCCAGCACGCCTCCCGGGGCCGCCGCGCCGCCGCCGTGTCTCCCCCGCCGCCGCGCGTGGCGCTGGACGAGCAGCGGGAGGTCCTGGAGAAGTTCCTGGCGGCCCTGCACAGCGGCGACACCGAAGCCGTGATCGGCCTGCTGCACCCCGACGCGATCGTGGTCGGCGACGGCGGCGGCAAGGCGCGGACGGCGGTCAACGTGGTCACCGGCCGCGAGAAGGTCGCCCGGTTCCTGCTGGGCCTGCTGCGCAAGTACGGCGGTCTCGACCAGGGCGAGCCGATCCTGGTCAACGGCGACCTGGGCCTGAAGTTCCGGGCCCGGCCCGACCTGGCCGCCCGGGTCGACACGGTGGTGCTCAAGGACGGCAAGGTGGCCGCGTTCTACGACTTCGCCAACCCGGACAAGCTCCGGCACGTGGACTTTTAAGGCGGTTCTAGGGCATCGGGACCTGGCACGCGTCGCCCGACGTGAAGCCCTGGTCGACGACGCCCAGCGCGGAGTTCATGCGGGCCCGCATGTTCTCCAGGGCGATCAGGTAGGTCAGCTCCACCACGCCGTCGTGGCCCAGCCGCCGGTCCAGTTCGGCGACCTGCTCGTCGGTGACCGCGGTCGGGGTGTCGGTCATGGCGTCCGCGTAGGCGAGGGCGAGCTTTTCGACCTCCGAGTAGCGGTCCGAGTTCGCGTAGTCGTGGATCTCCTTGAGCCGGTCGACGTCCAGGCCGGCGTGCTTGATCAGCATCATGCCGAAGTCCACGCACCACGAGCAGCCCAGCTTCACCGCCGTCGCGTAGACCACCAGTTCGCGCAGTTCCAGCGGCAGCACCTTCGCCGCGCGCTCGACGCCCATCTCGTGCCGGGCGCCGGCCATCATGAGCTTGCGGTGGTGCGCGGACACCGCGACCGGCTCCGGCACCGCGCCGAACTTGCGCTTGGAGAACCAGTACACGGCCTTGAGCAACGGGCCGGCCTGCTTCGTGGTGACCGCGGGAATCCTCGGCATGTCCCCTCCTCGTTCGTGGTTGCGCACTGGGGACGGGACAGCGGCCGGGAACGTGACACCTTCAGGTGACTGGGTTGGGCGTGACGAAGGGCATAGCGTCGAGCCCCATGACCAGCCTCACCCTGGAACTCGACCCCGAAGCCGCCGGCGTGCTCGCCGGCACCCTGCTGACCGGCGACTCGTGCGCGGTCCGGGTGCGGCACGGCGAGCGGGGCACCGTCCTGCTGTGCGCGCTGCCCGGTCGGGGCGGGGAGGGGATGCGGCTCCAGCTCCGGTTCCCCGATCAGGGTGCGACGACCTGGGCCAGGAAGTAGATCGCGCCGGTCCCCGCGTGGCGCACCAGCAGCAGGTACGGGCGGTCGACGCGGACCGTCAGCGCCGGCGGGTGCTCGACGATCGAGGTCAGGCGCATCAGAACGGCGGTCGCGGCGGCGCCTTCGAAGCCCTCTTCGTCCAGGCGCAGCACGGCTTCGTGCACGACCTCGTCCACGCACAGGCGCGGGTCGGGGCTCAGACCGGTGAGGTCGGCGGCGGGGGTGAACACGGTCCGCACGCCGGTGTCGCGCAGCGCGTCGCCGAGGGTGGTGCCGACCTTGAGGTCCAGCTTGGGCAGGAACAGCTCGATCCGCTGCCATTCCAGGGCGTTCAGGACGTCCGGCACGCCATCGGTCGCTCCCAGTTCGGCGGCGGGCAGCAGCACGACCGCTTCGACGTCACCGCGCGCGGGCAGCGCCACCGCTTCCCATGCGGGGGTCCGGGAGTACTTGAGGTTGGCCTCCAACCTCATGGTCGGCACGTCGCCGTTGTCGTTGAACGGTCGCGGGACGGTGTCGTGCTCGGGGAACTTCTCCGTCCAGCCGCACTTGAGGTAGAGGGCGTTCACCAGGGCGGCGACCATGTCCGGTCGCACCGTGCCCGGTTCGAGCAGTTCGGGGATGAGGTCGCGGGTGGTCTCGGCGACGTCGGCGTTGATCAGCCGGCGGGCGCCCTCGGGGTCGGTGTGGAACGGCGCTTCGGCGACCTTCGCGCCCGGCCAGCCCGACAGGTCGACCAGGAAGTCCTCGTCGAGCGGCAGTTCGTCCCACGCCCACAGGGTGTTGGCGACGGCGAACTCCGCGTCGTCGCCCGGGGTGGAGGCCTGGAGCAGCTTGGCGTTGTCCGGTCCCAGGAGCGCGGTGAGCTCGTCCTGCGCGGGGCCGCGCGCGGCGGCGGCGAGCAGGCCGAGCGCGCTGGCCACCGAGTACGGCGACCAGCACGCGTTGTGCTGTCGATCGGGCGCGATGGCGTCGTGGAGCCGGAGGGCGAACGTCAGGTGCGCTCGATCAGGCACTGGGTCTCCTTCACCGCTATGGGGTCGTCCGGGATCGGACGCTCACCCGCGCCGCTCGTCGGTCCGAACGGGCGGGGGTGGCGGGGTTCACGAACGCCCGCCGACCCGTCGTCGGGATCGTCCCACCACGGGTCGTCCGGGAAGTCTCCCGCGTAGACGGGGTCCCGGCTCGGTCTGCGCCACGGCCATGGTCGGCCTGGCGGTCGCGTCGACTCCTCGGCCATGCCACCGAGTGTGCCACCCGTCACACCTCCGTGGTTGCGCTTTGTCAGTTGGCCCGCGTTCAGTTGGCCCGCGTTCAGTTGGCCCGCAGTCAGTTGGCCCGCAGTCAGCTGGCCCGCAGTCAGCTGGCCCCCGGTCAGCTGGCCCCCGGTCAGCTGGCCCCCGGTCAGTTGGCCCCCGGTCAGTTGGCCCGCGCCGCATGCCAGGCGATGGCCTGCGCGTCCGTCAACAACGCGACCTGATCCACCACAACCCGCAACCGGGCCCCCTCGTCCCCCGCACTCTCCCACGCAGGAAGGAAGGCCGGATCGAGCGCGTCGGGCGCCCGCTCCACCAACCGCGACACCAGCTCGGCAACCACTTCCCGTTGCCGCTCCTGCATCTTCAGCCGCTCGGGGTCACTCATCACGTACCGCACCGCGACCGCCTTGAGCAGCGCCACTTCCGCCGCGACGAGTTCCGGGACCACCAGGTCGGCGGCGTAGCGCGACAACGGCCCGTCCCCGTACTGATCACGCGTCGCCCCGACCGCCGCCGACGCGAACCGCCCGACGAGTTCGCTGGTCAGCCGTTTCAACGCGACCTGCGCCCTCAGCGACCCGTCGTAGTCGGTGAGATCCGCGATCACCGGCAAGGTCAGCAGTTCGGCCGCCACGGCCTCCAACCCCGACACCGACTCGTCCGAGAAGTGCTTGGCCGCCAGCTCGGCGATCGCCGCCCGTTCTTCGGGATCACCAAGGGAGGAAAGGGAAATCCGGTGGGCCAGCACCCCGTCCTCGACGTCGTGGACGGAGTAGGCGACGTCGTCGGCCCAGTCCATCACCTGCGCTTCAAGGCACCGCCGCCCGTCCGGCGCCCCTTCCCGGACCCAGGCGAACACCGCGAGATCGTCTTCGTAGACCCCGAACTTGGCCTGTCCCGCCCGCCGGGGCCAGGGGTACTTGGTCGCGGCGTCGAGGCAGGCGCGGGTGAGGTTGAGCCCCTTGTCGGTTTTGGGTTCCAGCCGGGTGAGGATGCGCAGGGTCTGCGCGTTGCCCTCGAACCCACCGCAGTCGCCGGCGATTTCGTTCAACGCCCGCTCCCCGTTGTGCCCGAACGGCGGGTGCCCGATGTCGTGCGCCAGACCCGCGGTGTCGACGACGTCGGGATCACACCCGAGCTCCTCCCCGATGCCCCGGCCGATCTGGGCCACTTCGAGCGAGTGCGTCAGCCGCGTCCGCGGCACACCGGTGACCTCGGCCCCCTCCCCCGGCCCCACGACCTGGGTCTTGCCGGCGAGCCGGCGCAGGGCGGCCGAGTGCAGCACGCGGGCGCGATCACGCGAGAAGGGGGTGCGGCGCTCACCGCGGGCTCCCGGCACGGCGGCCTGCTTCGGCGGCTCCGGCAGCAGACGGGCGAAGTCGTGACCGTTGTAACCGCCGCTCATTCATCCAGGGTAAGCCGCCACCCCGACACCCACACCCAGCCCGGGGTTCCGGGGCGTGCCGGCCGTGATCCCGCGCTCCTCGTTTTACGGGACGCGCGGCGGCGTGATCGGTTTCAGATCCTGCATGTCACACGATCGGGTACCACTCACGACCAGCCCGAACGCCCGCCCCACCGTTATAGCGTGATCCCGTCGAACACGTCCACCGGAGCCTTCATCAGGTGGTAGTACAACAACGCCCCGGTCTCCCGACGGATGTAGAACAGCTGCGTCTCGCGGGTCTGCACGTTCGGCCCGCTCCGCGTCGGCGAGGTCCAAGCGTCCAAGCCCTCGTCCTCCGCCATCGTGCGCGCACGCAGCGAGTGCCAAGGATCGGACACGATCACGGCCGTCTTCAGCGACTTCGCCCGCGCCTGACCGGCCAACGCCCGGATGCTGCCCAGCGTGTCCGTGCCCTCCCCGACCTCGAGAATCCGGTCGCCGGGCACGCCCTGCGCCTCCAGCCACAGCCGGCCCGCCTGGCCCTCCGTGTAGTTGTCACCGGGCTGCCGGCCACCGGTCGTGGCGATGAACTTGACGACCCCCTGCTGGAACAACCGCCGCGCGTGCTCCAACCGGGCCTCAAGGACCTCCGACGGCACGCCGTTGTACTGCGCCGCGCCCAGCACCACCGCCATGTCGGCGTGCGTCCGGTCGTCCTCGCGGGCCACCTGCCACACGCGGAACGCCGTACCACCGACGACGAGGAACCCGACCACCAAGGCGCCGATGACGGTGCGCTGCACCAGGCGGCGGAGTCGGGCCAGGAAGGTCACGCCGACGATGATTCCACACCCGAACGTGTGCCTGCGAGGATCGCGGAATGCCCGCAGAGCAGCCCACGATCCTCGCCACCTCCGGCGGATACCGCGCCGGCCTCCGCAGCAACCTCGAGTTCGGCGCCCTGGTCCGCGAAGCCGTCGAACTGTCCGGGGCGACCAAGCCCAGGTTGTGCCACGTCGGCACCGCGTACGGCGACCAGCGGTGGTTCAACGCGGACGTCTCCGAAGCCGGTCGGATCGCCGGGTGGGAGGTCACCCACCTCAACCTGTTCACCATGCCGCCGACCGACGACATCGCCGGGTTCCTGCTGGAGCACGACGTGGTCTGGGTCGGCGGCGGCTCGGTCGCGAACCTCCTCGCCGTCTGGCAGGTGCACGGCATGGGCGACGCCATGCGGCAGGCGTGGGAGGCGGGCGTGGTGCTCGGCGGGGTGTCCGCCGGGTCGATCTGCTGGCACGCCGGCGGCGCGACGGACTCGTTCGGGCCCGAGCTGCGGATCGTCACCAACGGGCTGGGGCTGCTGCCGTACGGCAACGGCGTGCACTACGACTCCGAGGCGCTGCGGCGGCCGACGGTCCAGGCCGCGGTCGCCTCCGGTGAGCTGCCGCTGACCTACTGCACCGACGACGGCGCGGGCCTGCTCTACCGGGGCACCGAGATGGTCGAGGCGCTGTCGGAACGGCGCTCCGGCGGGGCCTACGTGGTGCGGCGGGACAACTCTTCAGCAACCGCACAGGAGGATTCGCTCGACATCCGCCGGTTGTGAAACGAATTCTGGATTAGGTGGGAAGACGGTGGCGGTCGGCGCTGGTAGCGGGGATGTTGTCGCTGGTCTTCGCGGCAGCGTGCACGACCTCCCAGCCCGTCGCCATGGGTCCGACCGCTCCCCGGGCGCCCGGGTCCGCCGCCGCACCGCCCACCGAGCCCGCCGCCGCCCCGGACCTCGCGGGCGCGGTGGCGCGGGCGGTGGCCGACACGGGGGCCGTCGACCTGGGACTGGCCGTGCTCGACCTGGACACGGCGAACTGTCGGCCGTGGCGAAAGCACTGGTCACGACCTTGGGGCCGCACAGCTGACAGAACCTTGGGGCCGCACAGCTGACAGAACCTTGGGGCCGCACGGCTGACAGAACCTTGGGGCCGCACGGCTGACGGCCTCCGGCCCCGATGTCCATTGTCCCACGGGGTACCGACAAAACCGGGCGGCGGGACGCTGGAGCAGCCGGGCACGCGGCGGGGTTGCGGCCGAGTCCCGGGGCGGCGGGCCCGGGACTCGGAGGCGGGGGGGTTACGGGCGGATCAGGTCCACCGTTCGGCCGGCTGTGCGGTGGGCGTCGGCCCACTGCTCGATCGCCTGGCGGCAGGCCTGGTCGAGGTGGCGCAGGCCGCTGAGGTCCACGCGGACGTGCTTGGTCAGCGGCAGGGCCTCCAGGGTGTCCAGCAGGCGCGGCAGGCGGAGGAACGTCGCGTTGCCGCGCAGTTCCACGTGCTCGTGCTCCTGGCCGTCCGGGGTCACCGTCACGGTCAGGCGGGACACGTCCCACGCCGTCTTCACCACGGCCGCCAGCAGGCCCGCAAGGGTGCCGGTGAGCAGGTCGGTCACCACGATCAAGCCCGCGGTGAGCACCAGCACGGCGGCCTCGGCGCGGTCCGTCCTGGCCAGGGCCAGCACGCGCCCCGGTTCGAGCAGCTTCCAGCCGGCCTGCACCAGGATCGCCGCCAGCACCGCCACCGGCACGAACGACAGCACGCCCGGCAGCGCCACCACGAACACCAGCAGCCACACGCCGTGCAGCACGCGGGACGCCTTGGTCCGCGCGCCCGCCGCGACGTTGGCCGAGCTGCGCACGATCACGGCCGTCATGGGCAGCGCGCCCAGCAGGCCGCACACCGTGTTGCCGACGCCCTGCGCGACGAGTTCCTGGTTGTACCGCGTCCGCGGCCCGTTGTGCATCCGGTCCACGGCCGCCGCGCTGAACAGGCTCTCCGCCGAGGCGACCAGGGCGAAGGTGACCATCGCGCCCAGCACGCCCGCGTCGACCAACGAGAAGTCGACCACCCGGATCACGTCGGACAGCGACCCGACCTGGATGCGCGGCACGGGCAGCAGCAGGCCGATCGCGCTGGTCACCACCACGGCCACCAGCACGCCGGGCACCTTGCGGAACCGGGTGCGCTGCCACAGCCCGGCCACCACCAGCGTCAACACGCCGAGGACCAAGGCGTACGGCGCCGCGTTCACTAACAAGCCGGGCAGACCGGCGAACTTCTCCGCCGTGCTGACCGGCACGGACGCCCCCGCGAACGGGTAGAGCTGACCGAGCACCAGCACCAGGCCGATGCCCGCGAGCATGCCCTGCACGACCGAGGGCGAGATGGCTCTGAACCAGCGCCCGAGCCGCAGCACGCCCAGCAGGACCTGCAAGAGCCCCGCGCCCAGCACGATGACGCCGAGCGCGTCGAGCCCGTGCGCGGCGACCGTGTCGGCCACCAGCACCGTCAGGCCCGCGGCGGGGCCGCTGACCTGCAACGAACTGCCGGGCAGCAGGCCGACGACGATGCCGCCGACCACGCCGGTGACGATCCCGAGTTCGGCCGGGACGCCGGAGGCCACGGCGACGCCGACGCACAGCGGGAGCGCCACGAGGAAGACGACCAGCGAAGCGCCGACGTCGGGCCAGTAGGAGGACGTGCGTCGTCCGGTGTGCATGATCATCACGCCAAGTGCTCCTGGAGAGGCTGGAGGCGGTCGGCGCCGCACAGCGAGACCTCTCCGGTCTCGATGTCGTAGAACCAGCCGTGCGTGCGCAGGTCGCCGGTGAGGACGCGGTCCCGCACGAACGGGTAGTCCTCTAGGTTGCGCAGTTGGGCCAGCACGTGCTCGCGGCCCTCCTCGCGCAGGCCCGGGGTGGGCCGCTCGGCGCGGAACGGGGCGTGCGCCGACAGCCAGCGCACCATGGTGGGCAGGTGGGCCAGGTCGTGCCGGTCGGCGTGCAGCGCGGCCACCGCGCCGCAGTGCGAGTGACCGCACACGACGATTTCGGAAACGCCGAGTTGCACGACGGCGAATTCGACGGTGGCCATCTCCGCGGACGCCGCGTGCGGGTCGAACGCGGGGATGACGTTGCCCGCCGTGCGCAGCTCGAACAGGCTGCCCGGCTCGGCGCCGGTGATGGCGGACGGGACGATGCGCGAATCCGCGCAGGTGATGAACAAAGCGGTCGGTGACTGGCCGGCCGCGAGCCTGCGCCCTGTTTCCGGGGACCGCCGCTGCGCATGCGTCCGGGCGTGCTGAACTAGGTGACGGAATTCCACGGGAATCCTCACAGGTCAGTAGTGGCTTGGGATGCGGTTGGGTGAGCGCGGTGAAGCGGTGGGATCAGTTCCGGAACACCTGGAGGACCGGCGGTGTCAGCCGGGTGTGCAGGTGGTCGGGGGCGTCAGCGCGAGGCGCCGGACGGGTGAGAGGGGCCGGCGTGCGGCCGGTGGGCGCGCGGTCGGGTGCGCCGGGGCGCTGCGCCGAACCGGGGCGCTGGGACGAGGACGCGCAGGTGCGGGGCTCGGGGGCGGACCGGCACTCGCGGTTGGGGTCCTCCTCGGCCGGGGCCGGCATCGCCGCGACCGGGTGGTGCCCGGTCACCACCAAGGGGACCGGACCGGTCGGCGACGGGGTGAGGACGGCGAGGAGCGCCAGCAGTGCGGCGAAGACCGCGACACGCTTCATGACACCCCCCGATGAGTCGCTGCTTCCAGTTTCACAGCGAGGGGTGACATGCGCGTTAATGGCGGACGGGCTTCGTCAGCTGGAGCACGACATTCACTCTTATGACCGTGATCCAGGTCATTCTCGAATATGAAAACTACTCAGCGTGACGCCGATCAGAGCTGGGTCGCCGCGATGGTGAACGCCACCGCCGCGCCCAGGCAAGCGATCGCGCGGACGTGGTTGGCGGGCACCCATTCCTTGAGGTAACGCGCCCAATACTCGATCGTCCCGCGTTCTTCGAGCGCATTGTTGCGCGGAACGTGGTAAGCGGCGGTGAGCACGATGCCGCCCAGGAAGTAGAGCGCGGCACCCACCCAGCCCGCGACCGTGCCGCCGAACGCCGCCGCCACCGACACCGCCGCCGTGCCGAGGAACGCGGAGAGGAACACCGGGTTGACGACGGCGATGTTGATCGCCCGCATCGCCGCCAGGCCCGCGTCCGGGGTGGCCCGGCGCAGCCCGGGCATGACCATCGCCGAGAACGCGAAGAACACGCCTGCCATGAGTCCGCAGCCCACGGCCGCGATGATCGTCAAGGTGAACATGAAGGACAGTCAAGTCGACCGCGATGAGACTTTCCATCGCTTATCAGCTCGTATCCATATCAGTCCGTCTACGCTGGGCGGGTGGACGCACTAGCCGGACTCCTGGACGGTCCCCGGGCGCGCGGGGCGTTCATCCTGCGCACCGTGCTGGACCCGCCGTGGTCGCTGCGCATCGAGGACCGCGCCCCGCTGTCCGTGGTCGCCTTCGTGCGCGGCTCGGGGTTCGTGCTGCCCGACGGCGGCGAACCGGTGCCGTTCAACGAGGGCGACGTGGCGGTGATGCGCGGGCCGGACCCGTACACGCTGGCCGGCGACCTCGTCACGCCACCGCAGGCGGTGATCCACCCCGGCGAGATCAGCACCACGCCCGACGGCGCGCGGCTGTGCGAGCAGTGGAACCTGGGCGTGCGGACGTGGGGCGGCAACCCGGACGGGTCGGTGGTGCTGCTGTCGGGCACCTACCAGCTCGACGGCGAGGTGAGCCGCCGCCTGCTGTCCGTCCTGCCGCCACTGCTCGTGGTGCCGCCGACCGACCTGCCACTGGTGCCGCTGCTGTGCGCGGAGGTGGCGCGCGACGAGCCGGGCCAGGAGGCCGTGCTGGACCGCTTGCTGGACCTGCTGCTGATCTCGGTGCTGCGGGCGTGGCTGTGCCGCCCGGAGGCCGACACACCGGCCTGGTACCGGGCGCACGCCGACCCGGTCGTGGGACGGGCGCTGCGGTTGCTGCACGCCGACCCGGCGCGGCAGTGGACCGTGGAGTCGCTGGCCCGGGCGACCGGGGTGTCCCGGGCGGCTTTGGCGCGGCGGTTCACGGAGTTGGTCGGCGAACCGCCGATGTCGTACCTGACCGGCTGGCGCCTGACCTTGGCGGCCGACTTGCTGCGCGAACCTTCGGCGACCGTGGCGACCGTGGCCCGGCAGGTCGGCTACAGCACGGCCTTCGCGCTGAGCACGGCGTTCAAGCGGGTGCGCGGCATCAGCCCGTCCGAGTACCGCGCAACCGCTTAGCCCGAGGTCAGCAGCCGATCAGGCGGGCCGCCAGGTAGGACTCCAGCTGGTCCATCGACACGCGCTCCTGGGACATGGTGTCCCGCTCCCGCACGGTCACCGCGTGGTCGGTCAGGGTGTCGAAGTCGACCGTCACGCAGAACGGCGTGCCGATCTCGTCCTGGCGGCGGTACCGACGCCCGATCGCGCCGGCGTCGTCGAACTCGACGTTCCAGTGCCTGCGCAGCGCCTGGGCCAGGTCCTTCGCCTTCGGGGACAGGTCGGCGTTGCGCGACAGCGGCAGCACGGCGGCCTTGACCGGGGCGAGTCGGCGGTCCAGGCGCAGGACCACGCGCTTGTCCACGCCGCCCTTGGCGTTCGGGGCCTCGTCCTCGGTGTAGGCCTCCAGCAGGAACGCCATCATCGGCCGGCCCACGCCCGCCGCCGGCTCGATCACGAACGGCCGGTAGCGGGAGTTCGTCGCCTGGTCGAAGTACGACAGGTCCACGCCCGAGTGGTTCGAGTGGGTCGCCAGGTCGTAGTCCGTGCGGTTGGCGATGCCCTCCAGCTCGCCCCACTCCTGGCCGCCGAACTGGAAGCGGTACTCGATGTCGACGGTGCGCTTCGAGTAGTGCGACAGCTTCTCCGCCGGGTGCTCGTAGTGCCGCAGGTTCTCCTTGGAGATGCCCAGGTCGGTGTACCAGCGGGTGCGCTCGTCGATCCAGTACTGGTGCCATTCCTCGTCGGTGCCCGGCTCGACGAAGAACTCCATCTCCATCTGCTCGAACTCGCGCGTGCGGAAGATGAAGTTGCCCGGCGTGATCTCGTTGCGGAAGCTCTTGCCGATCTGGCCGATGCCGAACGGCGGCTTGCGCCGGGACGTGGTCTGCACGTTCAGGAAGTTGGTGAAGATGCCCTGCGCGGTCTCCGGGCGCAGGTAGTGCAGGCCCTCCTCGGTCTCCACCGGGCCGAGGTGGGTCTTGAGCAGGCCGTTGAACATCTTCGGCTCGGTGTACTGGCCGCGGGTGCCGCAGTTCGGGCACGGCACGTCGGAGACGTCGCCCTCGGCGACCTCCTTGCCGGTGCGCTCCGCGTACTCCTCGACCAGGGTGTCCTGGCGGAACCGCTTGTGGCACGAGTTGCACTCGACCAGCGGGTCCACGAACGCCTCGACGTGCCCGGACGCCACCCACACGTCGCGCGGCAGGATCACCGACGAGTCCAGGCCCACGACGTCGTCGCGGCCCCGCACGACGGTGTTCCACCACTGCCGCTTGATATTGTCCTTCAGCTCCACGCCGAGCGGCCCGTAGTCCCATGCCGACCTGGTGCCGCCGTAGATCTCGCCGCACGGGTACACGAACCCGCGGCGCTTGCACAGGCTGACGACGGTCTCGATGCGATCGGCTGCCACGGACACTCCATCGAAGGGGCGGGACAAACGGGGCTTGCCAGCGTAGTCCCCGGCCGGCGCGCCCCATCGGGCGACCGGGCCCCACCTGTGCCTACGCTGCGCAGGTGGCGGACGAGTTGCGCGTGATGTGGGACTTCGCCGACCTGCCGGGCACCGAGGCGCGGTTCCGCGCCCGCCTGGCCGAGCCGGTGGCGGACGCGGAGCGGGCCGAGGTGCTGACCCAGCTCGCGCGGGTCGAGGGCCTGCGCGGCGACACCGCGGCCGGGCAGCAGCTGCTGGCCGAGGCGGAGGCGCTGGCCGCGCCGGACTCGGCGGGCCGGGTCCGGGTGTTCCTGGAACGCGGCCGGCTGCTGCGCTCGGCGGGCGCCCCGGAGGAGGCCCTGCCGCTGTTCGTGGCGGCGTTCGTGCTGGCCTCGCACCTGGACGAGGCGTTCCTGGCCGCCGACGCCGCGCACATGGCGGCGCTGGTGGACAACGTCGAGGAGTGGACCACGCGGGGCGTGGAGATCGCGTCGGCGTCCGACGACCCGCAGGCCCGGTACTGGGTGGGTCCGCTGCTGAACAACCTGGGCTGGGCGCACTACGAGGCCGGCCGGTTCGAGGAGGCGCTGGAGGCGTTCCGGGTCGCCCTGGTGGCGCGCGAGGAGACGTCCGACGAGGTCCACGAGATCGAGATCGCCCGGTACGCGGTCGCCAGGACGCTGCGCGCGCTGGGCCGACCGGCCGAGGCGGCCGAGCTGATGGGGCACGCGATCGCGGTCAGCCCGCCGGACGGCTGGTTCCACGAGGAACTGGCCGAGGACTACGCGGCGCTGGGCTGGCACGCCGAGGCCGCCGAACAGGCCAACAGGGCGCTGGAGCTGCTCGACGCCCACCAGGCGCCCGAACGGGTCGACCGGCTGCACGAACTGGCTAGCGCGGCACCGCCGGCCCCGCCGCCTCTCCCAGCCTGACCGTGCCCGCGTCCGCGGCCAGCAGACTGGTCCTGACCTCGACGGACCCGTCGTCGGCCACCAGCAGCGGCTCGAACGCGGCGGGCTCGGCGGTGGCCTCGGACAGCAGCGGCACGACGTGCTCGCGCACCTCGAACGGCGACAGCGAACGCCGGTAGGCCACCACCGAGTCGAAGGTGACGGTCAGCACGAACAGGTCCGGCTCGTCCAGCGCCCGACCCACCTGCCCGCCCCGGCATCCGGGCTGCGCGGTGAGCAGCTCCAGGGCCCTGGTGGCGCGCTCGGTGAACGCCGGCACGTCGGTTTCGGGGACGGTGAACCTGCACACGAGCAACACGGTGCAAGGATGCCATGGTGGCGGATTTCAAGCGGACCCTGATCCCCGGCCGCGGCCCGTTGGCGAAGGTGCCCGCGCCGGCGGTGTTCCTGCTGGTCCTGGCCCTGTTCGGGGCCGGTGTGTGGATTCGCGGCCCGGTGGGCGCGGCGCTGCTCGCGGTGCTGGTGGCCGGCGTGGCCGCGTTGCTGGCCGTGACCTGGCGCTACCTGGAGCCCAGCGCCCGCGTGCTGCGCCTTCTGGTGCTCGCGGTGCTCGTGCTCGTCACCCTGTCGGTGCTCTGACCGTAGTATTGGTGCTGAAAATCCATACCACGTGGGAGGCGCCGTGACGGTCGAAGTGCGGAGCGAGCACGTGCACTCCCCCACGCGCGCGGCCCAACCCGTCCCGAACAAGCCCGCGCACACCCTTTCCGCCGCCGGTGACCTGCTGCGCGCGCTCGCCGCTCCGGTGCGCATCGCGATCGTGCTCCAACTGCGCGAGTCGGACCGTTGCGTGCACGAGCTCGTCGAGGCCTTGGGCGTCGCGCAGCCCCTGATCAGCCAGCACCTGCGCGTGCTGAAGGCCGCCGGGGTGGTCCATGGAGAACGCCACGGCCGTGAGGTCGTCTACCGCCTGGTGGACGAACACCTGGCCCACATCGTGGTGGACGCCGTGACACATGTCGACGAAGGTCCGCGTGGTATCAACTCAGGTGCACTCGGGACGGAGGAACTGTGACGACGAGCGAGCGCCCCAACACGAACGTGCCGGGGCTGCGGTCCACCAAGCAGCGGACCGCCGTGTCCAAGCTGCTCGACTCGCTGGAGGAGTTCCGTTCGGCCCAGGAGCTGCACGAGGAGCTGCGCAAGCGCGGGGAGGGCATCGGCCTGACCACCGTGTACCGGACCCTTCAGTCGCTGGCGGACGCCGGCGAGGTCGACGTCCTCCGCACCGACTCGGGCGAGGCCATCTACCGCCGCTGCTCGGCGCACCACCACCATCACCTGGTGTGCCGGTCTTGCGGGCGGACGGTGGAGGTGGAAGGGCCGGCGGTGGAGAAGTGGGCGGACCGGGTGGCGGCGGAGAACGGGTTTTCCGAGGTCAGCCACACCGTCGAGATCTTCGGCACCTGCGCCGACTGCTCCCACAAACCCTGACGACCAGCTTCTCGCCGTGCAGCGGCTGCTTTTGGCTTCT
This sequence comes from Actinosynnema sp. CA-248983, assembly GCA_050954585.1. Taxonomy (GTDB): domain Bacteria; phylum Actinomycetota; class Actinomycetes; order Mycobacteriales; family Pseudonocardiaceae; genus Actinosynnema. The sequence goes on along the minus strand of CP191863.1, from coordinate 1,782,444 downwards.
GGCAGGGCTCCCAGCCCAAGGGAAGGGCTTCGGTTCCCCCACCGTATGGCCTGCCCGCCGCGCTGCGCGCGCACCATCGTTGGTGCAGGTCAGCCCTCGTAGGTGTCCTCGGGTGGCGTGATGGGGGTGATGGTATTGACCGTGAAAGTCGGCACGTACGCGTTGTCCTTGGTGGCCGACCCGGGTACCACGCGGCCGGTCGCCTCGATCCACTGGTCGTCCGGCAGGCCGGCGAAGTCCTGGCCGACCATCAGCGTCTTCACCGGAGCCGCGTCGGCCGCGCAGCACGAAATGGTCAGCCTCGCCAGGTAGACGTTCTGCTCCTTGCGGACCACGAAACCGGTGAGGCGGACGGTTCGGTCGTTGAGCGAGCCCGAGTCGTCCCAAGCCGTACGGGTGACGAATTCGCCGATGGTCAGCGGCACGACCTCGTCCGACGGCAGGGGGGCGAAGCCGTTGCTCGCCTTCGACTCCTGTGCGGCATTCCGGTCCGACCGGTTCACCGTGTCCGCGCCCAGCGCCGGCGGGCTGATCAGGAAGACCGCGAGCACCGGCAGCAGGAGCATCCACGGGCTGCGGGACGAACCGTGCTCATGTCCCTCATGCCCGTGGCTCTCGTGCTCAGCCGCCTCCCGGCCCGCGCGCAGGTCGCGGGCGATGGAGAGCACCGCTAGCAAGATCATGACCACACCCGTGCCGATCAGCCACGGTTGCAGGGACTCCTTCACGTACCGCAGGTAAGTGCCGCTCAAAGCCAGCTTGAGCAGCGCCCCGCCCAGCAGCACCAACAGGATGTTCTGCGTTTCCCGCCTCATAGGAACACCGCTCCCGCCGCCAACGCACTCGCGATCGCCACGACAAACGTCACCGGCGCGAAGCGCGCCGCGAATCCCTTACCGAACGTCCCCGCCTGCAACGCGATGAGCTTCACGTCCACCGCAGGCCCGACGACCAGAAAGACCAACCTCGGCAGCAACGGCAGCGCGGACATCGACACCGCGACGAACGCGTCCGCCTCGCTGCACAGCGCCAGCACCACCGCCAGCAGGGCCATCACCAGCACACCGAGCACCAGCTGCGCGCCCAGCGTCTCCATCCACGCCGCCGGCACCAGCACGTTGAACGCCGCCGCGAACACGCCGCCGAGCACCAGGAAACCGCCGGCCTCGACCAGGTCGTGCCGCGCGGTCTCGGCGAAGACGACCCAGCGGGACGTGCCATCGCGGTCGGGCAACCTCCGCAACGCGCGTTCGGCGATCCACTCGGCCTTGCCGAACCGCACCCACAGCCAGCCCATGATCACGGCCGTCAACAGCGAACCCAGGAACCGGGCGGGCACCATCATGGGTGCGTCGCGGAACGCCACGGCGGTCGACACCAGGACGATCGGGTTCACCGCCGGCGCGGCCAGCAGGAACGACAGGGCGACCGCCGGGGCCACGCCCTGCTGCATCAACCTGCGCGCGACGGGCACCGACGCGCACTCGCAGCCGGGCAGGGCCACGCCCGCCACACCCGCCACGGGCACGGCCAGCGCGGTCTTCTTCGGGAGCAGACGGCGCAGGGTGGCGGCGGGCACGAAAGCGGCGATCGCACCGCTGATGAGCACACCGAGCACGAGGAACGGCAGGGCCTGCACGCACACCGCGACGAACACCGTGGACGCCGTGCGCAGGACGGGCGCGTCCAAAGCGGACACGAGCCTGTCCTGGAAGACCAGGGCCACCACGAGCACCACGCAGAGCACCTCGAGCGAGGTGACGCGCAGCTTCGGCGGGGTGCGGCGCGGGCGCGATCCCCGGATCTCGCCAGTGATTGTCACTTCCGAGATGATGCCAGGAACACCCCGCGCCGCCGAACCCCACCTATGTCGGGTTTTCGACATCCTCCCGGAGTTCCGCGATGGTCGTCAGCACGTCCATCGCGCTGTGCACCGGCAGCAACGGCTCCACGACCGCCGACACGCCGCGCCCCTCGGCGATGACCTCCTCGGCCAGCGCCACGGCCTCGTCCCGCTCGTACGGGCCGCACACGAACGACGCCCACTCCTCGCCCGCCGACGCCTCGAACGTGATCGCCCAGGGCAAGCCCTCGACCTCGGAGTCGTCGTCCGGCTCGTACACCACCACGCCGCCCATCAGGCACCGCCTTCCGCGCTCGCCAGCAGCTCCGCGCGCAGCTGGGACGCCGTCGACACGACCAGCATGAGCAGGGTGCTCAGCGGTTCGGGCTTGAGACCTTCCGCGGGGAACGCGTACCGCAGGGTCACGTCCATCCCGCGCTCGGTGTGCACCACACCGAGCGTGCCGAACAGGCCCTGACCTGCCCGTTCGGCGGCGGACACGGCCAGGTCGCGGTTCTCCGGCAGGTCCCAGGCCACCACGCAGGTCAGGCTGAGCACGGTCAGGCCCTCGGCCAGCCGCATCGCCTGCACCGCGCACGGCACGTCACCGTGCCGGAAGCTCAACGCGCCGTCGTCGTCGACGTGCACCTCGTGGAACAGCTCCAGCGCCTCACGGGCGCCGGTGAGCAGCTCCGCGGTCACCGCGGCGTCTTCGTCGGTCACTCGTTCTCCTCTTCCGGCTTGTCCACCGCGCCGCCGAAGCGGCGGTCGCGCCGGGCGAACGCCTCGCACGCGTTCCACATGTCCCGGCGGTCGAAGTCGGGCCACAGGATGTCCTGGAACACCAGTTCCGCGTACGCCGACTGCCAGAGCAGGAAGTTCGACGTGCGCTGCTCGCCCGACGGGCGGATGAACAGGTCCACGTCCGGCATCTCCGGCTGGTAGAGGTAGCGGTTGACGGTCCGCTCGTCCACCTTCTCCGGGTTGAGCTTGCCCGCCGCGGCCAGCCGCGCGATCTCGCGCGCCGCGTCGCCGATCTCGGCCCGGCCGCCGTAGTTGATGCACATCGCGAGGTTGAGCACGTCGTTGTCCTTCGTGCGCTCCTCGGCGACCTCCAGCTCCTTGATGACGCTGCGCCACAACCGGGGCCGACGGCCCGCCCAGCGCACCCGGACGCCGAGTTCGTCCAGCTCGTCGGTGCGGTGGTGGATGACGTCGCGGCTGAAGCCCATGAGGAAGCGGACCTCCTCGGGGCTGCGCCGCCAGTTCTCGGTGGAGAACGCGTACAGCGACAGCCACTTCACGCCCATCTCGATGGCGCCCTTGGCGGCCTCGACCACGACGGCCTCGCCGCGCTTGTGCCCCTCGATGCGGGACAGTCCGCGTTGGTTGGCCCACCGCCCGTTGCCGTCCATGACGATCGCGATGTGCCGGGGCACCAGGTCTGCCGGGATCGCGGGCGGCGTGGCGCCGGAGGGGTGCGGTTCCGGGGGCTTGGGCACGCGCTGGACGCGTTCGACCCGCCGTCGGCGGAGCATGGGGGTCCTCTCGGGTCTGGATGGGGACTGCGGCAGGCTATCCGTCCGCCAGCGGGGCTTTGCGCTCGACCAACGGCAGCGAGCGCAACTGCCGTTCGAGGTGCCACTGGAGGTGCGCGGCCACCAGGCCGCTGGCCTCGCGGCGCGGTCCGTTCGGGATGCCGTCGACGACGTCCCAGTCACCGTGCAGCAGCGCGCCGAGGAGCCGGAGGGTGTCCTGGTTGGGCTGGGCGCTGCCCGGCGGGCGGCAGTTGGGGCACACCAGCCCGCCCGCGTGCACGTTGAACGCGCGGTGCGGGCCGGGGTCGCCGCAGCGGGCGCACTCGTTGACCGCGGGTGCCCAGCCCGCGAACGCCATCGCCCGCATGAGGAACGCGTCGAGGATCAGGCTCGGGTCCCGTTCCTTGGCCGCGAGGGCCCTGAGTGCCCCGGTGACCAGCAGGTACAGCCGGAGGACCGGCTCGCCCTCCTCGGCGGTGAGCCGGTCGGCGGTCTCCAGGACCGCGCAGGCCGCCGTGTACCGCTGGTAGTCGTCGACCAGGTCCACGTGGAAGGCGTCGAGGGTCTGCACCTGGGTCACCACGTCCAGCGACCGGCCCGGGTAGAACTGCACGTCCACGTGCCCGAACGGCTCCAGCCGGGCCCCGAACCGCGACGACGTCCGCCGCACGCCCTTCGCGACCGCGCGCACCTTGCCGTGCTTCTGGGTGAGCAGGGTGATGATCCGGTCCGCCTCGCCGAGCTTCTGCACCCGGAGGACCACGCCCGTGTCCCGGTACAGGTTGGCCATCAGAACCCGAGTCTACGGAGCTGCTTCGGGTCGCGCTGCCAGTCCTTGGCGATCTTGATGTGCAGGTCCAGGTAGACGCGGGTGCCCAGCAGCTTCTCGATGTGCCGGCGCGAGGTGATGCCGACCTGCTTCAGGCGCTCGCCCCGGTGGCCCAGGATGATCGCCTTCTGGCTGGGGCGCTCCACGAACACGTTGGCGTGGATGTCCACCAGGTCGTCCCGGCCCTCGCGGGGCAGCATCTCCTCCACCACGACCGCGATGGAGTGCGGCAGCTCGTCCCGCACGCCCTCCAGGGCGGCTTCGCGGATCAGCTCGGCGACCAGCGTCTGCTCCGGCTCGTCGGTCAGCTCGCCGTCCGGATAGAGCGCCGGGCCCTCGGGGAGCTTGCCCATGACGAGGTCGGCGAGGTCGTCGACCTGGTAGCCGTTCTGCGCGGAGACGGGGATGAGGTCGGCGAACTCCATCACGTTCTGCAGGGCGAGGAGCTGTTCGGCCACCTGCTGCTGGCTGACCAGGTCGGTCTTGGTGACGATCCCGATGACCGGCGTGCGCTTGGCGATCTTCTGCAGTTCCGCGGCGATGAACTTGTCGCCCGGCCCCACCTTCTGGTCGGCCGGGACGCAGAAGCCGACGACGTCCACCTCCGACCAGGTCTCCCGGACCAGGTCGTTGAGGCGCTGGCCGAGCAGGGTCCGGGGGCGGTGCAGGCCGGGGGTGTCGACCAGCACGAGCTGGCCGTCCTCGCGGTGCACGATGCCCCGGATGGTGTGCCGGGTCGTCTGGGGCTTGCTGGAGGTGATCGCGACCTTGGTCCCCACCAGCGCGTTGGTCAGCGTCGACTTGCCTGCGTTGGGCCGGCCGACGAAGCACGCGAACCCGGAGCGGTAACCATCCATCCCTCCATTGTCCCTGTGCCCCGCCGGCCCGCCGCGCCAGCCCTCGGTCACTGCTTGGGCGGGGCGATCCGGTTGAGTTCGAGCACCTTCGGCATGGGGCCGCCGTTGCGGAGCCACTTCTCCAGGTCGTCCATGATCGCGTCGTGCAGGACGAAGCCCAGCCACACCGGCTTCGCGCCCGCCGGCTTCACCACGATCACGTTCGAGTTCTCGCACGCGTCCAGGCAGTCGGCGACCCGCAGGCGGACCGTCCCGCCCGACTGCGCCGCCACCTCCTGCAAGCGCTGGAGCTGGGCCTCGTGGTCGTAGCCGGGGTGCTTCTTGGTGGTGCCGCAGCAGCAGCCGCGGCACACCGTGACGTAGTTGCGCATCTAGACGGTCTCGACCAGGGCGCCCGACGCGTCGGCGCGCAGCACGGGAGCGGAAGCGGTCAGGTCGCGGACGGCGGACACCGAAGCGGCGTCCACTTCACCCGAAGCGGTCACCACGGCCGCCGCCTCCAGGCCCTCGGCGCCACTGGACACCGCCGCCGCCACGGCCGCCTGGAGAGCGGTGAGCTTCAGCGAGGGCAGGGCCACGGTGGTGGCGGCGTAGGTGCGGCCGTCGGTGTCGCGGACGGCAGCTCCCTCAGCGGCACCCGTGCGGGCGCGGGCCGACCTCGCCAGGGTGATGATCTTCTGGTCCTCGGGGTCTAGCTCACTCACCTGGGGTCCCCTCCTCGTCGTCAGCGCCTGCCACCGGGCGGACCAGCACCGTCGTGATCCGCATCCGCCCGCGTTCGTCCTTGCCGCCCTCGGCCCGCATCCGCAGGCCCGCGATCTCCGCCTCCGTGCCGGGCAGCGGCACCCGGCCCAGGCGCTGCGCCAGCAGCCCGCCCACGGTCTCCACCTCGTGGTCGTCCAGCTCGGTGCCGAACAGCGCGTCCAGGTCGTCCACCGGCAGCCGGGCGCTCACCCGCACCGAACCGTCCGTCAGGTGCTCCACCGGCGGCCGGTCGTCGGTGTCGGACTCGTCGGTGATCTCGCCGACGATCTCCTCCAGGATGTCCTCGATCGTCAGCAGGCCCGCCGTGCCGCCGTACTCGTCCACCACGATCGCCAGGTGGTTGCGGGACAGCTGCATCTCGCGCAGCAGGTCCGCGATCGGCTTCGAGTCCGGGATGAACGACGCGGGCTTCATCACGTCCGCGACCACGGTCCCGTTCGGCTCCTCCGCCAGCGTCCGGCGCACCAGGTCCTTCAGGTTCACCACGCCGACGATGTCGTCCACGCTCTCGCCGATCACCGGCACCCGCGTGTACCCGGTGCGCAGCGACAGCGCCAGCGCCTGCCGCACCGACTTCGTCTGCTCGATCCACACGATCTCGGTGCGCGGCACCATCACCTCGCGCGCGATGGTGTCACCCAGCTCGAACACCGAGTGGATCATCTCGCGCTCGCCCTCGTCCACGACGCCGCGCTCCTGCGCCATGTCGACCAGCTCGCGCAGCTCCACCTCGGACGAGAACGGCCCCTCGCGGAACCCCTTGCCCGGCGTGATCGCGTTGCCGACCAGGATCAGCAGCCGCGACAACGGCCCCAGCACCCGCCCGAGCACCCGGATCGGCCCCGCCGCGATCAGGCTCACCGCGTACGGGTGCTGCCGGCCCAGGGTCCGCGGCCCGACGCCGACCAGCACGTACGACACGACCAGCATGCTCAGCCCGGCGACCAGCACGGCCACCCAGCCGCTCTCGATCGACCGCAGGCACACCACGGTCACCAGCACGGTCGCCGACAGCTCGCAGCCCAGCCGCAGCAACAGCAGCAGGTTCACGTGCCGCGGCCGGTCCGCCAACACCTGGATCAACTGCCGCGCGCCCGCCCGGCCCTGCCGCTGCAACGCCTCGACGCGCGCCCGCGACACCGTGCCCAGCGCCGCGTCCGCACCCGCGAACACGCCCGCCGCCAGCACCAGGGCGACGGCCAGGACGATGAGGCTGGTGGAGTCCCCGATCACCACGGCCCCCGGGTCAGGCGCCCGGGTCGGGCCTGCCGGACTCGTCGGAGTCCTCCAGGCCCACCGCCCCGAGCAGCTTGGAGTCCGCCTCGCGCTGCGCCGACTTCCGCTCGGCCTCGGCGGTGGCCGTGCGGAAGTCGCCCAGGATGCGGTTCTGCAGGGTGAACATCTCGCGCTCCTCCGCGGGCTCGGCGTGGTCGTAGCCCAGCAGGTGCAGCACGCCGTGCACGGTCAGCAGGTGCAGCTCGTCCAGCAGGCTGTGGCCCGCCTTCTTGGCCTGGTCCTTGGCGAACTCCGGGCACAGCACGATGTCCCCGAGCAGCGCCGGACCCAGGCCCGTCGCGTCGGGGCGGCGGGCCGAGTCCAGCTCGTCCATCGGGAAGGCCATGACGTCGGTCGGGCCGGGCAGGTCCATCCAGCGCTGGTGCAGGTCGGCCATCACGTCCAGCTCCACCAGCAGGACGGACAGCTCCGCCAACGGGCTGACACCCATCCGGTCCAGCGCGAATCGGGCGGCGGCGACGATGGACGGCTCGTCCACCGGCACGCCCGACTCGTTCGCGATCTCGATGCTCACGGCGCCTATCGTCCCCGCCGGTGCCCCCGGGACCTCGCACCGGGTCCGGCGTGGCTCTGCCGGTCTTGGCCGAGGTCGCGCTCGTCCTGCTCGACCTGCCACTTCTCGTAGGCGTCGACGATGTCCGCGACCAGCCGGTGCCGGACGACGTCGTTGCTGGTCAGGATGGAGAAGTGGACGTCTTCGACACCTTCGAGGATGTCCTTGACGACCTTGAGCCCGGACCGCTGCCCGCCGGGCAGGTCGACCTGGGTGATGTCGCCGGTCACCACGATCTTGGAGCCGAAGCCCAGCCGGGTGAGGAACATCTTCATCTGCTCGGGCGTGGTGTTCTGCGCCTCGTCGAGGATGATGAACGCGTCGTTGAGCGTGTTGTGGGTGAGCAGGTGGTCCTCGGTCACGTACAGCGAGTCCGCCGCCGCCACCTGGATGCACACCGCCTCCGCGCGCCCCGCCGGCTCGATGCGGTCGATGAACCGCATCGGTCGGCCACCGCCGGTCGCCCGGTACTTGGCGCGCTTGCGAGCGAGCCGGAACGGCTCGACGCCTTCGGGCAGCCGGATGTCGAGCACGTACGCGTCGTGCCGGTAGGTCACCGGCCGACCGTTCGCGAACCCCGGCTCGCGGTCGCTGGCGGCCCGGCAGCGGACGTACGCGACACCACCCAGCGAGCGCACCAGTTCCACCACGTCGTCCCGCAGGCGGGAGGACGTGGTCGTGTACTGGACGCGGCCCGTGCGGCCGAGCCGGGTGACCGGCCCGCCGTCGGCGTCCAGCAGGCCCTGGAGGACCGCCAGCCGCACCTCGGCGGAGTTGCGCAGGTACACGTCCGGGACGAACTTCGTGTGCGAGCGAGTGCCGACCAGTCCCAGTTCGCGCGGCACGGCCGGCACCGGGTTGGCCAGCGTGATGACCTCGCCCTCGGCCCGGACGCGGTCGGAGGTGTGGTCGACACCACCCTTCCCGCGCGCTTCGACGCCGGGGATGGCGTTCTCCGGCGCGACGGCCAGGTCGGGGTCGTCGGTCGCGAACGCGGGGGTGGTCTCGCCGGTGAGGCAGCCGTCGCCGAGCAGGAGGCCCAGGGCGTACGGGTCCATCGGCACGTCCTGCTCCGGGTGGCACACCGGAGCGCTGAGCATCGGCAACTCGTACCGGCGGGCGTGCGCCGCGCGGAGGTCGCCGATCATCTCCTTGGTCTCCAGCACCCGCCACGGCTTGTTCCGCCGGCGGTCGGCGGCGGTGCGGACGGTCCACAGGTGCTCGCCGCAGCACAGCGTGGACGCGCCGTCCTGGGCGGTGACCCGGTAGATGTCCTTCTCGCCCTGCGGGTAGACGCCCAGCACCGGGGTCGGCTCGCCGTTCGAGCCGATGACCAGGTCACCGACCGCCAGCTCGCCGATCGGGCGGAAGCCTTCGGGCGTGAGGACCCCGGTGTCGACCGGCTGGGCCCGACCGCGCATGTAAGCCAGGGGCGCGACCTCGATGGTGCCGGCCTGGGTGAGGCGCGGGATGGACTCCGGGTCGACCATGTCGTGCAGCGCGTCGTACAGGGGGCGCAGGTACGGGTCGATCTTCTCGTACAGCGTGCCCGGCAGGTAGCCCAGCCGCTCGCCCGCCTCGACCGCCGGTCGGGTCAGGATGATGCGGTTGACCTGCTTGGCCTGGAGCGCCTGGACGGCCTTCGCCATCGCCAGGTACGTCTTGCCGGTGCCCGCCGGACCGATGCCGAACACGACGGTGTTCTTGTCGATCGCGTCCACGTAGTGCTTCTGGTTCAGCGTCTTGGGACGGATCGTGCGGCCGCGGCGGGAGATGATGTCCAGGCTCAGCACCTCGGCGGGCGACTCGCCGGTGCCCGCGGACAGCATGGCCACCGTGCGGCGGACCGTGTCCGGACCGACCTCCTGGCCCCGGCTGGCCAGCGTCACCAGCTCGGAGAACACCCGCTCCGCGAACGCCACGTCGGCAGGCTTGCCGGAGAGGGTGACCTCGTTGCCGCGCACGTGCACGTCGGCGTCGAGCAGGTCCTCGGCGAGCCGGAGGTTCTCGTCGCGCGAACCGAGCAGGGCGAGCACCGCACCGTCGGGCACGGCGAACTTGGACTGGGCGTCTGCCGCGGCGCCTGCCTGCGGCGTGGTGTCTGCGGTGTCGGCCACGTGGCCTCGGGCCTGCTTCCTGCGCGTTCGCGCCGAACTCGGTGTACTTGACCTACCGCCGTCGATGCTAGCCGCCGGCACCGACAGTCCGCACCGGAGTAAGAAACCGGGTGGACGGGCCGGGTGTACTCGTCGGTGTGACCGTTCTGCGCACCCTGACCTTGGCCGACGTGCCCGCGTGCCTGGACCTCGCCGCCGACCGGGACTGGCCGCCGGAGGAGGCGAAGTGGGGCTTCCTGCTGCGGGTCGGCACCGGTTTCGGGCTTTTCGACGGTCCGCGCCTGGTGGGGACGACGATCATCACCCGGTTCGGTGACGAGCACGCGGCGGTGAGCATGGTGCTGGTGGCGTCGTCGCACGGCGGGCGCGGGCTGGGGCGGCGGCTGGTCGAGCACGCGCTGGAGCACGCCGGGACGCCCGTGGCGTCGCTGTACGCGACCCCGTTCGGCAAGCCGCTCTACGAGAAGCTCGGCTTCCGGTCGGTGGGCATGGTGGCGGGGCACTTCGGGACCCTGGACGTGCCCCGGTCGGGGGTGAGCACGCCGGTGGCGGACCGGGAGCGGCTGGTCGCGGAGGACGCGAAGGTGTTCGGGGCGGACCGGTCGGCGATGTGGGCGGAGTACTTCCGCTTCGCGCGGGAGGTCCGGGTGTCGCCCGACGGGTTCGCCGCGTCCTGGCGCAACACCAACCGGCTCATGCTCGGCCCGATCGTCGCCGGTTCGCTGGCCGAGGCTGAAGCGCTGATCAGCGACGTGGCGGACGGTCCGTCGCGGGTGGACGTGCGCGACCCGGCGCTGGCGGCGTGGCTGACCGAGCACGGGATGCCGGCCCGGTTCGAGGTGGACCTGATGGTGCGCGGCGCGTTCAGCGGCGCCCGCGACCGCCTGTGGGCGCCGCTGATGCAAGCCCTCGGTTAGGCGAGCACCGCGTCAGGCGAGGGCGCCGAGCTTGCGACCGCCGAGCAGGTGCAGGTGGGCGTGGAAGACGGTCTGGCCGGCGTCCGCCCCGGTGTTGAACAGCAGGCGGTAGCCGCCGTCGGTGACGCCCTCGGCCTCGGCCACCTCGCCGGCGGCGCGGAACAGGTCGTCCAGCACGCCCGGCGCGGCCTTGACCAGCGCGACCGCGTCCGGCGAGTGCAGCTTGGGCACCAGCACGACGTGGGTCGGAGCCTGGGGCGAGATGTCGCGGAACGCCGTGGTCGTCTCGGTCTCGTGGACGATGGTCGCCGGGATCTCGCCCTTGACGATGCGGCAGAACAGGCAGTCGGAGGACATGCCGGGCAGGCTAGCGGGCCAGCCGCAGGGCGGCGTCCCGGCAGACCGCCCACGCCGGGTGACCGGCGTCGATCAGCTCCATGTGCCCGACGTCCGGCAGCACGACCAGCTCCGCCCCGCTCGACGCCGCGAAGGCCTCGCTCTGCGCCACGGGCACGTCCTCGTCGTCGGTGCCGTGCACGAGCACCATCGGCTTGGCGATGGGCAGCAGGGCCGCGGGTGAGGCGTCGGCGTAGTGCGCGGGCACGTCCTCGGGCGTCCCGCCCAGCAGTTCGGCGGCGCGCCGGGTGATCTGGGGGTGCTGGAGGAAGTCCAGGACGCCGGCCTGCGCCACGGCGCCGACCACGCGCGGGTGCCGGGCCGCCGCCCACACGGCCAGGTGGCCGCCCGCCGAGTGGCCCAGCGTCACCACGTCGGCGTCCAGGGCGTCGATGGCGGCCAGCACGTCCTCGCCGGTCGCGGGCCACCCGCCGGCGCCGCCCACCCGCCGGTATTCGACGTTGAACGCCGTCACGCCGTGCGCCGCCAGATCGGCGGCCAGGGGACGGCCGAGTTCGAGTCCGTAGCGCTGGTGCCAGAAACCGCCGTGGATGACGACGACAACGGGAAACGAATCGCCGCCGGCCGGTGACGACAATTCACCGAACTGGCTCGCGTGAGTTCCGTACGAGATGCGCCGCAAGCTGAAACCCCTCCACAAAAAGGGGCCGCGTCGCGATGGGACCTGGGGGTCGCCCCACCGCGACGCGGCGACGCCGGACCGAGGGGGGAGGTGTCCGGCGAGTCTGCTCTGAAGGGCCGAATCCGACTAGACCAATGCAACCCCTCAGGCCATGAGGGTAACCCCTATTCCCGGCGTTCGCCAGAAGAACGCAAAGCCCATCACCGCCAGCGATCGGTCAGCACACCCAGCGCACCCAAAGCCACCGCGGCGGCCGTGGAAGCTCGCAGAACGGTAGGGCCCAGTCGCACAACGTGCGCGCTGGCCTGCGTCAATGCCTTCAGCTCATCTTCAGCAATGCCGCCCTCGGGTCCGACCACGAGCAGCACATCACCCTCACGGGGGAGATCGACGGACCCGATGCCCGCCGTCGCCGACTCGTGCAAAACCAATGCAACAGTGGAGGACTCCACCAGTCGGACCAACCCGGGTGTGCCGACCGGCTCGCCGACGTCCGGCACGCGGGCCCGTCGGGCTTGCTTCGCGGCCTCCCGCGCGGTGGCGCGCCAGCGTTCCAGCGCTTTCGCGCCACGCGGCCCGTCATCCCACTTGGTGACGCAGCGCGACGCCTTCCAGGGCACCACGCCGTCCACGCCGGCCTCGGTGGCCAGTTCCACCGCCAGCTCGCCCCGGTCGCCCTTGACCAGCGCCTGAGCCACCACGACCCGCGGCGACGGCTCGGGCACCACCCAGCGCTCGACCACGGACAGCCGCAGCGAGTCCTTCAACGCCTCGGTGACCACGCACCGCACCTGCGCGCCGGACCCGTCGGAGAGCACCAGCTCCTCCCCCGCGCGCAACCGGCGCACGGTGGCCGCGTGCCTGCCCTCCGGGCCGTCCAGGACGGCTTCGGAACCGGAGGGCAGCGCGGTGACCAGGAAGACCGGCAGCGTCACCGGTGCCCGCGCCCGGAGCGCAGCCGCGAGAACAGCCCCCCGCCGCCCTTGCCGTTGTGGGCCAGCGACGGCTCCTCCTCGCCGCGCGCCGCGGCCAGCTCCCGCAGCAGCTCGGTCTGGCGGGTGTCGAGCTTGGTCGGCACCACGACCTCCAGGTGGACGTGCAGGTCGCCCCGCCCGTCGACCCGGCCGCTGGAGCGCAGCCTCGGCATGCCGCGACCGGTCAGCACCAGCTCCGTGTTCGGCTGGGTGCCGGGCTCGATCTCCAGCTCCTCTTCGCCGTCCAGGGTCTGCAACGGCAGGACCGCGCCGAGCGCGGCGGTGGTCATCGGGATGCGGACCGAGCAGTGCAGGTTCACGCCGTCCCGCTCGAACACCTCGTGCGGGATCTCCTCGACCTCGACGTACAGGTCACCGGCCGGGCCGCCGCCCGAGCCGACCTCGCCCTGGCCCGCCAGCCGCACCCGCATGCCCTCGGCGACGCCGGGCGGGATCTGGACGGAGATCGTGCGCCGCGACCGGACCCGGCCCTCGCCCGCGCACTGCCGGCACGGGTCGGGGATGACCTCGCCCAACCCCCGGCACACCGGGCACGGCCGGGCCGTGACCACCTGGCCCAGGAACGAGCGCTGCACCGACTGCACCTCGCCGCGCCCGCCGCACGTGTCGCAGCGCACCGGGGACGTGCCCTGGGCGCAGCCGCTGCCCGTGCAGACGTCGCACAGGATGGCCGTGTCGACGGTCAGCTCCCGCGACGCGCCCGCCGCGCACTCCTCCAGCGTCATGGCCAGCCGGATCAGCGCGTCCGAGCCGGGCTGCACCCGGCTGCGCGGTCCGCGCGTGCCACCGCCGGCCGCGCCGAAGAACGCGTCCATGATGTCGCCGAGACCGAACCCCGCGCCCGCGAACGGGTCGCGCATACCGCCGCCGCCCGGCTCCAACGGGTCGCCGCCCAGGTCGACGACCTGCCGCTTCTTCGGGTCGGACAGCACCTCGTAGGCGGCCGTCACCTCCTTGAAGCGGGCTTCCTCGTTGGGGTTGACGTCCGGGTGCAGCTGGCGCGCGAGCTTGCGGTAGGCGCGCTTGATCTCCTCGGGTGTCGCGTTCTTGGAGACCCCGAGCGTGCCGTAGTAGTCCCTCGCCACCGTGTGTCCTCCTGCGGGCGCGCGCGGTCCGCGCGCTCGCTCGCTTGCGAAACGTCTTGTGCGCCTTCGGTGTTCCCGGCTCAGCTGGAGGTGAGGATCTCCCCGACGTAGCCGGCGACCGCGAGCACGGCCGCCATCGTCCCCGGGTAGTCCATCCGCGTCGGACCCACCACTCCCATGCCCCCGAGCAGCTTGTCCCGGCTGCCGTAGCCGATGGACACGACCGAGGTGCTGCGCATCTCGGCCGCCTCGTTCTCCTCGCCGATGTGCACCAGGACCGTGCCGGAGTCGCGGGCCGCGGCCAGCAGCTTGAGCACCACGACCTGCTCCTCCAGCGCCTCCAGCACCTGGCGCAGCGAACCGGGGAAGTCTGCCACGTTGCGGGTGAGGTTCGCGGTGCCACCCAGCACCAGACGCTCTTCCGGGTGCTCGACCAGGGATTCGATCAGCACGGTGCTCACCCGCGTCACCGCGTCGCGCAGCTCGGCGGGCGCGTGGCCGGGCAGTTCGGCGACCTCGGCGGAGGCGTCCGCCAGGCGCTTGCCGACCATCGCCCCGTTGAGCAGGGAGCGCATGCGGGCGACGTTCTCCTCGGTGATGACGTCGCCGAGGTCGACGCTGCGCTGGTCCACGCGGCCGGTGTCGGTGATGAGCACCAGCATCAGCCGGGCCGGTGTGATGGCGAGCACTTCGAGGTGCCGCACGGTGGACCGGCTCAGCGTCGGGTACTGGATGACCGCGACCTGGCGGGTGAGCTGGGCGAGCAGGCGCACGCTACGGCGCAGGACGTCGTCGAGGTCGTAGGCGCCGTCGAGGAAGCTGCGGATGGCCCGGCGCTCCGGCGAGGACAGCGGCTTGACCTCGCTGAGCCGGTCGACGAACAGCCGGTAGCCCTTGTCGGTGGGCACCCGGCCGGCGCTGGTGTGCGGCTGCGTGATGAACCCGTCCTCTTCGAGGGCGGCCATGTCGTTGCGCACGGTCGCGCTGGAGACGCCCAGGTTGTGCCGCTCGACCAGCGCTTTCGACCCGACGGGCTCCTGGTTGGAGACGTAGTCGGCGACGATGGCGCGCAGCACCTCGAACCGGCGCTCATCCGCGTTCACGCGCGTCACCTCCACATCGACGACCTGCTTCACCTCGAGTTTACGGAGCTAAGACGCCCCGTAGGGAAAGTGTGTGATGTGCGTTCGGCCGCGCGGCCCGCGCCGGGGTCAGGTGAGGCGGCGGACCACCGCGTCGGCCAGCAGTCGGCCCCGGTCGGTCAGCACGCAGCGACCGTCCGCGAACGCCGGCTCCACGAGCAACCCGTCGCGGACCGCGGTCTTCGCCTCGGCGCGGCCCTCGGAGTCCAGCACGTCCACGGGCAAGCCGGAAGCCAGGCGCAACTCCAGCAGGACGCGCTCGACCCGCCGGTCCTCCTCCGACAGCACCTCCCGACCGGCCGCCGGGGACGCCCCCGACGCCAGCAGGGACGCGTACTTGGCCGGGTGCTTCACGTTCCACCACCGCACCCCGCCCACGTGGCTGTGCGCACCCGGACCCGCGCCCCACCAGTCGGCCCCCTGCCAGTACAGGACGTTGTGCCGGCACTCCGAAGCCGCCGAAGCCGCCCAGTTCGACACCTCGTACCAGCGCAACCCCCGCGCGGTCATGGCGGCGTCGATCAGTTCGTACTTGTCGGCCAGCACGTCGTCGTCGGGCATGGGCAGCTCACCGCGCCGCACCCGCCGCGCCAGCGCCGTCCCCTCCTCCACGATCAGCGCGTACGCCGACACGTGGTCCACGCCCGCCGAACCCACCGCGTCCAACGAGGCGCGAAGATCATCAAGCGACTCGCCCGGCGTCCCGTAGATCAGGTCCAGGTTCACGTGGTCGAACCCGGCCTCGCGCGCCTCGCGCGCCGCCGCGACCGGACGGCCCGGGGTGTGGACGCGGTCGAGCACCGCCAGGACGTGCCGGGCCGCCGACTGCATGCCCAGCGACACGCGCGTGTAACCAGCGTCACGGATGGCCGCGAAGAACTCCGGCGAGGTCGACTCCGGGTTGGACTCCGTAGTGACTTCCGCATCACCCGCGAGCCCGAAGGACGAGCGGACGGCGTCCAGGACCGACGCCAGACCGGACGCCCCGAGCAGTGACGGTGTGCCACCGCCCACGAACACCGTGTCCACCGGCGGTGGGCCGCCCAGGACGCCCGCGGCCAGGTCCAACTCGCGCCGCAAGCCCTCCAGCCAGGACTCCGGCGAGGCGGAAGTGCCCAGCTCACCGGCGGTGTAGGTGTTGAAGTCGCAGTAGCCGCAGCGGGTCGCGCAGAACGGCACGTGCACGTAGAGACCGAACGGGCGGGTGCCCAGACCCGCCAGGGCGGTCACGGGCAGTGAGCCGTCCGGGGGTGCGGGATCGCCGGTCGGCAGAGCGGAGGGCATGGCCCCATCCTCCCACTTAGCAGGCCGGCGGACCCCGTCCCACCATGCGGATGGCGGTGGACCACGGGGTGGACGCGTGGCACGCTGCAAACCATGACGTCGAACGGAGTGCGCCTGGTGGTCCGCCGCCACGTGGACTTCCGTCGTGTTTCCAGCGCGATGTGCCGCAGCTCGGCATAGCCCGCGCCCGACTCATGTTCCCGTCGGCGCCGGGTGCGCTGACGAGACCCCCACCACGGAACCACCGGGACTCGCACGCGCACCAGCGCCCCGAAACCCGGAGGACGAGATGGTCCCCCCGACGACGACACCCCCGCGCCCGAAGCAGCGCCGGGGTGAGGGGCAGTGGGCGCTGGGCTACCGCGAGCCGCTGAACCCGAACGAGCGGAGCAAGAAGGACGACAACCCGCTCAACGTCCGGTCTCGGATCGAGAACATCTACGCGCACCGCGGGTTCGACTCGATCGACCCCGCCGACCTGCGGGGCCGCTTCCGCTGGTACGGCCTCTACACCCAGCGCAAGCCCGGCATCGACGGCGGTCGCACGGCCACCCTCGAACCCGAAGAGCTGGACGACGAGTACTTCATGCTGCGCGTCCGCATCGACGGCGGTCGCCTCACCACCGGCCAGCTCGCGCTGATCGGCGAGCTGTCCCAGACCTACGCCCGGAACACCGCCGACATCACCGACCGGCAGAACGTCCAGTACCACTGGATCCGCATCGAGGACGTCCCCACCATCTGGCAGAAGCTGGAGGCGGCGGGCCTGACCACGATGGAGGCCTGCGGCGACAGCCCGCGCGTGGTGCTCGGCTCGCCGGTGGCGGGCATCGCCGAGGACGAGGTGATCGACGGCACGCCCGCGATCGACGAGATCCTCCGCCGCTACATCGGCGACCCGCGCTACTCCAACCTGCCGCGCAAGTTCAAGTCCGCGATCTCCGGCCTGCCGGACGTGGCGCACGAGATCCACGACGTGGCGTTCGTCGGCGTCGACCACCCCGAGCACGGCCCCGGCTTCGACCTGTGGGTCGGCGGCGGCCTGTCCACCAACCCGATGATCGCCAAGCGGCTGGGCACGTGGGTGCCGCTGGACGAGGTGCCGGACGTGTGGGAGGGCGTGATCAGCGTCTTCCGCGACTACGGCTACCGGCGGCTGCGGCACCGGGCGCGGATCAAGTTCCTGGTCGCCGACTGGGGCCCGGAGAAGTTCCGCCAGGTGCTGGAGGACGAGTACCTCAAGCGCAAGCTCATCGACGGCCCCGCGCCCGAGGTGCCCGAGGTCCCGCGCGACCACATCGGCGTCTACAAGCAGAAGGACGGCCTGTGCTACGTCGGCGCGGCCCCGATCGCGGGCCGGGTCTCCGGGTCCACGCTGGTCGAGGTGGCGAAGGTGGTGGAGCGGGCCGGGTCCACGCGGGTCCGGTTGACGCCGCAGCAGAAGCTCGTCGTGCTGGACGTGCCGGAGTCCGAGGTCAAGGCGCTCCAGGCGGACCTGGCGAAGCTGGGGCTGCAGACCGAGCCGTCGCCGTGGCGGCGCGGGGTCATGGCGTGCACCGGCATCGAGTTCTGCAAGCTCGCGATCGTCGAGACCAAGGCCCGCGCGGTCGACCTGGTGTCGACGCTGGAGGCGCAGCTGGCCGACATCACCGAAGACGCTGTCGGGGTGGCCCCGATCTCGGTGCACATCAACGGCTGCCCGAACTCGTGCGCCCGCATCCAGACCGCGGACATCGGGCTCAAGGGCCAGATCGTCACCGACGCCGACGGCAACCAGGTCGAGGGCTTCCAGGTGCACCTGGGCGGCGGGCTGGGCCTGGACGCCGGGTTCGGCCGGAAGCTGCGCGGCCACAAGGTGACCGCCGACGAGCTGTCCGGGTACGTCGAGCGGGTGGTGCGCAACTTCGTGGGCCGGCGCAAGGACGACGAGCGCTTCGCCCAGTGGGTCGCCCGCGCCGATGAAGCGGACCTGAAATGAGCGAGCGCGCTACCCCCTTCTACTGCCCGTATTGCGGCGACGAGGACCTGCGTCCTCAAGAGGAGCCCAGCTACTCCTGGCTCTGCGCTTCGTGCCGCCGTGTTTTCACCGTCAAGTTCGTGGGCCTAAATCTTCCGCGTGAGGCCTGCTTGCAGGGCCGAACCGTAGACACGGAGGTTCAGCGATGACCGCCCCCACCAGGGTCGAGGAACTGAAGGTGATCGCCGAGGCCGCCTCGGTGGAACTGGCCGACGCCACCGCCGAGGAAGCCCTCGCGTGGGTCGCCCGCACGTTCGGCGACAGCTGGATCGTCGCGTCGAACATGCAGGACGCGGTGCTGGTCGACCTGGCCACCAAGGTGAAGCCGGACGTGGACGTGCTGTTCCTGGAGACCGGCTACCACTTCGCGGAGACCATCGGCACCCGCGACGCGGTGGACCTGGTCTACCCGGAGGTGCGGATCCTCAACGCCGCCGCCGAGCAGTCGGTGGCCGACCAGGAGGCGCAGTTCGGGCTGCTCAACCAGACCGACCCGAACCGCTGCTGCCAACTGCGCAAGGTCATCCCCTTGCAGCGCACGCTGGCCAAGTACGACGCCTGGGTCACCGGCGTGCGCCGCGTGGACGCGCCCACCCGGGCGAACACGCCGATCGTGCAGTGGGACGACCGCAACGGGCTGGTGAAGGTCAACCCGATCGCGCCGTGGTCCGACGAGCGGTTCAACAGCTACATCGCCGAGCACGGCATCCTGGAGAACCCGTTGGTGCAGGACGGTTACCTCTCCATCGGGTGCGCCCCGTGCACCTCGAAGCCGCTGCCGGGCCAGGACCCGCGCAGTGGCCGCTGGGCCGGTACTTCGAAGACGGAATGCGGGTTGCACGGATGAGCGTGGGCACAGCTCTGGACACGTTGGGACGCCTGGAATCCGAGGCGATCCACATCTTCCGCGAGGTCGCGGGCGAGTTCGACCGGCCGGTGATCCTGTTCTCCGGCGGCAAGGACTCGACCCTGCTCCTCCACCTGGCCGTGAAGGCGTTCTGGCCCGCCCCGGTGCCGTTCCCGCTGCTACATGTCGATACCGGACACAACTTCCAGGAAGTCATCGACTTCCGCGACCGCACGGTCGAGAAGTACAACCTGCGCCTGGAAGTGGCCAGCGTCCAGGACTACATCGACGACGGCCGGCTCTCCGAGCGCCCCGACGGCACCCGCAACCCGTTGCAGACAGTGCCTTTGCTCGACGCGATCACGAACCACAAGTTCGACGCCGTGTTCGGCGGCGGACGCCGTGACGAGGAACGCGCCCGTGCGAAGGAGCGCATTTTCAGCCTGCGCAACGCCTTCGGCCAGTGGGAGCCGCGCCGGCAGCGTCCCGAACTGTGGAACCTCTACAACGGGCGGCACCGTCCGGGAGAACATGTCCGGGTATTCCCGCTCTCCAACTGGACCGAGCTGGACGTCTGGCACTACATCGCGCGGGAGGGGATCGAATTGCCGTCGATCTACTACGCGCACCAGCGCGAGGTTTACCTGCGCGACGGCATGTGGCTGGCGGAAGGCCCGTGGGGCGGCCCGCGTGAAGGCGAGCAGCTGATCAGCAAGACCGTGCGGTACCGGACCGTCGGCGACGGTTCGTGCACGGGTGCGGTGGAGTCGGACGCGGCGGACATCGAGGCGGTCATCGCGGAGGTGGCCGCGTCGCGGCTGACCGAGCGCGGTGCGACCCGGGCCGACGACCGGTTGTCGGAGGCCGCGATGGAGGACCGCAAGCGGGAGGGCTACTTCTAACCATGAGCGACCTGTTGAGGCTGGCCACCGCGGGCAGCGTGGACGACGGTAAGTCCACGCTGGTCGGCAGGCTGCTCTACGACACCAAGTCGGTGCTGGCGGACACGCTGGACGCCGTGCACCGGGCCAGCGCCGACCGCGGCCTGACCACCCCGGACCTGTCGCTGTTGGTCGACGGCCTGCGCTCCGAGCGCGAGCAGGGCATCACGATCGACGTGGCCTACCGCTACTTCGCCACCCCGAAGCGTTCTTTCGTGCTGGCGGACACACCCGGGCATGTCCAGTACACGCGTAATACGGTGACCGGAGCGTCCACGGCGCAACTGGGTGTGCTCCTGGTGGACGCGCGCAAGGGTGTGGTGGAGCAGACGCGCCGCCACGCCGCCGTGCTCGCGCTGCTGGGGGTGCCGCGCTTGGTCCTCGCGGTGAACAAGATCGACCTGGTCGACTACGACGAGGTCACGTTCTCCCGCATCGCCAAGGAGTTCACCGCGCACGCCACCGCCCTCGGCTTCCCCGAGGACGCCGTGGTGGAGATCCCGGTGTCCGCGCTGGCGGGCGACAACGTGGTGGAGCGGTCCGACAAGACGCCCTGGTACGACGGGCCGACCCTGCTGGAGCACCTGGAGACCGTCCCGGTCGAGTCCGACCCGCACGACGCGCCGTTCCGGTTCCCGGTGCAGTACGTCAT
Organism: Actinosynnema sp. CA-248983; assembly: GCA_050954585.1. GTDB lineage: Bacteria > Actinomycetota > Actinomycetes > Mycobacteriales > Pseudonocardiaceae > Actinosynnema. The sequence continues at coordinate 1,761,727 of CP191863.1, read as the reverse complement.
CCGGCCCCGCACCGCCGAGTACCCGGACTACCGGGGCTACGCCGGTCAGGTGGCGGCGGGCACGGTCCGCGTCGGCGACGAGGTCACCGTCCTGCCCACCGGACTGCGCAGCACCGTCGAGAAGATCGACACCGCCGACGGCCCGCTGACCGAGGCTGCCGCCGGCCAGTCCGTGACGCTGCTGCTGGCGCACGACCTGGACATCTCGCGCGGCGACCTGATCGCGGCCGGCGACGCGCCGCGGGTCACCGACGAGTTCGAGGCCACCGTGTGCTGGCTGGCCGAGAAGGCGCTCACGCCGGGCGCGCGGGTGCTGGTCAAGCACGGCACGCGGACCGTCCAGGCGATCGTCACCGAGCTGCGCAACCGGTTCGACGAGCAGAAGCTCGGGAGCACCGACAGCCCGGGTTCGCTGGGCCTCAACGAGATCGGCCAGGTCGTGGTCCGCACGGCCGAGCCGGTCCCCGTCGACGACTACACGCGGGACCGCCGCACGGGCGCGTTCCTGGTGATCGACGCGTCGGACGGCAGCACGCTGGCCGCAGGCCTGGTCGGCGCGCCGCTGCCGGAGCTGGACGGCGTGGACAGCTGTACCGAGGGCGGCAGCACCGCCCAGGACGGCCACGCCCTCGTCTCCCCCGGTCCCTGACCCAGAAAGGCCCTACGCCACCGTGAGCAGCAAACGCGGGATCTTGACCAAGTCACTGGCCGTACTGACCGCTTTCCTGGCACTGACCGCCTGCTCACGGGCGGACCGCGGCAACGACGCCGGCACCGGGGACCAGGGTCCCGCCGCCGAGCTGCGGCTGGGCTACTTCCCGAACGTCACCCACGCCGCCGCCCTGGTCGGCGTGGAGCAGGGCCTGTTCGCCGGGGAACTGGGCGGCACCAAGCTGACCACCCAGACCTTCAACGCCGGTCCCGAGGCGGTCAACGCGCTGCTCGGCGGCTCGCTGGACGCCACGTTCATCGGGTCCGGCCCGGCGCTCAACGCCTTCGCGAAGTCCAACGGCGAGGCCGTGCGGCTCATCGCGGGCGCCACGTCCGGTGGCGCGCAGTTGGTGGTGAAGCCGGAGATCACCTCGGTGGACGACCTCAAGGGCAAGGTCATCACCACTCCGCAGCTGGGCAACACGCAGGACATCGCCCTGAAGAAGTGGCTGTCCGACCAGAAGATCGGCATCGGCGCGGGTGCCGACCAGGTCAACGTCACCAACACGGAGAACGCGCCCTCGCTCGACCTGTTCAAGAAGGGCGACGTGCAGGGCGCGTGGGCGCCGGAGCCGTGGTCGTCGCGGCTGGTCCTGGACGCGGGCGCGAGGGTGCTGGTGGACGAGAAGACCCTGTGGGAGGGCGGCAAGTTCCCGACCACCGTCCTGCTGGTGCGCACCCAGTTCCTCCGGGAGCACCCGCGGACCGTCGAAGCGCTGCTCAAGGGCCACCTGGCGGCCACGGACTTCGCGCTGGACAACAAGCCCGAGTCCAAGAAGGTCGTCAACGAGGCCCTGAAGAAGCTGACCGGCAAGTCGCTGGGCGAGCCCGTGCTGGACCGGGCGTTCGACAACATCGAGCTGACGCTGGACCCGCAGGCCAAGTCGTTCCCGCAGCTGGCGAGGGACGCGGTCACCGCGGGCGTCGCCAAGGAGCCTGCGGACGTCGGCGGGCTCGCGGACTTCACGCTGCTGAACAAGGTGCTCACGGCCGCCGGCAGGCCGACCGTGGACACCGCCGGGCTGGACAAGAAGTAACTCGGGGAAGGCAGGCACACCATGACCGCCACGCTTGAGCCCACCGTTCCGTCCACTGTGGACGCAGCTGTGACCCTGTCCGCGGTGCGCAAGACGTTCGGGCACGGACCGAACGCGGTCACGGCGCTCGACGGCGTCGACCTGCGGGTCGCGCCGGGCGAGTTCGTGTGCCTGCTGGGCGCGTCCGGGTGCGGCAAGTCGACCTTGCTCAACCTGATCGCCGGCCTGGACGCGCCCACCTCGGGGTCCATCGCGCTGACCACCTCGCGGCCCGCCGTGATGTTCCAGGAGGCGGCCCTGATGCCGTGGCTGACCGCCGCGCGCAACGTGGAGCTGCCGCTGCGACTGGCCGGCGTCAAGCGCGGCGCGCGCCGGGAGAAGGCCGGTGAGCTGCTGGAACTGGTGCGGCTAGCGGAGGCCGGGCACAAGCGCCCGCACGAGCTGTCCGGCGGCATGCGGCAGCGCGTGGCCCTGGCGCGCGCGCTGGCGTCCACGCTGGGCAGCGCCGAGGAGGGCACGCCCGGCCTGCTGCTGATGGACGAGCCGTTCGCGGCGCTGGACGCCATCACCCGGGACGTGCTCCAGGCGGAGCTGGTGCGGGTGTGGCGGGAGACCGGGACGGCGATCGTGTTCGTCACCCACGACGTGCGCGAGGCCGTGCGACTGGGCCAGCGGGTCGTCCTGCTGTCCTCGCGGCCGGGCCGCGTGGTCCGCGAGTGGTCCACAGTGGACGGTGATGAGCCCGCGCTGGTGCAGGACATCACGAGCCGGCTGCGAGAGGTGATCAGTGGCCACGCAGCGGCTTGACAACGACCTGGCGGCGGTCGGCGCGGGCCTGGACGCGCTCGACGCGCCGTCGCAGGAGCAGCGCCCGTCGCTGGGCAAGCGGTTCGTCCGCACGGCGCTGCCGCCGCTGATCGCGTTCGCGCTGCTGCTGGGCGTGTGGCAGGCGCTGTGGGCGGCGGCGTTCTGGCCGGAGTACCAGCTGCCCTCGCCGGCGTCGGTGTGGGCGGCGGTGACCGAGGCGGTGGAGACCGGGCGCGCGTTCGACGTGCTGTGGACGTCGGTGCACCGGGCGGTGCTCGGCTTCCTGACGGCGGTGCTCATCGCGACCCCGTTGGGGTTGTTGATCGCCAAGGTGCGCGTGGTGCGGGCGGCCATCGGGTCGTTGCTGACCGGTTTGCAGTCGTTGCCGTCGGTGGCGTGGGTGCCGGCGGGCATCCTGTGGTTCGGCGCGACCCCGTCCACGATTTATTTCGTGGTGCTGATGGGCTCGGTGCCGTCGATCGCCAATGGTTTGGTGTCCGGCGTCGACCAGATCCCGCCGCTGCTGCCGCGCGTTGGGCAGGCTCTCGGGGCGGGTCGGTTGGCGGCGGCTCGGCACATCCTGCTGCCCGCTGCTTTGCCGGGGTACTTGGCCGGGTTGAAGCAGGGGTGGGCGTTCTCGTGGCGGTCGCTGATGGCGGCGGAGATCATCGCCACCTCGCCGCAGTTGGGTGAGGGGTTGGGGCAGTACCTGCACAACGGGTCGTCGTTGAACGACATCTCGATGGTGATCGCGGCGATCTTCCTGATCCTGTTGGTCGGTATCGGAATCGAGTTGCTGGTGTTCCGGCCGTTGGAGCGGGCGGTGCTGAGGGCACGCGGCCTGTCGGGTGCGCTGTGACCGCTTTGGTGGCCGTGGCGCACGGCAGTCGTGATCCGCGTTCGGCGGCGACCGTGCACGAGTTGTTGGACGTCGTGCGGGCTTTGCGGCCTTCGTTGGACGTGCGGGCGTCGTTCCTGGACCTGTCCGCGCCCAGGTTGGGCGACGTGCTGCACGCGGTGCGCGGGGACGGGCACCGGACGGCGGTCGTGGTGCCGTTGCTGCTGGGCAAGGCTTTTCACGCGCGGGTGGACGTGCCGGGGGCGGTGGCGGAGGCCCGGTTGCCTTCGCTGGACGTGACGATCGCGGACGTGCTGGGGCCTTCGCCGTTGCTGGAGTCGGCGGCGTTGCGGCGGTTGGCGTCCATCGGGGTGCGGTCTCACGACCGGTCGCTGGGTGTGGTGCTGGCGGGTGCGGGGTCTTCGCACGAGCCGGCGAACGCGGCGGTGCGGTCGATTGCCGCGCGGTGGGCTTCCGGGGCCGGTTGGGTTGGAGTGGAGGCGGCTTTCGCGTCCATGGCCTCGCCGGACGTGCCGGCTGCTGTTGAGCGGTTGAAGGCTCGGGGGGCGCGGCGGATCGCGGTGGCGTCGTGGTTCCTGGCGCCGGGTTTTCTGCCGGACCGGGTTGCCCGGTTGGCGGAGACGGACTTGGTGGCACCGCCGCTGGGCGCGGACCCGGAGGTGGCGGAACTGATCCTCCACCGCTACGAGGCCGCGCTCGCCGCCGACCTGGTGACGCGGACCGCCTAGACCTGCGGCGGGTTCTCGTCGACCGCCTTGACCAGTTGGCGCATGACCTTGAGGGTCGTTTTGAGTTCCTCCAGGTCCACCTGTGCGGAGACCCGGTTGGTGAAGCTGTGCTGGGCCGCGCGGAGGCCGTCGATCGCCTCGTAGCCGGCTTGGGTCGGTCGGAAGAGCTTGGCGCGGCGGTGGGCCGGGTTGGGCAGGTATTCCGCCAGGCCCTTCTCCACCAGGAGGTCCGCGATGCGTTGCACGCTTTGGCGGGCCAGGCTCATCTCGCGGGCGATGCCCGAGACCGGGAGTGGTTCTTTGAGGACCGCGCCCAAGACCTGCCACCACGCCGCCGTCAGGCCGACCGGTTTCGTCATCACCTCGGCGGCGTCGAGGAAAGCGCCGTAGAGGCGGAAGGTGCGCATGATGACGTCCGTCAGCACATCTCCCGCCTCCGTGCGCGGTTCCACCGTCATGAGACCGCCGCCATCAGCTTGCCGAACCACTGCGGGTCGCCCGTGCTGAACAGGCCGTACCAGGCCTCCAGCACCGCCGGCTCGTAGACGTCCAGCTCGGCGAGGATCTCGCGGGCGAACTCCAGGGCGCTGTGCGCGCCGGCCGTGATCAGGCCGCCCTCGCGGACCGCGCGCTCCTGGCGGTAGTGCTCGGCGCCGGCGTAGGTCTCGACGGACTGCAACTCTTCCAGCATGTTGCCGGTGTGCGGACGGTCGTCCAGCAGGCCTTCGGCGGCCAGGCCGACGGTCGCGCCGCAGATCGCCGCCACCGGCACGCCGGCGTCCAGCCAGCGCCGCGCGGCCCGGGCGAACTCGGCGTTGGCGCCCTCGGCCCACGAGTCGGCGCCGGGCAGGAGCAGCAGGGCGCTGTCGGACGGGTCGATGTCGGCCAGCGCCAGGTCGGGCGTGATGGTCAGGCCGCCGATGCTGGTGATCGGGTCGCGGGTGAGACCGACCGTGCGGACCTGGTAGCGGCCGGGCTCCTTCTGGAAGGACGGGTCGTTGAGGCGGGCGGTGGCGTAGCCGAACTCCCAGTCGGCGAGCGCGGGGTAGAGGGCGAGGTGGACCGTCTTCGTCGTTGTCATGACAGTATCCTGTCATGTTGACAGTGTCCTGTCAATTGGACGTCCTGGTTAGAGTGCGCCCCATGGCAGACGAGCTGGTCCACTACGAGGTGCGGCGTGGCATCGCGACGATCACGCTGGACTCCCCGCACAACCGCAACGCCCTCTCCGCGCAGCTGCGCGCCGAGCTGACCGGGCACCTGAAGGCGGCCATCGCCGACGACGCCGTCCGGGTCGTCGTCCTGACCCACACCGGGCCGGTGTTCTGCTCGGGCATGGACCTCAAGGAGGCCGGCGGGGCGAGCGCGTCCCAGCAGGGGGTCAACGAGTTCCCCGCGATCCTCGAACAGCTGTGGACCAGCCCGAAGCCGGTCGTCGCCCGGCTGGCGGGGCCCGCGCGGGCCGGTGGGGTCGGGATCGTGGCGGCGTGCGACATCGCGGTGGCGGTGGAGTCGGCGACGTTCGCGTTCAGCGAGGTCCGGATCGGTGTGGTGCCGGCGGTCATCTCGGTGACGGTCTTGCCGAGGCTGTTGCCGCGTGCGGCGCACGAGTTGTTCCTGACTGGCGAGACCTTCGACGCTCAGCGGGCCGTGGCGATCGGGCTGGTGAACTCGGCGGTGACCGCGGACGGGTTGGACGCCGAGGTCACCCGGTACACCGACATGCTCGCGCTGGGTGCGCCGAACGCATTGGCGGCGACCAAGCGGATGTTGCAGCAGGAGCGCTCCAGCAACCTGGGTGAGGTGTTCGCGGACATGTTGGAGTTGTCGGCGCGGCACTTCGGCGGGCCCGAGGGGCAGGAAGGCATCGCGGCGTTCGTCGGCAAGCGCAAGCCGAGTTGGGTGCCGAGCGAGGACTGAGCGCGGCCTCCGGCCCCCGCTTCCATTGTCCCACGGGGTACCGACAATTCCGGGCTTCAGCCGCCGGTCGGGTACTCCACGCGAGGCCGCGTCGGCTTGTCGCGCCCCAGGCGGCCGAGCCGCGACGCCGGAGGCGGCGCCATTCAACACCGCGAGGCCGCCGTCGGCTTGTCGCGTCGCGTTTCCCGACGATCACGCTTTTCGATCGGCGGGAAAGGCGACGCGACGAGCCGACCCTCCAGGGCGGCCGAGCCGCGACGCCGGAGGCGGCGCCATCCAACACAGCGACGCCGGAGGCGGCGCCATCCAACACAGCGACGCCGGAGGCGGCGCCATCCAACACAGCCGACTACAGGGCGGCCTCGCCGCCACGACGGAGTCGCGGCGATTCGACACGGAACGGGCGGGGGCCGTCGGCGGTGGCGGTTTGGGCGTCGGCCAGGACGGCCGCGACCGAGGCGTCACCGCCGGCCCAGACCAGGACGTGCTCGCCCTCGGGCAGCCACGACAGGTCGGTCAGGCAGTCGTACAGGGCGTCCAGGTTCTGCCCGTAGTAGTCGGGGAACTCCATCGCCTCGCCGATGGCCGCCAGAGCCGCGCTCTTGGTCCGCGCGCCGGGGCGCGCCACGTGCCGGTGCTGGATCATCCGGTCACGTCCACGACGACGAACGATTCGTAGTGGTCACCGGTGTAGTAGACCTCCCGTTCGCGCCCGGTCACCAGTCGGCGCGCGCCCCGGTCGTCACTGCCCGGCGTGGGCACCGTGTACTCGCGGTAGTAGTCGCCGGACTTCGCGGGCAGGCGCTTCTCGCGGTTCTGGAAGGTCACGCCGTCGTTGCGCGGGTACGGGAACGGTCCGCCGCGTTCGATCAGCTCCCAGGTCGACCTGGCCTCGCCGGGGAGGCTCGTCAGCGCCTTGACCGGCAGCCCCGACGCCGCGCCCGGCACCTGGGCCGGCTTGGCCGCCGACGTCGGGCCGGCCCCGGCCTTCGTGGTGGTGGGCGGGGGCTCGGTGGAGCCGCCGAGGTCCTTCGCGAGGTAGCCGATCACGACCAGCGCGATCAGGCCCACCAACGCGACGGTGAGGCGCCGTGCGGGAGTCACGGTGGTCAGCCTACGAAGGCGTGCCCGCGTCCACCTTCTCGGGCTCGGTCGCCGCGGGCACCTTGGGCACCGGGTTGAACCGGCCCGCGGCCTGGTCCACGACCCGGTCGATCAGCCGGGCGACCCCCAGTGAAGCGGGCAGCAGCACGGCCATGACCAGCGCGAACTGGAACGGGAACGGGAGTTGGGCGAGCCACAGCTCGACCCCGTCCCACCACTGCGCGAAGGCTTCCAGCACGCCACCGAGCCTACTGCCGTGACGTGGTTCACCGCACAGGACTCCCTACCTCTGGGTAAGTTGCCGTCATGTTCGCCGTCTACGCAGCCGAGCCGAGCCCGCAGGACCCCCTCGCCGCACTGCGCGTGGGTGACCGCCCCGATCCCGAGGTGCCGGCCGGCTGGGTCCGCGTCGGCGTGCGGGCCGCCAGCCTGAACATGCACGACCTGTGGACGTTGCGCGGCGTCGGCATCAAGGCGGACAAGTTCCCGATGATCCTGGGCTGCGACGGCGCGGGCGTGCTCGACGACGGCACCGAGGTCGTCCTGCACTCCGTCATCGGCGACCCGAACTGGACCGGGGACGAAACCCTCGATCCGGGCCGCACTCTGCTGACCGAGAAGTACCAGGGCACGTTCGCCGACCACGTGGTCGTCCCGGCCCGCAACGCGCTGCCGAAGCCGGCGGGCCTGTCCTTCGAAGAGGCCGCCTGCATGGGCACCGCGTGGCTGACCGCCTACCGGATGCTGTTCGTGAAGTCCGGCCTGCGACCCGGCCAGACCATGCTGGTCCAAGGCGCGTCCGGCGGCGTCTCGACGGCGCTCGTCCAGCTCGGCCGGGCGGCCGGATACCGCGTGTGGGTGACCGGCCGGAGCGAGGAGAAGCGCGCCCTGGCCGAGCAGTTGGGTGCGCACGCCACGTTCGAGTCCGGCGCACGCCTGCCCGAACGGGTGGACGCGGTCTTCGAGACGGTGGGCAAGGCGACCTGGTCGCACTCCATGAAGGCGCTCAAGCCGGGCGGCATCGTGGTCATCTCGGGTGCGACCAGCGGCGATGCCACCGCCGCCGAACTCCAGCGCCTGTTCTTCCTCCAGCTCCGGGTGGTCGGCTCGACCATGGGCACCCGCGAGGAGCTGGGCGACCTGCTGGCGTTCTGCGCCCTCAACGGCCTGCGCCCGCAGATCGGCACGACCCTGCCGATGGACCAGGCCGAGCAGGGCTTCAAGGCCATGCTGGAGGGCGAGACGGCGGGCAAGATCGTCTTCACCCGCTGACGGTTCACCCGGCGGTCACGGAGCCGACCAAGGCCTTGACCGCCGGGTGCCACTCCTTGCCCGGCGGGCCGCTGATCACCAGGCGGCGGACGACACGTCGGCGCAGCGGCACCAGCACCAGGCCCGGCGGCAGCATGGCGGAGATCAGGCCGGGCACGATGGTGATGCCGACGCCCGCCCGCACCATCGCCAGCAACGTGCCCAGCTCCCGCACCCGGTGCACCGGTTTGAACGGCAACCCCTGGTGGGCCTGCCGCACGTGCCGCTCACACCCGCCGCACGACAGCAGGAACGGGTCGTCCGCCAGCTCCGCCACGTCCACGTCCGCCTCACCCGCCAACGGGTGGTCGTCGCGCAGCAGCACGTGGAACGCGTCCTCCCCCACCTCCACCCCGGCGCCCGGCGGCGGGTCCACGACCACCGCCACCTCGACCGTCCCGTTCGCCAGCCAGTCGGCGACCTCGTCGTCCTCGCCCTCGAAGACCCGGACGCGCACGTGCGGGAACTCCGCCTTCCACCGGGACAGCAGCTCGGGCAGCAACCCCTGGCACACCGTGGGCGGCGCGGCCAGCTTGATCGTGCCCTTGGCCAAGCCGCCCCGCCGCGCGGCCAGGTCGGTGATCGCGCTCGACGCCGCGACCGCGCTGCGCGCGTGACCCAGCAGCTCCGAGCCGAACGCGGTGGGCGTCGGCCGGCCCTGGCGGTGCAGGACCGGGTGACCCAGGGTGCGTTCGAGAGCGGCGACGGCGTGGGAGACCGCGGACTGGGTGATGCCCAGGGTGTCGGCGGCGGCGCCGAAGCCGCCTTCGTCGATCACCGCGAGGAACGCTCGGAGCTGCGCGAAGTTCAATGCCATGAGTGTCCCTCATGTCCAGGTTGTGTGGCCCTTGTTGGACTCATCACCTTCGATGACGTGATTGTGCTCCCGTGCAGTCGAGTTGGGTGGGAAAGTTCGCACTCCTGTCCGCCATCTGGGGCGCGAGCTTCGCGTTGATCAAGGTCTCGGTGGACGCCGGCGTGTCGCCCGTCTGGGTGGCGTTCGGCCGGTGCTTCTTCGGGGCGCTCGCGTTGGCGCTGGTCTGCCTGGCCACCCGGACGCCCCTGCCGCGCGACCGCCGCACCTGGGGGCACGCGCTGGTGGTCGCCACGCTGCTGAACGCGGTGCCGTTCACGTTGCTGGCGTTCGGCGAGACCCTGGTGACGTCGGTGCTGGCGGGCGTCTTCAACGCCACCATGCCGTTGACCACGCTCGTGTTCGTGCTGCTCGTCGTGCCGTCCGAGAAGGTGACCGGCGCGCGGCTGGCGGGGCTCGCGGTCGGGTTCTCGGGCGTGCTGGTGGTGCTGGGCGTCTGGGACGGGGTCGGCGGGGACGTGCTCGTGGGCGGCCTGGCGTGCCTCGGGGCGACCACCTGCTACGGCGCGGGGTACGCCTACACGCGGCGGTTCTTCTCCGGTGGGTCGCAGCCGGCCAGTGCGCTGTCAGCGGTGCAGATCATCTGCGCCACGGGTGAGTTGGCGGTCGCCGCGCCGGTGATCGGGGGTGTGCCCGCCTGGCCGGGGTGGCTCGCGGTGGGGGCGCTGGTGGTGCTGGGCGCGGCGGGGACCGGGTGGGCGTACGTGTTGAACCTCGGGGTGATCCGGGCGGCCGGGCCGACGGTGGCGGCCACGGTCACCTACGTGGCGCCGGTGTGGTCGACGGCGCTGGGCGCGCTACTGCTGTCCGAACCCGTCGGGTGGAACACCGTGGTGGGCGGTGTGGTCGTCATCGCCGGCGTTCTGCTGGCGCGCAAGCCGCACACGCGGGCATCGCCACCGATATGGCTGATCAGGGACCGAGTTGGTCCACCCACCGGTTGACCACGTCGGCGAGCACGGCCATCGGCAGCGGACCGCCGCCGATCACCAAGTCGTGGAAGGCCCTGATGTCGAAGCGGTCGCCCAGGCGCCGCTCCGCGTCCCCCCGCAGGCGTTGGATCTCCAGCCGCCCCACCATGTACGACAGCGCCTGCGCGGGGTTCTCGATGTAGCGGTCCACCTCGGAGTGGATGTCCACGTCCGGCATGACCGCGTTGTCCCGCAGGAAGTCCACGGCCTGCCGCCGGGTCCAGCCCAGGGCGTGCAGGCCGGTGTCCACCACGAGCCGGGCGGCGCGCAGCGAGTCGCCCGACAGCATCCCCAGGCGGGCCACGTCGTCGCTGTAGAGGCCCATCTCGTCGGCCAGCCGCTCGGCGTAGAGCGCCCAGCCCTCCAGGTAGGACTCGATGGAGGCGAACCGGCGCAGCGTGGGCAGGTCGGCGCGGCCCTGGGCGAGCGAGATCTGGAAGTGGTGGCCGGGCACGCCCTCGTGGAACGCGGTGGCCTCGGCGCTGAACCGCTCGCGTTCGCCGGCGTGCAGGGTGTTCACGTAGTAGATGCCCGGGCGGGAGCCGTCCAGCGCCGGGTCCATGTAGTAGGCCAGCGGGGCGTTCGGCGCGTCCGCCTCGGGCACCGGCCGCACCTCGCACCCGTCGGCGGGCACGGTGCCGAACCAGTCCGGCGCGACGCGTTCCGCGCGTTCGATGGTCGCCTTGGCCAGCGCGGTCATCTCCTCGGCGTCGCTCCAGCGCAACGCCGGGTCGGCCAGCAGCCGCGCGCGGACCTCCCGTGCGGGCAGCGGACCGCCGAAGACCCGTGCGCCGATCTCCTCGTACTCGCGGTCCAGTGCCTCGATCAGGTCGAGGCCGATGCGGTGCAGTTCCTCCGGCGTGTGCGCGGTCGTCGTGTAGAGAGGGACGAGCCTCGCATAGGTCTCCGCACCGCGTTCTAACGCGCACAACCCCGGTTCGTCCTCCGAACGGCCGCGCGGCGCGATCTCCGTGCGCAGGAAGTCCCGGTAGCGCTCGAACGCGGGCCGGACCTCGGTGGTCAGCAGGTCGGCGCACTCGTCGTAGAGGTCGGTGGCGCGCAACGGGTCCGCGAGCGGGTCGACGGGGTCGGCGAGGTGCCGGTCCAGGCGCGCGGCGGCGGCCTCCACCAGGTGCGCGACGGGGCGTTTCGGGGAGTCGCGCTGGCGGCGGGCGAGGGCGTCGAGGTAGGCGGGGAAGGCGGCCAGGCGGGTCAGGTAGTCGCGGATGGCCTGCGCGTCCACGGGCCGGACCAGCGGCAGGGCGGTCAGCAGCAGCGGGATGGGCGCGTTGAGGCCTTCGGCGTGGGTGTGCTCGACCAGCCCGGCGCGCGCCCGGCCCGCGACCGCGTCGGCCTGCTGCGCCACCACCGCGCGGGTCACCGGGTCGTCGTCGCCCTCGGACCGCGCCCGGCGCGCGACGTCCTCGGCGCGGCGGGCGATGTCGGCGGCGGCCTGCGCGCTCGGGTCGGGCAGCCGGTCGTCCCAGCCGGGCACCCCGCGCAGGGTCGCCTCGACCGGGTCGGCGTCGAAGGCGACGGTGAGCAGTTCGTCGGACAGCTCGCGCGCGGTCGTCATCGGGCCATTCTGGCCGCAAACCCTTGCTACAGCGGCGGTATCCGCATGGCGGCGGAGTCCAGCGCGGCCCGTGCCTCCGCTCGGAGGCGCCGCACCAGCTCGGCCGCCGGGGCCGGTCGGACCAGCGCGTAGGTCTGCCCGGCCCACAGCGACATCAGCTCCGGGTCGCCGGTCGCGCGGACGGGTTTGGTCAGGTGGTGCACGTCCGGGTAGGCGGCCGGGGCGTGCGGCGAGTTCTCGATGAGGAACCGGTTCACCAGCCCGCGCGCCGGACGTCCGCTGAACGCCCTGGTCAACGCGGTGCGCCGGGTGCCGGCGGCGAGCGCCTCGCGGTGCGCGGCGGTGGTGCCGGCCTCCGGGCAGGACAGGAACGCGGTGCCCAGCTGGGCCGCGACCGCCCCCGCGGCGAGCACGGCGGCCACGTCCGCGCCGTGCACGATTCCGCCCGCGGCGATCAGCGGCAGGTCGACCCGCGACCCGACCAGGCGGAGTGCGGCCAGCAGCCCGAACAGCTCGCCGCCACCCGGGGACACGCCGTCGTCGGTGAACGTGCCCCGGTGCCCGCCGGCGTCGCAGCCCTGCACGCACAACGCGTCCACGCCGACCGCCGCGGCCTGCCGGGCCTCCGCCGGGGTGGTGACCGTGGCCACGACCGTCGAGCCGGCCGCGTGCAGCCGGCGCACGTCGTGCGGCTCGGGCAGGCCGAAGGTGAACGACACGACCGGCACCCGCATCGCCATGACCAACTCCAGCTTGGCCGCGTACGAGTCGTCGTCCCAGTGCGGTTCGCCGGGCTCGGCGGGCGCCTGCCCCCGGACCCGGTCCCGGTACGCGCTGACGTCCACAGTGGACTTCACGCCGGGCACGAACAGGTTGATGCCGAACGGTTTGTCCGTCAGCGCCGTGGTCTGCTTGATCTGGGTGGCCACGGCCTCCAGGCTCTGGTACCCGGCCGCGAGGAACCCCAGACCGCCCGCGCCACCCACCTCCGCGACCAGTTCGGGGGTGGACGCGCCACCCGCCATGGGCGCGGCGATCACGGGCACTTCCAGTCGGTCCAGCATGACCACGACGATAACCCGCCATTTGGCGGAATACCCGCGACGCGGCACGTGATCCGCACGGCGAACTCCGGGTGAACTCCCCCGCCCGGTGGTTCCGCACCGCCCGGTCACGCCCCTGGAATGGACGCCGTGCCGCACACACACCCCCGCCGGGACGCCCTGAAACTGGGCGCCTTCGCCGGCGCCGCCCTGCTGACCGCCCCCGCCCTGCCCGCCTTCGCAGCCACCCCGCACTTCCGCCACGGCGTCGCGTCCGGCGACCCCCTGCCCGACCGGGTCGTCCTGTGGACCCGCGTCACCCCGACCGACGACGCCCTGCCCGGCTCCGGCGCCGGCCCCACCGTGACGGTGTCCCACGAGGTCGCCGAGGACGCCGCGTTCACCCGGGTCGTGGTGCGCGGCAGCACCACCACCGGCCCCGACCGCGACCACACGGTGAAGCTCGACGTGGCCGGCCTCCAGCCCGGCCGCCACTACTTCTACCGGTTCACCCTGGACGGCCAGACCTCCCCGGTCGGCCGCACCAAGACCGCGCCCGCCGCCACCGCCGCCGTCGCCGGCCTGCGGTTCGGCGTGGTGTCCTGCTCGAACTGGCAGTCCGGCCGGTTCGCCGCCTACCGGCACCTGGCCGAGCGCGGTGACCTCGACGCCGTGGTCCACCTCGGCGACTACCTCTACGAGTACGGGCCGGGCGAGTTCGGCAGCGGACGCCCGCACGAGCCGGCCCGCGAGGTGCTGTCGCTGTCGGACTACCGCGTCCGGCACGCCCAGTACAAGACCGACCCGGAACTCCGGCAGCTGCACGCCGCCTACCCGTGGATCATCACCATCGACGACCACGAGGTGGCCAACGACGCCTGGTCCGGTGGCGCGGAGAACCACACCGAGGGCGCCGAAGGCTCTTACGCGGCGCGCCGGGCCGTCGCGATGCAGGCCTACCGCGAGTGGATGCCGGTGCGGACCGGCCCGGACGGCCGGATCTACCGCCGGCTGCGGTTCGGCACACTGGCCGAGCTGACCATGCTGGACCTGCGCACCTACCGGTCCCAGCAGGTCGGCACCGACATCGGCCGCGCCGACGACCCGGACCGCAGCATCACCGGCGCCGAGCAGCTCGCGTTCGTGCGGGACGGCCTGGTCGGCTCGGACGCCCGGTGGAAGCTGGTCGGCAACCCGGTGATGTTCTCGCCCGTGCTCGTCCCCGCCCTGCCGCAGGCGATCGGCCGGCCGTTGGCCGAACTGATCGGCGTGCCCGCGGACGGGGTGCCGATCAACGTCGACCAGTGGGACGGCTACCAGCACGACCGGCGGGTGTTGATCGACGCGCTGGCCGCCAACGGCGTGCAGAACACCGTGTTCCTGACCGGTGACATCCACACGTCCTGGGCGTTCGAGGTGCCCTACGACGCGGCGCTGTACCCGTTCACCCGGCGCACGGTGGCCACCGAGCTGGTGGTCCCGTCGGTCACGTCGGACAACATCGACGAGCTGACCGGCGCGCCGCCGCGCTCGGTGTCCCTGGCCGCCGAGGCGGCGCTGACCACGCTCAACCGGCACCTGAAGTGGGTCGAGCTGGACTCGCACGGCTACACCGTGCTGGACGTGGCGCCGGAGCGGGTCCGGATGGACTGGTACTTCCTGGCCGACCGGTCGCGCGCCGACTCCCCCGCGACCCTGGCCCGGACGTTCACCGTGCCGGCGGGCACCCAGCGGCTGCGGTGAGGGTGTGGTGCTCCCCCGGTTGCTTCGGGGGAGCACCACCTCTCCTTACGGCAGGGTGTCCAGGTGCGGGGCCACGGTGTTGGCGAACTGCCAGTTGTTCGAGGCGTCCCAGTTGATCGACCACGTCATCGCGCCGCGGATGCCCGGCCACGTCTGCGCCGGCTTGAAGGAGCCGCAGTTCGTGCCCTTCGCCAGGCAGTTCAGCGCCGCGTTGACGTTGGCCGGCGACTGGTAGCCGCCGCCCGCGCCGGAGCGCGAGGCGGGCAGGCCCAGGCCGACCTGGTCGGGGCGCAGGCCGTTCTGGAGCTGGATGCAGGCCAGCGCGACCAGGAAGTCCACCGTGCCCTGGGCGTAGACCTTCTGGTCGCAGCCGAGCATGGTGCCCGAGTTGTAGTACTGCATGTTGACCACCGTGAGGATGTCCTTCACGGCCAGCGCCAGCTTGAAGTACTCCTGGCCGGTCGACTGCATGTCGATGGTCTGCGGGGCCATGGCGATGATTTTGCCGCCGGCGGCGTGGATGCTGCGCAGCGCGGGCGCCATGTAGGTGGAGTTGATGCCGTTCTCCAGGTCGATGTCCACGCCGTTGAAGCCGTACTCGGCGATGAGGGACTTGACGCTGTTGGCGAAGGCGGTGGAGGCGGCGTTGTCGCCGACCCAGATGGTGCCCTTCTCGCCGCCGACGGAGATGATCACCTTCTGCCCGCGGGCCTGGAGGGTCTTGATGTCGGCCTTGAACTGGGCGTCGGTGTAGCCGCCGAGCTTGCTCGACAGGGTCGGGTCGAGGGTGAAGTCCACCGCGCCCCGGGTGGCCGGGACGGCGTCGGCGAACGCGACCGCGACGATGTCGTAGGTGGTCGGGACGTCGGCGAGCTTGAGCAGGCGGGAGCCGTTGTCGAAGTTGTGCCAGTAGCCGGTGAGGACGTGCTTGGGCAGCGTCGGGTCCGGCGGCGTGGTCGTGGTCGTGGTCGTCGTGGTCGTCGTGGTGGTTGTGGTCGTTGTAGTTGTGGTCGTGGTGGTGCTGGTCGGCGGGGTGCCGGGGCCGTCCAGGGCGACGTCGTCGGCGTAGTAGGTGGGCTGGCCGTACCAGCCGTGCACGTAGATGGTGACGCTGGTGGTGTTGCCGGTGGTGAAGTCGATCGAGAGCTGGCTGAAGCCGCTCGACCCCGGCGTCCAGGTGCTCTTGTCGCCGCTGCCGGTGCCGGTCACGCCCAGGTACACGTAGCTGCCCTGGACCCAGGCGGACAGCTTGTAGGCGGTGTTGGCTTGGACCTTGATCGTCTGCGAGCAGCGGGCGTTGTCCGAGCCCGCCGGCGTCGCGGACAGGGCGTGCGTGCCGCTGCGCTTGGGCGTGGTGACCGCGCTCGCGGTACCGGTGCAGGTCCAGCCGCCCAGGTTGCCCGCGTCGAAGCCGGGGTTGGCGACCAGGTTGGCGGCCGACGCGCTGCCGACCACCACCAGGGTCAGGCCCGCGAAGGCCAGCACTCCGGCCAGTGCCGCGACCAGAGCGCGTCTCGTCCTCGAAGCCACGTCCACCTCCATAGAAGTCCCAGTCGGCGGCCTTGCCCAGCAGGTGACGTGGGCCACTGGCAAAATGGACTAGACCACTGGCCCTTGTCAAGGGTGTGACCATGGTCGGCGTGACGTTCACAGTTGAGGACGCCGTCCGCATCGCCCGGTCCGCGCACGAGGGGCAGGTCGACCTGTCCGGCAAGCCGTACATCGGGCACCCGCTGCGCGTGATGGGCGCGGTATCCGGCGAGCACGCCAAGATGGCCGCGGTCCTGCACGACGTTGTCGAGGACACTCCCGTCACCGCTGCCGACCTGCTGGCCGCCGGCTGCCCCGCGCACGTGGTGGACACGGTCGTGGCCTTGAGCCACCTACCCGGCGAGTCCCAGGAGGACTACCTGACCCGTGTGGTGGCCGACCCCGTGGCTGTTGTGGTGAAGCGAGCCGACATCGCCGACAACCTGTCCCCGCACCGCATCGCGCAGCTCGATCCTTCGACCCAAGATCGCCTGCGGGCCAAGTACGCCCGTGCCCTTCACCTGCTCGACACACTCGCGTAGGAGTTGTTCCCAAGGTCACGCGCGATCTGGTCGAAACCTGCTCTGACATGCGGCATCATGGTAGGTGAACCGATACAGAAGGCCCGACCAGAAAGGCGACATGATCAAGGCACTGGAGTCCGTTCGCACGTACTTCGCCACCCGGCGGGAGCTCCGCAAGCGCGAGGCGGAGCTGTCCCGCGAGTTGGCCGCCTACGACACCCCGAGCGCCCGGCAGGACCTGGAAGCGATGCTCGCCCGCCACCCGGAGCACGAGACGCGGGAAATCGAAGCCATCCTCCGCCGCCACACGCTCGACCGCCTGGTCCGCAACTACAGCTGACCGGCAGCATTGTGAGGGCCTTCGGGACAGGGGCGTCCTGAAGGCCCTTCGTCATTTCAGCGACCCGAGCAGTTCGCTCGGCACGATCCGCACCGGAAACGGCCGCACCGCGTCGAACGCATCATCGTTCTCGACCTCGGCCACCAGCTGGTACAGGCCCAGGTCGTCCAACTCGAACACGCTGAGCTTCGGACTACGCGGGTCGATGACCCAGTAGCTCGCCACACCCATTCGCTCGTACGCGGCCTTCTTGGTGTTGATGTCGTACAGGCGCGTACTGGGCGATAGCACTTCGACGACAAGCACAGGCGGTGCGAGCAACCGGTCGACGACATCTTCGTCCCGCGCCACCACGACATCCGGCTGCAACTCGGTGGACCGCGACGTTCGCACTGAGAATGGCGCGGGAAACACGTGCATGTCGCCAGGACACGCCACGACCAGTCGGGCGACGAGAACCCCCACCGCCTTCTGGTGGACAGGCCCCGGTGCCGGGCTCACGACGAGCATCCCGTCGATGAGTTCGTAGCGCCGGCCATCATCAGGCATCCCCTCCAGGTCATCGACCGTGTAGGGACGCCCGCGCATGTTTTCCGGCGTGTACGGCGTATCCGGCATGTCCGGCATGGCGGTCATGATCCCCCCTTTCGACTCGGTACGCCAACCGTCTCAGAGGTGATCACTTATTCCACTATTGATCTCCGCGAACCACTCGAAAGTGGCCCGCGGAGATCCACAATGCGCTACTTCTTCTTGTCCTTGCCCGAATCCTCGGTTGACAGAGCGGCGACGAAGGCTTCCTGGGGCACCTCCACGCGCCCCACCATCTTCATCCGCTTCTTGCCTTCCTTCTGCTTCTCCAGCAGCTTCCGCTTCCGCGTGATGTCACCGCCGTAGCACTTGGCGAGCACGTCCTTGCGGATCGCGCGGATCGTCTCGCGGGCGATGACCCGGGACCCGATGGCCGCCTGGATCGGGACCTCGAACTGCTGCCGCGGGATCAGCTCGCGCAGCTTCGTGGCCATCTTGGTGCCGTACCCGTACGCGTGGTCCTTGTGGACGATCGCCGAGAACGCGTCCACCGGCTCACCCTGCAGCAGGATGTCCACCTTGACCAGCTCGGCGTCCTGCTCGCCCGACTCCTCGTAGTCCAGCGACGCGTAACCCCGCGTGCGCGACTTCAGCGCGTCGAAGAAGTCGAAGATGATCTCGCCCAGCGGCATGGTGTAGCGCAGCTCGACGCGGTCCTCGGACAGGTAGTCCATGCCGCCCAGCTGACCGCGCTTGGACTGGCACAGCTCCATGATCGCGCCGATGTAGTCGCTGGGCGCGATGATGGTGCACTTGGTGACCGGCTCGTACACCTCGGCCCGCTTGCCGTCCGGCCAGTCGGACGGGTTGGTCACGACGTGCTCGGTCCCGTCCTCCATGACCACCCGGTACACCACGTTGGGCGCGGTGGAGATCAGGTCCAGGTTGAACTCGCGCTCCAGGCGGTCGCGGGTGATCTCCAGGTGCAGCAGGCCCAGGAAGCCGCAGCGGAAGCCGAAGCCCAGGGCGGCCGACGTCTCCGGCTCGAAGGTCAGGGCCGCGTCGTTGAGCTGGAGCTTCTCCAGGGCCTCGCGCAGGATCGGGTAGTCCGAGCCGTCCACCGGGTACAGGCCGGAGTAGACCATGGGCTTGGGCTCGCGGTACCCGGCCAGCGGCTCGGTCGCGCCCTTCTTCTCCGCGGTCACGGTGTCGCCGACCTTGGACTGGCGCACGTCCTTCACGCCGGTGATGAGGTAGCCCACCTCACCGACGCCCAGGCCGCGCGACGGCTTCGGCTCGGGCGAGATGATGCCGACTTCCAGCAGCTCGTGGGTCGCCCCGGTGGACATCATCCGGATGCGCTCGCGCGGGGTGATCTTGCCGTCGACCACCCGGATGTAGGTGACCACGCCCCGGTAGGTGTCGTACACCGAGTCGAAGATCATCGCCCGCGCCGGGGCGTCCGAGTCGCCGACCGGGGCCGGGACGCGGCGGACGACCTCGTCGAGCAGGTCGCCGACGCCCAGGCCGGTCTTCGCGGAGACCCGGAGCACCTCCTCGGGCTCGCACCCGACGATGTGGGCCAGCTCCTTGGCGTACTTGTCCGGGTCGGCCGCGGGCAGGTCGATCTTGTTGAGCACCGGGATGATGGTGAGGTCGTTCTCCATCGCCAGGTACAGGTTGGCCAGCGTCTGCGCCTCGATGCCCTGCGCGGCGTCGACCAGCAGGATCGTGCCCTCGCACGCCTCCAGCGCCCGGGAGACCTCGTAGGTGAAGTCCACGTGGCCGGGGGTGTCGATCATGTGCAGGACGTGGTCCCGGCCCTCGAACTGCCACGGCAGCCGGACGTTCTGCGCCTTGATCGTGATGCCGCGTTCGCGCTCGATGTCCATGCGGTCGAGGTACTGCGCACGCATCGCACGCTCCTCGACCACGCCGGTGAGCTGCAACATGCGGTCGGCCAGGGTCGACTTGCCGTGGTCGATGTGCGCGATGATGCAGAAGTTCCGGATCAGCTCCGGGGGCGTGAACGTCTGATCGGCGAACGTGCTCACTCAGGTTCCTCGCACGGGACGGACAAAGGGGATCGGCCCATCATCTCATGCCACACCGACGTGCCGCCCCACCCGGACGTGACCCGGGCCATAAGCTTCCCGGCCGTGTACACGAACGATGAGGACCCGCGCCCGGTCCGCGGCGCGGTGCGCGAGGTCTACTCGAAGGCCGTGGCGGCCACCCTGGAGTACTCCCCCGACCTGGACGGCCTGGCCGACCCGGGGGAGGTCGTGTGGGCGTGGGTGCCCTACGAGGAGGACGCCGGCCGCGGCAAGGACCGCCCGCTGCTGGTGGTCGGCCGGCACCGCCGCGCCCTGCTGGCCCTGATGCTGACCAGCAAGGACCCGCGCCCGAACGAGCTGGACGACTTCCTGCCCCTGGGCTCGGGCCGGTGGGACCGCGACGGCCGCGTCTCCTACCTGCGCCTGGACCGCGTCTTCGAGCTGGACGAGGACGACATCCGCCGGGAGGGCTCGGTGCTGGAGCCGGAGCGGTTCTCCCTCGTCGTGGACGCCCTCCGCGGCCTCGGCTGGCGATAACACCGCAGGTCACGCCAGCCGCGTCACCTCGACCGTCACCTCAAGGGCCGACGCCGCCCCGCCCGAGTAGATGCCCTTGAGCGGGGTGACGTCGGCGTAGTCACGGCCGTGCGCCAGCCAGATGTGCCGGGGTCCGACCGGGATCGCGTTGGTCGGGTCGTACCCCCACCACCCGCCGGTCCACGCCTCGATCCACGCGTGGCTCTCCCCGCGCACGGTCTCGCGCACCGCCCCGTCCGGCTTGGTGTGCAGGTACCCCGACACGTACCGGGCCGGCACCCCCATCGCCCGCAGCAGCACCAGGCTCAGGTGCGCGAAGTCCTGGCACACCCCTTCCCGGGCCTGCCAGGCGTCGACCGCCGAGCTGTGCACCCCGGTGGTACCGGACTGGTACCGCAGCTGCTCGTGCACCCAGTGGCACGCGGCCAGCACGGCGTCCGCCGGCGCCAGCCCCTTGCGCAGCCCCCGCGCGACCGCGGACAGCTCCCGGTCCCGGGGCACGTACCCCGTCCAGTCCAGGAACTCGGTGTACCGGTCCACCAGCGAGTCGGCCCGCAGGTCGGCCCACGAGGCGGTCCGCACGGGCTCCTCGTCCGCCCCGGTCTCCACCACCGACGACGCCACGACCTTCAGCTCCACGTGCGGCGCGTGCAGGTCGAACGACGTCACCTCGGTCCCCCAGTAGTCGGTGTACCGGTAGGCCCGCGTGGCCGGCGTCGTCTCCACCCGGCTGACCACCACGTTCTGCCGCCGGTCCGCCCGGGGCGTCATCCGGGCCTCGTTGAACGACTGCGTCACCGGCAGCTCGTACCGGTACCCGGTCGTGTGCACCACCCGCACCCGCCACGACACGCTCACACCACCTCCGTGTTCGTCCACGCGACCCACGGCGCGGTGTGGAAGTACTGCAACGACACGGCCTCGCCGACGTCCCGCACGGTCGCCTGCAACGCCTTCAACCGCCGGGGCAGGTCGTCCAGCAGGTCGTGGGGCCGCAGGAACTCCAGGTCGCTGCGCGCCCGCCCCAACAGCCGCAGCGCCTCCGCCCGCGCCCCGACCCGCACCGACGGCTGGTGGTCCAACTGCTCCAGGCAGGCTTCGGCCTGCCGCAACGCGTGGAACACCGACCTCGGGAACAGCCGGTCCAACAGCAGGAACTGCACCACCCGCGAAGCGTCCAACGCCCCGCGGTAGGTCCGCAGGTACGTGTCGTGCGCACCCGCCGACCGCAGCACGGTCACCCACCCCGGCGAGGACGCCTTGTCCCCCACCCGCGCCAGCAGCAGCCGCACGATCATGTCGACGCGCTCCACCGAGCGCCCCAGCACCAGGAACCGCCACCCGTCGTCCCGGCTCATGGTCGAGTCGGCCAGCCCGGCGAACATGGCCGCCCGCTCCTCCACGAACGCGAAGAACGCGTGCGGCCCCAGGGTCCGCGCGTAGGCCTGCCGCTCCTCGACCGCGTTGTACATGGCGTTGAGGCACTCCCACATCTCCGTGGACACCACCTCGCGCGCGCCCCGCGTGTTCTCCCGGGCACTGGTCACCGAGGCGACGATGGACGCCGGGTTGTCCGTCGCGTACGCGACCAGCTCGGTCAGCGACCACACGTCGAACGAGGCGTCCCGGGGCGCGTCGATGCCCAGCACCGACAGCAGCCCCCGGCTCGCCGCGTCCGGGTCGACGGTCGCGTCCTCCAGCAGTTGGTGCACGGTCACGTCGAGGATGCGCGCGGTGTCGTCGGCGCGTTCGACGTACCGGCCGATCCAGTACAGCGACTCGGCGTTGCGGGCCAGCATCACGCATCCCTCCCCGACTGCTGCTGTTGCTGTTGCTGCTGTTGCGAGACGGTCAGCTCGGGCCCCTGTTCGGCGGCGGGCGAGTCCAGGGCGGACCGCTCCACCAGACCCGGCTCCGCCAGCTCGCGGTCCACAGTGGACGATCGCGGCGCGAGCACCCAGGTGTCCTTGGAACCGCCGCCCTGCGAGGAGTTCACCACCAGGCTGCCCTCGGGCAGCGCGACCCGGGTCAGGCCGCCGGGCAGCACGAAGATGGAGTTGCCGTCGTTGACCGCGAACGGCCGCAGGTCCACGTGCCGGGGCACCAGCCGGTCGCCCACCTTCGTCGGCACGGTCGACAGCTGCACCACCGGCTGCGCGATCCACCCGCGCGGGTTCGCCCTGATCCGCCGCTTCAAGGCCGTCAGCTCGCGCGGCGAAGCCTGCGGTCCGAACACGATCCCGTACCCGCCGGACCCCTCGACCGGCTTGACCACCAGCTCGTCGAGGTGGTCCAGCACGTGCGCGCGTTCCTCGGCCAGCCAGCAGCGGAACGTGTCCACGTTGGGCAGCAGCGGTTTATCGCCCAGGTAGTACTGCACGATCTCGGGCAGGTAGGTGTAGACGAGCTTGTCGTCCGCCACGCCGTTGCCGACCGCGTTGGCGATGACGACGTTGCCCGCGCGGGCCGCGTTGATCAGGCCCGCCACGCCCAGCACCGAGTCCGGCCGGAAGTGCACGGGGTCCAGGTAGTCGTCGTCGATGCGCCGGTAGATCACGTCCACCTGCCGCTCGCCCTCGGTGGTGCGCAGGTAGACGACGTTGTCGCGGCAGAACAGGTCCCGGCCCTCGACCAGTTCCACGCCCATCTGCCGGGCCAGCAGCGAGTGCTCGAAGTACGCCGAGTTGGCCACGCCCGGGGTCAGCACGACCACGTTCGGGTCGGCGACGTTGGGCGCGGCGGCGTTGCGCAGGGACCGCAGCAGGTGCACGGCGTAGTCGCCGACGGACCGCACGCGGTGCCGGGCGAACAGGTCCGGGAAGACCCGCGCCATCGTGCGCCGGTTCTCCATCACGTAGGAGACCCCGGACGGGCAGCGCAGGTTGTCCTCCAGCACGCGGAACACGCCGGCCTCGTCGCGCACCAGGTCCACGCCGGCGACGTGGATGCGCACCCCGTTGGGCGGGTTGACCCGGGCGGCCTCGCGGTGGAAGTGCTCGCACGAGGTGATCAGCCGGCGCGGCAGGACGCCGTCGCGCACGATCTGGGCGTCGCCGTAGATGTCGGCCAGGAACATCTCCAGCGCCCGCACCCGCTGCACGATCCCGCGCTCCAGCTTGGACCACTCCACCGCGGTGATCACGCGCGGGATCAGGTCCAGCGGGAACGGCCGCTCCTGCCCGGACAGCGAGAACGTGATGCCCTGGTCGACGAACGCCCGGTCCAGGGCCTCCGCGCGGGCGGTCAGCTCGGCCACCCGGGACGGCGCGATCGACTCGTACAGCGCGCGGTAGGCCGACCGCACCGACGAGTCGTCGCCGAACATCTCGTCGTAGGCGCCGGGGTGCGGGCGGTGCGGGTCGAGGTAGCCGTCGAACAGCTCCCCGAGACGCGCGACCGCTCGGGCAGGGGTCCGGCGCAGGCTGGACGTGCGGTTCGTCGTCATGGTCCACATCTTGACCGCGCAAACATCCGACGTCACTACCCCGAACCCGACAGAAACGCCCCGGAAACAACTTCAGGGCCATCCCCGATGCCGTCTCGTTTCGCCGGGCGCACCCTGGAGGCATGGCTACGAGGCTGATGAAGGCGTTCGACGCGGCGTTCGGCCACCCGCGCGGCAAGGTGGGCGAGCTGGGCGGCCGGGTCATGGCGAAGGTCAACGCGAAGGTCGAGGCCCATGTGGTCGAGGTCGCGAACCCGGCCGCGAACGAGACCGTGCTGGTCGTCGGTCCGGGGCCGGGCGTGGGTCTGCGGCTGGCGGCGGAACGGGCGTTCAAGGCGGTCGGCGTGGACCCGTCGCGGGTCATGCTGGACGAGGCGCGGGAGCGGTGCGCGGACCTGGTCGCGGCCGACCGGGTCGAACTGCGCGAGGGCACGGCGGCGCGCACCGGGCAGGAGCCGTCGTCGGTGGACGTCGTGGTGTCGGTGAACAACATCCAGCTGTGGGACAACCGGCCGGCCGCGTTCCACGAGCTGTTCCGGGTGCTCAAGCCGGGCGGCCGGCTGGTGGTGTCGGTGCACCGGATGGTGCTGGACGTGTCCGAGTTCGACCTGGTCCGCGAGGCCGAGGCGGCGGGCTTCACCGGCGTGCGCACGACGTTGCGGCACCACGGCGGGGTCGTGCCGCCCGCGATCGAGCTACTCGCGGACGTCCCGGCGTAGCGGGTGCGCGGCGGGGACCTCGACCAGCGCGATCCGCAGCCCGTCGGGGTCCTCGATCCACATCTCGTCGAGCCCCCACGGCTCCCGACGCGGCTCGCGAACCACGTGCTCGGCGAGTTCCCGGGCGGCTTCGCGCAGGTCGCGGACCTGGAGCCACAGCTGGACCGCGCCGGTCGGTCCGTCGTCGGACCGGCCGGACACCTCCAGGAACCCGCCGCCGAGGAAGAACACCGTGCCGCCCGGGAACTCCCGGTACACGGCGAGCCCCAGCACGTCCCGGTAGAACGCCCGCGCCCGCTCCGGGTCGCGGGACCGCACCAACACCCGGCTGCCCAGCACCTCCACGGGTGCCACCCGATCACGCCACGGCGATCGCCGCCACTCCGGCGACACGGTCTCCGTGACCGAGGGGAGCGGTCCTGGCGGCGCTCGGCTTCAAGGACGCCCGCCACGCCGCCAACCTGCGCGCCCTCCTCCGCGACTGCGACACCGGCGAGGTGGTGGCCCTAGCCGACCGGCTGCTGTGAAACGTCCAACGCCATCAACACGTGGTCGTCGTCCCGCCCCACCTCGCGCCACCCGCGCCGCTCGTAGAACCGCCGCGCCCGGTGGTTCTCCGCGAACACGTCCAGCCGCCCGGTCGCCACGCCCATCCTGCGGAACTCCGCCACGCACCACTCGTGCAGCGCGAAGCCGACCCCGCGCCCCCAGTGCGGCGGGTCGACCTGGAGCTGCAACATCTTCCCGTCTGGCGTGACCAGCGCGAACCCGACGACCACGCCGTCCTCCTCGGCCACCTGCCACACGCGGTCGGCGAACCGCCCGAGCCGGTAGCCCTTGGCGCGCACGTCGGCCTCCCACGCGGCCAGCTCCGCCTCGGGCACGTGCCCCTCGTAGTAGCTGCGACGACTGCGGAAGTGCACCTCGGCCACGGCCGGCATGTCGTCCTGGCTCGGCGTGCGGATGACGATCCCCATACCCACCAGGACGCGCGCCGCCCGCCGAGGTTCAGTACACGATCCGGACGTCGTGCTTGGGCACGTCGTGCGCCAGGAACTCCAGCAGCGCCGCACCCTCCCGCTCCAGTTCGTCCACAGTGGACAGACGGTGGAACGGCCGCAGCTCCAGGGTCGCGACCTCCTTGGTGCGCTCGACCCGCCAGTCCCCCGCGGTCACGCCGTCCACCAGGAAGAACTGCGGGACCGGCCCGTGCGGGTCGTAGTCGCGCGCCTTCACGTCCGGGGTGACGACGCGGCGGCGGTCCGCGTAGGACAGCAGCAGGTTGTCGAAGTCGTACAGGAACCGGACGGGCGCGGGCGTGTCCTCGTCGGGCCGGGGCGCGTCGGGCAGGTCGAACAGCTCCTGGCCGTCCTCGTCGCGCAGCCGGACCAGCGGCAGCCGTTCGACCGCCTCGCGCAGCCGGGTCAGGCCGGACCACGTCTGGACGTCCTTCACCGTCGCCGGGCCGAACGCGGCGAGGTAGCGCAGCACCATGTCCTCGACGGACGACTGCCCGGTGACGCCCTCCCCCAGCCACTCCTCGACGCTCGTGTGCGCGATGGCGCCGCTGCGACCCCACAGACCGCGCGGCGGCACCTGGACCAGCGGCACCTGACAGCGGATCGCGTAGGCCAGCGCGGACGGCGCGCGGTCGGGCCACCGCTCGTGCAGCAGCGCGCCGAGTTCCTTGTTGGTGCGGGGTTTTTCGGCGAGCAGCGCACGGCCGGCGGCGACCACGGCGTCCACGTCGAGGCCGCGCATGGCCGGGCCGTGGGTGAAGTTGCGGAACAGGTCGCGGTCGAGCACGGGCTGGACGAGCGGGCGCAGCGCGAGGGCGTCGGGCGCCGTCATCAGGTGGATCGTGGAGCGCATCACGGCGATGCGGACCAGCGTGCGGTCGACGAGCAGGTCGGAGGCGTCGTCGGGGCGGAAGTCCGCGATCCGCGACCACAGGCCGGTGTACCAGGTGTGCGGGGTCTGGGCCTGGAGCCCCACGAGGTGCGCGACGACCTCGGGCGCCGGCCGGGCGGTGCGCTCCAGCAGGAACTGGCGGGCCAGCGTGGCGCGGTTGACGGCTCGACGGCTCAGGACCTCGGTCATACGCCCACGGTAGACGGCATTGCGGACAGATTCGGTCCTCATGCGCGAACGGGTTTGCCCTGGCTCGGCGAAAAGTGATATCACTTTGCTAAGCAGGCGATAGACCTTGAGGGGTGCGAGATGGAAACGTCGACCGATGTGAGCGTCCGGATGCCGGCTCCGGCCGTGCGAGAGCGCGAGGCGTCCGAGGTTTCGGGGTGGACCATGCTGCTGGTGGCGGTGGCCCTGACGCTGGCCGGCGCGGCCGTCGTCGTGCTGGGCTTCCTGCCCGCCACGGACGGCCCGAACGCGCCGGTGATCGTGGCCGGCGCGCTCTTGACCGGGGCCGGACTGGTGACCGGCAGCGGCCTGTTCACCGTCGCGCCCGGCGAGGCGCGGGTGCTCCAGTTCCTGGGCCGGTACACCGGCACGGTGCGGCGGGACGGCCTGCGCTGGGCCAACCCGTTCACCACGAAGGTCCGGGTGTCCACCCGAATCCGCAACCACGAGACGGCGACGCTGAAGGTCAACGACGCCGACGGCAACCCGATCGAGATCGCCGCCGTCGTGGTGTGGCAGGTCGACGACACGGCCCGCGCCAAGTTCGAGGTGGACGACTTCGTCCGGTTCGTCGGCATTCAGACGGAGACCGCCGTGCGGCACATCGCCACCAGCTACCCGTACGACAGCCACGACCACGTGAGCCTGTCGCTGCGCGAGAACGCCGACGAGATCACCGAGACGCTGTCGATCGAGATCGCGGCACGGGTGCAGGCGGCGGGCGTCAAGGTGATCGAGTCGCGGCTGACGCACCTGGCCTACGCTCCGGAGATCGCGCAGGCGATGCTCCAGCGCCAGCAGGCGGGCGCGGTGGTCGCGGCGCGGCAGCGGATCGTGGAGGGCGCGGTCGGCATGGTGCAGCTGGCGCTGGCCCGGCTCGCCGAGCAGGACGTGGTGGAACTGGACGAGGAGCGCAAGGCGGCCATGGTGTCGAACCTGTTGGTGGTGCTGTGCGGTGACCGGTCAACGCAACCCGTCGTGAACGCCGGTTCGCTGTACCACTGACGTGGCCGAGCGCAAGAGCGTCCTGCTCCGCTTGGACCCGGCTGTGCACGACGCGCTGACCAGGTGGGCCAACGACGAACTGCGCAGCACCAACGCGCAGATCGAGTTCCTCCTCCGCCGGGCCTTGGCGGAGGCGGGACGGGCCCCCTCCGGCGCGGCGGCGCCACCGAAGCGGGGCAGGCCGCGCAAACCCCGCGACGACGTGACCGACGAGACCGACGGTCAAGATCCCGGGTGATCAACCGCCCGCCAGGCCCAGCCGTGTGCTCAGGGGGAGACACGGCTGGGCCCTCGGCCGGGCGCATCGAACGTGATCAACTCGCGGGTCGGGGTGCGCGGTGCAACCGTTGTCGGGGTGAGCGAGCTGAGCACCCCGTACGCGCCGGGCACGCCCGCGTGGGTGGACATGATGACCACCGACCGCGTGGCCACCATGGACTTCTACGGCGGCATGTTCGGCTGGGACTTCGAGATCGGCGGCCCGGAGACCGGCTACTACACGATGGCGCTGGTGCGCGGGAAACCGGTGGCGGGCTTCGGCGAGATGCCGCGCGACGTGATGTTCCCGGTGGTGTGGACGACCTACCTGGCCACCGACGACCTGGACGAGTCGATCGAGCTGATCGGCGCCAACGGCGGCAAGGTGCTGGTGCCGGAGTTCGACACCGGCGGACCCGGACGCGGCGCGGTCGCCGTGGACCCGAGCGGTGCCGCTTTCGGGTTGTGGGAGGCGGGGACGCATATCGGCGCGTACGTCGTGAACGAGCCCGGCACGGTGATCTGGAACGAACTGGCCACCCGCGACGCCTTCAGCGCGGCCGAGTTCTACCAGGAGGTGTTCGGCCTGGGCCTGGACCCGCTGCCGGACTTCCCGTACACGCAACTCAAGGCCGACGGCCGGGTCGTGGGCGGGATCTTCGGGATGGCGGCCGACATCCCGGCCGAGATCCCGCCGCACTGGATGACCTACTTCGCGGTGACCAACCTGGAAGCGGCGGTCGACCGGGCACGGGAACTGGGCGGCATCCCGGTGGGGGACGTGGCGGACTCCCGGTTCGGCCGGTTCACCACCATCGGCGACCCGATGGGCGCGACCTTCAAGGTCATCCAAGCGCCGCCTTCCACCCCAGACTGACCACCAGCGCCACCACCACGGTCAGGAACACCCGCCGGACGAACGCCGACCCGCGCCGCACCGCGAGCCGAGCCCCGAACACCGACCCCGCGACGTTGCACACGGCCAGCACGAGCCCAAGCCCCCACAGGACCTTGCCGGCCGGGATGAAGTACAACAGCGCGCCCAGGTTCGTGGCGACGTTGACGATCTTGGCCGTGGCCGAAGCCCGCAGGAACGCGAACCCCACGACCCCCACCAGCAAGAACACCAGGAACGCCCCGGTGCCCGGCCCGGCCAGCCCGTCGTAGAACCCGATCACCGCACCACCGAGCGCCATGACCGAGATCTGCGCGACCCGCTTGAACCGAGGCGTCTCCGCAACGCCCAACTCGGGCTTGCGCCACGTGTAAAGCCCCACCCCGACCAGCGCGACCAACACCACGCCGTTCAACACCCCGGGCGCCAACGCCCCGGCGAACGCCGCACCCCCGACGGCCCCGCCGAACGCCGCGAGCGCCATCGGCAAGGCCGACCACCAGTCGATGGTCGTCTGGCGGGCGTACGTGGTGACTGCGGAGGCGGTGCCCACCACAGCGGCCACCTTGTTCGTGGCCAACGCGTACAACGGCTGCCCACCAGGCGCGATGAGCAACAACGCGGGCAACTGGATCAACCCACCGCCACCCACCACAGCGTCCACGGCCCCCGCAAGAGCAGCCGCAAGACAGAGGAACAGCAACCCGGCGACGGTGATCTCCCCGAACCCCGGCCAATCGAGTGCGCTCATCACCCGATCAGCTTAACGGGACACCCGTACTGTTTTTCCCACCGTGGCCACGCCCACACCCAACCGCCCTGGTTGGGAGGCCCCCACAGCTCCCTGTTAACCTAGTCAGCCGTACCGCGCGGCATTCCGCTGTGGAGGAAAACCGCCCTCGCGAGGGGGTGGAGCCGGTGACAAGCGCGGTGCGACTCCGAACTCGAAGGAAAAGGTGGCTTTCGCGTGGCGAACATCAAGTCCCAGATGAAGCGGATCAAGACGAACGAGAAGGCGCGCCTGCGCAACAAGGCCGTCAAGTCGTCCCTCAAGACCGCCATCCGCAAGTTCCGTGAGGCCGCCGAGGCCGGCGACAAGGACAAGGCCATCGCCTTGGCCCGCGAGGCCTCCCGCAAGCTGGACAAGGCCGTCACCAAGGGCGTGATCCACGCCAACCAGGCCGCCAACAAGAAGTCGGCCCTGGCGAAGCGCGCCAACCAGATCTGACGGTCCGGGCCTCCAACCCAGCCGCACTCCCGAAGCGCCGCCCCCACCCAGGGGGCGGCGCTTCGCGCTTTACCCCCGCTACCCAGGGGGCGGCGCTTCGCGCTTTACCGCCGCTCACGCGCCCTCAACTCAACCGGGACACCCGACCCCACCACTCGCCGCACCATCCAGCGTCCAGCCCTGCCCAACGCGCCGTCACCTCTCGCTCGCCGGCCCAGCACCCGCCAGGCGTGCCCGGTCAGCGGCGACCGTGGGCAGCGACGATCTTCAAGACGGCTCGTTCCAGCGCGTAGCCCGAGTCGGCCGCCACACCCTTCACATCGGCGTTCAGGTCCGCGACCACCGACATCGCAGCCGCCAGCCCCGCCCCGTCCCAGCCTCGCGCCTGCCCCTGGGCCTTCTTCACCTTCCACGGCGGCATCCCCAGCTCACCCGCCAGCTTGAACGGGTCACCACGCCCCACCGCCGACACCCGCGCGATGGTCCGCACCGCGTCCGCCAGCGCGTCGGCGACCAGCACGTGCGGCACACCGAGGTGGATCGCCCACCGCAACGCCTCCAGCGCCCCCGCCCGGTCGCCCATGACCGCCTTCTCCGCCACCGCGAACCCGGTCACTTCGGCCCGCCCCCGGTGGTAGCGGTGGACGGCCTCCGCGTCCACCTTCCCGCCGGTGTCGGCGACGAGCTGCGACGCCGCCGCCGCCAACTCCCGCAGGTCGGACCCGACCGCCTCGATGAGCGCGCCGACCGCCTCCGGGTCGGCCTTGCCACCCGCCGTCCGGATCTCGTTGCGGACGAACGCCTCGCGGTCGGCGACCTTGGTGATCTTGGGGCACTCGATCACCTCGGCCCCGGCCTTGCGCAAAGCCGTAGGTAGTTCCTTCGCCACTTTGCTGCGCCCGCCGCCGGTGTGGACGACCACCAGGACCACCCCGTCGGCCGGCGACTTCGCGTACGCCAAGACCGCGTCGGCGATCTCCTTGCCGGCGTCCTGCGCACCCTCCAAAGCGATCACGCGGCCCTCCGCGAACAGCGACGGGCTCACCAGTTCGGCCAGCTCAGGAGGGGTGAGGTCAGTCACTTTCACGCGGGTCAGGTCGGCCTGCGGATCGACTCGGCGGGCCGCGGCCAGCGCGCCGCGGACAGCACGCTCGACCAGCAACTCCTCCTCGCCGACCACCAGTTGCACGGGGGCGGGAGTGACTGCGGACGCGCTCACGGACCCGATCCTCCCACGCCGCCGTCACCGTCCGGATGGTGGACGGATCTGGCTATGGCTCGGCGCGGTGTCGTAAGTTGAGGGCACAACTGAATACCGCTCATCCAGAGGGGCAGAGGGATCGGCCCGAAGAAGCCCCGGCAACCCGTCGTTGCAGTGCTGCGCACTGCCGACCACGGTGCCAATTCCGACCCGCCAAGCGGGAAAGATGAGGAGAAACCTCGCGATGACTGCTGTCAGTGTGCCCTCGACCACCACCTCCTTCGACCTCGGGCCGGCCCGTGCCCTGTCGTGTCGCGAGTGCGGTCACGAGACCCCGCTCGCCCCGGAATACGCCTGTCTCGAGTGTTTCGGGCCGCTGGAAGTCGCCTACGACTTCGGCCGCGTCCGCCGCGAGGACATCGAGGCGGGCCCCCGGTCGATCTGGCGCTACCGCGGCCTGCTCCCCGTCCCCTCCGACGTCGAGTCGCACCCCAACACCAACCCCGGCCACACCCGGCTGGTCGAGGCCGACAACCTCGCCAAGGCCCTGGGTGTCCGGAAGGTCTGGGTCAAGGACGACACCGGCAACCCCACCCACTCGTTCAAGGACCGCGTCGTCGGCGTCGCCCTGGCGGCGGCCCGCGAGCTGGGCTTCAAGGTCCTCGCCTGCCCCTCCACCGGCAACCTCGCGAACGCCGTCGCCGCCGCCGCGGCCCGTGCGGGCTGGCAGTCGGTCGTGCTCGTCCCCTCCTCCCTCGAGCGCGCCAAGATCCTCATGACCGCCGTCTACGACGGCAACCTGATCACCGTCGACGGCAACTACGACGACGTGAACCGCCTCGCGCAGGAACTCGCCGCCGAGCACGAGGACTGGGCGTTCGTCAACGTCAACGTCCGCCCCTACTACGCCGAGGGCTCGAAGACCCTCGGCTACGAGGTGGCCGAGCAGCTGGGCTGGCGCCTGCCCGACCAGGTCGTCGTCCCGATCGCGTCCGGCTCCCAGCTCACCAAGGTGGACAAGGCGTTCCGCGAACTCGGCGAGCTGGACCTGGTCGAGGCCACCCCGTACAAGGTGTTCGGCGCCCAGGCCACCGGCTGCTCCCCCGTGTCCGCCGCGTTCAAGGCCGGCCACGACGTGGTCTCCCCCGTCCGCCCGGACACCATCGCCCGCTCGCTGGCGATCGGCGCCCCCGCCGACGGCCCGTACGTGCTCGACGCGGTCCGCCGCACGGGCGGCGCGATCGAGGACGTCACCGACGAAGAGGTCATCGAGGGCATCAGGTTGCTGGCCCGCACCGAGGGCATCTTCGCGGAGACCGCCGGCGGCGTGACCGTGGCGACCGCGAAGAAGCTCATCGAGTCCGGACAGCTCGACCCCGACGCCGAGACCGTGCTGCTGATCACCGGCGACGGCCTCAAGACCCTGGACGCCCTCGGCGACCGCGTGGGACCGCGCGCGAACGTCCCGCCGTCGGCCGAAGCCGTCATCAACGCCCTCAAGGACTGACCGCCGAGCAAGGTCCACAGCAGACCCCGCCGTGGCTTGCGCGCCCGGCCTTTCGACCGAAAGGCCTTGGCGCGCAAGCCACACGCGTCCCCAGCCGGCCGGCGCACCGCCCAGCCGTCACAAGGTGAGGCGGGCCGTGCGCAGCCAGCCGCTACGCGGGAACGAGGACAGCTCCGGTAGCACGAGCGGCTCCACCTCCTCGACCTCCGCACGCCACGCGGTGACCAACTGCGGCCACGGCACCGCGGACTTGTGCCCGTTGTAGCGGTTGGCCCGCCAGTTCTCGGGCAGGATCGTCAGCTCGTCGTCGAACAGCGCGTCCGCGATCCGGCGGTACGCGGCCTCCGGCGACTTCACCTCCGTGGTCGGGACCATCTTGGTGACCCTCGCCTTCGCCACGATGGCACGCCCGTCCCTCCCGACGTCGTCGCAGATGTAGAAGACGAAGTCGGGCCCCAGCTCGTCGCGCGGCCAGGGATGGGCCACGTACCCGGGCTGCCACAGCGCCCACCCCACCTCACGCGGTTCCCAGCCGGTGTGCAGGCGGATCCAGCTGTCGTTGTCGTTGCTCATGGTTTTCTCCACTTCAGCTGTTGTCGATCGGGTCGCCGCGCCGGGCGACCAGCGGCCCGTCCGGGCCGGGTAGGACGGCGGTGTCGCCGTCCCGGTCGGTGCGCAGGACCAGCGCACCCTGCCGTGCGAGCGAGTCGACCACCACGCCGCTGGGGTGGCCGTAGCGGTTGCCCGCGCCGACGCTGACCAGCGCGACCTTCGGCCGCACCGCCGCGAGGAACGCCGGCGACGAGTACCGCGACCCGTGGTGCGGCACCTTCAGCACGTCGGCCCGCAGGTCGACCGGCGCGTCGAGCAGCCCGGCCTGGCCCGCGAGTTCGACGTCCCCCGTCAATAGCACCCGCCCGGCCGGCGTCGACGCACGCAGCACCAGCGACGCGTCGTTGACCGCCGTGTTCTCCTCCCCTCTCGGGACCACCCGCGGCCCCAGCACGTCCAGCTCCAGCCCCGGCCAGCTCAGCCGTTGCCCGGCAGCCAGCTCCACCACGCGGACACCCGCCGCCCTCGCCTGCTCCCGCACCTCCCTCCACGCCCATCCCGGATTGCGCGACGGACCCACCGCCACCGCGCCCACACCCCGCTCCGCCAGCACCGCCGCCAACCCGCCGATGTGGTCGGCATGCAGGTGGCTGAGCACCACCAAGGGCACTTGCCGCACACCGAGCCGCCGCAGGCACCCCATCACCGGCACCGGATCGGGCCCGGTGTCGACCAGCACCGCCCGGCCGGGCTCGGCCGTGGCGAGGACGACCGCGTCGCCCTGCCCCACGTCGCACGCGACCGCCGCCCAGCCGGCCACCGGCCACCGCGGCGCGAACACCCCGACCGGAGCCAGCACCGCGACGAACCCGACCACGACCGCCACGAGCAGCACCCGCACCCGCCGCAACCGCAGCAGCAGGTAGCCGACGAGCACCGCCCCCGCCAACGCGGCGCCGCCCGCCCAGCCCTGCGGCCACGAGACGGCCGACCCCGGCACCGCCGCCGCGTGCCGCCCGACCGCCACCAACCAGCTCGCCGCCGGACCGGACACCTCCACCACCAGGCGCGCCAGGCCGTCGTGGACCTGGGCGAGCCCGGCGGCCACCACCCCGAGCACCGTCACCGGCGCGACGACCGGCGCCACCAGCAGGTTCGCGGGCACGGCGACCAGGCTCACCTCGCCCGCGAACCCCGCGATCAGCGGAGCCGTGGCGAGGTGCGCCGCCGCGGGCGCCGCCAGCGCCTCGGCCAGCCCGACCGGCACGCCCCGGTCGCGCAGCCACCCGGCCCACGACGGCGCCAGCAGGACCAGCGCCGCCGTGGCGACGACCGACAGGCCGAACCCGACGTCGACCGCCAGACCCGGGTCGTGGAGCACGAGCACCACCACGGACGCGGCGAGGGCGGGCAACGCCGACCGCTCCCGCCCGAGCACCAGGGCGAGCAACGCCACCGCACCCATCACCGCCGCCCGCAGCACGCTCGGCTCCGGACCGGCGAGCAGCACGAACCCGACGAGCGCGGCCATCGCCCCGGCCGCACACCCGCGTGGCCCCACGGGGAACAGCCGCAGCAGCAACAGCACCGCGCCGCACAGGATCGCCAGGTTCGCCCCGCTGACCGCGAGCAGGTGCGCCAGCCCGGCCGTGCGGAACTCCTCCACCACCCTGGACGACAACCGCGAGGTGTCGCCGACGACCAGGGCGGGCAGCAGCCCCGCCGGTTCCGGGTCGAGCGCGCCGCTCGAGTCCCGCAGGCCCGACCGCAGCGCCTCCGCCCCGCGCTGCCACACCGGTGCGGGCGTGACCTCGCGCGGCGGACCCCGGACCCGCAGCAGGGCGACGGTCGGCTCACCGGGCCGGGCCGGTGCCAACGAGCCACGCGCCAGGACGCTCTGCCCGGGCAGGAGCGTCCGCCACGTCGCCGCCGGCGCCAGCACGACCACCCGGCCGCCGTCTTCCAGCGTCGCCTGGGCTCGGACCAGGTCGACCCCGCCCTGCCGCGAGCCGAACCCGCTGGTGCGCAGTCCGTGCGGCCGGTCGTCCAGCTCGAACCGGAGGGTGGTGGGCCCTCCGTGCTCGGCCGCCGACCGCAACGGGTGGTGGGCCGACGCGTGCAGCTGGACGCCGATCCAGCACGCCGCCACCGGCCCGGCCACCACGACGGCCACCGCCGCGGGCCGCACCCTGCGGAGGGCCAGGCCACCGATCCCGCCGGCCGCGAGACCGATGACCACGGCCCACCACCAGGCCCACAGCAACCCGGTCAGGGCCGCCGCCCACACGGCCAGCGCCGCGGGAACCAGGTGGGCGCGAGGGCTCACGGCCCGCCGCGCCGCTCAGGGCCGTGATCGACGCCCTTGGAGCGGTGGTCGGCCCGTCGCCCGGCCGAACGCCCGACGACGGTGTGGTTCATGGACATGGGTGCCTCCAGGTGTTCGAAGGTCGGATTACGGGACGGGGTGGTGGACCCGCGTGGCGGACGGGCCCGGAGTCGTGGGCGGGGTCGGACCGCCCGGGCGGAGTGGTCAGAGGCGGAGTGGTCAGAGGCGGACGAGTTCGCCGAGCCGGGCGAGCTTCGCGGCGCCGATGCCCTTGATCTCGCCGAGTTGGTCGATGGAGGTGAACGGGCCGCGTTTCATGCGCCTCTCGACGATGCGCTGTGCTGTCACGGGCCCCACGCCGGGCAGTTGGTCCAGTTGCTCCTTCGTCGCGGTGTTGAGGTTGATGGGTTCGACAGTGGTGTCGGGGTGCTGGGGCGGGACGCCGACGGCGATCTGCTCCCCGTCGGCGACCTTGCGCGCGAGGTTGAGGCCATGGAGATCGGTGCCGGGGTGTGCACCGCCCGCCGCCGCCACGGCATCGGCCACCCGCGCGCCGCTGGGAACGGTGACCAGACCGGGTCGGGGCACCGCGCCCACCACGTTGACCACGACCTCCTCGGGCAGGCGCGTGACCTCCGCGGCGGCCATGGGGAGCGGCGGCGGCGTTTCCGGCTCAGGTCGCTGCCACCACAGGCTGAGCGCGACCGCCAGGAGCACGCCCAACACCATGCCGACGAGGACGAGGCGCCGACGCGGCACGGAGCCCACCGGCAGCCGGCTCAGGAGGGCGCGCAGCCCTCCCGACGGATCGACGCCAGTGGACGAGGTGAAGACGACCAGAGGCTCTTCGCGAGCCCGGTGCCGGCCCTGGCTCTTCGCGATCAGGGCCCGGAGTCGTGCGGCTGAGGTTTCGGATCGGTTCTCGAACATGTGGTCGACGCTAGGCCGGATGGCGCAAGGGTCGCGACCACCGAATCCGAATCTGTGGACAACTAGAGGCCTGTGGATAACTCCGGCTACTCGTAGCCGCCAGGCAGCACCACGACACCCAGCACGCCCGGCCCGGTGTGCGCCCCGATCACGGCTCCGACCTCGGAAATCAGGCAGCCGGTCGACTCCGGCACACGCTCGTCCAGCAGCGTCGCCAACTCGGCGGCGCGCTCGGGCGCGGCCAAGTGGTGCACCGCGAGCCCCACCGGTCCGGTACCGGCCGCTGCCGCCGCCAGGTCGACCAGCCGGCCGATCGCGCGGCTCATCGTGCGCACCTTCTCCAGCGGGACGATCCGCCCGTCGTCCACGTGCAACAGGGGCTTGACCGCGAGAGCCGTGCCCACCAGCGCCGCCGCAGCCCCGATCCGGCCGCCCCGCCGCAGGTGGTCCAGCGTCTCGACGCAGAAGAACATCTTCATCCGCTGAGCGGCGCGAGCGGCTGCCGCCTCCACGCAGGCGGGATCGTCACCGGCGGTGCACGCGGCGAGCACCGCGAACCCCAGCCCCATCCCGGTCGCCCGCGAGTCCACCACGCGGATGCGCGCCGGATCGACCTCCTCGGCCGCCAGCCGCGCCGCCTCCCAGGTCCCCGACAGCTCACGGGACAGGTGCACCGACACGATCCCGTCCGCGCCCTCGTCCAGCACCTGCCGGTACACGTCGGCCAACTCGCCGGGCGTCGGCCGGGAAGTGGTCACCCGCCGGTGCTCCCCGAGCGCCGCCGCCAATTCCTCCGGGCCGAAGTCCACGCCGTCCAGCACGCTGCGCCCGTCCACCGCCACGTGCAGCGGGACGACGCGGACGCCGTGTCGCTCCGCGAACCCTTCCGGCAGATAAGCCGTGGAGTCGGTGACGATCGTGATGGACACGAGTGCCGAGACTACGGCTCCGCCGTGCCCGAGTGGCTGACCGCCACGGACCTGATGAGATCGGCCATGGCCGCGCCGACCAGCGCGTGCCCCTCCCAGCCCCAGTGCATGCCGTCCGGGTTGCCGCGCCGTGACCGGACGTGATCGCCGACCAGCTCGGGCACGTCCAGCAGCGGCACGCCGGCACCCTCGGCCCAGGACCGCACCGCGCGCTCCGCGGCGGGACGTCCGCTGTGCACGTTCGCGTAGGCCGGGGAGCGGTGCACGGACGGTGTCATCCCGACCGCCCGGATACCCGGCTGCAACGCGTGCACCGCACGCACGCACGAGTCCAGGTACCGCACGGTCAAGTGCGGCGGCAACGCCACCGGATACCCGCCGAGCAGGCGCGACAGGTGGGGTTGCAACGTCCGGTAGGTCGACCGCGCCTGCCGGCGGAGCCCGTCGGGACGCAGGTAGCGCAGCCCCTGCCGCAAGAAGGTCGGCAGAGGCGACGGCAACGTGTCCATGTGCCCCACGGCGAGCACTAGGACGTCCGTACGCGGCAACAACGACCACACGCGCGGATCACCGGTCAACGCCCACCAGGCGTCCCGTGCGGTCCACCCGAACCCGGCGACCAGCTCGGCGTGCCCGCCCAACGCCGCAGCGGCCACGTTCGGCCACAATTGCGGGTGGTCCGCGGGCAGCGGCCCCCGCGGACCGTGGAACGTCAGCGAGTCGCCGAGGACGAGCAGTCTCACCGGGTGGTACCGGCGTTGTACGACGACAGGCGCCACGACCCGTCGCCGTGCGGGCGCCGGGTGAACACCGTCCAGTGGCAGTTGCCGATGCCGCCGAGCAGGCCCCACCGGTCCACCGGCAGGTCCAGCAGCCGCCCGGTCAACGCGCTGATCAGGCCGCCGTGCGCGCACAGCAGCACGGTGCCGGTGAACTCCGCGTCGACCGCCGCGACGACCTCCAGCGCCCGTTCGGCGACCTCCACGCGGGTCTCGCCGTCGGGCGGCGCGATCGTCCCGTCCGCCCGCCAGGCCTCCAGCATCCCCGGCCACTCGACCTCGATCTCGTCCGAGGTCAGGCCCTGCCACTTGCCGAGGTTCGTCTCCCGCAGCCGCTCGTCGACCCGCAGGCCGATGCCGGTGGCGGTGGTGAACACGGTGGCCGTGTCCCGCGCCCGCCGCAGGTCGGAGGCCACCACCAGCTCGGGCGCGAACCCGGCGAGCACCGGCACCGCGAACCGCGCCTGGTTCCACCCGGTCTCGGTCAACGCCGAGTCCAGGTGGCCCTGCATGCGACCGGTCGCGTTGTAGTCGGTCTCACCGTGCCGCCACAGCACGAGCCGGTTCAGGGTCATGCCTCGGCGACCTCGTCGGTCACGGCGTTCGGCCCGGCGTCGAACTCGATGCGCGGGCAGTCCTTCCACAGCCGCTCAAGGCCGTAGAAGCTGCGCTCCTCCACGTGCTGGACGTGCACGACGACGTCCACGAAGTCCAGCAGGACCCAGCGGCCTTCGCGCGCGCCCTCGCGGCGGACCGGCTTGCGGCCCGCTTCGCGCAGCTTCTCCTCGATGTTGTCCACGATCGCGCCGACCTGCCGCTCGTTGGGAGCGGACGCGATCACGAACGCGTCCGTGATCACGAGCTGGTCGGACACGTCGAGCACGATCACGTCGTGCGCCTTCTTGTCGGCTGCCGCGTTAGCGGCGACCAGCGCCAACCGTCGTGCCTCGTCGGTGGCTGCCACGTCTCTCCTCATCACCCTCAGCGGGTGCCGATACACCCGCACGAGTCAATGAGGGTACCGGCGTCCGGCGTCAGTCAAGCACCGAGTAAAGCCTGCGCTTGGAGATGTACTGCACGACACCGTCCGGCACGAGGTACCAAATGGGCAGTCCAGTGGCGTTGCGGGCCCGCACGTCGGTGGAGGAGATGGCCATCGCGGGCACCTCGACGAGCGACACCGCGCCGGGCGGCAGGTGGGTGTCGTCGAGGTCATAACCCGGCCGGGTGACGCCGATGAAGTGCGCCAGGTCGAACACGTCGTCCGCGCGCCGCCAGGACAGGATCTGCTCCAGCGCGTCGGCGCCGGTGATGAAGAACAGCTCCGCGTCCGGGTAGGCCGCCTTGAGGTCGCTGAGCGTGTCGACGGTGTACGTGGGCCCACCTCGGTCGATGTCGACCCGGCTGACGGAGAACCGCGGGTTGGAGGCGGTCGCGATGACCGTCATCAGGTAGCGGTCCTCGGCGGGGCTGACCACGCGTGCGCTCTTCTGCCACGGTTCGCCGGTGGGCACGAACACGACCTCGTCGAGGTCGAAGCGGGCCTGGACCTCGCTCGCGGCCACGAGGTGGCCGTGGTGCACCGGGTCGAAGGTGCCACCCATGACGCCGATGCGGCGGTTGGACATGAGACGTGAGCGTAGTTCGCGCAGTGCGCGGGCGGCCGTTCAAGTCCCCGTCGGCCGCCCGCGCACCTCGACTCCCCGTCCGCGGCCCTGGGGGAGGAGGCCGCCTCCGCGGAAGCGCGGCCCACCCCGAAGCAGAGCCGCGCAACGGTGAAACGGACCACCTCAGCGGCTATGACGCGATCGACTGAAGATTTTTGACTAGTCGAGTGACGCCGGTCACGGACCGTCAGGCCGACGGGGCGACCACCGCGCCGTCCGAGCCGCGCACCAGGATGGCCTCCACGGGGCACGACTCGGCGGCTTCCACCACGACCTCGTCCGGGTCGACGGAGGGGTCGATCGGCTGGGAGACGCCGTCGAGCCGGAAGTGGTCGGGCGCGATCGCCTCGCACATCCCGCTGGCGACGCACTTGCCACCGTCGACTTGCAGCTGCCACTTCCCCATCGGGCTACCACCTCACCGCAACGGCTGATCGGACTCGACCAGTCTGCCCGTCCTGAGGCCGGCGTCACCCTCCTTTCGGGGTGCAGTTACCCGTCCGTGGGTGACGAGTTGATCACCCGGTCACGAGGACGGCCGGACGTGCCCCTCGCCCCACGCGACCCACTTCGACGAGGTCAGCTCGGCCAGGCCCATCGGACCGCGCGCGTGCAGCTTCTGGGTGGAGATGCCGATCTCCGCGCCCATGCCGAACTCGCCGCCGTCGGTGAACGCGGTGGACGCGTTGACCATGACCGCCGCCGCGTCGACCCGGGCGGTGAAGCGGCGCGCCGCGGAAACGTCGCTGGTCACGATGGCTTCCGTGTGGCCGGAGCCGTGCTCGGCGATGTGCCGCACGGCCTCGTCGAGCGAGTCGACCACGCGGGCGGCGATGTCCAGGGACAGGTACTCGGTGTCCCAGTCCTCGTCGTTGGCGGCCACGACGCCCTCTTGGCGCGCGAAGGTCTCGTCGCCGTGCACGGTGACTTCGTGGTCGCGCAGCGCGGCCGTGATGCGCGGGACGAACTCGTCCGCTATGGCGGCGTGCACAAGCAGGGACTCGGCCGCGTTGCACACGCTGGTGCGGCGGGTCTTGGAGTTGAGGACGATCGCCTCCGCCATGTCCAGGTCGGCGGTCGCGTCGACGTAGACGTGGCAGTTGCCGACACCGGTCTCGATGGTCGGCACGGTCGCCTGCCGCACGACGGCGTCGATCAGACCCGCCCCGCCGCGCGGGATCACCAGGTCCACCAGGCCGCGCGCGGTGATGAGGTGGGTGACCGAGGCGCGGTCGTGGCACGGCAGCAGCTGGACCGCGTCGGCGGGCAGACCGGCGGTCTCCAGGGCGTCGCGCAGGATCGCCACGAGCGCCGTGTTCGAGTGCTCGGCGGACGACGAGCCGCGCAGCAGGGCGGCGTTGCCGGACTTCAGCGCGAGACCGGCGGCGTCGACGGTGACGTTCGGGCGGGCCTCGTAGACCATGCCGACCACGCCCATCGGGACGCGGATCTGCCGCAGCTCCAGACCGTTGGGCAGGATCGAGCCGCGCAGCACCTCGCCCACCGGGTCGGCGAGACCGGCCACCGTCTCCAGGCCCTTGGCCACGCCGTC
This sequence comes from Actinosynnema sp. CA-248983, assembly GCA_050954585.1. Lineage (GTDB taxonomy): Bacteria > Actinomycetota > Actinomycetes > Mycobacteriales > Pseudonocardiaceae > Actinosynnema. The sequence continues at coordinate 1,720,392 of CP191863.1, read as the reverse complement.
GATGCGCTTCTCGGTGAGCGCGAGGCGGTCCAGCAGGCCCTCCGACAGGCCGGCGGCGCGACCTGTCTCGATGTCCTTGGCGTTGGCTTCGAGGACCTCTGGCGCACGGGCGCGCAGGGCGGCGGCCATCTCGTGCAGCGCGGCGTCCTTGCGCTCGCGGGTGGCCAGGACCAGGTCGTCGGCCGCGACACGGGCGCGCCGGGCGGCGGCGTGCACCTGTTCGCGCAGGTCATCAGTCACGTGAACCAGACTACGGTCACCCGTCAGTGGCTGTCGCGGAGGTTCCCGCGACCTGGAACTGGCGCCCCCGCGGCGGCCGGATTGTCGGTGGTCTCTGGGATGGTGTTCGGCGTGGACGAGATGGCGTTGCGCGAACTGGCCGAAGAACGGCTGCGGGCCCTGGCGGGGCCCGCCGCGGTGCTGCGCGAGGACCAGTGGACAGCCATCCGGGCACTGGTCGCCGAGCGGCGGCGGGCGCTGGTCGTGCAGCGGACGGGCTGGGGCAAGTCCGCGGTGTATTTCATCGCCACGGCGTTGCTGCGGTCGCTGGGCGAAGGGCCCACGGTGATCGTGTCGCCGTTGTTGGCCTTGATGCGCAACCAGGTCGACGCGGCGGCGCGGGCGGGGGTGCACGCGGCGACCATCAACTCGGCCAACACCGACGAGTGGCAGAACGTGCAGGACCGGGTGGCGGCGGGCGAAGTGGACGTCCTGCTCGTTTCACCGGAAAGGCTGAACAACCCGGGTTTCCGTGACTCCGTCCTGCCTTCGCTGACATCATCGGCAGGGCTGCTGGTGGTCGACGAGGCCCATTGCATCTCGGACTGGGGCCACGACTTCCGGCCCGATTACCGGCGGCTGCGGACGTTGCTCACGGACCTGCCCGCCGGGGTGCCGGTGCTGGCGACGACCGCGACGGCCAACGACCGGGTGGTGCGGGACGTGGCCGAGCAACTGGGGTTGGGCGCGGGTTCGGACACGCTGGTGTTGCGGGGCCCGCTGGACCGGGAGAGCCTGCGGCTGTCGGTGGTGCGGCTGCCGGGGGCGGAGGCCAGGCTGGGGTGGCTGGCCGACCGGCTCCACGAGCTGCCGGGCTCGGGGATCGTCTACACGCTGACCGTGGCCTCCGCGGACGACGTGGCGGCCTTCCTCCGGGAACGCGGGTTCGAGGTGGCGGCCTACTCGGGCCGCACGGACCCGGCGGAACGGCAGCGCGCCGAGCAGGACCTGCTGGAGAACCGCGTCAAGGCGCTGGTGGCCACGTCCGCGCTGGGCATGGGGTTCGACAAGCCGGACCTGGGGTTCGTGGTGCACCTGGGCGCGCCACCCTCCCCCATCGCGTACTACCAGCAGATCGGGCGTGCGGGCCGCGGGGTGGAGCGGGCCGAGGTCCTGCTGCTGCCTGGTCCGGAGGACCGGGACATCTGGGCGTACTTCGCGTCCCTGGCGTTCCCGCCCGAACGGATCGTGCGGCAGGTGCTGGACTCGTTGGCCGACGCGGGGCGGGTGCTGTCGACGGCGGCGCTGGAGCCGTTGGTGGAGCTGTCCCGAACACGGCTGGAAGTGGTGTTGAAGGTGCTCGACGTGGACGGCGCGGTGCGGCGCGTCCGCGGCGGGTGGGAGTCGACCGGGCGGCCGTGGTCCTACGACGCGGAGCGGTACGCGCGGATCGAGGCGGCGCGTCAGGTCGAGCAGCGCGCGGTGCTCGACTACCTCGCCACCGACGGCTGTCGCATGGAGTTCCTGTTGCGGCAGTTGGACGATCCGCACGCCGCGCCGTGCGGGCGGTGCGACAACTGCACCGGTCGGCGGTGGTCGGCGGAGGTGTCGTCGGCCGCGGCCACCGCGGCGCGGGAGAAGTTGCTGCGGCCCGGGGTGTCGGTCGAGCCGCGCAAGCAGTGGCCGACCGGGATGGCGGCGGTCGGCGTGGGGTTGTCCGGGCGGATCCCGGCGGGCGAGGCCGCCGAGACCGGTCGGGCGCTGGGCCGGCTGACCGACATCGGGTGGGGCAACCGGTTGCGGTCGCTGTTCAACGAGGAGGACCAGGAGGTACCGGATGACGTTTTCGCGGCGTGCGTGAAGGTGCTGTCGGCGTGGGGCTGGAGCGAGCGGCCGGTGGGTGTCGTGGCGGTGGGGTCGCGAACACACCCGCTGCTCGTGGACAGCTTCGCGCGGCGGATCTCCGCGGTGGGGCGGCTGCCGCTGCTCGGGCGGGTGTGGCTGGGCGAGGCCATGCGGCGGGCGAACAGCGCGCAGCGGCTGGCCGGTCTCGTCCGGGCGGCCGAGACCCCCGATCTGTCCACAGTGGACGGCCCAGTGCTGTTGGTGGACGACCGGATCGACACCGGGTGGACGATGACGGTCGCGGCGCGGCTGCTGCGGCAGGCGGGGGCGAGGTCCGTGCTGCCGTTCGCGCTGGCGGTGACCGCCTGATGCTCACCACGGAACGGTTGGTGCTGCGCCGCTTCCGCCCGGAGGACGCCCCGGCGTTCGCCGCGTACCGGTCCGATCCCGGTGTGGCGCGCTACCAGTCCTGGGAACCGCCGTTCCCGTTGGCGCAGGCGGAGGAGTTCGTCCGCGAGGTGGCGGGGCTGGACCCGGCCGAGCCGGGCTGGTTCCAGTACGCCGTCGAGGCGGACGGGGTGCTCGTCGGCGACGTCGGGGTGAACCTGCACGAGAACCGGCGGCAGGCCGAGATCGGCTACACGGTCGCGGCCACGCACCAGCGCAAGGGGTACGCGTCGGAGGCGGTGCGGCGCGTGCTGGACCACCTGTTCACCGAGCGCGGCCTGCACAAGGTGTCCGCCGAGTGCGACGCGCGCAACGAGGCGTCGGCGAAGTTGCTGGCACGACAGGGTTTCCGCCGCGAGGGACACCTGGTCGAACACACGTGGATCAAGGGCGAGTGGACCGACGACCTGCTGTTCGGGCTGCTGGCCCGGGAATGGAGGAGTTGACGACCGAACAGGGCCGTTCGCCGGCTCTTCCCCAACCTCGATCGGCCGTGGAAAGGTCCCAACATGGCTGACACGACCGATCCACGGGGAGGTCCGGCGTGAGTGAGGCGACCACTGTCCGGCAGGGACACCGGTTACCGGTCCGCAAGCTGGTGGCAGCGAGCATCGGCAACGCCATCGAATGGTACGACTGGACTGTCTACGCGACTTTTTCGATCTACTTCGCGACCCAGATCTTCCCGAAGGAGAACGAAGGGCTCGCGCTGATCAACACGTTCGCGACCTACGCGCTGGCGTTCTTCTTCCGACCGCTGGGCGGGTACCTGCTGGGGCGGTTCGCCGACCTGCGCGGGCGGCGGACGGCGATGATCCTCACCATCGTGCTGATGGCGGGCGGTTCGGCGGCGATCGGTCTGCTGCCCACCTACGAGCAGGTGGGGTGGCTGGCGCCGATCCTGTTGCTGCTCGCGCGGATCGCGCAGGGGTTGTCGCTGGGCGGTGAGGTGTCGAACGCGTCGGTGTACCTGGCGGAGATCGCGCCCGCCGACCGGCGTGGCAGGTACTCGGCGTTCTTCTACATCTCCACCGGCAGTGCGCTGCTGGTGGCGTCGCTGCTCGGGCTGCTGCTCGCCCGGACGCTGTCCAAGGAGGACCTGGCGGCGTACGGGTGGCGGATCCCGTTCCTGATCGGCGGCGTGCTGGGGCTGGTCGGGCTGTGGCTGAGGAGGAGCCTGGAGGAAACGGAACAGTTCTCGCACAACAAGGTGAAGGCCGAACGGCTGCGGCGCCCGCTGGCGATGACCTTGCGGGAGCACCCGAAGGCCGTGGGCCGGCTGATCGGGTTCACGATGCTGTCGACGCTTTGCTACTACACGTTCTTCAGCGCGCTGACGCCGTTCGCGGTCACCACGCGGAAGGCGGATGCCGGGGACGTGTTCCTGGCGCTGTCGATCGCCACGGTCCTGTTCATCGCCCTTCAGTACCCGATGGGCGCGCTGTCGGACCGGTACGGGCGCAAGCCGCAGCTGCTGGTGTGGTCGGCGGCGACGGCGGTGTTGGTGGTGCCGCTGTCGACGTTGATCGGGCCGGGGCTGGGCGGGCTGCTGGTGGTGTTCTGCGTGGGGCTCGCGTTGTACACGGCGATGACGTCGATCGCTCCGGCGGTGATGAGCGAGTTGTTCCCGACGGAGCTGCGGGGTCTCGGCATCGGCGCCTGGTACAACCTGACGGTCGCGCTGTTCGGCGGCACCGCGCCGCTGGTCATCAAGGTCATGCCGGGGACCACGTTCTTCTGGTACGTGGCGGCGGGTGCGGCCGTGGCGTTCCTGGTGATCCTCACGCTGCCGGAGACCAAGGGCACCGAGCTGCGGTAGGACGGGCCGCGGCAGGGCGGGCTGGCGGCGCGGCCGGGCTGGCGGCGCGGCCGGGCTAGCGGCGCGGCCGGGCTAGCGGCGCGGCCGGGCTAGCGGCGCGGGAGGGGTACCAGGTCGTCGGCGTGGACCACCTCGCGGCGCTGCTCGGCGGGCAGGGTGTGGCTGGAGCGGCCGATGAGGGCGGGGAGTTCGGTCGCGTCGAAGGCCACCACGCCTCGGGCGACCACGTGGCCGGTCAGGTCGACCAGCTCGACGACGTCGCCGGCCTCGAAGACGCCGTCGACCGACGTGATGCCCGCGGCCAGCAGGGAGCGGCGGCGGCCCACCACGGCGGCTACCGCGCCGTCGTCCAGGGTCAGGCGGCCGGTGGCGTCGGCGGCGTGGCCGAGCCAGAAGCGCCGGGCGGACAGGCGTGGGCCGGTGACGGCGAACGCCGTGCCGACGTCGGCCTGGCTCAGGGCGCGGACGGCGTCGGCGGCGCCGGCCAGCAGGACGGGGATGCCGGCGGAGGCCGCCAGGCGCGCTGCGGCGAGCTTGGAGGCCATGCCGCCCGTGCCCAGGCCGGAGGCGCCGACCGAGCCCGCGCGCACGCCGTCGACGTCGGAGGCGCCGGCGACCTCTGTGATGCGCTGCGCACCGGCGCGGCGGGGGTCGCCGTCGTAGAGGGCATCCACGTCGGAGAGGAGGAACAGGGCGTCCGCGCCGACCAGGTGGGCGACGAGCGCGGCGAGACGGTCGTTGTCGCCGAAGCGGATCTCGTCGGTGGCGACGGTGTCGTTCTCGTTCACGACCGGCACCGCGCCCAGGGCGAGGAGGCGGGAGAACGTGCGCTGGGCGTTGCGGTAGTGCGAGCGGCGGACGACGTCGTCGGCCGTGAGCAGGACCTGGCCGACCGTGAGCTGGTAGCGGCCGAAGGAGTTGGCGTACGCGTGCGCCAGGGCCAGTTGGCCGACGCTCGCCGCTGCCTGCTGGGTCGCCAGGTCGCGGGGGCGGCGGGTCACGCCCAGAGGTGCCAGGCCGGCCGCGATGGCGCCGGACGACACCAGCACCACCTGGCTGCCCGCCGCGCACCGGGCGGCGACCGCGTCGACCAGGGCGTCCAGGCGGGAGCGGTCCAGGCCGCCCTGCGCCGTGGTCAGCGACGACGACCCGACCTTGACCACCACCCGGCCGGCCGCCGCGACGGCCTGCCGGGGCTGGGACAACACCGACCCGATCACTCTTCCTCTTCGGAGTCCTCGTCGTAGCCGCCGGGCAGGCGACGCGCCTTCTTGGCCGCGAGGCGCTCGGCGGCGCCGACCCGGTTGTGGGGTTCGAGGCGTGCGTCGGTGCCGCGACCGGTCATGGCCACGGCGGCGATGCCGGCCGGGGTGGACGGCTCCCAGTCGAACACCAGGTCGCCGATGGTGACCTGGGCGCCGGGGACCGCACCCATCTTGACCAGCACGTCCTCCACGCCCAGGCGGGACAGGCGGTCGGCGAGGTAGCCGACGGCCTCGTCGTTGCTGAAGTCCGTCTGCCGGATCCAGCGCTCCGGGCGCTCGCCGCGCACGATGAACCCGCCCGGGGTCTGCGGGTCCTCGACGACGGTGAAACCGGAGTCGTCCACGGCGGTCGGCCGCAGGACGATCCGGGTCGCCTCCTGCTTGGGCCGCGAGGCCCGGTACTCCTCGACGACCCGCCCGAGGGCGAACGTCAGCTCCCGCAGGCCCTCGCGGCTGGCCGTGGACACCTCGAACACCGGCAGGCCGCGGGCCTCGATGTCGGGCTTCACGATGTCCGCCAGGTCGCGGGCCTCGGGGATGTCGATCTTGTTCAGCACCACGACGCGGGGGCGCTCGGCGAGGTCGTCCGCCAGGGAGGGCGTGTACTTCGCCAGCTCCTCCTCCAGCGCGTCGATGTCAGACAGCGGGTCGCGGTTGGCCTCGTAGGTGGCGCAGTCCACGACGTGCACGAGCACCGCGCAGCGCTCGATGTGCCCCAGGAAGTCCAGGCCGAGGCCCTTGCCCTCGGACGCGCCGGGGATCAGGCCGGGGACGTCGGCCATGGTGAACACCGTCTCACCGGCGGTGATCACGCCGAGGTTCGGCACGAGGGTGGTGAACAGGTAGTCGGCGATCTTCGGCTTGGCCGCGGACAGCACCGAGATCAGCGACGACTTGCCGGCGGACGGGAAGCCCAGGAGGCCCACGTCGGCGACGGACTTCAGCTCCAGGACGAGGTCGTGCTTCTCGCCAGGTTCACCCAGAAGAGCGAATCCGGGGGCCTTGCGGGCCTTGGACGCGAGAGACGCGTTGCCGAGGCCACCACGACCGCCCTGGGCGGCGATGAGGCGGGTGCCTTCGCCCACCAGGTCGGCGACGACCTCGCCGTCCGGGGTGAGCACGACGGTGCCGTCGGGGACGCGCAGCTCCAGGTCGGCGCCGTTCGCGCCGTCCCGGTTGCCGCCCGCGCCGCCCTTGCCGTTGCCGGCGGCGGCGTGCGGGCGGAAGTGGAAGTCCAGCAGCGTGTGGACCTGCGAGTCGACGATGAGGACGACGTCGCCGCCCTTGCCGCCGTTGCCGCCGTCCGGGCCGCCGAGCGGCTTGAACTTCTCGCGGTGCACGGAGGCGACCCCGTTGCCGCCGTCACCGGCGGCGACGTGGATCACCACCCGGTCGACAAAACGGGACACGGGGAATCACTTCCAAGCGCTAGGTGTGGAACGTCTGCTCTAAACACTACTGAGCGCCGTGGTCCGCGCATTCCCGCGGACACACGGCGCTCAGAGGTGGTGACTCAGGCAGCAGCCTCGACCGGAACGATGTTCACGGTCTTGCGGCCACGCTTCGTGCCGAACTCGACCGCACCGGGGGCGAGCGCGAACAGCGTGTCGTCCTTGCCGCGACCCACGTTCACACCGGGGTGGAACTTGGTGCCGCGCTGGCGGATCAGGATCTCGCCGGCCTTGACGACCTGACCGCCGAACCGCTTGACCCCGAGGTACTGGGGGTTCGAGTCACGGCCGTTGCGGGAGCTGGATGCACCCTTCTTGTGTGCCATGGCTAGTCAGATCCTCACTTACCGGTGATGCCGGTGACCTCGACGCGGGTCAGCTTCTGGCGGTGACCCTGGCGCTTGTGGTAGCCGGTCTTGTTCTTGAACTTGTGGATGCGGATCTTGGGACCCTTGGTCTGCTCGACGACCTTGCCGGTCACCGAGATCTTCCCCAGGGCGTCGGCGTCGGCGGTGACGTCGGAGCCGTCCACGACGAGAAGCGGCGCCGGGAAGGTGATTTCGGTGCCCGGCTCGCCTTCGAGCTTCTCGACCTCGACGACGTCGCCGACAGCCACCTTGTACTGCTTGCCGCCGGTCTTGACGATCGCGTACATCGGTCGGAAGTCTCCTGCTACTCGACGGACGGGGCCACGCGCGCCACAGTGCCACTCGGAATTTCGTGGACTGGGCTTCGCACGACAGGGCCCACCGGACGGCGGGCCGCGTATCAGGTTACGTGGCGGTGGACTACGGGGTCAAACCGGGGTCGGTGTCCGGTGATCGGCCTGCTCACCGCCGGTGTGGACGTCGGCCGGCGCGCTGGTCGCACCCGGACGCGGACGTGCCCCGCCCGCCCCGGGGAACGGGGTGGACGGGGCACGTCGCGTGCGGTGGCTCAGCCTTCCTTGACGGCACCCAGCGGCGGGCCCGCGGGCCGCGAGGCGGCACGGCGGGGACGGCGGCGGGCGGTCTTGGCGGGCTCGACGTGGCCGTTGAGCGACTGGTCGGCGGCGTTGGCCTCGGCGGTGCCGACCTGGGTGGGCGGCTGGACGTCGGCGGCTTCGGCCGGCTCAGCGGTGTCGGTCGGCGCTTCGGCGGTGTCGAGAGGTGCCTGGGCGGCGGCCGACGGTGCTTCGGCGGGTGCGGGGGCCGGGGTGGGCTCCGCACCCGCTTCGGCGGGCTGGGCCTGCGCGGGCTCGGCCTGCCCAGGCAGAGCCTGGGCAGCCTGGGCCGGAGCGGGCTCGGACTGCGCCGACTGGGCCTGAGCGGCCTGAGCCTTCGCAGGCTCAGCCTGGGCGGGCTGGGGCTGCGTGGCCTGGGGCTGCGTGGCCTGGGCCTGGGTGGGCTCGGGCTGCGGCTCTTGCTTGGTCACCGCGCCTGCCTCTCGGCGGGCTCGGCGGCGTTGGCGGCGCTTCGGCTCGGGGGTCGTGTCCTCTTCCACGATCGCCGCCAGGGGCTCGCTCGACGTGGGCTGCTCGGCGACCGCCTGGGGCTCCTCGGTGGGCGGCACGACGACCTCGGCCACCGGCTCCGGGGACTCCACGGGAGCGGCTGCGGCAGCGGCGGGCTCCGACGTGTCGGCGCCCTTGCCGCGGCGCGACTTGCGCCCGCCGCCCTGGCCCTGCTGCTGCTGTTGCTGCTGGGCACCGCCACCGTTGCCCTGGCCGTGCGTGTGGACCGGCTCGGTCGACACGATCACGCCCCGGCCGCGGCAGTGCTCGCACGTCGCGGAGAAGGCCTCCAGCAGGCCCGTGCCGACCCGCTTGCGGGTCATCTGGACCAGGCCCAGCGACGTCACCTCGGCCACCTGGTGGCGGGTCCGGTCGCGGCCCAGGCACTCGGTCAGCCGCCGCAACACCAGGTCGCGGTTGGACTCCAGCACCATGTCGATGAAGTCGATGACGATGATGCCGCCGACGTCGCGCAGCCGGAGCTGGCGGACGATCTCCTCCGCCGCCTCCAGGTTGTTGCGCGTCACCGTCTCCTCGAGGTTTCCACCCGATCCGGTGAACTTGCCGGTGTTCACGTCGATGACCGTCATCGCCTCGGTGCGGTCGATGACCAGGTAGCCGCCCGACGGCAGCCAGACCTTGCGGTCCAGTGCCTTCAGCAGCTGCTCGTCGATGCGGTACTCGACGAAGGCGTCGTTGTTGCCGACGTGCCGGCGCAGGCGTTCCTGCAGGTCCGGGGCCACGTGGCGGACGTACCCGTCGATGGTGTCCCACGCGTCCGAGCCCTGGACGACCAGCGCCGCGAAGTCCTCGGTGAACAGGTCGCGGACGACCTTCACCAGCAGGTCCGGCTCTTCGTAGAGCAGCTGCGGGGCCTGGGCCTTGGGCGTGCTCGCCTTGTCCTTGATGACCTGCCACTGCGCCTGCAGGCGGGTGACGTCGCGCGCCAGCTCGTCCTCCGCGATGCCCTCGGACGCGGTGCGGATGATCACGCCGGCGTCCTCGGGGACGACCCGCTTGAGGATGTCCTTGAGGCGCTTGCGCTCGACGTCGGGCAGCTTGCGGCTGATGCCGGTCGCGCCGCCGCCGGGCACGTACACCAGGAAGCGGCCGGGCAGGCTGATCTGCGTGGTCAGGCGGGCGCCCTTGTGGCCGACCGGGTCCTTGGTGACCTGCACCAGGACGCTGTCGCCGGTGGACAGGGCCTGCTCGATCTTGCGCGCCTTGCCCTCCAGGCCGGCCGCGTCCCAGTCGACCTCGCCCGCGTACAGCACCGCGTTGCGGCCCCGGCCGATGTCGATGAACGCCGCCTCCATGGACGGCAGCACGTTCTGCACGCGGCCCAGGTAGACGTTGCCGACCAGCGAACCGGAACCCGAGGAGGTCACGAAGTGCTCCACGAGCACGCCGTCCTCCAGCACGCCGATCTGCGTGCGGTCGCCGCGCTCGCGCACCACCATCGTGCGCTCGACGGCCTCGCGGCGCGCCAGGAACTCGGCCTCGGACAGCACCGGGGCGCGGCGGCGGCCGGCCTCGCGGCCGTCGCGGCGGCGCTGGCGCTTGGCCTCCAGCCGGGTCGAGCCGCGCACGCTGCGCACCTCGTTCTGGGCGGCCTCGGAGTCGGCCTTGTCGTCGCGGGCGTCGCGCGTCTCGCGGACGTGCACGACCGTGTTCGGCGGGTCGTCCTCGCTCGGGGCGGCGGCTTCGTCCTCCGCGCCGGTCTTGCGGCGGCGGCGACGGCGCCGGCGGCGGCTGGCGCCGCCCTCGGTGTCCTCGGCCTCGGCGGGCTCCTCGTCGGCCTCCGCCTCGGCTTCGACCTCGGCGGACTCCTCGGCCTCGTCCTCGGCCGACGCCTCGTCGCCCGCGCCCTTGCCGCGACCGCGACCGCGCCGGCCACGACGACGGCGGCGGCGGCCTTCGCCCTCGTCACCGGCGTCCTCGCCGTGCGCCGCCTCCTCGACGTCGTCCTCGTGCTCCTCCTCCACCTCAAGGGTCGACGCGGCGGGCGCGACGACCGGGGTGGGCGGCAGGAACACCGCGGACGGCGGCGCGAACAGCGGGGTGAGCGCGGCCACCTCGCGCGCCGGGACGGCGGGGGCCTCGGTGGTCTCGTCGATATCGCCGGACTCGATGTCGTCCCAGGTCAGCAGGCTTTCGGCGACCTTGATGGCCAGGTCGCGGCTCACGCTGGACTGGACGCCCTTGACCGGCTCACCCAGGTCGGCGAGCGCCGCCACGACCTCCTTGCTGCTCGTGTTCAGCAGCTTCGCCAGCGCGTGCACGCGCAGCTTGTCCGGCAGTTCGGCCAGCACGGGGTGTGCGGATGTGGCGTTACCCCCGCCGGCGCCGGCGGGCTTGTTCGTGTTCGACATGCAGCTCCTCCGCCCCCGGGCGCGTCTGGCTCGACGCCGCCGCTCAGGGGCCTCTCTTGTCCACTCACCGCCGCGGCTGGCGGCGGGAATCCTTGCCTTCGCTGTACGCACGGGCACAGCAGGTCTGTCTTCTCCCGCGACGACGCCGTCAGCGCCGCTCCGGCGGCTTCCGGGTCAGACCTCCGCCGCCCGGTCAAGGGCGAGCGGGTCGACCAGGCCGCCTTCGTCGTCGAGCCGCCCCTGCGCCATCCGGGTCGCCTTCGCGGGCACCGGCGGAACCAGGTCGGCGACGACTCGGAGCGCGCTCAGCACGTCGTCGGGTCGAACGGTAGGCGTTGTCTGCCGAACGACCATGACGAGTATCCCACACGGTTGTGACAAATCCCGTGCATCGTGTCCCGCGTCGCTCGAATGCGCCGGGACCTGCGCCGTTCCCGCGTCCCCCGGCTCGGCGTCGACGACCTTCGCCGACACCACCGCGGGGCGGACGTCGATCACCTTCCGGCCGTCCTTGGTGAGCCGGTCGACCTCGACCGACTCGGCCGCGAGGAACGCCTCGACCGCCGCCGCCAGCGCGTCGGGCGACACGCCGGGCAGCTCGACCTGCCAGGTGCTGGCCTCGATCCGCTCGGGCAGCGACCCGCCGGCCGCCTGCACGACTTCCAGCACGTCCAGGCCGGGCGGCAGCACCGCGTCCAGCGCGTCGCGCAGCGCCGCCGGGTCGACCACCTCGACCACCGAGACCTCGACGTACTCGGCCTCGCTGGCCACGCCCGTGGGCGCGGCGCCGACCCACGACACCTTCGGGTGCGGGCTGAAGCCCTGGGAGTAGGCCATGGGTACGCCGGCCCGCCGCAACGCCCGTTCGAACGTGCGGGCGATGTCACGGTGTGAGGTGAACCTCAGCCGTCCACGCTTGGCGTAGCGCAGCCGGAGCTTCTGCACCGGTGCGGCCGACGGGTTGGGCTGCTGCTGGCGACTCAGTGCTACTCCCCTTGGGTACCGGTGGCGTCTGTCGGGGTAAGCATCCCAACGGTCCACGCTCCTACTCCAGCGGGACGGTACCTTGATGCCGTTCCGCGCCGTTGAGCTTGTCTGCTTCGGCGCACGTGGCTACCGTCCGGCACCAGAGGACCACCCCGACGGCCGCTCTTGGAGGTCACCCGTGCCTCTGCTCCGCCGCGTCCACGCGGTCGCGGTCAGCACGGCGCTGCTCGCGACCGGCTGCTTCGCGGTTTCCGCGCACGCCGCCGTGCCGGACGGCGCCGGCGCCCCGAGCACCGGGTGCATCCAACCGGGTCCGACCCTGCGCTACCTGGTCGTGCTGGACCAGGGGACGAGCGCGCCGCTGGCGGACGCCACGGTCGCCGCCGCGTGCGGCGCCACCCTCGGCTACTACCCCCAGATCGCGGTGGCCGTCGCGGTCTCCGCGGACCCGGGCTTCGCGCGCAAGATCGGCGCGCACCGGGCCTACAGCGCGCAGGCGGACGGGCTGTCCCGCCGCACGGGCGCGCCGGCCCGCAAGCAGGACGAGACACCCGCCCGGTCTTCCGGGACTCCCGACACGCGCGACCGCACCGCCGAGCAGTGGGACATGGAGCTGATCCGGGCCGCCGAGGCGCACGCGATCAGCAAGGGCAGCCGGGACGTGGTGGTCGGCGTCCTGGACTCGGGCGTGGACCCGACCCACCCGGACCTGGTGCGCGCGCTGGACCCGACCCTGTCGGCGGGCTGCACGACCGGTGTGGCCGACCCGGCGCGCGCCGCGTGGTCGCCGACGACGTCCGCGCACGGCACGCACGTGGCGGGCACCATCGCCGCCGCCGACGACGGCCTGGGCACGACGGGTGTCGCGCCGGACGTGCGGATCGCGTCGGTGAAGGTCGTGGACGACGCGGGCTTCATCTACCCCGAGTACGCGGTGTGCGGGTTCATGTGGGCCGCCGAACGGGGCATGACGATCACCAACAACAGCTACTTCATCGACCCGTGGGTGTTCACCTGCCAGAACAAGACCGGTCAGGCCGTCGTGTACGAGGCGGTGCGGCGCGCGGTGGAGTACGCGGGCCGGCGCGGCGTGCTGACCGTCGCGGCGGCGGGCAACGGCGGCGTGGACCTCACCCGACCGGGTCGGGACACGCAGAGCCCCACGAACGCCGCCGCCGAGGACGTCAAGCCGCGCGCGGTGGACAACACGTGCCTGGTGCTGCCGGCCCAGCTGCGCAACGTGGTGGCGGTGTCGTCCGTGGGCGCGGGCAAGGTGAAGGCCGGGTACAGCTCCTACGGGCTGGGCGCGGTGGACGTGACCGCGCCGGGCGGTGACCGCAGGCAGCAGCCGAACGGCGCGCAGGCGTGCGTGCTGTCGACGGTGCCCGCGGGCTACGACTACTCGTGCGGCACGTCGATGGCCGCGCCGCACGTGTCCGGCGTCGCCGCGCTGCTGGCGTCGACCCACCCGGACGCGACCGCGGGCGAGCTGAGCCGGATGCTCAACGCGCAGGCCGAGACGCTGGCGTGCCCCGCCGACTACGACCTGAACGGCACGGGCGCGCAGGACGCGTTCTGCACCGGGTACTCCGAGTACAACGGCTTCTACGGCCACGGGCTGGTGGATGCGAAGGCCGCCGTGCAGAAGGACGGCGCCGGCGGCGCTGCGGCGGTCCCGGGCAAGCAGCGCTAGTCGCCCCGGTGCAGCGCCGCGGCCAGGTCCGCGCGCCCGGTGATGCCGAGCTTGCGGTACGCGCCGGACAGGTGCAGCTCGACCGTGCGGCGGGTGAGGAACAGGGCTTCGGCGATCTGCCGGTTGGTCAGGCCCTGGGCGGCCATGCCGGCGACGCGGGTCTCCTGGCGGGTGAGGCCGTGGACGGTGCCCCGGGCGGTCGCGGGTTCGCAGGCGCGCAGTTCGTCGGCGGCCAGTCCGATGAGCGGCTTGGACTCGCACCGGGCGCTCAGCTCGACGGCCCCGCGCAGGTGCGGGATGGCCCGTTCCGGCTGGCCCCGGCGGCGCAGGCGCGCGCCGAGTTCGAACAGGGCCTCGGCGTGCAGCAGGCGCGCGGCGGACTCGGTGAGGTACTCGACGGCTTTGCGCAGCGCCCGCACGGCGGGTTCGTCGTCGCTGGTGAGGCCGACGGAGATCAGGGCGGTGCCCATGGCCCGCGGTGTGCCCCAGCGCTTCGCGCGCTCCAGGTCTTCGAGGGCGAGCCGGGCCGCTTCCTCGCGCCTGCCCAGGGCCAGTTGCGCCCGCACGGCCAGGGCCCGCCACGGCAGGATCGCCGGACTGTCTATTTTGGACGCGGTGAGTCTTCGCCCGCACTCGGAGAGGTCTTCGAGCGCGCCGGCCGCGTCCCCGGTGGCGAGCTTGAGCTTGCCGCGCGCGAAGAGCGTGACGTTGTGCTGGAACATCTCCGGGAGTTCGCCCGCGAAACCGTGGCGCGCCAACAGGTCCCGTGACTCGTCGAACCGCCCGAGGTCGACCAGGACCTCCGCGAGCCTTGCCGCGCACAGGATCGCCATCGGGCACACGTCCACGGCGTGCAGTTCGTCGAACAGCCGCAGCTGCCACTTGAGGAACGTCTTCGCGCGGACCAGGTCGCCCTTCGCCAGGTAGTCCATGCCGTGCGCGAGCGACACGACGGTGCCCTTGCGCAGGTGGTAGTCGTGCGGCTCGGCCTCGCTGCCGATCATGCGGCGGAACCGGTCGGACAGGTCCGGCGCGTCGGCCATGAAGCACGTGCTGACGGTGAACACGAACGGCTGGGTGAACACGTCCGCGCGGTCACCGTCGAGCGCTTCCGCCGCGTGCTGCACGGCCTTCTCCGCCGAGTCGCCGCGCAACGCGTGCCCCAGCGACATCAGCGCGGAGTGGACCTGGCGCAGGCGCGGCGAGCTCGGCACCTCCGACTCCAGCTCGTCGGTGAACATGCTGGCGCGCAAGGCGAGTCCGACGTTGTTGCCCACGCTCGCGAGGTAGGACATGGTGCGCAGCTCCCACGACTCGTCGTGCTCCTGGGAGCTGAGCCGGGACACCAGTTGCAGGCCGATGGACAGCGCCAGCCGGGCTTCCGGCGCGCTGCACAGCCGCAGCAGCATGGACACGGCCTGGCCGGCGGCGGACCGGGCGTCGTCGGCGTGCGCGAGGGCGTCGCGCAGCTTCGCCATGCCCTCGGCCTGGTCGACGATGTAGGTGACGTGCACCAGTTCCAGTTGCACGGCAAGGCGTTCGTCGCTGGTGAGGCGTTCTTCGAGGGCGCGTTCGAGGTAGTCCTGGGCGGCGTCCAGGCGGCCGTCGTGGGTGGCCTGGCGGGCGGCGCGGCGCAGCACGTCCACCGCCCACGGCAACGGGATCGCCCGCGCCTCGCGCAGGTGCTCGGCGACGCGCGCGTCCGGCGCCCCGGCGTCGGCGAGGAGCTTCGCGGCGCGGGCGTGGTCGGCGGCGCGGGTGGCGACCGGGAGGTCCGCGAGCACCGAGTTGCGCAGGAACGGGTGCACGAACGCGATCGGGTAGTCGTCGCGGAAGACGTGCAGGCGCACCAGTGCGTCGATGATGCGCAGCGCGCGGCGGGGTTCGACGCCGGCCATCGTGGCGACGCGGTCGACGGTGGCGTCCGGGCCGAGCACCGCCGTGGCGCGGACCAGTTCGGTGGCGCCCTCGTAGGGCCGCAGCCGCACGCGGAGGATCTGGCCGATGTCCGGCGAACCGACGGTCGCGATGTCGGCGTCGGGCTTGAGTTCGGCGCGCAGTGCGCGCAGGAGGTAGGGGTTGCCGCCGGTGACGTCGTGGCAGGCGGGGGCGATGCGCCGGTCGTCGAGCAGTTCGGCGACCGCGTCGACGTCGAGACCGTCCAGTTCGATCGTGGTGGCGTGCCCGCCGGCCAGCTCGGACAGCGCCACCTCGCCGGCGGGCGACTGGCCGGTGGCGGCGGAGAGCACGACGGCCAGCGGCTCGTCGCGGACACGGCGCAGCAGGTAGGCCAGGCAGCGCAGGGACCAGCTGTCGGACAGGTGCACGTCGTCGACCACGAGCAGCAGCGGTCCGCGGGCGAGCGCGCGGCGGACGGTCTTGTGCAGGTCGTCGAGGGATTCGACCGGGGCGGCGCGCAGGCCGTCGGCGAGCTGCCCGGCGACACCGCCGCGCAGGTCGCTCTCCAGCCGGGTGGCGCGGGCGGTCGCGACCGCGAACCCCAGCGCGCGGGCCTGGCCCGCGACCGCGTCGAGCAGGGTGGACTTGCCGACGCCGATCTCCCCCGTGACGAAAGTCGTCGTCGTGCGGCCCGCGGCGGCGGCGACCAGCAGCGCGCGGGTGGTGCACAGCTCGGGGTCGCGGCCCACTGTCGGCGTTCGCACGGTTCCTCCGATCTGCTTTCGGGGTGGACCACCGTAGGACACCCGGGGTACCGAAGGGTTCGAACCTGTGCGGGCGGCATTTCCTTCGGTACCCACCGTAGAGACCGCCGGCCGGGGTTCGGCCAGACTTGTCGGCAGCCACTGCGGGGTCACCCGCCGGCGCGCCGCCGAAATGTGTTCGGGATTTGTTCCCAATTGCTTCGGCCCAGCCGCGCGGCGCGTTCAGCGTCGGCTGCACGGGCAATTCGTGAAGAGCGCGTCGAACTCTTTCAGTTCCACTCCCGCAATGCGCGGCGCAGGACCTTCATCGCGTTGTAGACGCGCGACTTCACGGTGCCTTCCGGAATGCCCAGCACCTGCGCGGCCTCGCGGATCGTGCGACCGCGGACGTAGGTCTCGTAGATCGCGGCGCGGTGTTCCTCGCCGAGCCGGCCGATCACGTCGTTGATCACCATGATGGACAGCCGCTGCTCGGTCTCGTCGGCGGCGTGCACGGCGTCCGTGCCGGTCAGCTCCACTTCCTGCGGACGGGCCTGGCGGGTGCGCCAGCCGTCGATGACGATGCGACGGGCCACGGTCAGCAGCCAGCCGCGCAGCATGCGCGGGTCGCGGACGAGGGTCTCGGCGTTCTGCCAGGCGCGGATCAACGTCTCCTGGACGACGTCTTCGGTCCATTGCCGGTCGTGGTTGGTCAGGCCGAGGACGTGGGCGAACAAAGCGCCTTTGAACTGGCCGTAGAGCTGGGTGACGAGTTCCTCGCTGGGCCGCCGGCGGACCTGACTGCCATCCACCCACACTCCACCCAAGGAATTCATGCGAACCGAACCTCCTCGAAGTTGGCGCGCGGCGGGGCGAACGACACGTTCCGTGAACGTACTACACCCGATGGCGTTAATCCACAGTTGCGCGGAAGGGTTGTGAGAGAGTTTCAGGGTTGTAGGGGGTGCAACGTATTGATCGAGTCGACGGTTCTACAGCAGGGGTGTGACACGGATCACATATCTTGTTTGAACCGCTGGTCGAACCGACGGGACTGGGGTTCGTAGTGCTTCTTGAAGACCCGCGACTTGAGGGGGAGTCGAATCGTGTCCTCGACTGTGGCGCCGTGGTCCGGACGGCTCGCGTACGTGGCGATGTGCCTGACGATCTGCCTTGGTGTGCTGACCGCGACCGGGTGGGTGCGGGGGATGCCCGGCGGTCGGCGGGCGTTGCGGGTGACCCACCAGGCGTTGGCGACGTTCAGCTTGGTGCTGGGGTTGACGCACGCCCTGGCGCTGGCGGTGTCCGGCGTCGTCTCGCCTCTGGCGGTCGTACTGCCCTTGGGGCGCCGCGCCACGCTTTGGGGGTGCTGGGCTTCGACCTGATGGTCGCGGTGGCCGTGACGGCGGCGCTCCAGGGTTCGACGTTCTACCGGAGCTGGTTACCCCTGCACCGCTTGGCGTACGTGGCGGTGTGGCTGAGCGCGATGCACGCGTGGCTGGGCGCGGCGGCGGCCGGCACGGTGCCGGTCCTGTGGCTGGCCGGCATCACGGTCCTGGTCCCGGCCATCACCCTGACCCTGCTCCGCTTCCTGCCGCCGCGAACGCTGGTGCGCCTGGGCGTCGTCGCCCCCTCACCCGCGCCGCGCCACCGCCGGCTCGCACCGGCCCGGACCCCGGAAGGCCGGGCCCCGCAACGCCGGGCCGCGAGGCAACCCGGTGGCGCGACCGGCGAGCCCGCGAGCGACGAGCCCACGGCCGCGGTGCGCGTCGAGGTCGACCACGGGTTGTGCCGGCACTTCGCGTTGTGCCAGGTGCAGGCGCCCCGGGTGTTCCGGGTGCTGGCCGACGGGACCCTGCGGTACGCGCGGAACCCGGACCCCGAGGAGGGGCCCCGGGTCGCCGCCGCCGCTCGGGCCTGTCCGATGCGGGCGGTTCGGGTCGTGGCCGACTGAACGGCTACTGCCGGGTGAGCGCCGGGTTGCGGACCGGGGAGCCCTTGCCCACCGGGGAGATCGGGAGCAGGGTGCGGCCGGTCGGGCCCACCTCGATGTCCGTCCCCATCGCCGGGCAGACGCCGCAGTCGAAGCACGGGGTCCAGCGGCAGTCGTCCTGCTCGCGCTCGTCCAGCGCGTCCTGCCAGTCCGACCAGAGCCATTCCTTGTCCAGGCCCGAGTCCAGGTGGTCCCAGGGCAGGACCTCCAGCTCCTCCCGCTCCCGGGTGGTGAACCAGTCCAGGGACACGCCCAGCGGGGTCAGCTCGGCTTCCGCCGCGGCCACCCAGCGCTCGTAGGAGAAGTGCTCGGACCAGCCGTCGAACCGACCGCCCTCGCGCCACACCCGCTCGATGACCAGACCGATCCGGCGGTCGCCCCGGGACAGCAGGCCCTCGATCAGCGACGGCTGCCCGTCGTGGTAGCGCATGCCGATGTTGCGGCCCAGCGCGCGGTCGGAGTTGACCGCCTCGCGGAGCTTGCGCAGGCGACTGTCCACAGTGGCCGGATCGCACTGCGCCGCCCACTGGAACGGCGTGTGCGGCTTGGGCACGAAACCGCCGATCGAGATGGTGCAGCGGATGTCCTTGCGGCCACTGACCTCGCGGCCCGCGCGGATCACGTTCTTGGCCATCTCCGCGATCTGCAGGACGTCGTCGTCGGTCTCGGTCGGCAGGCCGCACATGAAGTACAGCTTCACCTGCCGCCAGCCCGCGCCGAACGCCGCGCTGACCGTCCGGATGAGGTCCTCCTCGGACACCATCTTGTTGATCACTCGCCGGATGCGCTCGCTGCCGCCCTCGGGTGCGAAGGTCAGGCCCGAGCGGCGGCCGTTGCGGGACAGCTCGTTCGCCAGGTCGATGTTGAACGCGTCGACCCGGGTGGACGGCAGCGAGAGCGAGGTGTTCGTGCCCTCGTACCGGTCGGCCAGCCCCTTGGTGACCTCGGCGATCTCGGAGTGGTCCGCGCTGGACAGCGACAGCAGACCGACCTCTTCGAACCCGGTCGCCTCCAGGCCGCGCTGCACCATCGCGCCGATGCCCTCGATGGACCGCTCGCGCACCGGCCGGGTGATCATGCCCGCCTGGCAGAACCGGCACCCGCGCGTGCAGCCGCGGAAGATCTCCACGCTCATCCGCTCGTGCACGGACTCCGCCAGCGGCACCAGCGGCTGCTTCGGGTACGGCCACGCGTCGAGGTCCATAGTGGTCCGCTTGAACACCCGGTACGGCACCCGCTCGCGGTTGGGCACCACGCGCTGGATGCGCCCGTCGGGCAGGTACTCCACGTCGTAGAACCGGGGCACGTACACGCCACCGGTCTCGGCCAGGCGCAGCAGCAGCTCGTCCCGGCCGCCGGGGCACCCCTCGGCCTTCCACGCGCGGACCAGGTCGGTGATCTCCAGGACGGCTTCCTCGCCGTCACCCAGCACCGCCGCGTCGATGAACGGCGAGATCGGCTCCGGGTTGAACGCCGCGTGCCCGCCGGCCACCACCACCGGGTCGTCGTCACCGCGCTCGTCGGCGTGCAGCGGGATGCCCGCCAGGTCCAGCGCGGTGAGCAGGTTCGTGTAGCCCAGCTCGGTGGCGAAGCTCACCCCGAACAGGTCGAACGCCTTCACCGGCCGGTGCGCGTCCACGGTGAACTGCGGCACGCCGTGCTCGCGCATGAGCGCTTCCAGGTCCGGCCACACCGCGTAGGTGCGCTCGGCCAGCACGTCCGGCTGCTCGTTGAGCACTTCGTAGAGGATCATGACGCCCTGGTTGGGCAGCCCGACCTCGTAGGCGTCCGGGTACATCAGGGCCCACCGCACGGCGGCGGCGTCCCAGTCCTTGACGGTCGCGTTCAGCTCCCCGCCGACGTACTGCACGGGCTTGGACACCCTCGGCAGGAGGGGCTCCAACGCGGGGAAGACGGACTCGACACTCACACATCCAGGGTAACGGCACCGCCGGCCGCGCTCAGAACAGCGGTCCCGTCACGGTCAGGCTCAGCTCGGAGCCCGCACCCGCGTAGAGGCCGAAGAACATCAACGCCGCGCCCGCCAGCGAGATGTCCTTGCTGAACTGGACCGTCTCCCCCTGCCTGGCCTGCGGGTCCCGCTCCTTCCAGAACGGGTGCATGAGGAACGCCGTGGGCAGCAGGAACAGCACCAGCAGCAGCGCACCGAGGTCCGCCCACACCCCCAGCGCCACCATCAACGCGGCCACGAGTTGCACCGCGCCGCTGGCCTGGGTGGCGAGCTTGGGCTTGGGCACGCCCTTGGACTCGGCGTACCCGGCCATGCCCTCGGTCTTGGTGAAGTGGCCGAACGCGGAGCTGAGGAAGAGCAGGGCGAACAGGATGCGGCCGACGAGCACGATCACGTCCATGACGACCTCCCGTGCCGGGATGACTGCGTCCAGTGTTGGACCAGGTCAGGAGGTCAGCAACTTGCCGAGCCGCCGGGACGCGACCAGCATCCCCACCGCGCCCATGACGACCAGGTAGAGCACGTGCGCCAGCACGCCCCAGCCGACCGAACCCGCGGTCAGGGCCCGGAGCAACTCGATCGAGTGGTACAGCGGGGTCCACTGGACGACCGCCTGCAGCCACGACGGGTACACCGACAGCGGGTAGAAGGTCGTCGAGAACAGGAACAGCGGCAGCACCACCAGCTGGACCAGGTCGAAGTCCTGCCACGACCGCATGAACGTGCTGCCGGCCATGCCCACCGCCGCGAACGCCAGCGCCACCAGCAGGCACGCCGGCAGCGCCAGCAGCGCCCACGCCGAGGTGACGAGCCCGAACCCGAGCATCACCGCGAGGAACCCGGCCGAGTACAGGCCGCCGCGCAGCAACGCCCAGGTCGCCTCGCCCACGGCGATGTCGATCGGCCCCATCGGGGTGTTCAACATGGCCTCGTACACCTTGGAGTACTTGACCTTGAGGAACAGGCTGTACGTCGTGTCCAAGATGGCGCCGTTCATCGCCGAGGCGGCCAGCAGGGCGGGTGCGACGAACGCCGGGTAGGGCTGGCCGTCCACCGCGCCCACCAGCTGCCCGAAGCCGAAGCCCAGGGACAGCAGGAAGAACAGCGGTTCGACGAAGCCGGAGACGAAGGCCGTCCACGCCCGGCGGTACACCAGGTGGGCGCGTTCGACGATGACGTGCGGGCGGCCCGCGTACAGGCCGGGCGGCACGATGCGCAGCAGCAGGCCCCGGCTGGCGGGGGCGGTCTGGTCGAGGGTGCGGGTCATGCGCGGTCACACCGCCAGTCGTCGGGTGAAGAACCGGCGGCCGAGGAGCACTCCCGCGGCGACCAGCGCGGACAGGTAGGCGAGGTGGCCCAGCGCGGGCAGCGCCTCCAGCGTGCCGAACGCGGCGCCCCGGGACAGCTCGATGCCGTGCCACACGGGCGTGATCCAGGCGAACGGGTGCAGCCAGCCCGGTAGCTGGCTCAGCGGGAAGAACGCGCCGGTGAACAGGGTCATCGGGATGACCAGGAACCGGAAGAGGCTGGTGAACGAGTCCGGCTTCTCCACGGTCGCGGTGTAGGCGACGAGCAACGCGCTGAACGCCATGCCGGACAGCACGCTCACCGGTATCGCGACCACCGCCCACGGTGACCTCAACGCCCCCAGCGCACCCGCGACCAGCAGGAACGCCGTGCAGCCGAAGGCGAGCTTCAGCGCCACCCACAGCAGCTGCCCGTAGAGGACCTGCGCGGGGGTGACCGGGGTGGCGACCATGCCGAAGTACGTCCGCTGCCACTTGAAGTGGGAGAACACCGCCCAGGACGACTCGAACATCGCGCTTTGCACGGCCGTCGTCACCACCAGCGCCGGGACGAGGAACACCACGTACCGCTCGCCGCCGGTGGCCGGGCCGGCCGCGACCTGCGAGCCGAAGCCCACGCCCATCGCGAGCAGGAACAGCAGCGGGTTGACGAACGTCGTCACCGCCGAGGACCGCCAGTTCCGGCGGTACCACGTCCACTGGTACTCCAGGACGGCGAGCATCAGTCCACCAACGTCCGGCCGGTGAGGCGGAGGAACACGTCCTCCAGCGAGCTGCGGCGGACCAGGCTCGACGCCGGCCGCACGCCCCGGTTGTGCGCGGCGGACAGGGCCGCCTCGCCGTCGTCGGTGTAGAGGAGCAGCCGGTCGGGCAGCACCTCGACGCGGTCGGCGAGGCCCTCCACCAGCGCGGGGTCCTGCCCACCCGGGGGAAGCGCAGCTCCAGCACCTCGCGGGTGGAGTAGCGACGGATCAGGTCGGCCGGCGAGCCCTCGGCGACGATCTTGCCGCCGTCCATGACCACCAGCCGGTCGCAGAGCTGTTCGGCCTCGTCCATGTAGTGGGTGGTGATGACGAGGGTGACGCCGTTCTGCTTGAGCCGGAACAGCCGGTCCCACAGCAGGTGGCGGGCCTGCGGGTCCAGGCCCGTGGTGGGTTCGTCGAGGACGACCATCTCGGGGTCGTTGACCAGCGAGCGGGCGATGGTCAGCCGGCGCTTCATGCCGCCGGACAGCGGCTCCACCTCGTCGTCGGCGCGCTCGGTGAGCTGGGCGAAGTCGAGCAGTTCGGCGGCCTTCTCGCGGACGCGGGCGCGGGACATGCCGAAGTAGCGGCCGTAGATCTCCAGGTTCTGCCGGACGGTGAGTTCGGTGTCGAGGTTGTCCGTCTGCGGGACGACGCCGAGCCGGGCGCGGATGCGCGGGCCGTCGCGGTTGGGGTCCATGCCGAGGACGGTCAGCTCGCCGCCGGTGCGCGGGGACACACAGGACACCATGCGCATGGTCGACGACTTGCCCGCCCCGTTGGGGCCGAGGAACCCGAAGGCCTCGCCCCGGTGGACCTCGACGTCGATGCCCCGGACGGCTTCGAACGTGCCGAAGTGCTTGGTCAGGCCGCTGGCGGCGACGAGGGTGGTCACGTTCGTCACGTTAGCGGCGGGGTACGACAGTCTGGGAACGGTTTTAGGGTGGCCGCATGGGGATCGAGCTGGTGTGGCCGACCGTCGCGGACCAGTCGCTGCGGGTTTCCGTGCACTCCGTGCTGCACGACGTGGTGGCGGCGGGCGGGGCGATCGGGTGGCAGGCGCCGCCGTCGCGCGCGGAGACCGATGCCTGGCTGGACCTGGTGCTGTCCCGGGTTTCCTCCGGTGACGGCGCCCTGGTGGTGGCTGTTGTGGACGGTGTCGTGCGGGGGACGGCCACGTGGTTGCGGTCCACCAGCGCGGTGTTCACGCACTCGGCGGAGGTCGGCCGGGTGACGGCCCACCCGTCCGCGCGGGGGCTCGGGCTGGGGCGGCTGCTGGTGTCGGCGGTGGTGGACAACGCCCGGTCGGCGGGGCTGGAGCTGCTGACCCTGGGCGTGCGCGGCAACAACCACGGGGCGATCGAGCTGTACGAGAGCCTGGGCTTCCGGGAGTGGGGGCGGCTGCCGTTCGCGATCGCGGTGGGCGACGTGCGGTTCGACGAAGTCCGCATGGCCCTGCCCCTGGGCTTCCGCGAGGGCGTCGTCCTGCACGGCTCGGCCCCCGGCGGCAACGGCTCCTCACCGCGCCGGTCGAGGCAGTCGGCTTAGGTACGCGAACGGCCCGGCCCCCTGCTTCGGGGACCGGGCCGCTGCGTGGTCAGCTCAGAGGTTCGGGAACCAGAGCTTGATCTCGCGCTCGGCGGACTCCGGCGAGTCGGAGCCGTGGACCAGGTTGAACTGGACCTCCAGCCCGAAGTCGCCGCGGATCGTGCCGGGGGTGGCCTTCTCGACCGGGTCGGTGCCGCCGGCGAGCTGGCGGAACGCCGCGATCGCGCGCGTGCCCTCCACCACCATGGCCACCAGCGGGCCGCCGGTGATGAACTCGACCAGGTCGCCGAAGAACGGCTTAGTCAAGTGACCACTTGGGTTCAGGGGGCCTGACCAGGCACTTTAGACCCCGTCAGTCTACCGCCGAGGGCTGACCGGCATCCATCAGGGATGACCAAACTCCGCCAGCAGCTCGGCCCCTGACAGAACCTCAAGGCCGCAAGCCCGTGCGCGCCCCGCCAGACGCTTGTCGTTCGTGGTGAGCGCGCATTGCTCGAACACCGCCGTGCCAGCGATCAGTGCATCGCGTGTGTGCCTGATGTTGCCCGACTTCAACACTTCCCAGACGCGATCGACCTCCGGCGTAGAGAAGCGAGCGAAGTTCGGACGGGAGTAGCCGAGTACGAACACACCTGTGGGCACGAGCCTTCCCAGCGCGATCAACAGCAGCAGCAAGTGCGACCGCCGGTCAGCATCCGGTACCCCGGACAGCTCATCAATCGTCACATGGGTATACAAGATCTCTAACGCGCTGGCATCGACGCCACTCTCCAGCGCCTCGAACGCTCCAGCCACGTCCG
The DNA here is from genome assembly GCA_050954585.1 of Actinosynnema sp. CA-248983. Taxonomy (GTDB): domain Bacteria; phylum Actinomycetota; class Actinomycetes; order Mycobacteriales; family Pseudonocardiaceae; genus Actinosynnema. The sequence goes on along the minus strand of CP191863.1, from coordinate 1,695,797 downwards.
CTAGCGGATCAACTACGTTGCTGTCGATCACGACTCGCCGCACCACACGAAGATAGCTCTCGCCGCAACCTCTCGTGAGGTCCCCCGAGATGCCGTCGGCCCCGACCTCAAGGGAGGTCGGGGCCGACGGAACAGCAGCTCAGAGGTTCGGGAACCAGAGCTTGATCTCCCGCTCGGCCGACTCCGGCGAGTCCGAGCCGTGCACGAGGTTGAACTGGACTTCCAGGCCGAAGTCACCGCGGATCGTGCCCGGCGTCGCCTTCTCCACCGGGTCGGTGCCACCGGCCAACTGCCGGAACGCGGCGATCGCGCGCGGACCCTCAACCACGGCCGCCACCAACGGACCGCCGGTGATGAACTCAACCAGCTCGCCGAAGAAGCTCTTGCCGTCGTGCTCCGCATAATGCTGCTCGGCAGTCGCGCGGTCCACAGTGCGCAGCTCCAGCGCAGCCAGCTTCAGGCCCTTGCGCTCGATGCGCGCGATAACCTCACCGACCAGACCACGGCTGACGCCATCGGGCTTGACCAGAACCAGGGTGCGCTCAGTCACGGTGGTCTTACTCCTTCTTGAGATGGTGACTCGAAGCCCAGTTGACGGGTGTCGTCAGAGTAGCGGGCTTGCCTCCGAGGACTCAGACCGACAGGTGCGTTGCACGTCCCGATCGTCCGCCTAGGGCAGCTTCAGACCCGCCGGTGTCGGAGCCAACGGCGAGCCGCCTTCGTAGGCGCGGTGTTCGGGAACTTCCGCCCCCACATCCGCACCAGGGAAGCGCAGTAGGCCGTGACCGCGTCGGGGTCGGCCTCTGCGAAGCCGTCGAACTGGTGCGCCCACTTCTCCGCCGCTTCTGGGTCGTGCCCCTCCGCGATGAGCCGGATGGTCAGGTACGCCGGGTCGATCCAGGCGGCTCCGGTCCGCCACCACGCCCAGTCGATCACCCGCGCGCGGTCCGAGACGAGGAAGTTCAACGGGTTCAGGTCCGAGTGGATCAGGTGCTCCCCGTGCATGTGCTCGGGGGCGCGGGCGGCCCACGAAGCAAGTAGATCGGCGTTCGCAGCGCACCAGGGATCGGTGTCCGCGTGAGGCGCGAGCCGGTTCTCGTCCTCGATCATCCGCTTCCACTGGGCGGCCATCGAGCGATGGGCTACGGACTTCGGGGGTGCGGGAGTCTGGCTGATCTCCACCACCGCGTCCGCGATGAGCGGCAGGTCCGCGGAGTCGGGGGACAGGTTGGCGTGCCGGCCGGTGACGTGCTCGAACCCGAGCAGCAGCCAACCGTCCACCTCGATCTCCCACAGCAGGCGAGGGGCGAGTTGTTCGGGCAGGAACGGGCTCACCACCACCTCGTTGCGGTGCATCCACGCCGATGGCGACTCCGCCGTGATCCCCTTGCAGAACACACGACCGGACGCGGTCGTCAGGGTCGCCGACAACTCGGAGCTGCGCCCGGCTGCGGGTGACGCCGACGCCAGCACCGCCCCGATCCTGCGCTCTACAGCGCGCCGTGCGCCTTCGGGCAGGTCATCCCATTCACGACGGTTCGTCATCTCTCCTCGATCTCGGGCTACCGCCCGGTCGTCACCAGTTGGAGGGCCGCGAGCTGCCCGTCGTCGCCCTGGCCGCAGTTGGTGCACCCGGCGTGGCACTGGGTGCAGTCGCCGGACCCGGTCGCCCACAGGGTCGGGTCCACCTCGAACCCGGCGGACCGTAAGGCCTCCACCGTAGGGGCGAGCATCTTGGCCGTGTCGGCGGACGTGGCGCGCGGCGGGGTGAACTCCTCGGGCACGTGGTGCAGGAAGCGGCCCGCGACCCGCTGGCAGAACTCGGCGTAGTCGACGGTGTTGAGGATGAACTGGTGCCACCCGAGGTCGACGCGCTGGCTCGGGCGGAAGTGCCCCTCGGGGTTGTCGGCGCACACCTTCAAGAAGGCGACGGTGGCGTTCACGATCCGCACCGCTTCGTCGCCGGTCATCCCGGCGTGCGCTTTGATCAACTGCCGCACCAACCGGCCGTGTACCTCAACCGAGATGAGGCCGTAGCCGGGGGCCGCAGAGAGCGGGGACAGTGTCATTTGATCCTCCTGCTTTCGCCACTCATACCTACCGCCGGGAACAATCGGCGACAATTCGAATCGTCGCGAGATATCGCGAGTCTCAACAGGTGCAACAGGGTGAACATATCGAGCCACCCGATCGGACCGACAATCAGCGCGATGCAGTGCAATTACGGAAAACCCCCGCCCGCCGGGACGGGGGTTTCCACAGGAACCCATGCGTGTGAAGGTTACTTCCGAATATTCTCCTCTCGGTAGACGTGAGGCGCGTTCCGCACGTCGGGCGCGGTCTGAAGCCGTCAGGTGCTCGCTGACGGGGAACCGGTGAGCCAGGTGAAGAACACCTCGGCAGGAGGCGCGGGCGCCTTGGAGGAACTTGATCGTGCAGGTTCGCAGTCGGAGCACCCCGCGCACCGTCGAACTATCGAGTCCCCTCCGCCGCTGATGGACTCGCGCACGCCGAGGGCCACCACGCCATGGCCGCCACAGGTCGCGTTGGCCGCCATTCCTCTCCTCCTCATCACGTGTCGCAATTTGGCAAGCGCGAGGCGGGGAGCAGCGCCAGGCCGTCGTGGTCCGGCAGTTGGGCGCTCGACCCACCTCGCGCTCACTGGGAGCCCTCGCCTGGGAAGGCGTCTCGCGAGGGCTCCGGCCTTGGGCTCAACTTGAATTGCGGCAGCGGCGACCGATCCCCAGCCGGGCGGAGGGTCCTGCGCCATCCGAGCCGCTCGAAGTAAGGAGTGATGCCTGGGGGCACGGCTTGAGGGACATCGGGGGCGTCCGGGTCGGCTGGGCCGGGCAGCGTCAGGATCGACCGGACGACGTGGACGGGTTTGACGCCCTCGTTGACATACAGGACGTGTTGAGGCGCAAGAAAGTCCTCGCCGTCCGGCACGAGCGCGCGGTAGGCGAACGCGAACTTCTCATGAACGAGCGCCAGGACGTCGGTGATGCCGAATCCGTTCCACCGTCGGTAGGCGGCCACGGCTTCCGGGTCGCGCCAGTGGGGCCAGTACAAGAAGTTCCAGCCGTCCCTGGCGACGAACTCAAGCCAGTCACCGAGCAAAGCCGTGTCCGCGTACTCCACCTGCGTCGCCGCCGTCATCGCAACAGGCCCAGCAGAGGGGCGAGCAGGCGGCGAACCGGCCGCGGCAGGAAGCGCCGCACGCACCGCTGACAGCCGGTCCGGGTGTAGTGGACGAGTACCGCGACGTAGATCCCCACCATCGCAGCACCGAAGCCGCCGATGGCCTCGACAAGCACGATAGCCAGTTCCATCCCTTCACCTCCAGGAAGAGGGGGTGAGGCGTGAACTCCCCCCAACGGCGTCCAGCACCGCCGGGACCGAAACCCACGCCTCACCAGATCCGACAGGGACTCCGGGTGATGACCGCCGAAGCAGCGCCCTGATCGGCCTCGGGGTCGAGGCCCTGTCGGGTGGTCACTGGAACCCTCGACATCGAGGGCAGCATCCGGCGTCGGAACTCGCCGCCCCATTGACGACGATTACGCTCAGTTGTAGTGCTCCGACTCCGGATGCCTAGTGGCAGGAAACCGCAAATAGTGGATCAGGCGGAAGGTACGGGTTGTAGCCTCTTTGTAGCCTCTTGCGCCCGATCGCCTGAACCTTGCGGCAAACTCGAAGTCGACCGACATTCGAGCGATAGGGTTGCCTCTCGAACGAGGAGGTTCCCGTGGCCGGGCGCGCGAGGCAGCACCAACAAAGCTTCTTCAGCCACCCGCTGGCCCACGTGCGCGCCGAGCGCAACTGGACCTATCAGGACGTGGTGGACGTGATCGCGCGTCACGTCGGCAACATGGCCGCCCGCCGGGAGAAGGCATGGCGCTGGGAGCACCGGGGAATGAAGCCCGACATCGACAGCCAGTACGCCCTGGCTGCCGAGTTGGGCGTTGACCGGGACGTTGTCCGCGTGAAGGGCTGGCCCGATTGGTTGCCCACGGGTGACCGCCTCGACCTGGACCTTCCGTGGACCATGGATGCGGCCCTGTCGATGCTTGACCGGACTGCGGGAGTCGCTGTGCACGATCGCCGCTCGTTCCTCACCATCAGCGCCAGCGCGGTCATGACCGTGGCCGCACAGTGGCTTGCCGTCGAACCCGCGCGGTTGCAGGCGGCCGTGCGCGGCGGCCGGGTCGAGGCCGCCTTGGTCGACACCTTCGAGCTGCGACTGCCGACCCTCCAGCAGATGCTCGACGCCCTCGGGGGCGGGAGCGTCCGCCACCTGGCCGACGCTGAACTACGACTCGTCCGCGACATGCTGAAGCACGGGAGCTACAGCGAACGACTCGGGCAGCGGCTGTGGAACGTAGCGGCCGAACTCGGCCGCATCGCGGGCTGGTCGAGCTTCGACGCGGGATTCCACGCAGCCGCCGAGCGATACTTCATGGCGGGCATTCGCGCCGCTCATCGCGCCCGTGACCGGGTCACCGGAGCGAACGTAATGAAGTGCCTGAGTCTCCAGCTCATGGACGCTGACCGTCCGGAGGAAGCCCTTTCAATCGCAGTGGCAGCGAGGGAAGGGGCCAAGCAGGCACCCCCGAGGGTGGTCGCGATGTTGACGGTCCGCGAGGCGCGCACCCACGCAGTCCTCGGGAACGCTACCGAGTGCGAAAGTCTTCTGTCCCAAGCCGAGAAGGCGATGAACCGGGCTGACGATCACGAGTCGCCTGTGTGGGCCCACTACTTCGACCAAGCTGAATACAGCGCGCAGGTCGCCGCCTGTTACCTCCTGCTTCGGCGGCCCGACACGACGGACCGGTGGCTCGCCCAGTCTCTGGCCCTTCAACCGGATGAGCGCCCGGTGGACAAGGCCACCTACCTCATGTGGAGCGCCGAGAACGCGGTCACCCTCGGCGATGTGGACCGCGCCTGCTCCTTGATCACGGAGGCCGTCCCTCCATCGCATCGGCGAAGTCAGCACGCAACCGGGAGCGCCTGTTCAACCTTCAAGAGCGACTTGGCCCTCCGGAGGCCAACCCTGCGGTGGCAGAACTGGACGAGCAGGTTCGGGCTCTGATCGCATAGGGCTCATGCAGACGGACACCCACGTTGCACTCGTGACGGGCTCGAACCGTGGCCTTGGACTGGCGATGGTTCGAGGGCTTGCCCAACAAGGGTTCTTCACCGTGCTTACCGCGCGAAACGAGCACGACGCGGTTACCGCCGCCGCACCGTTGATGGACGAGGGCCTGCCTGTCGCGGTCCACCAGCTCGACGTGACGGACGTGGCGAGCATCAGCCGGGCGATCTCGGACATCGTCTTCGAGCATGGTCGTCTTGATGTCCTCGTGAACAACGCCGCCGTGGCGATCGATCCCAAGCTCGCGCCGTCGACCGTGGACATGGAACGGGTGCAAGCCACGTTCAACACCAACGTCTTCGGTGCCTGGCGGTGCACTTCGGCTGTCGTTCCCCAGATGAAGGAACAGCGCTACGGCCGCATCGTGAACATCTCGACCCACATGGCTTCACTGCACACGATGAAGGCGAGTAGTCCCTCGTACCGGGTCTCCAAAGCTGCGCTGAACGCCCTGACGTGCGTCTTCGCCGATGAGCTTCGAGAGCACAACATCCTGGTCAACGCGGTCTCGCCGGGTCGCGCGAACACACGCATGTCCTACGGCGGAGCCGACCAAACGCCGGACGAAGCTGCTGCCAGCCTTCTCTGGTTGGCTTCCCTCGCGGACGGCGGCCCGACCGGCGGCCTGTACCACGGCACCGAAAGGCTGCCGTGGTAAGAGCGCCGGATGCTGCGCGCCATCAGTTCAACACGCTGATGAGCAGGAAGTAGCTCCCGCCGCCGGCCATGAGACCCACGGCCGCTCCCCAAATGACCTGTGCACGGGTGTGGTCGCGCAGTTCAACCCGTGACCAGCACACGAGGACGACCGGCGCCGCCATCAGCAGGAGCCAGGGGCCATACGCGATCACCAGCATCAGCGATGCACCAGCCGCGACTGCGGCGTGCATCGAGATCTTCCACCCTCGGCTGCCGTCGACCGGAAGGGCGAAGGTGATCGCGACGCACACGACGAGCGTGGCGAACATGGCCAGGGCGAGGGCGAGCATCTGGTGGGGTGCGTCGCCGAGGACCAGGACGGCGATGCCGATCGCGAGCGAGCTGGTGCACGCGACGAACGGGATGACGCGTCCTTCGCGGTTCGTGACGTGGTGGCTGTCCCACTTGCCCTGGCGGGCTCCGCGCACGATGACGACCATCGGGATGACCGAGCCGAAGATGCCGACGACCAGACCCCACAGGAGGGCGGGGAGCGGTTGTTGCGTGGCGTGCCAGCCGATGGCGAGCGGGAGGCCGAGGACCCACACCCACGGAGCGAGGACTTCGGTGGCGAGTCGGGCTACGCGTCGGCGGGTCGGTGTTTCGCGGGTGTCACTGAGCGGGGTCATGCTGGGCCTGGAACTCCTTCACTGCTTCGGTCACGAGGGGCGAGTGCGCGAACGCGGTCGAGATGCGGACCAGTTGCGCCACCTCTTCGTCGTCCGGGGCTTCGCCGATGATGACCGGCGAGGTGTCGACGGGCGCAGCGGCCCTTCTCTTGGCTTCGAGGGCCACCGCGATCGCCGCCGCTTCCCCGACTGCGCGCGCCTGCTGTGCCGACGACTCACCGTCGGCCGCTTGGCGGCTGACGCGGTCCACGACGCTGGAGTCGAGGTAGGAGTGAAGCGGCCCGATCAACACGTCCCGGATCTCGGTGATCCGTACTCGTAGCCGGTCTGCGGCGTTGCCCCGGTTGCCGAAGACGAGTTCGGGGGCGACCGCGGTGACTGCGGACCACAGCGGCTCAAGGCGGGCGTGTGCCTTACGTGCTTCCCAGCGCGCACCGAACGGGGGGACGAGGATGCCCGCCATGAGCAGGATGATCGAGACGAAGGTCAACTGACCTGTCGCGTACTCGATCCACGTTTTGGAGCTGATTGGTGCGCCGAGCGCCACGGCGACGCTCACGCCGAGCCTCAGGAGGGCGTACACGAGGCCGACCAGGCTGCCCGCGCCGAGCAGGCGAAGCCCGAGCCTCAGGCTCGGGCGGCCGACATGCCGCGCCAGGCGGGACATGAGGACGACGTCCAGCATCGCCCAGCCCAGGTAGAGCGTGTACGTGGCGAGGTAGTGCGTGACGAAAGGCCGGTCGCCGAACGTCGACAGCACTGCGACCAGCCCCGCGCGCAGCGGCCCAAGCACGTAGAAGACGAGGAGTAGGACGCAGGCCGCGATCACAGCCGTCCGGCGTCGGCGGACGCCGACCTCGACGCGTTCGGGTCGTTTCGTCAGGTGCAGGCAGAACACCTGGAGTTGGTAGGCGGAGACCATGACGCAGAGGTGCTGCGCCCATTGCAGCGGCCAGCCGAGGTCGGAGTAGGACAGCACGCCGATCAGCAGGGCGACGTCCAGCAGCGCCAGGGACATGCACATGGCGCGGACCCCGGATCTTCGGCTGTAGCGGTAGCTGGACAGCCAGAACGCGATGGCGGCCGTGACGGCGACCATCAGGGCCAGGTTGAAGGCCATCTCGGGATCATCCTTCGAGGATCGAGCCGTACCGGTCGACGGCACAACTGAGGTCTTCGTTCGTGGGTTGCGGGCCACGGCGCACGCGGACCGGTCCGAGTCGGCGTTCGAACTCGTAGGCGAAGGCCTCGGCGGCGCGTTCGCGTGCGTCGTCGTAGGTGCTGCGGTGTGCCCAGACCGGTTGGTCGCCGTCGACGGTGACGTGTCCGCAGAGCAGGTGTCCGACTTCGTGGAGCACGGAGTGCCGTTGGTGGTCGCCCGTCGTGTCCGCCCGGTAGAACACGTACACCCGGTGGGCGAATGCGACGCAGACCGCTGCGGGCAACGCTTCGCCCGCGCGCCGGGCCTGCTCGACGGTCTCCTCCGGGTAGGGCGCCAAGTCGACGGGCTTGCCGATGACGTCGGCGACCTCGCGGATCAGCATGTCGAGGTCGAAGGGGTCGGGGATGGACAGCCGGCGGGCGACGCGGACCACGTCACGCTCGTCCAGAACGGGCTCGTTCCGGTCGTGGGTGTGACGCCGCCGTATCCGTCTCGTCAGGCTTCCGAGCACCCCTTCCGGCTTAGGCGTCTCGTCCGTCGGACACATGGTTTCTCTCCCACTCAACGACCTGTTCGACCAGACCCAGCATCAGCTCGCGACCGGCGTCACTGAGGCCGTCCACGCGGCGCATCAGCACATGCGCTTGCGCTGCCTGGCGTGGGATCGATAGGTCGTCGGCGCTCCCGGGCCGGGGGTTTCCGTACTGCGCCTCGGTTTCCCAGTACACCCCGGGGTCGAGGAAGTAGGCGGGGCGGTAGCCGAAGAAGCGGGCGAGGATCTTGAGGTGACCGACCCGTGGGTCCACGGACTTGGACTCCTGGCGCAGGTTCCACAGGTGCGTCTGCGACATCTCGACGCCATGGAGGGTGCACCACTCCGCGACCTCTTGATTGCTGAACGGCCTACCCGGCCGCTTGCTTCCCGGCCGCGTCTCCTTGCGGTGCCGTTCGAACAGCGTGTTCAGGATCGTCGCCACGCTCGGCATGTCCTGCTCGCCCTCGTCCCACATCCAACTCCCCCACAATCTTCACCAGTGTGAAGAGACGACGTGCCGTTTCTTCATACTGGTTGACAAGCCGCGCGCGCAACCTATTCTCGGGCGCATGCCCTTCAGAAACGTGGTTACAAATCTTCACGGCTGTGAAGATCGCTGCCTGCGCGGACCGTCGTCCATCGTCCCCCAGTCCGCAAAATCGCGGCTTCGCCACACCACGTTACCTGCTTGCTGCGAAGCGTGGCGGAGATCGCACTTGGCGCTGTTAGCCGCGTGGCTTGCGTCGTTACAACCCCCAACCGTGGGTTTCAGAAACCCGTAGACCCAGCTTCGAGCCGTCGGGGGGCGGCCTGAACATGTCCAAGACCACCACCACACCTGCCGCCGACCCGATCGCGGTGGACGACCTGGCCGCGCAGATCGACCTGCTGCGCTGGGTCGAAGACCAGCTCGACGGGCTGAAGCGGTTCCGCGCCGACGTGCAGCGGACGATCAAGCTGCGCCTCGGGGACGCCGAGGTGGGCACCGTCAACGGCGTCCCGGTCGTGAGCTACCGCAAGGCGTTGCGGATCACGTTGAGTCCGCGTCGCGTCCGTGAGCTGAACCCCGCGCTCGCGCGCGAGTGCGAGGAGATCACCGAAGTCCGCACCTTCCTCCTGTTGGACTCGGCGTGAAGGCCCGCTCGACCTCCGGCCCGTCACGGGCAGCCGGCCGAGGACGCGCCCGGCACAGCGAACCCCGCGCGGTCGGCGAGCTGACCGCCGAGGTTGCCGAACAGCTGGTCGGCTTGCCGTTGGACTACGGCGGCACCGTCGAGCAGATCTCCGCACTGCTGACGACGGAACCGGCCAACGCCGAACACCTGGCCGCCGTAACGCGGGTGATCGTGGACGACGCGATGGCCGATCCGTTCCGAGAGACCCACGCCAACCGCTGGCGCAAGCAGTTGCCGCCGTGGGTTCGGCCACCGATGGTCGGCGCGACGGTGCGCCGCCTGCTGTCCGCCGGGCTACTCGTGCCCACCGGCCGCTACGTGCGGTCCACCGACGCACGGGGCGGCAACAGCGGCAAGCTCATGCCGATCTACGCGCTCAACCTCGCCGTGCTCATCGAGCACCAGGCCGCCGAGCCCGACCGGGCCGCGACCGCCTGACGCACCACCGCTTCACACCGCCGCGCCGCCGCGCGGCTGGTTCGTGCTGTCCGAAAACTCGTGGGGGAACGTTTCGTGGCGCGTGATCACGCCCGTCTGTACGTGCACATCTGGGACGACCCGGACTTCATCGAGCTGTCCGCCGTCGCCAAGTTGATCTACCTTCAGCTGCTCTCGCAGCCCAAGCTGGCCTACTCCGGGGTGCTGGACCTGGCGGCCAAGCGCTGGGCGCGGTCGCACCCGGACCTGGACGTGGCGACCGTGCGCGCCGCGTTGAGCGAGCTGGACGCGGCCCGGTTCCTGGTGGTCGACCAGGACACCGAAGAAGTCCTCGTGCGCAGCTTTATCCGCCGGGACGAGCTGTGGAAGCAGCCCAACATGCTGCGCGGGGCGCTGCGGGTGGCGTTCGAGATCGTCTCGCCGATCCTGCGCGCCGCGCTGGCACGCGAGCTGCGCCGCCTGCCTGTCGCGGTGACCGGCCCGGCCCCGCTGGTGGCCGCCGACGAACTGGAGGCTGGCGCGCGGGTGCTGCCGCCGTCCGTGATGGCTGCGATGGAGGTACCCGGCATCGGCCGCACCGCCAAGTCCCGCGCGCACGTGGCACGCCCGACCGTCGCAGCGGCTTCTGCCACGACCGCCTCTTCGGCTATGCCTTCGGCGAACCCCTCGGGGAACCCTTCGGCGAAGGACCTGGGAGAAGGGAGTAGGGAGCGGGAGACTGGAGAACCTGTTCTTCCCTCGGTAGATCAAAAAGTGGGTGTCCCCGCGCCCGCGCGTGCAGGCGCCCACCCGCGCCCGCGCGAGGACGAGCCCGCCGCCGACGCCACGAGCACCGACGCCGAGGACGCCGGGACGGAGTCGGGCTCGGTGCGGCAGGCCCGCCGCGCGGAAGCCGAGCGGCTGGTGACCGTGCACTGCCCAGCCCAGCCACAGCGTGTGGTGGCGGCGCTGCGCGGGCAGGTGATCGGCTTGTTGCGGGAGGGCATCGAGCCCGCGGTGATCGCGGCGGGGCTGCGGGTGTGGGCGGGCAAGACCCTGCCTTCGACGTGGCTGCCCGAGCTGGTGGGCGAGTTGATGCGTTCCCACGCGGTGCCGGTCGATCCGAAGTCCCGGCGGCGGGAGCTGGCGGTCGCGCAGACCTTCGAGCAGATCCGCGCCGACGCCATCGCCGAGGACGACCGCTCGCCGGTCGGCCTGGCCGCACGTGGCGAAATCCCCGCGCACGCAGACGCCGCCACCCTCCAGCGACTGCTGGACCAGGCGTTGGCCGCGACCGTGGCGACCGACCCGGCGGGCGGCGACACGGGCAAGGACGCCGGGGACGAGCGCGGGGTGGAGGTCGCCGCGTGACCACCCAGCGCACCGTGACCCGTTCGGAGGTCCGCGCGCTGCTGCTGCACTACCGCATCGCCGAGGACGGGCCGATCGCCGAGGACGTGGTGACCGTGTGGTGGCGGGCGCTGCGCGCGTACACCGCCGTGCAGTGCCGGGCCGCGCTGGCGTCGATCCCGCTGCAACGGGTCCGTCACGCCAGCCCGGCCGAGGTCACCCAACTCGCGCAGGTCGCCGCGCTGCACCCGACCGACGCCGCGCCCAGCTCCGCGCGTCCGCCGCTGCCGGTCACCCCGGCCGAGAAGGCACGCCAGCGCGCCGCGTTCGCCCGCGCCGGGCAGCGTGGCATTCGCGCCGTGTACGAAGCGATGGGCTGGACCCGCCACCCGGACGCGGAGTTGGCCGGGACGGTGCGCTGCCCGTTCTGCCTCGCGCACAGGGGCCGCGTGTGCAAGCCGCTGACCCGCACCCGCGACGGCCGCCGCGAGCACCGCGACCCCGTGACCCGGATGCACCCCTCCCGCCTGGCCACCGCCCGCGCCACCAAGCCCGCGGGCACCACCTCGACCACGCGCGGTGCCAATCCGCCCGCGCCGCAAGGAGTCCCGGCATGACCGCCCACGATTTCCAGCGCTACGACCCGACCGAATACCAGTTCGACGGGGTTGCCCCCAGGTTCATCCACAGCGGGGACAACCACGACGACGAGCCGCCGGCCGCGCCGACGCGCGAGCAGGCCGCCGCCGCCCGGTTGGCATGGGAGGTCGCCGTCGACCAGCTCGTGAAGCCCGGCCTGTACGTGATCCACCGCCAGGACGACGGCCAGGAGGTGGCCGAGGTGCTGCCGCTGCTCGATCAGGTCCGCGAGGCGGTCACCCCGGAGGGCAGGCGCGCGGGCGCGGTAGGCAGGCTCGGTTCCCGACCGCCCGCGAGCCTGGGCGCGCTGGGGCTGTTGAGCGAGATCCGCGCGGAGGTCCGCAAGACCTGCCGCGCCCACGCCCACGACGCCCGGACCCTGCGCGAGCATGTCGCGGCGTGGGGCGCGCACGCCGAGGACTGGCAGCACACGGCATCGGACTACGTGCTGTGGGCCGCCGACCGCGCGAACGAGTGGGTCCGGGCGGCGCGGCTGATGCTCGACCCCGAACCCCGCTTCCCGTTGCGCGGCCGGGCTTGCCCGGCGTGCGGGACCGCCACGGTGCAGGTCTGGTCCGACGACGAGTCGGACTGGGTGCGCCGCCCGGCGCTGAGCATCGACCCCGACCGGGTCGAGGCGGTGTGCGCGCACTGCCGTCAGAGCTGGGGCCTGGACGTGTGGGCGCAGCTCAACGAGGTACTGGATCAGCAGCTCGTTCACGAGACGCTGGCGTGAGCGGGGTCACGCCATGATCAGCGCGCAGCGGTTGACCTTCAGTCATTTCAGCGCGCATAATGGCCGCATTGGGTACACGTGTGCCCTTTTCGACCCGAAGGCCCGTCGCGCCCACCCCCTGGCGCGGCGGGCCTTCGTCGTGCGGGCGGCGGCATCCCGCAGCACCGGCCCGGCCACCCCCACCCGCGCGGCCCGCGCGACGCCGCCGCCCGCACCCCCACGAAGTCCGCGACACCAAACCGTGTTTTCCGGAATGCCGCGCATTCCGCGCCCTCCGCCGTGACATGTATTCCATTTCCTGTGCTTGCCCGGAACCGAATCCGGTAACAGGATCAAAGGAGCCCCGGAATTGCCTCTCAATTCCGATTCAAGGGCACATGTGACTCACTGGAGGGTTTTCAATGCAAGGTGGCCGTAGATCCCTCATGCCTGAAACAGGGCCAAGGGAAATACCCGAGGAACCGACGGTGCAGTTCCCGTACATCGGCAGGCGGTTCCACGAGACGGAGCGGCTGAGCGTGCCGCAGCTCGCCCGCCACCTGATGGACGAGCTGCCCCGCCGGTTCGGCGGACTGTGGTTCTCCGCCACGGTCTACCGCTACCGGGCCGATCAACCGTGGACTATCGACGTGCAGGTCTTCGGGGTCGCCCCGACGGTGCTGGACAGCTCGCACCACTCCCACCGGCTGATGGGCCGGATCGCGGAGCTGATCGACGAGTACAACGTCATGGAGTACGCCAACGCCGTCAGCGAATTCGGCACCAGCCGGTTCCTGGGGCCGAACATCGTGCTGCTGCACGAATACGAACAGGGTGAATACAAGCCCGGCCGGGTGTCGGTGCGGCATCACTACATCACCGACAAGCCGCGTCGCCTGTGGGCGAAGGTCCGCAGCTTCATCGCCGGGTGGCTGCGATGACGGCTGGCCGCCAGGACCACTACGCCGAGGACGCCAGGCCCGACGCCGAGCAGACCGCAAGCCTTCTCTACGAGGTGCTGGCGGGCGAACGCGGAACCGGCTTCCTGCCCGAGAACGTGGCGATCGGCGTGCTGTGCAGCGCCGAGCGGGACCACGTGTTCGTCCAGATCGGCGGCCTGTCCGACACGTTCGTGCTCGGCCGGTCGACCGAACTCCGCTTCTTCGCCTACCTCGAACCGGACGCCTGCTTCACCGCCGAAGCGCGCCAGCTCCGCTACCGCGTACTCGACCTGGCCCGCGAAACGCTGCCCCGCAAGGCGTCCGGGGAGCTGTGGTTCGCGACCGACGTGTGGCTGATGACCGAACCGTTCTGGCGCTCGCCTCGGTTCGCCTTCGACGGCGTGACCATCCTCGGGAAGGGAAACCCCCGGTGACCACCGCGACCGAACCCGGTGCGGCGCCGCGCTGCGCCAACCACGACGACGCCCCGGCCATCGCCGTCCTGCTCTACGTCGGCCAGGGCTACACCCTCGGGCCGATGCTGTGCGACGGGTGCATCCAGTGCACCGACACCCTGTGTACCGACCTGGGCTCGATCATGGACGCCGACTACGACGAGCCCTGGTGCGCCCGCCACGCCGCGCAGTTCAGCGGCGAGGAGACGGTGCGGGGGCCGGCCATCGTGCCGATCGGCTCGCCGCGCCACCTGGAAGCCCTCGCCGAGCAGTCGGGCGGTCCCCGGTGACCCCCGCGCGCAAGGACAGGCCCTTCGAGGCCCCGCCCGCCGGACCGGCCACCGCGACGATGTCCCTGGCGGCGAGCCACGCCTACCGGCAGTACCGGGAGACGCTGTCCGAGTCGCAGCGGCTCGACCTCGACCTGTTCGAGGAACTGAGCGTGGACAAGTACCTGATGCGGGTGCTCTACCTGGCGTGGATGGACCTCGAAGCGGCCGAACTGCCCGGACGTGACGGCACGGCCGACCGCAGCGAACTACGACGACGCGGCTGGATCTTCACCAGCCACGGCCGCACCCGGCTCACCGACGACGGCTTCCGCGCCTGGTGGCGCTGGAAGACCGCGATCACCCCACACCTGCGCAAGCCCGCGTTCCAGGAGCTGTGGCGGGAGGTGGCGGGCTGGTGAGCCGCACGTACCGCCGCAACCAGTACCCCGGCACGTGCGAGCACTGCGGGCAACTGGTGCCCGCCGGGTTGGGCCAGGTGCGCCGCGACCGCTACCGCAACTGGTTCACGCGCCACCACCCCGCCGAGAAGGTCGGCTGGCCGGAACCGGCGTGGATCTACGGGTGCCCACCGGCACCACCCGAACCCGAGGACGGAGCCGCGCCGGTCGGGGACACCCCGACCGGCCCCGGCCTGGAGGCCGCGCGGGAGTGGCTGTACCGCCGCTACTTCCGCAACCGCACGCCGCCGCCGTGGCACGAGCCCCGGACCGACGCCGGGCGGGAGAAGCAGGACGCCGCCGTACTGAGGCTGGCCGCGCTGCACCCGATCGAGTTCGGGGCCTCCCCGCACAACACGTCCGACCTCGACCGGATCGCCCAGGAACAGGGGTGGAGCTTCGTATGACCGACCACGACCCGGACAAGCTCGCCCAAGCCCGCGAGGACGTCTACCGCCACTTCTTCCACAACGGCGAACCGCCGCCGTGGCGTGAGCACCCGACCGAGCAGGGGCGGGCGAAGATGGACGCCGACGTACTGCGCTTCGCCGCCCTGGCCCCGATGGACGTCTTCAACGACCCCGAGGCGTTCGCCGAGCTGCTGGAGCTGGGCGACTACCAGGGCTGGACGTGACCATGCTCGACAGCACGGCCGCCGCCCGGCAGGATGGACTCGCTCCTCTCGGTTGATGTTGGCACTGATATCGAAGGGCAGCGAATGGGTTCGATGGGCGACCGTCGAACCCATTCGTCTTCCTCGGCAAATCATTTCCCCTGGTCGCACGAATGCACGGAAAATGCACTGCTCTATTCGTGTGACAATATGCCGGAAAGTGCTGGACAAGAGCTTGCAAGCCGGTAATGTCAGTGGTGCCAACATCAACACCCACTGACACCCGCAAGGGTGGCCGGTATTGAGAGGTACTGCCGTAATGGCTCATGAGATTGAGATACACCAGGATGGGACAGCCGCTTTTGTGTCCGCCAACACTCCGGCATGGCACAGGTTGGGGACCGTGGCCGATGGCCCGATGACCGTTGCCGAAGCTCTCAAGCTGGGCAAGCTGGCCGATTGGGATGTCCGCATGGAACCCGTGGTGGCCACCGTGGCCGGTACCAAGTGTGTGGAGTGCCTGGCCGAGCTGGGGAGCAAGCACGACGACATGTGTGGCGTCGGGGACCACGAGGGCTTGGATGACAGCCGGATCGTGGATGCCGATGACACCGTCGTGGTGGTGCCGGTTCCGTCCCACCGGGCCGTGATCCGCACCAACCCGGTGACCGGGGAACCCGAGGTTCTGAGTGTGGGAGGGCTGGACTACACCCCGATTTCCAATGAGGAGATGGGGGAGACCCTTCAGGCCATTCTGGATGAGTCCGGGGCCATTGTGGACACCGCCGGTTCCCTCCGTGGTGGGTTGTCCACTTTCATCACCGCCCGACTGCCGAAGGGGATCATGGTTGGGGGTGTGGACCCGGTTGAGCTGAACCTGGCCGGATTCAACTACTTCCAGCCGGGTAAGTCCTCCGAATTCCTGATCACCCCCGTCCGGGTGGTGTGTGCCAACACCCAGAGTGCCGCACTGCACAACTTCCGTTCCCGCTACACCGTCCGACACTCCCCGAATGCCCCGCAGAGGATCATTGAGGCCCGACAGGCACTCAAGATCACCTTTGACTACCGGGATGCCTTTGCCGAAGAGGCAGAGAAGATGATCTGCCGGGAGCTGGGCATCCGGGATTTCGAGAAGCTGTGCCGTGAGATTTGGCCCGCTCCGGACTCCGATGCAAGGGCAGATGTCAAGGAAAAGTATGACCTGCTCACCACCACCCTCACCGGCATTTTCAAGGGTGACACCAATGCCAACATTGGTGGCAAGCGGAAGGCCGGAACCCATTGGTCCGGCTACCAGACCGTAGTGGAGTACCTGGACCACTTTGCCCCCGTGAGGGACACCGAGAATGCAGCCCGTATCCGGGCCGAAAGGGCACTCACCGGCAAGGGGCGCGACACCAAGGAACTGGCCTTCTCCCTGTTCAAGGTGGCCTGACCGTGGACCCGAACATCACCCTTGACGAGATCCGGGCCATTCTCCGCAGTCACCGGCAGGGACGGCCGGAAGACCTCTGGCTGTTGCTGAACCTCTGGGAGGCCCTTGACCACTGGCTCACCGGGGGTGGCTTCCTGCCCCGCCAGTGGACCGGGCCGACCGAAGCCGACAGCACCCTTCACCAGGGGCTCGCGGAGGAGATCACCGACCCCACCGCCACCGTGGCCGAACTCCGCAAGCTGGACCCGTCCGACCCCGTCCGGTGGGTGGCCTTGCTGGCAGGGCTGGACCGGTGGATCACCGTGGACAGCAGCATCCTTCCTGACCAGTGGCTCACCGTTCCCCGGTGAGCACCCCGACCGCAGAGCCCCCACACCGCCCGGTGTGGGGGCTCTGCCCGTTGCCCGTGACCGGCCGGTGGTGCCCGTGCCGAACCGAGCTGCCCGCCCGTGCCCGATGCCGGGGTGCCCGAACACCAGCCGTACCGGTGGCCGTTGTGCAGCCTGCCGGACCCGTGCCCGTAGGGCCGGTGGGACTTCCGCTCACCGGGGCTACACAGGAGCCCACAGAAGCCGTTTCCGGCCCGCCGTGCTGGCCCGTGACCGGGTGTGCCGCTGTGACCGTGACCAGTGCCCCCGCCACCCGGACCGACCCTGTGACCGGCCGTCCACCGTGGCCGACCACTGGCCACTCACCCGCCGCCAGCTCGTCGCGGCCGGACTCGACCCCGACCACCCCGACCGGGGCCGGGGGTTGTGTGCCCCGTGCCATTCCCACATCACCGCCACCGACCGACGCACCCTCGGAGGGTGGAACGCACCGTGATCACCGCCGAGCACGCCGCGACCGCCCGCCGGTCGACCGGCCGCCGCGCCACCCCAGGGGGGCCACCCCTGCACCGCCCGGAAGGACACAAGCCACTGAGGCCCGGTGGGGTCCGGTCAAGTTTCCGCAGACGCCCGACCCACGTCCGCCGAGCCGTCCCCGGCCGGGTCGGTCCGGGCGAGCATCCGGCTCACCGTGGACTGGTGAACCTGCGCATACGGCGCGATCTCGTCCTGGGACGCGCCGAGCGCACGTGCCTGCCGCACAAGGGATTCCACCTCGCCCGACCACGCCGCCTTCTGCCCGGCAGCCTGCTCCAACCGCTCGAACACCTCGGCGAGCCTGCGGTCCCTCTCCGCGATCACGTCGACCATGACCCGATCATGCACGACGCATCACCTCATGCGCCGCGCATAAACCACGCGGAGGTGCGCCCTGCCCATCGAGATTGACAGCATCACCCCGTCCGACCAGATCCGCACCCGGCTCGCCGAGGAGGGAAACCCTGTTCTGCTCGGCTTCAGCCGAGGCAAGGACTCGTTGGCCGCGTGGCTGGCGATGCGCGACGCAGGGATCGAGGTCATCCCCTACCACCTCTACCTCGTGCCCGGCCTAAAGTTCGTGGACGACAGCCTCAAGTTCTACGAGGACTTCTTCCAGACCCGGATCATCAACCTCCCGCACCCCTCGCTGTACCGGTGGCTCAACGCCTTCCTGTTCCAGCCCCCGGAGAGGCTGGCGATCATCGAGGCCGCGCAGTTCCCCGAGCCCACCTACGAGGAGATCGCCGGGATGCTGCGCGAGGACCTGGGCTTGCCCGAGGTCTGGAACGCCGACGGCGTGCGGGCCGCGGACAGCCCCAACCGGCGGATGGCGATGGTCACCCACGGCCCGCTGCGCGAACACCTGCGCAAGGTCTCGATCGTGTGGGACTGGCGCATCGCCGACGTGCGCGCCACGCTCGCCCACCACGACTGCCCGCTGCCCCCGGAGTACGAGTGGTTCGGCCGGTCGTTCGACGGCTTGGACTACCGGTTCCTCGCACCGATCCGCGAGCACGCGCCCGACGACTTCCGCCGCATCCTCGACTGGTTCCCGCTCGCCGATCTGGAGTTCTTCCGCCGTGACCTCACCCCCTGAACCCACGGGCGACCCCAACGCCGACCTGCTCGCCCAGCTCCAGGCCACGGCGGCGGTCGGCGGCCCCACCTCACAGGCCGACCTGCTCGCCCAGCTCAACGCCGAACCCGAACCCGACCCGCTGGCCGGGGTCGAGTACACCGGCGACCTCGCTACCGACGCCGCCACCGAGCTGGACGCCGTGGCCCAGGGCTTCCGCGACCGCACCAAGCGCGAGGACGAACGGTTCCGGCTGGCCACCGACAGCGAGTACTGGTTCGCCGTCTGCTTCAAGACCCGAGCCGACAAGGAAGCCTTCCTCGCCGCCGCACGCCTCATGCCCATAGGGGATAAGTACCTCGACGGCTACGCCGTCGCCCGCGCCCTCGGCATCCCCATGCCCACCGAGCCCGCCGAGGGCGACACCGACTGATCGAGAGGAGGACCCGCTTGCGTGAACGCCTGCGCCGCGCGGCCGTCGCCGCCCGCCGCCTGCTGAGCCGCCGCGCCGCCGGACCGGCCCGAGGCCGCAGCTCCGGCACCTGAACGACTGCCCGGCGGCGTTGGCCGGTGGTCAACGCCGCCGCTGCGGCATCCTGCTGATCGTCCACACGAGCCGCACCCGCACGATGCCGCGTGACTGAACCTGTAGGGGGTGGTCCCGTGGGCAAGCGCGGACCTGCGGCCAAGCCGACCACCTTGCGCATCCTGCACGGCGACCGCGCCGACCGGATCAACGACCGGGAGCCGGTCCCGCCCGCCCAGGAGATCGCCTGTCCGGACTGGGCCTCGGACGGTGCCCGCGAAATCTGGGCACGGCTCGCACCGAGCCTGGAGAAACGCGGCGTGCTCACCGCGTGGGACGTGGACGCCTTCCTCGTGCTGTGCGAAGCGCTCAACCGCTACCGCAACGCCACCGCGCTGGTGAACGGCTCGGCGCTGCTCGTGCAAGGCGGTAGCGGCCTGATGAAGAACCCGGCGTTGCAGGTCCAGGCCGAGGCCGAGCGCACGTTCCTGACCTACGCCGCCCGCTTCGGCCTGACGCCGTCCGACCGCCAGTCCATCAAGGTGGAGGTGGGCGGCGACCAGGACCACAAGGGCGGACCGGGCCGCCTCCTCAGCTAAGCCCCGCGCCACACCGAAGCACACCAAGACCAGCTCGCGCACCGGCACCGCTACGCCCCGAACAGCCACGAAGACACCCAATCGCGGGGCGCGGTTGCCGGTGTGCGGGCGTACCTTCGACGGCCACACCTGCCGCAGGCGCGGCGACCACCTCTGCAAGCCCCGCGCCGACCACGCCCAGGCATTCGCCGAAGAGATCTGCGTCCACACCAAGGACCGGTGGGCGCGCAAGCCGTTCATCCTCGCCGGCTGGCAGCGCGAGGACATCGTCCGCCCGCTGTTCGGCGAAGTCCGGTGGGACGACGAAGCCCGCGCCTACGTGCGCCGGTTCCGGATCGGCTGGATCGAGCTTGCCCGCAAGAACGGCAAGAGCGAGTTGTTGGCGTTCGTCGCGCTCTACATGCTCGTCGGGGACGGCGTGGAGTCGGCTGAGATCTACGGCTGTGCCCGCGACACCGACCAGGCCCGCCTGGTGTTCAACGTCGCCGCCCGCATGGTCCGCCTCTCCCCGGTGCTGTCCCGGCGGCTGCGGGTCATCGAGCACTCGGCGCGCATCGTGGACGAGAAGACCAACTCCATCTACGCCGTCGTCCCGGCCGACGCGCTGGGCAACCTGGGCTCCAACCCCTCATGCGTGATCTTCGACGAGGTGCTGACCCAGCCCAACGGCGACTTCTGGAACGCCATGCGCACCGGCATGGGCACGCGGCTGGAGCCGTTGCTGATCGCGGCGACGACCGCGGGCAACGACCCGGCCTCCTTCGCCAAGGCCGAGCACGACGAGTTCGTGAAGATCGGTGAGGACCCGTCGCGGGCGCCGCACCGGTTCGTCTACCTGCGCAACACCCCGGCCGACGCCGACCCGTGGGACGAGGCGAACTGGTACCACGCCAACCCCGCACTCGGAGACTTCCTGTCGCTGGCCGCGCTGCGCGAGGAGGCATTGGAGGCCCGCAACGACCCGCTCAAGGAGAACGCGTTCCGTCAGTTCCGGCTGAACCAGTGGGTCAATCAGGCGTCGCGGTGGATGCCGATGCACCTCTACCTGCTGTGCACCGGCACCGCGCACGACGAACCGCAGCGGCTGCGGGAGTCCTTGGCGCGTCGACCGGCTTGGGGCGGGTTGGACCTCGCGTCCAAACTCGACTTGACCGCCTGGTGCCTGATCGTGCCGGACGGCATCGACGGCCACCCCTCCGCGCTGTGGCGGTTCTGGCTCCCGGAGGCCGGCGTGGTGTTCCTGGACGAGCGCACCGACGGCCGTGTGAGCCGCTGGGCCGAGGCGGGCTGGATCACGGTCACCGACGGGGAGGTCATCGACTACGACCGGGTGGAGGCGGACATCGTCGCCGACACCGGCCTGTTGCGGGTCGCGGACATCTCCTACGACGAGTGGAGCGGTGAACCGGTCCGCCAACGGCTGGAGAAACGGACAGGTGTCCCGATGTTCCCCGTGGCCCAGACCTACAAGGGCATGACGCACGGCATGACCGAACTCATGGCACTGACCAAGTCACGCGGCTGGTCACACCACGGCAACCCGGTCGCCGAGTGGTGC
The DNA here is from genome assembly GCA_050954585.1 of Actinosynnema sp. CA-248983. Lineage (GTDB taxonomy): Bacteria > Actinomycetota > Actinomycetes > Mycobacteriales > Pseudonocardiaceae > Actinosynnema. The sequence continues at coordinate 1,674,520 of CP191863.1, read as the reverse complement.
TTCGACGCGGTCGAGGTCCGCCACCCGGCCGGTGAACCGGACCTCATCCGTCCCGACAAGCCCGAACGCGGCAAGACCGGGAAGAGGATCGACGCCGTGCCCACCGCAGCAATGGCGGTGGGCGGCTGGAGGCTGCGCGGAGCAAAGCCGAAGAAGTCGGGCCGGATGGTGGTGATGGGCTAACACCCCAGCGGCACTCACCGCCTGACCCGGAATCCGGATCACCGGTGACCGCCTACCTACACCACGTCCGTGGACTTGACCTGCGATCGCGTTGACCGAGGGGCACGAGGCGGATACGTGGTTCACCTGCATGGTCTCGGTCGAGTATCAGGGCGTGACCCTCCACGGCCGTCGCCACGAGCGACCAACGACTGCGTTCGGCCCAGCCCGGCGAGGTCTCCCAATCTTCGGCCAGCACGGCGTACTCCCACAGCGCGCGTGGATCAGCACCGCGCCAATCCGGTTCGGCAAGCAACTGCCATAGTCGGTCCTGAAGCTCTGCGATGTTGCGGTCCGTCCTGGATCTGGACCACGGCAACCGTTTCGGACGACGCCTGGTGTCGAGGTACAGCTGCCCGAAGCGATGGGCGGTATCTCTGAGTTCGGACAGCTGCGGAGCGTCCGGTCGCGGCATGTGGCCCAGCAACGGTGCCAGGAGTGCCCGTCGGCCGACGAACTCGACCGCACGTTCACCCAGGCGGTACAGGTACCATCCCAGGTCGCGGTTATGGACTCCGCGCATCGCCTGCTCCACGAGCACCCGGTGGTGGCCATCCCCGCACCAGGCATACACAGCCCGTGCCTCGGCGATCTCGCTCTCCGCCTCCCGGAACACCGTTGGGTACCACTGCGCGCGCCATGCGGCATCGCCGTACTTCCACAGGGCCAGTGCCCGCAGCTCACGAAGGACCACATACGCCGGTGTCCGCTTGCCGCACGCACCGCAGACGTAGAACTCCTTGGCACGAGACATGGTCAAGTCGATCAGGTGCAGGGCTGGTGGAGCCGCGAACACGCCGAGGTCGATGGTCTGCGGGTGGACATCACCGCCACATTCCCCGCACGTCAGTAGGTGCCCGCCCTGGATGGCTGTGGCGACTCTGGCATCACCTGCTGCTCTGTGGAGCACAGCCACCGCATGCTCCACGTCCATCTGGCCATCCCAGCTCAACGTGGCCCTCCTCCCATGGGCATGACGGTACGACTGGCGAGGTGGTGGAAAACACCGCTGTCCGGTTCAGGCCGGCATCGCGCGGGCAAGGGCAGTCCCTGTCCGTTCCGCTCGAGCTTTGCGAAGGGACGTGTCTCTGACCTGTGCTCCGCGAACCAGGTCCAGACTCCGCCATCTCGGCCTGCCCCGAACACGAACAACCAGCACGAATACGCGACACGGGAACACGCGGCTGTACCTCGGAGATCCTCACGTCGCTGCTCTCGTCTCCAACGGCGATCTTCGCGCCATGCTCCGATGAATGCTCCGCCTACTACACCGATGATGCCGATAACCGCAACAACGACCGGCACCCATACCGAAACCTGTCCCGACTGCATGAGCGCACGGCAGGGGCAGCGATCGAACCTAGATCCACGAAACCGGGCGCATCACCCGACTGGCGGTGATCGTTCTGATCACCACGAAGTTCGAACTGTCACCGGCCCAGTGGGTGGCGCGGCTGGCGCGACTGCACAACGCCCAGCTTCCCGAACTGGAACTCCTGGACGCCTACTACGAGGGCGAACAGCCCTTGTTCTACATGCACCCGGAGCTGATCCGCCGCCTCGACGGGCGGGTCCGCGAGGTGGTGATCAACTGGCCACAGCTCGTCGTGGACGCGTTGGACGAACGCCTGGACCTGACCGGGTTCCGGCTGGGTGGCCAGCAGGCGGCCGACGCCGAGCTGTGGCAGATCTGGCAGGCCAACCGGCTGGACCTGCACGCCGAACAGGCCCACGTCGACGCCCTGGCCCTGGGCCGCGCGTTCGCCATCGTCGGCACCAATGAGGACGACGCAGCGACCCCGCTGGTGACGGTGGAGTCCCCGCTGGACGTGCACGTGGACCTGGACCCGCGGACCCGCCGCGTCCGGGCGGCGCTGAAGCGGCAGTTCAGCGACGACGCCGAGGACGGTTCCACGGAGGAGTGGGCGACGCTGTACCTGCCTAATGAGACCATCTGGTACACGTCCGAGGACGGCGGCGGGACCTGGGTGGAGGACCAGCGCGACGAACACGGCCTCGGCCGCGTCCCGGTGGTGCCGATCGTCAACCGGCCCCGCACGCGCCGCCGCCGCACCGCCCCGCCCCGGCTCGGGCGCTCGGAGTTGGCGGCCGTGTTGCCGCTGTCGGACGCGGCGTCGAAGATCGCCACGGACATGATGGTCAGCGCGGAGTACCACGCGATGCCGCGCCGATACGCGCTGGGTTTCGACAAGGAGGACTTCGTTGACGCCCAGGGCCGGCCGCTGACGCCGTGGGAGGCGGTGGCCGGTGTGCTGTGGGCCTCGCCCAAGTCCCCGAAGGAGGATGGGGTCAGCGTCGGGCAGTTCCCGAGGCGGACCTGTCGAACTTCCACTCGACCCTCAACGCACTGGCCCGGCTGGTCGCCAGCCTGACCGGCCTGCCGCCGCACTTTCTCGGCTACGCCACGGAGAACCCGGCCTCGGCGGACGGCATCCGCAGCGCGGAGTCCCGGCACATCAAGCGCGCCGAGCGCAGGCAACGCAGCTTCGGTGATGGCTGGGAGGAGGTCATGCGCACGGTCCTACTGGTGCGGGACGGGCGGGTGCCGGACGAGGCGCTGCGCATGGAAGCCCAGTGGACCGACCCGGCAACGCCCACGTTCGCCGCGAAGGCCGACGCCACCGTCAAGCTGTTCTCGGCCGATCGGCTGTTGCCGCGCCGCGCGTCGCGCCGCGCGCTGGGCTACTCCGATGCCCAGATCCGGGAGATGGAAGCCGAGGACGCTGAGGCGTACAGCCGGGCCATCGGCGACCAGGCGGGCGAGTTCGGCCCCAAGCCGCTGCCCGCGCCCCGCGACCCGGCCGACGACGAACCGGAGTTCGAGCGCGTGCCCGCGCGCCGTGCGCCGGTCCGGCTCAACCCGGCGGTGGGCGTGCCGCCGTTGGCGGTGCAGTTCCGGGAACCGGTGCTCGCCGGGAGGTGACCCGTGGGAACTCCCGCAAGCTCGGCGGACCTCGACGCCGAGTACTACCAGGCCCAGCAGCGCATCGTCCGCGCGGCCGTCGACCAGGCCCAGGCCGCCTGGGCACAGCTGAACCCGCGCGACGCCTCCCGGTCATGGGATGAGCAGGTGCGGCCCCAGGTCGTGGCGGTCGTGGAGCAGGCACAGGAGCAGTCGGCGGCGCTGGCGCCGCTCTACATCGCGGGCACGCTCGCCGCCGCCGGTGCCGTGTCCGCGCCGCTGCGCCTGCTGGTCGCCTCCGCGTTCGTCGGCCTGGCCGCCAACGGGCTGCTGCTCGGTGCGTTGTTGGACTTCGCGTTCGGCTACTACCGCCGCGCCCGCCTGGCCGACGTGCCCGACACCGAAGCCCGCGCTATCGGACTGGCGCGGCTGTTGACCTACGTGTCCACCGAGACCGCCGACACCGCCCGCCTCGCGCTGCACGTCGCGGCCGTAGTCGAGCCCGAGGTGGCCGGATACGAACGGGTGGTGCACCTGCCCGCCTGCGGGCGCTGCATCCTGCTGTCCGGCCGCCTCTACCGGTACTCGACCGGGTTCCTGCGGCACTGGCGCTGCGACTGCTCGATGCGCCCGGTCACCCACGACCAGTGGCGCGACGGCGGCACCAGCCGATCCCCGCAAGCCCTGTTCGGTTCGATGACCCGCGCCCAGCAGGACAAGGCGTTCGGCAAGGGCGACGCCGCCGCGATCCGGGCCGGTGCCGACATCGGCCGCGTGGTCAACGCCCGCCGCGCCGGTCAGGTGTACGTGGCCGGCGGGTACGAGTTCTCCCGCGACGCCACCACCAGCCGGGGCATCGGACGGCAGCTCGGCGAGCTGTCCAAGCAAGGCGGCCGGTACCGGCGCTCCCAGGTTCCCCGCCCCACCGCCGCCCAGCTCGTCAACGCCGTGGGTGAAGACCCGGCGGAGCTGATCCGGCAGCTCCGCCGCTTCGGCTACCTGCGCTGACCAGCGCACACCACCCACCCCACGCCCTTCGAAAGGGGTTTCGTCCTGTCCGACAACCCGACCACTCCACCGGCCCCGGAACCACCGGCACAGCCGCCCACAAGCCCGCCACCGGCCCCGGAACCGCCCGTCCCCGCCCCACTGGCCGAGGACACCGGGAAGGACTCCGAACCGGACTACCGGGCGCTGTACGAGGAAGCCCGCACCAAGCTGACCCGCGCCGAGACCGCCGCGCGGGAGAACCGCGCCAAGGCCGCGCGGTTGGACGAGATCGAGGCCGCGAGCAAGACCGACGCGGAGAAGGCCATCGAGCGGGCCACCGCCGCCGAAGCCCAGCTCTTCGCGCTGCGCCGCCTAGCGGTGGACGCGGAGATCCGCGCCGCCGCCTCCGGTTGGGCCGACCCGACCGACGCGCCGCGCTACCTGGACGACCGGGACCGCTACCTGTCCGAGGACGGCACGGTCGACACCGCCGCCATCACTGCCGACCTCGCCGCGGTGCTGGCCCAGCGTCCGCACCTGGCGCGGGTCGACGGGCCGCGCCGCCCCGCCCCGGACCCCTCGCAGGGCCAGCGGTCTGGCGGGCCGTCCGGTGTTGCCGAGCAGATCCGCGAGGCCGAGTCGCGCGGCGACTGGGCGACCGCGATCAGCCTCAAGAACCGGATCGTCGCCGAACAGGCCCGCGCAGCGGCACCCCGAACCCCCTGACACGTAAGGAGAACCCTTGCCCGGTATCGCCGCGATTGCGAACACCTACAACTCCCCGAACTTCGTCGGCGAACTCTTCGCCCTGACCCCGACGGACACGCCGTTTCTGTCCGCGATCGGCGGCCTAACCGGCGGTCGTCGGGCGAACGCCGTGGTCCACACCTGGACCGTGTACGACCTGCGCCCGCCCGACCCCAACCGCCAGCGCCTCGAAGGCGCGGACGCCCCGCCCGCCGAGACCCGCGTGAGGGGGCAGGACCGCAACGTCCTGGAGATCCACCAGGAGACCGTGGGCGTCACCTACACCCGGCAGTCCACGCAGAACATGTTCGCTGGGACCGGCGCGGCCAACCCCAACGCCGCCGCCATCGGCGGCACCAACGCCGTGCCCAACGAGATGGACTGGCAGACCCGCCAAGCGCTCGTGCAGATCGCCCGCGATGTCGAGCTGACGTTCCTGATCGGCAAGTACCAGGAGCCCACCGACAACTCCACGGTGCGCAAGACCAGGGGCATCATCGAGGCCACCCGCACCAACGTCATCACCAACGCCACCCCCACGCCCCTCACCGAACTGATGGTCCTCGACCTGTTGCAGAAGGTCTGGGAGAACGGCGGCATCCAGGTCAGCGAGACGGCCACGCTGATGTGCAACGCCTGGCAGAAGCGCCGCCTGACCGACGAGTTCATCACCAAGAAGAACTACCGCGAGGAAACCCGCAACATCGCCGGGGTCACGGTGACCACGATCGAAACCGACTTCGGCCGGTTGTCGATCATGCTCAACCGGTACATGCCCACCGACACGGTCCAGGTGGTCAGCCTCGACCAGTGCGCCCCGGTGATGCTGGAGAAGCCCGGACAGGGGTTCCTGTTCTCCGAGCCGCTGGCCAAGACCGGCTCCAGCGACCGGGCACAGATCTACGGCGAGATCTCCCTGGAGTACGGACCGGAGATCGCCCACGGCAAGATCATCGGCCTGACCACCGGCCCCACCGGAGGTAGCGCGTGAAGTTCACCAGCAGCCGCTACAAGCAGCTCGTCATCCACGACCTGGGCGTGACCTTCACCGACGGCGAGGCCGAAGTGACCGACAAGGACACCATCGAGGCCCTGCGCGGGCTGCCCGCCGAGCTGGGTGTCCGCGCGGCCGGAGGACGTCCGCCCCGGAATCCCATCATCGAGTAGGCCCCGTTCGGCGGCGTGACGGTCCGGCGCTACGGCACGATCGAGCAGGCAGCTACCGACCCGAAGGATGACAGCCGATGCGCGCACTACGGACCGCCGCTCGACGCAGACCGGCACGACGCGGACCGGCGTTGCGGCTGCCCTTCGCCGCCCACATCGCCCTGTGGCTGGTCCTGGGCGTCACCGTGGCCGCGCTGACCGCCTGGGCGCTGTGGCTGCTGCTGGGACAACCCGCCCTGCGCCCGGCGAATTCCGGACCCGCGAGCACCCAGGACAAGTTCGACGGGCTCAAGATCGCACTGACCGTAGTGGGCGGCATCGGCGGGGTCATCGCCCTCACCGTCGCCTACCGCAAACAACGACTCGGCGAGGCCGCCGAACGCCGCGAGGACACCAAGGTATTCGCCGAACGCTTCGGCAAGGCGTCGGAACTCATCGGCTCGTCCCAAGCCGCCGTGCGCCTGTCGGGGATCTACGCCATGGCCGCCCTCGCCGACGACTGGGACGACCACCGACAGACCTGCATCGACGTCCTGTGCGCCTACCTGCGGATGCCCTACGACCCACCCACCACGACACCGCCACCCCCACCTCCCGGAAACCGGGGACTCGGACTCCGCAAACCACACCCCCGCCGCGCCACCACGCACCCGGTCCCGACACCACCCGCCGCCGCACCGACCGAGGACCCTCGCGAGGAACAACAGGTCCGCCACACCGTCATCCGCGTCATCGCCGCACACCTCCGCCCCGAGTCCCCCGTGTCCTGGAACGGGCACACCTTCGACTTCACCGGAGCGACACTCGACGGCGGCGACCTCAACCGGATCGACATCGGACCAGACACCACCATGATCTTCCGCAACGCTACATTCGCCGGCGGCCAGGTCAACTTCGCGGACGCGACGTTCTCCGGCGGTCACGTCGACTTCGGGGGCACGTTCTCTGGTAGCCAGGTCAACTTCAGGGGCGCGACGTTCTCCGACGGCTGGGTCGACTTCGAGCACGCGACGTTCTCCAGCGGCCAGGTCGACTTCGGGTACGCGACGTTCTCCGGCGGTCACGTCGACTTCAGGGGCACGTTCTCTGGCGGCCAGGTCGACTTCGGGGGCGCGAGGTTCTCCGACGGCCAGGTCGACTTCAGGGGCGCGACGTTCTCCGACGGCCGGGCCAACTTCGGGTACGCGGCGTTCCTCGGCGGCCAGGTCGACTTCTGGGGCGCGACGTTCTCCGGCGGCCAGGTCGACTTCGGGTACGCGACGTTCCTCGGCGGCCAGGTCAACTTCTCGGGCGCGACGTTCTCCGACGGCGAGGTCAGCTTCGGGGGCGCGACGTTCTCCGGCGGCCACGTCGGCTTCGGGGGCGCGACGTTCTCCGGCGGCCAGGTCGATATCTCCACTCCATCTGTATTCGATGTGCCGCCGCACTTCGATGAACTGTCTGACGAGGCTTCGAGGTGGCTTCGGCTGCCGACTCCGGCGTCGCCGACGGTCGCGACACGGCTTCACCGGACTCGGGGCGGTGATGAATGACACCGCTGGCCACCGTCGCCGACGTCCAAGCCCGCACCGAAGTGCAACTCACCGCCGAGCAACAGGCCCGCGCGGCGGTGCTCATCCACGACGCCTCGGCCATCATCCGCGCCCGCGTCCCGGACCTTCCTGACCCACCGCCCGCGACCGCGCCCGGTGTGACCGCCACGGCCGTGCTGCGGGCGCTGGCATCCCCGCCGGACGGCAACAAGTCCGAGACCACCGGCAGCCATTCACGGGTGGCCGCGCACGAGGGCGGCGGCCTGTACCTGACCGAAGACGAACTCGACCTCCTCCGACCACCGCCACCCGCACCACGCGGCGCGTTCTCCATCTGGACCGCCTGAAAGGGGCCGCCCGTGCAGTTCCCCCACCGTTTCCTCGTCGTCACCCCCACGCCGGTCGCCGACGCCTACGACAACCCCACCCCGGACCTCGACTACGGCCCCGACGCCGCGCGCCGGGTGATGTGGGGACACCTGCAACCGCTCGGCTCGACCGAGCCCGCCGAACCCGGCCGCCGCCCCGTCGTCACCCGATGGCGGCTGTTCACCATCGAGCCCGTCACCGCCCGAGAGCGCATCGAGTGGCAAGGACGGGTGCTCGACGTCGACGGCGAACCCGACCGGTTCGAACCCCGCTTCGGCCTCGTGCACTACGAGACCCGCCTCAAGCACGTGGAGGGCTGAACATAGACGCCTTCCACGGCTTCCGCCTCGACCGGGACGGCGTGCGCGAGCTGCTGAACTCCGATAGCTTCCGGGACGCCGTGCAGGCCACGGCCGAACAGGTCGGCGCGGTGGCGCGCGGCGCCGGTCGCCGCGTCACCAGCGGCGAGCCGCTTCCGATCGAGGTGTTCGAGGACCCGCGTCTCGACCGTGTGGGTTTCACCGTCGCGGTGCGCCACCCCGCCGGGGTCGGCATGGAAGCCCGGTACGGGCTGCTCAAGCGCGCCACCGAAGCGGTCGGCTTGGAGGTCACCGGCCTGGACGCGGGCGAGGAGTCGTGACCGCGTCCCTGCCGGTGCCGGTCGACGTGGCCGAGCTGGTGGTCCGCGCGCTGCGCCCACAGCTCGCCGCCCGCCCCGAACCCGTCCTCACGGGCCTGAAGGTCTCCACCCAGGTCGGCGACGGCCCGGACGGTGGTCCGCCGTCGCTGCCGTGGCTGCTGGTCGCCGAGGACGGCCACACCTGGGCTTGGCCGGCTGTTCAGCGCGTGGTGATCCGGCTGACATGCTGGCACCGCTCCGAGCACGCCGCCAAGGCCGCGGTCGCCGTGGCGCTGGCGCTGCTGTGCGCCCCGAACCCCGCGCCGGGCCTGACCGGCGGCGAACCCGTCACCGGCCCGCTGGGCGGCCTCGACCCCCACACCGACCGGCCGTTGGCCACCGCCGCCGCAGCGGTCCGCGCCCGCACACCCACCCGCCCCTGACGGCGGGTTCGCCCACGTCCCCACCCGTTCCGGGAGGCTGCCCGCCTCCCGGACCTCCAGGAGCGGCCCTTCCCGCGCCCTTCCTGGAGGTCCCGCTTGGCCCTGCGCCCCACCCTCGTCCGCGTCCCCGGTACCGGGGAAGTCAGCCTCGCCCCGCCGGGCACCCCCGAACCGCCCGACGCCACCACCGCCCTGCCCGCCGCCTGGACCGGCCTCGGGTTGTCCACCGAGGACGGCGTGACCATCCGCCGGTCGGTGGAGAAGCAGGGCACCACGCACTGGCAGCAGATCACCCCCGCCCGCTACATTTACACCAGCCAGGAGTTTGGCGTCGCCAGCGTCTTCCAGGAGACCAAGGGCGCGGTGCTGTCGGCCTACTTCAGCGGCATGACCTTCGTGGAGACCGCGGCCGGGTCGAAGAAGTACCGCGCCGAGATCTCCGCCGTCCCACGCGGTGACGAACGCGCGCTGTGCGTGGACTGGGTCGACCAGATCTCGGCGACCGAGGTCTACCACCACCGGCTCTACGTTCCGCGCGCCGAGGTCTCCGAGACCCAGGACGCGCAGTGGACCCGCACCCAGGAAGCCCGCTGGGGCCTGACCTTCATCGCGTTGGCCCCGGCCACGGGCAGCACGTTGGCAGTGTGGCTGACCGACGACCCCGCTGTCCTGCTCGCCCCGCCCAGCGGCGGCGGCACGCTCGCCATCGAGGAGAACACCCAGTGAGCCGATCCCAACGACGTGAAGCCACAAACCGCCCGGCCGAGCGCAGCGAACACGCGGTGATGTGGCGGGGCAAGCGCTTCGTTCTGCCCTCCGCGCAGGACTTTCCGCTCGACGCGATCGAGGCGGAGGAGCAGGGGCGGGTGTTGCAGTCGCTGCGGCTGATCCTCGGGGAGGACCAGTACCGCACGTGGCGTGGCCTGGCCTCGACGGCGGGGGACGCGGAGAACTTCTCCCAGACGATCATGCGGGAGCTGGGCCGGGGAAACCGGTAGTCGTCGCCCGCTTGTTGGCGGACGACACCACCGCGCAAGCCCTCGAAGTGGACTTCCTCCGGTACGGGGTTGATCTACTCGACCTCTACCGGGGGACTCTGTCCTACCGGCGCGTGTGCGCCTTGGTGGCCCACCTGCCCGACGACGCGGCCGTGTGGCGCGCGGCCGGACCCGATGCCGGTTGGACCCGACCGGAAGTCCTTCTGGCCGCGCTGGAACGCCGCGTGACCCTGCTGTGGGCCACGGTCGCCACCGCGCTGGGCGGGAAGGTCTCCGAGGACGACGTGGCCGCGCCGCTGGACGTCACGTCCGGTTCCGCCCCCGCCGCTGCGGCAGGGGGTGAGCCTGGCCCCAAGGTGAAGTCCCTGCGCGAGATCGCGCTGTGGATGCGGGAGGCGTGATCGCCTCTGGCAACCGTCGGCCACGCCTACCTCACCATCCTCCCGTCCCTCCAGGGTCTCGGGCGGCACGTCCGGGACCAGATCAACCAAGCCCAGCGCGGCGCGCCGGACATCAGCCTCGGGGCGCAGATCCAGACCGCCCTGGTGCGCGCACAGCTCTTGGCGCTGGCGCGCGAGGGCGACCGGACCGCGATGCGGTTGCTGGCCGAACTGGACTCCACCCAGGCCGAGTCCGACTTCGCCGCGCTGCGCCGCCGGCTGTCCGGCCACACCGTCACCATCCGCACCGCGCTGGACCGCAGCGTGGGCGCGAGCGTGCGCCTGCTGGCGCAGCTCGACACCGGTGTCGCCCGGCTGACCGGGAACGTCACCGCGCACACCGCCACGGTCGGCGCGGCGACGCTGAAGTACGCCGCGTTCGCCGGGGTGCTGGCGCAGGCGATCGGTTTGACCGGTGGGCTGGGCGCGGCGGCGGCCACCGCGTCCGGTTCCCTGCTCGTTCTGCCTGCGGTCGGTATCGCCGCCGCCGTCGCGGTCCGGACGCTCAAGCTCGGCGTGGACGGGCTCAACGAGGCGCTGTCCGCCGACACTCCGGCCGAGTACGCCGAGGCGGTCAAGGACTTCCCGCCCGCGATGCGGGAGACCACCGACGCCGTCCGCGCGCTGCGCCCGGAGTTGGACGGGCTCAAGCTCGACGTCCGGTCCGCGCTGTTCGCCAACCTCGGCGGTGAGGTCACCGCGCTGGGCGGCACCTATCTGCCCGTCCTGCGCAGCGGGCTGACCGGGATCTCCGACGGGTTCAACCTCGCCGCGAAGCAAGCGGCCGGGTTCGCCCGAGAGGGCCGCACGGTCGCCGATGTCGGCGCGATCCTGGACAACACCGGCCGCTCCGTCCGCGCGCTGGCCGAGGGAACGGCGCCGCTGCTGCGGGTGCTGCGCGACGTGGTGGCGGTCGGCTCGGAGTTCCTGCCCGGCTTCGCCGAAGGGTTCGCCGACGGTGCGGGCCGCCTCGCCGAGTTCATCGCCGCCGCCCGGGAGACCGGGCAGTTGCGCGAGTGGATGTCGGCGGGCCTGTCGGCGTTGGGCGAGCTGCTGACGCTGCTGGGCAACCTCGCCCGGATCGTCGTCACGGTCTTCTCCGCCGCGAACGCAGGCGGCGCGGGCCTGCTCACCACCCTCAACGCGCTCACCGGCTCGCTACTGGGGTTCCTGCGCTCCGCTGAGGGAACCGTTGCGCTGCAACAGATCTTCGGTGGTCTTGGCGCGATCGCCTCCGGTTTGCTGCCGCTGTTCGAGGCCGTGGGCCGGGCCTTGGCGTTCCAGGTCGCTCCGGCGGTCGCGCAGCTCGGACCCATGGTCGCCGTGGCCTTCGGCACGCTGGCGCAAGCGGCCGTTCCCGCAGGCCAGATCCTGGCCGCCCTGGCACCGCTGGCGGGCACGGCGGCCCAGGCCCTGGCCTCGCTGCTGGTCCCTGCGCTGGGTCTGGCGGCCGGAGTGGTCGCCGAGCTGGCACCGGCCGTGCAGCTCCTTGCCAGCGAACTGGTCGGCGGAGCGCTGCCGGACGCGGTCCGCGAGCTGTCCCCCGCGCTGATCGGGCTGGCGCGAGCGGCAGCGCCCCTGGTCGTCCAGCTCGGGAAACTGCTCGTTCAAGCGGTCCAGCTCGCCGCACCAGCGCTGGCGAATTTCCTTCGCGTTATCACGCCGATCGCGGTCCAGATCGGCGGCTCGCTGCTCACCGCTGTGGCCGCCGTCCTGCCGCTGATCGGACAGCTCGCCGCGCTCTGGGCTGATGTCCTGCTGGCGGGGCTGCAAGCCGCCCTGCCGGTGCTTCCGGTCGCCGTGATGGTGATTCAGCAGCTGGCGTCGGTCCTGTCGACAGGGCTGGCGGCGGCGCAGCCGACACTGGTCCGGATCGGACAGTTGCTCGGCGAGACGTTGGCCGTCGGGCTTCAGGGCTTGCTGCCGCTGCTACCGCCGCTGGTCGAGGGCTTGCTGCGGATCACGACCGAGGGACTGATTCCGCTCGTCCCGCCGCTCCTGGAGCTGACGCTCGCGCTGCTGCCGTCGATGATTTCGCTGGTCGAGGACCTGATGCCGGTGGTCGTGCAGGCCACCGGGGTGCTCGCGGTCTGGACGGGCATGATCGCCCGCGTCGCAGCCGAGGTGAGCGAGAAACTGGCACCGGTCCTGCGCTGGCTAATGGACAACGTGGTCGGCCCGACCTTCCGACGGATCAGGGACACGGTCTCCGGGGCGCTGACGTTCCTGCAAGGCATCCTCGACACGGTCATGGGCGTGATCACCGGCGACTGGTCGCGGGCCTGGTCCGGCGTCAAGGACATCGTCTCCGGAGCCTGGCAGGCCATCGTGTCCGGGGCCGACCTCGCCACGGGCGGCCTGGTCTCATTCGTCGCGAGCCTCCCCGGCCGGCTGCTCGGCGCGCTCGGCGACCTCGGATCGCTGCTGGTCGAGGCCGGAAAGAACCTGATACGCGGCCTGCTGCGCGGCATCGAATCCATGATCAACTCGGTGCGCGACAAGCTCCAGCAGTTGACCAACCTGCTGCCCTCGTGGAAGGGACCGCCGGAACGGGACCGCAACCTTTTGCGCCGCAACGGCTCCCTGGTGATGCGCGGCTTCCTCGGCGGACTTCAGGACGAAGAACCGGCCGTGCGCGACTACCTCACCGGCCTCACCCGCCGCATACCGCTGACCTTCACCGAGCGGGACACGCCGGAGCCATCCGGTGCGTCGAGGTTCCGCACGACGGTGCCATACCGGACCGACCCGGCCGGGGGCGTGGACCTGTCGGAGTTCGTGGACGCCGTGCGGGAGCTGGCCTCGCGCCCGGTCGTGGTCCAGGTCGGCGCTACCGAGATCGCCCGCGCCACCGCCGAGGGTGAACGGGTGCTCGCCCGGAGGTGAGACCCGATGGGTTCACTGTGGATCGGCCCGCCCGGACGGCTGCGCGACATCCCCGACACCGCAACCGAGTTCGACCGCACGGTCTCGCTCGGGGTTCAGGAGTTCGCGTCGCTGTCCGGCGGGGTGACCGTCACCCGACTGGCCACCCCGCCCCGCCGCCTGTCCCTGTCGTGGGCGGGGCTGCGCGTCGAGCACGCCCGCTGGCTCGACGCGGTGGCGCGGCGGGTGTACGGGCCGGGGCCGGTCGCGGTGCTCGACCCCGCCGCCGACAACCTGTTGGCCGCCAACCAGTCCCAGGGCATCGCGCCCCGCAACGGGATCGCTCTGGTGGGGTTCGGCAGTCTCGCCGAGCAGCCGGACGGGACGCTGACCGTCACCGGCACCCAGGACACCAGTCAGCTCTACTACAGCCATTCCCACTGGGTCGGTTGGCCCGTCGTGCCGGGGCTGGTCGTGTCGTTCACGACCACCCTGGCGCAGACCGGCGGGGCCAGGTGCGTGCTGGAGTTCTTCGACCGCACCGGCACGTTCCTCGACTCCGCCGGCCCCACCGCGCCGCTGCTGTCGGTCCCACCGCCGGACGGGGCGGCCTTCGTCGCACCCAAGGTCCGGCTGCCCGCGCTCACCAGCCCGACGCCGATCGGCCCGGCGCTGCTGCGCATCGGAGCCCCGGTCACGGTCGGCGAACCGGTGCCGGTCGGGGACGGCTGCCCGGCCATGACCGTCACCGGCTACGCCGACCGCCCGCGGCTGCCGCACCGCGACCTGTCGCTGACCCTGGTGGAGGTGCGCCGTGCTGGAAGCTGACCCCGCCCTCGTCACCGCGCTGGGCCAGCCGGAGCGGGTCCACAGCAGCCTGACCCGCCTCGGCGGGCGGGACCTCACCGACCAGGTGACCGCGTGGTCGGTGGACCGGGCCTACGACTCCGACCTCCCCGCGCCCATGCGCGCCACCAACGGCTCGGCATCGGCCGAACTCCGGCTCACCGTCTCCGGCACCGACCAGACCAGCGGAGCACAGCTCTACAGCCCTTACGCCCCGCACGCCACCGCCGACATCGCCCGCCCCGGACAGTCCGCCGTCCACGGCTGGGGCCTGGCCGACCACGCCCTACCCGCCTTCCGGGGCACCATCCGCGACCGGGTCGCCGACTCCCGAACCGGCCTGGTGGAACTGTCCGCCCTCGACGGCGCGGAGCGGCTGCGCGACGCCGCCCGCCTCCCGGCCGTCATCTCGCCGAACGCCACCAACATCGCCTCCGGCACCTGGGTGGTCGACCACCTGTTGCGCGAAGCGGGCATCCACAGCGCGCCGCCGCCGCGCCCGGACTGCACCCTCTACGCCTCCCTGCACGGCGGCGTCGTCCCCGACATCGGCTACTACCGCAGCCACACCACCACCCCCGCCACCTACCGCAGCAACGACGTGCCCTGGCAGATGGCGTTCGAGGCCTACACCTCGCCCTACACCGTCCGGTGGGACCCGCGCACCCGCACCACCATCGGCGGCCGGTCCCTGCTCGCCGAGGTGTGGACCCAGAACCCCGCCAGTGCGTCCTCCGCCGGGTACCAGGTGCGGCTGTCGCTGGTGTTCCAGACCGACTCCACGGTCACCACGCTGTACTGGGTCGCCGACTTCGCCACCGACCAGATCACCTGCGGTGTCTCCGGCAGCAGCAACCAGAGCAGCACCACCAGCACCGTCGGCCTGCTCGCCAAAGGCACCTACCACCTCGGCGTCCACTGGACCTGGTCCGGCCGCCAACCCGTCGCCCGCTGCCATGTCACCGGCCCCGGCATCGCCAGCGGCTACCGCGAGATCAGCTTCGGCGCGTTCACCGCCCTCGGCGAAGCCCAGATGAGCCACGTCGAGCTGACCAGCGGCCTAGCCACCGAAGCCGTACAGGTCTCCGCCCGCCCGCAGGCGCTCACCCGCGCCGACTTCGAACCGGCCTGGACACGCGGCGCGGTCGTGCAGGGCTACACCACCCAGTACACGGCCATTCCGCCCGTGCAGGCCAGTTCGTGGGAGGTGATCAGCGCCGTGGCGAAGGCGGAGCAGGCCACGGCCGAGTTCGACCCCTACGGCGTGTTCCGCTACCGCCCCAACACCCGGTTCCGCAGCCCCGGCACACCCGCGCTCACCGTCACCAGCGCCCGCGAAATCGCCTCCCTACGGGTGTCCGAGGCGATCGACAGCGTCCGCAACGTCGTGGACGTGCCCTACCAGCAGTACCGGGCCGGAGCCAACGCCGAACGCTTCACCGACACCGGCACCCGCTCCATCCCGCCCGGCGGAACCCTCACGCTGACCTTCGACTACGACGTCACCGAGTACGACAGCCCGCCCCCGGTCCTCTACACGACCACCATTCCCGCCAACACCAGCCGCGTCCGGTTCTCCCCGAACTCCGCCGGAACCTCCGCCATCGTCGGCGGCATCGAGTCCACCACCGAACGCGACGGCGCAACCCTGCGCATCACCTTCCGCAACACCAGCGGAGCCACCATGTGGATGCTCACCGACACCGGCGCGAACTCCCTGTCCGTGTGGTCGCAACGCCTCGCCACCGGCAGCCCCACCCGACTGTCCCTGCGCCGCTACGCCGAATCCAGCCGCACCCTCTACGGCCCACAGGTCTACCAAGTCCCCGCCACACCGTGGATACAGCAGTGGAACAACGCCGCCCAGATCGCCGACTACCTCCTCGGCATGGCCGCACAACCCCTGCCCCTGCTCGGCGACGTCGAGATCCTTCCCGACCCGCGCATCACCCTCGGCGACCTCGTCCGGGTGATCGACAACGTCGGCGCAGCCCTGTCCACCCCGGCCTGGGTCGTCGGCATCCGCACCAACGGCGACAACACCGGCCGCGTCCGCCAGATCCTCACCCTCCGCGCCACCACCGGCACCGGAGCACCCACCGACACCGGCCTGTTCCCCGACCCACCTATCGACCCCGACGCCCGCGCCGTCCTCGCCCGTGAGGGCGTCCAGGTCCCGTAGACGGCAACTCGTCCGAGGCTTGGCTCGCCGAGTTCGGCGGTGTCGCCAGCTGCCTGCGGCCGTCATGGACGGGAGTCAACTCCAGCGAGAGTGCCACGTGTCTGCCGGCCTTCAACTCGGCGCGGACTTGCGTCGAATGGCGAGACCGCTCATAGGTTCGGAGCACCATCCACGCGATCAGGACCAGCGCCGCAAGAAGAGCGACGAACACCAGCACCACCCAGGAACCCACAACACACTCCAGCCCCGGCAATCGGGTCGAGCGCCTGACTGCCCGCTGGCAGACTGATATCCGCACGGCGTTAGCGGTACCCGCTTTTTACCTACTTGCGGATCGTTACCGCCCGGTAATGCACCCGACTGCGCCTGATCCGTGGAGGTGACGCCTCCTGGACCTGTCGTTCCTGCCCAACTTCGGCGTGGCAGGCGCGCTCGTGCTGGTCGTGGTCTACCTGCTCAGCGCAAACCACCGGTTGATGACCGCGAACCGGTCCGACCGCGCCGAGTACCTGGCGGCGCTGTCGGCACGGGAGACCGCACACGCCGCCGAGGTCACCGCCATGCGCACCGCGCACGCTGCCGAGCTGGCCGCGCTGCGTACCCGGATCACCAAGCTCGAACGTCGCCTAGCCGGACTTGAAGGCGAGTTGGACGCCGAGCGCGACCGCCGCCGCGCCGCCGAGGACATCGCCGCCGCCGCACGACGCGGCGAACTCCCACCCACCTGACCCACCCCACCCGCGAGCCGACGCCACCACGGTGTTCGGCCGCTTCGCCATGCCCGAAAACAGGAAAGGACCACGTGGACTACGGCATCGACATCGCCAGCCATCAGGGCGACCGGATCGACTGGCCCGCCGTCGCGGGCCACAACATCAGCTTCGCCTCGGTGAAGACCACCGAAGGCGTCGGCTACACCAACCCGCTGGCCACCAGCCAGGTCAACGGCGCGCGCAGCGTCGGCATCGCCGCCGGCGGCTACCACTACGCCCACCCCGGCAACGTCGCCGGACAGGTCGGCTACTTCGTCGCCAGCCTCAAAGCCCGCGACCTGCTCGCCGAGGGCTCGATGTGGCCGATGCTCGACATGGAGGAGGACGGATTCGGCGACCCCAACGGGTTCGTCGCCGAGTTCATCGACCGCTTCCGCGCCGCGACCGGCGCACCGCTGCTCGTCTACGCCAACCAGTACTGGTACACCCGCCTGCTGCGCCCCGACGAGTGGGCCGACGACCAGGTGTTGCTGTGGTGCGCGCAGTACAACGGCGACCCCGGCAACGTCGACTACGCCCACCACCGGCTGGCCATCCACCAGCACACCAACCAGGGCACCGTCAACGGCTTCGCCGGCCACGTCGACCGCAACGCCACCGTCGGCGGCTGGACCCGCTCGGCGTTCATCCTCGGCACCCCGCCCACCCCGACACCCGGCCGGCCCGCGCCCGCCCCGGCGCCCACCGGCTGGATCGACTACGTCATCCAGCCCGGCGACACCCTGTCCGGCATCGCCGCGCGCACCGGCACCACCGTGGCCGAACTCGCCGCCCGCAACGGCATCGGCAACCCGGACCTCATCTACGCGGGCAGCACCATCCAGGTCCCCGGCACCGGGGGCGGCGGTGAGCGCTACCAGATCCGGCCCGGCGACACCCTCTCCGCGCTGGCCGTGCGCTGGGGCACCACCGTGGCCGCCATCGCCTCGCTCAACGGCATCGCCAACCCGGACCGCATCTACGCCGGGGACTGCCTGACCCGCCCGTGAACCCCCACGACACCGCCGCAACCCAGCCCGGCGGCTCGCTCGTGGTCTCCCTCGCCCTCCTGCTCTGGCTGCTCGGCAAAGCCTCCCTGCGCTTCGTCCTGTGGTTCGAGCGCCACGAGGGCAACCACCCCACCCAGGAGGAACCCTTCGTGTCCAACCCCCGCCCCCGCCCGCTGCGCACCGCCGCGTCCTGGATCGGCGGCCTGCTCGCCCTGATCTCCGGCCTCGTCGGCGCAGGCGTCTTCACCGCCGCCCAGGGCGACGCCGCCACCGGCCTGATCAACGCCGCCCTCACCCTCCTCGCCACCTTCGGCGTCGCCTTCGCCGCCGAACGCAAGGTCACCCCGCTGTCCGACCCGCGCGACGCCGACGACCGCCCCCTGATCCCCGGCAACGACCCGGACCTCTACTGACCCCGAGGACAACCACGCCCACCACGACAGCACGCGGGCGCAAGCGCGAGCGGATGATCACCCAGAACTCGTACCTGCGCCCGCACGGCATCCACACCTTCTCCCTACCCGCCTGGGCCGGACGACTCCCGGACGGCCGCACCTACAACACCTGCCCGGCCGCCGGAGTCTGCGCAGCGGTCTGCTACGCCCGCCACGGCACCTACCGCTTCCCCGCCGTACTCGCCAAGCACCAACGCAACCTCACGCGCGTCCTGGACGACCTGCCCCAGTGGGAAGCCGACATCCGCGCCGAACTGGCCCACCCGAAGTACCGGGACGGCGCAGCGCTGCGCGTGCACGACTCGGGCGACTACTTCTCCGACCCCTACCTACTCGCCTGGCTGCGCGTCGCCCGCGCTGTCCCAGACGTCCTGTTCTACAGCTACACCAAGGAGGTCGACAGGTTTAAGCGGCTGGTCGAACCCGACCCGCCGGACAACTTCAAGTGGGTCTACAGCTACGGCGGCAAACAGGACCACCTCATCAACCCCGATACCGACCGCGTAGCCGACGTCTTCCCTTCGGAAACGGCCATCACCGAAGCCGGATGGCACACCAACGCCGCCACCGACCTGGACGCCGTCCTCGGACCGGCACCGGTCGGCATGGCCCAGAACGCCATCCCACACCTGCAACGCCGCATCGGTGAACGGACTTTCCGGGAGTGGCAAGCGAGCAAACGCGCCCAAGGACGTGGCTCGTCGCGAAGTGCTGCGCCCCAGACACCGGCTCATCGTCTCGACTAGCTCACTAGGAGTTCCCCATGTCCGCGGACAGGTCGATCACGCACGTCCTCAGCGCAGCGGATCTCGAAGCCGCTCGTGCCGCAGGCCGACAGGCAGTGTTCACCCAGGCGCAGAAGGACCGCCTGCGAGACATCTTCCGGCCGTTGCTCGCCCGCATGACCGGCGACGACTGATGAAGTGAGCAGTGGGGGCACCGTCGGTAGCGACGGTGCCCCCACTGGTCTGACTAGCTGGCCGCCGCTACGGCGTTGCCGAGGAAGTTCGGGTCAACTCCCAACAGCCCCTTCACGTGGCCGCCGCGCCCCACGGGGAGGATTAGAGGCTGCATGACGGTTCGGATCACCGCCCGCTTCTGGACCAGCGTCAAGCCCTTCCACACGGTCCTCGCGTCGGCACCAACCAGTCCGGCAAGCACGTCAGGAACCGACGCTCGCTCAGCCCGCTTCTCGGCCTCCTCCACTAGTGGCAGCAACTCGGCTTCAATCGCCGCCACCCCTGCACCGCTGATCTTCCCGAGCGCCGCGTCCCGGTAGATGGTCTCCAGCCGCGCGCGAAGCTCCTTGGCCTCATCCAGCACGGCCGAGACGTCCTCTGTGCGTTCCACAAGGAACAGGTCCGCCATAGAAGGGGTCTCCAGCGCGCTCAACAGCGCCTCTTCAACGAACTGGTCAACACGCGTTTGGAGGCGGACGACGTGCCTCGACTTGCGACAGCCATACGACTCGAAGCCGTCCGCGCGAATCCGTCCGACCGGCGAGCCGCACCGCCCGCAAGTTGCGATGCCCGACAACAGGTGCTTGACCCTCGTCCCGTCCTTATTGGTCCGGCGCGCGGGGTTGGTCAACAGAGCGCGCACGGAGGCGTGCTGAACGGGCTTGATGATGGCGGGCCACTGCCCCTCGCTGACCACCTCACCCAGATGCACCCGCTGACCGATGTAAACAGGGTTCAGTGCGATGTGTCGAATCTTGCTGGCGGTCCACTCACCGCTCCTCGGGCACGGAACCTTGCGCTCGTTCAGACTCTTCACGATCCCCGTGACCGAGTGCCCTTCGAGAAGGCGTCGCACGATCTCCTTCACGATTTTGCTAGTGACCGGGTCGGCGACTTGACGCAAGACCTCACCGGTCTCAGGGTCGTACTCCCGCTTGTACCCGTACTGCAAGGGGCCGTGCCAGAGTCCGCGCTTGGCCCGCTTCCGCACGCCGCGAGAGACCCGCATCGAGATGTGGTCCGACTCGCTCTCCGCCTTGACCGCGTCCTGGGCCGTCTTCTCGCGGTCTGCGGGATCACTCATGTCGTAGACATCGCCGCCGTATGCCCACAAGACGCCGTACTTCTCGCAGATCTTCCGCAACTCCACGTAGACGTCAAGCTCACGCTGTGCGCGACTGTTCTCCCACGTGACCAACACGTCCATCTTGCCGGCCTGCATCGCCGCGAGGAGCTGCTTGAACTTCGGACGGTCCTTCGTCCGGTAACGCGATGCACTTCGATCGTTCTCGCGCAGGATGGCGTCTACTCGAAAGCCCTCATCTTCGCAGAAGTCAACGCAATCATCGATCTGATCCTCGACCGAGATTTGCTTGTCCGCAGAGGCTCGCCCGTAGATGTACGCGCGAAGGGGAGTCCCCTCAGTCATCGCCCGAAGAATTCGGGCTCTTGCCGCTTTCCCCATACTGCACAACCTAGTTCATTCGTAGGCTCCCGGCACCTGAAATCCCAGGTGAATACCGGCTGTGCAGCAGAACCTAAGTAGTCAGGCCGCTTTGCCGTCGTGCTCGGCGTAGTGCTGCTCGGCGGTCGCGCGGTCGACGGTGCGCAGTTCGAGGGCGGCCAGGGTGAGGCCCTTGCGCTCGATGCGGGAGATGACCTCGCCGACCAGGCCGCGGCTGACGCCATCGGGCTTGACCAGGACCAGGGTGCGCTCGCTCACGGCCGTCGGTACTCCTTCGTACGAGTTCTTCCGTCGGGTGAAGGGTAACCGGACCTGCCACAGTGCCCGCCGTGAGCACCCGGAACAGCGACGACTCCCACCTCGGCACCGCCCTGACCGGCGCGGCCGTGTTGTTCGTGCTGCTGCGGTTGTTGGCGGTGTCGCACTACGACTGGCATAGAGGTCGCCACCCATGCGTTCGGCGGGGTCGATGCAGGTCGTCAGCGCATCGCGGGACACGGCGAGGGACCCCATCTGGTCTTCCAGGCGGCGCAACCGCGACCGCATGGCCGTCGACAGCTCGGGGCATCCGAGCAGCTCCAGGGTCTCACCGACCGCGCGATCGCGGCCGGCCATGGTGCCGAGCGGTACCCGGTGCTGATCGAGCAGTTCGGCAAGCCCTGAGCGGGGGTCGCGGAGAGTCCTCCGCGACCCCACCGACTAGCGGGTCAGGACGACCACCGAACGCGGCGGGACCGAGATCCCGTTGTCCAGCACCGCCTTGTCGCTGCTCAACGGGTGGTTGGCCCACGCACCCGGCACCGACACGGTCTTCGCGGTCGGGAACGGGTTGACCACCACGAGCACCGCGCCCAGCGCCGGGTCGACGTCCGGGCCCACCGTGTCGTCGAGCAGGGCCACGACCAGGCCCGGCTCGGCGGTCGGGAACGACAGCTTCCGCTGCACCAGGGCCGCGTCGTTCAGCGTGAACAGCGGCGAGGAGCGGCGGATGCGGAGCAACTCCAGGGTGTTGTCCACGCCCTGCCGCATGTCCGCCGTCGCGGGCTTCAGCGCCCCGTCGGACAGCAGCGGAGTGGCGTAGGGCCACTTGTCGCGGTTGTCCGCCGCCGGCGGCAGGCCGCGACCGAAACCGTTGTCCCGCAACGACGGGTCGTACCGGTTGAACCAGTCACCCGAGTCGTAGCTGTTGCGGTCCAGCGACTTCGAGCGCAGGAACTCCGCGCCCGCGTGCAGGAACGGCTGGCCCTGGCCGAGCAGGACCGGGGCCAGCGCCACCTTCTGCATCCGCACCCGGTCCGCCATCGACGTCGCCACCGGCAGCTTGTAGGTCTGCGAGTCGAACAGCGTCTCGTTGTCGTGCGCGTCCACGTAGGTGATGACGTCGGCGGGCGCGCCCGTGTACCCGGCCGGCGAACCGTTGTAGGGCACGTCCCGACCGCTGATCACCCCGCCGGAGGTGGACTCGAACCGGTAGTCCGCCATGTTCCCGGCCATGCCCAGCTTCACCAGGTCGCTGTAGTTGGCCAGCCGCGCCGCCACGTCACCGTTCACCGGAGCGCCGTTGAGGTCACCCGCCAAGCCCGACGCGAGGCCCTGCACGCGCGGGTCGGCGTCGAACGGGCCGCCGCCGCGCACGGCGTCACGCAGCCGGTCGCTGAACGTGCCGATGCCGGTGCCCGCCAGGTTGGCCTGCGTGGCCTGCTCGAACCGGGCGTTGCCGGCGACCTCGCCGAAGTCCCAGCCCTCGCCGTAGACGCGGATCTTGCGCCCGTCCACACCGTCCTTCGCCACGGTCAACGCGTCCAGCGCCGCCCGCACGGCCAGGATGTTCGCCTTCGGGTGGTGGCCCATCAGGTCGAACCGGAACCCGTCCACCTTGTACAGCCGCGCCCAGCGGACCACCGAGTCCACGACCAGCTTGCCCATCATGGCGTTCTCGGACGCGGTGTTGGCGCAGCACGTCGAGTTCGCCACGGTGCCGTCGAGGTCGAGCCGGTGGTAGTAGCCGGGGACGACCTTGTCCAGCACGGACGTCGGCGCGTCGCCGGAGGCCGCGGTGTGGTTGTAGACCACGTCCACGACGACCCGGTTGCCGTTGTCGTGCAACGACTTCACCATCTCGCGGTACTGCTTGGACCGCGCCCAGCCGGACTGGGCGTCGTCGGTGGCGTACGAGCCCTCGGGCACGTCGTAGTGGAACGGGTCGTAGCCCCAGTTGAACCCGTCGCGAGCGGCCGTCTCCGCCACGCACTCCTGCTGCGCGGCCGAGTCGGCGGGCAGGGCGGCCAGGTCGCACGCCGGTTCCTGCCGGTCCGAGCGCTTCTCGGGAATGGTCGCGATGTCGAACGTGGGCAGCAGGTGCACGGTGTCCAGCCCGGCCTCGGAGAGCCGCCGCAGGTGCGTCATCCCGATCGAGTCGCGGTGGGTGAACGCCTTGTACGTGCCGCGCTCCGCCTCGGGCACCGACTGGTCGCCGATGGAGAAGTCCCGGACGTGCAGCTCGGTGATGCCGTGCTCGGTCGGGTCGTCCAGCCCCCGGGCCACGTCCTGCCGCCAGCCCTCGGGCATGGTGCGCGCGTCGGCCAGGTCCGCGAACTGCGAGTGCGTCGAGCCGACCGCCAGGGCCACCGAGTACGGGTCCGTGACGGTGACCGTGCGACCGGCCACGGTCACCTCGAACTGGTAGTACCGGTCCTTCCACCGCCCGCTGCCCGACCACGAGCCGGACGCGTCGTCGCGCCGCAGGTCCAGCACCCGGGTCGGCTCACCGCTCGGCTGGTCGAACAGCCGCAGCTTCACCGAGGACGCCGTGGGCGCCCACAGCCGCACCGACACCTTGTCGCCGTCGAACACCGGCCCGTAGGCCAGCTTCGCCGCCGCGCCCGCGTACCGGTCGTCCAGCACGCCCGCGATCTGCACGCCCGTCCGGTGCCGCAGACCACCGCCGGAGTCGACGTGCACGGCGGACAGCTTGTCCCGCAACGCCTCGTCCACCCGAGCGCCGTCGAGGACGCGAAACACCGGCTTGCCCAGCAGGTGCGGGAACTTCGCCGGCACCTGCTCACCCGAGGGCGCCAGCCGCAGCACCTTCCCGCCGTGCTCCAGGCGGTAGCCGTCGGACGCCACGACCGGCACGTCCCACACCACCAGGTCGCGGGACACCCAGATCGCCTTCGCCTTGGTCAGGTCGTCGTCCACGCCCCGCCCGCCGGACGGCGGCAGCACGTAGGACGCCTGCCCGTCCGGCCGCACCGAACCCGACACGAACCACACCTCGTGACCGGTGCCGGACACGTCGAGGAACTGGTCCGGACCGGGGTCCTTGGTGTCGCCGCGGTGGATGATGTTGCTCAGCCCGGCCGCGCCCGGCGCCAGCGGCACCGACCAGTACACGCCGAACCCGTCCGAGCCGTCCGGCACGCGCGACTGGTTCCACCCCGGGCTGGGCTCCAGCGACCCGGTCCAGTGGTACAGCGTCCAGTCCGCGTAGTCGCCGGCCGGCCGGTGGTAGTGGATCACCGCACGGTTCTCCAGCGCGGCCTGCGTCGCGTACACCTTGTTGTCCCCGGACTTCGCCCAGGCGTGACCGGAGTTGCGGCCGGACGCCTCGACGGTCCCGTTGCGCACCAACGAGAAGTCGACCGGACCGGCCGCTGGGATGCGCGCCACTCCCCCGCTGAACGGGACCTCCGAGGTGCCGGCACGCGCCACCAGACCCGCGGTGTCGCCGCTGTAGTGCACGACCGCCTCACCCGTGGCCGCGACCTCGTTGGCGTGCACAGCCGTCTGCCCCTGGCGCAACCACACCTGCGGGGACACGCTCGGGTCCACGAACCGGTCCGCGTCGGTGTCCTTCTCGTCGCCCCGGTGGGCGATGATGCCGACGTTCTTCGCGCCCGGCTTGAGCTTCACCCACGCGAACCGGCCGTACGGCGTCTCGCCCGCGAACGGCAGCGGCTGCTGCCAGGTCGGCCCGTCCACGACGTCGCCCCAGACGTGCAGGCCCCAGCCGTCGTAGTCGCCCGCCGGGCGGTTGTAGTGCACGACCAGCCAGTCCGAGGCGACCGCGCCCGGCGGCTGCACCGGCGGCGCGGCGACCAGCGTCAGGGACGCGCCGTCCGCGCCCAGCGCGCCGGCGTTGTCCTTGGCCACCACCCGGATCTCGACCTTCTTGCCCACGGCCGCGCCGGGCAGGGCCGCCAGGTCCGCGAACACCCGGTACGGGGCGGCGTCGTCGGTCCCCAGGACGGTCCAGTCGGATTGGCCTTCCACCCGCGCCGCGAACGTGGCCTGCGCGAACGCCGACGTGATGCCGTCGGCCCGCAGCTCCACCCGGTCGTCCAGCACCGTGCCGGCGGTCGGGACCACCAGCGTCGGGGTGGGCGCGGACGCGGCCAGCTTGCCGGAACCCTTCAGCACCACCGCGGACAAGGCAGGCACGGTGACACGAACCTTGCCATCCACAGCCGGCGTCGAAGCACCGGACGACGGCCACAGCGGCGCAAGAGCGGTGCTGCCGACCGGCACGTCCACGGTCGTCGCGGCGGTGCCCGCGTTGGCCACCACCAGGTGCTCGACCTGCGCCGACCCGACCCGGCTGAACGCGATCACGTCACCGGAGGCGTACCGCAGGGTCTGGTTGCCCTCGCGCCACACCGGGTCGGCGTCCACGAACGCGGCCAGGTCCCGAAGCTGGCGGTACAGCGGGTGGTCGGTGGCGAAGTTGTCCACCGCGCCCGTCCGGTCGCTGCCCACCAGGTGCTCGGCCGCGTACTCGGGGGTCTTCGAGGCGAACATGTCCTGCCGCGCCAGCTTGTCCCCGCCGGAACCCGCGAAGCCCTGCTCGTCGCCGTAGTAGACGACCGGGTTGCCGCGCCACAGGTACATCAGCGCGTTGCCCAGCTCCAGCCGGTCCAGCAGCTCGGACTCGCCGATGCCCGACCGGTTCTGCCGGATCATCCACGCGATGCGGCCCATGTCGTGGTTGCCCAGGAACGTCGGCAGCGAGGACGCGTTGGAATCGGCGTCGGTGTACCGGTCGTCGTCGACCAGCACCTCACCGAGGCGCTGGGCGCCCCGCCCGGACAGGAACGACGACGCCCCGCTCTGGAACGGGAAGTCCAGCACCGCCTGCATCCGGCCGGTCGTGGAGTAGCGGGAGGTGACCGCCGGGTTGGCGTCGAAGACCTCGCCGAACACGAAGAAGTCCTTCTTGCCGCGCGACTCCGCGTACCGCTGCACGTGCGGCGCGAGCGCCTGCCAGAACTCCATGTTCACGTGCTTGACGGTGTCGACGCGGTAGCCGTCGATGCCCAGCACGTCGATCCAGTTGGTGAAGATCCGCTTCATGCCCGCGACGACCTTGGGGTGCTCGGTCATCAGGTCGTCCAGGCCCGCGAAGTCTCCGTACTCGTTGGACTCGCCGCTGAACGTCGAGTTGCCCCGGTTGTGGTACAGCGACGGGTCGTTGAGCCAGTCCGGGGTCTTCTTGCCGCGCACCACCGGCGTGTACGGGGCGGTGAGCTTCGGGAAGTCCCGTTGCCCGGCGATCTCGGAGATGTCGACCGGCCGGCCCTCGGCGTCCAGGTACGGCACCGCGCCCGTGGACACGTAGTCGTACTTGCCCTCGGCATAGTCGATCAGGTCCGCGGTGTGGTTCGCGACGATGTCGAAGAACACCTTCATGCCGCGGCCGTGCGCGTCGCGGATCAGGCGGCGCATGTCGTTGGTGGTGCCGAAGTGCGGGTCGAGCTTGGTGAAGTCGGTGGTCCAGTAGCCGTGGTAGCCGGCGGAGACGTCCGCGCCCTCGCCCTGCACCCAGCGGTTGGCGAACATCGGGGTCAGCCAGATGGCGGTGACACCCATGCCGTCGAGGTAGTCGAGCTTGTCGCGGAGGCCCTTGAGGTCTCCACCGTGGTAGAAGCCCTTGTCGGCCGGGTCGAACCCGGTCTTGAGCCGGTCCGGGTCGCTGGTGCCGCCGCGGTCGTTGCGGGGGTCGCCGTTGGCGAACCGGTCGGGCATCACGAAGTAGAACCGCTCACCCGACAGGCCGGCGCGGACCGCGTCACGCGCCAGCCCCCGGTCACGGTCGCGCACCCCTGGTGCGATGTCTTCCACGGAGCCGACGGCGAGGCGTTCGGCGGGTGCGGCGGCGGCCGGGTTGACGGGCAGGACGAGCCCACCTATCAGCAGGGCGACCAAGCCCAAGCGGCGGCGCATGGGGCGACCTCCTCGTCGCAAGTTCTTGCAAGCCTCGCCCGGCGACAGGACCGGGCGAGGGCTCACAAAACCACGACCGCCTTGCTTCTACAAGGGGCCAGCCACCGCAAACTCTTGCAAGAACTTACCGGCGCTCGGGCGCCAGGGTCTTCGACCAGAGCGAAACGCCCTTGATGTCCCGCAGGAACACGGTCAGCTCGCCGTCCCGGGACACCTCGACCTCGCCGAAGTGCTGGAAGCCGTCCAACGGCGTGGTGTTCGCGGCCGGCGGGGCGTTGACGAACACCGCCTCGGGCCCGAACGTCGGGTCGAGCGTGTTCGGCCCGAACGCGCCGGCGTGCGCCGGCCCGGACACGAACTCCCAGAACGGGTCGAAGTCGCCGACCGCCGCGCGCTCGGGCGAGTAGTGGTGCGCGGCGGTGTAGTGGACGTCCGCCGTCAGCCACACGGTGTTGCGCACGCGCCGGTTCTTCAGCTCCCGCAGGACCCACGCCAGCTCGTGCTCACGCCCGCCCGGCGCGCCCGGCAGGCCGTTGGCGATGCCCTCGATGTCCACGCCGTCCGGCACGGTCAGCCCGATCGGCAGGTCGGCGGCGATGATCTTCCAGGTGGCGTGCGAACGGTCCAGTTCCCGCACCAGCCAGCGCGCCTGCTGCTCGCCCAGGACGTGACCCGGGTCGGTCTTGGACGAGGTGTTGGGGTCCTTGTACGAGCGCATGTCGAGGACGAAGACGTCGACGTGGCGGCCGAAGGAGAACTTGCGGTAGATCCGCCCGTCCACGGCCTGGCGCGGGTCGATCGGCTGCCACTCGTGGAACGCCTGGAACGCCCGCGCCGCCAGCACGTCCACCCGCTTCTCGGTGTACTGCGGGAGGGTCAAGATCTCGCCCGGGTACCAGTTGTTGACCACCTCGTGGTCGTCCCACTGCACGAACATGGGGACCTGGGAGGCGAACTCGCGGTACTTCGGGTCGAGCAGGTTGTAGGCGAACTGGCCGCGGTACTCGTCCAGCGTCTCCGCGACCTTCAGCTTCTCCGGCGTGACGACGTTGCGCCAGATCCGGCCGTCCGGCAGGGTCACCGTCTCCTTGAGCGGGTTGTCCGCGTACACGGTGTCGCCGCTGTTGATGAAGAAGTCGGGCCGGCGGGCCGCCATGGCCGCGAAGATCGGCATGCCGCCGAGGTCGGGGTTGCTGCCCCAGCCCTGGCCCGCCACGTCACCGGACCACACGAACCGGACCGCGTCCTTGCCCAGCGGAGCCGTCCGGAACGCCCCGGCCACGGCCTCGCTCCGCGCCCGCCCGTCCAGGTCCTCGGCGATCACCCGGTAGTGCACCTCGCGCCCGGGCGGGAGCCCCCGCAGCCGGACCTTGCCCGTGCCACCGGTCTCGGGCGTCAGCAACGGCCCGCGCACGGTCCGGACGTGCCGGAAGTCCGCGTCCCGCGACACCTCCACCACCATCCGCGAAGGCCGGTCGGCCCGCGCCCACACCAACCCGCCGTCGAACGTCACGTCCCCGGACTGCACGCCGTGCGTCAACACCGGCCGCCCGCTCTGCGCCAACGCCACCCCGGGCACGAACACGCCCGCCGCACCGATCGCGCCGGCGCGCAGCAGCGTCCGCCGGTTCACTCCACCTTCGCTCATGGCGGGTTTCTAACCGCCGGATACGAATGCCGGGTGAACACGACCCCTACGACCCCGGAACACCGCGATCCCGCCGGTCAGGGCGCCTTCATGCGGTCGGCGGTCACGACCACCCGCGACCGGACGTCGGCGGGCAGCGCCGGCAGGCACGGCACCCGCCGCGCCGCGACCAGCGCGTTGACCCGGTCGGCCAGCTTGTCGACCGCGTCGTCCCCGGGCGCGGTCACGACTGCTGGCTGGGCAGCCGACCCTCGGCCATCCGCTTGGCCACGTCCCGCCGCAACCACAGCAGGTACCCCCACACCAGCGCGAACAGCACCCCGATCACGCTCAACGCGGTCATCAGGAACCACGAAGCGATCATCACCACGTGCAGCACGGCGATGATCCACACCGCCCACGGCCGCTTCACAAACCCGCAGGTCACGATGAACGCCACGATCAACCCGAGCACCAGGTAACCGGTCCCGAGGCGACGCCGCCACCCAGGTTCGCGACCACCGGCAGGGCCAGCGCGACGACGATGGCCTCCAGGATGAGCGTCCCGGCCATGATGCCCCGGAACGACTTCATCGGGTCCTTCTTGGGAGCCGGAGGAGTGGTCATGCCGGAGCCTTCCCGAACAGGGCCCGCGCCTCGCCGGCGGTGACCACCGAGCCCGTCACCACCACGCCGCCGCCGGACACCACGCCACCGTCGTCGTCCTCTTCCGCCAGCCGCACGGCCTCTTCGATCGCGTCGACCAGGTGGGGCTGCACGACCATGCGGTCCTCGCCGAAGATCGGGATCGCCACGCCGGCCAGCAGGTCCGGGTCCATCGCGCGCGGCGAGGAGTTGGCGGTCAGGACGATCTCGTTCACGACCGGTTCCAGCTCGGTCAGGATGCCCACGGCGTCCTTGTCGTCCATCACGCCCACGACCGCGACCAGCTTGCGGAACCCGAACTCCTCGTCCAGCGCCCGCGCCAGCGCCTTCGCGCCGTGCGGGTTGTGGGCGGCGTCCACGAGCACGGTCGGAGCCGAGCGGACCCGTTCCAACCGGCCCGGAGAGGTCACCGTGGCGAACGCCTCGCGCACGGCCTCGATGTCCAACTGCCGGTCCGCGCCGGCGCCGAAGAACGCCTCCACCGCGGCCAGTGCCAGAGCAGCGTTCGCGGCCTGGTGAGCGCCGTGCAGCGGCAGGAAGATCTCGTCGTAGACGCCACCCAGGCCCTGCAAGCGCAGCATCTGGCCGCCCACCGCGACGTCGCGCTGGAGCACGCCGAACTCCGAGCCCTGGCGGGCCACCGTGGCGTCCACCTCGGCCACCCGCTGGAGCAGCACGCGTTCCACAGCCGGGTCCTGCTCGGCCAGCAGCGCCACCGCGCCGGGCTTGATGATCCCGGCCTTCTCCTCGGCGATGCCCTCCAGCGAGTCGCCCAGGTACTCGGTGTGGTCCAGGCCGATCGGGCACAGCACGGCGATCTTGCCGTCGGCGATGTTCGTGGCGTCCCACCGGCCGCCCATGCCGACCTCGATCACCGCCGCGTCCACCGGGGCGTCCGCGAACGCCGCGAACGCCATGCCGGTGAGCACCTCGAACTTGCTCATCGGCACCTCGGACCGGCTGTCCACGATCCCGATGTAGGGCTCGACGTCCCGGTACACCTCGACGTAGCGCTCGGGGCTGATCGGCGCGTTGTCCACGTTGATCCGCTCGGTCACCAGCTGCAGGTGCGGGCTGGTGTACCGGCCGGTGCGCAGGCCGACGCGCGTGAGCAGCGCGTCGACCATGCGGGACGTGGACGTCTTGCCGTTCGTGCCGCCGATGTGGATCACCGGGTAGGACGTCTGCGGGTCGCCGAGGATCTCCGCCAGCGCCTTGATCCGGTCCACGCTCGGGTCGAGCTTGGTCTCCGGCCAGCGCTGGTTCAGCTCCGCCTCGACCTGGCGCAGCTCCTCCAGGGCTTCGGGCGCGGTCACGACTGCGGCAGCGTTTCGAGGCGGGCGTGGATGCGCTCGATCTCGGCGGTGGCCGCGGCCAACCTGCCCTTGATCTTCTCCACGACCTCGGCGGGCGCCTTGTCGGTGAAAGCGGGGTTGTTGAGCTTGCCCTCGCACTGGGCCCGCTCCTTCTCCGCCACCGCCAGGTCCTTGGCCAGCCGCTTGCGCTCGGCGGCCACGTCGATCGCGCCGGACAGGTCCAGCTCGACCTTCACCGTGCCCTTGGGCAGGCCGACCTCCAGCGACACCGACACCTGGAAGTCCTCGTCCGGCTCGGTCATCCGGGTCAGCGACAGCACCGCCGGGACCTGGTCGATCAAGTCCACGCAGCACGCGCCGCGCACCTTGCCGGCGACCTTCTGCGCGGGCTTGAGGCCCTGGTCGGACCGGAACCGGCGGATCTCGGTGACCAGCTTCTTCAGGCCCTCGACCCGCTGCGCGGCGACCTCGTCCCGCTCGCCGCCGCGGGCCTTCGGCCACTCGGCGATGACCAGGGACTCGCCGCCGGTGAGCGTGGTCCACAGGGTCTCGGTGACGAACGGCGTCAACGGGTGCAGCAGGCGCAGCAGCACGTCGAGCACGTGGCCCAGCACCAGGCGGGTGGACTCGGCGCGCTCGCCGCCCTCGGCGATCTGGACCTTGGCCAGCTCCAGGTACCAGTCGCAGAACTCGTCCCACGTGAAGTGGTAGAGCGCCTCGGCCAGCTTGCCGAACTGGAACTGCTCGAACTGGCCGTCCACATCGGACACGAGCTGGTCGAGCAGGTCGAGGACCCAGCGGTCGGCGTCGGTCAGCGCGTCGCGGGCGGGCAGCGGCTGCTCGACGTTGGCCCCGTTGCTCAGCGCGAACCGGGTGGCGTTCCACAGCTTGGTGGTGAAGTTGCGCGACCCGGCGGCCCACTCCTCGGCGATCGCCAGGTCCGAGCCCGGGTTCGCGCCGCGCAGCAGCGTGAACCGGGTGGCGTCGGCGCCGTAGGTGTCCATCCAGTCCAGCGGGTCGATGCCGTTGCCGCGCGACTTCGACATCTTCTTGCCGAACTGGTCGCGGATCAGGCCGTGCAGGAACACGTGGTCGAACGGCTGCTTGCCGTCCATCGCGTACAGGCCGAACATCATCATCCGGACGACCCAGAAGAACAGGATGTCGTAGCCGGTGGACAGCACGCTGGTCGGGTAGAACTTCGCCAGGTCGCTGGTCGGGGTCGGCCAGCCCAGCGTGGAGAACGGCCACAGGCCCGAGGAGAACCACGTGTCCAGCACGTCCTCGTCCTGGACCCAGCCCTCGCCCGGCGGCTCGTCGTCCGGCCCGACGCACATGACCTTGTCGTTGGGGCCGTACCAGACCGGGATGCGGTGGCCCCACCACAGCTGGCGCGAGATGCACCAGTCGTTGAGGTTGTCGACCCAGTCGAAGTAGCGCTTGGCCAGCTCCGGCGGGTGGATCGTGGTGCGGCCGTCGCGGACCGCCGCCGCGGCCTCGCGGGCCAGCGGCTCGACCTTGACCCACCACTGCATGGACAGGCGCGGCTCGATGACCGTGTCGCAGCGCGAGCAGTGGCCCACGGCGTGCGTGTACGGGCGCTTCTCGGCCACGATCCGGCCCTGCTCGCGCAGGGCGGCGACCACGGCGGGCCGGGCCTCGAACCGGTCCAGGCCCTCGAACGGGCCGTGCGCGGTGATGTTGCCGCGGCCGTCCATGACCGTCAGCGCGGGCAGCTCGTGGCGCTGGCCGATCTCGAAGTCGTTCGGGTCGTGCGCCGGGGTCACCTTGACCGCGCCGGTGCCGAACTTCGGGTCCACGTGCTCGTCGGCCACGACCGGCACGAACCGGCCGGTCAGCGGCACCTCGACCTCGGTGCCGATCAGGTGCTGGTACCGCTCGTCCTCCGGGTGCACGGCCACCGCCGTGTCGCCCAGCATGGTCTCGGCGCGGGTGGTGGCGACGACGATCGAGTTCTCGCCCGAGCCGTAGCGGATGGAGACCAGCTCGCCGTCGTCGTCGGAGTGGTCGACCTCGATGTCCGACAGCGCGGTCTGGCAGCGCGGGCACCAGTTGATGATGCGCTCGGCGCGGTAGATCAGGCCGTCGTCGAACAGCTTCTTGAAGATCGTCTGGACGGCCCGGGACAGGCCCTCGTCCATGGTGAAGCGGACGCGGTCCCAGTCGACGCCGTCGCCGAGGCGGCGCATCTGGCCGAGGATCTTCCCGCCGACCTCCTCGCGCCACTGCCAGACCCGCTCCACGAACTTCTCGCGGCCCAGGTCGTGCCGGGACATGCCCTCGCCGGCCAGGGCGCGCTCGACCGCGGTCTGGGTCGCGATGCCCGCGTGGTCGGTGCCGGGCAGCCACAGGACCTCGAAGCCCTGCATGCGGCGGCGGCGGGTGAGGGCGTCCATGACGCTGTGGTTGAGGGCGTGGCCCATGTGCAGGCTGCCGTTCACGTTCGGCGGCGGCAGCACGATGGTGAACGGCGGCTTGTCGCTGGTCGCGTCGGCCGTGAAGTAACCGCGCTCGACCCACCGCTCGTACAGGCCGGCCTCTACCTCGGCCGGGTTCCAGGCCGGCGGGAGTTCAGGGCGCTGCGGGGTGGTGGGCGTTTCAGTCACGAGCGAAGTCTACGGAGGTCCGGGTATCGACTTCGAACCGGATTCCTGCTACCGCCCCGACCGGGCGGGCGCGCTGCGCAACGCGCGGATACGTTGCTCCGATCGAGTGAACGGCTTCGATCGGGACCAGAGAGGCGCACGTGGACATCGGGGACATCGAGAACCACCCGGACCTGCGGGACGACAGGTGGCTGCGGGACGTCGAGCGACGGCGCGCAAGGAGGTCCGACGGTCCCGCCCGGCCCGGTCGGACCGTCGGACGCTCCAGCCGGGGCCTGTGGCGGGGCGCGATGCAGGGCTTCGACTACTCGATCGCGTGCGAGGCGTCCAAGGCGGGCTTCATCGCCCCCTGGATCACCGAGGTCGCCCGCCGGTCCGGCGACCCGGCCGTTAGCCCGAGTACTACTTCGACCACGCGAAACCCCTGGGCACCGAGGACGGGTGCTCGGACTGAGGGGTCACCCGATCGGCCGATGCTGGCCGGAGTGGCGCCGCTCACAATTGACGTTGATCAACCGGTCCGCCGCCTGGGAGCGACGCCGGATTCACGGGCCGTTCTCAACCCCTTGGGGCCCGTGACAGCGGTCCCGCGTCACCCGGTGGCCACGGTCGATCGCGGTAGGCGCTGGTGCGCTCGCGCGGGGCGCGCCAGCGCTCGCGCGGCCCATGGCGAGCAGAATGTCTCCCATGAGCAAGCCTCCCCAGCAAGACATCGACGAAGCCCGGCTCGAGGTCACCGGGCCCAAGACCTGGGCGGCCGGGTTGCCCGGCGTCGCCGTGTCGCTCAAGCGCGGGGTCGAGCAGATGGGGGTCGGGCGGACGGTCACCACGCTCCGGCTGCTCAACCAGCGCGAGGGCTTCGACTGCCCGGGCTGCGCCTGGCCCGAGCCGCAAGGCCACCGCAAGCTCGCCGAGTTCTGCGAGAACGGGGCCAAGGCGGTCGCCGAGGAAGCCACCCGGCGGCGGGTCGGACCCGAGTTCTTCGCCGCGCACCCGGTGGCGGAACTGGCCGAGAAGACCGACTACTGGCTGGGGCAGCAGGGGCGGCTCACCGAACCGGTCGTTCTTCGCCACAGCAGCACCCACTACGAGCCGATCTCGTGGGCCGACGCCTTCGAACTGATCGCCACGCGGCTCAACGGCCTGGCCGGCCCGGACGAGGCCGTCTTCTACACCTCCGGCCGCACCAGCAACGAGGCCGCGTTCCTCTACCAGCTGTTCGTGCGGTCGTTCGGCACGAACAACCTGCCGGACTGCTCCAACATGTGCCACGAGTCCTCCGGCGCGGCGCTGTCGGAGACCACGGGCATCGGCAAGGGCTCGGTGAGCATCGACGACTTCGCCCGCGCCGACCTGATCGTCGTGGTCGGCCAGAACCCGGGCACCAACCACCCCCGGATGCTGTCCGCGTTGGAGGACGCCAAGAAGGCGGGCGCGAAGGTCGTCGCGGTCAACCCGCTGCCCGAGGCCGGGCTGCTGAGGTTCAAGAACCCGCAGAACGTGCGCGGGGTCGTCGGCGCCGGCACCCCGTTGGCCGACGAGTTCCTCCAAATCCGGCTGGGCGGCGACCAGGCGCTGTTCCAGGCCGTGGGCAACCTGCTGCTGTCGTGGGACGCGGTGGACCGGTCGTTCGTGGACGGCTGCACCGACGGGTTCGAGGCCTACGCGGCGCACGTGCGGGACCTCGACTGGGACGCCGTGGACGTGGCCACCGGCCTGCCCCGCGCCCAGGTCGAGCTGCTGGCGCGGATGCTGGCGTCGTCGGAGCGCACGATCTTCTGCTGGGCCATGGGGTTGACGCAGCACAAGCACGCCGTGGCGACCATCAAGGAGATCGCCAACGTCGCCCTGCTGCGCGGGATGATCGGCAAGCCCGGGGCGGGGTTGTGCCCGGTGCGCGGCCACTCGAACGTCCAGGGCGACCGGACCATGGGCATCTGGGAGAAGATGCCGGAGAAGTTCCTGTCCGCGCTGGAGACCGAGTTCAACATCGAGGTGCCGCGCAAGCACGGCTTCGACACCGTCGACTCGATCCGCGCCATGCGGGACGGCCGGGCCAAGGTGTTCTTCGCGGTCGGCGGCAACTTCGTCGCTGCCACGCCGGACACCGCGGTGACCGAACGGGCCATGCGGTCGTGCGACCTGACCGTGCACGTGTCGACCAAGCTGAACCGGTCGCACGTGGTGCACGGGCGGGAGGCGCTGATCCTGCCCACCCTGGGGCGCACGGAGAGCGACCTCCAGCACACCGGCGAGCAGTTCGTGACGGTCGAGGACTCGATGTCCGTAGTGCACCGGTCGCGCGGGCGGCTGGAGCCGGCGTCGGAGTTCCTGCTGTCCGAGGTGTCGATCGTGTGCCGGCTCGCGCGCGCGGTGCTGGGGGCCGGGCACCCGGTGCCGTGGGAGGAGTTCGAGAAGGACTACGACCTGGTCCGCGACCGGATCGCCCGGGTGGTGCCGGGGTGCGCGGACTACAACGCGCGGGTCCGGCAGCCGGACGGGTTCGTGCTGCCCCACGCGCCCCGCGACGCCCGCGAGTTCACCGGGACGCGGAGCGGGAAGGCGCACTTCACGGCCAGTGAGCTGACGGTGCTGCGGGTGCCGGCCGGGCGGTTGCTGTTGCAGACCATGCGCAGCCACGACCAGTACAACACCACCATCTACGGCTTGGACGACCGTTATCGCGGGGTCAAGGACGGCCGGCGGGTGGTGTTCGTCAGCCCGGCCGACCTGGACGAGCTGGCGCTGGCGGACGGTGACTTCGTGGACGTGGTCAGCGAATGGCCGGAGGACCCCACGGGCGTGTTCGAGCGGCGGGCGGAGCGGTTCCGGGTGGTGGCCTACTCGACAGCGAAGGGGTGCGCGGCGGCGTACTTCCCCGAGGCGAACCCGTTGGTGCCGTTGGACTCCACGGCGGAGAAGTCGGGGACGCCGACGTCCAAGTCGATCGTGGTGCGGTTGGAGAAGCTGGGGTAGCGGCGGGTCACGCCGGACGTCGTCGCCACGCGAAGGCTATGGAGGCGACGAGGTGGCGGTCGTCGCGGGCCACGGTCCAGTCCAGCTTGAGCGTGCCGGACAGGACGTGGAGGCGGCGGCGGGTCAGGCGGTGGCGGTGGGCCGCGGCCTGGTCTTCGCGCATCCGTTGGTGTGCCAAGGAAAGTAAGTCGTGCATGGTTCCCCCTCAGTTTCGTTGCGGTGACACCGTGGTGGAGAGCAGGAAGCGGACCGGGCGGGCGCCTTCGGGCCGGGCGGACTCGTCGTCGTTGCGGTCGCTGTAGCGGCCGATGATCGCGAGCACCTCCGTGGTGATCTCCTGCAACTCGTCGGCGGTCAGGAACTCCACCCGACCGTTGAGCGCCAAGGCCTCGCGCCACTCGGCGGGCTCCAGCGACTTGCGCCGGTTCGCGTCACGGATGTCGGCGAACGCGTGCTCCAGGAACGCCTCCCCCGCCGCCTCCCCGGCCAGCGCCGTCTCCTCGTCGACGCCCTCGCCCGACCAGCGCTGCATGTGCTGGACGAGCTGCCACGGCTTCTGCTTCCCCTTCACCCCGGCACCTCGCCCACGAAGCCGTACTTGGCCAGCGTGTTGAGGTGATACGAGCAGCCGGCGACGCTTTCCCCCGTCGCCTCCGCGCACTGCGTGGCCGTGCGCGGCCCTTCGGCAGCCAGCAGCATGATCAGCTTCCACCGGAACGGGTGAGCCAGCGCCCGGAGTGCCTTGGGATCTTTGATCAGGTCGTCGGCCACCACACCACCGTACGCACCTCAAGAAGTCTTTAGCAAGAGTCGTTGCTAAAGACTTCTTGAGACGCGCTCCGGGTAACGCCGGCGTCCGTTCGGGCGAACCACCGAGCATGAAGAAGGCACTGGTCGCCCTGGTCGGCCTGCTCGGTCTCGTCGGCTGCACCGCCGCGCCTGTCCCCGCTCCTCCCGCGCCGACCACGACGACCGCCGCCTCGACGACCGCGTCCCAGGCCGCCCCCGACGGCCTCGACTGCTCGAAAGCGCCCGAAGAAGTGGTCGGCGCGGCGCTCCAGCTCAACCTCGCCCACCCCAAGCAGACCGTGAACCAGAACGTCGTCGTGTGCCAGTACGAAGGCGGCGGCGTCAACACGATGGTCCGGTTCCAGAGCGAGTCGGACGCGGACGCCTTCGCGCAGGGCAAGAAGGGCTTCACCGACAGCGGACAGCGGGTCGCCGACCTCGGCGGGTTCTTCGACGAGGCCTACACCAGCACGCTCGGCGCGGGCGAGGTCGTGCAGAACACGCTCGTGGCGCGCAAGGGAGACATCGAGATCCTGGTGACCTCCGCCGCGAACTTCGAGCAGGAGAAGAAGCTGGTGACCGAGCTGTTCGGCAGGCTCTAACGCTCCAGGACCGCCATGGCCGCGTTGTGGCCGCCGATCCCGCTCACCCCACCGCCCCGACGCGCGCCGGCACCGCACACGAACAGGTTCGCCACCTCGGTCTCCACGCCCCAGCGCCCGACCTCGTCCTCCGCCTCCGCGAACGGCCACGCCAGGTCGCCGTGGAAGATGTTGCCGCGCGGCAACCCCAGTTCGGCTTCCAGGTCGAGCGGGGAACGGGCCTCCAGGCACGGGTTGCCCTCGGCGTCGCGGGCCAGGCAGTCCTCGATCGGCTCCGCCAGGTGCTCGTTGAGCGCCTTCAGGTACCGGGACACGAGCTGGTCGCGGGTGGTGTCGTCCGGGACGAGGCTCGCCGGGGTGTGCAGGCCGAACAGGGTGAGGGTGTGCCAGCCCTGATCCACCAACTCCGGGGCGAGGATGGACGGGTCGGTCAGGGTGTGGCAGTACATCTCGGCCGGCAGGACGTCGGGGAGCTTGCCCTCGGCGGTCTGCCGGTAGGCGGATTCGAGCTGGCTGTAGGACTCGTCGAGGTGCAGGGTGCCGGCGAACGCCTGGGCCGGGTCGACGCCGGAACGCAGCCGGGGCAGGCGTTCCAGCAGCATGTTGACCTTGAGCTGGGCGCCCTCGGCCGACTCGGGCGCGGGCTGGCCGCGCAACGCGGTCAGGGTCGCGGTGGACATGTTGGAGAGCACGAACCGGGCGCCCACCGTCCGGCCGTCGAACTCGACCTCGGCGCCCTTCCCGTCCGCGTCCACTCTGGACACTTCGGCCCCGGTGACGACCTCCGCGCCGGCTTCCCGCGCGGCGCGTTCGAGTTCGGCGGTCACCGCGCCCATGCCGCCGGCGGGCACCTTCCACTCCCCCGTGCCGTTGCCGATCACGTGGTAGAGGAAGCAGCGGTTGGCGCGCAGGTCGTGCAGTGACGTGTGGGTGCCGATGAGGGCGTCTGTGGCGACCACGCCGCGCACGATGTCATGGGCGAACAACTCCTCCAGGGTCTCCCCCAGCGGACGTTCGAAGACCTGCTCCCACAACCGCGTCCGGGCCACGGCGTCCACGCGGATGCGGGCGTGCTCGCGGGACACCAAGGGCTCCAGGAGGGTCGGCGACAGGGCGCCGGCGAGCAGTTCCAGGTCGGCGTACCAGCGCTGCCAGCGCTCGAACTCCGCGTCGGAGCCGGTCAGGGCGCGGAACGACGCGGCGGTCGCCTCGCCCGGCGTGCGCTCCACCAGCAGGTTCCCCGCCGGGGTGTAGGAGGACACGGCGCGGGAGCGCAGGTCGACGCGGAGACCCAGGTCGGTGACGATGCGGTCGGGCAGCAGGCTCACCAGGTAGGAGTAGCGCGACAGGCGGGCCGGGACGCCGGCGAACACCTGTTCGCTGACCGCCGCGCCACCCACGTGGTCGAGCTTCTCCACCACCAGCACCGACCGGCCGGCCCGGGCCAGGTACGCCGCGGCGACCAGGCCGTTGTGCCCGCCGCCGACCACCACCACGTCGTAGGAGTCCACCGGACGACCCTAGCCGGTGAACAGCGCGGTCACCTTGCGGATCAACTCGACCAGGCCGTAGGTGAGCGGCAGGCCCACCCACAGCCACGCGAACACGACCAGGGCGCGTTTCACCGGGCCACCCCCGCTCACTGGGCCACCTCCGCCAGTTCCGGCTCGTGGTGCTTCGCCGCCACCGGTCGCACGAGTTCGTTGGCCACGAAGCCCACGGCGAGCAACGCGATCATGACGTACAGGGACGTCGTGTACAGGTCGGGCCCGGCCTTGCCGGCCGCCTTCTGGCTGTCGGCGATGGCGTTGACGATCAGCGGCCCCAGCACGCCGGCCAGGGACCAGGCGGTGAGCAGCCGCCCGTGGATCGCGCCCACCTGGTAGGTGCCGAACAGGTCCTTGAGGTAGGCCGGGATCGTCGCGAACCCCCCGCCGTAGAAGGACAGGATCAGCATGGCGCACACGACGAACAGCACCTTGGAGGAGTTGCCCGCCAACGCCAGGGCCAGGTAGGTCAACGCGCCCGCGCCCAGGTACAGCCGGTAGATGTTCTTGCGCCCCACCAGGTCCGAAGTGGACGACCAGGTGATCCGGCCCACCATGTTGGCCAGCGACAGCAGGGCCACGAAACCGGCCGCCGCGCCGGCCGCGACCGGGGTCGGTGTCTCCGCGAAGAAGTCGCGGATCATCGGCGACGCCTTCTCCAGGATGCCGATGCCGGCCGTGACGTTGAAGCACAGCACGACCCACAGGCACCAGAACTGGGGCGTGCGCAGGGCGTTGCGGGCCGAGACGTTGACTACCGAACGGGTAAGGCGTTGCTCGGCGACCGTGGGTGGCACGCGGATGAGCAGCACTCCCACCGACATGAACACCGCGTACACCACACCGTGGGTGAGGAAGGTCTGGGCGATGCCGGTGTGGTCCTTGCCGAACGACTCCAGCATCTGCGCCGACCACGGCGAGGCGATCAGCGCGCCGCCGCCGAACCCCATGATGGCGATGCCGGTCGCCATGCCCGGCCGGTCCGGGAACCACTTGATCAGCGTCGACACCGGCGAGATGTACCCGATGCCCAGGCCGATCCCGCCGACGAACCCGTAGCCCAGCACCACCAGCCAGTACTGCTGCGTCCACGCGCCCAGCGCCGAGATCAGGAAGCCGGACGAGAAGCACGTGGCGGAGACGAACATCGCCCAGCGCGGCCCGTTGCGCTCGACCAGCGTGCCGCCGAACGCCGCCGACAGGCCCAGCATGACGATCCCGAGCTGGAACGGGAGCGCGCTCTGCGTGCCGGAGAGGTTGAGAGCACCTTCCAAGGGCGGCTTGAAGACGCTCCACGCGTACGCCTGCCCGATCGCCAGGTGCACCGACAGCGCCGCGGGCGGCACCAGCCAGCGGTTCCAGTCCGGTGGGGCGACGGTCCGAGAGCGGTCGAGGAAACCCACCCGGGACCCCATTGGCCGACACCTCCGTAACCTGGTTGGTGGCTCACGCCGAAACTTAGCGTCGGGAAGGAGTTCCACGATGGGGCGAGTCACCGTCCGTCGCCCAGTGGTCACGTATTC
Organism: Actinosynnema sp. CA-248983; assembly: GCA_050954585.1. Classification (GTDB taxonomy): domain Bacteria; phylum Actinomycetota; class Actinomycetes; order Mycobacteriales; family Pseudonocardiaceae; genus Actinosynnema. The sequence goes on along the minus strand of CP191863.1, from coordinate 1,633,644 downwards.
GCGACGAACGCACCGGACGCGGGTCGACGCACTGGCCGCCGAGGAGCCGTTGGAGCTGCGCGTCGGGGGCACGGCGTTGACCGTGACGATGCGCACACCCGGCCACGACGTCGAGTTGGCGCATGGGTTCCTGCTCAGCGAAGGCGTGATCGGTGGTCTCGCGGACGTGTCGGTGGCCCGGTTCTGCGAGGGCACTGGACCGGACGGGCTGAACACGTACAACGTGCTGGACGTGGCCCTGGCGGAGCACGTGCCGCCGCCCTCGGTGGGCGTGGAGCGGAACTTCTACACCACGTCGTCGTGCGGGGTGTGCGGCAAAGCGGCGCTGGACGCGGTGAAGCTCAAGACCCGCTTCTCCCCCGCGCACGACGACGTCCGGGTGGACGTGGACGTGCTGGGCGGCCTGCCGGACGCGTTGCGGGCTCGGCAAAAGGTCTTTGCCTCGACCGGCGGGTTGCACGCGGCCGGACTCTTCACCGGGTCGGGTGAGGCGCTGGTGGTGCGGGAGGACGTCGGGCGGCACAACGCGGTGGACAAGGTGCTGGGGTGGGCGGTGCTTCAGGGACGGGTGCCGCTGGCCGGGACGGTGCTCATGGTGTCCGGGCGGGCGTCGTTCGAGCTGGTCCAGAAGGCGGCGATGGCTGGTGTGCCGGTGCTGGCGGCCGTGTCCGCGCCTTCTTCGCTGGCGGTGGAGTTGGCTGAGGAGCAGGGAGTGACCTTGGTGGGCTTCCTGCGCGGGGACTCCATGAACGTGTACGCGCACCACGAACGGATCACCGCTGTGTCGGATGGCGAGGCCGCCCAAAGTCGGCAGTTCGACCCTCGTTCAAGCGCGATCGAAAGACGTGATCGCTCTTGAACGAAGGTCGACCCACCGACGCGGCCTCGCGACCGCTCGATGGGGTGCTGGTCATCAGCCTCGAACAAGCCGTTGCCGTGCCGTACGCCACCAGGTTGCTGGCCGACCTCGGCGCGCGGGTGGTCAAGGTGGAGCGGCCCGACGGCGGTGACTTCGCCCGTCATTACGACCACGCCTGTGGGGAGGTGTCGTCGTACTTCGCCTGGACGAACGCGGGCAAGGAGTCACTGACGCTGGACCTCAAGCACCCGGCCGGGCGTGAGGTGCTCGACAGGCTCGTGACCAGCGCCGATGTGGTTTTGTGCAACCTGTCGCCGGGGGCGGCGCGTCGCATTGGTGTGGACGCCGACACGCTTCGCGCGCAGCACCCGACGCTGGTCGTCGGCGAGCTGTCGGGTTATGGCGACGCCGGTCCGTACGGCGAGCGCAAGGCTTATGACGCGCTCGTGCAGTCTGAGGTGGGGTTGGTGGAACTCACCGGGGAAGGGGACGTCACGGCCCGCGCCGGGATCTCCGTGGCCGACATCGCCGCGGGTGTGCAGCTCCAGTCGGCTGTGCTGGCGGCCCTGCTGCACCGTGCCCGGACTGGTGAGGGGGCGACGCTGCGGCTGTCGCTGTTCGAGGCGATGGCCGAGTGGATGCACCAGCCGATGCTGTACGCGGCGGGCACCGGGCGGGCCGCCCCGCGCACCGGCGCGCACCACCCCAGCATCGCACCGTACGGGCCGTTCGCCTGCCGGGACGGGGCGGTCCACCTGGCCGTGCAGAACGACCCGCAGTGGCGGCGGCTGTGCGCCGTGCTGGGGCGGCCCGACCTGGCCGACGATCCGAGGTTCACGACGGTCAGTTCGCGCGTCGAGCACCGGGCCGCGTTGCACGCGGAGCTGGACTTCGCCGGCTGGGCCGCCGCGGACCTGCTCAAGGCGCTGGACGACGCCGACGTGCCCGCCGCACGCACGCGCGGTGTCGCCGAACTGCCCGACCACCCGCAGCTGGTGGCCCGGGAACGTGGGGTGCGGGTGGCCGTGCCGGGCGGCGAGGTCGGCATGTTGCGGCCGTCGGTGGACTCGTCGGCGTGGGGCGCTTCACCCGGGGCCGTGCCGGCGTTGGGCGAGCACACGGATCACGTGTTGCGCACGCTCGGTTACACGGAAGCGCAGATCGCGGACCTCCGAGCGGGGAAGGCGGTCTAGGCGAAACACCGGGGGCACCGCCGGCGATGGGTCTTGGGGGAATGCGCTGGAGGGGGACATGGTCAGCAGGCGCACTGTGCTCGGCGCGCTCGGAGGCACCGGGCTCGCCGCGGCGGGTCTGTTGCTCAACGGCAAGGCACCCGCGGGTGAGGCGCTGCGGCACGCGCTGGGCGTCGCGGGCCCTGTGCCGGCACCGAAGCGTGCCGTGGTGAAGAGGGATCGGGTGTTTTCGCGGTATCGGGGCCGCGAGGTCGACCTGCTCACCCTGGTCCCGCCCGGTGCCAAGACCCGCGGCCTACCGATGTCGATCTTGTTGCACGGGCGGTACGGCAGCGCGGGGTACGCGGCGGTCGGTGGGCTGCCCGAGGCGTTGGTGTCGGCCGTGTCGCGCGGGTCCGTTCCCCCGTTCGGGTTTGTCGCGGTGGACGGCGGCGACCACTACTGGCACGAGAACGTCCCGGGTGACGACCCGATGGCCATGCTCCTGGAGGAGGTCCCGCAGTGGCTGTCGGAGCGCGGGTTCGGGTCCGTGTTCGCCGCCACCGGGGTGTCGATGGGTGGGTTCGGGGCGCTGCTCTACGCCAGACGGAGGCATGAGCGTCGAGAGCCGCTCAAGGCGGTTGCGACCATGGCTCCAGCGCTGATGACGTCGTGGGACGAGGTGAGCAAGCGGAACGCGTTCGACGACGAGGCCGAGTGGGCGTCCCTGGACCCGCTGCGCAACCTCGACAAGCACGGACCGGTGCCGCTGGGCGTGTGGGTCGGCGACACGGACCGGTTCATCGCCGGCACGCGCCGTTTTATCGCCGCTACCAAGCCGGCGGTGGCGGTGATCGTCCCCGGCGGGGGCCATGACGACTCGACGTACCGCAAGGTCGTGCCGGACGTGGTCCGCTTCCTGGGACGCCGCGTCCGCGCCTGAGGTCTCAGCGGGGCGTGAGCGGGGTGCGGTCGCTGCGGACCCACTTCTGGACTGCGGGCCACGGGCCGTAGCCGGCTGCCACGTTCAGGTGACCGCCGCCCACGATGACGTCCAGGTCCAGGCGCAGCGACTCCGCCAGCTCCTTGCCCTGCGCCAGCGTGCAGTACTCGTCGCCCTCGCCCAGCACCAGGCGGGTGGAGGCGGCGGCACGGCGCACCAGGGTCGGGTCCAGCGGCGGGTTCAGGAAGTCCGCGATCGCGGGCTCGTCCCGGAAGTCCGGGAACACCGGGGCCACCAGCAGGACTCGATCCACGCGCAAGGCGGGGTCGAAGTCGCCGGCCGCGTGGTGCAGCCACAGCAGGCACGCCAGCGAGTGCGCGAGGACCACCCGTTCACCCTCCCGGGGAGCCGCCGCGAGGTGTTCGCGCAGCTCGGCGAGCCACACCGCGAGGCGCGGCTCATCCGGGAGGGTGAACTGGGGCACGTCCACCTGGCCACCGTGGTGGGCGAGTTCGCCCGCCAGCCAGTTCTGCCAGTGCGTCGGCCCGGAACCGCCCAGGCCGTGCAGGACCAGCGCGTAGGGGAGGCTCACGCCGACTTCTCGCGGCGCTCCCGGCGGGACGGCTGCCGGGCCACGATGGTCGGGTTCACGTTCTCCTTCACGGTCTGCTCGGTGATGACGACCTTGGCGACGTCCGACCGGCTCGGGATGTCGTACATCACCGGCAGCAGGACTTCCTCCATGATCGCCCGCAGGCCGCGGGCGCCGGTGCCGCGCAGGATCGCCTGGTCGGCCACGGCCTCCATGGCGGTCCGGGTGAACTCCAACTCGACGCCGTCCATCTCGAACAGCTTCTGGTACTGCTTGACGAGCGCGTTCTTCGGCTCGGTGAGGATGCGGACCAGCGATTCCTTGTCCAGGTTGGTGACGCTGGCCACCATCGGCAGGCGCCCGATGAACTCGGGGATCAGGCCGAACTTGATCAGGTCCTCGGGCATCGACTCGGCGAAGTAGTCCGCCGCGTCGACCTCGGCCTTCGTGCGCACCTCGGCGCCGAAGCCCAGGCCGCGCTTGCCGATCCGGTCCTGGATGATCTTCTCCAGACCCGCGAACGCGCCCGCCACGATGAACAGCACGTTCGTGGTGTCGATCTGGATGAACTCCTGGTGGGGGTGCTTCCGGCCGCCCTGCGGCGGCACGGAGGCTGTTGTGCCCTCCAGGATCTTCAGCAGCGCCTGCTGCACGCCCTCGCCGGACACGTCCCGGGTGATCGACGGGTTTTCACTCTTTCGGGCGATCTTGTCGACCTCGTCGATGTAGATGATCCCGGTCTCGGCCCGCTTGACGTCGTAGTCCGCCGCCTGGATGAGCTTGAGCAGGATGTTCTCGACGTCCTCGCCCACGTAGCCCGCCTCGGTCAGCGCCGTGGCGTCCGCGATGGCGAACGGGACGTTGAGCATCTTGGCCAGCGTCTGGGCCAGGTAGGTCTTGCCGCACCCGGTGGGGCCGAGCATGAGGATGTTCGACTTGGCCAGTTCCACGCCGTCGTCGCGCCCCTCGCGCCCGCGGTCACCCGCCTGGATGCGCTTGTAGTGGTTGTAGACCGCCACCGAGAGCGTCCGCTTGGCCTCGTCCTGGCCAATCACGTACTGGTCGAGGAACTCGTGGATCTCGGCGGGCTTCGGCAGCTCGTCGAGCTTCACGTCACCGGCTTCCGCCAGCTCTTCCTCGATGATCTCGTTGCAGAGGTCGATGCACTCATCGCAGATGTAGACACCGGGGCCGGCGATGAGTTTTTTCACCTGCTTCTGGCTCTTCCCGCAAAAAGAGCACTTCAGCAGGTCGCCGCCGTCACCGATACGCGCCATGACCGCTGACCTCTGTCCCCTCCGGCGCACGACCTGGTGAGGTGCGCCTGACTGCTGTTCGGCTTACGCCCGCCGGCTGCGGGGTCAACCTCTTCCCCTCGACGGTACCTGGCCCACCCGCCTGTGCGGGAGGACCAGCGTGCCCCCGACACCCCGAACCACCCGGTATCCCTGGTCGGCTCGGCGTGTCGGGCGACACGCGGGACTCACTTGGCGGAGAGCTTCCGGTACGGCAGGACGCTGTCCACGATGCCGTAGTCCCTGGCCTCTTCGGCGGTGAGGATCTTGTCGCGTTCGATGTCCGTGCGCACCTGTTCGGGCGTGCGGCTGGTGTGCTTGGCCAGCGTGGTCTCCAGCAGCCGGCGGACGCGCTGGATCTCGTTGGACTGGATCTCCAGGTCCGACACCTGGCCGTACACGCCCTCGGTGGCCGGCTGGTGGATCAGGATCCGCGAGTTGGGCAGCGCGTGCCGCTTGCCCGGGGTGCCCGCCGCGAGCAGCACGGCGGCGGCCGAGGCGGCCTGGCCCAGGCAGTAGGTCTGGATGTCCGGGCGGACGAACTGCATGGTGTCGTAGATGGCCATCAGCGAGGTGAACGAGCCACCCGGCGAGTTGATGTACATCAGGATGTCGCGGTCCGGGTCCTCGGACTCCAGCACCAGCAGCTGGGCCATCACGTCGTTGGCCGACGCGTCGTCCACCTGCACGCCGAGGAAGATGATGCGCTCCTCGAACAGCTTGTTGTAGGGGTTGGACTCCTTGATGCCGTAGCTGGTGCGCTCGACGAACGACGGGAGCACGTACCGGGACTGCGGCGCGTGGAACTGGCTCACTTGGTTACTCCTGGTCGGTGTGCTCGCCGGGTCAGTTGGTGTTCGCCTGGCTGGCGCGGGTGATCACCTTGTCCACGAAGCCGTACTCCAGGGCCTCCTGGGCGGTGAACCAGCGGTCTCGGTCGGAGTCCGCGATGATCCGCTCCACCGGCTGACCGGTGTGCTCGGCGATCAGCTCGGCCATCTCCCGCTTGGTGCGGGTGAGCATGTCCGCCTGGATGGCGATGTCGGCCGCGGTGCCGCCGACGCCCGCCGAGGGCTGGTGCATGAGGATGCGGGCGTGCGGGAGCGCGTGGCGCTTGCCCGGGGTGCCCGCGGAGAGCAGGAACTGGCCCATGGAGGCCGCGAGGCCCATGGCGTAGGTCGCCACGTCGGGCTCGATGAGCTGCATGGTGTCGAAGATCGCCATGCCCGCGGTCACCGAGCCGCCGGGCGAGTTGATGTAGAGCGTGATGTCCTTCTCGGGGTCCTCGGCCGCGAGGAGGAGCAGCTGTGCCGTGATCTGGTTGGCGATGCCCTCTTCGACCTGCGACCCCAGCACGATGATCCGCTCGCGGAGCAGGCGCTCGTAGACCGAGTCGTTGAGGTTCATCCCCGTGGCCGACCGCATCTCGGGCGTCGGGAAGAAGTGCTGCGTCACGTCTGCCTGCCTAACTTTTTGCCGAAAAGAGTCTCGTGACAACGACCTTAACGAAGGCGGGCGGCGTCGCCTTCCCGACACCGCCCGCGTTCGCTCAGGGCTTCACTCCAGGGTGATTTTCGCGACCGCCCGATCAGGCGTTCGGCGCAACCGCGGATTCCTCAGTGGACTCCGCCTTCGGCTCGGCGGCCTTCGGCTCGCCGAAAAGCTCGTCCAGGTCCAGGGCGTTGCCGGAGCTGTCGGTCACGGTGGCCTGGCGCACCACCGAGGCCAGCGCCTTGCCGCGGCGCACGTCCGCGAAGATCGCGCCGAGCTGGCCGGACTGCTGGGCCCGCTTGACGTACTCCTCCGGGCTGATGCCGAAGCGCTGCGACTGGTAGACGATCCGCTCGGTCAGCTCGGCGTCGGACACGCCCAGCTCCTCGGCGTCGGCGATGGCGTCGAGCACCAGCTGCGTCTTGACCGCCTGCTCGGCGGCGGTGCGCACCTCGGCGTCGAACTCCTCCTTGGTCTGCCCCTGCTCGGACAGCCACTCGGCGAAGCGCGCCTCGTCGTGGTCGAACGCGTGGACGGCGTCGTGCTCGCGGGCCTCGACCTCGCCCTGCACGACGGCCTCGGGCAGCGGCACCTCGACGGCCGCGAGCAGGGCCTCGAGGACCTTGTCGCGGGCCTGGACGCCCTGCTGCATCTTCTTGACCCGGCCGAGGCGGACCTTGAGGTCGTCCTTCAGCTCGTCCAGGGTGTCGAACTCGCTGGCCAGCTGGGCGAACTCGTCGTCCAGCTCGGGCAGCCGGCGCTCCTTGACGGAGTTCAGCACGACGGTGACCTCGGCCGCGCGGCCCGAGTGCTCACCGGCCACCAGCGTGGTGGTGAAGGTCTTGGACTCGCCCTCGGACGCGCCGACCAGGGCGTCGTCGATGCCCTCGACGAGCTGGCCGGAGCCGATCTCGTAGGACAGGCCGGTGGTCTTGGCCTCCTCGACCTCCTCGCCGTCCACGGTCGCGGCCAGGTCGACGGACACGAAGTCGCCGAGCTGGGCCGGGCGCTGGACGCCGGCGAGGGTGCCGAAGCGGGCGCGCAGCTCGTCGAGCTGGGTCGCCACGTCCTCGTCGGTGACCTCCTGCTCGTCCACGGTCACCGCCAGCTCGCCGAACGCGGGCACGGTGATCTCGGGGCGGACGTCGACCTCGGCGGTGAACGCCAGCGACTCGCCGTCCTCGATCTTCGTCACCTCGAAGTCGGGGCGGCCCAGCGTGCGCAGCTCGCCGGAGCTGACGGCCTCCAGGTACTTCGCGGGGATGGCCTCCTGCACGACCTCGTCCAGGACGGGCGCGCGGCCGATGCGGCTCTCCAGCACGCGGGCGGGGGCCTTGCCGGGGCGGAAGCCGGGGATGCGGACCTGCTTGGCCAGCTTGCGGTAGGCGCGGTCGAAGTCCGACTTGAGCTCGTCGAACGGCACCTCGACGTTGATCCGGACCCGCGTCGGGCTCAGGTGCTCGACGGTGCTCTTCAACGTGGTCTCCTCGTAACGGGCAGGACGTGCGGAACACCCCGGGAACGCCCTCGGGGGCGCCGGAGTGGAGACCCGAGTCTATGCGGTGCGCCCGGGCGCGGGGCGGCGGACCCCGGATGTCGTCGCACGACGCGCGCGTGCACGCGCTAGGCTGCGGTGGCCGGCTGAGGGTGTCGTTCGGCACACGGGCCACCCCGGTCAGACCCGTTCATGGTTACGCACCGTAATTACGGGCGTGTCCTGCGCGTTTCTTGAGCCCCTCGGCGGACGGCCCAGCCCGTTCTGGCGTTAGCTCAACACGATTTGCGGGGCGGTTACCCGGTTTTCCATTTCCGGACACTCGGAATGCATTCGGACGACCCCACGGCGGGTATGCACCCGAGGCGCATTGTCGATCTTGCCCCGCGTGCGCTCTCCGCAACCGTGCGGAGAAGTCGACGCGGCCCGACCCGCACCGAGCGGGGGCCCGAGTGCCCCGGTCCGGCCGCACCCATTCGCACGAACGGACCAACCCCCGCCATCCGTATTAGGCCGTTCGAGTGGCAGTGATCGTTGTTGACGGAGCGATACGCCCCATCACCCAGCGAAGTCGGGAGAGCATGGTGTAACACGGATGCCGTAACGGCGACTAACAGTCGGCAACGACCACGGGGAGGGGGTTCGCCACAAGGGGTGAATTGGGGCCGTTCGGAGTAGCGCTCGACAGAAAAGTTTCACTTGTCGAGATGACTCCACTCGCCGTAGTCCATTAGTGTGGGTTTCAGGTAGCGTGACGCCCGGACCCGCATGTCGCTGGACCACGAAATAATTCACGTTGCCGGACGTTCTGGGGGGCCAGCAGCGGACGCCACCGGCAACCGGGACCGAGGAACGAGCGAGACAATGTCATCGAGCTTCTTAACCACCTACCAGACAAGGTGCCGATGACCCGATGAGAGCCATTCCGCCGCTGCCGAACGGTAACCCAGGACGCGGTCCGGGCGCCGGCTGTGCACACCATCGCGTCGGCTTCCGACAGGTTCTGGTGACCACAGAAGTCCATCGGGTACCGCCCCTCACGGCAGAGCAGCGATGTTGATCGCCGAGTAGTGGATCAACTGCCGCCATGCACCGAAACCCACGGTCGGGTCGTCCCTCCGTCCGCCCGTGGCTCACTTTCACGCACCGTTGGGGAGCTCCATGGAGACGCGTCAGCTTTTGGCGTTCACAACTGTGGTTCAAACGGGCAGTTTCACCAAGGCAGCCGCCACACTGAATTGCTCGCAACCTACCATCACCACGCGGATCAAGGCCCTCGAAGAGACCCTTGGAGTGCCCCTGTTCCGCAGACTCCCGCGAGGCATACAGATGACCTCCGCAGGCGTCGAGCTGCTGCCTTTCGCGCGCAACATCATCACGTTGACGGACAAGGCGCGGAAAGCGATCACGATGAACGGCGAGCCGCACGGCAAGCTGGTCATCGGCAGCGCACAGAGTCTGACCGACTACCGACTGTTACCTCTGATCGAGTACATGTGTTGGAGGTACCCGAGCGTCCAGATCTCCCTGCACTCCCGGAACACCGCCACGAACCTGGCGTCGGTCCGCGAGGGGAGGCTGGACTGCGCCTTCTTCATCGGCCCGGTCGAGGCCCGCGAGGGTCTGGAGACGACCGTGCTGTGCCCGGAGCCGCTGGTCATGGTCGCGGGGCCGACCCACGCCCTGACCAGGCGATCGGTGATCACCGAGGACGAGCTGCGCGGCAGCACGCTCATCCGGGCGGAGAACGGCGCGAGCTACTACGAGCAGTTCGAGCAGGCACTGGGGTTGCAGGACGCGGAGTCCCGCTCGCCGGTGCTGGCTCTGGATTCGATCGACGCCGCGAAGCGCGCGGTGGCCTCGGGACTGGGGATCTCGTTGATGCCGGAGGTGACCGTGGCGGCCGAACTGGCGGACGGGCGGCTGTGCCGCCTGCCGTGGGTGCCCCCGTTCCGGGTGTACACGCAGTTCGCGTGGCGGCAGGACAACTCCACCAACCCGTCCGTGACGGCACTGGTGTCCGCGGCGGCACAGGTGGTGAGTGAACAGGTGGCCACCCCCGCCTGAGGCGCACGACCACTGGGGAACCGGCCGTTCTTGAGCGCCCAGGCGCGGGTGTGCTCAAGAACGGCACTGGCGTGGAAAAGCCCTGACCAACCACGGTGGGCCGGCCAGGGCAACCGTCGGGGCGACAGGATTTGAACCTGCGACCCCCCGCTCCCAAAGCGGGTGCGCTACCAAACTGCGCCACGCCCCGGTCACCAACACCCTATCGCGACAAGCTAAGCTGATCCCGCGCCCACCCCCGTGGACGCGATGCGGGTGTAGCTCAATGGTAGAGCCCCAGCCTTCCAAGCTGGTCATGCGGGTTCGATTCCCGTCACCCGCTCTTCTCTTCCGCCGCAGGTAGATGCCTCGCGACCCGTCCGACTCGGACGACCTTCCCCTTCTTGATCTTCCGTGCCCCTCACGTGCCCATGGCCGGTTCAGGCAAGCCCATCTCCGCCTTGACCATCACCGATCTTCCGACCGCGCTCCTCCCGCGCGTGGAGGTAGATCCTCGCCGCGCGGGTCGCGCTGTGCCCGATCCGGTCCATCAGCTCCCGGAGGGTCGCTCCGGTCTCCGCCGCCAGCGTGTTGCCCGTGTGCCGTAGGTCGTGGAGGTGGACGTCCGGGATGCCGGCGGCCTTCCGCGCCTTGTCCCAGATGTGCCAGAAGTTGTTCCGCTTCGGCCGACCACCCTTCGGCCCGACGAACACCCAGGCGTCCGGATCGTCGTCAACGAACAAGGTGCCGCTCGATCTCCTACCTCATGAGCGACGGCAAGGCGACCGGCCGCTTCCCCTTGGCCTTATCGCCACGGGGCCCAGCAAGATCAGGTGTTTGTCTGAACAGGACTAGAGGAAGTCACTCGGCCGTGAGCGCTTCCCCTTTCTCACGCTCACGCTTGGCCCAGTACAGCGCTTCGTGGTGGTGCCCCCGGTCGATCTCCGCGACCTGCCGGTACACCTCCGCCGACCACAGGTAGAAGACCCGCCACCGCGACAGCGCCGCATCCGGCGCGGGCATGACCTTCCCCAACGCCTCATGCGCGTCCTTGAGCGTCCGCACCGCGAAGGCGGCCTCCCACGCGTCAGACTTCTTCCGCTGCGCCATCACCCGCCCCCTCCGCCAGCGCGTGACGCCCGCCGGCCGAGTCCAGCCGATCGGCCACCTTCCACGCCTCGCGGGACAGCTCCCGGCAGAACCGCGCCATGACTTCGCGCCCGCCGGGGAACGGCGGAACCTGCACCGTCAGATTCACCGGGTCGAGGTAGACAACGAGCGTCGGCATCCCGTTGACCATCACCAAGGCAGCCGCCGCCTCCCGCCCCGGCGTGGCGACCATGTTCAAGCTCATGCCTTGTCACCCGCAGCCAGCGCAGCCGCCGCCTGGTCCAGCGCGAGCCGCAACCGCCCCAAGGCCGCCAAGTCGATGACCAGCACGGCCGGGAACGCCTTGCCGAAGCGGATCTCCACCCGGTCCGCGTACTTCAGCGGCACCGGCCGAATAGGCAGGTCAGCCGTCACGTGTAGCCGCACCATGTCCGCCACCACGCGGTCACGCGGCCTTGGTCGAGGTCTTGACGACGACCGGCTTCATGGCCGACGCCCGCAGGCTGTACCCGAGCTTCGCCCGGCACCGGTGCCGCTCACCCCCGTGGCTGCCCCGGCAAGCCTTGTCGTCGATCCAGGGCGTCACCGTCAGCCCCTCGAACACCACCGGCCGCACGTCCGTCCCCGGAATCGCCTCCGGCGGAACCGGCTGGTGCGGAGCCGCGATCTTCACCGTCACCACCGCATCGGCCTTGCGCTCCGCCGCCTGGTCGATCACCAGCACGGACCACACCAGTAGCCCGGTCTCCTTGTCCGTCTCCTGCTGAACCGGCAGCCCCTTCGCCCGCTCCTCAGCCGACTGGAACTTCAGCACCGGCTCAACACCCATCACCAGCGCACCACGCGGGAAGACGAAGTCATGCGTCGTGGAGAGCCTGCTCCCACCCGTGATCGCCACCGTCGTACTCCTCTTCAACGGCGTCGGCCGGACCGTCTGCCCGGCATCTCGACAACGACCACTCTCCGCAAATCAGCGGGACGCAAGCACCGCATAGCGGGACCTCTAAGGACGTCTGCGGTACGTTGAAGACGTCCCAACTCGTCTCCACACAGGGGTCCACATGGCCAACGAACGCCTACGCGAAGCCCTCCTCCGCAACGGCCTGGACCTCGACCACGTCGCCCGCGCCACCGGCGTAGACCCCAAGACCGTCGAGCGCTGGATCACCAAGGGCCGCATCCCCTACCCGCGCCACCGCCACACCATCGCATCAATGGTCCGCGAGACCGAGAACTACCTCTGGCCCGACGCAGTCGCCACCGAACGCAAGGCCGAGATCGCCGAGTCCGAGGTCGTCAAGGTCTACCCCCACCGCAACAACATCCCCGCGGACCTCTGGGACCGGCTCCTCAACGACGCCACCGAGCACATCGAGGTCTTGTCCCTGGCAGCCCTGTTCCTGGTTGAACGCCCAACCTTCGCCAAGGAGCTACGCACCAAGGCCGAGAACGGCACCCGCGTCCGCCTCCTCTTCGGCGACCCCACCGCCCGCGAGGCCGCCCGCCGCAGCGAGGAGGAACAGCTAGGCAAGGGCACCGTCGCCGCCCGCATCCGCAACGCCCTCGCGTTCGTCCGCCCGCTGGCCGAGGTCCCCGGCATCGAGGTCCGCCTACACAAGACGACCCTCTACAACTCCGTCTTCCGCTTCGACGACGAGATGATCGTCAACACCCACGTCTACGGCTTCCCCGGCGCCCACGCCCCCGCTCTCCACCTACGCCGCCTGTCCGCCGGCGACCTCTTCGAGACCTACTCCGAGAGTCTGGAGACCGTCTGGGCCGGCGCGAAGCGCGCCACCTTCTGACAAGGTCGAACCATGAGCCGGACCGACTACCTCAACGACCCGAACGCCCCGAAGCCCAACAGCATCCGGGTAGCAGTCAGCGCCATCGTCCAGGACCCCACCGGCCACCTCCTGATGATCCGCCGCACCGACAACGACAAGTACGCCATCCCCGGCGGCGGCCAAGACGTAGGCGAAACCCTCGCCCAAGCAGTCGTACGCGAGGTCGACGAGGAAACCGGCATCCACGTAGAGGTCACCGGCCTGGTCGGCCTGTACTCCAACCCCAACCACGTCATCGCCTACGACGACGGCGAAGTCCGCCAGGAGTTCTCCATCTGCTTCCGCGCTCAACCCATCGGAGGCGAGCTGCGCACAAGCAACGAGTCCAAGGAAGTCCTCTGGGTAGAACCCAACCGCCTACCCGACCTCGACATCCACCCGTCAATCCGCCTACGCATCGACCACGGCCTAAGCAACCGCGCCGAGCCCTACTTCACCTGACCTCAACCCCAGCAGCCCGCAACCGAGCCTCCGTCCGCTCCACCGCCGCCACCAACTCAGGCTCCGCCTGCCGGATGAAGAACGACACCAGATCTTCCGACCCATACCGCGCCTGAATCTCCGCAATCCGCTCACGCACCGCGGTCGTGGCGCCATCCGGCCCGGTCGTCATGTCCGCCCACCACAGCGCATCCCGCAGCGGCGTCTGCTCATCCACCCACCGCGCCAGCTCCGCCGAGCACCCTCTCAACTCTGCCTCTCGGTAGGCACAGGAGTGATGAGCCACGAGCCCACACAACCGCTCTTGGAATCCCTGCTGTTCGAGGTATCGCGCCCCATCAAGCGGATGAAACCCGGTCTCCGCCACCTCCGGCGCATACCCCACGTCGTGAAGAACAGCCGACGCCGTGAGCAGCTCCCGCTCCGCTTCCGCGAAAACCCCAGCCACCAACCCGGCCCGCTTCGCAACGCCCTGCACATGCGCCCACCGCCGAGGCAACGACGAGGCAAGCCGACCTTCAGCCACCGAGTAGGCCCGCGCGACCAGATCCACACCCACACCCTAGGCAGGCCGTTCCCACTGCAACACCGCAACCGCGCCCAACCTGCTGCGTTGCCGAATTCCGCTCTACGGGATCACGGCGCGCCGCCTGCGGCAGCGCGCAACAACCCACGGCTCACGTCTGCACCGACTCCCCGCATCGCGGCACGCCGGGCTCCCGCTCCGCTCCGCCCGTCGGCCGCGCGCGGAGTCGGCGCACGTGGCCGGGAGGCGGCGCGTCACAGGCGCGAACTGCCGCCCAACCGCTTCCAGCCACCAAAGCCGAGCCGATCGGATAACTGACCCAAAGAGCACTTGACCTTCTCAATAAGAGCCGCCATTGCGGCTTTCACCCACAGGCACTGCTGGCAGTCAACCAGCAGATCAAGGACAGCAGCTCCTACGCCGTGTCTCACGTAGTGCCCGCCGACGCCTACTGTAACGCCTTGCCAAGCAACTGCGACATAGTGGCCATCATAGTGCGTGTGCGGCGATGGACATCGGAGACAGTGATGTACATTTTTGTCACGGACGAGACGAACCTCGAACCAAGCAAAGAAGGGATCTTCTTTATCTACGGCGGACTAATAATCCCAGCCGATAAGATGGCAGAACTGGATCAGCGTATCGACACCATCCGTGAAACCTACAGTTTCAACGATACCGACCAGCTCAAATTTGACACCAGGGCTCGCCCTCAACACATCACTATAGCAGATTACACAAAGGCCAAAGAAGAAGTGGTAGCGGCGTGCCATGACATCGGGGCTCGACTCATCGTCAAACTTGTACTTCATGAAATAGCCAAGAATAAGACCAAAACAGAGCTCGTAGAGTTCGCACTGAATACAGTCCTGATCGCTTTCAATAATAAGTATCTGGTTGAACAAGATTCCTATGGTGTCGTAGTGGTCGACCGCCTCCCGAAAGATACCGCTTACACTTTCCTGCGCACCAAGTTTCAAGAAGGACTGAATTTCGAGGACTCCGGCAATAAAATCAAGTTGAACCGCGTTCTTATGTACGCCACCACCTGCGACGGCGCTTCACATATAAGTTCAGCGGTGGATATCACACTAGGGGCGTTCCGCTACGTAGTCAACTCGCGAGACAAGGATGGCGGCAACGACATCCCCAGGAAGATCTTCCCTCAAGTCGCGGGATTAATGTATGCAAAAGTCAAAGGAGGTGCACATTACATCGCGGACCGCGGGATGATCCTACGCCCCAAACACGTAAGCCACCCGCCCTATAAAGCAGAATACAAGAGTTTGATTAATTATCTAGCCTCCTTGCTGCCGGAGAATGACGTTGCGGAGCAGTGACCACGGTGAACTGAGCGCACTCACTGGCTCGATGTTCGGACGATCGCGCGATCACGCGGCCTGACCGGGCTGGGCACGGCGATCGGCTGCCGCGACGGCTTCGCCGTCTTGCCATCGGTGCAGGCGACTCGGCGACGAGGGCCAGGCTCAGGACAACACGGACGAGCTCCACCCCAAGCCGCCGGGACGGTAGCCGAGTGTCAGGGCGAGTTGCAACATGCCGTCGCCGCCCGTGCCCCCGCGTGCCCCATCTCAGGGTTAACAGCGGTCAATCAGGGGTACGGGCGGCCAGGTTGGCGCATAGGCGCTGGTCAGAAGGCTAGCTGGTCAGGGGCTTGATCGCTGCCAGACCTTCCAAGCTGGTCATGCGGGTTCGATTCCCGTCACCCGCTCTCTGTCTCCCTCGCAGGTAGCCGCCTCGCGACCCATCCGACTCGGACGACCGATTCGATCTCCTGTACCCCTCGCGTGCCCATGGCCGGTTCAGGCAAGCCTTTACCCGCTCGGGCCGGCGCCAAGACCGTAAAGCGCTGCATCACCACGGGCCACCTCCCCATACCCACGCCACCGCGACAACGACGCCATACCCGGGCGGCGGCCGGGACGTCGCGCCGACTCAGCGGTCTGAACGAGCGCTGATAGTCGCCTCGCCAATTGTCCCTTGTGGACTGTGCTCGCCTGTTCGGCCCTTCAGCACGCTCAGGTCAGCGGGAGGTTGAGCAGGTGGCGTAGGTCGGTGGCGAAGGTGTGCAGTTGCTCGCCCGGCTCCAGCGACAGCACCACGCTCGCCTCCCAAGGGCTGGGCCGGTGGTGCCAGGTACGGAGGGTCCAGGTCAGGGTGGTTCGGTGGCCGGTGTGGGTTGCTGTGGCGGTCAGGTTGGTGTCCATGGTTTGCCACGTCCGCGTGCCATCCCACCCGGCGTAGTCAGCGGCCAGGGAGAGCAGGAACGGGGTCAAGGGCTCGGGCTCCATCACGGCCACGTCGACACCGTGGGCCCTGCAAACCAAGTGTTCCCGGTCGTTCTTGTAGCCGATTTCGACGCACACGGCCGTCGACCCGTCGCCATACGGGTCGACCGGGTTCTCGAACGTGATCCACGCACCGCTTTCGGAGACGACGGTGACAGCGGCATCGGGCGAGGGATGTTCACAGGACACGAGCAGCGCCTTCACTCGGGTGGGTGGCTTGGCGAGCGGAACGGGAGGAGGGTCGTAGCGTGGGGTGGCATGGTGGGTTGGGTTGCTCAAGAGGCTGCTGATGACGCCCTCGGCGTTGGGGTACTGCTGTTCCTCGCCGGGCTCGCTGTGGCGTTGTGTGTACTGTGGGTGGCCGCCGTCGTCTCCGTTCTGCGGCATCCTCGGTTGACCGGGGGCGGCAAGTTCCTGTGGATTCTGGTGATCTTCGGGTTCCCGCTCCTCGGCAGCATCGGCTGGTTCGTGGCGGGCAAGGACGCGCAGTTGGTGAAGACGCCGGTGGCACCGCCGATGATGTGAACCATGAGACTTGACCAAGTTGTGGTGGACTGCCTTGAGCCTGCCGCGCTCGTGCGGTTCTGGGCTGGGCTGCTGGGTGGGGAACCCGTGCTGCGTGCGCACGGGTGGGCGCATGTCGAACCACCGGGGTGGCCGCGGATTTCGTTTCAGCCGGTGCCCGAGAGCAAGGCCGTCAAGAACCGGTTGCACCTGGACATCCTGGTGGACGACATCTCTGCTGCCGTGGGGAAGGCAGTGGCACTGGGGGCGCGGGTGGTGGGGGACGTGGTGACCGACGAGCAAGGGAGTTTCCAGGTCTTGCTGGACCCCGAGGGCAACGAGTTCTGCTTCGTGCACCCCTAGGAAGTGACGGCGCGCCAGAGGGCCTCGCCGAAGCGGACGGCCAGCAGCACCATGAGGAACCCGATCCCGAACGTCACCAGGCATCTCAAGATCAGTCGCAGCTTCGCGCGCGTCATCGGCACAGTGTGCGCCCTACCATGTCGCCGTGACCTCGGATTGTCTGTTCTGTCGCGTCATCGCGGGCGAGGTGCCTGCACGACTCGTCCTCGAAACCGACACGGTGTTGGCGTTCCACGACATCAACCCCCAGGCGCCCACGCACGTCCTGGTCATCCCCAAGGAGCACTTCCCCGCCGTGGGCGACATGGACCCGGCGACGGCGGGCGAAGTGCTGCGCGCGGCACACCTGGCGGCCAAGGCGGAGGGGATCGACGAGGACGGGTACCGGTTGGTGTTCAACACCGGGCGCGACAGTGGGCAGACCGTCTTCCACGTGCACTGCCACGTGATGGGCGGCCGTCTGCTGAACTGGCCGCCGGGCTGAGTCGGGCCGACCAGGGCTGAGTCGGGTCAGCCGGTTGCGGCGGCTACGGCCTTGCGCAGGGTGCGGACCACGGTGAGGTCGCCCTCCACCGACAGCTCCGACTCCGGAACCCTGCCCCACAGCCACAGGTCCACCGCCGACGCCGAACCGGACACCACCGCGGCGGGATCGGCTGTGGCGCAGAAGTCCACGACGTGCTCGTGCAGGGCGACGGTCCACTCGCGGCCCGGCACCCTCAAAGTGATCGCCAGGCCGTCGCGGTGGGCGGCGGGTGGTAAGTGGCAGCCCAGCCACAGGCGCAGCACCTCCTCGATGCCGTCCACGGCCAGGGCGTGGTCCAGCGGCGCGGCCAGGCCTGCCGCCGCCTGGGCGTCCACGCGGTGCACGGCCGTCTCGTGGGCCATGCGCCGCAGCCAGAACCCGAGCGTGCGGTCCCAGGGACACCACGTCGCGGCGGGCTCAAAGGCGCGGGCCGGGTCCAGCACCGCGATCAAGGACGCCGCGCCGATCCGGTACCAGTCCACGGGATCGGCGCCGTTCGGGTTCTGCGGCCACTCGCGGGGCCTACTGCCCCGCGTCACCCACCGGGTCACCAGGCGGTGCACCGAGCCGACGTGCCGGACCAGGTCGTCCACGGTCATCCCGGGGCACCCCGGCACCGGCCGGTCCGACGGGACGAGGTCCGCGGCCACCGCGAGCGCCGCCGCCTCGGTCCGGAGTGCGCCGCCCAGCGCGTGTGGGTCCACCCGTGCAGCATGTCCGAGCCCGTCCGCCCGACGCGACCCCTGAAAGACCGCAAAACCCGTTCGCGCGGACGCACGGGGCAGAGTATGAAGAACGGTCATGGCGCTCACCCTCCGCACGCTCCGGCACGACGAGCTGGCCACCTACCAGCACGTCTTCAACCAGGCGTTCCTGTCCGACGACCGCGAAGGCTTGCTGGAGCGGTGGCGGGACATCTTCGAACCCGACCGCCATCACGGCGTCTTCGAGGACGGCGAGATGCTCGCCGGCGCGGGCATCCAGACCCGGGAGATCACCGTCCCCGGCGGCGGACCGCAGCCCGTCGCGGCGGTGACCGGGGTGTGCGTGCGGCCGGGCCACCGCCGGCGCGGGCTGCTGACCCGGCTCATGACCGCCCAACTGCACGGCCTGCACGAGGACGGCCGCGAGGCGATCGCCGCGCTGTGGGCGTCGGAGGCGGGCATCTACGACCGGTTCGGCTACGGCCCGGCGGCCGAGTTCTCCCGGCTGTCGGTGCCCAAGGGCGCGGCGTTCCGGCCGGGCGTGGCGACCGGCGACGCGCGGGTCCGCGAAGCGCCGGCCGCCGAGGCGATGCCGCTGATCAAGGCCTGCCACGACCGCATCCGGCCGACCCGGACGGGCTGGCTGAGCCGCACCGACGGCATGTGGAACGCCCACCTCGCCGACGAGGAGCACGACCGCGGCGGCCTCACCGCCTACCGGTACGCGCTGCACCCGCAGGGCTACGCGGTCTACCGGATCAAGGGCGACTGGCAGGACCGCGGCCCGCGCAACGAGCTGCACGTCCGCGAGGTCGCCGCCGAGACCGACGAGGCCTACGCCGCGCTCTACCGCCACCTGCTCGACCTCGACATGGTCGGCGAGCTGAAGTTCTTCACCGCCGCCGACGACCCGGTGGTGCACCTGCTGGCCGACCAGCGGCTGGCCCTGCGGTCGCGGACGGACTCGCTGTGGGTCCGGCTGGTCGACGTCGACCGCGCGCTGCCGCTGCGCCGCTACCTGTCGGACGTGGACGCGGTGCTGGACGTGCGCGACCCGTTCTGCCCGTGGAACGCGGGCCGGTGGCGGCTGACCGTGAAGGACGGCGACGCGTCGGTGCGCCGGGTGGACGACGAACCGGACGTCGAGCTGGACGTGCAGGCCCTGGGCGCGGCCTTCCTGGGCGGCACCCGGCTGACGACCCTGGCCCGCGGGCAGCGGGTGCGGGAACTCACACCGGGCGCGCTGAACGCCTTGTCGCACGCCTTCGTGGGCGACCGCGAGCCGCACTGCCCGGAGGTGTTCTGACGCGGGTCGGGAACCCGGAGCGGCGGTGGGTTCGTTGACAGGGTCGTAACGCCGTCGCTCCCCCGGGAGGCCCCTGTGGACGCCACCATCGTGGTGCTCGTGCTGATCGTCCTGGTCGTGGGCGGCGGGTGGTACCTCGCGAAGACCCGCGCCGCCGCGCGGCAGCGGGCGCTGGAGGACGCCCAGGCCGACGCGCGGCGGTGGGTGGAGCGCCTCGGTGGCCAGGTGATGAGCCTGACCGGCACCGACGTGGCCTCCACCCAGGCCCTCGCCGACGCGTCGGAGCGCTTCACCGCCGCCGGTTCGCAGATGGAACAGGCGAAGACCCTGGAACAGTGCCGTCTGGTCACCCAGACCGCGATGGAGGGCCTGTACTACGTCCGCGCCGCCCGGACCGCCATGGGCATGGACCCCGGCCCCGAACTCCCGGACCTCATCGGCCAGGGCCGCGCGGGCAAGGTCTCCGAGGACCGGCAGGTCACCGTGCAGGGCCACAACTACGCGGCTTCTCCGCGCCCCGGCTCGGGTACGCCGCACTACTACCCGGGCGGGATGGTCGCCGGGCGGCCGGTGCCGCAGGGCTGGTACAGCGAGCCGTGGTGGAAGCCCGCGTTGGTGGCGGGTATGTGGGGTGTCGGCACGTTCCTGCTGTTCGATGCCATGTTCACCGGCATGGCCGGAGTGGCGATGGCCGACGCCTACTCGGACGGGTACGCCGACGGCATGGCCGCTGACGGCGGAGACGTCGGTGGCGACATGGGCGGGGACATGGGCGGCGGCATGGACTTCGGCGGCTTCGACATCTAGCCGCGAACCGGGCACGCCCCCGCAGCGGGGGCGTGCCTCCACGAGCTAGACGGACTGGGTGCGCAGGACGGAGACGGCGGCTCCGCGTGCGCCGAACCACTGTTCCAGTTCCACCCCGTCCAACTTCAACCCCGGGACGACCTCCACCGGACCCACCACGGTCCCCCGCATCCCCGCGACCGTCGCGTCCACCAGGACCGCGTCGCTCAACAGCGTGGCATCCACCACCGCGCCGGACAGGTTGGCGCGGCTGAAGTCGGCGCGCAGGAACGTGGCGCCGGCCAGGGTGGCGCCGGCCAGGTCGGCTTCGGTGAACCTGGCGTCGGTCGCGTCGGCCTTCCTCAGGTTCGCGCCGATCAGGGTGGCTCGGACGAAGCTCGCGCCCCTCGCCTCCGCGCGCACCAGGTCCGCGTCGGTGAGGTCGGCGCGGATGAAGCGGGTCCCCTCGCAGTGGGCCGCCCACAGTTCGATGCCGCGCAGCGTGGTGTCGGCCAGGTTGGCCCGGCTGAACCACGACTCCACGAACGGGCCGCCGGACAGGTCCGCGCCGCGCAGGTCGAGGTCCAGGGCGTACAGCGGCTGCGACGGGTCGCTCAGCCAGTCGCGGAACGCCTCGGCGCCCTCGGCGGAGGTGGGCCACCGCGGCGGCTGCCACGGGTCACGGGTACCAGATGATGCGGTCACCCCAGCCCTCCTTCGCGACGATGGACTTCATGTTCTCGATGTCGGCGGCGCTGGCGTTCCGCGTATCCATGATGACGTTACGCCCCCGGTCGAACTGGCCCTGGACGGTGTCGCGGAACCACTGCTCGGTGTAGCCGTTCGGGAACGGGCCGCTGTTGCGGACCTTCTCCGGGACGTCGGGGGGCCAGTCGGAGTGGGCGCCCTTCATGTCCCACTTCCGGCCGTTGGCGTCCACGAAGTCGCCCCGGTCGGGGATCAGCTTGCCGTCGGCGTCCTTCGGCCGGTCGAACGGGCCGTGGCCGCGTTCTTCCAGGTCGAGCATGACCCGGGCCTCGTCCTGCGATCCCGGGCGGATCTTGCCGTTGTGGTCGGGGTCGCGGGCGACGTCGGCGAAGCGCTCCGGGTTCTTCGCTTCCAGGTCCTTCAGGTGCTGGTTGAGGGCCGCCTTCTCGGCGGGGGTCAGCTCCGGGTGGGGCTGGGACAGGTCCGTGGGCCTGCGGGGCAGCGCCGGGTGCGGGTCGCCGCCCGGCGTGGGGGGTGGCGGGTTGTTGTCGCCGGGGGGCTTGCCCGAACCGCCGCCGCCGCTGCCGTCGGTAGGCGGGTTGCCCGAGTTGCCGGACGTCGGTGGGTTGCCCGAGGTCGGTGGGTTGCCCGAGGTCGGCGCGTCCACGCCGGAGGTGTTCGTGGTGCCGCCGTTGACCTGCGGGGGCTGGGACACGGGAGCGCCGGAAGTGTTGGTGTTGCCGCCGGTCGGGGTCCCGTCTGTGCCCTGGGGCTTCACGTCGGTGTTGCCGGGCTTCTTCACCGGGTCCGGGGTCTTCGGCGCGCCGGGGCCGTCGGGGGCCTTGCGCAGGGCCTTGAGGCCGCGCTTGATCAGGTCCCACAGCTCGTCCAGGCGGGACAGCAGCGGGCGCAACTTGGCGATGGACCGCATCAGCAGGGTGATCTTGTCGGCGATCTTCGCGACCCACTTGGCGATGATCGCCGTCGCGGACGCCACCACGTGCGGCGTCGCGAAGCCCAGGGTCACCGCCTCCTCGGCCAGCCACTGCGGGATGCGGGCGAGCAGCGTGGCCACGCACTCGGCGATCAGGTCCCGGACCAGGCCGCGGACCGTGCCGACCAGCACGCCGCTGACCTCCACGACCGCGCTGATGATCCCCGCGCAGTTGGCGGCGGCGGTGATGTGGTGGGACTGGTTGGTCACCGACGTGCGGTAGGCGTCGGCGGCGGCGCCGGTCCAGCCGGCCGTGCCGCGGGTCGCCTCGGCGGTCAGGTCGCCGCCCGCCCGGTTCACCGCCTGGGACACGTTCTGCCACGTCCGCGCGTAGGCCGCGATCTGGTCGCTGTCGCCGGCCAGCCAGTTCAGCGCCTGGCGCAGCGGGCCGATGTGCTCGATCAGCCACGACACCGCGGAGGCCACGATCGAGCCCAGCGGGTCGAGCACGAAGGACAGGGCTTCCAGGCCGGTGCCGGCCAGACCGAGCCCGGCCTCCACCCAGGAGCCGTTCTGGACGCCGTTGTACAGGTCGACGGCGGATTCGACGATGCCGATGCCGGTGTAGGACTGGGTCGAGTCCTGGCGCGGCGCGACCAGCGGGTTGTTCATCGGGCGCCGTCCCGGAACGGACGGGTGTTGGTCTGCTCGACGTTGTCGTAGTCGGCGGCGGTGCGCCGGACGCCCGCGATGGTCTCGCCCACCGACCCGGCGACCTCGGTCAGCGAGGCAACGCCTGCGTTGGCGATGAACATCATCATCGGCGGCAGCATCGAACAGGTCTTGCCGTAGGCACTGGCCGACAGGCTGACCTGGCGCGCCGCGTCCACCGCCTGGTTCAACTGGTCCTCCACGCCGCGCAACCGGTCGGCGTGGCCCCGTAACTCGTCGGCGACGACCTCGTAGCCGCTCACGCACACCCCCTACTCGGTGACGGCGGGACCATCCCAGTCCTCGTCGTCCTGGACGGGCCGCCGCGCGGGCGGCGGAGGCGCCGACGGTCGCACCTGGTCCGCCCAGGGCGGGGTGTCGGGCGCAGGCTCCGGGAAACGCTGTCGGTACGACGACACCAGGGCGTCCGCGGTTCCCGGGTCGTCGACGCCGACCGACGTGACGATCGCGGACACCTCGCCCGCGATCCGCGACTGGGCGCGGCGGATGGTGGCCATGATCGAGGCGGCGAGCGTGGCGCCGGAGACCTCGCGGGCCTTGTCGGAGATCTCCAGGTGCTGCAACGCGCCGGACGCGCCGACGGACAGCCGCACCAGCCCGTCGCGGGACACCTCGTGCACGGCGACCTCGGCCACCTGCCGGCTCACCTGCTGGTACTTCTCCGCCTTGGCCGCGACACCGGCCGCCCACCGGGCGACCTCCTGCTCCGTGCGCACCTCGTCGCCGCCGAACACGGGTTCGGTCACCACGGGCCCCCTCTCCTGCACCGATGATCGTTCCGGGTCCGGGCCGCGTTAGCAGGCTAGGACGGCTGGCAACCCGGGCACCAGAACGAGTTGCGCCCCACCAGGTCCGCCATCGCCACCGGGCTGCCGCACACCAGGCACGGCAGGCCGGCGCGCCGGTAGACGTAGACCTCGCCGCCGTGCCGGTCCTGGCGCGGCGGGCGACCGGTCACCTCCGGCAGGTGCTCGGGGCGGACGGTGTCGATGCGGCCGACCTTCACGCCCGCGCGCATGAGCACGACCAGGTCCGACCACAGGACGTCCCACAGCGCGCGGTCGACCTCGTGGCCCGGGGTGAGCGGGTGAACCCCGTGGCGGAACAGGACTTCCGCCCGGTACACGTTGCCCACGCCGGCGAGAACGCTTTGGTCCATGAGGAGGACGCCGATCGGCTGACGGGACTTGGCGATCTTGGCGAACGCGCGGTCCGGGTCGGCGTCGCGGCGCAACGGGTCCGGGCCGAGCCGGCCGCGCAACGCCTTCACCTCGACGTCGGTCAGCACCTCGCAGCGCGTCGGGCCGCGCAGGTCCGTCCAGTGGGACTCGCCGACCAGGCGCATCCGGACCTGGCCGACCGGGTCGAGGACGGGGTGCGCGAACTCGGTGAACGTCCCGTACAGGCCAAGGTGGACGTGCACGGTGGCGTCCGGGCCGTAGACGTGGAACAGGTGCTTGCCGTGCGCCTCGGCCTTCTTCAGCACCTGACCGTCCACAGTGGACGCGGTGAACCGGCCCTGCGGGCTGGTGACCTCGACGGCGCGACCGGCGTAGCGGCGGTGGTGCAGGCGGGCGAGGCGGTGGAGGGTGTGGCCTTCAGGCACGGAACGGCACCACCGAGCACAGGTGGGTGCGCACGACGGTCCGGGAATCGCGGCGCAGCAGGCGTTCGGCGAGGTCCACCGCCCGGGCGCGGTCGTGCTTGGCCAGCACGGCGCACAGGTCGGCGAGTTGCAGCGCGAGGTCGAAACCGTGGTCGCCGAACCGGGGGACGGCCGGGGCGCGGAAGGTCTTCATGCGCCGGAGCGCGACCGGGATGGTGGACGGCGGCGGGATCACGGTGCAGATCGGCTTGCGGGCGGCGGTGGGGACGGCCCAGGCGTCGGCCGGACGCTTCAGGCCGCGCTCGACGGCCTCGGCGAGGTCGGGGGCCCACTCGGGGGCGTCCACCGCGTGCGCGAGCTGCCAGCCGAAGTACACCTCGTCCGCCTTGGCGACCATCGCCCGCAGCACGCGCCGGCGGTCCGGCTCGTTGGGGCCGGGGACGAACCGAGCGCCGTCGGCGACCGCGCCGGCCAGCGCGGGGAACGTGCGGTCGCGCCCCTGGCTGTCGGTGAGCATCCCGTGCCACGGGGAGGTCCGGCCCTGCTCGACGGTCGCCGCCACCACCGGGTACACCGGGGCGTGGCCCCACGACGTGAGCGCCAGCAGGGCCAGGTAGCGGTGGTAGCGGCCGGCGGCGTCGTCCACCAGCACCGACCGCAGCCCCGGCACCCGTTCCAGGTACCGGGGCTCGTCGGCCGCCGCGTCGATGACCGTCTCGGGGTCGGCTAACCGGCCGCCGTCGAGATCGGTGAACAGCAGGTCACGGATCATCGGTGTCGTCGGCTCAGGGCAGGGGCGGGGCCTCGTGGGTGCGCTCGTAGTCGCTCATGATCGCGATGCGGCGCGCGTGGCGGGGCTGCTCGGAGAACGGGGTGGCGAGGAACGCCTCGACGATCTCGAACGCCTCCTCGGTGGTGTGCATCCGCGCGCCGAGCCCGATGAGCTGGGCGTCGTTGTGCTCGCGGGCGAGCTTCGCGGTCTCCACGCTGTAGGCCAGCGCGGCACGGGCGCCGGGCACCTTGTTGGCCGCGATCTGCTCGCCGTTGCCGGAGCCGCCGATCACGACGCCCAGGCTGCCCTCGTCGGCCACCACGCGGCGGGCCGCGTCGATGCAGAACGGCGGGTAGTCGTCCTCGGCGTCGTACTCGGCCGGGCCGACGTCCACCACGTCGTGGCCGGCGGCGGCCAGGTGCTTCGCGAGGTGGGCCTTCAGCTCGAAGCCCGCATGGTCCGATCCCAGGTAAACACGCACGTCCCGGGAGTCTGCCATCCTTGTACGAGTGTTCGGACAAGAGGGTTCCCAGCTCAGGCTGGAGTGGGGTGACGAAGGCGTCACGGCGCTCGGCGGGTTGTGCGCCGTGCTGGTGATCGTCGACGTCCTGTCGTTCAGCACCGCCGCCGACATCGTGGTGAGCCGCGGCGCCGCGCTGCGCCCGGTGCGCTGGACCGACCGCGAACGGGCCGCGCGACCCGCGGACCCGAGCTGGTCGCTGCGACCGTCGTCGCTGGTGGACATGCCCGCCGGGACGTTGTTGGAGCTGCCGTCGCCCAACGGGGCCACGCTGTGCGACCTGGCCGCGTCCACCGGTTCCATCGTCCTGGCCGGCTGCCTGCGCAACGCCCGAGCGGTCGCCCTGGCCGCTCGCGAGCTGGCTCAGGGCGGTCCGATCGGGGTCGTCCCGGCGGGCGAACGGTGGGGTGTGGACATCAACAGCCCCAAGACCGCCCACCGCGGACCGCTGCGCCCGGCGATGGAGGACCTGGTGGGCGCGGGCGCGGTGATGGCCACGCTCCTCGGCTACGGGTCCGCGTCGGTCGAGGCGTGTGTGGCGGCGGAGGTGTTCGCGCGGGCGCCGGTCGACGACATCGTGGCGGGGTGCGTGTCGGGGCGTGAACTGGTCGCGGCGGGGCATGCGGGGGATGTGGAGCTGGCGTCGCAGGTGAACGTGAGCACGGCTGTGCCGCGTTTGGTGGACGGCGTGCTGCGAGCCTGACCGCGCAGCGGCCTGCCTTCGCCGCGCAGCGGCGGCTTTTGGCTTCTGGCTTTGGCTTTTGGCTTTGGCTTTTGACTTTGGCTTTTGGCTTTGGCTTTTGACTTTTGGCTTTGGCTTTTGGTAGGGCTCCCAGCCCAGGGGAACCGACGCTCTTCCTCCCCATCGGTGGCCTCCAGGCCGCTTTTAGCTTTAGAGCGCGAAACGCGTTCGAGCTTGCGAGCGCGGAGCGCGTTGCGTGAACACGCGCGAAGCGTGGGCTTGAGCGCGACAGCGCGAGTCTAAAGATCAAAAGCGCCTCACCGGCGGGCAGGCCGCCAAGGATGGACACAACTACAAGAGCGGGGGCGCGAGTTGTGTCCTCGCTCGGCGGCCCTGCCTGCCGGCGCTGCGCGCCCGGGGAGCTTGGGCGGGGTCAGGTGTTTCGGGCTGTCCAGGCGGCCAATTCCACTCTGTTGCCGACGCCTGTCTTGGTGAAGATGGTGGTTAGGTGGTTCTCCACGGTGGACACCGACAGGTGCAAGCGGGTCGCGATCACGTGGTTCGGGTGGCCGGCGGCGACCAGCAGGGCGATTTCCCGCTGTCGGGTGGTGAGGTCCGGCAAGGTGGCTCGGCGGATTTGCGGGCGCAGGGCGAGGGCGTAGACGTCTTCTCGGTCGCCCATCGTGGTGCCGCGTTCGAAGGACTGGTGGAAGCGGGTTTCGCCCAGTTTCGCCACCACGGTTTCGCGGGCCTTTTCGCGTTGTCCCCGGAACGGCACCAGGCCGCCGATCGCCACGCCGGTCGCCTGTTGCAGGCCCACGGCCGCGCCCAGCAATTCGGCGATCGACTCCAGCACGCCCGCCGCCGACGAGTCGCGTTCGGCCACCGCCGCCAACGCCCAGGCGATCGCCTCGGTGGACCACGTGCTCCCCCACTGCTCGCGCAGCTCGACCTGCGTCTCCAGGCTCTCGCGGAACCACGCGACCGCCTTCGACGGGTCGCCGTGGCGCAGCGGGACCAGGCCGCACGCCCACCGGGCCCAGCTGATGGCCCACTCCGCGCCCGCGACCCGGGCGTCGGACAGGCAGTCCTCCGTGGCCGCGGTGCCGGCGGGTTCGTCGCCGTGGAAGCCGGCGGCCAGGGCCCGGATCAGCTTGAACTGGCCGCGGTCGCCCGGGGCGTCGGCCAGGTCGACGGCCCTGGTCAGGAGGGTCACGCCGCGTGGGTCGTCGTCCACGAGCGTCGCCCAGGCGCCTTCCAGGAAGACCACGGGTGCGACCTCCGCCGGGCCGACGAGTTCCCGGCAGTGGTCCAGGGCGGCTCGGGCGGTGTCCTGCGAGCCCTGGCACAGGGCGATCCAGCCGAGGCTCGCGGTGGCGCCGACACGTTCCGGGGACGGCCGGACCGGGGCCAGCTCCAGGAGCGTGGACAGCCAGGTGCGGAACTCGCCGAGGAGGGCGTGGAAGAACGGGGCGCGGAGGCGGCTGAGGTCGGTGAGCAGGCCCAGGCCCAGTTCGGCGCGGTCGGGGGAGGTGGTGCAGTGGTTGAGCGCCGCGCGGAAGTTGGGCAGCTCGGCGTGGGCGGCGCGGAGCAGGGTCACCTCGTCGGGTGAGTACCAGTCGGCGGCGTAGCGGGCGGCGAGGGCGCGGAAGTACCTGCCGTGGGCGTCGCGGACCCGGTCCTGCTCGCCCAGGGCGGCCAAGCGGCGGCGGCCGTGTTCGCGGATCGGTTGGAGCTGGTGGTAGCGGCCGTCGTGGCTCGCGTTGACCAGGGACCGCGCCACCAGGTCGGCGAGCAGGTCCAGGACCTCGTGCTCGGCGATGCCCTCGCCCGCGCAGACCTGCTCCGCCGCGTGCAGCGTGAAACCGCCGGCGAACACCGAGACCCGCGCCAGCAGCCGCTGCTGCTCGGGCGAGCACAGGGCGTAGGACCAGTCCAGGGTCTGCTCCAGCGTCCGGTGGTGGCTGCGGACGCGGCGGGTGCGGGTGGCCAGGAGGCGGCCACCGTCGAGGCGGTCGAGGACGTCCCGGGGCGCCATGCCGCCGCCGAGGCGGACCGCGATCAGCTCCAGCACCAGCGGCAGGCCGCTCGACCACTCGACCAGCTCCGCCAGCGCCTCCCGGGTGGCGGGGGTCGACGGGGTGATGTGGCGGCCGGCGGACTCGGCGCGGCGCAGCAGCAGGCGCATGGCGTCGGAGATCTCGTCGGAACCGCCGTCCAGCGACAGCGGCGGCACGACCACCGTCCGCTCCCCCGCGATGCCCAGGTGGTGCCGGCTGGTGGCCAGCACCCGCACGCCCGGGGCCTCCTCCAGCAGCACCGCGCACAGGTCGCCCGCCGCCTCGGCCAGGTGCTCGCAGTTGTCCAGCACCAGCAGCAGCTCGCGGTCCCGGACCTGGTCGACCAGCACGTCCACCGGGTCGGCGCTGGACTGGTCGGTGATGCCCACCGCGTGCACGACCGCCCGGTGCAGCTCCTCGGCCCGCGTGGCGTCGCCCAGTCGGGCGACGGCAACGGTCCAGGGGCGCCGGTCGCGGCACTGCCGGGCGACCTCCAGCGCGAGCACCGTCTTGCCGACGCCGCCGGGGCCGGCGAGCGTCACCACGCGGTCCGGTCCGAGCACGTGGCCGGTGGTCTCGGCGACCAGCGCGTCCCGGCCGACCAGCTCGGTCACGGGTGCGGGCAGTCCGGTCCGCGTCCGTCCTGTCGTCATCGTCCCCCCACCGCCTCCCAGGAGGCCGACGCCGAAGCTTAGGGGACCCCCGGTTCGCGGGACTGCGGAGTTCCCGGGTACCCGCAACGCGGCGGTCACGGGAGAGTGGGCCGCGTTCCTCTCCCGAGGACGACGAACGGTCGTGCCATCCGGACTGCTCTCCCCAAGTGCTCTCCCGGTGCACGACCGCGGGGGGCTGTCATCGGGGTCTCGCGGGTCGTCCCAACCCGCTGAGACCCCGATCGACACGTCACCGTTGGACGGACTTGACCTCGGTGAACTCGTCCAGCCCGAACCGCCCGAACTCGCGGCCGTTGCCGGACTGCCGGTACCCGCCGAACGGCGCGCTGGTGTTGAACGCCGCCCCGTTGACGTCCACCTGACCCGTGCGCAAGCGCTTGGCGACGGCCAGCGCGCGGTCGGTGTCGGCGGAGAACACCGCGCCGCCCAACCCGTAGACGGTGCTGTTGGCGATCCGCACGGCGTCGTCCTCGTCGGTGTACGGCATGACCGACAGCACCGGCCCGAAGATCTCCTCCTGGGCGATCGCCATGTCCGGCGTGACCGCCCCGAAGACGGTCGGCGTCACGTAGAAGCCGCGCATGTCAGGCGCGTCCGGCCCGCCCTGGGCGAGCGTGGCGCCCTCCTCGATCCCGCGCCGGATGTAGCCGACGACACGGTCCCGCTGCGCGGCGGACACGGCCGGGCCGAGGCGGGTGCCGGCCAGCGCCGGGTCGCCCGGCTCGTACTTGGCGGCAGCCGCGGCGGCGATCTCCAGGGCCTCGTCGTGGCGGTCGGCGGGCACCAGCAGCCGGGTCCACGCGCTGCACGCCTGGCCGTTGTTCATGAACGCGTTGGCCACGCCGATCTTCACCGCCCGCGCCAGGTCGGCGTCGTCCAGCACGACGTTGGCGGACTTGCCGCCCAGCTCCAGCGCCACCCGCTTGACCGTCTCGGCGGCCAGCGCCGCCACCCGGCGACCCGCCCGCGTCGACCCGGTGAACGACACCATGTCCACCAGCGGGTGCCCGGCCAGCGCCTCGCCGACGACCGGCCCCGTGCCGTGGACCAGCGAGAACGCCCCGTCCGGCACGCCCGCCGCGCGCAGCACCTCGGCCAGCAGGTCCGCGGTGAACGGCGCCAGCTCGCTGGGCTTGAGCACGACCACGCTGCCCGCGGCCAGCGCCGGCACGACCTTGGCCACCACCTGCTGGAGCGGGAAGTTCCACGGCGTGATCGCGCCGACCACGCCGACCGGCTCGCGCAGCACCAGCGAGTTGCCGATCTCCGCGCCCGCGAAGTAGCCCTCGTCGAGCGCGTCGGCGACGCCCCGCGCGATGCCGACCGGGTTCGGGACCTGCACCTTCCGGGCGAACGTGATGGGCGTGCCCATCTCGGTGGTCATGGTCGAGGCCAGCTCCTCGGCCCGCGCCTCCAGCTCGTCGGCGATCCGCCGGACGATCTTCGCGCGCTCCTGCACCGGGGTCGCCGACCACCCGTCGAAGGCGGCGGAAGCCCTGGTCACGGCGTTGTCCACGTCCTGCGGGGTGCCCGCGCGGACGGTGCCGACGACCTCTTCGGTGGCCGGGTTCACGACCTCGATCATGACGCTCCTGTGACACTCTGAGGCGATTTCCGCCCCAGAGTGTCACATCAACCGGGTCAGGAGAAGTCCAGGTCCCCGGTCCGGGTGCGCTTCAGCTCGAAGAACTTCGGGTAGCTCGCCAGGGCCACCGCCCCGTCGAACACCTTCAGCGCGTCCTCGCCGCGCGGGATGGCGGTCAGCACCGGGCCGAAGAACGCCACGCCGTCGATGTGGATGGTCGGCGTGCCGACGTCTTCACCCACCGGGTCCATGCCGCGGTGGTGGCTGGCCTTCAGCTCCTCGTCGTAGTCGGTCGAGTGGGCGGCCTCGGCCAGCTCGGCGGGCAGGCCGACCTCCTCCAGCGCCTGTTTGATGGCCACGTCGTAGTCCTTGACGCCCTCGTTGTGGATACGGGTGCCGAGGGCGGTGTACAGGTCCCGCAGGACACCGTCGCCGTGGTGCTTGGCGGCGGCGATGGCCACCCGCACCGGGCCCCACGCCCGGTCCAGCAGCTCGCGGTAGCCGGGGTCGAGGTCGCGGCCGGCGTTCAGCACCGAAAGGCTCATCACCCGGAAGTTCAAGTCCAGGTCGCGCTGCTTCTCGACCTCCAGGATCCACCGGGACGAGATCCACGCGAACGGGCAGACCGGGTCGAAGTAGAAGTCGACCTTGGTGGGTGCCGACATGTTGGCTGTCTCCTCTGAGTTGCTCGTGCGGCGGTCCGCCGCGGCGGCGTCCTACGGTCCAACCCGTCGACCTGACGGAGTCTTCCCTCGGACGCCAGTCCACTTCTCCCCGTCCCACGTGATTGGATGCGACTGTCGTGTTCACCGACACGACACTTCTCCCCGTTCCGACGACGTCGGCGCCCGGGCAACGAGGGCGTCGGCAGACGAGGTGACCAGTGGCGGCACCCAACCTGACCCGCGACCAGGCACAGCAGAGGTCTGCGCTGCTGGAAGTCGACTCCTACCGGATCGAGCTGGACCTGACCGACGGCGGCGGCAAGCCCGGCTCGGAGGTGTTCCGCTCGACCACGACGGTCGTCTTCCACAGCCGGACCCCGGGCGCGTCGACGTGGGTCGACATCGTGGCCGCCACCGTGCACCGCGCCGTGCTCAACGGGGTCGAGCTGGACGTCTCCGGCTACCGCGAGGAGGACGGCATCGCGCTGCCCGACCTCCGGGACGTCAACGAGCTGACCGTCGAGGCCGACTGCCGGTACATGAACACCGGCGAGGGCCTGCACCGGTTCGTGGACCCGGTCGACGGCGGCGTGTACCTGTACTCGCAGTTCGAGACGGCCGACGCCAAGCGCATGTTCGCCTGCTTCGACCAGCCGGACCTGAAGTCGGTCTACACCATGACCGTGACCGCGCCGGCGGACTGGAAGGTCATCTCCAACGCGCCGATCGAGTCCACTGTGGACGGTGCCGGCGGGGCTGACAAGCACGTGTTCGAGACCACCAAGCCGATGTCGACCTACCTGGTCGCGCTGGTCGCCGGCCCCTACGCGGAGTGGCGCGACGAGTACACCGAGGGCGACACGACGATCCCGCTGGGCATCTACTGCCGGGCGTCGCTGGCCGAGCACATGGACGCCGAGCGGCTGTTCACCGAGACCAAGCAGGGTTTCGGGTTCTACCACCAGGCGTTCGGGGTCAAGTACCCGTTCGGCAAGTACGACCAGTGCTTCGTGCCGGAGTTCAACGCGGGCGCGATGGAGAACGCGGGCTGCGTGACGTTCCTGGAGGACTACGTCTTCCGCAGCCGCGTCACCCGGTACCTGTACGAGCGGCGCGCCGAGACCGTGCTGCACGAGATGGCGCACATGTGGTTCGGCGACCTGGTCACCATGCGCTGGTGGGACGACCTGTGGCTGAACGAGTCGTTCGCCACCTGGGCGTCGGTGCTGGCGCAGGCCGAGGCCACCGAGTACCGGCAGGCGTGGACGACGTTCGCCAAGATCGAGAAGTCGTGGGCGTACCGGCAGGACCAGCTCCCGTCGACGCACCCGGTGGCCTCGGACATCCCGGACCTGCAGGCGGTCGAGGTCAACTTCGACGGCATCACCTACGCCAAGGGCGCTTCCGTGCTGAAGCAGCTCGTGGCCTACGTGGGCCTGGAGAACTTCCTCGCGGGCCTGCGGGTGTACTTCGCCAAGCACGCGTGGAGCAACGCGACCCTGGCCGACCTGCTGTCCGCGCTGGAGGAGGCGTCCGGCCGCGACCTGTCGTGGTGGAGCGCCCAGTGGCTGGAGACCACCGGCCTGAACCTGCTGCGCCCCAAGTTCGCCGTGGACGCGGACGGGAAGTTCACCGAGTTCGCCGTGTTGCAGGGCGGCGCCCGGCCGGGTGCCGGCGAGCTGCGCACGCACCGCTTGGCGATCGGCATCTACGACTCCGACGCGTCGGGCAAGCTGGTCCGCACCCACCGGGTCGAGCTGGACGTGGACGGCGAGCGCACCGAGGTGCCCGAGCTGATCGGCGTGCCGCGCGGCAAGCTGGTGCTGGTCAACGACGACGACCTGACCTACTGCACGATGCGGCTGGACAGCGACTCGCTGGCGTCCCTGATCGACCACATCTCCGACATCGCCGAGCCGCTGCCGCGGACGCTGTGCTGGTCGGCGGCGTGGGAGATGACCCGCGAGGCGGAGCTGAAGGCCCGGGACTTCGTGAACCTGGTGCTGGGCGGGCTGCACGCGGAGACCGAGGTCGGCGTGGTGCAGCGGCTGCTGCTCCAGGCCCAGACGGCGCTCTCGTCCTACGCGGACGTGTCGTGGCGCGGCGAGGGCTGGCGGCGGTTCACCGCGAAGACGCTGGAGCTGGCGCGGGCGGCGGAGCCGGGGTCGGACCACCAGTTGGCGTTCGTCAACGCCCTGGCGGGTTCGGTGCTGGAGGCGTCGGACCTGGAGGTCGTGCGCGGCTGGTACGACGGCACGGACGTGCTGCCGGGCTTGGACGTGGACACCGACCTGCGCTGGCGCCTGCTCCAGGCCCTGGTCGCCCACGGTGCGGCGGACCTGCCGGAGATCACCGCCGAGGAGGAACGCGACCCGACCGCCACCGGCCGTCGGCGCGCCGAGTCGGCTCGGGCCCTGCGGCCCACGGTCGAGGCGAAGGAAGAGGCCTGGGACCGGGCGGTGAACGACGACGAGCTGCCGAACGCGGTGAGCGAGGCGATCGTGGCGGGCATCCAGCACCCGGGCCAGAAGGGGCTGCTACAGCCCTTCGTGGCGCGGTACTTCGCGGATGTGGCGGACGTGTGGGAGCGGCGGTCTTCGGAGCGGGCGCAGTCGATGGTGATCGGGCTGTTCCCGTCGTGGTCGATCGCACAGGACACGGTGGCGGCGGCGGACTCGTGGCTGGCCGAGGAACGGCCCCCGGCCTTGCGGCGCTTGGTGTCCGAGGGCCGCGCGGGCATCGTGCGCGCTTTGGCCGCCCAGGAGTTCGACCGGTCCTGACGTGCTGAGTGGGACGCGGGTGGCACAGCTCGACGCCACCCGCGTCTTACGTTTGGTAGTACACTCCGTCGCATGGGCACGATCACATTCCGGCCCGACGCCGAGACCGAGCGCGCGCTCGACGAACTGACGGCTGGTGGGCAGAGTGCGTCCGCAGCCATCCGCGAGGCGCTGTTGCTGGCCGCCAAGGTGCGCAAGGCGGAGCAGTTGCGCGAAGAAGCACTCGCCTTGGCCGCCGACGCAGACGACGTCGCGGAGACGCGTGCGGTGCTGGCCGACATGGAGCCGCTGCGTGCGTGGTGAGGTCTACAGGTTGCGGGCGCCTCGGGATGCCCGTGGCAGTGAGCAGCAGGGTGCGCGGTACGCCGTGGTGGTGCAGTCGAGTGCGTTGCCGTTGAGCACGTGGCTGGTGGCGCCGACGTCCACTTCGGCCCGGGCGGCGTCGTTCCGGCCGGAGATCGAGTTGAACGGGCGGCGGACTCGGGTGCTGGTGGAGCAGACGGCCGCGGTCGACCCGCAGCGGCTCGGGGAACTCGCGGGGCGGTTGGCGTTGCACGAGATGGCCGAGGTGGATGCGGCCCTGCGCGTGGTGCTCGACCTCTAGATGATTGATTCCAAGGGGTAGGCACCTGGAGACGTGGGGCGAGGGTGTCGATGTACGGGTTGTGACGACCGACATTGACACCCTCGCGACCGCACTCTATGTCAGAACCGACGACCTGCTGAAGGCCGCGCCGCACCTGGCGCCGAGGCGGCCGAAGGTCGGCCTGCGACCCGTACTGACCGACGCGGAGCTGGTCACCCTGGCGGTGATGCAGGCCCTGCTCGGGTTCACCTCCGAGGCCCGCTGGTTACGCCACGCCCACGCCCACCTGGGACACCTGTTCCGCTACCTGCCCCGCCAACCCGGCTACAACAAGCGGTTGCGCAACGCCGCCTGCCTGATCAAAGCCGTGATCCGTCTCCTGGCGGTCGACACCACGCTGTGGACCGACGACGTGTGGGTGGTCGACTCCACCCCGGTGGAATGCGGCCGCTCCCGGGAAACCGCCCGACGCTCGGACCTGGCAGGATGGGCGCAATACGGGTATTGCGCCTCGCACTCGCGCTTCTTCCGGGGCCTGCGGTTGCACCTGGTCTGCACCCTGGGCGGCCTGCCGGTCGCCTTCGCGTTGACCGGCGCCAAGGCCGACGAACGCACCACCCTGCTCGACATCCTCGACGCCGACCCCGCCCTGACCGCCGAGCGGCCCGGCCAGGTCCTGATCGCCGACCGGCAGTACTACGGCCGCGACTTCGAACAGCACCTGGCCGGCACCGACGTCGAACTGCTGCGTCCGGCGCGCAAGGGCGAGGCCGAGCGGCCCGGCGCGGCACTGTTCAAGCCGCTGCGCCAGACCATCGAGTCGATCAACCAGACCTTCAAGGCCCAACTCGACCTCGAGCGCCACGGCGGGCGCACACCCGCGGGGGTGATCGTCCGCGTCCTGCAACGCATCCTGGCCCTGACCGCCGCCATCTGGCACAACGACCACACCGACCAGCCGATCATGCGCTCCCTGACCGCCTACGACCACTAACCCCTGGAATCAATCATCTAGACGAAACGAAGGCCGCGTCCCGGTGTGGGGCGCGGCCTTCGGCGTGTAGAGGGGTCAGGAGCGCGGAGCGCTGCCGGCCTGGTCGGTGAGCATGCGCAGGCCGCTGAGCAGGCCGCCGGCGAGGTCTCCCTCCTTGAAGGACGCCACCATGCTCATCACCGCGAGCTTGGCGCCGCGGTCCGCGAGCCGGCGGTGGGACTCCTCGCCGGTCACGATCTCGACCGCGCGCTCGCCGGGGGACACGGCCACCAGGACCGCGTGCGACGGGCGCGGGGTGGAGGCGTGCAGCTCCTCGGCGCGGGCGCGGGTGTCCGAGCCCAGTTCGCCCAGGTACACGCTGAAGTCCAGGCCGGTGGTCCGGCTGGCCAGGGTCAGCGCCTCGTCCAGGCTCGCCAGCTGCACCGGCGTGAACGGCAGGCTCGGCGCCTGCGGCTCGTACATCTTCGCGGCGGAGACCCGGCCGCTGTTGGTCACGACCGCGCCCACCGGGAGCGTGGCCGGGTCGACCTTGGCGACGTGACTACCAGTTGCCACGGGCACCTCCCCTTGCGGTCGGGCCCGGCACGAGGCTCGACTCGGCGTGGTGGTCTGCGTTCAGCCCCGCCGGGTTCGCGCTCCACCACACGGGCGCGTAGTTCCACTCCTGGCCCGGGCGGTACCGCGTGATGCGGGTGGCCTTCGGCCTCAGCGTCAGTAGCGTGATCACGCCGTAGATGGCCAGCGGGATCAGCGCGAAGACGAGCACGGTCTCCACGATGGTCACGGCGGTTACGGTAACCGATCGACCCTGTCACGTCCGGGCGAGGGGGCGTGCGAGCACCACCGCGGTGAGGACGACCACCCCACCCGCCACCAGGTACACCGCGCCCAGCGTCGTCGCGGCGGCCAGCGGACCGGCCAGACCGGCCCCGATCGGCGACAGCCCCCACGCCAGCACCCGGTACGCACTGGTCACCCGGCCCATCATCGGCACGGGCGTCAGCCGCTGCCGCCGGGTCGCCGACAGCACGTTCCAGCCCGCCGACGCCAGCCCGAAGCAGAACGCCGCCAGGACCGCCACCGGCACCCACGGCACCCCGCCGAACACCGCGAACGCCACCCCGAGCAGCGCCAGCGCGCCCACCATCACCGGCGCGCCGCCCAGCCGGGCCGCGAGGACCGGGCTCAGCCGCGCCCCCGACAGCGCCCCCAGCGACATCACGACCACCAGCCACGGGACCCACTCCTCGGGCAGCCCCAGCACGGTGATCGAGTACAGCGCCAGCATCGCGTTGACCGCCGCCGCGCACACCGCCGAGATCCCCACCGCGAGCACCAGCACCCGCAGGCCCGGGGTGCGGAACAGGTACCCCAGACCCTCGGTGAACTGCCCGCGCAACGTCCCCGACCGGCCCTGCCCCGCCACCTCGGGCAGCCGCGCCACGAACGCCGCCGCCACCACGAACGTCAGGGCGTCCAGGGCGAAGCACGCGGCCGGGTGCCACCAGAACAGCAGACTGGCCGCGAGCGGGCCCACCAGGTCCATGCCGACCGTCTCAGCGGTCACGAAGCGGCTGTTGGCGGCCTCCAGGTCGGCCGGACCCGCCAGCGCCACCAGCAGCACCTGCGACGCGCTGTCGGCGAAGGTCTCCGCACTGGTGAGGAGGAACCCCAGCGCGCACAGCACCGCGACCCCGGCGCTATCTGTGAACACGGCCCACGCGAGCAGCCCCGTTGCCAGAGCCCGGAAGACGTGCGCGACGGCGACGACCAGCTTCGGCCGCCACCGGTCGACCAGGACGCCCGCCGGGAGCGCCACCACCAGCCACGGGAGCACCACGGCGACGGCCACGGCGGACGCGGCGAGCGGACTGCGCGTGCTGACGGCGGTGTAGAGCGGGAGGGCCACGGTGCGGACCCCGTCGCCGACCAGCGAGGTGATCCACGCGCCCGTCAGCAGCCGGAACGCCGGTGTGTGCACGCCCTGGGCGCCGATCGACCGCTCCACGTCTGGGGACCCGTCTGTGATCTGGACGACTCTCAAGCAGACGACAGGCTACGCACGGTGTCCACCGTGGCGGAAAGTAGCAACGGAACGGTTCTACTGTCGCAGTGAGTACACCCTTCCGGACTTCCCCCGGAAGGAGGCGAATGGCGGCCGGTTTGGCGTCTTGTCCTCCGCCCACTCGGCTTCTAGCTTTTCACCTGTACGGGTCTTGCGCATCCGTTTCCGGATACTAATTCCCGCCCGATGAGTCTCGGAGGACACGACATGTACACCGCGAACCGCGCCCAGGCTACCTCCCTCACCCTTTCGTCGTACACCCGAATGGACGAGCCGGTTACGCCTGTTCAGCTGCCCACGGTTACCTCCGAGTCGGTGCGCATCACCGCCCGGGACTCCGTCCGCATCACCGGCCTGCTCGACTCGGTCCGCATCACGGCCCGGGACTCGGTCCGGATCACGGCGTCGGTCCGGATCACGGCCCGCGACTCGGTCCGCATCACCGCGCGGGACTCGGTCCGGATCACGGCACGGGACAGCGTTCGCATCACGGCACGGGACAGCGTCCGCATCACCGCGCGGGACTCGGTGCGCATCACGGCACGGGACAGCGTCCGCATCACCGCGCGCGACTCCGTGCGCATCACGGCACGGGACTCGGTGCGCATCACGGCACGGGACAGCGTGCGCATCACGGCACGGGACTCGGTCCGGATCACGGCACGGGACAGCGTCCGCATCACCGCCACCCGGGAGGACCTCGCGCTCGCCGCCTGACCTACGCCGCCGGCTCGCCCAGGTAGGGCAGCCACAGCGGATCGGCCTCGGTCACGCCCGCCAGGAGCCGCCAGTGCGGCCCGCGCGGCGCGGCCGGCACGACCCTGAGCCGCCAGCCCAGTTCGGACAGCAGCTTGTCGGCCTTGCGGTGGTTGCACTTGGCGCAGCAGGCCACGCAGTTCTGCCACGAGTGCGCCCCACCCCGACTCCGGGGCACCACGTGGTCGATCGTCTCGGCGCGTCCGCCGCAGTACGCGCAGCGGTACCGGTCCCGGTGCATCAGACCGGCCCGCGTCAGGGGCACCCGCCCCCGGTACGGCACGCGCACGTAGTTGCTCAACCTGATCACTGACGGTACGACGACCTCGGACGTGGAGGAATGGACGACGGCGCCCGCGGGGTCGCCGTGCACCACCTCCGCCTTGCCGCACACCACGAGCACCACCGCGCGCCGCAGCGGCAGCGCGGTCAGGGGCTCGAACGTGGCGTTGAGCAGCAGGACTTTCCGTCTTCCCCAGGGGAAGGTCTTGGGCGCCGGACCGGCCCCTTCCCCGTCCACCACGGCGTGCACGACCGCCTGTTTTTGGCCGGACGGGGCCAACGACGCGATCCCGGTGTTCACCAGGGCGCCGATCGGGGTGGGTTGTCGGTCTGGCACGCGACCACCTCCACCGGTTCAGCCATAGCAGACCACACTCCACTGCCAAAATCACGTGTGATACGTGACGCGTCATGCAGCCGAGATCAAAACTTGGGTGAACAGACCGCCCTATCGCACATGGTTTTCATCCCGCGCTAACCTCGGCGAGGTGACGCACCCTTCACCCGCGGCGCTGCCCGCGACGATCGCCTACCCCGCCGCGGAACGCCTCGACCTGGTCGAACGGCTGCACGGGCACCCGGTGCCCGACCCCTACCGCTGGCTGGAGGACCCCGCCGACCCGCGCACGGCCGAGTGGTCGACCGCCCAGGACGCGCTCACCCGCGCCTGGCTGGACGCCCAGCCCGGCCGGGACGCCCTCGGTGAACGGCTGGCCGAGCTGATGCGTACCGGTTCAGTGGGCACGCCGGTGTGGCGGGCCGGACGGGCGTTCTACACCCGGCGCGGACCGGAGCAGGACTTCCCCGTCCTCTACGTGCAGGAGAACGGGGAGGAGCGCGTGCTGCTCGACGTCACCGCGCTCGACCCGTCCGGCCGCACCACGCTGGACCGCTGGTCGCCGTCCCTGGAGGGCACGCGGCTGGCCTACCAGGTGTCCGTGGGCGGCGACGAGCACTCGCTGCTGCACGTCCTCGACGTGGCGACCGGCGAGCTGGTCGAGGGCCCGATCGACCGGTGCCGCTACTCCCCCGTCGGCTGGCTGCCCGGCGGCGAGGAGTTCTTCTACGTGCGCCGCGTCGACCCGGAGCTGGTGCCCGAGGACGAGCGGCAGTTCCACCGGCGGGTCTGGCGGCACCGGGTGGGCACGGACCCGGCGCGGGACGTGAACGTCCACGGCGACGGCCTCGACCACACCTACTACTACGGGCTGTCGCTCACCGACGACGGCCGGTGGCTGGTCGTCAACGGCGCGCCCGGCACGGTCCGGCGGGACTCGGTGTGGATCGCCGACCTGCACGGCGACGGCGAGCTGCGCGAGGTGATCTCCGCCGAGGCCGGCGCCCAGTGCTCGGCGTGGGTCGAGGGCGACCGCCTCTACCTGCGCACGAGCCTCGACGCGCCCCGGTTCCGGCTGTGCGTCGCCGCGCCGGAGCGGCCGACCGAGTGGACCGAGCTGGTGCCCGAGCAGTCGGACTCGGTGCTCGACGGCGTGACCTGGCTGGACGGTTCGCTGGTCCTGCTGCGCACCCGGCACGCGGTGTCCGAACTGCACCTGCACCACCCGGACGGCACGTGGCTGGGCGAGATCCCCCTGCCCGGCACCGGTTCCCTGCACGGTTGGTCCACTGTGGACGATCGCACCGAGGTCGACCGGGACGTGCTGTGGTTCGGCTGGTCGGACTTCGTGACGCCGCTGTCGGTCTACCGGTTCTCGAAGTCGACCGGGCGGACGGTCCTGCACGCCGCCGCGCCGGGCGCGGTCGAGCTGCCCGACCTGACCACGCAGCAGGTCGAGTACACCTCCGCTGACGGCACGACCGTGCGGATGTTCGTGGTGTCCGGCCAGGCCACGCCCGACCTGCCCCGGCCCGCGCTGCTGACCGGGTACGGCGGCTTCGCGGTCGGCCAGGGGCCCGGCTACCGCGCCTCGGCGCTGGCCTGGGTCGAGGCGGGTGGGGTGTGGGCGCTGCCTTCGCTGCGCGGCGGCGACGAGGAGGGCGAGGAGTGGCACCGCGCCGGGATGCGCGACCGCAAGCAGAACGTGTTCGACGACTTCCACGCGGCGGCGCAGAAGCTGATCGCCGACGGGTGGACCTCGCCCCAGCAGCTCGCGATCATGGGCGGCTCCAACGGCGGCCTGCTCGTGGGCGCGGCGCTGACCCAGCGGCCGGAGCTGTACGCGGCCGTGGTGTGCTCAGCGCCACTGCTGGACATGGTGCGGTACGAGAACTTCCTGCTCGGGCGGCTGTGGGCGGAGGAGTACGGCAGCGCGGCGGTCCCGGAGGAGCTGGCGTGGCTGCTGTCCTACTCCCCGTACCACCGGGTCCGGCCGGGCGTTGAGTACCCTTCGGTGCTGTTCACGGTGTTCGAGTCGGACAGCCGCGTGGACCCCAACCACGCCCGGAAGATGTGCGCCGCGCTCCAGCACGCGACGGCGAGCGATCCGACCAAGCACCCCGTGCTCCTGCGCCGGGAGACCGAGGTGGGGCACGCGGGCCGGTCGGTGAGCCGATCGCTCGGCCTCGCCGTGGACCAGTTGACCTTCCTGGCCGGTGCGACCGGCCTGGAGTTCGCATGAGATGACGTGGAGGAACGAGCCGGTGGTTCTGTCGGTGGACGTCGAGTCGACACTGGCGGTCGAGTGGTGGGTGGAGAACGCTCCGAAGATGGCCGAGGGCGCGGTGCGGATCGCGTTCACGGTGCTCATCGCGGTCGTCATCCGGTTCCTGCTGCGCCGCCTGATCGACCGGCTCACCAAGGGCGCGTCGGAGGGCCGCAAGCCCAAGCTGCTCAAGCCCCTGCGCGAACGCGCCCCCCAGGCCCTCAACGGGCTCGTGTCCGAGCGGCGGGAGCAGCGGGCCAAGACCATCGGCTCGGTGCTCAAGTCGGTCGTCACGATCGTCGTGTTCGGCGTGGCGTTCCTCCAGGTGCTCACCGAGCTGGACATGAACGTCGCGCCCATCCTCACGTCCGCGGGCGTCCTCGGCGTCGCCATCGGTTTCGGCGCGCAGAACCTGGTCAAGGACTTCCTGTCCGGCATGTTCATGATGCTGGAGGACCAGTACGGGGTCGGTGACGTGGTCGACCTGGGCCCGGCGACCGGCACGGTCGAGTCGGTGGGGATGCGCATCACCACGATCCGCGACACCAACGGCACGGTCTGGTACGTCCGCAACGGCGAGATCATGCGCGTGGGCAACTCCTCGCAGGGCTTCGCGGTGGCCGTGGTGGACCTGCCGCTGGCCTACGGCGCGAACCTGGCCTCGGCGTCGGAGGTCCTGACCTCGGCGGTGAGCGCGGCGGTGGCCGACGAGTCGCTGGAGAAGGACGTCATCGACAAGCCGCAGGTGCTGGGCGTGGAGAAGGTGACGCCCGAGGGCATCACCATGCGGGTGACGGTCAAGGTCAGACCGGGTCGGCAGTGGGCGGTGCAGCGGGCGCTGCGGGCCAAGCTGATGCCCGCGCTGGAGGAAGCCGGCATCTCGCTCAAGGCGTGAGCGCCCACCGGACTTGAGGCAGGATGGAAGCGTGACCAGTACCGAGAACTTCTACGAAGCGGTGGGCGGGTACGAGACGTTCCACAAGATCGTCGCGCGCTTCTACGAGCTGGTCGCCGACGACCCCGTGTTGCGCCCGCTCTACCCGGAGGAGGACCTCGGCCCCGCCGAGGAGCGCTTCCGCCTGTTCCTCATGCAGTACTGGGGCGGCCCGCACACCTACTCCGACCAGCGGGGGCACCCGCGGCTGCGGATGCGGCACGCCCCGTTCGTGATCGGTCCCGTGGAGCGGGACGCCTGGCTGCGCTGCATGCGCGTCGCGGTGGACGAGGCCGACCTGTCGCCGGAGCACCGTGACCAGCTGTGGGCGTACCTGGAGATGGCCGCGAACAGCCTCATGAAC
This sequence comes from Actinosynnema sp. CA-248983, assembly GCA_050954585.1. GTDB lineage: Bacteria > Actinomycetota > Actinomycetes > Mycobacteriales > Pseudonocardiaceae > Actinosynnema. The sequence continues at coordinate 1,591,027 of CP191863.1, read as the reverse complement.
GCCTGGGTGTGATCGTCGACCCGCACCGTGATCACCCGAACGGGGAGGGGTGACGGCTCCTCGGGTGGCAGGATGACACCTCGTGCGACGATCCTCCGACCTCCAACCAGAGATCGCCGACGAGTCCGCCTGGTGGCGTGACGCCGTCTTCTACCAGGTCTACGTGCGTTCCTTCGCCGACTCCGACGGCGACGGCGTGGGCGACCTGGAGGGCATCCGCTCCCGGCTGGGATACCTGGAACTGCTCGGCGTCGACGCCCTGTGGCTCACGCCGTTCTACACGTCCCCCATGGCCGACCACGGCTACGACGTGGCCGACCCGCGCGACGTCGACCCGCTGTTCGGCGACCTGGCCGCCTTCGACCGCCTGGTCGCCGAGGCGCACGCGCACAACATCCGGGTCACCGTCGACCTCGTCCCGAACCACACCAGCGACCGCCACGAGTGGTTCCAGGCGGCGCTGCGGGCCGGTCCGGGGAGCGCGGAACGGGACCGGTACTTCTTCCGGGACGGGCAGGGCTACGACGGTTCGCAGCCGCCGAACAACTGGACCAGCGTCTTCGGCGGCTCGGCGTGGACCCGGGTCGCGGACGGCCAGTGGTACCTGCACCTGTTCGCCCCCGAGCAGCCCGACCTGAACTGGGAGAACCCGGACGTCCCCGCGGACCTGGCCCGGACCCTGCGGTTCTGGCTGGACCGCGGCGTCGACGGGTTCCGGATCGACGTCGCCCACGGCATGGCCAAGCCCTACGGCCTGCCGAACATGGACCCGCGCGCGGCCCAGGGCTCGGGCGTGATGCACGACAACGCCCTGGACCCGCGGTTCGACGACGACGCCGTCCACGACGTGCACCGGATGATCCGGAAGGTGCTGGACGAGTACCCGGGCCGGATGGCGATCGGCGAGATCTGGGTCAAGGACGACGAGCGCTTCGCCCGCTACATCCGCCCCGACGAGCTGCACCTGGGGTTCAACTTCCGGCTGGTCGAGGCCCCGTTCGACGCGGACGCGGTGCGTTCGGCGATCGAGCACTCCCTGGCCGCCGTGCAGCCCTACGACACGCCCCCCACGTGGACGTTGTCGAACCACGACGTCGTCCGGCACGTGACCCGGTACGGCGGCGGGGCGCTGGGGACCAAGCGGGCGCGCGCGATGGCGTTGGTCGAGCTGGCCCTGCCCGGGGTGGTCTACCTGTACAACGGCGAGGAGCTGGGGCTGCCCAACGTCGAGCTGCCCGACTGGGCCCTCCAGGACCCCACGTGGCTGCGTTCAGGGCACACCGAGCGTGGCCGCGACGGCTGCCGCGTGCCCCTGCCGTGGGAGGGCGCCCTGCCGCCGTACGGCTTCACGACGGGGGCGGTGACGTGGCTGCCCCAGCCGAACGAGTGGGGGTCCTTGACGGCCGAGTCGCAGTTGGAAGACCCGGAGTCGATGCTGTCGCTGTACCGGCACGCGTTGGAGCTGCGGAAGTCGCACCCGGCGATCGGCGGGACCGAGGTCGAGTGGTACGGGGCTCCGGCGGGGTGCTTCGCTTTTCGGCGCAAGGGCGGCGGGTTGATCTGCGCGCTGAACACGTCCGGCGGGCCGGTGCCGTTGCCGCCCGGCGAAATTCTGCTGTCCAGCGGGCCGATGGACGGCCCTCAGCTGCCGCCTGACACCGCGGTGTGGCTGGTCTGAGCCGTTCGTGCGGTCCGCGCGGCGAGCAACCCGTCAGTGCGCAGCGCGTGCTCTATCTCTTGGGGCGCGCGCGGCGCACTGCCCACGGTCCAGCGCGTCTGGGCTTCACCCGTCGGTGACCTTGGGATGAGGCCCGGCATATTCCACCCAAACCGTGCGCTTGTCCTCGTCCAGCAGGTACCAGACGCGGTCTCCACTGGTGACCTCGATCCGCCAACGTGGCAGACTCCGCCCACCGTGCGTGCCACGGGCCAAACCGCCCTTGAGCTGATGGTGCCGACCGGTGGGCTTACCCGGTCCCGGCCCTGGGTCGGATCGCATGACGTCCCATGCTCGGCGCAGGTTCCGGCGCCGCCCGCGTCTCCAGGTCCTGCCAGCCCTTGATCGCCTCGTTGGTGCGGTAACGGATACGCCACTCCGGATCGACCGCGGGCGGAGCAACCGGATCGCCTTTCTTCGGGCTCACGCGGTGGTGGCCTCCGGAGCGGGGATGTCACCGAGGTCCTCGCCATCCCGACGAAGGACCGCGAGGAGTCGCGGATCGGCGTGGACCTCGGCTGTGTGCCGCCACTCGGCGATGAGCTGGGTGACCGGAGCCGGTGTGCCCAGCGAGTCCGCCGCCTCCAGGGTCTGCACGAGTTCGACAGCGAACGCCTGCATGTCCTCCTTGGGCAGGAACCGGACCCACGGAAACGCCGTGGGCAGCACGTCGGTCACCAGACCCCGGACACTCTCGCTGTGCCGCATCAGCGCCACGAACAGGGCCGTGGTGGCCGAGACGACCTCGCGCACCTCCTGAGCCCTGCTGGCCGTGGTCAGCACCAAGTCCTCCTCGTCGCCGCGACGGTGTACGAGCAGCGTCCGACTCGGCGACTCCTGGAGCTTGCGGACGGAGTCGGCCGGCTTGTTCGACAGATCGCTGAAGTTGATCTCAGGCGCCGAGATGGACATAGTTGCAAACTACCTTGAAACTCATCACGAGCCCACCGCACAGTCCCTCGACAGAAGACGTACGGACGTGATGCCGCTCGACCGGGCGAAGGCTCAGACCAGCAGCGGCAGCATGGAGTGGCGGCGGCGGACCACTGCGCCGAAGCGGGCGTCGATGCGGAGCCACGAGTCGGTCGCGGTCACGCGGACGTCGTCACCGCCCAGGAAACCCATGCCGGACAGGGCGAACAGGCAGCGCAGCGGGACCTTCACGTCCAAGCCCGAACCGCTGACCGTCAGCACCGTCTGGTCCAGCAGCGAAGCCGGTGGGGTGCCGTGCGGACCGGTGTTCTCGCGGGCCACCGCCACACCCTGCTCCGCCAACTCCGAGACCACGTTCCCCGGCAGGCGGTCGACCTGCTGCCAGCCCTCGGCCGGCGGCAACGCCGAGCGCCACATCAGGTCCTTGGGCGCGCCCGGATCAATCGTCTCGCTGCGGACCACGGCCAAGCCGGTCAGCAGGTCGGTGCCGGAAACCGTCACATCCCCGGGGCTGACCTGACCGGCCACCGTGCGGGTCGCCAGGGTGTCGAAAGGAGTCGCCACCCACGCGTCCAGCAGGCCGCCGGACGGGCGGTTGCGGAGGCGGACGACGGTGTTCGCGTCCAAGCGGACCGCCCGGGCCACGAAGGCGCCCAGGTCGTCGCGCTCGGACGGGTCGGCCAGGACCAGCTCAGGCACCGTTGCCTCCGGCACGCCAGCCCGCGAGGAAGTCGCGTTCGGCTTCGAGTAGACGGCGCGGACGTCCGGCCGTGAGGTTGTAGGGCACCATCAGGGTCTCGGCGGTCGCGACCACCGGACTCCCCTCCCGGCGCCCGTTGCGTACGAGGTAGTCCAACGTGAAGGAGGCCGACTTCAATTCCCGCACCGACACCTCCACCACGATCTCGTCACCGGTGAACACCAGCGGCGTCAGGTAGTCGACCACCAGGCGGGCCACCACCATGCCGCCCGCCATGTCCGGGACGCCGTGCCGCGCCGCCTCGGTGAACAGGAGGTCTATCCGGGCCTCTTCCAGCAGGGTCACCGTGTTGGCGTGGTTGACGTGGCCGTACGCGTCCATGTCCGACCACCTCGGACGCACTCCCGTGACGAACACACCCAACTTGAACGCGCCTCCCACTACTCGGACGGGACCCCGGGTGAATCCACGAGACCTTATCTCGCAGGCACAAGGCCCCCGTCCCAGGTTAGGTCCCCGTCGACGCCCAGGAACCGGGCGAGGTCGGCGACCTCCGCCGCGAGGTCCGGGCGGTCGCCGAAGGGGTGGACCGCGAAGCCGGTCGCGGTCCGGCGCCACGTCGCCACGACCCGGCCGTCCACCACGACGTGCGGGGTCAGGAAGCCGCCGCCGGTCTGGACGAGCGGTGCGTGCGCCGGGTCCAGCGCCAGGGTGCGGTCCTTGTAGCCCAACAGGTAGGTGTCGAAGTGGCCCAGCATGCGGGTGGTGGTGCCGGTGGGCGGAGCCGGTTCGTCCGCGATCTCGGGCAGGCCACGTGCTTGCGACTTCGGCAGGCCGCTCCACGCGACGAAGTCGTCCACGGTGGCCGGGCCGTACGCGCGCCGGTAGCGGCGCCACAGCTGTTCGACGGTGCCCGCCTCGGGGAGGTCCGGGAGGAGCGCGTAGTCGTCGTCCAGGGTCCGGTGCAGGACGCCGTTGGCCGCCGCGTACGCCATCAGGTGCGCCGGGGCCTGGGACTTCGGGTCGAGCACGATGCCGACCTCGGCCAGGCGGCTGACGACCGCCGACCGGGTCAGCGGCTCGGTGAGGATCTCGCGCAGGGCGGGCAGGGCGCGGGCGCACAGGTCGTCGGTCAGGCCGAGTTCCTGGCGCCTGCGTTTGCCGCGCTGGACGATGAGTGTGGAAAGGGGGCCCAAAACCCACAGATCGTCCAACAACATCAGGTGCAGGGTTCCCCGCATGGCCCACGTGCGGACGATCGGGCCGGTCAGCGAGTGCACGCCCCGGGCTCGGGCGGCGAGCCTGAGGGCGTTGACGTCCTGGGCTTGCAGGGCCAGGACCGACTCCAGGAGTTCCTCGGTCGTCGTGGCCCGGTCGGAGAGGCGCTGGGCGCGCACGCGTTGCGCGAGGACGGTCACCGGTTGGCTCCCGTGGAGCCCCTGACCACCAGTTCCGGCTGGAAGACGAACTCGGCGTGCGGGGCCGGGGTGCCGCCGATCTCCTCCAGGAGCGCGTGCACGGCGGCCTGGCCCATGGCGTCCACGGGCTGGCGGATGGTGGTCAGCGGCGGGTCGGCGAAGACGATCAGCGGGGAGTCGTCGAAGCCGACCACGGAGATGTCGCGGGGCACGTGCAGGCCGCGCCGGCGGGCCGCCCGGATCGCGCCGAACGCCATCAGGTCGCTGCCGCACACGACGGCCGTGCAGCCGCGGTCGTAGAGGGTGTCGGCCGCCGCCTGGCCGCCCTCGACCGTGAACAGGGAGTGTTCGACCAGCTCAGGGTCGCGGTCCAGGTGGGTGAACTCCTCGACCATGCGCTGCGCCGGCACGAAGCGGGACGGGCCGACGGCCAGGCCGATGCGGTCGTGGCCCAGGTCCCGGAGGTGGGTGACGGCCAGGCGGACGGCCGCGCGGTGGTCCACCGAGACGAACGGGGCCTTGATGCGTTCGGTGTAGCCGTTGACCATCACGAACGGCACGCCGCGGCCGGCCAGCTTGACGTAGCGGTCGGTGTCGGCGGTCGTGTCGGCGTGCAGGCCGGACACGAACACGATGCCGTTGACGCCCCGGTCGACCAGCATCTCGGTCAACTGGTCCTCGGTGGAGCCGCCCGGGGTCTGCGTGCACAGCACCGGGGTGAACCCGTCCCGGCTCAGCACCTGCTCGATGACCTGCGCGAACGCCGGGAAGATCGGGTTGTTCAGCTCGGGGGTGATGAGCCCGATCAACCCGGCGCTGCGCTGCCGGAGGCGGGGTGGGCGCTCGTAGCCCAGGACGTCCATCGCGGCGACGACGGCCTGGCGGGTGGTGGACGAGACGCCCGGCTTGCCGTTGACCACCCGGCTGACCGTCGCCTCGCTCACGCCTGCCTGGGTCGCGATGTCACTGAGCCGCGCTGTCACACCGGGTGACTCTACGGCCGGTGCCACCACACCGTCGTGTCAGACGGCACCACCAGCGCGCCGTCGTTGACCTTGTAGTCGCCCGAGGCGAGCAGGACCTCGCCGTCGAACGGGACCTCGACGGCCTCGGCGCCCAGGTTCACCACGCATGTGAAGTCGCGGCGGGTGAAGGCCAGGACGTTCTCCGGCGTGTCCAGCCACGTGACCTCGGTGCCCTGGCCCAGCGCCGGGTGGTTGCGGCGGACGCGCAGGGCGTCGCGGTACAGGTGGAAGGTCGACGACCGGTCCTCCTGCTGGACCGCCACGCTGAGGTCGCCCCAGGTCGCCGGCTGCGGCAGCCAGGAGCCGCCGTCGCCGAAGCCGTAGGACGGGCCGTCCTGCGTCCACGGGATGGGCACGCGGCAGCCGTCGCGACCGCGGTCGGTGTGGCCCGAGCGCTCCCACACCGGGTCCTGGAGGACCTCTTCGGGCAGGTCGAGGACCTCGGGCAGGCCCAGTTCCTCGCCCTGGTAGACATAAGCCGAGCCGGGCAGGGCCAGCATCAGGAGCGCCGCGGCGCGGGCGCGGGCCAGGCTGCCGTAGCGGGTGACGTGGCGCTGCACGTCGTGGTTGGACAGCACCCAGGTGGTCGGGGCCTGGACCGGGGCCATCGCGGCCAGGGAGTCGTCGATGACGGACTTGAGGGCCTCGGCGTCCCACTCGGCGGTCAGGTAGTGGAAGTTGAACGCCTGGTGCAGTTCGTCCGCGCGCAGGTAGCGGGCGGTGCGCTCGGGGCTCGGGGTCCACGCCTCGGCCACTCCGACCCGGACGCCCGGGTAGGAGTCGAGGACCTTGCGCCAGTCGCGGTAGATCTCGTGGACGCCGTCCTGGTCGAAGAACGGCAGCGCCTCGGTGCCCAGCAGCTTGAGCTGCTCGGTGCGGCCCACGTCCGGCAGGCCGTCGGCCTTGACCAGGCCGTGCGCCACGTCGATGCGGAAGCCGTCCACGCCCAGGTCGAGCCAGAAGCGCAGGACGTCCAGGAACTCCTCGCGGACCTCCGGGCGCTCCCAGTTCAGGTCGGGCTGCTCGGGCGCGAACAGGTGCAGGTACCACTGGCCGTCGGGGACCCGGGTCCAGGCCGGGCCGCCGAAGATCGACTCCCAGTCGTTGGGCGGCTGGTCGCCCTGGCCGTCGCGGAAGTGGTAGCGGGCGCGTTCCGGGGAGCCGGGGGCGGCCTTGAGCGCCTGCTTGAACCACTCGTGCTCGCTGCTGGTGTGGTTCGGGACGAGGTCGACGATGATCCGGATGCCCAGGTCGTGGGCGTCCGCGATGAGGGCGCGGGCGTCCTCCAGGTCGCCGAACACGGGGTCCACCGCGCGGTAGTCGGCGACGTCGTAGCCGCCGTCGGCCTGCGGCGACGAGTAGAACGGGGTGATCCACACCGCGTCCACGCCCAGGTCGGCGAGGTACGGGAGGCGGGAGCGGATGCCCGGGAGGTCACCGACGCCGTCGCCGTTCGAGTCGGCGAAGCTGCGCACGTAGACCTGGTAGATGACGGCCTCGCGCCACCAGTCCTGGCTCATGGTGTTCCGTCCTTCCTCCGGGAGTGGCGGAGACGATGAAATACTTTGCAAAGGTTTTCAGCAAGTCCGGCAGGTGGTATGACCTAGAGCACATCCCTGCCGAAGGAGACATCGTGGTTTCCTCAGCCAAACGCGCCTTCCTGCTGTGCGCGGCCCTGGTGGTCAGCCTGCTGACCGTTCCGCAAAGTTTTGCAACGCCCCCTGGTCCGAAGGACGTCACGGCGACCCTGTTCCAGTGGCCGTTCGACCGGGTGGCGGCCGAGTGCACGTCCACCCTCGGGCCCGCGGGCTACGGCTTCGTCGAGGTCTCGCCCGCCACCGAGCACATCCAGGGCCACCAGTGGTGGACCTCCTACCAGCCCGTCAGCTACCGGATCGCGGGACGGCTCGGTGACGAGACCGCCTTCCGGAACATGGTCGCGGCGTGTCACGCGGCCGGCGTGAAGGTCATCGCGGACGCGGTGATCAACCACATGAGCGCCGGGTCCGGGGTCGGGACCGGCGGGTCGTCGTACACCAAGTACAACTACCCCGGCTACTACAGCGACTGGGACTTCCACTCGTGCCGGTCGAACATCACCGACTACCGCAACCGCGACAACGTCCAGAACTGCGAACTGGTCGGGCTGTCCGACCTGAACACGGGCAGCGAGTACGTGCGGTCGACCATCGCGGCGTACCTGAACCGGCTGATCGCGATGGGCGTGGACGGGTTCCGGGTGGACGCGGCGAAGCACATGTCCGCCGCCGACCTGTCCGCGATCAAGGGCAAGCTGACCAACCCGGGGATCTTCTGGGTGCACGAGGTGATCTACGGGGCGGGCGAGGCCGTGCAGCCCGGCGAGTACACCGGGTCGGGTGACGTGGACGAGTTCCGCTACGCCTACGACCTGAAGCGGGTGTTCCAGAACGAGAACCTGGCCTACCTGAGCAACTTCGGGCAGGCGTGGGGTTACCTGCCGTCGGGGCAGGCGCGGTCCTTCGTGGACAACTGGGACACCGAGCGCAACGGGTCGACGCTGACGTATCGCGACGGGTCGACCTACACGCTGGCGAACGTGTTCATGCTGGCGTGGCCCTACGGTGCCCCGAACGTGTACTCCGGGTACGAGTTCACCGACCACGACGCCGGGCCGCCCGGTGGGTCGGCGTGCTACGTGGGGTGGAAGTGCCAGCACCGGTGGACGCAGATCGCGAACATGGTGAAGTTCCGCAACACCGTGGCCGGGACGTCGGTGGTGAACTGGTGGGACAACGGCGGTGACGCGATCGCGTTCGGGCGCGGGGCGCGCGGGTTCGTGGTGGTGAACCGGGAGACTTCGGCGCTGTCGCGGACCTTCCAGACCTCGCTGCCCGCCGGGACTTACTGCGACGTGCAGCGGTCCGGGTGTTCGCCGGTGACGGTGGACTCGGCCGGCCGCTTCACCGCCACCGTGGGGGCTGGTGAGGCGCTGGCGCTGCACGTGGGGGCGACGTCGTCGGTGTCGGCTTCGTCGTTCGCGGTGAACGCCACGACGTCGTTGGGGCAGAACATCTTCGTGGTCGGCGACCACACGGCGCTCGGGTCGTGGAACCCGGCGAACGCGGTGGCGTTGTCGTCGGCTTCCTACCCGGTGTGGCGGGGTTCGGTGGCGCTGCCGGCCGGGACTTCGTTCCAGTACAAGTACATCCGCAAGGACTCATCGGGCGCGGTGACATGGGAGAGCGGCTCGAACCGCACCGCGACCGCCCCCGCGACGCTGAATGACACCTGGCGGAACTGACCACAAGGGCCGGGGTTCGTAGGAACCCCGGCCCTCACGGTCGACTTTACCTGATCATGCTGCGCACCTGGCGGGCGGCCACCGAGAGGGTGGCCAGGTCCAGGCGGCTGGCGCGGTTGATCTCCTCCAGGGCGGCGCGGGCGCGGGCCAGGCGGGAGGCGTTGGCCTGTTCCCAGGTGGCGATCTTCTCGGCCGGGGTGTCGCCCGGCTCGCTCGACCGCAGCACGTCGATGGTGATCGACCGCAGCGACGAGTAGAAGTCGTCCCGCAGGGCCAGGCGCGCCAGGGCGTGCCAGCGGTTGCCGCGTTCGAGGCGGCTCACCGAGCTGAGCATCCGGTCGACGTCCAGGTGCTCGGACAGCGCGAAGTACAGCTCCGCCGTCTCCGGGTGCGAGCGCTCCGGTCCGACGCCGTGGCCCTCGCCCTCGCGTTCGGCCAGTTCCGCCACCTCGGTCACGTCCAGCAGGCCGTAGGTGAACAGCAGCACGGCCACCCGGCGAGCCAAGTCCTCCGGCACGCCTTCGCCCGTCAGGCGGGCGACGTGCGCTTGGACGGACTCCTTCTCGCGGCCCTGCAACATGTCCAGCGTCTGCGGGGCCAACTCGCCCACTACGCCGGCGAACCGGGCGATGGTCGAGCCGACGGCCAGCGGCTGCGGGCGGTTGGTGAGCAGCCACCTCGACGCGCGGTCGAGCAGGCGGCGGCTTTCCAGGACCATGTCGTCCTGGACCTCCGTGGAGATCTTGGTGTCCAGGGCGCGGATGTCCCGCCACAGCGACGGCAGGTCGTAGATCGCCGTCACGACCGTGTAAGCCCGGACGGCGTCCGTCGCGGACGCGCTGGTCTCCTCGGCCAGCCGGAACGCGTAGGACACGCCACCGCCGTCCACGACCTCGTTGACCAGCACCGTCGTGATGATCTCGCGGGCCAGCGGGTGGCTGCCGATCACGTCGGCGAAGCGCTGCCGCAGCTCGCTGGGGAAGTAGTCGGGCAGCTTGCGGGCGATCACGTCGATCGTCGGCAGGTCGCTGGCCAGCACCTCCTCCTTCAGCGCGAGCTTGACGTGCGCGAGCAGCGTCGCCAGCTCCGGCGAGGTCAGGCCGTCGCCGGCCTTCTCCAGCGCCCGGAACTCCGCGGGCGACGGCAGCGCCTCCAGCGCCCGGTCGAGGTGACCGCGGTTCTCCAGGTCGGCCACCAGTCGGGCGTGCACCGACAGCATCGGGGCCGCGTGCGCCCGGGACACGCCCAGGACCTGGTTCTGCGAGTAGTTGTCCGCCAGCACCAGTTCGCCGACCTCGTCGGTCATCTGGCCGAGCAGCTCGTTGCGCTGCTGCTGGTCGAGCTTGCCCTCGCGGACCAGTTCGTCGAGCAGGATCTTGATGTTGACCTCGTGGTCGGAGCAGTCGACACCGGCCGAGTTGTCCAGGGCGTCGGTGTTGACCTTGCCGCCGGCGCGGGCGAACTCGATCCGGCCGCGCTGGGTCAGGCCCAGGTTGCCGCCCTCGCCGACGACCTTCACGCGCAGGTCGGCGCCGTTGACGCGGATGGCGTCGTTGGCCTTGTCGCCGACCTCGGCGTGCGACTCGGAGCCGGCCTTGACGTAGGTGCCGATGCCGCCGTTCCACAGCAGGTCCACCGGGGCCAGCAGGATCGCCTTCATCAGCTCCTGCGGCGACAGCTTGACCACGTCCTCGGGCAGGCCCAGCGCCTCGCGCGCCTGCTCGCTGACCGGGATGGACTTCGCGCTGCGCGGCCACACGCCGCCGCCGGGGCTGATCAGCGAGCGGTCGTAGTCGTCCCACGACGAGCGCGGCAGGTTGAACAGCCGCTTGCGCTCGACGAAGCTCGTCGCCGCGCCCGGGTTCGGGTCGATGAAGATGTGCCGGTGGTCGAACGCGGCCACCAGGCGGATGTGCTCGGACAGCAGCATCCCGTTGCCGAACACGTCACCGGACATGTCGCCGACGCCGACCACGGTGAAGTCCTCGGCCTGGGTGTTCACACCCAGCTCGCGGAAGTGCCGCTTGACGCTCTCCCACGCGCCCTTGGCGGTGATGCCCATGGCCTTGTGGTCGTAGCCGACCGAGCCGCCGGAGGCGAACGCGTCGCCCAGCCAGAAGCCGTAGGACTGGGACACCTCGTTGGCGATGTCGGAGAACGCGGCCGTGCCCTTGTCCGCCGCGACCACCAGGTAGGTGTCGTCGCCGTCGTGCCGGACCACCTGCGGGGCCGGGATGACCGTGCCCGAGCTGAGGTTGTCGGTCAGGTCGAGCAGGCCGGAGATGAACATGCGGTAGCACGCGATGCCCTCGGCCAGGAAGGTCTCGCGGTCCAGGCCCGGGTCGCCGGTGGGGGCCGGCGGGCGCTTGACCACGAAGCCGCCCTTCGCGCCGACCGGCACGATCACGGCGTTCTTCACCGCCTGCGCCTTGACCAGGCCCAGGATCTCGGTGCGGAAGTCCTCACGCCGGTCGGACCAGCGCAGCCCGCCGCGCGCGACCGGGCCGAACCGCAGGTGCACGCCCTCGATCCGCGGCGAGTACACGAAGATCTCGAAGCGGGGCCGCGGCTGCGGCAGGTCCGGGATGGCGCGCGGGTCGAGCTTGACCGCCAGGTACGGGCGGGGGTTGCCGTCCGCGTCGCGCACGAAGTAGTTGGTGCGCAACGTGGCCTGCACCAGGGTGAGCAGGCTGCGCAGGATGCGGTCCGCGTCCAGGCTGGTCACGTCGTCGATCATCGCGGTGATGTCGGCGACCAGGGATTCGGTGCGCGACGCGCGGTGGGCGTCGTCCAGGACCGGCGTGAACCGGGCCTCGAACAGCCGGACCAGGGCCGTGGCGACCTCGGTGTGGCCCAGGACGGCGTCCTCGATGTAGTCCTGGCTGTAGGCGACGCCCGCCTGGCGTAGGTACTTGGCGTAGGCGCGCAGCATCGCGGCCTGCTGCCAGGTCAGGCCGCCCTTGAGGACGAGGGTGTTGAAGCCGTCGACCTCCGCCTCACCGCGCCAGGCGGCGGCGAACGCGTCCTGGAAGCGGGTGCGGACCGACTCCAGGTCGTCCTGGGACAGCCGGTCGAGGGTCACCTGGTCGATGCGCAGGCCGAAGTCGTAGATCCAGCACTCCGTGCCGTCCTCGCGGACCAGTTCGTACGGGCGCTCGTCGGCCACGACCACGCCCATGCGCTGGAGCATCGGCAGCACGTCCGACAGCGTGATCCGGGCGCCCGCGAGGAACAGCTTGAACCGCCGCTCCCCCGGCTCCGCGTCGCGCGGCACGTAGAACTGCATGTCCAGGTCGCCCCGGCCCAGCGCCTCGATGCGCCGGAAGTCCGCCAGGCCCTCGGCGGCGGTGAAGTCCTCCTTGTAGGCCTCCGGGAACGCCGCGGCGAACCGCAGGCCCTGCTCGGAGGCCGACTCGGCGCCCAGTCCGTCGCCCTGCGCCTCCAGCACCGCCTCGACCATGCGGTCGTCCCAGGAGCGGACCGCCTCGGCCAGCAGGTTCTGGATGTAGCCGGTGTCCGGCTCGACCTGGCGGTTCGGGTCGGTGTGCACCATGAAGTGCACGCGGGCCAGCGCGGACTCGCCGACGCGGGCGCTGTACTCCAGGTTGACGCCGCCGAGTTCGGCGATCAGGACCTCCTGCATGGCCAGCCGGGAGGTCGTGGTGTAGCGGTCGCGCGGCAGGTAGACGAGGCACGAGTAGAAGCGGCCGTACGGGTCGCGGCGCAGGAACAGCCGCAGGCGGCGGCGTTCGGCCAGCGCGATGACGCCGGTGACGGTCTGGTAGAGCGTGTCCGTGTCGACCGAGAACAGCTCGGTGCGCGGGTAGTTCTGGATCACCTCCAGCATCCGCTGGCCCGAGTAGGAGTGCAGCGGGAAGCCGGCGCGGTGGATGACGTCGCGGACCCGGCGCTCGATGGCCGGGATGTCCAGGACGTCCTCGTGCAGGGCGGTCGTGGAGAACACGCCGAGGAACCGGTGCTCGCCGGTGACGTTGCCCTCCGCGTCGAAGGTCTTCACACCGACGTAGTACGGGTACACCGACCGGTGGACGCTCGACTGCGCGCTCGCCTGGGTCAGCACCAGCAGCTCGGGCGACAGCGCCTGCGCGCCCGCGTCGGGTCCCGCGGTCAGGCTGCGCGCCGCGAGGCTGTCCTGTCTGAGCACACCCAGCCCACTGGCCAGGACCGCGCGCAGGGCGGGTTCGCCGCCGGTCGCCGGGTCGTCGCGGACCAGTTCGTACTGGCGGTAGCCCAGGAAGGTGAAGTGGTCGTCGGCGAGCCAGCGCAGCAGGCGGGCGCCGTCGTCGACCTCCTCGTGGTTCAGCGGCGGCGGGCTCGCCTGGAGCTGGTCGGCGAGCTGGAGGGCCGTGTCGGTCATCTTCTTGGTGTCCTCGACGACCTCGCGGACGTCGTTGAGGACGGTGTGCAGCTTGGTCTCCAGCTCGCGCGCCCGGTCCGGGTCGGTGAGCAGGTCGACCTCGATGTTCATCCACGACTCGGCCATCGCGTCACCCGGCGGGTCGGCCGGGTCGGCGGTCGGCAGGACCTCGTTGAGCGCGCCGGTCACCGGGTCGCGGCGGACCACCACGATCGGGTGGACCACCCGCTGCACCTGCACGCCGCCGCGGGTCAGCTCGGAGGCCACCGAGTCGACCAGGTAGGGCATGTCGTCGGTGACGACCTGCACCACGGTCGCGGGGCACGTCCAGCCGTCGTGGGCGCGGGTGGGGTTGAGGATGCGCACCACCGGGCGACCCGGCACGCGGGTCTCGGCGAGCTGGTAGTTCGAGCGCACCGCGCCGACCAGGTCCACCGGGTCGTCGTCGTTGACTTCCTCGGCGGGCACGTGGCGGTAGTACAGGCGGATCAGGTCGGCGAGTTCGGGGGCGCCGGCGGCGGCCCGTTCGATCAATTCGTCACGCGCTTGTTCGGGACTGGCCTGGGTGCGGCCGGCACCGGCGTCGCGGCGAGTGGGGAGGTCCGATCGGGACGGGACTCCAGTCGAGGTCATGTTCAGGCGACTCCACGCTATCCGGCACCTCTGTGTGCCGGGTCCGCGCACCACTTAACCAGACTCGCTCCACCCTGTCGGAGCAACCCTGGACACTGAATCGAGCCACTTGCCGTCAAGTGGAAAATTCAGGCCGCACGGACTATTTTCGGCGTCCCCGGTTATGTTACCCGCAGGAAACCTCAATAAAACCTCAATTCCTTTTTGTCAGCTTTCGGGCAGGGTCCACCGGGGTGGTTCGACGGTGACCCGGGCGATGGGCGCCGTGGTCTCGACGTCGGTCGGCGGGGCCACCGGGGTGATCGGGACCGTGCTCTCGGCGCTGTCCTCGTGCCGGCTGTCGTGGTGGCCGGCCTGGTGGCTGTCGTACTGGCCGTCGTAGGGGTGCTGCTGCTGGGCTTGGGCGGCTTCGTCCTCGCGGCGGCCGGCTTCGTAGGCGACGAGGGCCTCGGCGAGGAGTTCGGCGAGGCTGAGGTCGCTCTTGGGCCGGCGGGAGGCGCGGGTGGCACTGGGTGAGCCGTCGGTGAGGTCCACCGTCCGCCCGCCGACGACCACGGTGCGCACGAAGGGCTCACCCTCCACAGCCTCGACTTCGGCCGCACCCTCCACCGGCGCCGCCTCCGACGTCGGCGAGGTTTCGGGCGACGGCGAGGCCTCGGGCGCCGGAGTGGTTTCAGGCATCGGGGCGGTTTCGGGCGTCTGCACCGTTTCGGCGAGCATCCGAAGTTCCGCCGGAGCCTCGGGTTCGACCGGACTCGGTTGCGCCACGACGGGCTGAGCCGGGGTCTCGTCCCGCTCGACGTCCCCGAACCCGAGGAACCCGGTGGGCGTCACGAGGTCCGACTCGGGCAGCGGCTCGGGCACCCGCGCGGTGGGGATGACCGGCCCCTTGATGAACGCGGCCCCGAGCCCGACCGGCGGCAGGTCCTCGTCCCGCTCGGAGGGCTTGACCATGGCGGGCGAGTCGAACATGTCCACGTCGGCCCCCTCCCGCAACCGCTGGGGAGCCTCGACCCGCCACTGGACCTCGTCCGAAGAGGACTCCTCCACCTCCGGCGCACGCCGCCGCCCACCGGCCCGCTGGGAGTCCAGCAGGCCGGCGGCCTTCAGCGTCTCCAGCACACTCCCGCCGTCCGACCCCTGCGGAACAACGGCCTGCTCCCCCTGCCCTTCCCCCTCAGCCGCCTCCCGAGCCGCCCGCCGCCGCCCACTGCGCACCGCACCGGCCGCAGCGATGAGCCCGGCCGCGGAAACCGTGCGCTCCCCGGTTCCTTCTGATTTCTCGGCTTCGGGCGGTGCGGGGAGGACGGGGGCTTCGGACTCGTTCGCGGTCGGCACCCGGGGAACTTCCGGCTGTGGCACGACGGGCTGGTTCACCGGCATTTCCGGAGTCGGCGGCTGGGTCGGCGGAACGGCCGGGCTTGGCGTGACCTGGAGCGCGGGCTCGATCGGCGGCATGGGCTGAACCGGAGAGCTGTGCTGAACCGGCGGCGAGGGTTGAGCCAGCGGGCTCGGCTGAACCGGCGGCGAAGCCTGAAGCGGCGAGCTGGACTGAGCCGGCGAGTCGGGCTGAGCCAGCGGCGTGGACAGGGCCGGCGGGGTGGACTCGACCGTCGGCGTCGGCTGCGGGGGCGTCGGCTGCGGGGGCGTCGGCTCGGGTGTGGATGGTGGGAACAACGTTTCAGAGGCGGCGAAGGCGGCGGACGTGATCGGGGTCGATGCGAAAGGGGTCGCTGGGAAGGAGGTTCCCGGGAAGCGCGGAGCGGGCGGCGGGAACTGCGGGGAGGGCTCGGGCGTCGCGGTTGCTGGCGGTGGTTGGGCGGGTGCCGGTTGGGGGGTGGGCGGCGTCGGCGCGGCGGGGTGCGACGTCACCGGCAGTGCGGGTGGCGTCGGCAGTGCGGATGGCGTCGGCTGAGCCGTCGGCAGCGCGGGCGGCGTTGGCTGGGCCGTCGGCGGTACGGGTGGGGTCGGCTGAGCCGTCGGCAGCGCGGGCGGCGTTGGCTGGGCCGTCGGCGGTACGGGTGGGGTCGGCTGAGCCGTCGGCAGCGCGGGCGGCGTTGGCTGGGCCGTCGGCGGTACGGGTGGGGTCGGCTGAGCCGTCGGCGGTACGGGCGTCGGCTGGGTGGCGGTGGGTTGGGGTTGCAGGGCGGGCGGCAGGGGCGGGAAGAGGGGTGGGGCGGGAGGGTCGTGGGGGGCGAAGGCCTGTTCCAGGTACGTGCCGGCGCGGGAGCGGGGGCGGGCTTCGGCCGTGCTGGTGTGTTGGGGGCGGCCCTGGGTGGTTTCGTGGTCCGGGGTGGCCAGCTCTGGAGTTGGTTGGGCCGGAGTTGGTTGGGCCGGAGTCGCCGGTGCGGGAGTCGCTCCGACCGGGGGCGCCGGAACCGAGGTCGGTGAAGCTGAAGGCACTGGGACCGAAGCACCTGCGGCCGGGGTCGTCGGGGCCGAAGTCGCTGCGGCTGGAGGTGCCGGGTTTGAGGGCGCCTGGGCTGGGGTTGCGTGGGTTGGGGCGGCCTGGGCGGAGGGTGCTTCGGCGGGTAGGGCGGCGGGGTCGGGGGCGCGGCGGCGGCCGGCGCGGGTGGCGGGTGGGTTGGCTGGACCGGCCGGGTTGGCTGGACCGGCCGGGTTGGCGGGGCCGGCCGGGTTGGCTGCGCTGGCCGCGGTGGCCGCGGTGGCTGCGCTGGCTGCGCTGGCCGCGGTGGCTGGGCTGGCCGGGTTGGCTGGGGTGGCTGCGCTGGCCGGGTTGGCTGGGGTGGCTGCGCCGGCTGGGGTGGCTGAGGCGGTGGGGTCGCCGAAGGGTTGGACCAGGCGCCAGCGGTCGGCGGCGTGGGCCCTTGCGGCGGAGATGCCTTCGACCGTCATGTCCTCTGCCGCTCGGCGGGCTCGTTTGACGCGCAGGCCGTCCGTGCGGTGGACCTGTACCGGGCGCCACTGCCGCAACTGCTGCTTCGTCTCCGGGGTCAGGCCGGACTCGGGTCGCGCCGGTGGCGGGGTGGTCTGGCGCAGCACCACTGCCAACTGGTCGTGCAGGCCGGATGGCTGGCGGTGCACGCCGGAGAACTCCGCAGCCAACCGTGCCCTCACCGCGTAGACGGACCTTGCCCGCCTGCGTTCCGCGGCGTGCGCGGTGCGGAGGTTGGCCAGCGCTTCGGTCAGGTCGCCGGACACCTCGTGCACGTGCGCCAACGCCAGCAGGCTCTCGGCTTGCAGGGTGTCCAACTGGTGCCGCTCGGCGTTCTCGGCCGCCTCGCGGAGGAGGTCGCGTGACTGGTCCACCCTGCCTGCGGGCAGGTGGACACGGCTCGCCAGGGCCAGCCGCAGCCAACCCGCCGCCGTGGCCGAAGGGGCCCGGACCGGACGCTCCAGGAACGGGGTGCCCGCCTCGGATGCGTCGGCGTGCTTGTCCGCGTCCATGAGGGCGCAGACCAGCTCCACGATCAAGGCGCCGCGCACCTGGCCGCTGTCGGACTCGGGGTCCGCCAGCTGGTCGATCAGTTCGACACCCTCGTGGGCCGCCGCGATCGCCGCCTCCAGGTCACCCCACCGCCGGTGTTGACCGGCCGCCGCCGCGCGGAGCAGACCGCGCAGCAGCAACGCCGTGTCGTGGTCGAGCACGGGGTCCGTGGTGTAGAGCTGGTCGGCTTCCTCCAGCGCCTGGGTCAACGCGGAACCCCGCCCAACCGACACCAGGCACTCGCTCGCCTGCACCAGCGCCGAAGCCCGCAGGGCGTCCGGGACGCCCTCGGCCTCCAGCACCGGTCGGACGGCGGCGAAGCCGGTCAGGGGCGCGCCCACGGCGCGGGCGATGTCCGCCAACTCCACGCGCAGGCGCCACGCCGTCTCGTGCTCGGCCTCCGCCTCGGCCGCCTTCAGCGCGTCCAGCGCCCGGTCGGCGACCTTCACGCCCCGGCCCACCCGGTTGCTCGCGAAGACCACCAACGACTCCGCGCGCAACCGGTCGACCTCGTCGCGGCGGGCGGAGGCGAGCGCCAGCGCGCGCTCGCCCAGCACCAGAGCCAGCTCCGGTGCCCGCCAACGCAGCCGCCAGGCGGGCACGACCAACGTGCTCACCTCGACGTCCGCCTGCGCTTCGCCCCTCGCCGCCACGATGTCCCTACCTCGGCTCAGTCTCGTGTGAGCTTGCGGTAGGTGACGCGGTGCGGTCGGGCCGCCTCCGCGCCCAGGCGCTCCACCTTGTTCTTCTCGTAGCCCTCGAAGTTGCCCTCGAACCAGTACCACTGGGCCGGGTCCTCGTCCGTGCCCTCCCACGCCAGGATGTGCGTGGCGACGCGGTCGAGGAACCAGCGGTCGTGGGAGATGACCACGGCGCAGCCGGGGAACTGCTCGAGGGCGTTCTCCAGCGAGCCGAGGGTCTCCACGTCCAGGTCGTTCGTCGGCTCGTCCAGCAGGATCAGGTTGCCACCCTGCTTGAGGGTGAGCGCCAGGTTGAGCCGGTTGCGCTCGCCGCCGGACAGCACGCCCGCGGGCTTCTGCTGGTCCGGGCCCTTGAAGCCGAACGCGCTGACGTACGCCCGCGACGGCATCTCGACGTTGCCGACGTGGATGTAGTCCAGGCCGTCGGAGACGACCTCCCACACGTTCTTCTTCGGGTCGATGCCCGCGCGGTTCTGGTCGACGTAGGACAGCTTGACCGTCTCGCCGATCTTGACCGTGCCGGAGTCCGGCTGCTCCAGCCCGACGATGGTCTTGAACAGCGTCGTCTT
This sequence comes from Actinosynnema sp. CA-248983, assembly GCA_050954585.1. GTDB lineage: Bacteria > Actinomycetota > Actinomycetes > Mycobacteriales > Pseudonocardiaceae > Actinosynnema. Next base: position 1,572,222 of record CP191863.1, on the reverse strand, counting down.
GCCGACGCCGTTCGGACCGATCACGCCGACGATGCCGTTGCGGGGCAGGCTGAACGACAGGCCGTCGATCAGGACGCGGTCGCCGAAGCCCTTCTTGAGGCTGTCGACCTCGACCACGACGTTGCCCAGACGCGGGCCCGGCGGGATCTGGATCTCCTCGAAGTCGAGCTTGCGGGTCTTCTCCGCCTCGGCGGCCATCTCCTCGTAGCGGCCGAGACGGGCCTTGGACTTGGCCTGGCGCGCCTTGGCGCCGGACCGGACCCACTCCAGCTCGTCCTTCAAGCGCTTCTGGAGCTTCTGGTCCTTCTTGCCCTGGACGGCGAGGCGCTCGGCCTTCTTCTCCAGGTAGGTGGAGTAGTTGCCTTCGTAGGGGTGTGCCTTGCCCCGGTCCAGCTCCAGGATCCACTCGGCGAGGTTGTCCAGGAAGTACCGGTCGTGGGTGACCGCCAGGACGGCACCGGAGTACTGGGCGAGGTGCTGCTCCAGCCACAGGACGCTCTCCGCGTCCAGGTGGTTGGTGGGCTCGTCGAGCAGCAGCAGGTCGGGCTTGCTCAGCAGCAGCTTGCACAGGGCGACCCGGCGGCGCTCGCCGCCGGACAGGGTCGTGACGTCGGCGTCGGGCGGCGGGCAGCGCAGGGCGTCCATCGCCTGCTCCAGCTGGGAGTCGAGGTCCCACGCGTTCGCGTGGTCCAGCTCCTCCTGGAGGGCACCCATCTCCTCCATCAGCTCGTCGGAGTAGTCGACGGCCATCTTCTCGGCGATCTCGTTGAAGCGGTCCAGCTTCACCTTGATCTCGCCCAGGCCTTCCTGGACGTTGCCGAGCACGGTCTTCTCCTCGTTGAGCGGCGGCTCCTGCTGGAGGATGCCCACCGTGTAGCCCGGCGAGAGGTACGCCTCACCGTTGCCCGGTGTGTCCAGGCCGGCCATGATCTTCAGCACGCTCGACTTGCCGGCGCCGTTCGGGCCGACCACGCCGATCTTCGCACCGGGGTAGAACATGATCGTGACGTCATCGAGGATGACCTTGTCCCCGTGCGCCTTGCGCACCTTCTTCATGGTGTAGATGAACTCGGCCATGCCCGCGATCGTAGAGCGGTGCCGATCGGGCAAGTACCTCGGACGCCGGCAACGAAGGATGCGACAACGCAGAGTTAACGCGAACGTGGGTCACCCACACCTGTAACAGCGTGCGGTGACCGCTCAGGTGGGGCGCTGTGACCAGCGGATCCGGCCTGATGCGCGAACTCGGTGCGGTGTCAAGCCCTGATGCCTGCACGGGACCCGCCGACGGACGCCGACCCCACGACCTCCCTCCTCGACTGCTCGGTGACGGCGACACTCGACGGGCATTGTGCAACCTGGGCCGGTGGTCGGTCCCGTTTCGGGCGTTCATGCCCCGAACGGCTCAGGCCACGACTTCGGTTGCGCCGGCCCGCTGCCGAGCGTCACCGCCGACCGGGCGTCCACTGCTCCACAAGCGGCGGGTTCGCGAGACCTGTCCACGGGCTGGGACGGCTCGGGATCAGAACGGCACCTTGTCCACCTCCTGCTCCTTGAGGGGCGACTCGCGTTTGCGGCGTGTGCGGGGGACCTCGCCTTCCTTGCGCGGGGTGGCGAGGGCGGTGGGAGGGAAGAGGGTGGGTTGGGTCGTCGGGTCGGGGGGTTGGGTGGCGAGGGCGGCTGGATCGGCGGTGGGTTGGGTGGCGAGGGCGGCTGAATCGGCGGTGGGTTGGGTGGCGAGGGCGGCTGAATCGGCGGTGGGTGGGCTGGCGGTGGCTGAATCGGCGGTGGGTGGGCTGGCGGTGGCTGAATCGGCGGTGGGTGGGCTGGCGGTGGCTGGATCGGCGGTGGGTGGGCTGGCGGTGGGTGGGCTGGCGGTGGGTGGGCTGGCGGTGGGTGGGCTGGCGGTGGGTGGGCTGGCGGTGGGTGGGCTGGCGGTGGGTGGGCTGGCGGTGGGTGGGCTGGCGGTGGGTGGGCTGGCGGTGGGTGGGCTGGCGGTGGGTTTGGCGGTGCTGGGTTTGGCCGGCGGAGGATCGGGTTTGGTTATCGCTGCCGCGCACTTCGTCAGGTCGATGCCCACGGCGTAGGCCTCGACGTCGATGAACTGGCGGTACCGCCCGGCGCCCTCCGGCAGCTCCTTGACCGTCAGCTTGCCCGCGACCACGACCGGGTCGTGCCTGGCCAGCGACGCCTTGACGTTGTCGGCCAGGTCACGCCAGCAGGTGACCGACAGGAACATGTGGTTCCCGTCGACCCACTCCTTCCGGTCGAAGTCCCAGCGGCGCTCCCGGGTCAGCATGCGGAAGTTGGCGCGGCTGTACCCCGTGCCCACCTTCGTGCACGTGACCTCGCTGGCCACCGACCCGGCCAGCGTGACGCGCGTCTCGTTGTAAGCCATGACTTCCTCCTCGGGTTGGGTGATCTCCGTGCGTCCAGGGTGCGGGGCGGTGACCAGGGCGGAAAGGGCGAAGTCGCGATCTGTGGACAACTCGGGGCCTGTGGACAACTTCGAATGAGTGAGTCCTCACTCGTTGACATGAGTGAGGACTCACTCATAACCTGGTCCCATGGCCGAGGACACGACGCAGAAGCGCAGGCGCGCACCCGCGATGAGCCCCGAGGACCGTCGGGAGGCGATCATCGCGGCCACCTTGCCGCTGCTGTACGACCACGGCGCGAACGTCACGACCAGCCAGATCGCCAAGGCCGCGGGCATCGCGGAGGGCACCGTCTTCCGCGCGTTCAAGGACAAGCAGGAACTGCTCGCCACCTGCGTGAAGTCCGTCCTCGCCGTGGACGCCGAGCTGCGGCTGCTCGAGGACGCCCGCCAGGCGGCCACCCTCCCCGAGCGGCTGTCGTGGGCCATCAGCGCCGTCTCGGGCTACCTCGACCGGATGTGGAAGCTGATGAGCGTCCTGCGCGACTCCGGCTACCACCCCGACCACGAGAAGCACAAAGGACCGCCGGTCGAGATGCAGCGCATCTCCGAGGGCGTGGCGCGGCTGTTCGGCCCGGACGCCGCGGACCTGCGCATCGACCCCGCACTGGCCGCTCGGCTCCTGCTGGGCCTCGTGTTCACCAACCGCATGCAAGGCGACGGGTTCGGGGACTCCGCCGCCGACACCGACCAACTCGTGGAGCTTTTCCTGCACGGCGTACTGAGGGGAGACCGGTGAACGACCTGATGATCGAGGCGACGGACGTCGGCAAGGCGTTCGGCGCGCACAAGGCGCTGGACGGGGTGAGCGTCTCCGTCCCGAAGGGCACCGTCCTGGGCCTGCTCGGCCACAACGGCGCGGGCAAGACCACCCTGGTGAACGTCCTCACCACGATGCTCCCGCCGGACGCGGGCAGCGCCCGGGTGGCCGGCTTCGACGTGGTCCGCCAGGCCCACCAGGTCCGCAGCCGGATCGGGCTCACCGGCCAGTTCGCCTCCGTGGACGAGGGCCTGTCCGGGCTGGACAACCTGGTGCTCATCGCCCGGCTCCTGGGCGCCTCTACCAAGGAGGCCAAGGCCCGGGCGGGCGAGCTGCTGGAGCTGTTCGACCTCACCGAGGCCGCCAAGCGCCCGGCCCGCACCTACTCGGGCGGCATGCGCCGCCGGCTCGACCTCGCCGCCGGGCTCGTCGGCCACCCCGAGGTGGTCTTCCTGGACGAACCGACCACCGGCCTGGACCCGGCCAGCCGCCTGGGCCTGTGGGAGGTCGTGGAGCGCCTGGTCGACGACGGGACCACGGTCCTGCTGACCACCCAGTACCTGGACGAGGCGGACCGCCTGGCCGACCGGATCACCGTGCTGGCGCAGGGCAAGGTCGTCGCCGCGGGCACCAGCGCCGAACTCAAGGCCCAGGTCGGCCGGCGCACCGTCACCGTGACCCTGGCCGACGTCTCCGACGTGCCCAAGGCGCAGGGCGCCCTGGAGCGCGCCGGGATGCAGCCGGTGCCCGCGCTCAACACGCTCACCGCCCCCGTGACCTCGTCCCGCGAGCTGGCCGTGGTGGTCCGCGCGCTGGACGAGGTGGGCCTGGAGGCCACCGAGCTGGCCCTGGCCGAACCGACCCTGGACGACGTCTACCTGACCCTCGCGGCGCACGCGGCCTGACGGAGGAGAGCCATGACCACCCTCACGGCCACGCGCTGGCGTGGCACGGATTTCGGCACCCAGGTCCTGGTGCTGACCCAGCGGTCGCTGCGCACGCTCGTCAGCGACCCCCGGATGATCGTGTTCAGCGTCCTGCAACCGCTGATCATGCTGACCCTGTTCAGCCAGATCTTCGCCAGCATCGCCAACACACCCGGGTTCCCCGCCGGCGTCTCCTACATCGACTTCCTGATGCCCGCGATCCTGGTGAACACCGCCATGCAGTCGGCGCTCCAGGCGGGCGTCGGGCTGGTGACGGACATGAAGAACGGCGTGCTGGCCCGGTTGCGGTCCCTGCCGATCCGGCTGGGTTCGGTGCTGGTCGCGCGCAGCCTGTCCGACCTGGTCCGCACGGCCGCGCAGCTGGTGCTGATGCTGCTGTTCGCGGTGACCATCTTCGGCTTCGCCCCCGCCGGCGGGGTGGCGGGCATGACCGTCGCGCTGGCCCTGTCGCTGGCCGTGGGGTGGGGGTTGGGCTGGGTCTTCCTCGCCATCGCGACCTGGGTGCGCAACGCCGAGTTGATGCAGACCGTGGGTTTCCTGGCGATGTTCCCGTTGATGTTCGCCTCCAGCGCTTATGTGCCGGTGTCGGGTCTGCCGGGCTGGTTGCAGGCCGTGGCTAACGTCAACCCGTTGACCCACGCCGTCGACGCGGCGCGTGCGCTGGCCCTGGCGCAGCCGGTGAGCGGCGTGGCGGGTGCGCTGGTGACGAGTGCGGGGCTCGCGGTCGTCGGTTGGGTGTTCGCGGTTCGGGGCTTCCGCAAGCCGCTTTAGGCGACCGACCAGGTGATGTCCTTCGGTGTCCACCGGGTCGAACGCCTGGACCGGGGAGCTTGTGGGGTCCGCGGGGACGCGCCGGGCGAGTACCGGCGCTACTCCCGTTCGGACAGCTTGCGCAGCATCGCGTTGTAGGCGGCGAGGTCGGCGTCCCCGTCGGAGTCGGCCTTGCGGTCGGCGCGCCGCGCGTCCCGGTCGTCCGAGCGCGCCCACTGCACCAGCAGCGCGACCATCACCACGATCAGCGGCACCTCGCCCGCCGCCCACGCGATGCCGCCGCCCAGCCGCTGGTCCTCCAGCTGCGAACTCACCCACGGCAGCGCCAGCGCGCGGTAGAAGTTCTCGCCGATCACGTTCTGCGAACTCATCAGCACGATGCCGAAGAACGCGTGGAACGGGATGGACGCGAACAGCAGGCCCAGCCGGCCCAGCGGCGGCAACCGCCTGGGCGTCGGGTCGATGCCGATGACGGGCCAGTAGAAGACGTACCCGACCAGGATGAAGTGCAGGTTCATCAGCAGGTGGGCCCAGTGGAAGTCCAGCGCCCAGTCGAACAGGCCGGAGAAGTACAACCCGTAGAACGACCCCACGAACAGCGCGAGCGCCACGAACGGGTTGGTCAGCACCCGCGCCACCGGCGAGTGCACCAGCGCCAGCAGCCACTCGCGCGGCCCCGGCGGGTTGCCCTTGCCCGCGACCGGCAGCGCGCGCAGCGCCAGCGTCACCGGGCCGCCCAGGACGAGCAGGATCGGGGCGAGCATGGAGAGCAGCATGTGGCTCTCCATGTGGATGCTGAACATCGCGGGCGCGTACCGGCCGATCCCCGACGAGGTGGCCAGCAGCACGGTCAGGCAGCCCGCGACCCACGCGATCGTGCGACCCACCGGCCACGCGTCACCGCGCTTGCGCAGCCGCCGCACGCCGAGCAGGTACACCACGGCCAGCGCGATCGCGCCCGCGCCGAAGATCAGGTCGAACCGCCAGTCGAACAGCAGCCGGGTGACCGTGGGGGCGCCCGCGAGGTCGTAGCCGATGCGGATCTCCACCGTGCTGGGGAACGCCCGGCCCTCGGGCGGCGGAGGCGTCCGGCTCAACGCGCCGGCCAGCCCCAGGGTGAGGAACATCAGCAGGATCTCGACGCCCGCGAGCTTGAGCAGCGCGCGCCCGGTGCCGGTCGCCTGCACCTCCTTCACGCTCCTGGTGCGGTGCAGGTAGCCGAAGACGCCCAGGACGATCAGCGCGGCGACCTTGCCCAGCACCAGCAGGCCGTACTCGCTGGTGAACAGCACGCTCCAGGGCAGTCGGACCTTGGCGTTGATGGCGCCGGAGACCGCCATCACCAGCCAGCACACCAGCGCGAGCTTGGAGAACCGCTCCGTCGCGAGGCCCAGGTGGGCGCCGCCGCGCCGGCCGTGCGCGAGCAGCGCGATGAGCCCCCCGACCCACAGCGCCGCCGCCACCAGGTGGTACAGCAGGCTGTTGGTGGCCACGTCGTGCGCGCCGCCGCCGGAGGAGTGCCCGGTCACCGCGACCGGCATCAGGGCGAACACGGACAGCAGGAACAGCACCACCGTCCAGTTCCACGACAGCACCAGCCGGCAGCCGAGCGCGAGCAGCGCCACCACGACCGCGGTGATCATCCACGCCTTGGCCTGCTCCATGAACCCGGCGAGCTGGAACAGCACGGACGGCTCGATGACCGCGCTCACCGGCTGGCCCAGGGCGTCGGCCACGGTGAACGGCACGGACGCCACCGCGCCCACCGTCCACAGCAGAGCCGTCCAGGCCGCCGTGCGCAGCGCCGCGTAGCCGTCGGCGGCCAGGTTGCCGTTCTCCTGGGGCGGGACGAGGAACGCGGCCAGCAGCAGTGAGCCGATCGTCACGGCCGCGGCGGACTCGGTCAGCACCCGCACCACGAGCAGGCCGACCCGGTCCGCGCCGGTGAGCGTCGCGAGACCCGCCGCCACCAGCGCGGCTATGGCCGTGCCGACGACCAGCAGGGGGATCAGACCGGTGCGCTGCGTTCGGGTGGGCGCGTCGATGGGCACGTGGTCGAGCGTAGGCGGAGCGGTGGCACCACCACCAACCGCCGGACGTGCGGCGATCGCACCGGCTACCGTTGCCTGCCGTGACCAGCACTCGCACGTTGCTCCTGGTGGCCCTGTCCGCGCTCGTCCTCTCGGCGTGCAGCTACACCATCAACGGCGACGCGCTCCCCGAGGCCGGTTTCACACCCTCGTCGACCCCTCCGTCGACCGCGTCCGGGTCGGCGGGCGGTGCCCCGAAGATCGCCAAGCAGCGGTCCGTGGCCGGCGCGGACCCGTGCAAGCTGCTCAGCGCCGACGACGTCAAGCCGGTCGGGTCCCTGACCAAGGAGCCGGCGCGCAAGGACGACGTGATCCAGGAGTCGTGCGAGTACACCGTGCCCGACGGCAGCGTGGTGGCCGCGCTGTACCAGAAGTACGAGCACGTGCGGGACCGGCAGCCGAAGGGCCGTGAGGTGATCGTGGACGGTCACTCGTCCTGGGTGCTGTGCGACCGGGACGGCAATGCCACGGTGTGCACGACCACCACGGCGGTGAACCCCAACCGCACCGTCCTGGTCGCCATGTCGCTCAAGGGTGGCAAGGAGGACCAGATGCTCGCGGTCCTGCAGGCCATGGTCAAGGCTGCGGTGAACCGGCTCCCCGCAGGCTGAGTTCCCTGGTCCGGGCGCTGCGCGCGGCGAACACCGTCGGCACGATCAGGGCGATGATCACCGCCACGCAGCCGAGTGACACGCTCAGGTCGGTGGCGTGCGCGATGCCGCCGACCAGCGGCGGTCCGACCAGGAAGCCGGTGTAGGCGACGGTCGTCACCAGGCCGATCTCGCGTTCGCCGCCGGTGCCGTCGGCCCGCTTGCCCGCGTCGCCGGCCAAGTCCATGACGACCGGGAAGCAGAACGCGAGACCGAGGCCGACCAGCGCGAAGCCCGCGTACCCGGCGGCCGGGACGGGCACCGTGACGGCCAGCGCCAGGCCGGTGGCGGCGACGATCGCGCCACCCGCGAGCAGCCGGTACGGGCCGAGGCGGCGCTGAGCCGGTTCGCCACCCAGTCGGGCGATGGCCATGGCGATGGAGAACCCGGCGTAGGCCGCCGCGGCTGCGGCCTCGCTGACCTGGCGTTCCTGGACGAAGAACAGGGCGGACCAGTCGGACGTGGCGCCTTCGGCGATGGCGGAGAACAGCGTGATGCCGGCCAGCAGCCACAGGATCGGGCGGCGCAGCACGGGCCGGCGGTCCTGGGCGGTCTCGGCGGTCTCCCCCGTCGCGCCCGGGATGTGCTTGACGAGCGCGGCCATCGTGACCGCGCCGATGACGGCGGCGGTGATGAGGTGGCGCTGGAGGCCCCAGCCCGCGCTCGCGGCGGCGGCTGCGCCGAGCGAGCCGAGCAGTCCGCCGATGCTGAAGCCCGCGTGGAACTGGGGCATCAGCGGCCGGTCGAGCGTGCGGGTGACGGCGACGGCGGCGACGTTCATGCCGACGTCGAGGGTCGCGCCGCAGGAGCCCAGGACGAACAGGATCAGGCCCAGGTGGAGCGGGGTGTCGGCGAGGGTGAGGGCGGGCACGGTGACGACCGTGACCGCGACGCCGCCGATCACCAGCTTGCGCGCGCCGAGCGTGGCGCAGGCTTTCGCGGCGAAGGGCGCGGTCAGGGCGAGGCCGATGCTCGCGCCGAGGAGGGCCAGGCCCAGGGTGCCCTCCGTCGCGCCGACCTGGGCCGCGAGCGCGGGCATCCGGGCAGCCCAGGACAGGAAGAGGGCGCCGTTGAACAGGAAGACGGCGAAGACGGCTGCGCGGGACACGCGTTCGAGTGTGGCTGAAGCGCTTCAGAACGTCCAACCGATTACCCGGTTAACCTCATCACGTGGACCGTCCCCGGAAGCCGACCCTCGACACCGTCGCCAGTGCGGTGGGGGTGTCGCGTGCGACGGTCTCCAACGCCTACAACCGGCCGGACCAGCTGTCCGCGGCGTTGCGAGAGCGCATCCTGGAGACGGCGGCGTCCATCGGTTACGCCGGGCCCGACCCGGTCGCGCGGAGCCTGGCCACCCGGCACAGCGCGGCCGTCGGGTTCATGCTCGGGCAGCAGCTGTCGGCGGCGTTCTCCGACCCGGCGGTGTCCATCGTCCTGGACGGCCTGGCCTCGACCGTGGACGGCCACGACCACTGCCTCGTGCTGATGCCCGGCAACGAGACCGGCGGGCCCCGGCCGTCCACCGTGGCGCGGGCCGCAGCGGACGTGGTCGTCGCTTACTCCCTGCCGGACAACGCGCCAGCCTTGGACGCCGTCCGCGCACGCGGCCTGCCGCTGGTGGTGATCGACCAGCCCGTCCTGACCGACACCGCTCGGGTCGAGGTGGATGACGAGGGCGGTGCCCGGATGGCGGCTGCCCACCTGCGTGCTTTGGGGCACACCCGGTTCGGCGTGATCACGTTTGGCTTGCAGCCGGACGGGTTCACCGGCTTGGCGAGCCCGTCCCGGCAGGCTTCGGGGGTGTTCCGGGTGAGTCGGAACCGGGTGGCGGGGTACCTGTCGGCGGTCGGGCCGTGCCCGGTGTTCGAGGTGCCCGGCAGCCGGCGGGATCTGGGGCGGACGGCGGCCCGTTCACTGCTGCGTTCGGGTGCGCGACCGACCGCGTTGTTGTGCGCGTCGGACGAGTTGGCCTTCGGCGCCCTTCAGGCTGCCCACGAGCTGGGTCTGCGGGTGCCGCAGGACGTGTCGGTGGTCGGCTTCGACGACGTCCCGTTCGCGGAGCATTCCGACCCACCGCTGACTACTGTCCGTCAACCTTTGACGGAGAAGGGGCGGCGCGCGGGCGAGTTGGCCCTGCGGCTGCTGGACGGCGGTAGACCAGGCGAGCCGTCCAGACTGCCGGTCTCGCTCGTGGAGCGCGACTCGACAGCCCCACCGGAGTGATCCACCTCACTTTTAGGCCGTCTTGATCACTCTTCTGGTGCCTGGACGAAACGGTCCGCGCCTTCCGGACGATGTGTCCGGTGGGGCAGCTACCCTGCTACTGCGCGTGGTCGCTGCCCTCAAGCCTCCGTAGCTCAGTGGAGAGAGCGAGGGACTTCTAATCCCGAGGTCGCAGGTTCGAATCCTGCCGGGGGCACTCAACCGACAAGGCCCCTGACCTGCAATAACAGGTCAGGGGAGATCATCATAGCGGCATCAAGGTTGATCTTAGCCTCGAATCGTGGTGCTGCACGTGGTGCGAGCGGTCGTAGACTCGCACCATGACGGCCTCCAAGACACGCTCCGACCGCCGCCAGCGCGGCAGGATCGAGACGCTCCCAAGCGGGTCGCTGCGGGTGAGCGTCTACGCGGGTGTTGACCCGCTGACGGGTCAGCGCAACTACCTCAAGGAAGTCATCCCGCACGACACGCCGAATATCGAGCGTGAAGCGGAGAAGGTCCGCACCCGGCTACTGAACCAGGTTGACGAACAGCGCAATCCACGCACCAAGACTTCCGTCAACAACCTCATGGATCGCTACCTAGAGAACCTCGATGTGGACCGCAATACCCGTATCGGCTATGAGCGGAACATCCGCCTACACATCCGGCCGCTACTTGGCGAATTGCAGGTGGGCAAGCTTGACGGCGAGACCATCGAGTCGTTCCAGAACATCCTGAAGCAGTGCTCCCTTCATTGCGGCGGCAAGGGGAACTTCATCAAGCACCGCAAGAAGGGTGACCACGAGTGCACCGACAAGTGCAAGCCGCACACTTGCAAAGGCTTGTCCGCGTCAAGCATTCGCAAGGTTCGCGCCTGCTTGAGCGGGGCCGTCGCAATGGCCATGCGGTGGAACTGGATCAGGGTAAACCCACTCGATCAAGCCAAGCAGCCTCCCGCGCCGAAGGCAAAGCCGAACCCACCTACGGCGGTGCAAGCCGCAGCAATCGTCAATGACGCCTTTCACGACATCTCGTGGGGTATGGCGCTTTGGCTCGCAATGGTTACAGGCGTCCGCCGTGGTGAACTATGCGCTTTGAGGCTTGACCGCTTGGATCTCAGCAAGGGCCTATTGGAAGTCAAGACGAGTATCGGCCAAGAGGGCGGTGAGACTTGGGAGAAGGACACCAAGGACCACCAACAACGCCGAATCGCGCTCGATGACGTGACCGTGGGCCTGCTGCGCATTTACCTACAGCACCGAGAAGCCCTTGCGAGCGAGATGGGTCAGAAGATCGACCCCAAGGGACGCCTGTTCTCCAACTCGATCGACCACAGCACATACCTCAAGCCCGACTCGGTGACCCAACGCTATTCGCGGATGTGTGAGCGGCTTGGCATCGAGAGCCACCTACACGAGTTGCGCCACTACTCCGCTACCGAACTCATCAGCGCCGGCGTAGACCCGCGCACGGTGGCCGGACGCTTGGGCCACAGCGGTGGAGGTGCAACGACCCTGCGTGTCTACACGGCGTGGCTCTCAGAGGCCGATCAGCGCGCATCGGGCACCCTCTCTGGCCGGATGCCCGATGCACCTATCGCGGTGGACGTCAGTGGAAAGACAGTGACCAAACTTGAGCCGAAAATCAGCGGACCGTATCAGAAGATCGCCGCTGATCTCCGTGGTGCTATCGCGTGCGGCGCGCTTCGGCCGGGGGACATGCTTCCCACCGTTGTCGACCTAATGGCTCGATACGACGTGTCGGCAGGCACCGCAAACCGCGCAGTCGCAGAACTGAAGTCTGAAGGGCTGGTGACCGCCAGCCGTGGTAAAAGGGCGATTGTGCGCGATCCGGACAAGCCTGCTGACGATGCAGCCGGAGAGGTTGTCGATTTGGAGCCGAAGCGGAAAGCGAAGTAGACCTTCACGAGCCAGACAACTCCAGCGCGTCCAAAACCGGCCGGAAGATCCGATCGGCCGGAATGAGCCGCGTCAACTCGCCTTTACCTACCCAGGTGACACCCACGTTTTCGAAAACGTCCATGTTCCTGGCATCTCCGGCGACATAATCGCACAGCACGTAGTCACACAGCACGTTGGTCGAAGGGTGGACTCGACTTCCTAGAGGGTGACGGACCACGCAATGGACATCCGTTTCACCTAGGGTCTCGCGCACTGCGACAGCGGCAGGCGTCGCACCGGGCTTCACCATGCCCGCCGGAAATTGCCAGGTGGAGTCAGTCGCATCCTCCCCGCGACGCCGAACCAAAAGCACCTCATGGCCTTTCACGACAACGGCAATCGCAACCCGCAGTGCGTACCCCTCGCGCTTCGCTTGCGGCGGGATAGGAGGTGCAAGTAGGTCCGTGACACTCAACCCGAAGATGCGTTCAAGCAGACGGGCCGTTGCCGGAAGCACGCGCAGCGGCCGGCCATCCCTCTGGCCACCGGCGACCAATCGCTGAAGGTGGCGGACGCTCAAGGTCCCAGGTTCGTTGTGTTCACGCGCGAAGTTCTCCGCGTACTCGGCGAATTCTTCGAAGGTCATCCGCCGCGCCCTGATTTGCTGCTCCAGCACCGTGCGGCCCAGCGGACTGGTCGCGCCCGTCTCGCGCATGTCCAAGCCTCCCCGCTCCGCCTCGTGTCCTGCACGGGGCGTCTCGATGTCGTGCCCAGGTCGTGCCACCTGAGACCAGGTCAATATCAGACTCGATTTGAGTCTGACATAAGCCGCCCTTTGGCGGTCACCCGGTGCTTCGGATCGCGGGCACATGCGCCCGCGATCCGCCGACAAGGCGAGGGGGCTGCAAGTGACGAGAACTGCTGGACCTACGGACAAGCCAGTGACCGCACGGGGCGTCACCGGCAAGGCGGTCTGCGGCTACCTCAGCGCTGACGTGCCGGACGAAGTCGAGTTGGCCGCCCTGCGCTCCGAGATAGCTCATTTCTGCAAGCGGAGCGGTCACCACCTCATCACGATCTTCACTGATCGCGAAGTCAAGGCGGATCAGGTGAAGCGGCCCGGTTTGGGCGGACTGCTCGACGTGTTGGCGCTTCCAACGGTTGAGGGAGTCGTTGTCCCGACGCTTAGCCACCTATCGAGCAAGAACGCCGCACTCGCCTTGCTGCGGCGGCTAATCCGGCGGACGGGCTCCCAAGTGATCGTCATCCACCCTCAGGAAGACAAGACCAAAGCGGACGGAGCGTGATCCAGATGACTGGGTGGTGGTACGAGGTCTGGGCAGGCACGGTCGCGACGCTCGCCCTTCTCGGACTCCTCTCCGCCGTGGCGGTATGGCGCAGGGGCAAGCGATGAGCCACGCGGCGAAGTTCATGGCGGCGCTGACCGCAGTCAACACGGAAATGGCGTTCTACATCCTTGGCTCCGTCGGAGCCGATGACGGTTGGCCTGACCACATCTTTACCCCTGACCGCGAAGACGCTCTTGGTGTCGAGATGGAGAGGTTGGGCAAGGCGTTGCAGGAACGCGCCCGTGGCCGCCGCAAGGTCATTGAGGGCACGACACGGCCGCTACCCGAGATGTGATCGACCATGATCCAACTACTGACCGCGCTCTCGTACGTAGTGCTGGCGATCATGGCCGTGGCCGCGTTCTGGTGGGCTGTCAGCAGCGACCTCAAGCGGCGGCGGCGCGAGCAAGCGGCCACGTGGGCACAGGGGATCGCGGACGCCGAACCACCTCCCGTCCGCCGGCGCAGGGCCAGCCAGTCCGACGACGAGGGGGAGATTGAGCGGTGAGGATGCAGCGCCGGGAGTCTGTTCGCGACGCGGTGGTGCTGTGCACGATCCGTCAACGGCCTGCGGTGTGGTGGCGACTCGGCGAGTTGGTGCAGGGGTCCGGCTTGGACATTGCGGATGTGGAGTCAGCGGCGGGCCGGTTGGTCGCTATGGGCTGGTTGCGTCGCCATGCGGTGGGGTGTGATCCGCTGCGGTCTAGCGACAACTGGACCTACCGGCTTGCACCGGAGGTTGACGCGCGGACCGGGTCCCCCTTGGTGGTAACGGATGTCGAGGCGCAACAGGCGCGTGGTGTTCGGGGGCGGGCGGCACTGGGTGGGCCTGTCGTCGCGCCGTACTCGCTGCTGATGTTCGCCCGTGTGGTTCGGGTGTTGTTGAGGATGGAACCGCACTGCGAGGAACTGTCCATAGCGGGGCTGACCGCGCGTGCAGGGGTGAGCGAGTCGGTGGTACGCCGGGTCTGTGGAGATCTGGTCGCGGCGGGTCACGTGGAGGTGCGCCGGTTGGACAGATGGGATCCGAAGGGCAGGCAGGGAACGGGGCTCTACCGGCTGTCTGTGGTGGGTCGTGAGGTGTACCTGTCCTCAGCCCCAGGCGAGTGGGAGGCGGAAGTAGTCGGGCGCAAGCGGCCCGTTGGGGCCGGCGTCGCCGGCCGGAACGACCGCCAGACAGGCGGAGGCTGAGTCCGCACGGTCGTTGAGTTGCAACCCTCAAGCCGCCGTCCCCGGGTCTCCCGTCTCGCAATCACCGGGGATTGGCACGAAGTGCCGGTGCGGCGCACCCCGCACCGGCACTTCCCATGTGACAGTTGCCCTGTGGGGCGCACCTCTCTCGATGGTGCGCCCCACAGGGCTGTTTCGGCCCGTTGTGACGGGTCTGCCGTCACAGGCCCTAGCCGTCACAACGGCTGGTTTGCGCTGGTAGCAACCCCTTCGGCACCTGTCACAGAGCTTATGACGGGGTGACGGCGTGGTGACGGGTGTTGTGACGGGTCAGTGATCATCGTCGACCACCTCTCCGTCAACCGCTTCCGCCTCTCGGAGCCGTGCCACGGCGGCCCGGATGTCCGCCGTGAGGTACCCGCGAACCTGACGCACCCCGTCCGGGGTGTCGATCCGGTCGCGGGTCGTGGTGCATCCGGTGAGGAGCCCGAACGCCTTGGGGTCCAAGCCGATCGCGGCCACGAGTTCTGCTGTCGGTACGAAGTCGCGTCCGCCCGGTTCGAGGTCGTCTCCGAGGTAGCCCACAACGGACGCGAGCGGTTCGGGTAGGTCGACTTCGTCGGTCTGTTCGACCGTGACCGTGTGCCCGCCGCCGATGGCGCGTGCGGCTGCGGCGTGGTCGAGGACCGGGCGGGTGTCCTCGCCGGCCGCGTGTCCGGTCAACGTGCCCTCCGCTTCCCGCAGAGCGCGGCCCTGCGCGCAGATCGCGCGCCAGTCCTCGTTGGGCATGTAGTAGGTCCGCACGGTCATGGCGAGCACGTCTCCTCCGGCCTGAGACTCGCCGTCCGGCCGGAGGATGCCGACGCCCTTGTGTGACGGCAGGAGTCGGCTGCTGTCGTAGCCGCGTGTGTTCATCTGTTCGCCCAGCACGATGTTGCTGTCCCGCCAGTCCATGACCCGCAGCGCGAACCTCGACCCCACGACCGCGCGGAGCCCGCTCGGGATGGTCTTGCTGTCCGGCCGCTGGGTCGCCAACACGAGCACGATCCCCGCCGCCGGCCCCTTGCGGGCAAGCCACGTCAGCAGGTCGCCCACGTACTCGCCGGCGGTGATCTTCTTCCCCTGCACCTCCAACGGTGTCCGGTCCTCCAGCGGTACCTGCACCTCATCGATGAAAATCGGCGTGATCGGCATGTCCAGACTCGGGTCACGGGACATGGCCGGCGTGACCTTGGACTCCGGGCACACGATGTCGTCAAGGTCCTGCATCCGCCGATAGCGGCGCTGCACCTCACCGACCAGTTCCACCAGCCAGTCAACGAGGATCAGCACGTGCTCCGGTTCGTCGCCGGACATGAACCGGTGGGCCACCAGCGCGGCGGCGTACCAGTCCTTGCCGGACTTGAAGTCCGCCACGTACAACCGCGTGTACGGGTCCAAGATCAACCCCGCGGCTGCCAATCGAGCGGCGAATGTCTTGCCCTGCCTGGGAATCGCGCCCACGAGCAACGACGTCCACACCATCGGAAGGTCCACCCGCCGCTGCCGCGCGTCCATGCCGAACGGCACCGGACGCCACGCGTCCCACCGCTCGACACCCAGCAGCGGCGTCCGCAACGGAGGGGTTGCGTACGGGTCGTTGTCCGCGACCCACAGCGCCACCCTGCCCGCGTGGCCTCCGTTGCCACGCACACGCTCCACGATGAGCTGTACCTCATCCACGGCCAACGCGGACGCCAACGCTTCGCGGTTCTTGACCACGTCCGTGGCCTTGCGAGTCGCCGGAAGATCCACCGTGACCGCCCAACCGTCACCCTGCCGGCGGGCACGGTCGACCAGTCGCAGCGTCTCGTCCTTGCCGATCAGCTTCGCGTCCCGGAAGGCGTCCACGAGGATCTGTGGGTCCATCGTCCACGTCAGCGTTCGCGGCCCGGCAAGGACCGCCTTGCGCCCCGGCGAGCCGTCCTTGCGGCGGCCAAGCACCGCCAGGGCGACCGCGACCACCGCGCCGCCGGTCCACAGCACGACGTGTCCGTACACGAGATCGAGCACCGCCACCGCGACCGCGACGACACCCACGACCGCGCCGGTGACCTTCCACCGGAACAACGTCAACGCCCGGATGTCCTCGAACTTGTCCGCGAGCTTGTCCGATGCCTCCGCCGCCTCCCGGTAGTCGGCGACGCGCACCCACGACCGCCACCACCGCAGCCCAACGACCAGACCACGCACCACCGCACCCAGGAACCGGAACGGCGACAGCACCACGACCACCACGCCGTCCCGCAGTACCTGCACCGCCAGCCGCCGCGACTTCAGCACCGCCGGCACCCGTGGCGAACGCTGCCACCAGCTCGCCAACCGGCGCGTCCTGCCGGCCCGTGAACGGCCGGGCTGGTCGTTCACGAACTCCCCTTCCAGGACGGCGTTCACCAACTCTCCCGACTGCCCCCGTACCGGCAGCGAGCCGCTGAACGCGCCGCTGTCGCGATCCTCAGGCCCGCTCATGACTCGACACCCCCTGACGCTGCTTCGGCCGCGAGCGTGGACGCCAGACGGGACGAAAGCCCCCGCGAGCAACCAGTGACCTCACGGACCCACTTCGGCGTGACCTCCGTGCCCGGCGTCCACGCTTCCCGCGCCGCCGCCAAGTACTCACCGAACGATGTCCGGCTCACCGCCGTGCGCCTGGTGGCCGTTGACGCCGGCCGTTCGTGAACGCGTTCAGCAGCGGTCACCGTGTTCACCGACTCGACGGCGGCGGCCACTGTGTTCAGCGACTCGGCGGCAGTCGCCGGCGCGACGGCCTCCGCGAACGCTGCCGACACCGCCTCGGTCAGCTTGTCCCTCAGGTCCGTCACTGCCTCCGCAGCCACGAACACCACCAGCGGAGGCACCGAGTGCAACACGATCCCCGACAGCGACCCCGCCGCGTAGGACGCCCACGTGTTCATCACGTACGTGGCCGCCAACGTGAACCACTTCGCCCGCCGCACCCACGGCCCCGTACGCACCCGGTACCGGGCGGTGATCTGCTCCGCCCGCAGGATCGCCAACAACACCAGGGACACCGTCGGGTCCAGCAGCCATGCGGCCAGCCACGGCAGCGACCACGGAGCGGTGCCGGCCGCCGCGAAGTGCTGAACGTTCGTCATCGTGAACCCGAGCCCGAGCACGATCCCCGCCCAGCACAAGCGGTCCACTTGCGCCCGCACCCGCTCGACCCGCAGCGCGACCACGTCCGGCCGCGCCTGGTGCGCGCGCAACTCCGCCGCTTCCGCAGCCTCCCGCGCCAGCCTGCCCGCGTCCGTCTCCGCGTGGGTGGCGGGTGACCGCCCGAAGGCGGCCACCCCTCCCACACCCTTCGGGGTGTTCACCGTCGATCACCCCTGCGACGCGGACCGTCGACGGCAGTCACCGTCAGCGCCTTCGTCAGCGTGTACGCGGCGAACAGCGCCGGCAGACCCAACACCACCCACAGCAGCGTGGTGTCCCGACCGTGGGTGATCACCAGCCACTGCACACCCACGATCCCCCCGGCCGTCACCAGCACGCGCCCGGTCAACGACAGCAGGCGAGCGCCGGCGCGAGCGGCGTTCGCAGCCGCCTTCGCCTTGCGGGAACCCGCACGCCACACCAGCAGCAAGGCGAGCACCACACCAAGGCCCGCGAGCACCTGCGTGGCAGTCAGGTTGATCGTCATGACAACGACCCCCTCTCCCCACCGATGCGAGCCCGACGCGCGAACCACACCTGTTGCAGCGCAACAAAGTCCTCATCGGACAGGCTGCTGCACAAGCCACCCGTGTACGGCCCCGGTCCCCGCAACTCCAACTCCAGACACGCGCGCCACACCGGGCACCCGATGTCCGACGGAGGCATTCCGCCTGTCCCTACTCGTGGCGGGGTCGCGTCGCTCTCCTCGGAGTAGACCAACAGGCACTCCGCGTCCTTGCGCACGATCTCCCACAGCACCTCATCCGGCACGTGTGCCATCCGGTCGAGGTCCGCAGCGATCACTTCGAAGTCCTTCGCGTTCACCACGCACCCCCGGACTTCTGCTGAAACTCCCGGTTGGCGCGGCGGGCTGCGGCGATCTCCGCCGGGTCCACCAGCCCACCGGTCTCGGACGCCTGGTCCAACAACCGGTCCAGTGCGACCGCCGGCACGACGTAACGCGTGCGGAGACGGACGGCGGGGAAGTCCCCTTCCCTGATCACCCTGTAGAGCGTGGAGGGGGCAACGCGAAGTATCCGCGCCGCTTCCCGAACTGTGTAGAACGCCGGTTGGGCGTTCTCGGACGTGTTCATGTCAGTCATGGCAGATGTGAATCCTTTTGATTAAAGTCTGATATCAGGCCAGTTCTTGGGATGATTTCATCCCGATTCGGCGCAAGTCGGGCCGAAAGGGCGAGATGCTGCGCGTTCAGAGGTCAGCGGAATTGCTCCGCGCTACGCTCGACGCCAAGGCGGAGCGCGGAGGAGCACTTGTCCGGAGACTGGGCGGCGGTCGCACAAGCGATCAATCAGCGCATGACCGAATTGGACCGGAGTCAACGAGAACTCACTGAACGATCCGGCGTGTCGAAAGCGATCGTCGGCGAACTCCGGAACAACACGGCCCAGCGAAAGAGAAGCCGCCGAACGCTTGAGGCGCTGTCGGTTGCGCTTGACTGGCACCCCGGCCACTTGTCCGCAGTGTTGGCCGGGCACCTTCCGCCACAACCGGGTGAACCCGAGATCCGGAACGAGAACGACATTCCCGGTCGGCTGGCCGTTGTCGAGCACCAACTTCGCGAGATCCGCCGGCAACTCGACAACCTTACCGAGATCCACGATCGCGTCGAACAGCTCAGTGAAAACGTGTCCAGAATGCTCGCCTTCGTTGAGGCGAACCTCAACGAGCCGAGTCGCTGAGGAGTCCCGGTGGCCGTTGTTTCTCATGCCAATAAGTCAACGCCCAACGGTCGGCATAAACCACGCACTCACAGTGCAGCACCAGTGCAGCCCCGATGCATTTGCAGTGCATGCGCCTACTGGAGGGGGCTATAGGGAGTGGACGTCGTCCGCGCGTGGACAGGCCAGACAGCGACCGCGTTGCAAGCCGCTCTACGCGAGACAAACGAATCCTTCGCAAACCGCCTAGGCGTATCTGTGCGTGCAGTGGCCACGTGGCACGAAAAGCCTGGACTCACACCGCGGGCAGATGTACAGCAATTGCTGGATCGCCTGTTTGAAACGGCGAGCACCGCTGAACGCGCTCGGTTCGCCACTCTCGTCAGCGACGACAACAAGAAGCACGATGCACCTAGCACAGGCACGACCGACCCGATTTACGCGCTCCGAGTCGCGGTGGCAATCGTCGTCAGGGACGCTGACGTCCTGATCGTTCAACGGCGCGGCGAGGATGGCGGCGGTATCTCTTGGCAGTTTCCGGCGGGAATGATCAAACCGGGCGCGTCCGCCGAGATAGTGGCCGTACGCGAGACCTTTGGGGAAACCGGCGTCCACTGTGCAGTCGTGCGCAGTCTGGGCAGCCGCCTTCATCCGATGACGAACGTGTACTGTGACTACCTGCTCTGTGATTACTTGGGCGGAGACGCGCAGAACTTAGATGTAGTGGAGAACGTCAGCGTGACCTGGGTCGCAAAACACAGGCTGACCCGCTTCATCCCCGCCGAGAGAATATTTCCACCCATACTGGAAGCCTTGGAGGTACCAGCAAGTGACCAGCCCGACGCCCGATGATTCTCGCCCGCCGATTGCTGCGGCCATTATCACACAAGACGGACGCGTCCTAATGGTCAGGCGTCGCGTCTCGGAGGGAAGCCTCTCGTGGCAGTTCCCCGCCGGCGAAGTGGAGGAGGGCGAGTCAGGGGCCGACGCTGCGATCCGTGAAGCGTTCGAAGAAACCGGACTGGTCGTTTCCGCGACTGCGACGCTCGGCGAACGGGTTCACCCCAAGACCGGACGCACGATGCTGTACGTGGCATGTGAAGTGATCGAGGGCACGGCGAGCGTGGTGGACCAGGAAGAACTCGACGAATTCGCTTGGGTGAGCCATGAGGAACTAGAAACGTACGTTCCGTATGGACTCTTCGAACCCGTCCAGAAACACCTCGACAGCGCGCTTCGTCCGCTTTCGTAGGCGACAAATGACGAGATCGACCTTTGCACTCTCGTTTCCGCGAGTGCAAAGGTCGATCTCATTCGCTAGCATTGGTTAAATCAGCACGTCAGCCAGCCTGTTGCGCACCACGCCTGAGTGCAGCATCTCCGGGATCGGAATCCCGCCTACGGCAATCCGCCCTGCTCCGACATCTGCAAGGGTGTCAGACGGAAGCGACTCCAGCAGGTCCATTGACCGCGTGGCCCAGATCTTCGCAAGGTCGAACCGACGGCGTCCGTCGACATCTTCATTGCGATAGCGGAAAGCGAGAGCGTAAGCGGTTTCGGCAGCCGCACGCTTGTCCTCGACAACCTCACGGTTGAAGGACAATTGCAACTCCTCCAGAGAGGCACGGCCGTCCGTCTCGTTCATCGGATACAACATCTCCCACGTGGTCAGTAGGCGAACTTCTCCGCGAGCGTCTCGTACTCGAACTGCTCCCCCGCGCCGAACCAAAGTTCAACCTCGTACTTCGCTTCCTCGGAGTTTCCCGAGGCGTGCACCAAGTTCATCACAGCCTTACCGGTCACCTCAGACGAGGCTTTCGTCTGGTGGGCGAAGTCGCCGCGAATCGTCCCCGGTGCAGCCTGGTCGGGAAAGGTGCTGCCGATGATCTTCCGAACCTTGGCTACCGCGTCGACACCTTCCAGAGCGAGCGCGATAACAGGTCCGCTCTGCATGAAGTCCGCAGTGCAGTTGTAGATTTCGGAGCCCGCGCGCTCCTCAAGGTCGAAGTAGTGCTTGCGGGTGAACTCCGCGTCCATGAGCTTCATTTTCATGCCAACGATCTTCAGAGCCGCGTCTTCGAAACGCGTGATGACCCGGCCAGCCAAGCCACGGGCGACCGCGTCAGGCTTCAGCAGCACAAGCGAGCGTTCGATACCGATGCTCACGGTGTCAGACATTGTTTCCTCCAGGAGTGACCTACCGCACTAACCATACCGACGCCCTTCGTGGGCGTTTCCTCCGCACCGGTCCTGTGCGGCCGGTTATTGGAGCAGGAGCGCGCGCATGGGTCACCCGGAGACTGCGCCCCGGCCCAAGCCCACCCCGAGCGCCAAGGACAGGTCTGTCCACTATGGACTGATCAGGCGTGGTGCGGCGTGTGGTGCGAACTGTGGAACACAGGTGCAACTAGCGACCACAGAGCATCGCCGCACCACAGTAAAGATGCTGGTAGAGACACCGGAGGCACCCTAAAGAGGCACTTCTAATCCCGAGGTCGCAGGTTCGAATCCTGCCGGGGGCGCACAGAACATGCGCAACGCCAACAACCGGGCGGCTGGTACTCGAAGACACCTACCAGGTGTGAGTACCAGCCGTTTCGCTGTGACGGTCCCGCTCCGCCCTACCAGCCGGTGTCCCACCTCCGCCTCGTTTACCGACGCGGCCTGCGACCGAAGCTGGCGTCCAGCCCGGATCAGGGCGGTCCGCGGTCCGATTCCCCGCGACTGTCATAGCCCGCGTCTACCCTCCGACCATGAACCGCATCGACCGCTTGTACGCCCTGGTCGAGGAGTTGCGGGCGGCGGGCTCGCGGGGGCGTACGGCACGACAGCTCGCCGCGCGCTTCGAGGTCAGCGTCAGGACGATCGAGCGTGACCTGAGCGCGCTCGGGCAGGCCGGGGTACCGCTCGCGACGAAACAAGGGCGCACCGGGGCTACACGCTCGACCGCTCGATGAGCCTGCCGCCGCTCAACTTCACGCCGCGCGAAGCGGCGGCCGTCGCCGTGGCGCTGAGCCGAAGTGAGCACTTCCTGTTCGCGCGGGACGCGCGCAGCGCCCTTCAGAAGATCGTCGCGGCCATGCCCGAGCGGGCCCTTGAGGAGGCGCGCGCGACCGCCGAGAAGGTGCGGCTGCTCGTGCTGCCGGTGCCCAGCCTCGACAGCGAGGTCGCGGAGACCATCTGGGGAGCCGTGCGCGACAACCACGTGCTGCGCATCCACTACGTCGACGTCGGCGGTGTCGAGACCGAGCGCGAGATCGAGCCGCAGCACGTGGTGGTCGGCCCCAACGGCTCGTACCTCACCGCCTGGTGCCACCTGCGGACCGAAGACCGGGTGTTCCGCATGGATCGCATCACCCGGGCCGAGCGGACGCCGTCGCCGCAGCGTCCACGGGGTGTCGTTCCCGAACCGGTCGTCGACGGCCACGAGACGAAGCTGCCGGCGGGCGCGCTGCACCCCGAAGATCTTCTGCCGAACACCGACATAGGGCTGTCGCGAGACACCGGGAAGGTGGGTGCGGCCCGCCACACCGGCGGGTGATCCGGATGAAGAAGGAGACACCCATGTCCAACCCCGCTCCCGGCACCCTGGCCTGGTTCGAGGTCGCCACCAGCGACCCGGACGGCGCCCAGAAGTTCTACGGCAGCCTGTTCGACTGGACCTTCGAAGCCGACGGCCCGGCGGCGTCCGGCGGCCTGGACTACCGCAACATCAAGGCATCGGGCGCCGACGGTCCGATGGGCGGGATCTTCGGCACCGGTGGCCAGGTGCCCGGCCACGCCGTGTTCTACATCCTCGTCGCCGACGTCGAGGCCACTTGCGCCGACGCCGAGCAGCTCGGCGGCTCGGTGGTGAGCAAGCACCTCGACCCCAGCCCCGGCGCCCCGACGTTCGCCTACCTGCGCGACCCGTCGGGCAACCGGTTCGGCGTCTTCAGCCCACCGGCGGCGTGATGGCCCCGGACACGAGGGGCACGTCCCCGTCGGAGCGATCCGGCGGGGACGTCGCGCGCGACCTCTACGACGCGCTCACCGACGACCTGCTCTACGACCCGGCCATCGGCCGGGCCACGATGATGGGCTACCCGTGCGTGCGGTTGGCCGGGAGGTTCCTGGCGTCGTACGACGACAAGGCCGGCTGCCTGGTCGTGAAGCTGCCTCGCGAGCGGGTCGCCGAACTGGTCGAGAGCGGTAGCGGCGACCCGTTCGCGCCGGCTGGCAGGGTGTTCCGCGAGTGGGTCTCGATCCCCGCGGTCGACCGGGCCCTCTGGCAGGCGCTGCTCGCCGAGGCCGTCGACTTCGCCCGGAAGGGACTGGGCGGGTAGCGGACAGGGGTCGCGTCGCGCGACCACGTCGATCCTCGGTCCCTGGCCGGCGCAGGCTCTCGACTGCTGGGACGGAGGGGATGGGGGTTAGCTTGGGAGGGTGAAGATCGGGGACCTTGCTCGGTTGACCGGGGTCAGTGTGCGGGCGTTGCGGTACTACGAGGAGGAGGGGTTGGTTCGGCCTGCTCGTGGGGAGAACGGGTACCGGTGCTTCGACGAGCGGGATGTCGAGGTGGTTCGGCAGATTCGGGGGTTGATCGAGGCCGGGTTGCCCACCCGGATCATCCGGGACGTGCTGCCTTACCTGGACGGGCCTGGGGCACTGATGCCCGATGTGCCGTGTGAGCACATGTTGGACGAGGTGGCGTTGCATCGGGACGCGCTTGAGCGGCGGATCTCCTGCCTTACGCGGAACCGGGATGCGTTGAACGCTTACCTGGAGGCCGCCCGGAAGTTGGCTTGACCCTGACGTTTGCGTGAGGGTTTTAGCGTCGACCGCATGAGCGTGCGGAAGACCATGCGGGCGTTGCGGCAGGAGTCTTGGGACGGGCCTGGGGATCTGAGGCTGGTCGAGGTGGAGGTGCCTTCACCTGGGGCTGGTGAGGTGCTGGTTCGGGTCGGTGCTGCGGGGGTGAACTTTGCCGATGTGATGCAGAGCCGGGGAACCTATGACGGCGGGCCGGAGGCGCCTTACCTGGCGGGGTTCGAGGCCGCGGGTGAAGTGGTGGGAGTGGGGGATGGCGTTCGGGGGGTTGCGAAGGGGGACGTAGTTGTTGGAGCTGGGAGTGGGGCGTTTGCCGAGTTTGTGGTGATGCGGGCTGCGGGGGTGGCTCCGGTGCCTGACGGGTGGCGGGCGGAGCAGGCGTTGGGGTTGGTGTTGAACTGGGGGACCGCGTTGGCGGCGCTTCGGGCCCTGGGGCGGCTGCGGAGTGGTGAGACGGTGTTGGTGCAGGCCGCGGCGGGTGGTGTGGGGCAGGCCGCGGTGAAGATCGCCAAGTATTACGGGGCAGAGGTGATCGGGACGGCCTCTGAGCAGAAGCACGATGTGGTGATGGCTGCGGGGGCGGATCGGGTGCTTGAGTACGGCGAGATCGAGGGGGTTAGAGGGGTCGATCTGGTGTTGGAGTCTGTGGGTGGGGACGCGTTTGGGCGCAGCTTGGCGGCGGCTCGGCGGGTTACCGGGCGGGTGGTGGTGTTTGGGGCGGCTGGCGGGGAGGCCGCGGTGAGCAACTGGGAACTGGTGTTCAAGCACCAGGTGCAGGTGATGGGGCTGCACATCGGCAGCATGGCGCAGGAGGCGCCGGAGGTTTATGCCGAAGTGATGCGGGAGTTGGGGGTGTTGCGGGACGCGGGGGTGTACCAGCCGGGTGAGCCTGCGGTTTATGACTTGGGTGAGGGGCCGGCCGTGTTGGGTGAGTTGGCGGCGGGGCGGACTGTGGGGAAGTTGGCGTTGAAGCCCTGACAACGAGCGGTGGCCCGGGGAGGGGGGTCCCGGGGCCACCGACCGTGCATGCCGAAGGGGACGGCTTACACGGGTTGGAGGGAGTTGGCTGTGGCGTGGACGGGGCCGTTCGGGCGGAGGGTGAGCAACGGGTTCACCGAGAGGCTGTGGGCCGTGGTGTCGAACCGGAAGGACCGCAGGAGCGTCTTCAGCAAAATCGTCGACTCCATCATCGCGAACTGCATGCCGATGCACGCCCTCGCACCCCCGCCGAACGGGATGTACGCGTAGCGGTGGCTCGGGCCGCCGTCCAGGAACCGGGACGGGTCGAACGTGGTGGGGTTCGGCCAGAAGTCCGGGTGGCGGTGGGTGACCCACGGGGAGATCAGGATCTGCGAGCCGGCTGGAACACGGTAGCCGGCGATGGTGGTGTCGACCAGGGTGATGCGTTCGGTGCTGTGCGCCGGCGGGTACAGGCGCATGCCTTCCTGAATGGTCGCCCGGACCAGGGTGTCGTCCGGGGACAGGGCGATGTCCGACTGGATGTCGGGGCGGCGGCCCAGCTCGTGCAGCGTGAACGTGAGGGCGCCGGCGGTGGTTTCGTGGCCTGCCAACAGGAAGCCCAGGATCTCGTTGCGGATCTCCTGCTCCGACAAGCCGATGCCGGTGTCCGCGTCGCGGGCGGCGCGGAGGCGGGTCAGGAGGTCGTCGGCGTCTGGGCGTGCCGGGAGGGCCAGGATTCGGTCGGCGATCGCGAACAGGCGGCGGCGGATGTCGCGGAGTGCGCGGTTGCGGGGGGTGGGCAGGGACAGGGGCAGGGTGAACAGTTGCAGGCGGCGGGCGGTGGAGGTCTCGCCCAGTTGCTGCACCAGCTCCTGGAGGTCCTCGACCACGTCGTCGATGGCGTCGCCGAACAGGGCTCGGCCGACGACCCGCAAGGTGTAGCGCTGCATCAAGTCGTGCAGGTCGACCGTGCCCGAGCGCAGGGACGGGTCGTCCACGATCTTGGCCGCTTCCTCGGCCATCAACGTCGTGTAGCCCATGACGCGGCGGTGGGTGAAGAGCTGCTGCACCAGCTTGCGGTGGCGCTTCCAGGTTTCGCCGTCCAAAGTCAGCAGGCCGTCGCCGATGCTCTCCCGGATCACCTTGAACCCGGCCGTGTCGCGGCCGAACACCTCGGGGTCGGTCATCGCGCGGGCCACGTCGTCGGGGTGGAACGCCCCGTACACCGTGCGTCCGGCCCACGACGGGCCGAACCGGTACGCGACCAGGTCGCCGTGCTCGGCGAACGTGCTCTCCAACGTGCCCAGCAGGTCCGCGACGAACGCGGGCACCACGCCCAGCAACGGGTGGCCGGCCGGGCCGGGGATGGCGCTCATCGGTTTCTCCTGGGGTCCGGGTGGAACGGCTCGACGTCCACGGGTGGTTCCGGCAGCACTGCGGTGAGTGCGGTGACCTTGGACCACGTCATCGCGATCTGGTCGAGGTCGGCATCGCCGACGGGGAGTTCCAGCTCGCCGAACGCGTCGGCCAGCCACTTGCGGGCGTTGGGGTCCACGGTGTCGGTGGGCGCCTCGGGGGCCGCCACGGGGGCGAAGTCCTGGCCGGCGAACGAAGGCGCGGAACGCTCGTGCCACCCGGTCCGGCGCTGGTAGACGTCGGCGATCGCGGCCAGCTCGAAGTCCTGGCCCGGCGCGGCGGCCAGTTGCAGGGACAGCGGCATCCCGGCGGCGTCGGCACCCATCGGCATGGCCAGCGCGGGGAACCCGACCGCGCTCCACACGCTGGGCAGCCACGAGATGGTCTGGAGACCGGCGGCGTCGTCGTAGCGCGGCGCGCCGGCGGGCCACGTCGGGGTGGCGATCACGTCCACGTCACCGAACCGCGAGCGCAGGGCGTCGGCGCCCCACCGGCGCACGCGCTGCGCCCGCAGGTACGTCTCGGCGGTCAGCACCCCACCCAGCGCGACGTTCCACCGGAACGGTCGCCCGTAGTCGGTCCACCGGGACCGCAGGTGCGTCCCGTGCACCTCGAACGCCTCCACCAGCAACGTCACCAGCTGCGCGGCGACCAGCGGGAAACCTTCGTGCACCGGGACGTCCACGACTTCGGCGCCCGCGGCCCGCAGTTCGTCCAGCGCGGCCTCGAAGGCGGCGGACGTGTCCCCGGTCAGCGCGGCGGCGTATTTCACCAGGTCGAAGGGCACACCGACGCGCACACCGGACACGTCGTCCAGGTGGGTGCGGGACAGTTCGTAGGGTCGGTCGGCCATCACGGCGAGCAGTCGGGCGCACTCGCGGGCGGTGCGCGCCAGCGGACCGGCGGTCTCCATCGACCGGGTCAGCGGCCGGATGCCCGCCGCGGGCAGCAGCCCCTGGGTCGGCTTCAGGCCGGTCACCCCGCACAGCGCGGCCGGGATGCGGATGCTGCCGTTGCTGTCGGTGCCCAGGCCCGCGTCGAACAGGCCGAGCGGGATGCCGTTCGCGCTGCCGCAGCTCGACCCGCCGGTCCACCGGTTCGGGTCCCACGGGTTGCGCGGCACCGGGAACGCGGCGTCCGGGTCGGGCCGGGACAGCGCGTGCTCGGCCATGGTGGTCTTGCCGACGACGGTGGCGCCGGCGGCCCGCAGCCGGGCGACGACCGGGGCGTCCCGGTCCTCCCACCACGCCGGGTCGTGCACGGCGCTCTGCGCGGTGCTCGGCGCGCCGGCCACGGCGATGATGTCCTTGACGCCCACCCGGACCCCGGCCAGCGGTCCGTCCACATCGGACGGTACATCGGGGAAGCGGTGCAGGAAAGTGCCCAGGGAGTCCATGTCAGCTCACCACCGAGAACTTCTGCCACCCGGTCGCGACGACCTCGGGCGCGCCGAACGTGTCCCCGGGGTGCGCCGGGTCCCAGCCGTTGTTCAGGTGGGCCACCAGGGTCCCGTCGCCGCGCAGGCCCATCAGGTCGGGCCGGCCGTCGAGGTCCAGGTCGGTGACGGTGATGATCTCGTACTGCTGCCAGCCCCGGCCGAGGGTGAACCAGCGGCCCTCGCCGCGCCACCACGGCCCGTCGCCGGACTCGTCGAACGCGAACTCGTACACGTCCAGGTCGCCGTTCTTGCGCCGCACCAACAGGTCCGGGCGGCCGGTGCCGGTGATGTCGGCCATGGCGAACGGGAAGTCGTCCACGTCCACGGTGACCAGCCGGTGCGCGGCCTTGTCGTAGGTCTCGTTCTCCTTGACCTCGCGGCGGTTGAAGAACGCGTCCACGTTGCCCGCGTCCTGCTCGCGGCCGAACATGTCGTCGCAGCCGTCCAGGTCCACGTCGTAGATGCCCAGCGTCTCCCACTTCTTGTCGTCGCGGGCGCCGGAGATGCGGATCGGGTCGGCCAGGGTGTCCAGGCCGTTGAGCCCGCCCTTGTTCGGGTACAGGAAGATCCCGTGGTGGGAGTTCATCGGCCGCATGCTCAGGCCGAGGACGTCGGCGTAGCCGTTGCCGTTGATGTCGATGGTGCGCACCAGGTAGTGGTCGCGCCGCGGGTCGAAACCGGTGCCGATGAGCACCGGCTCACCGAACGTCTCGGTGCCCTGGAAACTGCCCCCGTGGGGAAAGACGAACAATTCCCCGGTGACGTCGTCCCGGACCATCACGTCCATCCGACCGTCACCGTTGAACGAGTGACAGTGCCCGTTCCCCTTCATGCGTGCCACGCAGCACCTCCCCGTGCGGGCGCGGCCCGAATGCGCACCCTACCGCCACAACAGGCCTGATCATGACCCGTCCGGACGGCTCGGGGGTACCCCTACCGCACCCCCTGGGACCCCACAGAAAACCGACCCCGACCACACATCCCGGGCCCGCGCCCACTATTTCCGGCCGACCACCGGGGAGGTGCTGCTAACAATAAGCGCATACCCGCGCCGACCCAAATGGGGAATATCCACATGGACAAAGGAATCGGGCAGACCGTGACCGCGCCCGCGCTCGCCGTGGTGGCTCCGCCGGCGCCGGCGATCAGCGTGTCGGGCCTGCGCAAGCGCTACGGCGACGTGCGCGCGGTCAACGGCCTGGACCTGGAGATCGCGCCCGGCGAGGTCGTCGCGCTGCTGGGCCCCAACGGCGCGGGCAAGTCCACCCTGGTCGACCTCGTCCTGGGGCTCGCCACCCCGGACGCGGGCGAGATCCGCGTGTTCGGCCACACCCCGCGCGAAGCCGTCACCCGCGGCGTCGTGGGCGCGATGCTCCAGGAGGGCGCGCTGCTGGACGACGTGTCGATCCGCGAGCTGCTGACCATGGCCGCGGGCCTGTACCGGAACGCGCTGCCGGTGGACGACGTGCTGGCGCGCACCGGCCTGACCGACCTCGCCGACCGCCGCGGCCCGCTGTCCGGCGGTCAGCGGCAGCGCCTGCGGCTGGCCATGACGCTGGTGTCCGACCCGCGCCTGCTGGTGCTGGACGAGCCGACCGTGGCGATGGACGTCGAGTCCCGCAACGTGTTCTGGGCGTCGATCCACGAGTTCACCGCCACCGGCCGCACCGTCGTGTTCGCCTCGCACTACCTGGAGGAGGCCGAGGAGTTCGCCGACCGCGTGGTCCTGGTGCGCCGGGGGAAGGTCGTCGCGGACGGCTCGGTCGCCCAGATCCGCTCGGTCGTGGCGGGCCGGTCCATGTCCGCCGAGGTGCCCGGGGTGACGCCGGAGCAGCTGCGGCTGCTGCCCGGCGTGATGGCCGTCGAGGCGCGCGGCAAGCGGGTCGAACTCGTGTGCGCCGACTCCGACGCCGCCGCGCGGGAGCTGTTCGCCCGCTACCCGCAGGCGCGCGACGTGGAGATCGGCTCCATCGGCCTGGAGCAGGCGTTCCTGGCCCTCACCGCGACGGAAGACGAGGCTGCCTGATGAACGCCGGTTTCCTGCTGTTCGAGGTGCGCCGGGTGGTGCGGGCCCGCCGGTTCTGGATCATGGCGTTCCTGTTCCCCACCCTGATGTACCTGATCCAGGCCAACCTGTTCAGCGACCTGTTCGCCGACCGCGGCGGGGTGGACTTCCGCGAGCACCTGATGGGCAACCTGGCCGCGTTCGGGGCGTTCTTCGTGGCGCTCAACGTCGGCACGCGGGTGGCGATCGAGCGGTCCACGGGCTGGCAGCGGCAGTTGCGCATCACGCCGCTGTCCGCGCCGTCCTACCTGGTCGCGAAGCTGTCCGCCGCGATGGTGGTGGCGCTGCCCGCGATCGCCGCGGTGGCGGCGGTCGGCGCGCTGGTGGAGGGCGTGCGGCTGCCGGTGGGCGGCTGGCTGCACCTGGTGCTGGGGATCTGGGCGGGGACGCTGCCGTTCGCGCTGCTGGGCGTGTTCATCGGGCAGATCGCGACGGCGGAGAGCGTGCAGCTGCTCACCTCGATGTCGCACATGCTGCTGGGCATCCTCGGCGGGGCGCTGTTCCCGTCGGTCGCGTTCCCCGGGTGGATGCAGGCGGTGTCCACGGTGCTGCCCAGCCGCTGGCTCGCCGAGATCGGTCACGCGGCGGTCGGCGAGCCCGCCAAGGGCGCCACGGCGGCGGTCGTGCTGGCCGGCTGGACCGTGGTGCTCGGCGCCGCGGTCGTCATGCGGTACGTGCGGGACAGCGCCCGCGTCTGACGTCTTCCACTGCTACGACAAGGGAATCCCACGTGAAGAAGAACTCCTGGCAGATACTGCGCAAGGGCGGGCAGGGTGGGCTCACGCTGACCGTCGACTTCACCAGCACCGGCCGCACCCAGGCGTGCTTCCGCGACCTCGTCCCCTTGTTGACCGCGCCCGGCGACGTGTGGGAGACCGTCGCGCCGGCCGCCGGCGCCGAGGACGCCATGACCGGCGCGGACTACGTGGAGCGCTGGGCCAAGGGCGTGCGCAAGCGCGAGCGGACCGTGGACACCGTCATCGGCTACTGCGCGGGCGCGGTGTTCGCCGCACCGCTGGCGGCCCGGCTCGCCGAGTTCCAGGACGCCGCGCCGCAGCTGATCCTGCTGGACCCCGAGCTGCCCAACATCGTGGGGCTGTACCGGGACTTCCACGCCGCCGCCGACGCCCTCAAGACGATCCTGTCCCCCGACGAGATCACCAAGTTCCACGCCGACGGGCAGGCGGTCCAGGAGCGCTACGGGTTCGAGGACCTGTCGCTGATCGGTCCGGCGCTGGCCGGGATCTTCCGCGACGCCATCGACGTGGCCGGGCAGCGGCTGGGCCTGGACGAGGACATCCGGGGCGAACTGGGCGGCAGCTTCGCGTCCTTCGTCGGCTACCTGCGGGCCGCCACCGAGCTGGACCCGGTGCCGCTGTGGGCCGGGGCGACCGCGATCACCTCGTCGCACTCGACGCAGCGCGGCGCGGAGTTCGCCCGCGACATCCGGCTGGACGTCGACCACGACCAGATGCTGCGCCACCCCGACGTGGCGGCGGCCGTGTCCGAGCTGATGACCGGCGCGCTGCGGATGGCGGGGTAGCGCGGTGTTCCCCGACCTGTTCCCCGACCTGTTCGCCGCGCAGGTGCGCCGCACCCCCGACGCGGTCGCGGTGGCGTGGGGCGAGCACACCCTGACCTACGCGGAGCTGGACGCCCGGTCGTCCCGGCTCGCCCGCCGGCTGGCCGCGCTGGGCGCGGGGCCGGAGCGGCTGGTGGCCATCGGGATCGGGTCGGCCGACGTGGTCACCGCGGCCCTCGCCGTCCTGAAGACCGGTGCCGCCTACCTGCCGCTCGACCTGGACTACCCGGCCCAGCGCCTGGCCCACATGCTGGGTGACGCGAAGCCGTTGCTGCTGCTCACGACCCCCGAGGACCGGCACGCCATCCCCGCGTCGGACGCGGTGGAGGTGCTGGTCGACGAAGGCTCGGACGAGCCGTTCTCCGTTGGCTTGAGGCCGGAGAACGCGGCCTACGTGATCTACACGTCCGGGTCCACGGGCAAGCCCAAGGGTGTCGTGATCGAGCACCGGCAGCTCAGCACCTACCTGGACCACGTCGTGCGCTCCTACCCCGGCGTGCGCGGCCGGGCGCTGCTGCACTCGTCGTTCGCGTTCGACCTCACCGTCACCGCCCTGTACGCGCCGCTGGTCACCGGCGGCTGCGTGCACGTCGGCGCGTTGGAGGAGATGGGCACGCCCGCCGCCGGACCGCTGGGCCGGGAGCGGCCCGGGTTCGTCAAGGTGACGCCGTCGCACATCCCGCTGCTCACCGCCCTGCAAGCCGAGGCGTCGCCGACCGGCGAGCTGATGGCGGGCGGCGAACTGCTGCTCGGCGAGACGGTCGACGCGTGGCGGCGCAGGCACCCCGGCGCGCGGGTGGTCAACGAGTACGGGCCCACGGAGACGACGGTCGGGTGCAGCACGGTCGTCATCGAGCCGGACGACGTCGTCCCGCCGGGTCCGCTGCCCATCGGACAGCCCATGCCCGGCGTGGGTTTCCACGTGCTCGACGACGACCTCCGGCCGGTCGCGCCCGGCGAGATCGGCGAGCTGTACATCTCCGGCACCCAGCTCGCCCGCGGCTACCTCAACCGGCCCGCGCTGACCGCCAGCCGGTTCGTCGCCGACCCGTTCGGGCCGCCCGGGACCCGCATGTACCGGTCGGGTGACCGGGTGCGGCCGACGGTTGATGGCGAGTACGAGTTCTGCGGCCGGGTGGACAACCAGACCAAGATCCGGGGCTACCGGATCGAGCTGGGCGAGGTCGAGGCGGCGCTGCTGCGGGTGCCGGAGGTCCGGCACGCGGCGGCCGTCGTGCGCGAGGACGTGCCCGACGTCAAGCAGCTCGTGGCGTACGTGGTGCCGGCGGACCTCGACGTGCAGCAGGTGCGCAAGGACCTCGCGGAGAACCTGCCCGAGTACATGGTGCCCAGCGCGGTGGTGGCTCTTGAAGAGCTGCCGCTGACGGTGAACGGGAAGCTCGACACGGCCGCGTTGCCGGCGCCTGCCGGTGATGTCTCGGGACGCACGCCGGTGAACGAGTTGGAAGCGCTGTTGTGCGGGCTGTTCGCGCGGTTCTCCGGGGTGTCCGCGGTCGGCGTGGACGACGACTTCTTCGTGCGCGGCGGCACCAGCGTCGGGGCCGCCCAACTGGTCAACGAGGCGCGCAAGCTCGGGCTCGCGCTGTCGCTGCGGGACGTGCTGGAGAACCGGACCGTGGCGCGGATCGCCGAGCTTTGCGCTGAGGGGGACGAATGACGGTCAGCCGGAAAGAAACCGCGATGTGGCTCCTGGAACGGCTCGTGCCGGGTACCGGGGTCAACAACGTCACCGTCGCGTTCGAGGTGGGTGGCCGGTTCGACCGTACGGTGCTCGCGCGGGCGCTGGACGCCGTGGTGGCGCGGCACGACGTGTTGCGGACGGTGTTCCGGGCGGACGACGTGGCGCTGGACAAGGAAGTCCTCGGTTCGCTCGACGTGCCGCTGCTGGACATCGCCGTGACGGACGCGGGGCTCGACGCCGACCTGACCGCGTTCATCGCGGCCCCGTTCGTGCTGGACGGGAGCCCGTTGGTGCGGGCGGGTGTGCGGAGCGCAGAGACTGACGTGTGCTGTGTGGTCGTGCACCACCTGGTGTTCGACGCCATGTCCACCACGATCCTGCTGCGCGAACTGCTGACCGCCTACGAAGAGGTGGCAGCCGGTCGGACGCCGTCGGTCGAGGTCGTGGCCCCGCGTGCCGAGGTCGAGGCCGACGAGCGCAGCATCGCGTACTGGCGGAAGAGCCTGGACGGGTTGCGGGCCAGCGAGTCCGGGCTGTGGTGCGCCAAGCCGCCGGGCGCGGGGTCCTCGCTGCGCGCCTCGACCATCCACTATGGACTGTCGGACGCGGCGCGCGAGGTCGTGCGGCGGTTCCAGAAGGAGCTGCGGGCGTCGGAAGCGGTGGTGCTGCTGGCCGCCTACTACGTGCTGCTGACCCAGCACGGCGCGGGCTCGGACGTCGTCATCGGGACGCCCGTGAACGTCCGCGACCAGCAGAGCATGAACGCCATCGGCTACCACGCGAACCTGTTGCCGCTGCGGGTCCAGCTCGACCCGGAGGCCGACTTCCGGGCCGTGGTGAAGAAGACGCGGTCCACGTTCCTGGAGGCGATCAGCCACGCCGGCGTGCCGCAGGAGCAAGTGTCCCCCGCCGTGCTCGGCGACACGCCGTCGTCGTGGCGCAGCTCGTTCTTCCGGCACCTGTTCAACTACGTCCCGGGCACCGTCGAGGCCGCGCCCGAGCTGACCGGGATGCCCGTGCGGCACGTCCTGGCGGAGAACGGGTTCAGCCGGTTCGACCTGGAGTTCTTCATCATGCCGGGGCCGACCGCGACCACGATCCGGGCCGCGTTCTGCGTGGACGCGTTCGACGAGGCCGACGTGGTGCGGCTGGTGGAGCGGTACGACGCCCTGCTGGTCGAGCTGGGTGACGCGGTCGAGCGGCCGGTGGCGGAGCTGTCCCGGCTGAGCGCTTCGGACCGGGTCGAGCCGGTGGTTCCGCGGGGCGTTGAGCGGCACGTGCTCGACGCGGTGTACGCCACGGTCGCCACGCAGCCGGACCTGGTCGCGGTGGAGGACGGGCCGGACTCGGTGACCTACGGCGAACTGTGGTCCGCCGCCCTGGACACGCGTGACCTGGTCAAGACCGACACCGTGGCGGTGTTGGCACCGCGTGGCGCGGACCTGGTGGCGGCGTGGCTGGGTGCGTGGGCGGCGGGTGCGAAGGTCGTGCTGCTGGACCCGATGCAGCCGGTCCCCGACCTGGCCGCGCGGCTCGCCGACTCCGGCGCCGGCCTGGTGCTGGCGGCTGACGGGGTGACCGTGCCGGGTGCGGTGCGCATTCCGGTCGTTGGCGGCGGGACCAGGGACGATGCGCCCTCTGGTGTGCTGAACGCGCCTGCCTGCCTGGAGTACCCGCTCAGCGGTGAGGCGGTCGGTGTCGAGTTCAGCCACCGGGCGCTGGCGGGCGCGGTGACCGAGCAGGCCAAGGCGTTGTGGCAGAGCAGTTCGGCCACCACTGCCGCGCTGGTCGACGTGCTGGGGCCGCTCACCTCGGGCGGGCGGGTCGTGGTCGCCCCCGACACCGCGCCCGGCGCGCAGCCGGTGGCCGGGTTCGTCGCCGAGCCCGGGACGGGCCGTGAACTGGGTGTGGGGGTGCGTGGCGAGCTGTGCGCGACCGGGCCCGCACTGCCGACCCTGCACCACGGCCGGCCGGACCTGGATGCCGAGCGGTTCGGTGAGCACCCGGTGCACGGCCGGTTCCACCGCACGGGTGACCTGGCGGTCCGGCACGCGGACGGGACGGTCGAGGTCATTGGGCGGCTGTCCGACCATGTCACGGTGGCTGGGCAGCGCATTCACCTCGCGGATGTGGAGCGGGCGCTGTCCGCTGTCGCACCGGTCGCGGCTGCGCACGCGGACGGCACGGTGTTCGTGTTCGTGGAGTCGGACGTGACCGACCGGTTGCGCGAGCACGCGAAGGCCGTGCTGCCGTTCGTGCCCGAACCGGTGGTGGTGACGAAGATCCCGCGCACCACAGCGTCCACCGTAGACCGCGTGGTGCTCGCGGAGCTGGCCGAGTCCACGGCCGTGGCTGCCGCCGCCGAACCGCCGGACGAGACGACCGCCGCGCTCGTCACCATCTGGACCGAGCTGCTCGACCGGCCCGGCCTGCACGCCGACTCGAACTTCTTCACGAGCGGCGGCCACTCACTCCTCGGCGCCCAGCTGGTGCAGCAGGTCAAGAAGCGGCTGGGCCTGCCCGCCCAGCTCGCCGACCTGTTCGCCAACCCGACGCCGAGGCAGCTCGCGGAGCACCTCGACTCCGCGTTCTTCGACGACGACTTCGATGACGAGTTCGACGACGAGTTCGACGACGACTGACCGATCCGATCGCTAGCCGCCAGAGAGTCTTTGAGCAGAGGAGGCTCGGCGTGACCATCGACGTCCAGCCCACGCACGCCACCGACCGCGTGATCACCCTGACCCGTGAGGAGAACATCGAGGTCGACACCATCGCCCGCTACCTCGCGGGACGACCGCCGCGGCAGTTGGACTCGACCGCGTGGCTCGCGACCGCGCGCGAGCTGTCCAGCAACCTGCCCGTCCGGCTGCGGCAGATGCTGCGCCGCTTCACCTGGGACGCGGGCCTCGACGGCGTCCTGCTCGTGCGCAACCTGCCGGTGGAGCACGACGACCTGCCGGACACGCC
Source organism: Actinosynnema sp. CA-248983 (assembly GCA_050954585.1). Classification (GTDB taxonomy): domain Bacteria; phylum Actinomycetota; class Actinomycetes; order Mycobacteriales; family Pseudonocardiaceae; genus Actinosynnema. The sequence continues at coordinate 1,536,105 of CP191863.1, read as the reverse complement.
GACCGTGGCCGGGTCCGTGCAGCGGGAGTCGACCGTGCCCGCCGCCGCCCAGGTGCTCGTCGGGCTCCAACTCGGCGAGCTGATCGCGTTCCGGGAGGAGAAGAGCGGCGCGCTCGTGCAGGACGTCGTGCCCGTGCCCGGCATGGAGGCCTTCCAGGGCAACGCCGGCTCGGTGATGCTGTCCATGCACGTGGAGAACGCTTTCCACATGTACCGGCCGGACTACGTCGGCCTGCACTGCCTGCGCAACGACCACGACAACGTGGCCGGGTTGCAGGTGGCGTCCATCCGCAACGCCCTGCCGCTGCTGCCCGAGGCGGTGCGCAAGGTGCTGCACGAGCCGCGGTTCTTCACCGAGCCGCCGGCGTCGTTCGGCGACCTGCGCAGCGCGCCCGAGCCGCACGGCATCCTGGGCGGCAGCTTCGACGACCCGGACATCCGCATCGACTTCGAAAGCTCCTTCCCGCTGGACGGCGAGGCGGAGCAGGCGATGACGGTGCTCGGCGACGCGCTGCGCTCGGCCCGCCGCACGTTCGTCCTCGAACCCGGCGACCTGGCGTTCGTGGACAACCGGCTGGCCCTGCACGGCCGGACCGAGTTCACCCCGCGCTACGACGGCCGTGACCGTTGGCTGCAGCGGATCTTCGTGCACCGCGACTTCCGGCGGTCGCGCGAGCTTCGACCGGAGGGAGGGCACGTGCTGGGGAGCGCGGGCCCATCGGCGAAAGGTGATTGATGACGGTCCTGGGGGACGACTTACGCGGTGAATCATGGGACGCGGTGGTGGTGGGCTCCGGACTCGGGGGCCTCACCACCGCGGCCTACCTCGCGACCAACGGGGTCCGCCCGCTGGTCCTGGAGCAGGGCCGGGTGGCCGGCGGGTGCAGCCAGGTGTTCCGCCGGCAGCGCCGGTTCGAGTTCGACGTGGGCGTGCACTACATCGGCGCCTGCCAGGAGGACGGCCTGCTGACCGGCATCCTGCGGGGGGTCGGGCTGGCCGACCGGGTCGAGTTCCTGGAGATGGACCCGGACGGGTTCACCACACTGGTGTTCCCCGACTTCACCTTCCGGGTGCCGCGCGGGTGGGACCGCTACCTGGAGCGGCTGGTCGAGACGTTCCCGGACGAGGAACGCGGCCTGCGATTGTGCGTGCGGCTGTTGCGGCGGATGAGCGCGGAACTGCGCCGGGGTCTGCCGACGACGCCACGCCAGGCTCTGCTGTTTCCCTTGCGGGCGCCCGTGCTGACCACGCTCGGAATGCGCCCGCTGTCCACCTTGTACAGGTTGTGCGGCTTGAGTGAACGGGCTCGGGCCGTCATCTCCGGCGAGAGCGCCACTTATGCGGCCCCGCCGAACCGGGTCAGCGCCGTGGTCCACGCGGCGGCGATGGACCAGTACATCCGAGGCGGCGCCTACTACCCGCGCGGCGGGGGCCAGGTCCTCGCCGCCCACCTGCTCGACGTGATCCAGGCGCACGGCGGTGTGGTGCGCACGCACACCAAGGTCGAGCGCATCCTGGTCGAGGACGGGCGGACCACCGGTGTGCGGCTCGCGGGCGGGGACGTCGTTCGGGCCGACATCGTGGTTTCCAACGCTGATGTTCGGCGCACGTTCCTCGACCTGGTCGGGCGGGAACACCTGTCCGCGCGGCAGGCCGAGCGCGTGTCGAACTACCGGATGGCGCTGCCGTTGCTGACCGTGTACTTGGGCTTGGACGTTGATCTCGCGGACCGGATGCCGAACACGAACTTCTACACGTTCCCGGACACGGACGTGGACGGCTACTACGAGGCCCTGTACCGCGGCGAACTCCCGGACGAACTGCCGCTGTTCATCACGTCGGCCACGGTCAAGGACCCCGGGAATCCCCGGAGTGCCCCGGCCGGCCACTCGACGATGGAGATCATGGCCGTCGTGCCGCAGGGAAGTCCATTGTGGAGCTTCGCGGAGGCCGCGGACGGGAGCTACCGAGGGGAGGCTGGGTACGGGGATCTGAAGGAGCAGATCACCGATCGGATCATCGCGCGGACTGCCGAGCTGATCCCCGGCATCGAGGACCACATCGTGTGGCGGGAGGCCGCGACCCCGTTGACCCAGGAGCGGTTCACGTTGTCGTCGCACGGTTCCAGCTACGGCCTGGAGATCGCGATCGACCAGTTGGGCCGGAACCGACCCGGTCCGGTCACCGGGATCGGCGGTCTTTACTTGACTGGCGCCGGGACCGTGTTCTGCCACGGCATCGTCAACGTGATGAACAGCGGTGTCGGCACGGCGAGCGCGGTGCTGGGCCGTGACCTGCTCGCGGAGATCCGATCGGGCCGGGTTTTCGGCGACCCGGGCCGGCTGACCGCCGGCGGCCCGGATTGGGACCCGCTGACCGCTTCCAAACCCCGATTGTCCGCCCGTGCCACCAAGATCAGGTGAGGAGAAGACGCCGTGGCGACGTGTCCCGTGCACCCGATGCCGTTTGACGAGAGCTACCTCCGCGACCCGCACGCGCTGTTCGACCGCATGTTGGAAGAGGGCCCCGTGCACCGGGTGAGCCTCATCAACGGCGTGCCGGCGTGGTACGTCACCAGGTACGACGAAGTGGCGGAGGCCCTGCGCGACCCACGCCTGGTCCGCGCCCCCGAGGCCGCCGGGCCCGACTACCGCGAACAGCTGATCGTCGAACGCATCCCGTCCGCCAACCTGGTCCTGGCCGACCCACCGGAACACACCAGGCTGCGCCGTTTCATCAACCTGGCGTTCCGCCGGGACCGTATCGAAGCCATGCGGCCCCTTGTTGAGCGCTGGATGGCGGAGATGGTCGACGCGGTCAGGGAGGACGACACGGTTGATCTGATGGACGAACTCATCGTGCCGCTGCCGATCCTGGCGGTGTGCCACATCATGGGCGTGCCGGAGGAGTACCACGAGTCGTTCCGGAACTGGAGCAAGGAGCTGTTCACCGAGCACCCGCAGCGGAGTGCGGCGGCGTTCGGCGAGCTGTACGCGTGGCTCAACGGGGTGGTGGCGGCCAAGCGCGAGAATCCTGGGGAGGATCTGATTTCGCGATGGGCCACGATGCCGGATGAGGGCGGCAACAACCTGAGCCACGACGAGATGGTGGGCTTGGCGCTGTTGTTGCTGCTGGGTGGTTTTCACACGACGGTGGCGGGTATCGCGAACGCGGTGCTGTCGCTGTTGAAGCACCCGGACAAGGCGGCGGAACTGCGGACGGACCCGGGGTTGATCGCCCGGGCGGTGGAGGAACTGTCCCGGCGGGACGGGTCGGTGCACACGGGGTTCCGGCGGTTCGCGGCGGAGGATCTGGAGATCGCGGGCACGAGGATCGCGAAGGGTGACACGGTGATCCTGGGGGTCGCGGCGGCGGGGCGTGACCCGCTGCGGTTCGAGGACCCGGATGTGATGGATTTCCACCGGAAGGACAACCATCACTTGGCGTTTGGGCGGGGGCCGCACTTCTGCCCGGGGTCGGAGTTGGCGCGGACGGAGATCCAGGTGGCGGTGGAGCACCTGTTCACGCGGTACCCGGATTTGGAGTTGGCGGTGGCGGAGGAGGAGTTGGTGTGGGCGCCGTCCTACTTCGTGCGGGTGATGCGGTCGTTGCCGGTGCGGTTGGGTAAGCGAGCCGGCTGACCGGATGGCGGAGCGAAGCTCCGCTTTTGATTGGGCGGCCAAGCCAAGGAAGGGCTTCGGTTCGTCCCCCGTACGGCCTGGGCGCAGCCCAACCGCGCTCTGGTCTTCTCCGCAACCACGCTTTACCGGTCGCGGAGAAGATCAAAGGGGTGGTTGCCTCCGGCAGGCCGTGCGGGGGACGGACCGATGCTCTTCCCCCGGGTGGCCTCCAGGCCCGCATTTAGCTTGAGAGCGCTTCAGCGCGTTTCTCAAGAGCGCGAAGCGCGTTCCTCCTCAAGCAGCGCAGAGCGCGTTGCGTTCACACGCGCGAAGCGCGGAAGCGCAGCTCTAAAGATCGAAAGAGCCTCGGCGGCCCTGCCTTCCGGCGCTGCGCGCCGGAAGGTGGGGGTGTGGGTTAGCTGATGGAGTTGAAGTCGGTCCAGCCTGTGGCGACTACCTCGGGCTCGGCCGCGTAGGTGGCTTCCGGGTTGTCCGGGTCGAACTTGCCGGTGTGGAGGTAGGCCAGGAGGGTGCCGTCGTCCGTGAGGGCCAGGAGGTCCGGGGTGCCGTCCAGGTCGACGTCCGTTACGGCGAAGATCTTTTCGGTCCAGTTCTTGCGGATGGTGTGCCAGGTTCCCTCGTGGGCGAAGGCCTCGCCGTTGGTGAGGGTTCCTGGGGCGAACTCGTAGCTGTCCAGGTCGCCGTTGGCCCTGATGACCAGGAGGTCTGGGCGGTTGGTCCGGGTGATGTCGGCCAGGGTCCAGGGGAAGTCGTCCACGGCTACGGTGACCATCGGGTGTGGGGTTCGGTCGTACGTTTCTGATTCGACTACCTCGCCCTGGGTGAAGAAGGCGTGTACGCCGCCCTGGTCTTGTTCTCGGCCGAACATCACGTCCGGGCCGCCGCCCAGGTTGCCGATGGCCATGGTTTCCCAGCGGCGGTCTGCGCGGCGGCCGGAGATCTTGATGGGGTCGCCTAGGGTGTCCAGGCCGTTCAGTCCCTTGTTGGGGTATAGGAAGACGCCCTCGGTGGGGTTGTACTTCAGGGTGCTCAGGGCTAGGACGTGGGCTCGGCCGCTTCCGTCTATGTCGATGGTGCGGACCATGTAGTGGTTGCGGAGGTGGTGGAAGTTCTCCGCGATCTTCACCGGGTCTCCGTATGTACCCGTGCCGCGGAATTGGCCGGTGTGGGGTACCAGGTACAGGTCGCCGGTGCTCTCGCTGCGCGCGAGGATGTCGAGCCTGCCGTCACCGTTGAACGAGTGGCACAGGCCGTTGCCGATCATCTCCGCCAAAGTGACACACCTCCGTGAGAGAAGCCCCGCCGGTCAGCGGAACCTGACGTGCGAGCGGTCTAGCTGGTCAACGCTGGTCACGCCGAGGAGCTTCATGGTGACCTCGATCTCGCGGGTCAGGATCTCCATCGCCTTGACCACGCCGCGCCGGCCGCCGGCCATGAGGCCGTACTGGTAGCAGCGGCCCACGCAGGCGGCGGTGGCGCCGAGGGCGATGGCGGCGACGATGTCTGCGCCCGAGGTGATGCCGGTGTCGACCATGACCTCGATGCGTTCGCCTACGGCGTCGACGACGTCGGGGACCAGTTCCACGGGTACGGGGGCGCGGTCCAGTTTGCGGCCGCCGTGGGTGGAGAGCCACACGGCGTCTACGCCGGCGTCGGCGACGCGGATGGAGTCGGCGACGCTTTGGACGCCCTTGGCGACCAGCTTGCCGGACCAGGCGCCGCGTAGCCATTCGAGGTCTTCGATGGAGAGTCGTGGGTTGAAGACCTTTTTGATCAGGTCGGACGCGGAACCGCTGCCGGTCGCGGCCAGGACCTTCGGGGACGGGGCGCCGCCGCGGAGTTGGCTGAGCCACCAGCCGGGGTGCAGCCAGGCCTCGGCGAAGGTGCCGATGCTCATCGACGGCGGGATGGTGAGGCCGTTGCGGATGTCGCGGCGGCGGGGTACCGAGATCGGGGTGTCGAGGGTGAGGAGGATCGTGTCGAAGCCCGCCTCCTCGGCCAGGCCCAGGAGTTCCTTGACCATCGCCCGGTCCTCGGCGAAGTACAGCTGGAACCAGTGCCTGCCGCCCGGGGCGGCGGCGGCGATGTCGGCGAGGGACGTCGTGGCCAGCGTGGACACCGAGTAGGGGATGCCGAACTGTGCGGCCACGGAGGCCACCGCCGATTCGCCCTCGGGGTGCATGACGCGGGTGAAGCCGACCGGGGCCAGGCAGAACGGGAGCTTCTGCGCCTTGCCGAGGACCGTGCGGGTGGTGTCGATCTCGGACACGTCCCGCAGCACGGACGGCTGGAACTCGACGTCGGCGAAGGTCTGCCGGGCACGGCTGAGGCTGCGTTCGCTGTCCGCCGCGCCGTCGGTGTAGTCGAACACCATGCGCGGCACCCGGCGTTGGGCGAGTTTGCGCAGGTCGTCGATGCCCGCTGCGCGCAGCAGCTTGCGGTCCGTCGGGTTCCACGCCATCTTCGGCGGCTTGAGCAGCGTGCGGAGCTGGGCGGACTTGGCCATGGGGGATCGATCCTTCCTGGGGCGGTCAGGCGGCTTGCCGGTCGCGGGTCTGCAACTCCGCGACCAGCGCGCGGTCCCCCAGCAGGTGCGCCACGACCTCGGCGGGTGTGGGGTGGTCGTAGACGAGCGCGGCGGACAGTTCGAGGCCGGTGAGGGCTTCGAGCCGGCGGCGCAGTTCGACCGCGGTGAGCGAGGAGAACCCGATCTCCAGGAACTCCTCGTGGTCGTCGACCTTCGCGGCCGACAGCAGACCGAGGGTGAACGCGGTCTGCGTGCGCACGACGTGGGAGAGCACGGCACGGGCCTGCTCCTCGTCGGCGCCGTCCAGCAGTCGGCGCAGCGCGTCGGGGCTGTCGACGTCGGCTCCCCCGCCGTCGTCGGCCTCGGCGGCGTGCCGCAGGGCGTCCGGCAGCTCCCGCAGCAGCGGGCTGGGCCGGAACTCGGTGTAGCCGGGCACGAACGCGGCCCAGTCAGGGGTGCCGGTGACCCGGCCGTCCCCGATGGCGGTGCGGAATCCTTCGGCGGTCTGGTTGGTGGTGAGCGACAGCGCGCCTTCGCGTTGGTGGGCCAGGGCGTCGAAGGTCGCGGCGATCTCGGGTGAGCCGCCGATGCCGAACAGTTCGTCCACTGTGGACACGAGGATGAGGTGGGTTGCGTCGGACACCTGGGCGGTGGCGATCGGGTCGTCGGCGTCGCTGGTGACGATCAGGGTTTCGGCGGCGCCGGTGGTGACCTTCACGTCGGCGTCGGTGAGGAGTGCGGCGATCTTGTCGGCCAGTGGGCCGCCGTGCACGGCCACCGGTCCCGTGGGGGTCCAGGGTGGTGTGGCGGGTGCGGTGAGCAGTCGGCGGGCGAAGACGCCTGCCGGGCGCACCGCGACCTGGTCCTCCCCCGCGCCCTTGGTGAGCACGGCGGTCAGGGCGGTCAGGGTGCGGTCGTCCGTGACTTCGGGCAGGTCGACTACGCCGCCCCAGGCGCGGGGGGTGGTGATGGCGGCCGAGCGGGCGTGGCCCCAGACGGCGGCGCCGGTCAGGTCGGCGATCCGGTCGGTCGGGGTGACCGCGACCGCATTGCGGGTCAGGTACCAGACCTGGGTGTCCAGGCGGGCCTTCTCCAGTTCGGAGAGGAGGGTGGACGGGGTGCCCGAGGTGGCCAGGATGCCCGAGACGATCCGGTCGGGGGCCAGGGTGAGCAGGGCGTCGGCGGTGGCGTTGGTGTAGGTGCGGACGTCGGCGCCGGCGCGGGTCAGGGCGTCGCCGATGTGCTGCTCGTCCGCCGGGACCAGCCAGATCCCGCGCAGGGACGGGGTCGGCAGGGCGGGCACCGGACGCCAGCGCACCTGGTGGCCGGGTGCCGGGCCGCGCCGGTAGGCGGCCAGGGCCGCGACGACGTCCTTGAGGGACGCCGAGTCGTCCAGGCCGAGCAGCGCGCCCAGGTCGGCGCGGTCGACGGCGGCCCAGAAGTCGTCGGTCGGGGCGGCGGTGCTCTCGGCGGGGGCGTCCGGCCACAGGCGGGTGCGCTGGAACGCGTAGGTGGGCAGGTCGACGCGGCGCGCGCCGGCGAAGAACGCCGCCCAGTCCACGGTGACGCCCCGGCTGTGCAGACGGGCCAGCGCCTCGGTCAACACGCCCGGTCCGGTGCGGTCCTTGCGCTGGGTGGGGATGAAGGCGGCGTCGGCCACGCTCTCCTGGCCCATGGCGGTGAGCACCGCGTCCGGGCCTAGTTCGAGGAACGTGCGCACCCCGCGTCCGGCCAGGGCTTCGACGGCGGCGGCGAACCGCACGGGCTGCCGAACCTGCGCCACCCAGTACTCGGCCCCAAAATCCTCCGGGCGCTCGACGCCCGGAGCTGTCGGACCCTCGTGGGACGATGGAGCCGGGGGCCGGAGGCCGGCCGTCGACACCATCGGGATCGTCGGTTCGTGGTACGTGATCGTCTCGGCGACCGCGCGGAAGTCCGCCAGCATCGGGTCCATCAAGGGCGAGTGGAACGCGTGCGACACCGTGAGGCGCTTGGTCTTGCGGCCACGGGACGCCAGTTCGGCGGCCACGGCGAGGGTCTCGGTTTCCTCGCCGGACAGGACGATCGAGGACGGGCCGTTGCTCGCGGCGATGGCGACCGCGTCGGTGAGGAGCGGGGTCACCTCCTCCTCGGTGGCCTGCACGGCGACCATCGCGCCGCCGGTCGGCAGGGCCTGCATGAGGCGGCCCCGGGCGGTCACCAGGCGGGCCGCGTCGGGCAGGGAGAAGACGCCGGCGACGTGGGCCGCCGCCAGTTCGCCGATGGAGTGGCCGGCCACGAAGTCCGGACGGACGCCCCAGGACTCCAGCAGGCGGAACAGGGCCACCTCGAAGGCGAACAGGGCGGGCTGGGTGTAGCCGGTCTGGTGCAGGTCCTCGGTGTCCAACACTTCTGACAGGGGGCGGTCCAGGTGCTGGTCCAGCTCGGCGCGCACGGCGTCGAAGGCCTGGGCGAACGCCGGGTACACCCGCAGCTCGCGGCCCATGCCGAGGCGTTGCGCGCCCTGGCCGGTGAACAGGAAGGCGGTGCCGGAGTCCTCCGCCACGCCCTCCACCACACCGGGCACGGACTCGCCCCGGGACAGCGCGGCCAGGCGGTCGCGCAGTTCGTCCGGCGTGCCGACGACGACCGCGCGGTGGCGGAACGCCGTCCGGGTCGTGGCCAGGGAGAAGCCGGTGTCGGCCGGGGTGTCGGCGAGGTGGGTCAGCAGGCGGGACGCCTGGTCGCGCAAGGCGTCCCGGTCGCGGCCGGAGAGCACCAGGGGAACCACCGGGAGGTCGACGGAGGTGTTGATCGCGACCGTGTCCGGGGCCTGTTCGATGATGGCGTGCGCGTTGGTGCCGGAGATGCCGAACGACGACACGCCGGCCCGGCGCGGACGGCCGGTCTCCGGCCACGGCGTCGACTCGGTGAGCAGTTGGACCGCGCCATCGGCCCAGTCCACGTGGGGTGACGGCGCGTCGACGTGGAGGGTCGCGGGCAGCACGCCGTGGCGGATCGCCTCGACCATCTTGATCACGCCCGCCACGCCTGCGGCAGCCTGGGTGTGGCCGATGTTGGACTTGATCGAGCCCAGCCACAGCGGGTGTTCCGAACGGTCCTTGCCGTAGGTGGCCAGGAGGGACTGCGCCTCGATCGGGTCGCCGAGCGTGGTGCCGGTGCCGTGCGCCTCGACGGCGTCCACTTCGGACGCTCGGAGGCCGGCGTCGGCGAGCGCCTGGTGGATCAGGCGTTGCTGGGACGGGCCGTTGGGCGCGGTCATGCCGTTGGACGCGCCGTCCTGGTTGACCGCCGTGCCGCGCACGACCGCCAGCACGGGGTGGCCGTTGCGGCGGGCGTCGGACAGCCGTTCCAGCACCAGGACGCCGACGCCCTCGCCCCAGCCGGTGCCGTCGGCCGCCGCCGCGAACGACTTGCAGCGGCCGTCCGGGGCGAGCGCCCGCTGCCGGCTGAAGTCGATGAACGCGTTGGGGGTGGCCAGCACGGTCACGCCGCCGGCCAGCGCCAGCGTGCACTCGCCGCGCCGCAGCGCCTGGGCCGCGAGGTGCATGGTGACCAGCGACGACGAGCACGCGGTGTCGACGGTGACCGCCGGGCCCTCCAGCCCCAGCACGTAGGACACCCGGCCGGACACCACGCCGCCCGCGATGCCGGTGCCGATGAACCCGTCCAGCTCGTCGGGCAGGTGCTGGAGGTGGGCGGTGTAGTCGTGGTACATCAGGCCCGCGAACACGCCGGTCCGGCTGCCGCGCAACGTGGTCGGGTCGATGCCCGCCCGTTCCACGGCCTCCCACGACGTCTCCAGGAACAGCCGCTGCTGCGGGTCCATCGCCAGCGCCTCGCGCCGCGAGATGCCGAAGAACCCGGCGTCGAACCAGGCCGCGTCGTACAGGAACGCGCCTTCGCCGCAGTAGGTCCGGCCGGGCTTCTCCGGGTCGGGGTCGACCAGGTTGTCCAGGTCCCAGCCGCGGTCGGTCGGGAAGCCCGACACGGTGTCCACGCCCGACGCCACCAGGTCCCACAGCTGCTCGGGCGAGGTGACGCCGCCGGGGAACCGGCAGCCCATGCCGACGATCGCGATGGGCTCGTCGGTCTCCCGCGACACGGTCACCACGGCCGCAGCGGCGGCGCCGTCGAACAGCTCGGCGTCCAGGTGCTCGGCGAGCACGGTCGGGTTGGGGTAGTCGAAGATCAGGGTCGCGGGCAGCCGCAGGCCGACCACGGCGTTGAGCCGGTTGCGGAACTCGACGGCGGTCAGCGAGTCGAAGCCGAGCTCCTTGAACGCCTTCGCCGCGCCGACCGCACTGCGGTCACTGTGCCCGAGCACGACGGCGACCTGGGTGCGGACGATGTCGAGCAGTTCCTTGCGCCGCTCGTCGACGCCCCGGCCGGCCAGCCTGGAGACCAGGTCGGACGCGGCGGCGGCACCGGCTTCGACCTGGCGGCGGTTCGGGATGCGGACCAGGCCGCGCAGCACGGACGCCGGCGCCGCGCCCTGGTCGCGCAGGGCGGCCAGGTCCAGTCGGATCGGCACCAGCGCGGCCTCGGGCGCGGTGAGCGCCTGGTCGAACAGTTCCAGGCCGTCCTCGGTGGACAGCGGGCGGACGCCGGAGCGGCGCATCCGGGCCAGGTCGGCGTCGTCCAGCGCCCCGGTCAGGCCGGTGCGCAGCTCCCACATGCCCCAGGCCAGTGCGACGGCGGGCTTGCCCTGCGCACGGCGGTGCGCGGCGAAAGCGTCCACGAAAGCGTTTGCGGCGGCGTAGTTCGCCTGGCCGGGGCCGCCGAACACGCCGGCGGCCGACGAGAACACCACGAAGGCCTCGACGTCACCGACCAGTTCGTGCAGGTTGACCACCGCGTCGACCTTGGGCCGGAGGGTGGTCGCGATGCGCTCGGGGGTGAGCGAGGACAGGACGCCGTCGTCCAGCACGCCCGCCGTGTGCACGACGGCGTTCGGCGGGTGTTCGGCGACCAGCGCGGCGAGGGCGTCGCGGTCGGCGGCGTCGCAGGCGGCGACCGTGACCCGGACGCCGGTCAACTCGTCCCTCAGCAGGGCCAGTTCCTCGGTCAGGCCCCGGCGACCGGCCAGAACCAGGTGCTCGACGTCGTGGTAGGTGGCCAGGTGCCGTGCGACCAGGCCGCCGAGCACGCCGGAAGCGCCCGTGATCAGCACGGTTCCGCTGAGCGTCAGCGAACCCGGCTCGCCGGGGCCTTGGCCAGGCGGGGCGCGAGGACCTGGCCGTCGCGCAACGCGAGCTGGGGTTCGCCGGTCCGCAGGGCGGCGGCGAGGTGGGTGGTGTCGTCGGCGTCGACCAGCACGAACCGGCCGGGGTTCTCGGACTGGGCGGACCGGATCAGGCCCCACACGGCGGCCGAGGCCGGGTTGGTGGCGTCGGTGGCCCCCGAGGTCAGCACGACCAGGCGGGACTTCTCGAAGCGCTCGTCGGCGAGCCAGTTCTGGGCTGCGGTGAGGACTCGGTTGACGGCCGTGTAGGTGGCGTCGATCAGCTCGCCTTCGGCCGACACGGGGAGCACCACGAAGTCGGGGACGTCGGTGAGGGCGTCCAGGTCGGTGACCTCGACCAGGGAGACTTCGCCGTCGGCGACCGGGACGGGTGCCCAGTCCAGCACGTGCATGGCCTCGTGGCGCGGGTTGCCCAGCTCCGCCAGCGCGTTCGCGGGCAGCGGGCGCACGGCCAGCGCGTCGACGGAGACCACGGGCGCGCCGGTGTGGTCGGCCACGGACACCGCGATCGCGTTCGCCCCGGCCGTCCGCAGGGACACCCGCAGGGCGGTGGCGCCGGTCGCGTGCAGGGTCACGCCGTGCCAGGCGAACGGCAGCCACGGGCCTTCGGCGTCGGCGGTGAACACGCCCAGCGCCAACGGGTGCAGCGCCGCGTCCAACACTGCCGGGTGCAGGCCGAACCCGGTCACGTCGGCCTGGTCGGGCGCGGCGACCTCGGCGAACACCTCGTCACCGCGCCGCCACACCGACCGCAGCCCGTGGAACGCCGGCCCGTAGGTGATGCCCAGTGCCGCGAACCGGTCGTACAGCTCGCCGATCTCCACGGCCTCCGCGCCGGCCGGCGGCCAGGACTCCTGCGACGCGACCGACGGCACGGCGCCGCTGGTCAGCGTGCCGGTGGCGTGCCGGACCCAGGTTCCGTCGTCTTCGAGTCGCGAGTGGACGGTGAGCCGGCGCACGCCGGCCGCGTCCGGCTCGCCGACCCGCAACTGGACCTGCACGGAACCCTTCTCCGGCAGGATCAGCGGCGCTTCGAGGGTCAGCTCCTCGACCGCCGTGGCCCCGACCTCGTCGCCGGCGCGCACGGCCAGTTCCACGAACGCCGTGCCGGGCAGGAAGATCCGGCCGGCGACCCGGTGGTCGGCCAGCCACGGGTGCGCGGACACCGACAGCCGCCCGGTGAGCAGCACGCCGTCCGCGCCCGCCAGGGCCACGGTCGCGCCGAGCAGCGGGTGGCCGGTGGATCCCAGGCCGAGCCCGGCGGCGTCGGCGGGCGCGCCCACCTCCTTGGGCCAGTAGGTCTGGTGCTGGAACGCGTAGGTCGGCAGGGCGACCGGCCGGCCGGTGACCAGGGTCGCGAAGTCCGGCTGGACGCCACGGGCGTGGGCCTGGCCCAGGGACAGCAGGAACCGCCGCACCCCACCGTCGTCACGGCGCAGCGTGCCCACGGCGGAACCGCCGTCCGCCAGCAGGTCGCCGACCGCCGGCACGAGCACGGGGTGCGGGCTGACCTCGATGAACGAGTCGACGCCCGCCGCGACCAGGCCGCGCACGGTGTCCTCGAACTCGACGGTCTGGCGCAGGTTGCGGTACCAGTACTCGGCGGTCAGCTCGGCGGTGTCGATCGGCTCGCCGACGACGGTGGAGTAGAACGGGATCTCGGACGTGCGCGGCTTGATCGGGGCCAGCACGCGCAGCAGCTCGTCGCGCATCGACTCGACGTGCGCGGAGTGCGAGGCGTAGTCCACGTCGATGCGCCGGGCCCGGAGGCCGTCGTGCTCGCACTCGGCCATCAACTGGTCGAGGCCGTCGTTGTCGCCGGACACCACGACCGTGGAGGGACCGTTGACGGCGGCGACGGACACCCCGGCAGGCAGGCGCTTGGCGACCTCGGCGATCGGGGCGGACACCGACACCATGCCGCCGCGCCCGGCGAGGTCCACGGCGATGGCCTGGCTGCGCAAGGTCACGACGAGCGCCGCGTCCTCCAGGGACAACGCGCCCGCGACGCACGCGGCGGCGATCTCGCCCTGGGAGTGGCCGACCACGGCGGCCGGCTCCACGCCGTGCGAGCGCCACAGGGCCGCCAGCGACACCATCATGGCGAACAGGGCGGGCTGGACGACGTCCACGCGGTCCAGGGACGCCGCGCCGGGCACGCCGCGCAGCACGTCGAGCAGGGACCAGTCGGTGTGCCGGTCGACGGCCTCGGCGCACTCGGCCATGCGCCGGGCGAAGACCGGTGAGGTCTCCAGGAGTTCGGCGGCCATGCCGAGCCACTGGGAACCCTGGCCGGGGAACAGGAACGCGGTGCGGTCGCCGACCTCGGCGGTGCCGGTGACCATGTTCGGGGCCGCGCCACCGTCGGCCAGGGCCTCAAGAGCGGAGTCGAGTTCGTCGCGGGAGCCGACCAGCACCGCGCGGTGCTCGAAGCGGGCGCGGGTGGTGGCCAGGGCGTGCGCGATCTCGTGCGTCGCCAGGCCTTCGGCGTGGTCGCGCAGGCGGGCGGCCTGGTCGCGCAGCGCGGCCTCGGTCTTGGCGGACAGCACCCACAGCGCCGGGCCGTCCGGGGTTTCCTGCGGGTCGAGCGGTTCGGGGGCGGGGGCTTCCTCGATCACGACGTGGGCGTTGGTGCCCGAGATGCCGAACGACGACACGCCCGCGCGGCGCGGCTGCTCCCCCGGCGTCCACGCGACGGACTCGGTGACCAGCTTGACCGCGCCGTCGCCCCAGTCGACGTGGTGGGACGGGGCGTCCACGTTCAGGGTGGGCGGCAACTCGTTGTTGCGCAGCGCCATCACCATCTTGATGACGCCCGCGACGCCGGCCGCGGCCTGGGTGTGCCCGAGGTTGGACTTCACCGAGCCCAGCCACAGCGGCCGGTCCCGGTCCTTGCCGTAGGTCGCCAGCAGGGCCTGCGCCTCGACCGGGTCGCCCAGGGTGGTGCCGGTGCCGTGCGCTTCGACGGCGTCCACGTCGGACGGTGCGATGCCGGCGTTGGCCAGCGCCGCGCGGATCACCCGTTGCTGCGACGGACCGTTGGGCGCGGTGAGGCCGTTCGAAGCGCCGTCCTGGTTCACCGCCGAACCGCGCACGACCGCGAGCACGTGGTGGCCGTTGCGCCGAGCGTCGGAGAGCTTCTCCAGCACCAGCACGCCGACGCCCTCGCCGAACGCGGTGCCGTCGGCGGCGGAGGCGAACGCCTTCACCCGGCCGTCCGGCGCGAGCCCGCGCTGGCTGGAGAACTCGACGAACGTGCCGGGCGTGGAGATCACGCACACCCCGCCCGCCAGCGCCAGCGAGCAGTCGCCGTTGCGCAGGGCGTGCGCGGCCACGTGCACGGCCACCAGGGACGAAGAACAAGCCGTGTCCACGGTGACCGCCGGGCCTTCGAGACCGAGCGTGTAGGACACGCGGCCGGACACGACACTGCCCGCCACACCGGTCATGGTGTAGCCGATCAACGCGTCCATGTTGCGCTGCATGGCGGTCAGGTACTCGGCGCTGTTGGCCCCGACGAACACGCCGGTCTTGCTGCCCCGCAACGAGTCCGGGTCGATGCCCGCGTGCTCGAACGCCTCCCAGGACGCCTCCAGCATCATCCGCTGCTGCGGGTCCATGGCCAGCGCCTCGCGCGGCGAGATGCCGAAGAACCCGGCGTCGAACCCGGTCGCCTCGGGGATGAACCCGCCGCGCCGCACGTAGCTGGTGCCCGACGGGTTGTTCGCGTCGAACAGGGCGTCGAGGTCCCAGCCGCGGTCGGTGGGGAAGTCGGTGGTGCAGTCCGCGCCGGACCGCACCACCTCCCACAGCCCCTCGGCGGACCGCACCCCGCCCGGGAAGCGGCAGCCGATGCCCACGATGGCGATCGGCTCCCGCTCGGTGGCCTCCTTCAGCTTCTGCTTGGTCTTCTGGAGGTCTGCCGTCACGCGTCGGAGGTACTCGACAAGCTGCTCTTCGTTGGCCATCAGTTGCCCTCCTCAGCGCGACCCTCTTCAGGCGGCGCCGAGTTCGTCGTCGATGAACCGCAACAGCTCGTCGGCCGAAGCGGTCTTCAGCACCGTGTCCACGTCCGGTCCGGCCGCGTCGGCGCCCGCGTCGGACTTCCCACGCCAATTCGACAGCACCGCTTGCAACCGCTCGGTAATCCGTGCCTTGACCGCGTCGTCCAGCTCGCCCGCGCCGGCCAGCGACCGCTCGAAGCCGTCCAGCTCGCCCAGCAGCGCTTCGGCGGGGTCGACCTCGGCGGGCGCGAGTTCGGCCAGCAGGAAGTCGGTCAGGGCGTTGGCGGTCGGGTAGTCGAACACCATGGTGGCGGGCAGTTTGAGGCCCGTGGCCGCCTTGAGGCGGTTGCGGAACTCGACGGCGGTCAGCGAGTCGAAACCCAGTTCCGTGAACGGCTTGTTGGGTTCGACCGCGTTGGCGCTGGAGTGCCCGAGGACGGTCGCGGCTTGCGCCTTGACCATCTCCAGCGCGGTGTGACGGCGCTGGGGGCCGCTCTGGCGCGCCAGTTCGTCCTTGAACGCGCCGGCGGACTGGGTGGCCTCCAGCGTGCGACGGGCCGGACCGCGCACCAGGCCGCGCAGCAGCACCGGCAGCATGTCCACCCGGCCCAGCTCGCGCAGGGCGGCCGGGTCCACCGGCATGGGCACCAGCAGCGGTTCGTCGATGCGCCGCGCCACGTCGTACAGGGCCATGCCCTGCGCCACGGACAGCTCCAGCAGGCCGCCGCGGGCCATGCGGGCGCGGTCGTTGGCGTCGAGGTGCGCGGTCATGCCGCTCGCCTCGCCCCACAGGCCCCACGCCAGCGCCTGCGCCGGGAGCCCGGCCGCGCGCCGTTGGGCGACCAGGGTGTCCAGGAAGACGTTGGCGGCGGCGTAGTTGCCCTGCCCCGGGCCGCCGAGGGTGCCGGCGGCGGCGGAGAAGACGGTGAACTCGGCCAGGTCGTGGGTCAGCTCGTGCAGGTTGACCGCGGCGTCGACCTTGGGCCGCAGGACGTTTTCGACTTGTTCGGGTGTCAGCGCGGTGACCACGCCGTCGTCCAGGACGCCCGCCGTGTGGATGACGGAGGTCAGCGGGTGCTCGGCGGGGACCATCGTCAGGGCTCGTTCGAGTTGTTGCCGGTCGGCGGCGTCGGCGGCGGCGATGGTGACTTCCGCGCCCAGGCTTGTCAGTTCGGCGGCCAGCTCCGGCGCGCCCTCGGCCTGGAGGCCTCGGCGGGACGTGAGGAGCAGGTGCTTCACGCCGTGGTGGGTGACCAGGTGCTTGGCCAGGAGGCCACCGAGGGTGCCGGTGCCGCCGGTGATCAGGACGGTGCCGTCCGGGTCGCGGCGCGGCGGCACGGTGAGCACCAGCTTGCCGACGTGCTTGGCCTTGGACATGAACCGGAACGCGTCGGGCGCGCGGCGCATGTCGTAGGGCTTGATCGGCAGCGGGGTGATCTGGCCCGCCTCGACCAGGGCGAGCACGTCCCGCAGGATCGCGCTCACCCGGTCCGGGTCGATGGCGAGCAGGTCGAACGCCTGGTACGCCACGCCGGGGTGGTCCTGGGCCACCTGGTCCGGGTCCCGGACGTCGGTCTTGCCCATCTCGACGAACCGGCCGCCGGGGCGCAGCAGGCGCAGGGACGCGTCCACGAACTCCTTGGCCAGCGAGTCGATGACGACGTCGATGCCGTGGAACTGCTGCTCGAAGTCGAGCGTGCGGGAGTTGGCGATGTGGTCGTCGTCCAGGCCCATGGCGCGCAGGGCGTCCCACTTGCCGGGGCTGGCGGTGGCGAACACCTCCGCCCCGAGGTGGCGGGCGAGGCGGACGGCGGCCATGCCGACACCGCCGGCCGCGGCGTGGATCAGCACCTTCTCCCCCGGCTTGACCTCGGCGAGGTCGACCAGTGCGAAGTAGGCGGTGCAGAACGCGATGGGCGTGGCGGCGGCGGTGGCGAACGTCCAGCCCTGCGGGATGCGCACGACCATCCGGGCGTCGGTGACCACCTCGGGGGCGAAGGCGTCGTGGAACAGGCCCATGACGTGGTCGCCGGGCTTGACGGTGGTGACGTCCGGGGCGGTCTCGACGACCACGCCGGCGCCTTCGCCGCCCATGACGCCGTCGCCGGGGTACATGTCCAGGGCGATCAGGACGTCCCGGAAGTTCAGGCCGGCGGCGCGCATGGCGATGCGGACCTGGCCCGGGCCCAGCGGGCGGGGGTCGTCGGCGGGGAGGAGGGCGAGGTTGTCCAGGGTGCCCTTCTCGGTGACGTCCAGGCGCCAGCGGTCGGTGTCGGGGACGAGGGCCGGGGTGGTGGTCGCGCGGGCCAGGCGGGGCACGTAGGCGACGCCGTCGCGGATGGCGAGTTGGGGTTCGGCGGTGGTGAGGGCGGTGGTCAGGGCTCGGTGCGGGTCGCGGTCGTCGACGTCGAGGAGGACGAAGCGGTCCGGGTTCTCGGTCTGGGCGGAGCGGATCAGGCCCCAGACGGTCGAGTTCGCGAGGTCGTCGGCCGGGTCGTGGGTGCTGATGGCGTTGTGGGTGACGACGACCAGCTTGGATTCGGCCAGGCGTTCGTCGGCCAGCCACTCGCGCAGGACGGCCAGGGTGGTGTCGACGGCCTGGTAGGCGCCTTGGACCGGGTCGTCGGTGGTGGTGGCGCAGGTCAGGGCGACGCGGTCGGGGATCGGGGCGCCCTGGTCGAGGGCGGTCCTGAGGGCGGCCAGGTCGGGGTAGGTGTCGGTGCCGAGGCCGGCCTTGGCGGGCAGGTCGCAGGTGCCGAGGACGGCCCAGCGGTGGCCTCCGGCCCCCGTCTCCATTGTCCCACCGGGGTACGACAGTTCCGTCCAGTCGAGGCGGAACAGGGCGTCGTGGTGGGTGGTCTGGGTGGTCGGGGCCGTCGCCTCGCGGAGGACCAGGGACTCGATGGTCGCCACCGGGGTGCCCGTGGTGTCGGTGGCGGTCAGGTTGACGGCGTTGCGGCCGGTCGGGCGCAGGCGGACGCGGAGGGTTGTCGCGCCGGCCGCGTGCAGGGAGACGCCGGTCCACGAGAACGGCAGGAGCGGGCCGGTGCTGGTCGTGCTCAGGGCCAGCGGGTGGAGGGCGGCGTCCAGGAGGGCCGGGTGGAGGCCGAAGGGTGCCGTGCCGGCGGCTTCGGGGAGGCCCACCTCGGCCAGGATGTCGTCGCCGCGCCGCCATGCCCTGCGGACGCCTCGGAAAGCCGGGCCGTAGTGCAGGCCTGCGCTGGACAGGGTGTCGTAGAGGTCGGCCACCGGGAGTTCTTCCGCCTCCGGGGCCAGACCGGTTCGAACGGTGCCGGCTGGTCGGACTCGCCCAGCAGGCCCACGGCGTGGCGGGTCCACGGGGCGTCGTCGGTCGGGCGGGAGTGGATCTTGACGGGGCGTTGGCCGGTCTCGTCGGGTGCGCCGACCCACATCTGGACCTGGACGCCGCCCTTCTCCGGCAGCACCAGCGGGGCGGTGATCGTCAGTTCCTCGACCTTGCCGCAGCCGACCTCGTCGCCGGCGCGGACCGCCAGTTCCACGAACGCCGTGCCGGGCACCAGGACCTGGCCGCCCACGGCGTGGTCGGCCAGCCACGGGTGCGTGCTCGCCGACAGCCGACCGGTGAACAGCAGGCCGTCGGTGTCGGCGACCGCGACCGCCGCGCCGAGCAGCGGGTGGTCGGCGGCGGCCAGGCCCAGGCCCGCCGCGTCGGCCACGACCGCGCCCGCCTCGGGCCAGAACCGCTCGTGCTGGAACGGGTAGCCGGGCAGGCGGACCTTCCGCGCGTCGCCGTGCGGCCAGCGGACCTCGACGCCGTGGGTGTGCGCCTCGCCGACCGACAGCAGGAAGCGCGGGAGCCCGCCCTCGTCGCGGCGCAGCGAGCCGACCACGGACGCGGTGGCCTCGGCGTCGTCGATGATGTCCTGCACGCCGATGGTCAGCACCGGGTGCGGCGAGGACTCGACGAAGGTGGTGAACCCGGCGTCCAGCAGGGCGCGGACGGCCGGCTGGAACCACACCGTCTGGCGCAGGTTCCGGTACCAGTAGTCGGCGTCCATCACGGTCGTGTCCAGCCAGACGCTGTCCACTGTGGAGTAGAACGGGATGTCCGACTCGCGCGGCTCCAAGCCGGCCAGGACCTCCAGGAGTTCGTCGCGGATCGCCTCGACGTAGGTGGAGTGCGAGGCGTAGTCCACGTCGATCTTCTTCGCGCGGACGCCGGTCTCGGCGCACTCGGCCAGCAACTGCTCCAGCGCCGGGGGTTCGCCGGCGACGACCGTGGACCGCGGGCCGTTGACGGTGGCCACGGTGACCCGCCCGGCGAAGTGCTCGATGCGCTCGCGGACCTGGTCGGCGGGCAGCGGCACGGACACCATGCCGCCCTTGCCGGACAGCCGCAACAGCGCCTTGCTGCGCAGGGTGACCACCTTGGCGGCGTCGTCCAGGGACAACGCGCCGGCCACGCACGCGGCGGCGATCTCACCCTGGGAGTGGCCGATGACGGCCGACGGCTCGACGCCGTGGGACCGCCACAGGGCCGCGAGGGAAACCATCACCGCGAAGAGGACCGGCTGGACCACGTCCACGCGGTCGAGGGACGCGGAGCCCGGGGCGTTGCGGACCACGTCGAGCAGCGACCAGTCGGTGAACCGGTCGATCGCCTCGGCGCACTCGGTCATGCGCCGGGCGAAGACCGGGGAGGTGTCGAGGAGTTCGACGGCCATGCCGACCCACTGCGAACCCTGTCCCGGGAAGGTGAACGCGACCTTGCCGGCCGGGTTCGCCGTGCCCGTGACGGCGTTCGGCGCCGGCTCGCCCGCCGCGAGCGCGGTCAGGCCGACGCGCAGGGCCTCGGTGTCACCGACCACGACCGCGCGGCGGGAGTGGTTGGCGCGCTGCGCCAGCGAGTACGCGAGGTCGCGGGGCTCCTCGGTGTCGAGCAGGGGCAGGAGGTCCGCCGCCTGCTGCTTGACCGCCGCGGCGGAGCGGGCGGACAGGACCAGGGCGACCGGGTCGGTCGAGGCCGGCCGGTCGGGGGTGACCTCGGCGGCGGGTTCCTCGATGATCACGTGGGCGTTGGTGCCGCTGAACCCGAACGACGACACGCCCGCGCGGCGCGGCCGGCCGTTGCGCGGCCACGGCTGCGCGTCGGCCAGCAGCCGCACGCCGCCCGCCCAGTCGACGTGCCCGGTGGGCTCCTCGACGTGCAGGGTCTTGGGCAGTTCGCCGTGCTTGAGCGCGAGCACGGTCTTGATCACGCCCGCGACGCCGGCGGCGGCCTGGGTGTGGCCGATGTTGGACTTCACCGAGCCCAGCCACAGCGGCCGGTCCCGGTCCTTGCCGTAGGTGGCGAACAGGGCGTCCACCTCGATCGGGTCGCCCAGCGCGGTGCCCGTGCCGTGCGCCTCGACCACGTCCACGTCGGCCGGCGCGAGGCCGGCGTTGGCCAGCGCGGCCCGGATGACCCGTTGCTGTGACGGGCCGTTGGGCGCGGTGAGGCCGTTGGACGCGCCGTCCTGGTTGACCGCCGTCCCGCGGATCACGGCCAGCACCTCGTGCCCGGCGGCGACCGCGTCGGACAGCCGCATCAGCACGACCACGCCGACGCCCTCGCCCCAGTTCGTGCCGTCCGCGCCGGCCGCGAACGCCTTGCAGCGGCCGTCCGGCGCGAGCCCGCGCATCTTGGAGAACTCGACGAACGCGCCCGGCGTGGACATCGCGGTCACACCGGCCGCGACCGCCGCCGAGCACTCACCCGACCGCAGGCCCTGCACCGCCAGGTGCAGCGCGACCAGCGACGACGAGCACGCGGTGTCGACGGTGACCGCCGGGCCCTCCAGGCCCAGCACGTAGGACAGCCGGCCGGACAGGATGCTGGCGGCGTTGCCGGTGGCCATGAAGCCCTCGGCGCTGGCCCCGACCGCGCCGGTCAGCCGGACGTAGTCGTTGTTGTTGGTGCCCACGTAGACGCCGGTCGGGGTGCCGCGCAGGGACGTCGGGTCGATGCCCGCGTCCTCGAAGGCGGTCCACGACGCCTCCAGCACCAGCCGCTGCTGCGGGTCCATCGCCTCGGCCTCGCGCGGGCTGATGCCGAAGAACGCGGCGTCGAAGCCGGGCAGGCCGTGCAGGAACCCGCCCTCGCGGACGTAGCTGGTGCCGGGGTGCTCGGGGTCGGGGTGGAACAGGCCGTCGAGGTCCCAGCCCCGGTCGGTCGGGAACGGGCCGATGCCGTCGCGGCCCTCGCGCAGCATCGCCCACAGCTGTTCGGGGGTGCCGACCCCGCCGGGGAACCGGCAGCTCATGCCGACGATGGCGATGGGCTCGTCGGTGAACCCGGTGGCGGTGACGGTCTCGGCCGTGCCGCTCTCCAGCAGGTGCCGCGCCAGGGCTTCGGGCGTCGGGTAGTCGAAGGCGACCGCGGCGGACAGGCGGATGCCGGTGGCCTCGATCATCCGGTTGCGGAACTCGACGGCGGTGACCGAGTCGAAGCCCAGTTCCTTGAACGCGCGAGTGGCTTCCACGGCCTCCGGACCGGCGTAGCCCAGGGTCAGCGCGACCTGCGTGCGGACCAGGGTGGTGACGTGGTCCAGGCGATCGGCCTCGGGCACGCCCGCGAGCAGCCGGGCCAGGTCGTCCGAAGCCGTCGACTCGGTCTCGGTGGCCGCCTCGGGGATCGCGTCGAACAGCCGGCTCGGGCGCAGGGCGGTGAAGGACGGGACGAACGCGGCCCAGTCGACGTCGGCGAGCACCACGGCGGTGTCGTCGGCGGCGAGGGCGGTGCGCAGGGCGGCGATCGCCCGGTCCGGGGCCATCGGGGTGAGGCCGCGCTTGCGCAGGGCGGCGTCGATGTCGTCGTCGACCAGGGTGCTGCCCGCCCACGGCCCCCAGGCCAGGGAGGTGGCCGACCGGCCGCGGGCGCGGCGCTGCTGCGCCAGGGCGTCGAGGTGGGCGTTGCCGGCGGCGTACGCGGCCTGCGCGCCGCTGCCCCACACGCCCGCGACCGACGAGAACAGCACGAACTCGGCCACGTCGGGGAAGACCGCGTCCAGGTTCCGCGCGCCCTCGACCTTGGCGGCGAGGACGTTCGCGAACTCGTCGTCGGTCATGTCGGCGATCGGCGTCAACTGGGCGAGGCCCGCGACGTGGACGACGGTCTGGATGTCTTCGTGTTGCGCCGCAACGGCTTCCAGCGACGCACGGTCGGCCACGTCGCACGCGACGACCGTCACGCGGGTGCCGATCTCCGCGAGGACGTCGGCGGGCGCGGCGCCCCGGCGGCTGAGCAGCAGGACGTGGTCCGCGCCGTCGTCGGCGTAGGCCTTGGCGACCTCGATGCCCAGGGTGCCGGTGCCGCCGGTGATCAGGACCGTGCCGGTGACGGGCCGCCGGCGGGGGTTGCCGGTGACCGGGGCGCGGTGCAGGCGGCGGGCGAACACGCCGTCCGGGCGGAGGGCCACCTGGTCCTCGCCGATGCCCGCGAGCACCCCGGCCAGGGCGGCGGAGGTGCGGTCGTCGAGGGTGGCGGGCAGGTCGACCAGGCCACCCCAGACCTGCGGCAATTCGAGGGCGGCGACCCGGCCCAGGCCCCACACCTGCGCCTGGTCGGGGTCGGTGACGGGGTCGGCGGGCGAGGTGGACACCGCGCCGCGAGTGAGCGACCACAGCGGCACGCCGTGCGGGGCAACGGCCTTGACCAGCCGAAGCGTGTCCGCCGCGCCGAGCAGCGACACCACGCCGGTCACGCCGTCGGCGGCCAAGACATCCCCGACCCCGGCGAGTTCGGTCGTCACGACGTCCGCACCGCGGGCAGCCAGCGCTTCCGCGACGCCCGCACCATCGCCGACGACCACCCAAGTACCGGTCAGCGTGCGATTGGTGCCACTGGGCAGGCGCTCCCACCTGGCCTCGTAGCGCCAGGCATCCGACTGGGACCGGTCCTGCCGACCCTTCCGCCACTCGGCCAGTGCGGACACCACGGAGGTCAGCGGGTCGTTCGGGTCGATGTCGAGCGTGGAGATGAACGTGTCCAGGTCGTCATCGGTCGTGGAACCGGCCGCCTCGACGCTGTCCATCCAGAACCGCTCGTGCTGGAACGCGTAGGTCGGCAGGTCGACCCGAGACGGCCCGGTGCGCCCGTAGAACGCCTCCGCGTCCACGGTCACCCCCCGGACCTCCAGCCGCGCCAACGCCTCGACCAGCGCACGGGCTTCGTCGCGGTCCCTGCGCAGCGCGGGGATCAGCGCCACGTCACCCTCGACGCTGTCGGCCGCCATCGTGGCCAGCACCGAGTCCGGCCCGATCTCCAGCAGGGTCGTGCTCTCCACCGCCCGAACGGCATCCGCGAACCGCACCGCGCCCCGAACCTGCCGCACCCAGTACTCCGCGCCAAACCCCTCTGCGCCGGACTCCCGTGCGCCAAACCCCTCCGCGCCGGACCCCTCCGCGCCGGACTCCTCCGCGCCGAACCCCTCCGCGCCAAACCCCTCCGCGCCGGACTCGGCCGCGCCGGACTCGGCCGCGCCGAAGTCCTCCGCGCCCTCGACGCCCGGAACTGTCGGTCCCTCGTGCGACGATGGAGACGGGGGCCGGAGGCCGGCCGTCGACACCATCGGGATCACCGGCTCGTGGTAGCTGATCGTCTCCGCGACCGCCCGGAACTCGGCCAGCATCGGCTCCATCAGCGGCGAGTGGAACGCGTGCGACACCGTCAGCCGCTTGGTCCGGCGGTCGGCGAAGTGCTCCTCCACCGCCACGACCGCCTCCGCCGTCCCGGACACGACGACCGACCGCGGCCCGTTGACCGCCGCGATGTCGACGTCCGGACCCAGCAGCGGCGTGACCTCGTCCTCGGTCGCCTCGACCGCGAGCATCGCGCCACCACTCGGCAGCGCCTGCATCAGCCGCCCGCGCGCCGCCACCAGCCGAGCCGCGTCCGCCAGCGAGAACACACCCGCCACGTGCGCGGCGGCCAACTCACCGATGGAGTGGCCGACCAGCACGGACGGCGTCACGCCCCACGACTCCAGCAGCCGGAACAGCGCCACCTCGATCGCGAACAGCGCGGGCTGCGTCCAGCCGGTCTGGTGCAGTTCCGCGCTGTCCAGCACGTCCTTCAACGGCCGGTCGAGGTGCGGGTCCAGCGCCGCGCACACCTCGTCGAACGCCGCCGCGAACGCCGGGAACGCCTGGTACAGCCCCGTTCCCATGCCCAGGCGCTGCGCGCCCTGGCCGGAGAACAGCATCGCGGGCTTGCCGCCGGCCACCCGGCCGACCACCACGTTCGGCGCCTTCTCGTCCCGCGCCAAAGCAGCCAGACCCGCCGACAGCTCCTCAGCCGACGTCCCGACCACGGCGGCCCGGTGCTCGAACCGCGCCCGCGAGGTCGCCAGGGCGTACCCCAGCTCGGCGGGGTCCGCGGTGCGCCCGGCCAGGCGCTGTGCCTGGTCCCGCAACGCCTTCGGGTCGCGCGCGGTCACCAGCAGCGAGGTCACCGGCGCCGACGCAGTCCCGGAGGGCTCCTGCGACGGGGCCTGCTCGATGATCACGTGCGCGTTGGTGCCGCTGAACCCGAAAGACGACACGGCCGCCCGGCGCGGACGCCCGGTCTCCGGCCACGGCGTCGCCGACGTCAGCAGGCGAACGTTGCCCGCGGACCAGTCGACCTGGTCGGACGGCTCCTCGGCGTGCAGGGTCGCGGGCATGACCCCGTGCCGGATCGCCTCGACGACCTTGATGATCCCGGCGACACCGGCCGCGGCCTGCGTGTGGCCGATGTTGGACTTCACCGAGCCCAGCCACAGCGGGTCCTCGCGGTCCTGGCCGTAGGTGGCGAGCAGGGCCTGCGCCTCGATCGGGTCGCCCAGCGTGGTCCCGGTGCCGTGGCCCTCGACCACGTCGACCTGCCCGGTGGACAGGCCCGCGTCGACCAGGGCCGCCTCGATGACCCGTTGCTGCGACGGCCCGTTCGGCGCGGTGAGCCCGTTGGACGCCCCGTCCTGGTTGACCGCCGAACCGCGCACGACGGCGAGCACGTTGTGCCCGTTGCGCAGCGCGTCGGACAGCTTCTCCACCAGCAGCACGCCGACGCCCTCGGCGAACCCGGTGCCGTCGGCGTCCGCCGAGTACGACCGGCACCGGCCGTCCGGCGACAGGCCGCGCTGGCGCGAGAACTCCACGAACGTCAACGGCGTCGCCATCACCGACACGCCGCCGGCCAGCGCCAGCGTGCAGTCACCGCGCCGCAGCGCCTGGATCGCCAGGTGCAGCGCGACCAGCGACGACGAGCACGCCGTGTCGACGGTGACCGCCGGGCCTTCGAGCCCGAGGGTGTAGGCGACGCGGCCGGACACGACGCTGCCGGAGGAGTTGCTGCCCGCGTAGTCGTGGTACATCAGGCCGGTGAACACGCCGGTCGGGCTGCCCGCGAGCGTCGCCGGGTCGATGCCCGCCCGCTCCAGGGTCTCCCACGCGACCTCCAGCAGCAGCCGCTGCTGCGGGTCGAGCCGGACCGCCTCGCGCGGGCTGATCCCGAAGAACGCCGGGTCGAAGTCCGCCGCGTCGTACAGGAACCCGCCGCGCGCGGTGTAGGACGTGTTGTCGCGCACCGACTCCGGGTCGTGCAGCGCCGCCAGGTCCCAGCCGCGGTCGGTCGGGAACGCGCCCGTCGCGTCGGTCCCGGACGCCACCAGCCGCCACAGGTCCTCCGGGCCGGTCACCCCGCCCGGGTAACGGCAGGCCATGCCGACGATCGCGATCGGCTCGTGCGCCGCCGCCTCCACGTCGTGCAGCCGCTGCCGGGTCTTCTGCAGGTCGACGGTGACCCGCTTGAGGTAGTCCCGGAGCTTGTCCTCGTTCGCCACTACCCCTCGCCCCTCTCGAAGAACATCACGAGATCCCCAGTTCGCTGTCGATGAGAGCGAAGACCTCGTCATCGGTGGCGGACTCGATGTCGTTGGTGGTCGGCGCTTCGGACGCGCCGAGCTTGGACAGCACTTCCCGCAGCCGCAGCGACAGCCGCGTCCGCGACTGCTCGTCGATGTCCACAAGGGACTCTTCGAGCTGGTCGAGCCCGGCGAAGGCGGCGAGGACGCCGCCCGCCTGCGCGCCTTCGCCGGTCAGTTCGGCGGCCAGGTGGGCGGCCAGCGCCTGCGCCGTCGGGTGGTCGAACACCAGCGTCGCCGGCAGCCGCAGGCCGGTGGCCGCGTTGACCCGGTTGCGCAGCTCGACCGCGGTCAGCGAGTCGAACCCGAGTTCGTTGAACGGCCGGTCCGCGGGCACCGCGCCCGCGTCCGGGTAGGCCAGGACGCCGGCGACCTGGCTGCGGACCAGGTCCAGCAGGACCGCGGTGGCCGCCTCGACGTCCTTGCCCGCCAACGACTTCTTCAGCGCGTCGACCGCGTCGGCGTCGGCGTCGGCGGCCCTGCGGGCCGGTACCCGCACGAGCCCGCGCAGCAGCGGCGGCAACATGCCCGCCACGGCCCGTTCGCGCAGCACCGGGTGGTCGAGCTTGATCGGCGCCAGCGCGCCGGACGCGCCGAGCGCGGCGTCCAGCAGGGCCAGGCCTTCCTCGTGGGTCAGGGCGTCGATGCCCGACCGGGCCATGCGCCGCTGGTCGGCCTCGCTCATCCGGTCCGCCATGCCGGCCTGCTCCCAGCGCCCCCAGGCCAGCGACACGGCGGGTTTGCCGGTGGCGCGGCGGTGGTCGGCGAGGGCGTCCAGGTAGGCGTTGGCGGCGGCGTAGTTGGCCTGGCCGGGACCGCCGAGCACGCCGGCGGCCGAGGAGAACAGGACGAACGTGTCGACGTCGGCCAGTTCGTGCAGGTTGGCCGCGCCGTCGACCTTGGGCCGCAGCACGGTGTCCAGCCGGTCGGGGGTGAGCGAGCCGAGGACCCCGTCGTCCAGCACGCCCGCCGCGTGCACGACGGCGCGCACCGGGTGGTCGGCGAGGAGCTTGGCCAGGGCGTCCCGGTCGGCCACGTCGCAGGCGGCGATCGTGACGTCCGCGCCGAGCGCGGTCAGTTCGTCACGCAGCTCGGGCTGGGGGTTGCGGCTGGTCAGGACCAGTTCGCGGACGCCGTGCCGGGTGATCAGGTGCCGGGCGACGACCCGGCCGAGCGCGCCTGAGGCACCCGTGATCAGGACGGGTCCTTCCAGCGGCGCCGGCGCACTTGCGGCTCGGACCAGGCGCGGGACCAGGATGTCGTTGCCGCGCAGGGCGAGTTGCGGTTCGTCCGTGCCGAGGGCGGTGGCCAGGGCGGTGGTGTCGTCGGCGTCGACCAGGACGAACCGGTCGACGTTCTCCGACTGGGCGGAGCGGATCAGGCCCCACACCGCCGCCTGGGCCGGGTCGACGTCCGTGTCAGTGGCGGTGGCGACCGCGCCCCGCGTGACGAAGGCGAGCTTGGCGGTCGCGAACGCCTCATGGGCCAGCCACTCCTGCGCCAACGCCAGGGCCTGGTGGGTAGCCGCCCGCACCGCCGCCGCGTCGCCCTCGGTCCGCGCCCAGCGGACGGCCACGACCTCGGGCGCGGGCGCGCCGGCCGCGATCGCCGCCGCCAGGGCCGCCAGGTCGGGGAAGGCCTCCGCGTTCCCGACCGGCTCGCCGAGCACCGCGATGGTTCGTGCGGTGGGCGGGGTGGTCAGCGGGGTCCAGTCGAGGCGGAGCAGGTCGCTGCGGTCGGTCCGCAGTTGGTCCGGGGACACCGGGCGCACCGCGAGGGCCTCGACGGTCGCCACGGGCGCACCGGTCGCGTCGGCCACGGTGATCGCCACCGCGCCGTCGCCCGGCACGACCCGCGCCCGCAGCCGGGACGCGCCCACGGCGTGAACGGCGAAGCCCTGCCACGAGAACGGCAGCACCAGGTCACCGTCTCCGGTCACGGCCAGGGCGTGCAGGACGCCGTCCAGCAGCGCCGGGTGCAGGCCGAACCGGCTCGCATCCGCGGCCGGCACGGACACTTCGGCGAACACCTCGTCGCCCCGCCGCCACGCGGCCGTCAGCCCCTGGAACACCGGGCCGTAGCGGAGCCCGCGTGCGAACAGGTCGTCGTAAGCGCTCGCCACGTCGACCTCGACGCCGTCGACCGGCGGCCATTCCCGCAGGTCAGCGCCCGATCCAAGGTCCGGGGTCAGGTGGCCGGCGGCGTGCGCGGTCCACACGTCGTCGTCCTCGGCGCGCGAGTGGATCTCGACCGACCCGTCCGCCCCGACGGTCACCCGCACCTGGACACCGCCCTTGTCCGGCAGCACCAGCGGGGCCTCCAGGGTCAACTCGCCGACCCGCCCGCGCCCGACCTCCCGACCGGCGTGCGCGGCCATCTCCACCAGCGCCGCGCCGGGCAGCAGCACGACGTCCCCGACGGCGTGGTCCGCCAGCCACGGGTGCGTGGTCAGCGACAGCCGCCCGGCGAACACCGTGCCACCCGCAGGCAGTTCGACCGCCGCACCCAGCAACGGGTGGTCCGCCGAAGCCAACCCGAGCCCGCTGGCGTCCCCGGTCCCGACACCCGGCCGTGGCCAGAACCGCTGGTGCCGGAACGCGTAAGTCGGCAGTTCAACCGACTGCCCGGGCACCACACGCGCCCAGTCGATCCCAACACCCCGCACCGCGAGCCGGCCGAACGCGGTCGCGACCGTCGCGGCCTCGTCCTGCCCCTTGCGGCACAACGGAATCCACTCGCCCTCGGCGACACCCTGCCCCAACGCGGTCAACACCGCATCGGGCCCGATCTCCAGGAACGTGGTCACACCCGCGTCGGCCAACTCCCGCACCGCACCGGCGAACCGAACCGCCTCCCGAACCTGCCGCACCCAGTACTCAGCCCCAAACTCCTCCGTCCCCACGACGCCCGGAACTGTCGGACCCTCATGGGACGATGGAGACGGGGGCCGGAGGCCGGCCGTCGACACCATCGGAATCACCGGCTCGCGGTAGTCGATCGTCTCGGCGACCGCCCGGAACTCCGCCAGCATCGGCTCCATCAACGCCGAGTGGAACGCGTGCGACACCGTCAACCGCTGCGTCTTGTGCCCGCGCGAAGCCAACTCCTCCGCCACCGCCAGGGTCGCGGCCTCCGCACCGGACAGCACCACCGAATCCAGGCTGTTCACGGCGGCGATGGACACCCCGTCGACCAGCAGCGGCGCCACCTCGGACTCGGGCGCGCGCACGGACACCATCACCCCGCCGGTCGGCAGGGCCTGCATCAGCCGACCGCGCGCGGCGACCAGCCGGGCCGCGTCGGCCAGCGGGAACACCCCGGCCACGTGCGCCGCGGCCAGCTCGCCGATGGAGTGCCCGGCCACGAAGTCCGGCCGCACCCCCACGACTCGACCAGCCGGAACAACGCCACCTCGACCGCGAACAACGCCGGCTGCGTGTACCCGGTCTGGTGCAGCTCCTCGGTCTCCAGCACCGAAAGCAACGGCCGGTCCAGGTGCCGGTCCAGCTCCGCGCACACCTCGTCGAAGGCCGCAGCGAACACCGGGAACGACCGCAGCTCCCGCCCCATGCCCAGCCGCTGCGCGCCCTGACCGGTGAACAGCACCGCCAGCCGACCGTCGGCGACCGCCCCGGTCACCACGTCGTCCCCGAGCACCACGGCCCGGTGGTCGAACGCGGCCCGCCCGGTGGCGAGGGTGTGGCCGACGTCCACCGGCCGCAGCTCGGGGTGCGCCGCCACGTGCGCCCTCAAAAGAGCCACCTGGTCGCGCAGGGCGTCCTCGGTGCGCGCGGACACCAGCCACGGCGTGAAGTCCGGCTCCGGACCCTCGACCGGCTCCACGTCCGCCTGCTCCAGCACGACGTGCGCGTTGGTGCCGCTGATCCCGAACGACGACACCGCACCGCGCAGCGGACGCGCGGCGGCCAGCGGCTCGGCCGACGTGGCCAGTCGCACCGCGCCGGCCGTCCAGTCGACGTGCGGCGATGGCTCGTCCACGTGCAGGGTGCGCGGCAGGAGCCCGTGGCGCAGCGACAGCGCGACCTTCATCAGGCCGGCGACGCCCGCCGCGCCCTGGGTGTGCCCGAGGTTGGACTTGATCGAGCCCAGCAGCAGCGGTTCGGCGCGGTCCTGGCCGTAGGTGGCGAGCAGGGCCTGCGCCTCGATCGGGTCGCCCAGGGTGGTGCCGGTGCCGTGCGCCTCGACGACGTCCACTTCGGACGGTTGCACGCCGGCGTCGGCCAAGGCGGCCCGGATGACCCGTTGCTGTGACGGGCCGTTCGGCGCGGTGAGGCCGTTGGACGCCCCGTCCTGGTTCACCGCCGAGCCCCGGATCACGGCCAGCACGCGGTGGCCGTTGCGCTGCGCGTCGGACAGCCGCTCCAGCACCAGTTGCCCCACGCCCTCGGACAGCGACGTGCCGTCGGCCGCGCCCGCGAACGACTTGCACCGCCCGTCTGCGGCGAGGTTGCGCTGCCGGGAGAACTCCTGGAACGTGCCGGGCAGGGACATCACCGACACGCCGCCCGCCAGCGCCAGCGAGCACTCGCCGTTGCGCAGCGCGGACACCGCCAGGTGCACGGCGACCAGCGACGACGAGCACGCGGTGTCGACGGTCATCGCGGGGCCTTCGAGCCCGAGGGTGTAGGACACCCGACCGGACACGACACCGCCGGAGTTGCCGGTGGACAGGAACCCGTCGACCGACTCGGCGGACCCGCTCACCACGATCCCGTAGTCGTTGTACATCACGCCCGCGTACACGCCGGTCCGGCTGCCGCGCAGCGTCGTCGGGTCGATCCCGGCCCGCTCCAACGCCTCCCACGACGTCTCCAGCAGCAGGCGCTGCTGCGGGTCCATCGCGAGCGCCTCGCGCGGGGAGATGCCGAAGAAGCCGGGGTCGAAGTCGGCGGCGTCGTGCAGGAAGCCGCCCCGGTCGGTGGTGACCGTGCCCGGGTGGTCGGGGTCGGGGTGGAACAGGGTGTCCAGGTCCCAGCCGCGGTCGGTGGGGAACGCGCCGATGGCGTCGCCGCCGTCGACCAGCAGCCGCCAGAGGTCCTCCGGCGTGCGCACGCCGCCGGGGAAGCGGCAGGCCATGCCGACGATCGCGATGGGCTCGTGGTCGTGGCGGGTGGTCTCCACGGCCGTGGTCCGGGTGGAGCCGGAGAGCTGGTCGAGCAGGTGGGCGGCCAGCGCGTCCGGGGTCGGGTAGTCGAACACCAGGGTCGCGGGCAGCCGCAGGCCGGTGGCGGCGCTGAGCTGGTTGCGCAGGTCGAGCGCGGTCAGCGAGTCGAACCCGAGGTCCTTGAACGCGCGGCCGGCGGGCAGTTGCTCGGCGCGGGCGTAGCCGAGGACGGCGGCGACGCGGGCCAGCACGACCTCCAGCACGACCTCGTCGCGCCGCTCCGCCGGCACCTCGGCCAGGCGCTGCGCCAGCGACGACCCGCTCGCGGCCCGCCTCGGTGCGCGGACCAGGCCGCGCAGCAGCGGCGGGACGTCGGCGCGGGCGGTCAGGTCCAGCGGGACCGGCACCAGCAGGGCGTCCCCGGCCTTGACGGCGGCGTCGAAGAGCGCGAGACCGTCCTCTGTGGACAGTTCGCTCATGCCGGTGCGGGCCATGCGGTTCAGCTCGGCCGACCCGACCTCGGCGGTCATCTCGCTGCGCTGCGCCCACAGGCCCCAGGCCAGGGACTGGGCGGGCTTGCCCGCGGCGCGGCGGCGGGCGGCGAGGGCGTCCAGGGCGGCGTTGGCGGCGGCGTACCCGCCCTGGCCGGGGCTGCCGAACGTGCCCGCCGCGGAGGAGAAGAGGACGAACGCGGTCAGGTCACCGGCCAGTTCGTCCAGGTGGCGGGCGGCGTCGACCTTCGGCCGCAGGACGGTGGCGAGCTGGTCGGGGCGCAGGGAGGCCACGGTGCCGTCGTCCATGACGCCCGCCGTGTGGACGATCGCGGTGACGGGGTGGTCGGCGAGGAGCTGCTTCGCGTCCTCCCGGTCGGCCACGTCGCAGGCGACGATGCGGGCGGTGGCGCCGAGGCCGGCGAGTTCTTCTCGGAGGTCGGTCGCGCCTTCGGCCTGGAGGCCGCGGCGGCTGGTCAGGACCAGGTCGCGGACGCCGTGGGCGGTGACCAGGTGGCGGGCGACGTGCGCGCCGAGGGTGCCGGTGCCGCCGGTGACCAGGACGGTGCTGTCCGGGGTGAACGGCGAGTCGTTGGTCGGGTCCGGGACGCGGGTCAGGCGGGGTGCGCGGATCTCGCCGTCGTGGATCGCGAGCACCGGTTCGCCGGTGGCGAGGGCCGCGGCGACCTGGTCGGGCGTGGGGTCCTCGGCCTCGATGAGCACGAACCGGTCGGGGTTCTCCGCCTGGGCGGAGCGGACCAGGCCGCGCACGGCCGCGCCCGCGAGGTCGCCGGGGTGGGTGACGACGACGAGGGTGGCGCCGTCCGGGTCGGCGAGCCGGGCTTGGAGCGCGGTGAGGGCCTCGGTGGTGGCGGCCAGGACGTCGTCAGTGGGGGTGATGTGGAGGAGGTCGTGGCCTCCGGCCCCCGTCTCCATGGTCTCACCGGGGTACGACGGTTTCTGGGGGGACGGCAGGTTCAGCGGGGTCCAGTCGAGGGCGAACAGGTGCTCGACGTGGCCGGTGCGGCCCTTGAGGGCGTCCAGGGCGACCGGGCGGACGGTGAGGGTGTCGACGGTCGCGACCGGGGAGCCTGCCGCGTCGGCGATGGCCAGGGAGGCGGTGTCGGGGCCGGTCTTGGTGAACCGGACACGCAGGGCGGTCGCGGCTTCGGCGTGGAGGGCGACACCGGTCCAGGAGAACGGGAGGTGGGGTTGGCCGTCGCCGATGTCCGCGGCCAGGGCGTGGAGGGCGCCGTCCAGGAGGGCGGGGTGGAGGCCGAACGTGTCGGGCTCGCCCTGGAGGACCACCTCGGCGAACGTGTCCTCGCCGCGTCGCCACGCGGCCCGCAGGCCCTGGAAGGTCGGGCCGTAGTTCAGGCCCAGGGCGGCGAGGCGGTCGTAGAGGTCGGTGGTGTCGACGGGCTTGGCGTCCGCCGGCGGCCACTCGGTCAGGTGATCCGCGCGGGTGGTTCCTTCCGCGAGGACGCCGGTGGCGTGGCGGGTCCACAGGCCGGCGGCCTGCTCGGCGTCGGTCTGCGCGTAGACGCCCAGGGCGCGGCGGCCGTGGTCGTCCGGCGCGTCCACGGTGAGCCGCAGCGTGACCCCGCCCTGGACCACGAGCGGGGTGGTGATGGTCAGTTCCTCCACCACCGGGCAGCCGACCTGGTCGCCGGCGCGGATGGCCAGGTCCACCAGGGCGGTGCCGGGCAGCAGCACGGTGTCCAGCACGGCGTGGTCGGCCAGCCACGGGTGGGTGTCCAGGTCGACGCGGCCGGTCAGCACGACCAGGTCCCGCTCCGGCACGGTCAGCGCCGCGCCCAGCAGCGGGTGCGCGACGGACGAGACACCGAGACCTCCGGCGTCCACAGTGGACTGCTCGACCTGCCAGTACCGCTGGTGCTGGAAGGCGTAGGTCGGCAGGGTCGTCCGGGTGCCGGCGGTGTGCCGGGACCAGTCGACCGCGACACCGCGCACGTGGGCCTCACCCAGCGAGGTCAGGAACCGCTGGAGGCCGCCTTCGTCGCGGCGCAGCGAGCCGACCAGCGCGGTGGGGGTGGTGGCGGCGTCGAGGATCTCGCGGACGCCCATGCCCAGCACCGGGTGCGCGCTGACCTCGACGAACACGTTGTGCCCGTCGGCCAGGAGGCGCTCGACGGCGTCCTGGAACCGGACCGTGCCGCGCAGGTTGGCGTACCAGTAGTCGGCGTCCAGCACGGCGGTGCCGACCTCGCCGGTCAGCGTGGAGTACAGCGGGATGTCGGCGGTGCGCGGCTCGACCTCGGCCAGGACGGTCAGCAGCTCGTCCCGGATCGACTCGACCTGCGCGGAGTGCGAGGCGTAGTCCACCGGGATGATCCGCATCCGGACGCCGTCCGCCTCGCAGTCCGCCAGCAGTTCTTGGAGCGCTTGAGGTTCGCCGGAGACGACGGTGGCGGACGGGCCGTTGACGGCGGCGACGGAGATCCGGTCGTCCCAACGGGCGATCCGGGCCTCGACGTCGGCACGCGGTGCCGCCACGGACGCCATGCCTCCGCGCCCGGCGAGCCCGGCGGCGATCGCCTTGCTCCGCAACGCCACCACCCGCGCGGCGTCGTCGAGGGACAGCGCGCCCACCACGGCCGCGGCGGCGATCTCACCCTGCGAGTGGCCGACGACGGCGGACGGCTCCACGCCGTAGGACCGCCACAGGGCCGCCAACGACACCATCACGGCGAAGAGGACCGGCTGCACCACGTCCACGCGGTCGAGCGAAGGCGCGCCCTCCACATCGCGGACCACGTCGAGCAGCGACCAGTCGGTGAACCGGTCGATCGCCTCGGCGCACTCGGTCATGCGCCGGGCGAAGACCGGGGAGGTGTCGAGGAGTTCGACGGCCATGCCCGCCCACTGCGAACCCTGGCCGGGGAACATGAAGACGACCTTGGGCTCCTCCAGCGCCTCGCCGGTGACCGGGTGCTCCCCCGCCGCGACGGCTTCGACCCCAGCCCGCAGATCATCGCCACTGCCCACCACAACGGCCCGGTGCTCGAACCGACTACGCGCCACAAGGGTCGACGCGATGTCAGTGGGGTTCGCCGCACCGAGAGCGAGATGATCGGTGAGTTTGGCGGCTTGGGCGCGCAAGGCCTCAGCGGTACGGGCGGACAGCACCCAAGGCACCGCATCAGCCGCCCCATCAGCCGCCCCATCGGCCGCCGCATCAGCCGCCGCATCAGCCGCCCCGTCGGCCGCCGCATCAGCCGCCCCGTCGGCCGCCGCCGGGAATTGTCGTACCCCCGTGAGATCATGGAGACGGGGGCCGGAGGCCGGCGTCTCCACCGCCTCGGCAACGGCAGGCTCCTCCGCCGGCGGCTCTTCCAGGATCACGTGGGCGTTGGTGCCGCTCACCCCGAACGACGAAATGCCTACCCGCCGCGGCTCCTCCCGCGCCGGCCACTCGACCGCCGACGTGAGCAGCGAAACCGCACCCTCCGTCCAGTCGACCTGGTCGCTCGGCGCGTCCACGTGCAGCGTCTTCGGCAGCACCCCGTGCCGCAGCGCCCCGATCATCTTGATCACGGCCGCCGCACCGGCCGCCGCCTGCGTGTGCCCGATGTTCGACTTGATCGACCCCAGCCACAACGGCCGTGAGCGGTCCTGGCCGTAGGTCGCCAGCAGGGCCTGCGCCTCGATCGGGTCGCCCAACGTCGTCCCGGTGCCGTGGGCCTCGACGACGTCCACCTGGTGCGCCGCCAGCCGCGCCTGCGCCAGCGCCGCCCGGATCACCCGCTGCTGCGCCGGACCGCTGGGCGCGGTCAGGCCGTTGGACGCGCCGTCCTGGTTCACCGCCGACCCGCGCACGATCGCGAGCACCGGGTGGCCGTTGCGGCGCGCGTCGGACAGGCGTTCCACGACCAGCATCCCGACGCCCTCGGCGAACCCGGTCCCGTCCGCCGCCGCCGCGAAGGACTTGCACCGGCCGTCAACCGACAGCCCGCGCTGCTTGCTGAACTCGACGTACGTGCCGGGCGTCGCCATCACCGTGACCCCGCCGGCCAGCGCCAGCGAGCACTCCCCGTTGCGCAGCGACTGCGCGGCCAGGTGCAGGGCGACCAGCGACGACGAGCACGCCGTGTCGATGGTGACCGCCGGACCTTCCAGGCCCAACGTGTACGCCACGCGCCCGGACGCGATCGCACCGGTCGAGTTGTTCTCGGCGTAGTCGTGGTACATCATCCCGGCGAACACGCCGACCGCCGCGCCGCGCAGCGCGACCGGGTCCAGACCGGTGTTCTCCAGGGCCTCCCACGACGTCTCCAGCAGCAGGCGCTGCTGCGGGTCCATGGTCAGCGCCTCGCGCGGCGAGATGCCGAAGAACTCGGCGTCGAACTCGGCCGCGTCGTGCAGGAACCCGCCCTCGCGGGTGTAGGACTTGCCCGCCGCGCCCGGCGACGGGTCGTACAGCTCGGCCAGGTTCCAGCCCCGGTCGGTCGGGAACCCGGTGATGCCGTCCCGGCCCTGCGCGACCAGGTCCCACAGGTCGTCGGGCGTGCGCACGCCACCGGGGAACCGGCAGGCCATGCCGACGATCGCGATCGGCTCGCGCAACGTCGAGTCGAGCTTGCGGTTCTGCTCGCGCAGCCGCTCGTTCTCCTTGAGCGACGCCCGCAGCGCGGCGACGAGCTTCTCCTCGGCCATTCTCAGCTCCCCGTTTCCGTCGTCACGTCACCGAGGTCGGCGAGCGCCATGTTGATCAGTGCGTCGGCGTCCATGTCGTCGATGGACTCCCCCGGCCCGTCGTCGGGCTCGTCGGCGGCGAGCTTCACGCCGCCCAGTTCCAGCAGGCTGTCCAGCAGGCCCGCGTCCCGCAGCCGGCCCAGCGGGATGGTCGCCAGCACGCGGCGGACCTCGTCCTCGGGCAGA
Source organism: Actinosynnema sp. CA-248983 (assembly GCA_050954585.1). Classification (GTDB taxonomy): domain Bacteria; phylum Actinomycetota; class Actinomycetes; order Mycobacteriales; family Pseudonocardiaceae; genus Actinosynnema. Next base: position 1,499,247 of record CP191863.1, on the reverse strand, counting down.
CCCGACCCGGTCTCGCCGAACAGCTTGTCGTGCAGGAGTTCCGCGACCGCGCGGGCGTGCGGCCGGTCGAAGGTGAGGGTGGCGGGCAGGCGCAGGCCGGTCGCGGCGGTGAGCTGGTTGCGCAGCTCCAGGGCGGCCAGCGAGTCGAAGCCCAGGTCGGTGAACGCCCGTTCGGCGGGGACCGCGTCGGCCGAGTCGTGCCCGAGCACGCCGGCCGTGGTCGTGCGGACCAGCTTGAGCAACGCGTCCCGGCGGTCCTGCTCGGACAGCCCGCCGAGCTGCGCCGCGAGGTCGACGGTGTCCCGAGCTGCGGCCCGGCGGTTCCGCGTAGCACCGCGGAGCCCCCGGACGAGCGGCCCGTCAATGGTGGCCAGGTCCAACCCGATCGGCACCAGCGCAGCATCGTCGCAGGTCAGGGCCGCGTCGAACAACCGCAACCCGTCCTGCACCGACAGCGGCCGAATACCCGCCCGGCTGAGCCTCTGCTGCTCGGCAGCGGTCAGTTCGCCGGCCATCCCGCCGTCCCACAACCCCCACGCCAACGACTGCGCCGGCAACCCCTGGGCACGCCGGTAAGTGGCCAGCGCATCCAAGTAGGCATTGGCCGCCGAGTAACTGGCCTGCCCCGCGTTGCCGAACGTCCCCGACGCCGACGAGAACACCACGAACGCCGACAGATTTTCGGTCAGCTCGTGCAGCAACCAGGCCGCATCGACCTTCGGCCGGAGAACCTTGTCCATCCGCTCGGGCGTCAACGACCCGATCAGCCCGTCGTCCAGCACACCGGCCACATGCACCACAGCCGTCACCCGATGCTCGGCGAGCACCTTGGCCAGGCCCACCCGATCGGCGACATCGCAAGCCACCGACGTCACGCCCAGCTCCGCCGCAAGGCTGTCCGCACCACTACGGCTCATCAACACCAAGTCGCGAACACCGCGCTCCGCAACCAGATGCCGGGCGATCACGCCACCCAACGCACCCGAAGCACCGGTCAACAACACCGCACCTTCACCGAAGTCGACTGAAGTTTCAGTCACCGGCACCCGAGCCAACCGACCGACATGCGCGACACCGCCCCGCACGACAACCTGCGGCTCGTCCGGCACCAACAGCACATCGCCGTCCACCAGCACGATCCGCCCCGGGGCCTCGGCCTGCGCCGACCGAACCATGCCCCACACAGCCGCACCAGCCAGGTCGACGTCCTCACCCGGCAACGCCACCGCGCCCTCGGTCTGCACGACCAACGTCCCCGACTCACCGGCCAGGAACTCCTGGAGCACCTTCAAAGTCTCGTGCAGCACCGCCCGCACCTCACCGCCGCGCGGCACCCGGTGCACCGGGACGTCCGAGGGAGCACCGGCCGCCGGCGTCCACTCCAGTCGGTAGAGCGAGTCGTGGTGCGAGCGTGCGACCAACTGCTCCGCGGCCACCGGTCGAGTCGTGAGGGACTCCACGGTCAGCACCGGCCGGCCGGCCGGGTCGACGGCGGTCAGCGCGATCCGGTCCTCGCCGGTCGGCGTCAGCCGCACCCGCAGCACGGACGCGGCCGAAGCGTGCAGCCGCACCCCGGACCACGCGAACGGCAGCCGCGTCGGGCCGTCGGCCGGGATCGCCGGGTGCAGGGCCGCGTCCAGCAGCGCCGGGTGCACCTCGAACCCCTCGACGTCGGCCACCGACACCTCGGCGAACACCTCGTCACCGCGCCGGAACGCGGCCCGCACGCCCTGGAACACCGGCCCGTAGCCGTAGCCCCGGTCCGCCAGCGCCGCGTAGTCGACCTCCAGCGGGGTCGCGTCGGCGGGCGGCCACTCGAACGACTCACCCGCGCCCGCGTCCTCCGCGCTGGCCACGCCGTCGGCGTGCAGGACCCAGTCCTCGTCGGTCTTCGAGTAGATCCGGACCGTGCGATCCGCACCACCCACCACGACCTGGACCGCGACACCGCCGGTCGGCGGCAGCACCAAGGGCGCGTGCAGGGTCAGTTCCGCCAACACCTCACAGCCCACGGCCGCGCAGGCGCTCAACGCCAGGTCCACCAGGGCGGTGCCGGGCACCAGCACGGTCCCGAAGACGTCGTGGTCGCCCAGCCACGGGTGCGTGTCCAGCGACAACCGGCCCGTGAAGACCAACCCGTCCGAGTCCGGCAGCGCGACGACCGCGCTCAGCAACGGGTGGTCCGCGCCGGTCTGCCCGATGCCGCTCGGGTCCGCCACGCTCGTGCTCGCCAGCCAGAACCGCTTGCGCTGGAACGGGTAGGTGGGCAGCTCGATGCGCGTGCCGCCGCCGAAGTACGCGTCCCAGTCGACGTCAACACCCCGGACGTGCAGGCGTCCCAACGCCTCCACCACCGTCCGGACCTCGTCGCGGTTACGCCGCGAGGTCGGGATGAACCCGCCCGTCATCGCGGTCAGCACCGCGTCCGGCCCGACCTCCAGGAACGTCGTGGTCCCGCTGTCCCGCAACGACTGGACGGCGTCGGCGAACCGCACCGCCGCGCGCACCTGCCGCACCCAGTAGTCCGGCTTGGCCAGGTCCACCACCCAGCCGTCCACAGTGGACACGACCGGGATCGTCGGCTCGGCGTACGAAATCGTCTCGGCGACCGCGCGGAACTCGTCCAGCATCGGCTCCATCAGGGGCGAGTGGAACGCGTGCGACACGGTCAACCGCTTGGTCCGGCGCCCGTCGAGCCGCGCCACGACCCGCGCCACCGCGTCCTCCGCGCCCGACACGACCACGGCCGTCGGCCCGTTGACGGCGGCGATCGCCACGTCGTCGGTCAGCAGCGGCACGACCTCGGTCTCCGTCGCCTCGACCGCGACCATCGCGCCACCGGCCGGCAGGGCCTGCATCAACCGGCCGCGCGCCGCGACCAGGCGAGCCGCGTCCACCAGGGAGAACACCCCGGCGACGTGCGCGGCGGCCAGTTCGCCGATGGAGTGCCCGGCCAGGAAGTCCGGAGTCACGCCCCACGACTCGACCAGCCGGAACAACGCCACCTCGAACGCGAACAGCGCGGGCTGGGTGTACCCGGTCCGGTGCAGTTCTTCGGTGTCGATCACCTCGCGCAACGGCCGGTCGAGGTGCCGGTCCAGTTCCGCGCACACCTCGTCGAAGGCCTGCGCGAACACCGGGAACGCCCGCAGGTCGCGCCCCATGCCCAGCCGCTGCGCGCCCTGGCCGGAGAACAGCACGGCCAGCCGGCCCGGCGCCGGGGACTCACCGGTCACGCCGTCCAGCGCGGTCACCAGGTCGTCCCGGTCGGCCGCGACCACGACCGCCGCCCGCTCCAGCCGGGTCCGGCCGGCCAGCGAGCGGGCCACGTCCTCGATCCGCACGTCCCGGCCCGCGACGAAGTCCTTGAGCTGGGAAGCGACCGCGCTCAGCGCCTCATCGGTCTTGGCGGACAGCAGCACGGGCGTCACCGCCAGGTCCGGGGTCGGCGTCGGCGCGACCGCGTCCGCCTCCTCGATCACGACGTGCGCGTTGGTGCCGGAGATGCCGAACGACGACACCGCCGCCCGCCGCGGGTGCCCGTTGCGCGCCCAGGTCACGGGTTCGGTGAGCAGCGACACCGCGCCCTCCGCCCAGTCGACCTTCGGCGACGGCTCGTCCACGTGCAGGGTCTTGGGCAGGACGTCGTTGCGCAGGGCCAGGACCATCTTCATGACGCCCGCGACGCCGGCGGCGGCCTGCGTGTGGCCGATGTTCGACTTGACCGAGCCCAGCCACAGCGGGGTGTCCCGGTCCTGGCCGTAGGTGGCGAGGATGGCCTGCGCCTCGATCGGGTCGCCCAGGGTGGTGCCGGTGCCGTGCGCCTCGACGACGTCCACATCGGACGGTCGCAGGCCGGCGTCGGCCAGGGCGGCCCGGATCACCCGCTGCTGGGACGGACCGTTGGGCGCGGTGAGGCCGTTGGAGGCGCCGTCCTGGTTCACCGCCGACCCGCGCACGACGGCCAGCACGTGGTGCCCGTTGCGGCGCGCGTCGGACAGGCGTTCCACCACCAGGACGCCGACGCCCTCGGCGAACCCGACCCCGTCGGCCGCGCCCGCGAAGGAGCGGCACCGGCCGTCCGGCGAGAGGCCCAACTGGCGGCTGAAGCCCACGTACGTCTCGGGCGTGGCCATCACCGACACCCCGCCCGCCAGCGCCAGCGAGCACTCGCCGTTGCGCAGGGCCTGGGCGGCGAGGTGCAGGGCGACCAGCGACGACGAGCACGCCGTGTCGACGGTCAGGGTCGGGCCTTCCAGCCCGAACGTGTAGGCCACGCGCCCGGACGCGACCGCGCCCGTGCTCGCGTTGCCCTCGTAGTCGTGGTACATCATGCCCGCGAACACGCCCGTGTCACTGCCGCGCAGCGCCGCCGGGTCGATGCCCGCGTTCTCGAACGCCTCCCAGGACGTCTCCAGCAGCAGGCGCTGCTGCGGGTCCATGGTGAGGGCTTCGCGCGGGGAGATGCCGAAGAACTCCGCGTCGAACTCGGCCGCGTCGTGCAGGAACCCGCCTTCGCGCGTGTAGGACTTGCCGGGCAGGCCGCGGGTCGGGTCGTACAGCTGCGCCAGGTTCCAGCCCCGGTCGGTCGGGAAGCCGGTGATGGCGTCCCGGCCCTGCGCGACCAGGTCCCAGAGGTCGTCGGGGTTGCGGACGTCGCCGGGGAACCGGCAGGCCATGCCGACGATCGCGATCGGCTCGTCGTTGCGGGCCTTGGCGGTCACCGTCGTGGTGGTCGTGGTGCCGGTGATCTGGGCGGCGAGGAAGTCCGCCACCGCGTGGGTGTTGGGGTGGTCGAAGGTCAGGGTGGCGGGCAGGCGCAGGCCGGTGGCGGTGGACAGCTGGTTGCGCAGTTCCAGCGCGGCGACGGAGTCGAAGCCCAGCTCGGTGAACGCGCGGTTCGGGTCCACGGTCTCGACGTCCTGGTGGCCCAGGACGGTGGCCACGGTGGCGCGCACCAGGGCGACGAGCTTGTCCCGGCGGTCCTTGTCGGACAGCCCGGCCAGGCCGAGGTCCTTGCCGGTGGCGGCGGTCCGGCGGGTCTTCGCGCGGACCAGGCCGCGGTAGACCGGGCCGTCGACCGTGGTCAAGTCCAGGCCGATCGGGACCAGGGTGGCGTTTCCGCAGGTCAGGGCCGCATCGAACAGCCTCAGGCCGTCTTCGGTGGACAGCGGCCGGACACCCGCGCGGCTGAGCCTCTGCTGCTCGGCGGCGGTGAGTTCGCCGGCCATGCCGCCGTCCCACAACCCCCACGCCAACGACTGCGCCGGCAACCCCTGGGCACGTCGGTGCGTGGCCAGCGCGTCCAGGTAGGCGTTGGCCGCCGAGTAGCTCGCCTGGCCGGCGTTGCCGAACGTCCCCGAGGCCGACGAGAACACCACGAACGCCGACAGGTCCTCGGTCAGTTCGTGCAGCAGCCAGGCGGCATCGACCTTGGGCCGGAGAACCTTGTCGACGCGCTCGGGCGTCAACGACCCGATCAGACCGTCATCGAGCACGCCGGCCGCGTGCACCACCGCCGAGACGCGGTGCTCGGCGAGCACCTCGGCCAGGGCTTCGCGGTCGGCGACATCGCACGCCACCGACTTCACGCCGAGTTCGGTGGCGAGGTCGTCGGCGCCGCTGCGGCTCACCAACACCAGGTCCGTCACGCCGTGCTTGTCCACGAGGTGCCGGGCGATGACGCTGCCCAGCGCGCCCGAGGCACCGGTCAGCAGGACCGCGCCATCGCCGAAGTTCACGGGGGTGTCCGTCAGCGGCACGCGCGCCAGTCGGCCCACGTGCGCGACACCGTCCCGGACCACGACCTGGGGCTCGTCGGGCACCAGCAGGACATCGCCGTCGACCAGGACGATCCGGCCGGGGGCCTCGGCCTGCGCGGAACGGACCATGCCCCACACGGCCGCACCCGCCAGGTCGACGTCCTCGCCCGGCAACGCCACCGCACCCTCGGTCTGCACGACCAGCGTGCCGGCGTCGCTCGCCAGGAACTGTTGGAGCACCTCAAGGGTCTCGTGCAGGACCTTGCGCACGTCTCCGCCTGCGGGCACCCGGTGCACCGGGACGTCGGCGGGCGAGCCCGCGGCCGGCGTCCATTCCAGGTGGTAGAGCGAGTCGTGGTGGGTGGGGCGGAGGTCGAGGGCCGCCATGGGGCGGGTTTCGAGGGTGCCGACGGAGAAGACCGGTGTGCCGGTGGTGTCGGTGGCGGTGATGGCCCAGCCGGAGGGGGTCGGGGTGAGGCGGACGCGCAGGGTGGAGGCGCCGGTGGCGTGCAGGGCGACGTCGCGCCAGGAGAACGGGACGGCCGGCCTCCGGCCCCCGTCTCCATTGTCCCACGGGGTACCGACATTTCCGGCGCGGTCGGCTCCGAGCTGGTCGGCTCCGGCGCGGTCGGCTCCGGCGCGGTCGGCTCCGGGCTGGTCGGCTCCGGCGCGGTCGGCTCCGGCGCGGTCGGCTCCGGGCTGGTCGGCTCCGGGCTGGCCGGCCAGGAGCGGGGCGTGGAGGGTGGCGTCCAGGAGGGCCGGGTGGAGGGCGAAGCGGTCGTCCGCCTCGGGGAGGGTGACCTCGGCGAAGAAGTCCTCTCCGCGTCGCCACACCGACGTGACGCCCTGGAACAGGGGGCCGTAGTCGAAGCCCAGGGTGGTCAGGCGGGCGTAGTCGACGTCGACCTGGTCGGCGTCGGCCGGTGGCCATTCCAGGGGAACCGGGGTCGCCGCGGTCGGGGAGACGGTGCCCAGGGCGTGCGTGGTCCACGTGTCGGACTGCTCGGCGCGGGAGTGGACCTCGACCGCGCGGCGGCCCGTCTCGTCGGGTTCGCCGACCCGGACGCGGAGTTGGACGGCGTCTGCCTCGGACAGCACCAGGGGTGCCAGCGTGGTCAGTTCGTCGACCGCCGCGCAGCCGACGGCGTCCGCCGCGTGCACGGCCAGTTCGACCAGGGCCGCGCCCGGCACCAGCACCGCGCCGGCGACGACGTGGTCCGCCAGCCACGGGTGCGTGCCCGTCGACAGCCGCCCGGAGTACACGACACCGTCGAAGTCCGGCAGCGCGACGGCCGCGCCCAGCAACGGGTGCTCCGCGTCGGCCAGGCCCAACCGGCTCGCGCCGCCGGCGGTCGCCGTGCTCTCGGCCCAGTAGCGCTCGTGCTGGAACGCGTAGGTCGGCAGGTCGACACGGGTCGCGCCGGGGAAGAACGCGGCCCAGTCCACGGCCACGCCCCGCGTGTGCAGGCGACCCAGCGCGGTCACCACCGACACGGCCTCATCACGCTCGCGGCGGGTGGTGGCGATGACGTCGTCGGAGTCGACCATCGCGGTGAGCGCCGCGTCCGGACCGACCTCCAGGAACGTCCGAACCCCGTTGTCCCGCAACCCGTTCACCGCCTGCGCGAACCGGACCGCCTCCCGCGCCTGCCGCACCCAGTACTCCGGGGACGGCGTGAACGACTCACCGGTCACGGTCGACATCAGGGGAACGCTGGGCTCGTTGTGGGTGATGCCCTCGGCGACCTTCCGCAACTCGTCAAGCATCGGCTCCATCAACGGCGAGTGGAACGCGTGCGACACGGTCAACCGCTTGGTCTTGTGGCCCTGTGCGGCCAGGGTTTCGGCCGCCGCCAGGACCGCCGCCTCCGAGCCGGACAGGACCAGGGAGTTCGGGCCGTTGACCGCGCCGATCGCGACCTGGTCGGACAGCAGCCCGGCGACCTGCTCTTCGGTGGCCTGGACGGCGACCATCGCGCCACCGGCCGGCAACGCCTGCATCAGCCGGCCCCGGGCGGCGACCAGTCGGGCGGCGTCGGCGAGGCTGAACACCCCGGCCGCGTACGCCGCCGCGAACTCGCCGATCGAGTGCCCGGCCAGGTAGTCCGGCTTCACGCCCCACGACGCGAACAGCCGGTACAACGCGGTTTCGAAGGCGAACAGCGCGGGCTGGGTGTAGCCGGTGTCGTGCAGTTCGTCGCTGTCCAGGACCTCGACGAGCGGCTTGGGCAAGTGCGGATCCAGGGCGGCACAAGCCTCGGCGAAAGCGTCGGCGAACACCGGGAACTGCTTCAGCGCGTCGCCCATGCCCAGGCGCTGCGAACCCTGACCCGTGAACAGGAACGCCAGCCGACCGGGCGTCACCACATCGGCCACGCCACCGCTGGCCAGCGCGGCCACCAACTCCTCGGTGCTCCGCCCCACCACGACCGCCCGGTGGTCGAACGCGGTCCGCGAAGTCGCCAGCGAGTATCCGACGTCCACAAAGGACTCACGGACGGAGGACAACCTCAGCGCCTGGTCACGCAAAGCCGCCGGCGTCCGGCCGGAGAAGACCCACGGCACCACGGGCAGCGGGACAGCCTCACCGGGCTCGACCCCGGCGGGCTCCTCCAGCACGACGTGCGCGTTGGTGCCGGAGATGCCGAAAGACGACACGGCCGCCCGCCGGGGACGCTCCCCCGCCGGCCACTCCACCGGCGACGTCAGCAACGACACCGCGCCGGCCGTCCAGTCCACCTTCGGCGACGGCTCGTCCACGTGCAGCGTCCGAGGCAGCACCCCGTGCCGCATCGCCAGCACCATCTTCATCACCCCGGCCACACCGGCGGCGGCCTGGGTGTGCCCGATGTTCGACTTCACCGACCCCAGCCACAGCGGCCGTTCGACCGACCGCCCCTGCCCGTAGGTGGCGAGCAGGGCCTGGGCCTCGATCGGGTCGCCCAACGTGGTCCCGGTGCCGTGCGCCTCGACCGCGTCCACGTCGGATGTCGACAAGTCGCCATCCGCCAGCGCCGCCCGGATCACCCGCTGCTGCGACGGACCGTTGGGCGCGGTCAGGCCGTTGGACGCGCCGTCCTGGTTCACCGCCGACCCGCGCACCACCGCAAGGACGCGATGCCCGTTGCGCAGAGCATCGGACAGCCGCTCCACCACGAGCATCCCGACGCCCTCGGCCCAGCCCACGCCGTCGGCCGCGCCCGCGAAGGACTTGCACCGCCCGTCGGGCGACAACCCGCGCTGCCGCGAGAACTCGACGAACGTCTCGGGCGTGGCCATCACGGTCACCCCGCCCGCCAGCGCCAGCGAGCACTCGCCGGACCGCAGTGAACGCACGGCCAAGTGCAGTGCCACCAACGAAGACGAGCACGCGGTGTCCACGGTCAGCGTCGGCCCTTCCAGGCCGAGCGCGTAGGCGACCCGGCCGGACGCGATGGCGCCGGTCGAGTTGTTGCCCGCGTAGTCGTGGTACATCATCCCGGCGAACACGCCGGTCGCGCTGCCCTTCAACGAGGCCGGCAGCAGCCCCGCGCTCTCCAGCGCCTCCCACGACACCTCCAGCAGCAGCCGCTGCTGCGGGTCCATGGACAGCGCCTCGCGCGGGGAGATCTCGAAGAACTCGGCGTCGAACTCCGCCGCGTCGTGCAGGAACCCGCCCGACCGGGTGTAGGACTTGCCCGGTGTGCCCGGCGTCGGGTCGTACAGCTCGCCGACGTCCCAGCCGCGGTCGCCGGGGAAGCCGGTCACCGCGTCCCGGCCGCCCGCCACGAGGTCCCACAGGTCCTCGGGGGTCCGGACGCCACCCGGGAAGCGGCACGCCATGCCCACGATCGCGATGGGCTCGCGCGCCGCCTCCTCCGCCTCGCGCAGCCTGCGGCGCGCGTCGCGCAGTTCCGAGGTCGTCCGCTTGAGGTAGTCGAGCAGCTTGTCCTCGTTGTTCGACATCGACGTCACTCCACGGGCGGGCCGGTTGCGGATTTTCTTGTCTAGAGCGGGACGTTCCCGTGCGCGCCGCGGCCGGGAGCGGCGGCGGCGAACAGCGAGACGAGCCGGGAACGGGTGTCCTCGGGCCGGACGACCTCGTCGACCACCCCGAGGTCCAGGGCGCGGCCGAGACCGCCCGCGACCTGCTTGTGCTCCTCCACCAGCCGCGCTGCCAGGGCGGGCCGGGAGGCTTCGTCGGCGGCGGCGAGCGCCTTGCGGTGCAGGACGCCGACGGCGGCTTCGGCGCCCATCACGGCGACCTCCGCCTCCGGCCACGCCAGCACCGACGTGGCGCCCAGGGACCGCGAGTTCATCGCGATGTAGGCGCCGCCGTAGGACTTGCGGGTGATCAGGGTGACGCGCGGGACGGTGGCCTCGGCGAAGGCGTACAACAGCTTCGCGCCGCGCCGCACCACCCCGCCCCACTCCTGGCCGACGCCCGGCAGGTAGCCGGGGACGTCGACCACGACCAGCAGCGGGATGCCGAACCCGTCGCACATGCGCACGAACCGGGACGCCTTCTCCGCCGACAGCGAGTCCAGGCACCCGCCCTTGCGCAGCGGGTTGTTGGCCACCACGCCGACCGTGCCGCCGCCGAGCCGACCCAGGCCGACCACCACGTTGGGCGCCCACTTCGGCTGGATCTCCGCCATGACGCCGTTGTCCAGCAGGGCGTGCAGCAGCGGGTGGACGTCGTAGGCGCGCTTGGGCGACTCGGGCAGCAGCGCACGCAGGTCCTGCGCGGCGCCGGTCGTTGCCGGGTCGAAGGAGCTCGGCCGGGCCAGCAGCTCCACGAGCTGCCGGGTCCGGCGGTAGGCGTCCTCCTCGGACTCGGCGGGCACGTGCGCGACACCCGACTTGCGGCTGTGCGCTTCGAGCCCGCCCAGGCCGGCCATGTCGATCTCCTCGCCGGTGACGCTGCGGACGACGTCCGGTCCGGTGATGAAGATGCGCCCCTCCGGGGCCTGCACGACCAGGTCGGTCAGCGCCGGGCCGTACGCGGCGCCACCGGCGGCGGCGCCGAGCACCACGGAGAGCTGCGGGATCTTCCCGGATGCCCGCACCATCGAGGCGAAGATCGAGCCGATGCCGTGCATCGACTCCACCCCGCCGGCCAGCTTCGCGCCGCCCGAGTGCCACAGCCCGACCACCGGCGAACCCTCCGCCAGGGCCAGGTCGATGGCGTCCCGGATGCGGTGGCACTCCTCGATGCCCAGCGAACCGCCCTTGACGGTCGCGTCGGTGCAGAAGGCCACCACCTTCTCCCCCGCGATCCGGCCGCGCGCCACGGTGGTGGCGATGTGGTCCGGGTCGTGCAGGAGGGTGAAGTCGTCCAGGAGGCGGGGCAGCCGCACCAGCGGGCTGCGCGGGTCGAGCGCGACGGAGGTCATGGTCAGCTCACCCGGCGCTCGTGGCCCTGCCAGAACCGCTCGCGCAGTTCGCGGCGCAGGATCTTGCCGCTGGGGTTGCGGGGCACCTTCGCGATGAACTCGTAGCGCAGCGGCAGCTTGAACCCGGCCAGCTTGCCCCGCAGGTACAGGGCCAGCTCGCGCTCGGTCAGCTCCGCGCCCTCGACCGGCACGACGAAGGCGTGCACCGCCTCACCCCACCGCTCGTCCGGCACGCCCACCACGGCCGACTCGGCGACCAGCGGGTGGCGGCCGATGACGTGCTCGATCTCGGCCGGGTACACGTTCTCGCCCGCGACGATGATCATGTCCTTGATCCGGTCGCGGATGAACAGGTAGCCGTCGTCGTCCAGCACGCCCGCGTCGCCGGTCACCACCCAGCCGTCGACCAGGGTCTTGGCGGTGGCGTCGGGCATGTTCCAGTACTCCAGCATCGCGGCCGGGGTCTTCAGCCACACCTCGCCGACCTCGCCGGGTGGCAGCTCGTTGCCCTGGCTGTCGGCGACCTTCACCTCGAACCCGGGGTACGGGCGGCCGGCGGCCTGCATGCGACCGCTGTCGAGGGTGTGGTCCGCCGGCGGCAGGCACATCGCCGTGTTGCCGGTCTCGGTCAGGCCGTAGATCTGGGCGAACTCGCAGCCGAACCCGTCGACGCAGCGGGCCAGCAGCGCGGCGGAGATGGGCGCGCCGCCGTAGACGACCTTCCGCAGCGTGGTGAAGTCCTTTTTGGACACGCCGGGTTCGGCCAGCAGCAGGCGCAGCATCGCGGGCACCATGCACGCGGTGGTCACGCCGAGGGTGCGGATCAGCTCGACCGCGCCGGCCGTGGTGAACTCGCGCATCACCACGTTGGTGACGCCGGCCGAGAAGCCCTGGGTCGCCCACCACAGGCCGCCGATGTGAAAGCCCGCCATGCCGACCAGGCTGATGTCGCCTTTTCGCCAGTCGATCCAGTCGAGGCCGGCGGAGGCGAGCGCGTCGCGCACCGCGAAGAAGCTGCGGTGGGCGAGCACGACGCCCTTGGGCAGGCCGGTCGTGCCGCTGGTGTACATCTGCACCAGCGGGGTGTCCGGCGTGACGCGGGCCAGCACGTTGGCGTCGGGCTGCGCCGAGCGCCACGCGGTGAACTCGGTGTCGAGTCCGATCGCCTTGGTGAGCTTGGGCAGCTCGGCCGCGAGCTTGTCCGCGGTGGGCGCGGAGTCCGCGTCCACGAACAGCAGCGCGGTGCCGGAGTCGCGCAGGATGTGCTCGACCTCGTCCGCCGCGAGCCGCCAGTTGATCGGCACCAGGACCACGCCGGTCTTCGCCGCGCCGAACAGGAGTTCGTAGTAGTGCTCGGACTCCTTGCCCAGGTAGGCGATGCGGTCGCCGGGGGCGAGGCCTTCGGCCTGGAGGCCCCGGGCGACCTGGTTGCTGACGCGGTGCAGCGCGGCGTAGTCGACGCGCCTGCCCTCGCACACCATCGCGACGGCGTCCGGCTGCACGGCGGCGTGCTTGCGCACCACGTCCACGAGCGTGCGCACCTGAACGGTCACCGTTCCTCCTTCAGAACACGTGCGGGTGGCTGAAATTTTTAGTTGACTGAATTAAAATTTTCCCCATGGCCCTGCCAACCACGACGGCCCCACCGGCCCGGCTAGGCCCGGCGGCCCGGCTGGCCCCGCTAGGCCTGCCGGCCTGCTAGGCCCGGCGAACCCCGCGAACCCGGCGACTCCACCGGCCCCGCGAACCCCGCGAGCCCAGCGACTCCACCGGCCCCCGCGAACCCGGCGACTCCGCCGGCCCCGGCGAACCCCGCGAACCCGGCGACTCCACCGGCCCCGGCGAACCCCGCGCGCCCGGCCGCCTCAGCGCGTCCGTTCCCTGCGCGGGAACGGGTCACGCCGCGTCGGCTTGGAAGCGCATCCCGGGCGGGTTGACCAGGGCCATGCGGACTTCGCCGTCCGCGATCCCGCCGTTCGCGTCCCAGAACCGCCAGGGCATGTCGATGATCTGCACCGGCTTGCTCCGGTTGCGCTCGCTGAACTCCGCGAACGACACCTCGCCGCTGAACGACGACGAGTCGATCGGCCGGCGGAAGTTGGACTTGAAGTTGGCGATCAGCATGTCGGGCAGCTGCTTGGCCCAGTAGTCGTCCATGGTCCACGCCTGGAAGGCGGGCAGGACGTCCTCCTGGACGCACTTGGCGATCAGGTAGTACATGAGCTGGTTGAAGCAGATGTTCACCTCGACCGAGTTGAGGTGACCGGTGTCGTCGATGTAGCAGGAATAGGGGATCGCGAACTCGCCCTGCGCGCTGGCCAACCCGTTCGCCACGTCCACCGTGGCGGACTTCAGGTATTCGGTCTTGGGTCGCGCGTACGGGCGCAGCACGTCGGAAAGCAGGACCGGGTCGTTCGGGAAAGTCCGGAACCCGAGCGAGGTGTTCTCCACCGGCGATGTCGTCATCGTTTCCTCCTCAGCGCACCGAGTGTGAATTCGACGGTAATCGCCGGCGGGGAATCAACCGGTAACAGCGGCGGAACTCGCCTTGCGGCCCGCCGGGCGGCGGCGCACGAGGGCGTCCAGGAGCATGTCCGAGGTCAGGGAGCGGTCCATCAGGGCCTGGTCGGTGGACAGCAGCGCCACGTGCAGCGCCTGGATGCGCTCGGAGGGCTCGATGCCCAGCTCGCCCATCATCCGCTGGCGGAACCGCATGTAGACCTCCAGCGCGGCGGACGACCGGCCGGAGCGGTGCAGGGCGATCATCAGCATGGCGTGCGCCGACTCGTGCAGCGGGTGCTCCACGACCAGCGAGGCCAGCTCGGAGATCGTCTCGCGGTGCCGTCCCAGGCACAGGTCGGCGTCGACCCGGGTGGTGTGCGCGTAGAAGCGGCGCTCCTCAAGCCGGGCCGCCTGGGCGCGCAGCTGCGGACCCCATTGTCCCTGGTGGAGGACGTTCCCGCGCCACAGCGCGAGGGAGCGGCGCAGGTCGTCGCCGGCCTTCTCGTAGTCGCCGGCGTGCATGGCGGCGGTGCCCGCGGTGACCAGTTCGTCGAACTCGACGATGTCGAGCTGGCGCGGGTCGACGCGCAGCGTGTAGCCGCCCGAGCAGGTCAGCAGCACGTCCCGGGTGACGTCCTCGACGGACATGCCCAGCACGTCCCGGAACAGCTTGCGCAGCTTGAACATGTAGGTCTGGAGGGTGGCGTGCGCGGTGCGCGGCGCGCCGCCGCTCCACAGCTCGCGCACCAGCAGCGACGCGCCCACCGGCTGGTTGGCGTGGAACAGCAGGGTGGACAGGATGAGCCGCAGCTTCGGCGCGCTGGGCGCCACGTCCACCCCGCCGTGCCGGATCACCAGCGGGCCGAGCAGTTCGAACCGCAGACCCGCGAGCGGGTTTTCCCGCGACCGCCGCGGCGCGACCACCGGCGCATCGGGCAACAAGCCGATTTCCGGTTCCGGTTCCGACGCTTCGAGCAGCGCGGCGAGCAGCGACAGTTTTTCGGCTCGGGACATGACACCGAGCCCGGCCAGGTTGGCAGTCATTTCGGACCTCGCAATCAGCCAGATCCACCGCGATTTCCGCCGCGGCCTGACGAAGAGCGTGCGACGAGTGGTGGTCGAGGGGAAGTCGGGACGGGACCCAACGCTATTCCAACCGCCGGTCGAGCCGATAGTGACCGTTTCATGGGTCGGCATGAGCAACCAACGCCGGGTCACGTGACGCGCGCACTTGTCCGGGGGTCGGGCCGGCCGGGACGCTTGCCTGGAAGCACGCTGGAGCGCCGCTGGAGCGGCACTGGTCGAGCAGGGGGCACCATGCCGGGTGGAGCGGGGCTGCGCGTCGGGTTCAAGCGGCACCTGAGGGCGCACGTGGTGCGCGGCGACGCCGTGTACGTGCTGTCCGAACGCGGTGCCACGTCCGTGCGCGGCGCCCACGTCGAGGCGGTGGCGCCACTGCTGGACGGCACCCGCGACCTGGCGGACCTGGTCCGGGAGTGCCCGGCGGGCCTGTCGCCGGCCGAGGTGGGCGCGGTCGTCATGGGGTTGGTGGAGGCCGACCTGGTGACCGTGCGGCCCGCCGACCAGTGCCCCGACGACCCGGCCCTGGCCTACTGGGAGGCCGCCGGCGTCGACCCGTCCGCCGCCACGTCCGCGACCACCGCCGCGCGGGTCGGGCTGATCACCGTGGGCACCTGCCCGGAGGGCGCGGCACGGGCCGTGACCGACGCCGGTCTCACCGTCACCCGGATGCCCGGGAACTTTCCCCTGGCGGGTTCCGACCTGTCGATCGTGCTGTGCGACGACTACCTGGAGGAGGGCCTGGCCGACGTGGACGCCGCGCACCGCGCGTCCGGACGGCCGTGGCTGCTCGCGAAGCCGGGTGGCGCACAGGTGTGGCTGGGTCCGGTGTTCGACCCGACCGCGGGAACCGGCTGCTGGCACTGCCTCGCCCACCGCCTGCGCGGCCACCGCCAGGCCGAAACCCGCCTCCGCGCCCTGACCGACACGACCGTCCTGCCGCCGGACGTGTCCCTACCGCCCCTGCGCACCGCCGCGCTCAACCTGGTCGCCATGGAAGCCGTGAAGTGGCTGGCCGGCCTGCGCCACGACGGCCAGAACGCGGTGTGGACGCTGGACAGCGTCGGCCTGGGCGGCAAGCACCACGAGCTGCGCGCCCGCCCCCAATGCCCCGCATGCGGCGACCCGGACCTCATGCAGAAAAAGACCCTCCAACCCGTCACACTCCAGAGCCGCCTCAAGGCCTCCCGCACCGGCGGCGGCCACCGCTCCCGGTCCCCCGAGCAGGTGCTGCGCGACCACGGGCACCTGATCAGCCCGGTCACCGGCGTGGTCAAGGAGATCACCCGCGACGACCGCGGCCCGGCGTTCCTCAACTCCTTCCGCTCCGGCCCGAACCTCGCGCTCACCACCCGCCGCGACGCCGACCAGATGCGGTCCGCGCTGCGCGCCGAGAACGGCGGCAAGGGCGTGACCCCGCTGCACGCCGAGGTGAGCGCGCTGTGCGAGGCCGTCGAGCGGCACAGCGCGTACTTCCACGGCGACGAGGCCACCGTCACCGGCCGGTTCGCCGACCTGGAGAACGCGATCCACCCCAACGAGTGCCTGCTGTTCGACGACCGCCAGTACGCCGACCGCGACCGCTGGAACGCGACCTGCTCGCCGTTCCAGTACGTCTGCGCGCCCTTCGACGAGACCGCGGAGGCGACCTGGACCCCGGTGTGGTCGCTCACCGAGCAGCGGCACCGCCTCCTGCCCACGTCCATGCTGTACTTCGACGTGCCCGCCCGGCACGGCGGCGCCGCGCTCAACGCCGACTCCAACGGCAACGCCGCCGGCGCGAGCCTGGAAGACGCCTTGCTGCAAGGGCTCCTGGAACTGGTGGAGCGCGACGCCGTGGCCCTGTGGTGGTACAACCGCACCCAGGCCCCGGCGGTGGACCTCGACAGCTTCGGCGACCGCTGGGTCGACGAGCTGCGCGAGGTGTACGCCGGCCTGCACCGCGAGGTGTGGGTGCTGGACGTGTCGTCGGACGTCGGCATCCCGACGATGGCGGCGCTGTCCCGGCGCACCGACAAGCGGTGCGAGGACGTCATGTTCGGCTTCGGGGCGCACCCCGACCCGGCCGTGGCCCTCGTCCGCGCGCTCACCGAGATGAACCAGCTGCTGCCCGCCGTGGTCGACGCGCGCGACGACCGCGACGGCTACGGCTGGTCCGACCCCGACGCCGTCCGCTGGTGGCGCACCGCCACCTGGGCCGGCGACCCCTGGCTGCGACCCGATCCCGAGGTGATCCCCCGGACCCGAGCGCACTACCGCCACACCCCGACCGACGACCTGCACCAGGACGTGACGGCCCTGCAACACAAGCTCGAAACCCTGGGCCTGAACGTCATGGTGCTCGACCAGACCCGCCCGGACGTCGGGCTCCCCGTGGTGAAGGCGATCGTGCCGGGGATGCGCGGCTTCTGGGCGCGGTTCGCGCCCGGGCGTCTGTTCGACGTCCCCGTCAAGCTCGGCAGGCTGGCCCGCCCCACAGCCTACGAGCACCTCAACCCGATACCCCTGTTCGTGTGATGCGGACGCATGCGGCCCCCACCGCATGACCGCAAAGGAGCCACAAATTGCGATCCGACGCCGACGCGCCACCCCCGGGACCGAGCCTCTCGCTGTGGTCCTTCCGGGACGACGTGGCCATCGAGACGGCCGAGGACGGCAGCCTGACGATCCTCGCCCGCTGGGGCGATGTGACCCTCGATCCGCCGGGGCGGGCGATCGAGGAGGTCCTGCACCGCATGACCTTCGGGCCGGTCGCTCTCGGGAACGTCGACGGGCTGGACGAGGACGAGCTGCACGGCCTCTTCGGCCGGCTGCCCGGCCGCATCGTCCGGTCCCTGGGCTCGCGGGACTCCGCGATCCCGCTGCTGTCCGCCCAACCGGTCTCCCCCCACGGGGTGCTGGCACTCCCAGACGTCCCTCCCGACCAGCCCATCCGCCTGTCCCGCTTCGCCCTGGCCCGCCAACGCGACGGCGAACTGGTCCAGGAATCCCCCCTGTCCCACCACCGCGTGGTCCTGCACCGCCCCCAAGCCTCCACCGTGATCGCCGCCCTGGCCCGCCAGACAACCATCGCCGAAGCAGCCCGCCGCGTAGCCCTCCCCCCAACCCTCGTCGCCGAGATCGTCGCCTACCTGGTAGGCGCCGGCATGGTGGTGGTAGCCGAGAACGGCAAGTTCACCGAGGACCACGACCCGTCCCTCCAGCCCTGGTCCCCTACGAGCTGATGTTCCACACAAGAGGCAGGCTGGGCCGCCACGACGAACCGTCCGGCGCCACCTTCCGCCTGGTGGACAAGGTCCCACCACCCCCCGCCACCAAGCCCACCCCGAAGACCGACCGCATCCCCCTCCCCACCCCCACCGACGCCCCGACCATCTCCCTCACCGAGGCGATCGAGACCCGCCGCTCGACCCGCTCCTTCGCCACCACCTCACCGTCCACCGCCCAGTTGGGCGAACTGCTCTTCCGCACCGCCGCCGTCCGCTCGAAAACCGAAGTGAGGGGCCCCGGCGACAGCCGGTACGAGGTCACCCGCCGCCCCTACCCCGGCGCGGGCTCGATCTACGAGTTGGAGCTGTACCTCACCGTCGACCGCAGCCCCGACCTCCCGCGCGGGATCTACCACTACGCCGCCGACGACCACGCCCTCACCCTCGTCAACGACGACCCGTCCGACGTGGCCGAGGTCCTCAACGGCGCCCGCGTCGCCACCGGCGGCCGACGCCCGCCCCCCGCGCTGCTCACGATCACCGCGCGGATGGACCGGATGGGCTGGGTGTACGACGGGATCTCCTACGCCACCACGCTCAAGCACGTCGGCGTGCTCCAACAGACCCTCTACCTGACGGCGACCGCCCTGGGATTGGCCGCCTGCGCCCTGGCGATGGGCGACGACGACACCTCGGCCACCGCGCTGGGCCTGGACTGGCCGGCGGAGGTGAGCGTCGCCGAGTTCGCCGTGGGCTTCCCCGACTCCTACTACGACGAACCGTACTCGGCCGTGCACGGAATGTGAGGACGACTGCGACGCCGCTGACATCTTGCTGAATTCCCCTGCCGGAGCAGGAAACGGTTGTACATCATGCTTGCCGCGGCGTGGTACAACCGGTGACACGCGCGGCTGAGGGGGTTGCCGAGTTGATCAAGGTGATGCTGGCCGAGGACATGCACATGGTCCGGGGCGCGCTGGTCGCGTTGCTCAACCTCGAGCCCGACATCGAAGTGGTGGCAGAGGTTTCCTCGGGTACGGACATCCTGCCCATGGCGCAGAAGGTCCGCCCGGACGTCGCAGTCATCGACATCGACCTGCCCGGCAAGGACGGCCTGACCGCCCTGAGCGAGATCCACAGCGCCTGCCCGGAGATCCGCACCCTGATCCTCACCGGCCTGGGCAGACCGGGCAACCTGCGGCGGGCGTTGTCCGCCAAGGCAACGGGTTTCCTGCTCAAGGACGCACCACCCACCGAGCTGGCCGACGCCATCCGCAGCGTCGCCGCCGGCCGGCGGGTGGTGGACAGCCAACTGGCGATGTCCGCATGGGACAGTGCCGAATCCCCCCTTACCGCACGGGAGACGGAAGTTCTCCGCCTTACTGCGGAAGGCCTCCAAGCCGTGGACATCGCGTCCCAGATGTTCCTGTCGGTGGGCACCGTCCGCAACTACGTGACGACGATCATCAACAAGCTCAACGCCCGGAACAGGGTGGACGCCATCCGCATCGCCCGCGAGGCCGGCTGGCTCTAGCGCCACAGCGCATATGCCCCCACGCCAGCCATTTGAGACGGAACTCTCCACTTAGGACCAAACGCCGGCGCCGGCAACGTTCAGCCCACCGCCCCCACCCGGCCGCCAACAATTCACCCGGCCATCACCGCGAACACCCGCGCCGCGCAGCGAGACAGGCCCGCCCCAGCTCTTCGCCCCGCGCAGCGAGACAGGCCCGCCCCGGCTCTTCGCCGCGCGCAGCGAGACAGGCCCGCCCCGGCTCTTCGCCCCGCGCAGCGCGGCGGGCAGGGCTCCCGGCTCTTCGCCCCGCGCAGCGCGGCGGGCAGGGCTCCCGGCTCTTCGCCGCGCGCAGCGCGGCGGGCAGGGCTCCCAGCCCTTCCCACCCCCATCGGTGGTCAGCCCGCCGGCGAGGCTCCTTTGACCTTCAAGCTCCGGCCGACTCGGCCCGACGAGCCGCAGCGTGCCGGTCGTACCGCAGCGGCACCTCAGCCCGCAGCCGGAACTCGCTCGGCTCGTGCTGCACCGTCACCGACCCACCGATCTCCTTGGCCCGCACGGTCAAGTTCTGCAACCCACCCCGCCCGCTCCCGGACGGCTTCCGCTGCCGCTCCGCCAGATCGTCGTTCACGATCTCGATCGACGCGGTGTCCTGGGTCTGCCGGATGGTGATGTGACAGTGCTTCGCCTTGCTGTGCCGCAACAGGTTCGTGACACCCTCGCGCAGCACCGTCGCCAGCACCGTGCTCACCTGCACCGGCAGGTCGATGTGGTCCGAGTCCAGCTCGACCTGGATGTCCGCCGCCTCCAACACCGACACCGCCGACCGGCACTCCTCCTCCAGCGACAGCTCCCGGTACCCGCTCGCCACGGTCCGGGCGTCGGACAGCGCCAGCCGCGAGATCTCCAGGATCTCCAGCAGCTGGTCCCCGGCCTCCCGGGGCGACTTGTCGATCAGCCGGTGCGCCAGCTCGATCTTCAAAGCAATGGCCGACAGGCTGTACCCCAACAGGTCGTGCAGGTCGCGCGCGAACCGCAACCGCTCCTGCAACACCGCCATGCGGGCTATCTCCGCCCGACTCGCCTGCACCTCGGCGACCAGCGCGGTCAGCCGGGACAGGCCGTACACCACCAGACCCGTGGTCACCGTGGAGATCGCCGTGTACAGCATGTCGATCGGCTGCGCGGTGAACAGCCACTGAATGGCACCCATCGAGACGACGATCAGGCTGAACGCCGTCCACGCGAACACCGCTCTCAACACCAACAACACACTGCCCGCCAGGAACCCCGGCATCCCCACCCACGCCTGCCCGAACAGCAGGATCGGCAGGTAGACCAACGCCGCCTGGGCCGCCAGGACGCCGTACCCGAGCGGCGTGCGGAGGCGGCCGTTGTCCCTGGCGTACCACAGCAGCTGCATCGCCATGAGCACGGCGATGCAGGTGAACGACAGCGCGATCGCCCCCGCGCTCACCGGCAGGAGCAGGACGTGCAGGAAACCGATGAGGCTGATGCTCGCGAAGACCGCGGTGACCACGCCCATCGCCAGCCTCGGCGCGGGCAAGGGCAGGAAACCGCGCGACGGCGGTCGCCCACTGGAACCGGAGGAGGGGCTCACAGCTGACCCCCGTGCCGACTAGCTCGACCTGCGCGCGTCTGGGCGGCCGTCCGGCCGTAAGGCGGGCCGACCTGTGCCGGGATGACTGCGGTGCCCCGTTCCGGGCCATGTTCGACCAAACACGTTTAACTCCCCAGTAAGTTCCACTCTGCGCTCGGCGGCGTTCCTGCACGCAGTTGGCGACAACCCCCCAGCGTGGCGGCGCCGACGCCACGAACCCCCGACTCGAAGCATTTCCCGAGGAGCGTTCGCCAACAACAGGCTACCGGCAACCACCACCTGCAAACCGATTCTTACCGCAAATATCAGACCGTTGTCCACATCGCGGGGGCGGGTTAGCTCGGGACTTTTCCACAGCAAAAGGACAGTCGTCAAGAACCAACGGGGCGGGACTGCGGTGACGAAGTTTTCCCACCCGAGCAGAGGAACGCACGCCGCCGAGCGGCCCCCTCGGGTGGCCCCGGGCGGCCTAGCCCGCCGCCTGCGGACGCACCACGGCCGAAGTCGGCGCCGGGCTCAGCACCGACACCAGGTCCCGCCGGGCGCGCGCGACGCGTGACCGGATCGTCCCGACCGGGCAGCCGCACACCTCGGCGGCCTCGGCGTAGCCCAGGCCCACGACCTGGGTCAGCACGAACGCGTCCCGGCGGTCCCCGGACAGGGTCCGCACGGCCAGCTTGATGGCGACGGTGTCGTCCAGGCCGGGCAGGTGCCGGTCGCCGGCGCGGTCGGCGGCGGCCTGCCAGTCCTGGTCGGACGCGATCGGCGGCCGGCCGGCGGCGGCGCGGAAGTGGTCCGCGGCGACCCGGCGGGCGATGGCCAGCAGCCAGGGCCGGGCGCCGCCGCGGCCGGTGAAGCCGCGGGCGCTGCCCAGCGCGCGGACGAACGTCTCCTGGGCCAGGTCCTCGGCGTCGGCGTGGCCGGCGAGGTAGACCAGGAACCGCCAGACGTCACGCTGCGTGTTCCGGATGAATTGCTCCGCGGCGGCGCGGTCACCGCGTCCGACGGCGAGGAGCAGGGCGGTGGTCGGGTCGTCCCCCGGTGTTTCCGACATGATTCCGAGGTTATCCGGCCAAATCGCCCCGGAAAACGCGCACAAGCGATATTCAAGACACCTTCGTACCGTTGACCAGAATGTTTTGGAACCATCCGGGGAGGATCACCGACTACTGGTCCGTGGATTGCGACGACATTCGGGAGACCCTCAGCGCACGATTGGACGGGGAGGCCGGCCCAGCGAACACGGAACAGCTCGCCGACGCACACCTGGAGCACTGCGCGCCGTGCACGCGGTGGCTGGACCGGGCCGCCGCGGTGACCCGCCGGATCCGGGTGTCGGCGGCCACCGCGTGGCCGGACGTGACCGAGCCAGTGCTCGCACGCCTGCCGCCAACCCCTGACCGCACACAGGCACGGCTGCGGTCAGCGCTCGGCGTGATCGGCACGGCACAGTGCGCGCCCAGCCTGATGCTCCTCGCAGCCTTCGCCCTGCTGCTCACTCTCCAGCGCCGCCGCCCACACTCCGCCACGCCATAGCGCAGCGGCGAAATCGACAGTCCGCCGATTTCGTACCACCCGGTACACACCCGTACCGGGTGGTACGCGAGAACTGCCGAAACAAGACGATACGGACATCACAAAGTCGGGCCGCCACACCAACAGCAGCCCGACTTTGCGCAATGGTCACCACGTATGGATCTATAGGCGGATCGTCATACCGCTTTAGCGAGCGGACGGGCGCCGTAAGTGACCCGGACGACGCCGTCGTCATGGCGCTCCGTCACCGCCGCGACACCGAAAACGGCGGACAGCACCCCGGGAGTCAGCGCCTCCAGCACCGGCCCGGACGCGACGATCCGCCCCCGGTCGAGCACCACCAGCCGGTCGCAGCTCCGCACCGCCAAGTCCAGGTCGTGCAAGACCGCCAACGTCGTGACCCCCAACGTGTGCACCAGGTCCAGCAGCTCGAACCGGGCCCGGATGTCGAGGTGGTTGGTCGGCTCGTCGAGCACCAGCAGCTGCGGCTGCTGGGCCAGCGCGCGGGCCAGCAGCACCCGCTGCCGCTCGCCGCCGGACAGCGACCCGTAGATCCGGTCCGCGTGCCCGAGCATCCCGGTGCGCTCCAGCGCGTCGACCACGATGTCGTGGTCCTCGGTGGTCTCCCGGTCGAACATGCCCTTGTGCGGCGTCCGGCCGAGCGCGGCGACCTCCCGGACGGTCAGGCCCGGGGGCGTCGGGCTGTTCTGGAGGACGGCCGCGGTCCGCCGGGCGGCGGCGCGGGCGGAAAGCGACCAGACGTCGTCCCCGCCGAGCAGCACGGTGCCGCCGGATGGGCGCATGGAACGGTAGACCGTGCGCAGCAACGTCGACTTCCCGCTGCCGTTCGGGCCGAGCAGGCCGACGAAATCGCCGGGTGCGACTTCGAGGTCCACGTCCCGGAGGATCGGCGTGCCGCCGATGCTGACGCTGACTTGTCTCAGTTGGAGTTTCATGAGTGTGAAAGGCTCCGATCCCGCCGCATCAGCCAGATGAAGAACGGCGCGCCGAAGAGGGCGGTCAGGATGTTCAGCGGGAGTTCGTTCGGCGGGTCCACCGTGCGGCACAGCAGGTCCACCGCGACCAGGTAGACCGCCCCGACGAGCGCCGAGATCGGCAGCACCCTGCGGTGGTCCACGCCGACCGCCAGGCGCACCAGGTGCGGCACCATCAGCCCGACGAACCCGATGCCGCCCGCGACCGCGATGAGCACGCCCGCCAGCAGGGACGTCAGCACGATCACCACCACCCGCAGGCGCTTGACGTCCACGCCCAGCGCGGTCGCCGACTCGTCCCCGGTGACCAACGCGTTGAGCTGCCTCCCGTAAAGAGTCAGCACAAGAGTCACCCCGACCACCACCACACCGGCCACCTGCAGCTGGTCCCACCGCGCCCCTGCCACGCTGCCCAGCAGCCAGAACATGATCTGCCGCATGTTGTTCGGCGAGGTCTGGAGCTGCAACAGGCTCGTCACGGACGTGAACACGTAGCTGACCGCGACCCCGGCGAGCACCAGCCGCACCGGGTTGAGCCGCCCGCGCTGCTGGCCCAGGGCGAACACCAGCGCCACCGCGAGCATCGAGCCGAGGAACGCCGCGCCGGACACGCCGAGGCCGCCCAACGCGCCCGCGCCCAGCGCCATCACGGTGACCGCGCCGACCGAGCCGCCGGCGGACACGCCGAGGATGAACGGGTCGGCCAGCGGGTTGGCGACGAGCGCCTGGAGCACCACACCCGCCACCGCGAGCCCGGCGCCGCACAGCGCCGCCAGCAGCACGCGCGGGACGCGGAAGGTCCACACGATCTGCTCGTGCGCCGGGTTGACGCCGGGATCGGTGCCGGTGAGGTGGCCCCACACGATCTGCCAGGTGTCGCCGACCGAGACCGGCACCGAGCCGACCGCGGCGGCGACGAGCACCACCACGACCAGCAGCACGCCCAGCACCAGCAGGCACAGCGAGAGCGGAACGCCGTGCAGCGGCGCCGGTCTGACCGCCGGCCGGGGCACAGCCGGCCGGGACACCGGGGGTCGGGACACCATGGTCATGGTGATCAGAGCGTCCCGGGGTGGGCGGCCTTCGCGATGGCCTCGACCGCGAGGTGGTTGCTCGGGCCCAGGTACACCGAGTCGGACAGCACGACGAACCGCTTGTTCTTCGCCGCGTCCCACTGCGGGAACCGGTCGAACAACTTCTGCGCGTCGGCCTTCGGGTCCTCGGACATGTAGTTCACCACGACCAGCACGTCCACGTCGGCCTTGGCGACCTGCTCGGCGGACAGGTTGGCGAACAGGTCCTGCGTCGCGCCCTCGAACGCGTTGACCGCGCCCGCCTTGGCGAAGATGTCGTTCCAGATGCCGTTGCCGCCGACGGAGCTGAACTCGCCGCCCATCGCCATGCCGGGGATGATCAGCATCGCGTTCTGCTTGGCCAGCTTCGCGGTCTTGCCCTCGACCGCCTCGACCCGCTTCCTGGCGTCCGCGATGACCTGCTCGGCCTTGTCGGACACGCCGAAGATCACGCCCAGATCACGCAACAACGCGTAACTGTCCTCAATGGATGGCTTGCCGGCGACCGTGCCCACCGCGCCGCACGACGACGCCGGCGCGTAGGTGTTGGCGCCGATCGCGGCCAGGTCGTCGCGGGTGGCGAAGCCGGCCTCGGCGCGGAAGCCGCCGTCGTAGGTGGAGATCACGAAGTCGGGGTTGAGGCCGATCATCGCCTCGCGCGGGATGTCGTAGAGGTCGTTGAGCTCGATGTCCCCGGTGGGCAGCTTCCTGATGGCGTCCACCCGACCGTCCACTTCGGACGCCCCGTAGGACTGGGCGTTGGCCACGACCTTGTCGCCCAGGCCGAGTTCGAGCAGCGCGGACACCTCGGCGACCGAGCCGCCGTTCATCACGACCACCCGGCTGGGCGCCTGCTGGAAGGTGTAGTCCTTGCCGCAGTTGGAGATGGTGACGGGGTAGCCGCTCTGCGCGCCACCCGCCTGGTTCGTGCTGCCCGCCGTGGCCGTGGAGCAGGCCGCCGTGGCGACCAGCCCGACCACCACCAGCGGCAATCGCTTGAGGTTCATCCGGTCCTCCTCTGAGTGCTTGACACGACGACCGTTTCTGTCGGTGCCTCGTGGGACAATGGATTCGGGGGCCGGAGGCCGGCCGGCAACCGGTGCAGCCGATAGCCGAGCAGCCCCGTCATGCCCGCGGTGCAGGCCAGGAACACGGCCACCGCGGTGAAAGCCGAAGCGTGGTCCGCGAACGGCACACCCGGGTCGCCCGGCGTCGCCCCGAGCACCCCCTGGTAGAACGCGCCCACCACCGCCACGCCCAGGGCGAGCCCGAACTGCGTCACGGTGGTGGCCATGCCCGACGCCGCGCCGGCCTCACCGGGCTGCACCCGGCTGAGGATCCCGGCCACCAGCGGCGCGACCACCAACCCCTGCCCGAAGCCCGCCAGCCCGATCACGACCACCAGCAAGGCGACCTGCACGTCCGCCGGCGCCCGCGTGGCCAAAGCGCCGCCGACCAGCACCGCCGACAGCAGGCCGCAGCCGATCGCCGGCACCGGCCACGCCACCCGCCGCCCCAGCCGCTTGTTCACCGCCGACCCCAGCGAGAAGCCGAACCCGAGCGGCACGAACACCAGGCCCGCGGTCAGCGGCGACAGGCCGAGCCCGGTCTGGAGGTAGTACGTGAACACCAGGAACAGCCCGGAGTTCGTGGCGAACAGCGACAGCACGGTCAGCAGCGACAGCCGCATCCCCGGCACGGTCACCACGCGCGGCGGGAACAGCGGCTCGCCGCCCGCCCGGTGCAACGCCCGCTGCTGCACCACCAGCACCACGGCCAGCACCGCCGCCACCGGCAACCCCAGCCACAGCCACCACGGACCGTCGAACACCAGCGGCACCAGCAACGCGGGCAACGCCACCGACGTCAGCGCCGCGCCCACCAGGTCGAGCCGGTGCGGCGCGCCCGCCGTCCCACCCGGCAGCACCCGGCCCAGCGCCAGGATCGCCAACCCCACGGGCACGTTGACCAGCAGCACCGGCCGCCAGCCCCAGCCGAACAGGTCGAGGTCCACCAGCACCCCGCCCCCGGCGATCCCGCAGATCACGCCCAACCCGATCACCACGCCGTACACGCTGATCGCGGTCGCCCGCCGCTCCTCGTCCGGCACGGTGGCCCGGATGATGGCCAGCACCTGCGGCGCCATGAACGCGGCCGTCGCGCCCTGCAGGAACCGGGCCGCGATCAGCAGGTCGGCGGACGGCGCGACCCCGCACAGCAGCGACGTCGCGGTGAACCCCGCGACACCCCACAGGAACACGCTCCGGTGCCCGACCCGGTCGCCCAGCCGCGCCCCGGTCACCAGCAGCGCGCCGAACGCGATCACGTAGGCCGCGCCGACGAACTGGATCCGGTCGAAGCCCGCGCCCAGGTCCCGCTGGATCGACGGGCTGGCCACGTTGACCACGAACCCGTCCACCTGCGTCATGAACGTCGCGGCCAGCACGGCCCCCAGGCCCCACCGCTCCCGGTTCACGACGCCCTCCGCAACTCGCCGGACAGCGCCAGCACCGCGCCCACGCAGGCCAGGGCCCGCGCGGTCACCATGTCGTGGTGCGTGGTCACCAGCCGGTGCACGGTCATCCCGCCCACGTGCGGCTCCCACGTCGAGGGCCCCGGCCAGTCCGGCGTCTTGCCCTCGGTGGCCTCGAACAACAGCACGTGCCCGTCGAACCGCCGGGGCGTCCACGCCGCGCCCAGCGCCGAGTTGCGCGCGAACGCCGCGCGCACGACCGGGAACTGCTCGGCGTCCAGGTCGCCGAGCAGCGCCGCGACCTCGTCGTCACCGGCCGGCGGCAGGTCCCGCCACGCGGCCGGGAACGGGAAGGAGTCCAGCAGCGCCACCAGTTCCACGGTCTCGCCGAGTTCGCCCAGCACCACCGCCATCTCGTGCGCCACCAGCCCGCCGAACGACGCCCCCAGCAGCCGGTACGGCCCAGAAGGCTGAACTTCCCGCACCAGCCGCACGTAAGACGCGGCCAACGAGCCGATCGAGCCGAACCCCTCGTCCGCCACCGGCTGGAGCCCGTGAACCGGCTGGTCCGGCAGGTGTGCGAGCAGCGCGGCGAACGACCACGCCAACCCGGTGGCGGGCGCGACGCAGAACAACGCCGGCCCGCTCCCGTGCACCCGCAGCGGCAGGACCGGGTCCAGCGCGCTCCCGGCGGCCACGCCCAGCTTCGGCGCGAGCTTCGCCGCGGTCGGCGCTTCGAACACCGTGCGGATGCCGATGGACACGCCGAACTCCGCGCGCACCCGGCCGATCAGCCGCGCCACCAGCAGGGAGTGCCCGCCCAGCGAGAAGAAGTCGTCGTCGACGCCCACCTCGGGCAGGCCCAGCAGCTCCGCGAACAGCCCGCACAGCACCGCTTCCCGGTGGTCGCGCGGGGCGCGGCCGGCGACCGCGGCGGACCGGTCCGGCGCGGGCAGCGCGGCCCGGTCGAGCTTGCCGCTGGTGGTGCGCGGAATCCGGTCCAGCACGACGTAGGCGGGCGGCACCATGTAGTCGGGCAGCTTCTCGGCCGCGAACCGGCGCAGCTCGGCGGGTTCGACGGCCTCGCCGACGACGTAGGCGACCAGCCGCAGCAGGCCCGGCGCGTCCTCGCGCGGCACCACGACGGCCTGCGCGACCGAGGGGTGGCCCACCAGGACCGCCTCGACCTCGCCCGGCTCGATGCGGAACCCGCGGATCTTCACCTGGCCGTCCGCGCGGCCCAGGAACTCCACGGTGCCGTCAGCGCGCCACCGGGCGAGGTCGCCGGTGCGGTACATCCGCGCGCCGGGCGGCCCGTACGGGTCGTCCACGAAGCGCTCGGCGGTCAGCTCGGGCCGGTCGTGGTAGCCGCGGGCCACGGGCGCGCCGCCGAAGCACAGCTCCCCCACCACCCCGGGCGGGACCAACCCCAGCGCAGAGTCCAGCACGTACGCGCGGGTGTTGGCCAGCGGCCGGCCGACGACCGGCTCCGGGCTGTCGGCCAGCCGGCACCACAGGGTGTCGACGGTGCACTCCGTGGGCCCGTAGAGGTTGTAGACCGACATCCCGGTGGCCCGCAGGGTGCTCCACAGTGCGGGCCCGGTCGCCTCGCCGCCCAGCGCCAGCACGGCCGGCCGGTGCCGGTCCCCGTCCAGGAACCCGGCGGCCAGCAGCTCTTCGGCGTAGGTGGGCGTGATGTCCATGAAGTCGATGCCGTGCCGGTCGACGTAGTCCAGCATGGCGGCAGGCTCGCGGCGGCGGTCGTCGTCGATGAAGTGCAGCTCGTGGCCGTCCAGCAGCCACAGCAGGCCTTCCCAGGACGTGTCGAACGACAGCGACGCCGACAGCGCGGCCCTGCGCACGGTGCCGCCGGACTCGGGGCGGATCATCGTGTCCCGGTGGTGGTGGAACAGGTTCACCAGGCCGCGGTGCTCCACGACGACACCCTTGGGCGTGCCCGTCGACCCGGACGTGTAGATCAGGCAGGCCGCATGTCCTGGCTCGACCGGCACTTCCAGGTCCACATCGGACAGAAGCGCCGGCTCGGTGTCCATGAACACCAACCGTGCCGGGATGTCCGCACGCCACAGGGCCTTCGTGGTGAGGACGGCGACCGGCCGGCTGTCGGCCAGGGTCGCCGCTATGCGCTGCTCCGGGTGGTCCGGGTCGATCGGCACGTAGGCCGCGCCCGCCTTGAGCACCGCGAGCAGCGCGACGATCGACTGGGAGGTGCGCGGCAGCAGCATCGCCACGTACCGGTCCGGACCCGCGCCGCAGGCCACCAGGAGGCGGGCCAGGCGGTTCGCGCGGGCGTTGAGTTCGGCGAAGGTCAGGGAGGCGTCACCGGCGACCAGGGCGGTGCGGTCGGGGGTCGCCGCGGCCTGCGCCTCGAACAGCCGGGGCACGGTCACGTCCGGCAGCGGCGCGGCGGTGTCGTTCCACTCGCCCAGCAGGCGCTCGCGCTCGCCGGGCAGCAGCAGGTCCGCGTCGGCGACCGGGGCGTCCGGGGCGGCGGCGGCAGAGCGCAGGAACGACTGGAACCGGGTCAGGTGCCCGGTGAGTTCGTCGAGGTCGTAGCAGTTCGGGTTGGCGTCCAGCACGAGCCGCAGCCCGCTGCCGTCCGCCCGGTCGTAGACGTGGACGACCAGGTCCTCCACGAGCCCCGCGCTCACGTTGCGCACGGTCCCGCGATGGCCCGCGAAGCGGAGGTCGTAGTCGAACGGCATGATGTTGACCGACGGCCCGAACAGCTTGCGCTCGCCCGCCACCAGCTTCAGGTCCCGGCGCAACTGCTCGTAGCGGTAGCGCAGGTGGGGTCGCGCGGCCCGTAGCTCGCCGGCGACCTGGGCGGTCAGGTCGGTCAGGGACGCGCCGGGGGCCACGGTCACCCACAGCGGCACGACGTTGGTCACCATGCACGGCACGCGCAGCGACACCGAGCCCAGCCGCGACATCACCGGCAGGGCCAGGGTCAGCTCGTCCGCTCCGGTCATCCGGTGCAGGTAGGCGGCGAAGGTCGCGGTGACGGCCTCGCTCCACATCGCGCCCGCGCGTTGGGCGACGTCCTTGAGCGCGGCGATGTCGGCGGCGTCCAGGTCCGCGCTCACCCGGTGCACCGAGCGGGCGAGCTTGCCCGCCCGCCGCGCCAGGACGACCGGCGCCGCTCGTCCCTCGGCCCTGGTGGTCCAGTACTCACGGGCGGTTTCGTGCTTCGGCGAGTCTACATAGGACTGGTCTTCGGCGACCACGGAAGCCAGCGAACCGAAGTTGTGCGAGACCGGCGCACGGCCCTCGACCAGCGCGGTGTACACCTCGGCCACCCGGCGGGCGACGAGCGAGAGCCCGTACCCGTCGAGCGCGATGTGGTGGACCCGTTGGTACCACAGGAAGTGCTCCGGACCGAGCAGGAAGATGGCCTGGCGGAACACGACGTCGGACTCCAGGTCCACCGGCGTGGCCAGGTCGGCGCGCATCCACGCCAGCGCCTCGGCTTCCTCGGCGACCTCGACCACGTCCACCGACCACGGCCGTTCCACCACGCCCTGCCACGGCCGGCCCTCGGCGTCCTCGCCGAACACCACGTTCAGCGCGTCGACCTCGGACACCGCCCGCCGGATGGCGGCTTCGAGCAGCGGGACGTTCACCGCGCCGCGGATCTCCACGTACTCGGCGGTGTTGAAGGCGGGGCTGTCCCGGTCGAACTGCTGGCCGGTCCAGATCCCCTCCTGCGCGGCACCCAGCCGCAACACCTCAGACATCCCGACCCACCAGCAGCTCCAGCCACTCACCGAGCGTCGGCCGCTCGGCCAGCCGCACGAAATCGACCTCGGCCCCGGCCTCCCGCCACCGCTCGACCAGCGTCATCAGCCGGACCGAGTCGAGACCGGCGGCGAACAGGTCCTCCGCGTCGAAGTTCTCGTCCTGGCCCCGGTGGAGCAACTCGGCAACGTCCGCTCTGATCGTCGCCGCGGTCAATTGGCCTGCCACGTCATCACCCCCAGTAGTGGGACAAGGCGGAAGGATCCGGCGGCCACCACACCGCCGGATCCCGCCGTCGCAAGCACCTCAGGCCACGGTGTTCTCGTCGTCGTAGACCGTGACGCGGAACGACACCGCCGGCTCCGGCGTCGCCGTGTGCAGCGCGCGGTGGATCAGGCTCCGGTTGTCCCAGACGAGCATGTCGCCCTTCTCGAACGTCTGGAGGTGGATGTTCTCGTGCTCGTAGGTCCGGTCGAGCTGGCCGGTCGCCTCCAGCAGCTCGTGGAGCAGGTCCGCGCGGTCGTTGCCGTCGCCGTCCTGCACCGACAGCGTGAAGCCCTCGCTCAGGTACAGCACGGTCTCGCCGGTGTGCCGGTGGGTGACCGCGGTGGGGCTGATCACCGGCGGGGTCTTCGCGTTGACCTCGTCGATGATCTCCGAGATCGGCCGGTAGACGTCGGTCGGCCGGATCTTGAAGTACCGCAGCACGCTGTGCGTCGCGGTGGTGCCCTTGACGGCGAGCTTCAGCTCCTCGGACAGCCTCTCGTACGCCGCCGCCATGTTGATGAAGTACGTGCCGCGGTTCTTCGAGGGCACCACCTGCGGGTAGATCATGGTGATGTCGAAGGGCTCCGGCATGAACTGGTAGTCCGAGTGCCAGAACTTCCCGGTCTTCGGCACGCCGATCTGCGAGCCGTCGGTCTCCTTGACGTTGGAGGAGACGAAGACCTCCGGGACCTCCGGGTGGTGGTAGACCGGCTCGTAGTACTCGGCGGTGCGGCCCAGCCGCTTGCCCAGCGCCAGGAACTGCCGCGGCGACAGGTCCTGGTGCTTCAGCACGGCGATCTTGTTGGTGTAGACGGCCTTCTTCAGCGCCGCGATGTCCTCGGCCGACGCGGTCTCGGCGTCGAAACCCTCCACGACCACGCCGAACGCCTTGTCAGCCTGCGGGGTGATTTCCATGTGCAGTCCTCTTAGCGGGTTTTGTGTTCCAGCGATTTCCGGCACCTGAGTAGTCGTCGTTCGACTGTGGGCGGTTCCCTCCCCGACGCCCACCTTGCGCAAGAATTCCCTTGCGGTTACCGGACATTGGGGCTCACGCCGACCCGGTGGTGCGCCACCGCTTGCCGCGCAGCAACCGGAGGTGGCAGGCGTGGATCACGGCGGCGGTCGCCTCCGGGTCGTCGCGCATCACCAGGTGCCCGCTGCCCGGGACCACCAGGTGCCGCGCACCGGGCAGGACCCGGCCGGCGCGGACGGCGTCCCCGCGCGGCACGACCTGGTCTTCGGCGGCCCACACCAGGTTCACCGGCGTGGTCTCGCCGACCTCCGGCGCGCGGAACCGGTAGCGGCCCGCGTACCGGGCCAGCGCGCGCAGGTCGCTGCCCACCATCGACGCCACGTCGGCCACCGCCGTGCTCAGCGCCGCCGGCCGGGCCGACAGGCTGCCCAGGAGCAGCCGGCGCACCCACGGCCGGCCCAGCAGCCGGGCCCGCGTCCGGGGCGCGAACGCGGAGACCAGCCGCAGCGTGGCGCGCGTCTTGGCCACGCACAGGGACGCGTGGCCCATCGCGCGGAAACCCACGCTGCACAACGCGGTCACCGCGGCGACCGGCACGCGCCGGGCCAGTTCCAGCGCGACCGCGCCGCCGAGCGCGTGCCCGACGACGTGCGGTCGGTGGACGCCGAGCGCGGCGAGGCGTTCGGCGACGTGCTCGGCGAGGCGGGGCACGACCTCGTGGTCGTAGACGACCCCCGGCACGCCGTTGTGCCCCGGCAGGTCCAGGGCGAGGGCCCGGACGAATCCGGGGATGCGTTCGACGACGGCGTCCCAGCTCGCGCGGCCGAGGCCGGCTCCGTGGAGCAGCACGAGCTGGGGTTCGCCGTCGGCCCGCGGTGGGGCCTCGACCATGTGGGTGTTCCCGTCTCTTTTGTGCCGACGTGCTCGCGACGAACCCGCGAACGGCGTCAAGAGGCGGGCACCATCGGCCGGGCCGCGACGGGCTCCAGGGCGGGGACCTCGTTGCCCGCCAACGCCTTGAACCGGCGCAGGCGCAGGCTGTTGGAGACGACGAACACCGAGCTGCCCGCCATGATCAGGCCGGCCAGCATCGGGTTGAGCAGGCCGCTCGCGGCCAGCGGCACGGCGGCCACGTTGTAGGCGAACGCCCAGAACAGGTTGCCCTTGATGGTGCCCAGGGTGCGGCGGGACAGCCGGATCGCGTCCGCCACCACCCGCAGGTCGCCGCGCACCAGGGTCAGGTCGCCCGCCTCGATGGCCACGTCGCTGCCGGTGCCCATCGCGATGCCCAGGTCGGCCTGGGCGAGCGCGGCGGCGTCGTTCACGCCGTCGCCGACCATCGCCACGACCTTCCCCTGCTCCTGCAACCGCTTGACCTCGTCGACCTTGCCGGCGGGCAGCACCTCGGCGACCACCTCGGTGATGCCGACCTCCGCCGCGACCGCCCGCGCCGCCGCCGCGTTGTCCCCGGTCAGCAGCACGGGGGTGAGCCCGAGCCGGCGCAACTGGGCCACGGCCGCCTTGCTGGTGGGCTTGACCTGGTCGGACACCACGAGCAGGCCGCGCACCGCGCCGTCCCACCCGACCGCGACCGACGTGCGGCCCTGAGCGTCGGCCGACGCTCGCGCGGACGCCAGCTCGGACGGGAGTTCCGCCGAGACCAGCGCGGTGCGGCCCACGACGACCTCACGGCCGTCGACCGAGCCGCGCACGCCCAGGCCGGTCTCGCTGGTGAACTCGCCCACCGGCGGCAGCTCGCCGACCCGGTCCCGCGCGCCCGCCACGATGGCCCGCGCGATCGGGTGCTCCGACGCGCTCTCCACCGCGCCCGCGAGCCGCAGCAGCTCGGCGTCGGTCACCCCGTCCGCCGGGACGACGTCGACCAGGGTCATCTCGCCGGTGGTGACGGTGCCGGTCTTGTCCAGCACGACCGTGTCCACGGCCCTGGTGGACTCCAGCACCTGCGGCCCCTTGATCAGGATGCCCAGCTGCGCGCCCCGGCCGGTGCCGACCAGCAGCGCCGTCGGCGTGGCCAGGCCCAGCGCGCACGGGCACGCGATGATCAGCACCGCCACGGCCGCCGTGAACGCCGCCGGCAGCGGCTGCGCCGAGCCCATCCAGTAGCCCAGGGTGGCCAGGGACAGCGCGATCACGCCGGGCACGAACACCGCCGACACCCGGTCCGCGAGCCGCTGCACCTCGGCCTTGCCGGTCTGCGCCTCCTCGACCAGCTTCGCCATCTGCGCCAACTGCGTGTCCGCGCCGATCCGCGTGGCCCGCACGACCAGCCTGCCACCCGCGTTCACCGTCGCGCCGACGACGTCGTCACCCGGCCCGACCTCGACCGGCACCGACTCGCCGGTCAACATGCTCGCGTCGACCGCCGACGAACCCTCGACCACCACGCCGTCGGTGGCGACCTTCTCACCCGGCCGCACCAGGAACAGGTCCCCGACGGCCAGCGCGGACACCGGCACGGTCGCCTCGACCCCGTCCCGCAGCACGGTGACGTCCTTGGCGCCCAACGACAGCAGCGCCCGCAGGGCCGCGCCGGAGCGCCGCTTGGCGCGGGCCTCGAAGTACCGGCCGCACAGGATGAACAGGGTCACCCCGGCCGCGACCTCCAGGTACATGTTGCCCTCGCCGGGCGTGCGCTCCAGCGTGATGCGGAACGGGTGCTTCATGCCGGGGATGCCCGCCGTGCCCAGGAAGAGCGTGTACAGCGACCAGGCGAACGCGGCGATCGTGCCCACCGACACCAGCGTGTCCATGGTGGCGGCGCCGTGCCGCAGGTTGGCGAACGCGGCCCGGTGGAACGGCCACGCGCCCCACACCACGACCGGCGCGGCCAGCGTGAGGCACGCCCACTGCCAGTACTCGAACTGGAGCTGGGAGAACATCGACAGCGCGATCACCGGCACGGACAGCACGGCCACGATCCACAGCCGGTTGCGGGCCGCGGCCAGCTCGGCGTCGTGCTCCGCCGCCTCCGCTTCCGCCGGGTCGACGGCGTCCACAGTGGACACCGGCGCGACCACCGGCTTGGCGGTGTAGCCGATCTCCTCGACGGCGCTGATGATGTCCGCCTGCGGGATGGTCAGCGACAGCACCACCTTGGCCTTCTCGGTGGCGTAGTTGACCGTGGCCTCGACGCCCTCGATCTCGTTCAGGTGGTTCTCGACCCGTGCCGCACAGGAGGCGCAGGTCATGCCACCGATCAGCAGCTCCAGCTGCGTGTCAGCCGCCGTGGCCATGGGGCTTCCCCTCCGAAGACGTGCCCTCGGCTGGCACACCGTGGCCGCCGTTGCGGACCGCCTCCTCGTTCTTGGCCTTGGCGGCGGCGAACGCCTCCTCGCTCAGGCCGTGCGGCGGCGGGTTCGGGCCCTCGATCCGGACCGTGAACGCGGCCGTGCGGACCACGCCCTGGTGCTGGAAGTCCAGGAACATCCGGTAGTCGCCGTAGGAGTCGGCGTTGGCGTGGAAGACGATCTCCGGGCCGGACGGGGTCTGGCCGTCGCCGGGCGTGCCGTCCGGGTGGACGTGCAGGTAGGCCAGGTCGCCGTCGCGCAGCGCCACCAGGTGCCCGTACGCGCCCAGGTACGGCTCCAGGTCGGTGACCGGCTTGCCGTCCTTCTTCACGCTGAGCGTGAGCTTGCCGTCCTGGCCGGGCTTGAGGGTGCCGTCCAGCGTCACCTCGTAGCCGTCCACGACCGAGGTGGCCGACACCGCGGGCAGCGGCTGCGGCCGGTAGTCGCCGGACACCGACACGTCCGCGCCGAGCGTCTCGCCGTGGATGCCCCACAGCGGCTTGTAGTCGGCGAACACCCGGTACTCGCCGGCCACCGGGATGGTCAGCGGCACCCGCCACACGCCGTCCGGGCCGAGGTTGGGGTGGATGTGCTGGAACTGGGTGAGGTCCCGGCTGGCCACGATCAGGTGCATCAGCTTCTCGTGCTGCGGCTGGTACTTCACCAGCGGCGTGCCGTCGTGCTGGAGCACCTGGAAGGCGAACGTCTGCGGGACGCCCGCCGGGAAGTTGTCGGTGAGCACCTTCAGGTACATGCTCTCGTGGGAGATCCGCAGCCCGCCGGGGCCGCCCTCCTCCGCGGGCGCCGCCGCCGCTGCCGGAGCCGGGGCCGCCGCGCTCGGGGGCGGACCGGCGATCCGGCCGACGACGTACGCGCTGCCGAATACCAGCGCCAGGGCGAGCGCGAACGCCCCGAGCTTCGTCAAGGTCTTCATGAATACCGTCCTTGGGGGACGAAGGAGTGACCGAACGGGGATGCCAATAAGAGCCCGTGTCGCGACACTACGCAACGAAGCACCACCGCACGGTAATGCGCAGCAAGAATTCAGCGCGGAATTACCGGACAATGGCGTTCGGGATTACCAGCGCAACAGGCACGCCCCGAACGACATGCCGCCGCCGAAGCCGAGCAGCAGGACCAGGTCGCCCGCGCGCAGCAGCCCGGCGCGGTTGGCGTGGTCCAGCGTGAGCGGCACCGAGGCGCTGCCGACGTTCGCGTACTCCTCCACCGTGCGGTGGGTGGTCGCCGAGGTCAGGCCGCAGGCCCGCACCAGTTCGCCGAGCAGCACCCCGTTGGGCTGGTGCGGCACCACGTGCTGCACCTCGTCCGCCGCCACACCCGCTCTGGCCAGCAGTTTGTCCACGAACGGCGGGACCTCGGCCAGCACGATCCCGCTCACCCCGCGCCCGATCATGCGGAAGAAGTGCGTGCCCTCGGCCAAGGTCTCCGGGGACGCCGGGACCCGGCTGCCGCCCGCCTCCACGCGGATCAACCCGCTCGCGTCGCCGCGACTGGCCAGTTCGTGCGCGACGACCCCGCGACCTGCGGGAACCGCCCCCACCACGGCCGCGCCCGCGCCGTCGCCGAAGAGCACCGCCGTGCGCCGGTCGTCGAAGTCCAGGATGCGCGAGTACACGTCCGCGCCCACCACCAGCGCGTGCGCGCCCGGCCGGTCCGCGACCAGCGCACGGGCCGTGACCAGGCCGTGCACGAACCCGGCGCACACCGCGTTGACGTCCCAGCACGCCGCCCCGTAGGCGCCCAGCCGGTCCTGCACCAGGCACGCCGTGGGCGGTTGCGGGTGGTCGGGGTGGAGGTGGAGACGATCAGGTAGTCGACCCGGTCCACCCCGAGCCCCGCGTCGGCGAGGGCGAGCGCGGCGGCCCGCGCGGCGAGGTCCGACGTGGCCTCGTCGACGGCGGCGAACCGGCGCGAGCGGATGGCGGTCTTGCGCACCACCCAGGCCGGCTCGGCGCCCGGCACGCGCCGCGCCAGCTCCTCGTTCGACACCGCGCGCGCAGGCACGGCGGACCCCGTGCCGAGGATTCCGACGGAAGTGGACACAGCGGCCTCCAAGTCGGAGAGGCGTTTCGTGAGCGGGAAAGTAGTCCGGTTTTTCGGCGACCCGCAACGGCCACCGCCGGAACTCCACCCCGGGCCACCACGGGCGATTACCGACCCGTTCCCCGAACGGTTCCCGGACGATTCCCGAATGGGTTCACATATGACCCGTGGGATCTTCAGGGTCAACTCGTGACATCGCGCGTCTGGGTCTTGACGGCGGTCCCCGCCATGCTTGCACCATGACCGACAACGTGATCGACATCGAGGGCCTCCGGTGCCGGTACGGCGCCTTCGAGGCCGTCCGGGGGATCTCCCTCCAGGTGCGGCGGGGCGAGCTGTTCGCCCTGCTCGGCACGAACGGCGCCGGCAAGACCACGACCATCGAGGTGTTGGAGGGCTTGAACAAGGCCACCTCCGGGACCGTCAAGGTGCTCGGCCTCGACCCGGTCCGGGACCGCGCCGCGCTGCGCCCCCGCACCGGCGTGATGCTCCAGAAGGGCGGGTTCAGCGGGTCGCTGACCGTGCTGGAGACGGTGAACCTGTGGCGCGACCTCACCGCCGGCCCCCGCGCGGCGGCCGAGGCGCTGGAGATGGTCGGCCTGTCGGACAAGGCGGGCGTGGCCGTCGAGCAGCTCTCCGGCGGCGAGGGCCGGCGGCTGGAGCTGGCGCTGGCCGTGCTCGGCCGCCCGGAGCTGCTGTTCCTGGACGAGCCGACCACCGGCATGGACCCGGCGTCGCGCCGCCGCACCTGGGAGGTCGTGCGCGAGCTGCTGCGCGACGGCACCACCGTCCTGCTCACCACGCACTACCTGGAGGAGGCGGAGAACCTCGCCGACCGGGTGGCGATCATGAAGGCCGGCGAGATCGTCACCGTCGGCACGCCCGAGCAGGTCGTCCGCGCCCTGCCCGCCCGCATCACCTTCCACCTGCCCGCGGGCACCCCGCCCGAGCTGTCCCACTCGACCCTGCGCCAGGACGGCGACCGGGTCACCTACCACTCCACCGACCTCCAGTCCGACCTGACGGACCTGCTGGCGTGGGCGAACGGCAACGCGATGACGCTGACCGACCTCGCCGCCCGGCCCGCGTCCCTGGAGGACGTGTTCATGGACATCGCCACCACCGACGAGCCCGCGGAGGCCTCCCGATGAGCACCCAGACGACGATCCCGGCGGGCGTGCCGAGCCTGTACGCCCAGATGGCCACGATGGTGCGGATGGAGCTGCTGCTCCTGCGCCGCAACCTGACCGCGACGATGCTGTCCGTGGTGACGCCGCTGGTCGTGGGCGTCCTGCTGGTCAGCGGGCGCGGGTACGACACGGAGAGCGGCGTCGCGCGGATGTCCGGCGTGATCGGCATGGTGGCGGTGTTCTGCGTGCACCACCACCTGACCACGGCGTACGCGTCGCGGCGACAGGAGATGGTGCTCAAGCGGCTGCGGGCGGGCATCCCGTCGGACCGGACGATCCTGATCGGCGCGGCCAGTGCGACCATCCTGGTGTTCCTGGTGCAGGCCGCGTTGCTGGTGGCCTACGGCGTGGTCGTGCTGGACATGCCGGTGCCCGCGAACCCGCTGACCATGCTGGTGGCGATGCTGCTCGGGGCCGCCGTGCTGGCCGCGTTCGGCGCCGCGCTGTCCGCGGTGACCCGCAGCTCCGAGGCGGCGATGCTGACCACGCTGCCGTCCATGCTGGTGTTCCTGATGGCGCCGGGCGTGCTGGTGCCGCTGGGCGCGCTGCCGGAGAGCGTGGAGCGGATCGCGTCGTTCCTGCCGATGGGTCCGTTCACCGAGATCATGCGGACGAGCTGGCTGGGCCACGAGATGGGCGGCGGCGAGCTGCTGGGCTTCGGCGGCACCACGCTGCACGCGCTGCCGTGGCTGGGCGCCCTGGTGGTGTGGCTGGTCATCGGCGCGGCCGTGACCACGAAGTACTTCCGCTGGGAGCCTCGGCACTGATGGTCGTCGCACTCCGGTCCGCTAGCCTCATGCGGGTGATCGCCGCTCCGGCAGACGCCCTGTCGAACCCGCGCATGCGGCGGGCGCGGCTGTTCACCATCGTCGGTATCGCCGGCGGCGTCGCGGTGTGCCTGGTGCTGGCGGGCCTGGGCTTGCGGCAAGAACCGAGCATGGTTCGGAACGCGCTCGGCGCGCTCGGCCTGCTGGCCTTCACCGCCGCGCTGGGCGGGGCGCTCTACCGGTCGGTCACCCCGGGTCTGCCCGCAAGGGTCGGGAACCGGCTCCTGGTGGGTTTCGGGGCGGCGGCGGTGCTGTCGGTCCCGTTGGTGGGGCCGGTGGGCGTGCCGCAGTGGCAGCCGTGGACGTTCGTCGGGGCGGCCGTCGTCGGCGCGGCCCCCCTGCTGCTGCGGGAGTGGTGGGCGGCGGTCCTGATGGCCGGCACGGTCGCCGTCTCGGCGGCGACCGCCTGGTTCTTCGGCGGGGACGTGCTGGGTCAGGTCGGCGTGACCGTCGCGTTGGGACTGTCGGTGGCCGCGTGGAACGCCCTGCACCTGTGGGGCTGGACGTTCCTGGTGCAGGCGCAGGAAGGCCGGGACGCGCTGACCCGGCTGGCGGCGACCGAGGAGCGGCTGCGCTTCGCCCGGGACGTGCACGACCTGTTGGGGCACAACCTGTCTGTGATTGCTTTGAAAGCGGAACTGGCGTCGAGGCTGGCCTTGGTGGACGGCGAGCGGGCCAGCCGCGAGGCGGACGAGGTGCGCGCCCTGGCCGCGGCGGCCCTGACCGAGATGCGCGAGGTCGTGCACGGCTACCGCCGGGTCGACCTGCGCGACCAGGTCCTGGCGGTCGCGCAGGTGCTGCGCTCCTCGGGCGTGCGGTGCACCGTCACCCAGCCGGCGGAAGACCTGCCTCCCAACCTGGCCGCTCCGCTGGTGTCCGTGCTGCGCGAGGCCGGCACCAACGTGATGCGCCACAGCAAGGCCGACTGGTGCACCATCGAGGTCGTCCGCGAGGATGCGGGCGCACGCCTGACCGTGGTCAACGACGGCGCCGCCGCCGCGACCCCGGACGAGCGCAGCAGCGGCTTGCGCGGCCTGGCCGACCGCCTCGGCGACGTCGGCGGCACGCTGCGCACGTGGAGGGAGGACGGCATGTTCACGCTGGAGGCGATCGTGCGGGCGGACAAGTGATCCGGGTGATGCTGGCGGACGACGAGGACCTGATCCGCACGGCACTGGCCGCACTGCTGTCCTTGGAGGAGGACATCGAGGTGGTGGCCCAGGCCCAGGACGGCCGCGCGGCGGTGGAGGCGGCTGCCGCGCACCGGCCCGACGTGGCGGTCCTGGACCTGGAGATGCCGAAGATGGACGGGTTGGAGGTGACGGCCGAGCTGAAGCGCTCGCTGCCCACGTGCGCC
Organism: Actinosynnema sp. CA-248983; assembly: GCA_050954585.1. GTDB lineage: Bacteria > Actinomycetota > Actinomycetes > Mycobacteriales > Pseudonocardiaceae > Actinosynnema. The sequence continues at coordinate 1,458,363 of CP191863.1, read as the reverse complement.
GTGATCATCCTGACCGGTCACGCCCGGCCGACCCACCTGCAACCGGCCCTGAACACAGGGGCCAAGGCCTACCTGCCCAAGGGCTCCCCGGGCGGGACTTTGGCGGATGTGATCCGCCGGGTCCACGAGGGTGGGCGTTATGTGGACCCCGGCCTGGCAGCGGACGCCCTGACCGCGCCGGAGTGCCCGCTGACCCCGAGGGAGGTCGAGGTGCTCAGGCTCGCGGAGTACGACACGCCGGTCTCCACGATCGCCGCCAGGACCCACCTGTCGGTCGGCACGGTCCGGAACTACCTGACGGCAGCCGTCAGCAAGCTGGGCGTCTCCTCCCGAACCGAGGCCTTCCGGCTCGCCCACGAGAACGGCTGGCTCTGAGCGTTCGGTTCCCCGACCACGTGGCCGCGGCGGGGGAACCGAAGCCCCCAGGGGGATGGAGTCAGCCGGCGAGGCCGAGGACGGTTTCGGCTTCGACGGCGGGCCATTGCGTCGGGTCGTCGCCGAGTGCCGCCAATTCGGCCACCTGGAGTCGGCACCACGGCGGGACCGAAACCTCGTTCGTCCTCACCGCGTACACGAAGTCCGCCCAATCCACCCACTCGAAGTCGCCCACCTCCAACGGGTCAGGCGTCGGCCGGGCATCGGTCACCACCCGGTAGACCGGGGTCACGGCGTCCTCCGCGACCCCGCCCTCCGCGACCACCCGGTACCTCGACGCCGGCAGGACCAGCTCCGGGACCGGGGTGGTCAGGCCGAGTTCGGCCCGCAGGGTGCGGACCACCGCTTCCGGGACCGGTTCGCCGGGAGCGGGGTGGCCGTGGCACGTGTTGGTCCAGACGCCCCGCCAGGTGCGCTTCGCGTGACCGCGCATGGTCAGCAGCAGTCGCCCGCCGGGGGTGAAGACGTAGCAGGAGAACGCCAAGCGCTCCATGGTTCCTCCATCGAGAGTGGTCAGCCCGCGAGCACGAAGGCTGCCGCGATCACCGTGCCCCACCCGGTGGAGGCCACCTGGAGGGGGACGAACTTGGCCCTGGGCCGCAGGAACGCCAGCGCGTCCTCCAGGGACTTGCCGCGCACGCCCCGCCAGGTGCCCGACACGTGGAACAGGGCGAACGCGATGGCCGCGACCATCGGCACCGCGCCCCAGGTGAAGCCGCCAAGCGACAGGATCGAGACGCACACCGTGGTGCCGCCGACCGCGATCAGGCCGGTCGCCACCGCCATCGCGCGGGTCAGGCCCAGCGCCCGGACGCAGGTGTTGATGTCGAACGCGGCGTCCTCCGGCCAGTCCTCGGCGGTGTTGACCATGACGATGCCGACCTGGTTGAGGCCGAAGCCGACGATCACGGCCAGCAGGGTCCACGACAGCTCGCCGGGGATGGACCGCACGACGATCAGCATCGGCAGCCACAGCAGCACCGCGGCCAAGCCGGGGATCTGGAGCACACCCGAGTTCTTCAGGTGGATCGGCGGGATCGAGTACTGGGCGCCGATGTAGAGCGTGAAGGCGACCAGCGGCAGCAGGTCCCAGTTGCCGGTCCGGAACGTGTGGTAGGCCGCGAGGGCCATGACGGCCACGCCGGTGACGGCGATCTGCACCCGCACGTTGCGCAGGCCCAGGCCGTACACGGCCTCGGACAGGCGCGTCTTGTACACCGCGTCCACGTCGCGGTCGGCGTACGCGTTGGTCATGTCGATGAAGTGCATGACCGACAGGGCCATCACGATGACCAGCGCGAAGTCCAGGGTGGCGAGCGTGCTCGCCGACTCCACGGACAGCAGGGTGGGGATCGAGTAGATCGCCAGCATGACGGCCAGGTACTCGACGCGGCGGATGCGGATCGAGTACAGCAGGCGGCGGCCGGCGGTGAGCGGGGTGGTGGGTGCGGCGGTCGCGCGCACCTCTTCGACGGACATTTCGGGTACCTCCGGGGGATGGGTGCTCACCGGCCGGCGAGCACGAAAGCAGCGGCGATGACGGTCGCCCAGCCGGTGGTGGCCACCTGGAGCGGGACGAGCTTCGCCCTGGGCCGCAACAGGGCCAGTCCGTCCACTTCGGACTTCCGGCGCACCAGGCGCGCGGTGCCGAAGACGTGCGAAGCGGCGAAGCCGACGGCGGCCACCAGCGGGAGCAGGCCGAACGTCGGGCCGCCCTCGGCCAGCAGGCCGGCGATGGCGACGGCGCCGCCGACGCCGACCATGCCCGTCGCGAACACCATCGCGCGGGGCAGGCCCAGGGCGATGACGGACGTGCGGATGCCGTGGGCGCGGTCCTCGGGCAGGTCCTCGGCGGTGTTGACGACGATGATCCCGATCAGGGCCGCGCCGACGCCGGCGACCGCAGCCACCAGCGGCCAGTCGAACTCGCCGCCCAGCGCGCGCACCACGATCGTCATCGGGATCCAGATGATGATGACGACCGCGATGAGCGGCTGGAAGACACCACGGGTCTTGAAGTGCAGCGGCGGCACCGAGTACTGGGCGACCAGGGCGGTCTCCACCGCGATCAGCGGCAGCAGGTCCCAGTGCCCGGTGTGCGCCGAGAGGGCGACGGCCAGCGCCGCCCCGACCACCGCGGTCGCGCCGATCTGCCGGCGGACGTTGCGCACGCCCAGCCCGTACACCGCCTCGGACAGCCGCGACTTGTAGGTCGCGTCCACCTCGCGGTCGGCCAGCGTGTTCACCATGTCGGCGATGTGCACGACGGCCAGCACGGTGACCAGGGTCAGCGCGAACGTGCCGGACAGCAGATCGGCGGTCGCGTCGACCGACAGCAGCGCCGGGACGAGCATCACCGACAGCCACACCGGGAAGAACTCGATGCGGCGGATGCGCAGCGACCAGTCCAGCTTGCGCAGGAGACCCGGTCGCCGCACGGGTTCGGGGACGAGTAGGCGCGGGATGTCGGTCGTGGTCATGGCTTGCTCCTAGAGGATCTGGATGCGCTGGAGGTGCCGCGACGAGTTGCCGCGGAACGCGTTGCGGCCGTGCAGGAGCGCCTGGTTGTCCACCGCGACGATGTCGCCGTCCCGCCACTCGTGGTGGTAGCAGACGTCCGGGTCGTGCATCCGGTCGCGCAGGTCCGCCATGAACGCCGCCGCGTCCGCGTCGGACTTGCCGCCGATCTCCACCCACACCGGGTTGCGGTAGCGCTCCGGGTCGAGCGGCTCGCCGTAGCGCAGGATCGTCTCGCCGGTCTCCGAGTGCTCCGCCAGCAGCGGCGACACCGTCTCGCCGCCGTAGTAGCCGAGCTTCTCGGTGCGGTAGGTGACCCGCGTGCCGGCCCACTCGCGCACCAGTTCGGCGGGCGTGCGGCGCAGCACCTCGACGCTGTCGGAGAACACGGTCTCGCCGCCACCGCCCGCCACCGGCGCCTCGACGCACTGGAACAGGAAGTAGCGCGGTGCCCGCTCGGCGAACGCCCCGTCCCAGTGGAACGGCACGTCGGTGCGGCTGAACAGGTAGTTCTTCGGGTCCTCCTGGACCACCAGGTCCAGCACGGCCCCGAAGTCCCAGTGCAGCACCTCGCCCCACCGCGCGCAGTAGTCGACGAGGTCGTCCTTGTCCAGCAACGGGAACCCGCGCAGCACGACCACTTTGGACTCGACCGTCCAGCGCTCCAGCTCGGACGGGTCGATGTCGCGCAGGTCCGCGGCGCCGTCGGCGGTCACCAGCCGGCCGAACGGCGACAGCGGGGTCTCCTCGACGCGAAGTTGGTGTGCCTTGGTCATGACGCGATCCCTTCGGGCGGGAACTCGGGGTTGACGTAGTGGCTGGGCCGGCCGTTGCGCCAGATCAGGGATGCGTTGTCGCGCTCCGCCTGGGCCCGCTTGACCAGGGTCATCGAGGTGCCGTCGTCCACGACCACGCCGTGCCACGGGGTGAGCCAGCTGTCCCGGGTCCGGATGAGGTGGAAGCCGATCTTCTCCGCGTGCCGGGGCTGCGGGTGGATCGACAGCCGCATCGAGTCGGGGAACTCCGCGGCCACCAGGTCGCCCCAGGCGCGGCTGCGCTGGATCATCCGGTACGCGAAGTCCTTGCAGTGCTCGCGCAGCTTGGTGCGGCTCATCCCGGGGTGCTGCGGCGTCTGGTCCTCGACCATGAACCGGTGCATGCCGTTGAACATCGAACGCGCGCCGAGGTCCGTGCGCACCTCGGCGCGCAGGTCGTCCAACGACGTGGCGAAGCGCTCCAGCAGCAGGCGCCGCATCTCGTCGTAGTCGGTCAGGCCGAACGCGTCGTCCAGCGAGTACAGCGACACCGAACTCGCGCCGGTCTGGTCGATGATGCGGCGCAGCTCGTCGCGGTAGGCGGTCACGTCGTCGTCCGGGATGCCCAGGATGTCGGAGAAGACGTGGCCGTCCGAGCAGATCAGGATGCGCGCGCCCGGCGGGTGGTAGTGGCTCACCTGCTCGCAGAACGACTGGAGGAACTCCACCGAGATCCGCTCGCCGAGGTCGGGCAGCGAGCCGACGACCTTCTCCGGGTTGCGCGACTTGGCGGGGAAGGCGGGCAGCACGAAGTGCACCGGCTCGCCGGCCAGCACGTAGCGCAGCACGCGGTTCTCGTGGGTGTCGTAGCACTGGTCGCACGGCTGCTCGCCGCACGGGTCGTCGGGGTGTTCGAGGCGGCGGAACCGGAAGGTCAGCGCGAGTATCCGCTGTGCGCGTCGACTCGCCTGCCTGCCGATTCCCTCGTGCTCGACTGCGGTCATGTCGTGTCCGATCGGATCGTTGTTACCTTGTCGGGCAACGGGTCGCCGCGCCCGAGCACGCGTTCGCGCCGCCTCACGCGAACACCTCCTCGGTCGGACCGATCGGCACCAGGTCCGTCCGCCTGCTGATCCCCAGCTTCCGGTAGGCCCTGGTCAGGTGCTGTTCGACGGTGCTGACCGTGATGAACAGCTTGTGCCCGATCTCGCGGTTGGTGTGACCGCGGGCAGCCAGGTTCACGACGCGCCGCTCGGCGTCGCTCAGGGCGGCGAGCCCGTCCTCCGCCCCTCCGTCGCGCTCGTCCAGCGCGTCGTGGAGCGGTAGCAACTTCTTCCGCAGCAGCCCGGCGTGGCAGCCCTCGGCGAGTTGGAGGGCACGCCTGCCCATCATCTTGGCGCGGCCGAACTCGCCGAGGGCCTGGCCGGTCTGGCTGAGGTCGGCGAACGCGTGCGCGAGTTCGTGCCGGTCGCCGCCGGCGTGCAGGAGGTCCATCGCCTCGCACAACATCGCCTGGCGCTGCTTGGGCGCGCACGCGGACGCCAGGGCGCGCAGGCCCATGCCCTTGGCGCGCGGGCTGTCCGCGCCGGGCAGGGCCAGGTGCTCGGTGAGCAGTTCCCGCGCCCGTTCGGGTCGGCCTTGGCGGACGTGCACGCGGGCGAGGTCGACGCGCCACGGCAGGGTCGACGGGTCGTCGACGTCCCACCGCACGGCCAGTTCGCCGGCGGCGCGGAAGTCCGCGAGGGCGGCCTGCTGCCGGTCCGCCGCGTCGTAGTGGACACCCCGGGCGCGCAGGTATCGGGGCCAGAACAGGGTTCGGCGCAACGCGGCCGGCGTGGGCCGGCGGAGCGCTTCGTCGGCCTGCTCGGGCTGCCCGGTCATGGTGGCGGCGAGGACGAGGTGGGCGAGCGGCGAGCCGATGGCGACGCCCCAGGAGGTCGCGGACATCGTGCTCAGCGCTTGTGCCGCGTACCGCTGGGCCACCGCGAGGTCACCGCGCCGCAGCGCGATCTCGGCCCGGACGTCCGACAGCACGGCGCGCCAGCCGGCGACCTCGCGCCGGTCGGCTTCTTCGTGCAGGCGCTCGCACCAGTCCTCGGCGCGGTCGAGCCGGTCGGCGCCGATCAGGGCGCGCAGGGCGGCCCAGACGGCGACGAGCACGGAATCGCCGGGACGGGCGCGCTGGAGCACTTCCTCCGCCCGGTCCAGCGAAAGCCGGTCGGCGGGTGTGGTCGTGCCGTCCGGGTGGCAGTGGTGGAGCCAGTCGACGGTGGCCAGGTGGTCGGCGGCGATCTCCGGGTCTGGGTGCGCGGCCAGGTCGTCGAGGCCGTCCAGCACTTCCGCGGCGTCGTCCGGTCGGCCGTGCCACGCCAGGGAACGTGCCAGCATCAAGGCGTCCCGCGCGTCGAGCACGTCGGCGCGCGCCGCGTCCAGCAAGGACGTCAGGTGCCGCAGGACGCTCGACGGCTTGGACCGCCAGTGCAGCCGGACCAGCCCGGCCTCGACGGCCGCCCGCTCGCGCGGGTCGTCGGTGGAGGCGAGGACCAGGTCCAGGCAGTCGACGGCGTGGGCGGTGGCGTCCTCCGCCGCCGCCTCGGCCGCCGCCGTGACGAGCACCGGCACGGCCCACGGCTCGACCGGCTCGCCCACGGCCACCAGGTGCGCGGCGACCTCGGCGGCGGGTGCGGCGTCGTCGTGCAGGAGCCGGGCCGCCTTGTGCCGCAACGCTTCCAGCACGTCCGGCGGGCAGTCTTCGAGGACCGCGGCGCGCACGGCCGGGTGGTGGAACTCGTGGCCGTCGACCAGACCGGCCTCGGCGAGCGCGGTCACCGCCTGGCGCGTGGCGGCCGGGGTGACGTCGGCGAGCGCGGCCACCAGGTCGGTGGACGCGCGGGAACCGGCCGCGGCCACCGCGCGGGCGACGTCCAGCAGCCGGGGGTCGCTGCGGTGCAGGCACGCCAGGGCCGCGTGCACGAACGCGTCACCGACGGCCGGGAAGTCCGGTGTGCCAACGGAATCGTCGGCGAGCGCGTGCACGAGCAGGGGGTTGCCGCCGCTGAGCGCGTGCGCGGGTTCGGCGAACCGCCGCGCCACCTCGGGCGTGAACCGCTCGGCGAGCAGCCGGCCGACCCCGTCGCGCGACAGCGGCAGCAGCCGCAGGTGCCGGCAGTGCGGCTGCCGGGTCAGCTCCGCGTGGAACGCCGCGCCGGCGGGCCGCGCCGACACGCAGCCGCTCAGCACGAGCAGCACCCGGGCCGCGCGGATGCGCCGTTGCAGGTACAGCAGGGCTTGCAGTGACAAGGGGTCCGCGAACTGGACGTCGTCCACGACGACCACCAGCGGCCGTTCGGCGGCGAGGTCCAGCAGCAGCCGGCACACGCCCTCCAGCAGCCGGGCGTCGTCGTCGCGCAGCGTGGGCGCGTCCGGGTCGCCGACCGCGACGTCCAGCCGCAGGTCCGCGCCGTGGCACAGCTGGTTCACCACGCCCAGCGGGATGGCGCTCTCCGCGAGCGAGCAGGCCGCGGTGAGCACGCGGGCGCCGTCCGCGGCGGCCCGTTCGGCCAGCGCGTTGACCAGTTCGGTCTTGCCGCTGGCCACGCCGCCGTCGACGAGCGCGACCCGGCCGCTGCCCGCCGACGACGCCGCGAACAGCGCCGTCAGCTCGGACAGCAGGTGTTCTCTCTCGATCAGTGGCACCGCACTCACCTCGCAACGCTCACGTGTTCGACTGCGCGACCCCGCCGGCGGAACGGGTGTGGTCCGTGATCCGGCGCAGGACCTCGGGCATCGAGTCGTTGAGGTAGAAGTGGCCGCCGGGGTGGACGGCGAGTTCGAAGGACGCGTCGGTGTGCTCGCGCCAGCCCTCCGCCTCCTCCAGGGTCACCCGGGGGTCGGCGTCGCCGACCAGGGCGACGACCGGGCACGCCAGCCGCGGGCCGGGCCGGTACTCGTAGGTCTCGGCCGCGGTGTAGTCGGAGCGGATCGCGGGCAGCACCATGCGGACCACGTCCTCGTCGTCCAGCAGCGCGGAGTCGGTGCCCGCGAGCGCCCGGACGTCGGCGATCAGGCCGGCGTCGTCGCGCAGGTGGGTCCGTTCGAGCCGCCGCCGGTGCGGTGCGCGCCGGCCGGACGCGAAGAGCGCGGTGGGCGTGACGCCCAGGCCCTCCAGCCGCCGCGCGACCTCGAAGCCCAGCGTGGCGCCCATGCTGTGGCCGAACAGCGTGATCGGCCGGTCGACCAGCGGCAGCACGGCCGCCACCAGGCGGTCGGCCAGGTCGTGGATCGAGGTGAGGCCGGGCTCGCGCTGCCGGTCCTGCCGGCCCGGGTACTGCACGGCCAGCACGTCGATCTCCGGCGAAAGCTCTTGCGCCACGCGGAAGAAGTAGCCGGCGGAACCCCCGGCGTGCGGCAGGCACAGCAGCCTGGTCGCCGCGTCGTCGGACGGGTGGAACCGACGAATCCACAATTCCGTATCGGACATCTCGTCTACTCCGCGGTTCCAGTCGTGGTCAGTGGCCAGGGCGTTGCCCACCGGCGGTCGGTGGGCGCGCCCGGGGGGTGCGGTCAGTAGCACGTGCCGCTCTGGCCCTCGCTCCAGCTGATCGTGGTCGGGCGGACGGCGGCGATGCCGGTGTTGGTCCAGCTGTCCAGCACGTCCACGGAGAGAGCGCCGGCGGCGGGCGCCTCGGCGCCCTCGAAGAAGAACGCCCGGACAATCTCATTCGCGATGATCGGCATTGGAAAGTCTCCTCGCGGGAAGTTCGCTCGGTGTGGTGGGCGACGTTCGAGACAAAAGGTGCTGGATCGGCGGGTACCGCGACAAGTCCGCGCCTCACCCATCGCCCACCGTTTCCTCACAGCGCACCCGTGAAATACTCATACCCGCCTTCGCCGACCACCTCCGGGACACCTTCCGGCAACCCGTTCGCCGGCACCCCGGAGCACCGTCCGACCCTTATCGCCGGCACCCTTCCCACCTGGGGCGTTAACTGCTCCGAACAGCCCTTGGAGCTGGCTCACCACTTCCCCGTGACCGGCTCACGGCGGGTATGTGACGCGCTCACACCCGACCATGGGCGCACAATGGCTGACCAGGGGGTGCGCATATTCGTGGGAATGCCCGTGCCATGCCCCTAGGAATTCCCCCGACCTACCTAGGGGTGTCCCGACAGTTGCCGGAAGTGGGAAGCTTCGATGTGCTTCCCCACGGTTGAAGGCATATCTCGGGAGTGAGTCCATGAAGTTCTCCGTTCTCGGGAGCACCGAGGTCGTCGACGGCGGCGCCCAGCTCGAACTGGGCGGCGTGAAGCAGCGCGCGATCCTCGGCTACCTCCTGCTCCACGCCAACAAGGTCGTGCCGACCAGCCAGATCCTCCAGGCGATGTGGGAGGGCAACCCGCCCCCGACCGCTCGGAAGATGGTCCAGAACGCCGTGTCGGGCATCCGCCGGATGCTCGCCGCCAACACCGACCCGACCACCACACCCCTCCTGCGCACGCACCGCCCCGGCTACCAGCTGCGGGTCGACGTGCAGGCGGTCGACCTGTTCGTGTTCCGCTCGCTGGTGCGCGACGGGCGCAGCGCGATCTCCGAGGGCGCGCACGCCCTGGGCGCCGAACGGCTGCGCGAGGCGCTGTCGCTGTGGCGCGGCCGGGCGCTGGCCGACCTCGTGGAGACCGGCATCTGCTGGTCCGAGCTGACCGCGCTGGAGGACGAGCGGCTGTCCGCGCTGGAGGACCGGCTCGACGCCGAGCTGGCGTGCGGCCGGCACCGCGAGATCACCCCGGAGCTGGAGGTGCTCACCGCCACCGAACCCATGCGGGAACGGCTGTGCCTCCAGTTCATGCTGGCGCTGTACCGGTCCGGCCGGCAGGCCGACGCGCTGCGCGTCTACCGCCGCACCCGCGAGGCGCTCATCGACGGTCTCGGCCTCGAACCGGGTCGCGGGCTCCAGGAGCTCCAGCAGCGCATCCTGGAGCACGACGCCGCGATCCAGGTCCCCGCGCTGGTGGGCTGACCACCCCGCTCACCCCGGCGATTACCCGACCGTGGAGCGACCGCGCGCAGCATGGGCTCCGCGCGCGGTCCGCGACCTGCCCAGACCCCCTAGCGAGGACGACATGACGGACAAGTGCCCCGTGCACGGGCATGAAATGCCGCTCGACGACGACTACTACGCCTCCCCGTACGCGCCCTACGCGCTGTACGCCGCGCTGCACCGGGAAGGTCCGATCCACCGGATCTGCCTGGACGACCAGGACCCGGCGTGGATCGTCACCGGCTACGCCGAGGTCCACGCCGGCCTGCGGGACAAGCGCCTGGCCCGGCCGCGCGAGTACGCCAACCCGGAAACCTTCACCACCAAGCGGTTCCCGGAGGGCGAGGCGACCGGCACGATCGTCACCACCGACCCGCCGCAGCACACCCGCCTCAAGCGGATGGTGAACTTCACCTTCCTGCCCCGCAACGTCGACACGTTCCGCCCGCGCGTGGACGAGATCGTGGACGCCCGGCTGGACGCGATCGAGGCGGCGGGCGGCGGCGACCTGGTCAACGACTACGCCGCGCTGCTGCCGATCACCATCATCTGCGACGTGCTGGGCATCCCGGAGAACTACCGGGCCGAGCTGAAGCACTGGTGCGACCTGGCGTTCGGCGGCGACGAGCAGATCAACGCCACCACCCGCGAGAAGCTGTCGATGTTCGTCAACGACGTCCGCAAGCAGAAGGCGGAGAACCCGACCGACGACCTGCTGTCGTACTGGGTGCACGCCAAGAACGCCGACGGCGAGCCGGAACTGACCGTGTTCGAGGTGATGAGCCTCGCCCTGCTGACGCTGCTGGGCGGCTACGACACCACCGCGGGCATGATCAGCCGGGGCGCGCTGGCCCTGCTGGACAACCCGGAGGCGCTGGAGCGCCTGCGCGCCAACCCCGACGAGTTCGACGTGGCCGTCGAGGAGCTGCTGCGGATGCACGGCTCGGTGCACCACGGGTTCCGCCGGTTCGCCACCGAGGACCTGGAGATCGGCGGCACGAAGGTCGCCGCGGGCGACACGGTGTACCTGCACCTGACCGCCGCGGGCAACGACCCGGCGAAGTTCCCCGAGCCGCAGAAGTTCGACCTCGACCGCGCGGACAAGTCGCACATGGCGTTCGGCGGCGGCGCGCACTTCTGCTCCGGCTCGGAGCTGGCGCGCATCGAGGTCGTCACCGCGCTGCGCAAGCTGTTCACCCGCTTCCCGAACATCAAGCTCGCCGTGGACCCGGAGACGTTGCGGCTGCGCAACTCCCCGCTGCTGCCCGCGGTGATGCACCTTCCCGTCACCGTCTGAAAGACCCCGGCCCGCTCCGCGATCCCGTTGCCGACAAGAGGTTGTTGAACCATGCCGCGCACCGACCTGCTCCGGCCCCTGCCCGAACTGCTCCGGTCCAACGCAGGCCGGTCCGGCTCCCGGATCGCCTACGCCGACGCCCGGCGCAGCGTGACCCACGCCGAGCTGGACGCCCGGACCGCACGGCTCGCCGGCCACCTCGCCGACCTCGGCGTGTGGCCGTCGGACCGGGTCGTGGTCCTGTTGGACGGCGTGACCGCCGTGGAGGCCGTGCTCGCGGTGGTGCGGGCGGGCGGCATCGCGGTGCCGCTGGACCCGGCGCTGCCCGACGCCGAGCTGGCGCGCCTGGTCGAGGACGCCGGCGCGGACACGGTGATCACCGACGCGGCCGGCGCCGCACGGGTGTCGCCGCTGAACCTGGTGGTGGACGGGGACTTCCCGGACGGGCACGCGTTCGAGGCTCTGGCGACCACCGAGCCGTCGTCGCCCGCCCGGGACGACCTCACCCTGGACGACCTGGCGTTCCTGACCTACACGGCGGGTGCGACCGGGCCGCGCAAGGGGGTGCTGTCCACGCAGCGCAACGCGTTGTGGCCGGCGGCGACGGCGTACTCCGTGCAACTCGGCCTGACGCCGGACGACCGGCTGTTCTGGCCGCTGCCGGTGCACGCCGGGTTCTCGTTCCTGGTGGCGGCGACGGCGATGGGCGCGTCGGTGCGGCTGGCGTCCGGTCTCGGGCCGGACGAGCTGCGGCGCGTGCTCGCCGACGACCGCAGCACCGTGGTCGCGGGCACTCCGATGACGCACAGCGCTCTGCTGGACACCCCGCGCCCCGGCGCGGTGGGCGTGCGGCTGGGACTGGTGGTCGGCGCGGTGGACACAGCGGCGCGCGAGGTGTTCGAGGAGGCGTTCTCCGCGCCCCTGCTCACCGTGTACGCGACCACCGAGACGTCCGGCCCGATCGCGGTGAGCTGGCCGGACGGCGACCCGCGGCGGCGGTGCCTGCCGCTGCCCGGGTTGAGCGTGCGGGTGGTGGACCCGGTGACCGGCGCGGACCTGGGGCCCGGTCAGGAGGGCGAGGTCTGGGTCTCCGGGCCGAACGTGATGGCGGGCGGGTACCACAACCTGGCCGCCGAGACCGCCGACGCGCTGCGCGGCGGCTGGCTGCGCACGGGCGACCTGGCGCGGCGCGACGAGTCCGGCTACCTCGCGGTGACCGGGCGGCTGGCCGACCTGGTCGTGGTCGGCGACCTGCGGGTCCGGCTGGACAAGCTGGACACCGTCCTGCGCGCGGTGCCCGGCGTGACCGACGCGGCCTCCGGCCCGGGCCCGGTCGCCTACGTCGTCGGGTCCGAAGTGGACAGTGCGGCCGTGGTCGAGGCCTGCCGTGCGGCCGGTTTGGCGCTGCCCGCCGAGGTGCACGCGGTGGCAGCGATCCCCCGCACCACCGCCGGCACGCCGATCCGACACCTGCTGCCCGACCTGCCCGCCCGCCTGCTGGGCGTGGCGACCGCCGACTACGGCACCCTGCACACCGACGACGGTCCCGTGCGCGCGGTGGCCGCCCGTGCGGCGCTGAGCGGGACGGTCCAGTTCATCGGGCGCGATGAAGCACTCGCCCGCCACCTCACCGAAGCCCACGACCTCCGCGAAGTAGCGCAGAACGCCGATGTCGTGGTCGCGTCGGACGCCGACCTCACACCACTGGCCGACCACCCCGGGCGGCTGATCGCGCTGTCCGCCGAACACTCCCCCGAGGCCGACGCGGTGATCGCGCACCGGCGCGAGCGCGGCCTGCCGGGCCTGTCGCTGGCCTGGTCCGCCCCCGGCTTCACCCCGCTGCCCCTCGAACGCCGCGCCGCCGCCCTCGACGCCGCCCTGGCCGCCGACGAGCCGTGCGTGATCGCCGCCCTGGTCGCCGACACCACGGCCGACACCTGCGCGGTCCGTGCCGAGCTGACCGCGCGCCTGCTGGCCACCCCCGAAAACGAGCGCGCCGACCTGCTGCTGGACCTCGTGCGCGCGGAGACCGCCGAAGTGCTCGGTGACCAGGCGCCGCCGGTGCTGGACGCCGAGACCCCGTTCCGCCGCCTGGGTTTCGACTCGCTGACCGCCGTGCAGCTGCGCGGCCGGCTGAGCGCGGTCACCGGGCTCGACCTGCCCGCGACCCTGGTCTTCGACTACCCGACCCCGGACACCGTGGTCGAGCACCTGCTCCAGCAGCTGGGCGCGGCCCCCGAAGCCGTCCCCGACGAGCCCGCCGCGCTCGCCGTGCGGGACGACGAGCCGATCGCCATCGTCGGCATGGGCTGCCGCTTCCCCGGCGGCGTCGCCTCGCCGGACGACCTGTGGCGGCTGGTCGCCGACGGCGTGGACGCGATCAGCGACTTCCCCACCAACCGCGGCTGGGACCTCGCCGCGCTGTTCGCCGGCGACGGTCCGGGCACCTCGGCGGCCGGCGCGGGCGGGTTCCTGCACGACGCCGCCGAGTTCGACGCGGAGTTCTTCGGCATCAGCCCCCGCGAAGCCCTCGCCATGGACCCGCAGCAACGCGTGCTGATGGAGACCGCCTGGGAGGCCCTGGAACGGGCGGGCATCGACCCGAACTCCCTGCGCGGCAGCGACACGGCGGTGTTCGCGGGCGTGCCGGTGCAGGACTACGGGCGCGGCGGGCACAGCGAGGACGACGGCGTCGACGGCTTCCTCATCACCGGCATCGCGAGCAGCGTCGCGTCCGGCCGCATCGCCTACGCGCTGGGCCTCGAAGGTCCCGCCATGACCGTCGACACGGCGTGCTCGTCGTCGCTGGTCGCGCTGCACCTGGCGGTGCGGGCGCTGCGGTCCGGCGAGTGCGGCATGGCGCTGGCCGGCGGCGTGACCGTGATGTCCGGGCCCGAGACGTTCACCGAGTTCTCCCGCCAGGGCGGCCTGTCCGCCGACGGCCGGTGCAAGGCGTTCGCCGAGGACGCCGACGGCACCGGCTGGTCCGAGGGCGCGGGCATGCTGGTGCTGGAACGGCTGTCCGACGCGCGCCGCAACGGCCACCCGGTCGTCGCCGTGCTGCGCGGGTCCGCCGTGAACCAGGACGGCGCGTCCAACGGCCTCACCGCGCCCAACGGGCCGTCCCAGCAGCGGGTCATCCGCCAGGCGCTGGCCAACGCGGGCCTGCGACCGTCCGACGTGGACGCCCTGGAAGCGCACGGCACAGGCACCACCCTGGGCGACCCGATCGAGGCCCAGGCGGTCCTCGCCACCTACGGCCAGGGCCGCGAGACCCCGCTGCGGCTGGGGTCGCTGAAGTCCAACATCGGCCACACCCAGGCCGCGGCCGGCGTCGGCGGCGTCATCAAGATGGCGATGGCCCTGCGCCACGGCCTGCTGCCGCGCACCCTGCACGTCGCCGAGCCGACCCGCAAGGTCGACTGGTCGGCGGGCGCGGTGGAACTGCTGACCGACGCCGTCGAGTGGCCGGCGGGTGGGCGCCCGCGCCGGGCCGCCGTGTCGTCGTTCGGCATGAGCGGCACCAACGCCCACGTGATCATCGAGGAACCCCCCGCCACCAGCCCCATCGCCGGTGATCGGCCGGACGTGGTGCCGTGGGTGTTGTCCGGGCGCAGTGAGGCGGCCGTCCGCGACCAGGCCCGACGGCTGATCGACCACGTCGAAGCGCACCCCGACCAGGACATCGCCGCCATCGGCCGCTCCCTCGCCACCACCCGCGTCGCGTTCGACCACCGCACCGCCGTGGTGGGCGCGGACCGTGACGAACTGGTCGCCGCCCTCATCGCGGTCGCGTCCGGCAGCGAGCCGTCGACCGTGGTCAGCCCCGGCAAGACGGCCTTCCTGTTCACCGGGCAGGGCTCGCAGCGCCTCGGCATGGGCGCCGACCTGTCCACCTTCCCGGTGTTCGCCGAAGCCTTCGCCGAAGCGTGCGCAGCCCTGGACCCGCACCTGCCCAAGCCGCTCGCGTCGGTGCTGCACACCGAAGAACTGCACGACACCGGCTACACCCAGCCCGCCCTCTTCGCCTTCGAGACCGCGCTGTACCGCCTGGTCACGTCGTGGGGCGTCAAGCCGGACCACCTCGTCGGCCACTCCATCGGCGAACTGGCCGCCGCGCACGTCGCCGGCGTGTTCACCCTCGAAGACGCCGCGAAGCTGGTCGCGGCGCGCGGCCGGCTCATGCAGGCGCTGCCCGAGGGCGGCGCGATGGTCGCCGTCCAGGCCACCGAGGACCAGGTGGCCGGGTTCCTGTCCGACCGGGTCGCCATCGCCGCCGTCAACAGCCGCACCTCCGTGGTCCTGTCCGGCGACGAGACCGCGGTCCTCGCCGCCGCCGAGAAGCTCGCGGCACAGGGCCACAAGACCAAGCGGCTCACCGTCTCGCACGCCTTCCACTCGCCGCTGATGGAACCGATGCTCGCCGAGCTGCGCGCGGTCGCCGAGGGCATCACCCACCACGAGCCCGCGATCCCGCTGATCTCCACCGTCACCGGCCGGCCGTTCACGCCGACCCCGGACTACTGGCCGCGCCAGGTCCGCGAGGCCGTCCGGTTCGCCGACGCCGTGGACGCGCTCGCCGGGACCACCACGTTCGTCGAGATCGGGCCGGACGCTGTCCTGTCCGCGCTCGTGCCCGACACCGCGATCCCGCTGACCCGGGCGAAGCGCGACGAGCGGCGCACGGCGGCGGAGGCGTTCGGCCGGCTGTTCGCCGCCGGGTCCACAGTGGACGGTGCGGCGTTCTTCCCGAGCGCGGGGACGGTCGAGCTGCCCACGTACGCGTTCCAGCGCCGCTCCTACTGGCTGCGGCCGGCGGGCGGCGGGGACGTCGGCGCGGCGGGCCTCACCTCCGCCGCTCACCCGCTGCTCGGCGCGGTGCTCGGCGTGACGGACACCGACCGGCTGGTGCTCACCGGACGCCTGTCGCCGACGGCCCAGCCGTGGCTGGCGGACCACGCCGTCGCGGACTCCGTGCTGCTGCCCGGCACCGCGTTCCTCGAACTGGCCGCGCAGGCCGCGCGGCACACCGACTGCGCGGTGGTCGAGGAGATGACCCTCCAGGCGCCGCTCGCGCTCGGGCAGCGCCCGGTGAACCTCCAGGTCTGGATCGGCCGCCCGGACGAGCACGGCCGGCGCGAGTTCGGCGTGTACTCCCAGCCCGCCGACCACGCCCCGGGCGAGGAGTGGACCTCCCACGCGTCCGGCGTGCTGACCCCCGACGAGACCCCGGTGCCCGCCCCGGTCGCGGACTGGCCGCCGGCCGGCGCGGAACCGGTCGAGGTGGACGACTTCTACGGCTGGCTGCTGGCCCGCGGCTTCGGCTACGGCCCGGCGTTCCAGGGCGTGCAGGAGGTGTGGCGGCGCGGCGGCGAGCTGTTCGCCCGGGTCGCGCTGCGGCCCGAGGAGGAAGTCGGCGCGGTGCGCTTCGGCGTCCACCCGGCCCTGCTCGACGCGGCCCTGCACCCGATGGTCCTCGACCTCGACGGCGGGCCGGGCCAGGCCTGGCTGCCGTTCTCGTGGCGCGGGGTGCGGCTGCACCGGGCCGGGACGTCGGCGCTGCGCGTCCACCTCACGCCGGCGGGCGAGCACGCGTTCCGGGTGGCCGCGTTCGACGACGAGGGCAGCCCCGTGCTGTCCGCCAACGCCGTCGCCGTCCGCCCGGTCGCGACGACCGTGGCCGGACCCGCGCCCGCGCTCTACACGACGGAATGGGTGCCGGTCGCGACCTCCGCCGCCGACACCGACGTCGAGATCTTCCGGGCCCTGCCCGGCGACACCGCCGACACCGTCCGCGCCTCCCTGGCCGCCACCCTGGCCAAGCTCCAGCAGGCTCCGGGCCGGCTCGCCGTCGTCACCTCCGACGACCTGGCCGGAGCGGCCACGTGGGGCCTGGTGCGGTCCGCGCAGACCGAGCAGCCGGACCGGTTCGTGCTGGTCGAGATCGACGGCACCGAGCAGTCCGAACGGGTGCTCGCCACCGCGATCGGCACCGGGGAGCCGCAACTGGCCGTCCGCGCCGGCGTGGTGACCACGCCCCGGCTCGCCGCCCACGAGCCCGCCGCCTCCGACGCCCGCCTGTTCGACCCGGCCGGCGCGGTGCTGATCACCGGCGGCACCGGCGGGCTGGCCGCCGAACTGGCCCGCCACCTGGTGTCCGCGCACGGCGCCCGGCACCTGGTGCTGACCTCCCGCCGGGGCCCGGACGCGCCCGGCGCGCTCGACCTCGCCGACGAACTGCGCGCCTCCGGCGCGGTGGTAGACGTCGTGGCCTGCGACGCCGCCGACCGGGACGCCCTGGCCACCCTCCTGGCCACCCTGCCGAACCTGGTCGGCGTGGTCCACGCGGCGGGCGTGCTGGACGACGGCGTCCTGGACGCCCTCACCCCGGACCGCCTGGACACCGTCCTGCGGCCCAAGGTCGACGCGGCCCTCAACCTGCACGAACTGGCCGGTGACGTCGAGCTGTTCGTCCTGTTCTCGTCGGTCGCGGGCATCGTCGGCACGGCCGGCCAGGCCAACTACGCGGCGGCCAACGCGTTCCTCGACGGCCTCGCCGCCCACCGGCACGCCCAAGGCCAGGCCGCGACCGCGCTCTCGTGGGGCCTGTGGGACCAGGACGGCGCGATGTCGCACAGCCTCGGCGAAGCGGACCTCGCCCGGCTCGCCCGGGGCGGCCTCCTGGCGCACAGCGTCGCCGACGGCCTCGCCCTGTTCGACGCCGCGTGCCGCTCCGGCCGGCCGCACCTGGTGCCCGTCACCATCGACGTGGCCGCCGTGCGCGCCGCCACCAACCCCGCGCCGCCCCTGCACGGCCTCGCCCGCGTCCCCCGCCGCCGCCGCGCCGCGACCGGCCCGAGCGGATCGGCGCTGGCCCGGGAGTTGGCCGGGCGGACCGAAGAAGAGCAGCGGCGGACCCTGCTGGACCTGGTGCGCGCCCAGGTCGCGACCGTCCTGGCGCACCCCGACCCGGCCTCGATCAGCGGCGGGAACCCGTTCAAGCAGCTCGGTTTCGACTCGCTGATGGCCGTCGAACTGCGCAACCGGCTCAACACCGCGACCGGTCTGCGCCTGCCCGCGACGCTGACCTTCGACTACCCGACCCCGGAAGCGATCGTCGACCACCTGCTGGGCGAGTTCGGCCAGCGGGCGGAGCCGGCGCAGCGCCCGACGGCGGTCCGCCCGGCGGACGAGCCGATCGCGATCGTCGGCATGGCGTGCCGCTACCCCGGCGGGGTGTCCTCGCCGGAGGACCTGTGGCGGATGCTCGCCACCGGCCGCGACGGCATCACCGGGTTCCCGACCGACCGGGGCTGGTCGCTGGACACCCTGTTCGACCCGGACCCGGACACCCCCGGCGCCAGCTACGTCAGCGAGGGCGGCTTCCTGCTCGACGCGGCCCGGTTCGACGCCGACTTCTTCGGCATCAGCCCCCGCGAAGCGCTCGCGATGGACCCGCAGCAACGCGTGTTCCTGGAGGCGTGCTGGGAGGCGCTGGAGAGCGCCGGACTCCAGCCGGACGGGCTGCGCGGCTCGGCGACCGGCGTGTTCACCGGTCTCATGACCCACGACTACGCGGCACGCTCCAGTGCGGTGCCCGAGGGCGTCGAGGGCTTCTGGGGCACCGGCACGGCGGGCAGCGTGGCCTCCGGCCGCGTCGCCTACACGCTCGGGCTGGAGGGCCCGGCGGTCACCGTCGACACCGCGTGCTCGTCGTCCCTGGTCGCGCTGCACCTCGCCGCGCAGGCGCTGCGGTCCGGCGAGTGCTCGCTGGCCCTGGCCGGCGGCGTGACCGTGATGGCGACGCCCGGGTTGTACGTGGAGTTCTCCAAGCAGCGCGGACTCGCGCCGGACGGGCGGTGCAAGGCGTTCTCGTCCACCGCGAACGGCACCGCGTGGGCCGAGGGCGTCGGCGTGCTGGTCGTGGAACGGCTCTCGGACGCCCGGCGCAACGGCCACCGCGTGCTCGCGGTCGTGCGGGGCTCGGCGGTGAACCAGGACGGCGCGTCCAACGGCCTCACCGCGCCCAACGGGCCGTCCCAGCAGCGGGTCATCCGCCAGGCGCTGGCCAACGCGGGCCTGCAACCGTCCGATGTGGACGCGGTGGAGGCGCACGGGACCGGCACGGTGCTCGGCGACCCGATCGAGGCGCAGGCGATCCTGGCCACCTACGGCCAGGACCGGGCCGCGCCGCTGAAGCTCGGCTCGCTGAAGTCCAACATCGGCCACACCCAGGCCGCGGCGGGCGTCGGCGGCGTGATCAAGATGGTGCTCGCCATGCGGCACAACGTGTTGCCGAAGACGCTGCACGTCGAGGAGCCGTCGCCGAAGGTGGACTGGGCGGCCGGGTCGGTGGAACTGCTCACCGAGGCCGCCGAGTGGCCGGTCAACGGGCACCCGCGGCGGGCCGGGGTGTCGTCCTTCGGGGTCAGCGGCACCAACGCGCACGTGATCATCGAGGAGCCGCCGGCGGCCCCCGTGCTCGGCGGCGAGCCCGTTCCCGCCGTCCCCTGGGTCTTGTCCGGCCGAACCGAACCAGCCCTCCGCGACCAGGCCCGCCGCCTGCTCGACCACGTGACGGCACACGCGGACCAGCCCCTGGCGGACGTCGGCCACTCCCTGGCCACCGCCCGGGTCGCCTTCGACCACCGCGCGGTCGTGTCCGGCACCACCCGCGCCGACCTGCTTCGCGGTCTAGCCGCCCTAGCCGCCGGCGAGGACGCGCCCGGCGTGGTGGTGGACGCGGTGCGCGGCGGCAGTGTCGCGTTCCTGTTCACGGGTCAGGGTTCGCAGCGCCTGGGCATGGGCGACGCGCTGAAGCAGTTCCCGGTGTTCGCCGACGCTTTCGCCGAGGCCTGCGCCGCCCTGGACCCGCACCTCCCCAAGCCGCTCGCCGAGGTCCTGGACACCGACGAACTGCACGACACCGGCTACACCCAACCCGCCCTGTTCGCCTTCGAAACCGCGTTGTACCGGCTGTTCGCGTCGTGGGGCGTGAAGCCGGACTTCCTGGCCGGGCACTCGATCGGCGAGTTCGCGGCGGCGTACGCGGCCGGGGTGTTCAGCCTCGCCGACGCCGCCCGACTGGTCGCCGCCCGGGGCCGGCTGATGCAGGCGTTGCCGGCCGGTGGCGCGATGGTCGCCGTCCAGGCCACCGAAGAGCAGGTGGCCGGGCTGCTGTCCGACGCTGTTGCGATCGGCGCGGTCAACGGCCCGAACTCCCTGGTCCTGTCCGGCTCGGAGACGGCGGTCCTGGCGGCGGCCGAAACCCTGGCCGCACAGGGCCACAAGACCAAGCGGCTCACCGTCTCCCACGCCTTCCACTCGCCGCTCATGGAGCCGATGCTCGACGAGCTGCGGAAGGTCGCCGAGGGCATCACCCACCAACCGCCCACCACTCCCCTGGTCTCCACCGTCACCGGCGAGGTCTTCACGCCCTCCCCGGACTACTGGGTGCGCCAGGCGCGCGACGCGGTCCGGTTCGCCCAGGCCGTGGCGTCGTTGCGGGACCGGGGCGTGCGCACATTCCTGGAGGTCGGACCCGATGCGGCACTGTCGGCGATGGTGGACTCCGACGAAGTCGTGGCGTCCACGCGGCGGGACCGCGACGACGTCACCGCGGTCGTCGGCGCGCTGGGCCGGCTGCACGCGCGGGGCGTGCCCGTAGCCTGGGCCGGCTTCTTCGCCGGGGCGAGCCACGTCGACCTGCCCACCTACGCCTTCCAGCACCAGCGGTACTGGCTGGTCACGGAGGAGGCGGCAGGCAGCCCGACCGGCTTGGGCCTGGCCGCGGCCGACCACCCGCTCCTCGGCGCGGTCCTGGGCCTGGCCGACTCGGAACGCACGGTCCTCACCGGCCGGCTCTCCCTGCGCGACCAGTCGTGGCTGCGCGACCACGCCGTCCTGGGCGAGGTCCTGCTGCCCGGTGCCGCGCTGGTGGAACTGGCCCGCCGGGCGGCCGAACACGTGGACCTGGACGTCGTGGACGAGTTGACCCTCCACGCACCGCTGGTGCTGCCCGACGAAGGTGCCGTGCAGGTCCAAGTCGAGGTCGGCGACCGCGACGAGACCGGCAACCGCCCCGTCCGCGTCCACTCACGCCGCGAGGACGCCCTCGACGAGCCGTGGACCCACCACGCAAGCGGTCTGCTCAGCGCAGCCGGGTCGGTCGTGGACACCTCATGGGCCACCGAGTGGCCGCCGAACGCCACTCCGGTGTCCGTGGACGAGTTGTACGACCGGATCACGGACCTCGGTGTCGACTACGGCCCGGCGTTCCGCGGCCTGACGGCGGCGTGGCGACAAGGCGAGGACCTGTTCGCCGAGATCACCCTCCCCGAGGGCGTCCCGACCGGCTTCGGCCTGCACCCCGCCCTGCTCGACGCGGCCCTGCACACCCTGTTCCTGGACGCCGAGGCCGTGCGACTGCCGTTCAGCTGGCACGGCGTGCACGTGGTCTCCCGAGGCGCCGGCGGCCTACGCGTCCGCATCAGCCCGACCGCTCCCGACACGTACACCCTGTCCCTGGCCGACCCGTCCGGCACCCCCGTCGCCGCGGTCGAATCCCTGGTGGCCCGCCCGACCGAGCGCGCGTCCACTGTGGACTCCCTCTACCGCTTGGACTGGGTCTCCGTCCCCACCCCCGTCGGCCCCGTCGACACGCCCGAAGTCTTCGAAGTCGGCTTCGGGTCTGATGCGGACACGGTCCGTTCCACCGTCCACCACGCCCTGGCCGCGATCCAGGAATGGCTCCCGGGCGACCGCTCCCCCCTCGTGTTCGTCACCCGGGGCGCCACCGACGGCACCAACCCGGCGGGCGCGGCCGTGTGGGGCTTGGTGCGGTCGGCGCAGACCGAACACCCCGACCGCTTCGTCCTGGTGGACACCGACGACGCGACCCACGTGGGCACGGCCGTCGCGACCGCCGAGCCCCAGGTGGCCGTCCGCGACGGCGCGCTGCACGTCCCCCGCCTGAGCAAGGTCCGCTCCACCTCGCAAGATCGCCTCTTCGACCCGTCGGGCACCGTCCTGATCACCGGCGGCACCGGCGCCCTGGGCGCCGACCTGGCCCGACACCTGGTGCAGACCCACGGCGCCAACCACCTGGTCCTGACCTCCCGCCGCGGCCCGGACGCCCCCGGCGCACCAGCCCTGGCGACTGAACTGCGGGCTTCGGGCACCACCGTCGACATCGTCGCCTGCGACGCCGCCGACCGAGAAGCCCTGGCCGCCCTCCTGGCCACCCTCCCGAACCTGGTGGGCGTCATCCACGCCGCCGGCGTCCTGGACGACGGCACCATCGAATCCCTCACGCCCGACCGGATCGACACCGTCCTCCGCGCCAAGGTGGACGCCGCGCTGAACCTGCACGACCTCACCGGCGACCTCGACCTCTTCGCCCTGTTCTCCTCGGCCAGCGGCGTCCTGGGCACCGCCGGCCAGGCGAACTACGCCGCGGCCAACGCCTTCCTGGACGCCCTGGCAGCCCGCCGACGGGCGTCCGGCCGCCCCGCGACATCACTGGCCTGGGGCCTCTGGCAACAGGACAACGCCATGGCCGGCACCCTGACCTCGGCCGATCTGGCCCGCATCACCCGAGGCGGCGTCCTGCCCCACACCGTCGAGGAAGGCCTGTCCCTCTTCGACGCCGCCGTCCGCACCACCGACCCGTGCCTGGTCCCGGTCAAACTGGACCTCGCCACCCTCCGCACCACCACCCCACCCCCGCCCCTCCGCTCCTTCACCCGCTCCCGCAAACAAGCCACCGCTCCCACCATCCCGCTGCGCGACCGCTTGGCAACCATGGAGGAAGCCGCCCAACGCGAGGCCCTCCTGGAGTTGGTCCGCACCAACGTCGCCACCGTCCTGGCCCACGCGTCAACGGACACCGTCCCCCCGGACAGCGCCTTCAAGAACCTGGGCTTCGACTCCCTGACCGCCGTGGAACTCCGAAACCGCCTCAACACCGCCACCGCCCTGCGCCTGCCCGCCACCCTCACCTTCGACCACCCGACCCCGTTGGCCCTGGTCGAGCACCTGCTCCAGGAGCTGGGCGGGAGCCAGGCCAAGCAGCGGATGCGCAACCTGGTGGACGGCATCGCCAAGCTGGAAGCGACCCTGGACCTGGTGGACACGGAGTCCGCCGACACCGACATCGCCGCCGCGCTCCAACGCCTGGTCACCAAGTGGCGCGACAAGGCGGCGCCGGAGGTTCAGGAGGACGCGGACCTCAGCGTCGCCACGGCGGACGACATCTTCGACATCCTCGACAACGAACTGGACATCGCCTAACCCCTCGCCGGGCGGGGCACGCGACACGAGCGCGCGTGCCCCGCCCCAGGGGCGGCGGGGCAGGCGATTGAGTTTGTTGGACGATCGCGCAATTTCTCGGCGCAAAACAGCGCGAGCGTCTTTCACCTCACACCCGACGTGCCGAAGCCCCGGCCGGACAGTCCGGCCGGGGCTTTCGCATCACCCGGTTCAGCGGTGGTTCAGCACGACCGGCAGAGCGGCCACGTCGTTGGCGATGAAGGAGTGCAGCGGAGCGATGTCCTCCGGAGCCACGGCCAGCGACAACTCCGGGAAGCGGGCGAACAGGGCGGGCACCGCGACGTTCGCCTCCAGCCGGGCCAGGCGGGCGCCGGGGCAGAAGTGGGGGCCGAGGCCGAAGGCCAGGTGGTCCTTGTCGGCGCGGTTCACGTCGAACGAGCCCGGGTTCTCGTGGACGTTCGGGTCGCGGCCGTGGGCCAGGTAGTTGATGAGGATGGCGTCGCCGGCCCGGATGACCACGCCCTCGCCCAGGTCGATGTCCTCCTTGGCCCACCGCATCGGCAGGGAGCCGACCGGGCAGTGCACGCGCAGGGACTCCTCGATGGCGTCCGGCCAGCGCGCCGGGTCGTCGAGGACGATCTTGAGCTGGGCCGGGTTGGCCAGGAGCTCGCGGACGGTGTGGTCGATGAGGGACACCGTCGTCTGGCTGCCGCCGCCGATCAGCAGCAGGAGCATGTCCACCAGCTCCTGCTCGGCCAGCGGTTCCTCGCCCACCACGCGGGCGGACAGCAGGAAGCTGGTCAGGTCGTCGGCCGGTTCGCGGCGCTTGAGGTCGATCAGCCGGCGCATGGCGACGTTCATGTCGGTGAACACCGCCGCCGACTCCTCCTCGGGCACGTTGTCCGTGTTCAGGACCACGCGGAGGATGCGCAGGACCTCGGGGCGCAGGTCGTCGGGGACGCCGAACAGGTCGCAGATCATCCGGGTCGGGAGCTGCTGCGAGTACGCGGTGTGCAGGTCGACCGGCTGGTCGGCCGGGTGCTCGGCCAGTTCGTCCAGCAGGCGCTTGGCGATGGCCTCCAGGTGCGGGCGCATGGCGTCGATGCGCTTGGGGGTCAGGGCCGGTGCGACGAGTTGGCGCAGGCGCTGGTGTTCGCGGCCCTCGGCGGTGGACATGGACTCGACGTCCACCCACGGCGAGAGCCACTGGACGACGCCCGGCGAGTAGCTGGGCACGTTCTTCTTGACGTTCCGGGAGACACCGGGGTGCGTCAACAGCTTGCGGACCACGTCGCCGCGGGAGACCGACCAGGCCGACATGCCTTCCGGCAGCTCGACGGCCACGGCCGGGCCGGCGGCGCGGAACTCGTCCATCTGGGCGTACAGGCACTTGCCACCCCGGCTGTCGATCTTCGCGGTGGTGGCAGCGCTGAAGTCGATCATCGTGCGCCTCCCGAAAGGATGACTGGAATGGTTCCGAAGTTACCGTCGGGCAGAAATCGCGAGGTAATTGCGCGCTGGAGTCCTGGTGCACGTCATTGCCCTGCGCGCGGGTCGTGATTAGTGTTTTGCGCACAGGCTTCGTTCTTTGTGGCGGCGGTGATCCCGTCCTGCTCGTGTTATTCCACGCATTCACGTGAGGAAGCTGGGAACAATGGAGAGCATCAGCCGGGTCGGCGTGGTCGGGTGCGGGGTCATGGGCGCCGGGGTCGCCGAGCTGTGCGCCCGCGCCGGGCTGGACGTCCTGGTCGGGGTGTCGCGGCCCGCGTCCGTGGACGCCGGGCGCGCGCGGCTCACCGGGTCGCTGGACCGCTTGGTGGGCAAGGGGAAGCTCAGCGGCGCGGAGCGGGACGCGGCGCTGTCGCGGATCTCGTTCACCGCGGACCTGGGCGACTTCGCGGACCGCCAGCTCGTGGTCGAGGCGGTGTCGGAGCAGGAGTCGGTCAAGCTGGACGTCTTCGCCACGCTGGACAAGGTGGTCGAGGACGAGGACGCGATCCTCGGGTCCAACACGTCGTCGTTCCCGATCGTGCAGCTGGGCGGGGTGACCAGCCGGCCGGAGAGCGTGGTCGGCATCCACTTCTTCAACCCGGCGACGGTGCTGCCGCTGGTGGAGGTCGTCGGGTCGGTGCTGACCGACGCGTCCACTGTGGACCGCGCGGAGGCGTTCGTCGTCGACGTGCTGGGCAAGCAGGTGGTGCGCACCAAGGACCGCGCGGGGTTCGTGGTCAACGCCCTGCTGATCCCGTATCTGCTGTCCGCGGTGCGGATGCTGGAGTCCGGGATGGCGCCGATCGCCGACATCGACAAGGCGATGACGCTGGGCTGCGCGCACCCGATGGGCCCGCTGAGCCTGATCGACCTGATCGGCCTGGACATCGTGGCCGCGATCAGCGAGTCGCTGTACCGCGAGTACCGCGAGCCGCACTACTCCCCGCCGCCGCTGCTGGCGCGCATGGTGTCGGGCGGCCTGCTCGGCAAGAAGACCGGTCGAGGGTTCTACGAGTACCCACGATGAGCCTGCACGAGAAGCTGCTCACGGTCCTGTCGGCCGGCAACGCGCGGTACCGCTTGATCCACCACGCGCCGGAGGGTGTGACGTCGCCGGCGAGCCGGTTGCGCGGGCACCCGTTGTCGCAGGCGGCGAAGTGCATCGTGGCGCGCGTCAAGCACGGCAAGAAGGTCAACCGGTTCGTGCTGGCCGTGGTGCCCGGCGACCGGCGGGTGTCGCTGGAGGCGTTGCGCGAGCTGTGGGGCGGCACCTACGTGTCGTTCGCGACCCGGGAGACGGCGGAGGAGCTGTCCGGGTGCGTCAGCGGCACCATCATCCCGTTCACGTTCCGGGACGACCTGGAGCTGGTGGTCGACCGGACCCTGTTGGAGGAGCCGGAGATGTTCTTCAACGCGGCGCGACTGGACGTGTCGGTCGCCCTGGACACCGAGGACTACGTCCGCCTGGCCCGGCCCCGGGTCGAGGACATCGCGGGCGAGTCGCTGGCGGAGACGGGCTGATGGCGCTCGTTTCGCGGCTGCGGCGGGTGCTCGACGAGGCCAAGTACCTGTCACTGGCCACCGCGTCCGCCGACGGTGAGCCCTGGTCGGCGGTGCTCCAGTACGCCGTGCTGCACGACCCGCTGCGGTTGCTGTTCGGGTCGGCGGTCGGGTCGCGGCACAGCCGGCACGTCGCGGCGCGGCCGGCGGTGAGCGGGTCCCTGTTCGTCACCGGTCACGCGCTGACCGAGGTCGACGGGGCCCAGTTCAGCGGCACGTGCCGCGAGTTGACCGAGGACGAGGTGCGAACCCACCACGCCGCGTTCTACGACGCCCTGCTGCCGGACGAGGCGTCGCGGCGGGAGTACACGCTGCCGGTGGACGCGCTGCTGGCGCCGGCGGAGCACCGGGTGTACCAGGTGACGGTCGACCGGATCTGGCTCATCGACACGACGACGTGGATCGAGGACCGCATCGACCGTCGCGTGGAAGTGCCGTTGCCACAGCGGTTGGCCTAGCCGCCGACCTCACTTTGTCGGTTCAGCCGCCGCCCCCGCCAGCCCTCCCGCCAGCGCCCCCGCCAGCGCTTCCGCCAGCGCTTCCGCCAGCGCTTCCGCCAGCGCTTCCGCCAGCGCTTCCGCCAGCGCTTCCGCCAGCGCTTCCGCCAGCGCTTCCGCCAGCGCTTCGGCCAGCGCTTCGGCCGACTCTGTCGGTACCCCGTGGGACAATGGAATCGGGGGCCAGAGGCCACGCCGGCCCCCGAGCTGACCGCCGCTGGACCCGTCGCAGCCAACTGCCGCTGGACCCGTCACCCCGCGTCTTGCGGCGCTGTTCCTCGGCACGCTCGCGGCAACAGCGCAGGAACTCCTCATCCGGGAGCCGGGTCGGGAGCGGCGAAGCGGCCGGGCCGGTCGTACTCGGGGAACGCAGGCGTGTTGCGTCGAGCCCTACACCTCGTACCGCCTGCGCTGGTACCCGTACGAACTGACCCGGTGCACCGCGCTCAACAGCAGCACGGTCGGCACCCGCGCCCTGTACGGCAACTTCAGGCGCCGCCCGCCGTTCCCCAACCTGCGACCGGCGACCGACGGCCTCGACCTGGCAGACCTCGACCCCCGCCTCTGGGGCGCCACGGCCGTGCGCACGTGCAGCGTGTGCGACGGCCCGGTCACCACACCGCACCAGGTCTGGATCTCCCGCCAAGTCGGCACGGACGTGTTGCCGCTGCTGGTCAACGCCTGCTCGACCACCTGCGTCGACGCACTCCCGGAACCCGCGCCCCACCACGTTCCCACACCGCACACCGGCGGGCCGGACGTCGTCCAGCCCGCCGCGCGGCGCTGAACTACAGGTCCGCGAGACGCGGCACGAGCGGCGTGGCGACCTCCTCGATCCACGCCGCCGGCGCGTCGCCCGGCGGGATCAGGATGACCGTGTCGATGCCCATCTCGGCGTAGTCGGCGACGTCCTTCAGGAAGTCGTCCGCGGTTTCCGCGGTGGGCAGCGGGCGGTAGGTGAGGGTCTTGTCGATGGTCGAGATGTCCCGGCCGACCGCGTCGCAGTGGCCGCGCAGCACGTCGAGCTTGTGCCGCACCAGGTCCTTGTCGCCGCCGAACA
Organism: Actinosynnema sp. CA-248983; assembly: GCA_050954585.1. Lineage (GTDB taxonomy): Bacteria > Actinomycetota > Actinomycetes > Mycobacteriales > Pseudonocardiaceae > Actinosynnema. The sequence goes on along the minus strand of CP191863.1, from coordinate 1,430,444 downwards.
GGTTGCACGCGTCGCCGTACTTGGCGACCAGGCGCAGCGTCTTCTTCTCCCCGCCACCGCCGATCATGATCGGGGGACGGCGGATCGGCTGCGGCGAGCACAGGGTCTCGGCGAGCTGGTAGTGCTTGCCCTCGAAGGAGCCGTTGTCCTCCGGGTCCCACATCTGCAGGCAGACCCGGATCGCCTCCTCCAGCCGCTCGAACCGCTCCGAGAGCGGCGGGAACGGCACGCCCAGCCCGAGGTGCTCGCGCTCGTACCAGGCGGCGCCGATGCCCAGCTCGACCCGCCCGCCGGACAGGACGTCCACAGTGGACACCGTCTTGGCCAGCAGGCCGGGGTGGCGGTAGGTGACGCCGGTGACCAGCAGGCCGAGCTGCACGGCCGAGGTGTGGGCGGCGAGGAAGGCGAGGGTCGTGTAGCCCTCCAGCATGGGGTCGGTGGCGGGCTTGAACCCGTCCATCTGGAAGAAGTGGTCCATCACGGACAGGCGGGCGACCCCCGCCGCCTCGACCGCCTGGCCGACCTTCGCCAACTCGGGCGCGATACCGGCCGCGCCGTCGGGAACGGTGAATTCGATGACGTGAATACCCAAGCGCACATCGCCAGCCTAGGAACTGGAGTGCGCTCCAGCACAAGGGGCAATCTGAAGTTCACGCGCCCGACCGGCTCACCAGGCGTCCGACATGAACGTGCGGCCTTCGTCGGGATCAGGGTCGTCGGGTCGCCGGCGGACCGGGCGGCGCGACCAAGATGCCTGGTCAGCGGCCGACGAGGCCTGGCCGCCCGCCGGCGGGGCCTGCTCGGTGGCCGACGGGGCCTGGTCGGCGGAGAGAGCCTCATCGGAGGTGGGTGGTGGGTCGGCGGGCAGGTCGTTCAAGGCGGCGATGCGGTCTTCGGTGTCCTGCACCGCCTCGACCTCCAGCCGGGCCCGGTCGGCGGGTGGCAGGCGGTGCCACCGCTCGACCAGGTCGCGCACGGGCTGCAACGCCCGGTCGCTCAGCGCCGACGTGTACAGCAGGTCGCGGGTCGACGCACGCCCCGCCACGACCTCGCGCGCGAAGTCCGCGATCTCGCCCGAACCGGCGGCGAGGTGCGTCAACCGGACCTGCTGCGCCCGCAGCCCGGCCGGCGTGCCCCAGGGGTTCTCCACGGCTACACCTCCTTGTGGTCGTAGGGCGTGCAGGGCCACTGCTTCGCCACCACCTCGCCGTTGGCGACGAGCACCTGCAACCCGGACACCACGGCGTGCACCACTGCCCGTATCGCGTCGATGGCGCTGGAGATCTTGGTCGCCGCGAGCACCACCGACGCGACCCCGAGCAGCGGGTTCTGCCCGCGCAGGATGCTGATCGCCCCGCCGATGAACGCCCCGCCGTTGCGGGTGAGCAGGTCGACCACGGCGTCCAGCAGGGTGTCCACGAGGATGGTCAGGGCGGCGACGGCGTGGTAGGCCGCGCTCGCGAACTTCTTGATCTGGCCGCTGACCTCGGTCATGAACTCGACGTGCCCCTGGCAGGCGGCGGCGTACTCGGCGAGCCAGCTCTCCCCCGCGTCCGCCGCGTTGCCCCGCCACTTGTCCTGCACCAGGTAGCGCCCGCGGTCGACGTTCTCCTTGACGATCGTGCAGGCGTAGGCGGTGTCGGCGAAGGCCTGGCCCTGCCGGTACAGGTTGCTCCAGTCGCCGCCGACCAGCCGGGTCAGCTCCTCGAAGATGTCGCGGCCGGTCAGGGCGCGCATGAGGTCCCGGACGTGCTGGGCGACCGAGCACCGGCCCAGCAGGTCGTCGACGAGCTTCTCGAAGCCGACGTTCCAGCCCTCGGCGACGGCCTTCTCGTCGGGGTTCGGCGGCACGCCCGGGTACTGCTCGGCGGGGTTCGCCGGGTTGGCGGCCGGGTCGCGACCGCCGTCGAAACCCGCCTCCGGGGTGACGACGTCGTCCTCGTCGAGGCGGGTGGGCGTCGCGCCGGGGTAGGTGGCGTCCAGCTTGCGCTGGTTGTCCAGGTCGGCGCGCGCGTAGCGCACGGCGAGCCGCCCGAACTCGGCGCCGGAGGTCCGGGCCAGGTCGGCGGCGTGCCGGGTGTTGGCCTCGCCGATCCGCTGCACCTCGTTCAACGGCTCGTTGAGCAGGCCGAGGAGGCCTTCCTGGTAGCCGTCGGGCCGCCGGTGCTCCAGCTCCTGGACGAACCGCCCGATCGCGTCACCGTTGCGCGAGACCAGGCGCCCCAGGTCCGCCAGCGAAGGCGTGTGCACGAAGAACCCGGTCATGCCGCTCCCCTCGACGCCCCGCGCAGCGTAATGCCGAACGGCGGAACGGCGTGGGGTCTCACTCGGCTATGACGGACCAGAAGGCAGCCTCGTAGGCGTCGACCATGCGCGCCGCGCGCAGCAGCTCCACCGGGTCGTCGCCGGCCGCCAGACCCTTCGCGACGACGTCCGCCGCCTGGTCCAGCACCTCCTGCGGGGTCTCGGCGAAGAACCGGAAGTGCGCCACCGCCCTGTCGGAGAACCCTTGCGCCTGGAGCGCGTCCGCGAGCCGCGCGTAGGTGCCGCCGGACTCCTCGACGTTCACCAGCAACGCCAACGGCACCGCGCCGCGCGGCCCGAACACCGCCGTCCGGGCCAGGAACGCCGGGTAGGCCTGGGCCAACGGCCGGGGCTCGTGCGCCCGCAGGTCCGCCTCGCCGACGCCGACCGCCGCGCCGAAGTCGAGCAACAGCGCGAGGGCCTCGTCCTCCGCCCCGGCCATGGCCAGAAACAACGGCTCCGGGAACCGCGCCGCCAGCAGCGCGAAGCTCTGCCGGTCGCTGGACACCAGGTGGTACAGCTCCCCGGCCAGCACCCGCAGCCGCCCGGTCTCGACCGGGCCGTCCTCCACCAGCTCCAGGAACCGGTTCGGCGCCTTCGCCAGCGCCTGCCGCCCCCGTGCCACCAGGTCCGCGACGTCCATCGTCATCCCCTCTCCTGCCGAACACGCCGGACCGACGTCCTGGTGGACGGGCCGGGCACCACTTCGGCGATCCACGGCCCCTCGATCGACGGGTCGAGGACGCCGTCCTCCAGCCACGTGTAGGCGTCGTCCAGCACCCGGGCCGCGAGTTGCGCGTCCCGCTCGTCGGTGTTGACCCACAACCGGTCCCACAGCCGCGCGATCCGCCGCCGCGACTGGCCGCAGAACGCGTCGGCCAACTCGACCGCCGACCCGCCCAGCGACCGGGCGTGCACGCAGCTCACGGTCATCGCGTACAGCTCGGCCGCGATGTCCACGATCCGGCCCACGAACAACTGCCGTTCCAGGACCTGCTCACCCCACCGCTTGCGCCCGCGCTCCAGGTGGCGGGCCAGTTCGCGGGCCGTGTCGGCGGCGAAGGCCACGTGCGCGGCCAGTTCGCCGAAGTCGAGGTCGGTGGCGGGCACCGGCTCCGACGACTCGGTGTCCCCCAAGGCGTCGGAGGCGATGAACACTCGCAGCGCCTCGGTGGAGCCGTCGAAGATCCGCCCGATCCGGACGTCCCGCAGAAGCTGTTCCACCGGCACACCGCGCTCACCGCGCGCGGCAGCGGACTCGGCCGTCTCGTACCCGCGCCCGCCGCGCACCTGCACCAGCTCGTCAGCGACCCGCCAGGTCTGCTCGGAGGCGAACAACTTGGCCAGCTCCGCCTCGGCCCGCGTGTCCGCACCCGCGTCGGCCCGGCGCCCGGTCACCTCGACGATCGACTCCAACGCGAACGCGGTCGCCGCGATGAAAGCGACCTTGGCCGCGACGGCCTCGTGCGCCCCGATCGGCTTGTCCCACTGCACCCGAACACGTGACCACTCGCGGGCGATCTTCAGGCTCCACTTGGCCGCCGCCGCGCACACCGACGGCAGCGACAGCCGGCCGGTGTCCTGCGCGGCCAGGGCGACCTCCAGGCCCTGTCCTTCGGGTCCGATGCGCCGGTTCTCGGGAATGCGGACGTCGTGCAGCCGGACGACCCCGTTCTCCAGGCCCTTCAGACCGAGGAACGAACTGCGGTGCTCGACGGTGACCCCCGGTGCGCCCGCCTCGACCACGAACGCCGACATCCCGCCGGGCCGGCCGGGTGTGGGCGGGACCATCGCCATGACGACCAGGAGGTCGGCGATCGTCCCGTTGGTGACCCACAGCTTCAGGCCGTTCAGGAGGTACCCGCCGTCGTCGGTCGGGGTGGCGGTGGTGCGCATCCGGAACGGGTCGTTGCCGATGTCCGGTTCGGTCAGGGTGAACGCCGAGATCTCGCGCGCGCACCGGGGCAGCAGCTCGCGCTTCTGCTCGTCGGTGCCGAAGAGCAGGAGGGGCTGGGTGAGACCGATCGCTTGGTGGGCCGCGAGGAGTTCGCCGAGGGAGGAGTGGGCCGAGCCGACGAGCATCAGCGCGCGCAGGTAGCAGAGGTTCGACAGCCCGAGGCCGCCGTGTTCTCGGGGCAGTTTGATCGCGAACGCGCCGAGGTCGCGGAGTCCGTCGACCACGTCGTCCGGGATGCGGTCCTCCCGCTCGATCTGCGTCCCCGACACCTTCAGCTCACAGAAATTTTTAATTCGCTGAAGGAAAATTTTCTCTTCGTCGGTGAGACCGCCGCCAGCGAGCGGCTTGACCTGGCCGCCGCCGGCAAGCGGCTTGACCTGGCCGTCGCCGGCGGGCGGCTCGCTCAAGCCGTCGCCGGCGGGCGGCTCGCTCAAGCCGTCGCCGGCGGGCGGCTCGCTCAAGCCATCGCCGGCAAGCGGCTCGCTCAAGCCATCGCCGGCAAGCGGCTCGCTCAACCCATCGCCGGCAAGCGGCTCGCTCAACCCATCGCCGGCGGGCGGCTCGCTCAAGCCGTCGCCGGCGGGCGGCTCGAACAGGTCGAGCCGCAGCCGGCCGCGGAAGAGTTCTTTGCCGAAACTCGGTCGGGTCACCGTCGCCTCCCCTGACAGGACTCGACCGAGCCCCGTCCACTCAGGACTTCGCTGCTTCTTCCGTGCTTTCACTCGGCTCGGAGCCCCAGTCCGCGCCGCTGGTCGGGGGCACGTGCCGGAGCTGGGTCACCGCGAGCACCGCACCCACCGCCGCGATCACGGCCGCGATCAGCGCACCGGTGTTGAGGCCACTGGTGAAAGCGGCCCGCGCAGTGTCCAGAAGAGCACCACCGACGTCACCGGACGCACGGGAAGCCACCGCCACCGCGCCGTCGAGGCTGTCCCGAGCCGCCGTGGCGTCCTCGGTCGAAAGACCACCGGGCAGTTCGACGCCGCCCCGGTACACAGCCACGCCGATGCTGCCGATCAGCGCGACGCCCAGGGACAGCCCGAGGTCGTTCGCGGTGGTGCTCAACCCGGACGCCGCGCCCGCCTTCTCCGGCGGCACCGAGCCGACGACCAGGCCGGTGGTCAGCGCCATGGCCGGGTTGACCGCCGGGTACAGCACGATGAAGCCCGCGATCAGCAGCGGCAGACCCGCGGTGCTCTCGACCTGCGTGAGCATCAGGTAGCCGATCACCTGGATAGCCAGGCCACCCGCGATGATGAACCCGGGCCGGATCTTGCGCGCCAGGATCGGCGTGGTCATCGAGACGCCCACCAGCACGAGCGCCGCGGGCAGGATCGCGAGTCCGGTCTGCAGCGGCGACAGCTCGGCCACCAGTTGCAGGTACTGCGTGAACATCAGGTACATGCCACCCATGGCGAGCGCCGCCAGGATGTAGACCGAGAGCGCGCCGGACACCGTGCGGTTGGCGAACAACCGGACGTCCAGCAACGGAGCGTCGATGCGCAGCTGGCGCAGCACGAACCACACGCCGAACGCCACGCCGACCACGATCGCGCCCAACGCCTCGACCAGCGAGTCGTCCTTCGCCAACGCCTTCACGCCGTAGATCAGCGGGAGGAGGGTGGCCAGCAGGAGTCCGACGCTGAGCACGTCGAGCTTGCCCGCGTTGACGTCCTTGTGCTCCGGCAACACGAACGGCGCGGCGATCGCGACCAGCGCCATCACCGGCACCGCGACCAGGAACGTGGCCCGCCAGGTGAAGACCTCCAGCAACAAGCCGGACAGGAGCGGTCCGAGCGCGACACCGACCGAGATCCCGGCCGCCCACGCCCCGATCGCCACCCCGCGCTGCTTGGGGTCGAGGAACATCGAGAAGATCAACCCGAGCGTGGCCGGCATGACCGCCGCCGCCGCAACGCCGAGGACCGCCCGCCAGAAGATCATCATGGACGGGTCGCCGGTGTACGCGGCGACGACCGAGACGATCGCGAACACCGCCGACCCGAGCGCCAGGAGCTTGCGCCGGCCGACGCGGTCCCCGAGCGTGCCCATCGCGACGAGGAAGCCCGCCATCAGGAACCCGTAGATGTCGACGATCCACAGCATCTGCGTGGCGTCCGGGCGGAGGCTCGCGGAGATGTGCGGGATCGCGAGGAACAGGATCGTCAGCATCATGAAGAGCAGGAGGGACGGGAGCACCAGCAGGCCCAGTCCCAGCCACTCCCGCCGTCCGGCTCGTGGTGGCGCTTGGTTCGCGGTGGACATGACCCATCCTTCCGTCGACGGCGATACCGGGGTGGGGTATCGGTGGGCGTTCCTGACCATACAGGGAGGGGGTATGCCGCCGCAGCCCTCGACCACCATTCGGCGGCAACCCTCCGGTAACTCCCCGCTTGAGCCCGCTCCGCTCCGCCGCCCCTGAGCCAGCCGCACGTAAGCCGGCCGCCCGGTCGCCGCCCGTGAGCCGCCGCCCCTGAGCCACCCGCCCGAGCAGCCGCCCACGCCGGCCACCCGCCCGAGCCGGCCACCCGCGCCGGCCACCCGCGCCAGCCACCCGCCCGAGCCGGCCACCCGCCCGAGCAGCCGCCCGAGCCGGCCACCCGCCCGAGCAGCCGCCCCGCGCCGGCTACCCGCCTGAGCAGCCGCCCCGCGCCGGCCACCCCGAGGCGAACCCCGAAATGTCGTACCCCCGTGGGACAATGGAACCGGGGGCCGGAGGCTGGCGCGGACCCTGCCCTCAGGCCGCCGGACGCGCCGTGATCAGCGACAACGGCCCAGCCGCCCCGCGCCCAACCGACTCCACCACGAACCCGGTGTCCGCCAGCAACCCCCGGAACTGGCTCTCCGTCCGCTCCCGCCCGCCAGCCGTCACCAGCATGTTGATGTCCGTGTAGAACATCACCGGGTTCTCCGTGTCAGCCGTGTCCGGCAGCACCGACCCGACGATCAACAACGTCGCGTCGGCCGGCATCGAAGCCCGCACCGTGCTGAGCAGCCGCCGCGCGTTCTCGTCGTCCCAGTCCTGGAACACGCTCTTGATGATGTACAGGTCACCCCCACCCGGCACGGACGAGAAGAAGTCCCCCGCCACCACCTCGCACCGCGAGGAGACCCCGGCCGCCGCCAACACACCCGCGGCCTCCGCGACCCCAGCCGCGCTGTCGAAGCACACCCCCGACAGGTGCGGGTGAGCACCGAGGATCGCGGCCAGCAGCGTCCCGTCCCCGCCACCGACGTCGACCACCCGGCGCACGTCCGTGTAGTCGTACCCCTCCGCCACCAACCCGGCCGAGACCCGCGACTCCTGCCCCATCGCCACGTTGAACAACGCCGACAGCTCCGGGTTCTCGGCCAAGTGCACGTAGATGTTCTTCCCGTGCACGTGGTCGAAAGCGCACTCGCCGGTCTTGATGGTGTGCCCCACCTGCTGCCACGACGAGAACAGCGTCGGGTTGGTGAAGAACCGGGTGAACGCCCACAACGAGTTCGGCGAGTCGGTCCGCAACTGCTCGCCCACCTCGGTCAGGGCGAACCGGTCCGGCTCCGGCTCGGCGAGCAGCCCGATCGCGACCAGCGTGCGCAGCAGCCGGTACAGCGACGGCGCGTGGGTGTCGGTGGCCGACGCCAGGTCCGCGCTCGCCGTCACGCCCGCGTGGACGTGGTCGGCGATCTTCAGCTCGGCGGCCAGGGCCAAGGCCTGCGAAGCCATGTAACCGCCGATGATCTCGATCAACGCGGCGCGGTTGGCGATCCGGCCCTGGTCGATCCGGGCGGGCAGGGTGCTGGTCATCGGACATGCCTTTCGGTGAGGGGGTGTCGGACCCACACGTTGGGTTCCAGGTAGACGGCGTGGTCGTGGACGACGTCCGCCTGGACCGGGGTCAGCGCGCCCGGCACGACGACCGGTCCGCTGGTGTCGAAGGGGAGTCCGGTCCACTCGCGCCACTGCGCGAGACTGCCGGAGATGGTCATGGAAACCGGGCACACCTTCAGGATCTCCGCGCCCGCCCGGACGTGGACGCGCAGCCACGGGTCGGTGGGCAGGCCGTCGTCCCGGACCCGAGCCGCGTACTCCGTCATCGGCACGTGCGGCTCGTGGTGCTTGGCACTGGGCCGGACGGGCACGACGACGTCCCGGCAACCATGAGCGCGGGCGTTGTCGGCGACGGCGGAAAGCGTGTGACCAGAAAGGTTCTGGGCACGTTTCCCCGGAACCACAGCCACTTCCAGGGCGCACAAAGTCGTCAGCGGCCGATTTTCATACGTGTCCATCATGCTGAGCTTGAGGGAAGCGTCCCACCCGTTGTCGGGCAAGGAAGCCGGGTCGCCGTCCCAAGCGAACGGAACAGCGGCGGCGCGCGCCACCACGGTGTCCTCGTCGTCGATCACGACGATCTGGTGCTGGGGGTACCGGTCGAACGCCCACCCGATCAGCATCGGCTCGGGCGCGATGTACGCGGGCCACTCGGCTTCCATGTCCAGCATGGCGTCCGTGAGGTCCGGCCGCTCTTTCAGTGTCACGACACGCATTCCAGGCCTCCTCACGCCGCCAGGCTGCGCGCGGGCAGCGTCCGAGTGGGCATTTCGCCGACGGCCGAGCCGTGGTCGCGCAACAACGCCAGGTACTCCGCGCGCGGCACGGGCACGGCGCCGATGAGCTTCGCGTGGTCGCCGTCGTGCTGGACGTCGACCGCCACGCCACCGCTCTCCGCGACCCGCCGCACCAGGCACGCCACCGCGACCTTCGCCGCGCCGCTGCGCTTGGTGAACTGGGAGTCCGCGCTGAACACACCGCCGATCCGCACGCCGAACGTGCCGCCGACCAGCTCGTCGCCCTCCCACACCTCCACGCTGTGCGCGTGCCCGGCCCCGTGCAGCGCCACCAGGCCCCGCACCAGCCGGTCGGTGAGCCACCGGGGTTCGCGGCCGGCGCGGCAGTGCTGCACCACCTGCTCGAAGCACGTGTTCACCGTCGTGGTCCACTCGACCTTGTTGCGCAACTGCTGGCGCAGGCTGCGCTGCACGCGCAGCCGGTCCGCGAAGATCACCGGGCGCGGGTCGGGCGAGCACCACGCGACCGCGTACGGGTCCTCGCCCAGCGCGGGCACCTCGCCGTACGCGAACTCGTTGACGATCTTCTGCTCCTCGGTGTCCGCCGGGAACGGGTACAGCCCGTGCCGGTAGGCGGCCAGGAGGGTCTGCGGCGACAGGTCGTCCCGGAACGCCACCGGACCCTCGGCGGGCGCGTCCGCCAGGTCGAGGAAGTCCCAGGTCATCACGCCGCCCCGAGGAACTCGATGGCGGTGAGGTAGCCGATGTAGCGGTCCAGCATGGCCTCGTCGACCGGCGGGATCTCGATGCCGCTGCCGCGCAGCGCCTCGGTCACGTTGGTCTGGGTGAACACCGGGAACGTCGTCTCCAGGTACATCTCGGCCACGCTCATCGACCCGGCCGCGCACCGGTCGATGAACAGCGGCGCGAACGGGGTCATCGGGTGGTCGGGCTGTTCGACGGCGATGCGCACCATCTCGTCCAACCACTCGCTCCACGACACCTCGCGCACGTCGTGCCCGTGCGCGCGCAACCGGTCCACCAGCACCGAGATGTTGACCTTGCCCGCGTTGGTGAGGTGGTAGACCTCCCCGGCGGGCAACGACTTCCCGGCGATGTGCGCGACCGCCGCCGCGAACACGTCCACCGGCGTGTAGTCCAGCGGCAGCTCGGCGATCGGCGCGGTCCCGGTGTCGACCACGAACTTCTTCATCGCGCACATCTCGGTGGCGATGTTCCACGCCCCGTTGACCCGGTCGCCGGAGATGTCCGCCGCCCGGTACACCGCGACCGGCAGTCCCTGCTCGGAAGCCTTGTGCAGCAACGCTTCCGCGATCCACTTGCTCTCCACGTACCCCACCGACAGGTGGTCCGCGTAGCCCAACGGGGTGGTCTCGGTGACCTGCCGGATGCCGGCGGTGCCGAAGCCCGCGATGACCGCCATGGTGGACGTGTAGTGCACCGGGATGTTGCGGTGCCGCGCGGCCATCCGGATGATCTCGCGGGTGCCGTCGACGTTGGCGGGCTTCATGTGCGAGTACGGGTAGATGAAGTTGACCCGGCCGCCCGGGTGGTGGATGACGTCCACCGTGCGGGCCAGCCGGTCGAAGTCCTCCTCGGACAGTCCCAGGCCGGGCTCGCCCAGGTCGCCGGGGACGGCCGCGATGCGCGACCGGAACCGGCCCAGGTCGTCGCCGAAGTAGTGCACGGCGTTGGCCTGCAAGCGGTTCAGGCCGTGGTCGGGGTCGTCCGCGCGGACCAGGCAGTGCACCGTGGCGTCGGTCTTCTCCAGCAGCTCCCGCAGCAGGTAGATGCCGAGGAACCCGGTCGCGCCGGTGAGGAAGACGTGCCGCGGGTCCTGCCAGTCGGCGGGGTCCTCGACGTCCCGGCGGATCTCGACGTCCAGCGCCGACTCGGCCGCGAAGTCGACCTTGCGGCGGGTGTCGTCACCGGCCAGGGTGCCCTCGCGGGCGGCCCGCACGGCGCGGGCGAAGCTGCGCAGGGTGGCGTCCTCCAGCAGCAGCCGGATCAGCGGGCGGACCTGGGTGATCAGCACGCCCAGCGAGCCGCGGACCTTGGCCATCAGCTCGGCGGCGAGGATCGAGTTGCCGCCCAGCTCGAAGAAGTTGTCGTCGGCGGCGACCCGGTCCACCTTGAGCACCTGCCGCCACAGCCGGGCGACACCGCGCTCCACCAGGTCCACCGGACCGTCGTCCGCGGCCTTCCGGGTGGACTCGGGCACGGGCAGGGCGGCGAGGTCGACCTTGCCGTTGGTCTTCAGCGGCAGCTCCGGCATGGCGACGAACGCCGTGGGCACCATGTAGTCCGGCAGGTGGCGGCCGGTGAATTCGCGCAGCTCCTTGGCGTCCACCGGCCGGGAGGACGTGAAATAGGCGGCGAGGCGCTTCTGGCCGTTGCTCTCGTAGGCGGTGACGGCGACGGTGTCGACGGCGTCGTGGGCGGCCAGCGTCGTCTCGACCTCGCCGGGCTCGACCCGGAAGCCGCGGATCTTGAGCTGGCGGTCGATGCGACCCAGCACCTCGACGCTGCCGTCCGCGGTCCACGCGCCCAGGTCGCCGGTGCGGAACACCCGCCCGTGCGGGGTGGACCGGAAGCGGTGGTCGGCGTCCTCGGTGAGGTAGCCGCGCGCGACACCGCGCCCGCCGATGTGGATCTCGCCGCGCTGCGCGGGGTTGCCGTGCTCGTCGAGGATGTGCACGTCGGTGCCGGGCAGGGGTTTGCCGACCGGGGCCGCGCCGCGCTCGGGCAGGACGTCGGCGGTCAGGTCCGCGACGCACGACGTGATCGTGGTCTCGGTGAGGCCGTAGGCGTTGACCAGCCGGACGCCCGGCATGAGGTCCAGCGCCAGCCGGCAGTCCTCGGCGTTGACCGCCTCACCACCCACGATGACCAGCCGCACCGGCAGCTCACCCGCGCCGCGCTCGACCTCCGTCAGGAACCGCCGCCAGTACGCCGGGGTCAGGTCCATGACGGTGATCCCGTGGTGGCGCAGGCGTTCCGGCAGTTCGCTGGGCGCCCACACGGTCTCCGGCAGCACGAGCGTCGCGCCGGCCAGCAGCGCGGTGGTGATCTGCTCGATGGACGTGTCGAAGGACAGCGCGCCGAACTGGAGGACGCGGTCGTCGGGCGTGATGCCGTAGACGCCTTCGAGTTCCGCGCACAGGTAGCTCAGCGACCCGTGCTCGACCACGACGCCCTTCGGCGTGCCCGTTGACCCGGACGTGTAGATGATGTACGCGGCGTCCGCTTCGTGCACCGCGACCGGCAGCGGGGACGCGGCGTCCGTCCCGGAGTCCGGGGTGACCGCCGTGACCGGCAGGTCGGCGAAGCGGGCGACGTCGTGGGTCAGCACGATGCCGCAGCCGGTCTCCTTCACGAACGCCTCGACGCGCCCGTCCGGCGCGCTCGGCTCGACCGGCAGGTACGCGGCGCCGGCCTTCCAGATGGCCAGGAGGCTCACGATCGCGTCGACCGAGCGCTCCAGGTGGACCATGACGACCGAGTCGGGGCCCGTGCCCCGGCCGACGAGGAAGCGGGCGAGGCCGTTCGCGCGGCGCTCCAGCTCCCCGTAGGTGGTCGTCGCGTCGCCGTGGACGACCGCCGCCCGGTCGGGCTGGGACGCGGCACGGGTGGCGAACAGTTCGTGGACACGCGGTTGCCTACGGATGTTCATGGATTCCCTCGGGGTGCCGCCGAATTCTCGATGACGCCGACATTACCGACGCGATCCGGTTCCCCCGACTACCAGAACGAGCCATCCTCGGATCGGGTTCCCGCACGGTCCACTACTCATCAGAGTAGTCGGCGGGACGCGCTGGAATTGCCCTGGAATCGCGCTGGGACGCGGCCGGCGCGGGGATCTTCCGCGGAACTTTCAGGCCATCGCGGGGACGTGCCGCACGAGTTCGGCGCGCGAGGAGATGCCCAGGCGGCGGAACAGGCCGCGCAGGTGGTAGTTCACCGTGTGCGGGGACAGCCGGACGCGGGTCGCGATCTGCCGGTTGGTCATGCCCTCGGCGACGAGCCGCGCGATGGCCCGCTCGACCCCGCTGAACGTGTCCCACGCCTGGCTCGGCTCGGCCGGTTCGCCCAGGTCGGCGAGGTCGCGCCGGGCCAGCGCCGCGGCCCAGGGGTCGACGTGCACGACGGCGGCCAGGGCGGTGGGGTCCTTGTCCAGCAACGCTTTCGCGTGCGCGGCGGCGGCCACGACCGTGGGCACGGCGGGGTTCGCGGCGGCCAGGCGGGCGGTCTCGGCGACCACCCGGCGGGCCAGGTCCGGGTCGTCGGCGGCGGTGGCGGTGCGGACCAGCCACGCGGCGGCGGCCGGTTCGGCCAGCAGGAGGACGGGGTCGGTCGACGCCGCCGTGGCCGCCGCCCGTTCCGGGCCGTAGCGGCGGGCGGTGACCAGCAACGACACCCAGTCGTGCAGGGTCGAGCGGACGGCGTGGCCGGGGGTGGTCTCGGCGAGCAGGGTCGCCGCGCGGTCGACGTCACCGGTCCGCAGCACCACTGCGGCCAGGACCGCGAGGGCGTGCGGGACCAGCAGCAGGACGCCGGCCCGCCGGGTGGCGGCGACCCCGCGTTCGGCGAGGGCGGCGGCGTCGTCGAGGCGGCCCGCGACCAGCAGGACGGCGGCTTCGGTGATGTCCACGCAACCCTCGTAGCAGTCGCGTTCGCGCGGGCCGAGGTCGTCACGGGTGGCGCGGAGCAGGGCTTGGGCCTCGTCGAGGCGGCGCAGGCTGCCGAGCTTGTCGGCGAGGGAGAGCCGCTGCCACAGCCGCCAGTACGGCGCCCGGCTCTCGTGGGCGCGGGCCAGGTGCAACGCCTCCGCGACCATGCCGTGCCGCCACCTCAGGTCGGACAGCACCAAAGCCGCCACCGAGACACTGACCGGCGCACGCTCACCCGCCAGACCACCCTCCACGCCCCACCGATCGCGGGCCAGTGCCTGCTGATCGGCGGCCAACACGGCCTCCGCCGCCGTCTCCGCCCGCCGGTCGCCGGCCAGGGCCAAGGCGGCGAGCCGGGTGCCCGTCGCCTCGTCGGCCAACCTCCCCGGCGCGGCCAGCACCCGTTCCGCCGCAGCTCGCGCCGCAGTCGCATCCCCCTTGAGCAGCAGCAGATTCGCCAGCAGTCCGTGCAGGTCGTCCGCGTACCGGGCGGCACCGGGCCGGGCCAGCGCCGCGCGCACCAGGACCAGCGACCGGGTCAGCTCGTCGGCCGACCGGTCCCCCGCCACCCGCCGCCCCAACAGCCGGTCGCAGTCGGCGGTCACCGCGTCCCGCAGCACCCGGGGCATCGCCCCCAGCACCGCCGACCACAGCGACTCGCGCCGAAACCGCAGGTCGTCACCGGCCCATTCGAGGACGTCCGCGTCCAACAACGCGTCCACCGCCCCCAAGAGCTGCACCACCCGCTGCCCGGTCAGCTCCGCGAGGTCCGCGACCCGGCACGTCCGCCCGACCACCGCCGCCACCTGCGCCAACGTCCACGCGCCGGGTGTGCCGCGCAGCCGGTCCCGCACGCGCGCGGGGTCGTCGCCGGCCCCCGCCGGCGCACTCCCGGAGTCGCTTTCCCCGTACCCCACACCGCCATCGTGCATTCGGTTCCCCGGCCGCTCAACACCCCTTACCCCGCATTACCCCCTCGATTACCGGAAAATGGGTGGAATCGGCCGCGCCGGACTTCCCCGGCGATTACCCGGGTTTGTTTGGATCGCCGCGACGGCACAGCGGGAAATCAGGCGTGAATGGAGTCCACATGATCGAGGGGCGCGTCCGCGACGTGATCGCATCGGTGTTCTCGGTCCACCCGGACGAGCTGCCCGCGCGGCTCGACCCGGACACCCTGCCGGGGTGGACCTCGCTGCGCCAGGTGCAGCTCGTGCTGGCCCTGGAGCAGGAGTTCGGCGTCGAGGTGGACCCGGCGCTCGTGCCGGACCTGGTGTCCGAGCGGGCGATAGTCGAGATGCTGGCGGAGTCGGCGGCATGAACGGGACGTTCTACGCCAACCTGCGCACCGTCTACGACGTCATCGGGTTCCACGGGTGGCAGCGGCCCGACCACGTGGCCGTGATCTGCGAGGACCGCCGGGTCACCTACGGCGAGCTGGCGACGTGGAGCAACCGCACCGCCAACGCCCTGCGCGCGCACGGCGTCCGGCCCGGCGACCGCGTCGCCTACCTGGGCAAGGAGTCCGAGCGGTACTACGAGGTGCTGTTCGCGTGCGCCATCGCGGGCGCGGTGGTGGTGCCGATCAACTGGCGGCTGACGCCCGCCGAGATCCACCACGTCCTGCTGGACTCGGGCGCGACCGTCCTGTTCGCCGACGACGTCACCGCCGCCGCCGACCTCCCGGACCTGCCGCAGCTGCGGCACGTCGTCCCCATCGCCTCGCTGCCCGAGTGGCGCGGCGCGGACGACACCGACAGCGACCCGACGTGGGACCAGGACCACCCCGTCGCGCAGGTCTACACGAGCGGGACGACCGGCAACCCCAAGGGCGTCGTGCTGGCGCACCGGAGCTTCTTCGCGGTGAAGGCGGCGCTGGCCGGGGCCGGGCTGGACTGGATCGACTGGCGGGCCGACGACATCAGC
This sequence comes from Actinosynnema sp. CA-248983, assembly GCA_050954585.1. Lineage (GTDB taxonomy): Bacteria > Actinomycetota > Actinomycetes > Mycobacteriales > Pseudonocardiaceae > Actinosynnema. The sequence goes on along the minus strand of CP191863.1, from coordinate 1,415,015 downwards.
CTCATCGGCATCCCCGGCTTCCACATCGGTGGGCTGTGGTGGTCGATCCAGGGGTTCGGCGCGGGCATCACGATGGTGTCGGTGCCGGTGTTCGCGGGCAACCAGGCGGTGCGGCAGGTGCGGGAGCTGGGGATCACCACGGCGTGCGTGGTGCCGGCGCAGATGCAGATGATGCTCGCCCCGCCCCGGCCCCGGCGCGAGGACTTCGCCACGCTGCGCAAGGTCGTCTACGGCGGGTCGCCGATCTCCGAGGCGCTGCTGGCGCGGTGCCTGGACACGTTCGACTGCGAGCTGGCCCAGATCTACGGGCTGTCCGAGAGCGGCAACACCGCCGTGTGCCTCCCGCCGTCCGAGCACGTCGTGGGCAGCCCCCGGATGCGGGCGGCCGGGCGGCCGTACCCCGGGGTGGACATCAAGATCGTGGACGCGGACGGGGACATCCTGCCGCCGGGCGCGGTCGGCGAGGTGTGCCTGCGGTCGCCCGCCGCGATGCTGGAGTACTGGGGCCTGCCCGACGCGACCGCCGAGACGCTCGTCGACGGCTGGCTGCACACCGGTGACGCGGGTTTCCTGGACGACGGCTACCTGTTCATCCAGGACCGCATCAAGGACACGATCATCGTGGCCGGGGAAAACGTCTACCCGGCCGAGATCGAGAACGCCCTGGCCGCGCACCCCGACGTCCGGGAGGTCGCCGCCGTAGGCGTCCCCAGCACCCACTGGGGCGAGGTAGTCCACTGCTTCGTGGTCCCCCGCGCCGGCGCTTCGTTGGAAACCCGTGCTTTGACCGGGTTCCTGCGCGGACGCATCGCCGACTTCAAGCTCCCGTCGAGCTACGAGCTGCTCGACGCGCTGCCCCGCAACCCCAGCGGCAAGGTCCTGCGCCGCGACCTGAGGGAGCGGTTCTGGCAGCACCTCGACCGCCGCGTGGCCTAGCCGCCTGCGGAAAGCCCCTACCACCTTCCCCACGACAGGCGGAGACCATGCGCATCTCCTTGCGACACAACAGCGACTACCAGGCCCTGCGGACCGGTGATCCGAGCCGGATCGCCCTTGAGTACTCGGCGGACCCGACCACCGTGGCCCGTTCCCTGCCGCGCCGGCCCGCCGGCGAGCGCAAGACCGTGCTCCTGCTGGGCGCCAACGGTTTCATCGGCATGCACCTGCTGCGCGAACTGCTGCTCGACGACCGCGTCGGCAAGGTGTACGCGCTGGTGCGGCCGAAGGGCGACCAGACCGGCGAGGCCCGCATCGCCCGCACGGCCCGCAAGTACAAGATGGCGCTGCCCGCGATGGACAAGCTGGTGGTCTTCGAGGCCGGCTACGTCGAGCCGCGGCTGGGCTTGGACGACGCCCGGTACGAGGAGCTGCTGACGTCGGTCGATGTGGTCGTCGACGGTGCCGGTGCCACGACGCACGAGTACCCGTACTCGCGGTACCGCGCGGAGAAGGTGGTGCCGACGGTGGCGCTGGCGGAGTTCTGCCTGACCAAGCGGTTCAAGACGTTGCACGTCATCGGCTCGGTGGGCAGCGAGGTGTACCGGTCGCTGCGCGACTTCCACCGCCGGAGCTTCTTCTTCCAGGGCTACAGCCGGATGAAGTTCGTGGTGAAGCACCTGGCGCTGTCCGCGAACCGGGACGGCGTGCCGATCCACCTGTACCAGGCGCCGTTCGCCCTGGGCGGTCCGCTGACGTCGTTCAAGGACCCCGGGATGGAGTACTCGTTCTGGAACATGATCGGGCACATGGTGCAGCAGGGCCAGACGTGGAAGTCCGAGTCGAGGATTCCCATGGTGGCAGGCGACGTCCTGGCGCGGACCGTCCTGGACAACGCCCTCTCCGAAACCCCGCGCGCCATCACCTACCCGGTCACTCCGGTCACCAACGCCGACCTGGCCACCCGCTTCAACCTGCGCACGGTCCCCTGGCGCACCTTCCGCCGAACCCTGCTCCGAGCCCACCGCGTCCGCCTGGCCGACGTCGACTGGAAGCACCCCTTCACCAGCACCCGCCGCGCCCGCCAACAGGCGGCCTTCATCCGCTCCCTGTTCCCCCGCTGCCTGCCGACCGCGCTGGCCAACATCGACGCGGCAGCCCACACCTCCCCGATCATCGTGGGCCCGACCCTGGAACCGATCGACGTCCTCGAGGCCAACGCCCGCAACATCCGCAAACTGGCCAGGGACCTCCCTCCCGAGCCCACCAGGGAATCCCTCGCCCCCGCCCACCCCACCACCCCGATCCCCACGGCCGCCTGAACCACTCCCCACCGAGCGGGGTCGAGCCACCCTCGACCCCGCTCTGCCTTTTCCTCCCACGCGCTCACGGCCGGCTTTGTCGTACCTCGATGCGAGAATGGAAGCGGGGGCCGGAGGCCGCGCCTTCGCGCGGGGGCAGGCCTTTCGGCGGGGCGTTGTCTTGACGCCGCGCTCCGAGAGGAGCTGGGGCCACGCAACAACAGCCGCGTCCGCTGCCGACGGCCAGTGCCGCACGCCGCGCCACTCAAGGACTGCCTACCCTGCCTCGCCAGTCAAGGACTTGAGGCCGCGCCCCGCCCGGAGCCCACGGGCTGCGGGGCCACCCAGAGCCCACAGGCTGCGGGGCCACCCAGAGCCCTGAGGCTGCCTGTCCTGCCGAGGCGTCAAAGGCTGCCGCCCGCTGCCCGGAGCCCGCTGCCCGGAGCCCGCTGCCCGGAGCCCGCTGCCCGGAGCCCGCTGCCCGGAGCCCGCTGCCCGGAGCCCGCTGCCCGGAGCCCGCTGCCCGGAGCCCGCTGCCCGCGACGCACGACAAGCAGCACTGCGCCTCAGTGGCCTCCGGCCCCCGGTTCCATTGTCCCACAGGGGTACGACGATTTCGGGCGTGCGGGCGTGCGGGCATGCAGGCGCGCGGCGCACCGCAGGCGTGCCCGGCCAGGCGAGCGGGGAGTGGGTGATGTCGGTGGGTGTGCGGGTATGGGTAGGAAGGTCCGTGGTGGGAGGTGGCGCGGGTGAGTGGCTGGCGGGTAGGTCGCGGAGCAGACGGTGGGTTAGGCGGCTGGGCGCAGGCCCACACGCTCGCCCAACAGATCAAGGCGCTCAAGCACGGTAGCGGCTATGCCATCCGCGTCCAGCCCATACCCCGCCAGTAGCTGCTCACGATTGCCATGAGGAACGAAAACCGTCGGCAGCGCACACGTCCCGGCACAAGTGTCACTCCCCGCAGCCGCAAGCGCTTGCGCCAACCGTCCACCCAAAGACCCTGCCGCCGCAGTGTCCTCAACCGTCAAAACCAACCGGTGCTCAGACGCCAACCGCACCAACGCAGGGTCCAAGGGCGCAACCCATCGAGGGTCCACGACAGTCGTAGGGACACCACGAGCACCCAACGCGTCCGCCGCAACCAGACACTCTGTCGCCAGAGCGCCAACGCCCACCAACAAAACCCTGGCATTCGAAGCCGACCGCAGCACATCGACACCCCCAACCCGCCGCGCAGCCGGAACAGCCGGACCAACCGCAGCCTTGGGGTAGCGCAACACCGTGGGACCAGAGGAGTCATCAACGGCCTCGCGCAACAAAGCCCGCAAAGTGACAGCATCCCGCGGTGCACCGATCCGAATGCCGGGCACCACCGGCAGCACCGACGCGTCCCACATCCCGTGGTGGCTGGCACCGTCCGGACCCGTGATCCCCGCCCGATCCAGCACAAAGGTCACCGGCAACCGGTGCAGCGCGACGTCCATCAGGAGCTGGTCGAACGCCCGCGACAAGAACACCGAGTACACCGCCACCACCGGGTGCAGCCCGGTCATCGCCATCCCGGCGGCAGCGGTCACCGCATGCTGCTCGGCGATCCCGACATCGAACACCCGATCCGGAAAACGTGAGGCGAACAGACCCAAGCCAACCGGACCGGGCATCGCCGCGGTCAAGCACACGACGTCCGGTCTTTCGGCCCCGATCGCCGCGATCTCCGAACCGAACACCGACGTCCAGGTCTCACCACCGCGACCCACCGGCCGGCCGGTCACCGGGTCGAGAACACCCACGGCGTGCATGCACTCGTCGTCCACCTCAGCAGGCGCGTAACCCTTGCCCTTGCGGGTCACGCAGTGCACCACCACCGGCCGGCCAGCCGACACGGCCGCCCGGAAAGCGGTTTCCAACGCAGCCAAGTCATGGCCGTCGACCGGACCGATGTAGTCGAGTCCCACACTCTCAAAAACAGAAGACTCCACAGTAGACGAACGAAGCCCGTCCAAGTGCGCGGCCAAGCCACCCACCGTAGGCGCATAAGAACGACCGTTGTCGTTGAGGACCACCACGACCGGCAAGTCCGGCGAAGCCCCCAGGTTGTTCATGGCCTCCCAGCACATGCCACCGGTCAAAGCGCCATCCCCGACAACCGCCACGACCCGCCGCCCGGTCTCACCCCGCACCCGGAACCCGCGCGCGACACCATCGGCATAAGACAACGCGGTCGACGCGTGCGAGTTCTCGATGACATCGTGCGCGGACTCGACGCGCGCCGGGTACCCGGACATCCCGCCCGCCTGCCGCAACCCGTCGAACCCGGCCGCCCGCCCCGTCAAGACCTTGTGCACGTAACTCTGGTGCCCGGTGTCGAACAGCAACACGTCCCACGGCGACCGGAACACCCGGTGCAACGCGATCGTCAGCTCCACCGCACCCAGGTTCGACCCGAGGTGCCCACCGACCGACGACACCTTCTCCACCAGGAACGCCCGGATGTCGGCAGCCAACTGCTCCAGCTCCACCACCGAGAGGCGCCCCAAATCCCCAGGCGAAAGCGCTTTCACAGCGACCTCACCGCACCGGGCACGGTGAACTGGATGGTCTCCCGGGCCACCTCGCGCTCCACCACGGTCACCGGACCGCGCGCCCGCAACGCCTCCACGACCTCCGCCACCAGGTGCGGCGGAGCAGACGCGCCGGCCGTCACGCCGACCCGCACAACACCCGCCAACCACTCCTCCCGAAGCGCACCGGCATCCTCGATCAGATGAGCCGGACGCCCCTCCCGGCGCGCGATCTCCACCAACCGCTGGGTGTTCGCCGAGTTCGTCGACCCGACGACCAGCACCAGGTCCGACTCCGCCGTGATCATCCGCAACGCGGCCTGCCGATTGGTCGACGCGTAGCAGATGTCCGCCGAGCCAGGCCCCCGCAACGCCGGAAAGCGCTTTCGCAGCACCTCCAGCACGTCGGCGGTCTCGTCGACGGCAAGCGTGGTCTGGGTCAGGTACGACACCTTCGCCGGATCGGCCACCGACACCGCCCGGGCCTCCTCCACCGACTGCACCAGGATCATCGACTCCGGCGCCTCGCCCAGCGTGCCCTCGGTCTCCTCGTGGTTGTCGTGCCCGATCAGCAGCACGGTGTCCCCGCGCTCGGCGAACCGCCGCGCCTCGGAGTGCACCTTGGCCACCAACGGGCACGTCGCGTCGAACACCTCCAGGCCCCGCCGCTCGGCCTCGGCGCGCACCGCCGGCGACACCCCGTGCGCGGAGAAGACGACGGTCGCCCCGAACGGCACCTCGTCCAACTCCTCCACGAACACCGCACCGCGCGCCTCCAGGTCGGCGACGACGTGTGCGTTGTGGACGATCTGCTTCCGCACGTACACCGGGTGCTCACGGCTGGCGAGCGCCCGTTCGACGATCTCGATGGCACGCTCCACACCGGCGCAGAACGCGCGCGGCGCCGCGAGCAGTACCGTGCGTGACTCGACTACGGACATCGTGCGCTCCTTTCCACGCTTTGCCGCGAGTATCGGCGCGCGATCTCGCAACCCGGTCGTGCCCGGGTGGAACACCCGAACGGACGCGCGCTTACCCCCGAATTACCCGCGCTTGCTTCACTTCCCTTGGTACCGCAGGAGATTGGGGGTGGCCATGACGACCCGGCTCGACGTTCGTGACCTGCCGTGGCGCGACACCTGGCGCGCGGCGCGGCTGTTGGCGCAGGCGTACCGCGAGGGCGTGATCTGGGATTCGATCGCCCGCATCCCGCCGTGGCGCAAGCAGGTCGCACTGACCCTGCTGTACCTGGCGGAGCTGGTGATCTGCCGGTGGGAGAAGGGTTTCGTGCTCGCCGCACAGCGCGGCGCACGACTGGACGGCGTCATGGTGTGCTACCGGCACGGTGAGCGGCCCACGCCCTGGTGGGGTTGGGCGCTGCGCTCGATCGCCTGCGTGGTGGCCGGTCCGAGGGCCGTCGTGCAGGGCGTGCGGCTGTCCAACGACCTGGACCGCCTCAAGCCGCGCGAACCGCACGTCTGGTACGCCGTGCTGGGCCGCCGCGACGACTCCCCCGGCGTCGGCTACGTCCTGCTGCGCGCCGGGCAAAAGCGGGCGGATTCCCTCGGCCTCCCGGGATACCTGGAGACGTCGGCCGGTGAGGAGCAGGTGCGCATCAACGAGATGCTCGGCTGGACTTCCCGCGACCACTACGTGCTGCGCAACGGCAAGGTCGTGCGGACCATGTGGCGCGACTGCCCGGTGGCGTCGTGACCGCCTTCACGATCCCCTGGGCGCACCGCACCGACGACACGTCCCGCGCCGCCGCCATCGAGATGCTGGGCGGCGAGGAAGCGCTCGACGCTCTGGTCCGTGACGGCCTGCCGGTCGGCCCGGACGACCGCTTCGACTCCCGCGACCTGTTCAACTTCGCGTTGCGCTCGGGCGGCGGAAAAACGGTTCCGGAACAGGCTTTCGCTTTCGCCCTCCGCTGGATGCGCTCCCCGGCGGAAGCCCTCCTGACGCCCCGAACCTCCAACTTCTCGTTGGCCCTCAAGTGCTCCTGCACGCCGACGGCCCTCGCCCGCCCCCGACCGGAACCCTACGGCGGCCATGTCGCCAACCTGACCGCCGACGACCCGACCGCGCCGCGCAACGGCCACGACCTGGTCCTCGCCCGCGAACTCACCGCGACCGTCCGCACCGAAGGCGAACTGGTCCCGCTGCGGTCCCCGCTCCTGCGCGACGAGGTCGAGGCGTTCGCCGACCTGGGCGTGCGGTGGGTCAAGCTGCCCGACTCGCTGCGCGAGGACGTCGACCTGGTCACCGACCACCGCGTGGCCACGTGCGAGTCCGCGAGCCTCCACCTGGCCCGGCGGTTCCGCGACGCCGGGTACCTCGCCGACACCCGCATCGGCTGGGTGATCGGCATGCTCGACCTGGTCCACGCGTGGGTCGAGGTGGTGGACGACGACGGCGTGACCAAGGTCGTCGACCCGATCTTCGCACTCCTCGCCGACCTGGTCCCCGGCGCGAACCCGCTGCTCACCGACCCGGCCGTGGCCCTGCGCACGAACCGGCTCGTCCCGACGGGCCTCGCGGTGGGCGGCCGGGTCGCCGTCCACGCCTGCGAAGCCGCGCCGCGCACCAAGATCACGCCAGTCAAGGAGAAGCCATGACCGTGCCCGCGTTCATCACCACGTTCCTGAGCGCGAAGTGCCCGGACAGCGGGCCGATCGGGGAGCACGAAGACCTGGTCGACAAGGGTGTGCTCAACTCCATGCACTTCGTGGAGCTGCTCTACCTGATCGAGGCGGAACTGGAGACCGAACTGTCCCTGGACGACGTGACCGCCGACGACCTCCGCACCATCGCCGCCATCCGCGACCGCTTCTTCCCCGAGCCCGTCTGACCCGTTCGGTTGAAATTGAGCCACCCGGACCGCCATCATTCGCTCGCCTTTTGTCGAGGGGGAGCTGACGGTGCTGGTCGAACGTCTGCACGGCCTGCTGCCCGACCACCGCCCGGTGCGTCGGCCGTGGACGTTCTACCTGGCCGGATTCATCGCCGCTGTCGCGTTCCCCTTCCTCACCCCCGCCGGCCGGTCACACCTGACCCACGTCTGGGCCGAGGACGGCGCGCGGTTCCTGCTGGACGGGGTCAAGGAGTCGTTCTTCACGAACCTGATCACCCCCTACGGCGGATACCTGCACGTCATCCCCCGTCTGGCCGCCGAACTGGTAGCGCTGCTCCCCCTGGAATGGGCCGCCGTCGGCTTCGCCCTAACGGCCGCCATCCCGCGCGCCCTAGTGGCACTCATCACATTCGCGGCCTCAGCCGGCTACCTGCGCTCAACGGCCCTACGCGTAGCTCTGGCCGCGCTGGTGATCGTCCTCCCAGTCGGCAACTCCGAGCCCCTGGCCAACATCAGCAACCTGCACTGGTTCCTGCTCTACGGCCTGTTCTGGGTACTCCTGTGGCGCAACCCACCCCGCCTGCCCGCACTCCTTTTCGTAGTCCTGGCCACCCTCTCCACTCCCATGGCCTTCGTCCTGGCCCCACTGGCCGTCCTACGCCTGTACCAGGACCGAATCCTCCCAACCGTCTTCCTCATCACCGCCGCCCTTCAGGGCACCGTGATGGTGTTCGCCGAGCGCACGCCGTACTCACACGACGCCGTGGACCCGGTCCAGGTACTGCTGGCAGCGCTCCTCCGTGTCCCGTTGGCCGGTTTCACCGGTTCCGAGCAGATCCCGGACCTGTACCCGCGTTTCGGCAACGCCCCAGCGCTGATCGCCGTGCTGCTGATCGCCGTACCAGTGGTAGCCGGCCTGGTGTGGCGCGATCGCCCCGCACGTTTCCTGGCCGTCCTCGGAGTCGGCTACAGCGTCGCGATCATCGTGGTGTCACTCATCGCCAACTGGACCGTCGCGCTCCAGGTCCAGCAGCCCGGCGTGGTGATGGCGTCCCAGCGCTACAGCGTCCTGCCATGCCTCCTGCTGTTCACCGCCGTAGCCGTGGGCCTGGACGCCACCCCGACCCGGGGCCGCCGGCTGGTCATCACGTCCCGAACCGTGATCGCGTTGACCCTGCTCATCTCCACCGTCCAGCACGTCCGGGACCGCGCCGGCGTGCTCACCGGCGTCACGTGGTCCGACAGCGTGGCCGCCGCCAGGGCGCAGTGCGCGGCCGGCACCCGGCCGGTGGGCCGTTTCGTGCACGAGCCGTCAGGCTGGTTCTTCGAACTGCCCTGCGACCTGATCAGGCAGGCGTAGGCACCGGCACAGCCTCGACGGCCGGCTCTGCGGTCTTGTTCCGCCGCCGCGCGATGATCCGCCGCCCCATCGCGATGGCCGGCTGCTCGAACCACCGGTAGACGACGTCCGCCATCACCAGCGACACCGCCACCACGACGATCGCGGTGAGCGTCCCGTTCACCGCGAAGCGCGGGATCGTCAGCACCACGATGAAGTGCGCGATGCCCTGCACCAGGTACAACGAGTACGACCGATCCCCCACGAACCGCATCGGCGCCGTCGACAACACCCACCGCACCGGCCCGCGCGAGACCAGGACGATCAACAGCAACGCGACCAGCACCGCGTACCCGACGAGCAGGAGCGTGTTGTTGCGGGTGGACGCCCAGAGGTCGGTCATGTTGACGTGCAACGCCAGGAACGCACCCACCACGGGCACCGCCACCCACGGGTGTGTGAACGGCCTGACCAGCGCGAACGACCGTTCGTTGTGCATCAGGATGGCGAGCAGCGCGCCGATCAGCAGGATCGCGTAGTGCACCGTCGACTCGTAGAGGGTCGTCAGCGAAAAGTCCATGATCCAGCCGCCGGTGAACGGGATCAACGCGATCATCGCGACCAGCGCCACCACCGCGACGGCGATCCGCCGCTTCACCGCGGCCACGCCCACGACCACCATGAGGGCGGGCCAGAACAGGTAGAACTTCTCCTCGATGCCGAGCGTCCAGGAGCCGCTGAAGAAGTTGTTCGGGCCGGTCGGGTTGGCCTCGGGGAGGAATTCGTTGAAGAAGGTCAGGTAATAGGGCAGGGCGGTCGGGAACTCGCGGGAGTGGAACTCGCCGCGCAGCCAGCAGAAGACGACGATGAAGCCGAGGATCACCAGGTAGGGCGGCAGGATGCGGAAGACCCGGCGCAGGTAGAACGCCTTGAGCGAGATCCGGCCGGCCGTGCTCTGCTCGCGCAGGAGCAGCGTGGTGATGAGGAACCCGGAGAGCACGAAGAAGATGTAGACCCCGACCCACCCGGAAACCCAGAGCCACTTCGGCCCCGCGAAATGCGAGACCACGACGATCACCGCCGCCACGGCCCGCAGGCCGTCGAGCGCGGGAAACCTCCGCATGGCCCTGAACTCGGCATGGGTCAGCACCGCGCACAGCCCTTTCCGTGGGGACTCCACACGCCTGAACCGGCGTCGGGGACGCCACACGGTACCCGAGCACCCAAGCCCCACCCCCGCATCGGTGCAGGACAGTGACCAACCACCGCCACCGACCCTCTCCGCGCCCACCAACCCACGCCACCCGCCAACTCCGCGCACCTCTCCGCGCACCTCTCCGCGCAGCCGGTAGCGCACACGGCGGCGCTGCTACCGACCCCCTCCGCGCCCCTCTCCGCACCACACGCGCTCCCCGCACCACACGCGCTCCCCGCGCTGCAGGTGCCCTCCGCGCGAAGCGCGGCAGCGGCACGGCAGCGGCACGGCAGCGGCACGGCAGCGGCGCCGCAGCGGCACGGCAGCAGGCACGGCGGTAGGCACGGCGGTAGGCCAGCGGCGTACCAGCAGCGGCGGCGCAGCGGCAGCGAGGCGGCGAGGGCCTGACAGCCGAACCTGGCGGCAGAGCCGGAGCCCGACCTGCGTATAGTGCGCGCCGACCGCCCGTGGTGAGGCCGGGCGCCACTCCTGTCACGAGCAAAGGACGGTTCGCCTGTGAGCGCCGAGGCAGCCGAGGCACCTGACCCATGCGAAGCGAACACACCCGCAAGCGGCAAGAAGCACGTCACCTACATCTTCCCGATCTACAACGAGGCCGGGAACATCGACCTGCTGCACCGCACGGTCTCCCAGGTCACCGAGGACCTCGCCGACCGCTACGACGTGAGCTTCATCTACGTCGACGACGGCAGCAAGGACGAGTCCCTCACCCACCTCCAGGCCCTCGCCGACCGGGACGACCGGGTCACCGTGATCGAGCTGTCCCGCAACTTCGGCCACCAGATGGCGGTCACCGCGGGCCTCGACCTGGCCGACGCGGACGCCGTGATCATCATGGACAGCGACATGCAGGACCCACCCCGGGTCAGCCTGGAGCTGGTCGAGAAGTGGGAGCAGGGCTACGAGGTCGTCTACGCCCAGCGCCGCTCCCGCCAGGACTCCGCGTTCAAGAAGCTCACCGCCAGCGCGTTCTACGTGTTCCTGCGCAAGGTCGCCTCGATCGACATCCCGCGCAACACCGGCGACTTCCGCCTGATCGACCGCAAGGTCGTCGACGAGCTGCGCAAGTACCGCGAACGGGACCGGTTCCTCCGCGGCCTCGTCAGCTACATCGGGTTCCGGCAGACCGGCGTGCTGTTCGACCGCGACGAGCGCCACGCGGGCGTCACCGGCTACCCGCTGAGCAAGATGCTGCGGTTCGCCGCGGACGGCATCCTCGGCTTCTCCGTCGCGCCGCTCAAGCTGATCAGCCGGCTGGGCTACTTCATCTCGTTCCTCAGCTTCCTGGGCATCCTCTACGTCGCGGGCGTGAAGCTGTTCGCGCCGGAGACCGCCGTGCCGGGCTGGGCGTTCATCACGATCGGCATGTTCTTCCTGGGTGGCATCCAGATCACCATGCTCGGCGTGCTGGGCAGCTACATCGGCCGCACCTACGCGCAGTCCCAGGCCCGCCCGCTCTACACCGTCGCCTCCGTGCGCACCGCGCTACCCGCCCCCAGCCGCAACCACGCACCGGACCGGAGCCTCGTGCGGTGAGACCCGGACTCGCCACCAAGGTCCGCTTCGGCCTGGTGGGCATCGCCAACACCCTGGTCGACCTGGTGGCCTACACGCTGCTCACCCTCGCCGGCCTGCCGATGTTCGCGGCGAACCTGCTGTCCACGTCCGCCGGCATGGCGTGCAGCTTCACCCTGAACCGCTCCTTCACCTTCCGCGCAACCGCCCGCACCGGCGACGTGAAGTCCCAGGCCGCGCTGTTCCTGCTGGTCACGGCGTTCGGCCTGTGGGTGGTGCAGCCGATCGTGATCAGCCTGGTCACCGGGGCGTTCGAGGGGACGCACCCGGTGGTCGCCGTGGTCGGGCCGAAGCTGTCCGCGCTGGTGTTCAACCTGGTGTGGAACTACACGCTCTACAGCAGGCTCGTCTTCAGACCGAAGGAAGCCGCCTGATGACGGACTTGATGACCCGCACCGAGCAGACCTCCCCGGAGGCCGCGCCCGAGCCCCGCCGGCACCGCACGGACTGGGCGCGCGCGTTCGCCCTGGTCCTCGCCTGGCACGCCGTGCTGACCGCGGTCGCCGTGCTGTTCCAGGGTTCCCTGCCGGTCGGCGAGGGCTACCCGGTGAAGGTGCTCGGCCCGGACGCCACCCTGCTGTCGCACACCTACCGGTGGGACGCCGAGAACTTCCACCAGATCACCAACGGCGGCTACGCCAACGAGGCGACGCCGTGGGTGCCCGCGTTCTACCCGTTCTTCCCGTTCTGCGTGTGGCTGGTCGAGACGATCACGTTCGGGCTGCTGGGTTTCCTCGCCGCCGCCATGGTCGTCAACGTCCTGGCGACGTGGCTGGCCGCCGTGGCGCTGCTGCGGATCGCCCGGAACTTCGTGACCGGTGAGCGCGCGCCGTGGCTGGTGGTGGCGGCGTTCCTGACCGCGCCGACGGCGTTCTTCGCGCACGCCTTCTACAGCGAGGCGGTGTTCTGCGCGCTCGGGTTCTGGGCGTACCTGTTCGCGTTGCGGCGGCAGTGGGTGCTCATGGGGCTCACGCTCATCCCGCTCACCGCGACCCGGATCACGGCCGTGCTGTTCGTGGGCCTGTGCTTCCTGGAGTTCTTCCGCGCCAAGGAGTGGAAGCCGCGCGGGCTGCTGTCGTGGCACCTGCTGTGGTTCCCGGCGGCGGGACTCGGCGTCGCGGCCTACGCGCTGGTGCTGAAGATCGTCAACGGCGACCCGCTCGCGATGTTCTCCGCCTACGACACCGTGACGACGTGGGGCTACCACGTGGCGAACCCGAACATCCCGGCGACGCTGTGGGCCGAGCTGAAGGTGTCGCTGAACGCCCTGGCCGGCGGACGGCCGAGCAACTGGGACCTGGTCAGCCACGTCCTGCCGCTGTTCGGGCTCGGCGTCCTCGTCGCACTGTCGGTGTACCTGTTCGCGGCGCTGAAGAAGGACGGCATCCCGTTGGCCGCCTTCGGGTTGGTGTCGTTCGTGATGTTCACGCTGAACAGCAACGTCGTGTCGGTGCACCGCTACCTGCTGCCCTGCGTGGTGATCTACGTGGCGATGGTGGTGGCCGCACAGCGCAAGCCGGCGCTCAAGCCCGCGCTGTACGGCTGGATGTACGCGTCCTCCCTCGTGCAGACCGGCGTGTTCCTGCTCTTCGTGGCAGGCATCTGGGCCGGCTGAGAACTTTCAGCCCACCCCCGCCCGCCCTCAGCGCTTCCGACCCACCGCGGCCAACCCCGCGAACCGCTCCGGCCGCTCGTCCACCTCGTCCATCGACGACGGCCGCCACAACGGAAGGTGCACCACCCCAGGATCGACCAGGTCGTAACCCGCGAAGAACGCCTCGACCTGCTCCTTGGAGCGCATGGTCATGGGTGTCGCGGTGCGCCTGCGGTACAGGTCCTCGTGCTCGTCGGCTTGGCGGTCCTGGCCGTCCTGCGTGGCGTGCGAGACGACCAGGAAGCTGCCCGGCGGCACGGCGTCCCGGTACGCGGCCACGACGTCGGCCGGGCGGTCCCCGTCGCCCACGAAGTGCAGCACCGCCACCATCATCACGGCCACGGGCCGCGTGAAGTCCAGCAACGGCCGGGCTTCGGCCAAGACCTCCGCCGGCCGGCGCAGGTCCGCCCGCACCACCGCGGTCCGCGGGTCGTCGCCCAGGATGGTGCGGCTGTAGGTGACGGCGATCGGGTCGTTGGCGACGTACACCACCCGCGCGCCCGGCTCGGTGGCCCGGGCCACCTCGTGCACGTTGCCCGCCGTGGGGATGCCCGAACCGAGGTCGAGGAACTGCCGCACGCCGCTCGCCAGGCAGAACCCCACCGCGCGGCGCAGGAACGCCCGGTTCGCCTGCATGATCAGCTCGCCAGGCAGAACTCCACCGCGCGGCGCAGGAACGCCCGGTTCGCCTGCATGATCAGCGGCAGCTCGGGCCACATCTCGATGGCCTTGAGCGCCATCTCCCGGTCCACCGCGAAGTTGTGCGCACCGCCGAGGTAGTAGTCGTAGACCCGCGCGGCACTGGGTCTGGTCAGGTCGATCTCTTGCTGTTCCCCCACGGAAACGGGCTCCCCTCGCAAGAGTTGGGTCGAATTTCACTCATTTTTCGCACTGGCGTTCGGACGCACTCGTCCGGACCTGCGGCTGGGCCGATCGGGTGGAACCGCCGGCGACGCTACGCCAGGGCGGCGGGTCGGGGCAGCGCGTGCGCATTCGTGCGCTGTTCCGTTCGTGCGCATCCGGTCGTGCGTGGGGCCCGATTCGGGTGTAATGGCCTCCTCCGGGCCTTGTGGACCACCCTAGGGAAGGCACGCACCATGGCGGGTGTACCCCCCGCGTTCGCCAGCGGTCGGCCGCTGACGTGGGTGGACCTGGAGTCGATGCCCGATGACGGCCGGCGCTACGAGCTGGTGGACGGGGTGCTCCTCGTGAGCCCGTCACCCCGCCCCGTGCACCAGCGCGCCGTCGCCCGGCTGGTGATCGCTTTGACCGCGGTGTGCCCGCCGGACTGGGAGGTGCTGCCCGCGCCGGTGGATGTCGTGCTGGCCGAGGACACCGTGTTCATCCCCGACGTGGTCGTGGGCGACCGGTCCGCGTTCACCACCCGGGCGCTGATCGGACCGCCCGTGCTGGCCGTCGAGGTGCACTCGCCGCGCACCCGCCTGGTCGACCTGCAACTCAAGCGGGCCAAGCTGGAAGAGGCCGGGTGCCCGCACTACTGGCTGGTCGACCCGGACCTGCCCGCGCTGCGCTGCCTGGCGCTGCGGGACGGCGGTTACGAGGAGGTGGCGGTGTCCGAGGGCGCCGCCGTGGTCGAGCTGGACGAACCGTTCCGGGTGCGGTTGAGCGCGCTCTCACTCGTCGGCGACACCCCGCCGCGGGCTTAGGATGTAGGCCCACACCTGCGCTCCCGGGGGTCCGAGTTGTCCGTCCGCGCCGCCTGGTCCGACCTGCACGCGCTGCACCACCGGATCAACGCCAGCCTGGAGCGCGCCCTGCAACGGAAGTTCCACTTCGGGATGTCGGAGTTCACCGCGCTGTCCGCGCTGCACGAGGCGCCCGACGGCGAGCTGCGGATGCAGGAGCTGACCGAGGTGGTGGGCCTGAACCAGAGTTCGGTGAGCCGCCTGGTGGCGCGCCTGGAGCAGTCCGGCCTGACCGCGCGCGAGGTGTGCGAGACCGACCGGCGCGGGGTGTTCAGCAAGATCACCTCGGAGGGGCGAGCGGTGTACGAGACCGCGGCCCCGTTCTTCGACGAGACCCTGGAGGCGATCTTCGAGGAGGTCGAGGCGGACCCCGACCTGGGCCCCCTCCTGTCGAAGGTCCGCGCCTAGTCCCAGGCCCCCGGCCACCCGTTCGGCCACCCGGAATTGTCGTACCCGCCCGGTAGAATTCGAACAGAAGTTCGATGAGGGGAGCCTGCCGTGGTGGAGCCGGTCAGCGTGACCGCGTTGTCGTTCACCGAGTACGTGATGAGCGGTCAGCGCGGGCGCATCAGCATCGTGTCCGAGCAGCGCAGCGTGTACCTGGGGGTCGACCCGTGGGTGTGCGGGTTCTACAACCCGATGCGGGACGCCATGCGCCGGGCGGCGAACTCGATCGACCCGGACGCCGAGTTGGACGCGGCGGTGCGCGCGGCGTCCCACAACGGCCAACCCAGGAGGAACGGCCAGCCCAGAGCGTTCGAGGAGCTGCGGGAGGGCTTCCTGCCGTGGCTGCGCTCGACCCGGGCGACCGGCGTCCCGGTGGCCGCGACGAGGTGGGCGGCCGGTGACCTGACCCTGCGCGTGCGCCCCCACCTGGGCCTGCGCCTGCCGGACGCCTCGACGGCGGCGGTCCTGGTGTACATGAAGGAGCGCCCGATGACCCAGGAGGCGGCGAACGTCGGCCTGCGCATCCTGCAACGCACCATCGACCGCACATTGCCCGGCGCCACCCCGCTGCTGCTGGACGCCCGCAGGGGCCGCGCCTTCCGCATGGCCAAGCGAACAAACCTGGCCAAGCTCGACGCCCTGATCGCCGCCGAAGCCGCCGGCTACGTCGTGCACTGGCGCATGAGCGCGTAATCGGCAGCCGTCGAACGGCGGGCCTCCACACTCCGGGGGCCCGCCCATTCACCCTGCCTGAACACACCCGCACCCACGCCAACCCACGGGCCGCTCAGCCGGCGAACCCCGCCGGATCGTGCCGGAACTCGCCGCCCACCACCGTCGCCAGCACCGAGATCTCCGAGATCCGCTCCACCGCGACCTCCCGCGGATCAGCCTCCAACACCACGAAATCCGCCAACTTCCCCGGCGTGATCGACCCCAACACGTCCTCCACCCCACACGCGAAAGCCGCCCCCCGCGTGTAAGCCGCCAACGCCTCCGACACCGAGACCGCCTCCCCCGGCCCCACCGCCAACCCCGTCCGCGACCGCCGCTCCACCATGAACCTGATGCCCCGCAACGGGTTCCCGTCCGCCACCGGCCGATCCGACGACCCCGCCACCACGATCCCCCGCTCCAGGAACGACCGCCCCCGGTACAGCCAAGGCGCCCGCTCCGGCCCCATGATCTCCGCGTAGTCATCCCCAAAAGCCCACAAAAACGCAGGCTGCACCACGGGAATCAGCCCCAACCCAGCAATCCGGTCCAACTGGTCCGGCCGCACCAACCCACAATGCTCGATCCGGTGCCGCGCCCCCGGCCGGGGCACCAACCGCTGCGCCTCCGCCACCACATCCAGCGCGAAGTCGATCGCCCGATCCCCGATCGCGTGCACCGCCAACTGCCACCCGGCCGCGTGCCCGTCCAGCAACAAAGACCGCATCACCGCCGGGTCGTCCTGCCACTGCCCCACCCCGCCCACCGTGTAAGGCGAGGTCAGCGCCGCGGTCCGGGCGATCATCCCGCCGTCGGTCCACAGCTTCAGCGCCCCGATGGACAGCCAGTCCGACCCCAGCCCGGTCCGGATGCCCAACGGCAGCGCCCGCCGCACACCGTCCGACGGATGCGCCCTCACCTCCCGCAACTCCATCGCGGACACCATCAACTGCACGCGGATCGGCAACGGCTCCCGCTGGTACGCGGCGACCTCGACCGGACTGCTCCCGATCAACCCCGCCCCCACCCCGGCCTCGGCGGCCAGCACGACCCCCTCCCGCAGGCACTGCTCCGCCCCCAGCCGCACGTCCGCCGCGATGTCCGCCACCGGGTACGGCAGGATCATCGCCCGCACCGCCGTCTGCGCACTCTCCGCCAGAAACCCGTCGGAGGAAGACACCCCCAGCAACCGGAGCACGTCACTGCTCACCACACACGCGTGCCCCGACACATCCTGTACGTACACGCGTTCCCCGACCGAGTCCAGGTCGCGCGCGGTCAACGGACGGTCCAGCACGCGGTGGTCGTACCCCGCCGCCTCCAGCCACGTCCCGCGCGGCGCGGCCCGCAGCACCTCCAGCACCTCGAACACGGTCCGGCACCCGGACACGTCCGGCACGCGCGAGGCCCGACCGGTCCACGCCAGGTGGGTGTGCGCGTCGATGAACCCGGGCAGGACGGTCGCACCACCCAGGTCCACCACCCGCCGCGCCGGGAGGTCGGTGTCCAGCGCGACGATCCGACCGCCCCACACGCCCACCGAGGACGCGGACGGGCGGTCCGGGTCGAGGGTGGAAAACCGACCGCCGGTGAGCAACAGGTCGAGGATCACCCGCGCAGGCTAGCGAACCGCCTCCTTAGGTTAGGGTTAGATAACTTAGGCGAGCCTAAACCGAGGAGGGGCCCGATGCGGGTCGTCATGTTCGGCTACCAGACCTGGGGCCACCGCACGCTGCAAGCCCTGCTGGACTCCGAGCACGAGGTGGCGCTCGTCGTCACCCACCCCAAGAGCGACCACGCCTACGAGCGCATCTGGAGCGACTCCGTCGCCGACCTGGCCACCGAGCACGGCGTGGAGGTCGTCATCCGCAACCGCCCGGACGACGAGGAGCTGTTCCAGAAGCTCAAGGAGGTCGCGCCGGACGTCATCGTGGCCACCAACTGGCGCACCTGGATCCCGCCGCACATCTTCACCCTGCCCGAGCACGGCACCTTGAACGTCCACGACTCGCTCCTGCCCGCCTACGCGGGCTTCTCACCGCTGATCTGGGCCCTGATCAACGACGAGAAGGAGGTCGGCGTCACCGCGCACATGATGGACGAGACGCTGGACGCGGGCGACATCGTCCTCCAGCGCGCCGTCCCGGTCGGCCCGCGCGACACCACCGCCGACCTGTTCCACAAGACGCTCGAACTCTTCGGCCCGATCACCGTCGACGGCCTGGCCGAGATCGCCAGGGGCCGCACCGACTTCACCAAGCAGGACCGGTCCAAGGCCAGCTTCTTCCACAAGCGCGCGGAGGAGGACCTGCGCATCGACTGGACGTGGGAGGCCGCGGAACTCGACCGCCTGGTCCGCGCGCAGTGCGCCCCGTACCCGAGCGCGTTCTGCTTCCACAAGGGCAAGCGCCTGGAGATCGTCGAGGCGGACGTCTCGGCGGCGCGCTACGGCGGCACGCCCGGCCGGATCTTCTACCGCGAGGGCGACGGCGTGGCGATCGTCGCGGGCGCGGAAGCGCGCCGGGGTCGCAACCACGCGTTGCTGGTCAAGAAGGTCCGCACCGAGGACGGCCGCGAGCTGCCCGCCGCGGAGTACTTCACGCACATGGGCGGCTACCTGACCAGCCGCCCCTGAGCGCGGAGTACTTCACGCACATGGGCGGCTACCTGACCAGCCGCCCCTGAGCGCGGAGTACCTCACGCACATGGGCGGCTACCTGACCAGCCGCCCCTGACGGCCCGGGGTGCCCCGGTGGCCGGGCACCGGCGAACCCGCCGGCCCCGAAACCTTTGGCCCACCGTCTCTTTTCGCCCCCCGGTGATCTCACCGTGACCGTGATCGCTGATCATTGGGCCATGAGCCGGAAGCGGTCGACAACGTGGGTCAGCGTGGTCGTGTTCCTCCTGTTGATCGTCATCGGGTACTACCTGACGCGCTACCAGGACGGCACCCCACCACCGACCTCCACGTCGACCGCCCCCGGCCCGGCCGAACCCGGTCAGGACTCGGCGGCCCGACTCGCGGCCCTGACCGTCGCGCCCGAGGGCAAGATGGCCGGCTACAGCCGCGACCGCTTCCCGCACTGGAGCAGCCAGGGCAACTCGTGCGACACCAGGGAGATCGTGCTGCAGCGCCAGGGTTCGGAGGTCCGCAGCGACGACCAGTGCCGGGCCACCTCCGGCACGTGGGTCAGCGTGTACGACGGCGAGACCATCACCGACGCGAGCAAGCTCGACATCGACCACACCGTGGCCCTGGCGGAGGCGTGGCGCTCGGGCGCGGACAAGTGGACCGACGAGCAGCGCCAGAAGTTCGCCAACGACCTGGGCGGCATCCAGCTCATCGCGGTCTCGGCCACCAGCAACCGGGCGAAGGGCGACCAGGACCCGGCCAAGTGGAAGCCGCCGGTGCAGGCGTACTGGTGCACCTACGCGCTGAACTGGATCTCGGTCAAGACGACCTACCAGCTCACCATCGACCAGGCCGAGCACGACGCGCTGGCCTCGATGATCACCCAGTGCCCGCACTAGCCGGCCAGAACTGGGCCAGCCCGAACGCCTCGGGCTCGCCCTCGCCGACCGCGTCGAACGGCAGCTCCCGCCACGCCAACCGGACCCGGTAACGCCCGGGACCACCCGGCACGTGTCACCCATGCTCAGGCCGGTTTTCCCCGGCACCCTCGGCAGATCTCCCGCCGACTCGTCCACCAGGCCGAACATGCGGTAGTCCGGCACGATGTCGTGGTCTTCCCCGGCCAACAACGTCCGGGCACGGTATCGGGGATCAGGGGCGCAGGGACTGCAACTGGTCCACCAGGTCCGTGTACGCCTCGGTCCGCCGCACCCAGGCCGCCGACCCCGTAGCCGCCGAAGGCGGATCGCCCAACGGGTCCACGGCCGTCCGCACCCCGTACTCCAACCGGTACGCGATCAACCCCGTGGCCGCGCGCACCCACGGCGACGGGTCCGGGCTGGTGATCTCCCCGACCCCGACCCGGAACCACACCGGCAGCCGCAGGTCCTGCGCCAGCGCGCGTTCCAGCCGGCGTGCCGCCGCGTCCCAGATCTCCTCGCGGGCCTTCTCGCCGGCGACGACCGCCTCCTGCCGCCACGGCTCCTCGGCCGCCGCGCTGTCCGCCGCCAACCTGGTCGCCGCGTCCAGCGCACCGGCTTCGCGGGCCCCGATCTGCCAGTCGAGCTGGTGCACCTCGTGTTCCAGCGCGTCCCGCTCGAACCTGGGCATCCGGCCCGACGCCAGCCGCGCCCCGCCCGCGTCCCGGCGTTCCTTCAACGCCTCGTACTCGGCGACCTCCTGCCGCAGCTCCACGCGGACCGAGTCGGCGAGGACCTCCTGCTCGGCGTCCCACGCCGCCCGCAGCGCGGCCACGATGTCGGCCACCTCGCCGTCCACGGCGTCGAGGTCCTCATCGGGTCCCGAACCGGCCCCGGAGAGGCGGCGCTCCAGCACGAGCAGCCGCGCGCTGACCCGGCCCAGCTCGGCGGTCAGCACCTGGGTCGTCGTGATCAGGTCGGCGACGGTCGGTTCGACCTGGTCGAGTCGCTCTTTCTCGGTGGGCGCCACGCGAACCAGCCAACCCCACGAACCCCGTCCCACCAGGCCCGCAGCCGAAAAACCACACAGACAAACGGCAACAACCGCCCGTCAGGGTCAACCGCCGACTACGCACAGCGACATTCGGGTAAATCAGTCCCCAACGGTGTATGTCTAGAGCATGTCGACATCAGTGCGCGAGACCGAACGAAAGTTCGATGCGCCCACGGGCGCCGACCTCCCGGACCTGGCCGGCCTGCCTGGTGTCGCCGCGGTGGCCGGTCCGGAACAGCAGCGACTGGAGGCCGTCTACTACGACACCACCGACCTCCGCCTGGCCCGCGCCGGCCTGACGCTGCGCCGCCGCACCGGGGGCGACGACGCGGGCTGGCACCTCAAGCTCCCCGTCGACGGCGACACCCGCGAGGAGATCCGCCTGCCGCCGGGCCGCGCGGCCAAGCACCCGCCCCGGGAACTGGGGTCGCTGGTCCAGGTCCACGCCCGCGGTGACGCGCTGTCGCCGGTCGCCCGCATCCGGACCGACCGCCGCCGCTGGCAACTGGTGGACGACCGGGGCGGCCTGCTCGCCGAGGTCGTCGAGGACCTGGTGTCCGCGCAGGACGTCACCGACGACTCGAACGTCGACTCCTGGCGGGAGATCGAGGTCGAACTCGGCGACGGCGGCGACACCGACCTGCTGGACCGGGTCGAGCAGCGCCTCAACGGCGTCGGCATCCGCCGGTCGACCTCGTCCGCCAAGCTCACGAAGCTCCTGGCCGGCCGGATCGGGCCGACGCCGCCGCGCCGGACCGACCACTCGGCCGGCGGGGTCGTCCTCGCCTACCTGCGCGAACAGGCGGACTCGCTCAAGGCGCACGACCCGAAGGTCCGCCGCCGCGAGGAGGACGCCGTCCACCAGATGCGGGTGGCCACCCGCCGGATGCGCAGCGCCCTCCAGGCGTTCGGCCATGTGGTCGAGCGCGACGAGACCCGGGCGCTGACCGACGAGCTGAAGTGGATCGCCGGGGTGCTCGCCGAGGCCCGCGACGCCGAGGTCCTGCGCGCCGCGTTCGAGGCGCACGTGGCCGACCTGCCCGGCGAGCTGGTGCTCGGCGCCGTCCCCGCGCAGCTCACCCGGTACTTCGCGCCGCGCGAGGAGCAGGCGCACCAGGCCGCGGTCACCGCCCTGGACAGCCGCCGCTACTTCGACCTGCTCGACGCGGTGGACGCCCTGGTCGCCGACCCGCCGCTGACGCCGCTGGCCGCCGGCAAGGCGAAGAAGGTGCTGCCGCAGTTCGTCGACAAGACCTACCGCCGGCTGAAGAAGGCCGCGGACAACGCCCACGACGACGCGTCGCTGCACGAGGCCCGCAAGGCGGCCAAGCGGCTGCGGTACGCGGTGGAGACCGTCGAGCCGGTGTTCGGCAAGCCCGCCAAGAAGTACCGCAAGCGGCTCAAGCACCTCCAGACGCTGCTCGGCGACCACCAGGACAGCGCCGTCGCGCGGCCGGTGCTGCGGGAACTGGGCGCGCAGGCCCACCTCGACGGCGAGAACGGGTTCACCTTCGGCGTGCTGCACGGCCGGGAGACCGCGCGGGCGCAGCGGGTGGCGGAGCGGTTCCCCGCCGTCTGGGCGGACCTGGGCCGCCCGAAGCTCCGGTAATTGGTCCAGACCTTGACACCTCCTGGTCCGGCTGTAACGGTGATCGGGCCGCCGCCTCGGGTGATCCACGCCGACCAGGAGGACGTCTCGTGCCCCGACTCGGAAGAACCGCAAGAGCCCTGGCCACCCTGCTGCTCGCGGTCGGCGCCGCCGGCCCGGCGCTCCCGGCCGCGGCCCAGGAGGACCCGGCACCCGCCGCAGCCCCGGAGAAACCGTTGCAGCACATCGTTCCCGCCCCGGTCAGTCGCACCCCGAGACCGGGGACGACCTACCACCTGACCCCCGACACGCGCATCCACACCCACCCCGGTTCGCGCGCGGCCAAGCAGGTCGGCGAGTTCCTCGCGGACGTGCTGCGGCCCTCCACCGGGTACCGGCTGCCGGTCGTGCCCGGCGCGTCCGGCAAGGGCGTTTCCCTGCTGCTCACCGGCGCCGACCCGCGCGTGGGCGACGAGGGCTACCAGCTCGACGTGACCCGCCGCGGCGTGGTGATCCGGGCGAAGACCGCCGCCGGCCTGTTCGCGGGCGTCCAGACGTTCCGCCAGATCCTGCCCGCGAAGGTCGAGGCGAAGTCCAAGCAGCGCGGGCCGTGGACCGCGCCGGGCGGCAGCGTCCTGGACTACCCGCGGTACCGCCACCGGGGCGCGATGCTCGACGTGGCACGGCACTTCTTCTCCGTCGACGAGGTCAAGCGGTACATCGACCAGATCGCGCTGTACAAGGTGAACAAGCTGCACCTGCACCTGGCCGACGACCAGGGCTGGCGGCTGGAGATCAAGAGCTGGCCCCGCCTGGCCACCTACGGCGGCAGCACCGAGGTCGGCGGCGGACCGGGCGGCTACTACACGCAGGAGCAGTACAAGGACCTGGTCGCGTACGCGGCGGCCCGGCACATCGAGGTGATCCCGGAGATCGACATGCCGGGCCACACCAACGCCGCGCTGGCCTCGTACGCGGAGCTGAACTGCGACGGCGTCGCGCCGCCGCTGTACACCGGCATCGAGGTCGGCTTCTCGTCGTTGTGCATCGACAAGGACATCACCTACAAGTTCGTGGACGACGTGCTGCGCGAGGTCGCCGCGCTGACCCCGGGCAAGTACATCCACATCGGCGGCGACGAGGCCCACGCCACCACGGACCCGGACTTCATCGCGTTCATGGACAAGGTCCTGCCGATGGTGACCAAGTACGGCAAGCAGGCCTCCGGCTGGCACGAGTTCGTCAAGGCGAACCCGCCGGCGTCGGCCGTCCCGCAGTTCTGGGGCACCAAGACGGTCGCGGCCGACATGGTCGAGGCGGCCAAGCGCGGCAACAAGATCGTGCTGTCCCCGGCCACCAAGGCCTACCTGGACATGAAGTACGACGAGCACACGCCGTTGGGCCTGAAGTGGGCGGGGTACACCGACGTCGAGGACGCCTACGACTGGAACCCGGGCGCGTACATCCAGGACCTGCCCGCCGACGCGGTGAAGGGCGTCGAGGCTCCACTGTGGACGGAGACGCTGACCAAGTCGGCTGACCTGGAGTACATGGCGTTCCCGAGGCTTCCCGCTATCGCCGAACTTGGCTGGTCGCCGTGGTCGACCCACGACTGGGCGAGCTTCAAGGTCCGCTTGGCCGCCCAAGCCGACCGCTGGCACGTGCTGGGGATCAACTTCTACCCGTCCCCGCAGGTGCCCTGGAAGTAGCAGGCCAGGAGGGGAGGCGGCCCACCCGCCGCCTCCCCGTCCGTGGTCAGAAGAAGCCCTGCGCGTCGGGCGAGTAGCTGACCAGCAGGTTCTTCGTCCACTGGTAGTGGTCCAGCATCACCCGGTGGTTCTCCCGGCCGATGCCCGACTGCTTGTAGCCGCCGAACGCCGCGTGCGCCGGGTACGAGTGGTAGTTGTTCACCCACACCCGTCCCGCCTGGATCTCGCGGCCCGCCCGGTACGCCACCCCGCCGTCCCGCGACCACACGCCCGCACCCAGGCCGTACCGGGTGTCGTTGGCGGTCTTCACCGCGTCGTCGAAGTCGTCGAACCGGGTCACCGACACCACCGGGCCGAAGATCTCCTCCTGGAACACCCGCATCTTGTTGTCGCCCTCGAAGATCGTCGGCGTCACGTAGTACCCGCCGGACAGCGCGCCGCCCAGGTCCGCGCGCTCCCCGCCGCACACCAGCCGGGCGCCCTCGGCCTTGCCGATCTCGATGTAGGACAACACCTTCTCGACCTGCTCGCGGCTGGCCTGCGCCCCGATCATGGTCTCGGTGTCCAACGGGTCGCCCTGCTTGACCGCCTTGGTGCGCTCGGTCGCGTCGGCCAGGAACTGCTCGTAGATCGAGCTCTGCACCAGCGCCCGGGACGGGCACGTGCACACCTCGCCCTGGTTGAGGGCGAACATGGTGAAGCCCTCCAGCGCCTTGTCGTAGAACGCGTCCCGCCGCGCGGCCACGTCGGCGAAGAAGATGTTCGGGCTCTTGCCGCCCAGTTCCAGGGTCACCGGGATCAGGTTCTCGCTCGCGTACTGCATGATCAGCCGACCGGTGGAGGTCTCCCCGGTGAACGCGACCTTCGCGACCCGGCGCGACGACGCCAGCGGCTTGCCCGCCTCCAGCCCGAACCCGTTGACGACGTTCACCACGCCCGGCGGCAGCAGGTCGGCGATCAGGCCCATCAGGACGTGGATCGACGCGGGCGTCTGCTCGGCGGGCTTGAGCACGACCGCGTTGCCCGCCGCCAGCGCGGGCGTGAGCTTCCAGGTGGCCATGAGCAGCGGGAAGTTCCACGGGATGATCTGGCCGACCACGCCCAGCGGCTCGGGGAAGTGGTAGGCGACCAGGTCCTCGCTGGTCTGCGAGATCCCGCCCTCCTGGGCCCGGATGACACCGGCGAAGTAGCGGAAGTGGTCCACCGCCAGCGGCAGGTCGGCGGCCAGCGTCTCGCGGACCGGTTTGCCGTTCTCCCAGGTCTCGGCGACGGCCAGCGCCTCCAGGTGGTCCTCGATCCGGTCGGCGATCTCGTTGAGCACGTTCGCGCGCTCGGCGGCCGACGTGCGGCCCCACGACCGCGCCGCGCCGTGGGCGGCGTCCAGCGCCCGGTCGACGTCCTCGGCGGTGCCGCGGGCGACCTCGGTGAACACCTCGCCGGTGACCGGGGTGGGGTTCTCGAAGTAGCCGCCCTTGGCGGGTGGCACGTACTCGCCGCCGATGAAGTGGTCGTACCGGTCGCGGTAGGTCACCACGCTGTCCGCCTGGCCGGGTGCCGCGTACTTGGTCATCCCCACTCGCCTCCCGCGTCGTCGTCGTCGATCAACGGCCGAAAGGTAGGCGGCGCAACGTTGCAGTCACGTTGCACCCGATCGGATCAACCGCCCGCTTGCCGGGCCGCGCCGCCGCGCGTCATCCTGGGTGGCCAGGAGGTTCCCGCGATGCACCCAGACCCGCGCCGGCTGGCCGCTCTGCACGCGGCTGCCCTGGACGGGTCTGTGCCGGACGCTTCTGGGGCGCGTGGCGCCCGGCCGGTGATCGTCGAGTCGTGGCGGCGCTCGCTGGCCGCGCGGGTCGACCCGGACCGCCACGAAGCCCCGGTCGTGCTGGCCCTCGACGAGGTCGCGGACCTGCGCGACGCCCACCCGCTGGCCCCCATGCTGCCGATGCTGCGGGAGACCCTGGTGGCCATCGCGGACGAGGCCCAGCACGTCATGATCGTCACCGACGCCGCCGGCCACATCCTGTGGTGCGAGGGCGCCCGGGACGTCCGGCGCCTCGCCGAACGCGCCCGCCTCACCGAGGGGTCCCGGTGGAGCGAGGACGCCATCGGCACCAACGCCATGGGCACCGCGCTGGCCGTGGGCAGCCCGGTGACCGTGCACTCCGCCGAACACCTGGTCCGCACGTACCACGGCTGGACGTGCGCGGCGAGCCCCGTGCGCGACCCCGACACCGGCGCGACCCTGGGTGTGGTCGACCTCAGCGGCCCGGTGACCAGCCGGCACCCGGTGACCGGCGCGCTGGTCCGCACCGCCGCCCGCCTGGTGGAGACCCAGCTCCAGATCGCCCTCGCGGCCCGCGACGAACGCCTCCGCGCGGCCGGGATGCGCCACCTCATCGCGTTGCGCGGCGAACCCGGCGCCCTGCTCAGCCCCACCGGCCGCGTCCTGGCCGCCGAACCCCAGGGCTTGATCGGTTCCCGCGTCGACCCGGCCACCCCCGTCCACCTGCCGGACGGCCGCGAGGCCCAGGTCGAACCCCTGGACGAGGGCTACCTGCTCCGCGTCCCCCGACGCACCACCCGCCGCCCGACCCTGACCCTGCACTTCCTGGGCGGCCTGACCGGCTCTCTGGACGGCCGCCCCTTGGTGCTGTCCCTGAGACACGCCGAACTCCTCACCGCCCTGGCCCTCCACCCCCGAGGCCGCACCGCGGAACAACTGGCCCTCCACCTCTACGGCGAACGCGGCAACCCCACCACCATCCGCGCCGAACTCCACCGCCTCCGCGCCCAACTCGCAGGTGTCCTCCAAACCCGGCCGTACCGCCTCGCGGCCGACGTGAAGGCGGATTTCCTGACCGTCCGCAAGGCGGTCCGCGCCGGCGACATCGCCAAAGCCGTCAGCACCTACCGAGGCGACCTCCTCCCCCGGTCCGACGCCCCGGTGGTGTCGGACGAACGCGAAGACCTGTCGGCCGCCGTCCGCCGAGCAGTCCTGGCCACCGACGACCCGGAACTCCTCTGGACCTTCGCCGGAACCACCGACGACATCGAAATCCTCGAACGCCTCGCCCACGTCCTGCCGCCCACCGACCCGAGACGCGACCTGGCTCGCACCCGCCTCCGCCGCGCCCTCGCCTAACCTGGTCCGCATGGGGTTCTTCGCGCCGGGGGACGTGGCGTTGCGCCGGGAAGTGCTGCACGGGAGGCCGTGGTCGGTCATCCCGACGCGGGTGGTGCAGGACGGGCCCGACCTGCTCGCCGTCTTCATCGTGCCCGGGACCGTGTTCGGCTACCCCGACCACCACTACGGCCACCCCTGGCGGGCCAAGGGCAACACGCACTGGCGCGGCCACGGCAAGCTCCAGTTGCACCGGCCCGGCGACGCCTACTCCGTCGAACTGTTCTGGCGCGGTGAGGACCGGCGGTTCCAGGGCTGGTACCTCAACCTCCAGGACCCGTTCCGGCGCACCCCACAGGGCTTCGACACCCTGGACCACGCCCTCGACTACTGGCTCGACGCCGACGGCCGCTGGGAGGAGCGGGACCGCGACGAGTTCGAGGAGCAGGTCGCCGACGGCAAGTACGACGCAAGCCAGGCCGACGACATCCGCCGCACCGGCAAGGAGATCGTCGCCATGCTCGACGCCGGCACCACCTGGTGGGACACCCAGTGGGCCGACTTCACACCGAACCCGGACTGGCCGGTCCCGGTGCTGCCCGACGGCTGGGAGGACTACCCGCTGTCGTGAGGATCCAGCCCCTGACCCCGGACACCCTCGTCGCCGAACTGGTCGAGCGCGTCGACGCGTTCCCCCGACAAGCCTGGACCCGGGTGCTGGTCGACGGCGCACCCCCGACCCGGCCCGGCGCGCTGGCCGACGCCCTGGTCGACCCGCTGCGGGCGAAGGGCCGGCCGACGCTGCGGGTGTCCGCCGGGGACTTCCTGCGCCCCGCGTCGGTCCGCCTGGAGCACGGCCGCACCGACCCCGAGTCGTTCCGCACGAGCTGGCTGGACGTCGGCGGCCTGCTCCGCGAGGTCCTCGACCCGCTCGACCCCGGCGGCACCGGCCGGGTCCTGCCCTCGCTGTGGGACGCCGACCGCGACCGCGCCAGCCGCGCCGACTACGTCACCCTCCCGCCCGGCGGGGTCCTCCTGCTGGACGGCACCCTCCTGCTGGACAAGTGGCTGCCCGCCGAACTGACCGTCCACCTGTGGCTGTCCCGGGGCGCCCTCGAACGCCAGACGCCCGAGGACGAGCGCTGGACCCTCCCCGCATACGAGGACTACGAACCCGGAGCGGACGTGACGGTGCGCTACGACCACCCCGCCCGGCCCGCTCTCGTGGGTACAGTGGGTCCGGGATAGGGGAGGAGGCGTGATGACCAGGCTGCACCTGCTGCTGGCGGGCCTGTTCGCGCTCACCCTCCTGCACTCCCCGACCGAACTGGTGGCCGCCCTCGCCGCGGTCGCCGTGGTGGTGCTGCTGCTCACCGCCGCACCCGACGTCCAGGCCGCGCCCGCGTGGGTGCGGTCACTCTCCTTGCGTGACAAGGCTTTGCGCACGGCATTCCTGCGCCTGCGCGACCCCGACGCCGCCGGTCGCCCCCGTCCGCGAGCACCGGGACTCGGCTTCTGACAGCCGACGCCCCCCTTCAGCTCGCACTCAGACGGAGAAAAGTTGTTCCACGCCTTGGGCTCTGCCCTGGCGGGCATCGCCACGCCCGCCCTCGCCATCGTCCTGTTCACCGCGGTCGTCCGACTGCTCATGCACCCGCTCAGCCGCGCCGCCGTGCGCGGTGAGAAGGCGCGGGCCGCGCTCGCCCCGCAACTGCGGGAGGTCCAGGCCAAGTACGGCAAGGACCCGGTGAAGCTCCAAGAGAAGACCTTGAAGCTCTACAAGGACAACGGCACCTCGCTGTTCGCCGGGTGCCTGCCCGCGCTGGTCCAGGTGCCGTTCTTCATGGTCATGTACCGGCTCGTCACCACCCCGAACCCGCTGCTGGACGGCACCCTGTTCGGCACCCCGCTGGGCACGCACTGGTTCGGCGCGTTCGGCCACGACGCGGTGTTCCTCGGCCTGTTCGCGGCGCTGACCGCGATCGCGTTCGCCACCTCGCGCTGGCAGGCGGCGGTCGCCGCGCGCAGCGGTGGTCCGCAGCCGCCGTTCGCGAGGGTGCTGCGGCTGCTGCCGTTCGGCACCGTCTTCATCGCGGCCGTGCTGCCGCTGGCGGCCGGGGTCTACCTGCTCACCACGACCGCGTGGACCCTCGCCGAACGCGCGTACCTCTACCGCACGATCAAGGAGGTTCACGCGCAGCGGTGATAGACCTCGCTGGCCAGGTCCGCGGCGTGCCGCATGGCCTGGGCGTGCAGCGCGGTCAGCGAGAGGACGTCGGCCTGCTCCTCGGGGTCGGCGTCCTCGCCGTCCAGGCGTTCCTCGGCCGTGGTGTAGACGACGCACTCGGCGGCCACGCTCAATCTGCGCGCCAGGAACGCGACGGCGGTCATGAGGTTCTCGGCCTCCTCCGACGTGATCGGGACGACCCGCGGCGCCTGGTCGGCCAGGTCGTCCTCGGCGGCGCCCAGGTCGGGCGGCTCGGCGCACGACGCCAGACCGGTGTCCCACCGGCACGCCGCCTCGTGCAGTGACTCGATGAACGGCTCCCAGTCGATGTTCCGGTCCATTGCTCGCCTTCCTCCGTCGCTTCTCCCCTGTGAGTGCCCAAGCACCCGCCAGGACATGCGAGTTTTCCCTTTCGGGTGGAAAGCGGTGGAACCGGTTACCGACAGCTCATCCAGGGGTATGCCCGCAGGTCAATACGCCACCGCCCGTGCGGTGAACTGGGGCGACGGGACCACGCCGGCCGTCGACGGGTAGGAGATGCGGTCCAGCACGCCGTCCGAGGTGTAGCGCTGGGCGGGGTTGGCGGCGAGCTTGTCCAGCCACGCCGTCGAGCCGAACGCGGCGTCCTCGCCGGTCGCGTCCTGGGACCGGATGCGCGGCGTGTTCAACGGGTCGAAGTCGGCCGCGAACGGCGACGGGGCCGGGTTCGAGCCGACCAGCAGCACGCACGCGTAGTCGTAGGACGTGCCGTCCGCCCCGCCCCGCATGGCCAGCACGGGATCGCGCGGGATCGCGCCGAACGGCAGCGCCAGGCTCTTGACCTGGTACTCCGGCACGGCCCGCTGGATCTCGCGCTGGCCGTCGCTGATCGCCCGCTGCGCCTGCTCGGCGGGCACCGACGACAGGTTCGTGTGGTACTGCGTGTGGTTGCCGATCTCGAAACCGTGGTCCCGCAGCCACGGCAGCACACCGGAGCCGTCCGCCGACCCGAACGGCGCGGCGTTGACGTACATGCTGGCCACCGGCCGGAACCCGGGGTGCTTCGCGGCCACGTCGAGCAGGATCGCCACCGCCGTGCCCGGCGCGGGCCGACCGGCGGCGTCCAGCGCGAACTGGGTCGGGTCGCCGTCGTCGAACGTGAGCACCACCGGGTGCTTGCCCGCCGGGATGTCGATCTTGCCGGTCGCGTACTCCAGGGTGGTCACCGGCACGTAGTCCTCGGCGACGAGCCGCTCCAGCTCGGCCCGGAACGCCTCGGGGGTCCGGTCGTAGACCGACGTAGGCTGGGCGACCAGCCGGTGGTACATCAGGACCGGCACCTGGCCGAGTTCGTTGGCCCGCACCGCGGCCGGGTCGGGCGGCGCGGACGACGTCGTGGTCGGCGCGGAGGACGCGGCTATCGGCGTGTCGGACGGCTGTTGGGCGGCCGGCTCGGCGCACGACGCGGTGAGGACGGCGAGGAGCGCGGCAACGGCCAGTGCGGGTTTGGACGGCGACGCGGTGGGGTTCACGTTTCCGCAAGGTACGCCGGTCCACTCCGGGTCGTCGCCCGGTTTGACACATTCGGATGACATCTGGTTTACCTGCCTCCTGAGGCGGTATTACGCGCATTGGCAAAGCGCCGCGCTGATCGGAGTGGTCGATGTCGAATTCCACGCGAAAAACGAGAAGGGTCCTCGTCCCGGTGGCCGCCGCTGTGGCGTTGCTGCTGGTAGCGGGCGCGATCGCGACATTCGTGCAGCACCGGCCGACCAGTCTGGCGGTCGCCGAATTGGCCGACGGGGGCGCTGTCACCCATTCGGGCTGGGAGCGGGTGGCCATCACGGCGGACGATCCGGGCGATCTCGATCGGGTGATTGTCGAGGTGGACGGCCGACCGGTGGAAGCGCGGCGCGGCGAAAAGGGCATGACGTTGTCCGGGCTGCGACTGGACGAGGGCCCGCACACCCTGACCGTGCGGGCGGCCAACCCCCTGCCGTGGCTGCCCGACGCCGTCATCGAGCGCCGGTTCACGCTGGACAACACCCCGCCGAAGGTGTCCGTCGACCAGGTCGACGCCAAGTCGCCGCGCGGCCCGCTGACCGTGCGCGGCGCGGTCGAGGGGGCGGACGAGGTGCAGGTGGGCGACCAGCGGGTGCCGGTCAAGGACGGGAAGTTCGAGGTGACGCTGAACGCCGTGCCGGCGAGCCTGCTGCTGGAGGCCAGGGACGCGGCGGGCAACTCCGGGCGGCACGAGATGGCGGTCAAGGTGCCGCACCCCGGGATGCGGGCGGTGCACATGAGCGCGGCGGCGTGGGCGACGGCGGAGCTGCGGGAACCGGTGCTGGCGCTGGCGCGCGACCAGAAGATCGACGCCGTCCAGCTGGACATCAAGGACGAGAGCGGCGAGATCGGCTACACCTCGCAGGTGCCGCTGGCGCAGCAGATCGGCGCGAGCCGCGGGTACTACGACGCCAAGGCGGCCCTGGACCAGTTGCACGGCATGGGGTTGCGGGTCGTCGGCCGGCTGGTCGCGTTCCGGGACCCGGTGCTGGGCAAGGCGTCCTGGCAGGCCGGCGCGCACGACCGGCTGGCCCGCAACAAGGGCGGCGGGCCGTGGACGCGGCACTACGGCGAGTACGCCTTCACCAACTTCGCCAACCCCGAGGTGCGCGAGTACAACATCGCCATCGCCAAGGAGGCGGCGGAGCTGGGGTTCGACGACATCCTGTACGACTACGTCCGGCGGCCGGACGGCCCGTTGGGGCAGATGGAGTTCGCCGGCCTTTCGGTGACCCCGGAACAGTCCATAGTGGACTTCCTGCGCGACTCGCGGGCGGCGGTCCGGCCGCACGGCGCGTACCTGGGCGCCTCCGTGTTCGGCATCGCCGCGCACTCCGCCACGGACATCGCCCAGGACATCCCCGCGCTGTCCGCGCACGTGGACTACGTGGCGCCGATGGTCTACCCCTCGCACTGGGGGCCGGGCGAGTACGGCGTGGACAACCCGGAGGGCAAGCCGTACGAGATCGTGAAGGCGTCGATCGCGAACTTCGTCGAGCTGACCAAGGACACCGGGGCGACGGTCATCCCGTGGCTGCAGGCGTTCTCGCTCAAGCACCACTACGGGCCGGGCGAGGTGCAGGCGCAGGTGACCGCGTCCGCCGACGCCGGGGTGAAGTCGTTCCTGCTGTGGAACCCGGCGTGCCGCTACGACCAGGCGGGGCTGTAGGACCATGGCCGGCGAGGAGTTCGCCCCGGGGTCGTTCAACCGGGAGTGGTGCGGCTACCAGCGGCGGGAGGTGGACGCCGCGATCCGGCGGCTCACCCAGCGGCTGGAGCAGGTCACGGTCGACCGCGACGCGGCCCTGGCGACCGCTGACGACGTGGGGCGCGAGTTGGAGGCGGCTCGGGCGGAGCTGGCGGAGTACCGGATGCTGCACGCCGGCTACTCCAAGGAGAACACCGTGTCGGGGACCATCCGGTACCTGATGCACGTCGCCCGGCAGAAGGCGGAACGCGAGGAGCAGGCCGCGCACGAGCGGGCGGAGGCGCTGGTCGCCCAGGCGCGGGAGATGGCGGACCGCCAGGCGGTGCTGCTGGACGAGACCGAGCAGGAGACGCAGCGCCGGCTGGCCGAGGCGGACCGGCGGGCCCGGGAGATCGTGGAGCGGGCGGCGGAGGAGGCGCGGGCGATCGCGGCGGAGCTGGTCGAACGGCGCAAGCTGCTCGACCGGTGGTGCGCGGAACTGGACATCCCGGTCCCGCGCGACGACGACGCCGAGGAGCCCGCGGTGGACCTGACCGCTCCGGCCACCGGCACCGCGCCCACACCCGACCCAGCAGCGGTCGACACTGCGGAAACACCGGCAGAAGGCTCGGCCGAACAGGCGGCGCCGGCGGCTCCGGCGAAGGGGACGGCGGCACAGGCGGCACCGGCGGCTCCGGCGAAGGGGACGGCGGCACAGGCGGCACCGGCGGCTCCGGCGAAGGGGACGGCGGCACAGGCGGCACCGGCGGCTCCGGCGAAGGGGTCGGCGGCGCAGGCGGCACCGGCGGCGCCGGCGGCTTCCGCGGCGGACGGGTCGTGACCGGGCGGTTGGCGGTGGTGCACTACGTGGCCGGGCTCTCGCTGGCCGCGGCCACCGTGCTGGCGCTGGACGCCCGCGCCGTCCCGATGCGCGTCACCGCCGGCCGCCCACCCGTCGTCACCACGCCCACCTACCCCGCCGACCCCCAGCCCGGCCGCGGCTTCGGGGCCGACCTGCCACCGGGAGCGCCGTTCCCCGTCCAGGGCACCGGCCGGTGGCGCGTGGTGCCCGGCACCGCCAAACCCGCCGGTCAAGCACCCGCCTTCGGGTACTCCGTGGAGATCGAGGAGGGCATCGCGCTGCGCGAAGGCGACCAGCCGTTCGCCGCCCAGGTCCACCACACGCTCATCCACCCGCTCGGCTGGAAGCGAAGAGGTTTCGAGTTCCGCCGGGTCGACACCCAGCCGACCCTCCGGATGAGGCTCGCCGCCCAGAGCACGGCACGCGAGCTGTGCGGCTTCGACGTGCCCTTCGACACGTCCTGCCGCATCGGCGACACGATCTACCTCAGCGCGCCCCGCTGGATACGCGGCGCCCACACCTACGACAGCCTCACCGCCTACCGGACCTACGTGGTCAACCACGAGGTCGGGCACTTCCTCGGGTACGGCCACGAGCCGTGCCCCGAGCACGGCGCCCCCGCGCCGGTGATGATGCAGCAGACGCTGAGCACCGCCAACGACGAACTGGCGGCGCTCAGCGGCGAGGTGCCGGCGGACGGCAGGACCTGCCGCCCCGACCCGTGGCCGCGCTAGGCGGCGACCTTCTCCGCGCGCAGCGGCGCGCCGGCCTCGTGCAGGAACTTCAGCACGTACCCGTACGAGGTGAGCAGGCCGCACTCGGCGTACGAGATCGACCGCTGCCGGCAGAAGTCCCGGACCAGCTCCTGGGCCCGCCGCAGGTGCGGGCGCGGCATGTTCGGGAACAGGTGGTGCTCGATCTGGTAGTTCAGGCCGCCCAGCAGGAAGTCGGTGAACCGGCCGCCGGTGACGTTGCGGGAGGTCAGGACCTGCTTGCGGAGGAAGTCGAGCTGGTGGCCGGCGGAGAGCACCGGCATGCCCTTGTGGTTGGGCGCGAACGAGCAGCCCATGTACACGCCGAACAGCCCCTGGTGCACGGCGATGAACACAAGCGCCTTCACCGGCGACATGGACGCGAAGACCAGCGTCAAGTACCCGATGGCGTGGACCACCAGCAGCGTCGCCTCCACCCGCCACGCCCGCACCTCACGCCGCGCCACCGGGCCCGCGCCGATGACGTGCAGGCTGAAGCCCTCGAGCAGCAGCAGCGGGAAGAACAGCCACGCCTGGTGCTTGACCACGAACCGGAAGAACCCGCGCTTGCGCTCGGCCTGCTCGGCGCTGAACGCGAGGACCGCGATGTCGACGTCCGGGTCCTCGTCCTCGTGGTTGGGGTTGGCGTGGTGGCGGTTGTGCTTGCTCATCCACCAGCCGTAGCCCACGCCGATCAGCAGGTTGCCCAGCACCAGACCGGTGGCCGCGTTGGTCTTGTTGGCGGTGAAGACCTGCTTGTGCCCCGCGTCGTGCCCGAGGAACGCGATCTGGGTGAAGACGACCGCGAGGACGACGGCGGGGACGAGCTGCCACCACGAGTCGCCGATGAGGACGACGGCGGCACAGGTGGCCGCGAGGACGGCTACGGCCGTCACCAGGCACACCACGTAGTAGCCGGTCCGGCGGTCGAGCAGACCCGCCTGCTTGACCAGCCTGGACAGTTCGGCGAAGTCGCTGCCGCGCCGAGGCGACACATCGGTGCTCACGGCGGGCAGCCTAAGGGGCGGCGGGTGACGCCCTCAGGTCAGCCTGAGTTGCAACTGGGCGAACAACCGGAGCAGGGGGTCGTCCAGCTCGAACCCGCCCACCTCCGCCGCCCGCCGGACGCGGTAGCGCAGGGTGTTCGGGTGGACGTGCAGCCGGGCGGCGGCGGCCCGGACGTCCCCGAACGCGTCGAGGTAGGCCAGCAGCGACCGGGCAAGATCGGCATCGAGCAGTTCCAGCCGCGGGTCCCTGATCCTGGGATTCTCCGCCAGCAACGCCAACACCTCGCTGACCAGCACCTGCGACCGCACATCGGCCAACGTGGCCACGTCCGCGTCGAGGTCCCGGGCCATGGCGTCCAACACCCGATCGGCTTCGACCCGGGCCACCACCACGTCGTCCATCGTCGACACGGTGGAACCCAGCGCCGCCTGCACCCGCAACCCCATGTGCTTGCGCGCCGCCGCCACGATCTCCTTGGTCAACGCCAACAGCGGCGCTCCAGGGGGCAGGTCGGGCAACAACACGTAGGTCCGCCCCGACGACTGGCTGACCAGCGCACTCCGCCGGTAGGCAGCCGCGTGCACCGAGATCAGGCTCGTCATCTCGGTGCGCCGCAGCTCGTGCTGGATCCGATCGGCGTGCTCCTGCCCCCGCAACGCGAACACCACGACGGCCGCCGGCTTCCCCGGGTCCGCTCCGACCTGCTCGGCCACGGAAACCGCGTCCATCCGCCCGTCGAGCAGCGAACCCAACAGGTTCTCCCGAAACGCCGCAGTGGGCTCCCGCTGCTGCACAAGATGCAACGCGGTAACCCGGGCCGCCCCCAACAAGGCTCGTTCGGACTGCTCGGTCAGCGGTGTAGCGCCTTCCTGCACCCAGATCGTCCCCAACGGCTGCGCCCCCGCGTGGACACCAACCGCGATCCGCCGCCGAATCCCCAGTTCAGGCCGCTCGTCAATGCGCACAACCTCCTCCCCGGACCGAAGCCGCTGGTAAACCCCCCACTCCCGAAGCATCTTCAAATAGGGCTCCGGCCCCTGCCGACCCAGGATCGACAACCGCCGCAATTCGTCGACTTCATCGGAGGATCGCGAATAGGCGAGCACCCGACTGGCCGTGTCCTCGATGCTGACGATCCCACCCGTGAGCGCCGCGATCGTCTGCGCCAACGCGAACAAATCGCCCAGGACCTCGGTGGCACCCGCATCGGCGGTGATCCGAGCAGTCGACACCACTCCCCGAGCCAACGACTCAAGGTGCTCCCACCGGACCTCCGGCCGAACCGCCAACAACGCCACCCCGGCATCGGCCGCAGCCTGCCGCAACACCGGGGACGGCGAATCCACCTTCACCGCCACCGCCGCCGCCCCACCCGCTCCAGCAGCCCTGACCAGCGGCAACGCGGCCCGTCCCCGAGCCCCGATCACCAAGGCGAGATCACCGGGCCGCACATCGGGCACGTCATCGGGGTCGAGGATGACGACGTCGTGGACATCGACCTCAAGGCCGTGCGGCGCCACCTGGACCTCGACGAGCGGATCACCCAGCGCGATCAACACCTGCCGCAGGCTCATCCCAGCCGCCCTCCTTCGGACGGCGGCCACTCGGCCCAGCCTTTGTCCGTTCGTACAACCGAGAGGCCTCAAGCCTAGACGTCCGGACAACAGCCCGCAGGACCCGCCGACCTACCGTGTACGGACACCCAACCTCGTGGCGAAGGAGCTGCTTGTGGATGCCGTGACCAGGGTCCCCGTGCCGGCGAACGAGCCCGTCCTCAGCTACGCCCCCGGTACCCCGGAGCGCGCGCAGCTACAGGCGAAGCTGGCCGAGTTGGCCAAAGAGCCCCTCGAACTGACCCTGACCGTCGGCGGCGAGCAGCGCGTCGGCGGCGGGGAGAAGTTCGACGTCGTCCAGCCGCACAACCACCGGGCCGTGCTGGGCACCCTGCACGGGGCCACCCAGCAGGACACCCGGGACGCGATCGCCGCCGCCAAGGCCGCCGCGCCCGGCTGGCGCGCCCTCTCCTTCGACGACCGCGCCGCCATCCTGCTGCGGGCCGCCGACCTGCTCGCCGGGCCGTGGCGGCAGACGCTGAACGCGGCCACCATGCTCGGGCAGTCCAAGACCGCCGTGCAGGCCGAGATCGACGCCGCGTGCGAGCTGATCGACTTCTGGCGGTTCAACGTCGCGTTCGGCAAGCAGCTCGTCTCGGAGCAGCCGCAGTCCTCCCCCGGTGTCTGGAACCGCACGGACCACCGGCCGCTGGAGGGCTTCGTCTACGCGATCACGCCGTTCAACTTCACGGCCATCGCGGGCAACCTGCCCACCGCGCCCGCCCTCATGGGCAACGTCGTGCTCTGGAAGCCCTCCCCCACCCAGAGCTTCGCCGCGCACCTCACCATGCGCCTGCTCGAAGAGGCCGGCATGCCGCCGGGCGTGATCAACCTCCTCCCGGGCGACGGCCTGGCCGTGTCCGAGGTCGCGCTGGCCGACC
Organism: Actinosynnema sp. CA-248983; assembly: GCA_050954585.1. Classification (GTDB taxonomy): domain Bacteria; phylum Actinomycetota; class Actinomycetes; order Mycobacteriales; family Pseudonocardiaceae; genus Actinosynnema. Next base: position 1,377,113 of record CP191863.1, on the reverse strand, counting down.
CGGACCTCGCGGGCATCCACTTCACCGGGTCCACCAAGACCTTCCAGCACCTGTGGGGCCAGGTCGGCGCGAACATCGCCGGCTACCGCTCCTACCCGCGCATCGTCGGCGAGACCGGCGGCAAGGACTTCGTGCTCGCGCACCCGTCCGCCGACGTCGACGTGCTGCGCACGGCGCTGGTCCGGGGCGCGTTCGAGTACCAGGGCCAGAAGTGCTCGGCGGCCTCCCGCGCCTACGTGCCGCGCTCGGTCTGGAACCGGATGAAGGACGACTTCCTGGCCGAGGTCGAGTCCCTCACCATGGGTGACGTCACCGACTTCTCGAACTTCCTCGGCGCGGTCATCGACCGGCGGTCGTTCGACAAGCTGTCGGGCGTCCTCGACGCCGCCAAGTCCGACTCGTCCCTGGAGGTCGCGGCCGGCGGCGCCGCCGACGACACCGACGGCTTCTTCGTGCGCCCGACCGTGCTGCTGGGCAGCAACCCCGACCACGAGGTGTTCACCACCGAGTACTTCGGGCCGGTCCTCGCCGTGCACGTGTTCGACGACGCGGACTACGACACCGTCCTCAAGCAGATGGAGAGCGCCGCGCCGTACGGCCTGACCGGCGCCGTCATCGCCCGGGACCGGGCCGCCATCGCGCACGCGCAGGAGTACCTGCGGTTCGCGGCGGGCAACTTCTACGTCAACGACAAGCCCACGGGCGCGGTCGTCGGGCAGCAGCCGTTCGGCGGCGGCCGGGCGTCGGGCACCAACGACAAGGCGGGTTCGGTCCACAACCTCCTGCGCTGGGTCAGCCCGCGCTCCATCAAGGAGACCTTCGTGGCGCCGACGTCCCACCGCTACCCGCACCAGGGGTGACCATGCTGCGCTCGACCCTGCTGGCCGCCTCGCGGTCCGGCGCCATCCGCAAGCTCGTGGAGAGCACCCCGCTGACCAAGCCCGTGGTCAAGCGGTTCATCGCCGGGGACGACGTCGACGGTGCCGTCGCCACCACCGGTGAGGTGCTCGCCTACGGCCGACTGGTCACCCTGGACCACCTCGGCGAGGACACCCGTGACGCGGCCCAGGCCGGCGCCACCGTGAACGCGTACCTGGAGCTGCTCGGCCGGCTGCGCGACGCGGGGTACGCCGACCGCGCCGAGGTGTCGGTGAAGCTGTCCGCGGTGGGCCAGTTCCTGCCGGTGGACGGCGAGAAGATCGCCCTGGAGAACGCGCGGAAGATCTGTTCCGCCGCCGAGTCCGCGGGCACCACCGTCACCCTCGACATGGAGGACCACACCACCACGGACTCGACGCTGAGCATCCTGTGGGAGCTGCGGGTCGACTTCCCGTGGGTGGGCGCGGTGCTCCAGGCCTACCTCAAGCGCACCGAGCAGGACTGCCGGGACCTGGCGCACGCCGGGTCGCGGGTCCGGCTGTGCAAGGGCGCGTACCAGGAACCTGCTTCCGTGGCCTACCAGGACAAGTCCGAAGTGGACCTGTCCTACGTCCGGTGCCTGAAGGTCCTGATGAAGGGCGAGGGCTACCCGATGGTCGCCTCGCACGACCCCCGCCTGATCGCCATCGCGGCGGACCTGGCGGCGGGGCGGGCCAAGGACTCCTACGAGTTCCAGATGCTGTACGGCATCCGGCCCGACGAGCAGCAGCGGATCGCCGCCGGGGGCAACCGGATGCGGGTGTACGTGCCCTACGGCGACGAGTGGTACGGCTACTTCATGCGGCGGCTGGCCGAGCGCCCGGCGAACGTGGCCTTCTTCCTCCGGTCGCTGGTCACGAAGAGCTAGGAAGAACTGGGGAGGTCCCGGGTGCGCGTGGGGTGCGCCCGGACCACCTCCTCCACCGCGTGCTCCGCGCGGGCCAGCCGTTCCGGTTCGGCCTGCGCGGACCGCAGCAGCGCCACCGCCCGGTGCGCCGCCGCCAGGGCGCGGTCGAGGTCCGCGCCCACTTCGGCGCACCGCCGCGCGTACAGCGAAAGCGTTTCGGCGTAACGGATTCCGTCGCCGTGCCCGGTCAGGTGCCACAGCAGCAGCGCCGTGCGCGCCCCGATCCGGGCGTCCTCGTTGGTGACCGCGCTGTCGGCCAGCAGGTGCCACGCGTCGGCCAGCCGCACGGTGGCCCTGGGCACCCGCCGCCACACCGCCACCGCGTCCTCGAACGCCTGCGCCGCCTCGGACCGGCGGTCCAGCCTCCGGAACAGCACGCCCAGGTCGCCCAGCGCGGACGCCAGGACCGGCTCGAAGTCGCGCGGGTTGACCTCGGCCAGCCGGCGCAGCACGCCGATCGACTCGCGCACCACCGCCGCCGCCTCCGTCGGCCGGCCGAACGCCGCCAGCAGCGCCGCCACGGACCGCAGCGTGCGGGCGAACTCGGCTTCGTAGCGCGGGTCGTCACCCGCGACCGCCCGCCACTGGAGCACCGCGCGCCGCGTCGCGTGCCCGGCCTCCGCACGCCGCCCGATGTCGAACAGCCGGGCCGCCAGGTGGTGCGCCGCCTTCGCGGCGTCGAGCCGGAACAGCGCCGGTTGGCGGCGGGCCAGGTCGTCGAACAGCCCGGCGGACTCGGTGACGACCGCCGCCGCGTCCTCCTTGCGGCCCACCGCCGCGTACCGCTGCCCCAGCCGGTCCAGCGCGGCGGCGAGCGGCGCCGCGGCGTCCAGGTCGTCGGCGAGCACCAGCCGGCACCAGCCGACCGCTTCCTCCGCCGCCACCAGGGCTTCGTCGCTGCGCCGCACCGCGACCAGGCGCAAGCTCAAGTCCCCCAACGCGTTCGCCAGCCGGGGCCGGTGCGCGACCGGGTCGTCGTCGACCAACTGCCGGTGCAGCGCGACTTCCGCGCGGGACGCCTGAACGGCCTCCTCCCGCAGCGCGGCGAGGGCGGCACGGGCGCTGAGCAGCCCGTTCAGCTCGGCCCGTGCGGCGATGTCGTCCGTGTCCCTCAAGAGCGCTTGGGTGAGCAGGGCGGGCAGGACGTCACCGTGGCAGCGCGGATCGTCGAACACCTGGCGCGCAACGACTTCCGGGTGGTCGTGGAGGACCCGCAACGGCCCGATGCCCGCCTTGGCGACCAACCCGGGGTCGGCGGCGAACAGCTCGACCGCCCGGTCCCGGACGTGCGGCCAGCGCTCGGCGGCGCGCAGGAGGGTGTCCAGGGCGTCCGGCGCGGGTGCGATGCGGTCGTCCAGGAGGGTCACCGCGAGGGCGTCCTCGGCGAGGCGGCCGGTGGTCGGCGGGGTCGGGTCGACGCTGACCACCCGGCGGACGCGGTCGACCGGGTGGTCCGCGAGATCGCCGTGGACGGCGGCCAGCGCGGCCAGGTGGAGGTCGTAGAACGTGTCGCAGCGCGGCGGTTCGAGGCGTGGCCGGGGCAGGTCCAGCGCGTCGGCGAACCGCTCGCAGGCCGCCGCGAACGACCGCTCGTGCTCTTCGGGGCACGGTCTGAGTTCGAGGTCCTCGGTCGCGTAGTGCAGGTCGCCGGCGCGCTGGCGGGTGGCCGACCACCACCAGCCCGCGCTGCGGGCGACCAGCAGCACCCGGGTCGGCCCGTCGCGCAGGACGGCGTGGACGTCGTGCCACGGCAGGAGGTCCGCGTCGTCGAGCACGACCAGCCCGTCGTCGGCGAACCGCCGGGCCAGCCGGGTCTTGCCCACCCCGGACCGGCCGTGCACGAGCAGCACCGACCGCAGCACGGCCGCGTCCCGCCAGCGCGCCAGCCCGGCGAGTTCGACGGTCCGGCCGTGGAAGGGCACCACTTCGTGCCGCGGGTCCAGCAGCGCGCCTGGCGATCCGATCACGGGCCAATATCCTGCACCCGACCGCGAACCACGATCGGGTTGGTCCCGTCCGGACCGGAATTGTCGGTGGTCGTTGGCAGAATCCGAGGCATGTTCATCGCTCTGGTGCCGCACGCGGAGAACGCCGGTCGCCTCCGGCCGCTCTCCGACGCCGGCGTGCCCACCGGGCCGGTGATCGAGACCTCCGACCTGGCCGCCACGGTCGCGTCCTGGGAGCGGCAGAACCCGCGCTGGCTGTGGTCGGCCACCGCCGATGTCCACCCAGAACTGCTGGCCCGGGGCGTGCGGGTGCAGCGGTGCCTGGACCTGTGGCACGTGGAGTCGCTGCTGCTGGCCCACCAGGGCAGGCACCGCGAGCCGCGCGGCCTGGGCGCGGCGCTCGCGCGGCTGCGGGGGCTCCCCGTCCCCGAGGACCAGGGCCCGCGCAAGCGCGAGTCCCAACCCACCCTCTTCGAACCCGAACGCGAACCCCTGCCCGGCGACGCGGACCCGCTCGACGCCGTGATCGCGGTCCACGCGGAGCAGCAGCGAACACTCGCCGGGCTGCCCCACGCCGACCGCCTGCGGCTGCTGGTGGCCGCCGAGTCCGCGAGCGCCCTGGCGGCGGCCGAGATGACCTTCCACGGCCTGCCGTGGCGGGAAGACGTCCACGACGCGTTGCTGACCGAGGCGCTGGGGCCGCGCCCGGTGAACGGCGCCCGGCCGGCCAAGCTGGCCGAGCTGGCCGACCGGATCACGGCGGCGTTCGGCGGGCGTTCGGTGAACCCGGACGCGCCGGCGGGCATCGTGCGGGCGTTCGGCCGGGAGGGCATCGACGTCCCGTCCGCGCGGGCGTGGGTGTTGAAGCAGGTCGACCACCCGGCGGTCGCGCCCCTGCTGGAGTACAAGGAACTGGCGCGGCTGTGGGTGGCGCACGGGTGGTCGTGGCTGGACCAGTGGGTGTCGCAGGGCCGGTTCCGGCCGGACTACGTGGTGGGCGGCGTGGTGTCCGGCCGGTGGGCCACCCGGGGTGGCGCGGCCCTGCAAATCCCTCGAACGTTGCGGCGGGCCGTGGTGGCCGATCCGGGGTGGTCGCTGGTGGCGGCGGACGCGTCCCAGCTGGAGCCGCGCGTGCTGGCGGCCCTGTCGGGTGATCGCCGCCTCGCGGAGGTGGCCGGGGACGACGACCTGTACACGACCCTGGCGGCGGACGCGTTCGACGGCGACCGGGGCCGGGCGAAGATCGCCATGCTGTCCGCGATGTACGGCGGCACCAGCGGGGAGGCCGGTCCGCTGCTGGCCGTCCTGAGACGCCGGTTCCCGGAGGCGGTGGGGTACGTGGAGGCCGCCGCGGTGGCCGGTGAGCAGGGCCGGATGGTCCGGTCGCGGTTGGGCCGCACCAGCCCCACCCCGTCCGAGGCGTGGCGCGCGCTGACCGGCAACGCCGAGGAGGGTGAGGAGGCGGCCCGGCAGTCCCGGCGGGCGGCCCGCGACTGGGGCCGGTTCACCCGCAACTTCGTGGTGCAGGCGAGCGCGGCCGACTGGACCGCCGCGCTCCTGGGCGCCCTGCGAAGACGCCTGCACCACACAGCGCCGGGCGCGCACCTGGTCTTCTTCCAGCACGACGAGGTCCTGGTGCACACACCGACCGAGTCGGCGGAGGCGGTGTGCGCGGAGGTCACCGCGGCCGGCGCCGAGGCCTCCGCGCTGGTCTTCGGCGCGACCCCGGTCCGCTTCCCGATCCACGCCGTCCCGGTGGAGTGCTACGCGGACGCCAAGTAACCCATTGCGCCGTTCAGTCGATTGAGTCTCGGCGGTGAGAGCGCTCTCATGAACGGACAGCCGTGCAGAACGAGTGACAAGGAGGTCACCCGCGCATGGAACCCAGCCGTCGACGGCGCGCGCTCGCCACCGCCGCCGCCCTGCTCGCCGCCGTTCCCGCCGCGGTCTTCGCCACGATCTCGGCCGACGCCTCGGTCCCGCCCACGCCACCGGGCTGGACGCTCCAGTGGAGCGACGACTTCACCGGCGCCGCGAACACCCTGCCCTCCGGCGCCAACTGGATCTTCGACCTCGGCCACAGCTACCCCGGCGGCCCCGCGAACTGGGGCACCGGCGAGATCCAGAACTACACCAACTCCACCTCCAACATCCGCCTCGACGGCAACGGCAACCTGCGCATCACCGCCCTGCGCGACGGCGCCGGCAACTGGACGTCCGCCCGCATCGAGACCCAGCGCGCGAACTTCCGCCCACCCGCCGGCGGCAAGCTCGCCATCGAGGGGCGCATCCAGATGCCGAACGTCACCGGCAGCGCCGCCCTCGGCTACTGGCCCGCGTTCTGGGCGCTCGGCTCGCCCTACCGCGGCAACTACTGGAACTGGCCCGCCATCGGCGAGTTCGACATCATGGAGAACGTCAACGGCATCAACTCCGTGTGGGGCGTGCTGCACTGCGGCGTCAACCCCGGCGGGCCGTGCAACGAGACCAACGGCCTGGGCGCCAGCCGAGCGTGCCCCGGCTCCACGTGCCAGTCGGCGTTCCACACCTACCGGTTCGAGTGGGACGAGAGCGTCAGCCCGAAGCAGTTCCGCTGGTACGTCGACGGTCAGCAGTACCACAGCGTCAACCAGAGCCAGTTCGACGCGACGACGTGGAACAACATGACCGGCCACGCGGGCTACTTCATCCTGCTGAATTTGGCCATGGGCGGCGCGTTCCCCAACGGCGTGGCGGGCCACGGCACCCCGACCGCCGCCACCGTGCCGGGTCACTCGATGGTCGTGGACTACGTCGCGGTCTGGACCGCCGGCGGCGGCACCACCCCGCCGACCACGACGACCACCACCCCGCCCGGCGGCAGCGGCTGGGACGCGTACGCGGAGATCCAGGCCGAACAGGCCACGTCACGCTCCGGCGGTGTGGTCGAGGCCTGCTCCGAGGGCGGCCAGGACGTGGGCCAACTCAAGAACGGCGACCGCCTCCGCTTCTCCGGCGTCCGCTTCGGCTCGGGTACCGCCCGCCAGTTCATCGCCCGCGCGGCGTCGGGCGCGGCCGGTGGCGTGAGCGGCCTGGTGGAGGTCCGCCTGGACAGCCCCACGGCCACCCCGATCGGCAGTTTCGCCATCGCCAACACCGGCGGCTGGCAGAGCTGGCGGACCGTTCCGGCGAACATCTCGGGCGTCACCGGCACGCATGACGTCTACATCACCTTCACCAGCGGCCAACCCGCCGCTTACGTGAGCGTGAACTGGCTCAAATTCGGTGTTTGATCGCGCCGCCTCCGGCGTCGCGGCGAGGCCGCCTGAAAGTCGGTCCATCGCGCTGCTTTTCCCGCCGATCGAAGGACGTGATCGGCGGGAAAAGCGGCGCGACAGACCGACGCGGCCTCGCGACCGGCCCGCCATCCCCACCGATCACGGTTAGGGTTGACAAGGTGCGGGCGCTCATCAGCGAGTACGAGGAACGTCCGGTCGCGGGCCTGGCCTGCGCCTGGCGGCGGTCCTCACCCGTCCCCACCACCGGGCGCGTCGTCCCCGATGGCTGCACCGACCTGATGTGGTCGTCCTCCGGCGAGTTGTTCGTAGCGGGCCCGGACACGATGGGCCACCCCACGCACATGGGCCCCGGCACCCTCTACGGCGTCCGCTTCACCCCCGGCGTAGGCCCGTCCGTCTTGGGCGTCCCAGCTCACGCCCTACGCGACCTGCGCGTCCCTCTATCCGAACTGTGGGGCCAGTCCTCCGCTTTGGAAGACGCCCTGCACACCGCCGACGACCCGTGCACCGTCCTGGCCCAAGCCGCTTTGGCCCGTCTCCGCACCACCCCGCCGGACCCTCTAGCCCAGGTTGTGGCCCGTTCAGTCCCCACTTCTACCGTCGCCTCGCTCGCCGCCGACCTGGGCCTGAGCACCCGTCACCTGCACCGCAGGTCGCTGGACGCGTTCGGCTACGGCCCCAAGGTCCTGCACCGGGTGCTGCGCTTCGACCGGGCGGTGAAGCTGGCGTGGGGCGGCGTGCCGTTCGCCGACATCGCGTACCGCACCGGGTACGCCGACCAGGCGCACCTGTCCCGCGAGGTGAAGGAGCTGGCCGGCGTGCCGCTGCGTCAGCTGATCCGCCCGTAGGCGCGGAGGGTCTTCAGGGCTTCGATCGTCACGATCGACCGCCACTCGTACTCGGTCACCGGCGTCCACGCGGCCCACGGGAACGTCCAGCCGCCGTCTTCCTGCTGTCCGGCTTCGAGCCGGTCCAGGTCATGGGCCATCTCGTCGTCGCTGAACCACCGACGGGCGAGGCTGTCCGGCGTGGGCGCGTAGTGGTGCGGCGTGTGCGTCTCGCCGACCGCGTACCCCTCAGGCGCCCGACCGTCCCCGAGGTCGACCAGCCCTTTGTCCCGAACCAACTCCCCCAACCTCTTGGCCGCCACCTCGGCCCTCGCCCGGTCCGGCACGTGGTCCAGGAACCGGGCACACGCGTTGACCTCGTACGGGTGAGTGTCGGCCAGCAGTTCGATCTTGTCCCACACCAACGAGGTCGCCTTGCTCAACCAGGCGTGCTCAACCCCGAACTGGTGCAGCACGCTAGCCGCCAGTCCCGTCATCAACAGGTCCGTCTCCGTCCCGACCTGCCACCACGGCGCCCGGGGGTGCTCCCGAGCCGTCTCCAGGCAGTTCGGCAACCCACCATCCTCATTCGCCACCGAAGCAAAGAAGTCCGCCGCCGAGACCACGTACGACTCCTCCCCCACCTCGTGCAGCAGCCTCAGGGCGGTGTAGGTGTGCAACGGCTGACTGGTCGGCCCCCGCCCGTCGGGCTCAAGCGCGTGCCCAAACCCGCCGTCATCGTTCCGATAAGCCAAAACAGCCGCCACAACAGCCTCAGCACCCCCATCCCCAGACAAAAACTCAAACCGCCGCTGCTCCACCACCCGCGCGTTGCGCCACAGGAAAACCTTCGCCAAATCCACCATGCCCCCGAACCTAAGCCGCCCCGTCCCACGCGTCTTGAACAGATCGGACGTCCCCCGCCAGGAGTAACCGCCTCGAACTCGCGGACCGCGCTGACCTGCTGTGCCATCATCTGACTGGCGGTTGGCGTGAGGGGAGCGCGAACGATGCACGACGCCGAAGGCGGGGGCGGGAAGCTCAGCTTCGTGGGCGACACGGTGGCCAAGGCGCCCGGTGGCGCCGGAGCCGGTTACGTGGTGTCCCAGACCAGGTTCTTCGTGGACCCGGACGAGGCCGAGAACCTGATCAAAGGCCTGGACGCAGCAGTCAAGGAACTCCAGAAGGCGAAGCGGGCCGCCGACGAGATCTCTCAGTCGCAGTCGCCGGGCAAGGACGCCTACAGCGGTTTCGCCACGCTGAAGATCCGCGAGACGGCCGGCACCGAGGTGGGCGGCTACGGCTGGGCCAACGAAGAAGCCCAGAACGCCCTCATGAGGACCATCCAGAACATCCAAGACTCGCTGGCGGCGTACAAGGGCACGGACTCGGCCGCCCAGGACGCCCTGAAGCCGAAGGACTGAACTCCTTGAACCGCATGCTCCGGTCCGCCCTCGCCGTCGGCGCCACCGCGCTCGCGCTCGCCGCCTGCACCGCCGAGAAGGACGGCACGCCCACGCCCGCGGCCACCACGGGCGGTGGGTCCACCACGACGACCAAGACCAGCGCGAAGCCAAGCGGCCCCGGTGCGCTGAGCCTCGAGAAGTTCACCGACGACCCGTGCAAGATCCTGACGCCCGCCCAGCTCTCGACGTTGGGCGGCACCTTCGACCCGGCGGAGCGCGAGGACAGCCCCAACGGACCGGGCTGCGTCTGGATCGGCACGGACGTGCTCAAGGACTCCACCTACCGGGTCGTGCTGGCGGTCAACGGAGCCACGCTCGAAACCTACCGGGAGAACAGCAAGTCCCTGAAGGTGTTCCGGGAAGCGACCGTGGCCGGCTACCCGGCGGTCAGCTACGACACGGCTAGCGGCACCAAGGACTGCACCACGGTGATCGGCTCGTCGGACAAGGACGCGGTGGTCGTGCAGGCCAACATCGCGCCGAACGACAAGGCCAACGCCGGCAAGCCGTGTGACGCTTCGGAGAAGCTCGGGGCGACCGTCATAGGAATCCTGAAGGGGTAGGCCATGACTCCTCCCTCAGCGCCCGCCGTGGACATGGACCTGCCCGGGCTCATGCTCCTCCAGATGGGCATCGGCGCGGACAAGATCTACGGCTGGTTCAAGGACGGCAAGGGCCCGGAGCAGACCACCGACGCCACCCAGGACAACTGGAACAAGGTGCGGGACCACCACTCCGAGGTCACCTACCTGATCGAGAAGGCCGTCCGCGACTCCGGCGCCTCCTGGGAGGGTGCCGCCGGCGACCAGGCCAGGTCCGCCACCACCCCGCTGGCCACCTGGTCCGCCGCCGCCGGGGACAGCGCGACCGTCGCCTCCCAGGGCACGAGCAACATCAGCGACTCCTTCCGGCACGCCCGCGACTCCGTCGAGAAGCCCGTCGACGTCCCGGACAAGCCCTGGTACAACGGCATGGTCCCGTGGGACACCGACTACGACGACGCGGTCGAGAAGAGCCAGCAGGTCAACTCGCGCAACGTCGCGGTCCTCTCCGCGTACGGCAGCGCGGCCAACTCGGCCAGCGCCTCGATGCCCACCTTCCAGTCGCCCGACGAGATGGGTGGCGGCATCGAGCCGCCGGAGCCCCCGACGCCGCCGGTCACGCCGCCGAAGTGGAAGCAGCCCCCGCCGAACATCGACGACGACGGTGGCGGTGGTGGTGGCGACGACCGGACCAACCCGCCGTTGCCGCCGGTCACCCCGCCCCCGCCGAACCTCGACGACGGTGGCGGCAACCTGAAGAAGTCGGAGGTGCTCCCGCCGCCGGACCGGCCGCTGCCGCCGCCGCCCCCGCCGATCGACCCACCACGGCCGGGTGACCCGAGGCTGCCCTACGACCCGCGCCTGCCGTACGACCCCCGGCTCCCCTACGACCCGCGCAACCCGAACGACCCGCGCAACCCCAACAACCGGCCCCGCGTGCCCACGCCCGGCCCCGGCGGCCCCGGTGGACCAGGACGACCCGGCGGCCCGGGCGGACCCGGTGGACCGGGCAGCGGACCAGGTGGCGGCCGTGGCGGCGGTGGCGGCGGCGGTGGCGGCGGTGGCGGCGGAATGGGCCGTATGCCCGGTGGCATGGGCGGACCCGGTGGGTTCGGGCCGGGTGGCACGTCCGCCGTCATGCCCGGTGGCGAGCGCGGCTTCGGTCCAGGCGCAGGTGGTGGTTTCGGGCCCGGTGGCGCCGGTGCGGCCGGACGTGGTGGCGCCGCGGGTGCGGGCATGGGCGGTATGGGGGCCGGTGCCGGTCGGGGGCAGGGGGACGAGGACAAGGAGCACAAGTCCGCCTCGTACCTCCAGGAGACCGAGGACATCTTCGGCGACGGCACCATGGTGGCCCCGCCGGTCATCGGCGAATAGGGGAGAACAGTGCTGCGCACCAAGGTGGCGATCCCGGTCGTCGCGCTCTACAACGCCTGGCAGGCCGAAGGTCTGCCGACGCTGCACAACGCCCTGCTCACCGAGGTCGACTTCGACTCCGACCGCCTCGCCGAGGGCGACCTGAGCGGTCTGGCGGACCTCGCGCGGGGCGGCTGGGCGGAGTTGGAGCGGCTCGGGCTGGCGCGCGGCCGGCAGGTCCACCCCGACCTGGGCCGCGCGCTGCGGCTCGTCGCCGAGGCGGGCACGGAGTACTACGCGTTCTTCAACGAGGGTGACGGCGACACGCGCACCGCGCTGGTGTCCCAGTCGGGCGACGACGCGTTGCGCGTGGTCCTGCGGCCGGACAAGCACTTCGTGCTCGAACCGGTGCGCCCGGAAGACGCCGTGCAGTCGCTGGTCGCCGCCCTGCCCGAGGCCAAGCCGGGCCGGGGCGGGGTGATCTCGCTGCCCGCCGACGCGCTGAACAACAAGCCCGCACCGCCGTCGTACAACGAGGAGTACGAGCGCAGCTTCATGCAGGCCAGCCGGCCGACCGGCGCGCACGTCGCGGAGACCCAGCAGCTCAAGAACCTGTTGGCGGAGAAGCGGACCGGCGGCGGGCAGCTGTTCGCCGCCCGCCGCGACCGGTTCGGCCGCAAGCAGCGCTGCGAAGCACCGCTGACGTTCTTCGACACCGTCACCGGCCGGTACCTGTCCGCGAAGTCGAGGGGCGGCGACGGGTCCCCGTGGATCACCGTGCAGCCCGCCGACTTCGCCACCCTCCAGGACCGCCTGCGCCGGCTCAGCGACGCCGCAACACCTCGGGGCTGAGTTCGGCCGGGCTGCGGTGCCCGGACAGGCCCAGGGTCAGGTCGAAGTCGGCGAGCAGCCCGCGCAGCACGTGCCGCACCCCGACCTGCCCGCCGTGGGCCAGCCCGTAGGCGAACGGCCGGCCGACCATGACCGCCGACGCGCCCAGCGCCAACGCCTTCACGATGTCCGCACCGGTCCGCACACCGGAGTCGAACAGCACCTCGACCTGCTCGCCCACCGCCGCCGCGATCTCCGGCAACACCTCCAGCGACGCCACCGCCCCGTCGACCTGCCGCCCACCGTGGTTGGACACCACGATCCCCTGCACGCCCGCGTCCACGGCCTTGCGCGCGTCGTCGGGGTGCTGGATGCCCTTGAGCACGATCGGCCCGTCCCAGTGCTCGCGCAGGAACGCCAGCTGGTCCCACGACTTGTCGGTGCCGGTGAACAGCTGCACCCACCGCAGGATCGCCATCGGCCGGTCCTCCTCCGGCGGCGCGGCGAGGCCCGCCCGGAACGCCGGGTCGGAGAACGGGATGGCCGTCCCGACACCGCGCAGGAACGGCAGGTAGGACCGGTCGAGGTCGTGGGGCCGCCACGCCAGCGTCCACGTGTCGAGGGTGACCACCAGGACGGAGAACCCGGCCTTGCGCGCCCGGTCCAGGATGCTCACGCACACGTCCGGGTCGTTCGGCCAGTACAGCTGGAACCAGCGCGCCCCGTCCCCGGCCGCGTCCGCCACCTCCTCGATCGTGTGCGAGGAAGCGGTGGACAGCACGAACGGCACACCCAGCTCGGCCGCCGCCCGCGCGGTGGCCAGCTCACCGTCCGGGTGCAGGATCGACTGCACCCCGACCGGCGCGAGCAGCACCGGCGCGGGCAGCTTCGTGCCCAGCACGGACACGCCGAGGTGCCGCTCGGTGGCGTTGGTGAGCATCCGCGGCACGATCCGCCACTCGTCGAACGCCTCCCGGTTGGCCCGAGCCGTGGCCCCGGACCCGGCGGCGCCGGCGACGTACCAGAACGGCCCCGGCCCGAGTCGTTCCCGGGCGGACGCCTCCAGCGCCTCGGGGTCGGTGGTGAACGGCGGCACCTGCCCGGCCAAACCCTGGAGGTAGATCTCGTTCTGGTACCCGGCGAATCCCGTCATGCGTCCCTCCCGAGCCGTCACGTCCGCCGATCATGCTCGACCCGATCCCCGGCCACCGCAAGGTCGTCGCCGAACCACCGCCGGGGCAGCAGCCACGTCAGCCGCTCCGACCGCAGCACCGCCAACGGCCCGATGACCGCCAGCAGCAGCACGTACCCGGCCACGAACGGCGCGACCCGCGAGTCCAGCCCCGCCGCCACCGCCATCGCGGCCAGGACCAGCGAGAACTCGCCCCGGGTCAGCACCGTCAGGCCGATGTCCACCGCCTGCTGACGGTCGAACGAGTGCAGCCTCGCCGCGAACAACCCGGCGCCCAGGTTGAGCACGATCGTCACCGCCACCGCCGCCAGCACCGGCAGCACCACACCGCCCACGGCGCCCGGGTCGATGCTGAGCCCGAAGATGAAGAAGAACAGCGCCCCGAACGCGTCCCGCAGCGGCAGGACCAGCTTGTGCACCCGGGACGCCACCCCCGAACCGCCGAGCACCGCGCCGACCATGAACGCGCCGATCGCGTCGGACACCCCCAGCTCGTGCGCCACCGCCGCACCGGTCACCGCCACGCCGACGAAGCACACCACGAGCAGCTCGTCGTCCATCCGCCCGAACAGCCTGGTCACCACCCGGCCACCCCACCGGGCGACCGCCGCGAGCACCAGCAGGAACAGGAACGCCTTGCCGAAGTCCAGCAGCGCCCGCACGCCCGAGGTCCCGCCGAGCACCGGTTGCAGCACCGCCAGGTACAGCGCCAGGAACACGTCCTCGATCACGATGATGCCCATGACCAGCCGCGACTCCGGCCGCCGCAACCGCTGCGCCTCCACCAGCAGCTTGGTCACGATCGCCGACGACGAGATCCCGATCGCCCCGGCCACGACCAGCGCCTCCCGCGTTCCCCACCCCAGCGCGAACCCGAACGCCAGCCCGCCGCCGATGTTGAGCGCCAGGTACCCGAGGCCCGCGAACGCGAGCCTGCGGCCACCGGACACCAGGTCGTCCACGGAGAACTCAAGACCCAGGTAGAACAGCAGGAACACCAAACCAAGACTGGCCAGCACGCCCATCTCCGCCGGGTCGTCCACAAGGGACAGACCAGGGGTGTTGGGCCCGAACAGGATGCCGGCGACCATGAACAGCGGGATGGTCGGCAGTCCGATCCGGACACCGGCACGGGCGATCAGTCCCGCCGCCAGGAACGCACCGCCGACCGCGAGCAGGGCGTGGCCTGTGTTCATCGTCGAGCCTCCAGCGCGATCGCGACCGGCGCCGCCGTCAGGACGGTCGAGACGGTACCGGCGACGAGCCCGATCAGCAGCGCGGTGGCGAAGTCGGCGAGCGACCCGTCGCCCAGCACCAGCAGCGCGGCCAGCACGAACAGCACGCCGATGCCGGTGTTCACGGTCCGCGGCACGGTTTGCAGCACCGCCGCGGACACCACCTTCGAGTACGGCTCCGACCGCCGTGCCCGGCGCAGCTCGCGAACCCGGTCGAACACCACCACCGAGTCGTTCACCGAGTACCCGATCACGGTCAGCAACGCGGCCAGGAACACCCCGTCCGCCGTCTTGCCCAGCCACGCGAACGCGCCCACCAGCACCACGACGTCGGCCACCAGCGCGGCCACGGTCGCCACGCCCAACCGCCAGTCGAACCGCACCGCCAGGTACGCGAGCTGCGCGGCCACCGCGATGGCCAGCGCCACCAGGGCGTTGCGCCGCAACTCCGACCCCAACGACGGCCCGATCAACTCGTTGCGAACCTGCGAGGCCCCACCGGTAGCCCGGTCCACGGCATCACCCACCCGCGCCGCCTGGTCCTCACTGATCGGCCCAGTCCGCACCGAGACTCCGCTGTCCCCCGACGTCGCCACGACCGCGTCCCCGAACCCGGCCGCCACCAACTCCGCCCGCACCTTCCCCGCATCCACAGAGGACGCCGTGTACTCGATCATCCGCCCGCCGGTGAATTCCACCCCCAACTCCAACCCGCGCACGACCAACCCCAGGACCGCCACCACCGCGACGGCACCCGCCGCCGGCAGCCACCGCCGAGGCCGCCGGAACAGCTCGACCCCCTTGCCGGCCAGCCACGTCCGCACCCGCCCCAGGTCGTGCAGCCCGCTCCACCGGGGCCGCCGCTCCAGCACCGGCATGACCAGGTGCAACAGCACCCGAGTGAGCACCAATGCGCTGAACAGCGACGCCAGCACACCGATGGCCAGCGTGACCCCGAACCCCTTCACCGGCCCCGTGGCCAGCCAGAACAACAACCCGGCGGCCAACAACGTCGTCACGTTGGAGTCGGCGACCGCGCTCAGCGCTCCCTTGAACCCCTGGTCCACCGACCGAGGCAAACGCTTGCGCCGCGCGAACTCCTCCCGCGACCGTTCGAACACCAGCACGTTCGCGTCCACCGCCATGCCGACGGCCAGCACGAACCCGGCCAAGCCGGGCAAGGTCAAGGTCGCCCCGACGGCCAACAACCCCGCGTACGCCAACACCGCGTACCCACCCAGCGCAAGCACCGCCACCAGCCCAGCCAGCCGGTAGACGAAGACAAGGAACAACCCGGTCAACACGATCCCGATGACCGCCGCCCGAGCACTGGCCTCAATGGCCTCGGCCCCCAACGTGGGCCCCACGGTCCGCTGCTCAACGACCTCCACCGGCACCGGCAGCGCCCCCGACCGGATCACCAGCGCCAGCTCACGCGCCTCGTCCTGGCTGAACTTCCCGGTGATCTGCGTGCTGCTCCCGATCATCCCCGTGCCACACACCACCGACGGATCAACCTGCGGCGCCGACACCACGCGACCGTCCAGCACAAAGGCAACCCTCCGCCGAGTGTCACCCGGCTGATAACAGGCAGCCTCCGCCGTCACCTTCTGCCACTGAGAAGGCGCGTCCCCCTGAAAATCGACCGTGACCTGATACCCCGCCCCAGCCGAATTGGGCGCAGCCTGCGCCCCCTTGATCCCCTCCCCCGTCATCACCACAGCCCCGAGCCCCACCGAATCACCATCCGGCGTAGGCACCTCACCCGGCCCAGTCACAGGCTGCACAACCAACTGCGCAGTCCGCCCCAGCACCTCGATGGCCTCCGCCGGGTCCTGCACCCCCGGCAGTTCCACCACGATCCGGTGATCACCCGACCGCGCCAAAACAGGTTCGGCAACACCCAGCTCATCCACCCGCCGACGCAACACCTCCATCGCCCGGTCGGTGTTGTCGGCCGTGGCCTCATCAGGTGTTTCCAACACGATCTGAGTGCCGCCACGCAGGTCGAGACCGAGGCGCGGCTGGCTGGTGAGCAGGACGAACGTGGACGCGGCGAGCACGCCGAGGGACAGCAGCCCTCGGACGAGGAGTTCTCGCCGCGCGCGAGTGCGCGGCATGACGGGGTGACCTCCGGGGTCGGGGTGAACGGAGAGAGGCTCAGAAACCGGAGGTCAACGGCGGTGCACGCTCACCCGGCAGGTTCCGCTCAACGCGCTCGGAACCAAACTCCGAAGGCTCCACCACATCCACGAACCGACGCGGCTGCGGCCCGACATGAACGGCCGGCTGGACACCGTCGAGCGGCTGGCCGAAGTGCACCTGCTGAACAGGGTGGGTCGTCACCCGCGTGGTGGCCGTACCCGGGAGGTGGACCGCGTCGACCGCCGCCGAGAAGCCGGCGACATCCCCGCGTTCGAGGGCGACGGGCGCGGCCACGACAAACCCGGCGATCAACGCCAAGATCGCCAGCAGCCTCGTCACAGGTGCCCTCCCTCCAAGAACCAGGCTACCGACCACCGCCGAGCACGACGACCGAGCCGCCGACCAGCGCACACAGCCACCCGATCACCAGCGGCTGCATCGTCGTCGCGCCCAGGAACAGCGCAACCGTCCACCCCGCGAGCACCAGCGTCGACAGCCCGAACAACGCCGCCACCACCGCCACCTTCAGCCGGTAGCGCGGCAACACCCACACCGCCCGCCGCGCGGAAACCAACAACTTCCAGACGACCACGATCACCGCCAGCACCAACGCCCCGGCGAACCACCCGAGCCACGCCGTCGGCTTGGGCATCCCCGCCAGCAGCAACAGCAACCCGCCCGCCACCAGCAACGCCGCCACCCGCGAGAGCGCCGGCCACACCAACTCATGCGCCCGGCTCAACGCGTCCCCCGACGGCCGGGCCGCCGCACCCCGCTTGCGCTGGACCGTGGCCAGGTTCGCGTGCACGTCCTCGTCCACCGGGTCCAGCCGAAGCGCCGACCGGTAGGCCCACTCCGCCGTGCCCCAGTCCCGCACCCGCAGCGCCGCGTCACCCAGCACCTGGAACGCCCGCGCCTCGGTCGGCGCGAGGTGCGCCGCCTCCCGCGCCACCTCCACTGCCTCAAGCCGCGTATCCGGCCCCGCCGCCAACACCTCGGCCAGCACGACGTGGCACCGCCAGTCACCGGGCTTGCGCCGCACACACTCCCGCGCCGCGACCGCGGCCTCCGCGTGCCGCCCCAACTCGCTCAACGCCAAAGCCGCCAACCGCTGCGCCCAGGCGTGGTCACCCTCCAACACCAACGCCCGCTTCGCCGCGTCAAGTGCCGGATCAGGCTCCCCCAAGTCCAGGTGCGCCGCCGCCAACCGACACCACGCCTCCGCGTACAGGGGGTTCGCCACCAAGGCGGGCCGCAACAGGTCGATGGCCTTCCGCGGCAACCCCCGCGCGGTGAGCTCCGCAGCACGCACGACAACCGCGGCGATCGGCTCGCCCATCAACCCACCTCCCGCACTCCGCCGCACAGTGTGACAGCGCCACCCCGCCTCCCCCACCGGGTGATCCTTCCGACCTGGGACTTCTCATCCAGGAAGTAACCCCCGTTGCCGTAAAATCACCCCCATGAACCCGGGCTGCGCAAGCCACACCGACTTGAACTTCCTCCTGCACCGCGCAGCCCGACAACTGGGCACCGCCGCCCAGGAGGCCTCCACCCGCCACGGCATCACCACCCGAGGCCAACTGATCCTCACCACCCTGACAACGGACACCCTCCCCCGCACCCAACTAGCCCTGGGCGCCGCTCTAGGCCTGGACAAAACCACCCTCACCGCCGAACTGGACCGCCTGGAACGCGCCGCCTTGATCGTCCGCAACCCAGACCCGACCGACAGACGCGTGCGCTTCCCCGCCATCACCGACAAAGGCCGCAAGGTTCAAGCGGACGTCCAAAAACTCCACGCCACCGTAGAAGCGGAATTCACCGCCGCCCTGGCCCCCAGGACCGCGAAACCCTACGCGCACTCCTAGAGCGCCTGATCACCACCAACAACCACCCCAACAGCGGCTCCTGCATGTAAACCCGCACCCACCGCTTTTCGCCGCGCGCAGCGCGGCAGGCAGGGCTCCCAGCCCAGGGGAACCGACGCTCTTCCCTCCCCCATCGGTGGTCAGCCCGCCGGCGAGGCGCTTTCAACGCTTTTCGCCTTTCGCTCTCGCTTTTCGCTTTCGCTTTTCGCTTTCGCTTTACGCTTTCACACCAGATCAGCAAGACTCGCAGACCGCAGTTGGTCGGGAGAAACCGCCGCCTGAGCATCCACCAAAGCCTGCAACGCCACCCCGTCATCCCACTGGTTGACGTTCATCGCCGCCCGCAACCGCCCGTCCCGCAACCAGAACGCGGTGAAGTCCCGCTCCTCCAGCGACCCCCGCACCACCAACTGGTCCTTCTCCGCGTCCGCGAGCCCCCGGTACTCCATCCCCAGGTCGTACTGGTCCGAGAAGAAGTACGGCGCAGTCACGTACGGCTCACCGCGCCCCAACAAGGTTCCGGCCACATGCGCCCCCTGGTCCTTGGCATTGGCCCAGTGCTCGATGCGCACCCGCCTGCCATACCGGGGATGGTCGTGCGACGCGATGTCCCCCACCGCGCACACCCCGGGCACCGAGGTCCGCAACGCCGCGTCGACCGCCACGCCACCCCCGGCCATCGCCAGTCCCGCCTTCTCCGCCAACTCAAGCGCCGGCCGCGCGCCGACGCCCACAACCACCACGTCACCCTCGACCACAGACCCGTCCGCCAGCCTGACGCCGTTAGGCAAGAAGCCGTCGACCCCGACCCCCAGCCGCCACGCGACCCCGTGATCGGCGTGCAGCCCCCGGAAGACCTCGCCCACCACCGGCCCCAGCACCCGCCGCAACGGAAGATCCACCGGATCGACCACGGTCACGTCCGCCCCGCGCACGCGCGCCGCCGCGGCGACCTCGCAGCCGATCCACCCGGCCCCCACGACCACGACCCGGACGCCGGGCAGCAGCCGCTCGCGCAGTCCGAGGGAGTTCTCGACCGTCCGCAGGAGGTGCAAACCTGGGAGGTCTCCACCCGGAACGGGCAACGTGCGCGGAACCGAGCCGGTCGCCAGAACCAGCCGATCGTACGAATGCGTTGCTCCTTCGGAGTCCACGATCACCCGTTCGCCAACACGGACCTCGGTGACCTCGACCCCCAGCCGCAGCTCCACGCCGTGCGCTTCGTAGAACCCCTCCTCGTGCACCCGATTGGGCCACTCAGCGTTCCCGACCAGCACATCCTTGGACAAAGCCGGCAGCTCGTAGGGCTGGTGCCGCTCTCGGCCGAAGACCACGAGGCCGCCGTCGTACCCCCGCTCCCGCAACGCACCGGCGGCGGAGGCGCCGGCCAGGCCAGATCCGATTATCACGATCCGTTGCGGTTCAGCCATTTTTCACCCTCCCAGGTGACTGGAGCGATGACCACATGCGACGCTATCGACAGCTCGGCACGGTCGCCCGTCGGGATTTTTCCCGTCATGGCACCAACCCGCGTGCGTCCCTTCCCCGGGTGCACCCGGATTGGTCCGAGCACCCGTGTCGAGAAGTGGGAGGTATGGGGGCCGTGGGTACTGGCAAGGAGTGGCAGATCTCCTGCCGCGACATCGCATCCCGTCGCCGTGACATGACCGTCTTCGTCAGCCAGGGGCACGTGGTGGTGACCGTGCCACCGGGCGAGGCCGCGGTGCTGACCCCGCTGGAGGTCGGCCGCTTGCGCGCCGCCCTGCGCGACGCGGTGGTCAACGCATCAGGCAACCCGGAGCACTAAAGGGGCATCTGGGCGGCCCGACTCCGTACCACCGCGCGCGCCCTCGCGGGCTCCGATAGCACCGGCACGCCACCGCGGTGCCGCACCGCCCCGGTGTCCCCAGCAGCACCGCGCGCGAAAGCGCGCACCCGCGAACCAGCGCACCCGCGAACCCGCACCCGCGAACCCGCGCCCACCAGCCCGCGCCCACGAGCCGGCACCCGCGAGCCCGCGCCCACGAGCCGGCGCCCGCGAACCCGCGCCCACGAGCCCGCGCCCACGAGCCCGCACCCGCGAGCCGGCACCCGCGAGCCCGCACTCGCGCGAAACAGCACCCGCGCGAAACCCGCGAACCCGCGCGCCCTCAACCCCCGCCACCCACCACGAACCCGCAGGTCAACCCACCCGGAACCGATCAACGCCCGGCCCGCGGCCCCCGTTCACCATCATCCCACCACCCACCGACAATTTCGCCGCGCACTCTTCCTACTCACGGGTAGGTAGTGCCACTATCGAGCCGTGAGCACCTACTTCGTCACCGGCGCGACGGGCTTCATCGGCCGCCGCCTGGTCGACAGGCTTCTGGCGCGACCGGACTGCGACCACGTGTTCGCCCTGGTCCGCCCCCAGTCCGCCGACCGGGTCGCGAAGCACGACAAGCTCACCGTCGTCCCAGGCGACCTGCGCAACCCAATCGACCCGATCGACGCAGTCGACCCGAACACCCCCACCGTCGACCACGTCATCCACCTAGGCGCGATCTACGACCTGACGGCCCCCGAAGACGAGCAGCACCTCACCAACGTCCTGGGCACCCGCCACGTCCTCGACTTCGCCCGAAACCACCACAGCGTCCTCCACCACGTCTCCTCCATCGCCGTCGCAGGCGACTACCGCGGCACCTTCCACGAGGACGACTTCGACCTGGGCCAGCAACACCCCTCCCCCTACCACCGGACCAAGTTCGAGGCCGAAAAACTGGTCCGCAACGCCCCCGACACCCGCTGGCGCGTCTACCGCCCGGCCGCGGTCGTCGGCGACTCCACCACGGGCGAGATCGACAAGGTCGACGGCCCGTACTACTTCTTCCCGGTCATCGCCGCCCTCGCACACCTCCCGACCAGGCTCCCCCTCCTCGCCCCGCACTTCGGCGCGACGAACATCGTCCCGGTGGACTACGTCGTCGAGGCCCTGGACCGCCTGGTCCACGCCGACGTCCCCGACCACAGCACGTTCCACCTCACCGCGGACAACATCTCCCTCACCGACGTCTACAACGCCCTGGCGAAACCCGCCGGCGCCCCGAAGGTCCGCGTCTCCTGGCCGACCCTGCCCCTCCCGGCCACCCCCACCAGCGCGATCCTCACCGGGACCCTCACCGAACTGGGCATCCCCCCGCAGGTCCTGCCCAACCTGGCCCTCAACGCCACCTTCGACTCCACCATCACCCGCACCACGACCGGCCTCGAACCACCCGCCTTCCCCACCTACGCCGGAACCCTCTGGCGCTACTGGCAGGACCACCTGGACCCGCTCCGCAAAGCCCGCAGGCACGGCCTGGCCGGCCGCACCGTCCTGATCACCGGCGCCTCCTCCGGCATCGGCCGCGCCACCGCCCTAGCCGTCGCCCAAAGGAAAGCCACCGTCCTCCTGGTCGCCCGACGCGCCGAAGAACTCGAGCAAGTCGCCGAGGAGATCCGCCAAACGAACGGCAAAGCCCACACCTACCCCTGCGACCTCACCGACGCCGAAGCCGTCGAAGCCCTGCTCAAACAAGTGCTAGCCGACCACGACGGCATCGACATGCTGGTCAACAACGCGGGCCGCTCGATCCGGCGTTCCGTCCACCTCAGCGTCGACCGCCTGCACGACTACGAACGCACGATGGCGCTGAACTACTTCGCGCCCCTCCGCCTGGTCCTCGGTCTGCTCCCGCACATGCAGGAGCGCCGGTTCGGGCACGTCGTGAACATCTCCAGCATGGGCGTGCAGATCAACACCCCGCGCTTCTCCGCCTACCTCGCCTCCAAAGCGGCCCTCGACGCGTTCAGCCGGGTCGCGGCCGGCGAAACCGTCGCGGACGGCGTCACCTTCACCTCGGTGCGCATGCCGTTGGTGCGCACGCCGATGATCGGTCCCTCCAAGGTCTACGACGCGTTCCCCGCCGCCACACCGGAACGCGCCGCGCAGTGGGTGGTGCGCGCGCTCGAACGCCGCCCCGAGGAAGTGAACCTGCCGCTGGGCGTCCTGGTCGAACTGGCCCGGAAGCTCGCCCCGAAGACGATGAGGTCGTTGGTGCACCTGGGATACCGCGCGATGCCGGAACGATCCGAACGCACGTCACCGCTGGCCGCCGTGGCCGCCAGCGTGACCCGCCTGACCCTGCGGGCCCTGCGGTGAACCGGGTGGTCGCCGCGGCACGCGCGCTGCTCGTCCTCACCAGGGCCGGGGTCGTGCGCCCCATGAACCCGTTGAAGCTGCTGAAGGTCCTCGACGCCTTCCTCCAGTGGGACATCACCATCGCGTCCGGGTTCGCCATTGGCGCGGCCCGCCACCCGGACCGGCCCGCGATCGTCGACGACCTGGGTTCGTTGTCCTACGCGGAAGTCGACGAGCGCACCACGCGCCTGGCGCACGGCCTGCGCGACCTCGGCGTCACCGCGGGCAGCAAGGTCGCCGTGCTGTGCCGCAACCACCGGGGTTTCATCGAGACCACCACCGCGTGTGTGAAGCTCGGCGCGGACATCGTCCTGCTCAACACCGGTCTCAGCGCCGGCCAGATCGCGACCGTGCTGCGCGAGCAGGACGTCTCCCTCGTCGTGGCGGACACCGAGTTCCGCGACCTGCTCGCCAACGCGCCGCGCAAGGTCCGCCGCGTCATCGCGTGGGTGGACAGCCCCACCAAGAGCCGCACCCTCGAAGAACTCATCACGAACAGCCCCGCCACGACGCTGCCGAAGCGCCCGCCGCGCGGCCGACTGATCGTCCTCACGTCCGGCACGACCGGCGCGCCCAAGGGCGCCAAGCGGCCCGAGCCGGGGAGCCTGATGCCCGCCGCCGCGCTGCTCTCCCGCATCCCGCTCCGCGCAGGCGATCGGTTCGCCGTGCCCGCGCCGCTGTTCCACACCTGGGGCCTGGCCGCGTTCCAGATCGGGCTCGTCCTGGGCGCGACCTTCGTGCTGCGCCGCAAGTTCGACCCGGCCACCATTCTGGACGACACCCGCACCCACCGCGCCGACGCGTTGTTCGTCGTTCCCGTGATGCTGCAACGCATCCTCGAACTGGAGCACCGCGCGCACCTGCCGCACCTGCGGGTCGTGGCGTCCAGCGGGTCGGCGCTCCCGCCGCCGGTCGCCAAGCGGTGCCTGGAGGAACTCGGGCCCGTCCTCTACAACCTGTACGGGTCCACCGAAGTCTCCTGGGTCAGCATCGCCCGCCCGGACGAACTGGCCCGCCACCCCGACACCGCCGGCCTGCCGCCGCACGGCACCCGCGTGGAGATCCTCGACGACGAGGGCCGCCCCGCGCCGCTCGGCGCGACCGGCCGCATCTTCGTCACCAACGACATGCTCTTCGACGGCTACACCAACGGCAGCAGCAAGGAGGTCCGCGACGGGCTGATGTCCACCGGCGACGTGGGCTACCGGAACTCCTCCGGCCTGCTGTTCGTCGCCGGCCGGGACGACGAGATGATCGTCTCCGGCGGGGAGAACGTGTACCCGCGCGAGGTGGAGGACCTGCTCGCCGGCCTCAAGGGCGTGCGCGAGGTGGCCGTGGTGGGCGTGTCGGACGACCAGTTCGGGCAGCGGCTCGCCGCGTACGTGGTGTGCGACGAGCCGGGCGCGCTGGACGCCGAGGCCGTGCGCGAGCACGTGCGGGACAACCTGGCGAAGTTCTCCGTGCCGCGCGACGTGGTCTTCCTCGACGCCTTGCCGCGCAACGCCACCGGGAAGGTGCTCAAGCGTGAGCTGACATGAGTATCCTCCCCGTCGGGGGGCGAGCGAACCCGATGATTCCCGTGCCACGCACCGACGCGACGCCGGCACCGGCGCCCGACGCGCCGCCCCCGCCCACGCCCGCCGACACGACCGTCCCGGGCGACCCGACCACGCCGCCGGAACCGGGCAAGCGCAACGCCCGCCCGGCGGACCCGCGCGCCGGTGCCCTGGCCAACCTGCGCGAAGCCCGCCGAGCCCTGGACGAAGGCCGCCCCGGCGACGCCCTCGAAGCCGCCGAGAAGGCCGTGGCCGCCTTCTCCTGGCTCGACGACGCGGAAGGCGTGGCGTTCGCCGTCCTCACCCAGTCCATCGCGCTGGGCAAGCGCGGCCTGCTGCCCGGCGCGCTGGACACCATCGACCGGGTCCGCCAGATCGCCTCCGCCAACCGCCACACCCAGCTCCAGGCGTGGTGCAGCTACGCCCAGGCCGTCGTCGAACTGCGCCTGGACTCCCGCGAACGGTCCCTGCACTCGCTGTCCCGCGCGCTGGGGCTGGCCGAGATGACCGGTGACCACGAACTGGTCGGCTCGATCCTGTTCGAGCAGGCCAACCTGATGCGCACGCAGTACCACGAGCACTGCATGACCCGTTCCGCCGCCACGCGGTGCAGCTCGGACGGCGAACCGTGCCTGCGCAAGCTGCGGCGCGCCGAAGCGCTGTGTGCGCAGGTCCGGGAGAAGTGGAAGCAGTTGGACGACCCGATCCGGATGGCCCGGGTCAACCTGCTGCTCGCGCACGTCCGCCTCGACCTCGGCGACGTGGACCGGGCGCTGCGCTCGTGCCGCCGCGCGGACCAGCTCCTCGCCGGCCACGACCGGCCCGTCCTCAAGGCCGAGCTGCTCATGGCCCGGGCGCGGGTCAACGGGGCGCGCGGCCGGTCCACCGACGAGGTCCGGCAGCTCGCCCACGCCGCCGAGCTGGCCATGGGGTGCCTGGCGCGGGAGGTGGCGGTGCGGGCGCACGGGGCCCTCAGCGCCGCCCACGAGCGCACCGGACGCCTCGACGCGGCCCTGCGGCACGCCCGTGCCCAACTGGAGCAGTACCGGCTGTGGGAACTCCAGGAGGGCCGGGACCTGTTGCGGATGCGCGAGCACGACCTGTCCGCGCGGCTGGTGGAGCAGTTGGCGCACCAGCGGTTCGAACCGCGCCGCGAGGCCACCGTGGCCCGGCCGCCGGACCGGCGGGAGCCGCTGCGGGCCACGTCCACCGCCGAACAGGTCAGCCGGCGCATCGCCCGTGCGTTGGACGCGGGCCTGACCAAACGGGGCATCGAGGTGCTCCGTCGGGTGGCGGGCGGGGACAGCACCGCCGCCATTGCCGCCGACCTGGGGCTTTCCCCGAAGACCGTGCAGAACCACCTCCAGCGCATCTACCGGACGATCGGGGTCCGGGACCGCGCCGGGGCCGCCGTGTGGTGGGTCGACGTGGGCGACGGACCCGGCAGTGGCTGAGAACACATGCGGACTCCGTCGTGACCGGGATGGCCGAGCGGTGCCGCCAATGGTGGGATGTTCACGACGATCGCACCACCGTCCTTGGGGGATTTGCCTATCGTGCTGCGACAGAACTGGGTGATGAGCCGCACGACACCTGTGTGCCATGCTCCGCTTGGACGCTTCTCCCTGCGTCCCCTGGCGAGCGGCGGTAGTGCGATGCGGGTGGTCGGTGGGCAGTGGGGCCCCGCTGACCGCACCCGCGCGCCGCGACACCGGGTGCCCACCGGCCGTGCGGGTGCGGCCGGTCGATCAGGCGGAACCGGCCCCGCCGCGCCGGCCGTACCGGCCGAACCCCTCCAGTCCAGGCCGCTACCGATCGAACGGAGCCAGACCATGGTTGTGAACACGATCCGCAGAATCCTCGCCGTGGCCGCCCTGTGCGCGGGCCTCGGAGCGGTGCTCGCCGCTCCCGCGAGCGCGGAAGTGCAGGGCGAGAGCACGGCCACGGAGATCTTCACGCCGCCGTACGTCCAGCCGTAAACCGGACGCAGTTCTCCCAGGGCCGGGTCCGCGCACCACGTGAGGCCGCCGTCGGCTTGTCACGTCGCCTTTTCCGACGATCATGCTTTTCGATCGGCGAAGAGCGCGGCGTGACGAGCCGACTTTCGGGCGGCCTCGCCATCCAACACAGCCGGCCTTGGGGCACAGTGGAGCCTGTGAGCACCGATCAGCTGCGTCTGCGGGCGCCTCGGCACCGGGTGAGCCGCAAGTCGATCACCCTCTGGACGTTGCACGCCGTGATCGGCTGGACCGTGCTGCTGGTGCCCCAGTCGGTCGCGCTGGCGTTCGGCCGGACGCCGTGGCAGGTCACGGCCCTGGTCGCGACCCTGGTCGTGGGCACCGCGCACACCCTGGTCATGCCGCGCTGGCGGTACCGGGTGCACCGCTGGGAGGCGACCCCGGACGCGGTGTACACGCTGGCCGGCTGGCTCAACCAGGAGTGGCGCATCGCGCCGGTGTCCCGCATCCAGACCGTCGACACCAAGCGCGGACCGTTGCAGCAGCTCCTGGGCCTGTCCACGGTGACGGTCACCACGGCGTCGGCCGCCGGCCCGGTGCACATCGAGGGCCTGGACCACGATGACGCGGTCCGCCTCGCCGACGAACTCACCACCACCACCCAGGCCACCCCGGGCGACGCGACATGACCCCCGACCACCCCACGCCGCCCCCGCCGACCACCCGGCCGCGCCGCCCGCCGACCACCCCACGCCGCCCCCCGCCGACCACCCGCCCGCGCCGCCCGCCGGGCCCGCCGCCGGTTTCCCGCTCACCGACCTCCCCGTCGCCCCCGAGTACGCCGAACCAGAACCCGTCGTCGACTGGCACCGGCTGGACGTGCGGATGCTCGTCGTCCGCCCCTTGAACGAGATCGTCAACCTGGTCCCGGTCTTCCTCGGCCTCCTCCTGCTCGGCCGCGGCGAGACGTGGCGCATCGTGGCCAGCATCGGCGTGATCGTCGCCATCGTGCTGTTCGGCCTCCTGCGCTGGGTCACCACCCGCTACCGCATCACCGCCGACCAGGTCGAACTGCACACCGGCCTGTTCGTGCGCAAACGCCTGGCCGTGCCCCGCGACCGCATCCGCACCGTCGACCTGACCGCCAAGCTCGGCCACCGCCTGTTCGGCCTGTCCGCGATCCGCGTCGGCACCGGCCAACGCGACCAGCCCGGCGAGGACGGCCTCACCCTCGACGCCGTGTCCTACGCCGAAGCCGAACGCCTCCGGGTACTCCTCCTCACCCGCACCGCCGCCGTCCCCGCCACCGATGCGAAGGCCGCGGAAGGCACCACCCTGTCCACTTGGGACACGCGCTGGCTGCGCTACGCACCCCTCACCCTGTCCGGCCTGGTCGCGGTCGGCGCGCTGTTCGGCCTGGTCATGAACTACGCGCGGGAACTCGACGTCGAGGTGCTCGACCCGTTGACCGACCTCGCGCACCGGGTGGTCGAACAGCCGATCTGGCTGACGGTGTCCGTGTTCACCGCCGGGGTCCTGCTGATCGCCGGCCTGGGTTCGGTGCTCGTCTACGTCGTCCAGTTCTGGGGCTACCGGCTGACCCGCGAGCCCGACGACACCGTTCGCGTGCAACGGGGTCTGCTCACCACCAGGTCCGTTTCCGTTGCCGAGCAACGACTCCGCGGCGTCGAGATCGAGGAGCCCTTGCTCCTGCGCGCCGGTCGCGGCGCCCACGCCAAGACCGTCACCACCGGCCTGGGCCGCAAGGGCGAGAGCAACCTGCTCCTCCCACCGGCCCCGATCACCGAAGCCCACCGGGTCTCGGCCCTGGTCCTCCGCCAACCGACCTCCCCCACCCGGGCCGCCCTGCGCCGCCACCCCGTCGCCGCGCTGCGCCGCCGCCTGATCCGGGCGATCACACCGGCCCTGGTCCTGACCGCGGTCGTGGCGTACCTGGCCCCGGCGTGGACGTGGCTCCCGGTCGCCCTGCTCCCCGTCTCCGCCCTCCTCGCGTGGGACCGCTACCGCTCCCTGGGCCACGCCCTCACCGACCGCTACCTGCTGGCCCGCCAGGGCTCCCTGATCCGGGAAACGGTGGCCTTGCAGCGAACAGGGATCATCGGCTGGCGCATCTCCCGGTCCTTCTTCCAACGCCGCTCGGGCCTGGTCACCATCTCGGCGACCACCGCCGCCGGCGACGGCGCGTACCACGTCGTCGACGTGGCGGAGGCGGACGGCCTGGCAGTGGCGGACGAAGCGGTGCCGGACCTCCTGCGCCCGTTCCTCGAAACTCAGTCGGAAGTGCGTTCAGGCGGAACGGAAGGTGGTGCGGTAGGCGCTGGGTGACACGCCCAGCAGCGCGCTCATCTGCTGGCGCAGCGCCGCGCCCGTGCCGAACCCCGAGTGCCGCGCGACCTGGTCCACCCCCAGGTCCGTCGTCTCCAGCAGGTGCCGCGCCAGCTCCACCCGCCGCTCGGTGATCCACTTGCCCGGCGACACCCCGGTCTCCTCCCGGAACCGCCGCGTGAACGTCCGCACGCTCATCCGCGCCCGTTCCGCCAGCACCCGCAGCTCCAACGGCTCGTCCAGGTGCTCCAGCGCCCAG
Source organism: Actinosynnema sp. CA-248983 (assembly GCA_050954585.1). Taxonomy (GTDB): domain Bacteria; phylum Actinomycetota; class Actinomycetes; order Mycobacteriales; family Pseudonocardiaceae; genus Actinosynnema. The sequence continues at coordinate 1,348,258 of CP191863.1, read as the reverse complement.
GCGCGCGCCGGCGCGGTGGACGTGTCGGCGACGTCCGGCACCGGCCGCACGATGAACTGGGACTGACCACCCGGCCGCCACGGGGGCACCACGCACCGGCGCGCGGCCAGGTTCGCGATCTCGCTGCCGTGGTCGTTGCGCACGACGTGGAGGCACAGGTCGATCGCCGACCCGACGCCCGCGGAGGTCAACACGTCCCCGTCGTCCACGAACAGCACCTCCGGGTCGAGGTCGACCCGCGGGTACAGCGCGCGGAACCGGTCGGCGTGCATCCAGTGCGTGGTGGCCCGGCGACCGTCCAGCAGGCCCGCCGCCGCCAGCACGAACGCCCCGGTGCACGTCGACATCACCCGGGCCCCGCGCGCCGCGGCGGCCCGCAGCGCCTCGCACACCTCGGGCGCGACGACCCCGTCGAGGACCTTCGACCCGGAGTGCACTCCGGACACGACCACCGTGTCCACTTCGGTCAGCAGCTCCAGCCCGTGGTCCGGGGTGACGGTGAACCCGGACGAACTGTGCACCGGCCGGCCGCCCGGCGTGCAGATCCGCACCCGGTAGAAATGCCGCTCTTCGTCATCTCGGGCTGCGTTGAAGACCTGCGGCGGTGTACCAAGGTCGAAGCCCACGACCTCGTCCAGCGCGAGCACGGCGACCTCGTGGCGGTCCATGGCCGGATTCTTTCACACAATGGCTGCCCGGCCACTTCCGCCGGCCCCGCTGATCATGGAAGCTGTGCGCGTGACTGGGAGGAAGCAAAACTGGGCTTGGGTGGTTGCCGGGGTGTCGTTCGTGGCACTCGTGGGGGCGGCCGCGTTCCGCGCGACCCCGGGCGCGTTGATCGAACCGCTCCAAGAGGAGTTCGGCTGGTCCACGGGCCTGATCGGCCTGGCCGTGTCGGTGAACCTCGTGCTGTTCGGCGTGACCGCGCCGTTCGCCGCCGCCCTGATGGAGCGGTTCGGGGTGCGGCGGGTGGTGTCGTTCGCGCTGGTCATGGTGGCGATCGGCAGTGGTTTGACGGTGTTCATGACCACCGCGTGGCAGTTGGTGCTGTTCTGGGGCGTGATGGTGGGGCTGGGCACGGGCTCGATGGCGCTCGCGTTCGTCGCGACCATCACCGGCCGGTGGTTCATCAAGCACCGGGGCCTGGTGACCGGCGTGCTCACGGCGGGTGGCGCGACCGGGCAACTGGTGTTCCTGCCCGCGGTGGCGCACCTGTCGGAGTCGTCGGGCTGGCGCTCGGCGTCGCTCATGGTGTCGGTGGCCGCGCTGGCCGTGGTGCCGCTGGTGTGGTTCCTGCTGCGCGAGTACCCGGCGGACCTGGGCGTGCCCCTCTACGGCGGCACCGAGGTCGTGCCAAGGCCCGAGCGGACTGCCGGCGCGGCCCGCCGTGCCCTCGGCGCCCTGGCCTCGGCCGCGCGCACCGGCCCGTTCTGGTTCCTGGCAGGCGGTTTCGCGATCTGCGGCGCCACCACCAACGGCCTGGTCGGCACCCACTTCATCCCCGCCGCCCACGACCACGGCATGCCCACCACGACGGCGGCCGGCCTGTTGGCGCTGGTCGGCATCTTCGACATCGTCGGCACCATCCTGTCCGGCTGGCTCACCGACCGCGTCGACTCCCGCATCCTGCTGGCGGCGTACTACGTGCTGCGCGGCCTGTCGCTTCTGGTGCTGCCGCAACTGTTCCACGAGTCGGTGCAGCCGAGCATGCTGGTGTTCATCATCTTCTACGGCCTGGACTGGGTGGCCACCGTGCCCCCGACGGTCGCTTTGTGCCGCGAGGTCTTCGGCGCTTCGGCCCCGGTCGTGTTCGGCTGGATCTTCGCTTCACACCAACTGGGCGCAGCCATCGCCGCCACCGCAGCCGGCCTCACCCGCGACCACTTCGGCAACTACCACCCGGCCTGGTACGCGGCGGGTGCGCTGAGCATCGGTGCCGCCTTCCTGTCCATGAAGGTCCGCCGCAAGACCCCGGAACCACTCGTGCCGCAGCCGGTCTGAGCGTCAGCGGCGCTTGCGGGCGGTGCCGAAGATGCCTCGGGTGATCTCGCGGCCCAGGGCGCTCGCCGCCGACCGCAGGAACGACTTCACCGCCGAGTTGCCCAGCACCTTCTCCACCACGCTGGGCTCCTCGGCGCTTTCCCGCTCCTGCTGCGGCGCTTCGGCGGCCGGCGGTGCTTCGGAAGCCGACGGCACCACCTTGACCGCCAGCTTCTCGTAAGCCGACTCCCGGTCCACCGTCTCCGCGTACTTCCCGTTCAACTCCGACGACCCAGCCGCCTGCTTGATCGCGTCCGCACCGATCGTGTCCATGAGGGACCGCGGTGCGCGAAGCCGGGTCCACGCAACAGGAGTGGGCGCGCCCTTCTCGCTCAGCACGGTCACCACCGCCTCGCCGATCCCCAGCGACGTCAACGCCTTCTCCAGGTCGTAGTGCGGCGACGTCGGGTACGTCCTCACCGTCTTCGCCAGCGCCGCCTGGTCCTCCGGCGTGAACGCCCGCAAGGCGTGCTGCACCCGCGCACCCAACTGCGACAGCACGGAGTCCGGCACGTCGGTCGGCAACTGCGTGCAGAAGAACACCCCGACACCCTTGGACCGGATCAGCTTCACCGTCTGCGTGATCTGCTCCAGAAAAGCCTTCGACGCGTCCGCGAACAGCAAATGCGCCTCGTCGAAGAAGAACACCAGCTTCGGCTTGTCCAGGTCACCCTCCTCGGGCAACTCCTGGAACAACTCCGCCAGCAACCACATCAAGAACGTCGAGAACAGCGCGGGCTTCGACTGCAACTCCGCCAACTCCAGCAGCGACACCACACCGCGCCCGTCGGAGGACACCCGCATCAGGTCGCGCGGGTCCAGCTCCGGCTCGCCGAAGAACGTGTCACCGCCCTGCGCCTCCAGGTTCACCAGCGACCGCAGGATCACGCCCGCCGTCGCCGACGACACCCCGCCCAAGCCCTTGAGATCCGCCTTGCCCTCGTCGGACGTCAGGTGCGTGATCACCGACCGCAGGTCCTTGGTGTCCAGCAGGGGCAGGCCGCGCTGGTCGGCCCAGTGGAAGATCAGGCCCAGCGTCGACTCCTGGGTGTCGTTGAGCCCCAGCACCTTCGACAGCAGGATCGGCCCGAAGCTGGTGATCGTCGCCCGCACCGGCACGCCCGACCCGCCCGTGCCCAGCGACAGGAACTGCACGGGGAACGCGGCGGGCTGCCAGTCGTCGCCGGTCTCCGCGGCCCGGGTGGTGATCCGGTCGTTGGCCGCACCCTGCTGCGACAGCCCCGACAGGTCGCCCTTGACGTCCGCCATCACCACCGGCACACCCGCCGTCGACAACTGCTCCGCGACCAGCTGCAACGTCTTGGTCTTGCCGGTGCCGGTGGCGCCCGCGACCAGGCCGTGCCGGTTCAGGGTGGCCAGCGGGATGCGGACGCGGGCGGTGGGTTCGACCGTGCCGTCGACCAGCACGGCCCCCAGTTCGACGGCCGCGCCCTGCGACGCGTAGCCCTCGGCGATGTCGGTCTGAGCCGTCATTGCAGCGAGCGTAATGAGATTGGTAGGTCTCGCCACTCGAAGCGACCGCGGTGTCCGACGATCCGACGACTAGGCTCGCGCGGGTGATGGATCGCTTGGTGTGGATCGACTGCGAGATGACCGGGCTCGACCTGGGCAAGGACGCCCTCATCGAGATCGCGGCGCTGGTGACCGACGCGGAGCTGAACGTGCTCGGCGAGGGGGTCGACGTGGTGATCCACGCCGACGACACGGCGCTGGACTCGATGCCGGAAGTCGTGATGGCGATGCACGCCAAGTCCGGCCTGACCGAGGAGGTCCGCCGCTCCACCGTGACGCTGGCCGACGCCGAGGCGCAGGTGCTGGCCTACATCAAGGAGTGGGTCCCGGACCCGCGCACCGCCCCGCTGGCGGGCAACTCGATCGCCACCGACCGCGGCTTCATCGCCCGCGACATGCCCGAGCTGGACGCCCACCTGCACTACCGGATGGTCGACGTGTCGTCGATCAAGGAGCTGGCCCGGCGCTGGTACCCGCGCATCTACTACGCGCAGCCGGAGAAGGGCCTCGCGCACCGGGCGCTGGCGGACATCCGCGAGTCCATCCGCGAGCTGGCCTACTACCGGCGCACCGCGTTCGTGCCGCAGCCCGGACCGTCGACCGAGCAGGCCCAGGCCGTGGCGGCCGAGCTGCTGGCCGCCGACCGCGCCGCCGGACAGGCCGCCGCGGACCAGGCCGTCGACCGCGCGGTCGACCCCGGGAAATAGGGTCGATTTCAGTCCCGGCGGTAGGGCACTGTATGCTTCATGCCGCCGGGTCGACCGGTCTTGGTGGGTGTAGCTCAGCTGGCAGAGCACTGGGTTGTGATCCCAGGTGTCGCGGGTTCAAGTCCCGTCACTCACCCCAAGCGAAACGCCCCCTGGCCACCCGGCCGGGGGGCGTTTTTCTCATTCGAGGAAGTCGGAGTCGCAGTGAGCGCCACACTCGTCGCGAAAGGCCTCGCCGCGGGCCACGGGGACCGCGTGCTGTTCTCCGGGCTGGACCTGGTCGTCGCGCCCGGTGACGTCGTCGGTCTGGTCGGGGCGAACGGCGCGGGCAAGTCCACCCTCCTGCGCACGCTCGCGGGCCTGCTCCCGGCCGAGGAGGGTGTGATCCGCCTCTCCCCCACCACCGCGACCGTCGGCCACCTGCCGCAGGAGCCCGAGCGCCGGCCGGGCGAGACGGTCCGCGACTTCCTGGCCCGCCGCACCGGCGTCACCGCCGCCCAGGCCGAGCTGGACCGGGCGACCGAGGCGCTGGCCGCCGGCGTCGACGACGGGTACTCCGACGCCCTGGAGCGGTGGCTCGCGCTCGGTGGCGCGGACCTGGCCGAACGGGCCGAGGAGGTGGCCGCGGACCTCGGGTTCACGATGAGCCTCGACCAGCCCATGACCTCGCTGTCCGGCGGCCAGGCGGCCCGCGCGGGCATGGCGTCGCTGCTGCTCAGCCGGTACGACGTGTTCCTGCTCGACGAGCCCACCAACGACCTGGACCTGGACGGCCTGGCCCGGCTGGAGGCGTTCGTCACGGGCCTGCGCGCGGGCACCGTGCTGGTGTCCCACGACCGCGAGTTCCTGGCCCGCACGGTGACCCGGGTGGTCGAGCTGGACCTGGCGCAGCAGCAGGTCCGCGCCTACGGCGGCGACTACGAGTCGTACCTGGAGGAGCGCGAGATCGCCCGCCGGCACGCCCGCGAGGACTACGAGGAGTACGCCTCGACCCGCCAGGGGCTGGAGGAACGCGCCCGGTCGCAGCGGGCGTGGATGGAGAAGGGCGTCAAGAACGCGCGGCGCAAGGCGAGCGACAACGACAAGATCGGCCGCAAGTTCCGGTCCGAGGCGACCGAGAAGCAGGCGTCCAAGGCCCGCCAGACCGAACGGCTCATCGAACGGCTGGAGGTCGTCGAGGAGCCGCGCAAGGAGTGGGAGCTGCGGATGGAGATCGCCGCGGCCCCGCGCGCGGGTGCGGTGGTCGCGGTCCTGCGGAGTGCCACGGTGACCCGCGGCTCGTTCACGCTCGGGCCGGTGGACCTCCAGGTCGACTGGGCGGACCGGGTGGCCATCACGGGCGCCAACGGGTCGGGCAAGTCGACGCTGCTGGCGGCCCTGCTGGGCCGGGTCGCGCTCGACGCGGGCTCGTCCTCGCTGGGTCCGGGCGTGGTGGTGGGCGAGATCGACCAGGCGCGCGGGCTGTTCCTGGGCGACGAGGCCCTGGTGGACGCGTTCTGCGCGGCCGTGCCCGACATGGCCCCGGCGGACGTCCGCACGCTGCTGGCCAAGTTCGGTCTGAAGGCGGCGCACGTGCTGCGGCCGGCGGCGTCGCTGTCCCCCGGCGAACGCACCCGGGCGGCGCTGGCCCTGCTCCAGGGCCGGGGCGTGAACCTCCTGGTCCTGGACGAGCCGACGAACCACCTCGACCTGCCCGCGATCGAACAGCTCGAGCAGGCCCTGGAGTCCTACCCGGGGACCCTGCTGCTGGTCACGCACGACCGGCGGATGCTGGACGCGGTGCGCACGACCCGCCGCCTGGAGGTGGCGGCGGGTCGCGTCAAGGACCTGTGAGAGCTAGCGGTTGCCGCCCTTGACCCACTGGTCCCAGGGGATCTGCCAGTCGCCGAAGCCGTCGCTGGGCTCCAGCGCGGGGCCGCCCGAGTTGGTGACGATCACGATGTCGCCGGGCTTGGAGATGTCGTAGACCCAGCGGGCGTTGTCCGGGGACAGGTTCAGGCAGCCGTGGCTGACGTTGCGGCGCCCCTGATCCCCGATCGACCACGGGGCGCTGTGGAAGAAGATCCCGCTGTGGGACATGCGGGTCGCCCACTTCACCGGCGTGACGTAGCCGCCGGCTTCCAGGGACAGGCCGTAGGTGCGGGAGTCCATGACGATGTCGGCGTGCTTCTCCATGGTCACGTAGGTGCCCGTGGGGGTGGCGTTCTGCGCGTTGCCCATCGAGGTGGGCATGGTGCGGGCGACCTGGCCGTTGATCTTGGTGACGACCTGGTGGGTGCCGCCGTCGGCCTCGTGGATCACGGCGTCGCCGATGGTGACCGTGGCGAAGCGGTCCTCTTCGCCGTAGATGCCGTTGCCGAGGTGCTTGCCGTAGACCTTGGCGTTGACGGTGATCTTGGTGCCGGACGCCCAGTAGGCCTGCGGGCGCCAGTGGACGGTCTTCTGGTCGAACCAGTAGAACGCGCCCTCGACCTTGGGCTCGGTGGTGATCGAGATCATCGCCTCGGCGGCGGCCTTGTCGGCGATCGGCTCGTCGAAGGAGAACGAGAGCGGCTGGCCGACGCCGACGGTCCAGCCGTCGAGCGGGTAGATCGACAGGAAGGTCAGCGTGCGCGGCTTCACCGTGGTGAAGGTGGAGGTCTTGGTGGCGGTCTGGCCGTCCGCGCCCTGGCCGGTGACGGAGAGCGTGTAGCTCTTGCCGTAGCCCAGCGGCTCGGAGTTCGTCCACTGGAGACCGTCCGGCGACACCTGGCCCGCGACGGCCTTGCCCTCGGGGTTGGTCAGGGTGGCCTGGGTGATCTTGCCGTCCGTGGCGGTGGCGACGACCGGCAGTCCGGGCGCCACGTCGACGGCCTGGTCCGCCGGTCCCGTGCTCAACGTCACGGGCTTGGGCGGCGGTGTGGACGATGTGGTCGTGCTCGTACCAGTGGAAGCGCTCTCAGTGGCACCACTGGCCGTACACCCGGCCGCGACCAAGGCGACCAACCCCACCGCCAACGCTCTCAGCGTCCCCCGGCGCACCGACATCCCGTTGCCTCTCTTCCCCTCACGACACCCCAACGGGTGTCCCCGTACAAGGTGACGCCTGGAGGGTTGACGTCGTTGCCCGAGATGCCGGATCGTTACGCCCGCGAAGTTCCCCTTGGCAAGGGCCCGCACACCGCCCCTGACCAGGCGATTGGGAACCGCGTAGGACGCTGTGCTAATGTTTCTCCCGTCGGAAGGGCCAAGCCCCTCCAGCGCCGCTAGCTCAACTGGCAGAGCAGCTGACTCTTAATCAGCGGGTTCGGGGTTCGAGTCCCTGGCGGCGCACAAAACCCCCAGGTCAACAGCCTGGGGGTTTTTGCGTTAATGGGCGACGCCTACCGAAACCCTACTTTTATGCCGGTTGACTACGTACCTAGCTCCCGTTCCAGCGCTTCCGCCGCCGCCGGGTTCACGACCTTCCGTCCAAGGTAGACGTCCTGCGTCATCGATGGCCGCGAGTGGCCGAGCTGGTCTGCAATCTCCCGGGGAGTGAGCTTCGCCTCATCGAGAATCGTCGCGCACGTCTTCCGGAACACGTGCGAGGTGACCCAGGCAAAGCCTTCCGTCCCCCGAGCGCTGCGCAGATCACGGCGAGTGTTGTTCGGGTCACGCCAGCCGCCGAGAGCATCGGGAAACACCGGCACCGCAGTACCCGGCCCGATTTCCCGGTCGAGCGCGGCCAGCCGCTTACGCCGCAGCAGCATCGCCACCGCGAACGGAGGCAGCGGCAAGGTGCGTTCGCCGCTCTCCGTCTTCGGCGGCATCCGGCGCAGGCCGACACCGCGAACCCGCACGAGAGTCCAGTCGATATCGACCGTGCCCGCGTCGAGGTCGATATCGTCCCAGGACACGGCCAGCGCCTCGCCGATCCGGACGCCGGTCGCCATCATCCACCGGGTGAGGTCCGGCAAGTCCTTCCTGACCGCCTGGCGGTCGGCCTCCAACTGCGCCAGCCAACGCTGCCTCTCCTCGCGCGTCAGGGCGCGCACGGGCCGCTTGCGGTCGGCCGTGATGCGCTTGGTCTCCCTGGTCGGGTTGACCGACGTGGCACCGTGCCGGGCGGCCAGGCCCATGATCCCGGAGACGACGCTACGGACCGTCTTGGTAGTCGAGGCACCCCGTCGCTTCCGCACGCCGCGTAGCAGCGCGTCAACGCGCGGGGTGTTGATCTCCCGGATGGACAGCTCACCCAACGCGGGGCGCACGTAGTTGCGCAACTGGCGCTCGTACAGGTCCAGCGAGTTGGGCGACATCTCGCCAGCGTCCACAGAGGACCGAATGTCCTCCAGCCACAGGTCCGCCACGTCCCGGAACTTGGTGTCAGCGGTGACCAGCCCACCCGCCGACGAAGTCCGGTCCCGAAGCGCCTCCATCAGGGCGTTCGTCGCAGCCGTCCGTGTCTGGCCGGTGCGCTCGACCGGTCGCGTAACGCCGTCGAAGTCGCGGAACTTCGTACGCGCCACGTAGCCACCGCTGGACTTGGCGGTGACCTTGATCCTCCCGTGCGTGCCAACGGGTAGCGGTGGCCGCGCCATCAGACCGCCTCGCTCGGGAGGGACTTCCACCATGCCTGGACTTCGGCGGGGTCGTACTTGACGTACTTGCCCATGCGGCGGCCGGGTGGCCCGAACTTGCGGGCGCGCCACTTGTAGATGGTCTGGACCGGGACGCCCAGGTACTCGGCGAGGTCCTCAACGCCCCATAGCTTGTCGGTGGTCACCGGCCCCACCCCTCGCGCGGCAGGCCGTCCAGCCAGGCTTCCAGCTCGTGCCGGTGGATCAGCCAGTCGTCACCGAGCCGCACGCCCGGGATGGTGCCGTTGCCCAGGTACTCGGCGGTGACGGCGCGGCTGAGGTCGAGCAGGTAGGCCACCTCCGTCAGCGTGTACAGGGTGGCGTCCGAGTTGATCGGCGGTACGGGACCGTCGTAGGCGTCGTCGTCGCCGCTGTCGAAGTCGCTGGCACCGGGGAACGGGATGATGTTGCTCATGCTGGGGTCTCCTCCCCGATGCGTCGGGTCTGTTTGCGGCCCGCGATCGCTGCCGCCAGTTCGCGTTCGGTGTCGGTGCGGTAGCCGACGCCGGTCATGGCCCAGTCGTTGACGATCACCACGTCCGTGGTGTCGGTGATGCCGAGCCGGTCGAGGTGTTCGGCCAAGCGGTGTGCGGCGCGGGCCTGGCGCAGGGTGGTGAAGGTGGTGGAGTAGTAGCGGGACTTGGTGAGGAAGTGGCCCCGGAAGCCGAGCATGTGTGCCCACTTGCGCAGGTTGAGGTTCTCGAACTCCGGCAGGCCGCCCAGCTCCCACGCGGTACGCATCATGGCCTTGTGGTGCTCCGACACCGCCAGGTCCTCGATCGCTTCCGCGCGCTTGATACGGGAGTCCACACCGGAGGTGGTCCCGGTGCCTTTGGTGGCGTACTTGGCGATGTACCCGGCCACCTTGCGGTCGTGCAGCACCGCCGCAGGGTCGTCCGGCAGGTGCGCGGCGATCGGTTCCGCGTCCACCTGCTCACCCCACCCGAGCGTGCGGGCCGGGTGGGTCGGGTTGTCGGGGGTGGTGACCGTGACCGAGGCAGCCGCGGAACGGACCACCGCGCACAGCAGCTCCGCCGACACCGCCGCCGGGGCGGGGGTGCCAGGCCCGCCGGGGCCGTCCACCCGGATCACCGCGTGGAAGTGCAGCAGCCCGCGCCGCTGGTACTCGGCGACCTTGACGTAGGAGACGCGCAGGTGCTCCCGCAGCTCACCGGGACGCAGACCGAGAGCGGCGGCCAGGTGCCGGGCGGTGGTGATGGTGAAGCGCCGCCACAACTCCGAGCTGTGCGCGTTCCACAGCACCGCCCCGACGTAGTCGTACGTGGCGGGGTCCAACGCGGTGCCCAGGCGGGGGTCAGCGTCGTGGTGGTACTCCCCGCACCCGCAACGCCGCAGCTTCCCCGACCGGGTACGCGGCTGGTTGTGCACCGGACCGGAGGACGGAGCGGTCAGGGTGGCGAACACCCGCACCTGCTCCGTCACCGTCTCGGGCACGCCCTTCCCACCCGTCAGACCGGCGCGCACCAGGTGGAAGGCGTCCGACGCGTACCGCGCGGAGCAGGGCTCGCACACGGCCTCACGGCGGTTGCCGCACGCCACCAACAAGGTGCCCTCGAACCCGTCCACCACTGTCCCGGACGAGGCCGACTCCATGCGGGTCGAACCGGCCAGCCGCACCGGACGGGCACAGCCACCGACCGACTCGACCCGCTCCCGCCACGGCCGATATGCCTTGGAGCGCAGGAAGTTCGAAAGCCGCTCGTCCTCAGTGGACAAGCGCGACACCAGCGCCGAACCCGGGCGGCTCATCCGGACACCGCCAGTCGCGCCGCACGCGGAAGCGAGCACCAGCACACCACCGGCGCTCCCACCGTGCCCGTCAACGAACCGTCCACGTCGAACTCCACACCGGTGCCCCAGCAGTCGGCACACGCGTCCGTCGAAGCAGCCCTCCGCAACATCGACGCCAGCCGGGTGAACCACCCCGACACGTCGAACGAGCGCCAGTAGCCCACCTCCGCCAACGCCCGCCCCTGCCGGACCAGGTCATCCCACGCCATCGGGGACAGCCGCAGCACCTCCGACACCACGTACTCCGCGTGGCCGGGCAGGTCCGCATACCGCGACCGCCCGTACACACCCCCGGTCAACGGGTTCACATCGGTGAACCGCAACCGGGATGGCAACACCCGCCGCGCACCAGCCGCCATCGTGGTCACTGATAACCACCCCGCCCGTTCGAGCGGAACCCGTACCCACGCGCCACGTCATCGAATGTGCGCGGCGACCTCTCCTGGGAGCAGAAACACACGTACCAGCCACCCACCACACCCGTGACCGAACCGTCCGAATCCTTGACAGCACACCGGCCACCGCACTCCGCACACGGGTCCGCCGGCGGCTTCCACCCCGGCGGCTTACGCCACGCCGACGACGACGACCACGGGACCACTCGCGGCACCCGCACATCCACCAACTCGGCGACAAGACCCGCCCGCACCAACTTGTTCCAGCGCGACGAGTCCAAACCCAGACGGCCCTCCACCACATCCGCGATCAACAACGGCAACCTGCCGAACACCGACCGGTAGAACGGGCCACCCGTCAACGGGTTCACGTCCACAAAGCGGAACGACAACGAACCATGCCCCACACGCGGAGCAGGCACCTCACCAGCCAAAACAGCCGTCATCACGCGTCCCCTGACATCGAGGACCCAGCAAGCGGTCTGGCTGGAGCAACCCACGCGCGCTACGCTCTATGAGCGCATGTGCCACCAAGCATTGCGCGTAGGACTCCGCAGGTTCCCGCCTGACGAGTCTGATTCGACGGCCCGGATGAGTTCCCGCTCATTCGGGCCGTTTGCTGTCAGGACCGAAGCTACTCGCACTTTTTGTGCGGGTCTAGTACTTGCAGTACGTTCACTCGAACGGCCTAGCTCGCGAGGTGCGCCACGAGTCCCTGGAACGCGGCATCGTCAGCCGCCGGCGTCTGTCCCAAGTCGGACATCAACGATCGGACCAATGGATGGCTGCGTACCTGCTCTGGGGCAAGGCGGTCAGCAGCAACCAGGGTGGCCACGACACCATCAACGTTGCGCCGCTGACCATGCGCTCGTGCTAGGTCGATCAGGAGGCGCGCTTGTCGCTCCACCGACAGCCCCGATGCATCAACCGCCTCCCCTACACGAAGTGCGCGGCCGGCGTCTCCGAGTTCCAGGGCAACCGCAACCTCGTGCAACTTGACGTTCGTAGGACCAAATTCAGTGTCGTAATCGTTTCGATCCGCACCAAGGAGCGCCGCGAATTGCTCAGCCTTGTCGAGACGCGCATAAGCATCCTCAGCATTATCGAGCCGGGCCGCAATTACGGCGAGTTGCAAATTTAGCGCGCCGCGCAGTGAATAGACGGCAAGATTCGAGGAACCGTCTAGAGAAGACAGTGACTTCTCAGCCGTTTCAGCCGTCGCTTCTGCGAGATCGAGCCACCGAGCACCTTGAAATACTAGCGTTAGACGGAATGCCCCTTCCGCCATCAGCAGCGGATCACCAGACCGTTCAGCGGCACTGATTGCCCGGTCTGCCGCTACCCATGCCGCCGCAGTCTCTCCCACCTTGGAAAGAACGGCAGCCGCAGCGTGGTACATCTTTGCGAGCGCGCCAAAGAGGTGACCGCTCTCGCCGCCGGACGCGGCACGCGTGGCCAACTCAAGCTGAGGCAGTGATTCTAGTAGCATTTCGCCAAGCTTGTCATATGACGAACCATGCGCATATTCCCATGCGACCAGTGCGTCATTTGCTAGCTTCTCCGCGTTCAATAGGCGCGGACGTTCAAGGACGGCTTGCAACGCATTGCTCGATGTGAGCGCGATGGCAAGGTCACTAGCGGCGCGCGGCTTGTCTACAGTGGACGCTGAGATCACCGGCGCGAACCGTGCCAACTCGGAGAGCGGCACTTCTAGCACCTCAGCGATCCGCTCCAAGACTGACATGCGATCGATGTTGCGTACGCCTCGCTCAACTTGACTGACCCAGGTTTCCGACCGGGACAGCAGTACGCCTAGCTCCTTCTGGGAGAGACCACGCTTCTTGCGCTCCTTGGCAATTCGCCGACCAAGCGCCTTGGGGTCATCACTCACTGCCAACCAGTCCCTTGCCTCCGGTAGGAGTCAAAAACTCGACTCGATAGCTAGCGAGGTACTGTTCCCGCTGCTCCAAGAATCGCTTGACATGCGGTTGCGCCTCGTGGTCCTCAAACGCTTCCTTGTCGCGGTAAATCTCGTAAAACACACGGGATAGCGGTGCGTCCACAACCGTGTGGACGATGTAGTGCAGCGTTCCCGGCTCCACTGATCGAATCATCGGCGCAGTCTCGGCAACCAGCGCGTCAAACCCGGCGGCTGCTGCTTCGTCCTTCAGTTCAAAACGCACCACTAGACCAAACATCGAACCTCCATGTATGTACCGATGTAGCCGCACTCAGCATACGGCATCGCACCCTACGTACGCATCACGCACTAAAAGTACGGTTGCGAACACGACGTGTTCGGCCGATCACCGGGTGTCCACTTTGGCCTGCCGTGCGGTGTGTGGTCCGGTGGTCAGGTCTGCCACTGTGAGGACTTTCTCTACTGGTTCAAGGCGGCCCCCTGCGGGGGCCGCTGGCCGTTGGTGCCCAACCGACGCCGAAGGGCCGACGCCCCTAGTTGTGCGGACGCGCCCAGGCCGGCCTGGCGGCCGGCGGGCGCGCCGCCGAGGAAGGGCATCGGCCCCGGCGTCGGCGAGGCACGGCCAGCGGCCCCCGCAGGCGTCCGCAAAAGATCACAAGCAGCGCTCGCCGCGCGGCAGACCAACAGGATGACCAAGAACGGCGGCAGGCTCGCCTTCCAGCGTGGTTCCGGGGTTCCTGTCTGCCATCCCGCCGGCCTCCCGAAGGGCTATCGCACGAGCTGGGGGACCTGCGAGTCTGGCACCACAACCACCGGTCGAGCGGGCATGTCGCAGGTCCCCCAGCTCGTGCGATAGGGCTGCGCCAGGCCGACGGGATGACAGACAGGAAGCCCCTCCGTTTGGGATCAAAACCGGACCAGCGCCGAGAAGATCAACCAATCCGCCGGCTGACCTGTCTCGTGATCCTCATTCATCCCGGCTCGCCCGGCTCCCGCTCCCTACGCCGGGCGGCCGGGCGACGCGGGACGCCTACCAAAACCCGACCGAATCGACGGCAACCGACGCCAAAGGACAGTCGCTATTGGACATTTGCAACTGCGATTCACGCAGGCAGCGACGGCCAACGGCAACCATCGACCAACGACGCCAACCGGCACGTGTTACTCAGCGGGTTCGGGGTTCGAGTCCCTGGCGGCGCACCAAAGCCCCAAGTCATCGACTTGGGGCTTTAGCTTTTCTAGATCAGTCCCACACTTTTCCCACGCTTATCGCGGATGTGCCGCCTTAACCACCCGCGCGACTTTCCCCGTGACTGTCGTCACTTTCTTCGCCCTCAATAGGGCGTCGCCGGAGGCCGATCCCAGCGCGCCTCGTCGAGCACCATCGCGCGACCGGACGAACGCCGACTCCGCCGGCCGCCCGGTAACGCCGCTTCCTTGTCGGTGGTGGTCGCGGACAGTCCGTGTCGATCTCGTGCGGGGCGTTGCCCAGGGCGGGTGTTTCCGGGCGACCGTTCCGGCGTTTCCGCTCAAGTAGATCTCCCTGCGCCGTCGCACACCGTACGGTCGTCTTGGTACTGCGCGGGAGGGGGCGCATGGCGACCGAGGGCGGCCGGGAAGCCGAGTTGCGCAACGAGTTGTCCGGATCATCCGTGGTCGGCGGAGTGGTGCAGGCGGGCGTAGTTCACGGGGGCGTCCATTTCCACGCACCCAGACCGCCGGTCCCGCGGCAGTTGCCCGCCGCCCCCGCGCATTTCACCGACCGCGCCGACGAGTTGTCCGAACTCGACGCCCTGTTCCCCGTTCCCGCGCGCATGCTGGCCGTGCTGTGCGGTCCGGGTGGTGTCGGCAAGACCGCGCTGGCGTTGCACTGGGCTTACCGCAACTTGGAGCGGTTCCCGGACGGGCAGCTCTACGTGGACCTCGGCGGGTTCGGTGGCGAGGAGCCGGTCGAGCCCGAGGAGGCGCTGGGGCTGTTCCTCCGCGGGCTGGGCGTGCCACCGGAGCGGGTGCCCGCCAACCCGGTGGAGCAGTCTGCGCTCTACCGGTCGCTGACCGCCGACCGGAAGCTGGTGGTGGTGCTGGACAACGCGTTCTCCGTCGCCCAGGTCCGTCCCCTGCTGCCTCCCTCGCACCGGTGCGCGGTGCTGGTGACCAGCCGCAGCCGCCTAGCCGGTCTGGTCGCCGAAGGTGCCCGGCTGTTGGACGTCGGGCCGCTCGGGGTCGCGTCCGCCGTGAAGCTGCTGGACCTCGCGGTCGGCGGCACGCGAGTGGCCCATGAAGACGCCCCCGCCCGGCAGCTCGCGACGCTGTGCGGAGGGTTGCCCATCGCGTTGCGGGTCGCCGCCGCCCGGCTCGTCGCGCGACCGCGGTGGTCGGTAGGTCGGGTCGCGGACGAGTTGCGCGATGAGCGCGAGCGGCTGCGAATGCTGTCCGTGTCGCCCGACCTGTCCGTGCGCACCACGTTCGATCTGTCCTATCGAGCGTTGCGGCCGTCGGCCGCCACGCTGTACCGGAGGCTTTCCCTGCACCCCGGTCAGGATTTCGGGCCCTCCGTGGCCGTGTCCGTGCTCGACGACGCGGAACCCGGCGCGCTCGACGAACTGGTGGAGGGCAGTCTGCTCGAAGAGGTGCGCGAAGACCGCTACCGGTTCCACGACCTGGTCCGGCTGCATGCACGCGACCAGACCGGAGCGGACGAGCGACTGTCGGCGCTGCGCAAGATCGCCGAGTGGTACCTCGCGGCGGCGCAAGTCGCGGATCTCGTCGTCACACCGCACCGCAACCGGCTGCCGTACCGGTTCACCGCCGAACCCACGCGGCTGCCCGCCCTCGACCGCGCCACCGGGCTGGCCTGGTTGGAGCGGGAACGAGCGAACCTCATCGCCGCCGGACGGGTGGCGCTGGACCGCGGCTGGCCCGACCTGGCCTGGCAGCTCGCCGACGTGATGTGGCCGCTGCTGTTGCACCACAAGCACTACCGCGACCGCATCGAGATCAACGACCGCGGTATCCGGGCGGCCCGCGAGTGGGGTGTGCCGATGGCCGAGGCGGTCATGCTGCGCCGCCAAGGCATGGCCTACCAGGCGCTCGGCGGGTTCACCGAGGCCCGGCAGCACTTCGCCGCGTCGGTGGAGTGCGCGTCGGCCGCCGGTGATTCGCGCGGCTCCGCGGACGCCCGGGAAGCACTGGCCCTGCTGCACCTGGAGCACGGTCAAATCGAGGAAGCCTTGGCGCAGCTGGAAGAGCTTGTCCGCACCAACCGGGAACTCGGCGCGGACCGCAGTCTCGGGCTGACCCTCATCCACCTCGGCACGGCGTTGGGGCGCGTCGGTCGGCCGTTGGAGGGGCTGACCGCGCTGCGGGAGGCGGCCGTCCGGTTCGACCGGCTGGCCGAACCGGACCCGTACAACCGGGCTCGCGTCGTGGTCGCCGAAGCCCGGCTGCACCACGTGGCGGGGGACGACGTGCGGGCGACCGAACTCGGCCGGCAGGCGTTGGCCGTCATGCGGGACCTGGGTTCCGATCGCGGCGCGGCGGAGGCGCACGAAGTGCTGGCGGAGTCCGCCGGCGAACCGGGGCGTGCCGCCGAACACTGGCGGCACGCCCTGGACCTGTTGACCCGGCTCGGGTCCCGCCGCGCCGAAGAGGTCTCAGCCCGGTTGCGCGCGGTGGAGCCACCCGCAGGGGACGGCTGACCGCTGGTCGCGGTGCCGCGCGCACCACACGGGTACGCCGTTGTGGCGCAACAACCCCAAGTCCAGCCCGGCGATGCTCCACACGTAGAGCGCCTCGACCGCCGACCACCGGACGTCCTCGGCGGTGAGGCACGCGGCGGGCGGTGTGGCCGCGCAGCTGATCACCCCGCCCGCGCGCGTCACGGCGACCAGGCGCCCGCCATCCGACCCGACGGCGAGTTCGGCGTGCGGATGGCGGAGCAGGAGATCCCGCAGCACGGCGACGTCCGCAGAGGACTCGAGAACCACGTCCGCGAGCGTCATGGCCGCACCGCCGGGACCGGGGCGAGCGCACGGTGCCTGCCCGGCTCGGACATCCCCAACAGCCGGTACAAGGCGCGCCTCAGCTCGGTCCCCGCCCGCCCGGGGCGGGACGTGAGGCGGTCCCGGACGTGCTCGGCCAGCGCCGCCGCCCGCCCGGCGGCGAAGTCGAACTGCTCGGCCACCGGCCGGTCGAACGTGAGCCGCGGTGCGAACCGGCGCAGCGCGTCCTGCGCCGACCCGTCCCCGACGACCGCGGTGACGGGCGGATCAGCGAGCAAGACGGGAGTCCCGATCGCAGCCGCGTACACCCCCACCGAGCCGTGGTCGGCGATGACGTGGTCCGCCGCGATCACCGCCGCACGCCAGTCGACGTCGGGTGGCACGACGACCAGACCGGCGTCCCGGCAGTCGGCGAGCCAGGCCCGCACCTGGCGCTCCCCGTGCGCGTACCAGGCAGCCGGGTGCAGCATCGCGGCCACCCGGGAACCGCGCAGTTCCTCCAGCAGGCGCGGCAGCAGGTCCTCGAACCGGGCGAACAGCGAGTCCAACCCCCACGTGGAGGTGACCACCAGCAGGCGTTGGCCGTCCCGCACACCCAGCGCCTCCCGGTACTCGCCGCGGTACGGCAGGCTTGCCACCATGCGGTCGTAGCAGGGGTCCCCGGCCACGACCGCGACGTCCAACGCCTCCGGGCACTGCTGTTGGAGCACGTCCCGTTGGCTGTCGTGGGACAGCACAAGGGCCGACGCGAGGACCCCGCCGTTGTGCAGCAGCCGCTGGGCGTCGAGGCCGTAGACCTGCGGTGGCCCGGCGGCGGTGACCGACTTCCCGAACCCCGCGCCGTGCGGCATCAGCAGCACCGGCGCGTGCACCATGTGCAGCGACCCGTACGAAGCCGCGATGGCCAAGTCGAATCGCTCGCGGGTGGCCTGGTCCCACGGCACCACGAGCGCGTCCGTGGACCGCAGGAAGTCGGCCACACCCGCCGAGAACGTGTCCGGCGCCTGGCAGAACAGCACCTGCACCCTCGGGTCGGACTCGATCAGCTCCACCGCTTCCAGCAGGCGCTGCCCACTGGTGACGGTGTGCACCACGGCCAGCACGTGCTTGCAGCGCGCCCTGGTGACCCAACGGGGCGCGTCAATCCCGACAGGTACCCGCAACCATTCGGTGTTCGTCATCCACTCCCCCTCCCACTCGGTGCGCACAAGCGTCCCGGGCAGGTTTGCCGGTGCACTTGCAGTTCGCTTGCACCGCCGATCGCCCGCGCTCTGTCCCCGAATCGGAGCAATACGCGGGCGTGGGCTGCGGAATCACGGTCGGGTACTCCACACTGTCATTCCGGGGCACGCCGTGCCAGCGGAGGAGGCGCTGGTGGAATTCAAGATCCTGGGGAAGACCCGATTACACATCAACGGGAATGACGTCCACCTCGGATCGGCCAAGCAACGGGCCGTTCTCGCATTGCTGCTCTACTGCGTGGGATCGGCCGTGCCGATCGACCGGTTCGCGTCCGCGGTGTGGCGCAACAGTCCGGCGACCGAGGTGCGGGGCAGGCTGCAACCGCTGGTCAGTCGCCTGCGGAAGGTCCTGACCAGCTCGGGGACCGGCGGCGTGATACACCACGACGGCGAGGCGTACCGATTGGAACTCGCCTCGGAACTCGTTGACTACCACCGTTTCCGCACATTGGCGGAAACCGGCCGCATGGTCGCCGCGCAAGGTGATCACCGTCGCGCGAAAGCTTTGCTCCAGTCGGCCTTGGACCTATGGCAGGGTCGCCCGCTGCATGAACTCGACGGACCATGGGCGGAGCATTGCCGTCACCAGATAGAGACCTTCGACCGCATCCCGGCGCAGTACGCTCTGCTGGACAGCCGACTCGAACTGGGTGAACTCGTCGAGGTGATGGGAGAAGCCGGTCGGCTCACCCGGGAACACCGGCTCGACGAGCGCTTGGCGCGCATCTACCTCCGCTCGCTCGACGGTTTGGGCAAGTACGCGACCGCTTTGGAATTCCACGAGGAATTCCGCGCCCACCTCTTCGACGAACTCGGCGCGGCGCCGGGCCCCGAGCTGCGCGGCGTCTACCACGACATCCTGCGCAAGCAGGCGGACACCGGTCCGGTGGCGCCGCCTCGCCGTCCCCCGCCGCGTGACCTGCCCCGGGACCTGAAGAACTTCACCGGTCGCGCCGACCTCCTCGCGGTCTTGGACGGCGTTCTGGCGTCGGGCACGCACGGCCAGGTCGTCGCCCTGCACGGGATGCCGGGGATCGGCAAGACCCGCCTGGCGATCCACTGGGCGCACCGCAACGCCGCGGCCTTCCCGGACGGCCAGTTGGTCCTCGACCTGCGTGGCTTCGGGCCGGGCACCCCGCTGGCACCCGACGACGCGCTGGGCATCCTGTTGGCGAAGCTCAACGCCGGCCCGGTGCCGGTGTCCTCCGAGGAACGCCGAGACCGGCTGCGCCGCGTCCTCTCCGGGAAGTCGGTGTTGCTGCTGCTCGACAACGCCCGCGACAGCGCCCAGGTGCGCCCCGTCCTCGACGCGACCGACGAGTGCTTCGTCGTCATCACCAGCCGGACCCGCCCGTTCGGCCTGCCGGTGCACAACGACGCCGCCAGCGTGGTCCACGTGCCGCCGCTGTCGGCCGCGGAATCGGTGGCGCTGCTGAGGTCGGTGATCGGCGAGAACCGCACCGACGACGAGCACGGGGCGGTGGAAGAGCTGGTGGCCCGCTCCGACGGCCACCCGTACGCGTTGAAGATCATCGCTCAGCACGTCGCGCACCGCCCGGAGACGTCGATCTCCGACCTGGTGGAGGAGTTCACCTCGCCGGACGGGTTGGGCATCCTGGGCTCGTCCGACGACAACGACGACGAGCACGCGACGCTCGCCGCGGCGTTCTCATGGTCCTACCGCGCCCTGCCCGTCGACGCCGCGCGCACGTTCCGGCTGCTCGGGCTCCTCTTCACCACCGAGTTCGGGCCGGCGGAGGCGGCGGCGCTCACCGGTGAGCCGATCAGCGCCACGATGAAGGCCCTGCGCACGCTCACGAAGGCCAACCTGTTGCAGTACAGCGCGGGACGGAGGTTCCGCCTGCACGACCTCACCCACGGCTACGCGGCGGACCTGGTCCGCCACGAGAACTCGTCACAGGACCGGAAGACCGCCCTGACCAGACTGCTCAACCGCTACCTGGCCGTGGCCACGGCGGCCTGTCGCCGCTTGAACCACGACCAGTCGCCCGTCCCCCCGCTGACCGGGGTGCCGGAGGCGGAGCCGTTCGACTCCGACCAGGCAGCGCTCGACTGGTTCACCACCGAGCGCGCGAACCTCGTGGCGGCCGTCCCGCGTGCCGTGAGCGCCGGCTTCGCCGACCACGCGTGGCGCATCGCGGGCAACGTGCACGACGCCTTCGACCGCCTCGGCTACTACGCCGACCTCCTGGTGTGCCAGCAGGCCGCCCTGAAGGCGGCACGGATGGGGCGGGACAGCCATGCCCAGGCCGGCGTGCTGGCCGACACCGGGACGGTGCACCTCCGGCTGGGCCGGTACGACGAAGCCGCCGAGGCGTACGAGAAGTCCATCGCGATCGCCCGCGACCTCGGGCTGCACGACATGGAGGTGCTCGTCGTCCACAACCTGACCAAGGCGCAGATGGAGCGCGGCGAGATCGCGCGGGCCGTCGATCTCGGACGGACGGCCCTGGCATCGGCGCGGGCGTTGGGCAACCCAACCCTGGAAGCCGCGATCCTCGGTCAGCTGGGCTTGGCCCACCGCCGCATCGAGCGCGACGATGTCGCGCTCGAGTACCTGCGTGCCGCGCTGGCGATCTGGAAGCGGGTCGGGAACGCACGCGGCCAGGGCACGGCGCTGACCAGCATCGGGAGCCTCCTGCACGAACACGGCGAGGACGCGGAAGCCCTCGCGAACCTGGAGGCCGCACTGGCCGCGAACGAGCTGAGCGGCGATCGGCCACGCATGATCGAGGCGCTGGTGGCCAAGTCAGAGACGCACTACGACCTCGGGCAGTTCGACGAGACGATCCGCTGTGCCGAGCGCGCGATCGGGCTGTGCGCTGAAACCGGCGCGGTCCGCGAGCGGGTGCGGGCCCTGCACGTGATCGGCCACGCCATGGTCATGATCGACGACCACGAGGCTGCCGAGCGCCGATGGGCCGAGGCCGTGGACCTGTTGAGCGGCGCGGAAACCCTGGAAGGGAGGGTCGTGCAGGACCACCTGGCCGCGCTCAGGGGACCGCGCCACGCCATCCCGGACCCCAGGGACCCGCACCTGCCACTGATCACTTCGCCATCCAAGGAGATCACGCAGCGCGACCGGATGCACTAGGCTCAACCCGTCTGTAGAAGGGCCTGCGCACCAACGAGCGAGCTGAACGCGGACACAGATCACCCGAGACTGCCCAGTTACCACTTGGTAGTGAATGCAAATCACCCCCAGTACTCAACAATGACGACGCGTGTGGAATTCTTGCGCGCGTGATCAAGACCCGACTGGTCCGGTTCATCCGTTCACTTGCCGTCCTACTTGCATTGACAGCGACAACCCTCACCGCCAACCCAGTCGTCGACGCGCCGAAGGCAGAAGCCTGGCCGACGATCGTCTACAGCACCGGCGAGGGCCTGATGAGCGCCGGCGGAGGCGTGATGAAGGCCCATTGACCAACGCGGCCGAGAGGCTGCGGCCGGCCGGGGGTCGCGAGGGGTGGGGTCGGGCCACCCCTCCGCTTACCCGAAACCGAGCGCGATGCGGCGGCGTGCCAGCAGTCGCGTTTGGCGGAGGTCCTGATCGACGGTGATCACAGGATTCCGATCGAGACGCGAATAGGCGCGTTGCAGAACCCAGTGGGCGGCTTCGGGGCCGATCTGGTGGAGGTCGCCCTGGTCGGCCAGGCGGGCGCGGGCGGTGGTGACGTTTCGGGTGACGAAGGCTTTGCGGACCACGCCGCCGGCCAGCTCGTCGATGAGGAAGACCATGGCGTGCTCGTCGGTGAAGCGGTACGTGCAGAGCAGGGCCAGGTAGCCGGCGTCCAGGGAGCGGTCGCAGATCCAGGAGCCTGCGGCGGACAGGGGTGGACCGGCGGCGGGGACGGCGTTGGCGGCCCATTCTCGGGGGCGGCCGGTGAGCATCGCGGCCAGGAGGCGGAGCAGGCGGTCGTTGCGGCGGGTCGGGCGGGTGGTGGCGTGGTCGATGACGCCGGCCCAGAACTCCTCGTCGGCGGTGATGTCGGACACGGCGGTGCTGACCGTCAGCTCCAGGTCGAGCGGGTCTGCCAGTTGGGGCAGGGCTTGGCAACGGTCCATGAAGCGGCGTTGGGCCGGGGTCAGCGGCGTCCCCTGTGGACGGTGCACGACCACGATCGGTCGCCGCGGGCGGGTGCGCGTCTTCCGGCTCACCGCGCGAGGCTGGCACGGCCCCGGCCGCACCGGGCGCAGCGACACCGCTCGGCGGGAGGAGAATCACCGATCGTGGACTCCCTGCGTGACGCGATCCTCCGGGCGGCGACGAACCGGCGTGCCCCGCTGCCGCGCACCGGAGCGTTTTCGGCGGCCGATGTGGACGGTGCGGCGCGCGACGTCCTGGACCGGGTGCTGAGCGGGCTGTGGGAGCACGGGTGGCTGCCGGTCGACGTGGTCGAGGTCGTGCGGCGGGGTGCGGAACCCCGGGCCGAGTCGGTGGTGGTCGACGCGGTGGCGCGGACGTTGGCCGGGTACCGGTCGTTGCACCCGGAGTGGGTGGACCAGGCGGCGTCGGTCGGTGCGGTCGTGTGGTGGGACATGGCTGAGCCGTACTTGTCGCAGTGGGCGGCTCGGCATATCGAGGTGTTGGACGAGGCGGTGGCGGTCGTTGTGGCGGCCGTGGCCGTGTTGGTGTCGTTGCCGGTGTTGCCGCAGATCGTGCCGGCGCCGGGGACGCCGCTGGCCGACGTGACGCACCACCACGTTGACCCCAAGGTGCTCAAGAGGGTGCGGGGGTTGCTGGCGAAGGCCGAGTCGACGGCGTACCCGGAGGAGGCGGAGGCGCTGTCGGCGAAGGCGCAGGAGCTGGTGACGCGGCACGCGCTGGAGCGGATGCCGACCGAGGCGGCGACGACCGCGTCCCGGCGGGTGTGGCTGGACAAGCGGTACTTCGACGGCAAGGCGCAGATCGTGCACGTGGTGGCGGAGGCGAACCGGTGCCGCGCCGTGGTGTACGACCTGGGTTTCGTGGCGCTGGTCGGCGAGGAACTGGACCTGGAGATCGTGGCGCTGCTGTCGGCGTCCCTCCTGGTCCAGGCGACCCGCGCGATGGTGGCCGCCGGAGACGGCGCGCGCAAGGGTGACGAGGCCCGGTCGTCGGCCTACCGGAAGTCGTTCCTGCTGTCGTACGCGCACCGCGTGGGCGAGCGGTTGAAGGCGGCGAACGAGCCCCCGGCCGACGACGACCGGCTGTTGCCCGTGCTGGCGGAGCGCAAGCGGGCCGTCGACCAGCTCTTCACCTCCCTGTTCACGAAGACGGTCTCGAAGTCCACTCCGGTGCGGAGCGAGGCCGGGTGGAACGCCGGGCGTGCGGCGGCGAATCGGGCCGACCTCGACGTCCGCCGGTCCTGAGGTGCGCTGGGCCGAGGTGGGTCGGCCCAGCGCTTGAGAGTCCCCGGGTGGTGTCAGGCGCGGGTTTTGCTGCGGCTGGACAGGATGGTCACGCCGGCGCCGGCCAGGCCGACCTGGAGGGCCAGTTCGATCCAGTCGATGCCGCCGGTGTCGGCCACGCCGATGATCGACGCCGCGAAGGTGCCCAGCAGGGCCGCCGCGATGCCGACCAGCATGGTCATCAGCAGGGAGATGCGTTGCCTGCCCGGGACGACCAGGCGGCCCAGGCCGCCGATCGCGATGCCGATGAACAGGGCCGAGATGATGCCGGTGATCTCCACGTGGGGTCCCCTCCTGGATGGTGCGCCGTCCCCTCCAGCATCACTCGACACCTCCCCCGGGCGAATCGGGTTCTGCCCTGAGAACGCCCTGAGTCCGACCCTGAACTCCCAGGACGTCGGCGCCCTCCGGGGACAGGGGTCGGCCGGGGATGTCCGGGTCGCAGCCGACCTTCGCCAGGCGGGCCCGGATGGACGTCGCGGAGCGTTCGTGGTCGCGGGCGAGGGTGCGGATCAGGTCGGTGGTCGGGGTGAGCGGGGAGGCGGAGAGCCACGTGGCGCGGAGGTGGGCGTCGAGGTCGTCGGTCCAGGGGTGGTTGGCGTTGGCGGGGCGGGAGCGGGGTGAGCGGGGTGGTGGGGCGCCCAGTCTGCCCAGGGCGTCGAGGACTTGGGCCAGCAGGCGGCCGACCGATCCGCCGGCGTCCGCGGGCAGTCTGAGGGTGCCCTCGGCGACCGTCGCTCCGGACGTGTCGATCCCGGTCAGCTCCATGGAGAGGTCCGGGTCGGCTGCCGCGCGCAGGAGGTAGGTGGTGGTGCCGATGCGGGCCTGGGTTTCGTACGTGGTCGTCGTCATGCTGATCAAGCTACGACGGGGGTACGACAGTCCAGGCGGGTCAGCAGAGCGGGCAGTCTGAAAGTGGTGTGTTTTCGCTGGTCAGGTAGGGCTTCAGGTGGTTGGCGATGGCGCGGGCGAGGGTGGGTGGGACGGCGTTGCCGATCTGGCGGGCCACCTCGATCTTGGTGCCGCACCACTCGAAGTCGTCGGGGAAGGACTGGAGGCGCGCGGCTTCGAGGTGGGTGATCGGGCGGTCGTGTTCGGGGTGGAGGTAGCGCCCCTTCTCGGGCTTGTAGAACTCGGTGCGGATGGTGAGGGACGGTTCGTCCCAGCGCATCCGGCCCATGACGTCGGTGGTGCCCGTCTTCTTCTCCCGCCAGCAGCGGGGCAGGAGGTGGTCGGGGAGGTCGAAGCGTCCGCCGCCGGGTGGGATGTTGCGGTAGCGCTCCAGTGACAGGGCGGTCGGGTTGCGGCCGATGTGCAGGTCCGGGCTCTTGTGCCGGCCGGGGAGGTCGACGCCGAAGAACTCGACCCGGGAGCCGGGCAGCGTCGTGGTGCGGGGGCGGTCCGGGAGGCCGGTGAGGACGTCGCGGACGGTGTGCCAGCGGGGTTTCGGGTGGGTCGGGGTCGGCAGCGGGATGCGGCCGGTGCGCGAGCCGATGACGATGGCGCGGCGTCTGCGTTGGGGCACGCCGAAGTCGGCGGCGACGAGCAGGCCGGCGCTGAGTTCGTAGCCCCGGGTTTCGGCTTGCAGCAGGGCGAACTCGGTGGAGGTGAGGAAGCGGTCGACGTTCTCGATGACGAAGACCTCGGGCTTGGCTTTGCGGACAAAGCGCAGGTACTCGCGCCACAGGGAGTTGCGGGGGTCGTCGACGTCCTTGCTGCCCAGGTTGGAGAAGCCCTGGCACGGCGGGCCGCCGACGATGACGTCGGCCCGGGGGATCTCGCGGTTGGGGATGGCGGCGATGTCGGACCACCTCATGTGGTCCTCGCCGAAGTTGGCGGCGTAGGTGGCGGCGGCGTGCAGGTCCCACTCGACCGCCATGACCGGGTGGTAGCCGCCCGCCGCGGCGAAGCCTGAGGTCATGCCGCCGCAGCCGGCGAACAGGTCGATCATGGACAGCACGGGGCAAGGCTAGCCGGCCTGTTGCGCGCGCCGGACACGACACGCCGGCACGGGAGGCCTGCGCGGGTCAGGGCGGCGGCTGGGGCGAGGTCGGCGGCGCGGTGGGGGTCGGCGGCGCGGTGGGGGTCGGCGGCGCGGGGTCAGGGACGGCAGGGAGGGGTCAGGGACGGCGGCGCGGGGTCAGGGACGGCGGGGTGGGCGGCGGGACAGGACGGTTTCGTGGATCTTCGCCGCGGCGGTGGTCGGGTCCTCGTGCTCCCAGACCCGCACCGCGAGCCAGCCCGCCTCGGACAGGAGTGCGTCGGTGTTCGCGTCGCGGACCTGGTTGGTCTCGATCTTGGTGCGCCAGAAGTCGCTGTTGCGCTTGGGCCACGTGCCGTGGTCGGGGCACCCGTGCCAGAAGCAGCCGTCCACGAAGACCGCGACCTTCGCCGGGCCGAACACCACGTCCGCCTCCCGCCGCACGGCGCGCACCGGGCGCTGGTGCACCCGGTAGCGCAGGCCCAGCCGGTGCAGTTCCCTGCGCAGGGCCACCTCGATCCCGGTGTCCCGGGACCGCTGCCTGCTCATCCGCGCGCTGACGTCCGACGTGGTCGGGAGGTTCGGCACGCGGCCATCATGGTGCATCCGGGTAGAGGACCCCGCGCAGGCTCCGGGTGGCCCGGTCCAGGTCGCGGCGTGACGGCAAGCGGACGGTGCCGACCTGCTCGAACTCCGCGATGGCCAGGTCGTGGAAGAAGAACGGCGGCATGGCGTGCAGGAGCAGGCGGGACGAGCGCTGGGCGCCGCCGCGCGGGTTGAGGACCAACCGTTCCACCCAGGCGTCCACCTCGAAGACCAGGTCCGCCAACGGGTGCACGCGCACGTCGAGCCCGGCGCGGCGCAGGTGCGCGACCACGGACAGGTACCGCAGGAACGCCGCGAACTCCGTGACCACCTTGTGCCGCATGGCATCGCGTGCCCGCGCCCGGTCGGCGGTCGACGCGATGGCCTCGGTGGCGGGTGTCCACAGCATCGCCCGGGTCGCCCCGTCGGTCTCGCAGAACTCGCGGAACTCGTCCCACGCCGGTAATCGGCCGAGCCGCTCGACCACGTGGTGCGCCACGTGCGTGAACGGGAACTCCGGCCGCCAACCCCGGATCTGCGGGATGTCGGGGGGCGGACCGGTTCTCGGGACGTCGCGGCACGCGGACCGGACCTCGTCGGGCGTGACCCGCAGGACGGCCGAGGCGACGTGGGACATCACCCGCTCCACCAGCGGTGTCCGGTCGCGGAACCAGCCGTTGAAGCGGTATCGGCTCTCCTGGGTGACGTTGAAGGTCTTGCGCACGTCCATGGCGGTGATCGTCATGACCCAGAGGGTACGGACGACCACCGACAGTCCCGGCGAATGCGCAGGTCGCAGACCGCATAGAGTCGGGTGGGTGTTGGTGCTCCACGGGCTGTGCGCGCCCGACGGGCGGGCGGCCGTGTGGGCCGAGGACGCCCGGCTCCCGGTGAAGGTCGGCTCGCGGCTGCCCAAGTCGCCCGTTCCGCACCCGTTCGCGGTGGCCGGCGCGGACCTCGCGACCCTGCTGGACGGCAAGCACGGCGAACTGGTGGTGCGCCTCCCCTCCTACGCCTCCGGACCGGTCGAGTCGCCGGAACTGGTGCGCGACCCGCTGGCCAAGCCCTCGGTCCGGCGCGGCGCGGTCCGGCTGCGCGCCTGGCGGGTGCCCGTGGTGTGGGTGGACGAGGTGCCGGACGCGCCGCCCGAGTGCCGGCTGGGCGCGTCCGCGCGCTACCTGGCCGAGGTGGTGGAGTTCGCCCAGGACCTGGTCGCGCGGGGACGCGTGCTGCCCGGCGGTGACGCGCGCTGGCGAGCCGCTCCCGAACGGCTGCGGCTGGCCCGGCTGCGGGACGCCATGCCACCCGCGTTCCGGGCCGTGGAGGACGTCGACGACCCGCTGGACACGGCGCTGGACACGCTGGTGGACAAGGAAGTCCGCACCCGGCTGCGGGGCGTCGAGGTGGACGGCACCGGTGTCGTCGGGCGGTGGTTGACGGCGCTCACCGGCCGGGGTGTCCAGCCCCACGACGACGCGCTGGTCAACGCCGTCGAGGCGTGGCGGGTGGAGCGGTCGCAGGCGGTGCGGGCGTGCTTCCGGCTGGCCTCCCCCGACCAGGGCGGGCCGGACCAGGAGGGCTGGCGGCTGGAGTTCCTGCTCCAGGTCGTGGACGAGCCGAGCGTCCTGGTGCCGGCGCGGGACGTGTGGCGCCACGACGCCGTGATGCGGCGGTGGACGCCCCGACCCGAAGAAGTGCTGCTGGCCGACCTGGGGCGGGCGTCCAAGCTGTTCCCCGCGCTCGACCGGGCGTTGGCCGAGCGCAACCCGGTGGCGCTGGAGTTTGACCTGGACGGCGCCTACGACTTCCTGACCTGCGCCTCCCTGCTGGCCGAGGCCGGGTTCGGGGTCATGCTCCCGTCGTGGTGGCGGCACCCGCGCCAGATCGGCCTGTCGCTGACCGCGACCAGCCGGGGCGCGGCCGGGGTCGTCCGGAAGGAGAGCGAGCTGGGCCTGAAGGCGGTGCTGGACTACCGCTGGGACCTCGCGCTGGGCGAGGAGAAGCTCACCGAGGCCGAGCTGTCCGCGCTGGCCAAGGCGAAGGCCCCGCTGGTGCGGGTGCGCGGCCAGTGGGTGCACCTGGACCGCAAGCGGCTGGCCGAAGGGCTCGCCGTGCTGGGCAGCGGTCGCATGACCGCCGGGCAGGTGCTGCGGATCGCGGCGCAGGAGGACACCGACCTCCCGCTGCCGGTCACCGCCGTGCACGCGGACGGGTGGCTGGGCGACCTGCTGTCCGGCGAGGCGGAGCAGCGGCTGGACCCGGTGGAAGCGCCGGAAGGGCTGACGGCGGTGCTGCGGCCGTACCAACTGCGCGGGTTGTCGTGGCTGGTGTTCCTGGACCGGTTGGGGCTCGGGGCGTGCCTGGCCGACGACATGGGGTTGGGCAAGACCGTGCAGCTCCTGGCGCTGGAGGCCTACACGCGGCAGCACGGCCGCCGCCCGCCGACGCTGCTGATCTGCCCGATGTCGGTGGTCGGCAACTGGCAGCGCGAGGCGGAGCGGTTCACGCCCGGCCTGAAGGTCCACGTGCACCACGGCGGCGACCGGGTCGCGGCGGCGCTCACCGCGGGCCACGACCTGGTGATCACGACCTACGCGGTGGCCACGCGGGACGCCGAGGCGCTGGCCGGCGTCGAGTGGGAGCGCGTGGTGCTCGACGAGGCGCAGAACGTCAAGAACAGCGCCACGCGGCAGTCCCAAGCGGTCCGGGCGTTGTCCGCGCGGCACCGGGTGGCCCTGACCGGCACGCCCGTGGAGAACCGGCTCGCCGAGCTGTGGTCGATCATGGACTTCGCCAACCCCGGCATCCTGGGCACGGTCAACACGTTCCGCGCGCGCTACTCCGTGCCGATCGAGCGGCACCACGACGAGGGCGCGGCGGTGCGCCTGCGCCGGGTGACCAGGCCGTTCGTGCTGCGCCGGCTCAAGACCGACCCGCGGATCATCACCGACCTGCCGGACAAGATCGAGGTCAAGCAGCTGTGCACGCTGACCGCCGAGCAGGCGACGCTCTACCAGGCGGTGCTGGACGACATGTTCGCCCGGATCGCCGAGGCGGAGGGGATCAAGCGCAAGGGCCTCGTGCTGGCCACGATGTCCCGGCTCAAGCAGGTGTGCAACCACCCCGCGCAACTGCTGGGCGACGGGTCGCGGGTGGCCGGGCGGTCGGGGAAGCTCGCCCGGCTGGAGGAGGTGCTGGAGGAAGCGCTCGCCGACGGCGACAAGGCGTTGTGCTTCACCCAGTTCACCAAGTTCGGCGCGATGGTGGTGCCGCACCTGGCGGCGCGGTTCGACACGGAGGTGCTGTACCTGCACGGCGGGACGCCCGCGAAGGCGCGCGACGAGATGGTGCGGCGGTTCCAGGAGCCCGACGGGCCCTCGGTGTTCGTGCTGTCGCTCAAGGCCGGCGGGACGGGGCTCAACCTGACCGCGGCGAACCAGGTGATCCACCTGGACCGGTGGTGGAACCCGGCGGTGGAGGACCAGGCGACGGACCGGGCGTTCCGGATCGGGCAGCGGTCGCACGTGCAGGTGCGCAAGTTCGTGTGCGTGGGGACGGTGGAGGACCGGATCGACCGGATGATCGAGGAGAAGCGGGGGCTGGCGCAGCTGGTCGTGGGGGCCGGGGAGGACTGGTTGACCGAGCTGTCCACGGCGGAGCTGCGGGACCTGTTCGCGTTGTCCGGGGAGGCCGTCGGTGAGTGACTGGCACGGCGAGCGGCCGTCGTACTCGCGGCCCATCCGGGTCGAGGGCGGGTTGACGCTGCGCAGCAAGCGGGGCGAGGTCGCGCGGACGTGGTGGTCCCGGCGGTTCGTCGAGGTGCTGGAGTCGTTCGGCATGGGCGGGCGGCTCGCGCGCGGGCGGACCTACGCGCGGACCGGGCAGGTGATGTCGCTGTCGCTGTCGACCAGCGTGGTGGTGGCGCTGGTGATGGGGTCGCGGCCGGAGCCGTACCGGGCGCGGATCGGGGTGCGGAAGTTCTCCGACGAGGACTGGGTGCGCATCGAGCGGGCACTGGCCGACCGGGCGGTGTTCGCGGCGAAGCTGCTCGCCGGGGAGATGCCCGCCGAGATCGAGGAGTTGTTCGCGGGGCTGGGGTTGACGCTGTTCCCGGCGTCCCCGCGCGAGATGTCGATGGACTGCACCTGCCCGGACTGGGAGGTGCCGTGCAAGCACCTGGCGGCGGCCTGCTACCTGCTGGCGGAGTCGTTCGACACGGACCCGTTCGAGATCCTGGCGTGGCGCGGGCGGGGGCGGGAGGACCTGCTGGAGCGGTTGCGGGAACTGCGCGCGCCCATGCCCGCCGCGGAGGGCGTGACGGGTGGGGTGCGGCCGTTGGCGGAGTCGTTGGACGTGTTCTGGCAGCGGCCCGCGGTGGAGGCGGTGCCGGAGCCGGACGCGCCGGTCGCCCACCACCCGGGCGCGATCCTGGACCGGCACGGGCCGCTCTCGGTTCGGGGGCGGTCGGTGCCGGACGAGCTTCGGCCGCTGTACCGGCGGTTCGGCGGCGGGTGACCTGGGTTCGGGCGTTGCGTGACGGATCTGGTTCGGTGGCTTGAGGCCGGGGTCAGCCGCCGGCCACGGACGGGAGGATGCGGATCTCGGCGTTCGGGCGCAGGACCGTGGACGCGCCGTCCAGGCGGCGGCACTCCTCGCCGTCCACGTAGAAGTTGACGTAGCGGCGCAGGGTGGCGCGTTCGTCGCGCAGGCGGCGGTCCAGGAGCGGGTAGCGGCTCGACAGTTCGTCCAGGACCGCGCCCAGGGTGGCGGGTTCCGGCAGGTCCAGTTCGAGGGTCGACTGGTTCTGCGCGGCCGGGCGCAGGACGCCGGGGAGCAGCACGGTGATCTTCACTCAGACCTCCGCGGCGCGCACGCAGACGACGTCCGGCAGGTGCTCGACCACCCGGTGCCACGATTCGCCCTCGTCGGAGCTGGCGTAGACCGAACCGGAGCGCGAGCCGAAGTAGACGCCGGCGGGCTCGGCCGTGTCGGTGCACATGGCGTCCCGCATGACGGCTGTCCAGAAGCCGTCCGGCAGGCCGGCGCGCAGGGCTGTCCACGTGTCGCCGCCGTCCGGTGAGCGGTAGACGGCGCACTCGCCGTTCGGGGGGAAGCGGTCGCCGTCGGCCACGAGCGGGAAGTTGTAGACGACCTCGGGCCGGTGCGGGTGGACGACCACCGGGAAGCCGAAGTCCGACGGCAGGCCGTCGGCGATCGAGTCCCAGGTGGCGCCGCCGTCGGACGAGCGGTAGACGCCGTGGTGGTTCTGCAGGTACATGCGGTCCGGCGCGGCCGGGTTGCGGGCGACCTTGTGGACGCACTGGCCGAACTCCGGGTACGGGTCGGGCAGGAAGTACGCCTTCACGCCCTTGTTGCTCGCGGTCCAGGACGCGCCGCCGTCGGAGGTGCGGTAGACGCCGCCGGTGGACATGGCCACGGTGATCCGGTCGGGGTCGGTGGGGTGGGGCAGGATGGTGTGGATCGCCTGGCCGCCGTAACCGGCTTCCCAGTCCTTGCGGTGCGGGTGGTCCCACAGGCCCCGGACGAGCGCGTAGGTGCTGCCGCCGTCGTCGGAGCGGAACACGGCGGAGGGTTGGGTGCCCGCGTAGACGACGTCGGGGTTGTCGGTGGGGGTCAGTTGCCACACCCGTTCCAGGGCGGTGTCCTCGGGGAAGGCGATGGGGGCGTGGTCGGGTTCCTGCCACGTCCCGTCGAGGTCGTCGCTGGTCATGACGGTGGGGCCGAAGTGGGTACTGGTGGTCCCGGCGAGCAGGCGGGGTCGGCGCGGGTCGATGGCGACCGCGTAGACCTCGGTCATGGGCAGTTGGGGCCCGCGGACCTCCCACGACCTGCGGTCGGGGCTGGTCGCGAGCCACAGGCCCTTTCGCGTGCCGATCGCGAGCAGGTGCATGGCTTCCTCCGGCGGGTGGGTGTGACGTGGAGCACGCTACGCGCGGGGTACGACGATTTCGCGCCGGGCGGGAATGGCGCGGGCGTCGAGCAATGGAAGTTACTCACTGGTAACGTGCCTCGCAGACGAAGGGAGCAGGCCGGTGTTGTTCGATCCCAACAGCTTCGAGGGCGCGCACCTCGACCCCGAGACCAGGCGGTTGCTGCGGGCCACGATCGACTGGTTCGAGGCGCGCGGGAAGAAGCGGCTCATCGCCGACGACCAGTCCCGGGTCTGGTACGCCGAGTTCCTGGAGTTCGCGGCCCGGGAGAAGCTGTTCGCGACCTTCCTGACGCCGGCCGCCGAGGGCGGCGGCAACCCGGACAAGCGGTGGGACGCCGCGCGCAACGCCGCGCTGAGCGAGGTCCTCGGCTTCTACGGCCTCCAGTACTGGTACACCTGGCAGGTCACCGTCCTCGGCCTCGGGCCGATCTGGATGAGCGACAACGCGGCGGCCAAGAAGCGGGCCGCCGACCTGCTCGACAGCGGCGCGGTGTTCGCGTTCGGGCTGTCCGAGAAGGAGCACGGCGCGGACGTCTACTCCACCGACATGGTCCTCACGCCGACCGGTGACGGCGGGTTCGTCGCGAACGGCGGCAAGTACTACATCGGCAACGGCAACGTGGCCGGGATGGTGTCCGTGTTCGGGCGGCGGGCGGACGTCAAGGGACCGGACGGGTACGTGTTCTTCGCGGTGGACAGCGCGCACCCGAACTACAAGCTGGTCAAGAACGTCGTGGACTCGCAGATGTTCGTCAGCGAGTTCCGGCTGGAGGACTACCCGGTCGCCGCCGAGGACGTGCTGCACACCGGCGCGGAGGCGTTCAGCGCGGCGTTGAACACCGTGAACGTCGGGAAGTTCAACCTGTGCACGGCGTCCATCGGGATCGCTGAACATGCGTTCTACGAGGCGATCACACATGCGCACAACCGGGTGCTGTACGGCAAGAAGGTCACCGAGTTCCCGCACGTGCGGCAGAACTTCGTCGACGCGTACGCCCGGCTGGTCGCCATGAAGCTGTTCGCCGACCGTTCGGTGGACTACTTCCGGACGGCGTCGCCCGAGGACCGGCGGTACCTGCTGTTCAACCCGGTCACCAAGATGAAGGTGACCAGCGAGGGCGAGCAGGTGATCGACCTGCTGTGGGACGTGATCGCGGCCAAGGGCTTCGAGAAGGACACGTACTTCTCCATGGCCGGGCGGGACATCGGCGCGCTGCCCAAGCTGGAGGGCACGGTGCACGTCAACCTGGCGCTGGTGCTGAAGTTCATGCCGGCGTACCTGTTCCAGCCCGCCGAGTACGACGACGTCCCGACGGTGTCGGAGGCCAAGGACGACGAGTTCTTCTGGCGGCAGGGGCCGGCGCGGGGGCTCGGCTCGATCCGGTTCCACGACTGGGAAGCGGCGTACCGGCGGTTCGCGCACGTGCCGAACGTGGCGCGGTTCCACCAGCAGGCGCAGGGTCTGCGGACGTTGCTGACCACGGCCGCGCCGGACGCCGAGCAGCAGAAGGACCTGGACTTCCTGCTGACGCTGGGCCAGTTGTTCACGCTGGTGGTGTACGGGCAGTTGGTGCTGGAGCAGGCTGCGTTGGCCGGGGTTGACGCGGATGTCGTGGACCAGGTGTTCGACGTGCTGGTGCGGGACTTCTCGGGTTGGGCGGTTGCGCTGCACGGCAAGGCTTCGTCCACGGGGGCGCAGCAGGAGTGGGCGTTGGGGCAGGTGCGCAAGCCGGTGGTCGACCGTGAGCGGTTCCAGCGGGTTTGGGAGCGGGTTGCGGCGCTGTCGGGCGCTTACGAGATGCGGCCGTAGGGCCCTTGGCGCCGTAGGCGTTTGGCGCCGTAGGGCCCTTGGCGCCGTAGGCGTTTGGCGCCGTAGGGCCCTTGGCGCCGTAGGCGTTTGGCGCCGTAGGGCCCTTGGCGCCGTAGGCGTTTGGCGCCGTAGGGCCCTTGGCGCCGTAGGCGTTTGGCGCCGAAGGCGCAACGCCGGGATGCAGAGCCCACGGGAAGGGCTTCGCTTCGTTCCCCGTACGGCCTGGGTTTCGCCCAGGCCGTACGGAGGAAGCCGAAGCCCTTCCCTGGGCTGAATAGCCCTGTCAAAAGCAGCGCCTGCGGCGCGAAAGCAGCGTCTGGGCGCGGAGTGGGTGGGCGCGGAGTGGGTGGGCGCGGAGTGGGTGGGCGCGGAGTGGGTGGGCGCGGGGCTTGTGAGCGTTGTTCGGGATGGCGTGACTCGGTCTTGGATCAGTCGGGTGCCGTCTTGACTGGTGTCGTCTCGGGGTGTTTGGTCGGGCACCTGGGCGAGGGAAGGGGACGCAGTGACCGCGTCCAAGTCGCTCCGGGCGCTGCGCGAGGCGATC
The DNA here is from genome assembly GCA_050954585.1 of Actinosynnema sp. CA-248983. GTDB lineage: Bacteria > Actinomycetota > Actinomycetes > Mycobacteriales > Pseudonocardiaceae > Actinosynnema. Next base: position 1,313,719 of record CP191863.1, on the reverse strand, counting down.
GTGCTGGAGCACCTGGAGGCGGAGAACGAGCGGGAGTTCGAGGTCGCCGTGGGGGCGTTCGACCACGTCCGGTGGGAGGTGATGGCCACCGGCGAGGTGATCGAAGGGCGCGCGGCGGTGGTGGGGTACTACGAGCGGGTGGTGGCGGCGGGGCCGGAGGTGCGCAGCCACGTGGTCTCGTTGCACCACGCTGAAGGGGCGGTGATCGTCGAACTGCGGCTCTCCGGCGACGGGGTCCTCAGCCGGAGCGGGGTGTTCTTCCTGTTCGACGGGGCCCGGCTGGTCGGCAAGCGGGTGTACGGGGGCTGGCAGGAGAAGAGCCGCCACCCCGTTGCCGGGATGGCGGCTCCACTGTCATCCGATGGAAATCGGACCTAGGTCAGACCGGTCGAACCGCCTGCGCCTGCGGGCCCTTCTGGCCCTGGCCGATCTCGAACTCCACCCGCTGGTTCTCCTCCAGCGTGCGGTAGCCCGTGGACTGGATCTCCGAGTAGTGCACGAACACGTCCGCGCCACCGTTGTCCGGGGAGATGAAGCCGAAGCCCTTCTCCGCGTTGAACCACTTGACGGTGCCCTGAACTGCCATCTTGCTACTTCTCCTCTAACAGGTGCCGGATCGCGCTTGCGACCACCGGGTCCGTTGGGGCGTAGAGCCCCTCCCGTCGAGGAAAGTCCAACGCCCGCAACTCCGATCCGCGAGCGTGGTAGAACACGAACACAGATAGGTACGACCGAACACAGTCAACCACGCCACCCCCGTGGCAGTCGAGAAGCAGAGCGCGGCGAGTCGCACTGCTACCGTGGGCGAGGACGCGATCACAGGGGGTTTCCGCCATGACCGAGCCTGTTCTGGTGACCATCGCCGCATCGCTCGCCTCCCGCGCTTTCGCGGGCCTGTATGCCCTGGTCCGAGCCAAGTTCGCGGACGACCCGGAGGCCACCGCGGCGCTGACCGCCGCCGAGGGCGCGGCGCCCGGCTCGCCCCAGGTCGCCGCGCTCACCGAGGTGCTGCGGAGGGCCGAAGCCGAAGATCCCTCGTTCGGTGTACGGCTCCGCCGCGAACACGAACGGGTGACTTTGTACAAGGTGAACAACACCGTCTCGGGTGGGGCCCACCATCAGGTGGTGCAAGCGGGCGAGATCAGCGGGGACATCACCTTCAAGTAGGCCGGTCGAGTGAAGATGGTGGGGTGTTCTCGACCCTCCACCTCGCGCAGACCCGGTTGCTGTTCTTCTTCCTCGGCCTGGTCGTCACGTTCGTCCTGATCAGGATCAGCGTGCGGATGATCAGGGCGAAGGTGCGCTGGTGGCCGGGCAACATCACGCCGGGTGGCACGCACATCCACCACGTCGTGTTCGGCACGGTCTTCATGCTGGTCGGGGGCGTGACGGGGCTGGCCGTGCCGGACGAGGAGCACGGGTGGCGGGTGGCCGCGTCGGCGCTGCTGGGCGTGGGCGCGGCGCTGGTGCTGGACGAGTTCGCGCTGATCCTGCACCTGCGGGACGTGTACTGGGAGAAGGACGGCCGGCTGTCGGTGGACGCGGTTTTCCTCGCCATCGGCATGACCGGCCTGCTCCTGCTGGGCGCCCGGCCGCTGGGGTACGACGAGTTCTACGGCGAGGGCGTGTGGTTGCGGGTGGTGATCATCCTGGTCAACCTGGGCTTCGCCATCGTCGCGCTGCTCAAGGGCAAGGTGTGGACCGGCCTGCTGGGGCTGCTGGTGCCGGTCCTGCCCGAGATCGGCGCGTTGCGGCTGGCCCGGCCAGGGTCACCGTGGGCGCGCTGGCGGTACGCCGAGGGCTCCCGCAAGCTGCGCCGCGCGTACCGGCGCGAGGCTCGGGTGCGGCAGCCGCTGATCCGGGCCAAGATCCGGTTCCAGGAGTTCATCTCGGGCCGCCACGACGGCGACTAGTTGTCGCGGGTCATGACGTCGGTGACGGCTTGATCCCCGACACCGGACCGAACACGATCGGACACCAGGTGGACCTCGCGCTACGCGGTCTGGCCGCGAAGCAGGAGCGACAGCCTCGATCAGTTGACCAGGATGCCCAACTCGTCGCACACCGGCCGGACGTCGCCGGCGCACAGGTCCACCGACTTCACCACGCTGTCCGCCACCAGCCGCCGCACTTCGGCCTTGGTGATCAGGTCCGCGCCCAGCAGCACCGACTTCACGTCCCGCCGCGACACCAGGTCGCGGGTGTTGCCGGTGGCCAGGTCGTCCGCGCCGCTGATGTCCCCGCGCGCCACCGCGATCGCCAGCCGCGCCGCCGCCTCGGCCTCGTCGCGGATCGGCTTGTAGACGGTCATGCACTGGTCTCCGCGCAGCACCGCGCGCAGTCCCTCCAGCGTGGCGTCCTGACCGGTCACCGGCACCTTGCCCGCCAGGCCGCGCGCCTTGAGCACCTCGATCACCGCGCCCGCGAGGCCGTCGTTGGCCGCGACCACGCCGTCCACCCGGCCGCCGTTGGCGTCCAGGATCTGCTCGAAGGTGGCCTTGCCCAGCACCGGGTCCCAGTTGTCGATCGGCTGGCTCTTCACCAGCCGCAGCGTGCCGCCGTCGTACTTGGGGCCGAGCTTGCGGCGCTGGCCGTCGGCGAACAGGGTCGCGTTGTTGTCCGTCGGGGCGCCCTGGATCTCGATGATCTGCGCGCCCGGCTTGTTGCCCAGGCACTTGAGCAGGCCCTCGGCCTGCAGTTCGCCGACGTTGAGGTTGTCGAAGGAGACGTAGTACTCGGCCTGGCCGCCCAGGCTGATCCGGTCGTAGTTGATGACCGGGATGTTCGCCTGCTTCGCCTTGCGCTCGACGGTCGCGCCGCCCTCGGTGCTCAGCGGCGTGGTCATCAGGACCTTCACGCCGCGCTGGATCATGTCGTCGGCGAGGCTCTGGAACCTCTTCTCGTCACCGTCGGCGTTCTCGATCAACGGCGTGATGCCGGCGAAGTTGAACGCGGACTCCAGCAGCGGCCGGTCCTGCTCCTCCCAGCGGTCCGACGACGTGCGGTCCGGCAGGATCACGCCGACCACCGGCTTGTCGCCCGGCTGGCGCGGCGCGACCGGCTCAAGGCCACTGCCCGGCCTCTTCTCGGCGCCGCACGCCGCGATGGTCAGGACGAGCAGGCCGCAGCACGCCAATCCGCGTAGTCTTCGCATTCGCCAACCCCTTGCGCGGCCCGACCGGCGGTCGGTGGATCGAAACAGAATGTGCGGAATTCCATCCCTCGCGACACGCCTTCGTCAAGACGTAGCAACCTGTTGGTGCCAAATGGTTCACACCACGAAGATCGTTACCAAAGCACAAAATGTAACTGTGCGCGCATGTGCGGCTACGTTCCTCACTGACTACGAACGACGTCTACCGGGCCCGGCTTTTGTTTGCCAGGGTGTCGCCCGACCCATACCCCCTCCGGGTCTGTGAGGAGACACGCGTGAGAACACGCAGAATCGTTCCGTCGGCGTTGGTGGTGGCGACCACCGCCGCGCTGCTGGCGACCGGGACACAGCCCGCGATCGGCCGGCAGGGCACCGCCGACTTCACCGTCGTCGTCGAGGACGGCGCGAGCACCGACGCGGCCAAGGCCGCCGTGGTCGCGGCCGGCGGCGAGGTCGTCGGCGAGAACGCCGCGGTCGGCACCCTGACCGTGAAGGCGCCCGCCGAGGGCTTCGTGCAGCGCGTCTCCGCCTCCGACGCGGTGCTCGGCGCGACCGGCCTCAAGCCGCTCGGCGCGGCACCCACCGACACCCCGGAGAACCGGGAGTGGCGGGTCGTCGAACGCGAGCACCTCGGGGCTGCGGCCCAGTCCCCGGCGAAGTCCCCCGACGCCACGGCCGGCATGGACCCGCTCGACGGCGGCCTGTGGGGCCTGAAGCTGGTCCGCTCCGACAAGGCCCGCACCCGGCAGGCCGGCGACAAGCGCGTCTACGTCGGCATCCTCGACACCGGCGTCGACGGCAACCACCCGGACATCGCGCCGAACTTCAACCGCGAGCTGTCCCGCAACTTCACCATCGACATCCCCAGCGACCCCAACGGCAACGAGGTCGACGGCCCCTGCGAGTTCCGCGGCTGCGTCGACCCCGACGACCACGACGACAACGGCCACGGCACCCACGTCGCCGGCACCATCGGCGCGGCGGCCAACGGGTTCGGCATCTCCGGCGTGGCCCCGAACGTGTCGCTGGTGAACATCCGCGGCGCCCAGGACTCCGGCTACTTCTTCCTCCAGCCGGTCGTGGACGCGATCACCTACGGCGCCGACGTCGGCCTCGACGTGATCAACATGTCGTTCTACATCGACCCGTGGTACATGAACTGCCTCGACAACCCGGCCGACAGCCCCCAGGCCCGGATCGAGCAGCGCGCCACCATCACCGCCGTGCAGCGGGCGTTGAACTACGCGCACCGCAAGGGCGTCACCCTGATCGCGGCCGGCGGCAACAACCACGAGGACCTGGGCAACCCGCGTTCCGACGCGCAGAGCCCGAACTACCCGGCGGGCACGAACTACACCCGCGCGATCGACAACTCCAAGTGCCTGCACCTGCCCACCGAGGGCGAGCACGTCATCTCCGTGTCCTCCCTGGGCCCGTCGACTTCCAAGGCCGACTACTCGAACTGGGGCACCGAGCAGACCGACCTGTCCGCCCCGGGCGGCTGGTTCCGCGACGGCTTCGGCACCCCCTGGTACCGGACCAACGAGAACCTGATCCGGTCGACGTACCCGCGCAACGTGGCCCTGGCCGAGGGCAACATCGACGAGGCCGGCAACGTCACGGCGAAGGGCCAGGCGGCGGGCGTGGCCAAGTACTGCGAGGGCACCACGTGCGGCTACTACCAGTACCTCCAGGGCACCTCGATGGCCGCTCCGCACGCGGCCGGCGTGGCCGCGCTGGTGGTCAGCGAGTACGGCAAGAAGGACCGCGCCCACCCGGGCACCCTGACCCTGTCCCCGGACAAGGTCGCGAAGGTCCTCTACAAGACGGCGACCCAGCGCGCCTGCCCGTTCCCGCGCACCGTCTCCTACGAGAACGTCGGCCGCCCGGCCGAGTTCACGGCGACCTGCGAGGGTGACACCGAGTTCAACGGCTTCTATGGCCACGGCATCGTGGACGCGTACGGGGCGGTCACCCGCGGCGGCAGCCACATCTGATCGACACGCACGCCGAGGGCCCCCGCCCGGTGTCGGACGGGGGCTCCTGGCGTGCGCTCAGCCCAGCGCGGTGCCCAGCGCCTGCCAGTCGAGGACCGGCGCGGCCAGGTCGCGGATGGACGCCAGCAGGCCCAGCCGGGCCCTGCGGACCTCCGGGTCCTCCGCCATCACCAGCACCTCGTCGAAGAACGTGTTGACCGGCCCGGTCAACCCGCCCGCCGCCGACGCGAACGCGGCCAACCCGGTCCCGTCGAGCGACACCTCCGCCAGCGCCTTGTGCAGCGCCACCTCGGCCGGCTCGGTCAACGCCCCGGCGTCGTACTCCGGCGCGGTCTCGGCCGGCACGATCCGGCGCACCCGCTGCAGGGCGGCGACCAGGGCCGCGAAGTCCGCGGAACCCGCGAGCGAGGTCAACTCCGCCAACGTCTCGTCGGCCTGGGCCGGGGCGTCCGCCAGCGGCAGGACCGCGTTGACGAACCGGTGGTCGTGGCCGGCGTCCAGCAGCTGCTGCTCGTACCGGCGCACGGCGAACTCCCGCGCGTTCGCCAGGGCGTCCGCCGAGACGTCCAGGTCCTGCGCCGCCAGGGAAAGCGCCCGGGTCAGCGTGATGTCCCGCAGTTCGGGGAACGCGCGCAGCACGCTCACCGCGCCCAGCGCCGCCCGCCGCAGCCCGAACGGGTCGGAGCTGCCGGTCGGGTTGGCGCCGATGCCGAACAGGCCCGCCAGCAGGTCGAACCGGTCCGCCAGCGACAGCAGCGCACCCGCCCGGGAGGCGGGCAGCGCGTCACCCGCCGAGCGGGGCAGTTCCATCTCGTAGAGGGCCTGCGCGACCTCGGGCGTCTCGCCCGCGCGCACCGCGTACTCCCGCGCCATCACGCCGGCCAGGCTGGACAGCTCGATCACCATCTGCGAGCCCAGGTCGAACTTGGCCAGCTCACCGGCCCGCGTCAGCGTGTCGTCCGCGCCGCCGACGGCGTCGGCCAGCCGGCCTGCCAGCGCCGCGATCCGCCCGGCCCGGTCCGCCATCGACCCGAGCTTGTCGGCGAACGTCAGCTTCTCCAGGCCCGCCTTCATGTCCGCCAGCGGGGTGCGCAGGTCGGCCCGCCAGAAGAAGGCCGCGTCCTCGTACCGGGCGCGCAGCACGGCCTCGTTCCCGCGCCGCACCAGGTCCTCGTCGATGGACCCGTTCGCCACGGCCACGAAGTGCGGCAGCAGCGAGCCGTCCTCCTTGCGGATCGGCAGGTAGCGCTGGTGCTTGCGCATGACGGTGGTCAGGATCTGTTGCGGCAGTTCGAGGTACTTGGCGTCGAACGAGCCGAGCAGCGGCGTGGGCTGCTCGACCAGGTTGGTCACCTCGTCCAGCACGCCCTCGAAGTCCACGACCCCGCCGACCGACTTGGCCAGCTCGGCCGCGCGCTCGACGATGACGTCCCCGCGCACCGGGGCCGACGCGGTGATCCCGTGCTGGGCCAGGAACTCCAGGTAACCGTCCGCAGTGGACACTTCCACCGCGGGCGACTCGGCCGTGCGGTGCACGCGGGTCGTGGTGCCGGACACCAGGGCGGACACGCCCACCGGCACCGGGGTGCCGCCGAGCAGCGCGAGCAGCCAGCGGATCGGCCGGGTGAACGACAGCTTCGGGTCGTTCCACTTCATGTTCTTCTCGGCGCGCAGCTCCGCCACCACGGACGCGAGCAGCGAACCCAGCACCTCGACCGCGCCACCACCGGGGACGGTCTTCACCACGGCGACGTGCTCGACGCCGTTCTCCACCACCCGGGTCAGGTCCGCGACGTCCACGCCCTGCCCGCGCGCGAAGCCCTGCGCGGCCTTGGTGGGCGCGCCGTCGGCGTCGAACGCGGCGGACACGCGCGGTCCGCGCATGGTCTTCTCCGCGTCCGGCTCGCGCGGCGACACCTCGGGCACCAGCACGACGACCCGGCGCGGCGTGCCGTGCACCTGGACCTCGCCGTGCGTGAGGCGGGTCGCGGCGAGCTTCTCGGTCACCGCCGCGCGCACCGCCTCGACGGTCCGGGTGACCTCGGCGGGCGGCAGTTCCTCGGTGCCGATCTCGAACAGCAGCGTCTCGGGCTGGTCCGTGGCGCCGGCGGCGGGCAGCTCAGGTGCGGTCAGCGGCTCGACCAGGCCCAGCGGGTGCCCCAGCTCCTCGCGCCGCGCGGCCCACAGCTGCGCGACCTCGCGCGCCAGGCCCCGCATCCGGGCGAACGCGCGGGCCCGCTCGGTGGTGCTGATCGCGCCCCGCGCGTCGAGGACGTTGAAGGTGTGCGAGCACTTCAGCACGTAGTTGTGCGCCGGCACGGGCAGGCGGGCGTCGAGCATCCGCCGCGCCTCGGACGCGTACTCCTCGAACAGCCGCTTGTTGGCATCGACGTCGGCGTCGTCCAGGTAGTAGCGGGACATCTCGTACTCGGCCTGGCCGAACGCCTCGCCGTAGGAGATGCCGGGCGCGTAGGCGATGTCCTTGAAGTGGTCCACGCCCTGCAACGCCATCATGATGCGCTCGATGCCGTAGGTGATCTCCACCGACACCGGGTCCAGCGACATGCCGCCGGCCTGCTGGAAGTAGGTGAACTGGGTGATCTCCAGCCCGTCCAGCCACACCTCCCAGCCCAGGCCCCAGGCGCCGAGCGCGGGCGAGGCCCAGTTGTCCTCGACGAACCGCACGTCGTGGGCGCGCACGTCGATGCCGAGGGCTTCGAGGCTGCCCAGGTACAGCTCCTGCGGGTCGCCCGGGTCGGGCTTGAGGATGACCTGGAACTGCGTGTGGGTCTGGAGGCGGTTGGGGTTCTCCCCGTACCGGGCGTCGTCGGGCCGCACGCTGGGCTCGACGTAGGCCACCCGCCACGGCTCGGGGCCGAGTACGCGCAGCACGGTCGCCGGGTTCAGGGTGCCCGCACCGACCTCGGTGTTGTACGGCTGCACGACGATGCAGCCCCGTTCGGTCCAGTACCTGGTCAGCGCCAGCAGCGCGTCCTGCATCGTGAGCACGGGGTGAAGTCTACGAACGGGGCACCAGGACCCTCACGGTCGGGTTACTTCACTGGTCACAGCCTGTCAAGACCCGGTATCACCTCGTCGTGATGTGGGGCTGTGCCACCCTGTGGGCAACCCCAGAGGGCACCGGCGCGTCCACCAGGGCAGGTCCGGAACACAAGGGAGGAGCGCGAGTGGACAACCGGCCGCCGAGGCCGGGCGAACCCGACGGGTTTCGCCGGCGACCTGTGCCCCCTCGCGCACCACAGCCACCCCGCGCGGGGCAAGACCCGCGCCGTGCTCCCGCGGACCCGCCCCGTCCTTCCGCCGCCGACGGCCCACGCCGTGGCGAACCTCACGGCCGCTCCTCCGAGCCTCCCCGTGCCAACCGCGGCGACGCACCCCGTGGCCGCGACCCCCGCCCGGGTCACGACGGCACGCCACACCGCCCCAACCCAGCCGGCGGCACGGCACGTGGCGCGGCTCGCGATGTCCGTGGTGCGGCTGGACGTGACGGCGGTGCCGCCGGTCGGAGCGGAGACCCTCGCAACGTCCCTGGCCGCGCCGGCGAGCAGCGCGGCGCCCGCAGCGGCGACCCGACTCGCGCCGGTGACCAGCGCAGCGCCCGCAGCGGCGACCCGACTCGCGCCGGTGACCAGCGCAGTGCTCGCAGCGGCGACGCGGCTCGGGCCGGCGAGCAGCGCGGTACCCGCAGCGGTGACGCGACTCGTGCCGGTGACCCGCGTAGCGCCCGCAGCGGGGACGCGGCTCGTGCCGCCCGCGCCGGCGCCACCGCCCGTGCGGGTGCCGAAGGTGTCGGGGCAGCCGCGCGGCGGCCCGGTGGTCCGGCGCGTGCCGAGGCCCAGGCCGGAGCCCGCCGCCCCGCCCAGCGCCCCCCGCAGCGACCGCCCGTCCGCAGGCCCCCGCGCCGGGACGCGGCGACGAGCGCCAACCTCGTCGGCCGCACCGTGGTCGCCTTCTTCTCCGTCGCCGTGCTCCTGGGCACCGGCTACGCGTGGGCGAACTTCCAGTCCCTGACCGACAACCTCACCACCACCGACGTCATCGGCGAGGACGGCGGCGGCGAGCGCCCGGCGGACGGGTCCATCGACATCCTCATGGTCGGCATGGACGCCCGCACCGACGCCAAGGGCAACCCGCTCCCCCAGCACATCCTCGACGAGCTCCAGGCCGGCGACGAGAGCGCGGGCGGCCTGAACACCGACACGATCATCCTCATGCACATCCCGAACGACACCGGCAAGGCCGTCGCCGTGTCGTTCCCCCGCGACTCCTACGTGAAGATCGCGGGCGGCTACGGCCGGCACAAGATCAACTCGGCCTACGGCTACGGCAAGAACGACGCCGTCGCCGATCTCCAGAAGAAGGGCGTCACCGACCCGGCCCAGGTGGAGCAGGAGTCGAAGAAGGAAGGCGCCAAGAACCTCATCCAGACCATCCAGGACCTGACCGGCGTCACCATCGACCACTACGCCGAGATCAACCTGGTCGGCTTCTACGACATCACCAAGGCCGTCGGCGGCGTGGACGTCTGCCTCAACCAGGCCACCCAGGACGACTACTCCGGCGCCGACTTCGCCAAGGGCCCGCAGACCATCGAGGGCCGCGACGCGCTCGCGTTCGTCCGCCAGCGGTACGGGCTGCTGCGCGGCGACCTGGACCGGATCGTCCGCCAGCAGGTGTTCATGGCGGGCCTGGCGAAGAAGATGCTGTCCGCCGGCACCCTGTCCGACCCGGGCAAGCTGCGCGGCCTGATCGACGCGCTGACCAAGTCGATCGTGCTGGACAAGGGCTGGGACGTGCTCAAGTTCGCCACCCAGATGAAGGACCTGTCCGGCGGCAACATCAAGTTCGAGACGATCCCGACCGGCAACCCGGAGCTGAAGACGCCCGAGGACGGCATCGCCATCGAGATCGTCGAGTCCGACGTCAAGCGGTTCTTCAAGAACCTCGGCAAACCAGCGCCCGACACGTCGACCACCCCGGGCGTCGACCCGGCGACGGTCACCGTCGAGGTGCGCAACGCCTCGGGCACGGGCGGCCTGGCGGGTCGGGTGCTGGACGCGCTGGTGGCGAAGAGGTTCGTCTCCGGCGGCGCGGCCAACGCCGACACCCCGATGGCGAAGTCCGTCGTGCGCCACGGCAAGGGCGGCGAGGCGGGCGCGCAGGCCGTCGCCGACGCGCTGGGCGGGCTGGCCGTCGAGCAGGACGACAACATCCCGGCCGGCCGGGCCCGGGTGTTCGTCGGCAGCGACTACTCCGGTCCCGGCACGCAGAACCTGTTGGGCGCGCCGCTGGTGGGCCTGGACGGGGCCAAGCGGGCCCAGCCGGGCACGAGCACCACCGAGGAGCCGCCGATCACGGCGGACGGAGTGCGCTGCGTCAACTGACTGCGTCAACTCAAGACCGACCTGGGGGTAGACGATGGGGGCGTTCATCCGGCGGATGCGCTGGAAGCGGGTGCTGGTGGTGGCGGCGCTGGCCGCGGTGCTGGCGTCCGTGCCGCTGGTGTGGGTGCGGGTGTCCAGCGCGCCCTACCGGCACGCGGCGGCGGACGTCCCCGAGACGCCGGTCGCGCTGGTGCTCGGCGCGGGGCTGCGCGGCGGGCGGCCGACGCCGTTCCTGGCGGGCCGGCTGGACGTGGCGGCCGACCTCTACGAGCAGGGGAAGGTCAAGGTCGTGTTGGTCAGCGGTGACAACAGCCGCAAGGACTACGACGAGCCCACCGCCATGCGCGACTACCTGGTGGCCAAGGGCGTCCCCGCGGACGTGGTCGTGGCGGACTACGCGGGCCTGGACACCTGGGACTCGTGCACGCGGGCCAAGCGCATCTTCGGGGTCACCCGGCTCACCGTGGTCACGCAGGAGTTCCACCTGCCGCGCGCGGTCGCGCTGTGCCGGTCGGCCGGGCTGGAGGCGTTCGGGGTGGGCCACGACACGTCCCGCCAGTGGGCGTCGACGACCGCGTACGGGCACTTCCGGGAGGCGTTCGCGAGCGGCAAGGCGTTGTGGGACGGCCTGGTGGCCAAACCGGACCCGCGCTTCCTCGGACCACTGGAAACCGGCGTGACCAGCGCACTTGAGCGCTGAAGGACTACTGAGAGTACTACTCAGTTAGCCCGATCGGGGGATAATCCGGGCAAGTCGCGTAAGCGGACGATGAGTCGAGCTTTCCATCTGCGTGGGGTCTGTCGGGGCCCCCGCGGACATGGAGGACTTGACGGTGCAGATCGACACAGCGGCGTACCAGCGCGTGCTCGGTGATGAGCTCCGCAGCCTTCGCAAGCAACGCGGGTGGACCCGCAAGGAGCTGAACCGGAGGCTCCAGAGCGACATCTCGCTGCAGACCCTGGCCACCTACGAGCTGGGCACCCGGCAGTGCTCGGTGGTGCGGTTGGTGGAGATCTGCGTCGCCCTCGGCGTGCCCGCGCACCAGGTCCTGGCCCGCGTGCACGACCGCGTGTTCGGCGACGCCCCGGCCGGGCACCTGGCGGTCAACCTGACCGCCGTGGTCACCGACACCCGCCCCCAGCTGCTGCCGCTGCGCCGCTGGGCCCAGGGCAGGCTGCACCAGCTCGCGCCCGGCCAGGCCCCCGAGGTGCACCTGGACCTGCCCGCGCTGGAGTACATGGCCCAGTTGTGCCGGCTGAGCACGGTGGACCTGATCAGGACCCTGCGGGAGCTGGACGGCAACCGGCCCCGGTAGCATCGGCGGCATCCCTCCCCACCCCACCGACGCGGGAAGTCGCTTGCCGAACACTCCTGGTGCAGACCCAGCCCGCCTGCCGCTGCGCACCGCGGCGGCCGTGCGCCTGGGCAACATGAGTTCGAAGCTGTCGCAGAAGATGGGCCTGGGCGCGGGCGGCATGATCGGTGGCCGCGTAGCGCTCAAGCTGGACCCGCAGGCGCTGGCGCACCTGACCGCCGGCCGGCAGGTCGCGCTGGTCACGGGCACCAACGGCAAGACGACGAGCACGATGATGCTCGCGCGCGCCGTCTCGTTCCTGGGCCAGGTCGCCACCAACCACGGCGGCGCCAACATGCCCGACGGCCACGTCACCGCGCTGTCCAAGCAGCCGGACGCGCCGTTCGCCGTGCTGGAGGTGGACGAGGGGTACTTCCCCGAGGTCTGCCGGGCCAGCACGCCGTCGGTCGCGGTGCTGCTGAACCTCTCGCGCGACCAGCTCGACCGCGTGGGCGAGGTCCGCACCATCGAGAAGTCGCTGCGCACGGCGCTGGCCGGCGTGCCCGGCGTGGTGGTGGCCAACTGCGACGACATCATGGTGACCTCCGCGGCCCGTGACGCCCGCCAGGTCGTGTGGGTGGCGACCGGCACCGGCTGGCACAACGACGCGGCGTCCTGCCCGCGGTGCGGCGACCCGATCCGCTGGGAGGGCGAGCACTGGCACTGCACCGGCTGCGACCTGGCCCGGCCCAAGCCGGACTGGGTGACCGGTGACGGCTACCTGGTGACGCCGAACGGCGAGAAGGTCGACCTGACGCTGCGCCTGCCGGGCAAGTTCAACGCGGCCAACGCGGTGATGGCCGCGGCGGCGGCGTACGCGCTGGGCGTGCCGGTGGCGGAGGCCGTGGAGCGGCTGCGCGCGGTGTCCAACGTGGCCGGGCGGTACCGGACCATCCAGCGCAGCGGCCACCGGGCCCGGCTGCTGCTGTCGAAGAACCCGGCGGGCTGGAGCGAGACGCTCAACGTCGTGCGCGAGGCGGACCACCCGGCCGTGCTGGTGATCAACGCCCAGGAGGCCGACGGGCGCGACCTGTCGTGGCTGTGGGACGTGCCGTTCGAGCGGCTGCGCGGCCGGCAGGTCATCGCGTCCGGCGAGCGGGCCACGGACCTGGCCGTGCGGCTGACGTACGCGGAGGTCGAGCACACGATCGTGCCGGACCCGCTGAAGGCGATCGACGCCATGCCGCCGGGCGCGGTCGAGGTCATCGCCAACTACACCGCTTTCCGCGACCTGAACGCGAGGGCCGCCCAGTGAGCGTCTCCAAGGTTTCCATCGCCCTGGTGCTGCCGGACCTGCTCGGCACGTACGGCGACTTCGGGAACGCCGTGGTGCTGGAGAAGCGCATGGCGTGGCGCGGCATCCCGGCGGAGATCGTGACCATCCGGTTCGGCGAGCCGGTGCCGGACTCGTGCGACATCTACGTGGTGGGTGGCGGCGAGGACACCGCGCAGACCCTGGCCGTGCGGCACCTGCGTGACCACCCCGGCATGCAGCGGGCGGCGTCGCGCGGCGCGGTGATCCTGGGGGTGTGCGCCGGCATCCAGATCTTCGGCGAGCACTTCACCCGGGCCGACCAGGTGACCCACCCCGGTCTGGGGTTGATCGACTCGACGTCCCACGCGGGTGGGAGCCGGGCGATCGGCGAGGTCATCGCGACCCCGGCGGACGGCCTGTTCGAGGGCTTGCTGACCGGTTTCGAGAACCACCAGGGGCGGACCGTCCTGGGCCCGTCGGCGAGGCCGTTGGCGCACGTGAAGGTCGGCACCGGCAACGACGGCTCGGTGGAGGGCGCGGTCCAGGGCCGCATCCTGTGCACCTACCTGCACGGCCCGGTCCTGCCCCGCAACCCGGCGCTGGCGGACCTGCTGATCGAGTGGGCCACCGGCACCAAGCCCGCGCCGCTGGACCTGCCCGCGGTGACGCAGCTCCGGTCGGAACGCGCCAAGGCCGCCGGCGTCTGAGTTCCGACTTTTCGACGAGCCCGATCCCTTTCGCCGGGGTCGGGCTCGTCGTCACTCCGGCTCGCTGATCACCGGCGCCACGACCGCCAACTCCGCACGCGCCACCGCGAGAAACCCCTTCCGGTACCGCTCCACCACGTCCGCCGCACGAGCCAGCAGCGCTTCGTCGGCGAGCAACTCCCCGTCCGGGATGCGGAACTGGTCGATCTCCCGCGCCCGCGCACCCAGGAACTCGAGCATCTCGACGGAGCACAACAACCGGATCTCCGCCGACCGCTCCGACAACGCGTCCCGCAGCTTGCGGTACTCGGCGACGTGCCGCGCATCCCGGTCGGTCCGAGCGGCGCCCACCAGGTACTCCAGGTCCCGCAACTTCATCAGGTAGTCGCCGTACGCCCGAACCTTGCTGTCCCGCCACTGCACCGCGTGCTCATGCGCCAACTTCACCGACTCCGCGTACCGCTCCCGCCGCCACCGCTTCTCCTCGCGGCGACTGGTGACCAGCTGGGCCAGCACGGGGCCGGTGGCGCCGATCAGCGCGGCGCCCACGGTGGCGAGGAGGGCCAGCCAGGCCGGCACTTGAGCGTTCTGCACGCCGGCGACCGTAGCCGGCTCCCGTCTTTGGCCGGGCCTTTTTCGGGCTGGGGCCACGCATTTCCTCGCGCGCCGGCCGACAGCGCGGGGTTCGAACATCTAGCGGACTTTTTGCCGACCCGCGGCCTCCGGCCCCCGACACCATTGTCCCACGGGGTACCGACAATTTCGGCGGAGCGACGGACGCCGGCGGAGCGACGAGTGGCGGCGGACCAGCCAGCGGCGTAGGGCCAGCGGTGCGACGGGTCGCGGCGGAGCGACGGGTGGCGGCGGCGGACCAGCCAGCGGCGTAGGGCCAGCGGCGGCGGGCAGCGCGTTGATAGGCGGGCAGCGGGCGGGAGGCGGCGGGTGCGGGTGCGCGAGGGCGGGTGCGCGAGGGCGGGTGAGGAGCCGGGGGACGCTACGTCCGGGTGTTGGACGATCGCGCTGTTTCAACCCTCAAAACAGCGCGATCGTCCAACACCTCAGGCGGGTACCCGGTCCCGCCGCGCCCGAGTCAACGTGTAGTCCTCCGCCCGCACGGTCTTGGTCCGCATCCAGTACCGCCAAGTGAAACCAGGCCACACCGTCCGGTTGATCCCCTGCGCGTCCAAGTACCAGCTCTTGCAGCCGCCCTCCGTCCACACGCCCTTCGTCAGCTTCCGCTGCAACTGCCGGTTGAACCTCGCCTGCACGTCCGGCCGCACGTCCAGCTCGTCGGCCTGGTGCCGGTCCAGCAGGTCCAGGCACTGGCGGACGTAGCGGATCTGGGACTCGATCATGAAGACCACCGAGTTGTGGCCCAGGCCGGTGTTCGGGCCGAGCAGGAAGAACAGGTTCGGGAAGCCCGAGACGGTGATGCCGTAGTACGTCTCGATGCCCTTCTCCCGCCACTGCTTCGCCAGGTCCACCCCGCCCTTGCCCTGGATGTCCAGGTAATCGAAACTGTCGACCACGTGGAAACCGGTGCCGTAGATGATCGTGTCCACCTCGTGCTCGACGCCCGCCCGGTCCACGATGCTGTGCGCCCGCACCTCGGCGATGCCGTCCGTGGTCAGGTCGACGTTCGGCTTGGACAGTGCCGGGTAGTAGTCGTTCGAGATCAGGACCCGCTTGCAGCCCATCGTGTAGTCCGGCTTCAGCTTCGCCCGCAGCTCGGGGTCCGGCACCTGGGAGCGCATGTGGCGCTTGGCGATGTTCTGCGCGAACTCCATGATCTTGGGGTTCACCGCGAACCCCAGGGCGCTGGACTCCCGTGTCCAGTACACGAAGTTCCGGTACAGCCGCTGGGCGCCGGGCAGGGCGCGGAAGACGCGCTGCTCCCAGGACCGGATCGAACGGTCCATCTTGGGCATGATCCACGGCGGCGTGCGCTGGAAGATCGTCATGTGCTCGACGTCGTCGGCGATCTGGGGCACGAACTGGATGGCCGACGCGCCCGTGCCGACCACGGCGACCTTCCGGCCGCGCAGGTCGTGGTCGTGGTCCCACTCGGCGGAGTGGAAGGTCTTGCCCTTGAACTTCCCGATGCCGGGCAGCGCGGGGACGTTCGGGATGTGCAGGGCGCCGACGCCGGCGACGACCGCCTTGGCGGTGTAGGTGTCGCCCTGCTCCGTGGTGACGTGCCAGACCTTGGCGTCCTCGTCCCAGCGCGCCCCGGAGACCTTGGTGTTGAAGCGGATGTGCTCGCGCAGTCCGTACTTCTCCGCGACCTGCTTGAGGTAGTCCCAGATCTCCGGCTGGCGGGCGAACATCCGCGACCACTTCGGGTTCAGCTCGAAGGAGTACGAGTACATGTGGGACGGGACGTCGCAGGCGCAGCCGGGGTAGGAGTTGTCCCGCCAGGTTCCACCCAGGTCGCTCGCCTTCTCGAGCACGACGAAGTCGCGCTCGCCGGTCCGCTTCAGCTCGATCGCCATGCCCAGGCCGGAAAAGCCCGTGCCGACGACCAGGACCTTGACCTCTCGGTGCATCCCGACCTCCTCGTCCGGCTACATACTCCTCAGTAGGTTACTCGAAGTAAGTTACTTCCGGTAGTCTCGACTTCGTGACCACCACGGAGGAGCCGCGCCGCAAGCGGATGCCCAAGGCGCAGCGCAAGGCGCAGATGCTCGACATCGCCGAGCAGGTCTTCGCCGAACGCGGCTACCTCGCGGCGTCCATGGACGAGATCGCCGAGCGCGTGGGCGTGTCCAAGCCGATGCTCTACGAGTACTTCGGGTCCAAGGAAGGCCTGCTCATCGGGTGCATCCACCGGGCCCGCACCGAGCTGCTGGAGCGCACCCAGCAGGCCATCTCCGGGGCGTCCACGCCGGAGGAGATCCTGCGGCTGGGCCTGCTGGCGTTCTTCGAGTTCATCGGGGAGCACAAGCAGGCGTGGGCGCTGCTGCGGCAGGAGGCGGCGGTGACCGTGCCGTCGGCGGTGGAGGAGATCGAGGGCATCCGGCGGCAGCAGACGGACCTGATCGCGGCGGTCATCGGGAGCTTCGACACCGACATCGACGTGATCGAGGCGGAGGCGTTCGCGGAGATCGTGGTCGGGTCGACCGAGCGGCTGGCGCTGTGGTGCGAGCGCAGGCCCGAGGTGGGGCCCGCGCTCGCGACCACCTACGTCATGGAGGTCGTCTGGCGGGGTGTGGCCAACCGGCTCACGGGGTGAGGACGACCTTCAGCGCGCTGCGGTCGTCCATCGACCGGTAGCCGTCGGCGACCTCGTCCAGCGGGAGCGTGCGGTCGAAGACCGGCGCCGGGTCGAGGCGCCCGGCAAGGACGTCCGCCATCAGCTCGGGCAGGTAGGTGCGGACCGGCGCGATGCCGCCCGCGATGGCGATGTTGCGCGAGAACAGCTTGCCGGTGGGCAGGTTCGGGGCCTGGTGGGGGACGCCGACGTAGCCGATGCGCCCGCCGTCGCGGACCAGGCCGATCGCGGTCGACCAGGACTCGTCGGTGCCCACGCACTCCATGACGGCCGGCGCGCCCAGCCCGCCGGTCAGCTCGCGGACCTTCTCGACCGCCTCCTCACCGCGCTCGGGCACCTGGTCCGTGGCGCCGAACAGGCGGGCCACCTTGGCGCGGTCCTCGTGCCGGCCGAGGGAGATGATCCGCTCGGCGCCCAGCCGCTTGGCCGCGAGGACACCGCACAGGCCGACCGCGCCGTCACCGACCACCACGACCGTGGCGCCCGGCGCGGCACCGGCCGAGACCGCCGCGTGGTGGCCCGTGCCCATGACGTCGGACAACGCGAGCAGCGCCGGGAGCAGGGCGTTGTCGACGCCTTCGGGGACCCGCACGAGGGTGCCGTCCGCGAATGGCACGCGGACCGCCTCGCCCTGGCCGCCGTCGGACGTGCCGGAGCCCCAGAAGCCGCCGTCGGGGCACGACGTGGGCAGGCCCTGGACGCAGTACGGGCAGGTTCCGTCACTCCAGACGAACGGGGCGATCACCCGGTCGCCGGGCTTGACCGCGGTGACCCCCGGGCCGACCTCGACCACCTCGCCGACGAACTCGTGGCCGATCCGCTGACCCGGCACGCGCTTGGCGACCCCGCGGTAGGCCCACAGGTCGCTGCCGCAGATGCACGCCAGCTCCACCTTGACCACGGCGTCACCCGGGTCGCGCACGGCGGCGTCCGGGACGTGCTCGACGCGGATGTCCTTCGGTCCGTGGATGGTCGTCGCCCGCACGGGGCCTCCTCGTCGTCGCAGGGTCGTGGGTGCGGACATCCTCGCAAGGGGGCGATGTTTCGTCAGCAGGGTTTGACCGCGGGCGTGCGGGGACCCGGTGGGAGCGGCCGGGGGGTGGCGGCCGGTCCCACCGGGTCATGGGGGTGTGGCTCGTGGTGCGTCAGGCTCGACGGCGGCGGGTCACGAGGAGGGTCAGGGCACCCGCGCCCACGCTGAGCAGGCCCAGCAGGACCATCCAGGAGGCGTTCGCACCCGTGTAGGCCAGGGCCTGGTCGAACACCGCGGCCACCGGGTTCTTCGGGCCGCCCGCCGGGGTGTGGGTGGACGTCGAGGTGCTGGTGCTCGTGCCCGAGGTGGACGTCGAGGTGGAGGTGGACGTCGAGGTCGACGTCGAAGTCTCGGTCGGCGGCGGCGTCGTCGAGGTGGACGTCGGCGGGTTGGTCTGGGTGCAGCCGGTGTGCGCGGGGTTGCTGCGGCCCACGCCCGAGTTGCGGTCGCACTCGTAGCCGGCGTTGCCGTCCGAACCGCCCGGCAGCTGGCCAGGGGGGTTCTTGTTGTCGGCGTTGCCCACGCAGCCGGCGCACGGCTGGCCGACCTGCCGACCGTCACCGTTGCCGTTCTCCGACGGCGAGCCGTCGCGGGTCGAGTCGTATGGGCCGTGGGTGTTGGCGCCGTGGTCGGTGAAGTCCGCGTTGGACGGCGGCTGCGGCGCGTTGGTGTCCTCCGCCGGGGCTTGCCGTGCTCGCCGGCCCGGCCCCGGTCGTGCTCCTGGGACTGTCCTGGTGGGACGAACGCGGGATCGGCGCCGTTGCCCTTACCCGGGTCGGCGGTGGCCGCGACCGGGGCGAAGAACAGGCCGACGGCGGCTGCGGCGGCTACCAGCAATCTTCGGGACATGGCGTCCTCCTGGAGCAGAGACTTAATCCATCCGGAGTATCGGAGTGAACGCCACTGTGTTACCCGTCACTCGGCGAAGCAATCTTCACCTCACCGAGTGACATCTCGCGCTCACGGACGGTTTACGGCAGACCCCAGCGCGGACCGGGCTTCGAGATGGGGACCGGGGCGATGGCGAGGTCCTGGGGTGACGCCCTTCGGGTGCACGAGGACAGCCGGCCGTCCCCAGGAACGGCCCCTGCGACCACTTCGTCGGCACCCGCGCCCAGACCAGGTCCTGCCCGGCGAGGAAGTCCGCCCACTGCTGGTCGGTCAGCGATACCTCCGATGTCCCGGCGTGCGCCGTCTCGACCGGTAGCAGCCCGGCAGTGACCGCCGCACCCGTGGCACCCAGGAAGACACGCCTGTTCAGGCCCATCAGAACCCTCCGCGGACGCCGACGAACGGCGATCGGTGTGCGCGGCGGTAAGCCCGAAAGGTAGGAGCAAAGCGGGTCGGTGCGCACGAGCCGGACCGGAAACGATCGGGACGACACCGGGCACCACTCGTTAGGGGGAAAGACCGCGTACGGCCGCCGATTTGCGGGTCAACTGGCGGGGAAGGACGGAGGTCGAGCCCCATGCCCACGCTCCCCATCACCGCCAACTACCGGCGCGACGGCGACGACTGGGCGGTGACCGTGCGCACCGCCGAACGCGCGCTGGACGCCGTCGCGCCCGGCCTGATCGCCGCGCGCGTCCAAGCCGACCAGCTCGTGGACGAGATCTCCGGCGGCAACGAGGACCGGGCGGTGGTGCACATGCTCGACGGCGACGCGTACGCGTTCTCCGTGGTGTACCTGCACACCCGGCACGGACTCCCGCTGAGCCGCGACGCGAGCACCCCTCACGACCAGGCATTCGAAGCCTGAGAGCGGTCTCTCCCGCCTAGGATGTCCGGCCAAAGGCGAAGGGGAGCAGACATGGCCACACCGGTGTACAGCGGGGCGCCAAGATCTCCGCAGCGGGGCAGACCCAGGGACGCGAGCCGCGACGACGCGTTGCGGCAGGCCGCGCTGGAGGTGATGGCGGAGGTCGGCTACCGGGCGCTGACCATGGACGCCGTCGCCGCGCGCGCCCGCGCCGGCAAGGCGACCATCTACCGGCGCTGGGAGTCCAAGCTCGACCTGGTGATCGACACGTGCACGCACCTGGCGGCGCAGAACCTCACCGAGCCGGACACCGGGTCGCTCCGGGGCGACCTGCGGGAGTTCCTGGCCTCGTTCGCGGCGTTCCTGTCCGGGCCGGTGGGCAAGGCGGCGCAGGCGCTGGTGGGCGAACTGCCGCACGAGCCGGAGTTGGCGGCGGCGTTCCGGGAGACGTTCCTGATCGCCCAGCGGGACGTGCTGCGGCGCATCCTGGACCGCGCCGACGAGCGGGGCGAGCTGCGCGCCGACGCGCCGCGCGGGATGGCCGTGGAACTGGCGGGGGCGGCGCTGATCTACCGCCTCATGCTCACCGGCGACCCGCTGGACACGGCGTTCGTCGACCGGATGACCGAGCAGGTGCTACTGCCCCTCGTCGCCGAGGGGCAGTAGCCGCCGTCAGCGGAACAGCTTGCGCAGCAAGGCCAACCCGAGCAGCACGGCCACCGCGATCAGCGAGTACCGGATCTTGGGTTCGTCGAGCTTCGCGCGCACGCTGTCCTTGCCCGCCTCGACGAAGCGCTGGGGGTGGGCCCTCGTGCCCAGCTCGTCCAGGGTCGCGGCCAGCGCGTCGCGAGCCTGCTCGATCTCGCGCTGGATGGTGTCGGGGTCGCGAGCCACATCTCCTCCTAGCAGCGGTCTGCGCCCGTAACCGTAGTTGAGCCGCCGGAACGACGTTGACCGGTGTCGCCCGGGGTGGTTTTATAACGGTGTTTCCGTTCCGTTTAGAGGAGCACCCATGTCCGCCATCCCGTTGTCCCTCGCCTCCCGCCGCCTCGCGGGCATCCTGCTGCTGAGCCTGGTCGGCGTCGAGTTCGGCGGCCGGTTCATGACCACCGTCGTCCAGGGCGAGCGGGACTTCACCGAGTTCCAGCAGTCGTTCTTCCGCGCCGGGCACGCGCACGCGGGCGTCCTGGTGATCCTGAGCCTCGTGTGCCTGCTGTACGCCGACGTCGCGAACGTGCGCGGCGCGCTGGGCTGGGTGACCCGCCTGGGCGTCCCGGTGGCCGCGATCCTCATGCCGTCGGGCTTCTTCTTCTCCGCGATGGGCGAGGGCGCGACCAAGGCCAACGGCCTGATCGTGCTGCTCTACATCGGCGGGCTGAGCCTGGCGGCCGGTGTGGTGTCCCTCGGCATCGCCCTGCTTCGCCCGGCCGATAGGCTTGCGACCACGGGGTCGTAGCCCAATTGGCAGAGGCACACGGTTTAGGTCCGTGCCAGTGAGAGTTCGAGTCTCTCCGGCCCCACCAGATGACCGCGCTGGAGGCGGAAACCGGTACGCCGGGGTCCGCCTCTGCTGCCATCACGTGAACGCGCGCACGGCCTGGTTGAGCCGGTCGGCCGCATCGACGAACTGCGGTGCGGGCACCACGACGTCGTGCAGCCACGAGTAGGCCGCTCGGTCCCAGCGGGAACCGACGGATCGCTTGAGCATCGTCTCCCGCAGGTCGCCCGCCGGTCCCACGAGGTAGATCGCGGCTCCCTCCACCGGGACGCCCGCCAGCCGCAGCGGGTGTGCCTCGAACCGCACGACCTCGTCCCACGGCACCACTTCGGCGCGCCTGGTCACGTGGTAGAGCAGGACACCGCGCGGGCCTACGTGGACGCCGGCCCGCGCCCCCCGCCACGACACGGTGAAGAAGCCGCTCAGGACCAGGATCGCGAACGCCAACCCCGGCTTCGAGCCCACCTGATCGGGCGAGAAGAGGACGATCACGCTGACCACGAGCACGTACCCGAGGAACCCGCCCGAGGCGATCACGCCTATCAAAAGCGCCGACCACTCACCGTGCGGGACCACTCGTCGCCATTCCCCCATGTCCAAAGCGTACGAGAGCCACGGCGGTCGAGGGCGATCAGCGGGAGCGTGAGGACCGCCGCGCCCGCGCCGATCCAGGACACCGTGGTCACCGGGGCACCCGACGTGAGGGCGGCGGCGGCGAAGGCCGGGGTCAGGCTGATGCCGAGCTGGAACGCCGACACGGTGGTGGCGCCCGCCAGGGTCGGCGCGTCGGCGGCGATGGCGAAGACCCGTCCGTAGAGGGCCGGGTTGAGCACGAAGGCCGCGACCCCCAGCAGGAACACGGTCGGCACCACGACCTCCGGGACACCGGGGAACACCGCCAGCACCGACGACAGGGCCGCGATGCCGACCGCCCCGACGGTCAGCGCGCGGTGGGGTCGCCGGTCGGCGATCCGGCCGCCGATCGACAGGCCCGCGAACGCGCCGACGCCGAACAGCGCGAGCACCGCCGGCACCCAGACCCCGGGCACGCCGGTGACGTCGGCGAGGATCGCGGACAGGTAGTTGAACGAGATCATGTACGCGGCGGTGCTCAGGACCGTGATGGCGTAGACGTTCCACAGCCTCGGTTTGCGCATGGTGCCGAGTTCGCGGGCCACGCTCGGCTTCGTCGCGGAACGGGTGGCGGGCAGCCCCAGCGCGCACGCCACCGCACCGGCCGCCGTCAGGGCCACCACGCCCCAGAAGCCGCCCGACCACGTCGTGAGGTGGCTGAGCAGGGTGCCGGCGGGGCCGCCGGCCACCATCGCCAGGCTGAGCCCGCTGACCACCGCACCCGACGCGCGGGCGTTGCGGTCCGGGGTGACCAGCAGGACGCGGTAGTCGCCGACCAGGCCGATCGCGACGGCGGCGGCGAACACGGCCTGGGTGGTCAGCAGGGCGGTGCGGCGCGGCCAGTGCAGGCTGAGCACCGCGAACGGCGGACCGCCGAGGACCACCCCGAGGGCGAACGCGGTGATCAGCGCGCCGGCGGTGGACAGCGGGACGTCGAGGTCGGTGGCCACCTGGGGCAGCACGCCGGCCATCAGGAACTCGGCGCTGCCCATGGCGAACAGGCTGAACGAGAGCAGGTACACCCCGGCCGGCAGCCGGGTTTCGAGGGTTTGCACGAGGTCCACGATCGGAACGGACATGCGGTTCCGGCAAGATTCTTTGCCGAAACCGGGAAGACGGTGGTGGGCTGGACGACGTGCCCGACCAGCCGACCGTCGCCGCCGCGATCGACCAGATCGCACCCCGGTTGCGCCGCGCCCGCACCCGCAAGGGCGTCACCCTCGCCCGGCTCGGCCGCGCCACCGGCATCTCCACCAGCACCCTGTCCCGCCTGGAGTCCGGGCAGCGCAAGCCCAGCCTCGAACTGCTGCTGCCGATCACCGCGGCCCTCGGGCTGCGCCTGGACGACATCGTGTCCGCGCCCCGGATCGTGGACCCGCCGCCGACCGCCGCCGCCCTCGACGGCCGGGTCCTGGTCCCGCTCACCCGCCACCAGAGCGAGCCGCGCGCCCACAAGATGACGATCCCGGCCCGCGACGACGAACCCCGCCTGCGCACCCACCCCGGCCACGAGTGGCTCTACGTGCTGCGCGGCCGGCTCCGGGTCGTGCTGGGCGCGCTGGACGTCGTGCTCGGCCCCGGTGAGGCCGCCGACTTCGACTGCCGGACACCGCACTGGTTCGGCGCGGCCGGGCGCGGGGATGTCGAGGTGCTCAGCCTGTTCGGCAGGCACCCCGTCCGGGTCCGGGCGCGGTCCGGGGGTCAGTAGCGGGCGGCGTAGTGGGTCGGGGGTTCGCCGAACATCTCGCGGAAGTCGCGCACGAAGTGGGCCTGGTCGGCGTAGCCCAGGTCGGCGGCCAGGTCCGCCCAGTCGACGGCCGCGCCGGCCGCCAGGCGCTCGGTCACCTCGTGCAGGCGGTAGCGGCGGATGACCCACTTCGGGCCCACGCCGACGTGCTCGGCGAACAGGCGCTGGAGCCGGCGGACGCCGGTGCCCAGGTCGGCGGCGAGCGCGTCGACGCGGGTGATGCCGGGTTCGGCGGCGATGCGCGCGACGACGGCCACCGCCTCGTCGGCGTTGGGGTCCGGGGTCGGGAGGTGGGCGCGGAGGAACTCTTCGACGTCCTCGACGTTCGGGTCCGTGGGGAGGTCCGGGCCGAAGACCGCTGAGGCGTCGATGGATCGGTCGGTGATGGTCGAGACCGGGGCGCCCAGGAACGGGCGGAACGCGCCGGGGTGGAACGCCACGCCGACCACGTGGCCCCGGCCCGCGAGCACCTTGACCTGGTGGCCGCCGGACACGCCGTGCACGGTCGCCCGGCCGTCCTGGAAGGTCAGGTGGACGTTCGGGTACGGGACGATCAACTGCCGGTAGGGCTCGGCGTAGTCCCAGGAGACGAGCCAGTACCGGGCCACGTGCCCGGCCAGGTCCGGGGGTGGTGTCGGGAAGGCGTGGCGCTGGAACGCCTGCCAGGCGCCGCCCAGTTCACGCACGTCCCTCGGCACGGGCCGAGTGTATGTCGCGTTCTTTCAAGACAGGCCGAGGTGGGTTGGGGTTGGGTTTGCGTCCATGTCGGACGCTCGGATGTTGACCCGCGCGGCGGGGTCGTTGGTGGAGATCGTGGACAAGGTTCGGCCGGAGCAGTGGGGTGCCGCGACCCCGTGTGCGCAGTACGACGTGCGCGGGCTCGCGCACCACCTGCTGTTCTGGGGACCGTCGCTGGTGGGCGCGGGCCGCAAGGAGGCCGTGCCGCCGCTGGGCGAGGCGGAGTCGGACGTCGAGCCGGTGGCGGACTGGCCGACGGCTTTGAAGGAGCACGTCGCGCGGACCGTGGAGGCGTGGAGCGGGCCGGACTCGTGGGACGGGATCACGCACATGGGCGGGCCGACGGAGCTGCCCGCGTCGATGGTCGGCGGCATGGTGGTGGGCGAGTTCGTGATCCACGGGTGGGACCTGGCGCGGGCCACCGGGCAGGACGTGGGGTGGGACGAGGACCTGCTGGCGTACCTGCTGGCCGAGGTGGAGAAGACCGCGCAGATGGGCCGGGACATGGGGATCTACGGGCCGGAGGTCGAGGTCGCGGAGACCGCGCCGGTCCTGCGCCGGGTGCTCGGCCTGACCGGCCGGGACCTTCACTGGGCGAGGTAGCGCAGCACTTCCAGCATCGACTGCGGGTCCACCGAGGAGGGGTCGGGTTCGACGCAGTCGTGGAGTGTTTTCAGGACCGCGTCGCGGTCGAGGTCGGTGCCGATCAGGACCAGTTGGGTGCGGCGCGGGACGTCGCCCCACTGGTCGCGGTCGAAGCGCAGGAACGCACCCACGGTGTGCAGGGTGAACCGTTGGCGGTGGCCGGGGACGTCGAAGCGCACGAAACCCTTGATGCGGTACAGGCCGGGTGGGCGGTGGTCGAGGAAGTGCATGAGGCGGGTCGGGTTCATCGCGTCGGCGGTGAACTCGACGCTGTCGTAGCGGACGTGGTCGTGGTCGTGGTCCTCGTCCAGCAGGTCCTCGAACGACAGTTGGCCGTGGGTTTCGCGGGGTTTCGGGTCGAAGAGGAGTGTCGGGTCGATGCGACCGTGAGTTGCGGCGGTGATCGGCACGCCCGGTTTGAGGCGGTCGATCCGGTCGAGGAGTTCGGCGGTGTCCGGGACTCGGTCGACTTTGTTGAGCACCACGAGGTCGGCGACGCGCAGGTGCCGTTCGAGGTCGTCGGGGAACTCGGCGGCGTCGACCATCAGCACCAGGCCGCCGTAGGACAGCCGCGGGTTCTCACTGGCCAGGACCATGCGCGCCATGGCCTGCGGCTCCGCCAGGCCGCTGGCCTCGATGACGATCACGTCGACCTGGGAGTCGAGCTTGGCGAGCATTTCGTCCAGCTCGGAGACGTCGATAGCGCAGCACAGGCAGCCGTTGCTCAGCGAGACGGTCGAGTCGACCTGCCCTGCCACGCTCATCGCGTCGATGCCGATGGCGCCGAAGTCGTTGACGACCACGCCGATGCGGGTGCCTCGGGCGCTGGTGAGCAGGTGGTTGAGCAGGGTTGTCTTGCCGGAACCGAGGAAACCCGCGACTACGATCACCGGAATCCGCTTCACCGGGCTCATGCTAGTGATCGGCCGCAGCCGGGCGACCGGCCGGTTCGCACCGAGGACGCGGCAGGCGCTGTAGTCGCTTTTCGCGCCGAAGGCGCCGCTTTTGATGGGGCTGCCAAGCCAAGGAAGGGCTTCGACCCCCGGTGGCCTCCAGGCCCGCTTTTGATCTTGAGAGCGCGTCAGCGCGTTTCTAGAGCGCGAAGCGCGTTTCTAGAGCGCGGAGCGCGTCCCGGGAGCCGCGCGAAGCGAGGACTCGTGAAGCGAAGCGCGAGTCTAAAGATCAAAAGAGCCTCGCCGGCAGGCAGGGCCGCCAAGGACGGACACAACTGCGAAGGGCGAGTTGTGTCCTCACTCGGCGGCCCTGCCTGCCGGCGCTGCGCGCCGTGGACGAACGGCCGGCTAGGTGGACATGAAGTCGATGAACATGTCCATGGCGGCGGTGACGGCTTCTACGTCGTCCGTCGCCACCAGGTCCAAGAGGAGGCCTCGGGTGACTGCCAGGCCTAGCCTTGCTCGGACTTCGGCCTGCTCTGGCGGGTAACCGCGGGTGCGTTCGAACTCGGCGATGGGTGCGACCCAGGATTCGACGATGCCGTCCATGAGGGCCGTTGTGCCGCGGCGGCCCTGGGCGGCTTGGCCGTAAAGCTCGAAGAAGAGGCGTTCGTGGGCGCGTAGGGCCGGGTCGGTCAGGGCGCGCCAGAACTGGCGGGCCAGGTCGGCATGGTCGGTGGCCTTCAGGGAGCCCAGGAGGGCTCGTTGGTTGGCCTCGACCGCCCGCACCACCTCGACCAGCAGCCCCTCCTTCGAACCGAAGTGGTAGATGAGCATTCGATGGCTGGTGTTCACAGCGGCGGCGATCTGGCGGAGACTGAGGTCGCCCAGGCCGTGTTGGGACAGGTGCTCGACGACCTGGTTCAGCAGCCGGGTTCTGGCCTCTTGTTCACCCATGTACCAGATGGTACATGTACCACATGGTACAGAGAGTGGGTGTCACCGTGCACAGCGCCGCACCGCCGGCGCGGGTGTACCGGTTCGCCGCGGACGGCTCCACCTGGCCGGACTGGTCCCCGGTGCTGCGCTACGAGCGCGAAAAGGCCGGCGACTCGCACGGCGTGGGAGAGGTGCGGGTGTTTCACAACCGCGGCAGGAGGAACCCAACGCGGGAGGAGGTGGTCGAACTCACGCCGAACCGCAGGGTCGGCTACGTCTTGCTGTCCGGCCTGGCCATCCACGACTACCGGGCCTTCATCGACCTGGAGCCCGAGGGGGAAGGCACCCGCATCCGCTGGCACTCGTCGTTCCACCCCAAGGTGCCCGGCACCGGGTGGTTCTACCGACGCGTGTTGCAACTGGTGATCACCCAGTACGCCAAGGGGTTGGCCGCGCACGCGGAGAACTGAGGTTTTCCACACCCCGTCGTGCGGTCCGCTTCATGGTCCGGGGCCCCGTGCGTCCATAGCGTGAGGATCATGGATGTCAAGTGGGTCATCGACCTGATGGAGTCGTTCGGCGCGCCCGGCGCGGGCCTGGCGATCGCGTTGGAGAACCTGTTCCCGCCGCTGCCCAGCGAGGTGTTCCTGCCGCTGGCCGGGTTCACCGCGTCCCGGGGCGGGATGAGCCTGGTGGCCGCGATCGTGTGGACCACGGCGGGTTCGGTGGCGGGCGCGCTGGTGCTGTACTACGTGGGGGCACTGCTCGGGCGGGACCGCGTGCGGCGGATCGCCGCGAAGATGCCGCTGGTCAAGGTCTCCGACGTGGACAAGACCGAGGACTGGTTCCACCGGCACGGCCGCGCCACGGTGTTCTTCGGCCGGATGGTCCCGATCTTCCGCAGCCTGATCTCCATCCCGGCCGGGGTGGAACGCATGCCGCTGCCCGCGTTCCTCGTGTTCACCGCCGCGGGCAGCGCGATCTGGAACACCGCGCTCATCCTCGCCGGCTACGCGCTGGGCGAGAACTGGCACCTGGTGGAGTCCTACCTGGGGATCGCGTCCAAGGTCGTGGTCGGTGTCGTCGTGCTGGCCGTGGTGTGGTTCGTGGTGTCGCGGCTGAGCAGCCGAAAGGAGCTTCAGGAACGCAGGTAGCGCAGGATCGCCAGCACGCGCCGGCTGTAACCGTCCACATCGGACAGCCGCAGCTTGTCGAAGATCGAGTTCACGTGCTTCTCCACGGCGCTGCGCGAGACGTGCAGCTTCGCCGCGATCGCGTTGTTCGTGTGCCCCTCGGCCATGTGCGCCAGCACCTCCCGCTCCCGCCCGGTGAGCACGTCCAGCGGGTGCGCGGTGCGCGCGAGCAGGCGGCGCACCACCTCCGGGTCGAACGCGGCGCCGCCCGCGCCCACCCGGCGCAGCGCGTCGAGGAACTCCTCCACCTGCATCACGCGGTCCTTCAGCAGGTAGCCGACGCCGCCGGCGTGCTCACCGAGCAGGTCGGCGGCGTAGCGCTGCTCCACGTACTGCGACAACACGAGCACGCCCACGTCCGGCAGGTCGCGTCGGATCTCCAGGGCCGCTTTGAGGCCTTCGTCGGTGTGCGTGGGCGGCATCCGGACGTCGGTCACCACCACGTCCGGCCGGTGCGCGGCGACGGCCTTGAGCAGGGCCTCCGCGTCGCCGACCGAGGCCACGACCTCGTGGCCCTCCTCCGCCAGCAGCCGGGCCAGGCCCTCGCGCAGCAGCGTCGAGTCCTCGGCCAGGATCACCCGCACGGGACCTCCGCGGTGATCACGGTCGGGCCGCCGGCCGGGCTGTGCACGGCGAACGTCCCGTCCAGCGCCAGCACCCGCCGGGACAGGCCCGCGAGGCCGCCGCCCGCCGGGTCCGCGCCCCCGCCGCCGTCGTCCTCGACCCGCACCCGCACGGCGCGCTCGTCGTCGGTGATGTCCACGCGGATCATCGTCGCACCCGAGTGCTTGACCGCGTTCGTCACCGCCTCCGAGACCACGAAGTACACCGCCGTCTCGACCTCCGGCTCGACCCGGAACCGTCCACAGTGGATGCGCACCGGGATGGCCGACCGGTCCGCCACCGCCTCCAGCGCCTCGGCCAGCCCCAGGGCGTCCAGCGCGGCCGGGTACACCCGCCAGGCGACCTCACGCAGGTCCTCCAGCACGTGCTGCGACTCCTCGTGGGCCTGCCGCAGCAGGTCGTCCGCGTGGTCGGGGTGCCGGCGCGCGCGGCCCAGCAGCATCCCCAGCGCCACCAGCCGCTGCTGGACCCCGTCGTGCAGGTCGCGCTCGATCCGCCGGCGCTCGGCGTCCACCGCCGCCACGATGCCCGCTCGGCTGAGCGACAGCTCCTCGATGCGCCGGCGCAGCAACTCGGCCTCGCTGGGCCCGAGGTAGCGGCGCGCCACGCCACGCTCCAGCGCCACCACTCCTCGAATGCCCTGGACCTCGATGTAGAGCAGGACCCCGCCGATCAGCGCCGTCCAGAGCGTGGCGACCACGTCGTCCTGCCACTCGATGCCGTCCAGCCCGTTGCGCACGATCCGCACGCCGGCGATCACCCCGAGGACGACGCCGTAGAACAGCCACGCCAGCACGAACCCGCCGAACAGCCCGACCGGGGCGCGCACCGCCAGGTACTTCACCGCCTGCGGCCGGGTCGGCGCGGCGCTGTCGATCTCCAGGAACCGCCGCAGCCGCCACCGTTCCAGGTCGGCGTACCGGGTCGCCACCGGGCGCGCGAACACCACCACCAGCAGACCGCCGAGCCCGGTCGCGAACCCGAGCAGCAGTCCGGCGACCACGCGCAACCCCCGAAGCACGTGGTCGAGGTTAGACGACCCGAACGTCGTATTGGCAGCGCGCGGCGGGCCGCTGAAGGATCATCCGATGCGGTCTATCGCGGTGGTCGGGGCGGGGCAGGCGGGGGTCGTGTTGTCGGCGGCGCTGGTCGCGGCCGGGTGGCGGGTCACCCTGTGCTCGGACCTCACCGCCGACGAGTACCTGGAGACGGCCGGGCGGCCCACGGCGTGCCTGTTCGGCGACCAGGTGGGCTACGAAGCCGAGCTGGGGCTGGACTTCTGGCCCGAGGCGCCGCGCGCGCACCGCATCCGCCTGGACCTGCACGAGGACGGCGGGTCGGTGCTGTTCTCCGTCGACGCGCCGCTGCGCGGGCCGGCGCTGGCCGTGGACCAGCGGTTGAAGTTCGCGTTCGGGCTGCGGGAGCTGGCCCGGCGCGGGGTGCGGGTGGTGACCGGGGCGGTGTCGACGGGTGACCTGGACTCGTTGGCCGCGACGCACGACCTGGTCGTGGTGACGGTGGGGCACAAGGCTTTCCGAGGATTGTTCGCGAGGGACGACGCCCGCAGCACGCAGTCGTCGGCGCAGCGGCAGCTCTTGATGGTGAACGTGCACGGGTACGACCTGGAGGCTTATCCGGAGCACCGGGACATCGTGTTCACGTTCGTGCCGGGGACGGTGGAGGTGTTCTGGGTTCCGTTCTGGGACAAGGACGTCGGCGAGTCGCGGTCGATCGTGGTGGAGGCGGTGCCGGGCGGGCGCGCGGACCGGTTCCGGGACGTGACGTCGGCGTCCGAGGGGTTATCGGTGTTGCGGTCGCTGGTGGACGAGTTCTTCCCCGTGCGGTCGGGTTTCCTGGCGGGTGCCGCGCCGACTTCGGCGTGGCTCAAGGGTGCGGTGACGCCGGTGGTGCGGGACCCGGTCGCGGTGCTGCCGTCGGGTCGGCACGTGCTGGGGTTGGGCGACGCCGTGGTGCTCAACGACCCGCTGGCCGGGCAGGGTGCGAACAACGCGACCCGCATGGCCCGGTTCTTCGCGGCCCGGCTGGACTCCTACGACGGGAGTGCGGACTGGTTGCGGGCGCGGTTCGACGAGTGGTGGACGACCGGGCGGTACGCCAACGCGTTCACCGACGGGATGCTCGCGCCGTTGACATCCTACCAGAAGGCGGTGTTGCTGGCGGCGTCGCGGGACCCGGTGATCGGCGAGCGGGTGTGGGAGGGGTTCAACGACCCGTCGTCGCTGTTCCCGTGGTTCTTCGACGCGCCGGCGGCGTGGGCGTACCTGGGGACGCGCGGGGTCGGGCGGTGGGACGTGCTGCGGTACAAGGCGGCGGTGGCCCGGAAGGTGTTGGCGCGCAAGGTGTTCAGGCGGCCAGCTCCCGCGTGAGCAGGTCCTTGAGGCTCTTGGCGGCGGCCCGGCCGGCCCGCGTCGCGCCGACCGTGCTGGCTGAGGGGCCGTAGCCGACGAGGTGGATGCGGGGGTCGTCGACGACTTCGGTGCCGTCGAGCTTGATCCCGCCGCCGGGGGCGCGCAGGCCGAGCGGGGCGAGGTGGTCGAGGGCGGCGCGGAAACCGGTGGCCCACAGGATGACGTCGGCGGGTTCTTCAACCCCGTCCGGCCAGACCACGCCGTTCTCGGTGATGCGGGCGAACATGGGTTTCCGGTCGAGCGTGTGGTCTTCGAGTGCTTGGCGGACCTGCGGGGTGAGGCTCAGTCCGGTGACGCTGACCACACTGCGCGGCGGCAGGCCTTGGCGAACCCGTTCCTCGACGAGTGCCACGGCGGCCCGACCGACTTCGGGGGTGAAGGGTTCGTCGCGGAAGACCGGTTCGCGGCGGGTGACCCAGGTGGTGGTGGCGACGGTCGCGATCTCCAGCAGTTGCTGAACCGCACTCGTGCCGCCGCCGACGACGATCACCCGCTTGCCGGCGAACTCTTCGGGTCCCTGGTACTGGGAGGAGTGCAGTTGGCGGCCTTTGAACAGTTCTTGGCCGGGGTAGCGGGGCCAGAACGGGCGGGTCCAGGTGCCGGTGGCGTTGACCAGGGCTTTGGTGAGCCAGTCGCCCTTGTCGGTTTCGACTTTGAGGAGGTCGCCTTCGGTGCGGACGGCGTGGACGTGGACCGGGCGGTGGACGTCGATGCCGTTGCGCTGCTCGAAGTCGGCGAAGTAGGCGGGGAGGACTTCGTTGGCGGGGGCGGCGGGGTCCGGTTCGGCGAACGGCATGCCGGGCAGGTCGTGGATGCCGTGCACGGTGGCCATCCGGAGCGTCGGCCACCGATGCCGCCACGCCCCTCCGGGCCCTTCGTCGGCGTCGAGAACGACGTGCTCCAGCCCGGCCCGCTGGAGGAAGTAGGCCGCCGACAGACCCGCCTGACCAGCCCCGATGACGACCACGTCCATGTCCCGATCAACGCTTGAGGAGTGGGCGCGCTTCCCCGGTGTGACGGACGAGTCAGTCGGGCGCGAAGGCGCGACGTCCGTCCTGGAAGCGAGCCAGGGAGACTGTCCGGGTGACCCCAGCCGATCACCACCCGCCAGGCCCTTTCACCGTCGAAGACTGGCATCACGCCGACCGGGAGGACGGGTTCCGGATCGAGCTGATCTTCGGATGGCTCCGCACGACACCGGCGCCCTCCGGTCAACACCAGTACGCCGGCGACGAGTTGCGCGCGTTGCTCAAAGGCGCGCTGCGGCCGTCACCATCACCGCCGCGCCCGTGCCGGTGACGTTCGACCCCGCCGTCCTCTCGCCCTGAGCACTGGGTCACAGTCGGAAGGCATTCGGGGGACCGGTGTTGGTGCCGGTATGAGCCGACTTCGTGACATCCCGCTGTCCGTGCTCGACCTCGCCCCGGTCACGACGGCGACGGACGCGCGCACGGCGCTGCGCCACACCCGCGAGCTGGCACAGCGCGTCGAAGCCCTCGGCTACCACCGGTTCTGGCTGGCCGAGCACCACAACATGCCCGGCATCGCCAGCTCCTCCCCCACGATCCTCATCGGCCACGTCGCCGACGCCACCACCACCCTGCGCGTCGGCTCCGGCGGCGTGATGCTGCCCAACCACCCGCCGCTGGTCGTGGCCGAGCAGTTCGGCACGCTCGGCGCGCTGCACCCGGACCGGATCGACCTCGGCATCGGGCGCGCCCCGGGCACCGACCAGAAGACCGCGCGGGCGTTGCGGCGGACCAGCGGGCCGTTGTCGGTGGACGACTTCCCGCAGCAGCTCAGCGAGCTGATCGGCTACTTCGACGGCACCGAGGACCTCAAGGCGATGCCCGCCGAGGGCAACAAGCCGGACGTGTGGCTGCTCGGGTCCAGCGGGTACAGCGCGCAGGTCGCGGGCGTCCTCGGGCTGCCGTTCGCGTTCGCACACCACTTCAGCGCCGAGAACACCCTGCCCGCCCTCGCGCTCTACCGCCAGCGGTTCCGGCCGTCGCAGGTGCTCAGCGAGCCGTACGCGATGGTCTGCGCGTCCGTCATCGTCGCCGACTCGGCGGAGCACGCCCGGCACATCTCCGGCCCCGGCGCGCTGGCGTTCCTGCGCCTGCGCTCGGGCCGGCCCGAACCGCTCGCCACCAACGCCGAGGCCGCCGCCTACCCGTACACCGACATGGAGCGGCTGATCGTGGAGGACCGCCTGTCCACACAGGTCATCGGCGACCCGGCGCAGGTCACGGCCCAGTTGGAGCAGTTGCTGGAGGACACGGCGGCCGACGAGCTGATGGTCACCACGATGGTCGCCGAGCAGTCCGACCGCCTGCGCTCATACGAGCTGCTGGCCGAACTCGCAGGAAGTTCACGTTCATCCGAACGAGTGAAGACTGAAGTCGAGGTGTAGCGGACGGCCGAAGGGCAGCGATCATTGAAGTGAGCGCGCACGCCCCCCGACGCGCTCTTCAACTCCCGGGCCCCGCGCCCGGAGCAGGACCGCCGCCGCGGTCCGCGTGGGTGGCGCCGCACCACTGTGGCGCCGCCCACGCGGGCGGACACGCGGCATCACGGCTTGGCCACAGGCAGGCACCAGGTCCGCTTCAAGCCCCCTCATCCGCCCCCGAGCGCCGCCGCACCCGTCATGGTGGTGGGAGTCGCTGGTAGCCCACCGCCGGGGCGGGAAGGGGAGGTTCGTGAGATTCGCCAGACTGGCCGCCGGCCTGTGCCTGGCGGGGGCCTTGGCGGGATGTGCGGACCCCTCCGGTCTCGCCGACGCCGTCCCCGAGCCGACCTCCGCGAACCAGGAACCGGCAGCCCCCGCGTCGACGTTCACCGCCTTCGGCGCGCAACGGGTGTGGGGCAACGGCCTGTCGATCACGGTCTCCCCGCCCAAGTCGCTCAAGCCCAGCGACACCTCGTTCCCCAAGTCCCCGCGCACGGCCGTCTTCGTGGTGACCTTGGTCAACGGCACCAGCACCCCCTACCGCACCGGCCAGCTCGCCGTCCGGGCGACGGTCGGCGGCGCACCGGTCCCCGAGGTCCTGGACACCGTGCAAGGCCTCAACGGCCTCTCCGCGGCGGTCACCGAGGTGGCCCCCGGCGCGGACACCAAGCTGACCTTGGCGTTCGCCGTCCCCGAGGGTCCCGTGCGGCTGCAACTCGTGGTGGAGCCCAACGGCGCCAACCAGGAGCCCAACGCCACCTTCGAAGGCCTCGCCTGAACCAGGCCGGTGCGGGAGCCCCTGTAGCGTCTGCGGCATGACCGAGCAGAAGCGCCTGTCCGTCGGCGACCAGGCCCCGGCGTTCACCCTGCCCGACAGCGAGGGCAAGCCCGTCTCGCTCTCCGACTACCTCGGCCGGTCGGTGGTCGTGTACTTCTACCCGGCCGCCGGCACGCCCGGGTGCACCAAGCAGGCGTGCGACTTCCGGGACAGCATCGGCGACCTCGCCCAGGCCGGTTACGACGTCGTCGGCATCTCCCCCGACAAGCCGGAGAAGCTGGCCAAGTTCACCGAGGCCGAGGGCGTGAACTTCCCGCTGCTGTCCGACCCGGAGCGCAAGGTCCTCGGCGAGTGGGGCGCGTTCGGGGAGAAGCAGAACTACGGCAAGACGGTCATGGGCGTGATCCGCTCGACCTTCCTCGTCGACCCCGAGGGCAAGATCGCCAAGGCGATGTACAACGTCCGCGCCACCGGCCACGTCGCCAAGCTCCTGCGCGAACTCCCCGCCTGACCAAGGACGCCGAACGGGGGTACCGCCGGGTACACTGGAGGCCGAGGACAGGCCACAAGGGCCGCTCAGACCTCTCGTAAGGGTGATAACCGTGTGTCGCGCGACGACACCCGACGCCCCCCGTTCCAAGTTCGTCATCCGGGTCCACTTCCCCACTCGCGGCGGTTGACGCGGGCGTTCCACCACGCCCTCACCACAACCGAAACCACCGCTCGGGACACCCGACATGTTGAAGTGGATCCTGCTCACCCTCGCCATCGGCTTCGAGGTCTTCGCCACGCTGTGCCTGAAGGCCTCCGACGGCTTCACCAAGACCCTGCCCACGCTCGGTCTGATCGCCGGCTACGCCGCCGCGTTCTACCTGGAGTCCCAGGTGATCCGGCTCGGCCTGCCGGTCGCGACGACGTACGCGGTGTGGGCGGGCGCCGGCATCGCGCTGGTCGCCGTCATGGGCCGCGTGCTGTTCGCCGACCCCATCTCACCGGCCGTGCTCGCGGGCATGGCCCTGATCGCCGTGGGGGTGGGCGTCGTGTCGACCGCCGCGGCCACGTGACCCACTAACCTGGTCCGCGCGACCAGGGAGGGGCCGGCACCGGGCTGGAGGCCGCGGCCGGGAAAATCGGTCCGGCGGTGGCGCGGCACGCCGCCAAGTCCTGGCTGGAACGCCGCCGCAAGAACCACGAGCGCACGCCGGCGCAGCTCGCCGCCGAGGAGCTGTCCTCGGCCCGGCACCGCGCCCGCCTGGAGCACCTGGTGCAGGGCATCGGCCACCAGGTCGGCGACCGGCGCAAGCCCGAGCACGGCCTGGGCCGGTGGGTCGGCGGCGACCCCGGCCACGGCGGGTCGCTGCGCGTCGAGGCCGCGATCGGCGGCGCGGACCGGACGCTGGTGCGCGGCGAGGCCGGTTCCGGCAAGACCTGGAGGACCTGTTCGTCTCGCCCTGGGACCGCAAGGATTCCGATCGACTTGCGGCCCTTGCGGGACATGACGCTCACGCTGAGCATCGCGCGCCGGGGCCGGTTCGTCGGGCTGGACGAACTCGGTCCCGGCGTCAAGATCAGCTACTGGCGTTGAGCTTGCGCAACTCCGGGAGCAGCAGGCGCAGAGCCCGGCCCCGGTGGGAGAGCTTGTCCTTCTCCTCCGGGGTCAGCTCCGCCGAGGTCACCTCGTGGCCCTCCGGCCGGAAGATCGGGTCGTAGCCGAAACCGTTGGCGCCGCGCGGTTCCCGGGTGATCTCGCCGCGCCACTCGCCGCGCACCACCACTTCCAGGCCGCCCGGACCGACCAGCGCCGCCGTGCACACGAACGCCGCGCCGCGCCGCTCGTCGGGGACGTCCCGCAACTGCCCGAGCACCAGTTCCAGGTTGGCCAGGTCGTCGCCGTGCCGGCCGGACCAGCGCGCGGACAGCACGCCGGGCATCCCGTTGAGCGCGTCGATCGCGATGCCCGAGTCGTCCGCGACGGACGGCAGGCCGGTGGCGTTGAAGGCGTCCCGGGCCTTGAGCAGGGCGTTGCCCTCGAACGTCGGCTCGGTCTCCGGCGCCTCCGGGAACTCCGGCACGTCGGACAACCCCAGCACCTCGATGCCGTCCAGGCCCTCGAAGGCCAGGATGCGGCGCAGTTCGCCGAGCTTCTTGGTGTTGCGGGAGGCGAGCAGGAGCTTCACTTCTTCTTGCCCTTCGGCTCGGGCAGCACGCCGGGGTAGGGCAGGGCCAGCGCCTCCGACTGGAGCCGGTTCAGCTCCGCGCAACCCTGGAGCGCCACGTCCAGCATCTTGTCCAGAGTGGACCGGGCGAAGGTCGCGCCCTCGCCGGTGCCCTGGATCTCGATCAGCGTGCCCGCGTCGGTGGCGACGACGTTCATGTCGACCTCCGCCCGCGAGTCCTCCTCGTAGGGCAGGTCCAGCCGGACCCGGCCGTCCACCACGCCCACCGACACCGCCGACACCGCGCACGACAGCGGCTGCGGGTCGGCCAGCCGGCCGGCGGCGCCCAACCAGGTGACGGCGTCGGCCAGCGCCACGTACGCGCCGGTGATGGCCGCGGTCCGGGTGCCGCCGTCGGCCTGGATGACGTCGCAGTCGATGACGATGGTGTTCTCGCCCAGCGCCGCCAGGTCGATGCACGCCCGCAGGGACCGGCCGATCAGCCGGGAGATCTCGTGGGTGCGACCGCCGATGCGGCCCTTCACCGACTCGCGGTCGCTGCGGCTGTGGGTCGCGGACGGGAGCATGGCGTATTCGGCGGTCACCCAGCCGAGGCCCGAGCCCGACCTCCACCGGGGGACGCCCTCGGTCACGCTCGCCGCGCACAGCACCCGTGTGTTGCCGAACTCGATCAGCACCGAACCCGCGGGCCACTGCTGGTAGCCCCGCGTGATCCGGATGTCGCGCAGCACGTCGTCGTTCCTGCCATCGGTCCTCAGCACGGCACTACCCTAAGGCGCTGAACCCGGGAACGTCCCACTGGCGTAGGGAGAGGCATGGCACTCGCAGACGACCTGGTGACGATCTTCGGTCTGCCCGCGCACCCGCTGCTGGTCCACGCGGTCGTGGTGCTCCTGCCGCTGGCGGCGGTGGCCGCCGCGGCGCTGGCCGTGGTGCCCCGCTGGCGGCAGCGCTACGCGTGGCCGCTGCTCGGTGTCACGGTGCTCGGCGTCGGCGCGGTCCTGCCCGCGCAGAAGGCGGGCGAGCAGTTGGAGGCGCGGCTGGCGGGTCTGGAGAACCCGCTCATCCAGCGGCACGCGGAGCTGGGCAACGACCTGCTGCCGTTCGCGCTCGGGTTCTTCGTCGTGGTGGTGGCCCTGCTGGTCGCCGGGCGACTGGCGGACCGCGAACGGGCCGCGGCGGCGGACGACACGAACGTGCCCAGGACGTGGCGGCGGATCTCGGTGGTGGTGGCCGTGTTGGTCATCGCGGCCGGAACGGCCGCGACCGTCCAAACCGTTCGCATCGGCCACAGCGGTTCGACGGCAGTGTGGACGGGAGTCGGGCAGTGACATTGGCGCGACTCCGTCGCGCGGCTCGGCCGCCTGGTGGGTCGGCCTCGCGACTACCGCTCGACCCAGGCTTTCAGGTTGGTGAGGTGGGCTCGCCAGCCTTCGCTGTGTGCCTCGACCACTTCCGCGAGCAGTGACGCCCAGCCGGTGTGGCGCACGCGGACCAGGGTGCCGCCGGGCACCGGGGTCAAGGTCACCTCGACCTCGGTGTGCGTCGGCCAGTCCTCGTCGGCCCACGTCAAAGCCAGCCGCTTCGGTTCCTCGCGGCCGACGACCTGGCCCGAGGTGACCTTGCGGGTGCCGGCGGAGTCGGTCCAGCGCTCCTCGAAGGACGTCGCCGACAGCCGCATGTGCGGCCACCAGCCCTCCGGCGACACCAGGGCCCGCCACACGTCGGACGGTGGCGCGGCGATCGTGACCGACTCGTCGATCACGGCAGGTGCAACGGCGTCGGCGGGGTCTTCTTCAGCGTCCGGGTCACCGTGCAGAGCTGGTCGATCGCCCGCCGCACCGCGACTTCCAGGGCCGCGCGCTGCTGTTCGTCCAACCGCGACACGTCGTAGTCCAGGGTCACCGGCACTTCGTCCAGTTCGTGCGCGCCGGCGGGCCGCACGTCGTCCGCCCGCGCGGTCAGCTCGCCGTCCACCCGGCGGGTGATAAGGGTCTCGGCGGTCACGATCGCGCACCCCGCAGCGGCGGCCAGCAGCAGCTCGACGGGGGTGAACGCGCCCTCCGCGCCCGCTCGGCCGACGCGCACCGAGGCGCCCCGGTCGTTCGTGGCCACGAAATCGTGCTGTCCGACCCGGCGCACCTCGACGTTCGACACCCCACCGACGTTAGCCGATGCGGTCGGCACCGTCCTTTGCGATCTTGCGCACGTCCGTCGGCCGATCAGGCACTGCCGCCGATCATCCGGATGACCGGTTCGTCGACCTCGTACTTCCCGCCCTGGCGCACGACCTCCACAGGCCCGGTGAACGCCGCACGCGCCTCCGCGAGGACGGCGTCCGGGTCGGTCCAGGGCGCGATGTGGGTCAGCAGCAGCCGGCCGACCCCGGCCTCGGCGGCCAGTCGCCCAGCCTGCGTCCCGGACAGGTGCACGCCCGGCGGGCGGTCGTCGGCGTGGGTCCAGGTCGCCTCGGACAGCAGCACGTCCGCGCCGTCGGCCAGCGAGCGCAGCGCGTCGCACGGCCCCGAGTCGCCGGTGAACGCCAGGACCGCGCCGGCCGTGGCGATGCGGAAGCCGTAGCACTCGCCGGGGTGGTCGACGCGCGCCGCGGTGATGGTGAACGGGCCGACGGTGGTCGGTCGGGAGGTCAGCGGGTGGAAGTCGAAGACGTCGGAGAGGTCGGCGGTGCGGAGTTCTTCGTCGCTCTCGGCGTAGGCGCGGGCGAAGCGGCGCGGCGCGTCCGACGGGGCGTGCACCGGCAGCCGGCGCGCGGACGTGTCGTGCGGCGGGTGGGTGTGGTAGCGGCGCATGACGGCCAGCGTGGTGAAGTCCGCGCAGTGGTCCGGGTGCAGGTGCGAGAACAGCAGCGCGTCCAGGGAGAACGGGTCGCAGTGCACCTGGAGCGCCGCGAGCACACCGTTGCCCAGGTCGATGGCCAGCCGGTAGCCGTCCGCCTCGACGAGGTAGCCGGATGCGGGGCCCTGTGGCCCCGGCAGGCTGCCCGAGCAGCCGAGGATGGTCAACAGCACCGTTGGAGAGTGCCAAATCATTCGTGGGGGTGGAAGGTGGCTCTTTCCAGGCCGGGCAGGAATCGGTGAGCGAGCCTCGTGAACTTGTCCACCGGGCCGGTGCTGGCGAACCGCAGGTCGGGCGGTCCGCTGCGGAACAGGTCCCGCTCGTTGAGCACGCGGACCACGTCCTTCACCGTCTCCTCGGCGCTGGACACGAGGCTCACCCCGTCACCCATGACGATCTGGATCACGCCGGTGAGCAGCGGGTAGTGCGTGCACCCGAGGACGACGGTGTCGACCTCGGCGCGCTGGAGCGGCTCCAGGTAGGCCTGGGCGAGGCCGAGGACCTGGCGGCCGGAGGTGGTGCCCTGTTCGACGAAGTCCACGAACCGCGGGCACGCGACCGCGGTGACCTCCAGGTCGCGGGCCGCGGCGAACGAGTCCTGGTAGGCGCCGGAGGTGATGGTGCTCTGGGTGCCGATCACGCCGACCCGGCCGGTGCGCGTGGTGGCGACCGCCCGCCGCACGGCCGGCAGCACCACCTCCACCACCGGGATGTCGTAGCGCTCGCGGGCGTCGCGCAGGCACGCAGACGACGCGGTGTTGCAGGCGATGACGAGCAGCTTGGCGCCGTCCTCGACGATCCGGTCGGCCACCTCCAGGGCGTTCTTGCGCACCTGGGCGATGGGCAGCGGCCCGTAGGGGCCGTTGGCGGTGTCGCCGACGTACCGGATGCTCTCCTGCGGCAACTGGTCCATGATCGCCCGTGCGACGGTCAGCCCGCCGACACCGGAGTCGAAGATCCCGATGGGCGCGTCCGCGGCGCTCACGCGACCCCCGCCCGCCTCGCGTCCCGCGCCACGCCCCACGCCGCCAGGACCCCGCCGAGCGCGCCGAACAGGTGCCCCTCCCAGGAGATCCCCGGCTGGCCCGGCAGCACGCCCCACAGCACCGCGCCGTAGGCGGCGAACACCACCGCGGCCACCACGACCTGCCACGGCGACCGCACGAACAGGCCGCGCACCAGCAGGAACACCAGGAACCCGAACACCAGCCCGGACGCGCCGATGTGGCTGCCGTCCGCGCCGATGACCCAGGTGCCCAGGCCCGCGGTCAGCCAGATGACCAGGGTGACCTGCGCGAACTGCTTGATGCCGCCGGAGGTCGCCAGGAAGCCCAGGATCAGCAGCGGCACGGCGTTGCTCGTGAGGTGCTCCCAGCCGCCGTGCAGCAGCGGAGCCCAGATGATGTTGTCCCACTCGGTGAAGTCGCGCGGGATGACACCGTCGTCGTCCAGCGCGCCGAACAACACGGTGTCCACCGCCTCGACCACGAACAGCAGCCCGACGAACCCCGCCACCACGACCGCCGAGAGCAGCGGTCTGGGCGGGATCACGCGCTGGGCGGGCGACTTCTGCGCCGCGGGGGCCGGGTGCACCCCTCCAGGCTACGTGCGTTCGGCGGGCTTGGGCGCGTCAGTCCGGGCGCGCGACACGATGTCGGCGTGGTTGCTCAGGTGCTTGTCCATCAGCAGCGGTTTTTCCGGCCACCCCGCCGGCGGGCTGGGAGTCCCGCAGCGCAGGGGTGGTCACGACCGCGCCGCCGGCGAGGCGACGACCTACTCGGGTGATTCCCCCGTCCGACGTCCTTGCCGGTACTACCAGTCGGGCGCGCCGGATGGTTGCCACGGCGGGACCGTCGCGCGACGCGGCCATCCGGGTGGAATCACCGGCTCGACGGTGTAGCAACTCACATCGATGTGGTCGGGCGGGGCTCCGCCGACGCCTACGCTGGTCCGGTGTCGATCGACGTTGCGGTGCGGGCGGAAGCCGAACTCGGAGAAGGTCCGACGTGGGACCACGGCAGCGGCACCCTCCTGTGGGTCGACGTCCTGCGCAGCGAGGTCCACCGCTATTCGCCTGGCCGCGACGAGGACGCGGTGCTCGACGTCCCCCAGCACGTCGGCGCCGCCAAGCCGCGCACCCGGGGTGGGCTGGTCTTGAACCTGCGCGACGGCATCGCCCTGGTGGACCCCGACGGCACCAAGACGTGGCTGGTCTACTGGGCCCGCGACGGCTACCGCGGCAACGACGCCGCCGTCGACCCGGCCGGGCGCCTGTGGGCCGGGACCATGCGCTACGACGAGGATCCGGGCGGTTGGCTGGTGCGGGTCGAGCCGAGCGGTGACGCGAAGGTGGTCGTGGACAACGTGCGCGTCAGCAACGGGATCGGCTGGAGCCCCGACGCCACGGCCATGTACTACGTGGATTCAGCGACCCGCCGCATCGACGTCCTGGACTACGACCGTGATTCCGGCAGCGCGACGAACCGGCGGACGGTGGTCGAGGTGGACCGGGGGTTGCCGGACGGGTTGTGCGTGGACGCTTCCGGTGCGATCTGGGTGGCGTTGTGGGGTGGGGCGGCGGTGCGGCGGTACACGCCGGATGGCCGGTTGGACGCGGAGATCGAGTTGCCGGTGGGGCAGCCGACGGCTTGTGCTTTCGGGGGTCCGGATTTGACGGACCTTTATGTGACCACTGCTCGGTCGGGGTTGTCGGGGGAGGCGCTGACCGAGTTGGCGGGTTCGGTGTTGGTGGTCGCGGGTGCGGGCGAGGGCCAGATGTCCCACTCCTTCGCCGGCTGAGGCCCAAGGCCCCGACCCCGGTCCCGGTCCGTCTCTGCCCGGCCCGTCTCTGCCCGGTCCGTCTCTGCCCGGTCCGTCTCTGCCCGGTCCGTCTCCGCCCGGTCCGTCTCCGCCCGGTCCGTCTCCGCCCGGCCCGCCTCTGCTCGGCCCGTCTCCGCCCGGCCCGCCTCTGCTCGGCCCACCTCTGCCCGGCCGCGACGGGCGCGCCCGCTGGCTTTGTCGCACGCAAGCGACTGGCTGCCGCCCCCGGTTTCCATTGTCCCACGGGGGTACGACAATCCTGATCTCAGCGCCCCTGGGGCTCATTCTTCCAGCAGCCACCGACAATTCCGCCAACCGACCGACCCGCCAACCGACCGACCCGCCAACCGACCGACCCGCCAACCGACCGACCCGGCAACCGACCAGCCGATCCACCAACCGGACGGCCGGCAGACCGTGAACTACACCGCGTACACCGCGCCCGGCTCGGCCAACGTCACCGGCCCCGGGAACGACTCCGCGGCGTCGCTCAACACCCCGTCCCGATCCGACCAGGGCAGCACGTGCGTCAGCACCAACCGCCCCACCCCCGCCTCCGCCGCGACCGCCCCCGCCTCGTGCCCGCTCATGTGCAGGTAATTCGCCCGCCCCGCCTGCTCCCGCCAAGCCGCGTCCGCCAGCAGCAGGTCCGCCCCGCGCGCCAACTCCACCAACTCTGGGCACGGCACGGTGTCCCCGGTGAACACCAGCGACTTCCCCGCGACCCCCACCCGGAACGCGTACGCCTCGCAGATGTGCCGCATCGGCGCCACGTCGACCGACACCTCCCTCACCTCGAACCGACCCGCCTGCAACGGCACGAAGTCATAGGTGTCCGTCAACCGCAGCGACGCCAACTCCTCCTCCGACGACGCGTGCGCGTTGGCCAGCCGCCTGGGGGCGTGGGACGGCGCGAACACCGGCAGCCGCCCGAACGAAGGCGGCGGCGACGGGTGGTGGCGCAGGTAGGTGGTCAGTGCGCTGAAGTCGGCGCAGTGGTCCAGGTGCAGGTGCGACAGCAGGACCGCGTTCAGCCGGAACGGGTCGCAGTAGCGCTGGAGCGTCCCGAAAACCCCGCCGCCCAGCTCCACCGCGATCCGCACGCCACCCGCCTCGACCAGGTACCCGGACGTGGGCAGATCGGGTCCGGGAGCACTTCCCGCGCAGCCGAGGACGGTCAATTGCATGGTCGG
Organism: Actinosynnema sp. CA-248983; assembly: GCA_050954585.1. Classification (GTDB taxonomy): domain Bacteria; phylum Actinomycetota; class Actinomycetes; order Mycobacteriales; family Pseudonocardiaceae; genus Actinosynnema. Next base: position 1,270,171 of record CP191863.1, on the reverse strand, counting down.
CACGATAGCAGTCCGGGACATCGGCAAAATTGCGGAAACCAGGTGGACCATAAACGCCAGGCGGCAATTCATCCGAACGGACCGGAAAAGGAAAAGCACTCCGGCATCCCGAACGTGAAAGGTGGGGAGCCCGCGAAGGGCTCCCCACCCGGCAGTCTCACGCCCAGAGGTGGCCGTCGAGCCGTTCGGCCGCCTCGTCCAACGTCCCCGCGTACGCGCCGGTGGACAGGTACTTCCACCCCGCGTCCGCCACGACGAAGGCCACGTCGGCCCGGTCACCGCGCTGCGCGGCCTTCTCCGCCGCGGCCAGCGCCGCGTGCAGGATGGCGCCGGTCGAGATGCCCGCGAAGATGCCCTCGACCTCCAGCAGCTGCCGGGTCCGGCGCAGGGCGTCGTACGAGCCGACCGAGTACCGGCCGGTCAGCACCTCGGCGTCGTACAGCTCGGGCACGAAGCCCTCGTCGAGGTTGCGCAGGCCGTACACCAGTTCGCCGTACCGGGGTTCGGCGGCGATGACCTGCACGTCCGGCTTCTGCTCGCGCAGGAACCGGCCCACGCCGACGAGCGTGCCGGTGGTGCCCAGGCCCGCCACGAAGTGCGTGATCGTGGGCAGGTCCTTGAGGATCTCCGGGCCGGTGCTCTCGTAGTGCGCACCGGGGTTGGAGGGGTTGCCGTACTGGTAGAGCATCACCCAGTCGGGGTGCTCGGCGGCGAGTTCCTTCGCCCGCGCGACGGCCTGGTTGGAGCCGCCCGCCGCCGGTGAGAACACGATCCGCGCGCCGTAGGCCTGGAGCAGCTGCTTGCGCTCGGCGGAGGTGTTCTCCGGCATCACGCAGACCAGCCCGTAGCCCTTGAGCTTCGCGACCATCGCCAGCGCGATGCCGGTGTTGCCGGACGTCGGTTCCAGGATCGTGCAGCCGGGCTGCAGGCGACCTTCCCGCTCGGCCTCCTCGACCATCATCAGGACCGGTCGGTCCTTGATCGAGCCGGTCGGGTTGCGGTCCTCCAGCTTCGCCCACAGCCGCACGTCCTTGGACGGCGACAGCCGGGGCAGCCCCACCAGGGGCGTGCCGCCGACCGCGTCGAGCAGCGACTCGTACCGGGCCACCGGGATCAGCCCCCGGCGACGGCCGGGAGGATCGTGACGGTGTCGCCGTCCTTCACCGCCGCGTCGAGACCGCCCGCGAAGCGGACGTCCTCGTCGTTGACGTACACGTTGACGAACCGGTGCAGCGAGCCTTCCTTGACCAGGCGCGCCTTCAAGCCACCGTGGTTGTTCTCCAGGTCGTCGATGACCTGCGCGAGCGTGGCGCCCGAGGCCTCGACGGACTTCTGCCCGCCGGTGTGCGTGCGCAGGATCGTGGGGATGGAGACGGTGACAGCCATGCTGGGACCTCCGGTAGAGGAGCCGGGACTTTTCGGGATCGAGCGGGAGGGACGCGCGCTCAGGGACAGTCGGGAGTGTCGTCCGCGCCCGTGTGCGCGAACATGTACGACTCGACGACCTCGACCGGCTCTTCGGTGACGACGCCGTCAACGATCCGGTAGGAGCGCAGCTCGTGCGTCTCGGGGTCCCTGGTTCCGATGAGGACGTAGTGCGCCTGCGGCTCGCTCGCGTACGACACGTCGGTCCGCGACGGGTAGGCCTCGGTCGCGGTGTGCGAGTGGTAGACGACGATCGTCTCTTCGTCGTTGGCGCTCATCTCGCGGTGGACGCGGAGCTGCTCCATCGAGTCGAACCGGTAGAAGGTCGGGGAGCGCTCGGCGTTGTCCATGGCGATGAACCGCTCGGGGCGGTCGGAGCCCTCGGGGCCCGCGATGATGCCGCACGCCTCGTCGGGGTGGTCACGACGGGCGTGCGCCACCATCGCGTCGACGAGGTCACGGCGGATCACCAGCACGCCCCCATCCTACGTGGTGGCGGAAGGTGTCCCGCTGTGTGAGAACCCGCACTACGCCGGTTCGCGCTCCACCCCCGCCGCCTGTGAGTAGGCCAAATGCCCACCGAGGAGCCCGCCGGCGGTGAGCACGCCCATCCCGATCCCCGAGACGACCCGCCCGACGAGCCCGAAGCCGTGCCCGCGCAGCCGGAACGACGTCAGGTAGAGCAGGTTCGCCGTCGCGTTGGCCGCCAAGTGCACGAACGCGGTCCGGCGCTGCCGCTCGTCGAGGGTGGCGTACTCGGCCAACCCCGTAGCGATGGCGAACGGCGCGGTCGCCAGGCCGACCCCGATCAGCGCACGGGCCGCCCGGCCCTCGCCCGGCAGCAGGTCCAGCACGTTGGACGCGGCGTACATCCCCAACGGCACCAGCACCGCCGCCGGGTGCGCGGGGTGGCCCAACGGCTCACCGCGCAGCCACCGGGAACTGCGGATGCCCGAAGGAATGGCCTCCGCCAACGCCCCGGCCGCCCGGTCGAGCGCCTTGCTCTCCTCAACCCACCGCAAAACCCGCGATACCCGGCTCATACCGGAGGGGTACCTCAGCCGGCCGCCGCGAACACGTCGTTCGCCGCCGCAGTGCACAGCGCGTCCAACGGCACCCCGGTCGCCACCCCGGTGGCCAGCGCGAACACCGTCGAAGGCACCCGCACACCCGCCCTGACCAGGCCGTCCTGCGCCGACATCGCCACCCGCCGGCACCCGGCCTTGTCCAGTTCGGCGTCCACGACGACGACCGCCGCGGCCGTGTCCCCCACCAGGACGACCGCCGGCGGCACCGCGACCTCGACCGCGGCCTCACCGGCCGGGTACCCGACGTCCTCGCCGAACCCGCCGACCGCCGCCCCGCACACGATGGGCACCACGCCGCCGGCCACCGGGAACCCGTGCCCCCGCTCGGCCAGCCACCGCACGACCCCGTTGGCCGACGCCGCCGACTCCGCGACCACGACCCCGTGGACCCGCTGCACCAGCGCGGACGGGTCCAGCAGGTCCAACTCGCGGGTGCCCACGGGCGCGCCGCGGGTGTCGACGCCCGCGACCACCCCGCCGGGGGCCAGCACGACCGCCGCCCCGGCCACCCGACCGAACAGCATCAGTCCATGACCGCCTCGACCAGCGTCTCCTGCACCCACGTCAACCAGTGGTAGACGCCCAGGTGCGGCGAGCGCGGGTCGTCGGGCGGCAGTTCGTCGGGCATGTCCTCCTGGACGTCCAGCGCCGTGCCCAGCGCCAGGCGGACGTCGTTGAGCGCCGCCAACCAGGCCTCCGCCTGCGCCGACGCCAGCCGCACCTCGCCGCCGTCGGCCGGGCACGTCTGGAGCACCACCGCGGCGGCGGCCGTCTTGGCGTCCAGCAGGTCCGGCTCGTGCAGCGAGCGCAGCGCGTTCGCCGAGTCCACTTCGGCCGGATCGGGCGCGTCGGGGTCCAGGCGGTGGAAGTCGGGCAGCAGCCGGCCCAGGATCGGGTCGTCCGGCGGCGTCGACGGTCCCGTCCGGATGCCCGTCAGCTGCGCCAACTCGTCCTGGGGCGCCTCTTCCGCGCGGGCCAGCAGCATGTCCTGGATCTGGCTCACCAGACCGCGCACCACAGCGGCTTCCTGCCGGTCGAACCGGCCGACCACCGCGTCGCCGGCTTTCGTCCACTTCTTCACGACGAACGCTGCATCGTCGCCCAGAGGCCGGCCGCGTGCAGTTTCGCCACGTCGGCCTCCACCTTGTCCTTCGAACCGGATGACACGATCGCCTTGCCCTTGTGGTGCACGTCCAGCATCAACTTCGTCGCGTGGTCCCGGCTGTACCCGAACAGCTTCTGGAACACGTACGTCACGTAGGACATCAGGTTCACCGGGTCGTTCCAGACCAGCGTCTGCCACGGACGGTCCTCGGTGCGGACGTCCTGCGGCGACGGGTCAACCTGCGTCCGCTCATGCTCGACGGGCGTGGTCATACCACCAATGGTGTCATGTTCCGGTCCGTGGCGGAGCCCATAGGGCCACCTGCCGCCTCCGCGCGGCGCCCGAGCCTAGGCTTCTGCCTCATGTCGACGTCGCTGTTCACGGACCACTACGAGTTGACGATGCTCGCCGCTGCCCTGCGCGACGGCACCGCCGACCGGCCGTGCGTCTTCGAGGTCTTCGCCCGGCGGCTCCCCGAAGGCAGGCGGTACGGGGTGGTCGCGGGCACCGGGCGGCTGCTGGACGCGATCGAGGCGTTCCGCTTCGGCGAGGCCGAGCTGGAACTGTTGGCGCGCACCGGGGTGGTCGACCGGGCGACGCTGGACTGGCTCGCCGGCTACCGGTTCACCGGCGACGTCGACGGGTACCCGGAGGGCGAGCTGTACTTCCCGGGTTCGCCGATCCTGTCCGTGCGGGCCCCGTTCGGCGTGGGCGTGGTGCTGGAGACGCTGGCCCTGTCGATCCTCAACCACGACAGCGCGATCGCCTCCGCCGCCGCCCGCATGGTGGGCGCCGCCAACGGCCGCCGCATGATCGAGATGGGCTCGCGCCGCACCCACGAGGACGCCGCCGTGGCCTCCGCGCGCGCCGCGTACCTGGCGGGGTTCACCGCGACGTCGAACCTGGAGGCGGCGCGGCGGCACGGCATCCCGACGGCCGGCACGTGCGCGCACGCGTTCACCCTGCTGCACGACAGCGAGGAGTCGGCGTTCCGCAGCCAGGTCGAGGCGCTGGGGCCGGGCACGACGCTCCTGGTCGACACCTACGACATCACCAACGGCATCAAGACCGCGGTGGAGGTCGCCGGCCCGGAGCTGGGGGCGATCCGGATCGACTCCGGCGACCTGGGGGTGCTCGCCCGGCAGGCCCGTGACCAGCTGGACTCGCTGGGTGCGCGGAACACCCGCATCGTCGTGTCCGGTGACCTGGACGAGTACTCGATCGCCGCGCTGCGCGCCGAGCCCGTGGACGCTTACGGCGTGGGCACGTCCGTGGTGACGGGGTCGGGCGCGCCGACCGCCGGGATGGTCTACAAGCTGGTCGAGGTCGGCGGCCGTCCGGTGGCCAAGCGGTCGTCGCACAAGGAGTCCCGTGGCGGCGGCAAGAGCGCGGTGCGGCGGCACAAGGAGACCGGGACCGCGCTGGAGGAGATCGTGCACCCCGCCGCGGAGCCGCTGTCGCTGGGCCCGCACGACCGGGTGCTGCCCGTGCCGCTGATCCGCGGTGGACAACGGGTGGAGGGGCTCGACACGCTGGCGGAGAGCCGGGAGCGGTTGCGCGCCGCGCTGGTGAGCGTGCCGTGGGAGGGCCTGAAGCTGTCCCGCGGCGAACCCGCCATCCCGACCACGTTCCTGTAGGGAGTTGCAGATGGCCAAGGCACTGATCGTGGTGGACGTCCAGAACGACTTCTGCGAAGGCGGGTCGCTGCCGGTCGCCGGGGCGCGGCGGTGGCGGCGGCCATCTCGGCGCACCTGGCGTCGGGCGGGTACGACCACGTCGTGGCGACCCGGGACTACCACATCGACCCGGGCGCGCACTTCAGCGCGACGCCGGACTTCGTGGACTCGTGGCCGGTGCACTGCGTGGCCGGGACGCCGGGCGCGTCGTTCCACCCGGAGTTGGACGTCACGCCGGTGGAGGCGGTGTTCTCGAAGGGGGCGCACGCGGCGGCGTACTCGGGGTTCGAGGGTGCGGCCGGGAGTGGTGAGGGGCTGGCCGAGTGGCTGCGGGCGCGCGGGGTGACGTCGGTGGACGTGGTCGGGATCGCGACGGACCACTGCGTGCGGGCCACGGCGCTGGACGCGGCGGCGGCGGGGTTCAGCACGACCGTGTTGCTCGACCTGACGGCGGGGGTGGCGGCGACGACCGTCGACAGCGCGCTCACGCAGCTTCGAGAGGCGGGCGTCTCGCTCACCGGCACGCCGGTCGTGGCCTAGCCGCGCGACGGGCGTTCCGCCGACCCGCGCCCCAGGCGTTCCGCCGACCCGCGCGACGGGCGTTCCGCCGACCCGCGCCGCAGGCGTCCCGCCGACCCGCGCCGCAGGCGTCCCGCCGACCCGCACCGCAGGCGTTCCGGCGACCCGCGCGGCGGGCGCTTCCCCGGCCGGCACGCCTGGCTTTGTCGTACCCCGGTGGTTGACTGCGCGAACGGGGGTGCTCGGTTCGGGAGCACCCCCGCGACGCGCTGCCCTGTGTCCTACGGGGTGCGGCCCTACGGGGTGGGCGCGCAGGCGGTCTCGCCGACCTTGACCGTCCCCTTCACGCCGGACTCCTCGGTGAAGCGGAAGTGCATCAGGGTCATGGCGATGCTGCCATCGTTCGGCTCGGGCAGCACGACCTCGCTGAACGTCACCCGCGCGAGCACCGTGCCCGCCGTGCTCTTCACCTCGTGCACGTAGTTGTTCGGGATCTGCTCGGGCAGGCCGGCGAACCCGCTGAGCCCGCCGAGCGACCAGCCCGCGGTGGTGCCGGCGTCGGTCGCGTCGCAGGTCACCTTCCACTTGCCGACCTTCAGGCGGGGGCCGCCCGCGGACACCAGCGCGGACAGTTCGAAGCCGGTGCCGGTGGCCTCGGACTTCGTGGTGGTCGTCTGGTCGTCCGGGTTGACCACCGTCGTGGTGCACGACGACTCGCCCGCGCCGAACTTGATGCCCGGCCGGGTGATCGCCGGGGACGACGCGGTCGTCGGACCCTCGACCGCGCAACGCGCCTGCGGCGGCAGGACGACCTGCTGCTCCGCCTTGGTGAAGTCGGCCGAGCCGGTGGACGCGACGCCCGCCGGTCCCGCCGCGAGCGCGGGTGTGCCCGCCGCGCCGATCGCGAGCGCCGCGGCCACCGCCCCGGCCCGGCGCGCGATGATGTGCATCATGGGTTGCCCTTCTCGTGACGCTATTCCCCCAAGTAATCGTCAGTGGGCCGACGCACGCTGACGATTCGCCCGGGACATCACTCGGGAGTGGAAATGGAATACACGATCGGGTGACTGATAGCGCCCCGCAATCGGCCAGCTCTGTGCAACAAGCGCGTCATCAGGACGGAATGCGCATCGGCAATGCCGTCGAAAACGCCGCCGGCAACCCGACCAGCCTTTCCAACGCCGCCCGCACCCGGCGCGCGGCGGCCCCGTCGCCGAACGGGTTGCGCCCCGGCGGCAGCCGCAGCCGCGAGCCGAGCACCCAGCCGGCCTCGGCGAGGATGCGCGTGACGTCCGTGCCGACCAGCCAGGCGCACCCGGCGTCCACCGCCGGCATCCGCTCCGTGGTCGACCGCAGGACCAGCACCGGCACGCCGAACGTCGGCGCTTCCTCTTGCAGCCCACCGGAATCGGTCATGACCAACGACGACCGCCGCAGGGCGCGCACCATGTCCGGGTAGTCCAACGGCTCGCACACCACGATGCGCCCGTGGTCGCCCAACACCCGCCGCACCGCCGTGCGCACGGTCGGGTTCGGGTGGACGGGCAGCAGCACGCGGATGTCGGGATGCCGATCGGCCAGCGCCCGGACCGCGTGCAGCACACGTTCAAGCGGTGCACCCCACGACTCGCGGCGGTGCACGGTCACCAGCACCAACCGGCCGCCGGACGCGTCGAGCTGTGACTCCAAGTCCACCAACACCGGGTCCCGCGCGGGCAGATCCGCCTCGGCCACCAGCCGTACCGCGTCCACCACGGTGTTCCCGGTGACCACGATTTCCGCGGCGGGCAGGGCTTCACTCACCAGGGCGGACGCGGCGTCGTCCGTGGGCGCGAGGTGGAGGGCGGCGATCCGGGCGATCATCTGCCGCGTGCCCTCTTCCGGGAACGGCCCGCCGAGATCTCCTGTCCGCAGGCCGGCTTCGAGGTGCGCGACCGCGATCCCTCGGTAGAACGCGGCCAATGCGCCGGCCAGGGCGGTGGTGGTGTCGCCTTGGACCACGACGACAGCCGGATCGCGGACCCGTAACACTTCGTCGAACGCGGGCACGAGCCGCGACAACAACTCGGCCTGACTACCGGTGATCCGCGGGACTTCGAGGACGACATCGGCCTTGAGGTCGAAGGCGCTCAGGGCCTGTTCGACCATGCCCGCATGCTGTCCACTGTGGACGATCGTGGGCCGAAGCACCGGGTGGTCGGCCAGGGCCAACGCCACCGGAGCGATCTTCACCGCTTCGGGCCGGGTACCCGCGAGCAGCAGAACTTCCTTCACCAGACTCCTCTGTCAGCAGGGAACCTCCCACCCATCTCGGGTACGGTGGAAGGCAATTCACAGACCACTCAGGACAGTTGGCGCAACATCACCCCATCGAGCGACATGCAGGATCTGCGACCAAACCTCTCGCCGCGCGTCCCGTAGAGAGGAAGGAACGCGGGACCGGCACCGGGCGCCCCACTTCCGCCCACCGCCGCCTCACGGCAGACCCCGACGCCAGGCCCGCCGGCGCCGCCCGGCACGCCCGGCACGCCCGGACCGGCCAAGCAGGCCGCCACCGCCCGGCACGCCCGGACCGCCCAAGCGGGCAGCCGCCACCCAGGGCACCCCGCCGCCGGCGCGGCGGAACCAGGCCTGCCGGCGCGACGGAACCAGGCCTGCCGGCGCGACGGAACCAGGCCTGCCGGCGCGACGGAACCAGGCCTGCCGGCGCGACGGAACCAGGCCTGCTGGCGCGCCGGGGCCAAGCCTGCGAGCCGGCGCGACGGAACCAGGCCTGCCGGCGCGACGGAACCGGGCCCGCCGGCGCGCCGGGGCCAAGCCTGCGAGCCGGCGCGACGAGGAGGTGTGCGAGAGCCGAGGGTGCATAGCGGGGCGTGGGGAGTCGAGCGCGTTGGGCCACGCAAGCCGCACGCTTGTTTGGCGCTGGGCGGCGGGTCGGGCCTCGCGAGCGACGAGGCGGGATGGACCCAGGGGTGCGCGGGGGGCGGAGGCGTGGCGGGGCATGGGTGCTGGGAGGGGCGGCGGGACGTGGGCGGCGGCGCACGCCGGGAGTAAGGCGGTGGCGCACGCCGGGAGTACGGCGGTGGCGCACGCCGGGAGCGGGGCAGTGGCGCACGCCGGGAGCGGGGCGGGCCGCCCCGCGCCCACGCCGGCGTAAGGCGGGGTGGCCATGAACGCGGGAAGTAGGGCGTGGGCGCGGGGCGGCTGTGTGGGGCCGGGGCGGGCCGAGGGGGCGGGACAGTCGGGCGGGGTGGGGGCGGGGACGGTCGGGCGGGGTGGGGGCGGGGCGCCCGGGGTGCGGGGGCAGCACCGCCGGGCGGGGTGGGGGCGCGGCGCCCGGGGTGCGGGGGCAGCACCGCCGGGCGCCGCGGGCATCAGGTGTTCCGGGCGGCTCGACGCCGACGCCGGCTCGCGTGGGCCAGGAAAGCGCCTGCCACCAGCAACACCACGCCCGCCACCACCCACCACGTCACGCTCGCACCGGTCGCCGCCAACGAGCCCACGCCCGTCCCCACGGCAACCCCGGTTCCGGGGACCTTGTACACGCCGACCGCCCCTCAGGCCATCGCCCGACGGCGGCGCAGGACGATCGCGGCGGTCGGCACCGCGACCAGCCCCAGCAACCCCAGGCCGATCCACAGGCCCGCCCCCGACGCCATCGGGATCGGCAGGCCGGCGGGGCCGCACGTCGCCGACGACACGACCAGGTCACCTGAACCCAGCGCGCCCAGCACCCCGCCGATCAACGTCAGGTGGACCGCATTCACCGTCAGGCTGCCGTCCTTGTTGCGGATCTGCTCGTTGAACACCAGCTTTGCGATGTCCACACCCAGCAGGTCGACGTCGACGACCGTGTTGGGCGCCGGCTCGGCGTCGACCGCGCCCAGTTTGCCCAGGGCCAGGCCGACCAGCTTGGCACCGCCGGTCACGCCCTTCTGGGTGGCGTCGCATCGGGCCTCGACGACCTCCGCCGTGATCGTGCCCGCCACCGACGCCAAGAGGTCCAGGCGCACGTCGGCGGTCACCGCTCGGGAGTGGACGCCGCCGGTCTTGTCGTCGCGGGTCGCCGACGCGTCGAGCACGCCGGTCTTCAGCACGCCCGGCACGTCGACCGCAGCGAACGTGCCCGAAGTCGGACCGTTCGCGTCGGCGGCGGCGAACGGACCCGCCGACACCGCGCTCCCGCCCAGCAACGCCAGTTCCAGCTTCGCGGCGTAGGCGGAGGCGTCACCGGGGGCAGCGGACGCGGGCGTGGCACCGGCCAGCAGGGCGGCCAAGGCGGTCAGACCCGCCAAGCCCGTCATTCGCACACGCATGGATCTCCTCTCTCGGGACGTTCTCGGGCTCGCGACTCGACGTCCCCGCCGATCAACCGGGAAGTGGCAGGGCGGGAGGGGGCGTCGGGCACCTCGGGGAGTGCACTGTGCGAGCAATTGCCCCTATCGGCGTTCCACCCGTCGGATTAAGGGTTGCTGACCGTAAAGGGGGACGGCGTCCACTCGAACCGCCCAACTGCGACCACGCAGAGTCGATCAGCCGCCCGAAAGTCCCTCAGCTTCTCACCCGATCCGGCAGTGAGGACCACCGAGCAACCCGCCGATGACCTTCGGGTAGCCCGATCGGGCGGTCCCTGGACGGATGAAAGGACTCTCCCGTGGCGTTTGCCGTGTCCCGGACCGAACACCTCAACCGGGTGGTGGTCGTCGCACTGGTGGTGGCCGCCGCCGGGCTGGTGCTGCTGCACCGCGCCTACCGGACGGCCGAGATCGCGTTGTCCGGACTGGTCCTGACCGTCCTGAGCGGCGACGGGGTCGCGGTGGTCGCGGAGCGCCAGACCGTCTACTTCGGACTCGGCTCGGACACGCCGCTGGGCCTGCGCATGACGCCGGAGTGCACGTCCGCGTTCCTGGTCCTGCCGTTGCTGCTGGTCGGGGCGGTGATGATCGCCCTCCGACCGCGCATCACCAAACGCGTCCTCTTCGCGCTCGCGGTCGCCACCAGCGCGGTCGTCGTGGTCAACCAACTCAGGGTGCTCACGCTGGTCGGCCTGGTCGACGCGTTCGGCGTGGACACCGGCTACTACTGGGGCCACACCCTGCTCGGCTCGATGGTCAGCGTCTTCGGCGGCGCGGCGGCGCTGGTGGCGTTCGTCTGGTTGGCCACGAAGAAGTGAGCCTCCCACAATGAGCCTCGACGTCGTCCTGGGGTTCACCCAGGCCCTCGCCCTGACGATGAGCGTCGCGTTCCTGACCTACGTGTTCCTCATCGTCGTGCCCTACCTGCGGCACAAACCCGCGCCGACCGGCCGCCCCGATTGGTTCGAGTGGCACTTCCTGGTGCCGTGCCGGGACGAGGAGGCGGTCATCGGCGACACCGTCCGGTACCTGCGCACCACGTTCCCCATCGCGCACGTCTGGGTCATCGACGACGACTCCGACGACGCGACCGTCGGCGTGGTCAGGGCTTTCCGGGGTGACAAGCACATCCACCTGGTCCGCCGCTACCGCCCGAACGCCCGCACCGGCAAGGGCGACGCCCTCAACGACGCCTACCGCACCCTCAAGCTGTGGATGGGCCGGCACGCCGACGCCGACCGCGCGGTGGTGGTCGTGGTCGACGCCGACGGCCGGCCCGCGCCCAACTGCCTGGAGGTGTGCGCGGCGGACCACCTGTTCGGCGACCCGACCGTCGGCGCGGTGCAGGTGGACGTCCGGATGGTCAACACCGGGGTCCGGCAGAGCGGTGTGCGGCGGTGGCGGTCGGTGTTCGGGGCGTTGCTGGTCCGGATGCAGGACCTGGAGTTCCGGACGGCGATCGCGGCGATCCAGCTGTCCCGCGGGGTCACCGGCACGATCTCCATGGGCGGCAACGGCCAGTTCACCCGTCTTTCCGCGCTGGACGCGATCGCCGGGCCAGGCGGCCGACCGTGGCGCGGGTCGCTGCTGGAGGACTTCGAACTGGGCGTGCACCTGCTGACCGCCGGCTGGCGGACCGGGTTCTCCATGGACACCCACGTGCACCAGGAAGGCCTCTACAGCCTGCGGCGGTTCCTGGCGCAGCGGACGCGGTGGGGCCAGGGCACCATGCAGTGCATGCGGTACGTCCGCCGGATCTGGGACTCGCCGCACCTGACCACGCTGGGCGCGGCGGAGATGATGTACTACCTGGCCCAGCCGTGGCTGCAACTGCTCGGCACCCTGATCTACCCCGTCCCGCTGGTGCTGCTGGCGCACCGGGCGGTCACGTCGCCGGGCGAGGTGTGGCAGTGGCTGGCGGAGGGGGCCTGGATCCTGTTCGCGGTGTACGGGTCGTTCGGCCTGCTGCCGTTCGTGCTGTGGGGGCCGGTGTACCGGGCGCGTTGCGAGCCGGGCGTCAGCAGGGGCCGGGCGCTGGTCTACGGCTTCGGCTACGCCCTGTACATCTACACCTTCTACATCACGTCGTGGCGCGCGCTGAGCCGCCTGGTCCGGGGCCGCAACGGCTGGACCAAGACCCGGCGCAACACCGAACGCCCGATCGGCAAGGTGGCGCTGGACACGTGAGATCCGCGACTTTGTAGAGCTTCGACAAAGACCGAACATGTGATCGGCGGTTAACCTCCGCAGACGAAGTCGATCCACGGGAGGTCACTGTGTCCGTCCTCGCTGTCCCCGGTCGCCGCGTGCTGGCCGACCTCGTGCCGGGCTCGCTGGCCCGTGACATCGCGCTGGTCGTGGCCGGTGCGGGGCTGACCGGGCTGGCGGCCCAGGTCGCGCTGCCGGTGCCGGGGAGCCCGGTGCCGATCACCGGGCAGACGTTCGCCGCACTGCTGGTCGGGGCCGCCCTCGGGTGGCAGCGCGGTGGGGCCTCGATGGTGCTGTACCTGATCGCCGGGGTCGCCGGCGTGCCGTGGTTCCAGGGCGCGTCCTCCGGCATGCCCGCCTCGCTCGGGTACGTCGTGGGCTTCGTGTTCGCGGGCGTGCTGGTCGGCCACCTGGCCGCGCGCGGTGGTGACCGGACGGTGCTGCGCACGGTCGGCACGATGGCGCTGGGCAACCTGGTGATCTACGCGTTCGGCGTGCCGTGGCTGATGGCCGCCGCGAACGTGGGCTTCGGCAAGGCGCTGGCCCTGGGTGTCACGCCGTTCCTGATCGGTGACGCGATCAAGATCGCGCTCGCCGCGGGCCTGCTGCCGGCCGCGTGGGCGCTGGTGAAGCGCAAGTGAGCGAACACGTCGCCTTACTCGACAAGACGGCGCCCGGCCTGGTCGCCGCCGCGCACGTGGTGGGTTCCGCGGTGCTCGGCGACCGGGCACCCGGGTCCGACCTGGACCTCGTCATCGAGCTGTCCCGGCCGCCCACCAACGACGACCTGCGGAAGCTAGCCGAGGCGCAGAGCCTGGAGCTGGACGTCGTCTACCTGGTCGACGGGCAGCCGGGGCCGTGGGGCCGCGACGGGCGGCTCAACACCACGCCCGCCGAGGTCACGCCGGTGCTGTTGGAGCAGTTGAACAACTACTCGCAGACCCTGCGCGGGCCGCGGCCGAGCTTCGCGGTGACCCGTGAGGAGGTCGAGGGGTGGTGCCGGCGGAACCTGGTCGAGTACTGGGCGCCGCTGGTAGCGCTGGGCGCGGCGGCGAGTGGGCCGGGGTTGCGGGAAGGCGTGCTGTGGCTGGCCTTCGGGCCGGCGCGGTTGTGGCACACCATCCGGACCGGGGAGATCGTCAGCAAGACCCGCGCCGGGGAACTGGCCGCGCAGCGCTGGCCGGACCTCGCCGACCCGCTGGCGGACCTGGTCGAGGCGCGCCACGACCCGGGCCGCGAACTCCGGGTGGAGCACCGGGAGGCCGCGGTGGAGGTGGGGAGGCGAGTGCCGGCCGAGGTCTAACGCGGGGAAGCGAGTGCCGGCCGAGGTCCAACGCGGGGAAGCGAGTGCGGGCCGGGTTCTGACGGGGTCGCCGGGTACCGTCTTCGCCGTGCCGTCCACCACCGCGATCCCCGACACCAGAACGCTGCTCGCCGTCGCCGTGGAGGCGGTGGGCGGAGCCGAGCGCGAGGGCCAGCTCGCGATGGCCGAGGCGGTGGAGCGCGCGATCCGCACCGGCGAGCACCTGGCCGTGCAGGCGGGCACCGGCACCGGCAAGTCGCTGGCCTACCTGGTGCCCGCCATCCGGCACGCGGTGGCCGAGGAGTCCACGGTCGTCATCTCCACGGCCACCATCGCGCTCCAGCGCCAGCTCGTGGACCGCGACCTGCCGCGCCTGGGCCAGGCGCTGCGCAAGGAACTGGGCCGCGAACCCCGGTTCGCCATCCTCAAGGGCCGCCGCAACTACCTGTGCATGCACCGCGTCCACACCGGCGCGCCGGACGAGCCGGAGGACGCGGGCCTGTTCGACCCGTTCGCCGTGTCCCGCCTGGGCCGCGAGGTGAAGCGGCTGCACGAGTGGTCCTCCGACACCGAGACCGGCGACCGCGACGAACTGGTGCCGGGCGTGAGCGACCAGGCGTGGAAGCAGGTCTCGGTCACCGCCCGCGAGTGCCTGGGCGCGGCGAAGTGCCCCGTCGGCCAGGACTGCTTCGCCGAACGGGCCCGCGCCGAGGCGGGCAAGGCGGACGTCGTCGTCACCAACCACGCGATGCTCGCCATCGACGCGTTGGAGGGCTACCAGGTGCTGCCCGACCACGACGTCGTCGTGATCGACGAGGCGCACGACCTGGTGGACCGGGTCACGTCGGTGGCGACCGAGGAGCTGAGCGCGTCCCTGGTGGCCACGGCCGCGCGGCGGTGCGGGCGGTTGATCGACCAGTCCGTCGCCGACCGGATGGCCGAGGCCAGCGACGGCTTGGGCATGATCCTGGAGGACGCCCCGGTCGGTCGACTCGACTCGCTCCCCCAGGCCCTGGCGGGCGCGCTGCGGGCGACCAAGGACGCGGCGCACGCGTGCATCACGTCCCTGGGCCCGAACCGCAAGGAGGACGTCGAGGGCGCCACCGCGCGCAAACTCGCGCTGTCCCTGCTGGACGAGGTGCACGACAGCGCGGCGCGCATCCTGGAGGCGTTCGACGACGACCACGACGTGGTGTGGGTGTCCGGCGACTCCGGGGTCAACCGGACGCCGTCCCTGCGCGTCGCCCCGTTGGGGGTCGGCGGGTTGCTGCGGGAGCGGCTGTTCGGCAAGCGCACCACCATTCTGACGTCGGCGACTCTGACGTTGGGCGGCACTTTCGACACCCTGGCGCGCCAGTGGGGTCTGCCCGCGTCGTCGGCTTCGCGGAAGGCCGAGGGGACCGCTACGGAGAAAGAGCCGCCCTCGGACGTGAGCCAGCCCCGTTGGCAGGGCTTGGACGTGGGTTCGCCGTTCGAGCACGGCAGCAGCGGCATCCTGTACGTGGCACGGCATCTTCCGCCGCCGGGGCGGGACGGGTTGCCACCGTCCTATGTGGACGAGTTGGAGGGGCTGGTCAACGCGGCCGGCGGGCGCACGTTGGGGCTGTTCTCGTCCATGCGCGCGGCGAAGGCGGCGACCGAGGCGTTGCGGGGCAAGCTGGAGTACCCGGTGCTGTGCCAGGGCGACGACTCGACCGGGCAGCTGGTGAAGCGGTTCGCCGAGGACTCGCGGACCTGTTTGTTCGGGACGCTGTCGCTGTGGCAGGGGGTGGACGTGCCAGGGCCGGCGTTGCAACTGGTGGTCATGGACCGGATTCCGTTCCCGCGTCCCGATGATCCGTTGGCTTCGGCGCGGCAGAAGGCGGTGGAGTCGCGTGGGGGGAACGGGTTCCTGACGGTGGCGGCCACGCATGCCGCGTTGCTGTTGGCGCAGGGCGCGGGGCGGTTGTTGCGGTCGATGAACGACAAGGGCGTGGTGGCGATCCTGGATCCGCGGCTGGCCACGGCTCGGTACGGCGGGTTCTTGCGGGCTTCGTTGCCGCCGTTTTGGACCACCTATGACCCGGAGGTTGTGCGGGCGGCGCTCAAGCGGTTGGACGCCGCGCAGGAGTCTTAAGCCTCGAATAGGGTCCTGACCTGCGGATTCAACAAATCCTCGGCGTTGGCTGCCTACCTTCTCCCGCGTGACCTGCGGGGGTGAGGCGGATGAGTGTCCGCGTGCGTGAAGTCGGTCGGACCTACCGGAAGGGGCGGCGGAAGAACGAGGAAGTCGTCGCGCTCGACGGGTTGTCGCTGGACGTGCCGTCGAACGAGGTCCACGGGCTGCTCGGCCCCAACGGGGCGGGCAAGACGACGTTGTGCAAGATCCTTTCCACCGTTCTCCTGCCCACCTCGGGCACTGCCGAAGTGTTCGGGCTGGATGTTGTCGCGCGAGCGGATGATGTTCGCGGACAGATCGGGATCGTGTTCGGGGGTGAGCGGGGTCTTTACGGGAAGCTGACCGCTCGGCAGACGCTGCGGTACTGGGCGGCGCTCTACAAGATCCCCGATGGGCGGGCCAAGGTTCGGGTCGCCGAACTGCTGGAGCGGTTGGGGTTGTCGGAGAAGGCTGATGACCTCGTGGAGACCTGCTCACGCGGGATGAAGCAGCGGCTGCACCTGGCGCGGGGGTTGATCGGCGATCCGCGACTGGTGCTGCTCGACGAACCCACGACCGGCATGGACCCGGTCGCGGCCCACGACTTCCGGACGTTGATCGGGGAACTCCGCGCCGAAGGCCGCACGATCCTGATCACCACGCACGACATGGACGAGGCCGAGTCGGTGTGCGACCGCGTCACGCTGATCGACAAGGGCCGGGTGCTGGCCACCGAAACCCCGCGCGGGCTGGCGGAGATGTCCGGGTTGCAGCAGTGGGTGGAGGCGGAGACCTCGGCGGACGTCGACGGGATGCCGGGGGTGCTGGGCACCGAGCGGCGGGACGGGGTGCTGCGGGTCCGGGTGGCGGACGCGGCGGCGGCGCGGGCGGTGATCGACTTCCTGCTGGACCACGGGGTCCGGTCGGTGCGGGCGGTGCCGCCGCGGTTGGAGGACGTGTACCTGGACCTGGTCGGGCGGCGCGGGATGGAGGTCTGATGGGGCTCTTCCTGACCGGGGCGCGGATGCAGCTGTGGCTGGTCCGGCGGCAGCCCGACGACCTGCTGACGTTGTGCACGATCCCGTTCACCGTCCTGATGCTGATGTCGATCGTGGTCCACTCGGGGCGCACCGACCTGCTGGCCAACGCGTTCCTCGCGCCCGTCCTGATCGGGCTGTGGGGCTTCGCCACGGGGCTCGCGGCGGAGGTGCTGGTCACCGAGCGGTGGACGCGGTCGCTGGAACTCGGGCTGGCCGCGCCGACGTCGCTGCACCCCGTTTACCTGGGACGGGTGGCGGCGGTGCTGGTGCTGGGCGTGGCCCCGCTGCTGGAGACGTGGGTGCTCGGGCGGCTGGTGTTCGGGGTGACGCCGACGCTGCACCACCCCGGGGTGTTCTGGGCCGCGGTGGGGGCGTCGTTGTTCGCGATGGCCGGGACCGGGTTGCTGCTGGCCGCGTTCATGCTGGTCAACGACAACGGGCACTACCAGAACTTCCTGAGCTTCCCGGTCTACGTGCTGTCCGGCGTGATGGTGCCCGTCGAGTACCTGCCGGAGTTCCTGCGACCGCTGTCGCACGCGGTTTTCCTGTCGTGGTCGGCGGACCTCATGCGGGACGCGCTCGCGCCGGCGCCGGTCGCGGCGGTCTGGTGGCGGTTGTCGGTGATCGTCGCGCTGGGCGCGGTCGCGCTGGTCGGCGGGCGGTTGGCGCTGGAGCTGACGCTGCGCCGGGCGCGGCGGGAGGGGTCGGTGGTGCATGCGTGACCACGTCAGGGTCCTGCGGCACGGGCTGGTCGTGCAGTGGCTGATGTTCCGGGGCTTCCACACGTGGCGGACCTGGACGTTCGGGTGGCTGTCCCGGCTGCTGGTCCAGGCCTGCTTCTACGCGCTCATCGGCCGGATGCTGGGCTCGCAGGAGCAGGTGGACTACCTGCTGATCGGCAACCTGGTGGCGATCATGGCGATCGACGCGACCGTGGTCGTCCTGCTGGCCGTCGGCGAACGGCAGTCCGGGACGCTGGCGCTGATGGTCGCCGCGCCCGCCACGCACCTCACCGCGTACCTGGGCAAGGGCCTGGTGCACCTGGGTTCGGGCGTGGCGGCGTCGACGATCGCGTTCCTGACCCTGCCGCCGCTGTTCGGGGTGGCGCTGCCGTGGCCGTGGGCGGGGTTCGTGCCGTTCATGATCTTCACGGTCGGCGTGTCGTGCTACTGCTACGGGACGTGCGTGGCGGCGTTCGTGCTCGGGTTCCCGTCGGCGCGGTGGGTGGCGTTGAACCTGAGCTACCTGGTGCTGATGACGTTCACCGGGGTGAACGTGCCGACGTCGTTCTGGCCGGAGTGGGTGCGCGCGCTGACGTCCGTGCTGCCCATGACGCACGGCCTGGCGGCGATCCGGTCCTTTGTGGACGGCGGGCCGCTGCCCGGGGTGCTGGCCGAGTTGGGGCTGGAACTGGGCGTGGGGGTGGCGTGGATCACGGTCGCGGCGCTGAGCTTCGACCGGATGGTCCGACGCGGGCGGCGGGACGGCACGATCGAGTTCGCGGGCTAGCGGTCGAAGTTCACCGGATCGTGCGGGCGCGGCCGGGGTCGCGGACGGCCCGGAGGGGCTAAGTTCGCACACCGTCCACTGTAGACACACCTCGAAGGGACCACCACCGTGAAGGCCCGCCTGACGGCGATCGTCGCCGCCCTCCTGCTCCTGCCCACCGGCACCGCCACCGCGACCACCGCGGCGCGTTTCGACGTCGCCGGTGGCACCATGACGTTCTGCCTGACGCCGGAGGTGCAGAGCACGTTCGACGAGGCCGGCCTGCGGATGACCGCGGTCGAGCCGGCCGTGCCGGCCGTGCGGGCCGTGCGGGCCGACACCATCAGCCACCAGTGCGTGACGATGCCGGTCACCGGCCGGTCGGGCCTGGGCATGACCGAGAGCGACCTGCGCTTCCAGGGCGAGTTCGTCATCGAGGGGGCGGACGGCCGCGCACTCCGGTTCGGCGGGTTCCGCGCGGAGACCGACGAAGGCGCGCTGGTCAGCTACGCCAAGGCGAACGGCCGCGACGACGAGATCACGTTCTTCTCCCGGCCGCTGCCGGCGTTCGCCGAAGGGGCGGCCACCCCGCTCGACCTCCGCTCGACCGGCCGGACCTCCAGCACCGAGGCCGTGTCCAACGAGTTCGGGCACGCGTTCGGCGCCGCGGTGGTCGAGCCCGGCACGGAGTGGCTCGTCGTCACCCTCGACGCCCGGCTCGCCGCCGCCTGAGCCGACCCGCGCGGCCGGCCACCACCCGTGACCGGCCGCGCGGTGCTCACCCCCGACGCTGAGGGTCCGTCATTCGATGGGCGCTGCGGTTCGACGTCGGCGCCGAGTGGCTCGACGCCACCCTCGACGTCAAGTTTCACCGCCGCCCGACCACGCCCGGGTTCGCCCCGGTGCGTCCGGGCGGTGGCCTGGCCGACGCTCGCGAACATCAGCGGGCCCACCCTCCGACAGCGTCTCCTCCGCCTGCACGATCGCGTACCCCGGCGCGAACATCACCGGATCGTGGCACCGCCGCGTCGGGCGCAGGTCCGCCCGACCGCCCCTGCGGAGCACTAGGTTCCTGACCGTCCACTCCAGACAGTCGTGAAGGGACCACCACCGTGAAGGCCCGTTTGGCGGCAGTCGCCGTCGCCCTCCTCCTGCTCCCCGGCACCGCCTCCGCCGCCGACTCGCCCCTGCCCACGATGAACATCGAGAGCGGCGCCGCGACCCTGTGCCTCACCAGCGACGCGAAGCGCAAGCTCGACGACATGGGCGTGGCGCTGACCGCCATCGCGCCGGCCACCGACACCACCACCGAGGACGGCCGGTCGTGCGTGCGGCTGCCCATCACCGGCCGGATGAAGCTGGACCTGAGCGAGGTCGCCGTGCGGCTCGGGGGCGGCCTGCGGTTCCACCGGGCCGCGGACGACACCGAACTCCGGTTCCAGAACCTCCACACGGTGCCCAGGGACGGCAAGATCGTCATGGTGGCCACCCCGGGCGACCGGGACGAGGAGGTCGAGCTGTTCGGTGCGGCGGCGTCCGACGTCACCGTGGAGCCGACCGCCGTCCCGGTCGGTGCACAGCTGAAGGCCGCGCTGCCCACGGCCGCCGACCTGGCCCACGAGTTGGAGCAGGCGTTCGACGAGGAGTCCTTCGCGCCCGGTGCCGAGCTGTTCGCCGCCACCGCCGAGGTCGTGCTGGTCAACCCGGTCGACGTGCTCGGCGCGGTGCTGGAGGTGTGATCAGCCCCGGAAGACGGCCACGGTCGCCGTGCCCGGGTCGACCTCGGTGTACCCGGCGTCCCGCACGACGACCGTGTCCGGCCGGGCCACCAGGGCGTCCCAGTCCGCCGGCGAGGGCGTCCGGACGGCGCAGCGGTGGTCCACCGCCGCCCACGCCTCCAGTTCCGCCTCGGTCAACGTGGGCGCGAGCAGCATCGACGCGTGCCCCACCTGGGCCGCCGCCTTGCCCGCCGTCATCTCCACGCGCGGGTTCAGCCACAGCACGTGCGCCCCGGGCGGGATCTCGCCGGGCTCGTCGGTGGGCAGCTCGCTGCCCGAGATCTGCAACCGGGACAGCTCCTTGGGCAGGTCGCCGACCCGTCCCGGCACGAACGCCCGCACCTGCGCCCCGCCCACGGTGATCGTCACCCCAGGCAACGCCTGCACGGCCTCCCAGTGCGCGCCCCGCGCCCGCCGCGACACCTTCCGGATGCGGCCCCGCACCCACGCCACGACCTCGTCGTGCCACTCGCCACCCGGCTCCGCGCGCGGGTCCAGGCACACGGCGATCGCGGCGGCGGCGGACGCCTCCAGCACGTCCGTCCGGCACGGCGGCGAGGTGCGCTCGATGCGCAGCACCATCGGCATGGCTCGAACGGCCGCCGGGTCCTCTTCGTCGGTCGTGTAGTGCCGGTCGACCAACAGCTTCAAGATCTCGTTCACAGGCGCACCGCCGCCATCCCGTCGGCGGCGTCCGCGGCCTCGACCTCGGCCCGCGTCACGCCCAGCACGAACAGCACCGCGTCCAGGAACGGGTGCGACAGCGCGGTGTCGGCGACCTCCCGCAGCGCGGGCTTGGCGTTGAACGCGATGCCCAGCCCGGCCGCGCCCAGCATGTCGATGTCGTTGGCCCCGTCGCCCACCGCCACGGTCTGCGCCAGCGGCACGCCCTCCTGCTCGGCGAACCGGCGCAGCGCCACCGCCTTGCCCGGCCGGTCCACGATGTCGCCCAGCACGCGCCCGGTGAGCTTGCCGTCGACGACCTCCAGCTCGTTGGCCGCGCAGAAGTCCAGGCCCAGGTCGTCCACCAGGGACTTGATCACCCGGGTGAACCCGCCGGACACCACACCCGCGCGGAACCCGAGCCGCTTCAGCGTGCGGACCGTGGTGCGCGCGCCCGGCGTCAGCTCCAGCGACCCGGCGACCTCGTCCAGCACGGCCTCGTCCAGGCCCTCCAGCAAGGCCACCCGGCGGCGCAGCGACTCGGCGAAGTCCAGCTCCCCGCGCATCGCGGCCTCGGTGATCTCGCGCACCTGGGGCTCGACGCCCACGTGGGCGGCCAGCATCTCGATGACCTCGCCCTGGATGAGCGTGGAGTCCACGTCGAACACGACCAGCCGCTTGGCCCGCCGCTGCAACCCGGCCCGCTCGACCGCGATGTCCAGGTCCACCCGCACGGACACCTCGGCCAGCGCCTCGCGCAGCGCAGCGTCCGCGTCCACCGTGTCGTCGGCGACGGAAACCCGAAGCTCAAGGCCGGTGACCGGGTAGTCGGCGACACCCCGGATCGCGTCGATGTTCACGCCCAGCGACGCCAGCCGCCGCGCCACCTCGGTGAACCCGCGCGCGGTCACCGGCCGGCCCAGCAGGATCACCACGTGGCTCGACTCCAGCCGCGCGGTCCGCTTCGAGTCCGCCCCGATCTCGACCTCGACGTGCATGGACACCGTCGCCATCGCCTGCTCGACGGCCTCCTGGAGCCCCTCCGGGTCGCGCGCGGTGGACACCAGCACCCCGAGCACCAGCCGACCCCGGATCACGACCTGCTCGACGTCCAGGACGTCCACGCCGTGCCTGGTCAGGACCGCGAACAGCACGGAGGACACGCCGGGCTTGTCCGGGCCGGTCACGGTGATCAGGACGGGCGTCGCGCCGGGATTGCTCACTGGTGGCTCCTCTGCCAGACAGCGAGAGCCCCGACCGCGCGGACGCGATCGGGGCTCGTCGTTGAACCTCCAGCTGAAGGTTACCGGTGGTCGGGGTGCTCGGACTCCGACGCTGTGCCCGACTGCACAGCCTGGCCCGCCAGCTCCGACGGCGCCTTGCCCGCCTTCTCGTGCGGGATGGCCTTGCCGGTGAACGTGACGTGCGCCTCTTCGTGCAGCCGCTCGATCATGTGCGGGTAGTGCAGCTCGAAGGCCGGGCGGATGGAGCGGATGCGCGGCAGCTCCTTGAAGTTGTGCCGCGGCGGCGGGCAGGAGGTCGCCCACTCCAGGGAGTTGCCGAAGCCCCACGGGTCGTCCACGGTGACCGTCTCGCCGTAGCGGTAGGACTTGAAGACGTTCCAGATGAACGGCAGCGTCGACGCGCCCAGCACGTAGGCGCCGATCGTGGAGATCGTGTTCAGCGTGGTGAAGCCGTCCGAGGGCAGGTAGTCGGCGTACCGGCGCGGCATGCCCTCGTTGCCCAGCCAGTGCTGGACCAGGAAGGTCGCGTGGAAGCCCAGGAACGTGGTCCAGAAGTGCAGCTTGCCCAGCGGCTCGTCCAGCATCCGGCCGGTGATCTTCGGGAACCAGAAGTAGATGCCGGCGAAGGTCGCGAACACGATCGTGCCGTAGAGCACGTAGTGGAAGTGGGCGACCACGAAGTACGTGTCGGACACGTGGAAGTCGATCGCGGGGGCCGCGAGGAGCACACCGGACAGACCGCCGAAGAGGAACGTGACGATGAAGCCGATGCTGAACAGCATGGGCGTCTCGAAGGTCAGCTGCCCCTTCCACATCGTGCCGATCCAGTTGAAGAACTTGATGCCGGTCGGCACGGCGATCAGGAACGTCATGAAGGCGAAGAACGGCAGCAGCACCGCGCCGGTGGCGTACATGTGGTGCGCCCACACGGCGACGGACAGGGCCGCGATGCCCAGGGTGGCGTAGACCAGGCCGTTGTAGCCGAAGATCGGCTTGCGGCTGAACACCGGGAAGATCTCCGACACGATGCCGAAGAACGGCAGCGCGACGATGTAGACCTCGGGGTGGCCGAAGAACCAGAACAGGTGCTGCCACAGGATCACGCCGCCGTTGGCGGGGTCGAACACGTGGGCGCCCAGGTGCCGGTCGGCCAGCAGGCCCAGCAGCGCGGCGGTCAGGATCGGGAACGCCAGCAGCACCAGGACGGACGTGACCAGGATGTTCCAGGTGAAGATCGGCATCCGGAACATGGTCATGCCGGGCGCGCGCAGGCAGACCACGGTGGTGATCATGTTGACCGCGCCGAGGATGGTGCCCAGACCACCGATGACCAGGCCGGAGATCCACAGGTCGGCGCCCGCGCCGGGCGAGTGGATGGCGTTGCTCAGCGGGGTGTAGGCGAACCAGCCGAAGTCGGCGGCGCCGCCGGGCGTGATGAAGCCCGCCATCACGATCAGGCCGCCGAACAGGTACAGCCAGTAGGAGAACGCGTTCAGGCGCGGGAACGCCACGTCCGGGGAGCCGATTTGCAGCGGCAGGACGAAGTTGGCGAAGCCGAACACGATCGGGGTCGCGTAGAGCAGCAGCATCACCGTGCCGTGCATGGTGAAGAGCTGGTTGAACTGCTCCTGGCTGAGGAACTGCATACCCGGCCGGGCCAGCTCGGTCCGCATGAGCATGGCCATCGCGCCGCCCACCATGAAGAAGGCGAACGAGGTGACCAGGTACATGATCCCGATCTGCTTGTGGTCCGTGGTGCGGAACATCCGCAGCAGGAACGAACCCTTGACCGCCTGGCGAGTCCCGAAGGGCCGCGTTGCGATCGGCTGCGGGGCTACGGCCGTCACGGTGCCTCCTGCACTTCTTCTGGTTCTGGCGTCGGCCTGGGGCAGGCCTTGTCGGATCGTAGACGGACCGGTTCAGCGTGGTGCGTTTGGGCCGGTCCCTGGATCAAGTGAGGTAGCGCAGCTCACAGGACGGATGATCATGTGTGCTTGCGCGCGAATGGCCCGCCCCAGCACGTGGGACGGGCCATCGGGCTAGCTGGTCAGCGCTTGATCAGGCCGCGCAGCTTGGGCGAGGCCACGAAGGCGGCACCCGCACCCACCAGGGCGAGGCCCAGGATGAGCAGCCACATCGAGCCGAAGCCGGTGCTGGCGAGCTGGTCGTTGTTCGCCCCGGCCGCCGCGGCGGGCGTGGTCGTGGTCACGGTGGTGGCCGGCGCGCTGGACGACGGCTGGGAGGTCGGCGTGGAGGTGGGGGTCTCGCCACCCGGGCTGGTCGGGGTGGAGGTCTCGCTCGACGGCGTCTCCTCCTCGTCCTCGATGGCGCAGACGAACCAGTGGCTGATGTCCGGGACCTTGCCGCCCGCGTTCAGCGGGGAGATCAGGCCGGTCAGCGAGTCGACCTTCGACGCGTCGTAGATGTTCGCGACGTTGCTGCCCTTCACCACGACACCGGTGATCGCGTAGCCCTCGAAGCCCAGGATATCGATCTTGGTCGTGCCGTCGAGGGTGAACTCGACACCGTCGTTCTCGTCGAACGGCGTGCCGGGCAGGCCGGCCAGCTCGCAGGCGTTGACGTTGTCCTTGATCTCCAGGTTGCCCACGTAAACGGTGGCGCGCGGGTCGCTGATCCGCGTGTTCGGATCGATGTCGCCCGGGGCCGCGAGGGCCGCACCGGTGGTGGCGGACGTCACAGCGACAAGGAGAGCGGCTGCTCCGAGCAGGCGGCGGGCCGTCTGGCGCATGGTTGTACTCCGGCAGGGTGTCGAGTGGTGACGGTGGGCATCAAACTCCACCGCTCGACCTCCTATCGGCTTAGGACGATCGGGCGATACGGGTTGCCATCAATTCGTTATGTGCCCGTGGCCAAGGTTGCGACGATCGGCCTATTCGGACGTCCGATGTGGTGCGAAAAGTGTTCACTTTGGCTGGTCGCTGACCCACTGGCCGGCGCCGCGGGACCTGTTCGGCCGGCGCCGGCGGCGAGGGCTGGACATTTACCGAACCCGAACAGGCGCGGCGACCTGATCGCGACCGCCGCCGTGCCACGATTCCCGCCGTGCAGACCGAGGGCCGTGGGCTGGTGCTGGTCGTGGAGGACGAGCGGGCGATCGCCGAGCTGGTCACGCTCTACCTGCGCCGCGACGGGTTCGGGGTGCACGTCGAGACCGACGGGCAGGCGGCGCTCGCGGCGGTGCGGCGGCTCAAGCCGGTCGCGGTGCTGCTGGACGTGGGGCTGCCGGGCATGGACGGCGTCGAGGTGTGCCGGGCGCTGCGCGCGGCGGGCGACTGGACGCCCGTGCTGTTCGTGACCGCCCGGGACGACGAGGTGGACCGCGTGCTGGGGCTGGAGCTGGGCGCGGACGACTACGTGACCAAGCCGTTCAGCCCGCGCGAGCTGGTGGCCCGCGTGCGCACGGTGCTGCGGCGGGGCACGCCCCAGGTCGCGGCGGTGCACGTGCTGGGCCGGGTCCGGCTGGACACCGACCGGCGGCGGGTGTGGGTGGACGACGCCGAGGTGACGCTGACGTCCAC
The DNA here is from genome assembly GCA_050954585.1 of Actinosynnema sp. CA-248983. Classification (GTDB taxonomy): domain Bacteria; phylum Actinomycetota; class Actinomycetes; order Mycobacteriales; family Pseudonocardiaceae; genus Actinosynnema. The sequence continues at coordinate 1,244,603 of CP191863.1, read as the reverse complement.
CGAGTTCGACCTGCTCGCCCACCTCATGCGCCACCCGGGCCGGGTGTTCGCGCGGGAACAGCTGCTCAGCGCGGTCTGGGGGTACGCGGCGGCGGCCGGGACGCGGACGGTCGACGTGCACGTGGCGCAGCTGCGCGCGAAACTCGGCGACCCGAACCCGATCCGCACCGTGCGCGGCGTCGGCTACTCGGCGGAGGCCCCATGAGCACCGGCGCCGTGACCGGCGACAAGCGGACGAGTCTGGCGTTCCGGATCACCGCGTTGTGCCTCGCGGTCGCCGGGGTGGCGGTGATCGTGGCCGGTCTGGTGTCCGCGCGGCTGGTGCTCGGCGCGTCCCGCGAGGTGGCCCGCGCGTCGCTGTCCGACCAGGCGGACGTGGTCACCGAGCAGCTCGGCGAGATGGGGCGCAACGCCCGCCTCCGCGTGGTCGAGGTGTTGCGCGGCCAGGACATCGACGTGGTCGCGATCGGTCCCAACGGGCGGATGGTCGGCGACCCGCGGGCCGTGCGGGCGGTGCGGCAGGCAGGTGGCAAGTCGGGCACGGTCGGCGACCTGCTGGTCGAGGTGCGGGAGAACGTCGCCCTGGTGCAGCCGGCCGACACCGGCGGACCGGGTCGCCAACTGGTGCGCAGCATCCTGTTCGCGCTGGGCGTCGGCCTGCTGGTGGCGGCGGTCGCCGGGTTCCTGCTGGGCAAGCTGGTGGCCCGCCCGCTGCGGCAGACCGCGAACGTCGCCCAGACCATGAGCACCGGCCGCCGCGACCTGCGCGCCCCCGAGCACGGCCCGGCCGAGGTCGCCGAGGTCGGCGGCGCGGTGAACGCCCTCGCCGACGCCCTGGCCCGCAGCGAGGCCCGCCAGCGCGAGTTCCTGCTGTCGGTCTCCCACGAGCTGCGCACCCCGCTGACGGCGGTCACCGGTTTCGCCGAGTCCCTGGCCGACGGCGTGGTGTCCGGCGCCGACGTGCCCCGGGTCGGCCGCACCATCGGCGAGGAGGCCCACCGCCTCGACCGCCTGGTCACCGACCTGCTCGACCTGGCCCGCCTGGGCGCCGACGACTTCCGGGTGGACCTCGCCGACGTGGACCTGCGCGACCTGGTCTCCTCCGCGGCGCAGGTGTGGCACGCGAGGTGCGCGGCGAAGGGCGTCGACTTCCACCTGGAACTCCCGCCGGACCCCCGCCCCGCCCACACCGACCCCCGTCGCCTCCGCCAGGTGCTGGACGGCCTGCTGGAGAACGCCCTCCGCATCACCCCGCCCGGCCGGCCGGTCGTGCTGGTCCTGGGCGACGTGCTCCAGGTCCGGGACGGCGGACCTGGTCTGTCCGAAGAGGACTACCGGGTCGCGTTCGAACGGGGTGCCCTGCACGCCAAGTACGAGCGGTCGCGGCCGGTCGGCACGGGCGTGGGCCTGGCGCTGGTGCACGGCCTGGTGACCAAGCTCGGCGGCACGATCTCCGCCGGTCCGGCCCCGGAGGGCGGCGCGGCCTTCACCGTACGCTTGCCCCATGCTGGAAGCGTTGTGGGACAAGGCGGTCCAGGCCCTGGGCGGGCGCCCGGGCACGTCAGCTGACCTGGCCGCCCGGTACGCCGAACCCCACCGCGGCTACCACAACACGGCCCACGTGCTGGCCGTGACCAGGGACGTCGCCGCGCTGGCCGGCCACCGGACCCCGGCCGACCAGGCGATCCTGACCCTGGCGGCCCTGGCCCACGACGTCGTCTACCACGGCGCACCGGGCCAGGACGAACGCGACAGCGCCGCCTGGGTCACCGACCGCCTACAAGAAGCAGGCGTGGACCCGACCCCGGTCGCCGCCCTGGTCCTCGCCACGATCGACCACACCGCCGACGACGAACTGACCGCCCTGCTGATGGACGCCGACCTGGCCATCCTGGGCTCGTCCCCGGAGTCCTACGAGCACTACCGACAGGCCGTGCGCAAGGAATACGCCCACGTCTCCGACGAAGCCTGGCGAGCCGGCCGGACCCACGTCCTGGATGCCCTGTACCAGCGGAATCCGCTCTACCAGACCCAGCAGGCCCGAGAGCGGTGGGAAGCCCAGGCGAAAGCGAACATCGCCGCCGAACTGGACACCCTCCGGGCCTGAAGCTCAGCGGGCTTCCCTGGTGCGCCACAGGACCAGGACGAAGTACGGCGTGCCGAGAAGGGCGATGACCAGACCGGCGGGCACCTGCGCCGGGGAGATCACCGTGCGCCCCAACGTGTCCGCCGCGCTCACCAACACCGCACCCACCGCCGCCGCGACCGGCAGCACGCGCACGTGCCGCCCGCCGACCAACGACCTCGCCAGGTGCGGCGCGACCAGGCCGATGAACGCCACCACGCCGATCGCCGCCACCGCCGTCGCCGCCAGCACGCCGGCCCCGGCGAGCACCGCCAGCCGCGAGCGCTCGACCCGCACCCCCAGCACGCGCGGGGTGTCCTCGTCGAGGCTGTGCAGGTCCAGTTCGCGGTGCCGCCACCACAGCAGCGGGGTCACCGCCAGCAGGGCCAGCAGCACGGGCACCACCTGGTCCAGGGTCCGGCCGTAGGTCGAGCCGGACAGCCAGGTCAGGGCCTTCGCGCTGTTCCACGGGTCCGACACCACGATCAGCAGGGTGATCAGCGCCATCCCGGCCGACCACAGCGCGATGCCGATGACCACCAACCGGTCCGAGTCCAGCCCCGACCGCCACGCCAGGCCGTAGACCAGCGCGAACGCCACGACCGCGCCGACACCGGCCGCGCCGGCGATGTGCCACGCCCCGGCGAGCGGGACCAACGTGATCATGCCGATCGCGCCCAGGCCGGCGCCGGCGGTGATGCCGAGCAGGCCAGGTTCCGCCAACGGGTTGCGGCTCACCGACTGGATGCCGCAGCCCGACACGGCCAGTGCCGCACCCGCGGCCAAAGCGGCCAGGACGCGCGGGAGGCGTTGGTCCAGGACGAAGGTCAGCGCGGCGCCGGTGCGGCCGGACAGCCAGTTCGCGAGGTCTCCCAGCAGCACCAGGCGGTCCCCGAACATCAGGCCGACGACCGGTGCGGAGACGAGCAGTGCCGCGAGGACCGTGCCGACCGCGACCAACCGACGGCGGGAACCGGCGACCCCGACCCGACCGGCCGGGGCCTGCCGGGCGCCGCCGCCGGACGACCGGCCGCGCCGGGCCAGCCACACCAGCAGGGCCGCGCCGATGATGGTGGTGGGGACGCCGGTCGGCACGCGCAGGGCCTCCGCCGAACCCAGCGCCGCGCGCAGCAGGACGTCCGCGCCGACCACCAGCAGCACGCCGACCAGCCCGGACACCGGCAGCAGCACGCGGTGCGCGCCGAGCTTGGGCGCGATGGGCGTGAGCAGCTTGGTGATCACGGGCGCGGCCAGGCCGACGAACCCGACCGGTCCGGCCACGGTGACCGCGGCGGCGGTGAGGGCGACGGTCAGCAGGACCGCCGAGACCCGCGTCCGCCGCACCTTCAGGCCCAGCAGGGCGGCGTTGTCGTCGCCCAGCGCCAGGATGTCCAGGGACCGGCCCATGAAAACCAGCGCGGCGACCGCGACCACGACGACCGGTGTCATCTGCGCGGCGGCGTTCAGGTCGCTGACGGTCAGCGAGCCGCTGCCCCAGGCGAAGAGACCGGTCGTCTCCTGCTCGAACATCAGCAGGAACAGGATCGTCAGCGACTGCAACGCCAACGCGACCGCCGACCCCACCAGCACCAGGCGCGGACTCGTCGACCCGCCGCCGGACAGCCCCAGCACCACGGTCGCCGCGGCCAGCCCGCCCGCGAACGCCAGCACGCCGGCGGGCAGCGTCGGCAGGGTCAGCCCGAAGGCGGCGACCACGACGACGGCCAGGTGCGCGCCCGCGTTGACGGCGAGCGTGTCCGGCGACGCCAACGGGTTGCGCGCCACGGACTGCATGCCCGCGCCGGCCACGCCGATCGCGATCCCGAGCAGCAGCGCGGTCAGCAGCCGCGGGACGCGGGAACCCTCCAGCACCGCAAGGGTTTGCGCGTCCCCCTGCCCGACGAGCGCTCGGACGACGTCGAGCACGCCGGTCGCGGACGTGCCCTGGGTGAGGTGGACGGCGGAGAGCGCGGCGATGGCCACCACGATCCCCGCCGTCACGGCGGCGGTGCGCAGCACGTCAGGCGGTGACGGCGCGGACGACCTGGTCGGCGATCGAGCCCACGGACTTGGGGCCGCCGAACGTCCACGTGCCCGGGTCGAGCTTCGTGATCTTCTTCGAGGTGGCGAACGGCAGGCGCTGCCACAGCGGGTTCTGCGCCAGGCCGGTGGTGAAGACGTCGTCCTCGGACGCGCTGTAGAACAGGACGGTCTTCGGGTCGGTCAGCCCGGACAGGCCCTCGACGTCGGTCTGCCCCAGGCCCCACTGCGCGTCGACCTGGCCGGTCCACGCGTTCTTCAGGCCGACCTGCTCGGCCACGTCGGAGACCAGCGAACCCTTGCCGAACGGGCGGATGCTGACCGTGCTGCCCTCCAGCCAACCGTCGGCCATGAGGAACGGCGTGCCGGCGACACCCTTGTCCTCCAACGCCTTGCGGCCGGCGGCGAGCTTGGCGTCCATGTCGGACAGCAGCTTGTCGCCCTCGGCGGACTTGCCGACCGCCTTGGCGATCATCCGCACGTCCTCGCGCAGCCGGTCCAGGTTGCGGGCGGCGTCGCTGGACTTGGTGACCACGACCGGGACGTACTTCTCCAGCTGCGGCACCAGGGTCGAGTCGCGTTCCTGGGCGATGACGACGACGTCCGGGTTCAGCGCGACGATCGCGTCCACGCTCGGCTCGGACCGCTTGCCGAGGTCCTTGACGGAGGCGTCCAGCGGGGCGGCGGCGTTCCACGTCTGGTAGCCGGCGGTGTCGGCGACGCCGACCGGCATGACGCCCAGCGAGGTGACGATCTCGGCCTCACCCCACTCCAGGGCGACGACCTTCTGGGCGGGCGCCTTCAGCTCGACGTTCTTGCCGCGCGCGTCGGTGACGGTGACCGGTCCGCCGGTGGCGGTCGTGGGCGCGGCGGAGGTGTTCTCCGTGGTGCCGCAGGCGGTCAGCACGATCGCGGCAGCCGCGATCAGGGCGGGGATGCGCATGGTTGTTCCTTCTCGGGGGTTTTGGTCAGACCAGGCGGGGCGTGTGGCGGCCGACTGGGCGGCAGTGCACGGTGCCGGTGACCGGGTCGTGCGCGACGTGGACGGTGATGCCGTAGGCGTGCGTCAGGTGCTCGGCGGTCAGGACGTCCGCGATCGGCCCGTCCGCGACCACCCGCCCTTCGCACAGCAGCACGACCCGGTCCGCGACGGTCGCCGCGTGGTCGAGGTCGTGCAGCACGACGCCGACCGCGACACCGTGGTCGGTGGCCAGGTCGCGCACCACGTCCAGGACCTCGACCTGGTAGCGCAGGTCGAGGTGGTTGGTGGGTTCGTCGAGGAGGAGGACGGACGTCTCCTGCGCCAGGCACGACGCGAGCCAGACGCGCTGGAGTTCGCCGCCGGACAGCTCGTCCACCCCGCGGTCCGCCATGTCCTTGACCCCGGTCAGGGCCATCGCCCGCTCGATCGCCGCGCTGCCGTCCTTGTCCACCCCGCGCCAGCCCGCGCGGTAGGGGTGGCGGCCGTAGGCGACGACGTCGCGGACGGACACGCCGGAGGGCGTCGGGCGGTGCTGGGTGAGGAGGGTGACGTTGCGGGCGAACTCCTTGCCGGACAGGGTGGTCACGGTCTGGTCGCCGAGCCGGACGGTGCCGTCCTTCGGCTTGTGCAGCCGGGCGAGGGAGCGCAGGACGGTCGACTTGCCGGACCCGTTGGGGCCGACGAGCGCGGTGACGGTGCCGGGGCGCAGCTCCAGCGAGACCCCGTGCACGACCGTGCGATCGTGGTGCGCGAGCACCAGCTCGCGACCGCTGAGCGTCCCGTCCGTAGGCATGAAGGTGAGGCTAACCTAAGAACCCGGTTAGCCCGGACGGGTGTGACCCCGGCCATCATTACGCATCGGTAACACGAGAACGGCTCGCTTCCCCTGACTACCGCACCCCCATGCGGTAGTCAGGGGAAGCGAGTCCGCGTCCAAAGGTCCCGGCCGGCGGGGGGCGCACGGCCGGGATCTTCGGTCCCCTCCTGCGATGGCGGAATCGTGGGGGGACTCCGCCGCCGACGCTCCACGGTTCGCGTCGTGGGAACCAGCCTGCCGCCATGATCCGGGACGAACCTAGGATGGACCTTGAACCGGCAGGTCAAGGGGGCGGCAAGGGTGGACTTCGGACTGCTCGGACCGGTCGAGGCGCGGGACGGCGACCGGGTGGTCGACCTCGGCCACACCCGGCAGCGGGCCGTGCTGGCGGCGTTGCTCCTGGAGGACGGGCGCGCGGTGCCCGTCGACCGGTTGGTGGACCGGGTGTGGGGTGAACGGCCGCCCCTGCGCGCCCGCGAAACGCTCTACGGGTACGTCTCCAAGCTGCGCGGGCACCTGCCCATCGAACGCCACCCCACCGGCTACCGACTGGACGCCACCACCGACCTCCACCGGTTCCGCGACCTGGTCAAACGGGCCCGCACCAGCCCGCCCGAGGAGGCCGCCCCGCTCTACGACCAAGCCCTGCGAATGTGGCGGGGCGACGCGCTGGCGGGCCTCGACTCGCCGTGGTTCGACGCCACCCGCGACGCCCTGCACGCCGAGCGCCGGACCGTCGAACTCGACCGCAACGACGTCGCCCTGGACCTCGGCCACCACGGCGCCGTGCTGCCCGAACTCCAGGCCCAGGCCCAGGAACACCCCCTGGACGAACGCCTCGCCGGCCAGCTCATCACCGCCCTGCACCGCGCCGGCCGCACCTCCGAAGCGCTGCGCCACTACGACGCCCTCCGCCGCGAACTGGCCGACCAGCTCGGCACCGACCCCGGCAAGCCGCTCCGGGACCTGCACCTCAGGCTCCTCGGCCCGGACCCGGCCGTCCCCCGCCAACTCCCCGCCCCGCAACGGTTCTTCACCGGCCGCACCAAGGAACTGCACGACCTCGCCGAACCCGGCGGCACGGTCGTCATCACGGCCATCGGCGGCGCGGGCGGCATCGGCAAGACCGCCCTCGCGCTGCACTGGGCCCACCTGCACGCCGACGACTTCCCCGACGGCCAGCTCTACGTCGACCTGCGCGGCTTCGACCCGTCCAGCGACCCCGTCCCGCCCGGCAACGCCCTGCGCGCGTTCCTGGACGCCCTCGGCGCGACCGACCCGCCCACCGACGTCGACGCCCAGGCCGCCCTCTACCGCAGCCTGGTCGCGGACAAGCGCATCCTGGTCGTCCTCGACAACGCCCGCGACACCACCCAGGTCACCCCGCTGCTGCCCGGCGGCCCGCGCTGCGCGGTCCTGGTCACCAGCCGCCGGCAGCTCGTCGGCCTGGTCAGCGCGAACGGCGCGAAGTCGGTCTCCCTCGACGTCCTGGACCCGCACGACGCCCGCGCGTTCCTCACCGCCCGCCTCGGACCGGACCGGATCGCCGCCGAACCCGACGTCGTGGCCGCCCTCCTGGACCTGTGCGGCGGCCTCCCCCTCGCCCTGAGCATCGTCGCCGCCCGCGCACTGACCCAGCCCGACCTGCCGCTGGCCGCGCTGGCCGAGGAACTCGCCGAACAGCGCCTGGACGCCCTGGACGACCTGAGTTCCAGCCTCCGCACGGTGTTCGCGTGCTCGTTACGGGTCCTGTCCCCGGACAGCCGGGCCCTGTTCGGCCTGCTGGGCCTGACCACGGCCGCGGACCTGAGCCTGCGCTCGATCGCCGCGCTGGCCGGCCTCACCCCGCCGCGCACCCGGACGTTGTTGCGCGAACTGGAGTTCGCGCACCTGGTGCAGCAACACGTCGTCGGCCGCTACCGGATGCACGACCTGGTCCGCCTCTACGCCGCCGAGGTGGCCCCCGACGACCCCGCCGCGCTCCACCGCTTCGTCGGCTACTTCGTCGCCACCGCCCACGCCGGCGACCGCCTGATCGAGCCCCACCGGCCGCCCGTCACGCCGCCCCCGGGCGACGCCGTGCCCCTGGCGGACGTCACCGCGGCGCTGGACTGGTTCGACCGCGAGTACGAGTCCCTCCTCGCCGCCCACCGCCAGGCCACCGCGCGCGGCTGGCACGACCTGGTCTGGCACATGGCGTGGGCCCTGACGAACTACCACCTGCGCCGGGGCCACGCCGCCGAGGACCTGGCCGTCTGGCGGGCCGCCCTGGACGCGGCCGAAGCCTTGGACGACAACGAAAAGCAGGTCGCCGCGCACAAGTTCGTCGGCATGGCCCTGGTGGACGTCGGCGGCTACGAGCAGGGCAACCACCACCTGCGCCGAGCCCTCGACCTGGTCGCCGACGACTACGGCAAAGCCGCCACCCACCGCGCGATGGCCTGGGCCCTGGAACACCAGGGCGACCTGGCCGGGGCGTTGGCGCACGCGGACGCGCAACTGGCCCTGTTCCGGGCGCTGGACATCCCGGTCCGCATCGCCGAGGCCCTCAACGACGTCGGCTACCGGGCCGCGCGGCTGGGCGACTACGACCGCGCCGAACGGCACTGCTCGGAAGCGTTGGCGCTGAACCGGGAACTGGGCCACCGGGACGGCGAGGCGGCGACCTCGGACAGCCTCGGTTACATCGCTCACCACCACGGCCGGGCGGCCGACGCGCTGGAGCACTACCACCACGCGCTGGACGTGTACCGGGAGCTGGACAACTCCTACGAGCAGGCCAGTGTGTTGCGGCACTTGGGAGACGTGCACGCGGCGCTGGGGCACGGCGAGGACGCCCGGTCGTCGTGGCGGCAGGCGTTGACGCTGTTCGAAGCGCAGGGCCGGGTGAAGGACGCCGCCGAGGTGACCGAACTCCTCACCCGACCCTGCTGACCGCTCAGCGGGCGGCGGTGATCTCGTCGAAGGTGGGGAACCTCGTCGCGATGTCGCTGCCGGTGAAGTTGCCGATCCAGCCGTCGTCGTCGTGGAAGAAGCGGATCGACACGTAGTCGGGCCGCGTCCCCATGTCGAACCAGTGCGTGGTGTGCTCGGGGACGCTCAACAGGTCCCCCGCCTCGCACAGGATCGCGTAGACGCGTTCCTCCACGTGCAGGTAGAAGATCCCCGAACCGCGCGCGAAGAACCGGTCCTCGTCGTCGTCGTGCGTGTGCTCGGCGAGGAACTTCAGCCGGGCCTGACCAGCCGACGCCAGCCACTCCGGGTCGTCGGACGGCGTCATCTCCATCGCGTCGACCAGCACGTAGCCCTCGGACTCGGTGACCCGCGCGACCCGGTCGCGGTAGGCCTCCAGGGCGTTGTCCTTGGTGACACCGGGGATGACCGGCCACTGCTCGTAGCGCACGCCGATCCGCTTGAGCTCGGCGGCGATCTCGGCCGGGTCTTCGGTGCGCACGAGCACGGTCCCCGGGTCGGTGTCGGGCCAGACGGTCAGCAGCGTCATCGCAGGTCCCTCCTCGTCTCGACCTTGAAGCGCAGCAGCCACTCCAGGCATTCCAGGCGGTGGCGGGCCTGGGGCAGGTCGTCGCCCCACACGTACACGCCGTGCCGGGCCACGATGAGCGCCGGCACGTCCTTGCGGAAGCCCGCCTCGAACGCGTCGCCCAGCACGCGCATGTCCTGGCTGTTGGGCACGACAGGCACGGTCACGACGTCGTCGTGGGCCTGCCGGCCGAAGCCCTTGAGCATCTCCAGGTCGCGCAGTTCCACGCCCTCTGGCCAGAACTCGGCGGCCACGACGGGAGCCAGGGCGTGCACGTGGATCACCGCGCCCGCGCCGGCCACCGCGGCGATCCGGCCGTGCAGGCCGGCCTCGGCGGACGGGACGCGGACCGGGTCGTCGGTCTCGCCGTGCTGGTCGACGATCACGACGTCCTCGGGCGTCAGCTCGCCCTTGTCCTTGCCGCTGACCGTGACGGCGAGCCGCAGCGGGTCGCGGTCGACGACCACGGACAGGTTGCCGGAGGTGCCGCGCATCCAGCCCATCGCGGTGAACCGGGCGCACTCGGCGGCCAGTGCCTCGCCGGGGGTCACAGGGCGCTCACCGTCCGGTGTGGAGTGAAGTCGGCGTCGCCGTAGGGTTCGCCGGGACGCGCCACACCCACGGTCCGCCAGCCCGCCTCGGCGGCGGCGTGCAGCTCGGCCGGGACGTCCGAGTAGAACGTGATGTCGTTGGAGCCCAACGCTTCCGCGATCTTGTGGTACGACGCCGCCTCGCGCTTCGGACCCGCGTTGACGGTGTCGAAGTGGTGCTCGAACAGGCCGCGCAGGTCGCCCTCGGTGGTGTGGCCGAAGAACGCGACCTGGCCCGCGACCGAGCCGGAGGAGAACACGGCGAGGTGCACGCCGTCCTCGTGCCACTTGCGCAGCGCCGGCACGACGTCCGGGAAGAACTCCGCGACCAGGTCGCCGACCGCGTACCCGCGCTGCCAGATGAGGCCCTGCAAGGTCTTCAGCGGCGTGACCTTCTGGTCGGCGTCCATCCACCCGTGCAGCACCCGCACCAGCTCGTCGGTGCCACCGTCCACACCGGACAGCTCGCGGATCTGGGCGACCGCCCCGACCACGGCCGGGTCGTCGGCGTGGTCGTCGATCCACGGCCCCAGCCGCGGCCGGGCGTAGTCGTAGAGGGTGACCAGCACCTGGTCCGTGGCGGACAGGGTGCCTTCGATGTCGAGCACGACCCACTCAGTCATGAACGTCCTTGCTGTCGTAGTACTCCGCGAGCCGGTCGGGAGCGTACGCGCCGCGGTCGGTGACCACGGTGGTGACGAACCCCGGCGGCGTCACGTCGAACGCCGGGTACCAGCCCCGGACCCGGTCGGTGGCGGTGCGCCGGCCCAGCGTGTGCAGCACCTCGTCACCCGGCCGGTACTCGATCGGCACGTCGGCGGCGGTGGGCGCGAGGAGGTCCGGGGCCTGCACCATGGCCAGGAACGGCACGTCGAACGCGTGCGCGGCGACGGCCAGGCCGAGCGTGCCGACCTTGTTGACCACGTGGCCGTCCATGGTGACCCGGTCGGCGGCGGTGAGCAGCACGTCCACCTGCTTCTCGGCGAACGCCGCCGCGCCCATGCCGTCGGTGATGAGCGTGGTGTCCACACCCATCTCGGCGAGCGTCTCGGCGGTCAGGCGCGCGCCTTGCAGGTACGGGCGGGTCTCCGTGCAGAAGAACCGCAAGCGCTTGCCGGCGTTCTGCGCGGCCTTCACCGTCTCGGTCAGGTACAGGTCGGCCCAGCAGTGCGTGAGGACCGCGCCCTCGTCGGGCAGCAGGGCGGCGGTGTGCTCGCCCAGGGCCCGGCTCCGGCCGCGGTAGCGCTCGTCGCCCTGCCGCGCGCCGTGGAGTGCACCGGCCTCCAGGTCGTCGGACGCGTCGACCCCGGCCAGCACCGCCGCGACCGCCTTGCGCAGGGCGTTGTTGGTGCGGCGGGTGTTGACCAGCAGCTCCCCGGCGCTCTCCAGGCGTGCGCGGCCTTCGTCGCGGGGGAGGCGCCTGGCCTCGCGGGCGGCGAGGACCATGCCGTAGAGGGTCGCGAAGTACGGGCCGGACGACTGGGTGACCATGTCCTCGATGGCCTTGGCCACCTCGGCGACGGTCGCGCAGCGCACCCAGACCCGCTCGAACGGGAAGCTGCGGCGGTCGAGGATGTGGACGCCGTCGTCTTCCAGGCGGACGCTGCGGGCGAGGACGGGTTCCCGGGTGGACGGCATCAGCTGTACCCGGTGAACGGCGCGCGCTCGCCGGTCAGGTAGTACGCGCCGAGTTCGCGCGCCTTGTAGGACACGGGGTCGTGCAGGGTCAGGGTGCGGGCGTTGCGCCAGAACCGGTCGAACGCGTACCCGGCGGCGGTGGCCCGCGCGCCGCACAGCTCGAAGACCTTGCTCGTGGTGTGGTTGGCGACCTTGGTGGAGACGACCTTGGCCGACGTGATGCGGGCGGCGGCCGTGGCGCGCTGCTCCGCGGTGAGGTCGTCTTGGGCGTCACTGGCCTCGCGCAGGGCTTCGGAGGCGGCGTCGGCGAGCAGGCCCGCGGCGTCGACGTCGGCGACCAGTTCGCCGTAGGTGGCGAGGATGAAGGGGTCGGCGGTGGCCGTGTCGACGCCGGAGAGGAACCACGGGCGGGTGGTGGTGCGGGTGTACTGGGCGGCTTCGGCCAGGGCGCCCTCGGCGAGGGCCACGTAGAGCTGGGCGAGGACGAGCTGGAAGCCGATCGCGGCGAGGGACTGGCGCGGGCTGTGCTCGTCGTGGGCGCCCAGGACGCGGTCGGCGGGGACTTCGACGGCGTCGAACGTCACGCCGCCGCTGGCGGTGAGGCGCTGGCCGATGTTGTCCCAGTCGCCGTGGTAGGTGATGCCGTCGCTCTTGGCGTCGAGGGTGAAGGTGACCTTGCCGCCGGTGTCCGTGCGGGTGGCGCTGACCACCAGCCGGTCCGCCACGGACGCGCCCGTCGCGAACGTCTTCCGCCCGCTGACCTGGAACCCGCCGTCGACGGGTTCGAGCTGGAGCGCCGCATCCAGCGGGTTGCTGACCCCCGCCCAGAAGAGATCGTCCTCTTCCTCAACAACAGGATTGTTGAACAATCCCCTCCGCCAGACCTGGAGGTAGTGGTACCCGAGCAGGTGCCCGACGTTGCCGTCCGCGGCCCCGACGACCCGGGTCACGGCCTGCTGCGTCCCCCAGTCCCGGACCGACAACAACCCGGACCGCCGCAACACCTCGACCTCGGCCACCGGCTCGACCCCGGCCCGGTCCCGCTGCGCCGCGTCCAGCCGCAGGGCGGTGGCCACCTCGTCGGCGACAGTCAGCCACTTCTGGCGACCATCGTTGCTCGTCATCCCGTTCCTCCACGCTCGCGCACTCCAGCCAACCGAGCCTAATCGCCGCCGGCCGGCCGTCATTGAGCGTTCCGCCACATGGGAGCCGGCCGCAACCGGTCAGGCGTCGGCACCCAGGGCACGTGCTCCGCAGTCCGTCAGGCTGGGGCGCCCGGCACGTACTCGGCGCAGTCCGTCAGGCTGGGGCGCCCGGCACGTACTCGGCGCAGTCCGTGAGGCGCAGGACGTCCAGGACGTGCTTGGCGTCCGAGATCCGCCACGCGTGCCGCTTCCCCAGCCGCCGCACGTACTCCCGCCACTGCTCCCGATCGGCCCGCAACGCCTCCAGGTACCGCACGCACAACTCCGGCGCGATCGCCTCGCACCGCCCCCGCGCCGCCAGCAACGCGTCCTCCATGCGCCGGGTCACCGGCTCGGGCAGCAACTCGCCGTCGTCACCGCGCACCCCCGCCCGCACCCGGCCCAGGACGTCGTCGATCAGCGCCAGCCGGGCGACCAGGAAGCCCTCCCAGTAGGCGGTGTCCGTCGCCGAGCCGTACCGGCCCTCGTCGAGCAGGGCGAACACGCCCTCGGCGAGGGTGTCGCCGAACTCCTCCACCTGCGCCCGCGCGTGGCTCGCGTACGGGTCGTACGGCTTCTGCTCCACCGACCCCACCAGTGCCGACCCGCGCAGGCCCACGTCGTCGAGCAGGAAGAACCAGTCCTCGTTGTAGATGGTCGGGAAGAACGACTCGGTCGACTCCGGCCCGACCACCAGCGCGCCGCCGCCGATGAACGTGCCCTGCTTGCCGCCGGTCTCGCGGTTGGCGTGGCAGACCACCGAGTTGTCCGGGAAGCCGCCGACGTGCAGGCCCACCGCCGCCACGGACGCGGTCACCGCACCCGCCGCCAGCTCCAGGTCCTCCGGGATCGGCACGGTGATGTCGTCGTCCAGGAACGCGATCCGCTCCCACGCCATCAGCCGGGCGATCACCAGGCCCAGGTTGCGCTTGAGGCTGGTGTCGGTGCGCCGGTCGAAGCCGGTGCCCTCGATCAGCCTGGTGGTCGCGAAGTCGGGCAGCACGCGCGCGGGCAGCGCGGTCACGTCCACCACGACCAGGTCCAGGCCCGCCGCCAGCTCCTTGGTCGCCGCGGGGGAGGCGTTGCCGCTGCACAGCACGACGAGCGTGGCGCCCAGCCGGCGGGCGAGGGACACCGCCTCGGCCAGGTACGCGGGTTCGCGGTTGGTGGGCACGATGATCGCGTCCACCGAAGCGCGGACGTCGGACTCGACGGCCGTGAGCAGCTTGTCGTGCGACTCGTGGTGCTCAGCGGCCTGGTGCTGCTCCTCGGCCACCGACGCGGTGGGGTTCAACGGCCCTCCGGCCATTCGTAGAGACGGGACTCCGGCAGGTTCCAGTCCGGTGTGACCACCCGCCCGTTCACCACGGTGACCCGCGTCAGCACGCTGTAGGCGTCCAGCCCGGCGAAGGTCTTCCGCAGGTACTCCGCGTTGCGGTCGCGGAACCGCTCGTCGGTGAGGGCACGCACCGCGCCGAGCGTTCCCCGGCCGTACATGCCGTTGCAGATCGTGACCGTCCGCTTGTGGTTGAACGGGTTCGGTCCACGGTAGAAGTGCGCGATGTCCTCGTGAAGCACCTCGTGGTCACCGGAGGTGCCCAGCTTGGGCGCGAACACGCGCTGGTCGTCGCCCTGTCCGACGACGAACCCGCCCGACTCGGACTCGTCGTGCCGCGTGACCTGGCGGACCGGCAGGTCCACCCGTTCCAGCAGCTCGCGGGTGACGACGTTCCAGTCGACCCCGCCGAGCAGGACCAGGTGCGAGGTGTAGTCGTCGGGCGCGAGGCCGGAGGCGATGCGGAAGTGCACCCGGCTGCGTGGGTTGAGCGCCCGGATGTGGCCGTGCAGCTCGATCAGCGCGTCCAGGTCGGCGTAGGTGTACAGCTCGACGTAGTCCGGCTTGGTGGGGTCCGCGTAGGGCATCTGGTCGCGCATCGCCTTGGGCAGTTGGGCGACCACGATGGTGATGTTGTTGCGGTCCGGGAAGAACCAGAAGTCGTCGCGGCCGGGTCGGTCCGGTTCGGACACCGTCCCGCCGTCCGGGCGCGTGGCGGCGGTTTGCAAGGCGGCCGTACGCAGCTCGGTCAGCTCGGCGAGCAGTTCCTCGCGCCGCTGCGACTCCTCCGGCGTCAGCTCGCTCAACGGCAGCAGCCGGTACGGGTAGCGGACCACCGAACGCCGGGTCGCGAAGAACGTGGCGTACGCGGCGAGCCGGGGCAGCGGCGGCGTCTTGGGGTGGGTCCGGCTCTCCCACGACGAGAGCAGGGGCACGCTGGCCCGCTTCTCGGTACTAAACGCATCCGCAAGATCACTCTGTGTGATCACCTTGTCCGGCCACTGCTCTTCGCGCAACGCCCGGAGGCGGTGCGCGAGCGCAAAGGTGTCATCCGAACCGACCACGTCGCCCGCGCCCTTCAGTTAACTTCAGCATACAAGCTGAAGGGCGCAACATACACGACGAGCGACCCCGACCTGAAGATGGCACACCCCTAGCTGAACCCGATACGCCCATTGCGCCTCTTGTCAGCCCGAAACCGTGCCCCTACTCTGAACCTTGCTGAGGTTCAGTCAACTTCAGTGAGCTAAGTGAAGTTCACCCAGGAAGCCATCCGGGGGTAACCATGAACACGCTCACCGCTTTAGCTCAATCGGCCGAGACCACCGAGTGGACCCCGCTGGTCCTGATCATCCTCATCGGCGCGATGACGCTGGTCCTGGGCCTGGCCCGGCTGCTGCGCCGGCTGCTCGGCATCATCACCCGCGTGCTGCTGACGGCGGGCGCGGCCATGACCGGGATCGCCACCATGCTCGCCATGTCCACCGCACTGACCACTCTCCTCCTGGTGTACGCCCGCTGAACCGACGAGTGCGGCCCGGTCCCTTCGACTACGGTGTGCGGGCCCGTATCGAAGGGGGGAGTCGCACGATGGACCTGTCCCGCAGACCGTTCTCCGGGGCGATCGCCGTCGCGGTGGACGTCGCCGCGGCTCCGGGGAGGACCGCGCGCCGCGAGCCGCGTCCACACCGGACGTCCACACCGCACCTGCTGGAGGCCGAGCAGCTCGTCGGCTACCTGTCGCTGCCGACGTGCCCGCTGACCAACAACCGGTACAAGACCCCGACCAGCCCAACATCGTGACCTGGGGCTCGCCCGGCGACGCGTCGACCTGGGTCAACCAGAGCCAGTGCGCCTCCTTCCAGACCGCCGTCCTCAAGCGCAGCTACAAGTGGGCCACGGCGAAGTTCTTCACCACCCACTTCGGCATGGCCAGCCCGTTCGCCCGCGACTACCAGGCCGCGTTCGCCCGGGACGACGTGCCGCACTTCCAGCGCATCACCCGGGTCGCCGACCTGCGGCCCGGCGACCTGGTCGCCATCGACTACGACAACGACCAGGACACCAACACCGGTCACATCGTCATGGTCCGCTCGCTGCGCGGCACGTACGTGGCGCCCGCCGGCGGGCTGAACTTCCCCGGCGAGACCCAGTACGCGGTCGAGGTCGTCGACTGCACCGCCGAGCCGCACGGCCTGCACGGCGTGGGCAGCTACTTCGCGTTCCCGGACAGCCGCATCTTCAACGCCACCGCGGCGACCGACGGCGCGGGCTTCGGCCACATGATGTTCTACGCCTCCGACGAGACCGGTGAGTTCACCCGGTACCGGTGGAGCGTGAACACCAACTCGGCGGGCACCTACTCCCTCGCCGAACGCCCGGTGTCCGCCGCGCGCATCGTCTGACGGCCGACCGGGTAGTGGCCGCCGCGGCGGCCAGGGCGACTAGATCCGTTCCCAGAGGGCGGGGACGTTGGGCGGTTCCCAGCCCGGTTGTGAGGTGTGCGGTTGGCGGCAGCGGTAGGTGGCGCCGTTGTAGGTGACCTGGGCGCCGGTCGCGTAGCTCACCCAGGCTGCCCATGTGCCGGAGGGCGGGTTGGTCGTCGTCGTGGTCGTGGTGGTGGTTCCGCCGTTGTCCCAGGGGACCTGGGGTGAGCGGTAGAAGCGGATGCCCAGGGCGGTCCAGCGCGGCGCCTGGGCGCCCAGGCGGACCTTGAAGGCGTCCCAGTTGTGGGTCGACCACGGGGACCAGCCCAGCTCGGCGATGACCGCCAGGCGCGGGAAAGCCATGTAGTCGATGTGGGCGGGAGTCACGATCGTTTCCGTCCACAGTGGAGCTTCCACACCGCGCACGGCCGATTCCGGGACACCGGAGAGGTGGGTGCCGGGGTTCCAGTTGTACGCGTCCTGGACTTCGATGTACCCGGCCCAGCTCAGGCCCAGCGGGGTGCTGGAGTTGTACTTCAACTTTTGGTGGATTCGAGCTACCTGGCGCAATGGAGGGGAATACCGGGTGTGACCTGCTGGTTTGTGTTCGTTGCATCCGGTTGCATCCGGACCGGTCTGGACGTTCCACGGCCTGGTGACGGCCTGGAAGATGATCACAGTAGCCCCTCGGTTCCACTGTGGACGGTGGACCGGGGGGCTCGTGGTCATGGTGACGGCCGGCCGGAAGATCGGTGCCAGGCGGACCGGGGGCAGGAACGTCGGGGTCAGTGGCGGCCTGGGCGTGGGGATCAAGAGGGCGGCGGTCGGCTTGCTGGTCCGGGTGACGGCGGCCTGGCGGATGTCCCGATGACTGGCGTGGGCGACGGCGTGGTTCTCCAGTTCGTAGCGGCCCCAGAGTGCGCCCTGTGCGCTGTTGGCCTTGGTCCTGGTGCTCATTGCTGTTGCCCCTTCCTGACCGCCGGTCGAGATCGGTTCTCGTGTTGGTCGGTGGCCGGTCGCCCCCGCCCTCCTGGTCCTGGCTGCGGTTAGCACCGGGTTGGCGGTGTCAAGGGTGGCCGTAGGCCATCGCGAAGCGACGCGAAGCGCCCTTGATGCCGTCGGCCCGGTGTTAAAGGATCGGACCCCCAGGGGACGGGCCAGCGACTGAGGTGGGGTTCAGGACGTGGTGAGTTCCGCCTTACCGTGAGTCCTGTGTAGTGGTGTCATCCGGTGTTGCTGGGCGGGTGAGCCGGCGGGAGCGATGCAGGGTGACCACGCTGGCAGTGCGCCGATGATGTGTGTGTTTCGGGGTCGATTCCGGCGCGTACTCAACAAATCGGCCTGGGAAGTCGGCGTTTGGGGAGCGGGACTGGGCGAGGGTGGAACGGTGGTCGCGTGGTGTGTGCCCGGCGTCCCGGTCGGCGCAGCTTGTGTGTCATGCCCCTAAACCGTGTGCCGACGCCGTGTTTGTCGGGCTTTCACCTGATCGGACGATCGAGCGTGCGCGGGTTCACGCCCGGCCTGGTTCGTCGCCGTGGGCCTAGTGCTCGTTGGTGAACAGGTGTTGTGGGAGCTGGGGGCCTGGTGCTGGGTGCCGCTGCCGGCGGCTCGCTGCCCCGGCCCCGTGCACCGACTTCCGCGCGCGGTCGACGGGTGGAGCGAAGCGGGAACCCGGCGTGCCGCGTCGCGGAAGGGCGGTGCAACGTGGGGCGTTGTCAGCGGAGCCGTACCGCGCAGCGAGCCGCCGGCGGCGGCTCGCCTTGATCCCATAAAGCTGAATTCATCAACGGGTCAGATGGAAGACCTCACGAGCGACAGCAGTGGGTCTGCAATGCCGGGTGCCACAGCGATGGTGTGCGTAGAGGCGGAAGAGTGCTGGGTCCCTGAGCTGTCCAGAACGAGTGCCCCGGCTTCACGCGCAATCAGGACGCCCGCAGCGATGTCGAGGGTCTTATTTGACAAGATGACCGCACCGTCAAGACGTCCTTCTGCCAGCCACACAAGGTCATGGGCAGCGGAGCCAAACATGCGGATACGTTCGACCTTGGCGGCGAGTGCGGCGGTCAGTGCGATCCGCTGCTTGTTCTTCTCATGCGCGTGGTCGCCGAGCGCATAATCACCAATGGCAATCATTGCCTGGGACAATTCGGTAGTTGAACTTGCCTGGATCGGCGTTCCGTTGACACGAGAACCTTTTCCCTCTGCGGCCCAGTAGTGCAAGCCTGAATGTGGCAGTGAAACCGCTGCCACGATAGCGCGGTCGTGTCGCAGTAGAGCAAGGGAGATTCCGGATAGCGGAACCCCGTGCACGAAGTTGGCTGTTCCGTCAATTGGATCAAGAGCCCAAACGCAATCGCTGTCTTCAGCCTGGGCGCTTCGGCCTTCCTCCTCCCGATGAAGCCGAGTTCGGGTGTGGCCTCGGCCAGGTACGCGCGAACCTCCTGCTCGATACGGACGTCTACGTCGGTGAAGGTGTCGCGGTCCGTCTTCTCCGTGACAGTTCGCGGGCGTGTACTCTTGATAAGATCGTTGCCGATGCTGACGGCCTTCTGTGCAATGTCGGCCAAATGGTCGAGCTGTCGCATTATGCCGCTTCCTTGGCGCGGTCCCATAGTGACTCGAAGACCTGGGCAAACGTCGTAAAGAGGCCGGGGGCCGCATCGTCCTTCTCGATTACCAGCGTGGGCGACTCGACTCCGCGAGCGTCGGGCAGGTAGGGCTGGACGATGCACTTGACGTTGTCGGTGACCAAAATGTTGTATCGAATCGGCTCGTCGTAGACACGAATGTTCAGTTTTCCGCGCGCGTCTGCGGTGACCTTCGAACCCACCCGTCGCAGAGCCTCGATGTTGAGGCGAGTCAGCGTACTCAAGTGTGTTTCAGGCAAACCCTCTTCCCGCTCTCTCGCCGTGATGTGCACACCGTCGGGGTCAAGGAACAAAGCTCTGACAACAGTTCCACGCTCTATTGAATCGAGTAGCAGTCTATCCGAGTACTGCTGGCACAAGACATTTAGCGACAACCCGGCAATATCAATAGTCTCCGCACCGTCAAAGAGTGAGCGCGGCGGCATGTTGTGCAGGAACTCTGTCCTTGTGGTGTAAACAGCGGTCACGTCCGCCAAGCGCACGACCTGCGGCAATTGGATTGGTCGCGGTACGGGTTGCGAGGGGGAGGACTGCACGCGTGACGGTGGAGTGACAAGTTGCTCGGCATCCCCGTCATGCGGTGCAAGCAACTGTTCGGCGGTCCAGCCGGGAAACATCTTCTCCAAGATGCGGCAGTGGTCCGAGTAGGGAAGGCCCAGCAGATCGCCGGATAGCCATCGGTAGTACTGAGCCTTACTTGGGTACTTGCCGACTAGGTCCGTATCGATTTGCTTTGCTACGCGGTCGTACTCCTTGCAGAACGCGCGGTGTCCCTGCATGTGACGCTGTCGAAGTAGCACCCTCAACAGCGTTGACTCGGTAGCCATGGACCCTCCCCCGGTGTGACGAGACGAGACGAGACTACCACCGTCGTGAGACAAAGACGAGACCATCCGAGTGCGACACGCGGCAAGCGAGACCGGTACGGGTCCGTGACGGGACGAATCGCTGCCGAACCTGGTTGTGCAAGCCGCAAATGAGCGGCTCCGATCAGTGGAGCGATGATGGCTATCACCAAGGGCTACCGGTTCAGGGTCGAGTTCGATGACGCATTCCCGCAAGGGCTGTTGATGGTCGGCGAGGTTGCCCCGGACACCGAGTACCAGACGAGGGAGGACAGGGCGGCCGGACGGCCGGTTCGTCAGCGAGTGGACGAGGTGACCGGCAAGCGCCAGTGGAAGGCGTCCGTCACGGACCCCCACGAGCCGAACGCGAAGCGCAAGAGCTTCGAGATCACCCTGTTGGCGGACGTTCAGCCGGTGCCGACCACCGGGGAAGTGGCACCGGGAATGCGCATGATCGAGTTGGACGGGCTCACGGCTGAACCGCGAGTCGCGGGCAACGGCGAGTTCAAGTACCAGTCCTTCGTGTTTCGGGCGACCGGTTTCCGCGCGGCGGGCAAGTCGGCGGGCTCGGCCCCGACCGGTGCCAAGTCGAACGGTGGCAGCTCCGACACCAAGGCGGCGTGAGCCGTGGCCGATCTTCAAAAGCTGGTCGCCCAATGGCAGGCGGCGTATCGAAGCTACACGGACGCGCACGAAGCGAACCGCTACCTGCCAACCGATGACCCCGAGGCCGGGGCGCGCATCGCACCGACGTACCGACAGGTTGCGTGGCTGTGGCGACAACTCGCGGCGTTGGAGACCACCCCGTGGTGGGCGAAGGCGGCGGCACTTCATGCCGCTGAGATGTTCGACCACCAAGGCGACCTCAACGAGCGAGCCGCCAGCGGGGGCAAGTCGGCTGCCGATGATCACATCTATGAGCCCGTGGGTGACCGGCCGGCCGGCAAGCCCGAGGGGCGATCGGGTGTCCAGCCGGGCAAACCGGCGATCTTTTAGGAGGTTGCGGTGATGCCGTTGGTGCGCGCCATGTTCACGCCCGGTCCGGACGCCGTGGCGGAGGTGATCCCGTGGCCGGAAACGGAGTTGTACGCGCTGAGGGTGCGGTTGGACCCGGGTGAGGTCGTGATCGGCCCGGCGGATGGTCCTGAGGGTGCGGCGGAGATGGCCGTGTTCTTGATGGCGTTGGGCGAAGTGTGCGTGATGTTGGCGTCCATTTTGGACGCTCACCCGGGTGGTCGCTCGATGCGGGGGCCGGGGGCTGTGGGTTGGTTCACGCGGCGGTCGGCGGAGCGTACGACGGATGACCTGGGAGAGACCGGGGTGGGGAGGTTGCCGGAATGACGGTGCGGCTGGGTGAGTCATTGGCGTGTTCGGTCGCCGTGGTGGCGTTGGAGCGGTTGCGGGGCCGGTGGTGCCGGCTGGATGAGGTTGCGTTGATGTCCGGGTTGGACATGGAGGCTGCCACGCGGGCTTGTGGAGAGTTGGTCGAGGTGAGCCGGGTGGAGTCCCGGGAGGTCACCCGGACCGGCCCATCCGGCCTGGAGCGACGGTTGGACCTGCGGGTGCCGGCGTTGCCCGGTGTTCCGGTGGTCGACGTCGCATCGAACATGTCGGACGGGCAGCTGCGGGCGATTCGTGCGGCGCATGGCCGGTTGGCCGGTCGTGGCGTGGAGGAGTGGACGTCGGTTTCCGCGTTCGGAAGCGTGGTCAGAGCGCTGTTCACGTTGCCGGAGGACCGGGTTGTGTCGGCTGCCTCGGCAGCGATGCGGGCGAGGGCCAGCGTGTCCCACACCCGGAACCTGTGCAAGCACTTGGTGGCGGCGGGCTACGCGGTCGGCCAACCGGTCCGTCTGGGTTCGGGTCTGACGGCGGATGACCGGTTCCGGCTCACGGAGGTGGGTCGCCGGTTGTACGCGGGTCCGGAACTGAGCTGACAAGGAGGTGGTGATGGTGAACGGCCGGACGGGTGCGGGGCAGGGTCGTGCGGTGACCTTCGGCGGTCTGGATGTGTCGTCGGTCATCGGCGCGCGGCAGCGGTCGGGTGTGGGCGGCTCGGCCCTGTACTCGGTGGAGACGTTGGCGTTGGTGGTGACGGCGTTGATGTCGGAGCCCGACCGTGAGTGGACGGCGCGGGGGCTGGCGGTGCGTGCGTCGGTGAGCGACACGTCCGTGCGGACGGTGTGCGCCGACTTAGCGGCGGTCGGTCACGTGAGGTCGCGTGTCGAGGGGCGGTGGCACAACGGCGTGCCACGGCGGGTCATGCACTCGCTGACGCGGTCCGGGGTCCGGGCCTACGCGCATGCCGTTCGGGGATTCCACAGCGGACGAGTTCAGGAGGTGGGTGGTGAGCGGGTCGACGGGGCCGGAGCGCACCGGGACGGAGGCGCAGTGGGCTGAGGCCGGGGAGCTGACTTCGTTCGTCGCGGCCGACATCGCGGTGGCGCGGTTGGCTCCCGGCCCCAAGGCGGGCGTGAAGGCGTGGTTGGCCTACCACGTGCAGGCGGCGGAGGTGTACCGGAGCGTGTCGAAACAGGACAAGGCCCACCAGTACGAGGCGGCGGCGTACGCGCAGGTGGAGGCCAACCACGCGGACCACATCCGCCGGACGGGCCAACGCAAGAAGTAGACCGAAAGTCCTATGTGGACACCGGTTGGGTCCGGTGTGGTGGTACCGCTCGCCCTGAAACGGGTTGGCGGACAACAAAACAGCGTTGTCGTAGCCGGTTGGTGTGCACCGGAAACAGTTCCCGAGTCTTGGCGGGCCTGGTCACTGTTTCCGGTGTCACATCGACTGGCATCTCATGCACTTTGTTGACACACAAGGGATTCCAGTCATGTCAAGCGTATCTGTCAGTGGGGGTGCCGAGTCAAGTCGGCGTCTTACCCCGGTGGCGTGGTCTGTGTCCCCGGCCGGTCCGGTTGGGGGTGTGGCCTGATGAGCAGGTGGGTTGATCCGGCCCCGTTCGAGGGGGCTCGGCCTCGGGTGCCGTGGTGGGCGTGGGTGCCCGGCAAGCTGCGGTGGGTGGCGTTGCTGGTGGCGCTGGTGTGGCTGCTGCTGGTCGGCGTCGTGCGCCTGGTGCTCGTCGTGGTCCGGTACCCGGTGGTGACGCTGGTGCCGTTGACGGCGGCCTGGTGCTGGTGGCGGCTGGGCGTGTGGCCGCTGGTCATCGCCGTACTGGCGGTGGTGTCGGCCTTGACGGTGTGGTGGGGCCTGCACCGGTCGTCGTGTGTCCGGTTCACCTGGCACCGGGTGTTGACGGAGTGGCGGCGGGCCACGGTGTACGTGCCGCGTTGGCGCACCGTGCTGCGGCTGGCCAACCTGGTCGGTTCGCATCGGGGTCGGGAGTGGCGGCCCGGCTGCGTCGTGTCCGGTCGGAGGGGTGGCGGGACCGGGTCCGGGTGCGGATGATCCCTGCCCAGTCCCCGGAGGCGTGGGAGCTGCGCCGTGAGGGGCTGGCGCACTCGTTCGGCGCTCGGTCGTGCCGGGTCCGGGTGCTGCGGCCTCGGCTGTTGGAGCTGGACTTCGTGCACTCGGACCCGTTGGCGCGTCCGGTGCCGGTGCCGGCGTTGTCCGATGACGCGGACGGCGTGGACCTGGCCCGGGTCGTGGTGGGCCGCACGGAGACCGGTCGGCCGTGGCGGGTCCGCCTGCGGGGCAATCAGGTGCTCGGGGTGGGTGTGCAGGGCGCGGGTAAGGGGTCGCTGCTGTGGTCGGTCGTGTGGCACCTGGCTCCGGCGGTCCGGGCGGGCCTGGTGCGGCTGGTGGGCATCGACCCCAAGGGCGGGATGGAGATCGGGCAGTGCCCGGACGCCTTCGCGCGGGTGGTCTACGACAACGGCCGTGAGGCGGTGGAGCTGCTGGAAGACCTGGCCACCCAGGTTCGGGAACGGGCCGCGCGGTACCGGGGCATCCGCCGGTTGTGGGCGCGCTCCTCGGGTGAGCCGTTCACGGTGCTGATCGTGGACGAACTGGCGGACCTGGTGGCCTACCAGCCGGACAAGCAGCTGCGGGAACGGGCGATGCGGGCGTTGCAGACCATCACCTCTCAGGGCCGCGCTCCCGGCTTCGCCGTGGTGGCACTGGTGCAGGACCCGCGCAAGGAGGTGGTGGGCTTCCGGCACCTGTTCGGTACCAAGGTGGCGATGCGGCTCGATGAGGCGGCGCAGGTGGACATGGTCGCCGGTGACGGTGCGCGGGCTCGGGGCGCGGCGGCTCACGAGATCAGTGAGGACACACCGGGCGTGGCGTGGGTGAAGACCGACGGGAAGGGTGAACCGGAGCGGGTCCGGGCCTTCCACGTCACCGATGCCGACTTGGTGGAGCTGGGCCTGTTCCTGACCGCCGGCGAAGCGACCGTGCACGAATTCCCGACCCGGCCGGACCCGAACGGGCCTGGCTCCGACACCTCCGGGGGTGAGGCGGCATGAGCGAGTCCACACAGGACACCTTGGCGGACACATCTGCGGGACCGGACGTGGTGCCGGCGGTGCCGTTGGACGTGGCCGGCATGACCTCGGCCGAACGGGCGCGGATGCCGCTGACCCTGGACGTGGTCAAGGCGGCGGCCGAACAGCACGGGGTGTGCGTGCGGCCGGTGCTGCGGGAGGTCGTGGACCTGGACACCGGGGAGGTCCGGATCGTCGGCATCCGCTGCAACTCCACCCAGGCGTCCAAGTGCCCATCCTGCGCGGACCGCAACCGGCGCTCCCGCATGGCGCAGTGCCGGGAGGGCTGGCACCTCGACCATGAGCCGGTGGCGGAGCGGCACACCCCCACGCCGGATCAGGTCGCGCTCGTGGTGCACCGCTCGGACCTGACCGCCGCCTACCGCCAAGCGGTCGCCGAAGGACAGCCCGCCGACGCTGAGGACCTGCGGGAGGGCATCCGCGAGACGGACATCGATCTACGGCGGGAGGGTGTGCGCGGGAACCTGCCGGCGGTCGAGCGGCCATTCCGCGGGAACACCCAGCGATCCACGAAGCGCCGCCAGGACGCGCCGAACCTGCCCCGCCGCAAGGTGGACAAGCGCACCGTGGGCCGGGAGTTCGCCGGCAAGTACCGGCCGTCGACCTTCGTCACGCTCACCCTGGACTCCTACGGCAAGGTCGGGCCGGACGGCGCGCCGGTCGACGTCGACACCTACGACTACCGGCGGGCGGCGCGGGACGCGGTGCACTTCGCCTCGCTGCTGGACCGGTGGTTTCAGAACCTGCGGCGCGTGGTCGGGTTCGACGTCCAGTACTTCGGCACGGTCGAGCCGCAACGCCGGATCACCCCACACGCCCACTTCGCGCTGCGCGGCTCGATCCCGCACGCCGTGGTGCGCCAGGTGACAGCCGCTACCTACCTCCAGGTGTGGTGGCCGGACCACGACCAGCCGGTGTACGGCGGGGACCGGTTGCCGGTGTGGGACATGCGCGCCAAGGGCTTCGTCGACCCCGGCACCAACCGGCCGTTGACCACGTGGGCCGACGCGGTGGCGGACCTGGACACCCCGGCGCACGTGGTCACCTTCGGCTCCCAGGTGCACTCCAAGGGCATCCTCGGCGGCACCGAGGAATCCGGGCGGCACATCGGCTATCTGACCAAGTACCTCACCAAGTCGATCACGGAAGTGGTCGACGCCGACAGCTCGGCGCGGGTGACGCAGCACGCGGACCGCTTGGCGGCTGAGCTGGCCGTGACGCCGTGCTCGGAACGGTGCGCGGTCTGGCTGCTCTACGGGGTCCAGCCCAAGGGCGTCACGTCGCGGATGACCCCTGGCCACTGCAAGGGCAAGGCGCACCGCCGAGACACCCTCGGCCTGCCCGGCAGGCGGGTCTTGGTCTCCCGACGCTGGTCCGGCAAGACCCTCGCGGAGCACAAGCAGGACCGGACCACGTTCGTCCGTGAAGCGCTGGCGGCGGCGGGGATCGTCAAGCCCGCCACCGACAGCACCCGGTTGCAGTGGGCACCCGTGCGGGCCGGTGACCCACACGCCCCGTCCCGGGTGGAACTGCTCATGCACATGATCGCCCAACGGCTGAAGTGGCGCGCCGAGTACGACCAGGCGCAAGCCGCGCTCGCCCATCTCCCACCCCAGGCCGGGTCGGGGCCAAGTGTTTCAGCAACCGTGCCCATAGCGGCCTGACCAGGGGGAATCGAGGGGGACAGCATGACCGACCGACCGCGCTACATCACCGTAGAAGTCCTGTGGACGCCGGAAGACCTCTCGGCCTTCCTCGGCATCCCGGAGAAGACCCTCACCGACTGGCGCTACCGGGGCAAAGGCCCGGCCTTCAAGCGCCTGGGCAAACACGTCCGCTACCGCCCGGAAGACGTCCGGGACTGGCTGGACGAACTCGACGACGCAGCCTGACCCCAACCCCGGCCGCACAACGGCGTGCGGCCTTTCAGCAACTCGACCGGAAGGAACACCCAGGATGGCCGGCCACGTGGAAGACCGCTGGTACCGGGACAAGATCGACGAGCAGACCGGGCTGCTTGTACTCAACGCGAGGGGCAAGCCCGTCCAGGAGAAGACGGAGCTGTACGGCAAGGGGATGCGCTACCGCGTCCGCTACTACAACGAGGAAGGCAAGGAACGCAGCAAGAGCTTCCCTGACAGGCAAAAGGACAAGGCGGACGCGTTCCTGATCAAGATGCAGCATGACGTCCTGGCGGGCGTGTTCGTGGACCCCAAAGCGGGGGAGGTGACACTGCGCACGTACACCGAGCAGTGGCGCAAAGGTCAGTCACAGGACCCAAATACGGTGCGCAGTGTGACCACTCGGCTCAGCACCCACGTCTACCCGTTCCTGGGTGACATGCCGCTGAGTCGGGTGGAGAAGATCGACACCATCCGGAACTGGTTGGAGTGGATGCGCACGGAGAAGAAGACGAAGGCGTCGTATCGGGCACAGGTGTTCGACCTCGTGTCGGCGATCCTGTCGGCGGCGGCCTCGCCGGAGGAGAAGCGCATACATCGGAATCCGTGCAAATCGAAGAGCGTCAAGCGGCCCAAGCCCGATGATCGACGGATCGTCCCGTGGACGCAGGAACGTGTGTACTCCGTGCGCTCCGGCGTGGATGACCGTTACCGCGTTGTCGTCCCCCTGGGTGGCGGCTGCGGGCTGCGGCAGATGGAAATCCTGGGTTTCAGCCCCGACGACATCGATCGCGCGACCATGACCATCGGCGTCAACCGGCAAATCAAGTGGGTCGGCGACATCCCCGTGTTCGCGCCTCCCAAGGGCGGCAAGACCCGATCGGTGCCGCTGTCGCCCGGCGTGCTCAAGCAACTGGACGACTACAGCGGGGAGTTCGAGCCGGTGACGGTGACCTTGCCGTGGGTCGAACCGCACGGCGATCCGGTCACGGTCAGGATTCTGGTCAACTTCAAAGAGGAAGGGATAATGTGGCGCGGCCGATCACATGAGCGGATCGCCTGGCGCGGTTCGGACTTCACCGCACAGGTGTGGCAACCTGCCTTCAAGAACGCCGGTCTGACCTACCGGGGGCGAATCGACGGAATGCACGCGCTCCGGCACTACTACGCTTCGTTGCTCCTCGCGCAAGGTGTGTCGATCAAGGAGCTGTCGGAGTTCCTGGGTCACCACGACCCCGCCTTTACGCTACGCATCTACACCCACCTGATGCCCTCCAGCTACCTCCGAGCGCGCATGGCGGTCGATCAGACGTTCGGGGCGGACACCGCGACCAAAGAAGAGTCCACATCGGATGCATCCACTGTGGACAATGAAGCGCGCGACGGCTCCGACACCGACACCCTCGACCAGCCGGCAGCCTGACGGCCTGTAGACGGCCTGAGCCTCAATCGGAAGAAAAAGTGCAGGTCAGACCCACCCGCTAAGAGTTGTACTTCATGTCCAGGTACGCCTTGTTGGCCGGGGACATGAGCACCTTGTTGCCCCGCGCGGCGGCGGCCTGGACCACCGCGTTGGACGTGGTGGTGCCCCAGTACTGCGGAACGGCGGTGGTGTCGGTGGTGGTCTTGACGAACTCGTGCCAGCCCATCGCCTTCTTGCCGTACTTGCCGACCAGCGGCAGGACCCGGTTCATGAAGGTCTGGTACTCCTGGTCGGTGGTGGCGTTGGCCTCGTCGCCGCCGATGTGGAAGTACGGGCCGGGGGTGAGGGCGGCGATCTCGCGGATCACGTCCTCCACGAACTGGTACGTGATCTCCTTGCCCACGCACAGCGAGCTGTAGCCGACCGCGATGTCCGTGCGCAGCGCGGGGGCGACGCCGTTGCAGTTCAGCTCGGCGTAGCTGGCCAGCGCGGCGTTGGTGTGGCCGGGCAGGTCCACCTCGGGGATGACGGTGATGTGCCGGGCCGCCGCGTAGGCGACGATCTCCTGGTACTGGGCCTTGGTGTAGTAGCCGCCGGGGCCGCCGCCGACCTGGGTGCTGCCGCCGTAGGTGGCCAGGCGCGGCCAGCTGTCGATCACGATCCGCCAGCCCTGGTCGTCGGTCAGGTGCAGGTGGAAGTAGTTGACCTTGTACAGCGCGAGCTGGTCGATGTACCGCTTGACCGTGGCGACGGGGTGGAAGTGGCGGGCCACGTCGAGCATCGCGCCGCGGTGGCCGAAGCGCGGGTGGTCGGTGATGGTCGCCCCGGGGATCGTCCACGGACCGGTCTGCGGGCTGGTGCTCTCGACCTTGCCGGGCAACAACTGGCGCAAGGTCTGCACGCCCGCGAACAGGCCGGTGGGGGTGTTGGCGCGCAGGGTGACCGCGCCGGTGGTGACGGTCAGTTGGTAGCCCTGGTCGCCGACGCTGCCCGGTGCGCCGCCGATGAGCAGGGCGATGCCGTCGGTCGGGGTGCCGGTGGTGTCCTCGACCGGCAGCGGGTAACCGGTGGACGGGCGCAGGACGCCGGCCAGGTAGTCGCCCACGGCGTGCGCCGCCGGGGTCGTGTAGATCTTCGTCGACGCGGTCAGGGTGTGCGACGCGCCGGCGTTGGCCTGCACGGACACCGGCACCGGCACGATGCTCCGCAACGGCTCCGCGGCCGTCGCGGTGACGGGTGTGGACGCGGCGTGCCACACGACGGTCGCGCCGAGCAGCAGCGCCAGGACGGCGAGCGCGCGGGCCACCCTCGCTCGGAGTTTCACGTGGACCTCCTCGGGAAGCGGGCGGCGGCCACACTGCCGTCCAGCGTCGGCATCCCGGCGACCCGTGTCAATGGGTCTAGACCACGTCAGCCCAAGTCGAGCTTGCCCAGCTCCACCCGCGAGGCCACGCCGAGCTTCGGGTAGGCCTTGTACAGGTGGTAGCCGACGGTGCGCGGGCTCAGGAAGAGCTGCGCCCCGATGTCCCGGTTGCTCAACCCCTCCGCCGCCAGCCGGACCACCTGCAACTCCTGCGGCGTCAAGGCGCTCAACGGGTCCGGGCCGGGCAGGGCGCGGCTCTCGCCGGTCGCCCGCAGCTCCGTCCGGGCCCGCGCGGACCACGGCACCGCGCCCAGCCGCTCGAAGGCGTCCAGGGCCGAGCGCAGGTGGGTGCGGGCGTCGTTGCGGCGGCGGGCGCGCCGGAGCCATTCGCCGTACAGCAGCTCGGTGCGGGCCCGTTCGAACGGCCGGCTGTCGGTGCGGTGCAGCTCGACGGCCGCCACGTACCAGCGTTCCTCATCGGTCGTCAGGGCCCGGCACCGCAACGCCACCGCCCTCGCCCAGGCCCGCCCCGAGTGCTCCGCCCACTTCTCGTACCAGTCGAACGAATCCCGTGCCGCATCAGCGTTTCCCGTCCGCACGGCCGCTTCCACCAGGTCCGGCAGGCTGGAGATCGCATACAGCCGATGCGCACCCGAAGCCACGTCGGCCAACCGGTCCAGGACCGCGTCGTACCGCCCGAACCCCAGATCGAGCAGGGCCAGCGCACAAGCCGCGCGAACCGACTGCGGCGCCTCGCCCACCAGCATCGCCACAGCCGCCCGACACCGCTCCTCATCACCCTCGACCGCCGCCAGCTCGGACAGCACGCTGTGCAGGTAGCCGACGCTGAACACCTGCCCGATGTCAGCGGCCAGCCGCAACCCCTCCTCAGCCGTCGCCCGCGCGTCACGCAGCCGTCCCAGGTGCAGCCGTCCCCGAGCCAGGTAGGCCAGGGCGCGGGGCAGCAAGCCCAGCCGCCCGGTGGCCCGACTCTCCCGTTCGACCGTCGCCGCCCGTTCATACGCGGCCTCGTCGTCCCCCAGCACCAACAGCCACCACGCAGCCTGCGCATGATCAACCCGGCGACCCGCCACCAACGTCCGCAACGCCGCCAGCGCGTCCGCCAGGTCACCACCGTCCAACCCGCCGGCAGCCCGCGCCACAGCCCGCACGTCCTCCGCCCCCGGCAGGTCGGCGGCTCGCTCGGCAATGGCACGCACGGCGTCCAGGTCGCGAACGCTCCACGCACTGCTGGCGGCGGCGAACAACAAGTCGCCCGCCAGCACCGGGTCCCCTTCCTCGGCGCAGTACGCGGCCCGCGACAGCACGGCGGCGGCCTCCCCGGAACGCCCCCGTTCGGCCGCCACCACCGCCCGGACCTGCGCGATCCGGGCGTGTTCCAGCGGCTGGTCGAGCAGGTCTCCCGCCTGGTCGGCAAGCGCGGCGGCACGGTCGTACTGCCCCGCGTCCAGGGCCGCGCGGGCCGCAGCGCTCAGCCGCTTGCCCCGGTCCACCACCGACGGGCTCAACTCCGCCGCCCGCTGGTACGCGGCAGCCACAGCCGCGTACCCACCCCGATCGCGCGCGTCCTCAGCCGACCGCGCCAACGCCCGCGCGACCTCCTCGTCCGGCCCCGTGACCGCCGCGGCCAAGTGCCAGGCGGCGCGGTAGGCGTCCTCGGTCACCTCGGCCAACGCCCGGTGCACCGCCATCCGCCGCACCAGCGGCGCACTCTGGTAGGCCGCCGCCCGGATCAGCGGATGCCGAAACGCCAGCCGCCCCTCATCCGACCGCAACAACTGCCGCTGCTCAGCCGCCTCCAGGTCGCCCACCCCCGCCCCGAGCAGCTCGGACGCCTTGAACACCACACCCGGGTCCCCGGTGTCGTCCGCGGCGGCGACCAGCAGCAGATCACGGGTGGCCGGTGGCAACGTGCCGATCCGGTCGGCGAAGGTCTGCTGGATGCGGCTGTGCGTGGGCAGCGCGGCGACCCGCAGACCGTGCGCGGCCGGAATGTGCCCCTCCCGCTGCGCGGCCGGCAGTTCCAGCAGCGCCAACGGATTGCCCCGCGCTTCATCCGCGATCCGGTCCCGCACGTACCGAGGTAGGTCGGCGGCGTGCTCGTCCAACAGCACCGCCGAGTCCTCCGCCGACAGCCCGGTCAGCCGCAACTCAGGCAGCCCAGGCGCGGGGAACGGCGGCGCGTGCAGGTCACGAGCCGCGAAGACCAGCGCAACCCCGTCCGCGTCCAACCGCCGCGCGGCGAACAACAGCGCATCGGCCGACCCCGGGTCAAGCCAATGCGCGTCATCCACCAGACACAACACCGGCCCACGTTCAGCCAGGTCGGCGAGCAGGGTCAGCACGGACAGCCCGACCAGGAAGCAGTCACCCCCGTCCGGCTCCGCCAACCCCAACGCCGACCGCAGCGCCCCGGCCTGCCTGTCCGGCAACCCGCCGAGCGCGCCGACTTCCCGCCGCAGCAGCAGGCTCAGCCCGGCGAACGGCACCACCGACTCCGACTCGACGGCAGTCGCGCGCAACACCCGAAAATCCCCGGCCCGCCCAGCCACCTGGTCCAGCAAGGCCGACTTCCCGATCCCGGCCTCACCACGCACCACAAGCGCACCACTACGTCCCGCCCGCGCCTCGCCGAGCAGTTCTTCCAGGCGCGCCAAGTCGGCCGAGCGTCCGTACAGCATGGTCACGACCCTAATCCTCGCCCCTCACCACACCGCCACGCCACGCGCTGAACCTCACGCGCCCTCAACCGCGCTGCTTCTGATCTTCATCAGGGCACGAGCACGACCTTGCCCGAAGTCCGCCGCCCCTCCAGCGCCGCGTGCGCGGCAGCAGCCTCAACCAGCGGAAACGCCTGCACCACCGGCACGAACCGCCCCGCCGCGGCCTCACCCAGCGCCCGCGCCTCCAACGCCCGCACCCCACCGGCCCGCCGCGCCACGTGCGGCCCCACCGCCACCATCACGCTCAACCCCCGCTCGAACAAGTCCACAGTAGACACCGCCGTGGGCTCCCCGAGGACGTGCCGAACATCACCACCCGCCCCCCAGCCGCCGCCAACTCCAGCGTCCCCCGCCCAGCCACGCCGCCAACCCCGTCCAGCACAACGCCCACCTCCCGATCGCCGAGCGCCTCCCGCACCCGCTCCTCCCACCCCGCCTCCCGGTAATCGACCGCGACCGCCGCCCCCGACCGCAGCACAGTCCGCCGCTTGTCCCCACACCCCGCAACCCCCACCACGAACGCACCCGCCCGAACCGCCCCCTGCACCAGCAGGTGCCCCACCGCCCCCGCCGCCCCCGTCACCAGAACGACCTCGCCGGGCTGCAACGCCGCCGCATCCAACACACCGACCGCCGTAGCCCCCGTGCACACCATCGCCACCGCAGCCGAGAACGACACCCCCTCCGGCACCACGTGGACCGCGTCGACCTCCCGCACCGCCAACTCGGCGTACCCACCGCAAGCCAGCCCGAGCTGAGCAACGACCCGCCGCCCAACCCAGTCGGAAGACACCCCCACCCCGACCGCGTCCACCACCCCCGCGACCTCACTCCCCGGCACCAGAGGCGGCTCCAGCCGCCACGGCCCGTCCCCACGCCGAACCGCGGCGTCCACGAGCTGCACCCCGGCGGCCCGCACCGCGATCCGGACCTGACCAGGCCCAGGCTTCGGGTCCTCGACCTCCGCCACGCCAAGGACATCAGGGGACCCGAACCCACACAGACGCACGGCGTGCACGTCAGACCTCGTACGGCTGCTTCGCGCGGGCGTCCTTGAGCGCGGTGCCCCACCAGACCAGCTGGTCCAGCATGGTCTTCGCGGCCCCGTTGACCCCCTCGGCATCCACCGGGTCGCCGTCGTCGTCGAACCGCGTCCATGCGCCGTGGAAGCTGACGGTGTCCCGGATCGTCACCGCGTGCAGCTCGGCGAAGACCAGCCGCAACTGCTCCACGGCCCGCAACCCGCCACCGTGCCCGCCGTAGGACACGAACCCGACCGGCTTCGCCTGCCACTCGCTGACGTGCCAGTCGATCGCGCTCTTCAGCGGCGCCGGGAAGCTGTGGTTGTACTCCGGGGTGATCACCACGAACGCGTCCGCGTCGGCCAGCCTCGGCGTGACCGCCTTGACCTCCTCCGCCGGCTCCTCGCCGAACTGGTGCAGCACGTCCGGCAGCCCGACGTCCGCCAGGTCCAGCACGTCCAGTTCGATGTCGGTGCGCTGCCCGGCCTGCGCGGCGAACCAGTTCGCCACGACCGGGGCGAAGCGCCCCTTGCGGGTGCTGCCGATGATGACCGCGAGCTTGATCATGTTCCTGTCCCTCCTCGTTCGGTGACCCCAACGCTAGGAGCCGGTCGACCGGGCGGGCATCTGTCAGGTGACTGGTCGACCGACGACCGGTAACCGGCGGGCGCCACCGGTCACGCGACTGATTCGCGCACCCGTGCACGCGCCATAACGTGCCGGTCATGACAACGAATGTGCAGGTCAAGACCCGGTGGACACCGGTGGTGACGCTCGCGCTGGCCATGCTGGTGGTCACCACGGAGATGACGGTGGCGGCCGTCGCGCTGCCCAGCATGGGTGCCGAACTGGCGGTCGGCCCGGCCGCGACCGCGTGGGTGCTGCTGGCGTACACGCTGCCGATGGCCGCGATCGCCATCCCGGCCGGGCGGTGGGTGGACCGGATCGACGTGCGGTCGGCGTTCCTGCTCGCGTTGATCGGCATCGGGGTCGCGAGCGCCCTGACGGCCGCCGCGCCGGTGTTCTGGGTGCTGGTGGCCGGGCGGGTGGCGCAGGGCGTGGCGGCGGCGCTCGTGCTGGCCGCGTACATGCCGATCGTGCTGGGTGCGGTCGGTCCGACCGAGCGCGGTCGGGCGGTCGGTTACGTCATCACGATCATGACCGTCGGCGGGCTGGCGGGCGCGCCGCTGGGCGGGGTGGTGGCGGGCGCGTTCGGCTGGCGGGCGGTGTTCCTGATGAAGCTGCCGGTGCTGGTCGTGGTGCTGTGGCTGGCGTTCCGGACGCTGCGCGGCGACGGCCGGGGCCTGGTCGCGCCGGACCGCGGCCTGTGGCTGGAGTCGCTCCTGCTGGGCGGGGCGATCACGGCGGTGCTGCTGGCGTTCGAGGACATGCCGTGGCTGGTCGCGGTGGCCGTGGTGCTCGGTGTGGCGTGGGGCAGGCTGCCCGCGTCGCGGCCGGTGCTGGGCCTGGTGCGGCAACGGGTGTTCGCGCTGCCGCTGCTGACGCTGACCCTGGTGACGACGTCCGGCGGGCTGCTGTTCCTGCTGCTGCCGTACTTCGTGACCGACGTGCTGGCCGGTACCCCGGAGGACGTCGGCGTGGCCCTGCTCGTGTTCGTCGCCGGCGTGGGCCTGCTGTCGGCGGTGGCGGGTTCGCTGGCCGACCGGTACGGGCCGTGGCTGGTGGCCGTGGTCGGCGTGGCGGTGACGGTCGTGGGCCTGCTGCTGTTGCTGCCGCCGGTGACGAGCCTGCTCGACCTGTCGTGGCGGCTGGCCGTCATGGGCCTGGGGCAGGGCCTGTTCAACGCGGCCATCAACACGCTGCTGATGTCCTCGGCGCCCGAGGGCATGGCGGGCGCGGCGGGCGGCGTGAGCGCGACCGCCCGGATGATCGGCTCGACGGTCGGACCGGCGGTCGCGGCCCTGGTGGTGTCGGGTGCCGCGGACAGCGGGGCCGGGTTCCGGACCGGGGTCGCCGTGCTCACGGTCGTCGTGGTGCTGGGCGGGGCGGCACTGCTGCCGGCCCGGGCCCGGGTCTAGCCGAGTTGGAAGACCTGATGGGCACCGCCGTCGCACGGGTCCTGGATCAGCTGCGCGCCCGCCGACCGACTGCCGCCGTACACGCCGATGCAGTAGCGCGCGCCCGGCACGGAGCGCAGGCGGTAGCCGGCGGCGACCGGTTCGAGGGTGAACCTCTGGTCGGCGCGGTCGGCGCAGTCGTCGCCCGCGATGAGGACGCCCACGTCGGTGCCCCGGTAGTCCACGGTCGCGCAGCCGACGCCGTTGTCGACGTTGTGCAGCTTGATCCGGAACGAGCCGTCCGCCAGGCGTTCCAGCTCGGTGGGCGGGGTGGCGGTGGCGCAGTCGTACTGGCCCAGGACGATCCGGGGCTGGGTGTTGCCCCGTTCCGGGCCTTCTCCGACGCACAGGCCCGTGTGGGCCAGGCGGAGGCGCTGGATGCCGTCCCGGGGGCCGCCGCCGTTCGGTGGTGGTTGGGGCCGGTTCTCCGTGGTCGGGACGGTGGTGACCGGGACGGGCTGCGGGTTCTGGGACGCGGGTGCGGGGTTCTCGGTGGG
The DNA here is from genome assembly GCA_050954585.1 of Actinosynnema sp. CA-248983. Classification (GTDB taxonomy): domain Bacteria; phylum Actinomycetota; class Actinomycetes; order Mycobacteriales; family Pseudonocardiaceae; genus Actinosynnema. The sequence continues at coordinate 1,208,936 of CP191863.1, read as the reverse complement.
GGCGGTGGACGTGGTGGTGGGCGTCGTCGTCTCGGCCGCGCTGGATGCGGTCGTGATGGTCGAGGTGGGGGCGGCGTTCGGCTCGGCGGCCGGGGGCGAGTCGGACAGCACCGCCACCAGGACCACGGCCAGCGCGACCGCCGCGACACCCGACACGACCGCCACCGCCCGGCTGCGACGCACGACAGCGGGAACGGTCTCGACGACCGGAGCCACGGGTGCCGCAGGCGGCTCGGGCTCGATGACTGCCGGCTTCTCGGGTTCGGACGCTTCAAGCGGCTCAGGTTCGACCGCTTCGGGTTCCTGCTCTGCTGCCTCCAGGTCGGCAGCAGCGAGGTCGGCACGTACCCGAGCCCACGCCGCCGCGGTTTCCTCATCCCCGCCGCACGCCCGGACGAACGCCACCACGATCTGCTCGCGCGGCAACGTCGACCGCGACAGCGCCGAGTTCAGGGTCGACGTCGGCAGGACCTCGCCCACGTTCGCCGCACGCCGTTCCAAGACCCTGAAGCTGTAACCGGACCGCACGCGCAACGCCCGCATCGCGGCCACGAACTCCGCCGCGTCCTCAGCCTCCGGCGGCCTCAAGTGGTGTGACTCCACTGATCCCTCCCCCAAGGTGCGCCGCAGATCATGGCACAACCGGCGAACGGCCGTGGGCGGTCCGGCGCGTCCGGTCAGCTGCCGGCGAGTTCGCGGACCACCTCGGTGAACGCGGTCACCAGCGGGTTGGTGCACGTGATCGGGCGGGCCAACGCGATGCGCAGCGGCGGGATGTCGGTGATCGGCCGCCACGCCAGGTCGGGGCGCGCGTAGTAGGCGGCCATCGACGCCGGACCGATGCACACCGCCGCGCCGGCGGCCACGTGGTCCAGCATCTCCTCGACGTTGTCGTTCTCCGGGCCCCACACCGGTTCCGAACCGTCCGGACGCGGGTTCACCGCCCACCAGTCCACCCAGTGCCGGGGCGCTTTGCGCGTCCACACCAGCGGTTCGTCGCGGAGGTCGGCGATGGTCACCGCGGACCGGGCCGCCAGCGGGTGGGTCGCCGCGACGCCGACCAGCCTCCGCTCGACCGCGACGACCTCGGTGCGCAGGCCCGAGGTGTCGGCGGGCAGCCAGACGAACGCCGTGTCCACGACGCCGTCCCGCAGCGCGTCGACCTCGCCGCCCCAGTCGAACCGCTTGGGCTCGACGACGACCTCCGGGTGGCGCGCGCTGAACTCGGTGCGGGCCCTGGTGGTCAGCGGCCCGGCGCCGGTCGCCTCGAAGCCGATGCGCAGGACCGCCGCGACACCGCGCGCGGTGCGTTGCGCGGCCTGCCAGTCCGCGACGATGCGCCGGGCGGCGGGCAGCAGCGCGGCGCCGGCGGCGGTCAGCCGGACCTCGCGGCTGGTCCGCTCGAACAGGGTGAGCCGCAGGTCCTCCTCCAGCCGCCGGATCTGCCTGCTCAGCGACGGCTGCGACACGAACAGGCGCTCGGCGGCGCGGGTGAAGTTCAGTTCCTCCGCCACGGCCACGAAGTAGCGCAGCACGCGGGTGTCGACGTCCACCGGTTCCGCCCCCTCGGTGCGATCTATGCGTCCAGGGTATGGCCGAAGGTCTTGGACCTGGTGGGGGACCGGCATGTCTGCTGGGAACCATGCGGACCTACCAGCGCCTCACCGCCGCCGCACTCCTCGCGCTAGCCACCGCGTGCGGCACCTCGGCCCCGCCCTCGACCGACGCGGCCCCCACGTCGACCGGGACACCCGTGTCGGAGCGCCCCTTGTCGGAGGCTGATCGGGCAGCGGCTCCCGAGGTCGCGCAGCGGTTCGCGGACGCGGCCAACGCGGGTGACTCGGCGGCCGTCGCCGCCACGTTCGCCGAGGACGCCCGGTTCGACAGCGTCGGCCGGATCTACCCTTCCCGCCAGGACATCATGGACCGGTTCCTCGACCCCGAGGTGATCGACGCGGGCGGCCGGTACGAGGTCACCGGCACCCGGTGGCACGGCGACCGCTACCGCGTCGACTACACCTTCACCACCCGCAGCGGGGCGCGCGAGGTCTTCTACTACGAGTTCCTGGTCCGCGACGGCCTCATCCGGGACGTGATCGGCCGCTACAGCTGAACCCGCTGCTCCAGCGCCGCCGGGTCGTCCGCCGGCCACCGCGGCAACTCGCCCTTGAGCCACGCCCCGATCCGGCGGCCCCGGTGGGCGGCCACCACGGCGGTGTCGCCCTGGTAGAACTCGTCGCGCCGGGACGGCCGCCGGATCACCTCGGTCAGGCCCACCACCTCGCCCCGAACACGGCACACCACCCCGACGACCTCGCCCGCCACCCGCACCAGCCGGAAGTCACAGCCCTGCCACCTCCCGGCGCAGGAACAGCCACGTGAGCACGTCCCGGTACCCCAGCCTGTGGTTCACCCGGATCATGGCGTGGTTCTCGGTGCCCGTGCCGGTGAGCACCGACTCGACGGCCGGCAGTTCGGCCGCCACCCACCGCAGCATGTGCGCCTTCACCGCCAACCCCAGCCGCCGGCCCCGGTGCGCCGCCACCACGGCGGTGTCGCGCTGCGACAGCCACGTCGGCGTGGTCGGGCGGGTCTCGATCTCGGTCATCCCCACCACCTCACCGGAGTGCACCGCGACGACCACCCGCTGCTCGATGCCCTGCCGCCGCCGCGCGGCCTCCTCGTCCCGCACCCGCTCGACGGTCCAGTCCGGGTGCTCGTAGTCCGCCTCCCCCAACGGCGAGTCGCCGATCGCGTTGCGGGCGCGGGCGTACGACTCGACGACGTCCTCCGGCGCGGCCCCGACCCACGTCCGAAGCTCGTAGCCCGGCGGGACCGGCACGTCCGTGCGCGCGTCCGACATGTCCAGTCGCTGGAGCACCATCCGCCGCAGCTCGCGGAACCCGAGCGACAACGCCCACCGCTCGCCCGGACCGCCCTCGTCCACCTCCCACGTCTCGACGAACGCCCGCCCGCGCCGCACCACCTCCGCCACGACCTCCCGCAGCACCGCCGTCCCGACCCCGCGCCGGCGGTGGTCGGGGTGCACGGTCACCGTGATCAGCGCGTTGTCGGTGTTCTCCTGGTCCGGGAAGTACGCCACCGCGACCCCGACGACCCCGCCGCCCGAGCGCGCCACCCAGTGCACCGCCGGCCCGAACCCGGCGAACGGGTTGCGCAACCGCCACACCGCCGTGTCCACCGTCGGCGCCGGCCCGAACGTCCCGGCCTCCACCCTCGCCGCCACCTGGACCCGCGCGACCGCCACCAGGTCGTCGTGATCGGCGCGGTCCGGGTCGAACAGCTCGACCTCCATGCCAAAGCCCCCTTCGACAACAGCCATTCTGCCGAGAAGGGGAACCCGTTTCACCCGAACCGACCGTGCACGTAGTCCGCGGTGCGCTGGTCGGACGGCGACTCGAAGATCGTCTTGGTCGGCCCGGCCTCCACGATCACCCCCGGCGTCCCCTGCTCCGCCAGGAAGAACGCGCACTGCTGGGACACCCGCGCCGCCTGCTGCATGTTGTGCGTGACGATCACGATGGTCACCTCGTGCGCCAGCTCCGCGATGGTCTGCTCGATCCGCCGCGTGGACGTCGGGTCCAGCGCCGAGCACGGCTCGTCCATCAGCAGCACCCGCGGCCGGACCGCCAGCGACCGCGCGATGCACAGCCGCTGCTGCTGGCCGCCCGACAGCGCGCCGCCGGGCTGGCGCAGCCGGTCGCGGACCTCGTTCCACAGGCCCGCCTTGGTCAGGCACTCCTCGACCAGCGCGTCCTTCTCCGACCGCCGCGCCCGGGTGCCGGTGAGCTTGAGGCCCGCCAACACGTTGTCGTGGATGGACATCGCGGGGAACGGGTTCGGCTTCTGGAACACCATGCCGATCTCGCGCCGGGCCTCGGTCAGCTTGCGGCCGGCGTCGTAGATGTCGCTGCCGAACAGCAGGACCGAGCCTGCCAGCGACGCCGACGGCACCAGCTCGTGCATCCGGTTCAGGATGCGCAGGAACGTCGACTTGCCGCAGCCCGACGGCCCGATCAGCGCGGTGACCGAACCAGCGGGCATGGCCAGGGACACCCGGTCCAGCACCTTGCGGTCGCCGAACCAGGCGGAGACGGACCGCGCGTCCAGCGCGGCGACACCGGTCATCGTGAGCGTCATCGTGGAGTTCCTCAGATCAGGTTGGGCAACAGTGCGGCGGCCTGGTCGGCGAGCGTGAGCCCGAGCGCGCCCAGCAGCGGCACGCCGACCACCCACGCGTGCCACCGCCCGACCCGCTGGTGCAGCACCACGACGGCGAACGCGGCCACCGCGAGGACCACCGCCCACAGCGCCACCGGCACCAGGGCGTCCGCGTCACCGGCCAGGACCTGCTCGTTGTCCGGCACCGCGAACGCCGGCACCGCGCCGGAGCCCGGCTGGACCTGCGTGGTCAGCCGGGCGTCCACCCATAGCGCGTCCGACGGCAGGAAGTACGGCCCGTCCGCGGTGACCAGGGTCAACCGGCCCCGGCCCGGCTGCGGGACGAACCGGTCCGGGTCGCCCGCGCGCCGCACCCCCTGCACCACGTACCGGTGCACGCCCTGGCCGGTGGTGACGGTGACCTGGTCACCCGGCTTGAGCTGGTCCAGCTGGGCGAACGGGCCGCCGTAGCCGGCCCGCCGGCCGAGGATCACGCTGGAACCCGCCTGGCCGGGCAGCGGCGTGTCCCGCAGGTGCCCCGGCCCGGACTTGAGCGCGCGCGCCGACGTGCCCTCGCCCACCACCTCGCGGACGCCCAGCCGCGGCACCTCCAGGATCGCCACCGGGGTCCCGGTGTCCAGCAGCCGGCCGTCCGCGTCGAGGGCGGCGACGGGGGCGGTCGCGTTGGCCAGCAGGACCCGCAGGTCCTCGTGCGCGCGGGCCTGGTCGCGGTCGTGCTTGAGCGTGCCGAGGACCGCGAACTGGGCGACGAAGCACAGCAGGAGCGCGCCCAGGATGGCCACCATCTGCCCGATCAGGCGCAGCGCGGGCCGCTCCCGGGGCCGGGTCGTCGTCGACATCAGGCCCGACGGCGGCGTGCGGCCACGAACGCGAGCCCGCCGGCGATCACGAGCAGGCCGCCGAGCAGCACCGCGAAGCCGATGTCCACACCGGTGTCGGCCAGACCGCCTTGCGCGTTCGTGTCGGTCGGGGTCGGGTCGGTGGTGGGCTCGACGTACGGGTCGGTGGTCGTGCTGGACGTGTCGCTGGTGGTGGTGCTGGTGCTCGTCGGGGTCGTGGTGGTGGTCTCGACGGGGCCGACGACGATCCAGTCCGAGGCGCTGGTGAACTTCAGGCCCACGCTGAAGGTCCGCAGGATCGTCACGCCGAACGCGTCCACGCAGTGCGCCCGGACCGTGTAGTCGCCGGGCTGGATCGTGGTCTGGGCGTCGTCGGCGATGTCCTTGAACGTCAGGCCCTGGAGGACCGGGATCGGGCTGGTGGTGGAGAAGCCGACGTCGGTGGTGGGGGTGGCGACGAGACCGTTCGCGAACGCGCCGGGGCCGACGATGTCGAGGTACACGCCGGCCGAGTCGGTGGTGCAGCCGGTGGAGGTCGTGTAGGTCGGGGCGTCGAGGTCCTTGCCGCTCTTGCGGTCCACGGTCAGCGTGTGCTGCCCCGGGGCGGACGTCGTGGTCGTCGTCGGCTCGGTCGTGGTGGTCGTCGGCTCGGTCGTGGTGGTCGTGGTCGTGGGCTCGGTCGTCGTGGTGGTCGACTCCGTGGTGGTGGTCGACTCCGTGGTGGTGGTCGTCGGCTCGGTGGTCGTCGTGGTCGGGTCGGTCGTGGTCGGGTCGGTCGTGGTCGGGTCGGTCGTGGTGGTCGTCGGGTCCGTGGTCGTGGTGGTCGGGTCGGTGGTCGTGGTCGTCGGGTCCGTCGTGGTGGTGATCGGGTCCGTGGTAGTCGTGGTGGTGGTCGTCGTCGTGGTGGTGGTCGTGGCGTTGGGGTCCGTGGACTGGTAGCGCGTGGCGTCGGTGAACCACAGGTCGGTGGTGAAGGTGCCCTTGACCTCGGTGGTGAAGGTGTCCACGCAGTTCAGCACCACGGTGAACTTGCCCGGCGTGATGCTGGTGCTGTTGTCCAGCGCGATGTCCTTGAACGACCACTGCTGCACGGCGGTGAACGGCGACGTGCTGGAGAAGCCCACGTCGGTCGACCCGGCGGCGAGCAGGCCGCCGGAGAAGCCGCCGGGGCCGTAGACGAACAGGTTGTAGCCGTCCGAGTCGGCCGAGCACGCGGCGGACGTCTGGTAGTTCGGGGCCTGCACGTCGCGGCCGGTGGCCGGGTTGGCGGCCAGCGAACCCAGCGTCGCCACCGGGGGCTCCGCCTGGCCGGGCACCGCCGCGAGGACCACCGCGGTGCCGACCGCGGCCAGCACCGCCGTCGAGGCCGCCACCAGTTGGCGCTTGCGCATGGGATCTTCCTCCGTGTTCAGGGGGTGGTCAGTCGGTGGGTGAGCGGCGGCGGCGCAGGAGGGACCCGGCCGCGATCACGGCGACGGCGCCGACGACACCGATCGCGATGTACAGGAACGGTTGTCCGCCTTCCGCCGGCGCGGCGGCGGAAGGCGGTGGCTCGGTCGAACCGGAAGGCGCATCCAAAGCGTCCGAGGGCTGACCCACGGGCGGGTCGGCGGGCACGATCAGCGGCGTGCTAGGGCGCTGCGGGCCCTTGGCCGCGCCGACCGCCACGTACCGGGCGGGCTCGACGAAGTCCAGCGTGCCGGTGAACTCGCCGTGGCTCTCCTGCGTGAACGGGTCGATGCAGTGCAGGACGAGGTCGTAGCGCCCGCTGAAGGTCACGTTGTTGTCCGCCGCGAAGTCCTTGAACGTCAACGCCATCGGCACCTCGAAGGGCCCGTCGTGGGACAGCCCGACGTCCCCGTTCGGCACGATCACGAGCCCCTCGGCGGGCAGCCCGGCGCCGCGCATGGTCGCGTAATAACCGGCCGACTGGGCCGGACAGCCCGCGGTGGTGCCCAGCCGCACGGGCGCGGCGTCCTTGGACTCGCCCGGCGTCACCACGAGCCCGCCGAGCGGAGCGGCCTGCGCGACACCGCCGGAGAGCCCGATCAGCAGCAGGCCAAGAACCGCGCTACGCAGCCACATGCGCCACCTCCGGCTCGGGCGCGACGGGCGCGCGACGGCGGCGCAGCCGCCGGAACAGCACGAAACCCAGCACCAGCAGCAAGAGCACGACCAGCAGCCACGGCACGGCGGCGGTGGTCACGCTCGCGGCCACGACCGCCGGCGGTTCGATGCCCTGCGGTGCAACGGGCTCGACGTGCACGCGGCCGGTCAGCCACCCGGCGGGCAGCACGCCCGGCACCACGGCCTTCACCCGGAACGTGTTGCCCGGCAACAACTCCGGCAGATCATCCAGACCGGGTGCATCGATCGCCGAGCCCCACGGCGTCTCCACGCGGACGCTCTGCTTGCCGCCCAGCCGGACGTTGCCGGAGTTGCGCACGACGTAGCTGACCGTGGTGTCACCGCGCCCGAAGAACGAGCCGTCGTAGGTGGCGCTCAGTTCCTCAATGCTCAGCTCCGGCTTGAGGTCGCCGGACACCCGCAGGTAGACCCGTGCGCCCACGCGCTGCTCGACGGCCACGCGCTGGCCGTCGGCGCCAGCCGCCTCGGTGGTCAGGGACGCGACGATGCCGCCGGTGTGGTCGCCCGGGGTCGCGTTGGTGGGCACGCTCAGCGTGAACGGCACGATCACCGTGCTGCGCGGCGCGAGGTGCACCTGGGCGGTGTCCAGCACGGACCACCGGCCGACGTCGACCGGGTCCTTGCCCGCCGCGAGCAGGTCGAACCCGCCGTCGGGGTGTTGAACGCGTCGGAGGCGTACACGTGCAGGCTGACCGGGTCGTTGGACACGTTCGACACGGCCACGTGGTCGCGCACGACCGCGCCCGGCGTGGCGCTGTAGCTGAAGTTGTTGCGGGTGTCCGGCGCCTGCGCGGTGGCGGGGCGCACACCGAACGTCGCCGCGCCGCCTGCCGCCCGCCCGGCCGACAACCCCGCCGCGCCGCCTGCCGCCCGCCCGGCCGACAATCCCGCCGAGCCACCTGCCGGGCTGAGAACCGCGAGCGCGGGCGGGGGTTGCACCAGGGCGAGCGCCAGGACCGCGAGCAGGCCGGAGACCGCCGCCCGAAGCCGGAACCGCTTCATTGCACTGTCCTTAGTGGAGGGTGGCCGGGGCGGGACGGACCCGCCCCGACCGGTGGATCAGATGGCGGTGAGGGTCAGGACCGCGGTGTAGGTGCCCGCGAGGGTCGACGTCGGCACCTTCAGCGCCAGGTCGGCGGTGAGGTTCGCGGTGCCGTTGCCACCCAGCGCCGCCGCCGTGGCGAGCGTGCGCGAGGAGGCCAGGCCCTGGCCGGCCGGCGCCGCGGCACCGGGGACGAGGGCGTTGGCGGGCTCGACCACCCGACCGGCGGTGATGTTCTGCACCGGCGAGGAGTCCACGATCTTCGGGCTCCAGCCGAGGTTGGCGCCGTTGATCGAGTTGGTGCCGGCGGCGAAGTCGGTGACCTGGCCGGAGACGTTCCAGCCCGGGTTGCCGGCGCGGGTGTCGGTGACGGTGATCGGGTTGAGCGAGCCGGACGTGGTCAGCACCGAGCCGTCGGCGGCCATGACCGGCGAGGGCAGCACCACGTTCTGGTTGGCGACGCTGATCAGCAGCTCACCGGCGAGCACCTCGGTGGTGATGGTCTCCGCGGCGGTGACCCCGGCGAACGGCGTGACCTCCAGCGCCACGGCCGCCGACTGCGACGGCTCGTACGCGGCGGCGTTGGCCGGGACGAAGCGCGCCGAGAAGCTGTGCGCGCCCACCGCGAGGGTGGAGGTGCTCAGCGTGGCGGTGCCGCCGGACAGCGGGACCGGGTTGCCCAGGTTCGCCGCGCCGTCGAGGAACTGCACGGAGCCCGCCGCACCGGCCGGGGCCACGGTGGCGCTGAGGGTGACCGGGCTGTACTGCGCGGCCGAACCGCTCGGGCTGACCGCCAACGCGGTCGTGGTGGTGATCGCCGCCGGCGCGTTGACCTGGTAGGACACCACCGGCGAGGTGGAGCCCTGGATGTGCCCGGCCGAGCCGGTGAACACCGCGCTCAGCGAGCGGGTGCCCTGCGGCAGCGTGGTGGTGAAGGTGGCGGTGCCGTTCGAGACCGCGACCGGCGCGCCGAGGTTGCCCGCGCCGTCCTTGAACTGCACGGTGCCGGTGGCCGACGCCGGGGTGACCGTCGCGGTCAGGGTGACCGGGGTGCCCTCGGTGACCGGGGCGTTCGGCGACACGGCGAGCGCGGTCGACGTCGAGATCGCGTCCACGGCGGTCCACTGGGTGGAGCTGGTGAACGTCACGGTCCGGGTGAAGGTGCCCTTGACCTCGCCCGAGAACAGGTCCACGCAGTTGACGGCGACGGTGTAGACGCCGGGCTGGATGGTGGTGCTGTTGTCGACGGCGATGTCCTTGAAGGACAGGCCCTGCACGACGGTGATCGGGCCGGAGGTGGAGAAGCCGACGTCGGTCGGCGTGGTGCCGATGAGGCCGTTCTCGAAGCCGCCCGGGCCGTAGACGAACAGGTTGTAGCCGTCGGAGTCGGCGGCACAGCCGGCGGACGTGGTGTAGGACGGGGCCTCCACGTCGGTGCCGCTGGTCTTGCTGATCGACAGGGTGCCCAGGTTGCCCGCGGGCGGGGCGGCGAGCGCGGCGCCCGCGGTGCCCAGGGTCGTCGCGGCGGCTGCCGCGAGCACTGCGGCGCCACCGAGCAGGCGACGGATTGCGGTGTTAGCGCGCACGATTGTGCCTTTCAAAGAAAGGAGAAGAAGATCAGGGCGCGGGCGGCGTGACGAGCTGCGTGGAGCCGCAGTTCTCGCTGATGCCGAAGCCGTACTGCTTGATCACGTTCTGGTTGGCGCAGATCAGCGAGGACGAGCCGACGAAGACCTGGGCGTACTGCGGGTCGGTGACCTTGGCCGACGGGATCACGTTGTAGACGTCCCGCTTGAACGTCGAGGACGTGTTGAGCTGCGACGGCGCGATGCCGTTGAACGTGGCCAGCACGGCCTTGCCCTGCGCGGCCGGCGCGGTGCCGTAGACCTGGGACAGGTAGACCGCGATCGAGTACGGCAGGATGTGCTTGGTGTCGGTCAGGTACGTGCCGACGTGCTCCTGGATCGGCTCGCCGTTGACGTCCACGTCGCTGACGCACGGGAACTGGGTGGTGAAGTTCGCCGTGTTGCTCAGGCCGAGCTGCTTGAGGAAGAAGTCCCGGCTGCCCGAGCCGAACTGCGGCAGCAGCGGCTTGAAGTTGGTGCCGGAGCCGGGCGCGGTGCAGTTGTAGATCGACTTGAGCTGCGCCGTGGTGAGCTTCTTGCTCAGGGTACTGTCGCCGCGCACCGCGTACGTCATCGCGTCGACCGCGAACGGCACGTAGGTCAGGTTCTTGCCCGCGTAGTTCGCCGAGTTGTTCGACGAGGTCCGCGCGGCCTGCACGCAACCGTCACCGGACTCCACGGAGGCGACCAGGGCGGTGACACCGGCGCCCGAGGACGCCGGGCGCTGGATGACGCAGCCGGCCTCCTTGGTCTTGATGGTCTCCGAGCCGCGGGCGTCGTAGGAGCCCAGGCGCTTGACCCCGCCGATGGTGATGGCGTCGGCCAGGCCGTTCATGACGGTCTGGGTGGTGTCCGAGCCGACGACGACGATGTCGCGGTAGGTCGGCGTGCCGGTCGGGTCGGCCTGGGCCGGCGAGGCCACCAGGGCCGCCGCGGCCAGGGCGGCGAAGGCCGCGCAGAACAAACGCTTCCTGCTCACTGCATGTATCCTTTTCTCCGCAAAGGGTGTGCGGACTGCTGTCCGCGCACTGGTGCCGGTGCTCGTGCGCCTTCCAGAACGTGCGCACCGGCTCGGTGTCTGTCCGGTACCGCTGGAGCGGCAACTCCGTGCGGGCCGGGCGGGCGCCTCACCCCCCTTCTTCAGGTCTCATCTGGTGTGTCGCGCCCGGGATGGCCGGGCGGACAAGTCGAGGTGAGCAGCGGACGTCACTCGGGTGTTCGGCCACCCAGCCGCAGCAGCACCGGTCCCGCCGCGGTGGCCACGCCGCCCGCGATGAGCAGTCCGGCCAGCAGGTACCGCAGCACCCAGGTCACCGGCAGCGCGGGCGTGTCGCGGACCTCCGCGACCGGGACGGCCGACGTCGCCGGTGCTGCCGGCGCGGCGGGTGGCGGCGGCGCGGACGCCGGGGCCTTCGTCGGCTGGGCGGTCGCCGCCTTGGCCTGCTCGGGTGCCTGTTCCCGCGCGGTGGGCAGCGGCTTGCCCGCGTCGCGTTCGAGCACGGTCGCCGCGTCGGCGGCCTGCTTGCGCATCCCGTCGGGCAGCGGCAGGTAGCCCAGCGGCAACTGGCCGGCCGCCTCGCCCCGGGTCTGGCCCGGTCCGGTGGCGTAGCGCAGGAACTTCGCGTACTCCGCCCCCAGCTTCTTGTCCACCGTGGACGGTGCGATGGCCGCGTAGGTGACCGAGGGCAACGGGTACGCGCCGGCGGCCGTGGTCTTCGGGTCCGGCCGCCGCACGCCCGGCACGTGGGTCGGGGTCATCGCGTTCAGCGCGGCGGCCAGCCCGGCGTCGTCCGGCGCGACGAAGTTGCCCGACGCGTTGCGCAGCTTCGCCGTGGGCAGGCCGTAGCGGGCGGCGGTCGCGGTGTCCACCACGGCCAGCAGGCTGCGCTCGCCGATGGACTGGCGGGGCACCCGCGAGTAGCCGGGTTTGGCCGGGTCCGCCGGGTCGGGCAGGCCGTTCGGGGTCTTGCCCAGGGTGTCGCCGCGGCTGATCGCCCGGCCGGCTTCGTGCAGGTCGGCGGCCAGCGGGCGCAGCAGCAGGGCGCACTCGGGACCGATGTTGTTGGGCAGGTCCACGCAGGTCAGGTCCTGCTTGGGGAAGTTCGGCACGGGCAGCGCGAGGCCCTTGTAGTTCTTGTTGACCACCATGCCGTACGGGTCCGGGGTGCCGTCGAGGAACGCGCGGGCGTCCGCGTCGGCGTCGATCCACGTCCACAGCGCGGCGATGGCGTCGAGGTCGGTGGACGGCGACAGGACGTCCAGGGCGTTCATCAGCGCGCCGTACGTGCGGTACTCGGGGTTGAGGTCGAGGAACTCCGGGTCCTCGTTGAGCCGCCGCGGGTTCTGCTTCAGGTAGTCCTGCGCGCCCGGGATGACGTCCCGGTACGACTGGGTGAGCAGCTTGGCGGCCAGCCTCGGGGTCAGCTTCAGCTCGGTCATGAGCTGGCCGTCACGGCCCCACACCGCCGGGTCCTCGACCTCCGGCCCGCGCGACTGGCGTTCCATCACGAACGCGATGGCGAACCCGGACACCGCGACCGGCGCGTACACCACGGGCCGGGTGGCCTGGTCGGCCGCCTGCGGCCCGCCGACGAGCACCATGCCCGGGTCGGCCGACGAGAGTTGGTCGCGGGCGATGCCGTCGGGCACCTGCGTGAAGCCGAACACCGTGCCGTTGTTGGCGCACAAAGCGGGCTGCCAGCGGGCGACGGCGTCGGCGACGAACTCGTGCCCGGTCAGCGACCGCTCCACCACGCCGATCGGGCAGGCCCGCCCGACCGGCTGGAACTCCAGCTTCACCTGGATCTTGTGCTTCCAGTTGGACGCGCTCAGCGGCGACGAGTCGAGGTTGTTGGACGTGTGGTCCACGCCGACCTTGGTGCCGTTGACCTCGGTGTCCCCGCGCGGGACCACGACCAGCCAGCAGTGCCGGGGCTTGCCCGCGTCCGGGCCGTCCTCGCGGACCGATCCGCAACCCAGGCCGTGCGCCTCCAGCGCGGTCTGCACCTCGAAGTCCAGGTCGCCGGTGCCGTCGGGACGGGTCTTGGCGAAGGGCACCTCGTTGGTGGTGCCGCCGTCGAAGTACTTGCCGAAGCTGGTGGTCGGCTCGCCCTTCGCGGGCCGGAAGGGGGTGTACGCGGCGCCGGTCGCGGGCGGCGGTTCGGTCTCCGCCGGGTCCTTCGGGTTGTGGTACCGGATCTGCCGGCTCTTGGTGTAGTCGCCCAGGCCCAGGAAGGGCTGCGCGTCGAGCCCGCCGAACTGGCACTGCTCGCGGGTCGGCCCGGCCGGGTCGTCGCCCCAGCACTGCATGACCTGGAGGTAGTGGGTGGCGAACCGGCCGACCGGGCCGGTCTCGCGGCCACCGGTCCAGCTGACCCGGACGGTCTGGTTGACCAGGCCCCGGGTCTGCGCCACGGTGATCTTGAGGTCCTTGAACTCCTCGGTGTGGCCCGACGCGGTCTGCGCGGAGCCCGAGTCGGCGGTGGCGGCGGGTGGCCACACCGCGGCGCCGGAGAGGACCAGCAGCGCGGCCAGCAGCAGGCGTCTCATCCGTTCCCGTCCCGTCTGCGCAGGTGTCTGGCGACCAGCGGCGGACCGACGACCAGCGCGGCCAGCAGGGTGGCGGCGACCACGACCAGCAGCGTGGTGTCGTCGTCCCGGACGTCGACCGACACCGGGACGGCGGAAGCGCCCTGCACGGACCGGCGCACGGTCTTCGGATCGTCCACTTCGGACTGTTCGGCGGGTGCTTCGTCGGCCGCGGCGGGGGCGTCGGTCTGGCCGGCCGCTTCCTGCTGCGGGGTGTCCGCACCGCCGGTGTCGGTGTTCTCGGGCGCGCCGCCGGTGCCCTCGGTGCACTGCGTGGGCCCCTGCTTGTCGCAGTCCGGCGGCATCGGGGCGTTCTTGGCCAGCGTGTTGGACCCGTCCGCGGAGAACGTCGGGTTGTTGCACTTGCTGATGTCCTTGTTCTGCCGGGTCGTGCCCGGCACCCGCGCCACCTGGTCCAGGCCCGCGCGCACCAGGTTGATCGGCAGCGGCGAGAAGCCCAGCCGGTCGGCCTGCTGCTGTCCCTCGCACAGGAAGTAGTAGGCGAAGTCGGACAGCGTGCGGCCCTTGTCCCCGGTGAACTTCCCGCCCTCCGCGACCGGCAGGATCATGTAGCTGTAGCTGGACATGGGGTAGCTGCGCGCGTCGGGGTTGGCGTACACCTGGGCGAGTTCCTGGGTGAGGTCCGGCCGGATCTCTGCCTTGAGCAGCGCCACCGCCACCGCCATCGGTTTGGGCTCCACGAAGTAGCCGGCCGCGTTGAGCAGCTTGGCCACCGGGAAGTTCGCGTTGCGGGCGTAGGAGTACTCGACGTAGGTGATCGAGCCCTCGCTGCCCTCCTGGCGCACGTAGTTCGCCACGCCGAGCGAGCCGTTCTGGCCGACCACGGGCGCGATCAGCGGGTAGTTCGAGGTGCCCTTGCACGGGGTGGCGCGCTTGGCGCGGCGGCAGTAGTCGTCCCACACCGCCGGCTGCTGCGCGGCCATCCACTTGGTGAACTGGGCGCTGGTGCCGGAGCCGTCCGAGCGCACGACCGGCACGACCTTGCGGTTGGGCAGCTTCAGGCCCGGGTTGTCCCGGGCGATCGCCGGGTCGGCCCAGGACGTGATGGCGCCGGTGAAGATCTTCGCGACGACCTCGCTGGACAGCCGCAGGTTGGTGACCCGCTTGCCGCCGATCTTGAGGTTGTACATCAACGACGTGCCACCGGCCACGATCGGCATGTACGCGAAGGAACCCTCGGGCGGCGTCGGCTCCCGCTGACCGTTGTCCTCCTCGCCGTACGGGATCTCGGAGACGGCGAAGTCGACCTGGCCCGCGCGGTACTGGTTGCGGCCGTCGCTGGAACCGGTGCCCGCGAAGCTGATCCGCATCCCGTACTGCACGACGTTCTTGCGCCACTGGTCCAGCGCGTTGTAGCTCCACGTCGAGCCGGCGCCGCTGATCGGGGTGTAGCTCTGCGCGGCGGCCGTCGGCGCCGACCCGAGCTGTGCCGTGCCCAGCAGCAGGCCGAGCACCGCGAGGACCGCGAGGCTGGTCCTGGTCATGACTCTCCTTGGATGCGGCGGAGGTGGAGCAGGGACTGCCGCTGCCGGCGGCGGGCCTGGCGCGCGGACTGCTCGCCGGGCCCCCGCCCGCCGACCACGCGGGCGAGCACGAACAGCACCAGCACCAGCGCCATCAGGACCGCCGCCGCGCCGAAACCGCGTTCCTTCATGGTCGGCTCGGAGGAGGTGACGAGCTGGAAGGTGGCCAGCGGCAGCGACACCTGCGAGCCGGTGAACGGGTTCCAGTTGAGGAACGGCGTGAACCCGGCCGTGATCAGCACCGGCGAGGTCTCGCCGATGCCGCGCGCGGTGGCCAGCAGGACGCTGGTGGTCAGGCCGGAGCGGGCGGTGGGCAGGGTGACGTGCCACGCGGTGCGCCACTGGCCCACGCCCAGGGCGAGCGAGGCTTCCTTGAGCGAGCTGGGCACCAGGCGCAGCACGACGTCCGCCGCGCGGATCATGATCGGCAGCATCATCACGCTGATCGCGCAGCCCGCCGCGAAGCCGGAGCGTTCGAAGCCCAGGACCAGGATCAGCGAGGCGTAGATGAACAGGCCGGCCACGATGGACGGCAGGGCGGTCATCGCCTCCACGACCGTGCGCACGAGGCGGGTGAAGAAACCCCTGGTCTCGTTGAGGAACACCGCGCAGGTCAGGCCCATCGGGACGGTGATGACCAGCGCGATGCTGATCTGTTCGAGGGTGCCGACGGCGGCGTGCAGGACACCGCCGAGGTCGAGCGGGTCGAGGGTGCCCGCGTCGGCCATGTCGTCGGTGAAGAAGTTGGTGTGGCCCAACGCGTCGAAGCCCATGACGATCGGGTAGATCACGATGGTGGCCAGGGCGGCCAGCGCCACGACCGCGAGGCTGTGCACGACCGCGCTCGCGAGCTTGTCCTTCACGGCCAACGCGTTGTCGTCCAGGGAGACGAGCAGGGCGTAGAGGGCCAGGAAGATCGGGTAGGCGATGGCGATGAAGCCGATCGCGCCGGAGAACGGGGCGATCTGGTCGAACAGCAGGCCGGTGAGCGCGGCGGCGGAGACCAGCGCGCCCAGGACGGCGGCGACGTCGGCACCCCGGTGGGTGCGGGTGGTGCGGCGGACCTCGGTCATCAGTCGCTCCCCTGGCCGGAGCGGCTGCGGGCGATGACCGCCGAGGCGGCGAAGTTCACGACCAGCGTCAGCACGAACAGCGCCAGGCCCGCGGCCATCAGCGCGGACAGGCCGAACGGGCTCGCCGCGCCCCACCGCTGCGCGATGAGCGCGGACACCGAGTTGCCGCCGCTGCCCAGGATCTGGGTCTGGATGGTGAAGACCGGCGCGATGATCATCGCCACCGCGATGGTCTCACCCAGCGCCCGGCCCAGGCCGAGCATGGTGCCGCCGATCATGCCGCTGCGCCCGAACGGGAGCACGACGCTGCGGATCATCCCCCACCGCGTCGCGCCGAGCGCGTACGCGCCTTCGCGTTCCCCTTGCGGCGCTTGGGTGAACGACTCGCGCATGACCGAGCAGATGAACGGCATGACCATGAACCCGACGATCAGCCCCGCCCAGAACGTCGACGTCACGTACGCCGAGTCGGTGGCCAGCGGGTCGGCCGGGTCGACGCCGTCGACGTGCAGGAACGGCACCCAGCCGAACTGGAGGGACAGCCACCGCGGCACGTCCACGCCCTGCCACTGCAAAAAGACCGACCCGAACAGCCCGTAGACGACGCTGGGCACGGCGGCCATCAGGTCGATCAGGCTGGTGAGCGCCCGCTTGAGCCGGCGCGGCGCGTACTCCGCGATGTACAGGGCCACGCCCAGCGCCAGCGGGAACGCCACCACCAGCGCGACGGACGCGATGAGCAGGGTGCCGACCAGGACGGCGGCGATGCCGAAGTTCAGCGAGTCCGGCTCCCACGCCTCGGTGGTGAGGAAGTCGAAGCCCACCGCCGAGAACGCCTCCGCGCCCTGCGTCAGCAGGAACAGCCCCACGGTCGCCATGACGGCCAGCACGGCCAGTCCCGCGCACCGCAGCAGCAGCCGGAACACCCGATCCACCCCGCCGGGCGCGGCCACCCTGCGGCGTGGCTCGTCCGGGGGCGCGACGGGCGGCGCGTCCATCAGGAGGGTCATCTTCGGCGGCTCCGCGTTCTGCTCGGTTCGGGCGCAAGCACAACCCGCTCAGTTGGCCGTGCCCGGATGGGTTCGTGAACAACGGACGAACTGCCGACGCGAATTGGTGTCCGGTACTCCGAACAGCGGCCCGGACAATGGGCGGAGTTCCGCATCAGAAATGCTCCACGGCCGCGACGGGTGCTTCGACGACCAGATCGAGGAAACTGCGGCAGGCGTACTGCGCCTGCACTCTCCGGTGATATCTGCGACTGGACACGGCCACGTCGGCGGCCCCGAGTCTGAGCCGCCACGACCACAACTGAGTGTCTCTCGACAACGCCGGCGTGCTGCTAGCCAGGTCTTTCCGCAACTCGGCGAGCGCACGCGCGCACGCGTCCACGGTCGGGAAAGAGCCGACCGCCTGCCCGAGACTGCGGTTGTTCGCGGAGAGGAACCGCCACGTCACGCCGTGCGCCGGGGAACGGTAGATCTGGAAACGCGCGACCGCCATCGGGGTTTTCTCCCATCACTGGCCCGCCCCCCGACGTCAGTCGGAATGCTTGGTTTCGGCGGTGTACGGCGGAAAAAGAACCGGTGTCGCGCGCGTGGCCATCATCCTCACAGCAGACAGCGTCACTGCGCACACCCGCCCGACCACGCTGCGCTTTCCGGTGCCCGCCGGCACGGCGTTCGGCGGCATCCCGAAATGACCTAACTTCACGCTATGGGACCAGCGTTCGCGCTGGTCATCGACCTAATGGTGCAGTGCCGCCGACTGGCAAGTGTTAAGGCTCGATGGGCCTGGCCAGGGGCGTTACACAGGAGTGGTCTAGTCCACATCGCCCTACCCGGTGCGGACGCCACTTCCGAGTTCTCGGTTTCCCCTGCATGCCCGAGGAGCTGGCATGAAACGCAGAATCGGCATATTCCTGACCGGCGGCCTGATCGCCCTGTCGGTCCAGGTGGCCGGGGGTTCGTCCCAGGCAGCGCCCACCGCCGACCCGGTGGCGCTCGCCGCGGCAGCCGCCGACAAGGCCGCCGCGTCCGGGTTGGACGCGCTGGCCAAGGGTCCGGACGAGCAGTTCCACCGGCAGGCCGTCCACAAGGGCGGTGTGCCCGGCCGCAAGGACCTCTACTACGTGGCCTACGAACGCACCTACAAGGGGCTGCCGGTCGTCGGCGGCGACGCGGTCGTGGCCACCGACGCGACCGGCAAGGTGCTGGAAACCGTCGCCGCCGGCGGAGGCGGGCTCGCGGTCGACACCCGGCCGCGCATCGACAAGGCGCGGGCGGAAGCGATCGCCCGGACCCAACTGTCCCGTGTGGACTCCGTCGAGGGCTCGACGCTGTCCGTGCTGGCGCAGGGCCACGGGAAGCTGGTCTACGAGACCGTCGTCACCGGTGTGCGCAACGGCGAACCCAGCCGGCTGCACGTGTTCGTCAACGCCCGGACCGGCGTGGTCGAGGACCTGGTGGACGACGTCCGCGCGGGCACCGGCACCAGCCAGTGGAACGGGCCCAACCCGCTGACCATCGACACCAGCAACAACAGCACGGTCGACGACACCCGGCCCGGGCTGCGGTGCGTGGACTACGCGACGAACCAGCCGTTCACCAAGCCGTCCAACTCCTTCGGCAACGGGCAGGCCACCAGCAAGGAGACCGGCTGCGTCGACGTCCTGTGGTCCACCCAGAAGCAGTGGAACATGCTGCGCGACTGGTTGGGGCGCAACGGGATCGACGGCAACGGGCGCGGCGTCACGGTGAAGGTCGGGTTGGACCGGGTCAACGCCTACTGGACCGGCCAGCACATCGAGATCGGGCGCAACAACGCCAACCAGTGGATCGCCTCGATGGACGTCGTCGGCCACGAGCACGGCCACGCCCTCGACCAGTACACCCCCGGCGGCGCGGCGCGCGAAGCCGGCCTCGGGGAGGCCACCGGTGACATCTTCGGCGCGCTGACCGAGGCGTACGCCAACGAGCCAGCCCCGTGGGACACGCCGGACTACCTGGTCGGCGAGACGGTCAACCTGGTCGGTCGCGGACCGATCCGCAACATGGCCAACCCGCAAGCCGTCGGCAACCACCCGAACTGCTGGTCGAGCGCGATCCCCGGCACCGAGGTGCACGCGGCGGCCGGGCCGTTCAACCACTGGTTCCACCTGCTGGCCGAGGGGTCGAAGAACAGCCCCACGTGCGACGGCTCGACCATCCCCAGCGGCATCGGCATCCAGGCGGCGGGCCGGGTGTTCTACAACGCGATGCTGCTCAAGACGTCCGGGATGACGCACTTCAAGTACCGCATCGCCACGTTGACCGCGGCCAAGAACCTCGACCCGACGTGCAAGCAGTACAACGCGGTGAAGGTGGCGTGGAACGCGGTGAGCGTGCCGGCGCAGTCCGGTGAGCCGACGTGCAACGCGGTGCCGGTGGACGACTTCAGCCTGGCGCTGAACCCGGCGGCGGGCACCGTGCAGGCGGGCGGCAGCACGACGGCGGCGGTCGACACCACCACCGTCACCGGCAACCCGCACACCGTGACCCTCACGGCTTCCGGTGCGCCATCAGGTGTTTCGGTGTCGGTCACGCCGTCGTCGGTGACCTCCGGGCAGTCCGCGACGCTGAACGTGTCCACGGCGGCGTCGGTCGCGCCGGGGAAGTACCCGATCACCGTGCAGGGCGTCGGCGGCGGCAACACGCACAGCGTCACCTACACGCTGACGGTCAGCGGTCAGCAGCCGGTGAACGACTTCGCGATCGCGGTCAGCCCGGACGCCGGCACCGTCGAACCGGGCGGCACCACGACCACGACCGTCGGCACCACGGTCACGTCGGGTCAGTCGCAGAAGGTCGCCCTGACCGCCACCGGCCTCCCGGCTGGCGCGACAGCCACGTTCACCCCGGCCACGATCGCCGCCGGCGAGTCGGCCCGGCTGGCCATCGCCACCAGCGCGGCCACCCCGGCGGGCGAGCACCGGATCACCGTCACCGGCACCGGCCCGGACGCGACCCGGTCGACCACGTACACGCTGACGGTCGGCGGCGAGCCCCCGGCGAACGACTTCTCGGTGGCGCTGAACCCGACCTCCGGCACGGTCCGGGCGGGCGGCTCGACGACCAGCACGGTCAGCACCACGACCACCGCCGGGTCACCGCAGAAGGTCCACTTCACGGCGACCGGCCTGCCCACGGGCGCGACAGCCACGTTCACGCCGCTGTCCGTCGAGTCCGGCGAGTCCTCCACCCTGACCCTCGCCACGACCTCGGCAACCCCCAAGGGCACCTACACGATCACCGTGACCGCGAACGGCGCGGACACCACCCACACCGCCACCTACGCGCTGACCGTGGAAGGTGACGGCGGCGGTGGCTGCGGCTCGCTGCCCGCGTGGAGCGCCACCACCTCGTACGTCCCGAACGACGAGGTCTCCCACAACGGCAACAAGTGGCGGTCGACCTGGTACTCGACCGGCGCGGAACCGGGCGCCCCCGGCTCCTGGGCGGTCTGGCGGAACCTCGGCCCCTGCTGACCACGCCTGGCCTGCCGCCGGTCCCCCCGGCGGCAGGCCGCTATTCCGCCAGGTTCGCCACGAAGTCGTCCCAGAGCCCTTCGGGCAGCTCCCGGACGGCCTCCGCCAACCCCTCGCGGAACTCCTTCCCGGCCCGCCCGCGCACGAACGGCCACACCGCCAGCACCGGCAGCAGCACGCCCCGCAACGACCCCGACACCCGCACGTCCAGCACGGACACGTCCCCGCGCACCCGGACGCCGACCACGACCCGGCACCGCAGCCGCTTGAACCGCACCTGTCCGACGACCGCCCGACCGCCGGAGAGCAGCGCGGACGGGACGATCGACCCGGTGAAGGTGTACTCCGACCCGATGACCGGCAGCTCGGGCACCTCGCCCCGCAACCCGATGTGCACCTCGCCGGGCACGTGCGGGTCCTGGACGCGCAGGGTCATCGCGGAGTCCGCCCCCTCGACGAGGTACTCGACGACGTCCCGGTCGGCCTTCACCACGTCGACCAGGTACGGGTGCTCCATCTCCACGGAGTACCGCGCCCCGACGGCCAGGTGCCGCCCGTGCACCAGCCGCAGCCCGCGCCGGCCGGGCAGTTCCGCGACCCCGTCCCCGTCGAACCCGACCGCGGACCACCGGGCCCAGAACTCCGCCCCGTCCGCCACCAGCCGCCGCAACGCGCGACCGTCCACCTCGACCACCGCGGAAATCCCCACCATGCGGCGATGCTAGGCGGGTTACCGTGCCGTCGTGAGCGTCATCGACGTCGTGGACGTCGAGGCGACCTGCTGGGAGGGCGCCCGCCGCCCGGCCAGACCAACGAGATCCGTCGAGATCGGCCGCACCGTCGTGGACCTGGCCGAGGGCGTCCGCACCGCCCGCCACCGCATCCTGGTGCGGCCCGGGTCAGCCCGTGCTGCACCGAACTCACCGGCCTCACCCAGGCCGAGGTGGACACCGGGGTCACGTTCGCGCAAGGCCCAGGCGTTGGAGATCGCCGGTCTGCCGCTGGGAGGACGCCACCACAGTGGCGAGGACGACGCGTGGAACATCGCCGCCCTCGTCCTCCACCCGTGGGACCGGGGCGCCTGGGTCAGCGCAGGTCCGTCATGATCCCGTCGATCGCCTTGCCGAGCTTGGCGTACTTCTCGGTGTAGAGCACCGGGAACAGGCCGGGCGGGTCGGCGGGCCGGTACGTGTCCACGTAGTCCGTGCCGAGGTTGCCGAACACGACCACGATGTAGTTGCGCTTGTCCTTGCCGCGCAACGACTTCACGATGCCGGCGTCACTGCCGGTGGTGTCCACCCAGCCGTTCTTGTGCGCGTAGGTCACCTCAGCCTGCGCGTCGCACGGCCGCACGTCCTGCCCGTACACCGCGCCGCCCACGGTCACCGTGCCGTCCGGCTGCACCCACCGCGCGGGCGTCCGCTGCGGGATGCCCTGGGCCGGGTAGTCCCGCCCGCACCAGTTGGTGGTGGACAGCATCTCGTTGTGTCCCTGGTCGCCCAGCGTCTCCAGGAAGAACGTCCGCGACGACCGGCTCAACGCCTCCCGCGTGACGGCCTTGCCACCCTCGGTCTTCCACAGCACGCCGGGACCACCGTTGACCAGCAGCAGCAGCTTCGCGGTGTCGATGCCGCTCATGTTCGAGCCGATCCACCGGCCGCCGTTCTCCGGCAGCGTCCCCGTGATCATCAACGTCGGCATGCCCAGGTCGACGAACGACTTGTTCAGCTCGTCCATCGCCTTGAGGTCGTGGATCATCTTGATCAGGGCGCACGTCGACTCGTTCTGCGACTTGGTGATCATCTCGTCGAAGAACTGCCGCACGGTCTTGGTCTGCTTGCCGCCGCACGCCGGCCGCGGCACGGTCGGGTCGTAGGCGTAGTCGCCGTCCAGCGCGACCCGGCCCTGGTCGACCAGCCGCAGCACGCCGAAGCCCACCATCAGCTTGAGCACCGACGCCGGGTACGGCGAGGAGAAGTCGATCGGCGCGCCCTCACGGCCGGCCAGCACGTCCCGCGTGCCGCGACCGCCGTTGACGTCCCACTCGGTGTCGTCCCACCACCGGTAGCGGACCTGGTCGGTGGACAGCGTCCGCCGGTCCACCGGCACCACGACGCCCTGCGGGTGCTGCGGGCTGAGCAGCACGTCGGCCATGGCCCGGGGCCGGCCCGCGTCGTCCAGTTCGATCACCGCGACGTCCAGGTTCGGCGTCTGGTGCAGCGGTTTCCCGGCGGCGGCGGCCAGTCGGGCGGAACGCTCCGCCGGGTACCCGTCGTACTTCTCCACCGGCTCGGCCGACCGCGCGGCCAGGCCCGGCTCCGGCGGCGTCAGGTCGATGACGTCCTTGAAGTCCTGCGCCACCACGGCCTGCCGGATCGCCTCGGCGAGCCGGGCCGCCGGGCCGCCCGACGCGTCGGCCGCGGCGACCGGGGTGACCGTCGCCGCGACCAGCGCCACCAGCGCCGGGACGGCCGCGAACCTTCGCAGTCTCATGCACACTCCCCCATCAGAAAACAACGCACTGACAGGGAAGTTAGTGCATAAGTGACCGATGCGTTACTACCGGTATCGGGGGTTGGTGTTGTGCCACTCGAAGCCGCCGCCCATCCACGACTTCAAGCCGCGCAGGAACCGCTGGAGTTCCGGCGACGGCAGCGGCAGCAGCGAGCGGTGCAGCTCCTCGAAGTCGCGGACGATCTTGTTGTGCAGCTCGACGACGACCTCGCTCGCCTCCTCGTTCGAGATGCCCCGGTCGGCCGCGACCTGGAGCACCATGTTGACCACGGGCTTCTCGTCGGCGGCGTCCTTCTTCACCGACATCAGGTCGTTGACCAGCACGGACGCCGTGCCGGCCTGGAACGCGGCGCGGCGGACGTTCGGCTCGTAGTACAGGTTCGCGGGCACCTCGTAGCCGCCGACGGCGTCGATCAGGGTCATCGACGTGTAGAAGGTGTCGTGCTGGCGGGTGGCCAGGTACTTCCAGGCGGGCGGGTACTCGCCGGTGTGCCGCCACGCCGCGTAGCTGGTCCAAGCCACGAACATCGCGAACGTCGAGTAGTTCACCCGCTGCACGATCGACGGGGTCCCGTAGCGGGTCAGGTGGTCGACGCCGGTCCGCAGCGCGCGCAGCACCACGTCCGAGGCGAGGGTCTCGTCCAGCGGCACGGAGAACTCGCCGGCGTCGGGCAGCGGGTCCATGGCCGCCATCGCGATCGCCAGGCGCGGCGGGAGCTGCGTGGGTTCCGCGCCCATGCCGCTGTCGTCGGCGTACAGGTCGTCGGCGGCCCACCAGGCCGCGTTGAGCTTGGCCGCGATCAGCAGCCGGTCCGGGTCGGCGGTGTCGACGTGGGTCAGCACGGCCAGCCGGCCGAACCCGGCCTTGCGCATGTGGTCGAGGTCGTCGCCCTCGAACCCGATCTCCTCGGCCCACGCGGCCAGGCCGTCCTCGACGACCTCGGTGAGCGCGTCGTCGATCCGCTCGGCGACCGGCACGTACAGCGGCGACGCGGTCCCGTCGCCCCACGGCCGTTCCAGGTAACCCGGCTCCGGCGGCGGCTCGTCGAGTTTCGTCAGCTCCGCCACGACCCGCGCGGCGGACGTCCCCAGCCCGCTCGGCACGGTCCAGTCCGCGGCAACGGTCTCCGTCATCGTCTTGCGCCCCTTGGGTTCGGGCGCGGGGACGGGTGCACTCCGCCCCCGCGCCACGGCGGTCAGATGCGGTCGGCGGCGATCAGCAGGTAGTGGAAGCTGCCCTCGCGGTAGGCGGTGAGGAACGGGTCCTCGATGCCGGTCGCGACCGAGGACTTCGCGCGCAGCTCCCAGTACGGGATGGTGGCGGCGGTCAGGTCCACCACGTTGATCGGCACGAAACCGTTGTCCGCCAACGCCCGGAAGTACGCGCTGCGCGGGTGGATGTTGCAGATGTAGTGCTGGTCGATCTGGCTGACCGCGCGCGACCGGCCGCCGGTGACGTCGTTGTAGCAGCCGGTGATGCACACGTACCGGCCGCCGGGGGCGATCAGCCGCGCGAACTCGCCGTAGAGCTGCTGGAGGTCCACGTACATCGTGGTCTCGTTGGTCCAGATGCCGCGCATCGAGCCGGTCTCGAACCCGGTGTCGAGCATGTTCTTGAAGTGGAAGCGGACCTGGTCGTCCACGCCGCGCTTGCGGGCCTGGTCGTTGGCGAACTCCACCTGCGCCTCGGAGATGCTGACGCCGTCGACCCGCGCGCCGAACCGCTGGTTGGCCATGAAGCTGGTGCCGCCGCGGCCGGACCCGCCGTCCATCATCCGGTCGCCGTGGCCGACGACGGTGCCGAAGTGGTCGAGCAGGACGTCCGCCTGCGCGGTCTCCAGCCGGTGCAGTTCGGCGATGATCGCCTGGTCGCGCTGGCCCGCCGGGACTTCGAGGACGGACGGGTCGTAGGCGCCGATGCCGTAGTGGTGGTGGTACAGCCCGTCGACCTCGCCGAGCTTGATGTTGACCGGGTCCTTCTCCTGGTTCCAGTACTCGGCGACCGAGCGCTGGTAGGCGCTGCGCAGCACCGGCTTCACATCGGTGGTCGGGGATTGTGCCGTGGCCATGGTCCGAGGCGCTCCTCACGAGGTCGTCGTCTGGCGGCCCGGGCGCGGGGGCGTCCGGAACCGCTACCGAGCCTGGCAGCGGGCGACACCGCGGGGCCATCCACCGGGAGGGGACGGGGCCTGCCCTAACGAGTGGTTCGCCGGTCACCGATGAATGCACGCGGTGAGGATCCCCCACGACATCCACCCCGCCACCCGGGCGATCCCCGACACCCCCGACCAGCCGCAACCCTCGTGACCGGCGAATACACCGACTGGTCCGACCCGGCGTCGCCCTGTCGGACGAACCACTCAGTTGGTCAGGCCCGCGTCACGAGCCAGGATGGCCGCCTGAACCCGGTTCGCAACCCCGAGCCGCTCGTCATGTGCGCCTTGACCGTCCCCTCGGCGACGAACAACCGCCCAGCGGTCTCCTGGTTGGACAACCCCCGCCCGACCAGCCCCAACACCTCCCGCTCCCGCCCGCTGAGCCCCGCGACCCGCCGACGGGCGTCGTCGTGCCGCCCCCCACGCAGGTCCTCCACCAGCCGCTGCGCGATCCGCGGTGACAGATAGGCGGCCCCGTCCGCGGCGGCCCGCACCCCGATGATCAATTCACGCGGGCCCGCGGCCTTGAGCAGGAACCCCGCAGCCCCCGCCCCCAGCGCCCGAGCCACGTACTCGTCCTCGTCGAACGTCGTCAACATGACCACCGCAACCCCCGCCGCCACCCGCCCCAGTTCCTCGACGGCTGCCAACCCGTCCACCCGAGGCATCCTGCCTAACCGGATGCGGCAAACGCTACGAACCCACCCCCTCCTCCCAGATCCCCCAACTATCCACAGCTCACCTGGACCAAAGTCGTACTGCGTCCGAGACCGTCCCGGACACCCGTTCCCCCTGTTCGGACGCACTCCGGGACAGGTTGCCTCCAGGTCGAACATTCCCCCGACCTTCCGGAAGGACAACCCATGCGATTCCCCCGAGCCCCACGCCTGGCGGTGCTTGCCGTCCTACTCGCGTCCCTCCTGGGTGCGCTGGTCAGCACCCACGCCATCACCCCGGTCGCGGCCGAAACACAGGACCCGCCGCAACAGCGGGTGCGCGACCAGATCGTGAAGCTCGCCAAGACCCAGGTGAACAAGTCGGAAAAGGGCGGCGAAAACAAGTACCCGGCCCACTACCAGATCGACGACACCGTCTACCGCCCCGCCGAGTGGTGCGGCGTGTTCGTCTACTGGGCCTGGACCAAGAGCGGCGCCACCACTCCGAAGATGATCGACACCCGCAAATCCACCAAGCGGAAGGACCGCTGGAACACCGACCACAGGGCCACTGGGCGACGTACTGGCAGAAGTGGGCCAAGGCCAACAACCGCTGGAAGCCGTTGAACACCAAGGACATCCGCCCCGGCGACGCCGTCGTCTACGGCACGTTCAACCAGAGCGGCCACATCGGCATCGTGGTCGAGGTCAAGCACAAGGACGGCAAACCCACCCACGTCAAGACCATCGAGGGCAACCTGGGCGACAAGGTGAAGGCCATGCCGTGGCGCAAGATCACCGACCTAACCGGCCGCGGCTTCAAGGCCTCCGGCTTCGTCTCCCCGGTCTGACACGCGAAGAGGGCTCACCGAAACCTCGGTGAGCCCTCTTCAGCCAACCAATACCCGGTCATGCGTGGGTCGATGAAGTCAGCAGCCGATGCGGTCGACGCCAAGTGCGAGGTCGTCCAGCCACACGTCGTAGGCGCCGCTGTTGGGTTGGTAGAGCTGCCAGCCGAACTTGACCGCGTCGAACCGGGGGAAGAGGAAGTCGACGGGTTGCCGCCGTGGTCCTTGGTGGACACGGTGAGGTCGGGCTTGGCCTGGCCGTCGATCCACACGGTCACCCGGTTGTCGGTCGCATCCATCCGCCACTCCACGCACTGCCACACTCCAGCGGCGGACGGCGCGGACTCGCGCCAGTTGGTCCGGTCACCGGTCGGGCCGCCGTCGGCGCCGACACCCCACAGCGCCTTGCCGACCGTGGGCACGTACTGCCCGCCGAGGGGGCGGACGATCTCCGGGCCGACTCCGGTGGCCTCGATGAGGGTGTAGTGCGCCCAGTCGATGCTGGGGCGGCTCACGGGTTGACTCGGCTCCTTGACGATCCACACCGTTTCACCGATGAACCTTCACCGTCCTGCGGCGCCGTGCTTCCACTCCTCCAGCACCAGCCAGAACTCTCGCGGCCAGGACACGGAAAACGGGTCGAAGGAGTAGCTCTTCTGCGCCGCGTGCCGCCACAGGGTTTCAGCGCGTTCGGCTTCTTCCGCCAGGAGGCGGGCGGTTGCCAGGTGGTGTCGAGCGGCGACGTAGTCCCGCTTTTCCACCGCGTTCGTGAAGGCCGGCCAGATTTCCTGCGTCAGGTACTTCTCCAGAGTCCGCAGGTGATCGCCGGCCTCCTGGACGACCATTGCACTCACGTGCTGCGCCGCCTCGTCGACCTGGCGCTCCACTTCACCGATCCGGTCGTCGTCCCAGCCATGCTTCTCGATCATCTGCCGCCATGCCGACCACGACCACTCTGCCTGTTCCCGTGCATAGGCATCCAGGCCCTCCGGATTGAGTCGAGGGAACACATCAACCCTCGGATCACCGGAAACGGCCTCATCCGACGTCGTCCTACTCTCATCTCCGTGCTTGATGCGGGTCAGGACTTCCAGGAGGCGCAGGGAGGAATCGATCCTCTCGCCGCGGACACCGCCGACGATATCGGCGACATCCTGGGTCACCCCTTCCCAATCCCCCTCTGCGATGTGGTCGTCGAGACGCCCCCCGAGGTCGTCGTCGATCCACAACTCGCCGAGGAGTTCTTCGATCTTGGCGTCAAGCCGCTCCACGACCGCTGCAGGAGACTCCCGCTCGTGTCTGGCGGCTTTCTCGCGCTCGGTGTGATCGATTGACTCCCTCCGCAGATCGAGAGCTTCGCGCTTTGACGGAAGACGGGTTTGGCGCACCCTCATCTCCTCAGCCCTGACCGGTTCCAACTCTTCTAACAACCGGATGGCCTCCATCCGGTGTCGGACCTGGACCACTGGGTCCGACGCGACGGAGCACAGCAGTTCCACGCCCGCTCCCGGGTCACGACGTGTCACAGCCGCCGCGATGGCGAGACGATCACCACTAGCCGCTTTCGGGTGCGATACAAGCCCCACCAGCGCGTCGGGCAGGTAGCCAGCTGGAGCCTTGTGCTCGGCGAGGGCCAACCCGACTCTCACGCGAGTCTTGAGCGGAGCGGTCTCATCAGCGGCGAAGAGCTGCGCGGTTCGGACCGCCCGTCCTTCACGTACCGCGTCCCCCAGCCATCCCCAGTCCTTTCTCGGAAGCAGGTGCCGGGCTTCCGCATAGCCCGTGCCGTCGCGAAAGGAGGACACCAAAGCGTCGGCTGCCCGATGCCTCAATCCCGGCAGCAGCCCATTGGCGCCGGCCACATAACAAAGCCCGAGTATGTGGTCACTGCGCGTGAAATTAGGGCGATCGAGGTCGGCACCCGCCGCACGAGCGATGCGCTGCATACCCTCACGCCACGACCCGGGCGCACTCAGCATGAACGTCATGGCCGCCAAGTCGGCCCCACCACGAACGATGCAGGCGGTCGCACTACCGATGCGCCGACTATCCTCCAATTCGTCGTCGGCGAGGTGGACGAGTAATTCCAGGGTCAGATCGTCTGGCTTCCGGTCACGAGCCACCACTTCGCACCCGGCCAGCAGATCCGGCCTTTTAACAGTGTCCACAGAGCCCCCTCGGTCGACGATCAGGTGGATCGTATCGCTGAAGAGGCTGATGGCACCCGATCGGCACGCCAGCGAAACCACTACCGCGGCGACAAGATCCGCGTGAACGGGGTCGAGCAGGAGATCTCCTTCCCGACGTGCGAGGTGCGCCGCATCGACTACGACCTCGCCGGAGTCCTGCCGGGCATGTTCGACGCCATGGCGACATCACTGGGCGCTCACGTGGCGGACGACGTCATGGCGGCCAGCGTTGCCGCCGGAGTCATCCTCGCGGACGTCGGCCAGGTCCTCACGATGGCCCGCTACGTGCCGTCCCGGTTCCGGCTCGACGGTGACATCGAGCAGTACGAAGCGCAGAATGCCGGCCTACTCCGATCAGCGCTGCTGAAGAGGTTCGAATCCTCCACGTATGCCTTCCGCCGCACAGTCGAGAAGATGATCGACTCACACGAGCGGTTCCTCCACGCTCTGAGGGCCGGCTTCGTGCTCACGGGCGAGAACCTCCGGGACTTCGTCGCCATCGGCATGGACGACACCGACGACTTCCTCGCCGAACTCGAAGACGACGACGGCACGATGGACGCCTCCAACTACGACGTCGATGCTCTCCGCAGAGCCGTCGAGGCGGACCGGAGCATCCTGGACTCGTTGCGGGAACGAGTCCGGAACAAGCGGAAGGTGCTGGTCTTCACCCACTTCGCCGACACCGCGGACTACATCCAGACCGCGATCAAGGACGCGATCATCACCGATCCTCGGCTGCGGGCCTACCGGGATCGCTACGCCAGCGTCTCCGGCGCGGACAGGAGCGACCGCGCCGAGGTGATCATCGGGTTCGCTCCTCGTACCGCAGGCGCCGGAAGCGAAGAAGACCTGTACGACCTGATCATCACCACCGACGTGCTCGCCGAGGGTGTGAACCTGCAACAAGCCCGACACGTCATCAACTACGACCTGCCCTGGAACCCGATGAAACTGGTGCAGCGCCATGGGCGCATCGATCGCATCGGCTCCCTGCACAAGCGCGTGTTCATGCGCTGCTTCTTCCCGGACGAAGACCTCGACCGACTCCTGGGCCTTGAGGAACGGCTCGAGCGGAAGC
Source organism: Actinosynnema sp. CA-248983 (assembly GCA_050954585.1). Lineage (GTDB taxonomy): Bacteria > Actinomycetota > Actinomycetes > Mycobacteriales > Pseudonocardiaceae > Actinosynnema. The sequence continues at coordinate 1,178,905 of CP191863.1, read as the reverse complement.
TGAAGCAAGCCGCAGCCGCCGTGGGCGTCGGCATGGTTCTCCCAGGCATGGACCCTGTCGAACGATTGATCACCGAGACCCGCGACATGATCGAGAAGATCAAAACGAGAGGAGGCCACGCTGTTCGAGGAGGGCGGCTCCGCTGCGTTGTCCGGTGAGGAGTACCGGCGCAGGCTCGCCAACGCCTTCAAGGCACCACCACGAAGACCCGAGTGACCGCGTTGCCGTGGGGAGCCGGCAGTGCAGTGGCCCGCCGGAACGCAGACGTACCGAGCAGCGTTCGACGCGTGGACCGTCGCACGAGCCGACATCCACCGGGACTGGTCGCTCCAGACGGACCCCGGAAGGCTCGCACCGCCACTGCCGAAGGTGATGCGGACAGCCGTCGAGTACGTCGAGCAGCACGGCGGATTCCTCGGTGAGGGGCAGGACGACCTGGCGTCAAGGCTCAAGGCCCCGTACACGAATCGGGTTCAGCGAGCGGTCCGCAGTGCGCTCAACCATGCCGATCACGGCACACCGCGGGAAACCGCCGAACGCATCGCCGCAGTGGCAGACGACTACGGGCTCAGCATTCCCGAACCACCGGTTCCTCTGCCGCCCGCGAATCTGGAAGACATCTACCTGGTCTGCTGGATTGCGATCGTGCCAGCTCCCGAGATTGTGTCCATAAATCAGTAGCGACTGGTCAGCTGCGACGCCCGTGGCAGGAATCCTGTCACGGGCGTCAACCAGCGCACCTCCACCAGCTCGATTTCTCAGTGGACCGCCGAAGCAGCTGTTCCCGCTTCAACGCCGTTGGGCAGCACGGGCACGCCGCGCGGTGATGACGACCGTGATGAGGCTGACCGCCATGCCGATCACAGCGAACACCACGCTGGCGACAGCCGGCGCGATCGGCAGCTCCACGGTCACCTCGCCGCTCCGACAAACAACGGCCGGTGTTGCGTCAAGACGCAGCTCGGCCGCTGCCCGGGTCGACGCCAGTTGCCCTGCCGCATCGCTCTCGCACCACTGGTAAGTCGACGCGACCTGGGCGAAACCGAGCGCCGCGACTCCCAGGAGAATCGCGAAGACCAGTGCGCACGACACGGCGAGGCCGCGGTCGTTCATGAGTGGTCGTGACATGTCAGCGCAGGTGACTCCGGTTCTCGAACCACTCGTCGTCATCAGGGCGAGGTGCGGTGCGGCGCCGGTCAACCGGTGGTGTCTCAGGAGCAGAGGTGACGTGCTGCTTCAACGCCAGCGCGTCGTCGAGTTCACGCGCGAGGTCGGCCATGGTGAAGTCGACCTCGGCAGCCCGCTTGGCCGCCTCGTGCGCCGCCATGAGCTCCCCGGTCAACCAGGGCTCTCCACCCTCATAAAGGGTGTTGGGGGCGATGTGCACGCGGACGAGCTTGCCCATCATGTCCACCCACACCGTGACCGCACCGCTGGGTGACACGCCCTTGTACTGGCTGAACAGCGCTTTCTCCGGGTCGCGCCTGATCTTGGCGAAACGTTCCTGCGCCTGCGCGACCATCTCCTGCGGGTCCACGTCCCCTCCTAGGGCTGGAGCTTGCCCAGTGACTCCATCGCCCTGGCGGCGTCCGCGGACGCCTCGGCGCACTTGGCGATCTGCTCGTCGGCCTTGAACTTCTGCGAGTGCCACCACGCGGCCAAGCCCACCAGGACGCCGAGGATCCCCAGGATCAGTCCCACGACGGCGCCGATCCCGGTCAGACCGACGATGATGCCCGCGATGACACCGATGATGCCGACCACGAACCCGATGGCGCTCCAGATGTTGTTCCACATGTCCGAGGCCTTGAACTCGAAGCCGTCGGCGATGTCGACCAGCGCCTGACCGACATCGTGGGCGGGCTTGCGCATCTCACCCAACGCCTGCTTCATCCGGTTGATTCGCTCGGTATAGGCGTTGCTCGCCTCACCGGTCCACGCCGAAGCCTGGTTGGCCGCCGTTTCCAAGCCCTTGACACAGCCGTCGATCGCTTTGCCGAGCTGATCCGCCCCGTCGGACTGCCCGGTGCCCCACACGTCCCGCCCGATCCGGCGGAACGACTCCGGGTCGATGTCCCTGATCACCCTCAAGGTGGTCTGGATGGACGGCAGACCGGGAGCGTGCCGGGCCGCGAACCCGTCGATCTGCCCCGCGTCCGACAGCAACGAGTCCGTGATCACGGTCTGAAGAAAGCCCACTTGCTCCTCCCCCTGGTCATTCCGGGTGAATCCGGCGCAGCCCTTCACCGATGAGCTTCTCGGCTTCCAAGTACTCCTGCTGTGTCCGATGGACGCCGTCGATCGCCGTCTCGATCGTGGTGTGGACCCGGTTGATGAAGTCCTGCACGGCCTGACTTGTCCGGGCGTAGTCCTGGTCGACGAACTTCGTCAACGCCAGGATCACCTCGGCAACGGTCTCCTAGACGTTCTCGTGCGGGCTCACGGACTGCACCGTCATGCTGCCCTCGAGGCTGGCCTTGGCGCGGAAGTCCTGTAACCCCAACGCCTCCTCAGCCGCTCTGAGGGTGGCCTTCAGCTGCTCGAACTCGCCCGGATCGAGCGCATAGCCCTGACCAGGAGCCCCCATACTCGTCACCCCCTGCGACCAACTCGTACCGCAATGTAGCAGCAGTCACCACCGGCACTGCGGAAAACGCACAAGGACCGCCGAAAGCCACCATGTGGATTCACCCAGCCGGGTTGTGAGACTTGGAGCACAAGCCTGACAACTTTTCACCGAAGCGACCGCAGGCTCCAGATTTGCTCAAGCTCGGCCACCGCAGTCCACAGTGGACGGGAAAGCAAGATCGCCCGCCACCAGCATTACCGCAGGTCAGCGGGCGATTCGTATGCTTTTTCGATTGTGGCGCTGAGGGACTCGAACCCCTGACCCTCACACTGCCAGTGCTGTTCCGCAAACGCCCTGACCAGCACAAACGGAGAACCGGCACGTCAGCTGGCGCAGTTCACAGTCGTTCGAAGCCGTCGCACGCCGCTCGACTCTTCCGTCTGCTCCAGATTTGCTCCACACCGCAGTATGAACGCCAGCACAGGTGCCACCTCACCCCCGAACACACGATCCCCACGCGCGGTGTGGAACTCGACCCGCACCGGCAACGCCGCAGCCAACCGCTCAGCCAACCGCTCACCCCGCTCGTGCCAGGCCGCCGTGGTCTCCTCGTCGGGAAAGCCCGAGCTCTCCGGATCGCTGCGGTTGTACGCGGCCTGGAACTCGTCGTCCCACTCGTCGATTGCCTTCGTCAAGTCCGCAGGTGCACCGAACTCGGCCACGAGCCGCTCGGCAGAGCAGTTGTCGGCGATCACCTCGTCCGCGGTACGGACCCAGAAGGGGAAGCACTCCCACTCCGGCGCCACTCGGACCGAGAACAGTCGGCTCATTCTCCCCATCCTCGGTAGTTCGGATCCGCCTCCGCACGCGGGTCATGTCGCGCGTCCTTGAACGGTGTCGACGCACTGCGGATGTTGGCGCCGACGATGAAACCGTTGTCGCCCACCGACACCGTAATGTAGTGCGTCTGGCCACCGTACTGGACCTCGAAAATCGGTCGTCCGGGTGGCTTGCCCTGGTAGTAGCCGTGTACTTGCCTTCGGTGGCAGCTCGGTGCACCACCTCCGCGATATTGTCCTTAGGGATCCCCGCGGCGGTGAACTCGTCCTTGTGCTTCATCACGCGCGCAAGGCCAGACTCCTTGTTGGTACGCGGATTGACCCCGCTTGCCTCCAAAAGACAATCTTCCCGTTGAGGTCCCGGCCGATTTCGACGACCTTGTCCGGCGAGATCTTCACGCCGTTGTCCTGAGCTTCGGGGCCTCGCGCGGGTCCTTATGCTGCGGATCCGGGTCCTTCCGACGGAGCTGTCGACCAACTCCTTGAGCTTGCGCCAGGCCATGCGCAAAACCTCGGCGAGCCCGTCGAGCCGTTTGGCCACGTTGGAAATGGTCTTGAGCAGCTTGCGCACCACGTCCGCGATCTTGGCGGCGTACTTGGCAACCAAGCTGGTGGCCTGCATCGCCACCCACCGTGGGCGTTGGCGCGGTTCGACGGGACCGCGCTGTACGAGCACGAGGACCCGCGGCGCGGCGAGCACCCGGACTGGGGAACGGCGGCAACAGGTGCCGCCTCAACCCCCGAAGACACGGTCCCCACGCGCGGTATGGAACTCGACCCGCACCGGCAACGTCGCCGCCAACCGCTCGGCCAATCGCTCACCCCGCTCGTGCCACGCCGCCGTGGTCGCCTCGTCCGGAAATCCGGAGTCCATCGGGTCGTCCGGGTTGTAGACGGCCTGGAACTCGTCGTCCCACGCGTCGATGGCCGCGACGAGATCCGCAGGTACACCGAAATCGTGCGCCAGCCGCTCGGCCGAGTAGTTCGCCGGGATCGGATCACCGTCCCTACGCACCCACAGCGGGTCGGTGCCCCACTCAGGTGCCAACCGGACCGAGATCACGCCGTTCATCGTCCCCACCCCCGGTAGTTCTCATCGGTCTCGGCTCGTGGGTCGCGTCGCGCTCCGTCGAACGGATCGTTGGCACTGCGCATGTTCGCTCCGACGATGAAGCCGTTGCTGCCCACCTGCACCGACATGTAGTGCGTCTGCCCACCGTACTCAACCTCGAAGATCGGCCGTCCCGGCGGTCTGCCCTGGCAGTAGCCCGTGTACCGGCCCTCCGTAGCGGCGCGGTGCACGACCTCGGCAATCTTGTCCTCGGGAATGCCCGCGGCAACGAACTCGCCCTTGTGTTTCATCACGTGTGCCAGACCGGCCTCTCTACCGGTCCTCGGGTTCACCCCGCCCTCCTCCAGGAAGACGATCTTCCCGTTGGGGTCCTTGCCGATCTCGACGACCTTCTCCGGATCGAGCTTGACCCCATCACGCAGCGCCTCGTCGATGAGCTCCTGCTTCTCCCGCTCCCGGCGCTGCCGGTCGCCCTCGCGCGGATCCTTGCGCTGCGGATCCGGGTCCTTCCGACGAAGCCTGTCGACCAACTCCTTGAGCTTGCGCCAGGCCATGCGCAAAACCTCGGCGAGCCCGTCGAGCCGTTTGGCCACGTTGGAAATGGTCTTGAGCAGCTTGCGCACCACCTCCGCGATCTTGGCGGCGTACTTGGCAACCAGGCTGGTCGCCTGCATCGCCACCACCGGCGCCGCGGCACCCCCCGTGACAAGAAGTTCCAGTCCCCAGACCACGAGCCTGCCGACCGCATCCGCGATCAGATCGCGCACGAACTCCCGCACCGCCGCCACGACCTCACCCATGATCGTGACCACGGCGCCCACACCGCTGCACACCCTCGACACACCATGCAGCGCATCGACCACTTCTCCGGCACGCGCCCGATACGCGTCCCCCGCGGCACCGCGCCACCCGGCCGTGCGATCACGCGATGTCGTCTGCAAGTCCTCAGCCGCTCGCTCGACGCCTTCGCTGATGTTCTGCCAGGTCCGCGCGTAAGCGCGGATGACCGGCGGCGTCCCGGCCAAGTCGTTCAGCATGTCCTGCAACGGCTGCGCGTGCTCGATCAACCACCCGACCCCGTAGGACGCCAGCGTGCCAACCGGGTCCATGTAGACACCGAGCGCTTCAAGCCCAGCGCCGACGACTCCCAGGCCCGCCTCGACCCAATCCCCGTTGTTGATCCCGTCCAAAGCGGCCTGCCCGGCCTCCAACAGGCCGATCCCGGTGATCGCGGTGGTGTCGTCCTCCGGTTCCGCGACGAACGGGTTGTTCACCCGCGCCCCAACCTGTCGAACCGGTCGACGTTGTCCGACTCGACCTGCTCGTAGACCTCAGCCGTCGCCTTCAACGACTCCGCCATCGCGTCAAGTGCCTCCGCCGCCTGGGACAACGCCTCCACACCCAACTTCTCCAGCGGATCGAGCATCAGCGTGAACGGCTGACACAGCACCCCATACGCATCCGCGGACATCGACACCTGACGCGCCGCGTCCAACGCCTGCCCCAACACGTCCCTCTGCCCCTGGACCTGCCCGACATGCTCTCGAACCTCACCGGGCACCACCTCGAGCGCCACCCGAGCCTCCCCGTCCCGTCGGCGGTACGAACAGCAGCCTTTGTACGCGACAGGCCGACGGACGACCTTCGGATCGAGGACATGTAACCCAATCAGTTGAACCGACGCGTCACACATACCCGGATAGCTCTTGCGACCGGTTTCACACCCGGCTGGCACCACCGATTCGAGTTCGAAGTACCCGTTAGCCGTACAGGCGACTAAACGCGCCGCAAGCTTCGTCGAGATCTTCGCCGTGCTCTGCTTTGACAGGAGCAGACGATGCCTACTCGGCGCACGCCGAAGACTACGCTCGACGCCACCGACTTCGACAAAGTCACCACCACGCTCGGTCCCGGGGTGGCCAAGAAACTGTGGACCAGCGACAGCTCAGTCGAAGACCACCTACGCGGCTCCTTTCGAGCGCATGGTGCCCAAGACCTCCGAATGTCTCTTCCTGCCCCCTCATCATGATCAGCGAAACGCAGCCGTCCGACCTATCGGTCCGCCCGCACCCAGGCCGACCTCGACGCCGTCGCCCACGAACTCAACAACCGCCCCCGACAGACCCTCGACTGGGACACACCCCAGCCGAAAAACTCAACGAACTCCTGCTCAAACACGGTGTCACTCCCACCACTTGAACCCAAGTCACGTTACCTTCGGCAACAAATCAATAGGAAAGTCGAGAAATAACGGCAATCAACAGCACAAATCAGCAAAGAATGACCCTCGACCAACACTGCGAGCGTCGATACCGAGCACCCCTCGGATCCGCAAAAGTACGGATAGATCCATCAGCCGACGATGGAGCCCCCCGTTGTGCTATCTCTGTGCTCCAACAGCTCCGCGACATCGAGGGGAACTCCTTGTACACCGCCGAGATCAACCGCCGTCAACCGGCGTTCCTGCTGCTCCTGGTCGACCAGTCGTACTCCATGTCGCAAGCGTGGGACGCTGACGGTAAGTCGAAGGCAGACATGCTTGCGTTAACGGTCAACAGGCTCCTCGGCAATGCGGTCCTGTTGTGCACCAAGGGCGACGATCGCATCCACGACTACTTCGAGATGGGTGTGATCGGTTACGGCGGGGACATCACCCTGGCACTGCACGGCGCCACTCCCGAGCGGCCGGTGTTACCCATCAGCGAGGTCGGCCGCAACCCGCGACGCCTCGACGAGGTGATGCGCAAGGTGCCGGACGGCGCAGGTGGGACCGTCCAACTGCCTCTTACGATGCCTGTGTGGGTGGACCCCGTGACGAACGGCAACACCCCGATGGTGCAGGCGTTCGACGCGGCGGAGCAGGTCGTTTCGGCCTGGTGCGGCCTGCACCCGACCAGCTTTCCCCCCATCGTCATCAACATCACCGACGGCGAGAGCACGGACGGCGACCCCGCCCCCGTGGCCGCCCGGCTGCGCTCGGCCCACACCGTTGACGGCAACGCGCTGCTGTTCAACGTGCACCTGCCGGCCCTCGACCCGGGGAAGCCGCACGTCCCACGCCACGAGGTGATCTTCCCGAACTCGACGGAAGCGCTTCCGGACGGCAGCGCGGCCCGACTGTTCACGATGTCCAGCGAACTGCCCGGCCCTATCGCCGAAGCCGCTTCCTCCGCCGGTTACGCCGTCCGCCCAGGTGCCCGAGGCTTCCTCTACAACGCCCAGCCGACGAGCGTGATCGACTTCCTCGACATCGGGACTCGGGCCGCCACCCCGACCGGCTTGAAGGAGCTGACCGCCGCGAACACCTCGTCGACATGACCAGCGGACCGAGGCTGAACGCAGTGCTGCGCACCGCGGTCAAGCAGGACCGCGAACCGCATGAGAACGAGGACAGCGTCGCGGCCAACACCGCCGAGGGCAGGTTCGCCATCTCTGACGGCGTTTCCACCGCGGCCCGGTCGGAGATTTGGAGCGCCCTCCTTACCGACGCTTTCGTCCACGGTGACGACCCCGTCGCGCCAACCGTGCTGGCTCGGCTCCGTCGGGCGTGGTGGGAGGCCGTTCATGAGCCCGGCCTGCCCTGGTTCGCCCACGCCAAGCTCGCCCAGGGCGCCGCAGCGACATTCGTCGGACTGCAAGTGGACCGAAGCACGTACCGCATCACGGCGGTGGGTGACTCCTGCGTGCTCCACCTTCGGGAGCGCGAACTCGTGCTCGCCGCGCCGTTGCACCACTGGACGGAGTTCTCCCGGTTCACCGAAACCCTCAGCACCGACCCGGAGCGGCCGGGTGGCGGAGACCAGGTGTGGTCGGGTGGCGGGGAGTTCACAACGGGCGACGTTCTCCTCCTGGCCACGGATGCGGTCGCGCGACACCTGCTGCACCGGTACGCCGACGAGGGCGTGTTGCCACCGATCTGGGAGCACGTGGGCGACGACGCGGAGTTCAGCGACTTCGTCCGGCGCGAACGTGCACGTGGCCTCGACAACGACGACTCGACGGTCTGCGTGGTGTGGACGTGAAACTGCCCCAACTGGTCGACTACCGCGACGCCGTGGCTCATCCCGAGCACTCCTTCGTCGATGAAGACCTCAGACGAGCCGGCGTGCGCAAAACCCCACAGGGGGTCCCGGCTGTCTCCTCCGGCGGGTTCGCCCTGACGTTCGACATCACGACGCACGCGGGAAACAGGCTCGCCGTGCGCTGCTTCCACAAGACGGGCAACCACCTGCAGGAGCGCTACGCCGAGATCGCGGAGTTCGTTCGAACCCACCGAGGCGACATGGATTTCCTGGTGGATGTCGCCTACCAGGGCCAAGGAATCAGGGTCAACGGGACCGCGTTCCCCATCGTGCGCATGCAGTGGGTGGAGGGTGCCCGGCTGGACTACTGGGTCGAGGACCACCTGAACCAGCCGGACGCCCTGGACGGCGTTCGCTGGCAGCTGGGCAGGGCCACCGCGATGCTGCGCGCCGCCGGGGCCGCGCACGGAGATCTCCAGCACGGCAATGTCCTGGTCAACCGCGGAGGACAGGTCAGGCTGGTCGACTACGACGGCCTGTTCCTGCCCGCCTTGGCGCCGCTGGGCGCCGCCGAACTCGGCCACCGCAGCTACCAGCACCCTGACCGTGGGAACAGCTACCACCGCGACCTGGACTTCTTCTCGGCCTATGTGATCAACCTGTCACTGAAGGCGATCAAGCAGGACCCTTCGCTGTGGCAGGAGTTCTACACCGGCGAAAACCTGCTGTTCGCCGCCGCCGACTTCGCCGAGCCGGAGCGTTCGGCACTGTTCGCCAGGCTCTTCCGGACGCCATCGCTGGCGCGGGAGGCGCGACTGCTGGCCCATGCCTGTTCGGCCGAGTTCGCCGCCGTTCCGACGATCCTGTCCGGCGAGCGGATCGCGGTGCCGGTCCAACCGGCGAAGACCGGTAACCGTCGACTGGTGAGCGGCCCGGACGTGGTATCGGCGGGCGACCGCAGCGCCATGATCGCGCGCTCCGGCGACCAGGTGACCGCGGTCGGTCGGATCACGTCGGTCAAACAGCCTCCCGCCAGGTCCGGCGCAGCGGTAAGCCTGATCAACTTCGGCGACTACCGGCGTGGTGACTTCACCATCGTCGCCTTCGGACCCGCATCCCAGGCGCTTCGGCGCGCGTATGGCAACAACTTGGACGCGCTCAAGGGCAGGTGGGTATCGATCACCGGGCTCGTCACGCCGTACCAGAGCAAGTACGCCAAAGACGTCACCCCGCAGATCGAGCTGAAGCGCGTGAGTTCCCTGCGCGTGCTGGACGAAGCACAGGCCAAGGCGATGTTCAAGCCTCCACCTCCATCGCCCCCGACTCCGACGCCCACGGCGTCCTCTCCTGAACTCGGAGTTGAGCTCGGTCTCGGACTCGGCTCTGCGCGGGGCGATTCGTCGACGTCGACGAGCGGGGTATACCGGTGGTCCGCCCCACCGAAGCCACAACCCGACGACCTGGACGCCAGGCTTTCCGACCTGTTCGCCAAGCCGGGATTCACCACGACACCGAAAGCCCCCAGTCCGGCCGCCCCCGTGCCGCCCGCACCACCGCCGCCCTCGCCAGCACCCCCCACACAACAGCAACCCGTGTGGCCACCTCCCACGCCACAACAATCCGCCTGGCAACCGCCTGTACCGCCTCAGTACCCCGGAGCGCATGATCCGTCCACGATTCCGAACCGGCGGTGGCTCGGCGCACAACCACAACCACCGCAGCCCCTCAGCTTCTGGCAGCGCTTGAAACGGAGCTTCGGCTTGTGAACCGCGAGAACCACCCGGTCGACGACCTCCTGCGCGCCATCCAGAACGAGAAGGCCGCGGTCCTGCACAGCACGGGAGCGAGCAACGAGCACATCGTGCGCTACGACGGCTTGCAGGTCGGCGTTGATGACAACGAGTTCCGCTACGTCTTCTCAGCGCGGAAGTGGAAGGACCACTCCAGTCGCGGATTCCTGATCCGCCCGACCACTTCGCGGGGGCAGTGGCATCCGGCCACGGCATCGGCCATGCCGGACGGCAAGGTCCAGGTCACCACGGAACTCGACCTCGGCCGAGACCCGCGCGGGGCGCGGCTTCGGGAGGACGACACCAGGGAACTCGACCGCCTCGTCGAACGCCTGACCACACTTGGTGAACACGACGCCGCGGTGAACCGCACCGCCGCCGACTGGGTGCTCGGCGAGGGCACACCGAGAATCGACCGCTGCACCGACGTGGAGCGCTTCATCCCGGGATACCGGAATCTACCCCTCAACGAGCGGCAGCAGCTGGCCGTCGAACACGCGCTGGCGAGCGACGTCACCTTCATCTGGGGCCCACCCGGCACGGGCAAGACCGAAGTGGTCAGCCGGATCATCCAGGGCTGCCTCCACCAAGGGGCGCGCATACTCTTCCTCGCACCGTCGAACATCGCCGTGGACCAAGCCCTGGAGCGCGTCTGCGTGCTACTTCAGGACGAGCCGTACTTCGACACGGGACTGGCGCAGCGGGCAGGCGATATCGCACTGACCTCGCTTCGTGAGGAGTTCGGTACGAGAATCAGCCCAGAACTCCTGGTGTCACAACTGGTAGCGACCCTACTGGAGCAGTCGGCGCGTTTGGAGGAGCAACTGGCTCGGGTGCGCGAGAACATCGCGCTGCACGAACGGGCGAGGCTCGCCGACGAGGAGCTCACCTTCACCAGGACGCGCCACCGCGAACTGCGCGGTGAGATCACCTGGCTCGCAGCGGCCGAGCAGGAGGCCAAGAACGCAGCCCGAACAGCCGCCGAGGCACTGGACAGGATCGGCACGCCATCCGGGTTTCCTGGCCGAATACCGGCAGAACAAGATCAAGGAGCTCCAGCAGGCAGAAAAGGCGTGCTCTGCAGCAGCCCTTGACTTCGAGACCAAGCACGGCGAGGCACTCGATGAACTGGACCGGTGCGAGCGCGCGATGCGAGCGGCGGAACAACGCCTGTCCACGGTGAAGGCGGAGACGAGCCGCCTGGAGCCTCTCGACCGTCTCCGCGCGAACGAAAGCCGCATGCTGGCCGCGCTGGCCGAACTTGCGGCCGAGCGGGAGAAGGCCAAGTCAACAGTGTGCGACCGTTGTCGAGTGATGGGTGCGACAGTGTCCAAGGCCATTCAGTCTCGGACGCTGTTGGACGGCGTCGACGTAGTGGTGATCGATGAAGCCGGCATGGTGGCCCTGCCGCAAGCCTGGTGTGTCGCGGGGTTGGCACGCAAGCGGGTCGCGGTGGTGGGCGACTTCCGGCAACTACCCGCGGTGACCCACAGCACCGGGAGTAGAACGCTGTCCGACGAGGAGCGCGAGCACGCCAAGCGGTGGATGGACAGAGACGTGTTCAACGCGGCGGGTCTGGTGGACGCGAACGGGATGGTGCGCCCCGACTCGCGGATGATCTGCCTGGAAGCCCAGTACCGGATGCGGCCCGCGATCTGGGAGGTCGTGAACGAGGTCGCCTATCGGGACGCGCCGCTGCGCACACGACGTGACGACGTGAGCCGAATCCCGCCGTCACCTCTGGTACCCGCTCCACTGGTGCTCGTCGACACCGCGATGCGGAGGATGCCGCATGCCCGGGGTCGAGCCGACGGACACAAGACCAACCCGGTGCACGAGGCCGTGATCCACGAACTCGTCCGAGGCCTTCAACACGACACTGCGCTGCCAGCGCGGAAGTGGACCGATCGGAGCCCGACCGACACGATGGCGGTGATCGTTCCGTATCGGGACCAGGCCAAAGTGCTGAGCAAGAGCCTGCACCACCGGTTCGGTGAAGGGTACGAGGGCATGGTCGACACTGTTCACCGGTTCCAGGGCAGCCAGAGACCTTTGATCGTGATCGACACGGTCGCGGGCGCAGGGAGCAAGCTCGGGTACTTCTACGAGGGCACGGGCCTGTCCTCGACGACCTGCCGGTTGCTGAACGTGGCGTTGAGCCGAGCCCAGGACCACCTCGTGGTCGTGGCTGATGTCGAGTTCCTCACCAGGCGCGCCCCGAGGTGGTGGAGCACGAACGCATGCACGAAAAGGTCTTGGTCATCGATGACACGGTGCTGTGGCACGGATCGCTCAACCTGCTCACCAACACCGGTCTCCCACGGACCTGATGATGCGATTGACGGACCCGAGCGCTTGCGAACGCGTCCGACGAATCCTGGCGGCGGCCAAGATGGACCGTCCCGCCCGCCCGCGGTGGCATCCGGGGATCCGGAGCAGCGCAACCGACGCGGCGCCAGGCACCGTTCTCGACGGCCGGCTGTACTTGCAGGTTCCGTACAAGGAGCGGGACCAGTTCGAAGCACTCGTGCAGGACAGGCGGTGGAACCAGACCATCCGATTGTGGGACGTACCAGCAGACACCTCGCACGACCTGATCCGGCGCTGGCTCCCTCCCGAAAGCTGATGGCACCACGAAGCTGCTTCCACAGCTTCTCCGTCGAGCAATGACAGCCAGCGGATCCAAATAGTACTCAGGGACCTGCTCGATCAGCGCCTCCACGATGTAGTCACCCTGGTGGTGGGCTCACATCCTCGGCACATCGGACACGTTGCAGCAGTGTGCAACCAGAGGCATCCCCGTATGCCACAGATTGTGGACGGGGGCGTGAGGGTCCTCGACGGGACTGGCGGACCGTGCTGTGACGACGCAGGTGCCTCCGTTCCTGTGCCCGGTTCGCCCGATGAGGTGCTCCGGTTGCCGCCACCGGCAATCGCTGTAGTGCATCACCGGTGGCGACTTCCAGCGGCGCCCACCTCACCTCGAGACCGCTGCTCCTACCAGGCAGCCGAAGAGCTGCGAACTGCGCGACGTGACGCCCGTGAAGACATGTCAGGGAACGTACTGCCTGAGCAGTCCGGCGAACTCCTCCAAGGTGGTCAGACTGGCGCTGGTGAGGGGCTGGGGACGAAAGTGGGCGATTTCGTTGCGGATCACGCGCACCTTGTCCAGACGGTGCACGAACTGGTCACGCGGCACGCCAGTCCAACCGATCCGCTTCCAGTTGATCTCGTCGTCGATGAGGCGCTTGTACTCGCCGAAGGTCAGGTCGGCGATCTTCCCGGTCTTCCACCTCTGGACAGCCCTGACTGCTTCCTCGTCCAGGACGGCGAGGCACTTGCGCAGCCGCGCTTCGATGTCGCCGACGAGGAAGAACGGCCTGGCCATGGTTTCGAAGTGGCCGCTGACGTCCGCGGAGGTGATGATGCCGCAGAACTTCCCGTCGTTGGCCCGTACGAGGAGGTATCCATGCTCCGTGATGGTGGGCAGGTGGGCGAGCAGTTGGTGGTGCACTTCGGCCGACACCGGGTTCTTCACCATCGCGCTGCTCAGGGTTGGTTGCTTTCCCGTTTCCAGGTTGACGGCGATGCTGCTCCAGGTGAGCACTCCACGCAGGTCGGCCGTGCCGTTGATGACCGGCAACTGCGAGTAGTTCTTGACCCTCATCAACATGGTCGCGGCGGCGAGGTCGGTGTCAGGTGACACCGACTCCACCCCGTTGCGTGCGCTGGGCAGGTCGCCGACCTGAAGTGCGCGGTGGGGCATCGCCATCGGGGACAGCTCATCCTCGTCCTGCCCGGTAGGCCCGAGGGTGGGTTTGGCTTTGAGGAGGTGGAGTTCGGCGGTGCCGGCGCAGGTGGTGAAGGACGGGATGGTGCCCACCTCCGCCTCTGCGAGGCATGCGCTGATCCGCGCCACGTTGTCGTGGTTGCGCACCCGTACCCCGAACATAGCTAGGAAGTCGCCTGCGAGGATGGTCTTTCCCACCATCTTCAACAACGCCGCGGGCTCGACTGCCCGAAATCCGTCGGTCACGCTGGCTCACCCGCCCTGCGGACGACCCGCTTGCCCATCGTTCGTTCCACCAGGGACAGGAGACGCTCGTAGCGGTCGGCGTAGAAGGCGGTGAAGTCATCGCTCCTGAGCGCGACCGGATCGACCAAGTGGGTACCGAGGATGTCGTCGAACCACTCGTCGGGTGTGGCGGTCTCTCGGGCCAGCACGGTGACGTAGGTCGACGGCGCCCCCGTCATTCGACGACTGGCGAGGTGTGACATGGGTGTCTTGTTGACGATCGAGTCGGCACGTGCCTTGGGGTGCCCGTTCCTCGTGACCCAGCTCGCCGGGAACACCTGTCGAATCGCCACGCCCTGCCCGATGACGAACGGCCCGGTCATCTGTGACTCCTCGGGGTGGAGCCAATCCACCGCGCCCTGTTTGATGATCAACGCTTGGAGACCCTTGTAGGCGGCGCTATTGCGGGTGGTGAGGGTGTTGAGCCGTTCAGCGAGGAACGCCGCTTCCACGACTGTGTCCGGTTCCGCGGGGTCACCGTTCATCCAGGCCACGAGTTGCTCCACGTCCCTGGTGAAGCGGCTCTCGACCGACCCGCCGTACATCTCGCCGAGTACTCCGCACCAGAACCACCGGGTGAGCCGCTCCACCGCGTCGGGTTCGTCGGCCCTGTCCCCGAGCAGCGCCCTGACTGCGGCCAGCGGAACGAGTTGTGTGCGGTAGGGCAGGTCCCTGATCGTGAAGATCGCCTGGGTGCCGAGGAACTCTCCGACCCAGGCGAAAGCCTCGGCCAGGACGGGCTCCAGCCGTCGGAACTCCGCGAGCGGGAGTGCGAGCAGGTCGCGCCGCTTGCAGGCGACGGAGTTCGCCTTCCCCGCCTGCTTGCGCTCGAACGAGAGCACGAGGCTCACCGCTTGCAGGAAGTCGACGTTGGTCAGCCCCTCGTCACGGCCGCTCTCCACCTGGCCGAGCACCGGGTACTGGCTGACGAGCTTCTCCTTGGTGCCGCGCCAGACGTCCGGGAGGCCGTACTCCGCGCCGTACTCCTCGGTGTGGTTGCGATCACCCGCGTACGCGGCGGTGAGAAGCTCGAAGACGTTGAGGGCGACACCGCCGGTGTTGACCCGCTCGAACACCGAGCAGACCGCTTCGTTCGGCGTCGTGGAGTCGAGCCGGATCATCGGGATCAGGCACTCGCGGATGTTGTTGAGGACCCGGGCGTTGAACGCTGTCCACCGATCCCAGTTCTCGTCCGCCACCTTCACGAAGGACTTCTGCCACGCGCTGACCGCGTCGTCGTCGAAGACCAGGTGGAGCGGGAAGTAGCCCTCCCGACACTCGCCCTCCCTCGTGCTGAGGTCGAGGCGCACCCGACGCGCGAAGTCTTCCCGCAGCACCCGATCGGCCGGCACAGAAACGACCGCGTCGTCCCGGTCGGCCTCTGGGTCGATTGCCTTGTCGATGTCGAGGTAGTACCAACGCTCGACCTTGCGGTCACGTGCGTCCACGGTCGCTACGGGTTGATCCAGATAGAGGGCCTGGACCAGGGAAGTCAGCCGTTGCTGACCGTCCAGCAGCAGGAGGTCAGGGACGACACCGGCTTCACTTTCGACACCGGCGAGCGTGCGGGCGCGGAACTGGGCGGCACCACCTGTCTCCAGGGTCATGACGACGCCGAGCGGGTAGTCCAGGGTCACCGTCGCGATGAGCGCCCTGATGCGCTCGTCGTCCCACTTCCACTCGCGCTGGAAATCCGGTAACTGGATCTTGGCTGCGGCGACGTTCTTCAGCAGTTCGCGCAGCTTGGGGCTGTCGAGGGCCACGAGCGGCTCTTCCTCTTACTCCGGCGACATGTCACATGCGGTGGGCATGTCGTTGCCGAAGAGACGAAGGTTACCCGACTCAGCGCGACCGGGGCCGCATCTTGACGGAACAGAACATCGGGATGCGGCATCACTTGATTCATTCCCTATGGATAGAGTTACGATACGGAGGGGAAGTAATCCCTCATCCTGTCCGTCAACGGGACTCCCGACCGCATACGCACGACGTTGGTCGTCAAGCACAGTAGTGAGCGGTTCTGCGCCACCGGGTGCACCCATGCCTTCCCACAGCGGTTACGGGATCACGGCTCGGTGGATTCCGGCTGCCGCAAGGCTTTGAGCCGTAGACTTCGGCAATCAACGCCGACGAGGTCTGGCCGTAGCACGCGCCTTGGCAGAGGAGATCGCATGCAGGATGCTCCGGGCTCGATGGAGAGCGCCGAGCCTGAGGAGAACGGCCGGAGCGATACCGCCGACTCACCTACTGTCGACGATTCGACATCCAACTCGGACATCGACTCGCCCACGACGTCGACGGTCCTGGTGGAGGTGCTCCCAGGGGTCGCGGTCGTCGCCGGTGAGGTCCCGCCGGAGCTGAAGCCCGATCTGATCGACTTCGGGCTCGTACCGGCTGCCGACCGCAAGCAGATCTCGGCGATCCTCGCCTCGATCGGGAACGCGACGACCGTGGCCGGCAATCTCGGAAACGCGTTCGCCGGCGTGCAGGGGCTCTACAGGATCGGCGGCACGGCACAGGCTCTGCTGAACAAGGGCGCGACGCTCGCCGCCAAGGACGGCGGGAACCTCGGAGCCGTGATGGTCCGCGGCCGCATCCTGCACCAAGCCCGCTTCTACTCCGTGAACACCATGAGCAAGGCGCGGGTCGCGGCCTCCGTCGGACCGGCACTGGCCATGATCGCCCTGCAGATGATGCTGAATGAGGTCTCGGGCCTCGTCAGGACCAACCTCGCGGTAACGAACCGAATCCTCACCACCATCCGCAAGGATCAGTGGGCCGAACTGGCAGGGCTCGTCGCCGTCATCGATCGCGCGGTCGACCAGGCGCGAGAGATCGAGTCGGTCCCGACGTCCCTGTGGGAGGACGTCGCCGGTAGCGGAACGCTGCTGCAGAAGCAACTCGAGCTCTACCAGGGGAACGTCCGCGACCACGTCGAGCAGATCGATCGTACCGACGCACGCAGCCACCGCGAGTACCTGCAGACGAACGCCGAGGCGATCGCCTTCGACGTCCACGCCCTCCTGTCCTCCCTCAACGCATGGACCGGGTACCACGCACTTCGGGCTGCTAGGGCGAGAGCCGCTGGAAGCGCAGACCCCGCCGAGGCGCGATACGCCGAGGTCATCGCGCGCGACACCCGCAAAGAATTTGACGCCACCCTCACCGAGACGACGAGCCTCGTCGACGTACTGACGCGGGAACTACGGATCACCGCCGAACTCCGCGGCCCCGACACATGGCCATTGCTGGGAAAGCGGAAGGATTTGAAAGCAGCCCGCGAAATCTCTGCCCGGCTGCTGGAAGCGATCGAGCCCCTCTCCGACGCCCTCCACCCGCCAGTCCCTCCGCTCGAGGTTCCAGGCGTCGTCTGCGCACCCGAATCGCTGGATCCAGAGCCCTACCTCCGTATCCTGCGATGGTTCCTCGAGGACAGCGAGACCCTGCGCGTCCTCGGCTTCCCCGACCAACTCGACACCCTCGATCCCATCTCCGCAATCGTCGGCGGAGCTATGGAGAAGCTCGCGGCAGTGATGGACAAGAACCAGGCGAAGACACTGGTCGCCATCACGGATCGCCGCATCATCACAGCCAACACAAACACGTTCCTCGAACAAGCCGAGTTCCGCCAGCACATCCCGAGAGACCAAGTACGATACGTCCGAGTGGCAACCACACAGGACAGCGAATCACGCTCGGCCGTCGACCTCATCACGCGCGACGAGAACATCCGGTGGCTTTTCCCCACCGAAATCGACAACGCTCAAGTAGCCGCACTCGCCGCCGTGCTCGCCGAGTCGATGACCATACCGGACGCCGAACGCGACGAGCTTCAACGACGGCGCTACACCTCCATTGAGACGGGCAAGAAGAGCGAAAACGCCCGCATGAGGTCCACCCAACCAATGAGCTCCGAAGCCACGACCTGACCATCACCCTACAAACCAGGGCGTGCGGTGCAGGACCCCCGAGCTCACCTGCAGACTAACCACGCGCCACAGTCAGACTCGAGATCCACGAACTACAGCGCATCGATCAGCTGCGCCCAACAACTGCCGACGATTCACTAACTGCGGCGAAGTGCAGCCAACAAGCAGAGCCTCAGTCTGCCAGCACGGCTCGACAACTACCCTGACCAGCACAAACAGAGAACCGCCAGGTCAGCTGGCGCAGTTCACCGCCGTTCAGCGCCGTCGCATGCCGTTCAACTCTTCCGTGTGCTCCATGTCTGCTCCACATACCGCGGTGTGAATGGCCACAACCGGCGCTGGCCTCAACCCCTGAACATACGGCCCACGCGTGGTGTGAAACCCGAGCCGGACCCGCAACACCGCAGCCGACCTCTCGGCCAACCGCACGCCCCCAACGACGTCCGGTCGTGCACGGTCCGCCCAAAGTGGTCGCAGGGTGGCGGAATCGAACCCGTTCGACGAACACGTGGCCGCTCCCAGGTCAGAGCCCGCCCTCGCGGGCCCCGGCCGGGATGACGTGCCCAGCTTGAGCAGGGCCTTGCGGAACTTCAGCCCTGACCGGTCACCCAGGCCACGACCTCCACCCGCTGGCAACCGATGCGCGGAGCGGCACCCTCGTCGCGGCCTGCTTCCACGGCGGCATGGTGGCACTCGTGCGTGGCCAGCAGCCTCACCGCCTGGAGGAAGTCCGTGTTGGCGACCTCGGAGAGGATCCGGTATTGGCTACCCGCCCACTGCGACCGGCGGTCGGCCCAGTCCTGCCGCAGGTCGAAGTCGTCGGCGGCGAAGGTGGCGGTCAGCAGCTCGAAGACGGTCAGGGTGACCCCGTCTGTGTTGACCTTCTCGAAGACCTGGCACACCGCCTGGCGAGGCGTGCTCTTGCCCAGCTCGATCACCGGCATCTGGTACTGCTCGAACCGCTTGACCACGGCCTCATTGAACTTCTCCCACAACGCCAGGTTCTCGGTCTGCCGCTCGGGCGAGTCCCGGAAGAACCCGATCAACCACTGCATCGAGTTGAACACGGCCGTGCAGGGGAACATGCGGTGCTCGTACTCATGCCTCGGCGTGGACGGGTCCCACCGGACTGAACTACGGCAGGCACAAGGTTACGACGAGACGGCACATTGTCCGCGACAGGGGCGTTAGGCGTGGAATGTTAGCGTAAAACATCGACGACTTCCGCCGGTTTCCCGAACCCTTCGGATAGCGGTCACAAACCCGATGGGTGACACTCGCCACAATACGCTCGGTGAGCTTCTTCTCCCACCTCGATGGACTATTGCCATCCCATTTCGGTTTCGAGACTATCAGAAACGTTGATCCCAACCCTGAGGGGGGTTTCGATCGTGTCGTACAAAAGGATTGCGGCGGTGCTTCTCGCCGTCGCGGCGGTGATGCTCGGTATGGCATCCCCGGCGCTTGCCGCGAACAAGCCGTGGACCATGTCACGTGTGCTGACCGGGTACGAGTCCGACTACTGGGACACCGCTTCCGGCAACACCACGATCCGCGTGGATTACTGCGGTGCCGTCTACCCGTACGGTGGTTCCGGGCTTACGCTTGACCTCATCGAGAACATCGCGTGGGCACCCGACATCAACCGGGGTGGGCGTGTCTACGTGTGCAGTGGTTCCGGCGGCACCTCCGGCGGCGGTTCCGGCACGTGGACGCACAGCAACGGGCGGTTCTACTTCAGGGTAGCCAGCACGCCGAACAACTACGGCACCAACGCGGGTGGCAACGTCAGCTACCCGGGCTGATCCAGGGTGATCCCGTCGTGGTGGAGGTCGTCCACTAAGGTCGACCTCCACCACGCATCTCCACGTGAAGGACAACGCAGTGAGCGATGTTGTGCAGGTCAGGGGGGTGGCACACCGTTACGGCGGGGTAGCCGCACTGCACGAAGTGGACCTGAATATCCGTACCGGTGTGACAGCAGTTCTGGGACCCAACGGCGCCGGTAAGAGCACACTGCTCGGCTTGCTGTCGACCGCATTGCGGAAACAGCGCGGATCGGTTTCCGTCGAGGACGTCGACAGTGCCCGGGAAGTGCAGCGATACCGGTCTCTGATCGGTTTTCTCCCGCAGACGTTCACCATTCCGGGAAACCTCACCGTCAAGGAATTCGTCACTCTCGCGGCCTGGCAGAAATTGGTTCCCCGACGAGATCGCGGAGCGACCGTGGACGCGGCCATCGAAGCCGTCGACCTGTCCGGTCGACGGGACAGCAAGATCTCCCGGTTGTCCGGTGGCATGCACCGCCGCGTCGGAATCGCCCAGGCCATCGTCAACCGCCCCAGAGTACTGCTGCTCGACGAACCGACGGTTGGGTTGGACCCGCGGCAGCGGCGAAGCTTGCGTGACCTGATCCCCGCGCTCGGCGAGGACCGGGCCGTCGTGTTGAGCACCCACCTCACCGAGGACGTGGCCGCGACGGCGGACCACATCGTGGTGCTCGACCAGGGCCGCGTCCAGTTCGACGGAGCGCTCGACGAGTTCACCGGAGGTCGCAGTCCGGCAGCCGGCCAGATCGACTCCGCGTACGAGGCACTGGTGGAGATGGGGGACGACCGGTGAGTCCGGTGTGGATCGCGCTGCGGCGGGGCAGCGCACCGGTGGCCGTGCCGGTCATGCTCCTGCTCGGCCTGTTCGCGGGCAGCCGCGGCGATTCATGGTCGGTCGACTGGGGTTGGGCCTCGGGGCAACTCCAACAGCACGGCGTCCTGCTGGTGCCGCTGACCGCAGCGATCGCGGCCTGGGACGCATCACGCGACCGACGGACGGCATCGCCGCTGCTCACCCGCACACACCCGCGATCACCGCTGCATTGGCTATTGCTGAACTGCCTCGGCGCCTTCCTCGCCGGTGCCACGGGCTGGACTGCCACATTCGCATTCATGGCGGCGAACGTACGGGGCGGCGGCACCCCCTACTGGTCCGTCGTCCTCCTCGGCCCCTTCTGCCTGCTGGCCGCGGTGCTCGTCGGCGCGGCGGCGGGGCGGTACCTGCCGCGCTACCTCGCCGCGCCGCTCGTGGCGGTCACGGTCTGGCTCGGGCTCGCGTTCGGATCGACCAGCACCGACCCGTTCCTCGCCCGGCTGAGCGCCGTCAACCGCGAGTGCTGTGACGTCGCATCCCAACCGGTGGCGGCGACGGTGGCCGGACAGTGGCTGTGGATCGGTGCTGTGGCGATCGCGGCACTGGCTGTGCTCGCCCTGCCCAGGCTGGTGCTCGTCGTACCGCTCGCCGCGGCGGCGACAGTGGCGCTGGTGGCGGCGCCGGTCCTGATCCACAGCACCGGGGCGCAGTTGACCGAAGCCCGCACGGCCACTGCCGAGTCGTGCGGCACACGGGACGGCGTGACCGTCTGCATGTGGCCGGAACACGCCGCTGACGTCGACACTTGGCTCACGGCTGTCAGCAGGTACCGGGCGCTGTTCGCGGATCTGGGTGAGCCACCGCGGCTCTACCTGGAAAACGGCCTGCGGCCGGACGTCGACGCCCAGCGCATCGGGCCCATCCGCCCCCGAACGACCGAGGACGATCTGGTGGCGGCGCTCGCACAGCGCCTGTTCCCCGAACCGCCCGCCTGCGCCGCCGTGGACGGGGGCTGGGGCCCTTACCCCGCAGCGAGCGCGAACACATTGCTCAACGCGTGGTTGTCGCAACGGATTCAGCCCGGTGTGCCCGCCTCCCAATTGGTGCCGCCGGATCAGGTCGACCAACTGGCCCGGTTGAACAACAGTCCTGCGGAACGCCAGCGCGAGTGGTACCAGGAACTCGTGCGAGCGCACCGGGACTGCCAAACCCCGGCTCCCGCGCTGCCATGACGATCGCGTGGCTGTGGCTGCGGGCCCATCGCTGGCCCGCACTGCTTGCGACTTCCTGTGCCGTCGCCCTGGCGGGGCTGCTGGTCGGTGGCGAACACGTCTCGATCCCGTCGTTCGCCGCCGTCCGCAGGCTCAGCATGCCGGTGGGGCAACTGCTTCCGTTCATCCTGGCATGCGCGGTCGGGTTGTACAGCCGGACACCGACCTCGCTATTCCGAGTCGTACCGCGTTCGCGCGCGCCGCAAAGGACGGCAACGGCCAGCGTCTTCGTGGCCACGGTGCTGCTCCCGTGCCTGGTGATCGCGGACGGCCAAGCCGCACTTCGCAACACCCTCGGGTTGACGGGCATGGCCTTGGGCACCGCGGTCGTCGCAGGAGCGACGCGCAGCTGGACGCTCCCCCTGTTCTACCTCATGGGATGCCTGCTGTTCGGCAGCCAGACCCGCACAACTGCACAGGGCGGGATCGGGCCTCACGAGTGGGCTTTCCCCATCGCCCCTTCGGGGGACGCTGCGGCGATGGCACTCGCGATCGCATGCTGCGTGGCCGGTCTGCTGCTGTACATCATTTTCGGCGCGAGGGAAGAAGTGACTTCTTCCAATTGATTACTCAACTCGATACTCAAGACCCGGGCCAGTAGCGCTCGATGCCCGTTCCCTTACCGACCGAGGTGTGCACGACCTACTTCTCACAGGGAAGGCCGACCAGCGCGAGGTCGATATTGATGTCATCTAGATGCAATACCAGTGACTTAAGCGTGATTACGGTAGGTTGTGCGTCCTCGGATCGCGATCGGGTTGTTGACCAGGTCGTTTCCGCCGGAGTTGGTGGATCGGGTGATCGCCGAGACCGGGCGTACGGGTCAGCGTGACCGGTTGCTGCCGCCGAGGGTGGTGGTGTACTTCGTGCTGGCGATGTGCCTGTTCTCCGGTCAGGGCTATGAAGAGGTGGCCCGGTTGTTGACCGAGGGTCTGTCGTGGGCGGCGCGGTGGTCCAAGCCGTGGCGGGTGCCCACTACAGCGGCGATCTCAAGGGCCCGGGTCAAGCTGGGGGCGGCGCCGTTGAAGGTGCTGTTCGAGCAGGCCGCGAGGCCGTTGGCCGACCCTGTCACTCGAGGGTCGTGGTATCGGACCTGGCGGGTGCTGGCGGTCGACGGCACGACCTTCGACGCGCCGGACACTCCGGAGAACGTGGAGCGGTTCGGCCGGCCGGGCAGTGGACGGGCGGCGGCACGGGGTGATCGGGCGGCGTTTCCGCAGGTGCGGGTGGTGGCGGTGGCCGAGTGCGGCACCCACGCGATCGTCGCGGCCACCCTGGGTCCGATCACCAAGGCCGAGGCCACCCTCTCCCGGGACCTGTTTCCCGGCCTGGGCCGGGGCGATCTGGTGATCGCCGACCGGGGGTTCGCCGGACTGCCGTTGTGGCGGGCCGCCTGCGCGAACGGAGCCGATCTGTTGTGGCGGGTGCGCGCGAACGTCGTGCTGCCGGTGCGCGAGGAGCTGCCCGACGGGTCGTACCTGTCCGAGATCGTGACCACCGATGACCACTACCGCCGCAAGGATCCGGTGACGGTGCGGGTGGTCGAGTACACAGTGGACGACCCCGCCCGCCCCGAACACGACGCGCCGTACCGGTTGATCACCACGATCCTGGACCATCGCAAAGCTCCTGCACGCGAGTTGGCGGCGTTGTACTGCCAACGCTGGGAGATCGAGACCGCGCTGGACGAACTCAAGACCCACCAACGTGGTCCCGGGCAGGTGCTGCGCTCGCGCTCGCCCGACGGTGTCGAGCAGGAGGTCTGGGCGCACCTGCTGGTGCACCACGCGATCCGGTCGCTGATGCACACCGCCGCCACCGATGCCGGCCTCGATCCCGACCGGCTCTCGTTCATCCGCACCCTGCGCCTGGCCCGCCGCCAGACCACCGCGCAGGCCGCATTTTCCCCCTGACCGATTAGCCGGCGCCCTGCTCGACGGGGTCCGCGAGATCCTGGCCCGACTCCTGCCGAAACGGCGACTCCGCAGCAACCCCCGCGTGGTCAAACGCAAGATGTCCAACTACAAGCTCAAACGTGCCCAGCACCGGACCTGGCCACAGCCCACCCGCGACCCCGCCGACGCAGTCCGGATCGCACCGCACTACCGCACAGTCTCCGCCAACAAGCAGCGCAAACCACTCTAAGTCACCGGTATTGCATCTAGATGGGGTTGAGCGGCACCGCCGACGAGCGCAATCCGTCGAGCCACCACATCGGTGGGCGTGGATCTGCGCAACAACGAGGTCGGCCGCAGCATTGCGCGGGCCAACCGGGACGCGAGTCCCGAGCAGTTGGCGAATCTGGTCGAACAGGCGTTCAAGGACGGCAAGATGGTGGTCATCGACAAGAACGAGACCCTCGTACCTGCCAACGAGGTACCACCTGCACTAACCAGCGCAAACAGAGAACGGCCACGTCAGCCGGTGCCGTTCGAAGCCGTCGCACGTCGTTCAACTCTTCCATCTGCTCCAGCTTTGCTCACACACTGCGGTGTGTGGCGGCAACCAGCGTCGTCCTCAACCGGGCAAGTTCAGACGGTCGTAGCATGTGATCTCGGTGTTCGGTGGGGAAGGATCGCCCGCCGTGCGTCGGATGCTGACGTTGGCCGATCGGGAGGAAATCTCCCGTGGTCTTGCCGAGTCGTTGGAGTACAGGGAGATCGCGGTCCGGATCGGTCGTGATCCGAACCGGTCACCGTTGGCTCCGAAGCCGACGGAATAGTGGTGCAGGTCGGTGGCGTCCATAAGGATGGATGTGACTGGCCTTGCCGGTGCACCCTCTGGGGTGCGCTCGGCTAACGTGGCGCGGAACTGGTCGAGAATCGTGTACCCGTCCGCGTCGATGTCGCCCCAGTAGACGATGTGGTCTGCTGCGCGAATCCAAGGCACGTTCGCGAGCAGGGAGGCTGCGGCCTTACCTCCGCCCTCAACCACGATCGTGTTCTTGACTGGGGGGAACCAGAGGCGGGAGTCGCGGTTCTCGACGACGAGGACCACGCGCGGCCGGTAGGCGATGTCGTGCACGTCACCGGTGGTCCAGGCATCGTGCCTGCGTCGACCCGTCGCGGCATGGTCAGGGTCGACATACGTCAGGTGCGTGACGGTCAGCCGGGCGCGAACTTCCTGCCGTACATCACGTCCAGCGACGTCGCGCAGCAGCGCGCCGTGGGTGTCAAGCCATTTGGTGTGCATTCCGGGGACCGGCAGTTGCCGCAGGGTCCAGGTGCTGGCGTCGGGGTGCTGGCGTAGTCAGGTCACGGCTCTCAGCAGCACCTCCACGTCGATGGCTCGAAGACGGTAGACCGCCCGAAGCGTGGCCGGGGTAAGGATCGCGCTCGAGGACTGCAGGGCTGACGCGAGCGCACGGCCGCGGTCGAGGTCCACGGTCAGAGGTTCGACGCCTGTACGGGTGTCGGCTATGAGCGAGACGGCGCCGTTTAGGTCCGCAATAAGCATGGCAGGGAAATCGCCAGATACTCCTCGGATGGTCACCGCCTTGCGGACCAGCTCCACACCGGCGGGGAACAGACTGGCGTACTCGCGCCACAGCATGTGCCACTCGTGCCAGGCAGCGTGCCCGAGCTGCTCGACAGCCTTGCCCGTCGACACGCCGGGGCGGAGTGGCGTGGAGAAGGCGAGCTTGTCACCGATACCGAGGTCCGCGCATACGGCTTCCGCCCACTTTTGATCGATCTTGCGGCGGACAGCCGCGACAGCGTCCTTTGGAGTGATAAGTGCGCTCATGCGTCCGGAACACCGACCAAGGGCTTGGCCCACGATCGGCCCTGGGAGTTCTTGAGGATCAGGTACTCCGCGTCCACGTGCGGTTCGATCGCACTATGCTTGTCGTTGGGGCGGCGGGCTCGCCGTCACCACGCCGCCGAGGGCGAAACGTCGCCGGGTCCGGTCAGGGCGGACCGTGTCGACCACCGCGACCTCGGCCGTCTCGGTCATCCCGGCTTCATGGACAATCTCCAGCAAGCCGAGCAGGTCGACCAGCCGCTGGATATCCTCGACCGCCGCGCGAAACGCCGCCGCAACATCCACGCTCTCCGCGTCGCCCGCGAAGGCTGCCAAGTGCGCGCGCAGCGCGTCATACCGAGGGCCACCCCATGCCCGGGTGTCCGCAGTGGGCATGTCCTCGGATTCATCCCATTCCTGCAACGGCGCGGGCGGCTGCGGTGGCCGCAGGCCGCTCATTCGCTGCCTTAGGTGTCCGACATCGGCAACCGGGAGGCGCCGGAGCGGCTCGATGGCCTCGCCGCGGCGTGAACCGGGAACCCACCTGTGGAGACCGGACATCACGTCCCTCAGGAGTTCGTCCACCTGACGATCCCGCAACGGGTCGTGGTTGCGGACCTGGCTAGTGATCACATGCGATGCCTGCCGCTGCGCGGTCAGCACCTCCTTGACGCCCTGCTCGATGCGACGCGAGATCTCGGTGAGCTCCCTCCGCTGCTGCTCGGGCAGCAGGCCGGTGAACCGGTGCCGCAGCACTGTGCGCAGCCGGCTCCACAGGTCATCGATTTGAGCCGGGTCACCGATCAGACGCAACGCTCCCGCGAACGCACGGCCCTCCGGTGTCGCGTCCAAGATCCGCTGGCCGCGGGCCAGGTACTCGCGGAGTACCTCACCAGTCGGCCGCACGTCGTGCCGCAATTCGGCCACGACCTCGCGCTGGATGGCTTTGATCGACTCCGCCACGCGAGCGAAGTCCGCAGGTAGCTCCCGAGCCAGGTGCAGCACATTTTCGGCCGCTTCGAGCAGTTGCTCATCTTCGACGGTCTCGACAGCCCCACCCTGTTCAAGCCGGGCGAGCTCCTTCTGACGCAGCTGGATCTCCTCACGCAGCCGCGTTATCCGGGCCATCACGTCGGGATCGGCGTCCTGCGCGAGCCGCTCGATCGCCTCGAGCAGCGTCCTGACCCGGGACTCCGACACCCTGGTCCGCACTCCGCCGACCCACCCGGCGACCTCGAGCGCACCGACGCCGTATGCGGACAGCCGGTACACCTCGACATCGTCGTCGGACACCTGCCGCACCAACCAACCGGCCTGCACCCACTGCCTGCACAGGTCCCGTGCGTTCCCGGTGGGCAAAGGCTGGCCGTCCTCGTCGCCGTAGCCCGCGGCCCGCAATTGGTCAAGGGCATCGTTGATCTCCGCGTGCGAGTCCGCCACCGCTACCCTCGGCCGCTCTGCAGTGAAGACCATCGCCAACACCGTCACCACGAACGGTGCGTGCGTCTGGTGGAGCAGGGCGAGCATCGGGTTCTGGAACGCCCGGAGAGCGCCCTGGTAAGCACCCTCTACACCTCGTGTACCCATCGCCACCCAGCGTGCGACGCAAGCCAAGTCTCCGAAGCCCAGTCACGTCGTCGTGCGAGGCGACCACCGCCTTCCCGCGACTAGCGCGAGCACTGCCTCCGAGGAGGTGCGACTCGGTGCTCAACCAGGCGGCGGGGATGACGACAGTGCCTGGCACGGGACGAGGGATGGGGCGGCCGCAGGTCCGGGCACCAGACGCCCGCTACCGACCCACTGGGTTGTCCTGGGACCATTGCCCGAGCGCCGAACATTGTTCGACGGCTACAGCGGCCACAGAGTTCTTTGGCTGACCCAGCCAGCCGGTTAGTGAGAGCTGGAGCACACGCCTGACAACATTTCGTGCGGAGCGACCGCCTGCTCCAGATTCGCTCCAGACCGGCCAGCGCAGTCCATAGCGGACACAAAAGCAAGATCGCCCGCCACCTGCATTACCGCAGGTCAGCGGGCGAATCAGACGAGCCATTCACTTGTGGAGCTGAGGGGACTCGAACCCCTGACCCTCACACTGCCAGTGTGATGCGCTACCAGCTGCGCCACAGCCCCGTACCACTCACGTTCCCCGGCGGTTTGGCCCGCCGTTCTCGTGTGGCAATACCGTACAACATGCCACCGCGTGGATGGAAATCGGGGTACCCCCGGAGCGTTTTGGCTGCTGAACCGGGGTGCATGGGTGACATGGCGTTGGTGGAGCCGGACGCGGAGGGTGTGCGGCCGGAGGTTCGGCATGCTCGTCATCCGGGGCGTCAACGTCTTCCCCGCCGAGATCGAGGCCGTGCTGCTGGCCGACGAACGGGTCAGCCCGCATTACCTGATCGTCGAGGACCACCGGGCCCGCCCGGAACTCTGGGTAGTGGTGGAGGCGCGAGCCGAGGGCGTGTGGGAGGAGCTGACCGAAGCGCTGAGGGAACGGCTTCGGTTGACGTGCAAAGTCGTTGTGGTGCGAGAAGGCACGGTTCCCCGCACGGAAACCGGCATGGCACGGCGGCTGGTCCGCTGGACGGACGGCGAGCCGCCGGTCCCCGGCCTCATCCCACCAGCTTCTTGATCCAGTTCTCGTCGCCCACGTCGACGCCCTGCCCGTTGTGCGCCACGCTCGGCGTGCCCTTGAAGAACGGCTGCCCGCGCGCCGCGTCCAACTCGGCCTGGGCCTCCTTCTCGAAGACACCCCCGTCGACGCACGGCTTGAACTTGTCCGCGGTCAACCCCAGGTCGGTCCCGATCTTCACCAGCTCGTCCTTGGTGTACCCGGGACCGCCCTCCTCCGGCTGCGCCGCGAACAACGCCTCGTGCAGCTCCCAGAACTTGCCCTGGTCGGCCGCGCACAGCGCCGCGTTGGCCGAGTCCCGCGAGTAGCCCTCCGGCTTGGACAGGCGCACCAGGAACGGCAGCGCGTGGTAGCGCACGCGCAGGGTGCCCTTCTCGATCTCCTGCTTCATCTCGGCGCCGTAGATCTTCTTGAACTGCCCGCACGCCGGGCACAGGAAGTCCTCGTACAGGTCGATGGTGGCCTTCGCGGTGTCCTTGCCCACCACGACCACACCGCCCTCGCGCACGATCGGCGCGTCGACCCCGGCCACGTCGGTGGGCGGCTTCAAAGCGGAGTCCGACGACCGCGAGGTCCAGATCACGCCGCCGACGACCACCAGCGCCAGCACCACGACCACCACGACGCCGATGACGACCTTGTTCCGGTCGCCGCTCGATCCGCGTGCCGAAGCCACCGCCTTGGCCGCCCGCTGCTCCTGCTTCTTCTTCCGAGCGTTGCGCTCAGCGCCACCCACGTCGCTATCCTCCCGGTCAACCGCGCCACGCAGGCTACCGAGACATGCTGAGTGGAACCTGAGTGCTCACGCGTCCGGCTGACGCGGACGACCCGCCAGGCGCTCGCCCGTGGGCACCTCGGGACCCTCGTCGATGCACCCGCATTCGCTCGCCACGACCTCCGCAACGTGCTCGGACGGCTCGCGCGGCAACGTCTCCGGCGAGAACAGCCAGAACACCAGCGCCACCAGCATGGTGGCCCCCGTCAGGGTGAACGCCGCGCTGTAGGACACGTGGTCGACCAGGAGACCGGCCAGCAGCGGGCCGATGATGGCGCCGCAGTCGCCGACCATCTGGAACGCGGCCAGCACCGGTCCGCCCTTGGCCTTCGCGCCGATGACGTCCGCCACCACCGCGTTCTGCGGCGGGTTGAGCAGGCCCGCGCCGACGCCGGACAGCAGGGACGCGGCCATGAACATCGTCACGTCCGTGGTGAACCCGAGCCAGATCGTGCCGCCGGCGGACACCAGGAGCCCCGCGATGGCCACCGGCTTGCGCCCGATGCTGTCGGACAGCTTGCCGGAGATCATCAGCACGGCCGCGTTGCCCGCGGCGAACACCGACAGCGAGATGCCCGCCACCGCCGGGCTCCCGTACAGCGCCTCCACCACGAACAGCGGCACGAGCGAGATCCGCACGCCGAACACCGCCCACGCGTTGGCGAACCCGGACGCGAGCGTCGCGCGGTAGGCGGACGAGCCGAGGGCCTCGCGGACGGTCATCGCGGCCTGCGGGGCGGAGTCCAGCGCGGCCAGCGTGGACCGGCGCAGGAACCACCACACCACCAGCGCGGCGAGGATCAGCGCGACCGCGTACACCACGAACGGCACCCGGATGGAGATCTCCGCCAGACCCGCGCCGACGATCGGTCCGGCGATGTTGCCCAGCAGGAACCCGGTCGCCCACAGCCCGGACGCGCGTCCCCGCAGCGGCGCGGGCGTGATGCGGATGAGCAGGCCGACAGCGGCCACGGTGAACATGGTCGAGCCGACGCCCGCGAACGACCGGAACACCAGCAGCTGCCAGTACGCCGTGGCGAAGCCGCAGGCGGCCGTCCCCACGGCCACGATGAGGATGCCCCAGACGTAGATCTTCGTCTCGCCGAACCGGGTCACCAGCCGCCCGCTCATCGGCGCGAACAGCAGCCTGACCAGGGCGAACGCGCTGACGATCGCGGAGACGGCGGTGGTGCCGACGTCGAAGCCCTTGGCGTAGGCGGGCAGGACGGGCGCGACGATGCCGAAGCCGATGGCGATGATGAAACTCGCCGCGACGAGCACCCACACCTCGCTCGGCAGCCGGGGCTTGGACTTGATCTCGATCCCCGGCACTGGGCGCCCTCCCGATCTCCGTTAGCTGTGCTAAGGATATGCGAAGGGTCAAACAAATACTCAATCCAACAATTCGTCGACTCTGCGTGCATAAGCGGTTACGGGATAACCACTTCCGAACCCGCACGCCTCCGCGAACCGCTCCCCCGCACCACCCTCGGCCACGTGCGCGGCCACCAAGAGCGCACCAAGATCGCGCAACGCCGCCACGGACGCGCTGACCAGCGCCGACCCGACCCCGCGCCGCCGTCGCGCGGGCCGCACCACGACGTGCTCGACAAGGCCCACCCCACGGTCCGCGAACCCGCTCGCGAACCCGGCCAGCCGGTCGCCGTCGTCCACCGCGAGGAACACGCACCGCGGGTCGTCCTGCCGCTGCGCGAGGTGCCGGGCCAGTCGCACCGGTTCCGCGCCCAGGTCGTCGGCGAGCAGCGCGGCCATGCCGTCGAGGTCGGCGTCGACGGCCCGCCGCACGGAAGGCGCGAACTCGGCCGGCCCGCGGTGCACGACCGCCAGCGCCTCCTCGACCGCGTACCAGCCGGCGTCGTCCGCGATGCCCTCGATCTCGGCGACCGTGGTCGGCGACGCGTACACCACCGCCTCCGCCCGCCCCACGTCCGCAAACGTTTGCTCCAGGCTCATCAGCGTGCCCGCGACCTCGGCGGACGACCCGTCCAGCGCGCACGCGTGGTTGCCCAGCGGCAGCGGGTTGTCCGGGTTGACCACGACCTGCGCGCAGCCCACCCGGCCGATCCGGCCGTACCGGACCGCGCCGGACGCCAACCGCGCCGCCTCCACCAGGCCGGCCAGCTCACGGGCGCGGTACGGGTCGAGCAGTTCGGGGTCGTCGGGATCTCTCAGCGGGTCGACCACGATCTCCAGCCTGGCACGGTCGGGTCAGTCCCGTACTTCACGGCCCTTCCAGACCGCCCCGCCGCGCAGCGACCGCCAGGCCGTGTCCAGCGCCAACACCCCGAACGCGATCGACGCCACAGGCGCGAGCACCGCCGCCGCCGGGGGCTGCCCGACGCGCCGGAAGTATGTCCAGTGCGCCAACGCCTGACCCAGCCACGCCACGGCACCGGGCTTCGACCCGCGCAACGTCGTCACGATCGGCACCGCCCCATAGGCAATGTGCGCCACGCCGATCGCGCCCAACGCCAGGAACGCCGTCGCCGGCCCCTGCTCGGACATGCCCGCGGCGAGGCTCTTGCGCATCGACCGGTAGGTGGCGCCGAACGTGGCCAGGCCGGACGTGTGCAGGGTGCCCGCGCCGTCGACGTACCGCGTCCGCCCGCCCGAGTCGCGCACCAGCGTGGCGAAGTCGATGTCGTCGCTGCGCGACCCGGCGATCGCCCGCCACCCGCCGGCCCGTTCGCACGCCTCGCGCCGGACCAGGATGCAGTGCCCGATGGCCAGCGCCTTGCCGCGGCTGCCGTCCACCGACGCGCCTTCGAACAGCACCGTGTTGACCGGCGGGAGCAGCAGCCACCAGCCCGCGTTCGAGGTCGTGGACCGGCCGGCCGTGGACACCAGGTCCACGTCGTGCTCCCGCGCCGCCGCGATCAGCCGACCGACGAGGTCCGGCGTGGCCTCGGTGTCGGCGTCGACGAACAGCAGCCAGTCGGAGCGGACGTCGGCGGTGCCCACGTGCAGCGCGTGCACCTTGCCCGCCCATCCCGACGGCGGACCGTCGCTGCGCACCAGCTCCACGCGGGGGTCGTCCTCCGCGTGCCGGGCGACGATGTCCGTGGTGCCGTCGGTCGAGGCGTCGTCCACGACCACGATCCGCAGGTCGCCGTAGTCCTGCTTGCGCAGGCCGGTGACGCACCGGTCGATGGTCGCCTCCTCGTCGCGCGCGGGCACGACCGCGGTGACCGAACCGCTGTCGACGGCCTCGCGCGGCAACTCGCGCACCAGCCGCCAGGTCCTGATCGTCCACGCCGCACGGGCCAGGGTCACCGCCGCGCCGAGGACACCCCATTTCGACATGGGCCCACATTGGCACACTGGCTCACCGTGGAGCTGCCGATCACCGGGGTTTTGGACGAGCTGGTGCGCACCCTGGACGCGCACGGCACCACGGTGCTGGTCGCGCCACCGGGCACCGGCAAGACCACCCTGGTGCCACTGGCCCTCGAAGGACGGGTGGTCGTCGCCGAACCCCGCCGCATCGCCGCCCGCGCCGCCGCCGCGCGGATGGCGAGCCTGCTGGGCGAACCCGTCGGCCGGACCGTGGGGTACTCGGTGCGCGGCGACCGGAAGACGTCCCGGGAGACCCGGATCGAGGTGGTGACGTCCGGGTTGCTGGTGCGGCGGTTGCAGCACGACCCGGAGCTGGCGGGCGTGGACGCGGTGCTGCTGGACGAGTGCCACGAGCGGCACTTGGACGCGGATCTGCTGCTGGCGCTGTTGCTCGACGCGCGGGCCGGGCTGCGGCCGGACCTGAAGGTGCTGGCGACGTCGGCGACGGTGGCGGCGGAGCGGTTGGCCGGGTTGCTCGGGGACGCACCCGTGATCCGCGTGACGGCCGCGACTTACCCGGTGGAGACGGCGTACGTGCCGCCGTTGCGGGGGGAGCGGGTCGAGGCGTGCGTGGCGCGGGCGGTTCGTCGGGCGCTGTCCGAAGTGGACGGTGATGTGCTGGCTTTCCTGCCCGGGGTGGCGGAGATCCGGCGCTGCACAGCGTTGCTGGACGGCGTGGACGTAGTGCCGCTGCACGGCCGGCTCGGGTCGTCGGTGCAGGACGCGGCGCTGCGGCCGGGCACGCGGCGGCGGGTGGTGCTGGCGACCGCGATCGCGGAGTCGAGCCTGACCGTGCCGGGGGTGCGGGCGGTGGTCGACTCGGGCCTGTCCCGCGTACCACGGGTGGACCACCGAAGGGGCTTGTCCGGTCTGGCGACCGTGCGGGTGAGCGCGGCCGTGGCCGACCAGCGCGCGGGGCGGGCCGGTCGGGAGGCGCCGGGCCGGGTGTACCGGTGCTGGCCGGAGCACGAGCACAGCACGCTGCCCCGCTACCCGGAGCCGGAGATCCGCACCGCCGACCTGACCCGGTTGGCCCTGGAACTGGCGTGCTGGGGCGTGTCCACCGGCGAGGGCCTGGCCTGGTGGGACGCACCGCCGGCGGGCGCCCTGGAGGCCGGCCGCACGGTCCTGCGCGCCCTGGGAGCCCTCGACCACGACCGGATCACCGAACGGGGTCGCCGGATGGCGGACCTGGGCCTGCACCCCCGCCTGGCGCGCGCCCTGCTCGACGGTGCGGCCCTGGTCGGTTCCCGCACGGCGGCCGAGGTGGTGGCCGTGCTGGACAACGACCGCACCGCCGCGAACGTCGAACTGTCCACCCGCGACGCCGACCCGCGCGAAGCCCGCCGCCTCGCCGCGCTGGTGGACGATCCGGCAGGCGCCCGGGTCGATGACGCGGTGGCCCTCGTGGTCGCGCTTGCCTACCCGGAACGCCTGGCACGCAGGCGCTCCCCCGGTTCGCCGGTCTACCTGATGGCCGGCGGGACCGCAGCAGAACTGCCCGAGGGTGCGTTGAGCGGCGCCGAGTGGCTGGCGGTGGCAGTCGCGGACCGCGAACCGGGACGCAGCCACGGCCGCATCCGACTAGCGGCACGGGCCTCCGAGGAGCTGGCCCGCCGAGCCGCACCCACACTCCTCGCCGAGGAGGACGACATCCGTTGGGACGGCGACGTCGTCACCAACCGCCTGGTCAAACTGGGCGCGATCACGTTGTCGACCAAGCCGTTGAACAACCCGGACGCGACCCGAACGGCACTCCTCGCGGGCCTGCGCACCGAAGGACTGAACCTCCTGCGCTGGTCCGCCGACGCGACCCGAACCCGCGAACGGATGGCGTTCCTGCACCGCGCCCTGGGCAACCCGTGGCCCGACCCGACTGACGAATCCATACTCACCGTCCTGGACCTGGGCACCGCCCGCCGCCGTGCGGACCTGGCGAAGATCGACGCCGAGCACGCGGTCCGGGCACTGCTCCCGTGGCCGGCGGCGGCGCGGTTCGACGAGTTGGCGCCGGACCGGCTGGAGGTCCCGTCCGGGTCGCGGGTCCGCGTGGACTACTCGGGTCCCGAGCCGGTCCTGCCGGTCAAGGTGCAGGAGGTGTTCGGCTGGACCGACACCCCGCGCCTCGCGGACGGCCGGGCCCCGGTCGTGCTGCACCTGCTGTCCCCGGCGGGCCGCCCCACGGCGGTGACCGGCGACCTGGCCTCCTTCTGGCGCACGGGATACCCGCAGGTCCGCGCGGAACTGCGTGGCCGCTACCCCAAGCACCGGTGGCCGGAGGACCCCTTCACCGCCACCCCCGCCCGCCGCTAGGTACTTGACGCACACCGTCAAGTGCTTGACGATGGGCGTCAAGGAGGTGGGCCATGCTCGGGGACCAGATCGCCACGGTCATCCGCACCCGTCTGCTCGACCCCGTCGAGATCCTCTTCGGCGACGCCGCCGACCTGCCCGACCGGGTCGACGCCCTGGCCGGACAACTCGCCGGGGTCATCGAGGGCGACGACCACCAGGCGGCCGTGCACGCGCTCGCCCGCCTGGTCGGCGCGCTGTACCCGGGCGACGGCCCCTTCGACCCGCCCGCCGAGTGGTGGCGCACCCCGCTGGGCCGGGCCGTCGCCCGGCGGATCGGCCACCCGGCCGCCCGAACCGTCTCGTACTCCGTCGCGGGCGCGATGTTGGGCGTCACCAAGCAGGGCGTCCACGACCTCGTCCGGCGCGGCAAGTTGACCAAGGACGCCGACGGCGGCGTCACCACGGAATCGGTGAGAGCGAGGTTGAACGCATGAAGGTCTTGGCGTTGCACGGGGCGGGCGGGTCGCCGTCCGACTGGGACCCGGTGGTCGAAGAGCTGCGCGGGCTGCACGAGATCGTCGCCTTACCGCTGGCAGGCCCCTGGGACTGGGAGTCCGTCCTGGACCGCATCGAACCGCACGCCGCCGACAACCCGGCGGTGCTGGGCGCGTCGCTGGGCGGCATGGTCGCGGCGCTGTGGGGTCGGCGGCACCCGGAGTGCCCGGCAGTGATCGACGTCGACGGGCACGGCGTCCCCACCCAGCCGCAGCGGCACGCCGACCCGGACCTGGCCGCGATCGCCGACCTGCGCGAGCGGTTCAAGGCCTACGGCCAGCCGGAACTCCAGCAGGCCATGGAGGAGCTGGACTGCTTCGAGGTCTTCCGGGACGTCCGCTGCCCGATGCTGCTGGCCGTCGCCATCAAGCCGTTCGAGGGCCAGTTGCTGTTCGAGTCCTACCAGCGGGGCCTCGAACGGGACCTGGAGACCCTGCCGCCGAACATCACCGTCGAGCGGTACGACGACACGCACGCCGCCCTGGCGACCAACCCCCGGCTCGTCGCCACCCTCGTGAAGGATTTTCTGGAACACCGCTAACCTCGGGTGACATGACGATCACCCGCCGTGCCCTCCTCGGCGCCACCGCCCTCACCCTCCTCGGCCCCAAAGCACACGCCACCAGCCAGCACGTGCCCGCCGTCGTCGTAGGCAGCGGCTACGGGGCCTCGGTCGCCGCGTTACGCCTGGGCCAGGCCGGCGTCCGGACGCTGGTGCTGGAGATGGGACAGCGGTGGGACACGCCGAGCCGGGACGGCAAGGTGTTCTGCAACATGCTCAACCCCGACCACCGCTCGATGTGGTTCAAGGACCGCACCGAGGCCCCGGTGAACGGCATCCTCTTCCTCGACCTGGCGAACCGGCCGATCCGGCGGCACGCGGGCGTCCTCGACCGGGTGAACTTCCCGGACATGGGGGTGTACGTCGGCCGGGGTGTCGGCGGCGGGTCGCTGGTCAACGGCGGCATGGCCGTCACGCCCGACCGCGACTACTTCGCCCGGCAGTTCCCGACCGTCGACACCACCGAGATGTACGACCGGTTCTTCCCCCTGGCCAACCGGATGCTGCGGGTCAACCACATCCCAGGGCACTACTTCGAGGCCAGCGAGTACTACCGGTTCTCCCGGCTGTCCCGGACGGCCGCCGCCCGCGCGGGCTTCGACACCACGTTCATCCCCAACGTCTACTCGTTCGACCACATGGCGCGCGAGGAGCGGGGCGAGGCGCCGAAGTCCGCGCTGGGCACCGAGGTCATCTACGGCAACAACCACGGCAAGTTCACCCTCGACCAGGGCTACCTCGCCGACGCCGCCGCCACCGGCCACGTCACCATCGCGCCACTGCACCGGGTGACCCGCATCGCGCGCGAGGGCGCCGGGTACGCGTTGTCGGTCCGCGAGATCACCCCGGACGGCGAGACGGTCGCCGAGAAGCACGTGACGTGTGACCGGCTGTTCCTCGGCGCGGGCAGCCTGGGCACCACCGAACTCCTGCTCCGCGCCCGCGACACCGGCGACCTGCCGGACCTGCCCGCCGAGGTCGGCGAGGGCTGGGGCCCCAACGGCAACGTCATGATCGCCCGCAACAACCACCTGCTGGAGCCCACCGGTCTGGTCCAGTCCACGATCCCGACGCTGGCGATCACCGACCCGTCCCGCCAGGTGCTCGCCGAGGTCGCCCCGGTGCCGGCGGGCATCGAGACCTACGTGAGCCTGTACCTGGCCATCACCCGCAACGAGGAGCGCGGCCGGTTCGTCTACGACCCCGCCACCGACCGGGCGGTGCTGCGGTGGCAGGGCTCGGCGGCCACCACGGCCGCCGCGGGCACGTTCGACCGGATCAACGACGCCAACGGCACCACCTACCGCTACGACGTCTTCGGCGGCGGCAAGGCCTTCGCGGACGACTTCTGCTACCACCCGCTGGGCGGGGCCGTCCTGGGCCGGGCCACCGACGACCACGGTCGGGTGAAGGGCTACCGGAACCTGTACGTCACCGACGGAGCCCTGGTGCCGGGCTCCCTCGGCGTCAACCCGTTCGTCACCATCACGGCCCTCGCGGAACGCAACCTGGCGACGATCCTGCGCGAGGACCGCTAACCCGCGGCCACCACCTCGATCTCCACCAGCCAGTCCGGCGTCAGCGTCCGCACGACGATCGCCGTGGTCGGGATGACCCGCCCGTTCAACGCCGCCACCCGGGCCGCCGCGTTGGCCTCGGCGTGGGCGGGGTCGGTGAGGTAGCTGGTCAGCCGGACGATGTTGTCCACCGTCATGTCGGCGGCCTTGAGGATGGCCCGGATGTTGTCCCAGACGAGCTTGAGCTGCTCGTCCAGGGACTCGCCGGGCCTGCCGGCGGGGTCGAGCCCCATCGTGCCGGACACGAACAGCAGCCGTTCGGCGCCACGCACCTCGATCGCGTGCGCGTAGTCCCCGGACGGCGGGTAGGCCCCGTCAACCTGCGTGTGCGTCACCGTTTCCACGGCGCCACACCTACACGCCGGCGTGTGGCGCGCACCACCGGTTTTGCGGTCGTCACCGCGATGGTCACGAGCACTCCCGTACGAAAAACGGCGGACGCCCCGGGTGGGACGTCCGCCGTCGGTTCCAGTGGAGGTGCCGGGAATCGAACCCGGGTCCTCTGCCGTCTCACCAAGGCTTCTCCGTGCGCAGTCCGCTACGCCTCTACTCGACCCCGACGATCACGCGGACAAGTCGTCGTGACGGGCCCAGTCACTGTTTGGTGTCCCAACCGCTCCCCGTGACCGGGAACGGAGGTGAAGCCCCCTAGCTGATGCCGGCGACCGGAGCGGAGGCACCTCCGGGCCGACAGCGTCGCTCCTAGCCTCAGGCGGCGAGGGCGAACGCGCGCTGGTCGTTAGACTCGGCGCTTATTGGTTTGCGATGACGCTTGCGGTGGTCTCTCGCCTGCACCGGCACGCTTCCCTTGGATCAACGCACAAAGTCGAAACCGTTCACCCCCTGGTCGTAAGGTCGTCACACATCATAACGCCCAGGCCCGACCGGTTCATTCCAATACCCCGGGTAGGGCTGTCCCCACCCTCTGGACGCCGGCCGACCCGATGGTCCATGCCCACGCGCACGGGTGATGCTGGTCGGGCACATCAGGGGCCTGAAGGTGGGGACAACACATGACGGAGCGGGCCAACCCCGACATCGCACGGATCAGCGGGTACTTCCTGCTGAACCTGGTCACGGGGCTCTTCTGGTTCTGCCTGCTGGTGCCGCTGCTCGCGGTGAGCGCCGGCACGCTGGTGATCTGGGTCGGGTTCCCGCTGCTGGCGCTGACGCTGGTGCTGGCGCGCGCCGCGGCGACCGCCGAACGGGCCTGGCTGCGGGTCGTGCTGGGCGTCGACATCCCCCAGCCCTACCGCCCGCTGCCCGAAGGCAACGCCTACCAGCGGGCGAAGGGCATCATCACCGACCCCTCGACCTGGCGCGACCTCGCCTACTGGCTGATCATGCTGCCGCTGGGCGTCATCGAGTTCGCGCTGGTCGTGGCGTTGTGGCCGGCCGTGCTGAGCCTGGTGTTCTTCCCGGTCTACTTCAACTTCCTGCCCGCGACCTTCGAGATCACCATCGGCGACTCGGTGTGGCTGCTCGACTCCCTGCCCGAGGCGGTCGCGGTCACCGCGGTGGGCATCGGCCTCGCCATCCTGGTGATGCCGCTGGTCAGGGGCCTGGGCCGGGCGCACGCGGCGATGGCGCAGGGCCTGCTCGGGCCGTCGCGCACCCGCGTCCTGGAGGCCAAGGCGGACCACCTGTCGGCCAGCCGGGCCCGCGGCGTCGAGGCCGCCGAGGCCGAGCGCCGGCGCATCGAGCGCGACCTGCACGACGGCGCGCAGCAGCGGTTGGTGGCGGTGGCCATGGGCCTGGGCCGGGCGCGCAACAAGATGGAGACGGACCCGCAGGCCGCGGCCGAGCTGATCGCCGAGGCGCACGCGGACGCCAAGCTCGCCATCTCCGAACTGCGCGACCTGGCCCGCGGCATCTACCCGTCCGTCCTGGGCGACCGGGGCCTGGACGCCGCGCTGTCGTCCCTGGCCGCCAAGAGCCCGATCCCGGTCGAGGTCTCCGTGGACGTCGACCCGCGCCCGCCGACGGCGGTGGAGAGCACGGCGTACTTCACCGTCGCGGAGGCCCTGACCAACATCGCCAAGCACTCCGGCGCCACCCAGGCCCGCGTGCGAGTCACCCGCACCGAGAACTCCGTGGTGGTGGAGATCACCGACGACGGCCGCGGCGGCGCGGAGGTCCGCCCCGGCGGTGGCCTCGCGGGCCTGGCGGACCGTGCTGCGACCATTGACGGCGTGGTCGTGGTGGTCAGCCCCGTCGGGGGGCCGACCGTGATACGGACGGAGCTGCCGTGCGCGTGGTGATCGCCGAGGACTCGGTGCTGCTCAGGTCGGGCGTGGAGCGCCTGCTGGCGGACGAGGGCATCGAGACCGTGGCGGCGGTGGAGGACGGCGAGGCCCTGCTGGCCGCCGTCGAGCAGCACCGGCCGGACCTGGCGCTGGTCGACGTGCGGATGCCGCCGACGTTCACCGACGAGGGCCTGCGGGCGGCGATCGAGGCCCGCAGGCGGGTGCCGAACCTGCCGGTGCTCGTGCTGTCGCAGTACGTGGAGGAGCGCTACGCGGTCGAACTGCTGGCCGGGGGCGCGAGCGGCGTCGGGTACCTGCTCAAGGAGCGGGTGTCCGACGTTTCGGAGTTCGTGGCGGCGGTGCGCCGGGTCGCCGACGGCGGCACCAGCATCGACCACGAGGTCATCACCCAGCTGATGGTCCGCAGCCGCCGCAAGCCGGTGGACTCCCTGACCCAGCGCGAACGCGAAGTCCTCGGCCTGATGGCCCAGGGCCTGTCGAACACCGCCATCGCCAAGTCGCTCGTGGTGTCGGACGGCGCGGTGGAGAAGCACGTGGGCAACATCTTCGCCAAGCTCGGCCTGGAGCCCAGCACCTCGGAGCACCGACGCGTGCGGGCGGTCCTGGCCTACCTGGACATCACCACCTGACCACGCACCACAGCCGTTCTCGGCGCGCAGCGCCAACGGCAGGGCCGCCGAGGAGGACACAGCGCAACGCTGGGCTTCTTGCTTGTGTCATCCCCGTACGCACGGTGGGGGAACCGAAGCCCTTCCCTTGGGCTGGGAGCCCTGGCAAAGCCAAAAACAGCCGCTGCGCGGCCAAAAGCGAGTTGGTCCTCGTGTCAGAGCTTGAGCAGACGGGCCGGGTTGTCGTGCAGCACGGCCCGCAGGAAGGCCTCACCGAGCCGGTCGTCCGCAGCCGCCCACGACTCGATCGCCGCGAGCTGCACCCCGTACTCGTAGGGGATGTTCGGGAAGTCCGACCCCAGCACCACCCGGTCCGACACGTCCACCAGCCGGGACGCCCAATCCCGGGGCAGCGCCGCCTGCGCCTCGGTGAACGGCACCCCCACCATCGTGGTGTCCAGGTGCACGCCCTCATAACGCTGCACCAGGTCCAGCGCACCCACGTAGTCCGGCATACCGGCATGAGCCAGCACCGCCACCAGCGCCGGGTGTCGCTTCAGGACCTCTTCGAACACGTCCAGCCCGGTGTGCGAGCCGGGGATCGGCCCGTGTCCACAGTGCACCACCACCGGGACCCCGGCCTCGGCCAGCAGCCCCCAAGCCCCGTCCAGCAAAACATCACGCGGGTCGTACGCACCCACCTGCACGTGCGCCTTCACGATCCGCGCCCCGCGTGAGACAGCCCGTCCCAGGTAGCGCTCCACTCCCGGCTCGGGGAACAGCGTCGCGGTGGGCACCGCCTCCGGCACCGAAGCGCCGAAGTCCAGCGCCCACTCCGTCAGCCACTCCGCCATGCCCGGCTTGTGCGCGTACACCAACGGCGCGAAGCCGACCACCCCGAACGAGCGCAAGGCGGCCAAGCGCTCCGGCTCGGGCAGCCGGTAGTGGATCGGCCACGCCACGCCGTAGTGCTCGGCCGCCGCGTCGAAGTACGCCCAGACCTTGTCCAGCACGCGCTCGGGCATGAAGTGCACGTGCACGTCGACCAGGTTCAATAGCGGCCCTTCAGGGCCCGGCCGTGCGCCTTCTGGATCTCGCGCTGCGCGTCGCGCTTGGCCAGGTCCTGGCGCTTGTCGTAGGCCTTCTTGCCGCGCGCGAGCGCGATCTCGACCTTGACGTAGCCGTCCTTGAAGTACATCTGCAACGGGATGAGCGAAAGGCCGCTCTCCTTGGTCTTGCCGATCAGCCGCTCGATCTCCTTGCGGTGCAGCAGGAGCTTGCGCTTGCGACGGACCTCGTGGTTGGTCCAGGTGCCGGCCACGTACTCCGGGATGTGCAGCGCGTGCAGCCAGATCTCGCCGTCGTCCACCTGGGCGAAGGCGTCCACAAGGGACGCCCGGCCCATGCGCAGGCTCTTCACCTCGGTGCCGACGAGCACGACACCGGCTTCGTAGGTGTCGAGGATGGTGTAGTCGTGCCGAGCCTTGCGGTTCGACGCGATCACCTTCTGACCGCGTTCCTTGACCATGCCGAAAACCTTACGTGAGCGCGCCAGGCATTAAATGCGCACGTACAGCCGCAGGGTGACGTAGCCGGTCAGCGCCGAGATGAGGACCGCGACGCCGAGCAGGATCGGTGACACGATCACCACGTCGAGCAACCCCAGCGGCGGGAAGATCTGCGAGGTGAACAGGTCGCCGGACATCCTCGTCACCCCCACCACGAGCCCGCCGAGCAGGCCCAGGCCGACGATCGCGCCGATGATGCCCGCCACGACCGCCTCGATGAGGAACGGCAGCTGCGTGTACCACCGGGTCGCGCCGACCAGGCGCATGATGCCGACCTCCGTGCGTCTGGTGAACGCCGACACCTGGATGGTGTTGGAGATCAGCAACAGCGCCGCCAGGGCCTGGACCAGCGCGAAGCTGAGCACGAAGTTGCGGATGCCGTTGA
The DNA here is from genome assembly GCA_050954585.1 of Actinosynnema sp. CA-248983. Classification (GTDB taxonomy): domain Bacteria; phylum Actinomycetota; class Actinomycetes; order Mycobacteriales; family Pseudonocardiaceae; genus Actinosynnema. The sequence goes on along the minus strand of CP191863.1, from coordinate 1,136,373 downwards.
ACAGGTCGACCAGCCGGCCCAGGAACTCGCCCTGGTCGTTGACCGACTTCACGCCCGCCTTCCCGGTGAACGCCTGCACGATGACGTCCGCCCGCTCGGGGTCCTCCAGCTTGACCCGGAACGTGGCCGGGATCGCCTCCGGCCGGGCCAGCTTCACCAGCTCCGGCTGCGCCTCGAAGATCTGCTTGAACCGCTCGTAGCCCTTCTCGCGGTTCTCGTAGACGACCGTCTCCACCCCGGACGTGGTCTCCAACGCGCTGCGCAGGCCGGCGCACGGCTGCTGCGCGCAGTCCTTGTCGTTCGCGCTGATGTCGTTGGTGAGCAGCACCGAGACTTCGAGTTTGCTCTGGTAGTTGTCCTGGATCTTGTCGACCATGCGGACGATGAGCAGCCCGAGGCCGAGCATGGACAGCGAGATCGCGGTCGTCAGGATCATCGCGATGGTCATCGTGACGTTCCGGCGCAGACCGGTGACGACCTCGCTGAATACGAAGCTGGTACGCATCGGGGGGTTACGGTCCTCGGGGTCGGGGGTTGGGGGTTTAGCGGCCCACGCCGTAAACACCCCGCGCGTCATCGCGGATGATGCGGCCGTGGTCCAGCTCGACCACGCGGCGGCGCATGGAGTCGACGATGGAGTGGTCGTGGGTGGCCATCAGCACCGTCGTGCCGGTGCGGTTGATCCGCTCCAGCAGCAGCATGATGTCCTGGCTCGTGTCCGGGTCCAGGTTCCCGGTGGGCTCGTCGGCCAGCAGCACCAGCGGCCGGTTGACGAACGCCCGCGCGATCGCGACCCGCTGCTGCTCACCGCCGGACAGCTCGTGCGGCATGCGGTCGGCCTTGCCGTCCAGGCCGACCAGTTGGAGCACCTCGGGCACCACCTTGACGATGGTGTTGCGCGGCTTGCCGATGACCTCCAGCGCGAACGCGACGTTCTCCGCCACGGTCTTGTTGGTCAGCAGCCGGAAGTCCTGGAACACGCAGCCGATGGACTGGCGCAGGCGGGGGACCCTGCGCCGGGACATCTTGGCCACGTCGAAGTTCGACACGTACACGCGGCCCTTGCTGGGCACCTCCTCGCGCAGCAAGAGGCGCAGGAACGTGGATTTGCCGGACCCCGAAGGCCCGATCAGGAACACGAACTCACCCTTGTCGACCTCGACGGAGACGTTGTCGAGCGCGGGGCGCGTGGAGGTCTTGTAGACCTTGGACACGTGTTCGAGGCGAATCACGACGGGGGAGTCTACCCGTGGCCTGGGTAAAGCCTCCGTCTCGCCCTTCTTAGCAGGGCGGGACGGAGGACTTGACCGATCACGAAGCGATCACGAAAGAGGTCGGCTCACGCGGTTTGCTGCTGCTTGCGCCAGCGGATGCCGGCCTCCAGGAACTCGTCGATCTCGCCGTCGAGCACGGCCGACGGGTTGCCCACCTCGTGCTCGGTGCGCAGGTCCTTGACCATCTGGTACGGGTGCAGCACGTAGGAGCGCATCTGGTTGCCCCAGCTGGAGCCGGTGTCCTTGAGGGCGTCCATCTTGGCCTGCTCCTCCTGCCGCTGCCGCTCCAGCAGCTTCGCCTGCAGGACGGCCATCGCGGTGGCCTTGTTCTGCAGCTGGCTGCGCTCGTTCTGGCAGGACACGACGATGCCGGTCGGGATGTGCGTGAGGCGCACCGCCGAGTCGGTGGTGTTGACGCCCTGGCCGCCGGGGCCGGACGAGCGGTACACGTCGACCCGCAGGTCCTTCTCGTCGATGTCGACGTGGTCGGTCTGCTCGACGACGGGCACCACCTCGACGCCCGCGAACGACGTCTGCCGGCGGCCCTGGTTGTCGAACGGCGAGATGCGCACGAGACGGTGCGTGCCCTGTTCGACGCTGAGCGTGCCGTAGGCGTAGGGCGCGGTCACGCGGAAGGTGGCGGACTTGATGCCCGCCTCCTCGGCGTAGGAGGTGTCGAACACGTCGACGGCGTACCCGTGGCGCTCCGCCCACCGCGAGTACATGCGCAGCAGCATCTCGGCGAAGTCCGCCGCGTCCACGCCGCCCGCCTCGGCACGGATCGTGACCAGGGCGTTGCGCTCGTCGTACTCGCCGGAGAGCAGGGTTCGGACCTCCAGGGAGGAGATCTCCTCGCGCAGCTTGGCACGCTCGGTGTCGGCCTCGGCCAGGCTGCCCGCGTCGCCCTCGTCCTCGGCCAGCTCGTAGAGCACGCCGAGGTCGTCGAGGCGGTCCCGCAGGCCGGTCACCCGGCGCAGCTCACCCTGCTTGTGCGAGAGCTGGCTGGTGACGCGCTGCGCCTTCTCCTGGTCGTCCCACAGGTCGGGGCGGGCGGCCTGCTCCTCCAGCTCCGCGACCTGGGCGCGCAGCGAGTCGAGGTCCATCACCGCCTCGATGCTCGCGAGCGTGGCGGAGAGGTCCTTGATGTCTGCTTCGACGTCCGGGTTCACGGCAGAAGATTACGCCAGGACCGGTCGCGGAGTGCGACCGGTCGGCCCGCCGGGACCGGCGTCGGATTGCCGCGACTGGCGTCGCGGCGGGCGAGGCCGCCTGGCAGTCGGCTCAGCGCGCGGTCTTCCGCCGGCGATCGAAGGACGTGATCGCCGGCGGAAGGCCGCGCGACAAGCCGACGCGGCCTCGCCAGGGTTCAGCCCGTCGGGATGGCGTCGAGCAGCTTGAGGACGGCCTTGGCGTGGGCGAGGCCGAATTCGGCGACCGCCTTCGCGTAGGCGTCCTCGGCGGTCTTCACCGCGGTCTTGGCGGCCTCCTGGGAGGCGCCGTAGCTCGCGCGGGCCGCGTCGACCAGCGCCTGGCGCTGCTTGGCGGTCAGCGAGCCCGCGTGCACCAGCCGCAGGATGAGCGGGCTGCGCAGGTGGTCCGGGCCGGGCTCGGACAGCAGCCAGTTCTTGAAGGCCTTCTTGCCCGCTGCGGTCAGCACGTACTGCTGACTGGAGCGCGGGCCCTGCTTGCCGAGGCGCAGCAGACCGGCGTCGGCAAGTGCGGGCAGCTCGCGGTAGACCTGGCTCCGGGTGACGCTGAAGAACGCGCCGAAGCGCTCTCCGGCCTCAGCCACGAGCTGGCCACCGGTCTTGGGTCCGTCGTGCAGCAGCCCGAGCAGGGCGGCGGCAGTCGCGTTCAGGTCCGACACATCGTCAACGGTGCCACTTTCGAGTGCGGCTGTCCACAATGGTCAGCCGTTCTGTCCACAGTGGCTGATCACGGGCTAGTGGTGTTGGGCCATGCGGAGCAACGAGAAGCTCCGGTGCGTGACGGCGTCCCGATCAAGCGCCACGCTTTCGGCCGCTTGACCGCCCGTGTCCAGCCGGCGTGGAAAATGGTTGCGGGACAAGGGAAACCGCACTTTTGCGTTCACCCGAACGGCACGCCGGACGTGACGCGGTGCGCTGTTGGTCTTGGTTCGCGGCCCCGGCCTTAGCACGACCCGGTGATGTCGCGCCTCTGGTCTGGCGGATACGTCCAGTGCTGGGATCATCACTCCACGTAGGCATTCGTTCCCGGGAGGTACCGGTGGGCATCAAGTGGATGGAAGCCAAGGTCGTCAAGAGCGCCCGCGCCTGGGCCAGCGGATCGATCCCGGAACAGGCGGGCAAGGACGAGTGCATGGTCTGCGGCAAGCAGATCCGGCGGCACCGGACGGTGAGCGGCGAGGGTCGCGTCTGCTCACTGGTGTGCGCGCAGTACTGGGCGGAGAACATGACCTGAGCCCGGGGAAAGCGAAAGGCCCCTTCTCCGGAAATCCGGAGAAGGGGCCTTCGTTTTAGTAGCGGGGACAGGATTTGAACCTGCGACCTCTGGGTTATGAGCCCAGCGAGCTACCGAGCTGCTCCACCCCGCGCCGCTACAACCAATTCTACTCTACACCACCCGAAAACTGCTTTTCCACCGGGGGTGCGCCCTCGCGCCGTACAGGCCACGACCAGGCAGAACGTCCCCTCTCCGGCTGATGCCGGAGAGGGGATTTCGCCTTGGTAGCGGGGACAGGATTTGAACCTGCGACCTCTGGGTTATGAGCCCAGCGAGCTACCGAGCTGCTCCACCCCGCGTCGGTAATACGAACTCTACGCGGGGTTTAGCGGAGATGCAAATCGGGTGGCCTCGAAGTGTCCGAGGCCACCCGACCCGCTCAGCCGGTCGGCGTGGGCGAGGGCTGGACGGACGACGCCGGCGGCTGGTTGGCGGCGGCGCTGGCCGTCTCGAACCGCTTGGTCGCGTCGTCCAGGGCCTTGTACGCGTTGCCCAGGGCGGCGAAGTCGCCGCTGCCCTGCGCCGACTTGATGGCCGCCAGGGCGCTCTGGATGTCGCGCACCGCCTGCTGCAGCTCCGACGACTGCCCGTTGCCGTCGGTGGGCGGCGTGGTGGTCGTCGGCGGGGTCGTGCCCGGCGGCTGGTTGCCCGGCTGGTCGGGCAGGTTCACCGACGCGCCGGTGAGCACCTTCTCCAGCGCCTCCTTCAGCGTGGGCGCGTACCCGACCTTGTCGCCGAAGCTCACCAGCACCTTGAACAGCTGCGGGTACTGGGTGTTCTGGCTGGCCCGCTCGATGTAGATGGGTTCCACGTAGAGCAGGCCGCCGCCGACCGGCAGGGTCAGCAGGTTGCCGTAGACCACCTTCGTCTGGCGCTGGGTCAGCAGGTTCAGCTCCCGGCTCACCTCGCCCGAGGTGAGGAACTGGGTCTGGATCTGCTGCGGGCCCTTGGCCTCGTTGTTCAACGTCAGCACGCTGATCTTGCCGTAGTCCTGGGGATCGGACCGGACGGTGACGTAGGAGGCCATGAACTCGCGGTTCTGCCTGACCAGGGCGCTGGTGAGCTGGAAGCTCACCTTGTTCGGGTCACCGGTCGGGTCGCCCGCCAGCACGTAGAACGGCGGCTGCTGGTCGCGCTGCTGCTGGGTGGTCTGCTGCTGCTGTTCGGCCGTCGTGACGTTGTCGACGGTCGGGTCGGACGGCACGCCCCAGAACGAGACACCGGAGTAGAAGTCGCGCGGCTGGTCGACGTGGTAGCGGGTCAGCGTGTCCCGCTGCACCTTGAACAGGTCCTCGGGGTAGCGCAGGTGCTCGCGCAGCGACGCGGACATCTCGCTGCCCGGCTTCACCGTGCCCGGGAAGACGCCCATCCACGCCTTGAGCACCGGGTCCTTGTCGTCCATCGCGTACATGGTCACCGTGCCGTCGTAGGCGTCCACGGTGGCCTTGATTGAGTTGCGGATGTAGCTGACCTGCTTGTTCGGCTGCTGGATGCTGCCCGGCAGCGAGTCGTTCGTGGCCGAGGCCAGCGACGTGCGGCGCGAGTACGGGTAGTTCTCCAGCGTGGTGTAGCCGTCCACGATCCACGTGATGCGGCCGTCCACCACCGCCGGGTACGGGTCGGCGTCCACGGTCAGCCACGGCGCCACCTTCTCCACGCGGTCACGCGGGTTGCGGTTGAAGATGATCCGCGACTCGTCCGCGACGGCCGAGTTGAACAGGATGTTCCGCTCGCCGTAGTAGGCGGCGAAGAGCAGCTTGTTGAGCACGCCGCCGATCCGGACGCCGCCCTTGCCGTCGTAGGTGTACTGGGCGCGGTCCGTGTCGTACTCGCTCGGCGAGCCCTCGTCACGGCCACCGACGATCGCGTAGTCGGCGACGCTGCCCATCTCGCCGAAGTACGTGCGGGGCTGCTGCACCCCGAACGGGCCCGGCTTGACCTTGCCGTCCGGGTCGACCTCGGCGACCTCGAAGACCGGGTAGCCGCCGTTGCCGCCGTCGTCGGCGGGTGAGTTCACCCGGCTCGCCTCGGCGAACACCATGCCGTTGCCGTGCGTGTAGATCAGGTGCTGGTTGATCCAGTCGCGCTGGCCCTGCGGGATGCCCGCGATGTTCAGCTCGCGGACCGCGACGATGTAGTCCTGGAGCTGGTTGTCCACTTTGTACCGGTCGACGTCGAGCTTCTCCGGGAACGCGTAGAACGGCCGCAGCTGCTGGAACTGGGTGAACGTCTTGGAGATCACGGCCGGGTCGAGCAGGCGGACGTTGCCCACCGTCGCCTGGTCGTTCTTCAACTCGTCCAGCGAGACGTTCTGCTTGCCCTCGTACGGCTTGGTCTCCACCTTGTCGTCGGTGAGCCCGAACGCCTCCTTGGTCGCCGCGATGTTGCGACTGATCGAATCGGCTTCCTTCTCGATGGCGTTGGGCCGCACCGAGAACTGCTCCAGCACCGCGGGCCACGCCGCGCCGACCAGGATGCTCGACAGCACCAGCAGCACGGTCGCGATCGCCGGGAGCTGCAGGTTGCGCAGGACCGCGCCGACGAAGAACATCGCCGCGCAGAACACCGCGATGCACAGCAGGATCAGCTTGGCCGGCAGCACCGCGTTCAGGTCGGTGTAGGTGGCGCCGATGAACTTGTCGTTGCGGTCGCTGAACAGCAGCTGGTACCGGTCGAAGAAGTACGCCACCGCCTTGAGCAGCACGAACACGCCGGCCACGATGGACAGGTGGGTGCGCGCCGGGCCGGAGAGCTGGCCGCCGCGGCCCGCGAGCCGGATGCCGCCGAACAGGTAGTGCGCCACCACCGCGCCCACGAACGACACCGCCGTGGCGATGAACAGCCACGACAGCAGCCACGCGTAGAACGGCAGCTCGAAGGCGTAGAAGCCGATGTCGTGCCCGAACTCGGGGTCCTCCGCGCCGAACGGCACGCCGTTGAGGAACAGCTGGAAGTGCTGCCAGTCGCCCTGCGCCGAGGTACCGGCGATCAGGCCGACCAGCACCGGCAGGCCGATGGCGAACAGCCGCATGCGCCGCGTCACGACCGCGCGGTAGCGGGCCACCGGGTCGTCGGGCCCGGAGACCGGCACGAACACCGGCCGGCTCCGGTAGGCGAGGATGAGGTTGAGCGCGACGAGCCCGCCGACCAGCGCCCCGACCGCGAAGAACAACCCGAAGCGGGTCGCCAGCACGGTTCCGTAGACGCTGCGGAAGCCGACCTCGCCGAACCACAGCCAGTTGACGTAGGTGCCGAGCAACCTGGAGCCGGTGATCAGACCGACCAGGGCCACCGCACCGACGATGAGCAGAATCCGGCTTCGACGGGACAGCCTGGGCAGTCCGACCGGGGGCCGAGTGGCCACTGGGCACGCTCCTGGATCGCGGTAATGGCTTTCGTACGTTCTGTCCAACTGTACGGAGGCCGCCGAGGGTTCCCCGTTCGGTCGGTCGATTCGGGTGGATGCGACCATGACGGGCGTGCCAGCCAGTGAGAAGCCAGTCGCGCTGCCCGCCGTGGCCCGCGAGGTCGAGGAGTTCGTGTCCGCCGCCGGGTGGAACCAGGCGCCGCAGCTGTTCGCCCTGGTCCCGACCGCCGAGCTGCTCGCGCAGCAGCCGGAGCTGGCCGGTCAGCTCGACCCGCTGACCGCGCCGCTGACCCCGATCGCGCAGGACGCGCTGCCCGAGGCGGAGCTGGACAAGGCGCTGGCCGGCATCGTGTGGCCGGACGTCGTGCACGGGTGCGCGCTGGCCCAGGAGATCGTGGTGCTGCCGCCGGAGGCCGAGTCGCAGCTGGCCGAGGGCGAGCTGGACGACGAGGCGGCCCGCCGGTTCGCGGCCGAGCACCCCCAGCGCCGGGAGGCCCGGCTGGTGGCGGCCGTGCTGCGGGACGGGTCGGCGGCGTGCGTGCTGCGGCTGCGCGGCACCACCGAGGTCCCGGAGGAGCTGGTCGAGCACCCCGAGCTGGCGCCCAACCTCACCGACGCGCTGCTGGAGACCCTGAAGCCCTGACGCCCACGAGTGTCGGTCCCCGTGGGAGAATGGAACCGGGGGCCGGAGGCCGCCGCTCGGCGGTGTCGTCGCGGGCCGTCCGAGGCGCTGGTCAGCAGGTCGGGAAGTCGCGGCCGGCGTTGATCGCCTCCAGCGAGGAGACGGCGTCGGCGAGCTTCTCCACCTTCACCAGCTTCATGCCCTCGGGCGCGTGCTGCTTGGCCTCGTCGCAGTTGCCGGCCGGCACCAGGAACGTCTTCGCGCCGGCCTCGTGCGCGGCGACCATCTTGAAGTTGATGCCGCCGATCCGGCCGACGTTGCCCTTGTCGTCGATCTCGCCGGTGCCCGCGACGGACTGGCCGCCGTTCAGCTCGCCCGGGGTGAGCTTGTCGACGATGGACAGCGCGAACAGCAGGCCCGCGGACGGCCCGCCCACGTCGGACAGGCTGATCTTGATGTCGAAGTCCACGTCCGCGCGGTCCACCGGGAGCACGCCGAGGAACCCGTTCTGCCGGTCCTCCTGCTTGCCGAGCGTGACCCGGGCGGTCTGGCGGGCGGACTCGCGCTGGAACGTGATGTCGACCTGGTCGCCGGGCTTGGTGCTCTCCAGGGCGGTCCGCACGTCCTCGTACTGGGTGACCTCCTTGCCGTTGACCGCGAGGAGGCGGTCGTTCGGCTGGATCACGTTGTCCGCGGCGCTGCCCTTGGTGACCTCGGCGGCGACGACCTTCATCGGGTACTGCAGGTAGCGCAGCGCGGCGACCTCGGCGCTGGTCTGCGAGTCCTGGAAGGCCTTCACGTTCTGGTCGCGGACCTCCTGCTCGGACTCGCCGGGCCGGAAGAACTCCTCGCGCGGCGCGAGCGCGTACCGGCCGCTGACCCACAGGCCCAGCGCGCCGAACAGCGACACGTCGTCGGTGAGCGACACCGTGGTCATGGTGAGCGTGCCGTTGGTCGGGAAGGTCTGCTGGCGCTCGATGTGCACCACGTCCGCGCCGTTGACCTGGCTGAGCGTGTCGTAGGTCGGGCCGGGCCCGAGCGCCACGTACGGCACCCGCGCGAACCCGCCGAGCAGGCCCAGGCCGAGGACCACCGCCAGGCTGACCACCAGCGTCCACGTCCGCCTGGTCAGGCCGCGCCGGGGCGGGGCGGGCGGAGGGGTCGGCTGTTCCACGACGGTGTCGGTGCCTTCGCTCACGCCCGACAGGGTACGCACCACCCCCTCACGCCGTGGGCGAACCGGTCCCGCGCACGCCCTGCGTCCCGCGTACCGTGGTGGCATGAGTGACGTGCCCTTCGGGTTCAGCCCGCAGGACCCCGACGACCGCGGCCGGAAGCCCGAGGAGCCGGGCGACAACCCGTTCGACTTCTCCCAGCTCGGCGCGATGCTGAGCCAGCTCGGCGCGATGTTCAGCAATGCGGGCACGTCGTCCGGTCCGGTCAACTACGACCTGGCGAAGCAGATCGCCTTGCAGCAGTTGGCGGGCAAGGGCGGCACCGGGTTCGCCCCGGACCAGAGCGGCGCGGTGGCCGACGCGGTCCACCTCGCGGAGATGTGGCTCGACCCGGTCACGGCGCTGCCCGCGGGCACCACCAAGGCCGAGGGCTGGACCGCCCGCGACTGGGTGGAGCGCACCCTGCCGACCTGGCAGCGGCTGTGCGACCCGGTGGCGCGGCGGATGTCCGGCGCGTGGGTCGAGGCCATGCCCGCGGAGGCCAAGGAAGCCGCCGGTCCGCTGCTGTCGATGCTGGGGCAGATGGGCGGCATGGCGTTCGGGTCGCAGCTGGGCGGCGCGCTGGCGCAGCTGGGCTCGGAGGTGCTGACCTCCACCGAGGTGGGCCTGCCGCTGGGTCCGGAGGGGACCGCGGCGCTGCTGCCCGCGAACATCGAGAAGTTCACCGAGGGCCTGGAGCGCCCGGCCAGCGAGGTGCTGGTGTTCCTGGCCGCGCGCGAGGCCGCCCACCAGCGGCTGTTCAGCCACGTGCCGTGGCTGCGGCAGCGGCTGCTGGACACGGTGGAGGAGTTCGCGCAGGGCATCACGGTCGACACCTCGGCGCTGGAGCAGCTCGCGGGCCAGGTCGACCCGGCGAACCCGGCCTCGATCGAGGAGGCCATGCGCTCCGGCGTCCTCGAACCGCAGACCACGCCCGAGCAGAAGGCCGCGCTGACCCGCCTGGAGACGCTGCTGGCCCTGGTGGAGGGCTGGGTGGACGTGGTCGTGGCGGACGCGGTCGCCGAGCGGCTGCCGGGCGCGGAGGCGCTGCGGGAGACGCTGCGCCGGCGGCGCGCCTCGGGCGGTCCGGCGGAGCAGACGTTCGCCACCCTGGTCGGGCTGGAGCTGCGGCCCCGGCGGCACCGGTCGGCGGCGGCGCTGTGGAAGCTGCTGGGCGACCAGCACGGCATCGAGCAGCGGGACAGCGTGTGGGAGCACCCGGACCTGGTGCCCACCGCCGCGGACCTGGACGACCCGATGGAGTTCGTCGAGCGGTTCGGCCAGACCCGCAAGGCGCTGGAGGACCCGATCGCGGAGCTGGAGCGCACCCTGCGCGACAAGGACGCCCCCACCGACGACGAGCCCGGTCCGGAGTCCGGCAAGAGCGAGGACTGACCTCGCCCGATCGTGTGAAGAACGCCGACCCACCCTCGCCGGGTGGGTCGGCGTTTCTCAGTCCTCCTCGGTGATGCCCAGGCCGGCGGCGGCCGACAGGCCCTCCAGGTAGCCGATGGCCCGCTCGGACTTCGGGTAGCGGTGCACCAGGTCCCAGAAGTCCTTCCCGTGCCCCGGCACCCGCAGGTGCGCCAGCTCGTGGACCAGGACGTAGTCGAGCACCCACGCGGGCACGTCGCGCAGCCGCTCGCTGATCCGGATCGTGCCCTCGCTCGGCGTGCAGGACGCCCACCTGGTGCGCATCGGCGGCACCCACCGCACGCTGCTCGGCTCCACCCCGTCCAGGTAGCGGTCCGCCAGCTCCTCGCAGCGCGCGAACAGGGCCGCGTCGGACGTGCGCGTGGGCGAACGCCGGCGGGTCTCGCTGCGCTGGAGGCGGCTGAGCATCTCCGCCACCCAGTGCTTCTCCTCGCTCTTGCTCATGCGCGCCGGCAGCAGGACGACGACGGTGTCCCCCTCGCGGTACGCGCTCACCATCCGACGGCGCCGAGCGCTGCGCCGTACCTCCACCTGCGGTTCGGGCATGGGCATCACGGTAAGGCCCGGCACCGACAATCCGCGGCGGCCAAGCGGCGGTCTGTGGATGGTCGGCGGAACAGATTCGCCCGAACGACGGCTGGACACGCGGGAGCCGGCGTGCAGCGGTGGCGCGTCCGCACAGGTAGCGTGCTGCGCAGCCCCCGAGTGTGGCGCAGATCGCTCCGCACTCACGAAGTGAGGAGGAAGCCGTGGCCGAGACCTACAACGGCTACTGCGTCAAGTGCCGTGAGAAGCGTGATTTCACGGGCGAGGTGCACGAGAGCAACAACCGCAGGATGGCCAAGGGCAAGTGCCCCGTCTGCGGGACCACGGTGACCCGGATCCTGGGCAAGGCGAAGGTCTGACCTGCGTGGTGGCCGGGCCACGCGCCCGGCCACCCGTCAAGGCCCCCCACCCGACCTGTGGACAGTCCACAGACCTGTGGACAACCGATTCGCCGCAGGTCACGGGGTCGCGGCAGGCTGCTCGCCGTGACCGCACCCCACCGCCCCCGGGTCCTGCCCGGCCTGCCCGTGCTGCGCCGCCGCGACGACGCCGTGCAGCTGGGCGTCGACGACCGCCACGCCGTCCTGGTCGAGGACCTCACGGCGCAGATGGCGACGGCGCTGCTCGGCCTCTCCGGCCGCTGCACCGACTCCGAGCTGCGCGAGCAGCTGCCCGCCGACCAGGTCGACGACTGGGTCCGGTTGCTGGCCGCCCTGGTCGGGACCGGGCTGGTCGAGGACACCGCGCCCGTGCCGCACCCGCGCCTGGCCGCCGAGGCCACCGCGTGGGCGCTGCGCACCGGCCGACCCGCCCCGGGACTCGCCGCCGCGCGGGCCGCCCGGTCCGTGGTCGTGCACGGCGACGGCCGCCTGACCAGCGCGATCGCCGGTCTGCTCGCCGCCGCCGGGGTGGGCCACGTCCGGATGACGACCCGGGGTCGCGTGGGCCCGGAGGACACCGGGGCCGGGTACACCGAGGACGACGTGGGCCGGTTCCGCTCCGACGCCGCCCTGGACGTCCTGCAACGGGCCTGCGGCTCGGTCCGCACGGGGCCGCGCGCGAAAGCACCCGATCTGGTGGTGCTCGCGGACGCCCTGGTCCCCCGCCCGGAACTGCTGCGCGGCCTGCTGCTGGACGGCACGCCGCACCTGGCGGTCCGGGTCCGCGAGGGCCTGGGCGTGGTCGGGCCGCTCGTGGTGCCGGGCCGGAGCAGCTGCCTGCGGTGCGCCGACCTGCACCGGACCGACGCCGACCAGGGCTGGCCGGTGCTCGCCGCCCAGCTGGTCGACCGGCCGCAGCACGGCGACCTGGCCACGGTCACCGCCACGGCGGGCCTCGCGGCGGCCCAGGCGCTGCTCGCGCTGGACCACGAGACGACCGCGCGCACCCGTCCGCCGGTGTGGGACGCGACGCTGGAGGTGGACGCCTTCGCGGGGCGCGTGGAGCACCGGATCGCGCCCGTGCACCCCCGCTGTGAGTGCCGCTCACTTGTGTGAGTCGATCCTCAGGCGGCGCTGTGTAGGTTCAGGTGTGGACCAAGTCGATCGTCGCCGTTCGTCGGGGCGGGGGGAGAATCTTCGGGTGAGCGAGATCCCGCGCAAGGCCGTGCAGCGCACCGCGAAGCTGGCCAGCCTGCCCATCGGGGTGGCCGGCCGGGTCGTGGGCGGCTGGGGCAAGCGGCTGGCCGGCCGCAGTTCCGAGGAGGTCAACGCCGAGGTGTCGGCGAAGACCGCGGAACAGGTCTTCGCGGTGCTGGGCCAGCTCAAGGGCGGTGCCATGAAGTTCGGGCAAGCCTTGAGCGTGTTCGAGGCGGCGGTGCCCGACGAGCTGGCCGAGCCGTACCGGGAGGCGCTGACCAAGCTGCAGACCGCCGCCCCGCCGATGCCCGCGCGCACCACGCACCGGGTGCTGGCCGAGCAGCTCGGGTCGGGGTGGGTGAAGCGGTTCGCGTCGTTCGACGACGAGCCGGCGGCGTCCGCGTCCATCGGCCAGGTGCACCGCGCGGTGTGGCACGACGGCCGGGACGTGGCGGTGAAGGTGCAGTACCCGGGTGCGGACGAGGCGTTGCAGGCGGACCTGAAGCAGTTGCTGCGGTTCTCCCGGCTGCTTCAGGCGATCATGCCCGGCGCCGAGGTGAAGCCGCTGCTGGAGGAGCTGCGGGACCGGTACCTGGAGGAGTTGGACTACCGGACCGAGGCGGCGAGCCAGCGGGTGTTCGCGAAGGCGTTCGACGGCGACGACCGGGTCCTGGTGCCCAAGGTCGTCGCCAGCTCCCCCAAGGTGATGGTCACCGAGTGGACCGACGGGGTGCCGCTGTCGAAGATCATCCGTTCAGGTGAGCGGGAGGACCGCGACCTGGCCGGCCGGCTGCTGTCGGAGTTCCACTTCTCCGCACCGAGCCGGTCGGGCCTGCTGCACGCCGACCCGCACCCCGGCAACTTCATGCTGGGCGCCGACGGCCGGCTGCGCGTCCTGGACTTCGGGGCGGTCGCCCGGCTGCCCGACGGCCTGCCCAAGACCCTCGGGCTGATGACCCGGCTGGCGCTGGACGGCCGTTCGGCGGACCTGCTGGACCTGCTGAAGTCGGAGCGGTTCATCCGTCCGGGCACCGAGCTGAACGAGGAGGACGTGCTCGCGTACCTGGGACCCTTCGTCGAGCCGCTGCGCACGGAGACCTTCCACTTCACCCGGAAGTGGCTCCAGCAGCAGGCGGAACGCGTCGGCGACCTGCGCAGCCCCGACTCCCAGACCGGCCGGTCGCTGAACCTGCCACCCCAGTACCTGTTGATCCACCGGGTGACGCTGGGCGCGACCGGCATCCTGTGCCAGCTCGACGCCCACGTGCCCGCCCGCGAGATCGTCGAACGCTGGCAACCCGGCTTCGCCGACTGACCCCCGCTCGGGCCACTCCCCCAGTTGTCCACAGGTCCGGAGTTGTCCACAGATCACGATCTCGTCCTGGCGACGGTCGGTCAGCGGCCCGATCCTCGACCCATGGACGTGATCAAGACTTCGGACCTGAAGGCCGCGGGCGTGCCCCGCTACAAGATCGACCTGCGCTGCCGGCCGGGCGGCCCGTGGCAGCGCATCCTGCCCGGCGTGCTCCTGCTCGGCGCGGCCCCGCCCACCCGGGCCGACCGGGTCCGGGCGGCGCTCGCCTACGCCGGCCCGGAGGCGGTGCTGACCGGCGTGGACGCCCTGCACGCCCAGGGCTTCCCCGACCTGCCGCTGCCACCACGGGTGCACGTGCTCCAACCGGCGGGCCGCCGAAAATCCGGCGACCACCACATGCTCCTGGAACGCACCACACGCCTACCCAGCCCGGTGCTCAAGGACGGCTTACCCCTGGCGCCACCGGCCCGAGCCGTCCTGGACGCAGCACGCGTCGAACCACATCCCGCCCGAACACGCACCCTGCTCACAGCCGTGCTCAGCTCGGGCGCGTGCACACCCCACACACTGCTCGCCGAACTGGACGCGGGCAGCACCCGCGGCGCCGCCACCCCCCGCACACTCCTCCACACCCTCATCCCACGCTGACTCATCTCGGCCGACTCATCCCGGCCGACTCATCCCGGCCGACTCATCCCGGCCGACTCATCCCGGCCGACTCATCTCAGCTGACTCATCTCGGCTGACTCATCTCGCGCTGAAGGAGGTCTTCATTCACCAGTAGTCGGCAGGCAGCTTGCCCTCGATGTCGCGGACGTGGTTCCGCGCGCACACGTGGCACAACCACTGGTCGTGCCCGCGGTCCCGCTCGCGGACCCACGCCAGCAGTTCGGCCGGGTTCGTGACGGACTCGCGGGTCCGCCCGCAGCGCGCGCACGTCCCGTCCCCGGCCGCGGTGCTCACGGCTTGCGACCCAGGTGCACGGTGTTGGCGATGAGCATGTACACGTCATCGCGCAGACCGACGTACGCCGGGTCCTGCGGGTCGAGGAGCCGTTCGACCGTGCGCCGGTCCGCGGGGTGCAGGCAGTCGCCGCCGACGTCGACCAACCACCGGAGCCGCTCGACGGCCCACTCCCGCACCGCCTGCTTCGCGGGTGCCGGGTGGTCGACGAGGTAGCTGAACGCGGTCACGTCGAGCAGGCCGGCCTCGGCCAGCACGATGTTCCAGCCGACGGTCAGCCGGACCTTGTCGGTCATCGACTCCCGCATGCGCACGAACCACTCGGCGCGCGCGGCGGACAGGCGTTCCTGCAAGCCGGGTTCGCCGACACCGATGTCCCACGGCAGGAACCGGCCCTCCAGGCCGCCCTCGCCGAGGGCGAGCAGGCCGCCGGGCGCGAGCGCGTCGACCAGGTTCGCCACACCCTGCCGCTCGTCGGGCAGGTGGTGGACGACGCGCGAGGCCCACACGAGGTGCGCAGGCTCGGTGAGGTCGGCCGGGCGTTCGGCCGCGACATCGGCCAGCACCGGGCGGACCCGGACCGTGGGCGTGGCGTTGTCGTGCCCGTAGCTCGCGGCGGCGCGGGCGGCGGTCGTCGCGGCGTCGAGGAGTTCCGGCACGGCGTCGACGAGCACCACGGTGCCGCCGCCGCGCGCGTTCAGGGCCTCGACGAGGGCGACGCTCATGCCACCCGCGCCGCTGCCGACGTCGACCACGGTCGGGTCGTCGGGCAGCGACCGGACGAGTCTGCGCGCGACCACGCGCTCGGCCTCGGCGTCGAGTTCGTTCGCCCGCCGCAACGTGGTCAGGCGGGATGCCCAGTCGATTCCGTCGTGAGTGTGAGCGGCCACACCCAGACCGTACCTACGACATGGCCCGCCCTCCCCTCGAAACGGGGAGGACGGGCCATGTCGAACGGCATCAGGTGCGCCCCGGTCCAATCCCGGCTTCACGCGCCGGCCGGCACCGGGTCCGATCCGGCACCGACCTCACGCGTCAGCAGTCACCGGGTCCGGCACTAGACGGCGCGGGCCTTCAGCATCGCCCTGCGCTGGGCCCATCCGGCCAGTCGCCGCCACCGGCGGGCGACGACGAGGCGGTGGGCCACGCGTTGCCGTTCGGCGAATACCTCGGCGTCATGCATTCGGGATCTGGCCAGGTTTTCTTCGAGCAACATGGGGTTACCTCGCGGGTTGAGTTCGATGATCACTGCTTCGTCGGTGGTGGTGCGGTAGCCGTTCACGCGGCGGCCTCCTGGTCGGTAGCCCCCGGACGGTGGTGGTTGCGGCGGCTGCCGCGGGCACAACGGGAGCGGCGTCCTTGCGCGGACGGCCACGGGGCCGCTTCCGCGCGATGACGGCGCCACGCTCGAAGATCTCGCCGCCCCAGACCCCCAGGGCTCGTGCCGGGCGAGCGCGCCCGCCAGGCACTCGGCGATCACCGGGCACGTGGCGCAGAACGCCTTCGCCTGCTCCAGCTCGGCGGGAGCGTCGGCGAACCACAGGTCCGGGTTGTTGGTACGGCACGGAAGCTCGAGGCCGGCGTCGGGCGCGGTGTCGATCAGGTTGGCGACACCGGTCACGGCGAGGTCGTCGGTGGGCAACGTCCCTGCTATCGGGACGGTCGCGGTCAACATCAGGTGGACTCCTGTCACAGGTCTTGCGATGGGGTTTGTCCTGCGAAAACGGGTTGAACAAACACGAAGGCCGCGGATCCGGTTACGGGTCCGCGGCCTTCGTGGGCTTCAGGTGGCCTGATGCTGGTGGGCTCAGGTCCTTCGCCTGTGCGCGGACGGCGCAACGTTCTGAGTCGGGACAACGGTCGGCATGTACTGCGCCGGCACCTGGATCACGTGAACTCGCTCGCCGCCCCGCTCGAAGGTGCGGCGATCGCGGGCAGACTTCTCCCCCGCGACGCGAGCATTGCCGGACACAGCGCAAACACCGGTCACGAGGAGACCGGGCATCCCGACAATCATCGGAGTGTTCACACCGGTCACCTCCTCAGGCGGCTAGTCTCGAAGCAACGCTCTTCATCCCCAGCGGGCGCACTCCGCGCCCGGCTTCAGCAGGTTATGACCCCGCCCCGGACCGGTGCAACCGGTTTTTCCAAATACCTGTCGATCGTGTGAAATTTCAGCGTTTTCCCTGCACAAGGGCGAGGACGTCGGCGCCGTAGCGATCGAGCTTGGCCGCGCCGATGCCGGCGATCGCGACGAGCCCGGGGATGTCCTCGGGTCGCTGTTCGGCGATCGCGACCAACGTCGAGTCGGTGAAGACGACGTACGCGGGCACCTTCAACTCCTTCGCCCGGCCCGCGCGCCACGCCCGCAAACGGCCCAGCAGCTCTTCGTCCAGGTCCGAGGGGCACGTGCCGCACCGGCTGAGCTTCACCGCCTGCGCGTCCACCAACTGCGCACCGCACACCCGGCACTGCGGCTTGGGCCGCTTCTGCAACGGCTCGCGCTTGGCCACCGTGCGCGAAGCGGGGTGGTCCTCGGGGATGAGCCCGTACAGGAACCGGCTACGCCGCCGGAAGCGCCGTCCACCTGCCGCGCGGGCCAGCGCCCACGACAGCCACAGGTGCTCGCGCGCACGGGTCACCCCCACGTACAGCAGCCGGCGCTCCTCCTCCACCGCGGCTTCGTCGCCGTCGGCGTGCAGGATCGGCAGCGTCCCCTCGACCAGGCCGACCAGGAACACCGCGTCCCACTCCAGGCCCTTGGCCGCGTGCAGCGACGCCAGCGTCACGCCCTCGACGGTCGGCGGGTGCTGCGCCTCGGCGCGCATCTCCAGCTCGGCGACGAACTTCGGCAGGTCCGCCCCGTCGACGGTGGCCACCAGTTCCTCGGCCAGCTCCACCAGCGCGAGCAGCGACTCCCACTTCTCACGCGCCGCGCCACCGGCGGGCGGGTCGTCGGTCAGGCCGATCGGCGCCAGCACCTCGCGCACCACCTTGGGCAGCTCGCCCGACGGGTCCTGCGCGGACGCCTGCCGCAGCGCCAGCATCGCCTGCCGCACCTCGGCGCGCTGGAAGAACCGCTCCCCGCCGCGCACCTGGTAGGGATGCCCAGCTCGGCCAGCGCCTGCTCGAAGATCTCCGACTGCGCGTTGACCCGGTACAGGACGGCGACCTCGCTGGCCGCGACGCCCTCGTCCAGCAGCGCCTTCACCCGCCGCGCGACGGCCGCGGCCTCGGCAGGCTCGTCGTCGAACTCGGTGAACTTCGGCGCGGGACCGTCCGGGCGCTGCCCGATCAACCGCAGCCGCGCACCCGCGGGACGTCCGCGCGCCCACTTGATGACCTCGTTGGCCAGGGCCACGACCTGCGGCGTCGACCGGTAGTCGCGCTCCAGCCGGACCACGGTCGCCTCGGGGAAGCGGCGGTTGAAGTTCAGCAGCGGCACCGGCGAGGCGCCCGCGAAGGAGTAGATGGTCTGGTTGGCGTCGCCGACCACGGTCAGGTCGTCGCGCGCGCCCAGCCACGCGTCCAGCACGCGCTGTTGGAGCGGGGTGACGTCCTGGTACTCGTCGACCACGAAGCAGCGGTAGCGGTCGCGGAACTCCTCGGCGACGTCGCCGTGCTCCTCCAGCGCGGCGGCGGTGTGCAGCAGGAGGTCGTCGAAGTCGAGCAGCTGGGCGTCGTTCTTGAGCTGCTCGTAGGTGCGGTAGACCTGCACGACCTGCTCGGCGGGCGCCGGGGTGTCGCGGTGCGCCTTGCCCGCCGCGACCGGGTAGTCGTCGGGCGTGACCAGCGAGGCCTTGGCCCACTCGATCTCGCCCGCGAGGTCGCGCAGCGAGTCCGACTCGGTGGACAGCCCCGCCCGGTTGGCCGCCTGCGCGACCAGGCGCAGCTTGTTGCGGTCGATCAGGTCCCACTGCGGCCCGCCGACCACCTGCGGCCAGAAGTAGCGCAACTGCCGAAGTGCCGCCGCGTGGAACGTCCGGGCCTGCGCACCGTGCACGTCGAGCGCCCGCAACCGGGTCCGCATCTCGCCCGCGGCACGCGCCGTGAACGTGACGGCGAGCACCTGGCCCGGGGCGACGTGACCGCGTTGTACCAGGTAGGCGATGCGGTGGGTGATCGTCCGGGTCTTCCCCGTACCCGCCCCCGCGAGCACGCACACCGGGCCACGCGGCGCCTCGACCGCGGCCCGCTGTTCCGGATCGAGTCCCGCCAGCAGCCGCTCCATGCCCCGCATCCTCGCATTGGACACCCACCGCGCGGTGATGGGGCGACACGGCGCGCCGTATCCTGGTGGGTATGGCTGGTAAGGACAAGGCGGCGGCGAAGGCAGCGGCCAAGGAGCGCCGCGCGGCGGCGAAGGCCCGACGGGGCCAGATCTTCGAGGCGTTCAAGATGCAGCGCCGCGAGGACAAGGCGCTCGTGCCGATCATGCTGCTGTGCCTGCTGGGCGCGACGGCCGCGGCGTTCCTCATCGGCCTGATCTGGGACATGCAGTGGGTGCTGCTGCCCCTGGGCATCGCCGTGGGCGCACTGCTGGCCGTAATCGTCTTCGGCCGCCGAGTGCAGCGCACCGTGTACGCGAAGGCCGACGGCCAGCCCGGTGCGGCCGGCTGGGCCCTGGACAACCTCCGCGGACGCTGGCGCGTGACCCAAGGCGTAGCCGGCACCACGAGTGCGGACATGGTCCACCGCGTTATCGGCCGCCCCGGCGTGGTCCTGGTGGCCGAAGGCGCCCCCCACCGCGTCAAGGGCCTACTAGCCCAGGAAAAGAAGCGCGTAGCGAGGGTCATCGGAGAAACCCCGATCTACGACGTCATCGTGGGCACCGAAGAGGGCCAGGTCCCCCTCCGCAAGCTCCAAAGCCACCTGATGAAGCTCCCCCGCAACATCTCGGCGGCCCAGGTCGACACCTTGGAAAACCGCCTCCAGGCCCTGGCCAGCCGAGGCGCCGCCCTGCCCAAGGGCCCCCTCCCCCAGGGCGCGAAGATGCGCAACATCCAACGCGCCATGCGCCGCCGCTAACCCCACCCGCCAGTCTCTCCACCTCCCGGAAGCCCACCCCTGCTTCCGGTTGTCATCGACGCCAGAATTCACTCGATGCTGCGAACTAGGCGCCTACCGGGCACGAATAAGCCCTGGAGATCGTTGCCGTAATGAACATGGAGCGCGGCACGGCGACAGGCACGAGCCCCCACAACACGCACCCGCAAGACAACGCGGTACAGGGGCTGGTCGGGCCGCAGCCACCGCGACAAGCAGGTCCGCCGGCCCCAAGCGCGGCGCGAGGACGAACGAAGCGCGGGGCGCGGTCTGGAAGCCGCCCGGCAGGCGGGGCGCGGCGCGAGGGCGAGCGAAGCTCGCTGGGGACTGCACGGCAGCCCGCTGGCAGGGCACGGCAGCCCGCTGGCAGGGCACGGCAGCCCGCTGGCAGGGCACGGCAGCCCGCTGGCAGGGCACGGCAGCCCGCTGGCAGGCGGGGCGCGCGGCGCGGAGGCCGGCTGGCAGGGCCGCGCGCAGGCGGCTCGCGCAGGACCGCGCAAGCTACTCGCGCAGATCCGCACAGGCCGGTCGCGCAGGACCGCGCAGGTCATCGCCTCCCGGATCGGTCGTCGCATCCCGACGGTAGGTCGTCCCCCGGGGTTGTCTCGTCCCCCGGGGTTGTCGCGAAGGTCGTTGGGGTCCTCGCGAAGGCCGTTGCCCGAGGCCGGAGCCGGGCCCAGGGGTCAGCGCATGCGGATGACTACCGTGCCCGAGGCCTTGTCGTGGAGGCAGCGGCCGTCGGCGTCCCACACCACGGCCGGGATGATGGGGAAGATCAACGCCGAGCGGAGGGCGGCGCGAGGCAGGCCCACTGACGGGGAGCCGTCCATGCGGGCCACGCGGAGGCCGAAGACGGCGTGGCCGGGGGTGAAGCCGAAGAAGCCGACGGCGATGACCGTAATGGCGAACCACGCGAGCAGGCTCCAGTTACGGGGCAGCTCGGGGTAGGTGAAAACGCTGGCCACGCCCATCGCGAGGGCGAAGTCGAGGAGGATCGCGAAGGCCCGGCGGCCGGTGCCGGCCACCGAGCCGGGGCCCGACTGGGGCAGGCCCAGGCGTTCGCCGCGCCACCGCTGTGCGGTGCCGTCGCCGGAGTCGGCGCCCGGCTCAAGTGCCGAGCGGGGTCCTGACAGCCACGAACCGGTCCACTTGCTCACCCCACCAGAGTAAAGCCGTGCTCAGCGGGTGAGGATGGCCAGGTCGGGTTGCCCGTCCCGGGCGGCCCGTTAACACTGGCGAAACATCAGGGTGATTGCTGGGCAACACCGCGGTCTTAGCGTCGGCCCCGATGGCAGGCCGCCAGACACCGCGGCGAACAACCACGCCCCCACCGCAGTAGAGGAGTCGACGAGGGTGTTCAAGAATCCCGACGAGGTCCTGAAGTTCATCTCCGACGAGGGCGTGAAGTTCGTCGACGTCCGCTTCAGCGACCTGCCCGGCGTGATGCAGCACTTCACGCTCCCCGCGTCCGCCTTCGACGCCGACGCCATCGCCGAGGGCCTGGCGTTCGACGGCTCCTCCGTGCGCGGCTTCCAGTCGATCCACGAGTCGGACATGCTGCTGCTGCCCGACCTGTACACCGCGCGCCTCGACCCGTTCCGGATCGAGAAGACGCTGATCGTCAACTTCTTCGTGCACGACCCGTTCACCCGCGAGCCCTACAGCCGCGACCCGCGCAACATCGCGCGCAAGGCCGAGCAGTACATCACCGAGTCGGGCATCGCCGACACCGCGTACTTCGGCGCCGAGGCGGAGTTCTACATCTTCGACTCGATCCGCTTCGACACCACCGCGAACGCGTCCTTCCACGAGATCGACTCGATCTCCGGCTGGTGGAACACCGGCCGTGAGGAAGAGGGCGGCAACCGCGGCTACAAGGTCAAGTACAAGGGCGGCTACTTCCCGGTCACCCCGACCGACCACTACGCCGACCTGCGCGACAAGATGGTCCTGAACCTGGAGAGCAACGGCTTCTCCGTCGAGCGCGCGCACCACGAGGTGGGCACCGCCGGCCAGGCCGAGATCAACTACCGGTTCAACACGCTGCTGCACGCGGCCGACGACCTGATGCTGTTCAAGTACATCATCAAGAACACGGCGTGGCAGGCGGGCAAGACCGTCACCTTCATGCCGAAGCCGCTGTTCGGCGACAACGGCTCGGGCATGCACACCCACCAGTCGCTGTGGAAGGACGGCGCGCCGCTGTTCCACGACGAGTCCGGCTACGCGGGACTGTCCGACACCGCGCGCCACTACATCGGCGGCATCCTGCACCACGCGCCGTCGCTGCTGGCGTTCACCAACCCGACGGTGAACTCCTACCACCGCCTGGTGCCGGGCTACGAGGCCCCGGTGTCGCTGGTCTACTCCCAGCGCAACCGCTCGGCGTGCGTCCGCATCCCGATCACCGGCAACAACCCGAAGGCCAAGCGCATCGAGTTCCGCTGCCCCGACTCGTCGGGCAACCCGTACCTGGCCTTCTCGGCCATGGTGATGGCGGGCCTGGACGGCGTGAAGAACAAGATCGAGCCGCCGGCCCCGATCGACAAGGACCTCTACGAGCTGCCCCCGGAGGAGGCCCGCGACGTCAAGCAGGTCCCGGCCTCGCTGGACGCCGTGCTGGACAACCTGGAGAGCGACCACGAGTTCCTGCTCGAGGGCGGCGTGTTCACGCCGGACGTGATCGACACCTGGATCGCGTTCAAGCGCGAGCAGGAGATCGACCCGCTGCGCCTGCGCCCGAACCCGTACGAGTTCGCGCTGTACTACGACGTGTGATCCGGTTCTGACCGGCTGGAAGGCCCGGTCGCCCCTCGTGGGGCGCCGGGCCTTTCCGCGTCCGTGGTTCGGGCGGGTACCACGAGGGCGCCGGTGGTTCGGGAGCGGTACTGGACGCGGAGGTACTTGATCTGGTCGGAGGGGACCACCACGCGGGACCACCGGTCGCCGATGACGCGTTCTTCCACGTCTTCGCCGTCCAGCGCCCTGCCCAGGTACGTCAGGCTCCGCGCCCTCCAGCACGATCTCGCGTTAGTCGGGGTTGCCGGACGCCGTGTACGAGCGCGGGAAGCCGAGGAGGTCGGCGCCGTTCGCGGAGGAGTTCGAACGCGACACCGGGCGCGACCAGCGCCAGGAACGACGCTACCGCGCCCAGGGTTTGCGGCACCACTAGCGCGTGTCGCCCCGGATCACGGGCGGTTCCTCCAGTTCCGTGTCCTGGTAGGAGTACGGTCCGCCCTCCGGGATGTACGGTCCGCCGGTGGGCTCCGTCGACCCCTGTAGGAGCCGCCCTCAACTACCCCGCCCTCGGGGTGGACCTCCGTGAGGTCCTCCGGCGGCACTTCGTGCTCAGTGATCTCGGTCGGCGTGTCGCCCGGCATGGAAAAGCCTCCCCCGACTCGCTCTTCTACCCGAGGAGTCGCGGGAGGGTCGACGCTGTGTTACCGGGGGACCGGGATGCCGGTCACCGTCACCTCACCACCAGTGGGCGCGAGCTGGCCGATGATGCCGGAGAACGTGAGTGTCAACGCCCCCGCCTGGGTGGGAACCCGCTGGTCCAACTCCACGTACCCGCTGATGCTCGAGTTCTTCGCGATCGAGGCAGGCCACTTGCTGGTGGACAGGGACGCGCTGTAGTTGCGCTTGGTGTCGTCGACGGCCGAAACGGACGCAAGAGGCAGGTCCATCTTCGCCGTGCTGGCGTTTATGGCCGTCACGTGCAGCCGCAGGCGTCCGCCTGCGTTCTCCACGCGCGTCACCTCCACCGTCAGCAGTCCGCGGGCCACCTTCCACGAACCCATGGCGACCTTCGTCTCCGCGGTCGTGGTCGGGGTTTCCTCCGTGGTGGTGGTCGTGCCGCCCAGCGCACCGTCGAGCTCGGCGGCGGAGGACGTCGACGAGCTGGTGGTGGGCGCGCTGGAGCGGATGGTCACGCTGACCGCGCCGATGCCCACCGTGCCCGCGGTCGCCGCCTGGATCACGCCGAGCAGGACGAGCACGCCCAGCACGACGAGGCCGACCTTGAGCGCGGCGTTGTTCTTCTTGCGGTGGTGATGGTGGATCTCGTCGTCCATGACGTCCTTCGTCCGGGCGCACGCGTGCGAACGTTCATCTCCCCCAGAGCCCGACCAGTCTCCGCATTACCGGCACCCGTAGTCAATGCGCGCGACGGGATAGCAACCCCTGTCCCACGCTGCGTGCCCGCTCGGGGACACCGCGTAGACCAGGGGTAGGTCGTCGCACGTTCGTGGTGGGCGGTTAGGGTCGCGCCGTGTCTGATGACGTCGCAACCGCACAGGTGCTGTCCACCAACATCTTCGACTCCGCCGCCGAGGCGATCGAGGCGATCGGCGCCGCCGACGTGCTCGGCCTGGGCGTCAAGGTCTCCAACCGGCTGGTGCCGGACGAGGACGGAGACGACTCGTTCGTGGAGGAGTGGGTGGTCGAGCTGCTCACCTCCGTCCCCACGGTCGACGAGGACTGAGAACGCCTGCCGGGGCCTCCCACGCGGGAGGCCCCGACCAGCCATCAGACCGTCAGCACGATCTTGCCGCGCACGCGCCTGCCTTCGAGCAGCCTGTGCGCCTCCGCCGCCTGGGCCAGCGGGAACGTCTGCTGCACGGTGACGCGAAGGTCACCGCTCTCCGCATGCTCAGCCAGCCACTCCAGGTCCGCCTGCACGGGCTTGGCGTAGACGTAGGCCCCGCCGATCTCCAGCACGTTGGTGTCCACGATGGACACGATCCGGGCCGCGTCGCGCACCAACGCGGGCGAGTCGTCCAACGCGGTGCCGCCCACGCAGTCCAGTGCGACGTCCACCTTCCCGTCCCCGCCGACGAGTTCGGCCACGTTGTCGACCAACGCGTCTCCGTAGGACACCGGTTCGGACCCAAGTGAGCGCAGGTAGTCGTGGTTGCGCGGGGACGCGGTGCCGATGACCCGGGACGCGCCCAGGATGCGCGCGACCTGCACGGCCAGGTGCCCCACGCCGCCCGCGGCGGCGTGCACGAGCACGGTGTCCCCCGGCGACACGCCGACCCTGCGCAGCGCCTGCACGGCGGTGAGCCCGGTCAGCGCCAGCCCGCCGGCCTCCTCGAACGACAGCGCGGCGGGCTTGTGCCACAGGCCGCGTTCGGTGGCGGCGATCAGCTCCGCGTAGGTCCCGTGCTGAACGTGGTCCTTGCGCTGGTAGCCGAACACCTCGTCACCCGGCTTGAACCCCTCCACGGCGGGCCCGACGGCGCGCACGACGCCCGCCAGGTCCCAGCCCGGGATGAGCGGGAAGTGGTGGGGCAGCGCGTCCTTGGCGTAGCCGAGGCGGATGAGCCGGTCGACGGGGTTCACGCCCGCGGCGCGCACCTCCACCAGGACCTCGTCGAAGTTGATCGCCGGGTCAGGCAGTTCCTGCAGCGAGAGGACGTCGACGTCGCCGAACGAGTTCTGTGCAATCGCCTTCACGCACCCCAGTCTTCACGAACCGTAGAAGACCCGCTCGACCACGGCGCGTGCCCGCCGGGTGGTGCGGCGGTAGGCGTCGAGGAACTCGCCGGGGTCGCCCGGGTGGCCCATCACCCCGGCCACCGCGGCCAGGTCGCGCCCGGCGGTCGGCAGTTGGTCGCCGGCCTTGCCGCGGACCAGGACGATCGCGTTGCGAGCCCGGGTCGCCATCATCCAAGCCTCGCGCAGCGCGGTCGCGTCGTCCGTCGACACCAGTTCCGCCTCCTCGGCGGCCTGGAGCCCGCGCACGGTGGACGGCATGCGCAGCGAGGGCACCGAGAAGGCGTGCTGCAACTGCATGAGCTGCACGGTCCACTCGACGTCCGCGAGTCCGCCCCGCCCCAGCTTGGTGTGCAGGGACGGGTCCGCGCCGCGCGGCAGCCGTTCCGCCTCGACCCGGGCCTTGATGCGCCGGATCTCCCGCACGGCCCCCGCGTCCAAGCCTTGCGACCGGTACCGCACGGGCTCGACCATCTCCAGGAACCGCGCGCCCAGCTCCGCGTCGCCGGCGATGAACCGGGCCCGCAGCAACGCCTGCGCCTCCCACAGCTCGGACCACTGGGCGTAGTAGGCCCGGTAGGAGTCGAACGTCCGCACCAACGGCCCCTGCCGCCCCTCCGGCCGCAGGTCGGCGTCCACCTGCAACGGCGGGTCCTGGGAGGGCGCGGACAGCAGCCGCCGGACCTTCTCCACCACGGAACTGGCCCACCGCGCCGCGTCCGAGTCGGACACACCTTCGAAAGGCTCGCACACGAACATCACGTCCGCGTCGGACCCGTACCCCAGCTCGCGCCCGCCCAGCCGGCCCATGCCGATCACCGCCAGGGACGCCAACGGCTCCCCCGACGACCGCAGCACGGCGTCCAACGAGGCCTGCAACACCGCCACCCACACCTCGGACAGCGAGATGCACACCGTCCGCAGCGGCACCAGCCCGAGCAGGTCCGCCGACGCCACGCGCAGCAGCTCGTGCCGGCGCAGGGACCTGGCGGCGGCGACCGCGCGGTCCAGGTCGCTGTAGCGGGACACGGTGCTGCGCAACGGGTTGCCGATGGCCATCGGGTCCCGGCCGACCAGCGCGGTGGTGTCGGCGTAGAGCCGCAGCACCTCCGGCGCCCGCACCAGCAGGTCCGGCACCAGCTTCGAGGTGCCCAGCAGGGCCGCGAGCCGGTCCACGACGGTGCCCTCGTCCCGCAGCAGCCGCAGGTACCAGGGGGTTTCGGCGAGCGCCTCGGACACCCGCCGGTAGGACAGCAGCCCGCCGTCCGGGTCGGGCGTGCCGGCGAGCAGGTCCAGCAGCACCGGCAGCAGCGCCGTCTGGATGCGCGCCCGCCGCGACACCCCCCGGGTCAACGCCTCGATGTGCTTCAACGCCCCGTCCGGCGCGGCGTAGCCGAGGGCGGCCAGCCGGGCCGCGGCCTCGCCGGTGGTCAGCCGCAACGCCTCCGTCGGCACGTTGGCCACCGCCTGCAGCAGCGGCCGGTAGAACAGCTTCTCGTGCAGCCGCCGCACCTGGTTGGCGCGCTTGCGGAACTCGGCGAGCAGCACCTGCCCCTCGCTCAGCCCGCCCTCGCCCGGCAACCCGGACGCGCGCGCGAGCCAGCGCAGCGCGGAGGTGTCGTCGTCGGCCGGGAACAGGTGGGTGCGCCGCAGCCGCTGGAGCTGCAACCGGTGCTCCAGCGTGCGCAGGAACCGGTAGGCGCGGCCGAAGTCGGAGGCGTCCGTGCGCCCCACGTACCCGCCGCGCCCCAACGCCGCCAACGCCGCCGTGGTCGTCGGAATCCGCAGCGCCTCGTCACCGCGCCCGTGCACGAGTTGCAGAAGCTGGACGGCGAACTCGACGTCCCGCAGGCCGCCGCGCCCGAGCTTCAGCTCCCGGTCGGCCAACCCCAGCGGCACGTGGTCCTCCACGCGGCGCCGCATGGCCTGCACGTCCGGCACGAAGTCCGCGCGCTCGGCCGCCGTCCACACCAGGGGCCGCACGACCTCCAGGTACCGCTGCCCCAGCTCCTCGTCACCGGCCACCGGCCGGGCCTTGAGCAGCGCCTGGAACTCCCACGTCCGCGCCCACCGCTGGTAGTAGGACGCGTGCCCGTCCAGGGTCCGCACCAGCGCGCCCGCCTTGCCCTCGGGCCGCAGCGCCGCGTCCACCTCGAAGCACGACTGGCCCGCGACCTGCATCATCGTGCTGGCCAGCCGGGTCGCCACGCCCACGTCGCCCTCGCCGACGAACACCACGTCCACGTCGCTGACGTAGTTCAGCTCCCGCGCGCCGCACTTGCCCATCGCGATCACCGCCAGCCGGCACTCGTCCGCGCGCGGCACCTGCCGGTGCGCCACGTCCAGAGCGGCCTTCAAAGCCGCCACGGCCAGGTCGGACAGCAGCCCGGCGACGTCGTCGTAGCTCACGTACGGCAGGTCGGGCTCGGCCACGTGCGCCAGGTCCTCGGCCGCGACCCGGCACAGCAGCGCCCGGTACTCCAGCCGCAGCGCCCGCACCGCGTCCGCGCCGGTCAGCCCGTCGACGGCGGCGACCAGCACCGGCGCGAACGACTCCGCGGCCACCGGTCGCGCGTCGGCCAGCGACCGCCACCGCGCCGGGTTGGCGACCAGGAAGTCCGACAGCGCGGTGGACGACCCGAGCACCGCCAGCAACCGGCCGCGCAGCACCTCGTTGGTGCGCAACGCCTCGTCCAGCTCGACCCACGCGGGGCCCAGCGCGACCCGCAGCCGGTCGACGCCCAGCAGCGCCAGGTCGGGATCGGGGCTGCGGGACAACGCCCACAGGACCGGCTCGGCCCCGTCGGTGGGTCTGCGGTCGGCCCACCACCCGGCCGCCCGCAGGTGCTCACCGCCGCGAGCCTCGGTCAGGCCGAACCGAGCGGGGGACGTCGGGGTGCGCGCTGGATCGGTCATCGACGAACACCGTAGTCCCGGATGCCCGGCGGTGAAGCGTCAGCGTGCCACGATCAAGTAGATACCGAACAACACGACGGTCACGCACGCCACGAGGCACGCGCCGGCCACCCCGGTGGCGCCGGTGGACGCGACCTTCCCCCGCTGTTATGACGACGAGGAGCGAGGCATCCACGCTGATTCCTCCGGCTGAACCGACACAGTCGTGGGTGAACGCCACACCTTGACGGCAGGTGAACACCCGCATCAGCGGAGGTTCGTCACACCAGCGGCAAGTTCCGCTGCCGGCCCAGCTCGCCCGCGGCCAAGCGGACGAACCGCTCCGCGAACGGCCGCCACACCTCGGCGATGTCGTCGTGGCCCTGCGCGAGCCGGTCCGCGTCGAGCCGCGCCGACGCGGCGGCCTCCGGCGCGCCGGCCGCCCACCGCCGCACGATCTCCGGCGTCGTCTCGATGTGGAACTGGATGCCGTAGGCGTTCTCGCCGACCCGGAACGCCTGGTTCGCGCACTTCGGCGAGGACGCGAGCAGCTCGGCGGTCGGCGGCAGCAGGCCGATCTCGTCCTGGTGGAACTGGAGCACGTCCGGCGTCCACGGCAGCTCCGCGAACAGCGGATCGCGGCCCGCCACGTCCCGCTTGGCCACCAGCAGCACCCCGACCTCGTACCCCTGCGGGTTGCGCCGCACCTGGCCGCCCGCGGCCACCGCGAGCAGTTGCGCGCCCAGGCAGATCGCCAGCGTCGGCGCCCGCTTGGACACCGCGTGCGACAGCAGTTTCCGCACGTCCGCGAGCCACGGGTGGGCCGCGTCGTCCAACGCGCCCATCGCGCCGCCCAGGCACACCACGCCCGCGTACCCGTCGAGCGTCTCCGGCACCGGCTGCTCGTACGGCTTCACCACGTCGAGCACCGCCCCAGCGGCGGTCAGCCACTCGCCGAGGCGGGCGATCGGGTCACTGTCATCGGGTTGCAGCACGAGCAGGCGCGTCACCCGGACGAGCGTAGATCAGCAGTCGCAGGTGATGCCGTGGAGGTTCCCGGGGCGCTCGACCTCGCTGCCCTCGGCCGGGTAGCCCGCGTCCAGCCACGCGCGGATGCCGCCCGCCAGCCGCTTCACCCGGAAGCCCAGCGTGGACAGCTTCAGCGCGCCCTTGGTCGCGGCGTTGCACTCGAAGCTCTCGCAGTAGACGACGTAGACCAGATCGCGGTCCCAGTCCTTGGTGGTCTCCGCGTCCATCTCCCAGTGCGGCAGGTTGATCGCGCCGGGGATGCGGGCCTTGGCGAACGCCTCCCGGCTGCGCGCCTCGACGAGCTGGAAACCCCCGGTCGTGCCTTCCTTCATGTCGCGGACCACGTCGTCCGGGTCGGCTTCGAAGGACAGTTCGGCGGCGAAGAACGCGGCGGCGGTGGCGGGGTCGGCGGGGCTGAAGCGCAGCGTGTTCGTCATGGCTGCAATCCTGCTTCGCCGCTGGTCCGGATCACATGCGGAAGTCCAGGTCTTGGCCGCGTTGTGCCTACGATTCCACGGTGGAACTGGACGACCTGGACTGGAAGCTGCTGGACCTGCTCCAGCAGGACGGGCGGATGACGTTCACCGAACTGGCCAAGCGGGTGTCCCTGTCCGCGCCCGCGACGACCGAGCGCGTGCGGCGGCTGGAGCAGGCCGGGGTGATCACCGGGTACCGGGCGGTGGTGTCGCCGCAGCGGCTGGGGCTGCCGATCGAGGCCATCGTGCGGGTCCGGGTGCGCAGCCTGGACACGCCCCGGTTCCGCGAGCGGATCGTGACCATGCCGCAGGTGCTCGACGCGGACCACGTGACCGGTGACGACTGCTGGCTGCTGCGGGTGGTCTGCCGGTCGATGGTGGAGCTGGAGGACCTGGTGGAGCAGGCCCAGCGGTACGGCGACACGACGACGTCCCTGGTGTTCTCGTCGGCCGCGCGCGGGCGGGCGGTGACGCGGGAGGTCTTCGAGGGTATCGTTTCTCGATAACATCGAAAAACGATATGGGGGGAACATGTCGTCTGCTCGGGGGAACCACCCGTTGCGGTCCTTCACCAGGGTCGTCCGGTTCCTGTGGGCCGCGACCGCCGTGGGGTTCGCGTTCAGCGCGCTGATGAACCTCTACCGGTCGCTGACGTTCCAACTGTGCTTCACCACCAGCCGCGTCCTCCCGTCCGGCCGGGAGAGCCTGGAGTCGTACCGGAACGTCGTCGGCACCTACCCGACCGGCACCCGGGTCTGCCTGGCGGAGCCGACCTGGTGGGACCAGGTGCTCGGGTTCCTGGAGCACGCCCCGTCCGCGTTCGCCACCGCCGGCTCGTTCCTGCTCCTGGTGCTCCTGCTGGAGCACGCCGCCCGGCACGGCATCCACACCGGCGCCACCGCGGACCGGGTGCGGCGGTTCGGCCGGTACCTGCTGATCGCGCTTCCCGCCACCACCCTCGTCGAGGCGGTCGCCCGGATCTGGTTGCAGCGGCGGACCACCGTGGTGCCCTCCTACCCGTTGGACTTCCTGGTGGAGTGGGACGTCCCGTGGTGGGCGGTCGTCACCGGACTCGGCATGCTGTCCCTGGCGAGGATCGTGCGGACCAGCGCTGCGATGCGCGAGGAGCTTGAGGGAACGGTGTGAGCGTCCAGGTACACCTCGACCGGCTGCTGGCCGAGCGCGGCATGACGTTGACCGAGCTGTCCGAACGGGTCGGCGTCACGGTCGTGAACCTGTCGATCCTCAAGAACGGCCGGGCGCGGGCCATCCGGTTCAGCACCCTCACCGCGCTGTGCGAGGCGCTCCAGTGCCAGCCGGGCGACCTGCTCAGCCACGTCCCGGAGAAGCCCGGGTGAGGGTCGGGGCGGGTTCGGTGAAGCCGAACTCGGCCGCGTCGGTCACCGGGCGGTACCCGATGCGCTGGTAGATCGAGTTGGAGATCG
Source organism: Actinosynnema sp. CA-248983 (assembly GCA_050954585.1). GTDB lineage: Bacteria > Actinomycetota > Actinomycetes > Mycobacteriales > Pseudonocardiaceae > Actinosynnema. The sequence goes on along the minus strand of CP191863.1, from coordinate 1,105,190 downwards.
GGTTCGCCAGGTCGGTGAACAGCACCACGTGCCGCGCGCCGGCCTCCAGCGCCCAGGTCGACACGGCGGCCGTCACCGCCGAGCCGTAGCCGCGCCCGCGCCGTTCCGGCGGTGTGTAGACCGGGGCGACCCTCGACATGCCCTCCAGCGGGGTGCTCGCCGACGCCAGCGAGACCGGTTCGTCCCCGTCGACCCACAACACCTGGCCCGTGCCGACCTCCAGGGCGCGCTCGACGAACCGCCGCGACCGGTCCAGGTCCGGCTCGTGCGGGACCGACTCGTCCACGAACTCGTAGTGCCAGCGGGTGAGGAGGTCGATGTCGTCCTCCGTGGCGAGCCTGGCCGTGCCGGGGACGTCCTTGGGCGGCTCGAGCTCGCCGAGCCGGAAGAGTCGCAACGCCTGCCGTTCCTCGGCGTTCCAACGGGTCCGTTCGGTCCACGCCAGGACGAACGCCTCGACCGCCTCCCGCCGTCCGCTCACACCGGGCAGCTCGACGTCCTCCTCCGCCAGCGCCTCGGCGACCGCCGGCGCCCACTCCGGCGCCAGCCCGGTGACCTCCAGCGGGAACGGCGGAGTGCGCAGGGCCGCCGCGACCACTCGTCCGTTGTCGGTCACGGTCATCAGCAGCGGCGGTTCATCGTCCGGGGTCGGGTTGCGGATGCGGAGCCCGACCGCCGTGATCGGGACCGTGTGGAGCACCGGGTCAGCGGTGTAGAAGTCCCTGGTCAGGGCCCAGAACTCCGCCAGGTCGTGGTGCCGGTGGACGTCCGCCATGGCCGGACCGTAACGCAAAAAGCCCTCAGGGGCACTCGATGTATCGAGTGCCCCTGAGGGAAAGAATGTTCGGCGGCGTCCTACTCTCCCACACCCTCACGAGTGCAGTACCATCGGCGCTGGAAGGCTTAACTACCGGGTTCGGAATGGGACCGGGTGTTCCCCAACCGCTATGACCACCGAAACACTATGAAATTACCGCTCAACAGGCCCGACAGCACCGTCACCGGCCCCGCCTGGTCTGGTTCGGTTCTTTCAGAACCGCACAGTGGATGCGTAGCGTCTTCGTAGCAAGTCCTCGGCCTATTAGTACCGGTCAACTCCAGCCGTTACCGACCTTCCATCTCCGGCCTATCAACCCAATAGTCTCTTGGGGGCCTTAACCCACAAAGGGTGGGATACCTCATCTAGGAACGAGCTTCCCGCTTAGATGCTTTCAGCGGTTATCCCTTCCGAACGTAGCCAACCAGCAATGCCCTTGGCAGGACAACTGGCACACCAGAGGTCCGTCCGTCCCGGTCCTCTCGTACTAGGGACAGCCTTCCGCAAGTATCCTACGCGCGCGGCGGATAGGGACCGAACTGTCTCACGACGTTCTAAACCCAGCTCGCGTACCGCTTTAATGGGCGAACAGCCCAACCCTTGGGACCTACTCCAGCCCCAGGATGCGACGAGCCGACATCGAGGTGCCAAACCATGCCGTCGATATGGACTCTTGGGCAAGATCAGCCTGTTATCCCCGGGGTACCTTTTATCCGTTGAGCGACCACGCTTCCACAAGCCATGGCCGGATCACTAGTTCCGACTTTCGTCCCTGCTCGACCCGTCGGTCTCACAGTCAAGCCCCCTTGTGCACTTGCACTCGACACCTGATTGCCAACCAGGCTGAGGGAACCTTTGAGCGCCTCCGTTACCCTTTGGGAGGCAACCGCCCCAGTTAAACTACCCACCAGGCACTGTCCCTGATCCGGATCACGGACCGAGGTTAGACATCCAGTACGACCAGAGTGGTATTTCAACGACGACTCCACACCAACTGGCGTTGACGCTTCACAGTCTCCCACCTATCCTACACAAGCCGAACCGAACACCAATACCAAGCTATAGTAAAGGTCCCGGGGTCTTTCCGTCCTGCCGCGCGTAACGAGCATCTTTACTCGTAGTGCAATTTCGCCGGGCCTGTGGTTGAGACAGTCGAGAAGTCGTTACGCCATTCGTGCAGGTCGGAACTTACCCGACAAGGAATTTCGCTACCTTAGGATGGTTATAGTTACCACCGCCGTTTACTGGCGCTTAAGTTCTCAGCTTCGCCCCGAAGAGCTAACCGGTCCCCTTAACGTTCCAGCACCGGGCAGGCGTCAGTCCGTATACATCGTCTTGCGACTTCGCACGGACCTGTGTTTTTAGTAAACAGTCGCTTCTCGCTGGTCTCTGCGGCCGAAAAATCCTAGCCCGCAAGGGGCTTCAAATCCCTCGGCCCCCCTTCTCCCGAAGTTACGGGGGCATTTTGCCGAGTTCCTTAACCACAGTTCGCCCGATCGCCTCGGTATTCTCTACCTGACCACCTGTGTCGGTTTGGGGTACGGGCCGCATGAACACTCACTAGAGGCTTTTCTCGGCAGCATGGGATCACCCTACTTCGCCTCAATCGGCTATGCATCACGTCTCAGCCTCGATGACGTGCGGATTTGCCTACACGTCGGCCTACACGCTTACACCAGTACTACCACTCACTGGCGGAGCTACCCTCCTGCGTCACCCCATCGCTTGACTACTACAAGTTCAGGTCCCGCGCTCCACGTCACACCCTCGTCCGAAGACTCGAGTGCGGGCTTCGGGCGGTTAGTATCACAAGGTTCGCCATGGGCGCGTTCACACGGGTACGGGAATATCAACCCGTTGTCCATCGACTACG
>CP191863.1:0-1097500 GCA_050954585.1 Actinosynnema sp. CA-248983 | reverse complement strand
CGTGCTCCTCGATCTCGGCGCGCAGGACCTCCAGTTCGCCGAGGCCGACGCCGGTGGTCAGCTCGTCCTGGCGGCGGACCAGCTCGGACACCGTGCGCTCGACGCCGTCCACGAGGGAGTTGAGGACGTCGCGCATGTGGTTGTCGTAGTGGTCGAGGACGCGCAGGACCATCTTGCGCAGTTGCGGCGCCATCGGCGTGCGGCTGGCCGTGCCGACGTCGGGTTGGCGCAGCAGCGCGTGCTTGGCCGAGTGCAACGCCTTCATCGGGTCGACGGCCGGGCTGGTGCGCGCGGCGGCGCGCCGGGACCGCCAGGTGCGGTAGGCGTGCTCGACGCGTTCGCGCATGAGGTCGCCGACGCGGGCGACGCTGCGGGTGGCCAGGCGGGCGCGGCCCTTCTCGCCGATGGCGCGGGCGGCGGGCAGGTCGTCGGCGAGGGCGCGCAGCAGTTTCGCGGCGGCCTGGCCGTCGGGTTCGACGCCCTGGCGGCACGGCACGAACACCACGGACTGCTTGTCGAACAGCTCCGCGACCGCGCCGTGTTCGGCGACCAGCAGCGGGACGGCACGGGCGGCGTGTTTTGCGAGGGCGTGGGTGATGCGGTCGCCGCTGCCGCGGTGCAGGGAGATCAGGCAGTCCACCGGGCCGAGGCCGTCGACGAGTTCGATGCGCGGGTCGGCGGCGGTGGCGAGGCGGAGTCGTTCGGCGGCTTCGGGGTGCTCGGCGGCGTGCGTGACCTCGATGCGGAGGGTGACGTCGTTGCGGTCGGGGAACGCGGCGAGGAACGCGGACACCGCGCCGAGGACGTTGCCCTCGCGGTCGACGGCGTGGTCGGCCAAGGCGCCGAAGACGATGCCGTCGTGCTCGTCGTGCGGTTCTTGTTCGCGGACGGGCAGCGGCAGGACGCGGACGGCCGGTCCGCCGGGCCGTTCGACGGCGGCGCGGGTGGTCTCGGACGGGACCCACAGCTCGTGCGCGTCGGGCGCGGGGCCGTTGTCGAGGCGGTAGTCGATCACGTGCCGGCCGGCGGGGACGGGGGTGTCGTCGACGCGGACGACGACCGGGTAGCCGACGCCGGTGGACATGGGCAGGCCGGACGCGCGGGCGGCGGCGTGCAGGAGGTCGGCGATCGGGCCGGTGCCGACGACGGAGACGCCGAGCTGGTCGAGCAGTGCCGGGGCGTCGGCGCGGGCGGTGGGGACGGCGGGGACGGGGAGGCGGCCGGAGGCGACGCCGGGGCCGGCGCACCAGTCGCGGAACGCGGCGGCGTCGGTGCCGAACGGGTCGGGGAACTGGTCGCGGAGGGCTTGGTCGCCGCGCCAGAGGGCGGCGGCCCAGCGGGTGCTGCCGGGGACGCCGTCGGCGGGTTCGCAGGCCCAGGTCAGGAAGGCGGCGCCGCCGTCGGGGCCGAAGGCGGGGGCCGGGTGGGGGGAGCGGGGCGCGACGGCGCCGGCGGGCGCGGGGCCGGCGGGCGCGGGGCCGGCGGCGGGCTCGGGGCCGGCGGCGGGCTCGGCGTTCGCGCGGCCGGGCGCAGCGGTCGCGGTGCCGGCAGTTGCAGCGGCGTCGGCGGGCGCGGGAGCGGCGGCGTCGGACGGCGCGGGAGCGGCGGCGTCGGACGGCGCGGGAGCGGCGGCGTCGGCGGGCGCGGGCGCGGGAGCGGCGGCGGGCGCGGTTGTGGCGGTGTCGTCGGCGCGTGCCTCGGTGGGTTTTGCGGCGTTCGCGGCGGCAGGCTCGGTCGGGAGGGTGGTGCGTGTGCCGTTGACCTGCGGTTTTTTGGTTTGGGCGTGACCGCCGGCCCCCGCTTCCATTGTCTCACCGGGTACCGACAATTCCGGGCCGGCGGCAGTGGGGGTGGAGGCAGCCGCGGCGGCGGCAGTGGGGGTGGAGGCAGCCGCGGCGGCGGCAGTGGGGGTGGAGGCAGCCGCGGTGGTGGCAGTGGGGATGGGTGGGGTGTCGCGGACGTGGTGGGCTGGGTCGAAGGGGGAGCCGGGGGTGGTTCGGGCGGCTTCCCGGTAGGTGGTGCGGAGGGCGTCCGGGATGGGGGTGCCGTCCGCCAGGCGGCCGAAGCCGTACGGGACGTGGGACGGGGTCCAGCCGCGTTTGACCAGTTCAGCCCGGTACGTGGTGCAGAGTTCGGCCAGTTCCCGATGCTCCGACAGCAGCACGCGCGGTCGGTCGGCGAAGTCCGCGGACAACAGCCAGGGGCGGCGGGGGTCGAAGCCCTCGAAGTGGACGGTGCTGAGGGGTTCACCCAGGACGGTCAATGCCCCGTCCGCGCGGCGGTGGAGGTCGCGTTGGCCGGCGTTCCACGCGGACAGGCCGATGGTGGCGTCGCGGAGGACGTGCAGGCTGACCAGCGCCGGAGCCATGTCGAGGACGGCCTTGGTGGCGTCGGGGGTGCGTCGCAGCTGTTCCTCCAGGGAGCGGAGGAACGGTTCGGCACCGGGGGCCACCACCAGGAAGCCGGGGTCGAAGACACCCGTTTCGAGGAGTTCGGTGGGCGTAGGGCGCAGGCCGTCGTCGGGCAGGGGGCGCAGGGCGCGTGGGAGCAGGACCAGAGGGCCCTGGCGGACGGCGGACAGGACCTGGTCGGTCAGGGGGGCCAGGACCTGGGTCCACGGGGACAGGTAGAGGACCGGTATGCCCTGGCCGAGGAGCTGCTCCAGGAGTCTGGGGCGCAGGAGGCCGCACAGCTGGTCCGCCGTGCACCCGGTGGCCAGTTCGGCCAGGTCCTCCGGGGTCACGCCGAGGTCGGCGGGCGTGATCAGGCCCGGTCCGGAGTTCTCCGGGAGGGCGTCCACCACCAGCGCGAGGAACCTCGCCCGCGGGTGGTTGGCCAGGAAGGAGTTCGACAGCACCTTCACCGCGGGCAGCTCGGCGGCCGTGGCCACCGTGCACGCGATCAGCTGGGGAAGGGCTTCCGAACTCGCGGGCACCTCGGTCACGGTCTGCAAACCTAGCTTCTCCGAGTGCCCGGTGTGGACCACCCGCACGGGTTGTTCCCTCACAGGACCGGCAGCAGCGTGCGCAGCTCGTAGGGCGTGACGCTGCGCCGGTACTGGTCCCACTCGTTGCGCTTGTTGCGCAGGAAGTAGTCGTACACGTGTTCGCCGAGCGCCTCGGCGAGCAGCTCGGAGTTCTCCATCTCGGTCAGCGCCTCGCCCAGGTTCTGCGGCAGGTTGTCGTACCCGGCGGCCCGGCGTTCGCGGTCGGTGAGCGACCACACGTCGTCTTCGGCGGGCGGGGGCAGTTCGTAGCCCTTCTCCACGCCCTTCAGGCCGGCGGCGAGGATCACCGCGTACGCCAGGTACGGGTTGCACGCCGAGTCCAGCGACCGGATCTCCACCCGGCGCGAGGACGACTTGCCCGGCGAGTACATCGGGACGCGCACCAGCGCGGAGCGGTTCGCGTGGCCCCAGCACACGGCGGTCGGGGCCTCGCCGCCGACGATGAGCCGCTTGTAGGAGTTGACCCACTGGTTGGTCACGCCGGAGATCTCGCGGGCGTGCTTGAGCAGGCCGGCGACGAACGCCTTGCCGGTGTCGGAGAGCTGGTAGGGGTCCTCGGCGTCGTAGAACGCGTTCTGGTCGCCCTCGAACAGGCTCACGTGGGTGTGCATGCCCGACCCCGGCTGGTCGGAGAACGGCTTGGGCATGAAGCTCGCCCGCACGCCCTGCGTGATCGCGACCTCCTTGACCACGTACCGGAAGGTCATGACGTTGTCCGCCATGGTCAGGGCGTCGGCGTAGCGCAGGTCGATCTCCTGCTGGCCGGGCGCGCCCTCGTGGTGGCTGAACTCGACCGAGATGCCCATGGCCTCCAGCGCCTCGATGGCGTGCCGGCGGAAGTGGGTCGCGGTCTCGTGGCTGGTCTGGTCGAAGAAGCCGCCGTTGTCCGCCGGGAGCGGCTCGCTGCCGTCGTCGGGGAGGTTCTTCAGCAGGAAGAACTCCATCTCCGGGTGGACGTAGCAGGTGAAGCCCGCCTCGCTGGCCTTGGCCAGGGAGCGGCGCAGGACGTGCCGCGGGTCGGCCCACGACGGGGAGCCGTCGGGCATCGCGATGTCGCAGAACATCCGCGCCGAGTAGTGGCTGTTGTCCGAGGTCTTCCAGGGCAGCACCTGGAAGGTGGACGGGTCGGGCTTGGCGACCATGTCCGACTCGTAGACCCGCGCGAAGCCCTCGATGGCCGAGCCGTCGAAGCCGATGCCCTCGCTGAAGGCCCCTTCGAGTTCGGCGGGCGCCACCGCGACCGACTTGAGGAAGCCGAGGACGTCGGTGAACCAGAGCCGGACGAACCGGATGTCCCGTTCCTCAAGGGTGCGGAGGACGAACTCCTGCTGGCGGTTCATGTGACGAAGCCTAGGTGCGAGGCGGGTGGATCTACCATTCCGGGTATGTTCCGTCGCCGCGTCCTGGTAGGCGCGCTCGCATTGTTGCTGGCCGGGTGCACGTCGTCCTCCGGGGACCTGCCGGCGGGCTCGGAGGTGCTCGGGAAGTCCGCCACCGCGATGCGGTCGGTGACCAGCACGCACTTCACGATCAAGGTGGACGGCGAGCTGCCGAACGTGACCGTGAAGGACGCCGAGGGTGACCTGAACGCCGCCGGCGACTCGAAGGGCCGGGCGAAGGTCGACCAGTTCGGGCAGCTCATCGAGGTCGAGTACGTGCTGGTGGAGTCGGACCTGTACTTCAAGGGGCCGACCGGCGGGTTCACCCGGCTGCCCGCGGCGCTGGCCGGTCAGGTGTACGACCCGACGGCGATCCTGAACCCGGACAAGGGCGTGGCGAAGGTGCTGGCCAGCGCCAAGGACGCCAAGACGGTGAGCAGCGACGGCGGGGTGACCGTGGTCGAGGCGACGGTGCCGAAGGACGTCGTCGGCGGGCTGGTGCCGGGCATCGGGGCGGACGTGAAGGCGACCTTCTCGGTGCGCGAGGACAAGCTGACCAACGCGGTGTTCGCGCTGCCCAGCGGCGCGAAGGTCACGGTCGGGTTGGCCGACTTCAACAAGTCCTTCACCGTCGAACCGCCGAAGTGACCTCCCGCCGCCTGGCGATCGGCGCGGGCGCCGTCGCGGTCCTGCTCGGCGCGCTGGACGCGTACGTCGTGGTCGGCGTGCTCGTGGACATGGTGCGCGACCTCGGCATCCCGGTGAACAAGCTGGAGCGGGCGACGCCCGTGGTGACCGGGTACCTGCTCGGGTACGTGGCCGGGATGCCGCTGCTCGGCCAGTTGTCGGACCGGTTCGGGCGGCGGCTGGTGCTGCACCTGTGCCTGGTCGGGTTCGCGGTCGGGTCGGCGGTGACGGCGCTGGCCGCGGACCTGCCGCTGCTGGTGGCCGGTCGGGTGGTGCAGGGGTTGGCCGGTGGGGCGCTGCTGCCGGTGACCATGGCGCTGGTCGGCGACCTGTGGGAGGAGCGGCGGCGGGCCGGGGCGCTCGGGGTCGTCGGGGCGGCGCAGGAGCTGGGGAGCGTGCTGGGCACCCTGTACGGGGTGGGCGTGACGTCGCTGTTCAACGCCTGGTCGTTCTTCGAGTCGGTGGAGCCGCAGAGCTGGCGGTGGGTGTTCTGGGTGAACCTGCCGTTGGCGCTGGTGGCGGTGGTGATCGTGCAGCGGGCGGTGCCCGGTGGGGGTCGGTCGGCGGTGCGGATCGACGTCGTCGGTGGCGCGTTGCTGGCGTTGTCGCTGTCGTTGCTGGTGGTGGGGCTGTACAACCCCGATCCGGAGCACGCCGTGCTACCGCCGTGGGGGTGGCCGGTGCTGGGTGCCGCGGCGGTGGTGTTCCTCGGGTTCGTGTGGTGGGAGCGGCGGTCGTCGGTGCGGCTGCTGGACCCGGCCGGGGTGTCGTGGCGGCCGTTCCTGGCTTCGCTCGGGGTGTCGTTGGCGGCCGGTGCGGCGCTGATGGTGACGCTGGTGGACGTCGAGCTGTTCGCGCAGACGGTGTTGCGGAAGGACGCGGCTTCGGCGGTCGCGATGCTGGCCCGGTTCCTGATCGCGTTGCCGGTGGGTGCGCTGGTCGGCGGGTGGCTGGCGGGGCGGGTCGGGGACCGGTGGGTGTCGTTCGTCGGGCTGGTGGTCGCCGCGGTGGCCTACGTGCTGATCGCCCGGTGGCCGGCGGACGTGGCCGGGTTCGTGGTGGACCGGGACCTGGCGGTGGCCGGGTTCGGGCTCGGGCTGGTGATCGCGCCGGTGTCGTCGGCGGTGCTGCGGGTGGTGCCGTCGGCGCAGCACGGGGTGGCGTCGGCGGCGGTGGTCGTGGCGCGGATGGCCGGGATGCTGGTCGGGGTGGCGGCGCTGTCGGCGTGGGGGTTGCACCGGTTCCGCGAGCTGACGGCCGGGTTGAACACGCCGCTGCCGTTCGGGGTGGAGCCGGAGGAGTTCCAGCGGCAGGCGGAGGCCTACCAGCGGGCGCTGGTGGACGCGCTGCTGACCGAGTACCACGAGATCTTCCTGATCACGGCCGGGATCTGCGTCGTGGGCGCGGTGGTGTCGCTGCTGCTCCCGGGGCGTCAACGGTCGGGTTGGATATCATCCGGGCGTGGCGTGGAACACGGAGGAGACGCGTAGGCGGCTGCTGGAGGCCGCGGTCGTCGAGTTCGCCGCGCACGGCCTGGCGGGGACGCGGATGGAGCGGATCGCCGCGCGCGCCGGGATCAACAAGGAGCGGCTGTACAACTACTTCGGGGACAAGGAGCGGTTGTTCCAGACCGTGCTGTCCGACGAGTTGGCGAAGATCGCGGCGGCGGTGCCGCTGACGTCGCTGGACGACCTCGGTGACCACGCCGGCCGCTGCTACGACTACCACCTGGCGAACCCGCACCTGGTGCGGTTGTTGCAGTGGGAGGCGTTGGCGTACGGGTCCGGTCCGGTGCCCGACGAGGAGGGGCGGCGGGCGCACTACGGGCGCAAGGTGGAGGCGGTGCGCGCGGCGCAGGGCGCGGGTGCGGTCGACGACCGGATGGGTGCGACGGAGCTGCTGTTCATGAACATGGCGCTGGCGTCGTGGTGGGTGGCGGTGCCGCAGGTGGCCCGGATGGTGACCGGTGCGGAGGACCACGCGGCGCGGCGGGCGGCCGTGGTGGAGGCCGCCCGGCGCATGGGTCGCCCCGCAGGCTCCTAGCCCGCCCAACCCCAGCCCCCAGCCAGCCCCGCCCAGCCAGCCGCCGCACGCCCAGCCACCGCACGCCCAGCCAGCCGCCGCACGCCCAGCCAGCCGCCGCACGCCCAGCCCCGCCCAGCCAGCCGCCGCACGCCCAGCCGCCGCACGCCCAGCCACCGCACGCCCAGCCACCGCACGCCCAGCCACCGCACGCCCAGCCACCGCACGCCCAGCGGCAGCGCCCAGCGGCAGCGCCCAGCGGCAGGACGCAGCGGCAGCGCCCACCGGCAGCGCCAAGCCCCGGGCGTTAGGCCCGTCGAGTGCCGGGTCCGCCGAGAGCCAGCACGCCGGCGGCGGCCACCAGGGTCGCGGCCAGCACGACGCACACGACGGCGAACCCGGCCGGCAGCAGCGCCGCCACCAGCACCGGGCTGATCCCGCCGCCGAGACCCACCAGGAAGGCGTACCCGGCGAGCCCCGCCCCGCGCGCCTCCCCCGACGCCTGGCCGACGACGACCACCAGCGCCGGGACCGACACCGCGAGCCCCGCGACGAACACCGCGCTGCCCACCAGCACCCCGGCCACCCCGCCGGCGACCGCCTCGATCCCCAACCCGACCGCGGCCACCAACAGCGCGACCACGGCGACGCGGTGTGCGCCGTACCGGTTGATGAAGGGGCCGGCGAACGCACCGAGGACGATGCCGGGCAGGCCGGGCAGGCGCAGCAGCAGGAGCGTGCCGGCGTCGTGGATGCCGTAGCGGTCGCCGACGGTCACGCTGAGCGCGCTGTACATGCCGACGAACGTCAGCAGCAGCGTCGCCGCGCCCGGGTAGGCGGCCAGCAGCGCGGGAGTCCGCAGGAGCCGGCCGAACGCGCGCCACGGCGCGCCGGTGCGGCGCGGCACGGCGGGCAGGCGGGTGATGGCGAAGGCGGTCGCCAGCAGCAGCGGCACCAGGAGCCAGAACACCCAGCGCTGCCCGGCGGCGCGGTCGACGCCCAGGGCGTAGGCCTGACCGACCAGGCCCGCCAGCAGGAACGAGCTGGACACCGCGGTCACGCCGACCGCGCGCCGGGCGGGCGGCAGGACCTCGGCGGTGTAGGCGAGCGAGACCGCCGGGATCGCGGCGGCCAGGAAGCCCTCCGCCACCCGGGCCGCGAGCAGCAGGCCGAACGAGTCCGCCGCGCCGGCGACGACGCAGGTCAGCGCGCCGACGGCGAGGCCGGCGGCCATCACGTGGCGGCGGTCGTAGCGGTCGGAGGCGGTGCCGAAGACGAGGTTGCCCAGGGCGAACGCGAAGCCGAAGCCGCCGCCCACCCAGGCCGCGGTGGTCATCGGGACGGCGTGGCGCGCGGCGATGCCGGGCAGCAGGGGAACGGTCAGGTAGAGCTGCGAGATCGCCAGGACCGCCGCCACGATCAGCACGCCGACGACCAGGGCGGGGCGGACGGCGACCGGTGACGGCGCGGACGACGCGGTTCGGGGGTCGCCGGGCGGTGGGCCGGGGTGTCGGACATGAGGATCTCCAACCGGGTCGTTGGTCATCGACCGTAGTGGTCAACTCCAACGGTGGAGATGGAGTGTGGTGGGGCTCACGGATGGGTGAATGGTGCGCCCGGGTGGGGGTTTGGGCCACTCGTGTGGGTGCCGTTCGCTGCGCGGGACGTCCCGGGTGGGAACAGGCTCGGGGCTACTGGCACGTTCTAAGGAGTGGTGGCATGGCGCACTTCGGGGCGGATGACGGGGCGCTGGCGCTGGTGGGGCGCGCGAAGGCGGTGCGGATCACGTTCGGCGTGGTCACGGTGGCCATCGGGGTCGCGGTGCTGGTCTGGCCCGGCATCACGCTGGTCGCGGCGGCGGTGCTGTTCGGCGTCCAACTGCTGGTGACCGGCGTGTTCTGGCTGGTCAGCTCGTTCACCGCGCACGCCCGGGGCGGCGGTTACCGGGTGTTGGTGGGCGTGGCCGGGTTGCTCGCGCTGCTCGGCGGCATCCTGGCGCTGCGGGCGCCGTTCCAGACCGTGGCCGTGCTGGCGCTGATCCTGGGCGCCACGTGGGTGGTCGGCGGGGTCGCCGAGATCTTCCACGGGTTCGGCGCGAGCGGGTGGGCCGTGTTCTCCGGCGTGGTGACGCTGGTCGCCGGGATCGTGGTGCTGGTCGCGCCGCTGTCCAGCGCGGTGGCGTTGGCGTGGCTGCTCGGGGTCGTGCTGCTGGTGCTCGGGGTGCTGAGCATCGCCGGAGCGGTCACCGAGGGACGGGCGACCAGCACGGCGGCGACCCGGGGCGGCACTGCCGCGACGGGGACCGCCACCGCGTGAGCCGCCCAGCGTGCACGAGCCGGCCGTGCGAGGGCCGGCTCGCAGGCGTCAGCCCTCGCGCCAGCCGTTGGTGATGGGCAGTCGGCGGTCGCGGCCGAAGGCCTTCAGGGTGATCTTGGTGCCGGGCGGGTACTGGCGGCGCTTGTACTCCGCCCGGTCCACCAGGCGCAGCACGCGGTCCACCAGGTCGTGGTCGAAGCCCATCTCGATCAGGTCGTGGTAGCCCTTGTCGCCCTCGACGTAGTCGTCCAGCAGCGAGTCCAGCAGCTCGTAGTCCGGCAGCGAGTCGGTGTCCACCTGACCCGGCCGCAGCTCCGCCGACGGCGGCTTGCTGATCGAGTTCTCCGGGATCGGCGGCAGCTCGCCCAGCTTCTCCGCCTGCGCGTTGCGCCACCGCGCCAGGTCCCAGACCAGCGTCTTGAGCACATCCTTGATCGGCGCGAACCCGCCCACCGCGTCGCCGTAGATGGTCGAGTACCCCACCGCCAGCTCGCTCTTGTTGCCGGTCGCCAGCACCAGGTGGCCGTGCTGGTTGGACAGGCCCATCAGCGCGATGCCGCGGCACCGCGCCTGCACGTTCTCCTCCGCCAGCCCGGTCAGCCCGAGCTGGTCGACGAACACCTTGACCATGTCCGCGATCGGCTGCACCGAGTAGTTCAGGCCGGTCCGCTGGGCCAGCTCGTACGCGTCGGACTTCGAGTGGTCCGACGAGTACACCGACGGCATCGACACGCAGTGCACCGAGTCCGCGCCCAGGGCGTCCACGGCCAGCGCCGCCACCACCGCCGAGTCGATGCCGCCGGACAGGCCGAGCACCACCGACCGGAACCCGTTCTTGTGCACGTAGTCCCGCAGCCCGGTGACCAGCGCGTGCCACACCTCCGCCTCGTCGGACAGCGGTTCGGCGGGCTGCGGCGCGGGCAGCGCCTCGTAGGCGGGCAGCGGGTCCTCCGACAGCACCAGCCGGCGCACCTCGAAGCCCTCGAACGAGCCGGCCGCGCGGGACGCGCCACCGGGCAGGTCCAGGTCCAGCACCACCAGGTGCTCGACGAACTGGGGCGCGCGGGTCAGCAGCTCGCCGTCCGCGCCGACCACGATCGTGTCGCCGTCGAACACCAGCTCGTCCTGGCCGCCGACGGTGTTGACGTACGCCAGCGGCGCCTTCGCCTCGGCCGCGCGCCGGGCCACCAAGGGCAGCCGCAGGTCGTCCTTGTTCCGCTCGTACGGGGACGCGTTGGGCGACACGACCAGGTCCACGCCGGCCGCGCCGAGGGCCGCGACCGGACCGCCGTCCTGCCACAGGTCCTCGCAGATCACCATGCCGATCTCCAGCCCGTGCAGGCGGACCACGTCGAGCGTGTCGCCGGGCGTGAAGTAGCGGCGCTCGTCGAACACGCCGTAGTTGGGCAGGTGGTGCTTGAACTGCCGCGCGACGACCGCGCCGCCGTGCAGCACGGCGGCGGCGTTGCGCATGCCCCGCTCGTCGCGGTCCAGGTAGCCGACGTACACCGGCAGCCCGCCGGCGCCCGCGTCGTCCAGCCGCTTCGCCAGTTCCTCCAGCGCGCGCCGGGACGCCGCGGCGAACGACTCGCGCAGCGCCAGGTCCTCCACCGGGTAGCCGGTCAGGACCATCTCGGGGAACACGACGAGGTGGGCGCCCGCCTCGACGGCCTTGCGGGACCACTCGACGACGAGTTCGGCGTTGCCCGCCAGGTCGCCGACACAGGCGTTGACCTGGGCGAGGGCGAGTCGGAGCTGAGGCATGACGGCATTCTCGCTCACGCGGGCCACGAGCGGTGGACGTTGTGGCCGACGAGTCACACCTACGATCGTGGGTGTGCGCCGTTCCTTGATGCTCTTGCTCGCCGTGCCCGTGCTGGCTGCTTGCACGACCGTGATGACCGGTTCACCCACTCCGGGGACGGCGCTGGAGCAGCGCGGACCCGCCGGCACCGTGCCCGCGGGCCTGGAGCGGTTCTACGGCCAGCAGCTCGGGTGGCAGGACTGCGCCGAGTACGCGACCACCGCCACCACCCGCGGCCAGTACCGGAACAAGAAGAACATCGAGTGCGCGCGCCTGGAGGTGCCGCTCGACTACGCGAACCCGGACGGCAAGACCATCACCGTCGGGCTGCTGCGGCAGAAGGCGTCCGGTGACGGCAACCGGATCGGGTCGCTGATCATCAACCCGGGCGGTCCGGGCGCGTCGGGCATGTCGGCGGCGGCGAGCCTGGCCGGGACGGTCCGCGACACCCCGCTGGGCGAGCGGTTCGACCTGGTCGGCTTCGACCCGCGCGGTGTCGGGTCGAGCCAACCGCAGGTGCGGTGCCTCACCGACGCCGAGCGGGACGCCGAGCGGCTGGACACCGACCTCGACACCTCCCCCGCCGGCGTGCAGCAGACCGAGCAGGAGAACAAGACCTACGCCGAGAAGTGCGCGGCGTCCACCGGCACGGACTTCCTGGCCAACGTCGGCACCCGGGACGTGGTGCGGGACCTGGACGTCATGCGGTCCGCGCTGGGCGACGAGAAGCTGACCTACCTGGGCTACTCGTACGGCACGCACATCGGCGCCGGGTACGCGGCGGCGTTCCCGGCCAACGTGCGGGCGCTGGTGCTCGACGGCGCGGTGGACCCGACGCAGGACAACGTCGAGTCGTTGATCGCCCAGGCCGCCGGGTTCCAGCAGGCGTTCGACGCGTTCGCGCAGTGGTGCGCGAAGCGGCAGGACTGCTCGCTGGGCAAGGACCCGGCGCAGGCCAGCAAGGTGTTCCGGGACCTGACGCTGCCGCTGGCGCAGCGGCCGGTGGACGTGGGCGACCGCAAGCTGGCGTACAACGACGCGATCATCGGCGCGATCCAGGCCATGTACAGCGCGGAGCTGTGGGCGCCGCTGAACTCCGGTCTGACCGAGCTGAAGAACAACCGCGGCGAGGTGCTGCTGAGCCTGGCCGACGCGTACTTCGACCGCGACCGCGAGGGCAGGTACTCGACGATCACCGACGCGTTCAACGCGGTCAAGTGCGTGGACGAGCCGCGCGTGACCGACCGGGCGGTGCTGGACGACCTGGCCCGGCGGTACAAGGCGGCGGCCCCGTTCCTCGACGACGGCAACCCGGCGGTGGGCGCGCTGGACTCGTGCGCGTTCTGGCCGGTGCCGCCGACCGCGCAGGAAACCAAGCCCGCCGCGGGCCTGCCGCCGGTGCTCGTCATCTCCACCACCGGCGACCCGGCGACCCCGTACGAGGCGGGCGTGAACCTGGCCAAGGCGCTGGGCGGCGGGCTGCTCACGTACGAGGGCAACCAGCACACGGTCTACTTGCAGGGCAACGAATGCGTGGACCCCGTCGGGGACGCGTACCTGATCGAGCTGAAACTGCCCGCGCAGGGCAAGCGCTGCTCCTAGAGTGCTGGGCGATGATCACCTACAAACATGTGGCCTTCGCCCTCCTGGAAGCCGAAATGCTGTCGCACCAGCAAGTGCGGGCCGTGCTGGACAAGTACGCCGAGTACGTGGACGAACACCTGGACCCGTACGACGTCGCGCTCGCGCTGGAGACCTTCGGCGTGGCGGTGACCGTGCACGCCGACGACGTGGACTTCCTGGAGGAGTCCTACGCCCACATCCTCACGCAGGCCGCCGCGCTGACCCGCGGCACGGTGACCGTCACCGACGTCCGGCTGCACGAAGGCGAGTTCGAGGCGGGCTCGCGCGACGACGTCCTGGAGTTCGTGGTGAACGGACGACAGGTGTCGATCAACGCCGAGCACTACTCGGACGACTACCTCGACCACCTGGCGGCGACCGAGGCGGTGGACGAGCTGAACCCCGGCGACGCCCGGACCTTCCGCCTGGTCGACTTCGAACGCGAACCGAACCGCGGCTACGAGACGATCCTGGCCCTCGCGACGCCGGAGCAGGCCGCGATCCTGGAGGAGCACCTCGGGCTCAAGCTGCGCTGAGCGGTCACCCGGTGACGGGCTCGGCGACCAACCGGGCCCACACCACGACAGCGAGCAGGACCGGGGCCGGGCAGGACCAGTCCGAGGCGCTACCGGTCAGGCGTCCACGGAGGCGGCCCAGCTCGCCAGCAGCCGCAGGCGCTCCGCGGACGGCGAGCCCTCCTTCGCCGTGTAGACCGCGAGGTGCACGTCCGGGTCGCCGGGCAGGGCCAGCATCTCGTAGTCCAGGTCGAGGTCGCCGACCACCGGGTGGCGGAACAGCTTGCTGCCGTGCGTCTTCTCCAGCACCGCGTGCTGCGCCCACAGCGTCCGGAACGTCTCGTCCTTCATGGACAGCTCGCCGATCAGCGCGGCCAGCCTCGGGTCGTCGGGGTGGCGGCCCGCGTCCAGGCGCAGCACGGCGACCGTGTCGGCGGCGATGGTCGGCCAGTCCCGGTAGAAGCGGCGGGCGTCGGGGTCGAGGAAGGCGTGCCGGGCGGCGTTGAACATGTCCGCGCTCAGCTCGCCGAAGTTGTAGAGGGCGTCGGCGAGGGCGTTCCAGGCCAGCACGTCGGTGCGGCGACCCAGGACGAACGCGGGGGTGCCCTCCATCATGTCCAGCAGCCGGCGCAGGCCGGGCCGGATGCGCTGCGGGACGTGCTTGCGGGGCGTGCGCGGGCGGACCAGGTTGCGCAGGTGGGCGCGCTCGGTCTCGTCGAGCTTGAGGACGCGGGCGACCGCGTCCAGCACGGCGTCGGACACGCTCGGCGTGCGCCCCTGCTCCAGCCGCATGTAGTAGTCCACGCTCACACCCGCCAGCAGCGCCAACTCCTCGCGGCGCAACCCCGGGACCCGCCGCCGGCCGCCACCCGGCAGCCCCACGTCGTCCGGCCGGACCCGCGCCCGGCGGGTGCGGAGGAACTCGCCCAGGTCGTGGTTCACGCATCCCAGTATGGCCGCGCCGGCCCGCGTGAGCCTGGTCCTGCCAGACCTAGGGAAAACCGCGGCCTCCGGTCACCGGGTGGTCCGGCCCCAGTGTTGGTGCCATGACATACGACCTCACCAACCGAACCGCCGTCGTCACGGGCGCGGCCAGCGGCATCGGCGCGGAGATCGCGCTGGTCCTCGCCCGGTCGGGGGCTCGGGTCGCCCTGCTGTCCCGACGCGCCGAACGCCTGGCGGACCTGGCCGACAAGATCGCGGCCGAGGGCGGGCAAGCGCTTGCGGTGGCCGCGGACGTGACCGGTGACCTGACCTCGGCGGTCGCCTCGGTGCACGACACCTTCGGCCGCGCGGACCTCGTCGTCAACAACGCGGGCGTCATGCTGGCCAACCCGATCGACGCCGGCCGCACCGACGAGTGGCAGCGGATGATCGACACCAACATCACCGGCGTCCTGAACGTCACCAACGCCTTCACCAAGGACCTGACGGCCGCCGCGGAAGCGGGCGGCCCGGCGGACCTGGTCAACATCTCCTCCATCGGCGCGCACCTGGTCTTCCCGAACTTCGCGGTGTACACGGCGACGAAGGCGGCGGTCACGCACCTGTCCGCCAACCTGCGCAGCGAGTTCGGCCCGCTGGGCGTGCGGGTGACCAACGTGGAGCCGGGCCTGACGGAGAGCGAACTGCTCAGCCACGTGGACAACCCCGAGGTGGTCCAGGAGGTCACCGCCTGGTTCGAGGGGCTGGGCCGGCTGTCGGCGGCCGAGGTGGCGGACGTGGTCGCCTACGCGACCAGCCGGGCCCGCCACGTCAACCTCCGCCAGATCATGGTGCTCCCGACCACGCAGGTCTGACCGCTTTGGAGTTGACCGACCCCGGAGGCGCGGGGTCGGTCAACTCGGGCGGACGAAGGGGAAGAGGACGGTCTGCCTGATCGACGTGCCGGTGAGCATCATCAGGACGCGGTCCACGCCCATGCCCAGCCCGCCGGTCGGGGGCATCCCGTGTTCGAGGGCGTTCAGGAAGTCCTCGTCCAACTCCATCGCCTCGACATCCCCACTGGCCGCCTTCAAGGACTGCGCCTCCAGGCGTCGGCGTTGTTCCAGCGGGTCGGTCAGTTCGGAGTAGGCCGTGCCGATCTCGGCGCCGAAGGCGACCAGGTCCCAGCGTTCGGCCAGGCGGGGGTCGGTGCGGTGCCGGCGGGTCAGCGGGGAGACCGAGGTGGGGAAGTCGGTGTAGAAGGTCGGCTGGACGGTTCGGGGTTCGACCAGTTTGTCGTAGGCCTCCAGGACGAGCTGGCCGTGGTCCAGCTCGTCTTCCACGTGGATGCCTTGCGCGGCAACGGATTTGCGCAGTACCTCGATCGGGGTGTCCGGGGTGGTGTCCTCGCCCAGGGCGTTCGAGACCGCCTGGTGCACGGGGATCACCGGCCAGTCGCCGGAGATGTCGACCTCTTCACCGTCGCGCAGCGCGATCTGCTTGCCGTGTGCGGCGATGGCCGAGTGCTGCACCAGCTCGCGCATCAGGTGCAGCATGGTCGTGTAGTCGGCGTAGGCCTGGTACGCCTCCAGCATGGTGAACTCGGGGTTGTGGGTGGCGTCGGCGCCCTCGTTGCGGAAGTTGCGGTTCAGTTCGAAGACCCGGTCCACGCCGGCCACGCACAGGCGCTTCAGGTACAGCTCGGGCGCGATGCGCAGGTACATGCGCATGTCGTAGGCGTTGATGTGGGTGACGAACGGCCGTGCGTTCGCCCCGCCGTGGACGGTCTGGAGCATCGGGGTCTCGACTTCGAGGTATCCACGGGCGTGCAGGAAGTCGCGGATGCCGCGTACGACGTCGCTGCGGACGCGCAGCATTCGGGCGGAGTCCGGGTTCACGACCAGGTCCAGGTAGCGGCGGCGGACTCGGGCTTCTGGGTCTGCCAAGCCCTTTCGCTTGTCGGGCAACGGGTGCAGGCACTTCGCGGTCACGGTCCAGGAGTCGGCCATGACAGATAGCTCGCCTCGGCGAGACCTTGTCACCTCACCTCGGACGCCTACGTGGTCGCCTAGGTCCACACCGGATCTGAAGGCGGCTAGGCCGTCCGCGCCCAGGTGTTCCGCGTCCAGCATCAGTTGCAGTTCGCCGCTGGAGTCGCGGACGCGGGCGAAGCACAGGCCGCCGAGTTCGCGCAGGGCCACCACCCGGCCGGTGACGGACAGGGTTTCGCCGAACCTGGACGGCACCTCGGCCAGCAGGCAGTCGCGCGGGAAGTCCACCGGGTACGGGTCGATGCCCCCGGCGCGCAGCCGGTCCAGTTTCTCGATGCGCACCCGGACTTGTTCGGGTCGTCGGACTTGCTTCGGTTCGATCTTCAGGGCGTCGATCTCGGCTACGGCCGCAGCGAACCGGGTGCCCCCGGTCTCGTGCCGCAGCGCCCGGTCCGCGCCGCGCTTGAACAGCGAGCGCAGGCGGGGCACGAATCCCTCGGCTGCGCCGGCGGCGATGCTCACCCTCGGCAGGTGGCGGGTCCGGGCGTAGCAGAGGAAGCGCGGCACCCAGTCCGGGTGGTACTTGGCGTTGGACCGGTACAGCGACTCCAGCTGGAAGAACCGCGACGCCAGGCTCAGCACCCGCCGCCACGCCCGCAGCACCGGGCCCGCGCCGATCTTCTCGCCCTCCTCGAACACCGCGCGGAACATGGCGAAGTTCAACGAGATCCGCTGCACGCCCAGGCGTCCGGCGGCGTCGGCGAGCGCGGCCACCATGTACTCGTTGAGGCCGTTCTCGGCGGCGCGGTCGCGCCGCATCAGGTCCAGGGAGACGCCCCGCCGGCCCCACGGCACGAACGACAGCAACCCGCGCAGGTCACCGTCGGCGTCGTAGGCCTCGACCATCACGCACCGGCCGTCGGTCGGGTCGCCCAACCTGCCCAGCGCCATGGAGAACCCGCGCTCGGTCTCCGCGCCGCGCCACCGCTCCGCCAGGTTGAGGAGAGCCGCCATCTCCTCGGCCGGGATCTCCGCGTGCCGCCGGACCCGGACGGTGTAGCCGGCGCGTTCGACGCGGCTCACCGCCTGCCGCACGGCCCGCCGCTCCGGCCCCGCCAGGCTGAACTCGCGCACGTCCAACACGGCCTCGTCGCCGATCTCCAGCGCCTTCAGGCCCGCCGCCGCGTACACGTGGGCACCGCGTTCGCTCGCGCCCAGGACACCGGGTATCCACCCGTACCGGCGGGCCTCGGCGAGCCACGCGCCGACCGCGAGCGGCCACGCGTCCTCGTCGCCGACCGGGTCGCCGCTGGCCAGCGTGGTGCCGGCGAGCACCCGGTAGGTCAGGGCGGCGCGGCCGTTGTCGGCGAACACCACGGACTTGTCGCGGCGGGTGGCGAAGTAGCCCAGCGAGTCCGGTTCGCCGTGCGCGGCCAGCAGTCGCCGCACGCCCAGTTCCTCGGTGTCGTTGAGCAGCCGGCTCGACCGTTCACCCCGGAAGAACACGTACAGGGCGGCGATCGCGACCAGCGTGCCCGCCAGCCCCAGCACGACGCTGAGCCACGCCGGCCCCTCCCCCACCCCGGCCCGCCCCAGCGGCAGCACCTCGCCGGTGACCTGGTTGGCCGCCCACAGGAACTTCTCCCACCAGTCGATGAGCGTGCCCGGGAACACCTCCGTCACGCCCCAGCCGACCAGGCACGCCAGCACCATCCCGGTGATGAACACGGCCAGGGCCTGCCGCCACGCGCCT
Organism: Actinosynnema sp. CA-248983; assembly: GCA_050954585.1. Taxonomy (GTDB): domain Bacteria; phylum Actinomycetota; class Actinomycetes; order Mycobacteriales; family Pseudonocardiaceae; genus Actinosynnema. The sequence continues at coordinate 1,079,479 of CP191863.1, read as the reverse complement.
CGGACCAGCCGGGCCGGGAACGCCGGGCGCAGCGACCACAGGAACACCAGGAGCGCGGCGGACACCAGCGCGCCACCGCCGATGAAGCCCGCGACCTCGACCCAGTCCACCGGCTCGTCCAGCCCCAGGAACTGGCTCGGGTCGATCAGGTAGACCACCAGCACGACCAGCGTCACGCCGAACCCGAGCGCCTCGAACAGCAGCAACGTCCACAGCGCCGCCTGCTTGCGCCGCCGCGCCGCCGCGCCGAGCACCAGCAGCACGAGCGCGATGAACAGGTTGGCGTCCACCGGCAGGCCCAGCCAGTAGGCCACGATGAAGATGCCCGAGGCGAAGCCGGACTCCTCGTCGATCACCAGCAGGAGGAGGGACGCCAGACCCGCGAGCTGCACGACCGTCGCCACCACGCCCGCCGCGCGCCACTTCCACCCGGTGACCGCCACGACCACCACCTCCGAGGAGAGCCTTGTCCACCATGATCGCCTCCCTGGCCGGTGAGGTGCACGTCGTGGCCACCGGTCGGGGTGGGCCGACCGTGCTGCTGGCGGGCGGTCTGGGGTCGGCGTGGTTCGACTGGGACGCCGTGGTGCGGCTGCTCGCCCCGCACGCCCGGGTGGTGGTCTACGACCGGCCCGGGACCGGTCTCAGCGGCCCCGCGCTCGCGCCCGCCACGCTGGCCCGGGAGGTCGCCGTGCTGGACGCGGTGCTGGCCGGGGTGCCGGGAGTCGTGCTGGTGGGGCACTCGATGGCGGCGCTGCACGTGGAGGCGTGGGCCCGGTTGCGGGCGGACCGGGTGCGCGGGCTGGTGCTGGTGGACCCCGACCCGGAGGTGCCCGGCGCGGGCCGGCCGTTCGACCTGTCCGCCCTGGTCGCGCGGTGGGTGCTGCGGCTGCGGCTGGACGGGCTCGTGGCGCGGCACGGGCTGGCGCTGCGGCGGTGGGCGGTGACGGGGTCCACGCTGGGGCGGCGTGATGTGGCTCCACCCGATCAGGTGAAATCGGTGTACGCGCGGCCGTCGGTGGCTCGGGCGGTGCTGGAGGAGTTGGCCGCTTACCCGGGGCAGGTGGCGGCGCTGGAGCGGTTGCGGTCGTTCCGGGCGTTGCCGCACGTGCCGTTCACCGTGCTCACGGCCGGGCGGCGGGTGTTTCCCGAGCACTTGGCGCTGGCTGGGCAGGTGCCTTGGGGGACGAATGTGCTGGTGCCTGGGAGTCGGCACATGGTGCCGGTGGACCGGCCGGACGCGGTGGCGCTGGCCGTGCTCAAAGCGGTGCGCGACGGCGGGGCGTAAGACAGCAACTGCTGCTTTTTCGCCGCGCAGCGGCGGCTTTGGTAGGGCTCCCAGCCTGGGGAACCGATGCTCTTCCCCTCCCCATCGGTGGTCTGCCCACCGGCGCTGCGCGCGGCTGGGGGCCGGGGGGTGGCGGCTGCGGGGTGTGAGGTCACTCGCACAGCGCGCACAAGCTCGGGTCACGGTGTCACGCTGGTGGCGGTAAACCGTGCAACAAGGCCCGGAGACCCGCGACGAGGCGGGCTTCGAGGGAGGACGGTCGACGATGACCTCTGCGGAGGTAACCGCGCCCTACGGCACCGGAGCGTCCAATGCGCCGGCGACCACCAAGAAGGTGCGCATCCACCACCTGCGTGAGCTGAAGGAACGCGGCGAGCCGTGGCCCATGCTCACCGCCTACGACATGTACACCGCCGAACTCTTCGACGAGGCCGGCATCCCCGTGCTGCTTGTCGGCGACTCCGCGTCGAACAACGTCTACGGCTACGACACGTCCCTGCCGGTCACCGTCGACGAACTGGTCCCGCTCGTCCGGGGTGTCACCCGGTCGGTGAAGCGGGCGCTGGTCGTGGCGGACCTGCCGTTCGGCTCCTACCAGGTGTCCGTCGAGCAGGCCGTGGCCACGGCGGTCCGGTTCATGAAGGAAGGCCAGGCCCACGCGGTCAAGCTGGAGGGTGGCCGGCACTTCGCGCCGCACATCAAGGCGATCGTGCAGGCCGGCATCCCGGTGATGGCGCACATCGGGTTCACCCCGCAGAGCGAGCACCAGCTCGGCGGGTACCGGGTGCAGGGTCGCAACGACAAGTTCGACGACGTCGTGGCGGACGCGGTCGCCGTGCAGGAGGCCGGGGCGTTCGCGGTCGTGCTGGAGATGGTGACCGCCGAGGTGGCCAAGCAGATCACGCACGACCTGGTGATCCCGACCGTGGGCATCGGCGCCGGACCGGACACCGACGCGCAGGTGCTGGTGTGGCAGGACATGCTGGGCCTGCGGCGCGGCAAGGCGCCCCGGTTCGTGAAGCGGTACGCCAACCTGGCCGACGTCATGCTGGGCGCGGTGCGCGAGTTCGCCTCCGAGGTGCGCACCCACCAGTTCCCCGGGCCGGAGCACACCTTCCACTGAGCGTGCCTGAGCGGTGACCGTTCGTCGGCGTCGGGCAGAGTAGGGGTCATGTACCCCGAGATCGAGCCCTACGACCAGGGCCTGCTCGACGTCGGCGACGGGCACCGCGTGTACTGGGAGGTCTGCGGCAACCCCTACGGCAAGCCCGTGGTGTTCCTCCACGGCGGGCCGGGCGGGGGATCGGCGCCGGCGCACCGGAGGTTGTTCGACCCCGCGGCCTACCGGATCGTGCTGATCGACCAGCGCGGGTGCGGGCGGTCCGTGCCGCACGCGAGCACCCCCGGTGTGGACATGTCGACCAACACGACGTGGCACCTGGTGGCGGACCTCGAAGCCGTGCGCGAGCACCTCGGGATCGACCGGTGGCAGGTGTTCGGCGGGTCGTGGGGCAGCACGCTCGCGCTGGCCTACGCCCAGACCCACCCCGACCGGGTGACCGAGCTGGTGCTGCGGGGCGTCTTCACGCTGCGGCAGCTCGAACTGGACTGGTACTACCGCGGCGGCGCCGGGTTCCTGTTCCCCGAGCTGTGGTCGCGGGTCGTCGCACTGGTGCCCGACGGGGACGTGATCGGCGGGTACGCCCGGCTGCTGCACGACCCGGACCCGGCGGTGGCCGAGGCGGCTGCGGTGGCGTGGAGCGTGTGGGAGGCCTCGACGGTCACCCTGGTGGAACGGCCCGAGCTGGTGTCGGCGTTCGCCCAGCCCCGGTACGCGCTGGCGTTCGCGCGGATCGAGAACCACTACTTCCTCAACCGCGGGTGGCTGGAAGAGGGCCAACTGCTGCGGGACGCCGGGAAGCTGGCCGGCATCCCCGGCGTGATCGTGCAGGGGCGCTACGACGTGGCCACGCCCGCAGTCACCGCGTGGGAGCTGCACCGGGCGTGGCCGGGGTCGGAGCTGGTGGTCGTGCCCGACGCGGGGCACGCCTACGACGAACCCGGCATCCTGCGGGCGCTGGTGGCGGCTACCGACCGGTTCCGCTGAACGCCCGCTGAAGGGCCGGGCGGGCCTCCACCAGGGCCGGGCCGTACCAGGTCAGGAAGCGGCCCGACACGTGCACCGCGCGCTGGCGCGGGAAGAACTGCGGGCCGTCGTCCGGGGTGAACAGGTACGGCTCGTCCGGCAGCACGACCAGGTCCGCCTGCTGCGCCTGGAGTTCGTCGAGGCTGGGGCGCGGGTAGCGCTCGGCGTGGTCGGCGTACACGTTGACCACGCCCAGCCGGCGCAGAACGTCCCCGGCGAACGTGTCCCGGCCGACCACGACCCACGGCTTGCGCCACACCGGGACGATGGCCCGCGCGCGGGGCGGTTCGACGTGCCGCCACAGGTTCTCGGCCTTGACCAGCCAGTCCGGTTCGGTGTCCCAGGCGGTGCCGAACAGCCGGCGCAGCGAGCCGAGGGCGGCCGGGACCGACCCGGGCGCGGCCATCACCCAGACCGGGACGCCGTTGGCGCGCAGGCGTTCCACGTCCTCCGGGCGGTTCTCCTCGCTGTTGGCCAGGACGAGGTCCGGGTTCAGCGCCAGGACCTGGTCGATCTTGGGGTACTTCGAGCCGCCGACCCGGTCGACCTCCAGGTCCTCCGGGTGGGTGCAGTAGTCGGTGGCACCGATCAGGACGTGCGGGTCGACCGCCTCGGTCAGGGACGGGACGAGGCTGACCACCCGGCGCGGCGGGCCCGGCAGCGGTACCGGTTCGCCCAGGTCGTCGACGGGGAGCATCAGGGACCCACCCGGGTGAAGGCGACCTTGCGGTGCTCCGGGTCCGCCTCGACCAGCCGGACCCTGATCCGCTCGCCTTCCGGCAGGTCCTCGCCGGCGCACCGGCCCATGACCGGCGGGTGCGCGACGAACACGTCCGCCCCGTTGCCCTCGGCCCGCAGGACCACGGCGTCGAACTCCTGGCCCACCCGGTCGACCAGCACCCACGCCTCGACCTGGTCCAGGCACGCGCGGTCGACCTTGCTCGCCAGCGTGTCGCTCGCGCCCATCAGGCCCGGGAGCAGCGGAAGGGCCTTGCGCAGCCACTCCGGAACCGCTTCGCCTGCGGTGACCGCGAGGCAGACCTCGGTCGCGAACCGGTCCACCAGGCGGCGCAGCGGCGCGGTGACGTGCGTGTACGGGGCGGCCAGGCCCGCGTGGGTGGTGACCGGCGGGATCGTGCCGTCGAACGCGGTGTACCCGGCGCCGCGCAGGAGCCTGGTGGCGTCGACGAACAGGGCCAGGGACTCCGGGCGGCTCGGGTCGAGGCTCGCCAGCAGCCTGGCCGGGGTGGTGCCGGGCGGCCACGGCACCTTGAGCGCGTGAGCGGACCGCTTGAGCACGTCCACCGCGCCGTCGTCGGCGTCCGGGAGGGTGCGGAGGACGCCGATCTTGGCGTCCAGCATGACCTTCGCCGCCGACATGCCGGTGAGCAGGGAGATCTCGGCGTTCCAGGAGTCGACGTCGACCCGGGGCCGGACGACCAGCTTCCAGTCGCCGTCGCCGTTGGGGACGATCTCCTGCTCCGGGAGCTGGAGTTCCACCGCGCCGCGCTCGGCGGCCCGCTCCCGGCGCAGCCGGCCGAAGTCGGCCAAGGCCTCGATCGACGGGTGCGGGGTGCCGGCGTCGAAGGACTGCTGCACGGACTCGTAGTCGAACTGCGCGATCGACCGGATCACCGCCCGGCGGACCCGGACGTCCGTGGGTTCGCCGGTGGCGTCGCACTCGAACGTCCACAGCACGGCCGGGCGGGTCTGGCCGGGCAGGAGGCTCGCCGCGCCCTCGGACAGCACGGTCGGGTGCAGCGGCACGTTGCCGTCCGGCAGGTACAGCGTCTGGCCCCGGCGGCGGACCTCGGCGTCCAGCGCGCCGCCGGGCACCACGAACAGGCCCAGGTCGGCGATCGCGTAGTGGACCCGGAAGCCGGTGCCGACCCGTTCGAGGTGGACCGCCTGGTCGAGGTCCTTCGCGCCCGGCGGGTCGATCGTGACGAAGGGCAGCGCGGTGGCGTCCTCGCGGGGGCCGGGCGCGCGGGACAGCGCCTGCTCGGCCTCCGCCAGGGCGGGCGCCGGGAACTCGGTGGGCAGGCCGAACTCGGCCCGGATGCCGCTGAAGTCCAGGTCCGCCTTGCCGGTACGGATCACCATCGAGGCCACGAGTGCACCTTAGCCCGCGGGCGTGGCCTCAGTCGGCTCCGCCGGGCGCCGTCGTCAGCTGTTCTTCCACTTGCGGTCCTTCTCGTCCTCGGCCTCCGTGCGCTGCCGGGCGAGTTCGAGTGCGCGCGTGGCGGTGGCCTCGTCGGGGTAGGGCCCCATGCGGTCGCCGCCGCGGCAGCCGACGCCCTTCTCGGCCGTCTGGTGGGTCAGGCAGTAGTACCAGGCATTCGGATCACCCATGGGTCAAGGCTGACATGCGTGGCGCCGCATGTCATGTGCCGGCGGTCAGCGCTGGTGGGGCGACTGCACGGGCAGCGGGCCGGAGTGCGGGTGGCGCGGCGGTTGGGGGAACTGCGGGGCCGGGAAGCCGCGCGGCGGGGTGTTCTGGGTGGCGTTGGCGAAGTTCGCCGGGATCGGGTCGAGCACCGAGACCAGCACGTGCTGGTGCTCCGGGTCCTCGATGCGCTGGCCGGAGCGGTCGCGGTAGACGACGTCGCCGTCCAGGTCGATCTCCATGATCGCGCCCACCTCGGCGAGCTGGTCCTCGTCCAGGTCGACCAGGCGTTCCCGGCGGGACGGGACCACCCGGTAGACCGGCCAGCCCAGGTGCACCACCGACCGGTGGAACTCGGCCAGCAGGTGGGTCATCTGCTGCTGCCAGGGCAGCGGCATGGCCTCCACCAGGCTGCGCGGCAGGACCGCGTAGCCCGCGTCCACACCCGGCGGCTGGGAGTTCAGGTAGTCGCGCAGGGGTGTGCTGGACGCGGGCGGACCGGCGTGGCGTTGGATGGGGTCGGGGGTGAACAAGGTGGTGCCTCCCTCACGCGATCACACGCCCGGCCGGACGGCCAGTGGCATCAGCTCGTAGTAGTCCCAGTTGAGCTTGCTGATCTTCACCACGTCCCCGGTCTGCGGGGCGTGGATGTACTCGTCGTTGCCCAGGTACATGGCCACGTGGTGCACGGTGACCGGGTTGGCCGGGTTGGTCGCCCAGAAGATGAGGTCGCCGGCCTTCGCCTCGCGGACCGGCAGGTGCGCGCCGCCGGACATGTACTGGTCGTTGGCCACGCGCGGGATCTTCACGCCCGCCGCCGCGAACGCCTTGACCAGGATGCCCGAGCAGTCCCACTGGTCCGGGCCGTTGCCGCCCCACAGGTACGGCTCGCCGAGCTGCTGCTTGGTGAACTCGATCGCGGTGCCGGCGGCGGAGGAGGCGAGCAGGTAGTTGCCCACGCCCTCACCGCAGCCGGCCGGGTCGGGGACGCCGCCCAGCTCGCTGATCAGGAAGGCCGCCATGGCCTCCCAGTTGTGGTAGCGGTCGGGGAAGGCGGAGCGCTCCACGGCCTGCGCGGAGTCGCCGGGGCGGCGGTTCTCCCAGTCCGGGACCTTCTCCAGCACGTCGTAGAACTTGCGGATCGCGTAGTCCGGGTCCATGACCTCGGCGGGCGAACCCCAGCCCATCGACGGGCGCATCTGGAAGATGCCCAGGGAGTCGCGGTCGCCGTAGTTCAGGCTGCGCAGGCCCGACTCGGTCATGCCCGCCTGGATGGCGATCTGCCACGCCAGCGGCGGGAGCTTGCGCTCCTGGCCGATGGAGATGATCATGCCGACGGTCTTGCGCTGCTCCTCGTTGAGGCGGCTCGCGTCGTTGCGCCCCTTGTCCGCGCCGCCGCTCTCCCACGGGCCGATGGACGCGGTGCAGCCGACCGTCCGGAACTGGGCCCCGCTGCCGTCGGCGGGTTGGGTGCCGTTGACCACGGTGGAGACGCCGTTCGTCACGGCCACCGCCACCACGGCGACGACCGCCACGACCACCAGCGCGAACTTCAGCATCTCAACCCACCCTGCTGTACTTGTGCACGCGCCAGCCCTCGGGCAGCCTCACCACGGTCACCACGAGCTTGCCGGTTTCCAGGTCGGCTTCGAAATCGACCGAATCGGTGGTCGCGTTCGTCGGCTTGACCTCGCTCTTGAGTTCCTTCGGCACGTTCTGCGGGTCGACGGACTGGAGCGTGGGCAGGAGTTCCTTGGACGTCCACCGCTCCATGCCCTGGAGCCACTTGGCGTTGGTGATGCCGGGCGGGTGGTTCAGCCAGGCGTCGATCCAGCTCTCCGCGACCAGCTGGGCGTCCGCGCTGACCGGTGCGGACGGCGCGGAGTTGGTGGGGCTGGGGGCTTTCGTCGGCAGCGGTGACGTGGTGCCCGCCGACGGCAGCACCCCGATCTGGTTGCCGCCGGACGTCTTCGGCGCGCCCGACGTCGTCGTCACGACCACGCCGCCCGCGCCGTTCTTCTTGTCCCCCAAGGCTTTGTCCATCACGATGCTCACCGTCGCGACGACCGCGATCACCCCGACGACGGCCGCGACCAGGTGGGTGGGCGACTTGAGCGGCCACCCCCACAGCCGGCGGTAGACCGCCGCGCGCCCCCGGTTGGTCCTGATCGGCATCAGCTGTCCCTGACCTCAAGCCCGCGCGACGGCCGGTAGATCACGTGGACCTGCCGCCCCGCCACGACCTCCGTCTCCGCCCGCCGCGGCCCCGGCACGACCGTGCTGTCCGAGAGCCGCGAGAACCCCTGCTGCACCCGCGAGGGCACCAGCACGGCATCGTCCACCCGATCCCAGTTCCGGTCCGCCACCGGCGCCACATCCACCACCCGCGACCGCCCGGACGGCAGGGCCGCCAGCCCGCCGACCCCGTTCCCCGGCAGGGCACCCTGCCCACCACCGGTCACCCCGGCCCCCAACTCGCCCGCAACCCCGCTCCGGTCGAGCCGATGGGCGGTGGCGACGACGGGATTGGCCGCCTCGGGCCGAACCCGCCCGCGCGCCCGCTGCGGCACGTCGCCATCGGGATCGGTGTCCCGCACGGTGTCCCAGAACTCCTCCTGCGGCGACGGCCCGGTCTCCTTCTTCCGCCGCAAGCGGGACATGATCCCGCCGCTCATCGGCAGGATGTTCCTGGCAGGACCGACGGAGACCTCGACCATCTGCCACATGCGGCGCATCGGCTTGCCCACCATGAAGCAGACCAGGGTCAGCATCAGACCCAGCAGCGTCCGGGTCAGCAGCGACAGCCCGTTGGCGTTGAAGATCGCTTGCAGCAGCAGGGCGTGCACACCGGCCAGGACCGCGAGCACCAGCACGTTGAACACCGTCACCGCCGCCGCCCGGCCCACCTTGCGCAACAGGTCGTGGTGGATCAGCGCGACCAGACCGATCAACGGCCCGGCGAGCGTGAGCAGGCGCAGCAGGAGCTGGGCGAGCAGCACGGCCGCCTTCGCGAAGAGCTGGAACAGGGAGAACGCGACCGCCTGCAGCAGCGAGAGGAACCCGGCGCCGGTCCGGCCGCCGTCCGTGCCGGTGAAGTAGCCCTTCACCGGTCCGAGCTGGTTGGCGATGTTCTTGTACTCGGTCTTCTTCGCGTTGAGCGCGGCCTGGTCGCCGTCCTTCTGCTGGTCCAGCTCGACGACCGTCCAGGCCTGCGCGTTGAGCAGGCGCGGCCCGTACTCCTTGGCCTGCGGTGCTTCCGGCGAGCCGAACTCGCCGCGCAACCAGCTCTGGTAGACCACCGAGTCGTGCAGCCGCGAAGGCAGGACGTGCAGCGTTCCCTGCTCCTCGGGCGCTTCGACGAACCCGGCCTGGATCTCCGCGGTCTTGGTGACCAGCGTGTCGTCCAGCATCTTGTAGAACTGCGGCAGGGCCAACGCCGACGTGGCCAGCCACATCGCCGCGAGGGCCCAGAGACTTCGCTTGCTGATCGACGCCAGGTCGCCCTGCCAGATCTGGCGGAACATGAGGATCGCCAGGATCAGCGCGACCAGGCCGAACCAGCGCAAGTAGACGTTGTCGTACACCCGCTGCACGCCGTTCTTCACGGCGTCGTCGAGCGGCTTGAGCAGACCGTTGCCCATGACCGTGTAGTGCAGGGCGTTGGTGATGCCGACGATGTTCTTGGAGACGTTGAAGAGCTCGTTGCCCATCCAGGTGTCGATCACCGCTGCCGTGTCCGGCAGTTTCAGGCAGCTCTCCTGGTACGCGTGCCACACCATGCCCGCGTAGCCGTACGTGAGGTACGGGGTGTCCTTGAGGCCTTGGCCGTCGGGCGGGTCGAGCGCGCCGACCATGCCGGAGCCGGGCCGTTCCGGGTTGGGCGCCTCGCCGCAGTCCGCGGCCTGGGCGGCCGGTGCGCCGAAGATGACCTGGAGGCTGAGGATCGCCGCCACCGCTGCCACGGAGGTCCAGCGGGTGCGGCGGGGACGGGTGCGGGCCGGTGCCGCGGTGGTCGCGGCACGGGCGCGTCTGAACCGCCGCCGCGCGTAGAGCGCGGCGGCGATGGCCGCCACCAGGAGGAGGGTGCTCATGCCGCACCTTCCCGGCCCTGGCGGCGGGTTCCTCCCTCACCGTGTGTCGAGTCGACCAGGTCGTCGACCAAGCCCACCTCGAGGTCGGCGGCCAGTTCGTCGTCGTACTCGTCGGTCAGGTCGTCCGCGTAGGCGAACGGGTCCTGCGGCGGGGACGACAGTTCGATCTCACCCTGGTCCGGGCCGTCGCGCAGCGCGTCCGGGGTGGTGTCCAGGGCGTTGCGGAGGTGTTCCAGGTGTGGGCCGGAGAAGTCGATGCGGATGCGTTCCACGCCGCCCGCGCCGTCGCCGAAGATGAACTGGCGGGGGGCGCGGTCGCGTTCGGTGGCGGTGCGGGCGCCGCCGGGGCGGCGGCCCAGGGACGCGACCACCTGCTCGTAGCCGGCACCGACCGGGACCTTCAGCAGGCGCAACGCGTCCGCCTGGGCCTGGTCGTCGTCCAGGCGGCCCACGAAGACCGAGTCGAGCAGGGTCACGAAGCCCTGGATCTTCAGGAAGTCCGCCGGGATCTGGGACGACAGCAGAACGCGCACGTTCCACTTGCGGGAGTCGCGGGCGAAGCGGTTCATCAGCACGCGGCCCGTCGGGACCTCGGACAGGAAGAACGCCTCGTCGATCCACACGCCCTTGCGGAGGTCCTTGGGGCGCTCGTAGATCGACCGCTGGGTCAGCCACGCGGCCAGGTTGAGCATCTCGACGCCGAGCGCTTCGGCGTCGGTCCAGTGCTCGCGGCCGACGCCGTCCTTCGGCAGGTTCAGGCCCGCCATCGTCAGCACGGTCAGGCGGTCGTCGCGCTGCTCGTTGTACGGGTCGGCGTCCTGCTCCGGGATGAGCAGCGACATGCGCTCCCGCATCTCGTCCAGGAAGTCCGCCACCACCACGGCGTGCTCGTGGTGCTCGGACGCGTCCCGCCGCAGCGCCTCGAACACCATGCCGGGGTGCGCGTCGGGCCGGCCGCCGACCGTGCGGACCGCGCGCAGCAGCACGATCCGGGTCTGCGGCAACCGCGCCACCTCGAACGGCAGCAGGCCGCTCAGCACGTCCAGGACCAGACGACGCCGGGTCGCCGCGGCCAGCGCGCGTTCACGCCGCCACGCCCGTTCCGGGTCCTCCTCGTCCATGAAGTGCTCCAGCTGCGGCTCCGCCACCACGCGGTACGGGTTGAGGATGCCGGGCTGGGCGTTGAGCAGGTTGATCGGCCGCGCGTACGGCCGCAGCTCGGGCAGCTCGCACAGGGCGGCCAGCGGGCCGGACGGGTCGAGCAGCGTCCAGTGCGCCCCGGACCGCAGCGTCTTGTAGACGATGCCGCCGCCCAGGAACGACTTGCCCGCGCCCAGACCCGCGACCATCGCCGTCAACCCCGACGCGTCGCGGAGTTCCTGCGCCATCCACGGGTCCCACGCCACCGGTCGCCGGGTCGCGGTCACCGTCTCGCCGAGCAGGATGCCGCGCCGGTCACCGACTTCGGCGGTCGCTGTGGGCACGGACGACGCCGCCCACAGCACCGACCCGCGCCGCAGGTACGCCGACGACGACAGCGGCTCGCCGGGGATGAACTCCCGCGCGATCGCGTACTGCGCCTCGGGGTGCTCGATGGCGACCTTCGGCTTGTAAAGGTCGAGGAGGGCCTGCGCGAGGCGGAGCGCTTCCCGCTCGGTGGGGCCGGAAACCGCCAGGCGCCACCAGCTGCGCACGCGCGTGCCCAGGGCGGTGAAGCCCGACGTCATCTCGTCGTCGATCTCCAGCACCCGCGACGCCTGCCGCGCCAACGACTGCGGCGGCTCCAGCTCGTGCTCGTCGGTGTAGTGCCGGACCTGCGAGCGGACCTTGGACATCTGCCGCTGCAGCTCGCCGGACACCTCCTCCGGCCGCCGCACGTAGATCCGCGCCGACCACTCGACCGCCGCGGGCAGCCGGTCGGACCGCTGCACCCACGGGTCGTCGACCTCGGGGATCTGCAAGCCGTGCATGAGACCGACGGTCAGGACGGCGACGTGCCGCTTGATGCCCGCGTTCGAGCCGGTGCGGCCCCGGACGGTCACGGTCGGCGCGTACGGGTCCTGGTGGAAGTCCGCGGCGTCGGTGAACGAGGCCAGGTCCTCCGGCTCCCACGGCGCGCCCGGCACGGCGGGCAGGTTGCGCGGCGCGGGCAGGCCCAGCGAGCACGACCGGTGCATCAGCCAGGACATCTCCTCGGCCGTCACCGGGCGGCCTTCGAGGCCCGCCGACCCGATCACCTGGTCGAGGTGGTCGATCTCGGACTCGATGGCGACCAGCTCGGCGTCCACCGCGTCCGGGAAGACCTTGCGCAACACGGGTGCGGCGCGTTCGACGGCGCGGTCCATCATGTTGCGGGTCTGCACCTGGACGCCCAGGTAGACCTCTTTCTCCGCCATCGAGCGGCCCATGAGCTGCTGCTGCTCGCCGACCATGTAGTCGTCGAAGGACAGCGTGCCCGGGGTGTCCGGCAGCCGGCGCACCGCGTTGTGCACGTGCGCCTCGGCCCACATGCGGATCGGGTACGGCCGGGTGGTCACCCGCAGGTGCATCCAGCGGCCCTGGAGTTCGGCGTACTGGCCCGCGATGGCCGCGATCAGGTCCTGGCGCTGCGAGTCCGAGCGGAACGACCAGCGCTGCGGCGCGAGCTTGTACCAGGCGTAGACCTCCTGCCCGGTGCGCAGCAGGTGGCCGTCGATGCTGCGCGCGGCGATCGACGGGGTGTAGCTCGGCACGGCCTGCTCTCCGGGCAGGCGGCGACCGCGCTTGCTGTAGACCTTGCGGTCGTCCCGGCCCGCCGCCGCGTGCTGGGCGACGTGCGGGGCGACGCGTCGGTTGCGGTCACGCCGGCGTCCGAACACCGCGAACCTCCTTCTTACGGCGGTCTGACTGCCTGCGGTGCGGGGTCGGGGTGGCGGTCGCCGTGCGCTTCGCCCCCTTGTTCTTGGGACGCCGCCGGGGGCGCTGCGGGTTGACCCGGATGCGGGACGCGCCGGCCGCGCCGCCCTGGCCGGAGGTCTTCTCCCGCGGCGCGGTCAGCTCACGCACCCACATCGTCATGACCGACGACAGCGGGCGTTCGTGGCTGATCCGGGCGGTGATGAACCGGGTCAGCGCGATCGTGATCACGAAGCCCCAGCCCGTGTTGATGAAGTCGAAACCGAAGCCGACCTGCCGCTGCACGGCGGTGACCAGCAGGAAGACCACGATCCCGACGCCCCACGCCACGTAGCGCGCACGCCACGGGAAGGTGGCTTTGGGCGGCCCGAGCCAGACGGCGTCGACCCGGTAGACCTCGTCGTCAGTGCGTACCCGCAAGGGTCACCCGCCGGTGAACAGGCCGGCGATCCACTGGCCGATGTTCGCCCCGGCGTTCGTGGTCACCGCCAGTCCGATGATCGCCAACGCGATGATGACGCCGCCGAGACGGCGCATGACCCCGGCGTTGTCGCCCTTGCCGCCGCCGAGCCACAGCAGGAGCAGGGCCACGGTCAGCAAGAGGAGCGGAACCAGGTTGTCGAGGATCCACTGGCGCAGCCCACCTGTGCCGGGTGCGACCGGCTGCTGCTGCGCGAGTGTTACCAGGGTCTGGGCGGTCATCTCGTACTCCTGAGTACGCAGGACTTCGCCGGGCGGGCTGAGGGGTGCCCGTCCGGTTCGTGCGCTATCGAGTAGAACACGTCTTCGTCACAAGCTGTATCGAGCGACTAGCGGTGGGTAGATCAATAGCCGTTCCCCTGGAAGTCGATTACGTCTAATCTGACCACAGACATCATCGTTCGAGGGGGGCCGGTGGAGAACCGGCGACACTGGATTCTCCCGATTGCTGAGATAGTTCACCCGACTGCGAACTCCCTGGTCACGCACGGTGTGCACGACCCTGGTCCCCCTGTCCACCCCGCCGCAGCGATGACCCGTCCGGCCGGGACGCGGACCCGAACGGGCCGCACCCCGGAGTGACGACGCCGAGGAGGCTCGCAGCATGGTCCAGCCGCCTGAAGCCGCACCCGAACCGGCCTCCGGAGTGAAGGAAATCACGGTCTCCGTGGCCGTCCCGGGCACGGATCAGGCTACCGGGACGGACGGCCGCCCGGGGCGGCGGGTTCAGCGGACGGTCAACTTCGACCAGGACGTGCTGGAGCGGGCCCGGGCGGCGGCCACCTACCTGGCGGCTTACGAGCCCGCGGCCGGGGTGCGCAGCCTGGCGGACATCGTGAACCCGGCCGTCGAGGCGTACGTGGCGGACCTCGAACGCCGCTTCAACGAGGGCGACCCGTTCCGCCCGGTCCACCGCATGCCCCCCGGCCGCCCTTCCCGCCGCGCCTGACACCGTTCTTCGTGCCACTGTGGTCGCCATGCCACAAACCGACGTAGATCTCCGGTACGGCGACCCCGAGGCTCCCGCGACTCCGTGGCCGACCGCCGAAAAACTCCTGTCCTCCGCGGAGCTGTACTGGCTGACCACCGTCCGCCCCGACGGCCGTCCTCACGTGACCCCGCTGATCGCTGTCTGGTACTCCGGTGCTTTGCACTTCTGCACGGGATCGGACGAACGCAAGGCCCGCAATGTGGCCGCCAACCCGCAGGTCGTGCTGACCACCGGTACCAACGCCCTGCACGGCGGACTGGATGTCGTGGTCGAGGGCGTCGCGGTGCGCGTGGCGGATCCAGCCACCTTGCGCGCCTTGGCTAAGGAGTGGGCGACGAAGTACGGCCCGGACTGGCACTTTGAGGTCGCGGAAGGAGGTTTCGACAACCCTCACGGGGTGGCCCTGGTGTTCCGCGTGGAACCGACGACGGCTTTCGGCTTCGCGAAGTCCCCCTACTCCCAAACCCGCTGGCGCTTCCCCGCATAAACCCACCACCCACCTCTCACCCACCCCCAATCCCCGCCCCACCGACCCAACTCTCCTTCACACAACCCTCCCTCCTGCCCCGCCACCCATACTTCCCCGCCACCGCGCTTCCCCGGCCGCCGATGCCCCCTCGCCACCCGCACCCCTCGCCACCCGCACCCCTCCACCATCAACGCTCCCCTGCCGCCCGCGTTCCGCCCGACAACCTCCGCGTGACCGGCATTCCCCTTGCCCCAACGGATTGCCGCCAGCTGGGCCAGAACGCGCGGCATGGCATCGGGAGCGCGACATCGGGCGCTCGACATCGCGCGCCGCGCCTGCAGGATCTCCCCGGTGGTGGCGTGGCATCGCCGCCGTGATGGGTGGCGGGTGACGCGGGCTCAGCGGCGCGGCGCGGGCGGCGCATGGTCGCGGGCGGCGGCTGGCGGTGGGGTTGGCAGGCCCAGGCTGGCGGTGGGGTTGGCAGGCCCAGCCTGGCGGTGGCGTTGGCAGGCCCAGCCTCGCGGTGGGGTTGGCAGGCCCAGCCTGGCGGTGGCGTTGGCAGGCCCAGCGGCGCAGGGCGGCGGGCGGCGGGACCCGGGAGGGCACCAGGTTGCCTGGCCGTTGTCCCGCGCTCCTCGTTTACGGGACGCGCGAGCCGGGAGTTGGTGCCGAAACTGACATGTCGCCCGATCGGGTGGATGTCCGAGGGGCGCTCCGACCCGACCGACAACGTCCGGGAAGCGCCGGGAGTTCCCCACAAGAGCCGGTGTCCTTCCGCCCCCAGTTTGGCGAAAGGACACCGGCGTCGATCAGAAGCAATCCCGCACCATCAGCTCGTGCCGGACAAGCGCCAGAACCCGACGGTCGGCAACGTGTCCGGGCCGACCGGGCCCTTGGTCCAGAAGTAGTCGTTGAAGTTCGCGATCCACGCGTTGCCGATCGGCCCCATCGTCGCCCACACCACCCACGCCGGCTGGGTGTCGATCGACGCCTGCGCCCACGCGTCACGGACCTTCATCGGCCGGTTCCACCACAAGAACGGCGTCCGCAGCATGTAGTTGCCGAACCGCCCACCATGAACCGCGCTGTGCATCGACACCGTGTCGAAGCTGTTGATCTGGTGCAGCCCCCGGAAGGCCTTGCCCCACCGCTGCGCCCAGTTCTGGCCGCCCGACGTGTGCTGGAGGATCGAGCACGTGAACAGGCTCATCCACTCGACGTCCCGGTTGCCCCACCGCGCGTCGTTGTTGGACAGGAAGCTGTCCGTGTTCGCACTGCACCCCGAGAACGAGAAACCCGTCGGCGAACCGTGCCCCTGCCAGTAGGTCATGTCCACGTCGTCCGCGTACATGTGGTCCCACCCGCCGGGGAACACCGGGTCCTTGAAGTCCCGCTCCCACGCGTTGCCGTTGAGCCAGCTGAACTGCACCGGAATGCCCCGGCTGGTGAACTGGCTGTTGAACGCCCCCACGTTCAGGTGCGTCCACGGCAGGCCCGAGCACGCACCCGTGCCCTCACTGCCGACGTCGATCCGCCACGTCCACTGCGGCGCGATCGCACCCTCGGTGCGCGGCGGCTGCTGGGGGCCGGGCTCCGGCAGGGAGCCGTCGACGGCCGCCGGCACGGTGATGGACTGAGCGGCTGAGCCGTCGGGGGTGGTGCCGGCGCAGCGGAGGCTGGGCTCCAGCTTGTCGATGCGCTCGGACAACGCGGGTGCGTCGTAGACGTAGGAGACGTCGGTGACCTTCACCGCGCCGGCGAACTGCTTGGCGCACCGCTCCCGGCCCGCCGCCAGGTCCAGCACCGGGATGGTGCCCGCCTTGGCCAGCTCGCGGGTGCTGTGGGTGAGGCCCGCGACGGCACCCTGGCCGTCGAACGCGACGCGCAGCTTCGCGCCCGCACCCTCCAGCGGGATGCCGTCGAGGTTGAACGTGAACGACACCGCGGTGTCGATGGCCGCCGAGTACAGGGGTCGCCCGTTGACGTCGAGCACCTCGAACGTCGTGTGCTTGGCGGCGGCGAAGGCGTTGGTCGGCAGCAGGCCCGCGCCGCGCAGGGTTTCGACGGCGCGCTTGGTGGCGTCCTCGACGGGGATCGTGCGCACCCGCTTGAGGCCCTCGAGGTCGAGAGCGGTCTGGCGGGTTTCCAGGCCGTCCTCGTCCGGGCGGCCGGCGCCCTGGTCCAGGTCCGGGACCTTCAGGTAGGTGGCCTCGTCGGCGAACGCGACCGCACCGCTGTCGTCGCGCTGCACGTCCTTCAGCCCGAACGCTCTTTGCAGGACCGCGGCCTGTTCCTGGCTGAGCCCGGAGCCGACGACCTGGTACACCGGCAGTTCCGTGACCGTCGCCGAGGCGGTGACGGTGCTGGTGACCGACGCAGCGCCGACCAGACCGGTCAGGGCGAGCCACGTGGCGGCTCGCTTGGTGGTGGACATGGTTTCCCTCCTGTTCGGTGACCGCGGGCGCAGGGAGGGCCCCGCGGTTCGGCAGGAGGACTCGGTCACCGACCCGGTGATACCCAGGACCACTCGAACGGCCCCAAATGTGTAACACCGTCGAGGTGCAAAGGATTGATAGGCGGACCAGTGCGCCTTGAACGCGTTTCCGACCTGCGCCGGAGCCGAATGGCGGAACGCGTTGCGCGTGCGGGGTTCCGCAGTGGGTCGGATGAGTCGGCATGTAAGCCGGATTCTGTTCCCGGGCGCCTCGCGGCGGTCCCGTTCGGCGGCCATCCATCTCGGCCTGCCGTCGCCGACAGGCTCGTGCGGCCTACCCGCAGGCATCGGGCGGGCCGCCCTCGATCGCCTGCGCAGGTGCCCTGGGGCACCCTCTTGGCCTTGCTCCGGGTGGGGTTTACCTAGCCGCCCCGGTCACCCGGGGCGCTGGTGGTCTCTTACACCACCGTTTCACCCTTACCCCGGCTCGTCGCCGGGGCGGTCTGTTTTCTGTGGCACTGTCCCGAGGGTCGCCCCTGGTTGCCGTTAACAACCACCCTGCCCTGCGGAGTCCGGACTTTCCTCGGCGACAGACACGAAATCTGTCGACGCGACCGCCCTGCCGACTCATCCGACCCCCATCGTACTCGACGACGTCCCAGGCAGTGGAACCCACCGGCCGAAACCTTGTCGTGATGTGGAACGCCCTGCTCTACTCGGATCATGGCCGGAATCGGGGGACTCACCCGCCGCAGGCACATCGACTTCGGTCTCGCGGCGACCGCCCTCTGTTGTCGCTGACACATTTCACCTCGTAGTCCGAGCCTTTTCCCGGAAGGTGTCAGCGAACCATGTCGTCCATTTTGGTCATTTCCGGCAGCCCGTCTCCCGCGTCGCGCACCGGCATTGTCGTGCGGTACGTCGACGACCTCTTGCGCGAGGCCGGCTACGAAGTCCAGGTGCTGCACGTCCGGCAGTTGCCGACGCTGTCGCTGCTCACCGAGGACCTCCAGGACCCCGAGATCGGCGAGGCGGTCGGCGCCGTGCTGCGCGCGGACGGCATCGTCGTGGCGAGCCCGGTGTACCGGGCGGCCTACAGCGGGCTGGTGAAGGCGCTGCTAGACCTGTTGCCGAAGAAGGCGTTGCGCGGCCGGGTGATCCTGCCCCTGGCCACCGGCGGCAGCCAGGGCTTCCTGGTCGCGATGGACTACGCCCTCAACCCGCTGCTGGCGGGCAAGGGCGCGGACACCGTGCTGCGCGGCGAGTTCGTGCTGGACCCGGACATCGCGGGCGACGTGATCGCGCCGGGCCCGGCGGACGACATCCGGGCCGCCGTGGACCGGTTCACGCTGGCCGTGGCGGACGCCCGGTTCCGCCGCAAGCGCCTCCAGCTCCGACCGGCCGTTTAGCCCAGGTGCGAGGTGTCGTTGACCAGGCGGACCGAGCAGTGCCCGTCGGGGTAGAACTCGACGACCGACAGCGACGCCAGGTCCAGGTGCAGCCGGAACAGCAGCGACGGGCCGGAGTCCAGCGCGATGCGCAGCAGCTGCTTGATCGGCGTGACGTGGCTGACCACGACGACGTTGCCGCCGCGGTGCCGGTCGAGCAGCTCGTGCAGGGCGCCGCGGACGCGTTCGTGGACCTGGTCGAAGCTCTCGCCGCCGGGCGCCGGGAGGCCCGGGTCGCCCAGCCACAGCCGGTGGACCTGCGGGTCGCGCGCGGCGGCTTCGGCGAAGGTGAGGCCTTCCCAGTGGCCGAAGTCGGTCTCGATGAGGCCGTCGTGCGTGGTGGCGTCCAGCCCGACCGCCTGCGCCACGGCCTGGGCGGTCTGGTGCGCGCGGTCCAGCGGTGAGGAGACTACGGCGGTCAGCCGGTCGACCTTGGCCAGCCGGCGCGCGGCGGCCTCGGCCTGCCGGCGACCGACGTCGGTGAGCGGGGGGTTGCCGCGCCCGGAGTAGCGGCGCGCGACGGACAGCTCGGTCTGGCCGTGGCGCAGCAGGTAGAGCCGGGTGGGCTCGCCGATCGCGCCGGTCCACGACGAGGGCGGCGAGGTCTCGGCCGACCCGACGCCCCTCTCCGCGCTCGACAGCTCCAGGTCGAGCATCCCGTCCGCGCTGTCGGTGCCCGCTGGGACAATGGACCCCGGGGGCGCTTCCGCCGGATTGTCGGTCCCCCGTGGGACAATGGAAGCGGGGGCCGGAGGCCGCGCCTCGCCCGCCCCGCCGCCCCTCGCGAGGCCGGCCTGGGTGTCCATCGCCTCGTTCGCCAGCCGGTCGGCGTGCTTGTTGTCGTTGCGGGGGACCCACTCGTAGGTGACCGACTCGAACGCCCGCGCCGCCTCGCGCGCCTCCGCGACCAGCGACTTCATCGCCGGGTGCGTCACCTGCCAGCGCCCGGACAGCTGTTCGACGACCAGCTTCGAGTCCATCCGGGCGACCACCGCCGAGGCGCCCACCTCCGCCGCCGCGCGCAGGCCCGCGATCAGGCCCCGGTACTCGGCGACGTTGTTGGTGGCGATGCCGATGCCGGCCGACCGCTCGGCCAGCACGTCACCCGACGGCGTCCGCACGACCGCCCCGTAGCCCGCCGGGCCGGGGTTGCCGCGCGAACCGCCGTCCGCCTCGACGACGACCTTCACAGGCCCGATTCCCCGGTCCGCACCATGATCGCGCCGCACTCCTCGCACTGCACGACCTCGTCCGGCGCGGACTCCTTGACGTTGGCGAACGCGCTGCGGTCCAGTTCGATGCGGCACGCGCCGCACCGCCGCGACTGCAGCAGCGCCGCGCCGATGCCCTTGTGCGCCCGAACCCGGTCGTAGAGGGCCAGCAACGGCTCCGGGAACTGCTTGACCGCGAGCGCGCGCTCGGCCGTGCGCTTGGCCTCGGTGGACTCCAGGTCGGCCAGCGCGCTGTCCCGCCGCCGCGCCGCGTCGGTCAGGGCCTCCTGCGCCTTGTCCAGCTCGACGCGCGCGTGCTGCACGTCCGCCTCGACGGCCTCGCGGCGCTCCATCAGCTCCAGCAGGTCGTCCTCCAGGGCGGCCTGGCGGCGCTCCAGGGTGGCCAGCTCGTGCTCCAGGTCCGAGAGCTGCTTGGCGGCGACCGTGCCACCCTGCAACAGCTTGCGGTCGCGGTCCTCGCGGGCGCGGACCTGGTCGATCTCGGTCTCCTGCCGCTTGACGTCGCGGTTGAGGTCGCCGAGGGTCGTCTCGATCGTCGTCAGGGCGTCCTGCTTGGCCCGCACCTGCTTCTCGGCCTCGGCGATCTCGTTGATCTCCGGCAGCGTCCGGCGGCGGTGGGCCACGCGCGACAGCTCGGCGTCGACCTGCGCCAGGTCGAGCAGCCTGCGCTGCACGGCGGGTTCGGCTTTCACTTTCAGCGCCCTCCAGTTCGGCTCGTCGCGCCGACGGTCCACGGGTCGGTCCGGCGGGTGGAGACGAGGACATCGACCGTACCGCCGAACGCGGCCCGGACCACGTCGGCCGCCTGCCCGCACCACGGCCACTCCCCGGCCCAGTGCGCCACGTCCACCAGCGCGGGGCCGCCCTTGGCCACGTGCTCGCCGGCCGGGTGGTGGCGCAGGTCGGAGGTGACGTAGGCGTCCACGCCCGCGCGCGTCGCGGCGGACAGGTAGCTGTCGCCCGCGCCGCCGCACACGGCCACGGTCCGGATCGGCCGGTCCGGGTCGCCGGCGGCGCGCACACCCCACTCGGTCGGGGGCAGGGCGTCGGCGACGCGCTGGGCGAACACGCGCAGCGGCTCGGGCTCGGGGAGCACGCCGATGCGGCCGATGCCGGTGTCCGACGGCAGCGCGGGTACCTCGTTCAGGTTGAACGCGACCTCTTCATACGGGTGCGCGGCGCGCAAGGCGCGCATGACGTCGGCGCGCAGCCGGCGGTCCAGGACGATCTCGATCCGGGTCTCGGCCACCCGCTCCAGCTCGCCGACGCTGCCGATCGCCGGGTTCGCCCCGTCGACCGGGCGGAACTGGCCGGTCCCGTCCACGCTCCACGCGGTGTCCCGGTAGTCGCCGATCGAGCCCGCGCCGGCCGCGTGCAGGGCTTCGAGCACCTTCGCGGCGTCGGCCACCGGGACGTACGTGACCAGCACGTCCATCTCGCGGCCCGGGTTGGGGGTCAGCGGTCCGGTGACGGTCAGGCCGATCGCCCGCGCGAGCGCGTCGGACACGCCGGGGTTGGCCGCGTCGGCGTTGGTGTGCGCGGTGTAGAGGGCGACGCCGGACCGGATGAGCCGGTGCACCAGCGCGCCCTTCGGGTCGTCGGCCGGGACGCCGGTCACGCCGCGCAGCAGCAGCGGGTGGTGGGCCACCAGCAGTTGCGCGCCGACCTCGACCGCCTCGTCCACAGTGGACCGGTCGACGTCGACGCAGAACAGCACGCGGGACACCGGTTCCGCGCGGTCACCGCACACCAGGCCCACCGCGTCCCAGGACTCGGCGGCAGCCTGCGGGTAGGCGCGCTCCAGGGCGGCGAGGACGTCGCCGAGCGTGGTCACCGTTCCTCCAGTACGACTCGCAGGGCGTCCACCAGCAGCGCGAACTCCTCGGGCGCGCGCACGGCGACCCGCAGGTGGTCCGGGGTCAGCCCGGGGAAGGTGTCCCCGCGCCGCACCGCGATCCCCTTGTCCCGCAACGACGCCCGCACCCGCTCCCCGTCCGGCACGCGCAACAGCACGAACGGCGCGTCCGGCGCGACGACGACCAGGTCACCCAGCGCGTCCACGGCCTGCCGCGTGTGCTCCCGGCACGCCACGGCCAGGGCCTCCGCCTCGGCCACCGCGGCCGGCGCGCAGCACGCCGTGACCGCTTCCAGCACGAAGCTGCTCACCGGCCACTGTGGACGGTGCAGGGCCAGTCTCGCCAGCAGCTCCGGCGCGCCCAGCACGTACCCGGCGCGCAGACCCGCCAGGCCCCACGTCTTGGTCAGGCTGCGCAGCACCAGCAGACCGGGCAGGTCCCCGCGCCCGGCCAACGACTCCGGCTCACCGGGGACCGTGTCCGCGAACGCCTCGTCCACCACCACGACCCGCCCGGGCCGGCTCAGCGACGCCACCACCCCGGCCGGGTGCAGCACGGACGTCGGGTTGGTCGGGTTGCCCACGACCACCAGGTCCGCGTCGTCGGGCACCAGCGCGGGCCGCAACCGGTAGCCGTCGGCCGCCGACAGGTGCACCCGGTGCACCGGCACACCCGCGTCCCGCAGCGCCACCTCGGGCTCGGTGAACGACGGGTGCACGACCGCCGCCAGCGACGGGTGCAGCGAGGGCAGCAGGGCGAACCCCTCCGCCGCGCCGGCCAGGATCAGCACCTCGTCCGGTCGGCGACCGTGCCGAGCGGCGACGACCTCCCGCGCGGCCTGGTCCGCCGCCGCGCTCGGGTACGAGCCGAGCCCGTCGAGCACCGCCGCGAGCCGGTCCTTCAGCCACGCCGGCGGGGCGGCCATCCGCACGTTCACCGCGAAGTCGACAAGGCCGGGAGCCGCGTCGACGTCCCCGTGGTGGCGCAGCAGCGCCCGGCCGGAATCCTGGCTGGTCATCGCCGGAAGTCTAGGCGATCCGGCACCGTCGACCGGCGCGAGCCCCGAGCGGGCGGCCGGTGGATCAGGCGATCCGGGAGGAGGCCCAATCGAGGTAGGCGCCGGGCAGTTCGCGCAAGATCCCCAGCGCGTCCGACTCCGGCAGGTCCGGCAGGGCGTGCACGGTCTGCGCCGCCAGGCTCGTGCAGTACGCCAGCGTGTCCGGCACCAGGCTGGACGTGCGCAGGTCGCGCAGCAGCCCCGCCAGCTCCGCGTCCGTCAACTCCCGGCCGCGCGCCGCCAACAACTCCCGCTGGGCATCGGTGACCGCCCGCAGCAACGGGAACGTGTACACACCCTGGCGGATGTCGTTGCCGGCCGGTTTGCCCAGGCGTTCGGTGGTGGACGCGAGGTCGAGCAGGTCGTCCAGGATCTGGAAGAGCAGACCGAAGTGCGCCCCGTACTCCGACATCCGCACGGCGGTTTCCTCGTCCGCGTCCGCCACGTGCGCGGCCAGCACGCAGCCGACCCGGAACAGCGCGCCGGTCTTGAGCGCGATGGAGCGCAGCGCGTTCTCCGGCGTCCGGTGCGGGTCGAACAGGTCGAGCACTTCCAGGACCTGGCCCTCGACGAGGTCGGCGACGGCCGCCGCGAGCTTGCCCGCCGCGAACGGCGAGATCTGCTCCAGGGCGGTCTGGCTCGCGCGGGCCAGCATGAAGTCGCCCACCAGGACGGCGGGGCCGATGCCCCACTCGGCGTTGACGGTGCGGACGCCGCGCCGCTCGACGGCGTTGTCCATCAGGTCGTCGTGCACCAGGGAACCGGCGTGCAGCAGTTCCACGCACGCTGCCGAGGTGACCGCCTTCGGCCCGATCTCGCCGGACATCGCCAGCGCGCCGGACAGGATCAGCACGGAGCGCAGGCGCTTGCCGCCGGCGGCCGTGATGCGGCCGGAGAACGTGTTGACGATCGGCAGCGTCGACGAGGTCGCCAGCTGCCGGATCTCGTCCTCGACCACCGGCAGCGCGTCGGCGAGCGCCGGGATGGTCGGCATGGTCGTGGTGCTCACGCCGTCGATCGTCGCGCGGGCCTGCTGAGAGGCGGCTGAGATGACCGACCTACATGATCGACGCGGCGACCGCGATCAACACCAGTACGACGCACAGCACCCAATGCCACCGCATCGGCGGACGTGCGTCATGGGCTGCGAAGTCCCTCATGGGGTCGCTCATGTCCTCTCCAAGAGGATTTACCACTACACAATACTTCGCGCGAATAGACGTGGACGTTACCCCTGATCGCGTTTGCGGAGGTTTGCGTCGATCTCGGAGATCAGCTTCGCCCGGTCCTGTCTGGCCTGCTCACGCTGCTCGTGCTCACGCACGAGCGTCAGCACGTCACGCTCCGAGTAACCGGCGGATTCGCGGTAGAAAGCGTCCTCGAACCACCACCAGGAACGCAGTCCGACCCGGGCAATGCGCACCGGCTGCGCACGCCTGCGCACATCCAGTGACGGGAAGTCCGCGATTCGCGTCGGCGGGCACCCGGTGGCGACGAAGAAATGGCGTTTGCGGAACAGGAACCCGCGGTCGGTGAAGAAGCCCGCGTTGGCGTCGGGCCGCAACCCGCGCTCCACCGCGCCGGACGGGCGGGGCCGGGCGAACACGGGCGTCTCCGGCCACGACCGCTGCCACCACGAGAGCGCGACGAACACCGCCGCTCCCGCGCACAGCAGCAGCACCACGCCGACAACGCCTGACATTCGAAGTCCCCCAACGAGCCGGTGGGTCCGATGGTCGGGCGCGCTGGACGGTCACGTCCAGAACCCTCACCCGGAGCGCCCAACCTGGCAGACTCGTCTGCCGTGACGCTTTCGGTGACCTTTGTCTGCACCGGCAACATCTGCCGCTCTCCCGTGGCCGCGATCATATTCCGCGAGCACCTGCGACGGGCCGGGTTGGGTGATCATGTGACGGTGACCAGTGCCGGCACCGGCGGCTGGCACGTCGGCGACCCGGCCGACCCGCGGGCGGCGAAGTCGTTGGCGGACAACGGTTATCCCACCGAGCACACGGCCGCGCAGGTCGACGAGAACCACCTCGACGCGGACCTGCTGGTCGCGCTGGACTCCGGTCACGCCCGATCGCTGCGGCGGATGGTGCCCGACCACGACCGGGTCCGGCTGCTGCGCTCGTTCGACCCGGACGCCGACGGCCCGGACGTCCCCGACCCGTACTACGGCGACCGCGCCGGGTTCGACCTGGTGATCGCGCAGGTCGAGGCGGCCATGCCCGGCCTGGTGGCGTGGGTGCGGGAGAACCGGTGACCGCTGAGGTCAAGCGCGCCGCCGCCGAGCTGACCGGGGTGCCCGCCCTGGACGTGCGGCACCTGGGCAACTCGGTCTTCGAAGTCGACCTCGAAGACGGCGACCTCGTGGTGGCCAAGCGGCACGACGACCCGAACGCCGTGCTCGCCGAGGCCAAGTCCCTGGAGTGGCTGGCCGAACCCGAGGGACCGCCGGTGCCGGGCGTGCGCGGGTTCGCCGGCAACTGGTTGATCATGGACCAGGTCGAGCGCGGCACACCGTCCCCGGAAGCCGCCGAGGAGTTCGGGCGCCGGCTCGCCGCCCTCCACGCCACCGGGGCACCCGCGTTCGGCGCGCCCCCGCCGGACGGTCCCGAGCACGCCTCCATCGGGCTCGCCCCGATGCTCAACCGACCCCACGACACGTGGGCGGACTGGTTCCGGGCCGACCGCATCGAGTGCTACGTGCGCGAAGCCGTCGACCGGGGCGAACTGACCGCGGCCCAGGCCCGGACGATCGAAGCCGTCCGCATCGAGGCACCCGACGAGCCGCCGGCGCGGCTGCACGGCGACCTCTGGAACGGCAACGTCCACTGGGCCGCTGACGGACGGGCCTGGCTGATCGACCCGGCCGCCCACGGCGGGCACCGGGAGAGCGACCTGGCCATGCTGGACCTGTTCGGCTGCACCCACCTCGACCGGGTCCTGGCCGCCTACCACGAGGTCGCGCCCCTGGCGGACGGGTGGCGCGACCGGACGCCGCTGCACCAGTTGTTCCCGCTGCTGGTCCACGTGGTGGTCTTCGGCGGCAGCTACGTGCAACGGACCCTGACGACCGCCCGCGCGCTGTCATGATGGCCGCATGGGGATTTCGGCGTTCGACCGCGACGACTGGCAGTGGCTCAACGAGCCCGCCTCCTGGTCCGACGAGGGCGGCCTGACCATCACCGCCGCACCGGACACGGACTTCTGGCGCACCACGCACTACGGGTACGACCGGGACACCGGCCACGTGCTCGGCGTCCCGCTGACCGGTGACTTCTGCCTGCTGGCCGCCTTCACCGCCGACTACGCCGCCCAGTACGACCAGGCGGGCATCGCGCTGCGCGTCGACGAGCGGAACTGGATCAAGGCGGGCGTCGAGCTGGTGGACGACGAGTTCCAGGTCAGCACGGTCGTCACACGCGACTTCTCGGACTGGTCGGTGGTGCCCGCCGGGCGGGTCACCCGGGTCACGATCTCCGCCGCGCGGGAGGGCGACACGGTGACCGTCCGGTACGGCCTGGGCGACGACGAGCCGACCACGATGCTGCGCCTGGCGTACTTCCCGCCCGAGGTCGAGGTGCTGGCCGGGGTGATGGTGGCGGCGCCCACGGGGCCCGGTTTCGCCGCCCGGTTCGACCGGGTGCAGGTCACAACGGCCTAGGGCTTACCGTGGAACGGTGCGGTTGAGCTTCCTGTTGCGGCCCGGCTGGCTCGCGTTGACGCTGGCGGTCTGGGTGTTCGCGGGCGCGTGCTTCGCGCTGCTCGCGCCGTGGCAGTTCAGCCGCGACGCCGAGCGCGAGGCGCAGAACAACGCGGTGATCTCGTCGATCCGCGACGAGCCGGTGCCGGTCTCGCAGGTCCTGGGCGAGCCGAACGCGGCCAACGAGTGGCGGCGGGTCAGCCTGACCGGCCGCTACCTGCCCGAGGGGCAGGCCATCGCGCGGCTGCGGACCGTGCAGGGCGAGGCGGCCTCCGAGGTGCTGACCCCGTTCAAGCTGGACAGCGGCGAGACCGTGCTGGTCGACCGCGGGTACGTGCGGCCGGTGAACGGGCTCAAGGTGCCGGACCTGAAGCCCGTGCCGACCGACACCGTGACGGTCGTCGCGATGGTCCGGACCGGGGAGAACGACAACCGGGACGCCATCGAGCGCGACGGCCACCGCGAGGTCTACGCGATCAACTCGGCCGTCGTGGGCCGCGCGGCGGGCCTTGCCATCCGCCCCGGCTACTTCCAGCTCATCGAGGGCCAGCCGGGCCTGGAGGAGGCGCTGCCGCTGCCCAAGCTGGACGCGGGACCGTTCTTCTCCTACGCCCTGCAGTGGATCGCGTTCGGTGCGATGACCCTGGCCGGCTGGCTGTACTTCACCGTCCGCGAGGCCCGGCCGGGCGGCGCGCTCAGCGAGCCGAGGCCGAAGCGGAAGTCCGTCGCCGAGATTCTCGCCGAGGACGAAGCAGGAGCGCCAGCACCGAGGTGACCGCGGCGGCGCCCGCCCCGACCACCCGGGACAGCTCCACCGCCCGGGTCACGTGGCCCGCGTCCGGGTTGCGGCCGTGGCCGAGCACCGGGCGGTCCTCCGCGCCGTGCGAGTAGACGGTGCGGCCACCCAGCCGGATCTCCAGCGCACCCGCGAACGCCGCCTCCACCTGGCCCGCGTTGGGGCTGGGGTGGGCCGACGCGTCCCGCCGCCAGGTCCGCCACGCCTCGCCGCCGGACCCGCCGACCACCGGGGCGCCCGCCGTGGTGAGCAGGGCCGCGAGCCGGGAGGGCACCAGGTTGGCCAGGTCGTCCAGGCGGGCCGAGGCCCAGCCGAACCGGGAGTAGCGGTCGTTGCGGTGGCCGACCATCGCGTCCAGGGTGTTCGCCGCGCGGTAGCCGAGCAGGCCCGGCACGCCCGCGACCGCGCCCCAGAACAGCGGCGCGACGACCGCGTCCGACGTGTTCTCCGCCACGGATTCGACGGTCGCCTTGGCCAGGCCGAGGGTGTCCAGGCGGTGCGCTTCCCGGCCGCACAGGTTGGGCAGCCGGCGGCGGGCCGCGTCCAGGTCGCCGCCGTCCAGCTCGCGACCCATCGCGGTGCCCTCGTCGGCCAGCGACGACCCGCCGAGCACGGCCCACGTGGCGGCGGCGGTGGTCACGGCCTGGCACACGGGGTGCCGTTTGCCGAGGCTTTCCACGGCGACGCCGACCAGCACCGTGCCGCCGACGAGCGCGGCGGTGTAGGCGGCCCCGGCGGCCTTGTGGTCCCGGTAGAGCTTGCGCTCGAGCGCCGCGGCGGCCCGGCCGAATCCCGCTACCGGGTGATATCTGCGGGGGTCTCCGAACACCGCGTCGGCGGCCACCCCCAGCACCAACCCGACCGCGCGTCCCACACTCACGGGGGCACGGTATCCCGCGAGGAGTCGGTGCCCCGCATTAGGGTGCCTCCCGTGGAACCGGCCCGCCTGAAGCTCTACGCGTACCTGGACGCCCGTGATCACCAGCGCACCTACCTGGCGATCATGCGGCTGTTCACGTCCACGCTGCTGGCCGACCTGTCCGCGGGCGAGGTCGCGGGCGCGCTGGCCGGGGCCGAGCGGGAGGGCCGGGTCGAGCCGGGCGAGTCGCGCATCGAGAACGTGATCAACCGGCTCAAGCAGCTCGTCGAGTGGGGCAACCTGGTGCAAGGCCGGCGCGAGGTGGTCGCCTCCAGCATCGCCGAGTTCCAGCACGGCAGCGTGCGCTACCAGGTGTCCAAGCTCGCCGTGCGGGTGCAGCGGGACGTGGACGAGCTGCTGCGCGTGCCCGAGGGTGCCCGGGAGGTGTCCCGGGAGCTGCTGCCCGCCGTCGAACGCGGTCTGGGCGCCTTGGGGCACACCCTGTCCGAGGCGCTGATGAGCGAGGGCCGCCGGCCGCGCGAGGTGCTGGCCGAGCAGGTGACCACGCTGTTCCTCCAGCACGCCGAACTGGCCGCCACGGTCCGCGACTTCTACGCCTACCTGGGCCAGGTCGTGACCCGGCACCACCTGGCGCCCGAGGAGATCTCCGGCTTCCGCAACCTGCTGGTCGAGTACATCCAGATGGTCGTGGAGGACGTGCTGCGGCACACGCCCGCCATCGCCGACGCCCTCGCCCGGCTCAACGGGACGCGCACCGAGCTGCTGCGCCTGCTGGGCCGCGCCGACCTGGGCGACCGGGTGGAACGGGCGCGCGGGCGCACCGACGCGGACTGGCAGGAGCTGACCGACTGGTTCGTCGACCGGCCCGGCCGCCCCAGCCAGGTCACCGCGCTGCGGGAGGCGACCGCGCGGGCCATCGGGTCGCTGCTGGCCAGCGTGAAGCGGGCCACGTCCGGCGGCGGGCTGCTGCCGTCCCGGCGCGCGGACCTGCTGAAGCTCGCGGCCTGGTTCGACGCCGGCACCCGGTCCCAGGCGCACACCCTGTACGCGGCGGCGTTCGGACTGCACTCCGCGCGGCACCTGTCCCCCGCGCCCGAGCACGACAGCGACAACGAGCGCACCCCGTGGCGCGACGGCCCGGTGGTGGACGTGACGGTGAGCGTGCGCAGCCGCGCCGACCGGGCCGGCCGCGGCAAGACCTCGCGCATCCTGGACGACCCGATGACCGAGCAGTCCCTGCTGGCCGAGGCGCGGGAAGCCGACGAGCGGCGCGCGGCGTCGGTCGCCGAGCTGTCCGCCGCCGCGCCCCGACTGGCCACCACGACCCTGTCCGGCGAGGCGCTGGGCGTGCTGTGCGAGCTGCTGACCCTGGCCATGGCCCAGCGGGACACCGCCGCGGACCCCGGGTCGGCCACGGACCCGGTGCGCGGTCTGCGGGTGACCGTGGCCCACGCGCCCGGACAGTCGGCGGTGGTCCGCTCGCACGGCGGCACCCTGACCCTCCACGACTCGAGTCTGGTGCTCGACTGATGCTCGACGACCTCTCCGACATCGACGCCGCCAACGTGGTCCGCTGCGCCCGGACCCTCCTGCGGCGGCCCCTGTTGCGTGCCGACGGGCCGGACGGCGAGCTGGTGGCGCTGGTGTACCGGCACCGGTTCGTGCTCCAGGACCTGTTCGCCCGGCTGCTGGGCTACCGGCTGGTGGTGGAACGGCGGTTCGCGCGGCTGTGCAAGGCCGGTCCGGGCGAGGACGACTCGCGCGGCGTGCTGGGCCTGTCCCCGCGCGGGTACGCGTACGTGGCGCTGACCATGGCGGTGCTGATCGGCGTCGGTCGGCAGGCCCTGTTGTCCCGGCTGGTCGCGGACGTGCGGGCGGCGGCGGTGGAAGCGGGGCTGGAGGTCGTCGACGACGTCGTGGACCGGCGGGCCCTGACGGCGGCGCTGCGGCACCTGGTGGCGTTGGGCGTGCTGCACGAGACCGAGGGCACGGTCGACATGCAGACCGAGGCGCTGATCACCGTGGACACGGACCTGCTGGGCCAGCTGCTGACCGGTCCGGTGGGCGAGGCGTCGTCGCCGGAGCGGCTGGTGGAGCTGGCGGCCCGGCCGGGTCCGCGCGGGGTGGAGCACGCGGTGCGGCGCAAGCTCGTGGAGAACCCGGTGGTGCTGTACGCGGACCTGCCGCCGGAGCAGGCGGAGTGGTTGCGGCGCAACCAGCGCAAGGAGTCCGTGCTGCTGGAGACGTCGTTCGGGCTGTACACGGAGAGCCGGTCCGAGGGCGTGCTGGCCGCCGACCCCGAGGACTACCTGACCGACCTGTACTTCCCCGGCACGTCCACCGTGGCCCGCTTGGCGTTGCTGGCCCTGCCGGTGTTGTTGGAGGACGAACCCCGCTCGGACGGTCGGCACCCCGTGGTGCGGGAGCGGCTGCTGGAAGTGTGCGGCGAGCTGGTCGAGGACTACCCGGCGGCGTGGTCGAAGCAGTTCACCGACGATCTGGAGCGGTTGGCGGACGAGGTGCTGGAACTGCTGCGCCGCATGGGCCTGGCGGTGTCCGCTGAGGACGGGTGGCTGCTCAACGCCGCCGCCCACCGGTGGCTGCCGCAGCCCGACGGCGACCCGGAACGTGAGGTGGAACAGCCCGTGGTGCCCGAGGTGCCCAGCTGGTCGTTGTTCGATGAGGAGAGCGTGTGAACAGGTGGCGGCTGCACCGCGGCGGCATCGTCAACATCTGGCAGTACACCGAGCAGACGTTCGACTTCTCCGGTGGCCGCGCGATCTTCCAGGGCACCAACGGGTCCGGCAAGTCGCGCACGCTGGAGCTGCTGCTGCCGCTGTGCCTGGACGGCGACCTGCGGCAGGTCGGCTCCAAGGGCTTCGACACGGTGTCGCTGCGCCGGCTCATGCTTGACGACTACGACGGCGGTCCGAACCGGATCGGGTACGCGTGGGTCGAACTGGTGCGCGGCGAGGACGAGTACCTGACCTGCGGGTTGGGTGTGAAGGCTTCCAAGACCTCCCAGGCGATCACGGACTCGTGGCGGTTCGTGACCGCGCGGCGGGTCGGCCACGACCTGACCCTGGTGGGCGCGGAGCGGACGCCGCTGGGACCGGCGCAGCTCCGGGACCTGATCGGCGCGGACTGCGTGCTGGAGGAGGCCGCGTTCCGGGCGAAGATCGCCGAGACGGTGTACGGCGTGCCCGCCGCCCGGTACGGCGACCTGCTGCACCTCCAGCGGACCCTGCGCAACCCGGACGTCGGGTTGAAGGTCTTGGAAGGGCAGTTGGAGCAGATCCTGTCCGACGCCCTGCCGCCGCTGGACCAGGCGATGGTGGAGCAGCTGGCGACGTCGTTCGACGACCTGGAGTCGATCCGGGAGAACATCGTGCGGCTGTCGTCGGCGGACGCGGCGCTCGGGACGTTCCTCAAGACCTACTCCGACTACGCGTTCGGCGGTCTGCGGGCGTCGGCGGAGCGGCTGGGGACGGCCGAGGAGTCCGTGCGCAGGCTGGAGCGGGCGTCGGCCAAGCTGTCCGCGTCGCTGACCGAGACCCTGGCCGAACGGGCCGCCGCCGAGGCGTCGCTGGAGGCGCTGGAGTCCGGTGAGCAGCAGGCCGAGGAGACCATCGGGGCGCTGAAGGAGCTGCCCGCGTTCCGCGACCTCCAGGACTTGCAGACGCGCGAGAAGCTGGTGGCGGAGAAGCGGTCCTCGGCGATCGCCGCCCTGGACGTGGCGAACAAGCAGCGCTCGCAGGAGGACGGCGCGGTCGACGGCGTCCTCCGCCTGCTGCGCCGCCTGGCCGACGACCTCTCGGCGGCCGACGAGCTGGTCGAGCCCCTGCGCCACCACCTGCGCGTGGCGGGCCTGGACCCGGCGCTGGTGGCGGACGTGCCCCGGGTGCCGGTGCTGGACGCCGAGGTGCGCACCGAGTCCGTGCGCGCCAAGCCGGACCCGGAGGCCGAGCCGCTGCCCATCGAACGCCGCGTGCCACCGCCCCTGGCCGACCTCGACCTGTCCGCCGCCGACCGCACCGGCGAGATCGCCTCCCTGGCCCGCCAGCGCGGCGCCCTGGCCATGGCCCTGCACCAGCAGGCCGAGGAGTTGGAGGCCGGGCAGCGCAAGGTGGACACCCTCCGCCAGACCGCCCGCGACGCCCGGCAGGCGGCGACCGAGGCGGCGGCGCTGCGCAACCAGGAGGCCCAGGAACTCGCCGAAGTCGCCCTGACCTGGCTGGACGACGTCCGCTCCTGGCAGGACTCCGGCCCCGCCCGCCCCGACGAGGACCTGCCACTCCCCACGACGGTCGACCCCTCGGCCGCCCGCAAGGTCACCTCCGCCGCCCGCGACTGGGTGGGCCCGCTGGTCGCCGCGGCCCGGGAAACCGCCCACGCAGGCTCCGTCCGACGCACCGAACTGCACGCCGCCATCGACGCGTTGGACGCCGAACTGGCGGGCTTGCGCTCCGGCACGGCCCGGGTGCCGGAACGCGACCGGTTCGCGGTCGCCGAACGGGACCCGTCGGCAGGCTCGCCGTTCTACCGCCTGGTCGACTTCGCCCCCACGGTCCCCGAGGCGGACCGCGCCGGCCTCGAGGCCGCGTTGGAGGCGTCGGGCCTGCTCAACGCCTGGGTCACCGCCTCCGGTGCCGTCGCGGGCGATGACGCCGCCGGCGCGGCCGGGAGAAGCGGCGGCAGCACAGGGACGCCGGCGGACGGCGACCACGCGACCGCAACCGCGGACGGTGATCTCGTGGCCGTGCCGCGCCAGCCGGTGTCCGGGCCGTCGCTCGCCTCGGTGCTGGTGCCTGCCGTGGAGCCCAGCTCGCCGGTGTCCGCCGAGGTCGTGGCGTCCCTTCTCGCGTCGGTGTCCCTGTCCCCCGCCGACGGCCCGTTCGCCGTGACGGTCGGCGGCCGGTGGAGCGCCGGCGTGCTGACCGGCTCGTGGCGCAAGGACGCGGCCGAGTTCATCGGCGCCGGCGCCCGGGAAGCCGCCCGCCGCCGCCGCATCGCCGAACTGGAGGACGAACTCGCCGCCCTCCGGTCCGACCTGGGCACCGCCGAAGCCGACCTGGCCGCCGCGCACCACCGGGTCGAGCAGTGGGAAGCGCACCTGGAACGCCTCCCCACCGACCGCACCCTGGTCGCCAAGCACGGCCGCCTCCAGGCCGCACAGGAGTCCGCCGACCGCGCCGCCAAGCGCGCCGCGGAACTGCGCGCCGAACTGGAGTCCGCGCAGGTCCGCGGCGAAGCGGCGCACGCCGAGGTGGTCCGCCAAGCCGGTGACGCGGGCCTCCCCGCCACCACCGAGGGCCTGCGCCAAGCCCACACCGCCGCCGCCGAAGCCCAGCGCACCGCCGACCGCCTCGGCGACGTGCTGCGCCGCCAGTGCCGCGCGACGCTCACCGACCTGACCGACGCCGGCCACCGGTACCACGCGGCGGTCGAGGACCGGGTGGCCGCCGAGTCCGACGCCGAGGCGCGGTGCGTGGACTACGCGACCCAGGCGGGCACGTTGGCCGAGCTGACCGACGCGATCGGCGGCGAGGCCAAGGAGATCGCCACCCAACTGTCCACTTTGGAGCGTTCCCGCCGGGAGATGCGGGACGAGCTGAAGGGCGTCCGGGAACGGGTGGCGTCGGCCCGCGAGCAGGCGGCGAAGCTGTCCGCCCAGCTCGACACCGCCGCCGAGCAGTTGTCGGCGGCGCAGGACGCTCGGGTGCGCGCGGTGGAGCAGTTCAAGGCCACCATCGCCGCGCCCGGTGTGCTGGTGGCGGCACTGCCGGACGTGCCGGAGGACGTCGAGTCGGTGCGTGCGGCGCTGACCATGTCCGACCGGCGCGGCGCCGGCGAGGCGACGGTGATCACCAAGCTCCAGGCGTTGCAGACGGCGCTGGCGGGCAGCCACGACATCGCGGCCGAGCAGCACGAAGGTCTGCTGACGGTGACCGTGACCGGCGAGGAGGGCGCCCGCCCGGTCGCGGTGGCCGCCCGGCAGGTGACCGCGAAGCTGGCGGAGCAGCGCGGGTTCCTGGACGAGCGGTACCAGAACATCTTCGCCGACTACCTCATCCGCGACCTCGCCGAGTGGCTGCGCGGCCAGATCGCGGTGGCCGAGGACCTGTGCCGGCGGATGAACGAGGTGCTGGGGCGGGCCCGGTCGTCGCAGGGCGTGCACGTGAAGCTGGCGTGGAAGCCGTCCGCGGCCCTGGAGGAGGAGACCCGGGACGCGCTGGCCCTCGTCCGACTGCCCTACGCGGACCGCAACCCCGAGCAGGACGCCGTGCTGCGGCGGGTGTTCACCGAGCGGATCGAGGCTGAGCGGGACGCGCACTCCGGCAGCTACGCGGAGATCCTGTCGCGCGCGCTGGACTACCGGACCTGGCACCAGTTCACGGTGACCGTCGCGGACACCGGCCCGGACGGCAACCCGCGCGAGCGGCGGCTGCGGCAGCTCTCGTCCGGCGAGACGCGCCTGATCTCGTACGTGACGCTGTTCGCGGCGGCGGCATCCTTCTACGACGCGGTGACCGGCGAGTTCGCACCACTGCGGCTGGTGCTGCTGGACGAGGCGTTCGAGCGCTTGGACGACCCGACCATCGCGCGCATGCTCGGCCTGCTGGTGGACCTGGACATGGACT
Organism: Actinosynnema sp. CA-248983; assembly: GCA_050954585.1. Taxonomy (GTDB): domain Bacteria; phylum Actinomycetota; class Actinomycetes; order Mycobacteriales; family Pseudonocardiaceae; genus Actinosynnema. The sequence goes on along the minus strand of CP191863.1, from coordinate 1,044,680 downwards.
GGGTCATCACGTGGCCCAGCGGCTGGGGCGTGTCGGACAAGATCCCGCGCATGCACATCTACGACGTCCTGCGCCCCAAGAACGGCCGCGGCGTGGCCTGCACCCAGACCACCTGGGACGGCGCCGCCCTCGACCGAGTCGACCCCTGACCCGACCACCACTCGACCCGGCCGGGTCAGCTCCCCGCCCACCGCGAACTCGAGCCGCTCCGGCCCAGCACGGGCCGGAGCCGCTCCGCGCCAACCGGCGCCACCCCAAGCTCCGCGCCAACCGGCGCCACCCCAAGCTCCGCGCTGGCGGAACCGCCCCTGCCCCGTGCCGGCCGCAGCGGTCCCAGGGTCCGCGCCGGCCGCAGCGGTCGCCCTGTCGCGGTCGGGCCGGGTCAGCGCTGACCGAGTCGGCCGGCGAACCGCTTCACCCCGCCCGCCGCCAGCAGGTCGGCGACCGGCAGCGTGGCGGCCCCAAGAGCCACCGACTCGGGTCCCAGCTCGCACAGCGTGATCGACACCTGCTCGAACGACCGGCGCAGCGCGTGCGTGGCCGCCTCGGCGCGGATCGTGTCCAGCAGCCGCTCCCCGAGCAGCAACCCGGCCCACCCGCCGAGCACCACCCGCGACGGGTTGAACAGGTTGATCAGGTTCCCGATCCCCAACCCGGCGAACCGCGCGGTCTCCGCCAGCACCTCCCGGGCCGCAGGCGTGTCGCTGCCGACCAGCGCCCGCAACGCCTCCTCCTGCTCGACCGGCACACCACCCTCCAGCGCCCGGTACCGCTCCACCACTCCCGCCGCCCCGATGTAGGCCTCCAAGCACCCGGCCCCACCGCACCGGCAAGCCCGACCGTCCAGCGCCACGGTCGTGTGCCCCCACTCCCCCGCACCACCGGACACCCCTCGGTACGGCACCCCGCCCGCGATGACGCTCGCGCCGACCCCGGACCCGATCAACGCGACGACCAGGTCGTCCGTCCCCCGCCCGGCACCGAACCAGGACTCCGCCTGCCCGAGCGTGTTGGCCCCGTTGTCGAGGTACAACGGCAGGTCGATGCCCGCGCGCAGCATCCGCTCGAACGGCACCCCGTGCCACCCGACCGTCTGCGTGTAGACGACCCCGTCCTCCACCAGCCCGGGCAGCCCCACCCCGACCCCGAGCACGTCGTCCACCCCGGCCTCGGCGAGGCAGGTCTCCAACCCCACCAGCACCTGACGCGCGACCTCGTCCGCCGGGTACGCGCCGAGGTCCATCGGGAAGGTCGCCATCGCCAGCCGCCGCAACGTCAGGTCGAACACCTCCACCAGCACGTGCGTCTCCCCGACGTCCACCCCGACCACGGCCGCGAACGACGGGTTGACCCGCAGCAGCACCCGGGGCCGCCCACCGTCCGAGTCGACCTGCCCGGCCTCCACCACCACGCCGTCGTTGATCAACTCGCCGACGACGTTGCTGACCGACGCCTGGCTCAACCCGGTGATCCCGGCCAGTTCCTGCCTGCTGCGCGGCTGGTCGAAGTACAGCGCGCGCAACACCCGCGCCCGGTTCCCGGCGCGCAGGTCGCGCACGGTCAGCTTGCGGTGCACCGTCACCCCCTCATCCAAGCCGAGTGTCGGCGGCACGTCACAACGACCATCTCGGACGGTCCGACCGATCCCGCCCACGCCGAGTTCCGGCCCGCGCAAGCCCGCCTGTCACCCGCCACTCCCGGCGAGTCGGCGGTCAGGGCGCGAACCGCTGGGCGTGCCACTTGCCGTGCGCCTCCAACAGCTCGCGCCCGACGCGCCGCAGGTCGGCGAGATCACGCTCGGTGAGCGCGCCCGCGAACTCCTCCGCCACGGCGGCCCGGTAGGCGGGCGCCGTGGTCGCCTTGAGCACCTCCCGACCCTCGTCGGTCAACGCCGCGTAGACCACCCGCCGGTTCTCGGGCAGCTGCGACCGCTCCACCCACCCCCGCCGGACAAGCCGCTCCACCAGCCGCGTCACCCCGCTCGGGCTGACCGCGGTCAACCTTTGAGCATGGAAACGACATTGGTCACCGGCGCCCGGGGCGGCGCCGTCGCCCAACTCCTGCTCGACCGCGGGCGCCCCGTCCGCGCCCTCACCCGCAACCCGGAAAACCCTGCCGCACAACGACTCCGCGCCGCCGGTGCGGAGATCGTCCACGGCGACTTCGACGACCCGTCGTCGCTCAAGCAGGCCCTCCACGGCGTCGGCTCGGTCTTCGCCGTCACCGCCCCGTTCGGCACCGACACCGAGACCCGCCAGGGCATCGCCCTGGTCGACGCCGCCCACGAGGTCGACCACATCGTGTTCACGTCGGCCTCGAACGCCGACCGCGGCACCGGCATCCCGCACTTCGACAGCAAGCAGCGCACCGAGGAGCACCTCAACCGCGGGCACCTCCCGTGGACCGGCCTCGGACCCTCCGCGTTCATCGACGACAAGGTCGGCGAATGGACCCTCAGCGGTCTTCGCCGCGATGTTCCGCTACTTCGCCGAAGTGGGCACGGACATCGACGTGCCCGCGCTGCACGCCGACCTGCCCGAGATCACTTGGCATCGGTACGCCGACATCGTGCGCACCATCCAGTGGGCCGACGTGCGCTGACCCGCAGCACAAGCTGCCACGCAAGGCACGGCTGGTAACGCCCCCTCGCCGTGGGACTTCGGCGGCCCAGCCCTCCGCCGCTCAGCGCACCGGACCACCGACCGACGCGGAACGCAGGCGCCGGCGTTCCGCCCCGGTCGACAGTCAATCTGGGAGGCGAAAACCTCCCGCTACGACTGGTCCGCCGCCACCCACGACTGGATCATCCGGTACGCGATCGACGCGCCCGGCGCCAGCAGCAGGTCCGGCACACTGCCCGGCTCGGCCAGCGCCTGGCGCACCTGCGCCCGGGTGACCCACTTCGCCTGCGCGATCTCACCGTCCGCCGGCCGCAGCGGCTCGTTCGGGTCGCCGACCGCCTCGAACCCGATCATCAACGAGCGCGGGAACGGCCACGGCTGGCTGCCGAGGTACCGGATGGCGGACACCTCGACCCCGACCTCCTCGGCGACCTCCCGGGCCACGCACGCCTCCAGCGACTCGCCGGCCTCGACGAACCCGGCCAGGACCGAGTATCGGCCCGCCGGCCAGCCCTCGCCACGCGCGAGCAACACCTGGTCGGCGCCGTCGTGCACCAGGCAGATCACCGCCGCGTCGGTGCGCGGGTACTCCTCACGTCCGCACTGCGCGCACACCCGCGCCCAGCCCGACTTCACCGACTCGGTCGACCCGCCGCACCTCGTGCAGAAGGCCGCCGACCGGTGCCAGTGGAACAGGGCCACCGCGGACGTGAACAGACCGGCGCCGGTGTCGTCCAGCAACGCGCCGATCGCCCGCAGGTCCAGCCACTGCGGCTCGTCGGTCAGCTCGGGCGCGAACCACGCCCGGCCGGCGGGCGCGGCCACGTCGGTCTCGTCCGCCGTCGGCACCGCCCACCACGCGACGCCGTCCTGCTCGCCGAGCAGGATGGCGGTGTCGGGCGGCCCGTCACCGAGGTCGGTGGCGGGCCGGTCGACCAGCCGCGTGCCCTGGTCCGCGACCAGGGTCCGGCCGTGCGTGTCCACGGTGATGACCCGGGCCTTGGGCCACAGCTGTGCGATGCGCTCGGTGTCGCCGCGCAGCGGTTCCCGCCGGTCGACGGTGAACCGCGACAGGGCGGGCAGCTCCACCAGCTCGAAGCTCACGGCAGGGTGACACCGCCCAACGACCGCAACTGCGGCGCGAGCGACTCGGCGTCGCCCACCAGGACCCCGGTGAACGCGGTGGGTGCGAAGAACTCCAGCGCCGCCTCGGCCACCTGCTCCACGGTGACCGCCGCGAGCCGGTCCGGGTGCCCGGTGAACCACTCGATGCCCAGACCGAGCCCGGCGAGGTTCACCAGGAACGACGCCAGCCCGCCCTGCGACGACGTCGCGGTCAGCAGCGACCCGATGGCGTACCGCCGCGCGGTGTCCACCTCGGACTCGGTCGGCGGGACCAGCGCGAGCCGGCCCAGCTCGTACCGGGTCTCCAGCAGCGCCGCCGCGGTGACCTCGCTCGCCGTGTCGGCGTCCACCAGCAGCGTCGCCCCGCCCGGCGTGAACTCCGGGTGCGAGCGGGCGCTGTAGGTGTAGCCCTTGTCCTCGCGGATGTTCTCCACCAGCCGCGACGAGAAGAACCCGCCGTACACCAAGTTGGCGATCTGGAGCGCCGGGTACCGCGGGTCGGTGCGCACCAGGCCGCGCCCGGCGAGCCGGATCTGCGACTGCACCGCGCCCGCGCGCGGCACGAACAGCACGTCACCGCCCTGGACCGGCGGCAGCGGGCGCAGCGACACCGCGCTGCCCTCGCCGACCCACGAGCCCAGCGCCGCCTCGACCGCGCGCACGGCGGCGTCCGGCTCGAGGTCGCCGACCACCACCAGCACGGACCCGCGCGGCAGCACGGCCTGCGCGTGCAGCGCGAGCACGTCCTCCCGCCCGACCTCGGCGACCTCTTCCGCCTCGGGCATCTCCTTGGCGAACGGGTGGTCGCCGTACAGGTGCCGCTGCAACGCCTCCCGCGCGATCACGTTCGGCTGCGACCGCGCGAGCCGGATGCGCTCCACCAGCCGGGCCCGCTCCCGCTCGACCTCCTCGGCCGGGTAGGTCGCACCGGTGAGCACGTCCCGCAGCACGTCGAGGACCGTGTCGAGCCCCGACACCAGCGAGTTGCCGGAGAACGCCAGCCGCTCCGGGTCGACCACCGCGTCCAGCTCGCCACCGACCAGTGCCAGCTCGGTGTCCACGTCCACCCGGCTCCGCGAGGCGGTCCCGGTCAGGATCGTGTTCGCCAGCACCTCGGCCCGCGCGGCGTGCATGGAGCCGGCGCTGGAGTCCGCCGGGTCCGCGAACGGAATCCGCAGCCGCACCTCGACCAGCGGCACCGACGACCGGCGCACCGCGATGACCCGCAGCCCGTTGGACAGCTCGACGTCCACCGAGGACAGGTCCGCGGCGGCCCGCTGCTCGCCCAGCTCGGGCAGCGGACGCGGCCCCCGCTCCGTGCGGCCGATCTCCTCGGCGCTGCGGTGCGTCGTCGGGGCGCTCACTCGGTACCTCCGTTGTTCTCGTCGTTCTCCACGTCGCCCGCCGGCTTGAGCAGCAGGACCGCCCGCGAGTCCGCCCGCAGCGCCTTGGCGGCGGCGGCGACGTCCTCGGTGGTGACGGCGGCCAACTTCTCCGGCAGGTCGTACAGCAGCTCCGCCCGCCCGAACAGCAGCTCCGCCGAGCCGAGCCCGAGGGTGCGGCTGGTCAGCCGGTCGTGCTCGCGGTGCATGGTGGACACCCACCGCGCGGTGACCTTCGCCAGTTCCTGCGCCGAAGGTCCTTCCTCCGCCAACCGCAGCAGCTCCTCGTCCACCGCCGCGATCACCCGCTCGGACGGGACGTCCGGCGCGTGGATCGCGGTGATGCTGAACGTGTCCGGGTCGCGCGCCTCCAACGGGCCGAACAGCCCGCAGCCGGCGCCGACGTCGACCACGATCGCGTCCCGGTGCACCAGCCGCTGCTGGAGCCGCGAGCCGTCGCCGTCGGTCAGCACGCCCGCGAGCACCAGGTAGGTCAGGTACCCCTCGACGTCGGCCACCGGGTCCGGGATGCGGTAGCCCAGCGCGATGGCCGGCATCGGGGCGTGCTGGTCCGTGTGCTCCGCGCGCAGCTCGCCCTTCGGCGGCGCCTCCGCGAACGACGGCCGCACGGGCACGGGCCGTGCGGGCACGTCGCCGAAGTGCTTCTCCACCAGCGCGCGGGCCGTCTCGGGTGCGAAGTCGCCCGCCACGGTCAGGACCGCGTTGCCCGGCGCGTAATAGGTGTCGAAGAATGCGGCGCAATCATCCACTGTTGCGTTTTCAAGGTCCGTGAAATCGCCGTAGCCGTTGTGCGCGTTGGGGAACGTCTGGAACAGGACCGGCGGCAGCAGGATCCAGGGGAACCCGCCGTACGGTCGGTTGAGCACGTTGAGCCGGATTTCCTCCTTCACCACGTCGATCTGGTTGCGCAGGTTCTCCTCGGTGAGCTTCGGCGCCCGCATGCGGTCCGCCTCCAGGAACAGCGCCCGCTCCAGCGCGGCGGACGGCAGCACCTGGTAGTAGTCGGTGTAGTCGGGGTGCGTGGACCCGTTGAACGTGCCGCCCGAGGACTGCACGTGCCGGAAGTGGGCGAGCTTCTCCAAGCTCTCGCTGCCTTGGAACATCAAATGCTCGAACAGGTGCGCGAAACCTGTCCGCCCCTCCGGCTCCGAACGGAATCCCACGTCGTAGTGCACGCTCACCCCGACGACCGGAGCGCTCGGGTCTGGGGCGAGCACCACCCGCAGGCCGTTGGGAAGCGTGAACCTGTGCAGTTCGGGTAGCGCCATGGACGCAGCCTACGGGTTTCCACCCCCGCGAGGACCGCAGGTCGCCCGCCCGGACCGCGAGCCGGCGTCAGCCCAGCGCGAACTGCGCCGACACCCCCACACCGCTCCGCCCACCGCCCCCGATGCCCGTCGAGTCGGGTGGCCGGACGAGTAAAGTGTCGAACAGGAGTTCGACTCAGCGCAAGATCACGATCGGGTGATCATCGGAGCGAGCGCAGGTGGCCGGCCTGCGCCAGCACCCCGTCCACCGCCCCGAGGAAGTGCGGGAACCGCTGCGCGAACCGCCCGAGGTCCGCCGACTGGTCGGACTGCCCGAACCAGTACAGCCCCGACCGGCCGCTCGCGAACGTCCCCAGCCAGCGCTCGGTCTCGCCCAGGACCACCGCGTACGGCAGCGACCGCGAGAACACCATCTCCCGGTCCTGCTCGGGGATGTCCCCGGCGACGCCGTGTGGAGGTACCCGCGCAACCCGCGCACGTGCTCCAGCAACGCCGCACCGCGCTTGGTCCGCGCCGGCATCCACCGCGCACCCAGCGCCAGCCCGACACCCGCGACCGCGACCACCAGACCGAACAGCGCGGGCCCGGAGACCAGCGCCAGCCCCACCGTCGCCACGACGCCCAGCGCCACCACCGCGAGCCCGGCCCACCACCACAGGCTGCGTTCGGCGTCCGGACGCCGCACGAACCAGTTACGCGCCACCACGTCCGCATAAAGCTCGTCGCGCACGCGCGTGAGGTCGATCCGCCTGCCCCGCAGCTCAGAGAGCAGCACTGAGTCCACACCGTCGGGCAGGACCGACTCGTACACCGCGCGCTCGTAGCCGGACAGCGAGGAGTCGGCCGGGTTGCGGCGCACGAACCGCCAGTCGCGCTCGCCGACCTCCTCGATCCACACGTAGTTGCGCACGGCGAGGTCCACGACCGTCGCGGTCACGTCCACGACGTCCACGTGCTCGTCCACGACAGTCCCGACCTGCCCGGGCAGCACGCCGTCCGGCGACGCGAACGCCATCCGCCCCGAAGGGTCGGTGACCAGCACGTTCACCGGCCCGACGTCGCTGGCGAGCGCACGGGCGTCACGGCCGCGGAGGTACCAGAGCAGGGCCAGGCCGCCGAGCAGCAGCACGACCAGCCCGCCCAGGCCGATCCCGGTCGCCGGGGTCAGCGCGAACGCCGCGGCCAGGCCGGACGTCTCCTCCACGCGGGCGTTGGCGGGCGCGGCGCCGTCCTGCAACCCCACCGCCACGTCGATACGCTCACCTGCGGGAAGACTGATTTCAGTGGCCCGGACGCCCCGGCCGTCGCCGAGGTCGGCAGAGGTGCACGGCTTGGACGTGCCGGGCGCTCCCGCCAGGCAGTTCACCGATTTGGGGGCGTCCGGCGTGATGACGGAGACCTTCACCGAGTCCAGGGCGGTGTCCCAGCCGCTCGCGGGCTGCCAGCGCAGCTCCAGCGTGTCACCGATCTTCGCGACGGTTCCCACGACCGAGTACTTGACGGTCGACGTGCCCGATTGCAGCGCGATCGTCAGTTCGTCTTCCGCGACCGTCGCCGTCCCGTTGCCCTCTACAGAGGCGTCGGACACATCGAACACCCGATCGCGGTTGTCGCCGACAGCGATGCGCAGCGGCACGACGCGCTTGGCGCTCTTGCCCTCGGGGACGCTGACGACCTCGGTCACGGTCAGCTTGCCGTCGCGCTCCAGCTTGAGACGCACGTCGGCGCCGACCGTGCCGGGCAGCCCCGCGGGACTGCTCGGCTGCGCCGACGCGGTGCCGGCGAACGAGCACAGCGCGGCGGCGCACAAGATCGCCGCTCCCCAGTTTTTCAACACGGCCGCGGAGAATAGCGGAGCCGCCCTATGCTTCTGTGCTGATTCGGGCATCCGCGATTTGGGGGACCACCAGCGATGACGCAACCACCACCGCCGGGTGGCTGGCCGCCACCACGACCGGTTGGGCCGCCACCCGTGCCCGCTCCGCTGAACCCCCAGCCCACCCGTCCGTGGCCGACCCAGCAGCCGCCGCCCGCGCCGCAGCAGCAACAGCAGCCGTGGCCGCCCGCTCAGCAGCCGCAGTTCCCCGGGCAGCAGCAGCAGTACCCGCCCACGCCGCCGCCGGGGATGCCGCAGCCCATGGGCGCACCGCAGCCGCCCCCGATGGCCGCGCCGCAGCCGCCGCCCGCGAACTGGGGTCCGCAGCCCGGTTGGGGACCGCCCGGTCAGCCTTATCCGCCGCTGCCGCGTAAGAAGAACAACGGGCCCCTTGTGGCTGGCGTTGTCATCGGAGTCGTCGTCCTGGGTATCGCGGCGGTCGGAATCGTGGCCGCGACCAGCAAGCCGAAACGCGTGAACGACTCCGCCTATTCGGGCTACTCGAGCTACACGTACTCGGTGCCCACGACGACCACTACGACGGAAACGACCACCACGACGACCACTACAACGCGGACGACGGCCACCAGCACCACCAAGGCCGGTCCCAAGGCCGTTATCGCGCTCGGTGACAACCCGATCCACGGCGCTGGCCTGGGCGCGTTCAACATCGACGGCTGCCCGTTGCCCGCGATGAACTACTCGCCCGCGGGTCAGGACAACTTCCTGCGGTCGGCGCTGCCGTGCATCGAGGCCATGTGGAAGCCGTCGTTCCAGAAGGCGAACCTGCCGTACCAGCCGGTGGAACTGGTCATGGTGACCTCGCAGATCACCAACCCGTGCGGCGGCATGGGACCCGACCGGACCGCCATGTACTGCGAAGGCACCATTTATTGGACGCCGAACCACTACGCGAACGAGCAGGGCGCGGCGAACCCCAACCACCCGGGCAAGTACCTCGGGCAGTTGGCGCACGAGTACGGCCACCACGTCCAGTGGCTGTCGGGCATCCTGCGCGCGTCCGGCCAGGCGCAGTACGACAAGGGCGGCTGGGACACCCCGGCCGGCCTGGACCTCAACCGGCGCAAGGAACTCCAGGCCACCTGCTTCGGCGGCATGACGCTGGCCCCGCTCTCGCACGGCGCGGTGCCCGGTGACGTGATCTCCGTGGCGCTGACCGACGCGGGCAACCGGGGCGACTACCCGATCTACCCGCACCGCGACCACGGCGCGCCGGAGCGGAACGCCGCCTGGGTCAACCACGGCTTCAAAAACAACGAGACCAGCGCGTGCAACACTTGGCTCGCGAGCGCGGAGGACGTGCGCTGACCCGACTGGAGGACCGTGCACACGCCTGAGGAGCCCAAGAACAACCCGATGGTGCTCGTCGGTGTGTTCGCGCTGATCGTGTCGTCGGTCCTCGGTCTCGGTCTGGTGACCCAGTGGGACAACGCGCGCAAGATCCCCGGTAGGGCGATCGCGGGTCCTTATACACCTCCGTCGACGCCTACGACGACCGAGCCGCCACGTCCTCGCGCGGTGCACCGGCTTGGTGATCACCCGTTGCTGACCTCGCCCGTGAAGTTGACGACGGCGGGCTGCGCGTTGCCGGAGTTCGGGGCGTCCGATGCGGAGCTGTCGGCGTTCTACACGGCCGGGGTGGCGTGTTTGGACCAGGCGTGGAAGCCCGCGTTGGCGCAGGCGAGCCTGCCGTTCGAACCGCCTGCGCTGGACGCGTCGCCGGACCTTAAAGAGGGTCCGTGCGGTGCTGCGCCCGCTGAGAGCGAGGCCGTGGCGTACTACTGCGGTCGCAACCGGACCATTTACATGCCGACGAGCCGGCTGCGGAACAACGGCGGTGGTGAGCGCCCGGGGATGCACCTGGCGACGTTGGCGCACGAGTACGGGCACCACGTTCAGGCGTTGACCGGGATGCTGCGGGCGGCGGACAGCAAGATCTCCGACGCGGGCGAGGACTCGCCGGCCGGGCTGGAGATGTCCCGTCGGATCGAGTTGCAGGCCAACTGCTTCGCGGGGATGTTCCTGTCGGCGGCGTCCGGGTCGATCGGCGAGGAGCTGGCGCGGGAGGCCACGGACGACTTCCAGTACGCCGTGGAGGAGCCGGCGGAGAAGAACGCGCACGGGAGCCCTCGAAACCAGGGCATGTGGGCGTCCTACGGGTTCGACTCGGCCACTACGACGTCGTGCAACACCTATACGGCTTCCGCGGAGGCCGTGGGCTGAGGTCTGTGGCGTCCGCCGACGAGGTGGGCGTAGAGGCCGCCGGCCATGCCGCTGAGGCAGGTGAGCAGGACGGCCAGGCGGGTCTCCAGCGGCATGCCGGTCGGCGCGCTGGTCGCGGTCTGGACGGTGAAGTCGCCGCTGGTGTCGGCCGGGACCACGACGTCGACGACCTCGTTCTCCTGGTGGCCGCAGCCGTCGAGCCGGGCGGTGCGGGGCTGGTCGTCGACCTTGAGTTCGACCCGGTCGTAGGCGTCGCCGCCGCCGCAGGGCGCCGGGGTGACGACGGTCGCCGACGTCCGGTGCGCGGGCGCGGCGGAGCCGGCCGGCCACCAGAACGCGACCGCCGCCGCAATGCCCGCCAGTCCCAGGACCAGCAGGACCAGCGCCCAGCGCACTGGGCTCAGCCGAACCGCCACAGCGTGGATGGTCGCAGACGGGGTGGCCGGTTGTCGTGTGGCCTCCGGGCGTTCCGAGCCGTTGACGATCACCCGATCGTGATCTTGACGCATTCGAACACCAGTTCGAAACTGGACCCATGACGAACCGACCAGATCCAGCTCCCCGACCGACCGCCACCCCGTCCGGCCCGGGCAGATGTCGTTCCCGTCCCGCTCGGGGGCCGTGAGGTGCCCCGGAGCTGAGCGAAGGCTGAAGAGGTGGGCGGTGCCCGACGTCCACCACGCGTTTCCCGATGTCGACCACGCAGAATGAGGAGGTGTCGACTGCTGCCAGGGTGCTGGTGATCGAAGACGCCGAGGCCATCGGCGCCGCGGTGAGTTCGGCCCTGCGCGAGGCCGGGTACCAGGTCCAGGTCCGTCCGGACGGCCGGGACCTGGAGGGCGAGCTGGCGCGGTTCCGCCCGGACCTGGTGGTGCTCGACGTGATGCTGCCGGGCCGGGACGGGTTCATGCTGCTGGAGGTCATCCGGCGCACCAGCGGGGCGGGCGTGGTCATGCTGACGGCCCGCGACGGTGTGGCGGACCGGCTGCGCGGGCTGGACCGCGGTGCGGACGACTACGTGGTGAAGCCGTTCGTGCTCGCGGAGCTGGTCGCGCGGGTCAGCGCGGTGCTCCGGAGGCTGGGCCGGACGCCGTCGACCGTGCAGATCGGCGACCTCCTGGTGGACGCGGACTCGGCGGTGGTGCTGCGCGGCGACGCTCCGGTGGAGCTGACCGCGACGGAACTGCGGCTGCTGCGCTACCTGGCCGCCCAGCGGGGCCGGGTGGTGGGCAAGACGCAGATCCTGACGGCGGTGTGGGGCTACGAGGACTACGACCCTAACCTGGTCGAGGTCCACGTGAGCGCCTTGCGCCGCAAGCTCGAGGAGCACGGCCCGCGGTTGCTGCACACCGTGCGGGGGCTCGGGTACGTGCTGAGGGCGGACGAGACGTGAGCCTGCGGACGGTGTCGTTGCGCCGCCGGGTCACCATCTCGGCGATCATCGTCCTCGGCCTCGTGCTGGTCGGCCTGGTGCTGGTGGTGGACGCCATGTTCGCCGCGCAGTCCCGGCGGGACGTCGAGACGGCACTGTCCGAGAAGTACCGCATCGCGCAGAACCTGTTCGCGAAGCAGCCGCGGATGCGCGGGCAGGAGTTGGTGAACCGGCTGGAAGGCCGGGGCGTGCAGGCGTACGTGGTGATGCCGGACGGCACGACGTTCGGCCACCACCCCGCCGAGAACGCGGCGCACAAGGTCAGCCGGGAGTTGCCGGACGGGTCGAAGCTGACCTTGTGGGCCGAGTCGTCGGTGATCACCGACGCGCAGTCACGGCTGCGGCGGTTGCTCCTGCTCGTCGGGTTCGGCGCGCTCGGGGTGACGGCGGTGGCGCTGGTGTGGGTGGTCGGGCGGGCGTTGGCCCCGTTGGACACGATGACGACGTTGGCCCGGTCGATCGCGCGGGGCGACCGGGGTCATCGGCTCAACCCGTCGCGGACGGACAACGAACTCGGCCGGACGGCGGCGGCGTTCGACGACATGCTGGACTCGTTGGAGGGATCGGAGGAGCGGACCAAGAGATTCGTCGCGGACGCCGCGCACGAGCTGCGGACACCGATCGCGGGCGTGCAGGCCGTGTCGGAGGCGTTGATGCAGACCGGCAGCGCCGAGGACCGCGAGCGGTTGAACCTGTTGCTGGTGCGGGAGTCCCGCCGAGCCGGACGGCTCGTGGACGACCTGCTCGCCCTGGCCCGGATCGAGGCCGGCCTGGAACTGCACCGGGAACGCGTGGACCTGCTCGCCCTGGCGGAGGCCGAGGTGGGTCGTACCCGGCTGCTCGCGCCGGAGTTCGACATCGCCGCGTCCGGCACGTCGGCACACGTGTGGGGCGACCCGCAGCGGTTGGCTCAGGTGTTGGCGAACCTGGCCGACAACGCCCGCCACGCAACGGGCCCGTCGGGCACGGTTCGCCTGCACGTCTCGACCGCCGGCAGCTACGCGCTGCTGACGGTCACCGACGACGGGCCGGGCGTCCCGCCGGAGGACCGGGAACGCATCTTCGACCGCCTGGTCCGGCTGGACGAGGCACGGGATCGCCGCTCGGGCGGCTCGGGGCTGGGGCTGCCCATCGCCCGTGGTGTGGTGCGGGCTCACGGCGGCGAACTGTCCTGCATCACCCCGACGACCCCGATCCCACCCCACCCGACCTCGCACTACCTCGCGGACCCGCTCACCGGCGCCATCCACCCGGCGACCATGACCCAAACCATCACGCCGACCACGACACCGACCACGACACCGACGACGACACCGACGCCGGCCGCCACCACGGCCATGACCGCAGCCGGCACACCGCACTCCGCAGCCGACACGACGCACCCGGACGACGCGACTTCACACCGCAAGCCAACGGCCGACCCGACACCGGCCACGCCGACTGCGGGCGAGGCGGCGGGCGCGGTGGCGGGCGCTAGCGGGGCGGCGGGCGCTAGCGGGGTGGCGGGCGCTAGCGGGGTGGCGGGCGCTAGCGGGGTGGCGGCCACAGCGGCGGGCGGCGCGGCGGCGGGCGCGGCGGCGGGCGCGGCGGGGGGCGCGGCGGGGGGCGCTGGCGAGGCGGCGGGCGCTGGCGAGGTGGCGGCGGCAGGTGGGGTGGCGGGCGATGGTGGCGGGGGTGCGGCTGGCGGGGGTGCGGCCGAGGTGAGTGGTGCCGGTGTGAGTGGTGGGCAGGGTGTGGGCGGGGCGGTGGTGGGGAGGTTGAGGGGGGAGGGTCTGTGGGGGCGATGTTTTTGTTGCGGTTGCCGCTTGCGGATTGAGTTTGGGGTTGTGGGGTGGGTTTGGGTCATATGACCTTGTTCGTTGGTCCTCGTATGGTGATTCTTGTGGTGTGAGTGCGTTTGTCCCGCACATGTGCGGGCCGGCGCTCCTCTTGATCGCTGGAACGGGTGTCTTGTTCCCGGTTTTCCGGGAACAAGAGCCTCTGGTTTCCGGGAAACCGGGACCGGAATGCTGCACCGAACCGGACACCCTGAACTTCACCAGAGGATGTGATGATGTCCGCTCCCACCGAAGACCGAGGACAGCAGGAACCGCGCCCGCGCGACGCCCGCCCGCCGTCCCTGCCGCCGTCCTCGCCGGCGCCGCTCCCCCATGAGCACTGGCACCCACGACTCGGGGACCTGCGGCTTTGGTACCCGACGTTCGAGGTGTACGCCGCGAGCGCGGGGGCGCACAACCCGTACTTCCACGGTCCGCACGTCGGCTCACCGGTCGACCTCGACCGGGTCTGGCTCGGCATCCAGTGGTTCCAGGACCGGTACGGCGACGGGGCGTCCGGGTTGCCCGCGTTGGACGAGATGAACGCCGAATTGCGGGTTCGGGGCCACGTCGGCGGTGGTCCGGGTATCGCCGATGCCGGGTCGCCCTGTCACAACTTCTGGCACTGGATCCACGGGGAATGAGAAAACTTCCGTTACTTCCCTAGGGGGCGGCAGTGTATTCCGGTGGTGCGGCGGCGGCGCGGAAGTCGTGGCCTGATCCGGCGATCGTGGTGTCCCGGCTGCTCGCGGCGGTGGCGGCGGTGCTCGTGGTGGGTGCCGTCGTCCGGTCCGTCTCGGCGGACGGCGTCGCGTCGCACCCGCGGAACTGGTTGGTCGCGGTCGTGTTCACGTTGGTGGGGGTTCGGGTCGTCGCGCACGCCCGGGCCAACGCGGTCGGGTGGACGATGCTGGCCACCGGCGTGTCGTCGGCGGGAGCGGTCGGGGCGGAGGCGTGGCCGGAGGTCTGGTGGGCCGCCTGGGCCGGGACCTGGTTGTGGTGGCCGGGGTATTCGCTGCTGTCGGTCGTCCTCCTGCTTTTCCCCGACGGGCGTCCGCTGTCGCGGTGGTGGTGGCCTGCACTCGTGTGCGCGCTCGCCGGGGTGGTGTTGCCGGCGGTCGGGTTCGGGTGGGCGTCGTGGTCGGCGCCGGCGTCGTTCTGGCATGACGCGGTTCAGGGGGCGGCGCGGCGTGGGGTGCCGTTGGTCGTGGCGGTCGTCGGGTTCCTGGCGTTCGTCGTCGGGCTGGTGGGCGGGCTGGTGTCGCTCGTCCTACGCGCGCTGAGAGCCGGCGGCGCGGAACGGCGGCTGTTGTGCGCCGCGATCGTCGGCGGGGTCGTCGCGATCGTGGCGTTCGTCTTGGAAGTGGTGGCGTCGCTGGACGGGGCGTGGCTCGCGATGGCGGCGGCGTTCCCGGCCGCCGCGCTGGTCGCGATCCTGCGCTACGGCCTGTACGACATCGACCTGGTCATCCACCGGACCTTCCTGTACGGCCTGCTGGCGTCGTCGCTGATCGGCGGGTACGTCCTGACCGTGCTGGCTGCCGCCGCGGTCGTCATGCCGGGCACGGCGCACGTCGTGGGCACGGTCGCCGTCGTCCTCGCGGTCGCGCCGCTGCACCGGGCGCTGCTGCGGGGGCTGAACCGGCTGCTGTACGGCAACCGCGGCGACCCGTACCGGGTGCTGTCCGAGCTGGGCCGGCGGCTGGAGCACCCGCTGCACCCCGACGCGGTGTTCCCGACCGTCGCCCGGTCGGTCGCGGAGGCGTTGAAGCTGCCCTACGTCGCCATCCACCTGGACACCGAGGACGACTTCGAGGTCGTGGCGCGGCACGGGCGGTCGCGGGGGCGGCCTCGGGTGCGGTTGCCGATGGTGGTCAGCGGGCGGCGGGTCGGGGAACTGGTCGCCGAGGCGCGGTCGCCGGAGGAGCGGTTGAGCCGGCTCGACGCCAAGCTGCTCGCCGACGTCGCCCGCCAGGCCGCGCCGGCCGCCGAGTCCGCGCGCCTGGCCCGGCAGCTCAGACAGGCGGACGAGCACTTCGAGCAGGAGCGCAAGGAGGACCTGAAGCGGATCATCCGGGACCTCCACGACGCGATCGGTCCGAGCGTGTTCGGTGTCCGGCTGCTGGTGAAGGCCGCCCTCCAGGAGGTCGACGGTGGTTCACCGCTGGGCGGCAGGCTCTCCCAGGTGCTCGACCGGCTGGACGCGCTCCAGTCCGAGGTGCGGGCCGTGGTGCGCAGTGCCCGGCCGCGCGACCTGGACCACGGGCTGGTCGAGGCGGTGCGGCGGCAGGCGGCGCGGTTCACCCGCGAGTTCGACGTCGAGGTGGTCGCCGACCCGGGCGTCGACGGGTTGCCGGACCGGGTGGAGCTGACCGTGTACTGGATCGTCAGCGAGGCGCTGAACAACATCGCCCGGCACGCGCACGCCTCGGCGTGCCGGATCCGGATCTCCCGGACACCCGAGCTGGAACTGGTGGTCACCGACGACGGGCGGGGCATCCGGCCCGACCAGGCACTGTCCGGTGGGTTGGCCACGATGCGTGAGCGCTGCACGGAAATCGGCGGCACATTCACCGTCGAACCGGCGTCTCCGGGTACCCGAATCGTGGCCACACTCCCGGTCGAACCGCATTGATCGCGAATGCTTCCGGGCCGGGCCGGGCCGGGCCGGGTCGGTGCGGAACGGGCCGGGAGTAGGCTGGCGGTACCGACACGTGATCGGCGGGCTAGGAGTGCATCGTGGCCGAAGAGGCGCTTCCGGTTTTGATCGTCGATGACCACCCGACGTCGCTAATGGGTCTGCGCGCGCTGCTCGACACGTCCGGATTCAGCGTGGTCGACGAATGCCGGAACGGTGCGGACGCGGTGCGAAAGGCGTTGGAGCACAAACCGGCGGCGATCGTCATGGACCTGCGGATGCCGCGCCGGCCGGGCGATGCGGTGACCTCGTGCGGCGCCGACGTGATCCGGGAGATCCGCGACCAGTGGCCCGACGCGGTGGTCGTCGTGCTGACCATGGACGAGGACGACGAGCCCGTGCTGGCCGCCCTGCGCGCCGGAGCCCGCAGCTACCTGCGGAAAAGTGATGAATCGTCGGACCTGGTGCAGCACGTGCGGCTCGCGGTCGCGGGCAAGGCCGTGATCGAGGCGTCCATGCTGGAGACGCTCGCGCGGCGGGTGGCGCAGACGCCCAACGTGGCGCGCAGGTTCGGGCTGACCAACCGCGAGCAGGAGATGGCGACGCTGCTCGCGGACGGGCTGACCAACCGGCAGATAGCGCGGGAACTGGGGCTCCGGCCGAAGACGGTGGACAACCGGATCAGCGAACTCCGGCTCAAACTCGGGGCGCGGGACCGGGCCGAGGCGGTGGAGATAGCCCGGGAGGCGGGATTCGGGTCGGAACGCTGAACCGCTTCCCGGGAGTGGTTTCCCGGATTTCCGGGAAAACCGGCACTTGTCCCCGGGACGGCGGGAGGTGGACCGTTTTCGCCGTGACCAATTGGGCGCTGCCGCACCCGGTGTACCGCACGGTGCTGGCCTTCGACGTCGAAGGTTCCACCGGCCGGAACAATCGCGGGAAAGCGTTTTTACGGGAACTCATGTTCGAGGTCGTCACGGCCGCGTTGGAGGCGTGCGGCATCGGGGCGCGGGACTGCGACGCGGTGGTCCACCGGGGTGACGGCGTGCTCGCGCTGATCCGCCCGACGGACCACGCGCCGAAGACGCTGCTGCTGGCGTCGGTCATGCCGACCGTGCGGCTGCTGCTCGACACGCACAACCGCCAGCGGCCGGACGACCCGTTGCGGTTGCGGGCGGTGCTGCACGCGGGCGAGATCGTCCACGACCGGCACGGCACGTTCGGCGAGACGCTCGACGTAGCGTTCCGGCTGCTCGACGCGCCGCAGGTGAAGCAGGCGTTGCGGGACACGGCCGCGCCGCTGGTGTTGGTGGTGTCCGATGACGTGCACCGGTCGGTGGTGCGGCACGACCACGCGGGTATCGCGCGGCCGGCGTTCCGGTTGGGCGTGGCCGTGGAGGTGGGCGGTTCGTGCTGGTCAGGGTGGTTGCACGTGCCCGGTGAGGCGTCGCCGCCGTGGCCGCCGGCCCCCGAGTCGATCGTCTCACGGGGTACCGACAATTCGGGGAGCGACGGTGAGGTGGTGCGGGTCAGGTTTCCTTGGGTGGGGTCACCTTCTTGACGTACAGGAGGCGGTCGCCGGCTTCTACCGCGTCGGCTTCGGGGCGTCCACGCGGTAGAGGGTGCCGGCGCGGACGACGCCCAGCACTATGTCCGGCAGGTGCCTGGGGGAGCCGCCGATCTCCGACGGTTCGACGTCCCGCTCTGCGATGGACAGGCCGGCGTCGGGGGTCAGGAGGTCCTCGACCATGTCCACCACCGACGGGGTCGCGGTCGCCATGCCGAGGAGGCGGCCGGCCGTCTCGCTGGAGACGACGACCGAGTCGGCGCCGGACTGGCGCAGGAGGTGTTCGTTCTCCCGTTCCCGCACCGACGCCACGATCTGGGCTTTGGGCGCCAGTTCGCGCGCGGTGAGGGTGACCAGGACGGCGGTGTCGTCGCGGTTCGCGGCCACGACGACAGCCCGGGCGCGCGGGACGCCCGCGACGCGCAGCACGTCGTTGCTGGTGCCGGTGCCGTGCACGGTCACCAGGCCGATGGCCGACGCCGCGTCCAGGGCCTCCTGGGTGGTGTCGACGACGACGATCTGACCGGGCTCGATGCCGTCGCCGAGCAGGGCGCTGACCGCGGAGCGGCCCTTCGTCCCGTAGCCGACGACGACCACGTGGTCCCGCACCTTGGTCCTCCACTTCTGGATGCGCAGCGCCTGGCGCGAGCGTTCCGTGAGCACTTCGAGGGTCGTGCCGACCAGGACGATCAGGAACAGCACCCGCAGCGGGGTGATGACCAGGACGTTCACCAGGCGCGCGGACGAGGTGGCGGGCGTGATGTCGCCGTAGCCGGTGGTCGAGAGCGACACGGTGGCGTAGTAGACGGCGTCGAGGAAGGACAGCCCGTCCTCGTTGGCGTCGCGGTAGCCGTCGCGGTCCACGTAGACGATGAGCACGGTGGCGAACAGGGCAGCCATCGCCCCGATCACGCGTTTCACGATCGACCGCGTCGGGCTCTGGACGATGTCCGGCATCTTGATCACGCCGACGAGCGAGTGGCCGGGCTGGTCGGCCAGCGGCTGGCCCGCGTGGAACCGGCGGATCATGACAGCCTCTCCGGGAGCAGCCGCCACAGGCGGGCTGCGGCCTCCGCGCCGCGCAGCAGTTGGGGCACGACGACGCGCTCGTTGGGCGCGTGGATCCGATCATCCGGCAAGGTCGCCCCGAGGTACACGACCGGCACGCCGATGCGCTGGTGCAGCAGCGCCGCGGGGCCGCTGCCGCCGGTGCGGCTGTACCGGACGGGCTGGTCGAACGCGGCCTCGACCGCTTCGCGCAGGGCGCCGACGGCCGGGTGGGTGACGTCGACGGCGTAGGGCGGCGCGCCGTCGCCGGCGGGCAGGACCTGGGCGCGCAGGCCGGCGGGGGTGTGTTCGGCGACGAACTCGTGCAGGGCCGCGGCGACCCGTTCCGGGTCCTGGTCGGGGACGAGCCGGAAGGACAGCTTGATCCGCGCGTCGGCGGGCACGATCGTCTTCAGGCCGGGGCCGCCGTACCCGCTGTGGATGCCGTTGACCTCGGCGGTCGGCCGCACCCACACCCGTTCGAGGGTGGACCAGCCCTCCTCGCCGGACAGCGCCCGCGCGCCGCCGGAGTTCGCCAGCCACACGTCCTCGTCGAACGGCAGGGCGGCGTAGTCGGCGCGTTCGGCCTCGGTGGGTTCGACGACGTCGGCGTAGAAGTCGCGCAGGGCGACCCGGCCCTTGTCGTCGTGCAGGGCGGCGACGAGCCGGGCGGCGGCGGTCGCCGGGTTCGGCACGCTGCCGCCGGCGCGGCCGGAGTGCACGTCGGACGTGCCGCCGGTGATGACGACCTCGGCCCCGTACACGCCGCGCTGGCCGGTGCAGATCGTGGGCGCGTCGCGCGCGTAGATCGGGGTGTCGCTGAACACGATGAGGTCGCACGCCAGTTCGGCGCGGTGGTCGTCGAGCAGGCGCAGCAGGTTCGGCGAGCCGGACTCCTCCTCACCCTCCACGAACAGCTTCAGCGTCACCGCCGGGCGGTCTGCGCCGAGTGCCGCGAGGTGCGCCTTGACGCCGAGCAGGTGCATGGCGACCTGGCCCTTGTCGTCGCTGGCGCCCCGGCCGAACAGTTCCTCGCCGACCACGGTCGCCTCGAACGGCGGGTGCTCCCACTGCTCGACCGGGTCGACCGGCTGCACGTCGTGGTGCCCGTAGACCAGGATCGTCGGCGCGTCCGGGTCGGCGGCGGGCCAGCAGGCGTAGACGGCGGGGAGCGCCGGGCCGGTGTCCCACACCCGCACGTCCGGCCAGCCGTCGCGGCGCAGGGTGTCGGCGAGCCAGTGGGCGGATCTGCCCACGTCGCCGTGGTGCGCCGGGTCCGCGCCGATCGACGGGATCGTGACCCACTCGCGCAGGTCCGCGAGGAAGTCCTCGGCCAGCGCGGCCACCGCCGCGCGCTCGGGATGTTCCGGATTTTCGGGATCACCGCTCACGGTGCGGGAGGATAGCCCTGGGCGGGCCGGCGGGCGGGAGGCATGACAGGGTGGTCGGCATGGAACCCACTCGTTCCCGCTCGCGGTCGGCCCTCGCGCTGGCCGCGCTCCTCGCCGCCGCGGGCGTCACGCACTTCGCCAAGCCGAAGCCGTACGACGCGATCATCCCGCGTTCGCTCCCCGGCAAGCCCCGGACCTGGACTTATGCCTCCGGTGTCGCGGAGGTCGCGCTGGCGGCGGCGGTCGCGGCGCCGCGCACGCGGCGGCTGGGCGGGCTGCTGGCGGCGGGTTTCTTCGCCGCGGTGTTCCCGGCGAACGTGAAGATGGCGTACGACTACCGGACGAAGTCGCCCAAGGCGCGGGCGATCGCGTACGGGCGGCTGCCGCTCCAGGTGCCGCTGGTCCTGTGGGCGCTGAAGGTGCGCCGCGGCGCGCCCTGATCACTCTCGGCGTCGGGTTCGACACCCTGAGCGCCCGAGGACTGTCATTGAAACCGCAACCAGCCATAGGATGCCCGAGTGCAACCGCTCCTCCACCCTGCCGCGTCGGCACTCGGTTGGCGCGGCATCGTCGTACCCGACGTCGCCGTGCTGGGACACCAGGTGTCGGCGGTCGTGCGGGTCCGTGCCGACGTGCACGAGTGGCGCACCGCGAACGGCTGGCCGCCCCAGGCGGACCCGTCGTGGTTCCGGTCGTGGTTCGAGCCGTCCGCGCACGACCGCCTGCCCGTGCCCGCGGTGGAGTTGGTCGGCGTCCTGGTGGGTGAGTCGACGGTGGACCGCGCGCTCCAGTCGTGCGGGACGCTGATGACGCTCGCGCCGTGCTCGGTGGTGCTGCCCGCGCCGCAGGGCTCGCGGTCGTGGCCGCTGATCGAGCTGGACTACTACGGCATCGGGGTCGTCGCGGTGGACGAGGCGGGCGCGGCGGAGCTGCTGGTGCCGCCGGAGGACCGGTCGACCGAGTTCGGGCCGTCGCTGTTCGGGCGGTGGCTGCTGGAGGTCCTGTACGACCGGGTGTTGAAGGAAGTGCCCGCGCACGCGCGGGTGCACAGCTAGACCGGCACCTCGCGGATCAGGTTCCGCAGGCCGTCGGCGTCCAGCAGGTCCGCCGGGCGCAGGGTGTGGTCGTGCCGCACGTAGTGGAACGCGGCCCGCACCTTCTCCACCGGCGCCTTCTTCAGCGCCGCCCACGCCAGCCGGTACGCCGCGAGCTGCACGGACAGCGCGGGCAGGCGTTCCTCGTCGGGCACCGCGCCGGTCTTCCAGTCGACCACGGTCCAGCCGCCGTCGGGGTCGGCGAACACCGCGTCCATCCGGCCGCGCACGGACAGCCCGTCGATCTCGGTCTCGAACGGCACCTCGACGTCGTACGGGGTGCGCTCGGCCCACCCGCTGGCCAGGAACGCCTCCTGGAGGCGCTTCAGCTCGGTGTCGGGCGCGGCGCCCTCGTCGGCCGCACCGGGCAGTTCGTCCAGGTCGAGCAGGCGGCTCGCGCCGAACCGCTGTTCCAGCCAAGTGTGGAAGGCGGTGCCGCGGCGGGCCATCGGGTTGGGCGGGAACGGCAGGGGCGGCGCAGGCGGCGGGCCAGCAGGTCGGGGTCGGCGGCCAGTTCGACGAGTTGGCTGACCGACAGGTGGTCGGGCAGCACGACCCGTTCGCGCCGGTCCGCGGCGGCGGCCCGTTCGGCCAGCAGCACGTCCACGTCCCGCGCCCAGCCCTCGGGGTCAGGGTCCTCTTCGGGCAGCGCGGGTTCTTCGACGTCTTCAGGCTCGGGCGGTTCGTCGTAGTCGTCCGGTTCGGGCGGGAGGTCGTAGTCGTCCGGCTCCGGTGGCAGGTCGTCGGGTTCGGGGGCCAGGACCAGCGGGAGTTCGGTCTGTTCCGGGGCCTGCTCGGCGAGGTGGCGGTCCAGGGCGTCGAGGACCAGTCGGGCGCCTTCGGCCACGGCTTCGCGGCGCTTGCCGAGGGGGTCGGCGGGCCACCGCGTGCTCTTGACCTCGGAGGCGAGCGGGTTCGGCTCGTCCTCGGCGGGCGGCGGGGACCAGTGGGCGATGTCGGCGGGCGGGTGGTCGGCGGACAGCACGGCCTCGCGCAGCTCGACCAGGAACGCGGACGGTCCCTTCGGCTTGTCCCCCGTCTCGGCCCACCAGTGGCCGGACACCAGCAGGCTGTGCTCGGCTCGGGTCAGCGCCACGTAGAGCAGGCGGCGTTCCTCGACCAGTCGGCGGTCCTCGAAGTCGTCGGCGTGCCGGTCGAGGGCCTCCTCGACCTCCTTGCGGTTCGCGCCCGGCGGGATGCGCAGCGTCGGCAGGTCCTGGGCGTCGCCGCGCAGCTCGGCGGGCAGTTCGGCGACCGCCTTCAGCCAGCACGAGGTCTTCTTGCGGCCCGGGAAGACGTCCTTGACCACGTGCGGCAGGGCCACGATGTGCCACTCCAGGCCCTTCGCGGAGTGCATGGTCAGCACCTGCACGCGGTTCTCCGCGACCTCGACCTCTCCGGGTTCCAGGCCGTCCTCGGCGTGTTCGGCGGTGTAGAGGTAGTCCAGCAGGGCGGGCAGGGTCGCGGACGGGCTGGCCGCCGCGAAGTCCGCGACCACGTCGGCGAACGCGTCCAGGTGCGCCCGGCCGACGCCGCCGGGCCGGGCCATGGCCTCGATGTCGAGCAGGAGGGTGCGTTCGACGTCGGCGACGAGTTCGGGCAGCGGCTGCTCCAGGCGGCGGCGCAGTGACGACAGTTCCGCGCCGAGTCGGCGGATGCGGCGGTAGCCCTCGGCGGAGTACGTGGTGGGGTCGCCGGGGTCGTCCAGCGCGTCGGCGAGGCCGGCTTGTTCGGCGTGCTCGCCGGGGAGGGCGTCGGCGAGGACCGCCAGGGGGTCGTCCACGACGGACTGGCGGGTCGGCGACCCGGCGAGTTCGCGGGCCCGGGACCAGAGCGCGGCGAGGTCCTTGGCGGCGACCCGCCAGCGCGACCCGGTGACCAGGCGGGCGGCGGCGGTGCCGGCGAGCGGGTCGACCAGCACGCGCAGGGCGCTGACCAGGTCGCGGACCTCCGGTTCGTCGAGGAGCCCGCCGAGGCCGACGACCTCGACGGGGAGACCGCGTTCGCGCAGGGCGGCGGCGATGGGGGCCATGTCGGCGCGACGGCGGACCAGGACCGCGGCGGTGGGCGGCTCGTCGCTCTCGTCGAGGTGGGCTTCCCACTGGGCGGCGACGGTGTCGGCCATCCAGTCCAGCTCGGCGCGGACGGTGTCGAACAGGCCGATCCGGACGTCACCGGGGCCGGCGCCGGGGCGGGCGCGCAGTTCGTCGACGTCGAGGCCGGACGCGCGCAGCGGCGCGGAGACGGCGTTGGCCAGGGCGAGGACTTCCGGCGGGTTGCGGAAGCTGGTGAGCAGGCCGTACTTGCGGGCGGGCGGGAAGTCCTGGACGAACCGGGGCAGGTTGGCCGCCGACGCGCCGCGCCAGCCGTAGATCGCCTGCGCCGGGTCGCCGACGGAGGTGACGGCCATGGGTTCGCCCCGGCCGAAGAGGGCGCGCAGCAGGACGCGTTGGGCGTGACCGGTGTCCTGGTACTCGTCGAGGAGGACCGCGCCGTACCGCTCGCGCTCGCCTTGCGCGACCTCGGGGTACTCGTCGGCGAGGCGGGCGGCGAGGGACATCTGGTCGGCGAAGTCCATCGCCGCTTCCTTGCGCTTGCGGGACTGGTAGGCCTCCAGGAGGGGGAGGAGGTTGACGCGCAGGCGTTGGGCGTTGACGACGTCCTTGAGCTTTTCGGGGAGGCCGTCACGTTGGCGGGCGGTTTTGGGGGCGTTCTCGATGATCGCGGTGAACTTCTCGGCGTGCCTGCGCAGGGCCTTGGGGTCGACGAGGTGTTCGCCGAGTTCGCCGGCGAGGGCGAGGAGGTAGCCGGTGATGGTGGGCGGGATCTTGTCGGTCTCGATGTCCTCGGCCCACGTGGAGACGACGCGGTGGGCGAGTTGCCAGGAGGCGGTCTCGGTGAGCAGGCGGACGCCGGGTTCGACGGGGAGGCGCAGGCCGTGCTCGCCGACCAGGCGGCCGGCGTAGGCGTGGTAGGTGAGGATGACCGGTTCGGCGGTGAGGACGGCGGCCCGGCGTTCGCCGCTGGGGTCGAGGCGGTCGAGCAGCGGGGAGCCGCCGAGGCGGCGGAGGCGGGCGCGGACCCGGTCGGAGAGCTGGCGCGCGGCCTTGCGGGTGAAGGTCAGGCCGAGGACCCGGTCAGGGGTGACGAAGCCGTTGGCGACCAGGTAGACGACCCGGGCGGCCATGGTCTCGGTCTTGCCCGCGCCGGCGCCCGCGACGACCAGGGCCGGGGCGGTGGGCGCGGCGACGACGGCGGCCTGCTCCGGGGTGGGCTTGGGCAGACCCAGCGCTTCGGCGACTTCGAACGGGCTGGCGAGTTGCCCCCGCCCGTCCGTTCGCTGCTCGCCTGGTGCCGCCACGCCTGCATTCTCCGACTCCGTCCGGACGAATCTTCGGCGACCCGCAGTAGTGGGGGCGCCGGGCTGGTCGAGGCGTTACTGGCTGACCTGCCGGCCCGACGGGTGGATGGGGCAGGTGGTCCGGGCCGGGCAGCGGTCGCAGTCGGAGTTCTCGGTGGCCGTGTAGGTCGGGCCCACACTCGAACCCGCCGCCGCCTGCACGGCCTCCAGCCAGACCCGCACGCCCTGCTCGTCCAGCGGGGCCTGTTCCAGTTCGGTGGCGCCGGTCTTCTTGTTCTCCTTGGCCACGTAGAGGAGGCGGGCGCCGCCCGGGTCGGTGCCCAGGCCCAGGTGGGTGAAGCCGCCCAGGGAGGAGGCGAGTTGGTAGACGGCCAGCTGCGGGTGCTGGCGGGCCTCCTCCTTGGTCACCGGGGACTTGCCCGTCTTGAGGTCGATCACGACCGGGCGGCCCTCGCGGTCGGTCTCCAGGCGGTCCACGCGACCCCGGACGCGCAGGTGGGGGCCGCCCGCCGGCTTGGGCACCTCCACGTTGATCTCGTGCTCGACCGCCACCTGGGTCAACTGGTCGCGGCTGGAGGCCAGCCAGCCCAGGAACGTGTCGAGCATCTTCTCCACGCGCAGGCGCTCGCGGCGGGAGAACCACGGGGCGCCGGCGTCGACGGCCGACCACGCCTCGCTGAGCTTGGCGCGCAGCTCCTTCTCGTCGGCACCGGTCGCCGCCGCCTGGGCCAGGGCGTGGACCAGCGTGCCGGTGACGGACGCCAGTTCGGCCGGGTCCTGGCCGCCGTGGCGTTCCACCACCCAGCGCAGCGGGCACTTCGAGAGCACTTCGACGGTGGACGGGGACACGCTGACCGTGTGGTCTTCCGTCCACAGTGGATCGTCGGTGGTCACCTCGGCCAAGCCGTACCAGGAGTCCGGGTGGGCGCCGGGGACGCCGGCCGCCGCCAGGCGGGCCAACTGGGCGGCGGCACGGGTGCGGCGGTCCTCTGTTTCGTCGTCCGAGCACACGACCCGGCGGAGTTCGCCGACCAGCTCGGCCAGGACCAGGCCGCGTTCCGGGGTGAACGTGGGCCGCTCGGGCTGGTCGGTGGAGAGTTCCTCCAGCTCGTCCAGGAAGCGCGACGGCTGCTCATCCTCCCCCCGCACGGCGCTGACCAGCAACGTTCGTCTCGCCCGGCTCACCGCCACCAGGAGCAGGCGGCGCTCCTCGGCCAGCAGCGGCGCGATGGCGGAGACCTCCTCGCCGACGCCGGTGAGGGTGTCCACCATCCGTTCCACGCCCAGGAGCGAACCGCGCAGCCGCAGGTCCGGCCAGCTGCCCTCCTGCACGCCCGGGACGGCGACCACGGTCCACTCCCGACCCGCCGACGCGTGTGCGGTCAGCACGGTCACCGCCTCGCCGACCGGGGCGGACGCGGCCAGCGTGTCGCCGACGATCTCCTGGGACGCCAGGTAATCCGCGAAACCCTCGGCGCCCGCGCCGGGCAGGCGGTCCACGTACTTGGCCGCCGCCTCGAACAGGCCCACGATCGCGTCCAGGTCGCGGTCGGCCTGCATGCCGGACGTGCCGTGCCGGGCGGACTGCGCCACCCAGCGGTTCTCCAGGCCGGTGGACTGCCACAGGTCCCACAGCACCTGCTCGACGCTCTGCCCCTCGGCGATGCCCTTGCGCGCCTTGCGCAGCAGGCCGGCGACGCGACGGGCGGGCATGGCCTCGGCGTCCTCCAACGCCGCGAGGCGGTCGTCGGACTCGATCACCTCGACCAGCAGTTCGCCGCTGGGGCGGTCACCGCCGGCGGCCATCTCCAAGCGCCGCAGGCCGCGCCGCAACCGCCGCAGTGCCAACGGGTCCGCGCCACCCAGCGGGGACGCCAGGAGCATGGCCGCGGTGTCCTCGTCCAACGATCCCGCTGACGCCGCACACCTGAGCAGGGCCAAAAAGGGGGCCACGGCGGGCTGCTGCGCCAACGGCAACTCGTCGGTCGGCACCGCGACCGGCACGCCCGCCGCCAACAACGCCCGTTGCAGCACCGGCAGCGACCGGCTGGTGGACCGCGCCACCACCGCCATCTCCGACCACGGCACGCCGTCGATCAGGTGCGCCCGCCGCAACTGGTCGGCCACCCAGCTCGCCTCCTGCGCACCGGACGCGAACAGCCGCACCTGCACGTGACCCGTCCCCTCGACGGGCAGCACGTCCCGGGTCGGCGACGCGCCGGGCAGCCGCCCGGACAACCGCCGCACCGCGTCCCGGATCTCCGGGGCCATCCGGTGGCTCTGCCGCAGCACCACGGTCGGCCAGTCCGAATCGGCCAGCAGCACCGGGTCCGCCCCGCGGAAGGAGAACACGGCCTGGTCCGGGTCGCCCGCCAGCACGAACTCCTCCGCCGCCGCCCCCAGCCGCGACACGAACTCGAACTGCAACGGGTCCAGGTGCTGCGCGTCGTCCACCAGCAGGTGCCGGACCCGCCGCTGCTCCCCCAGCAGCACGTCCGGTTCGGCGTCGAACGCCAGCAGGGCGCTGCCGACCAGCTCCGCCGCGTCGTAGGACGCCGCCAGCCCCTGCCCCGCCCCGGCCAACAGGCTGACCTGCTCGTACTGGATCGCGAACAGACCGGCCGCCACCCACTCGTCCCGCCCCTGCGCCCGCCCCAGCTCGACCAGGTCCTCCGGGGCCAGCCCGCGCTCGGTGGCGCGCAGCAGCAGGTCGCGCAGCTCGTGGCCGAACCCGGGCAACGCGAGCGCCGGCCGAAGCCGCTCCGGCCACTTGCGCGCGCCCATCGCCACGTCACCGGCCAGCAGCTCGCGCACCACCGCGTCCTGCTCCGGACCGGACAGCAGGCGCGGTGTCGGCTCCCCCGCCTGCACCGCCTGCGCCCGCAGCACCGCGTAGGCGTACGAGTGGACGGTCCGGACCAGCGGTTCCTGCGTGGTCGGCAGCACCTCGCCGTCGGCGCTGCTGGTGAGCAGCCGGGTGATGTGGGCGCGCAGGGACACCGCCGCCCGCCGGTTCGGGGTGAGCACCAAGATCCGCTCCGGGTGCACCCCGCCCCGCCGCACCCGGTCCGCCACCACCTCGGCGAGCAGCTCGGTCTTGCCCGTGCCGGGGCCGCCGAGCACCCGCAGCGGCCCGCCGGCGTGGTCGAACACGGCGCGCGCGGGCGCGTCCCAGTGGCGCTCGGGGCGGTCCTCCCGCACCCGGCGCACCAGCAACGGAGCCCGGTTCACTGCCACGTGCCGATGGAACCACGACCCACCGACAATCCCGGCACCACCCATTTGTACGAGGTCTTGACAAATCCGAGTGGTCTAGTCCACCTTGAGACCCGACCGGAGTCGTCCCCGCCGCCGCCGGACGACTCCTCCCTGTGGTCTGGAGGAACGATGAAACCCTTGCGGCGGTTGACGATCGCACTCACCGCGGGTGTCGCGGCGATGGCCCTGGCCCCGGTCGCGGAGGCCGCGCCGAACCCCGTCCTCGCGTCCCCGTACCTGTACCAGTGGGGCAACAAACCCAATCCGGTGAATGTCATGAACGCGACCGGCGTGAAGACCTTCACGCTCGCGTTCATCCTCTCCGACGGCGGCTGCAACCCCGCGTGGGACGGCACGCGCTCCCTGACCGGCTCGGACGCCACCCTGATCCGCAACATCCGCGCGGCCGGCGGCGACGTGATCCCGTCGTTCGGAGGCTGGTCCGGCCGCAAGCTCGGCCAGCACTGCTCGTCGGCCACCGCCCTGGCCGGCGCCTACCAGAAGGTGATCAACGCCTACCAGCTCAAGGCGATCGACATCGACATCGAAGCCGCCGAGTTCGAGAACGCGACCGTGCAGGACCGCGTCCTCGGCGCGCTGAAGATCGTCAAGCAGAACAACCCCGGCATCCGCACGGTCGTCACCATGCCCACCGACCGGTCCGGCCCGAACACCTGGGGCAGGCGCCTGATCACCCGCTCGAAAGACCTCGGCGCGCAGGTCGACGTGTGGTCGGTGATGCCGTTCAACTTCGGTGGACCCAGCGACCTCGTCGCCGGCACCAAGTCCGCCGTGGACGGCCTGAAGAACCACGTCAAGGCCACGTTCGGGCTGACCGACGACGCCGCCTACCGCCGCAGCGGACTGTCCTCGATGAACGGCGTCACCGACACCGGCGAGACCGTCACCACCGCGCAGTTCCGGGCCATGCGCGACTGGGCGACCTCGAAACACCTGGCGCGCTTCACCTTCTGGGCCACCAACCGGGACCGCGGCAACTGCGGCGGGTCCACGTCCGACTGCTCCGGCACCAACCAGGGCACCTACGACTTCACGAGGGTCGTGGCCGGCTACACGGGCTGAGTGGAATCCTTGGCCGGGTGGATGAAGAGCTGCACGAGTTGGTCCGCGAGGTGGTGCGGTCGATCCCCCGCGGACGCGTGGCCACCTACGGCGACGTCGCCGACCTGTCCCGCGCCCCGTCGCCCCGGCTGGTCGGCCAGATCCTGAACCAGGACGGGCACGACCTGCCGTGGCACCGGGTGCTGCGGGCCAACGGCACGTGCGCGCCGCACATCGCCGACGAGCAGTTGCAACTGCTGCGCGAGGAAGGCGTGGTGGCCGACAACGGGAAGGTCAACCTGCGCACGTACCGCTGGGAAGACGCGGTCAAGGAGAAGGAGGAGGAGCCACCGGGCCTGTGGTGACCCGCGCGGCGACCCGCTCGACCTCGGCGGCCACGTCGGGGTCCCGGGTCAGCGCGGCGGCCAGCCGCAGTTCCGGCAGCGCCTCGCCCGCCCGGCTCTGCCGGGTCAGCGTGCGACCCAGCAGCAGCCGGGCGTAACCGTCGGACGGGTCGAGGTCGACCAGCGTGCGCAGCACGGCCTCGGCCCGCCCCAGCGCGGCGGACTGGAAGTGCGCCAGCGCCAGCTCGGTCAGCACCGTTCGGTCGGTCGGCGCGTGCTCGGCGGCCTCGACCAGGAACCGCGCCGCGCCGCTCGGGTCGCCGGCGGCCCGGAACTCGCGGCCCTTGGCCAGCAGCTCGCGGACGTCGGACATGTCAGACCTCCTCGTCGGTCGGGCTCACGTGCGGCACGTGGGTCCGGCCCAGTCGACCGGCCTGGAAGTCCTCGATGGCGTCGAGGATCTCCTTCCGGGTGTTCATCACGAACGGCCCGTACCGGGCCACCGGCTCGTTCAGCGGCAGCCCGCCCAGGACCAGCACGTCCCAGGTGGTGTCGGCCTGCATGGTCACGGCCGACCCGTGGCCGAACACGGCCAGCCGCCCTTCCTCCAGCGGGCGCTTCTCCGCCCCGACGGTCCCCCGCCCGGACAGCACGTAGACCAGCGCGTTGAACTCCTCCGGCCACGGCAGGGCCAGGCGGGCGCCCGCGCTGAGCGTCGCGTGCAGGTAGGTGATCGGCGTGTAGGTCATGCCCGGCCCGCGATGGCCGGCCACGTCACCCGCGATCACCCGGACCAGCGCGCCACCGTCGTCGCTGGACAGCAGCACGGCGTCACGCGCCTTGATGTCCTGGTAGCGCGGCGGCGACCACTTGGCCGCCTTGGGCAGGTTCACCCACAGCTGCACGCCGTGGAACAACCCGCCCTTGGCCACCATCTCCTGCGGCGGGAGTTCGCTGTGCAACACCCCACTGCCGGCGGTCATCCACTGGGTCGCCCCGTCGGTGATCAACCCGCCGCCACCGGTCGAGTCCTGGTGCTCGAACGCCCCGTCGATCATGTACGTGACCGTCTCGAACCCCCGGTGCGGGTGCCACGGAGCCCCCTTGGCCTCACCGGGCCCGTACTCGACCGCTCCCATCTGGTCGAGCAGCAGGAACGGGTCGGCCAACGCGAGGTCCACGCCGGGGAAGGGCCGCCGGACCTGGAAGCCCTCCCCTTCGAGGAACTTCTGCGCCTGCACCACCTTGCGCACTGGACGCCAGTCGGTCGCGGCCTCGGACAGCTCGGGCAGCCTGGGCAGGGTCAGGGTGTCTGCGGTGACGGCGGGCATCGCTGCCTCCTTCGACGGGGACCTCCAGGATGCGGGGGTCGCTCAGCCCGCACAACCTGGTTGAAGTCTCAACTATTCCCCGTCGGCGGAGCGCCTACGCGACGTCCTCCAGGCAACGCGCCTGGTAGTACCGCAACAAGACCGCCTCGACGACCCGCAGGTGCGCACCGATCGGGGCCGCCACCACGGCCGCGCCCGACTCGGCCACCGCCCGGTGGAACAGACCCGGCGCGAGCAGCCACGACGCCACCGCCACCCGCCCCGGCGTCGAGGCGACGACGTCCGAGATGTGCGGCGACGCGGTGGCCGCGTACCCGATCTGGACCGGCCCGCCCACCCGCCGCGACAAGGCCTGGGCCACCTTCCCGACCTCGGCCAACGCGCGGGCGTCCGAAGACCCCGCCGCCGCCAGCACCACCGAGTCGCCGGGCTCCCAGCCCGCCTCCGCCAACCGCGCCACCAGCGCGGGCACCAGAGCCGGCCCGATCGGCGCGGTGACCACCACATCGCGGTGGCCCGACGCCTCGACCTGGGCCGGGATGTCCACCCGCACGTGGTAGCCCGCCGCCAGGAAGGCGGGCACGACCACGGCCGGACCGTTCACCGAGCGCAGCACCGCCGTCACGTCAGGCCGGCGCACGTCCGCATAAGCCACCCGCACCGGCACGCCGCCCAACCGCGACCGCACCAGCGCGGCGATCTCCTCCACCACAACAGCACCGGCGGGATCACGGGTGCCGTGTGCCACGAGAACCAACGTCATACCGCGACTCCAGCGGGGTCCATGGCCAGTCGGTAGCCGCGCTTCACGACCGTCGTCACCATCCGGGGCTCGCCCAGCGCCGTCCGCAGGCGGCCGATCGCCGTCTCCACCGCGTGCTCCTCACCGCCGCTGGGCAACGCGGCCAACAGCTCACGCCTCGACACCACCCGCCCCCGCGCGGCGGCCAGCACGCGCAGCACGGCCATCGGGGCGGGCGCGACCGGCCGGAGTTCGCCGTCCACCACGACCGCCTGACCGCGCAGCTCGATGTCCCGGGCGGCGATGCGCAGCCGGGTCGCCCGCGCGGGCAGGGCCAAGGTCAGCTCACGGGCCAGCGCGCCGATCCGGGCCCGGGCCGGCTGGACCACGGGGATACCGGCGGCGACCAGCGGACCGGCGGTGATCGAGCCGACCCCGACCACCAGCACGTCCGTCCGCAGGACGTTCACCAGTTCCTTGTACCGGCCGGTGGCGGAGGCCAGGCGAAGCACGTTCGCCGCCGCCGGCGCGCTGGTGAAGGTCAACGCGTCCACCTGACGAGCCAGGACCGCGTCCACCAGGCGGTCCAGCGGAGCGGAGTCGACCGGGCCGGTCCAGCGGTACACCGAGACCGGGACGACCTCGGCGCCCGCGTTCTCCAGCGCGGACACGAAATCGGGCAAGGGCTCGCCGTGCTGCTGCACCGCGATCCGCTTGCCCGCCACCCCCGATCGGATCAGGTGGTCGAGCAGTTCGGCGTTGCTCTCGCCCTCCGGCGACCACGCCTCCACCAGACCCGCCGCCCGCACCGCCCCGCGCGCCTTCGGGCCCCGGGCCATCACCTGCGCGCCGGACAGCCTGGTGAGCAGGCGGGCGGCCAGGCCCCAGCCCTCGGCGGCCTCGACCCAGCCCCGGAAACCGATGCCGGTGGTCGCCACCGCGATGTCCAGCGGCCGTTCCACCACCTCGCGGGTGGCGGCCAGCAGCTCCGCGTCGTCGGGCAGCGGCACGATGCGGATCGCCGGGCCGTGCAGCACGGTCGCGCCCTTGCGCTCCAACAGCGCCGTCAGTTCGTCGGCCCGCCGGGCGGCGGTCACGCCGACCGTGTACCCGGCCAGCGGGGCGGCGTTCACGGCGACCCGACCTGGACGATGCCGTCGGCCACGCGGACCGGGTGGACGGGGACCGCCGTGGACGGGTCGTCCAGGCACTTGCCGGTGCTCAGCTCGAACGCCTGCTTGTACACCGGCGACACCACCACCGGCACGCCGCCCCGGTCGCCGACGATGCCCCGCGCCAGCACGGCGGCGCCGCTGAACGGGTCGATGTTGCCCAACGCGTGCACCTGGCCGTCGTGGGTCAGGAAGACGGCGACCTGGGTGCCGTCGGGCAGCAGGGCGGCCACGCCGCTCTCCGGCTGCAACGCGCTCAACTCGCACACGGGTGTCATCTGACGACCTCCGGAATCCCCAGCAGGACAGGAACCTTCTGACCGCGTTCCTCGCGGAAGGAAATCGTCGGGTCGGGCGTGCCGGGCGCGTTCACGAACGAGGTGAACCGGGCCAGCTTCTCCGGGTCCTCCAGCACGCCGCGCCACTCGTCGGCGTAGTTGTCCACGTGCTTGGCCATCGCGGCCTCCAGGTCGGCGCAGATGCCGAGGCTGTCGTCCACGATCACCGCCTTCAGGTGGTCCAACCCGCCTTCCAGGCCCTCGATCCAGGTCGAGGTGCGCTGCAACCGGTCCGCCGTGCGGATGTAGAACATCAGGAACCGGTCGATCAGCTTGATCAGCGTTTCAGTGTCCACATCGGACGCGAGCAGGTCGGCGTGCCGGGGCGTGAACCCGCCGTTGCCGCCCACGTAGAGGTTCCAGCCGTTCTCGGTGGCGATGATGCCGAAGTCCTTGCCCCGCGCCTCGGCGCACTCCCGCGCGCAGCCGGACACCGCGGACTTGAGCTTGTGCGGCGACCGCAGGCCCCGGTAGCGCAGCTCCAGCTCGATCGCCAGGCCCACCGAGTCCTGCACGCCGTAGCGGCACCACGTGGTCCCGACGCACGACTTCACCGTGCGCAGCGCCTTGCCGTAGGCGTGGCCGGACTCGAAACCGGCGTCCACCAACCGCTTCCAGATCTGCGGCAGCTGGTCGACGGTCGCGCCGAACAGGTCGATCCGCTGCCCGCCGGTGATCTTGGTGTAGAGGCCGAAGTCCCGGGCCACCTCGCCGATCACGATGAGCTTCTCCGGCGTGATCTCGCCGCCGGGGATGCGCGGCACCACCGAGTAAGTGCCGTTGCGCTGCATGTTGGCCAGGAAGCGGTCGTTGGTGTCCTGCAGGACCGCCTGCTCGCCCTCCAGCACGTGGCCGTTGTCCAGCGACGCCAGGATCGACGCCACGGCGGGCTTGCACAGGTCGCAGCCCCGGCCGCCGCGGCCGTGCCGCGAGATCAGCTCGGTGAACGTGGTGATGCCGGTCACCCGCACGATCTCGAACAGCTCGGCGCGCGACTGCTCGAAGTGCTCGCACAGCGCCTTGGACTGCTCGACACCGCACTCCGAGAGCAGCTTCTTCAGCATCGGCACGCACGAGCCGCAGCCCGTGCCCGCCTTGGTGCACGCCTTGATCCCCGGCACGTCCACGGCCTCGCCGGTGGCGATCACGTCCACGATGTGCTGCTTGGTCACCGCGTGGCACGAGCACACCTGGGCGTCGTTGGGCAGCGACAGCTCCACGCCCCCGGCCGGCCCGATCAGCGACACCGGGTCGCCGGGCACCGGGCGGCCGACCAGGGGCCGCAGCACCGGGTACTTCGACGCGTCACCGACCAGGATGCCGCCCAGCAGCGTCTTCGCGTCGTCGGACACCACGACCTTGGCGTAGGTGCCCGCGACGGCGTCGTTGACCACGACCTCCAGCGCGCCCTCGGTGTGCGCGTGCGCGTCGCCGAACGACGCCACGTCCACACCCAGCAGCTTCAGCTTGGTCGACGTGTCCGCGCCGGGGAACTCCGCGGTGCCGCCGAGCAGCCGGTCCGCCACCACCTCGGCCATCGAGTAGCCCGGCGCGACCAGGCCGTACACCACGCCGCCGATGTTGGCGCACTCGCCGATGGCGTAGATGTCCTCGTCCGAGGTCCGGCAGGCGGAGTCCACGACGATGCCGCCGCGCTCCCCGACCGCCAGGTCGAACTCGCGGGCGAGCTGGTCGCGCGGCCGGATGCCCGCCGAGAACACGACGACGTCCAGGTCCAGCTCGGTCCCGTTGGACAGCTTGGCGATCAGCCGGTCGCCGTCGCGCTCGATGGCCGACGCGGACGTGCCGGTGTGCACGGTCAGGTCCAGCTTCTCCACCAGCCGCCGCAGCAGCCCGGCGCCGCCCTCGTCCACCTGCAACGGCATCAGCCGGGGACCCAGCTCGACCACGTGGGGCGAGATCCCCATGCCGCGCAACGCGTTCGCGGCCTCCAGGCCGAGCAGACCGCCGCCGAGCACCATGCCCGCGTGCCGGCCGGAGGAGCGCGCGCCCTCGACCGTGGCCCGGATCGCGTCCAGGTCCTCGATCGTCCGGTACACGTGGCACCCGGGCAGGTCGCGGCCGGGGACCGGCGGCACGAACGGCACCGACCCGGTGGCCAGCACCAGCGCGTCGTAGGCCTGGGCCCGACCGGACATGCTCCGGACGACTTTGTTGTCCCGGTCGATGTGCACGACCAGGTCGTTGAGGTTCAGCTCCACCAACGGGTCTTCGTGCGGCGCGAGGCTCAGCGTGCCCGCGTCCCAAGTGTCCACATAGGACGACAGCGCGACCCGGTCGTAGGCCGGACGCCCCTCCTCGGCGAACACGACGATCCGCCACTGGTCGGTGACGTCCTTCTCGCGCAGGGCCTGCACGAGGCGGTGACCGACCATGCCGTGACCGACGACAACCAGCGTTCGCGTCATGGGACAATCCCTTCCTCTTCCCGGCTATGCTCACCGGGGACCGTGTCGTGACAAGGTCGCGAATGTTGCGCAGGTGTTAAAGGAGCCTCACGCCGCACTTCAGAGCGTCGTGCGCGTCACAACCCGCCCGTCACACGCCCGCGTAGGCGAGGCTGGGCACCCGCGCGAACACGCGGCTGCGCAGGTAGAACCACCACGTCGTGGCCACGCAGAGCCCGTAGAACACCAGGAACGCGGTCAGCGCCGGCGCCAGCGTCTTGCTGCCCTCCAGCGAGAACTTGAACACCAGGTTCACCAGCACGCCGCCGAACGCCCCGATCGCGCCCGCGATGCCGACCACGGCCGCCGCCTGCCGCTTGGCCGACGCGATGTCCGCCACCTGCGTGGCGAAGATGGCCGGGATCATCCGGTAGGTCGAGCCGTTGCCGATGCCGGCCAGCACGAACAGGGCGATGAACGAGCCGAAGAACAGCGGGAACGTCTTGGTGCTCACGCTGACCAGCACGCCCACCACGCCGACCGCCATGCCCAGGAACACCGCCACGCTCACCTTCGCGCCGCCGAACCGGTCCGACAGCCACCCGCCGAACGGCCGGCTCACCGACCCGATCAGCGCGCCCAGGAACGCCAGCGCGACGAAGCCCTTGTACTCGACGAAGCTGATCTTGATCAGCGACGGGAACGCGAACGAGAAGCCGATGAACGAACCGAACGTGCCGATGTACAGGAACGACATCACCCACGTGTGCTTGTTCGACATCGCCTTGCGGTAGGACGTGCCGTCCGGCTTGGCCTGGGTGAGGCTGTCCATCAGGAACCACGCGCACGCGGTGGCCACGACGATGAACGGGATCCAGAACAGCGCCGCGTAGGCCAGGTTCACGCCGGTGCCGATGCTGATCACGATCGGCACCACGAGCTGCACCATCGCCACGCCGAGGTTGCCGCCCGCCGCGTTCAGGCCCAGCGCCAGGCCCTTCTTGCCCTCCGGGTAGAAGAACGAGATGTTCGCCATGGAGGAGGAGAAGTTGCCGCCGCCGAAGCCCATCGCCGCCGAGGTCAGCAGGAAGAACCAGTACGGCGTGCCCGGGTTGGTGACCGCGATGATCAGCATGGTGCACGGGATCAGCAGCAGGCTCGCGCTGACGGTGGTCCACGCCCGGCCGCCGAACTTCGGCACCGCGAACGTGTAGGGGATGCGCAGCACCGCGCCGACCAGGTTCGGCACGATCAGCAGCCAGAACGTCTGGCCGACGCTGAAGCTGAACCCGACCGAGCCCAGGCTCACCACGACGATGCTCATCAGGCTCCACACCGTGAAGCCCAGGTTCTCCGCGAGGATCGAGAAGATCAGGTTGCGGCGCGCCACCTTCTTCCCGCTGCGCTCCCAGAACTCCGCGTCCTCGGGGTTCCAGTCGTCGATCCACC
Source organism: Actinosynnema sp. CA-248983 (assembly GCA_050954585.1). Lineage (GTDB taxonomy): Bacteria > Actinomycetota > Actinomycetes > Mycobacteriales > Pseudonocardiaceae > Actinosynnema. The sequence goes on along the minus strand of CP191863.1, from coordinate 1,007,692 downwards.
GGCCGCGTCGTTTCGGCTGCGGCGCAAGGGTTTCGGTCTCAACCACCGTGCTCATTGCGGCCTCCCAGGCTCGTGATGCGCAGACCGTAGGAACGGCCCGTTACCTCGACGTTCGACCAGGTGTCGCGTGCGGCAACTCCGGCGCACATCAGACGGGTTGGGGCTGTGAGGCGGCGAGCCAGTCGACGATGCCGCACACCGCGTCCTTGCACCCGCCACAGCCCGTGCTCGCGCGCGTCTTCTCCGCGATCGCGGAAACCGTTGTGGCGCCCGACCTCCAGGCGCTGACGATCTGTCCTTTGCTGACCGTGTTGCACCGGCACACCACCGCCGACGCGGGCAGGTCCGCCGGGCTGGCCTCGTTCTCCGCGGGCAGCGCGCGGCCCAGCAGCAGCGCCAGCCGGTCGGTCGGCGCGGGCAGGCCGCGGTCGAACAGCTGGGTGATGGCCGCCGCCGCGTCCGGCGCGCCGAGGACGATGGCGCCGGTCACCTTGTCGTCGCGCAGCACCAGCTTCGCGTACCGGCCGCGTGCGGGGTCTTGGAAGCACAGGACTTCCGCGTCGGGCGCGTCCACGTCGCAGTGCACGTCACCCAGCGCGGCCAGGTCGACGTCCCGGGCCTTGAGGCGGGTCACCACGGTGGTCCCGGCGTAGCGGGAGGCCGGTGCGGCGCCGGTCACCAGGTCGGCGACCACGGCGGCCTGCTCCCAGGCGGGCTGCACGAGTCCGGACACCGTGCCGACGTGCTGCGCGCAGTCGCCGATGGCGTGCACGCGCGGGTCGCTGGTGCGCAGGGCGTCGTCCACCAGGATGCCCCGGTCCACGGCGAGGCCCGCCTGCTCGGCCAGCCCGGTCTCCGCCCGCACGCCGGCCGACACGACGACCAGCTCGGCGGGCACCTGCGTGCCGTCGTCGAGGAGAAGGCCGTCGCCGGGCAGGTACTTCGCCGCCAGCGCCCCGAGCCGGAACTCGATCCCCAGCGTCTCCAACGTCTTGGCCAGCACGCGGCCCGCGCCCGCGTCGAGCTGGCGCTCCATCAGGTGCCCCACCGGGTGCACGACGGTCACCAGGCAGCCGCGACCGGCGAGCCCGCGCGCGGCCTCCAGCCCGAGCAGACCGCCGCCCAGCACCGCGACCGGCGTGCCCGGCGAGGCCGCGTCGACGATGCGCGCGCAGTCGTCCAGCGACCGGAACGCCACCACGCCCGGCGCCAGGTCGCCGTTGCCGTCCAGCAGGCCGTCGGTCGGCGGCACCCACGACCGCGCGCCGGTGGCCAGCACCAGCGAGTCGTACGGGACCTCGGTGTCGCCCACGTGCACGACCCGGCGGGTGCGGTCGATCTTGGTGACCGAGCCGCCCAGCCGCAGGTCCACGTGGTGCTTCGCGGCCCAGTCCGGGTCGTGCAGGCGCACCGCCTCCGGCGTCAGCGACCCGGCGACCACGCTGGACAGCAGCACCCGGTTGTACGCGGGGTGCGCCTCGTCGCCCAGCACGGTCACGGAGACCCGTTCCGCCTTCGGGTCCCGCCTGCGGATCTCGTCGGCGAGCCGGGCCCCGGCCATGCCGTAGCCCACGATGACAACGTTCCTGGTCATACCGGCTCCAATCGGACGGCGCACACCTTGAACTCGGGCATCCGGCTGGTCGGGTCCAGCGCCGGGTTGGTCAGCAGGTTGGCGCGGCCCTCACCGGCGAAGTGGAAGGGCAGGAACACCACGTCGATCCGCATGGACGGCACGCACCGCACCCGCGCCACCGTCCGGCCGCGCCGCGACACCACCGCGCCGAGGTCGCCCTCGCGCAGCCCGGCGCGGACGGCGGTGTCCGGGTGGACCTCGACGTAGGCCTCCGGCTCGGCGTCCACCAGCTCCTTGACCAGTCGGGTCTGCGCGCCGGACTGGTAGTGCTGGAGGACCCGGCCGGTGGTGGCCTGCAACGGGTAGTCCGCGTCGGGCATCTCCGCAGGTCCGCGGTGGTCGACGGCGATAAAGCGCGCACGCCCGTCCGGGTGGGCGAAGCGGTCCAGAAAGACCCTCGGAGTGCTGCGCTCGACCACCGGCCAGTGCAGCGCCTCCCCAGACCGCAGCCGGTCGTAGGTGACACCCGAGTAGTCCGCGATCCCACCCTTGGACGCGACCCGCAGCTCCTCGAACACCACCTCGGGCTCAATCGGGAACCGCTCCACGGGCTGCCCCAACCGCAAGGCCAGCCCCTGAAGCACCTCCAGGTCACTGCGCACACCCGATGGCCGCTCAACCGCCACCTGGCGCAACAGGATGCGGCCTTCGAGGTTGGTCATCGTGCCGCTCTCCTCCGCCCACTGCGTGATCGGCAGCACGACATCGGCCATCGCGGCGGTCTCGGAAAGAACCAGGTCACACACCACAAGCAGGTCCAGCGCGCCCAACCGGTCGGCGACGTGCTGCGAGCGCGGCGCGGAGACGACCAGGTTGCTGCCGAACACCAACAGCGCCTTCGGCCCACCGTCCTGCCCCAACGCGTCCAACAGCTCGTAGGCGGAACGCCCAGGCCCGGGCAGGTCGTCCACGCCCCACACGTCCTGGATGTAGGCGCGGGCGGCCGGGTCGTCGATCTTGCGGTAGCCGGGCAGCTGGTCGGCCTTCTGCCCGTGCTCACGCCCGCCCTGGCCGTTGCCCTGGCCGGTCAGGCAGCCATACCCCGAACCACGCCGCCCCGGCAGGCCCAACGCCAGCGCCAGGTTGATCCACGCCGACACGGTGTCCGCACCGCTGGCGTGCTGCTCTGTGCCCCGCCCCGTCAGGACGTAGGCGTTCTCCGCCTCGGCCAGGATGCGCACGGCGGCCCGCTGGTCGGCGACCGGCACGCCGGTGACCCGCTCGACCCGTTCCGGCCACCAGGAGGCCGCGATCTGCCAGGCCTCGGCGAACCCGTTGGTGCGCTCCTCCAGGTAGTCCTTGTCCAGGTGGCCGTCCGCGACGGCGCAGTGCAGCAGGCCCAGCGCGAGGGCCAGGTCGGTGCCCGGCGCGGGGGCCAGGTGGAGGGTGGCCAGCTCGGCGGTGGCCGTGCGGCGCGGGTCGACGACGATCAGCTCCGCGCCCTTGAGGTGCTGCACGAACGGCGGCATCGTTTCGGCCGGGTTACCGCCGACCAACAGCACCGCGTCGGCCCGGTCGAGGTCTGTTACGGGGAAGGGCATCCCCCGGTCGAGCCCGAACGCCCGGATACCCGCCGCCGCCGCGCTGGACATGCAGAACCGGCCGTTGTAGTCGATCTGGGAGGTGCCCAAGGCGACCCGGGCGAACTTCCCGAGCAGGTAGGACTTCTCGTTGGTCAGCCCACCGCCGCCGAACACGCCGACCGCGTCCGGCCCGTGCAGCTCACGCAGTTCGCGCAGCTTGGCGGCGACAAGATCAAGCGCCTCGTCCCACGTGGCCGGCTCCAGCACGCCGTCCCGGCGCACCAGCGGGGTGGTGAGCCGGGCGGGCGAGGTCAGCAGCTCGGCGGACGTCCAGCCCTTCTGGCACAGGCCGCCGCGGTTGGTCGGGAACTCCCGCGGCGACACCTTGCCGTCGGTCACGGACATCGCGCACTGCAAGGCGCAGTACGGGCAGTGGGTGTCGGTCACGGGGCCGACGGTAAGAACGACCTGTTAACGGCGCAGCGCAGAATGTTTCGTCCACGCGAACTTGCTCCGGCACCAGGCGGGGACCGCGGGTGAGGTCACAGCAGAGCGGTCACCCGCGTGGCCGTTCTTTCCAGCCCTACCAGCGATTGCGTGCTCGACAGCGGGTGCAGAGCGTGCACGGCGAGGCGGAAGAGTGTCGCTCGCAACAACACCTGCGGCCATTCCGCCAGGTGGGACCACCGCTGCGCGAGCCCGTGATCGGCGCCACCCCAGGACAGCGCGTCGACCACCACGACCGCCGCGCCGTACTCGGCCGGCCGCCAGTAGGGGGTGAAGTCGATGATCGCCGGCGCCGCGTCCCCCGCGAACAGCACGGTGCCGAACAGGTCCCCGTGCACGACCTGGGGCGTGAGCTGGACCGGCTTGCGGTAGGCGGAGAGCAGTTCGAACAGCCGTCCGCCCAGGTCGGGGTCGAGGTCGGCGGACTCCTCTGCCCAGGCCAGGCGGTCGGCGCGGGCGAACAGGTCCGTGCGGGCGTCCAGGAAACGCGGCTTGGGCAGGTCCTTGGTAGCCGCGTGCAACTTGATCGCGACCTCCACCACTTCGTCGTGCCGGGGCTCAGCCCTCCCGGACAGGTACTTGGTGGCCGCCCACCCACCGACGACGTACCGCCCGTCGGTGGACCGCAGGGGTCTCGCCACCCGGACGTCCTCCACGGACAACGTGTCCAGCGTCTTGGCCACCCACGTGGCCTCGGCGGGCTTGCCCGCCGGCCGGATCGCCGCGTCACCACACCGCCACACCGGACCGGCGTCGATCAACTCCGGTTCAGCGTCACGCGCACCAAACGCGGCACGCACGTGCGACGGCGGCGGCTCCGGGGATGGGGTCACGGCACGGCACGCTACCCGTCGAGCCCTCGTGTTTGGTGGACCTCGCCCGGCTCTGCCGCCGTGTGCACCCGTCCGGCCTATCCGCACTATTGCGGTTTCAGGCCAAACCCCGCCTGTGTCCTCCACCACACGCCCGCCCAGACTCAAAAGGTTTTGTGAGGAACGAGCAAAAGTGTTGACTCCACCCGGGAAAATCTGCGGTAGCCCTTCGGGCAGGCCATACGGTGGGGGGGAACCGAAGCCTTCCCTTGGGCTGGGAGCCCTGCCAAAAGCAGCCGCCCGCCGCGACCGGGGTCGCGGCGGGCGGCTTGGGAAACAGCTCAGTAAGTCGGCAGGCTCGTGTCGACCTCACGGGCCCACGCCAGCACGCCGCCACCGACGTGCACCGCGTCCTTGAACCCGGCCTGGTGCAGCACCGCCAGCGCCTCCGCCGAACGCCCACCCGACTTGCAGTGCAGCACGATCTGCTTGTCCTGCGGCAGTTCCGCGAACGCCTCGCCCGACAGAATCCTGTCCTTCGGGATCAGCACCGAGCCGGGGATCTTCACGATCTCGTACTCGTGCGGCTCGCGAACATCGATGAGCACGAAGTTCTCGCCGCTGTCCTGCTTCTGCTTCAGCTCCAACGGGGTGATGGTGTTGCCCGCCGCCGCCTGCTGTGCCTCGTCGGACACCACGCCGCAGAACGCCTCGTAGTCGATCAGCTCGGTGATCTTGACGCTCTCCGGGTCCTTCCGGATCTTGATCGTCCGGTAGGACATCTCCAGGGCGTCGTAGACCATCAGGCGGCCCAGCAGCGGGTCGCCGATGCCGGTCAGGAGCTTGATGGCCTCGGTGACCATGATCGAACCGATCGACGCGCACAGCACGCCGAGGACGCCGCCCTCGGCGCACGACGGCACCATGCCGGGCGGCGGGGGCTCCGGGTACAGGTCGCGGTAGTTCAGGCCCTGGCCGTTCGGGGCGTCTTCCCAGAACACGCTGACCTGGCCCTCGAACCGGAAGATCGAGCCCCAGACGTACGGCTTGCCCAGCAGCACCGCCGCGTCGTTGACCAGGTAGCGGGTGGCGAAGTTGTCGGTGCCGTCGAGGATGAGGTCGTAGTCGCGGAAGATGTCGAGGGCGTTCTCCGAGTTCAGGTGCGTCTGGTGGAGGTTCACCTTGACGTACGGGTTGATCTCGGCGATCGACTCGCGCGCGGACTCGGCCTTGGGCTTTCCGACATCCGACTGGCCGTGGATGACCTGGCGCTGGAGGTTCGACTCGTCGACCACGTCGAAGTCGACGATGCCCAGGGTGCCCACCCCCGCCGCGGCGAGGTAGAGCAGGGCCGGCGATCCGAGCCCGCCCGCGCCGACGACCAGGACCTTCGCGTTCTTCAGCCGCTTCTGCCCGTCCACCCCGACGTCCGGGATGATCAGGTGCCGGCTGTACCGCGCGACTTCCTCCTTCGTCAGCTCCGCTGCGGGCTCCACGAGCGGCGGAAGCGCCATCTGATCCTCCTCGACGAGACATGTCCTCTACCGATGGACAACACCAGACTGGACCACCGTCTTCCCCGATGGGAAGTCGTCCCATTGCGTGGACACGAAGTAACAACGAGCACCCTCGACAAGGGTCAGCGGGGCGCGACGGGGAACGCGTTGGGGGTGCAGACCTTGTTGTCGGCGGCCACGACGCCGCGGTTGGAGACGTCGACCTCGTTCAAGCGGGCCACGTAGTCGTTCGCCACACCGAAGGTCTGCTGCATCATCACCGGGGCGGGCTGGCCGTTCTCCTTGCAGCCTTCGTGCGGGTTCTTCAGCACGTGGCCGACCTCGTGGTTCACCGCGTACGTCCGGTAGAACGACAGGTCCGTGTTGAACGCCTTCGCGCCCCGCACCCACCGCGCCACGTTGATCACCACGCGCTTCGTCGGCGGGTGCCAGCACGACGTCTCGTACTGGATCTGGAACCCGCACAGCCCGTGCGTCGTGTTCGGCGTGGTCAGGCTGATGATGAAGTCCACCTGACCGCTGTCCACCCGCTGCATCGCGACCTGGCCGGTGCCGATCCAGCTCCTCGGGTCGGCCAGCATCCCGTCGACGGTCCGGGCGAACGCGTCCCGGTCGCCGCCGAAGTCCGCCGCGTCGATGCCGTCCTCGACAGCGATCGAGTACTTGTAGAGCTTGCCCTCGCCGGCCTGCGCGGTGCCGCCCGGCACGACCTGCCACGTCCCGGCGCCCTGCTCGGAGTACTTCGGTCCGTCGGGCAACTCGGCGGTCGGGATGTTGACCAGGTCGACCTTCGACGGCGGTGTCTCGGTGGCCACCGGCGGACCGGAGGACGTGCTGGTCCCGGGCGCGGCGCCGGCGTTGTCGTTGCCGGACTGGCCGGCCTCGCCGATCTTGGTCGGCGCGGCCGTGTCGAGCACCACCAGGGCGGTCAGCACGAGCAGCACGGGGACCGCGTAGATGCGCCAGCCGTAGTTCGCGACCAGGCCCTTCACGCCGCGCCTGCGCTTGCGGCGGTGCCTGCCCGCGGGTTCCCAGGACGCGGTCAGCGGCTCGGCGGCGGTGCGTCGCGTGCCGCGGCGGTAGCGGTCCTCGGAAGGCGGCGACGGCGCCGCCTCACGCCCACCCTCCGACGTCCGGTTCACGGCGACCAGAGTGCCACAACCGCCGAAACCCGGTCGACGCCGGTGGCCCCTCGCAGGTCACAGCACTGAACCGATCTACCAGCCCGCACCCTGCTCCCACATCCCCAGCACCGCCCGCGCGACCGTCGACGGCCGCTCCATCTGCGCCACGTGCCCGGTCCGGGGCAGCACCAGCAGCCGCCCGCGCGGCAGCAGCCGGGCCACCCGCGGCGCCTTGCGGGCGCTGACCAGCTTGTCCTGCGCACCCCACACGACCAGCGCGGGCGCGGTGACCTTCGGCGGGAGCAGCCACATCGACTTCGACCGCGGCACCAGCCACGTCCGGATCAGCTCGACCGTGCTGCGCCCCAGCGCGTCCGGCGCCCACGGCTGCGCGGACCGCTCGGTGTACTCCTCCACCGACTGCCGGAACCGCTGGTCGGGCACCTGGGACGGGTCGGCGAAGCACAGGTCGAGCATCTGCCGGGCGCGCTGCTCGGGCGTCACCAGGGTGAGCTTCCGGCGCACCCGCGGCCCGACGATCGGGAGGAACGCCAGCGGCATCCGCCGGTCGGACACCCGGCTCAGTCTGGGCCGCAGGTCCGGCACGGCGGGTGAGATCAAGGTCAGCGTTTTCACCAGATCGGGTCGGGTGGAGGCCACGATCAGCGAGATCGCCCCGCCCATGGAGTTCCCGAACAGGTGAACCGGACCCGCCCCGAGCCCGTCGATGAACTGGGTGACGACGTCCGCGTGCATCGCCATGCTGAACGTGTAGCCCGGGACCGGCTCCGACCGCCCGAACCCCGGCAGGTCCAGCGCGTGCCCCGAGACGTGCTCGGACAGCTGGCCGGCGAGGTCGGTCCAGTTCGTCGCCGAACCGCCCAGGCCGTGCACGTAGACGGCGGTCTCCGCGCCCTGTCCCGGCGTGCGCCGGACGTGCACGCGGTGCCCCGCCACCTCGACGTAGTCACCAGGCCAGGGGCCGCTCGTTGTGTCCAGCGGAGGTAGCGGTGCGGAGGACAGGGGCACGTGGGTGATGGCGGGTCTGCGCGCCTCCAAGGTCTCGGTCACCTCACCAGGATGCCTGCTCGAACGTCCTGCGAAACGGGAAGCTTTCCCGCAACGCTGCTACCAGCGAGTAAGGTTGCTCCCGACGAACCGGGGAGGCCACCCCCCGCCGGTTCCGCGATGTGAAGGTTGGCTGGAGGCACCATGACGGAGACGGCCCAGACCACGGTCGGGCACAACGGCGGCGCGGGACGAGGGGTCCGCCTCCCACGCACCGCCCGGCGTGCCCAGTTGCTGGCCGCGGCGCAGGACGTGTTCGTGACCAACGGCTACCACGCGGCCGCGATGGACGAGATCGCCGAGCGCGCGGGCGTCAGCAAGCCGGTGCTCTACCAGCACTTCCCGGGCAAGCTGGAGCTGTACATGGCCCTGCTGGAGTCCCACGTGGACGAGCTGGTGGACCGGGTGCGCGGCGCGCTGGCGTCCACCACGGACAACAAGCAGCGGGTCAAGGCGACGGTCGCGGCGTTCTACGACTTCGTGGACGGCGAGGGCCAGGCGTTCCGGATGGTGTTCGAGTCGGACCTGCGCGGCGAGCCGGCGGTGGCCCAGGCGGTCGAGCGGGCGACGACCGACAGCGTGGACGCGATCACCGAGACGATCACCGCCGACACCGGCCTGGACGAGGACCGCGCGCGGCTGCTCGCGGTCGGTCTCGTGGGCTTGAGCCAGGTGACCGCCCGCTCGTGGCTCGCCGACGACCGCAAGGTCCCCAAGGAGGACGCGGTCGCGCTGATCTCGAACCTGGCGTGGCGCGGCATCGGCGGCGGCTTCCCGCTCCAGCACTGAGTTGAATGGCGAGGCCGCCTGAAAGTCGGCCCATCGCGTCGATTTCCCGCCGATCGGTAAAGCTGATCGGCGGGAAATCGACGCGACAGGCCGACGCGGCCTCGCGTGGTGGCCGGCAGCGCAAAGAGGGCCGGTCCCCCGGGACCGGCCCTCTCCCTGTTCACAGCAGCGCGGTGATGTGTGCTGTGACCTCTGCTGATCTCTCCAGCGGCAGCATGTGCCCCGCACCCGGGTAGATCACCAATTCCGTGCCCGGCAACTCGTCCACGATCGTGCGCGCGTGCCGCAGCGGCGTGAGCTTGTCCGCGCCCCCGGCCAGCACGACCGAGGGAATCCCGGCGAACTCCTTCAGCGCGGTCTTGCGGTCGTGGTCGTTGAGCGACTCGCGGAACGCGACCATGGCCACCGGGTTGCACCGGCCGACCATCGCCGCCGTCGACGCCACGTCCGCCCACGACGGCCGCTTGCCGAACAGCAGCCAGCGCAGCCCCGGCCGCAGCACCTCGGTGCGCTGCAACAGTTGCGCCCGCTTCAGCTTCGCGACCTGCCGGTTCGACGCGGCCTCGCCGGCGAGGAACACCCGGCCCAGCACGCCCGGCAGCCCGAGCGTCGAACCGGCCAGCCCACCCGACGAGGTCGCGACGAACACGACCCCGGCGACGCGGTCGAGCAGCGTGGGGTGCCGCTCGGCCAGCGCCATGAGCGTCATGCCGCCCATCGAGTGCCCGACGAACACGATGCGCCCCTTGGGCACCCGGGCCGCGAGCAGCTCGGCCAGGTCGTCCGCGCACTGCGCGATGGTCGCGTCCTGCGCCGTGGCCGCCGCCGATCCGCCATGTCCGCGGTGGTCGTAGCGCAGGACCCGGCCGGGCAGCGCGGGGGCGACGTGGTCCCACGACGTGTGGTCCAGCGTCCACCCGTGCACCAGCACGGTGGTCACGTCGGCGTCGCGCGGACCGGTGTCCACCACGTGCAGGGCGGTGCCGTCCGCCGTCACGAACCGGTGGTCCGGCTCCCAGGGCGCGCTCATCCGATGAGGAACGACCGGCGCCACGCGCGCATCCCCGGGTTGCCGACGAGACCGTTGTCGTCGAGGAACTTCATGATGCCCTGGCCCGCCCACCGGATCGTCTCGTGCCAGTGCGGGTTGGACAGCGCCGCCTTGTGCGCCTCGTCCTTGTCCAGGCCGACCGCCGCGTACACCTCGGGGTTGATGATCGACCGGGTGACGAACATGGACGTGGTGGCCAACAACCAGCGCTGGAAGGGCATCTCCTTCTTGGTGATGGTCTGCATCCCGCGCACGACCTCCTCGCGGGCGAACCGCACGTGCCGCGCCTCCTCCAGCACGTGGATCCGGCTGACCATGCGCAGCAGCGGCTGAACGGTCTCGTCGACCATCGCCTCGCGCTGGAGCTTGTCGAGGATCTCCTCCGCGACCAGGATCGAGCCGTACAGCGCGGGGCCGTAGCCGATCACCGGCAGGAGTTTGGCCAGGTGGTAGGTGTAGCGGCGCGGGCCGTAGGGCGGGCAGCCGATGCGCTCGACCATGCGCGCGAACATGGTGGAGTGCCGGCACTCGTCGGCGACCTCGGTCAGCGCGTACTGCGCGTGCTTGGTCGTCGGGTCGGACCGGTAGACCTCCTTGAGCAGCATCTGCATGAGCAGGATCTCGAACCACAGCCCGACGCTGGCGACGCTGGCGACCTCGTGGCGGGACAGGTCGATCCGCTGCTCCTCCGACATGCGCTCCCACAGCGCGGTGCCGTAGAGGGAGCACCGGTGCTCGGGGGTGTAGCGCAGGCCCTCGACCAGCGGCGCGTTCCAGTCGATGTCGACCTCGGGGTCGTAGAACTTGTCAGCCGAGGAGTTGAGCAGCCGCTCGGCGGTCTTCTCGCGATCGGCGACCTTCAAGGTCCTCGTCATCGGGTCCCTCCCCGCTCGGGTTTATCTGTGACTTGAGGTAACAGTTACTTCTGGTAGCGTGCGTCACATGGCTCGAACTGTCAAGGGCGGAACGGACGCACGCCGGGAGCGCTGGAAGGGGCACCGCGAGGCGCGCCGGGCGGAGTTCGTCGAGGCGACCATCCGCGCGGTCGCCAAGCACGGCCCCGACGTGGGGATGGACGAGATCGCCGCCGAGGCGGGCGTCAGCAAACCCGTGCTGTACCGGCACTTCACCGACAAGTCCGACCTGTACCTGGCGGTCGGGCGGCGGGGCACCGAGCTGCTGATGGAGTCGATGGTCCCGGCGATCGCCGAGGACGGCCCGATCCGCACCCGCATCCGCCGGATCGTGGACTCCTACCTGACGGTCATCGAGGACAACCCGAACCTGTACCGGTTCGTCGTGCGCAAGTCCTTCGCCGACCGGCCCGTCGAGCAGGACGTGGTGCAGGAGGACAAGGAGCTGATCGCCGCGGCCCTGGCCCGGCTGCTCGGCGACTACCTGCGCGCGTTCGACATGGACTCCGGCGGCGCCGAGCCGTGGGCGCACGCGCTGGTCGGCATGGTGCAGAACGCGGGCGACTGGTGGCTGGAGCGCCAGTCCATGACGCGGGCGAGCCTGAGCGACTACCTGACCACCATCATCTGGCACGCCATCGACGGCCTGCTCCGCTCCGCGGGCGTAGAACTCGACCCGGACGCGCCGCTGACCACCGATTTCTCCACCGAGCCCGCCCGGCTGCGGCTCGTCAACGGCGAGGAGGCGTGATGTCCGAAGAGCACCACGAGGACGGCTACACCGGGTCCGCGGTGCTGGTGTTCGACCAGCGCGAGGTGCCGGTCGAGGTCGAGCTGCGCGGGTTCTTCCAGCCCATCGACGGGCGGTACCACTGGTACGGCCGGGTCAAGGCGAACGAGCAGGTCACCGAGCTGGTGGAGGGCGGTGCGCGGACCGCGCTGCTGCGCACCCCGGACGGTTCGGCGACCGGCCAGCTCACCGACCCGGACCCGTGGTCGCGCTACCGGGTGGCGGGGATCAGCACCCCGCCGTTCCCGGTGGGCTGATCACCCCTGAAAAGCGGCAGGAGGGGCACCCGCGGCGGGTGCCCCTCCTGCCGTTTCGACAAGGTCGTTCAGTCCGCCACGAAGCCGACGCGGCGGCTGTCGCTCGGGCCGATCTCCACGTAGGCGATGCGCGCCGCGGGCACCACGAACCGGGCACCCTTCTGGTCGACCAGCGTGAGGTGACCGCTGCCCGCCTTCAGCGCGTCCGCGACCTGGGACTCCACCTCGTCGGGGGAAAGAGCGCTCGACACCACGAGCTCCCGCGGGCTGTCCGCGACGCCGACCCTGACCTCCACGCTGACCTCCGTACGCGCTGTGAACCTTCCGAAACCAACCCTAGCCGAGGCCGAGGGCCGTCATGCGGCGCGTGTGGCTCTGCTGGAGCCGCCGGAACAGCGCCGCGATGCCCGCGAGGTCACCGGAGCCGCGCACGATCAGCTCCGCCAGCGGGTCGCGCTCCGCCACCACGTACTGGGCCTGCGTCAACGCTTCCCCGAGCAGCCGGCGACCCCACAGGGTGAGCCGGTCCTTCACCTTCGAGTCACCCGAGCAGACCGCCCGGACTTCGCGCTCGGCGAACGCGGAGTGCCCCGTGTCGGCCAGCACGGCGAGCACGAGTTCCCTGGTCGGCTCGTCGTCGAGCCACCCGGCGACCTCGCGGTAGAAGTCCGCCGCCAGCCCGTCGCCGACGTAGGCCTTGACCAGCGATTCGTGCCACGACTTGGGCGCGGTGGAGGCGTGGAAGGCGTCGAAGCCCGACACGAACGGGCGCATCGCGTCCTCGACCGAGTGACCGTGGGCGGCGAGGTACTTCTCGATCTGCGTGTAGTGGCCGATCTCGGCCGCCGCCATCGCCGACAGGTCCGCCCGACCGGCGAGGGTGGGCGCGGTCCGCGCGTCCTCGGCCAACCGGTCGAACGCCGACAACTCGCCGTACGCGAGCGCCCCGAGGAGGTCGACCACACCCTCCGCCACCTGCCCGGACACCACCGTCTGACCCGCCTCCGCCTCACCCATGAGGGGCAGCCTAGTCGGCACGACGCACGCCGCCGCCGGTGTCGACGCGAGTGGCTTTCACAACACTTCACGCGTGGGAAGCCGCAGGTACTCAGCCTGTTCCACCCCGATCGGCCTAAGCGCCGGGTAGACTCGCACCTTGACGCCCGGCGCGGCGCGGCCCAGAAGGGGCTCGCAGCGGTGCCGCAGGCTGAAACTACGGCGGCACCGTGCCGCCCGGAGAGGGTGCGCGCATTACCTCGCAGGCCCTCCCGCGCCACTGCCCGGCCGCTCCCCACGGCCGAGAGGCGGCAGGCGTGGTCGAGCGGCCCGTACAGGCCGTGCGCGCTGGTACGAGAGAGGCGATCATCCTGACCGCGACGAACGAACGAACGCACCTTGATCCGGTGGCCCTGGAGCACTCCGAGGCCGGAGTCCCCGAAGAGGACACCTCCCACCCGCTGGTCGCGAACGCGCCGGTCCGCAACGACTCCCCCACGTTCACCGAGATGGGCGTGCGCGAGGAGATCGTCCGGGCGCTGGGCGAGGCCGGCATCGAACGGGCCTTCGCCATCCAGGAGCTGACGCTGCCGCTGGCCCTGGCCGGTGACGACGTCATCGGGCAGGCCCGCACGGGCACCGGCAAGACCCTGGGCTTCGGCATCCCGCTGCTCCAGCGCATCACCGTGCCGGGTGACGGCACGCCGCAGGCGCTGGTGGTCGTCCCGACCCGCGAGCTGTGCCTCCAGGTCACCCACGACCTGACCGACGCGGCCAAGCACCTGGGCGTGCGCGTGCTGGCCATCTACGGCGGCCGGCCGTACGAGCCGCAGATCGCGGCCCTGCGCAAGGGCGTGGACGTGGTCGTCGGCACCCCGGGCCGCCTGCTCGACCTGGCCGAGCAGCGCCACCTGGTGCTGGGCAAGGTCCGCGGCCTGGTGCTGGACGAGGCGGACGAGATGCTCGACCTGGGCTTCCTGCCCGACATCGAGCGCATCCTGCGCATGGTGCCCGACGAGCGGCAGACCATGCTGTTCTCGGCGACCATGCCCGGCCCGATCATCACGCTGGCCCGCACGTTCCTCAACCAGCCCACGCACGTCCGGGCCGAGGAGAACGACGCCGGCGCCATCCACGAGCGCACCGAGCAGTTCGTCTACCGCGCCCACGCGCTGGACAAGACCGAGCTGCTGGCCCGCGCCCTCCAGGCCCGCGAGCGCGGCCTGTCGATGATCTTCGCCCGCACCAAGCGCACCGTGCAGAAGGTGGCCGACGAGCTGGTGGAACGCGGCTTCGCCGCCGCCGCCGTGCACGGCGACCTCGGGCAGGGCGCGCGGGAGCAGGCGCTGCGGGCGTTCCGCAGCGGCAAGATCGACGTGCTGGTGGCGACCGACGTGGCCGCGCGCGGCATCGACGTCGAGGGCGTCACGCACGTGATCAACTACCAGTGCCCCGAGGACGAGAAGACCTACGTGCACCGCATCGGCCGCACCGGCCGCGCGGGCCGCACGGGTGTCGCCGTCACGCTCGTGGACTGGGACGAGATGCCGCGCTGGAAGTCGATCAGCGACGCGCTGAACCTGGGCAAGCCGGAGCCGGTCGAGACCTACTCGACGTCGGACCACCTGTTCGCCGAACTGGACATCCCGGCCGGCTCGACCGGCCGCCTCCCGCTGGGCCTGCGCACCCGCGCCGGTCTGGACGCGGAGGTCGAGGAGGACCTCAGCGGCGGCAAGGGCAAGTCCCGCAAGCGCCGCCGCCGCAGCTCGGGCTCCGGCTCGACCTCGGGCGCCGGCGAGACCACGCCGCAGGCGGAGGAGCAGTCCGAGGGCACCACCCGCCCGCGGCGCAGCCGCCGCCGCAGCCGCGCCGGTGTGGTCGTGGACGGCGAGAACGGCTCGGAGACCTCGTCGTCCGAGGCCCCGGCCAACGCCGAGGCACAGGCCGAGGGCTCGTCCGAACGGCCGCGTCGCCGTCGTCGCCGCCGCTCGGGTGTGGAAGCCGGCGGTTCCGCCGACGCCACCGCATCGGCAGACTGACGCAGTGCTGAATTGCCGCGACTGACGTCGCGGCGGCTCGGCCGCCATCAAGTCGGCTCGTCGCGGCGCGTTTCGCTCCGATCGAAAAGCGTGATCGGAGCGAAAGGCACCACGACAAGCCGACGGCGGCCTCACACGGATCACCGGCCACGTGCGGCAGCATGTGGCCGGACAGATCACCCCACCGAAACGCAGCGGGAGCCGGGCAGTGGGTCAGCCGGAGCAGGCGGAGTCGAACAGTCGGGTCGTCGTGGACGCCACGACCGAAGACGGACCGGCCGAGCACGAGACCGGGCACGCGCCCGGCGAGGACGTCCTGGGTGGCGAGCCGACCCCACCGGTCGACGACGAGCCGGTGCTGCCCGCGCGGTCCTGGCGCACTCGCGGTGACTTCATCGCGTTGACCCTGCTGGTGGTCGCGATCCTGGCGGCGAGCCTGCTGGTGTGGGCGTTCAGCGACGCCCGGAACACCGTGTCGCAGACCGGTCCGAGCCAGGTCACGCCGTTGCCGCCGGTGACGGTGCTGCCGCCGTCCATGGGCGAAGTGTGGCGCGCGCCCAGCGGTGCCACGCAGCAGCCGGTCAGCCTGGACTCCGTGGTGGTGACCGCGGACGGCGGCGAGGTCGTCGGCCGTGACGCGGTGAGCGGCGACGTGCGCTGGCGGTACAGCCGCGACTGGCCGCTGTGCACGGTCAGCACCGCGTGGGGCCGGGTCTTCGCGCTCTACCGCAAGGACACCAACTGCTCGGAGCTGACCACGCTGGACGCCGCGTCCGGCAAGCGCGGCCCGCAGCGCAACGGCGACGCCGCCCTGGACACCCGCCTGCTCAACGAGGGCTCGCACGTCACCACCACCGGCGAGAACTACTTCGAGGTCTACCGCCGCGACGACCTGGTCCGGTCGCTGGAGTACGGCACCCTGCGGGCCATCGTGAACCCCGACAAGCAGCCCCGGCCGGGGTGCCAGTACGGGTCCTTCGCGGTGACCGGCGGCAAGCTGGCGGTGGTCGAGCGCTGCTACGCGCAGGACCCGTCGGACCGCCTGACCGTGCTCAAGCCCAACCCGGAGAAGTCCGACGAACCGCAGGTGCTCAGCACCGTCATCATCGGCGCCAAGGGCGCGCGGGTGATCGCGATGAGCGGCAACCGGGTGGCCGTCGCGGTGCCCGGCAAGGTGCAGGTGTTCGACAGCGACTCCGGCAGCCTGGTCGCGGACTACCCGGTCGAGGTCACCGCGGACGAGCTGGCCGGCGACCCGCCCGGCCGCGTGGTGCCGACCATGACCAGCACGGCGAACGTCTACTGGTTCACCGGGTCGCGGACGGTCGCGTTGTCTTTGGTCGACCTACAGCCGCTGTGGTCCATGCCCTCGCAGGGCCCCGGGACGACGCTCGCCGGCCGGGTCCTGGTGCCGGTGCCCGGCGCGTTGGCGGTGGTGGACCAGCTCACCGGTGAGGAGGCGGGTCGCCTCCCGGTCGACCGCAACGGCTACGACGGTCCCGTGCAGATGGCCACCGAGGGCCCGATCGTGCTGGAGCAACGCGGCGACACCCTCGTCGCCCTGCGCTGAACCCGCCGCTCACGCTCCGCCACCCGCAGGGGACGCACCGCAGCACGGCCCGGCGGCCGGCGATTGACCACGCGCGAGGCCGCGCCGTGCGGCACACTTCGAAGCGTGTACTCGCAGCTCAGCCCTCACCGCGCGCAGCGGGTCGACCTGCCGGGCCGCTACGGCCCGGTGGCCGCCCTGCGCGCCTCCGCCGCAGGCGTCGACCTCGGTGCGACGGCGCTGCTGGTACCGGGCTACACGGGGTCCAAAGAGGACTTCGCACCGATGATCGACCCGATCGCGGACGCGGGCCTGGAGGTCGTCGCGATCGACCTGCCCGGCCAGTACGAGTCGGCCGGCCCCACCGCCGAAGCCGACTACCGCCCGGGTCCGCTCGGCGCGGCGCTGGCGGAACTGGTCGGCAAGCTCACCGCCGAGGGCCGCCGGGTGCTGCTCCTGGGCCACTCGTACGGCGGCCTGGTGGCCCGCGCGGCCGTCCTGGCCGGCGCCCCGATCATCGGCCTGACCCTGTTGTCCTCCGGCCCGTCCGAACTCCCGCCGGGCGAACGCCGGACGGCGCTTGACTACGGCGAGATCACCCTCCGCGAACAGGGCATCGAGGCCTCGCAACGGCTGAACGAGGTGCGCGCCGCCCTGCACCCGAGGTGGTCGCTGATGCCGCAGGAGCTGAAGGACTTCTACCGGGAACGCTTCCTGCGCTCCACCCCGGCGGGACTGCTCGGCATGGGCGACTCCCTGCGCACCGAGCCGGAC
Organism: Actinosynnema sp. CA-248983; assembly: GCA_050954585.1. GTDB lineage: Bacteria > Actinomycetota > Actinomycetes > Mycobacteriales > Pseudonocardiaceae > Actinosynnema. The sequence continues at coordinate 990,346 of CP191863.1, read as the reverse complement.
CTGGTGGCCAAGCTGGCGCGGACCCTGCGCGCGGCGTGCGTCCCGTGCCTGGTCGTGTGCGGCGAACTCGATGATGCGTGGTCGGCGGCCGGCCAGCGGGACATGGCCGAACGCCTGGACGCCGACTTCGCCGTCCTGAAGGGCGTCATGCACTCCCCCAACACCGAGGCCCCGAAGGAACTCCTGGCGACCCTCCTGCCGACGTGGCGCGCCTGGCTCTCCGCCTGATCGCCCCCTCGCGTTTCCTTTTCCGCCGCGCAGCGGCGGTGTTTTTTGACTCAGGCCCACCAGTAGACCCACAGCACCAGCGCGCCCACGACGAGCACCCCGAGGCTCGCCCCAGCAGCGATCCACCGCCGGGCCCGGTCGGCGACCACCTGGCCCACCACGGCCACCAGGCCCGCCACCACGTGGCCCGCCACCATGTCGACGCCCGGACCGTGCAGATCACGGGTGCCCGCGTAGACCTGCACCCCGAGCAACGCCAACGCGAGCAGCACGAGACCCACGGCCACCGCGCCGCTGACACCGCGCCACACCCGAAGCAGCCGCGGCTCGGTCTCCACCTGTGTCACGTGTCTCCCTACGGCGCGAGGAGCGCCCACGGATCGAGTGTCGGGGCCGCCTGTTGCCCTTCCGGGCAGCTGCGGCGGAAGTCGCACCAGGTGCACTGGTTGCCGGTGCGGGGCGGGAAGAGGATCTCCGGGTCGCCGCCCGCGGCGAGGGTGTCGCTCGCGAGCCCCAACTCGTCGGCGGCCTCCTCGGCCCGCGAGACGTGCCGCGCCAGGCTCTCCTCGGTGTGCTCCCACACCGACACCGTGCCGGTGGGCAGGTGGTGCAGTTCGACCCGACGGCACGGCTTGCGCAAGGTACGCCGTGCGGCGAGCGCGTACAAGGCCAACGCCTGCGACCCCCGCGCGTCGTCCACGGTCAACGCGTGCCGGCCGGTCTTGTAGTCGACGATCACCAACTCCCCGTCACGCAGGTCGATCCGGTCGACCCGCCCTTCGGCGACGATCTTCTGGGTGGGCGTCGACACCCACCGCTCGATCCCGATCGGCTCGACCGACGTGTCGAGGTCGGTGACGTAGTCCCGAACCCACCCCTCGGCGCGGCTGCGGTAGACGGCGGCCTGCTCGGCGTCCCGGAACCCTTCGTCCTTCCACTGCCGGTGGAGGAGGGCGACGGCCTGCTCCGGCGAGCGCCTCTCGGCGGGGAGGTCGAACAACGCCTTGAGCGCGTTGTGCACCACCGCGCCGAGCGTGTTGTGCGCCCAGGCCCCGCCTCGGGGCGGCGTGGGCCGGTCCAGGTACGCCATCCGGAACCGCCGCGGGCAATCGGCCCAGGTGGCGAGCTTCGCCGGCGTCACCTTGACCAACTTCTTCGGCATGACCCCGAAGTCGAACCCCAACTGATCCGCCACGCGCACAACGCTACCCAGCCACCCCGACACTCAACCCAGCGGTGTCCGATGACGCGCGTCGCCCGGTAGCGCACAGTGCCCGGAGGTGCGGCCAAGTCGCCCGGCTCGACCACCCCGGCTCCTCGCGCCGGCGAAGGCCACGCGGTCCTGGCCCGCCGGCCGACGGGGTCTTGGACTGCGGCCGGTGGCAGCGAGGTGGACGCGGCCCGACAGGCCTGGCATGGCGCGGCGGGGTCGACACCGCAAGACAGGCCCGGCAGGCGCGACGGAGTCGACACCGCAAAACAGGCCCGGCACGCGCGGCGGAGTTGGCGCGGCAAGACAGGCCCGGCAGGCGCGGCGGAGTTCGCGCGGCAAGGCAGGCCCGGTGCGGCAAGACAGGCCCGGTGCGGCAAAGCAGGCCCGGCGCGGCAAAGCAGGCCCTGCGCGGCAAGGCAGGGCGCGGCGAGGCGGGCGCGGTCGTGGGGCTGGGCCGGTGTGGCGGTGGGTGGGTTCGTGCACGCGAGAGGCGGTGATGGCGCGGTGGGGGCGGCTCCGGCTCCGGTTCCCGTGGTGGGCGGCCTCCGGCCCCCGGTTCCATTGTCGCGCGGGGGTACGACAGTTTTGTGGGTGGTGGGTGGGGAAGAGAGTCAGCCGACCAGGATCTTGGCGCCGGTGGCGCGGTCGGCCAAGGCGTCCAGGACCTCGGGGGAGGTGGTCTCGGCGCCGAGCTTCACCGTCTTGTTGGTGCCGTGGTAGTCCGACGAGCCCGTCACCAGCAGGCCCAGATCGGCAGCCAAACCGCGTAGGCGCGCCCGGGTGGCCGGGTCGTGGTCGGGGTGGTCCACCTCGACGCCGGTCAAGCCCAAGCCGGCCAGGTCGGCCAGGACCTGGTCGGACACGATCGGGCCGCGGGACGACGCGAAGGGGTGCGCCAGGACCGTCACCCCGCCGGCCTCGGCGATCATCTCGATCGCCCGCGCGACCGGGGTGTCCGTCCTCGGCACGTAGTACCGGCCGCCCGTCAGGTAACGGGCGAAGGCCTCGTCGACCGTCGACACCACGCCGGCCCGGATGAGCGCCATCGCGAGGTGCGGACGTCCCGCCGGAGCATCCGTCGGCATGGACGCCATCAGCTCGTCCGGGTCGATCGGGAACCCGTCCTCCACCATGCGCAGCGCCATCTTGCGCAACCGCTGCCGCCGTTCGAAGCGCAGCCGCAACTGCTCCTCGACCAACGCCTGCGAGGTCGGGTCGTAGAGGTAGGCCAGCAGGTGGACGGTGATCGTCCGCCCGGAACCGTTGTCGGACGCGCAGGACAGCTCCGCGCCCCGCACCAGCTTCAGGCCCGGGGGCAGCGCCGCCGCCGCTTCGGCCCAGCCGGCCGCGGTGTCGTGGTCCGTCAGCGCCACCGCGGACAGGCCGGCTGCCGCCGCGGCGGTCACCAGCTGCGCGGGCGTGTCGGTCCCGTCGGACTCGGTCGAGTGGGTGTGCAGGTCGATGCGCACCCACCCAGTCTGACCTACGGCACCATCTTCTTACCGCGCGCCGCCCGTTGCGCCTTGATCATCGAGAACCGCTCGGCCTGCGCCTTCTTGTCGCCGAAGGTCAGCTCCGAGATGGCGTCGTAGACCTCCTCGGGGTTCGGCAGGTACTCGATCCGGTTCAGCGCCTGGATCTGACCGGCCGACTCCACGATCAGGGTGCCGAAGCCGAACATCCGCCCGAGCACCGAACGCTCGTAGGTGAGGTCGGTGACCTTGCTGATCGGCATCATGGCCACCTTGGTCTCGAAGACCCCCGAGGAGATCATGAACCGCTTGTCGGTGACGACGATGCGCTCCACCCACCACTCCATGACGAAGTAGGTGAGCCTGAGCAGCACGATCAGCGCCGCGTACCACAGGATGTTCTGGACCACGCCCAGGTTCTGGGGCAGCAGGTACGAGATCATCATGCAGCCGGCGAGCAGCGCCGCCGCCTCCAGGAGATCCCAGAGCAGGCTGCTCCAGTGCCTGCGAACCCGGATGACCCGCCGCTCCGTCGGGAGCAGGTACTCGTCGGGGTCACGTGGTGCGAACATGCCGGTGGACCCTTCGCCGTGGGTGGAGGTGCCGGGCGCCTACCTCAGAACAATTGTTTCACGAAGGTGATGAGCGCCTCAGCAGCTTCCCGCAGCGTGCCCAAGATGTTCTGCACCAGCTGAGCCGCCTGGTTCGGCTCCGCGATGAGGAAGAACAGGAGCAAGCCGACCCCGGCGAAGGTGAGAATCTTCTTCAGATTCACGGTGATCAACCCCGTTCGCTACCGCACCCGTTTGGCGCCAGTGAAAACCGTTGTACCGCACCACGCGGCACCTTGGGAGTTTTGTACCGCACTTGGGTCAGCGCCCTGCACCGCCGTTCCGGGGTGACTACACTGAGTCACCATGACGGCCGATGGAGCCCCTTCGATCCGCTGTGTCGGCGGCATCGTGCATGACTCGAACGGGCGACTGCTACTCGTGCGAAGGGCCAATCCCCCAGGTGAGGGACTGTGGTCGATACCGGGTGGACGAGTCGAGCCCGGCGAGGACGACCGGACCGCCGTGGTCCGCGAAATCCGTGAGGAGACCGGCCTGCTGGTGACAGTGGGTGAGTTGATAGGGAACGTCACCCGACCGGCGGTGCACGGCGTGTACGACATCCACGACTACGCCTGCCAGGTGCGATCCGGTGTGCTCCGAGCGGGGGACGACGCCGCCGAGGTCCGGTGGGTGACGGGTGCGATCTTGGACACACTTCCCCTCTCCGAAGGCCTCCACGCGACCCTCCAGGCGTGGGGACAGCTCCCGCGCGCCTGATCGACTTCGCCCGATCGGGTCCCACACCTCGCGAGGCCGCGTCGGTCTGTCGCGGTGGGTTTCCTCCGATCACGCCCTTCGATCGGAGGAAACCCACCGCGATGGGCCGACTTTCAGGCGGCCCATCGCCGCGACGCCGGAGGCGGCGCCAATGTCACCGCAGCCAGGTCAGGCGCTGGCCGTGGAGGGCCGTCTTGGCGAGCGCCTTGGCCGAGCGGACCTCGCCGTCCTCGATGCGCGCGATGCCGAGCACCCCGAACGCCGACTCGTCGGCCCGCAGGTCGTCCCGGCCGGGCAGCACGTGCTCCAGGCCCGCCGCGTAACCGTCGTGGCTGATCCACCACACCGGCCGGCTCAGACCGCGCAACGCGCCCACGAACTCCGCGCCGGGCACGTACGGCAGGACGTTGCTGGTGATCACCACCAGCGGCAACTCGGCGGGGACCAGGTCGGCGGCCTTGGCCAGGTCGGCGACGGCGTCACCGGCGACCAACGACGGCGGCGACTTGCGCTGCACGGCCGCCGCCACGCCGAACATGCGCAGCCGCTCGGGCTGGTCGGCCCAGACGCAGGCCTCCAGCCACGCGTACGTGTCCTCGTCGGCCAGGTCGGCGGGCGCCCGGTCCAGGCCGACCTTCGCCCCGACCTTCACCGTCTTGGGGATCTTCGGCAGCGCGGCCCCGGGCGCCAGTTCCAGCGCGCAGTGGACGCCCACCGCGGCCTTCGCCGGACCGGCGACCAACTGGCCCGCCTCCTGCGTCTGGTACCGGTACGCGTACTGGTCCAGGCCCAGCAGCAGGCCCGCGGAGCAGCCCACCTCCAGCAGCCCGACCGGTCCCTTCACCAGCGCGACCGCCGGGTACAGCAGCGCCGCGCGGCGGACCTCGTTGGTCTGCGTCGACCGGGTCGAGATCAGCTCGCGCATGCGGTCGGCCCGGTCCAGCACGAAGGACCGGAACAGCGGCCACGTGCCCTCGTCCGGCCCGTACGTGCCGCCCAGCGACGGGTAGTAGTTCGACAGCTCGTGGAACGGCTCGGCCTGCACCAGCCGGTGCGCCGCCGCCAGCAGCAGCGTCGCGTGGGCGAAGCGCTCCGGGGCGGCGGTCAGCAGGCCGGCGACCTCCGGGTCCTCGGCGGCGTGCGCGGCCAGGTGCTCGTAGAGCGGGGAGACGCCGTGCGCTTCCCGCTCGGCGAACCGGGCCAGTCGCTGCCGCGCGAGGTCCACGGAGGTCATCTCACTCCTTCGGCTCGGGCCTGCCCGGCTGCTCGCCACCGCGAGCGTCGCCGTAGGACCGCTTGGGCACCATCACCTTGCGCCGGAACACGCAGACGACCGTGCCGTCCTGCTTGTACCCGCGCGTCTCGACGTAGACCACGCCGCGGTCGTCCTTGGACTTCGACGGGGTCTTGTCGAGCACCTCCGTCTCACCGTAGATGGTGTCGCCGTGGAAGGTCGGCTTGATGTGCCGCAGCGACTCGACCTCCAGGTTGGCGATCGCCTTGCCGGACACGTCCGGCACGGACATGCCCAGCAGCAGCGAGTAGATGTAGTTGCCGACCACGACGTTCTTGCCGAAGTCCGTGGTCTCCGCCGCGTAGTGCGCGTCCATGTGCAGCGGGTGGTGGTTCATGGTGAGCAGGCAGAACAGGTGGTCGTCGTACTCCGTGACCGTCTTGCCGGGCCAGTGCTTGTAGACCGCGCCGACCTCGAACTCCTCGTAGTAACGCCCGAACTGCACCGCACGCCTCCGTTGGCTTGTGATCGAGAACCCTCACGACCGGGACGACAGTGTGAACTCGGGGGAGTACCCTCGGCAACCGGTCTGTGAGCGACTCCACCGCCGCGGACGACCGACCCGAGGAGGTGAGGGCTACCGATGAGTAACGACCCCCATCCTGCGAGTACCTCGCGCGTCCTCAGCGGAGGGTCGATCTCCTAGGCCCGCAAGCAGCACCCGGTCGGGGACGTGCCGTCGCGTTTCGTCGTGCAGCCGACGCCCCCACTGGAGGACTGCGTGCCCAGCTTGCCCTCGCTCGGCGGCCTCAGAGGCCGCGTGCCCGACCGCGACCGCCCGGCGGTGCCCATCCCGGTGCCGCTGTCGGCGTACGTGGTCGACTGCGGGGTGTACGTCGACGGGGAGCGCCTGCCCGGCCGCTGGTCGCACACCGACGCCGTCGAAGAGGTGCGCAGACGCGGCGAGGGCTTCGTGTGGATCGGTCTGCACGAGCCCGACGAGGAGCAGATCCAAGGCGTCGCCGAGACCTTCGGCCTGCACGAGCTGGCCGTCGAGGACGCGGTGCACGCCCACCAGCGCCCCAAGTTGGAGCGGTACGACAACACGCTCTTCATGGTGCTCAAGACCGTCCGGTACGTGCAGAACGCGTCGCCCGACACGGCCAACGAGATCGTGGAGAGCGGCGAGGTCATGGTCTTCCTCGGGCGCGACTTCGTGGTGACCGTCCGGCACGGCAACCACTCCGGCCTGGCCGTGGTGCGCCGCGAGCTGGAGTCGGAGCCCGAGCGCCTCAAGGTGGGGCCGGCGGCGGTGCTGTACTCCATCGCCGACCACGTGGTCGACAACTACCTGGACGTGACCGACCACATCGAGGACGACATCGACCAGATGGAAGCCCTGGTCTTCGCGCCCCGCAGCCGGGTCAGCGCGGATCAGATCTACCTGATGAAGCGCGAAGTCCTCGAACTGCGCCGCGCGGTGATGCCCCTGGCCGTCCCGCTGCGCCGGCTGGCCGAGGGCTACACGCCCCTGATCCCCGAGCAGGTCCGGTCGTACTTCCGCGACGTCGACGACCACCTGACCGAGGTGTCCGAGCGCGTGATCAACTTCGACGAGCTGCTCACCACGCTGGTGAACGCGACGCTGGCGAAGATCACGCTCCAGCAGAACTCGGACATGCGCAAGATCTCCGCGTGGGTCGCGATCATCTCGGTGCCCACGATGGTGGTCGGCGTGTACGGCATGAACTTCGACTTCATGCCGGAACTGCGCTGGAAGTACGGCTACCCCATGGTGATCGCGGTGATCATGGTCGCCTGCCTGACCCTGTACCGAATATTCCGTCGGAACCGCTGGCTGTAGCCCCTTCCACCCCGACCCGACGGGATGTTCCGACATGACCAGAATGTTCACCAACCTGCGCTTTTGGATCGTCGCCTTCCTCATCGGCTGGCTGACCACGGTCACCGTGCTGATCGCCACCGGCCACTAGCCCTCTTCGACGGTGGTCACGCCCAGGGTCGGGTGTGCCACTCGAACGGGATGCCGTGGCCCGCGCCCGCGCCCAGGCGCAGGGAAATCCCGCCCGGCCACAGTTTCAGCAGCAGCTGGAACTCGTACCGGGTCGGGTCGTGGGTCCGGCGGGGTTCGAAGACGAGCAGCGCGAGCGGGGCCATCGGCGTGGCTCGGGCGGCGGCCTCGGCGAGGATCGCGCGGCCCATGGCGCGGTCGGCCGGCGAGGCGTACTGCCAGACCACCGAGTGCCAGACGACGGTGAGGACGTCGCGTTCGGGCTGGGCGAGCTGGTCGGCGAGCCACTCGGGGCCGGCGGCGCGGCGCACCGGGACCGGGTCGCGGACGGCCAGGTCGAGGGCGGCCTGGAGGCGGTCCCAGCGGGGCAGCTGGTCGGCCCACACGAACGACGACAGGTGCAGCCGGCCGTCCTCCGTGGACACGTCGACCGGGTTCAGGTCGCAGCCGGCACGGCCGACCAGGCGCAGGCCGTGGGACAGGTCGGCCGGTGGGCGGCCGGTCCAGCCGGTGTCCAGGACCAGCGGGCTGCCCGGGTCGCCCAGCACGGTGTCCCCGACGCGGTAGGCCACCCGGTGCGGGCGCAGGTTCAGGCCGCCGGACGCGCCGACCTCCAGCAGCTTCACGCAGAACGGGGTCCGCCGGCCCGCGGCCCGGGCGGCCAGGTGGGTGGCGGTGTGCAGGCCGCCGAACAGGGGCGCGCTGCGGCCCGGCTCGTTGGTCTGCACGACGGTCGACGCGATCAGCGCGCGGAGGTCGTCGGCGTGCTCGTCGAGGACGGGCAGCGCGTCGGCCCACAGCGTCGGCAGGTGCGGCCGGCCGCCGACGGTCGGGTAGTGCTTGGCCAGGGTCGGCGCGCGGCCCTCCAGGACCAGGCGGTGCAGGGCGCCCGCGAACCGCAGTCCCGGCACGCTGCCCTTGCGGTCGCACTCGCCGCCCGCCATCACCTTCGCGGTGGTCCCGCCGCGCGTCAGGTCCTCCGCCGCCGACACCAGGAGGGTGTGGGTGAGCGGGCTGCGGTCCCGGCAGAGGGCGGCGGCGTCGAGGAACAGCTCGGCGAGCACCTCTCGAACGGTAGACCGGTTCTCCCCGTGCGGCACCAGGGGAAACACCCGTTTGCGCGGGAGTTCGTGGGGTGCGGGCTTTGCGCTTAGGCTCGATGGATGCCGAGGGTGCTCGCGGTGGCGGACGAGGTGGTCGAGCAGCTGTGGACCGAGCAGGTGCGGCGCCACGACGTCGACCTGGTCGTCGCGGCGGGCGACCTGCCGTTCGACTACCTCGAGTTCCTGTCCTCGGCGCTGGACCGGCCGTGCGTGTTCGTGCCCGGCAACCACGACGTGGACCTGTCCGGGTACGCCAACGTGCGGGGGCTGTGGACGCGGGCGGGGCTGCCGGCGCGCTGGCCGGGTCCGGCGGGCGGGGTCAACGCCGACGGCGCGGTGGTGGACGTGGCGGGGCTGCGGATCGCCGGGCTGGGCGGGTCGATCCGGTACAACGACGGGCCCAACCAGTGGACCGAGCGCCAGCAGGCCCGCCGGTTGCGGCGGCTCGCCCGGCTGGCGGCGTGGCGCAAGCTGCGCGACGGGCGGGACGTCGACGTCCTGCTCACCCACTCCCCGCCGCTGGACTGCGGCGACGAGCCCGACCCGCCGCACCGGGGCTTCGCGTGCCTGCACGACGGCGTCCGCCGGCTGCGCCCGAGACTGCTGCTGCACGGCCACATCCACCCGCACGGCGCGCCCAAACCGGACCGGCGGCTCGACCGGACCCGGGTGGTGAACGTGGTGGGGTACAAGGTGTTGGAGGTTCCCTGATGCGCCGGGACACCGGTTTCCCGCAAGCCGACGCGGAGAACGACTTCCTGCGCGCCCGCCGCCGGCAGGTGCTGTCCCGGCTGGCGGCGTGGCTGCGCCGCGAACCCGACGACGTCAACATCATGCTGCCGTTCCACGAGGTCGTGGAGGCGCTGGGGATGGTCAGCGAACGCCGGCTCGGCCTGCAGACCGTCCGCCTGGACTCCATCGTCGGCAGCGTCGACCGCACCCGCGACTTCGACCGCCGCTTCCGCCCCACCTCCGCCCGCACCCGTGAGCGCTGGCAGCGCTTGGCCCTGGCCGCGAGGCGGGGCGAGGCCGTGCCGCCGATCGAGGTGTACCGGGTGGGTGACCTGCACTTCGTCCAGGACGGCCACCACCGGGTGTCGGTCGCGCACGCCCTGGGCCTGGAGACCATCGACGCGTACGTGACGGAGGTGGTGACCCGGATCGCGGCCCACGGCATCCGCCACCGGGGCGACCTGATCGTCAAGGACTACCGGCGGCTGTTCCTGGAACGCGTGCCGCTGTCCGGCCAGGCCCGCGCCGAGGTGCTGCTGTCGGACCCGTGGGACTACGCCGAACTCGGCGAGCACGTGGAGGCGTGGGGCTTCCGCCTGATGCAGGACGAGGGCGCGTTCCTGGACCGGGCGGCGGTGGCGATGCGGTGGTACCGGGAGGAGTACGTGCCGGTGGTGGAGATGCTGCGGCAGGCCCACCTGGTCGGTGACCGGACGGAGACCGAGGCCTACATGTGGGTCGCGGCCGAACGCTACCGCCTGATCCGCACCCACCGCTGGGACCCGGACGTGATCGACGCCCTGCGGTCCCGGCGCCGGTAGCGGCAGTTGCCCCGGGACTACCGTGACGTCATGGCAACCTGCCCGGAGGCGTTCGAGCCGGACCTGGTCGCGATCCGGGCCTGCCTCACGCCGACGCTCGTCGCCGAGTTCGACCGCGAGTGGGACCTGGCGCTCGACCAGGCCGAGGTGTCGGCGATGCGCGACCTGCTGGGCAAGTGGCGGCACATCGCGCACACCGAACTGCGCGCGCCCGGCTCCTACTTCCGGATGCTGGCCAAGGCGGAGCAGATCCAGCGCCTGGGCGCGAATCCCGACGCGGTGTCGATCGAGGACGTGAAGGCTCTGCTCCGCGAGCGGCGGGCCGGCTGACCGGTCGCGGCGTCAGCGTTGACCCTCAAGTCTCGGTAGTGGGCGGGCTTGGTCCATCACGCGGTCGGTGTAGCTGTCCAGGAGGCGGGTCGCGATCTGCTGTGAGTAGCCCAAGATCACGGCCCACAGGAGCAGGGCCGCCTGGGAAGCCACGCCGATCAAGCCCGTGGTCACACCCGCGCCCAGGGCCAGAATGCCGATCACCGCCAAGGCCGCCCCGAGCAGGATCTTGATGGTTGCCTGGTAGCCGATCATCACGTACGGCGAGAGGCTCGGCCGGCGGCGCAGCAGGAGGACCACGGCCGACAGGATCGCGCCGAACGCGCCGAGCACCTGGATCAGCCACACGTCCGCGCCCGCCGCGTTCTGCCCGGACGGACACACCGTCGGCAGCCGCTCCGAGCCCACGCACATCGGGATCAGCCCCGGCTTCGCCAACCCGATGATCCCCAGCATCGTGTTCACCACGAACAGCACGAACGACGCCGCGATCAGCTTGTTCCGCAACGCCCGCGACCCGGCGTGGGCGAAGTCGGACTTGTCGAACGCCGCCCGCAGCGCGTCCACCACGATCTCGCGCTCGATGGACAACGGGAACTCGCCGGGCCGCAGCTCCTCCAGCGCGATCCGCCGGGGGTCGTCCTCGTCGAGGTTCTCCGCGACCCGCGCCTTCAACCCCGGCAGCCGCCCGAGGAACCCGTCCCCCGCCGCCACGACCGCGATCTCCGCCTCGTGCAACGACCGCCACGCCCGCTCGATGTGCCAACCCGACCACCACGAGGCGACCGTCCGCAGCCGCGGCTCCTCGCGGTTGATCATGTCGTCGACGACGGCCGCTTCCTGTTGCGCCACCTGCCGCCATTGCTGGCTCTCGGGGTCCAACGGGTCGGGTGTGCCCAGTGCGGCCAGGTCGGCGCGGACGCGGTCCAGTCGCGACTGCACCACCAGCCGCCAATCCGTCACCCGTGGCCTGCGCGTCCCCACACCTTCGATGGTGACACCGGTCCGTTCCGTTTTGATCAGCCGTCCGAGTGATCAGGCCAGGGCGGAACCGGCGGCGCGGCAGGCCGGGCTCCGGCCGGGCTCCGGCCCGACGTCCCCCGCCGGGAACCGGCCCGACGTCCCCGGCCGGGAACCGGACGAGGTCCGCGATCACCGGCGCGGGCGGCCGACCGCACCCCCTGTGGCGGTCGGCGGGCCCGCCGCCGGCCGGACCGGGCCACCGCGCGGGGGTGGTCCGGTCCCGCCACAAGGGGGTCAGGCCGTGCGGCCCGGTTCCACCAGCTCGCGCAGGCGCGGGGGCATGCGCTTCTCCAGGCCGAACGGCTCCAGGTGGGCCTGGAGGACGCCGTCGAACGCCCGCTTCACCGACGTGGTGTCCCAGGTGTCGCTCTCCAGGATCGGCTGCTTGAAGTACGGGTGGCCCACCAGGTGCAGCTGGCGGCCGTTGCAGCGCAAGATCTGGCCCGTGATGCCCTCCGCGGCGTCGCTGAGCAGGAACAGCACCAGCGGCGCGACCTTGCCAGGGGTGCGGTCGGCCGGGATCGCGCGCAGCGACCGCTCGGACTTCCACACCATGCGGGTGTGGGCGACCGGGCACACCGCGTTCACCCGGACGCCCTCGGACTCCAGGTCCAACGCCCACGAGAAGCTGAGCGAGGCCACCGCGCCCTTCGTGGCCGCGTAGGTGGCCAGTTTGCGCTGCCCGAAGAACGCGCCCGAGGAAATGTTCACGATGGAACCGCTGCCCTGTTCGCGCATCACGCGCATGGCCGCGATACCGGTGTATATGACACCCAGCAGGTTCACCTCGACCGTCCGGCGCACCGATTCCGGGTCGTCCTCCCACGGCTGGGCCTCGTAGTTCAGCCCGGCGTTGTTCACCAGTCCGTCGAGCCGCCCGAACTCGGTCACGCACATTCCCACGATCTTCTCGGCCTCGGTCGGGTCGGTCACGGTGTGCGTGCTCGCCACCGCCCGCCCGCCGTAGGCCCGGATGTGCTCCGCGACCTGCTCGGCGAGGTCGGCGTCCACGTCGTTGACCACCACGGCGGCGCCGGCCTGCGCGGCGTGCATCGCGTAGGCCTCGCCCAGCCCCCGACCCGCACCGGTGATCACGACTGCTTTTCCGTCAAGAATCCCCATCGCGCGCTCTCTTCTGTGCTCGGCGGTCTCCCCTGCCCCGAAGCGGTCGATCGGGGTTATCCCCGCCTTCGACCAGGGTGGTGACCGACAAGAGCGAAAGCGTCGCGAAAGCGGCGAGATGCGGCTTTGCTGCGCTGAATGGCCTATGGAGTTCGTCCCGACCGATGGTCTTGGCTGGTCAGTAACTCCGCGTGACAAGCGCCAAAAGGGGCCGTCCGCGCACGTCGGACGGCCCCTTCGGCAATCACTCGGCGGAATACGTGAGGTTGCGCCCGGTGTCCGGGTCGAACAGCTGGACCTTGTCGGCGTCGAACCAGATCTCCGCCTGCTCACCCTCGGTGGCCGTCGAAGCCGCCGAGATGCGGGTGACCAGCGAGACACCGCCGCCCGGCACGTCGGCCGACCCCGCGTCGGCGGCCAGCTCGGCCAGCTCCTGCGAGGTGGCCTGCTCGCCGGACAGGCTGAAGTAGGCGAACTTGTCCGAGCCCATCGACTCCAGCACGTCCACGTTGCTGGTGAACGTCACCCCGCCGCCCCGCATGTGCTCCTCGACCAGCCGGGCGTCCTCGAAGTGCTCCGGGCGCAGGCCCACGATCACCTCGCGGGGCGCGTCGGCGCCCGCCAGCAGGCCGCGGACCCGGTCGGTGAGCGGGATGTCGCCCAGCGCCGAGCGCAGCACGCCGTTCTCCAGCCCGGCGGGCACGAAGTTCATCGACGGCGAGCCGATGAACCCCGCGACGAACAGGTTCGCCGGGTGGTCGTAGAGGAACTGGGGCGCGCCGACCTGCTGCACGGCCCCGCCGCGCATCACCACGACCCGGTCGCCGAGGGTCATCGCCTCGGTCTGGTCGTGCGTGACGTACACGGTGGTGGTGCCGAGCTGCTTCTGCAGCCGCGACACCGACGTCCGCATCTGCACGCGCAGCTTGGCGTCCAGGTTGGACAGCGGCTCGTCCATCAGGAACGCCTTGGGGTTGCGCACGATCGCGCGCCCCATCGCCACGCGCTGCCGCTGGCCGCCGGACAGGTTCGACGGCTTGCGGTCCAGGTGCTGGGTCAGGTCCAGGATCTCGGCGGCGTCCCGGACCTTCTTCTCCACGGTCGCGTTGTCGACCTTCGCCAGCCGGAGCGGGAAGGCCATGTTCTCCTTCACCGTCATGTGCGGGTAGAGCGCGTAGGACTGGAACACCATCGCGATGTCCCGGTCCTTGGGCGCGCGCTCGTTGACCCGCTCGCCGCCGATGCGCAGCTCGCCGGACGTGATGTCCTCCAGCCCGGCGATCATGTTCAGCGTCGTGGACTTCCCGCAGCCCGACGGGCCGACCAGGATGATGAACTCGCCGTCGGCGATCTCGATGTCCACGTCCTTCACGGCCACGGCGCCGTCCGGGTACTGCTTGGTCACCTTGTCGAGCACGATCTCGGACATTGCTTCACCCCTTGACGGCGCCGGAGGTCAGACCGGCGACGATCCGACGCTGGAAGAACAACACGAACAGGATGATCGGGATGGTGATGACCACCGCGGCGGCGGCGATCGACCCGGTCGGGTCCTCGAACTGGCTGCTGCCGGTGAAGAACGACAGCGCCACCGGGACCGTGCGCGAGTTCTCGGTGGAGGTCAGCGAGATCGCGAACAGGAAGTCGTTCCAGCAGAAGATGAACACCAGGATGGCCGTGGTGAACACGCCCGGCGCGGCCAGCGGCGCGATGACCCGGCGGAACGCCTGGCCCGGGGTCGCGCCGTCCATCTTGGCGGCCTTCTCCAGCTCCCACGGGATCTCGCGGAAGAACGCCGACAGCGTGTAGATCGCCAGCGGCAGCGCGAAGGTGATGTAGGGCAGGATCAGGCCCGGCCAGGTGTCGAACAGGCCCAGCGACCGCTCGATCTGGAACAGCGGCGAGATCAGCGAGATCTGCGGGAACATCGCGATCAGCAGCGAGACGCCCACCAGCAGCCGCTTGCCGGGGAAGTCCAGGCGGGCGATCGCGTAGGCGGCCATGGTGCCGAACACGACCGCGATGGCGGTGGCGATCAGCGCGATGCCGATCGAGTTCACCAGCGCCCGCACGAACTCCGTGGTGGCGAAGATCGACGCGTAGTTGTCCAGGGTCCACTCCCGCGGGATGAAGTTGCCGTCCGCGAGGGTGGCCTTGGTCTTGAACGACAGCGACACGATCCACAGCACGGGGAACAGGGCGTATGCCACGACGAGGATGTTGAGCACCGTCCAGCGGGCCTTGCGGCCCGTGGTCTCGGCGCCGCCGATGCCGGCCATCAGCGCCTCCCGTTGTCGCTGCCCGGCGCCGCGGTGCCGAACAGCTTGATGAAGATGAACGCGATGATCGCCACCGCGATGAAGATCAGCACCGACATGGTCGAGCCGATGCCCAGGTTCAGGCCCTTGATCAGGTTGTTGTAGGTGATCATCGAGACCGACGACGTCCCCTGCGAGCCGCCGGTGAGCACGAACAGGTTGTCGAAGATGCGGAACGCGTCGAGGGTGCGGAACAGCAGCGCGACCAGGATCGCGGGCTTCATCACCGGCACCATGACCTTGATGAACCGCTGCCACGCGTTCGCGCCGTCCATCGCGGCGGCCTTGAGCAGGTCGTCGGGCACCAGGGCCAGGCCCGCCATCAGCAGCAGCGCCATGAACGGCGTGGTCTTCCAGATCTCGGCCAGGATCACGACCATGACCGCCGGGATCTTCTCGGTCAGCACGGGTTCGCCGCCGGCCACGATCTCGGCGAGGTAGCCGGTGCCCGGCGTCCACGCGTACCGCCACGAGAAGGCGGCGACGACGGTGACGATGCCGTACGGGATGAGCGAGGACGTGCGCACGATGCCGCGCCCGACCAGCGTGCGGTGCATGATCAGGGCCAGCGCCATGCCCAGCACCAGCTCGACCGCGACGGACACCACGGTGATCACGATCGTGATCCACATGGCGTTCCACCAGTACGGGTTGGACAGGACGGTGACGTAGTTGTCCAGGCCGACGAACTCGACCCGGTCCGGGAACTTCAGGTCGAAGCGCTGGAGGGACAGCCAGATCGAGTAGATGATCGGCCACCCGGCGACCGCCGCCATGACCAGGATCGCGGGCGCGCAGAGCAGCAGGCCGAGGCGGCGCTCGGCCTTCTTGCCCTCGGACAGGGCCGCCTTGGCCTTCGGGGAGAGTCCGGACTTGTCCTTGGTCTCCGTGGTGAGTGCGTGGCTCACGGCAGCACCCCCTTCGAGTCGAGCGCGTCCTGCAACTCCTGCCGCAGCCGGTCCGCGGTCGCCTTCGGGTCGATGCTCGCGGGCGGCGACAGGATGGTGGAGATGACGGTCGAGACGTTCTGGTAGGCCGGGGTGCGCGGGCGGACGCTCGCGCTCTTCAGCGTCTCCAGGATCGCTTCCTTCATCGGGTAGGGCTTGGCCATCTCCGGGTCGTCGTAGACCGACTCGATGGTCGGCGGGACGCCGTCGTTGATGGCCGCGAACTTCTGGCTCTCCGCGCCGCGCAGGCACATGACGGCGTCGAAGGACTGCTCGGAGTGCTCGGTGAACGCGCTGACGGCGTAGTTGATGCCGCCGACGGTCACCTTGGCCTCGTCGCCGTTGATCGACGGGTACGGGGCCCACTTGAAGTTGGGCGCCAGGCTCTGGTTCTTCTGCGCGGCGGCGTAGACGTAGGGCCAGTTGAGCTGGAAGGCCGCCTTGCCGTTCTCCATGGCCAGGCGGGCGTCGTCCTCGGCGGCGTTGGAGAAGGACGGGTCGACGACCGGCGAGGTGGCGAAGGTCTTGAGGACCTCCAGCGCCTTGACAGCGTTGTCGTCGATGATGGCCTTGGTGCCGTTCTCGTCGAGGATCTGCCCGCCGGCGGAGTTGACGAGGGTGTTGAAGAGGACGACCAGGCCTTCGTACTGCTTGCCCTGGCCCACGACCAGGTACGGTTTGCCCTGGTCCTTGAGGTCGGTGGCCATCTTGATCATCTCGTCCCAGGTCCTGGGCGGGGTGGGGACGAGGTCGCTGCGGTACCAGAGGAGTTGGACGTTGGTGTTGTCCGGAGCGCCGTAGAGCCGGCCTTCGTAACGGGCCGTGTTCAGCGGGGTCTCCAGCGTGCCGTTCTCGACCTGGGACTTGGCGGAGCCGGTGAACTCCTTGATCCAGCCGGCCTTGGCCAGTTCCGCGGTCCACGTGACGTCGAGGCCGAGGACGTCCATGCCGCTGTCCTCGGCGGCGAGCCGGCGGACCATCTGCTCGCGCTGGCCGTCGGCCTCGCGGGGCAGCTTGTGGTAGACGATCTGGTAGCCGTCGGCCTGCTCGTTGCAGCGGTCGACGATCTTCTGGAAGTTCTCCTGCGGGTACTTGTAGACGTTGATGGTGATCCCGCCGTCACCCGAGCCGCATCCCGCCAGCGCGGACGCCGCGACCAGCACGGCACTCCCGGCGGCGGCCAACCGATGACGCTTCATCGGGCCTGCCTCCTTCCCGACAATCAAGGAGCCAGACCGCACCGCCCGGCACCTCGTCGTGCCCCACCCGCCGGACCGCGGCACGGCTCGGCAGGTGGAACGAACGTAGGCCCGATGATCAGGTGCCGCAACCACCGGTGCCCGGAACGGCACTACCCGGTGATCACGAATGCCAAACCTGTGGTTCGCCGAGTGGGTGCGCGGTGGGTGTCGGGTGGGCGCGCGGTGGGGTGTCGGTGGGTGTTGGGCGGGTGCGCCGGGTGGGTGCGCCGAGGGTGTGCCGGCAGGCCGGCCGTAGCCGCCGGCCAGGGTGTGCCGGCCAGGGCGTGCCGGCCACGGTGTGCCGGCCAGGGCGTGCCGGCCAGGGCGTGCCGGCCAGGGCGTGCCGGCCAGGGCGTGCCGGTCAGGGCGTGCCGGGTCAGGGCGTGCCGCCCCGGCCGGCCCGTAGC
This sequence comes from Actinosynnema sp. CA-248983, assembly GCA_050954585.1. Classification (GTDB taxonomy): domain Bacteria; phylum Actinomycetota; class Actinomycetes; order Mycobacteriales; family Pseudonocardiaceae; genus Actinosynnema. The sequence goes on along the minus strand of CP191863.1, from coordinate 972,792 downwards.
GGCCGGTCGGGGCGGCTACGTCGGCCGGTGCCGGTGGGCCGGGATTGTCGGTGCCTCGTGGGACGATGGACTCGGGGGCCGGAGGCCGCGCCGCGCCGCGCCGCGCCACGTGCGCGGTGCGGGTCAGTCCTTGTGGTTGGCGTCCGTGGGGCGCATGGCGAGCTTCGCCAGCAGGTCCCGCCCGCGCTCGGCGGACCGCGGCTGGCACAGCACGTCGTACCGCCCGGCCACCAGCTGGCTGGCCGACTGGAAGTCCCGCTTGCCGCGCGCCGACCCGTACCCGACGGCGGCGAAGATGATGCCGAACGCGACACCCACGGTGAGCCCGACCAGGATCGGCCCGAACCCGGCACTGGCGGTCGTGTTGAACAACGACAGCAGCACGCCCACGAACAGACCGAACCACGCACCCGACGCCGCGCCCGTGCCCAGCACCCGTCCCCAGGTGAGGCGGCCGGTGACCCGCTCGACGAGCATCAGGTCGACGCCCACGATGGTGACCTCCTGGACGGGGAAGTCCCCGTCGGCGAGGAAGTCGACCGCACGCTGCGCCTCCTCGTAGGTGGCGTAGGAGCCGATCGGCCACCCGGTTGGCGGCGTGGGCAGACGCGGCGGCACCCCCGGTCGGTTCTGGCCCGGGCCGGAGAACGAACTCGTCACGGTGACCACCTCTTCGCGGTGCTGATCACCCCATCCTGCCAACAGGGGGCGAACAGCGCGAAACGGGTGCGGCGGAACTCAACGCTACCGTGACCTGCGGGACGGGTGGTGACCGGTTTCAGCCCGACCTGGGGTGCGCCGGAAAGGCCAACCGAGACCGTCCCCGTCCCCGGAACGTGAAAGTGCCCGGCCCGCGAACCGCGGACCGGGCACCCCGACAAGTCTCAGCCGCGCGACTGGTAGTCCCGCAGCAACCCCCGGCTGATGATCGTCTTCTGGATCTCGCTCGTCCCCTCGCCGATCAGCAGGAACGGCGCCTCCCGCATCAGCCGCTCGATCTCGTACTCCTTCGAGTACCCGTACCCGCCGTGGATCCGGAACGCCTCCTGCGTCACCTCGGCGCAGTACTCCGACGCGATCAGCTTCGCCATACCGGCCTCGACGTCGTTGCGCGCACCCGAGTCCTTCAGGCGGGCCGCGTTGACCATCATCAGGTGGGCGGCCTCGACCTTGGTCGCCATCTCGGCCAGCTTGAAGGCGATGGCCTGGTGCTCGACGATCGGCTTCCCGAACGTCTTCCGCTGCTGCGCGTACTCGATGGCCAGCTCGAACGACCGGATCGCGATGCCGCACGCCCGGGCCGCGACGTTCACCCGGCCGACCTCGACGCCGTCCATCATGTGCCGGAAGCCCTGGCCCGTGGCGCCGCCGAGCACCTGCGAGGCCGGGATGCGGAAGCCGTCGAAGACCATCTCGGTCGTGTCGACGCCCTTGTAGCCCATCTTGTCGATCTTGCCGGGGATGGTCAGGCCCGGACGGACCTCGCCGTACCCCTCCGGCTTCTCGACCAGGAACGTGGTCAGGTTCTGGTGCGGCTTCTCGGCGCCCTCGTCGGTGCGCACCAGAACAGCAGTCAGGTTGGACGTGCCGCCGTTGGTCAGCCACATCTTCTGGCCGTTGATGACGTAGTCGTCACCCTCGCGCACGGCACGGGTCCGGATGGCGGCCACGTCGGAGCCCAGTTCCGGCTCGGACATGGAGAACGACCCGCGCACCTCGCCGGTGGCCATGCGCGGCAGGTAGTGGGCCTTCTGCTCGTCGGTGCCGTGCTGCTTGAGCATGTGGGCGACGATGAAGTGGGTGTTGATCACGCCGGACACCGACATCCAGCCGCGCGCGATCTGCTCCACCACGAGCGCGTAGGTCAGCAGCGACTCGCCGAGCCCGCCGAACTCCTCGGGGATGGTGAGCCCGAACAGGCCCATCTCCTTCATGCCCTCGACGATGTCCGCGGGGTAGGTGTCGCCGTGCTCCAGCGCCTGCGCGTGCGGGATGATCTCCTTGTCCACGAAGGTGCGGACCGTGGAGAGGATCTCCTCCTGGATGTCGGTCAGTCCAGCGGTCTGGGCCAGGCGCGCCATCGCACGTTCCCTTCGTAGCTCCGGGGTTACCGGCGAGTATGGACCGGTTAACGCACGTTCGCGTCACGAAGGTGCTCATCGCCACGCGCTGAACCGAAACAGCGGATACCCTTCCCGACCACCGCGGAACCCAGGAGTGCCCGATGACCTACTACCAGCAGCCCGGCTACTACCCGCCGCCGCCCAGAGGCACGAACGGGATGGCGATCGCCGCGCTGATCTGCGCGTTCGTCTTCGCGCCCGCGGGCATCGTGCTGGGGATCGTGGCGAAGAACCAGATCAAGCGGACCGGCGAGGACGGCCGGGGCCTGGCCACCGCGGGCATCGTGCTGGGCAGCGTCTTCACGGTCCTGGGCATCATCGCGATCATCCTGTGGGTGGTCGCGGTCTACTGGATCGTGCGCGAGGGCGGCGAGATCCTCAGCACGCTCACGCTGACGCCCACCCGCTGAGGCCGCTCAGGACGCGAACAGCTCCAGCTCGCCGCCGCAGTGCCGGCACACCTCGGCGAACACGTGCACGTCGTTCGAGCAGCCGGGGCAGGTGCGGAAGCTGCGCTCCAGCAGGTCGTCCGCCGGGCGACGGCGGAACAGGCGTATCCGGGGCCTCGCGTTACGGGTCCGTGACATGGCAGCCACCATGCACACGCACCACCCCTTGATCGCCAATCAGCGAGCCGGTTTGTGGGCATGCTCACCGGTGGGACCAGCGGATCGTGGTCCCACCGGCACGCAACGTCACTCCTCCGGCGGGGACCACACGTTCGTGCGGGACATGCCGGCGGCGCGGCCCTTGGACGAGATCACCAGGGCCATCTTGCGGGACGCCTCGTCGATCATCTCGTCGCCGAGCATGACCGCGCCGCGCTTGCCGCCCTTCTCCGAGGTGAAGTAGTCGTACGCGTCGAGGATGTTCTCGGCGTGGTCGTAGTCGTCCTGCTTGGGGCTGAAGACCTCGTTCGCCGCGTCGATCTGGCCGGGGTGCAGCACCCACTTGCCGTCGAAGCCCAGCGCCGCCGAGCGGCCGGCCACGCGCTTGAAGCCCTCGACATCCCGGATCTGCAGGTACGGGCCGTCGATGGCCTGCTTGTCGTGGGCGCGGGCGGCCATCAGGATCTGCATGAGGATGTAGTGGTAGGCGTCGCCGACGTCGTAGCCGGGCGGCTGTTCGCCGACCACCAGGGACTTCATGTTGATCGACGCCATGAAGTCGGCCGGGCCGAAGATGATCGTCTCGACGCGCGGGGACGCGGTGGCGATCGCGTTGACGTTGATCAGGCCGAGGGCGTTCTCGATCTGGGCCTCGATGCCGATCCTGCCGACCTGGTAGCCCATGGTCTTCTCGATCTGGGTGAGCAGCAGGTCCAGCGCGTGCACCTGCTCCGCGGTCTGCACCTTGGGCAGCATGATGCAGTCCAGGTTCGCGCCCGCCCCCTCGACGACCTCGGTGACGTCGCGGTAGGTCCACTCGGTGGTCCAGTCGTTCACGCGGACCACGCGGGCCTTGTCGCCCCAGCCGCCCTCGTTGAGGGACGCGACGATCGTCTTGCGCGCGCCGGGCTTGGCCAGGGGCGCGCAGGCGTCCTCCAGGTCGAGGAAGACCTGGTCCGCGGGCAGCGTGCGGGCCTTGTCGATCATCTTCTGGCTCGAGCCGGGCACGGCCAGACACGAGCGACGGGGACGCTGCTGGTCGACCACTGGGGTACCTCCTCGTACCGGCCGGTAACTCCTTGTCGAGCGAAGGGTGGCACGCACGCCGGACCGCCGCTATTTCGTGAGTCCCGATTCACAGGGGTCTGGCAGGCTGAACCGGTGGAGATCACCCGGGTGCTGGACAACGCGCTGCGCAAGGCCGCCGCCGTGTGGGTCGCACCGGACGGGCACCCCGCCCGGCTGGTGTGGGCGCTGTGGCGCGACGAGTCGGTGCTGGTCGCCGTCGGCGGGACGGAGCAGGAGGTGCCGGGCCTCGCGGACGGGGTCGCGTGCGTGCTCACCGTCCGCTCACCCTCGACCCACTCGCACCTGGTGGACGTCCCGGTGACCGCCCGCCTGGTAGAGGTGGACGAGGAGACCGCCGCGGCACTGCGGACGGCCCGCCTGAACACCACGCCGGCGTGGGAGTCGGTCTACCGCTTGGAGGTCGTGTGATCACCGTGCCGCCGGACTTCGCGTCCTGGCTGGGCGAGGAGGGCGCGGGCTGGAAGGCGTCGCTGCCCGCGCTGGCCACGAAGTTCTGCGCCCGCTGGGACCTCACGCCCGACGGCGACCTGATGCACGGCTACGTCGCCGTCGTGCTGCCGGTGCGCCAAGCGGACGGCCACCCGGCCGTGCTCAAGCTGACCTGGCTGGACGAAGAGACCCGCCAGGAACCGCTGGCGCTCAAAACCTGGGACGGCAACGGCGTCGTCCAGCTGCTCGACCACGACGACGAGCACGGCGCACTGCTGCTGGAACGCCTCGACCACACCCGTTCCCTGCTCGACACGTCCATGGAAGAGGCCCTGGAGGTCACCGGCGGCCTGCTGCGCCGGCTGCGCCAACCCGCCGGCCCCGGCTTCCGGACCACCGAGACCGACGACCTCACCGAGGAGAACGACGGCTACGTCCCGGAGCGCTTCGCGGAGATGGCGACCGAACTGGGCGACGAGCTGACCAAGACCGCCGGGAACACCCTGGTCAACGAGGACCTGCACTACGAGAACGTCCTGCGCGGCACCCGCGAGCCGTGGCTGATGATCGACCCCAAGCCGCTGGCGTCGGACCGCGAGTACGGCGTCATCCCGCTGCTGTGGAACCGGTGGTCCGAGGTCGACGGCGAGCGCGGCCTGCGGGACCGGTTCGCCGCGCTGTGCGACATCGGCGAGCTGGACGTCGACCGGGCGCGGCGCTGGACGGTGTACCGGGCGGTCGACAACTGGCTGTGGTGCACGGAGGCGGGTGAGGCGGAGCTGGCGGGCAAGTGCGAGACGATCGCGCGGGCGTTCAGCCCGGCACTCTGATCTTCCCCTGCGCCACCGGCACCACCTTCCCGCCCACCCGGACGTGCGTGGCCACCCCGCCCACGGCCGTCACACTCAGCTCCACAATGGACGGCCGACCGACCTCTTCGCCTTGCCGCACAACCACTTCGTGCACACCTTCGGGCGACAGCAGACCCCGGTCGACCAGCCACACGCCCAGCGCCAGCGCCGCCGCCCCGGTCGCCGCGTCCTCGCCGCCGGCGGCCCGGAACATCCGGACGTGCGCCGCCCCGCCGGCGAAGCACACCGGCACCAGCCCGCGCCCGACCACGTGGTCGGCGAACCGGACCTGCGGCCTGGCCCGCCCCACCGCGCCCTCCCGCACCGGCAGGAAGGTGAAGTCCATCCCCGCGCCGGCCACCCCGGCCTCGGCGTGCGGGTCCACATCGGACAGGAACAGCCCCAGCGCGCCGGCCAGCCGCGCCGCGTCGAGGTAGTCGCCGACGACCGGTGTGTCCCCCGCCAGCGTCGCCCCGTCCTCCCGCACCACCACCTCGTGCAGCCCCTTCACGGTCTCCTGCACGCGCCGCCCCAACCCGAGCTTCCCGGCGCTCCCGAGCACCCAGGCGGTCCCGAGGCTGGGCAGCCCGGCGAAGGGCAGTTCGGACGACGGCGTGAAGATCCGCAGCCGGTAGTCCGCGCCCGACCGGGTCGGCGGCAGCGGGAAGGCCGTCTCGGACAGCGCGAACTCGCTCGCGATCGCCTGCAACTGCCCGTCGGACAGGTCTTCGGCCCCGTGGACGACCGCCAGCGGGTTCCCGGCGAACGCCCGGTCGGTGAACACGTCGACCACGTCGTAGCTCAGCACGCACCCGACCTTAACCGTGATCGGCAAGCACGCCCGGGCACGGCTAGCCTGGCGGCGTGGTTGCCGTGAACCGGGTCTTCGCCGCGCAGGTCGCCGGGCTCCCCGTCTTCGGGCCCGACGGTGAGTCAATCGGCAAGGTGCGCGACCTGGTCATCGGGTTGCGCGTGGACCGCCAGCCGCCGCGGGTGCTCGGGCTCGTCCTCGAACTGGCCACCCGCCGGCGGATCTTCGTGCCCATGCTGCGCGTCACGTCCATCGAGCCCAACGCGGTGACGCTGGCCACCGGGTCGGTCAACCTGCGGCAGTTCCACCAGCGCACCAACGAGGTCCTGGTCGTCGGCGAACTGCTCGACGCCCGCGTCCAACTCGACTCCGGCGCCACCGCCGTCCTGGTCGACGCCGCCATGGAACCCACCCGCACCCGCGACTGGCGGATGTCCCGGGTAGCCGTCCGCGAGCGCACCGGCCGTCTCGCCCGCCGGGGACCGGTGCAGGTGCTGCGCTGGGAGGAGATCTCCGGCCTGTCCATCACCGAACTCGCCGGCCAGCCGCAAGGAGCCCAACACCTGGTGGCCGTGTTCGAGACCATGCGCGCCGCGGACGTGGCGCTCGCCCTGCACAGCCTGCCCAGCAAGCGCCGGTACGAGGTGGCCGAGGCGTTCGACGACGAGCGACTCGCGGACGTCATCGAGGAGCTGCCCGAGGAGGACCAGAAGGACCTCCTGGCCCACCTGGACGAGGAGCGCGCGGCGGACGTCCTCGAAGCGATGGACCCCGACGACGCCGCCGACCTGCTCGGCGAACTGCCCGAACCGGAAAAGGACCGACTGCTGGAACTCATGGAGCCCGAGGAGTCCGCGCCGGTCAGACGCCTGCTGGAGTACAGCTACGACACCGCGGGCGGTCTGATGACGCCCGAACCCGTCGTGCTCGCCCCGGACGCCACCGTCGCCGAGGCCCTCGCCCACGTGCGCAACCCCGACCTCACGCCCGCGCTGGCCAGCATGGTGTTCGTGTGCCGCCCGCCGACCGCCACCCCGACCGGCCGCTACCTGGGCTGCGTGCACATCCAGCGGCTGCTCCGGGAACCGCCGTCCGACCTGGTCGCGGGCGTCCTGGACACCGACCTGACCACGCTCACGCCGCGCGCCACGCTGGGCGACGTCACCCGCTACTTCGCCACCTACAACCTGGTCTGCGGCCCGGTCGTGGACGAGGACGACCACCTGCTCGGCGCGGTCACCGTGGACGACGTGCTGGACCACCTGCTGCCGGACAACTGGCGGGAAACGGGGCTGACCCATGCCTGAACTGCTGTCGCGCCGCCGGCTGGACCAGCCGCGCCGGCCCGGTTTCCGGTTCGAACTCGACCCCGAGGCGTTCGGGCGGTTCTCCGAGCGCCTGGCCCGGTTCCTGGGCACCGGCAAGTTCCTGTTCTGGCAGACCCTGCTCGTGATCGTGTGGATCACGCTCAACCTCACGGCGCTGACCCTGCGCTGGGACCCGTACCCGTTCATCCTGCTCAACCTGGCGTTCTCCACCCAGGCCGCGTACGCCGCGCCGCTCATCCTGTTGGCCCAGAACCGCCAGGACGACCGCGACCGGGTGTCCCTGGAGGAGGACCGGGCCCGCGCCGCGCAGACCAAGGCGGACACCGAGTACCTGGCGCGCGAACTCGCCGCCCTGCGCATCGCGATCGGCGAGGTGGCGACCCGCGACTACCTGCGCGGCGAACTGGACCGGGTGTTCCGCGAACGCAAGCGCCCCACCCTCAAAGACGACCCGCGATGGGACGACGTGCCCTCTTAGGGCCCGTCCTGCTCGCTGGCCAGCCGGTCGCACGACCGGCCGAACGCGTCCAGCTCGGCCCGGTCGAACACCTCGGCGAAATGGCGCACGACACCCGTGAGGTGGGTGCCCGAGGCTGTTCGGAGGCGGTCCAGCCCCAGCGGCGTCAGCACCGCCACGACGCCGCGACCGTCGCCGTCGGCACGTTCCCGCAGCACGAGGCCCGCGCGCTCCAGCCGGTCGACGAGCCTGGTCACCCCGGAGCGGGACAGCAGGACGGCGTCCGCCAGCTCCGTCATCCGCAGTCGGTACTGCGGCGTCTCGGCCAGCTGCACGAGGACGTCGTAGGCCGCCAGCGAGAGTCGCTGCTCGGCGATCAGTTCGGCTTCCAGGATCCGGGTGAGCCGCGCATGGGCCCGGAGGAAGGATCGCCACACCCCGAGCTCGCTCCGGGTGGGCAACCGGGCACTTCCGGTTTCCGGCACGGATAGCAATGTTACGGAAAGCACGCAACCGGCTGCGCCCAGCCCCGTCGAGCCAGGTGACCAACCGGTAGCTTGGAGGGATGCGGCCCCGCCGTAGCATGGCGTTCTCCCAAGAAGTGAAGGCGATCCGGTGACGACGCAGACCCTCCCCACCGTTGACGACGTGCACAAGGCGCTGGCCGGTGTGCAGGACCCGGAGATCCGGCGCCCCATCACCGACCTGGGCATGGTGAAGTCGGTCACCATCGCCGACGGGGTCGTCGACGTCGCGGTGTACCTGACCGTCGCCGGCTGCCCGCTGCGCGACAAGATCACCGCGGACGTGACCGCCGCCGTGTCCGCGCTGGAGGGCGTCCGCCAGGTCCGGGTCGAGCTGGACGTGATGAGCGACGCCCAGCGCACCGAGCTGCGCAAGTCGCTGCGCGGCGGCGTCGAGGAACCGGTGATCCCGTTCGCCCAGCCGGGTTCCCTGACCCGCGTCTACTGCGTGGCGTCGGGCAAGGGCGGCGTCGGCAAGTCCAGCGTCACGGTGAACCTCGCCGTCGCGATGGCCCAGCGCGGCCTCTCGGTGGGCGTGGTCGACGCCGACATCTACGGCCACTCGATCCCCCGGATGCTGGGCACGGAGGCCCGACCCACCCAGGTCGAGAAGATGATCATGCCGCCGCAGTCGCACGGCGTGAAGCTGATCTCGATCGGCATGTTCACCCCGGCAACACCCCGGTCGTCTGGCGCGGCCCCATGCTGCACCGGGCGCTCCAGCAGTTCCTGGCCGACGTGTTCTGGGGCGACCTGGACGTCCTGCTGATGGACCTGCCCCCCGGCACCGGCGACGTCGCCATCTCGGTGGCCCAGCTGGTCCCGAACGCGGAGATCCTGGTCGTCACCACGCCGCAGCAGGCCGCCGCCGAGGTGGCCGAGCGGGCGGGTTCGATCGCGCTGCAGACCCGTCAGCGGGTGGCCGGCGTGATCGAGAACATGTCGTGGCTGGAACTCCCGGACGGCACCCGCATGGACGTCTTCGGCGAGGGCGGCGGCAAGGCCGTGGCGGACTCCCTGACCCAGGCCGTCGGCGCGGAGGTCCCCCTCCTGGGCCAGGTCCCCCTCGACCCGCGCCTGCGCGAGCAGGGCGACGCCGGCACCCCGATCGTGCTGGCCGAACCCGCGTCCACCGCAGCCCAGGTCCTGACCACGGTCGCCGCCAAGCTCTCGGTCCGCTCCCGAGGCCTGGCCGGCCGCCTCCTCAACGTCTCCCCCGCCGGCCGCTGACCAACGCAGACCCCCTGCCCCCGCGCGAAGCGACGCCAAGCGCAGCGCCCACAGGAAGAGCTTCGCTTCGTTCCCCGTACGGCCTGCGCGCAGCCCAGGCCGTACGGGGAACGAAGTGGTGCCCTTCCACCCCCGGGGCCTGCCGCGCGGCGAGCGCTTGCCTTCAAGCTTTTGATCTTGAGAGATCAGGTCGCGTCAGGGTCGAACGGCGGACGCTCGCCGTGCTGCAACGGCCGTTCCTGAGCCACCGAAGGCCCCTGCCCGGCCGCCGGGTACCCGTTCGGCTTCGCCCCCTCAGACGACGAAGTCCCGTTGCCAGGCGGGTCGTCCCACAGGTGCTTCGTGATCGCCCGCTTCGGGTCGAAGTTCCGCAGTTCGCGCAGTTCGCGCAAGTCCTCCAACGGCTTGCGCAGGGACTCGAACTCCGGCCCCATCTCCTGCTTGAGCTGGTCCCGCGCACCGGTCGCGTACTCGCGCACCTGGCGGATCGTCCGACCCACCCACGCCGCCGCCGACGGCAGCCGCTCCGGCCCCAGGATGAACAGGCCCGCGACGATGATGATGAGCAGCTCAACCCAGCCGATGCTGTCAAACACAGTGCCCGCCTTCGCTCAACATCACCAACCACCAGCGCACAGCCAGCGTAGCCGTCAGTCGGACCGCAAAGTCACCTGCACGGTCAGCTCCCGCCCCTGCCTGGCCAGCACGACCGGAACCGTTTCCCCGATTTCGTGGTCCCGTACCGCGACCGTCAACTCCGCGGCGTTGCGCACCAGGCGGTCGCCGACCCGGGTGATGACGTCGCCCTCCTCGATGCCCGCCGCGTCCGCCGCGCCGCCGTCCGGCACGTTCTGGACCCGGGCGCCCTCCGCGGTCTCCGCGGCCACCGAGCTGACGTTGATGTTCATGTCCGCGTGCTTGACCTGGCCGTCGCGGATCAGCGCCTGGGCGATCTTGCGGGCGTAGTTGCCGGTGATCGCGAACCCGAGGCCCACCGAGCCACCGGTCTCGGTCCGGATCGACGAGTTGATCCCGACCAGGGCGCCGGACGAGTCGACCAGCGCGCCGCCGGAGTTGCCGGGGTTGATCGCGGCGTCGGTCTGGATGGCGTCGTAGGTGACCTGCGGGCCGCCGTTCTCGCCGGCGGCGGTGACCGGGCGGTGCAGGGCGCTCACGATGCCCTCGGTCACGGTGTTCGACAGCGACAGCGGCGAGCCGATGGCCAGCACGGTGTCACCCACGGCCAGCTCGTCGGAGTCGCCGAACTGGAGCACCGTCGCGCCCTCCACCTGGACCTTGATCACCGCGAGGTCGGTCTTGGAGTCGCGCCCGACGATCTGGGCCACGGCGCGCTTGCCGTCCGTGAAGACCACGGTCAGCTTGGCCGACGTGTCCTGCACGGCCGGGGCGACCACGTGGTCGTTGGTGAGCACGTAGCCCGCGCCGTCGATGACGACGCCCGACCCGACGCCCGCCACGTTCGCGCCCTTGAACTCGATCGAGACCACGCTCGGCGTGACCCGCTTGGCGATCTCGGCCACGGACCCGGTCGGCCGCTCCTTGCCCGGCTTGACCTCGGCCAGGGTGACCCCGCTGTCGGTCAGCGGGTTGCCCGCCCGGCCGAACAGCCACCCGACGACCCCGCCGGCCGCGCCCACCAGCAACGCCGCGACCAGCAACAACGCCAGGGCGGTCGGCTTCACCCGCCGGCCGAACAACAGCTCCGGGATGCTCAGCTGGGGCCCCGGCTCGGCGGAGACCTTCTTCTCGACCTGGGGCTCCTCGGTCACCGCCGGCGGCCCGATGACCGCGCTCGCGCCGGGGTCCCTCCACGAGTCACCGGCGGGCTTGCCCTCCCAGAACACCGGCTCGACCTCGGGCTCACCGCTGACGTCCAGCGGAGGCCGCTGGAGCAGCTCGCCGGTCCCGCGCGGGCGCCCGAACGCCGTGCTCAACGCCTCGGGCGGAGGCGGAGCGAGCTGGAGGCCCCCGTTCGGACCGCCACCGTTCAACGTGGGCCGGTCGGCGGAGAACGCGCCGTCCACGCCGTTCGGACGGCCGAAGACGTGGGCCTGACCCGGGTCGACCGCGGGGCGTTCGAGGGGGCGCGGTGCGAGCCTGCGGTGCGCCCCGTCGTCCACGCCGGACCTGGGTGTCCCGTTGCCCTGCTGCGGCCCGCCCTGTTGTGGCTCGCTCATCGCTCCCCGCACGTCGGTGATGCCCGGTGTTGCGGGGCCCATCGTGCCCGGTGACCGGTGAAGTTGTCGTCAGCGAGGCCCAGCGCTCAGCGCGCGGGCAGGTGGTCCGCCCCGGCCCCGGTCCCGCTCAACAGCCCCACCCGGTCCTCCACCAACGGCGCCACCGCGGGCGGCGGAGGCGGGTTGCCGGCCGCGGGCGAGGGCGCGGGCTCCTCACTGCCCGGGACCACGAGCGCCAGAGCGCCCAGCATGAGGCCCGACACGACCACGCCGGCGCCTTGCCGGGCCCGCCGGCTGCCGAACCGGCTGCCCGTGCCAAAAGGGCGGCTCGCCCCCAGGACAGGTCCGCTGCCGAACGCCACCCGGTCCGGCCGCTGCACGGCCACCAGCTGGCCGTCCTCGGTCACCGCGAGGCCGTCGGGCGCGCTGGGCAGCTCGACCTCCTGCGGGATCGCGCCCAACCGGGCCAGCAGGCCTTCGGGCGCGCACGGTGTCGACGCGGCACGCACGGCGGACCGTGCCTGCTGCTGCGAGTAGGCCTCCGCGGCGCAGAACGGGCAGCGCGCCAGGTGCGCCGCCGCACGGCTGTGGGCCGAAGCCGACAGCTCGCCGTCGACGAAGGCGACGACCGCGTCGGGCAGCAGGTGCTGCTCGGGCAGTCCCCAACCTCGCAGGTCGGTCATGCAGAGTCCTCCTGAACAAGACCCCGACGGCGTTCGAGTGCGGCACGCAGGGCCTGGCGGCCCCGGTGGATCCTGCTCCTCACGGTACCCAGTTTCACGCCGAGGGTGGCGCCGATCTCCTCATAGGAGAGCCCTTCGACGTCGCACAGCACCACGGCGGCCCGGAAGTCCGGCGGCAGCTCGTCGAGCGCGGCCTGGAGGTCGGGGTCGAGGTGGGTGTCGTGGTAGACCTGCTCGGGGCTCGGGTCGTCGCCCGCGAGCCGGTCGGTGTCCTCGGGCAGGCCCTCCATGCGGAACTTCGCGCGGCGGCGGGCCATGTCGAGGAACAGGTTCGTGGTGATGCGGTGCAGCCAGCCCTCGAACGTGCCCGGCTGGTAGGACGCGAGCGAGCGGAAGACGCGGATGAACGTCTCCTGCGTCAGGTCCTCGGCGTCGTGCTGGTTGCCGGTCAGGCGGTAGGCCAGCCGGTAGACCCGGTCAGCGTGGTCGCGGACGACCTGGTCCCACGTCGGCACGATCCATTCCGTGTCGTCGATGGGCGCGGTGGCGGTGTACGGCTGCGTTGGCATCGTGCGGTGAAGCACCTCCAGTGGGCCGGGCTGCCCTGCTGCACGGTTCAACGCTCCCTGCGGCGGGCGTGTTCCCGTGTGTCCTGCTCTTCGAGGGGCCGGGGCCAACACCCCGCCCTCGCGTGGCACCCAGCATGCTGGGCTCCCTTATAACCATCGTGAGAGTCGGCTGAGAGCACGCTGAGAATTCCGGTTCACGGGAGATTCACCCGCTCAGCCGCGTCCGGCGTTAACCTCCGTGCTGTGGATGCGCCGCTGCGCGAGTACGTGGAGCGCTACCTGCCCGAGGACGCCGTCACCACGGCCGCCCGGGCGCGTGGCGAACAGCTGGGTTGCGTGCCCATCGGGGCCGGTGGCGGCGCGGCGCTGCGGTTCCTGGCCACCGCGTTGCAGGCGAAGGCCGTGGTGGAGGTCGGCACGGGTGCCGGCGTCGGCGCGTTGTACCTGCTCAGCGGCATGCCCGCGGCGGGTGTCCTGACCTCCATCGACATCGAGCCCGAGCACCAGCGGGCGGCGCGGAAGGCGTTCGCCGAGGCCGGCGTGGGCGCGTCCCGGACCCGGCTGATCATGGGCCAGGCGCTGGACGTCCTGCCCCGGCTCACCGACGCGGCCTACGACCTGGTGTTCGTGGACGCGGCGAAGACCGAGTACCCGAAGTACCTGGAAGAGGGCGTGCGGCTGCTGCGGCCGGGCGGGGTCATCGCGTTCGACAACATCCTGTGGCACGGCCGGGTGGTCGACCCCTCGCACCGCGACCCGGACACGGTGGCCCTGCGCGAGGTCGCCCGCACGGTCCGCGAAGACGAGCGCCTGGTGCCGGTCATCCTCCCCTTGGGTGACGGCCTGCTGGTCGCGGCCAAGGCCTAGGCGCCGAACCGGGCCCGGTACTCCGACGGGCTCAGCCCGGTCCGCCGCCGCACCTGCGCCCTCAGGTTCGACGACGACCCCAGCCCGGACCGCCGCGCCACCACGTCCAGCCGGGTCTCGCCCCGCTCCAGCAGCGTGCACGCCAGGTCCACCCGGGCGGCGGTCAGCCAGGCGAGTGGTGTCGTGCCGACTTCCTGCTGGAACCTCCGGTGCAGCGTGGCCGGGCTCAGCGCGGCCCGCGCGGCCAGACCGCCCACGGTCAGCGGCTCGTCCAGCCGCTCCCGCGCCCAGTCCAGCAACGGCGTCAGGGACGTGTCCGGGACCGCCGGCACCGGCTGCTTGACGAACTGCCGCTGCCCGCCGTCGCGGTGGGCGGCGAACACCAGCCGCCGCGCCACGGTGTTGACGACCTCCGCCCCGTGGTCGAGCCGGATGAGGTGCAGGCCCAGGTCCAGCGCCGCCGCGCTCCCGGCGGCCGTGTAGACCCGCTCGTCGGCCACGTACAGCACGTCCGGCACCAGCGTGACCTGCGGGAACAATTCCGCGAACAGCTCGGTCCACCGCCAGTGCGTGGTCGCGGACCGCCCGTCCAGCACCCCCGCGTACCCCAACGTGAACGCGCCGGTGCAAAAGCTGACCAGCCGCGCACCCGTCAGCCACGCCCCGCGCACCGCCTCCAGCACCGCCTCAGGCGGTCGAACCTCCGGATCGGGCCGATTGGGCACGATCACCGTGTCGGCGCTCTCCACAGCCTCCAACCCCGGCGCCCCGGCCAGCGTGAAGAACCCGTTGTGCATGGTCACGGGCCCAGATGCCGCCAACGTGAACGAGTACCAGGGCCGGTCGCCCAGTTCCGGCCGGTCCAGCCCGAACAGCTCCGTCGCCACGCCCATCTCGAACGGGTTGGAGCCGGAGTCGACGATCATCACCACGCGGTGCGAGGAACCAGGCGACATGTGCGATTCCTAGCACTCACACCGCCGTGCGCACCACAACCACCATGAACCGCATGAACATCGACAAGGCCCTGGCGAGCTTCGAGGACCTGTGGAGCCCCCGCGTCCTGGCCACCGTCAACGACTACGACGTCCGCGTGGCGAAGGTGAAGGGCGAGCACGTCTGGCACGCGCACGCCGACACGGACGAGTTCTTCCTCGTCCTGGCCGGTGAACTCGACATCGCCCTGCGCGACCGGACCGTCCACCTCACCAGAGGGGACACCTTCGTCGTCCCCAAGGACGTCGAGCACAAGCCGTCGTCCGAGCACGGCGCGCACATCCTGATGATCGAACCGTCCGGCACGGTGAGCGTCGGGGACCGCCACGAGGCGGTCCCCGACCACGTCGACGTGACCACCGGTCACCCGCTCACGACGCCGTGACGCCCTTGCCCAGCACGGTCACCCCGCCCGCCGACACGGTGTAGCGCTGCCGGTCCATCGCGTGGTCCACGCCGATCAGCGCGCCGTCCGGCACGACCACGTTCTTGTCCAGGATCGCCCGCCGCACCACCGCGCCGCGCCCGATCCGGACGCCCGGGAGCAGCACGCTGCCCTGCACCACCGAACCGCTCTCCACCACCACGTCCGACGACACCACGGACCCGTGGATGGTGCCGGAGATGATCGACCCCGGGCCGACCATGGAGTCCTCGGCGCTGCCGCCCGCGATGAACTTCGCCGGCGGCAGCGGCGGGGTCGCGGTCCGGATCGGCCAGGCCTGGTTGTAGAGGTTGAACACCGGCCGCACCGACACCAGGTCCATGTGCGCCTCGTAGTAGGCGTCGATGGTCCCCACGTCCCGCCAGTAGCCGCGGTCGCGCTCGGTCTCGCCGGGCACGAGGTTGTCGGAGAAGTCGTAGACGTGCGCCTGGCCCTGGTCGACCAGCATGGGGATGATGTCGCCGCCCATGTCGTGGTCGGAGTCCGGGTTGGCCGCGTCCGCGCGCAACGCCTCCAGCAGGGCCTCCGTGGTGAACACGTAGTTGCCCATCGAGGCGAACGTGACCTCCGGGTCGCCGGGCACGTGCGGCGGCTCGGCGGGCTTCTCCAGGAACCGGGTGATCTGGCCGAACTCGTCGGAGTCGATGCACCCGAACGCCTTGGCCTCCGCGCGCGGCACCCGGATGCCCGCCACCGTCACGCCCGCGCCGGACTGGACGTGCTGGTCCACCATCTGGCCCGGGTCCATCCGGTACACGTGGTCCGCGCCGAAGATCACCACGTGGTCGGGCTTCTCGTCGTTGACGAGGTTCAGGCTCTGGAAGATCGCGTCGGCCGAACCCGTGTACCACCGGGGACCGAGCCGCTGCTGGGCCGGCACCGGGGTCACGTACTGGCCGAGCACATTGGACAGCCGCCACGTGGTCGAGATGTGGCGGTCCAGTGAATGGGATTTGTACTGGGTCAGCACGCACAGCCGGACGAAACCGGCGTTCACGAGGTTGGACAGCACGAAGTCGACGAGCCGGTAGTTACCGCCGAAGGGCACCGCGGGCTTTGCCCGGTCGGCGGTCAACGGCCACAACCGTTTGCCTTCGCCACCGGCGAGGACAATTCCTAGTACATGCGGTTGCCCTTTCACGACAACGACCCTAACCGGGCGGGCAGCGGGCCACCACGGCGAAGTAACGCAAACTCCGGCTGTTCACCCGGACGTCCGGCACCCCGGGGTTACCGTGGGCGGCGTGCGAATTGGACTGCTGACACGGGAGTACCCGCCGGAGGTCTACGGCGGCGCCGGGGTGCACGTCGGTTTCCTCGTGCCGAGGCTGCGGGAGCTGGTGGAGGTGGACGTGCACGCCTTCGGCGGGCCGCGACCGGACGCCTCCGCCCACAACCCGGCGCCGTCGCTGGACGGTGCCAACGCGGCGCTGGGCGTGCTGTCGGCGGACCTGGAGATCGCCGCGGCGCTGGGCGGGGTGCAGGTGGCGCACTCGCACACCTGGTACGCCAACATGGCCGGTCACCTGGCGAAGCTGCTGCACGGGATACCGCACGTGGTCACCGCGCACTCGCTGGAGCCGCGCCGGCCGTGGAAGGCCGAGCAGCTCGGGGGCGGGTACCGGATCTCGTCGTGGGTGGAGCGCACCGCGTACGAGGCGGCGGACGCGATCATCGCGGTGAGCGACGGGATGCGCGCGGACGTGCTGGACTGCTACCCGGCGCTGGACCCGGCGCGGGTGCACGTGGTGCGCAACGGCATCGACACCGCCGAGTACCACCCGGTCGACGAGACGGACGCCTTGGTGCGGCACGGGATCGACCCGGCCAAGCCGATCGTCACGTTCGTCGGGCGGATCACGCGGCAGAAGGGCGTGGGGCACCTGGTGGCGGCGGCGCACCGGATCTCGCGGGACGCCCAGGTGGTGCTGTGCGCGGGCGCGCCGGACACGCCGGAGATCGCCGAGGAGACCCGGCTCGCGGTGGCGGAACTGGCGGCGGCCCGGCCGGGTGTGGTGTGGATCCAGCAGATGCTGCCGCAGGCGGACGTCCGGCAGGTCCTGAGCCGCTCGGCGGTGTTCGTGTGCCCGTCGGTGTACGAGCCGCTGGGGATCGTGAACCTGGAGGCGATGGCGTGCGGCACCGCCGTGGTGGCCTCCGACGTGGGCGGCATCCCCGAGGTGGTGGACCACGGCCGGACCGGGCTGCTGGTGCACTACTCGGCCGACGACGAGGCGGCGTTCCGGACCGGGCTGGCGGACGCGGTGAACTCGCTGCTGGCGGACCCGGCGAAGGCGCGGGCGTTCGGCGCGGCCGGGCGGGAGCGGGCGGTGCGCGAGTTCTCCTGGTCAAGCGTTGCCGAGGAGACCGTGGCGGTGTACGAGACGGCCCTCTCGAACAGCGTTAAATGATCTAGTACCCGCGTAATGTGATGTGGGTCACAGCAACAAAACGCAACCTTTCAGCGTTGTGACCACCTTTAACCAGTAGGGGATCGACTACTGGGGGTCACAATGCGGTGGGTCGTGGTCGCCTGCCTGCTCTTGGCGGGCTGCGGCGTGGCGGACGTGCGGACGACGGCGTCGCCGGTGGCGCTCACCATCGGCGGTCGGCCGGTGGTGGACGCGCAGGGGTTGCAGATGGAGGCCGAGGCGGAGCTGAGCTACACGCTCAGCTTCGGCTACGTGGCGCGCGCCGGTGACGCGGTGAGCTGCTGGTTCGCCCGCACCGGGGCGAAGGCCGAGGTCGACCGGCGGCTGTGGTGCGGCCCGGTCCAGGTGCCCGGCACGGCCGCGGCCACGGACTGGGTGCCGGTGCCGCTCAAGGAGGTCGAGCAGAGCGAGGGCGGGGTGCGGCTGGAGGTCGAGCCGCCGCAGGTGCCGGGACCGGGCAGCCGCAGCACACCGCTGGGCAAGCTGGTCCGCACCGACGGGCGCGAGGCCGACGCGGACCAGCTGGCGGGGCTCGCCGGGCCGGACTTCCTGGCCGTGCAGCCCGACGACGGCCGGCCGCTGGCCGCCGCCTCCGGCCTGGTCCGGGACGACCAGCTGGCGTTGCGGATCACCGGGTACGGCAGCCCGGAGCGGTGGGCCACCGAGAAGGGCGAGCTGCGTGCCGAGCACGGGGTCCGGCTGCGGGTGCTGCGGCTGTCCGTGGAGCGGCTGCGGGAGACCGACTCGGCGTTCCGCCAGGTCCCGTGGAGCGGGTGGCTGCCGCAGCCGCCGGAGGCCGCGCTCCAGGTGCCGGGCAAGCGGCAGGCGCTGCCCGCGGACCGGTTGCCCGAGAGCGGGTCGGTGTTCGTCGTCTACACCGTGCCGGACGTGGGTGGGCAGGAGGCGCTGGTGCTCAACACGGTCGGCTCGAAGTCGTTGGAGCAGCGGGTGGAGGTGCCGTCGGGGGCCGCGCTGGGCGAGGCCTTCCCGGCGCTGCGCCGGCCGCCCGGCCCGGCCGAGCCCGCCCCGGTGGAGCACCGGCTGAAGGTCGGCGGCCAAGAGGGCGTACTGGAGGTGCAGCGGGTGCGGCTCGGGCGGCAGCGGCCGGTGAACGTCGACGGGCAGCAGTACGGCCTGGTCACCGCGTCCGCGCCGGACAAGGCGCTGCTGGAGCTGCGCTTGCAGGGCAAGGACCTGCCACAGACCGCGGGCGCGCCGCTGACCAAGGACCTGGTGGCGGTGACGCTGCCGGACGGCACCCCTGCGCCGGCCGTGGGGGCGCGCTACGGCGGCGACACCTTCCCGGTGGCGGTGGTGGTCGAGGTGCCGGCGGACGTGCGGTCGGTGTCGGTGGCGGTCACGGCGGGCACGGTCGACCTGCCGATCCTGGGCTCGACACCGGTCGAACCCGGCGACCCCGTGGTGGTGCCCCTGGACTTCTGACCGGCAGCCCGGCGGTCGGCGGACTTCCGGGCCGCGAACACCACCGCCACCGCCGCGAGGGCGAGCCAGCCGACCACCAGCAGCACCAGGCCGGTCCACCCCCACTGCTGGTAGGCGGTGCTGCCCGCGGTGCCGCCGGCGCTGCTGCCCAGGTAGAAGGCGAACAGGTAGGCGCCCGACGCCGGGCCCTTCACGGTCGCCCGCGCGCCCACCCAGGCGCTGGCCACGGCGTGCACCGCGAAGAACCCGCCGGTGAACACGGCCAGCCCCACGCCGACCGCGACCAGGTGGTCCGGCGCGGTCGTGAGCGCGCCCAAGGCGGTGATCGCCAACCCGGCCAGGGCGATCACGCCCCGGCCGTGCCGGTCGGCCAACCGGCCCGCGACCGCCGAGCACGCCCCACCCGCCGCGTACGCCAGGAACACCAGGGAGGTCAGGCCCGGCGGCAGCGCCAGCCGGAACGCGATCACGTTGAACAGCGAGATGAACGCCGCCACGCACAGCACCGCCACGGCGTAGAGGCACCACAACACCGGATCGGTCAACGCGGACCGCAGACCGGCTTCCCGGCGGGACGTCGGCTTGCCCGGAGGCAGGTAGCGGGCCGTCACCAGGGCGCAGGCCAGCGCGAAGCCGGCCACCACCGCGAGCGCGCCGCGCCAGCCGAGCCAGTCCGTCCCGATCCCGGCGACCAGCCGCCCGATCATGCCGCCCGCGCTGTTCCCCGCGATCAACGCGCCGATCGCCGCTCCGATCGCGGCGGCCTCGTCGGCGAGGTACGCCATGGCCACCGCCGGGATGCCGGCCGTCGCCACGCCCTGCAGCACGCGCAGCGCCAGGAACACCGGGTAGCCGGGCGCCAGCGGCAGCAGCAGGCCGATCACCGCCGCGAGCAGCACCGACCACACGATCACCCGCCGCCGCCCCACCCGCTCCGCCAGCACCGCGCACGGGACGACCGCCAGCGCCAGGGCGCCCGTCGCGGCGCTCACCGCCAGCGACGCGGCGCCCGGCCCGAGCCCGAACTCGGCGGCGATCTGCGGCAAGACCGGTTGCGGCGCGTACAGGAGCGCGAAGGTCGCCAAGCCGGTGGACACGGTGGCCGTGGTGAGGCGACTGGGCATGTTCCCGACGCTAAACTATGCGTCCAATACAAGATCTGGCCACAATTGATGCCGTGATGGATGAATTGGCCCCGAAACTGGCCGTGCTGCGGGCGTTGGCGGAGGACGAGCACGTGACGCACGCGGCGGCGGCCGTCGGGGTGCCGCAGCCCACGGTGAGCCGCTGGCTGGCCGCGATGGGCGAGTCGCTCGGGTCCCCGCTGGTGGTGCGCAGCGGCCGGCGGGTGCGGCTGACCCGGGCCGGGCGGCTGCTCGCGTCGGCGGCGGACCGGGCGCTGGCCGTGTTCGAGGCCGGGCACCGGGCGGCGGTGGAGGAGGTCGACCCGTCGCGCGGGCTGGTCGCGTTGGGCTTCCTGCACCTGCTCGGGCGATCGCTGGTGCCGGAGTTCGTGCGCGGGTTCCGGGCGGAGCACCCGCACGTGCGGTTCCGGCTGGTGCAGGACTCGCGGCAGGTCCTGCTGTCCCACCTGGAGGACGGGGTGGTCGACCTCGCCCTGGTCGCGCCGCCGCCGCAGGGCGCCGCGTACGGGCACGCGGTGGTCCGAACCCAGGAACTGGTCCTGGTGCTGCCGCCCGGGCACCGGCTGGCCCGCCGGGACGCCGTCGAGGTCGCCGAGCTGGCCGACGAGGAGTTCGTCGGGCTGGAGCGCGGCTACGGCCTGCGGCAGATCACCGACGACCTGTGCGCGGCGGCCGGGTTCCTGCCCCGGTTGGCCTTCGAGGGGCAGGAGACGGAGACCGTCCGGGGCCTGGTCGCCGCCGGGCTGGGCGTCGCGCTGCTCCCGCACGCCGAGGGGCCGACCGGGCTGGTCGAGCTGCCGCTCTCGCCCGGCGCCCGGCGCGAGATCGCCCTGGTGTGGCTCGCGGACGTCCCCCTGCCACCGGCCGTCCGGGCGTTCCGCGACCACGTCCGGAACGCGTGAACCGGGTTCTCGAACGCGTGGCGTGAATGCGGGGAGAAAGAAATTCTCCCGAACGGGGGATACCCGACACGATCGCGTGCAGCCGAATGCGGGGCTCCTCGCGCCGGGCCACGATGGGCGGGCATGCCCGAATCCACGAGGAGGAATCCGTGCGCAACCTCGTCCGCCTGGTCGCGGCCACCGCGTTGTCCCTGCCCGTCGTCGTCGGTGCCGCCGGCGTCGCCGCCGCGGAATCGGCGGGCTACTTCCACGACCACGTCGCCGTCGGCCCGCTGGGTCTCCACGTCGACTACACGGACGCCCACTCCGGCGACGGCGAAGCCTTCTACCACAACGAACACCTGTACGCGGGCGACCTCGGGTTCCACTACGGCCACATCGCGTCCTGGGCGGACGACGGCAGCGACCACCACGACGACGGCGCCGAGGCGGGCTACTTCCACGAATCGGTCGTCGTCCACCCGCTCGGTTTCCTCTACGATTCCGGCGCGAGCTACGCCGAAACCGACTGACCGAACGCGCGGGGTGGAATCGGCGCGTAATGGCGAATGGCGCCGATTCCGCTCAGCGGCCGTAGTGCTCAGCGGCCGTAGTGCTCAGCGGCCGTAGTGCTCAGCGGCCGTAGTGCTCAGCGGCCGTAGTGCTCAGCGGCCGTAGTGCTCAGCGGCCGTAGTGCTCGGCGAACTCCACGAGAGTGCGCGCCGCGAAACCGGTCGCGCCCGCCACCACCTCGTCGTAGTTCTTGTCCGACCGCGCCGGTCCCGCGATGTCCAGGTGCGCCCACGGCAGGCCGCCGGTGAACTCGCGCAGGAACAGCGCCGCGGTGATGCCGCCCGGACCGGGCGGGCACTGGCGCAGGTCGGCGATGTCGCTCTTCACGTCCTCCGCGAGGTCGTCCAGCAGCGGCATCCGCCAGAACGCCTCGCCGACCCGCGCGCCGGCGTCCGCGACCGCCGCCGCCACGTCGTCGTCGGAGGCGAACAGGCCGGCGGTCCGCACGCCCAGGCTCACCTTCATGGCCCCGGTCAGGGTCGCGACGTCCACCAGCACGTCCGCGCGCAGTTCGTCCACCGCGTAGGCGAGGGCGTCGGCCATCACCATCCGCCCCTCGGCGTCGGTGTTGGTCACCTCGGTGGTCAGCCCGCCGAAGTGCTTCACCACGTCACCGGGCCGGTAGGAGTCGCCGGACACGTGGTTCTCCGCCGACGGCACCAGGCCGGTCACCCGGACCGGGAGGCTGCGCCGGGCGATGGCGATCATGGCGGCGATGACGGCCGCGCCGCCGGCCATGTCCGTGCGCATCAGGTGCATGCCCTCGGCCGGCTTCACCGAGATGCCACCGGTGTCGAACGTGATGCCCTTGCCGACCAGCACGATGTGCGGGCCGGTCTTGGCACCCTCCCAGGTCAGGTGCAGCAGGCGGGGCGGCCGGGTCGAGCCCGCGCCGACCGCCAGCACACCGCCGAACCCGGTCTTGGCCAGCCACTTCTCGTCGCGCACCTGGACGCCCAGGCCGGGCGCCGCGCCGGCCAGCTTGGCGGCGGTCGTGGCCAGCCACGCCGGGTCCTTGACGTTGGACGGCGCGTTCGCCAGGTCGCGGGTCAGCGCGGTGGCGGCGGCCAGCTCCGCGGCGACCCGCACCTGCTCGGCGTCCGCGCCGACCAGGCGCAACGACTTGATCCTCTTCGGCGCGTCCTGCCCGGTGACCTTGAACCGGTAGCCGCCCAGCACCAGGCCGAGCACGAAGGACCGCACGTCGGCGTCGGGCGTGAGCAGCACGTCGAACGTGGTCGCCCCACCGGCCTCGACGTCGCCGTTCAGGGCCCGGACCAGGCCCGCGCCCGCCGTGCGCCAGTCGGACGGGCTCCCCGAGCCGGTGCCCAGCACCCAGCGGCCGGCCTGCTTGGCGGTCGTGCCCGCCTTGCCGGTGACCTCGGAGGTCACCTCGACGTCGTCGCCACCCGGACCCAGCACGACCGGCTCACCGGGCGCCGCCAGCACGACCGCGCCCACGCCGCGGCGGACCGTTTCGGCCGCCTCGACGGCGACCAGGGGGGTGGGCAGGGGCAGGCGCACGACAGGGTCCTCCAGGAACTTCGGGTGGGGTCACGACGTAGCGATGCCCCGGTTCCACTGTGGAACCGGGGCGTCGACGATTCTCGGTCCGGCCAGGGTCAGCCAGCGGCTGCCTTGAGGGCGTCGCCCAGGGCGTTGGCCTCGTCCGCCGACATCTCGACGACGAGGCGCCCCCCACCCTCCAGGGGAACGCGCATCACGATGCCACGCCCCTCCTTGGTGACCTCAAGGGGACCGTCGCCGGTCCGGGGCTTCATGGCCGCCATCGCGTGCTCCCTCCGTCAACTTCTTCCCCGTCCGACCAGGGCCGGATACCGACCCATTCTCCCCTATGCGGACTCGGCGGCGAAACCGAACCGATCTTCTCGCCGTCGCGGAGAGTGGTTGACGATCTTGGTCAACGCCCAGTTCAGGGCCAGGATCACCGTGCCCCAACGATTTCCGCCACGCTTTTTCCGCCGTCACCTGGTTGTGACCAATTCGCACGCTGTGGCGTGTCGCGGGGTCGCCCTGACAGACTCGGAACCCGTGCGGGCACGATCGGCGCTCTTCGACGTCTACGGCGGCCACCTGCGGGAGCGGGGTGGCGCCGCGACCATCGCCGCCCTCGTCCGGCTGCTGGAGCCGCTGGACTTCGCGGCGCCCGCCGTCCGCACCGCCGTGTCCCGCACCGTGCGGCAGGGCTGGCTGGAGCCGGTCCGCCTGGCGTCGGGCCCCGGCTACGCCATGACCCCCCGCGCGGAACGCCGCCTCGACGAGGCCGCCGCCCGCATCTACCGCATCCGGCCGTCCACGTGGGACGGACGCTGGCACGTGGTGGTGCCGGAGGAGCTGCCCGCCCGCGAGGCGCGGGACCGGCTGGCGTCCTCGCTGCAACTGCTCGGCTACGGCGCGCTGGGCCCGGTGACGTGGATCGCACCGCGGCCCTCCCCCGAGCTGGCCGACGTGCTGGCGGCGGAGGGTGTGGTGGCGAGCACGTTCCACGGCGAGCACGAGGGCTCACCGGCCGCGCTGGCGGCGCGGGCCTGGGACCTGGGGACGCTGGGCCGCGACTACGCCCGGTTCGTCGCCGAGTGGGCGCCGATCGTGTCCGCTGTGGACGGTTCGTCGCCGGCCGAGGCGTTCGCCGCGTCCCAGCGCTTCCTGCACGCGTGGCGGAAGTTCCTGTTCCGCGACCCCGGACTGCCCCGCGAACTGCTGCCGGAGGACTGGCCGGGCACCGCGGCGGCCGAGTTCTTCGACCAGCACACCGCACGGCTCGCGCCCGCGGTGCGCAAGTTCGTGGACGACAGCCTCGACTAGCCCGCATGGAGGTCCCACCCGTGTCCGAACTCCTCGTCGACGACGCCGACGGCGTTCGCACCTTCACCCTGAACCGGCCCGAGTCGTACAACTCGTTCACGGTGGCGCTGAAGGAGCGGCTGCTGGCGGCGGTGCTCGACACCGCCGAGGACCCGTCCGTCCGGGCGGTGGTGATCACCGGAGCCGGCAAGGCGTTCTGCGCGGGCCAGGACCTGAAGGAGCACATCGCGCTGCTGGAGGCCGGCGACCCGGCCCCGCTGCACACCGTGGAGCGGCACTACAACCCGCTGGTCAAGGCCATCGTGGCGATGCCGAAGCCGGTGATCGCGGCGGTCAACGGGATGGCGGCGGGGGCGGGGGCGTCCCTGGCGTACGCGTCGGACCTGCGGGTCGCGGCGGCGTCGGCGAAGTTCCTGATGGCGTTCGCGAACGTGGGGCTGACGGCGGACTCGGGCGCGTCGTGGACGTTGCCGAGGCTGATCGGGCACGGGCGGGCGATGGAGATGATGCTGCTGGCCCAGCCGGTGGGGGCGGAGGAGGCGCTGCGGATCGGCATGGTGAACCAGGTCGTGCCGGACGGTGAGGCCTTGTCGACGGCGCAGGCGTTGGCGCGGAAGCTGGCGGCGGGGCCGACGGTGGCTTACGCCAAGATCAAGGAGGCCATGGCTTTCTCCGGGGAGCTGTCGGCGGCGCTGGATGTCGAGGCTCGGACCCAGGCGGAGGCTGGTGCGACGGCCGACCACCGGGAGGCGGTGGCGGCTTTCGTGGAGAAGCGCACGGCCCAGTTCAAGGGCCGCTGACAGCCGGGGCACTGTCGCGGCAGCCGGGGCACTGTCACGGCAGCCGGGGCACTGTCACGGCAGCCGGGGCACTGTCACGGCAGCCGGGGCACTGTCACGGCAGCCGGGGCACTGTCACGGCAGCCGGGGCACTGTCACGGCAGCCGGGGCACTGTCACGGCAGCCGGGGCACTGTCGCGGCAGCGGGGGCGCGGGCAGCGCTCGGCTGGCGCACGGCCCGGCTCGGCCGGGCCGTGCCGGCCGCCGCAGGCGGGGTGCTCTTGGCTCTTGCGAGGGGGCGGGGAGAGGGCGGGCGGAAACCTATCGTGACCTGGCCTTTTCCGCAGGGCTGCCGGCCTCCGGCCCCCGTCTCCATTGTCCCACCGGGTACCGACAATTCCGGCCGACGAGCAGCCCGACCTCGCGACAACCAGTGGTCAGGAGGCTTCGGCGGTGGCTCGGAAGCAGGTGGCGATGTGGTCGTCGACCATCCCCGTCGCCTGCATCAGCGCATAACAAGTCGTCGGCCCCAAGAACACGAACCCCCGGCGCTTCAACTCCTTCGCCATCGCCTTCGACTCCGCCGTCACCGCCGGCACATCGGCCATCGTCGCCGGCCGCACGTGGTCCTCCGGGGCGAACGACCACAACAGCTCGTCCAACCCGCCGTCCAGGTCGGCCACCAACCGCGCGTTGTGGATCGTCGCGTTGATCTTCGCCCGGTTGCGGACGATGCCGGCATCCGCCATCAGGCGGTCGAAGTCCGCCTCCTCGTACTCCGCCACCACCGAGGGCTCGAACCCGGCGAACGCCCGGCGGAAGTTCTCGCGTTTGCGCAGGATGGTGATCCACGACAGCCCGGACTGGAAGGACTCCAGGCACATCCGCTCGAACAGCGCCACGTCGCCGTGCAGCTCCACCCCCCACTCCGTGTCGTGGTACTCGATGTAGTCGGGTGTGCTGACGCCCCACGGGCATCGGTTCATCAGTGGTACTCCCGGGCGAACGAAGCGAACCTGCGCAGTGACCAGCGCACGCCCGGCGCGAACGCGAGCGCCAGCGCCCACGGCACGTCCTCGACCCACACGAACTCGCTGCCGTCCCCGCGCTCGACCACCCGGAACTCGGCGGTCCCGGTGACCAGTCGGCCGGTGTGCTCGATCGCGCAGCGGTGCGGGGGCTCCCAGGCGGTGATGCGGAGGTTGTCGGTGAAGCCGATCGGGCCGAGGCCGGTGAACGCGGACAGCGACGAGCCGGCGCTGCGGCCGTCGCCGGACACCACCCAGACCCGGGTGAGCAGCATCCACTCGCCCTGGCGCGGCCAGTCGGTCACCGCCGCCCAGGTCCTCTCCACCGGCGCGGCTACGCGAACGCCCAGCTCAAGCCGGGTCACGCTCGGCCTCCCGGGCCGCCTCCAGCTCCGCCACCCGGGCCCGCAGCCGCTCGACCTCGGCGGCCAAGCGGTCGACCGCCCAGTCCACCTCGGTCATCTTGTAACCCCGGAAGACCTGCTGGAACTGGAGGCCCCGGACGTCGTCGGCGGTGACGTCCTCGGCGGGCAGCCGGGTGGGCGACGCGCCGGGTGGCAACGGCTCCAGCTCCTCGCCGCGGCCGAAGACTAGCGAGGCGAGCAGGAACACCACCGCCGCCACGAGGATCATGACGAGGAGGTAGATGAGCGCGCTGGTCACCGGACGATCGTGACACACACCCCCGACAGTTCGCGGTGAACGTCCGAGAACGCCCAGGTCCGCGTCGCTCCGGCGACCCGGCTCAAGCCGCCGACAGGACCAAGCACCGACGGGCCATCGTGCCCAACCGCACGCACATGGCCAGCGACACCAGCGAGCCCACGACCACCGGCGGCGACAACAGCAGCACCCCCGGGCTCAGCACCGCGGTCCCCACCAGGATCGCCAGGTACCCGGCCACCACGGCCGCCACCCCGCCCGCCGCGCACAACCCGGCCAACCGCGCCAGCCGCACCGACCCCACCCCGCGCACCGCCATCCGCCGCCCCACCAGCAACGCGCACAGCGCCGCCCCGGCCACCACCCACGCGGTCGAGTCGTTGGCGGTCGCCAGCAGCACGTACCAGCCGGGCACCGGGGTGTCCGCGCCGAAGTACAGCCCGAACCAGAGCGCCCGGTTCAGCTCCCACATCACGTGCGCCAGCGGCGGCAGCAGCAGGAGCGTGCGCAGGGTGCGCGCGCCGTGCGCCAGGGCCAGCAGGCTCTGGTAGTCGCGGGCGATCTCCGGCACCGGGCCGAAGTCGGCGACCGCTCGCGCGCGGGCCTCGGACAAGGGAAGGCCGGCATCCGCGTAAGCCTCGGCGGCGTCCTCCAGGCTGTCGCGGGCCTCGGTGAGCAGGTCCGCCACCGCCCGACCGGGGCCGCGCAGGCGCGAGCCCAGATCGGTCACATAGGAGTCGATCACGTCCACGGGTCAGGCCGCCGAGAAGACCAGGCACCGGCGGGCCAGCACGGCCAACCGTGCCATCACCGCGTACATGGCCACGGTCGCCAGGGTCACCGGCGGCGACAGCCCCAGCAGCCGGGACATGTCGACGCTCGCCGTGGCGGTGATGACCGACAGGCTGCCCAGCACGGGCGCGACCACCGCCGCCACGGCCACCCCGCCCGCCAACCGGGCCAGGGTCGTCGTGTCCATCCCCCGCCGGGCCAGCACCCGACCGCCGACCAGGGCCAGCAGCACCGCGCCCGCCACGACCCACGCCACCCAGTCGTTGAGCCGCGCCACCACCAGGTACCAGCTCGGCAGCGGAACCTCCCCGTCCGGCCACGCGCCCATCCAGAACCGCCGGTTCAGCTCCCACAGCACGTGCACGAGCGGCACCACGACGAGCATCGTCCGCAGGGTCCGCGCGCCCTGCGCCAGGGCCAGCAGGCTCTGGTAGTCGCGGGCGATCACCGGCAGGGGGCCGAAGTCGGCCACCGCCCGCCGCTGCGCCGAGGCCGGGTCCAGACCGGACCCGGCCAGCGCCGAGGCCGCGTCGTCCAGGCTGTCGCGGGCCTCCGCGAGCAGGTCCCGCTTGAGCGGACCGGGGCCGCGCAGCCGCCGGTCCAACGCCGTCACGTACTCGTCGATCACGCCTGCGCCGGCCACGGCCCGCCCCCCAGCACTCCCTCGATCGCGGCGGTGAACTCGCGCCACGCCGTCCGCTCGGCCGCCAGCGCCCGCGACCCGGCCTTGGTCAGCCGGTACGTGCGCCGCTGCCGTCCCCCCACTGTGCTCCACTCGCTGCTCACCAGGCCGGCCGTCTCCAGCCGCCGCAGCGCCGGGTAGACGGTGCCGGTGGGCAGGTCGAGCGCCCCGCCGCTGCGCACCTGCAGGGCCTCGATGATCGCGTAGCCGTGCAACTGCCTGCCGTCGAGCGTGGCCAGCAGCAGCGCGTCGAGGTGGCCGCGCAGCGCGTCGGGCTTCATAGGTAGGCACTCTACGGGTCACGGACCAGGGAGACATCAGGGGAAACCCCGATCCACATGTTGGCTGTCTACATATACCGTCACTACCCATGGACACCCTCGGGCTGGCCCGGCTGCAGTTCGCCGTGACCACCTCCTTCCACTTCCTGTTCGTGCTCCTCACGCTCGGACTGGTCACCCTGGTCGCCGTCATGCAGACGCGGGCGACCCTCTCCGCCAACCCGGTGCACGCGCGGATGACCCGGTTCTGGGGCCGGCTCTACGTGGTCAACTACGCGCTGGGCATCGCGACCGGCATCGTCATGGAGTTCCAGTTCGGCCTGAACTGGTCCGGCCTGTCGCACTACGCGGGCGACGTGTTCGGCGCGCCGCTGGCCGTCGAGACGCTGGTGGCGTTCTTCCTCGAATCGACCTTCCTCGGCCTGTGGATCTTCGGCTGGGACCGGCTGAACAAGTGGGTGCACCTGGCCCTGATCTGGCTGGTGACGCTCACCGCCTACGCGTCCGCGCTGTGGATCATGACGGCGAACGCGTTCCTCCAGCACCCGGTGGGCCACGAGGAACGGGACGGCGTCCTGCGCCTGGTCGACTTCTCGGCGCTGCTGAGCAACCCCTTGTTCGGCACGGCCGTCACGCACGTCGTGTTCGCCGCACTGACCGTCGGCGGGGTGTTCGTGGTCGGGGTGAGCGCGTTCCACTTCATCCGGCGCACGACCGAGGTCGAGTTCTTCCGGCGCTCGCTGCGACTCGGCGTGGTCGTCACGGCCCTCGCCACGCCGATGGTGGTCGGCGTGGGCTTCGCGCAGTTCCCGATCCTCGGGGAGCACCAGCCGGACAAGACCGAGGCGGCGGGCGCGGCGGGGGGCGCAGGGCTCGGGTTCATGATCCAGATCGGGTTCCTGCTGCTGCTGGCCAGTTGGATCACCGTGCCGCTGCTGTTCCGCGACTGGGTCGTGAAGATGCGCTTCCCGCTGTACCTGATGGTCGTCGGCATCCCGCTGCCGTTCATCGCGGCCATCGGCGGCTGGCTGTACCGGGAACTGGGCCGGCAGCCGTGGCTGGTGTACGGGCTGCTGCGCACGGAAGACGCGATGTCGCACGCCACCCGGGACGGGATGTTGTTCTCGTTCATCGCTTTCACCGCCGTGTTCGCCGTGCTGGCGATCGCGGACTGGGTACTCATCGCGCGCCTGGCGAAGCGCGGCCCGGTCGAGGCGAGCGTCCCGGTGTCCCCGCTGGTTCCGGCTCTGTGAAGGGGTGTTGATCGTGGAGGCTGTGTGGGTGGCCCTGCTCGGGCTGCTGACGGCGGGGTACTTCGCGCTGGCGGGGTTCGACTACGGGGTCGGGCTGCTGTACCGGTTCCTCGGGCGCGACGAGCCGGAGCGGGCGCGGGTGCTGCGCGCGATGACGCCGTTCTTCCTGGGCAACGAGGTGTGGCTGGTCGCGGCGGTCGGCGTGCTGTTCGGCGCGTTCCCCCGGCTGGAAGGGGAACTGCTGTCCGAGCACCGGATCGCGTTCGTGACCGTGCTGGTGGGGCTGGTGCTGTTCACGGCGGCCGTGCAGCTGCGGATCGGGCCGTTCTGGGACGTGTTCGTGGTGGGCGGCGCGCTGGTGGTCGCGGTGGGGTGGGGTGTGCTGCTGGGTGACGTCCTGGGCGGGCCGCCGGTGCTGTGGGCGTTCGGGCTGGTGTCGCTGTTCCTGTTGCACGGCGCGGTTTTCCTGGCCTGGCGGCTCGACGACCGGGCGCGGGCGCTGGTGGTGGCGCGGGTGTTGTTCGCGCCGGTGGGGCTGTTCGTGGTGGCGGCGGTGTTCCTGCGCGGTCCGGTGGCGGCCCCGGCGGTCGGCGTGGCCGGTGCGGTGGTGGCGTTGGCGGGCCTGGCGGGGGCCTGGTTCGCGTTGCGGGCACGGGCTTTCCGGGTGGCGTTCCTGTGCACGGCTCTGGTGTGCGCGGTGCCGGCGCTCGCGGTGTTCGGCGCGCGGGGCGTGGTGACGCCCGGGGTGATGTCGCACGCGCCGACGTTGCAGGCGTTGGGCTGGGTGGCGGCGGTCGTGCTGCCGCTGGTGCTGGTGTTCCAGTGGGCGACCTGGAGACTGTCCCGTGCGGCACGCTGACCGGCGGTACGTCGTCGCGCTGGCCCTGCTGGGCGTCGTGACGGCGGGCCTGGTGCTCGCGCAGGCCGAGGCGCTGGCCACCGTGCTCAGCGGTGGCGGCGGGCTGGGGCTCCTGGTCGCGGTCGTGGCCGCGCGGGGTGTGTTCGTGTGGGTCGGACGTGTTGTGGCGCAACGGGAAGCGGCTTCGGTGAAGGCCTCGCTGCGCAAGCGGGTGCTGCGCGACGGCTCGGGGTCGACCGGGGCCGTCACCACGCTGGTGGTCAAGGGCCTGGACGCGATCGAGCCCTATCTGGCCGGGTACCTGCCGCAGGTCGTGGTGTCGGTGACCGTGCCGGTGGCGGTGCTGGTCCGGCTGTCGTTCGCGGACTGGACGGCCGCCCTGACCATCGCCGTGACGCTGCCGCTGGTGCCGGTGTTCGCCGCCCTGGTCGGCATGCACACCCGGGAGCGCACGCGGCGGCAGTGGGCGGGCTTGGCGGAGGTCGGCGGGCACTTCCTGGACGTCGTGCGCGGGCTGGGCACGCTGCGGATGTTCGGCCGGGCCGCCGCGCAGGCCGGGACGGTGCGGGCGATGGCCGGCGCGCACGCCTCCGCCACCATGCGCACCCTGCGCGTGGCGTTCCTGTCCGCGCTGGTCCTGGAACTGGTCGCGACGCTGTCGGTGGCGCTGGTCGCGGTGCCGGTGGGCCTGCGGCTGCTGCACGGCGGGGTGACCCTGCACGTGGCGCTGCTCGTCCTGCTGCTCGCGCCCGAGGCCTACCTGCCGCTGCGGGCGGCCGGGGCCCAGTTCCACGCCAGTGCGGAGGGCCTGGCCGTGCTGGAGCAAGCGTTTGCGGCCACGCCCCCGGTCGTGGTCGCGGGCCGGCGTCCGCCGGACCTGCGGGTCGCGACCATCGAGGTGGACGGGGTGTCGGTGCGCTATCCGGGACGGGACGGGCTCGCGCTGGACCGCATGTCGTTGCGGCTGTCGCCCGGTGAACGGGTGGCCCTGGTGGGGCCGAGCGGGGTGGGCAAGAGCAGCTTGCTGGCGGTGCTGCTGGGCGAGGTCGAGCCGTGCGCCGGGCGGGTCCTGGTTGACGGCGTTGACCTGCGCGAACTGGACCGCACCGAGTGGCTGCGGCAACTGGCCTGGGTGCCACAGCGGCCGACGCTGTTTCCCGGGACGGTCGGGGAGAACATCGCATTGGGCTCGGACGGGGTGGACGTCGTGTCGGCTGCCCGTGCGGTCGGGTTGGGGGACCTGGTGGAGGCACGGCACACGCTGTCGGCCGGGGAACGGCAACGGGTGGCCCTCGCGCGGGCCCTGGTGCGCGACTCGGCGCAGGTGTTGCTGCTGGACGAGCCCACCTCACGACTGGACAGCCGGACCGAGGACACCGTCCTGCGGGTCGCCCGGGAGTGGTTCGCCCGGGAGTCGTCACCTGGCCGGACGGCCCTGGTCGTCGCGCACCGCCCCGCCCTGCTCGGCGAGGTCGACCGGGTGGTGGAGCTGCGATGAGGCTCGTGGTGGCGCTGGTCGTCGGCGTGGCGGCGGAACTGGCCGGGATCGGGCTGATGACGACGGCCGTGTGGCTGGTCATGAAGGCCGCCGAGCAGCCGCCGATGTCCGCACTGGCGGTGGCGATCGTGGCAGTGCGGACGCTGGCCGTGGCGCGTGGCGGGCTGCGCTACGCCGAGCGGTTGGCCGGGCACGAGGCCGTGCTCAAGGCCATGGTCGAGGTGCGGGGGCGGGTGTACGAGTCGCTGCTGCGGCGGCCGTTGCGCGGTGGGGACGCGTTGACCCGGCTGGTGTCCGACGTGGACGCGCTTCAGGACGCGGTGCTGCGGTGCCTGCTGCCGGCGTGCGTGGCCGCGCTGGTCGGCGTGGCGGCGGTCGTGGTGGTGCCCCAGTTGGCGATCGGGGTGGCGGTGGTCGGGGTGGTCCTCCCCTTGGCGGCGTTCGCCATGGCGGACCGGCACTTGCGGGCGCTCGCTCCCCTGCGGGCCGAGCTGGCGGATCGGGTCGTGACGCTGCGGGAGGGCGCGGCGGAGCTGAGGGTGTTCGGTGCGCTGGACCGCGAGCTGGCGCGGACCGACGGGGTGGTGGACGAACTGGCCGGGCGCGAGCGGCGCGGGACGCGGCCGGCGGCGGTGCTGGCCGGGGTGGCGGTCGTGGCGCAGTTCGGGTTCGCGGTGTGGTTGCTGGGCCAGGGCGCGCCCGCGCACGTCGTGCTCGGGTCGGTCGCGGTGCTGGAGGTGATGGTGCCGCTGACCGGCGCGGCGCAGAAGTGGGCCGAGGTGCGCGGCTCGGTGTCCCGCGTCCGCGAAGTGCTTGCCGCGCCGGCCGACGACCGGATGCCGGAACCGCTGGTGGACGTCACCCGCTACCGGCGGATCGGCGTCGTGGGTCCCAGCGGCGCCGGCAAGAGCACCTTGCTGCGCGCCGTCGCGCACAAGCACGGCGCCAAGGGCGTGCTCGACGACGCCCACGTCTTCGAACGCACGGTCCGCGAGAACGTCCTGTTCGCCAAACCCGACGCCACCCGGGCCGAACTCGACCGCGTGGCGGCCCTCGTGGACCTCGACGTCGACTGGGACGCCGACGCCAAGCTGTCCGGCGGCCAGCGGCAACGCCTGTTCCTCGCCCGCGCCCTCCTCGCCGACCCGGACGTCCTCCTGCTGGACGAGCCCGTCGAAGGCCTGACGGTCCAGCACGGCGACGAAGTCCTGGGCCGCGTGCTCGACGCCGCTCGCGGCACCGTCGTCCTGGTGACGCACCGGCTCGCGCCCCTCCAGGACTTCGACCACGTCGTCGTCATCGAGGACGGCCGGATCACCCAACGCGGCACGCACGACGAGTTGATCGCGACCGAGGGCTACTACCGCGACCGCTGGAGCACCGAGCGCATCGGCGGCCGGTCGGCCATCAGCACGTCCACCGGCTTGGGCAGCCACTCGTCCGCCACCGGCACGAACCTGGTCAGCGTGTCCGACGCGACCGGCACGCCCAGCCGCCGCAGCACGGTCCCGACCACCTGACTGGACATCGGCCCCAGCTCGTCCAGCGGCCGGTTGCGGTGCCGGCGGACACCCAGGTTGACCTGGGCGATCCCGGCCGGCCCGTACCGGTCCACGGCGTCGAGCAGCAGCCCGACCTCCACCCCGTACCCGGCCGCGAACGGCACCGACTCCAGGAACTCCCGCGTCCCCGCGTACTCACCGCCCAGCGGCTGCACCACCCAGGACAGCTCCGGCCGCAACGCGTTGAGCAACGGCCGCGCCGCCAGCTCGGTGACCCGCCCGCCACCGGTGCCGCCCTGCCCCAGCGGACGCCGGTAGAAGCCCTTCACCAGGTGCACGTCCCGGGTCAGCAACGGCCCGAGCAGCGCCGGCACGAATCCCGGGTCGGGGTCGACCAGGTCGGAGTCGAGGAACACCACGACGTCCCCGCTGGTCGCCGCGAGCGACCGCCACAGCACCTCACCCTTGCCCGGCCACGGCGGCACGTCCGGCAGCACGTCCGTCCGCCGCACGACCCGCGCCCCGGCCGCCGCCGCGACCTCCACCGTCCGGTCCACCGACCCGGAGTCCACCACGACCAGCTCGTCCACCAGCCCACCGACCAGCGGGCGCACGGCCGCCACCACCCCGCCGACCGTGGCCTCCTCGTCCAGCGCGGGCAGCACGACACTGACGGTGCGAGACCCCTTGCGCGCCAAGAGTTCCGCGACGGTCCACTGTGGACGCTGCCAGGTGTTGCCGATCACGCCAACGCCCGCAGCACCCTCGCCGGCGGACGCGTGCCCGCGATACCGGCCACCATCTCCACCACGTGCCGGGTCTGCTTCACCTGGTGCGCCCGGAACACCTTCGCCCCCAGCCACGCCGCGACGGACGTGGCGGCCAGCGTCCCGTCCACCCGGTCCACGAGGTCCGCACCCAGCGTCTCGCCGACGAAGTCCTTGTTGGACAACGCCATCAACACCGGCCACCCGGTGCCGACCAGCTCGTCGAGCCGGCGCAGCAGCTCCAGCCCGTGCCAGGTGTTCTTGCCGAAGTCGTGGGTGGGGTCGATCAGCACCCCTTCCCGCGGCACCCCGACCGCCACCATCCGCTCGGCGCGCTCGACCAACTCCGAGCTGACCGCCGCCACCACGTCCTCGTAGCGGACCCGGTGCGGATCGGTGCGCGGCGGCAGCCCGCCGGTGTGGGAACACACGATCCCCACCCCGAACTCCGCCGCCACCTCCGCCAGCAACGGGTCGGCCCCGGCCCAGGTGTCGTTGAGCAGGTCCGCCCCCGCCCGGCACACCTCCCGGCCCACCTCGTGCCGCCAGGTGTCGACGCTGATCACCAGGTCGGGGTGCCGCTCCCGGACCGCCGCCACGAACGGCACGACCCGCCGGATCTCCTCGTCGGTGTCGACGTGCTCGCCCTTGGACCCGGCCTTGACGCCCCCGATGTCCACGACGTCGGCGCCTTCGGCCACGACCCGGTCGACGGCGGCCATGGCGGCGTCGTCGGTGAAGGTCGCCCCCTGGTCGTAGAACGAGTCACGCGTCCGGTTGACGATCGCCATCACCAGCGCACGATCCTGGGGCACTTCCCGCGTACCGAACCGAAGCATGGTCGCCATCGTGCCATCGCTCCCACCAGCCCACTTCGGCGCTGCGGACCTGCGACGACGATCAGGTGAACTAGGTCACAGGCCATTGCTACTGGCGAGTACCACTCTGTTTACTCGCCGGTAACACCCTGCGTGATCCAGGTCACGGTCAAGGAGGACCACGTGCGCCGGACACTCATCCTGCTGCTCGTTGCCATAACAGGTCTGGTCCTGGCGCCGGCCGCTCAAGCGGCGCCGGGCTTCGCCGTGCGCTACGAGACGATCCCCGGTCAGGGCGGCACACCGCTCAAGGCGTTCGTGGTCGAGCCGACGGGCCGGGGGAGCGGACCGTTCCCGCTGCTCGTGTTCCCCTCCAGCTGGGGTGTCAACAACATCGAGTACGTGGGTGCGGCGGCCAAGCTGGCCTACGAGTCCGGCTACACCGTGATCAGCTACACCAGCCGCGGCTTCTGGGACTCCGCCGGCGAGATCGACGTGGCGGGTCCCGACACGGTCGCGGACGTCAGCCGGGTGATCGACTGGGGCATCGCCCACGCGGGCGGTGACGCCAGGAAGGTCGGCGTCGGCGGCATCTCCTACGGCGCGGGGCAGTCGCTGCTGGCCGCCGCCGCGGACCCGCGCATCAAGGCCGTCGCCGCGTTGAGCACGTGGACCGACCTGGCCCGATCTCTCTACCCGAACGAAACCGTCAGCAAGCAGGCCGTCGAACTGCTGCTCGCGGCGGGCAACCTCACCGGCCGGCCGGGGCCGGTGCTGCGGGAGGCGGAGGCGGCCTACCGGGAGGGCCGGTTCCAGGACGTCCTGCCGATCTCGCCGCCGCGCTCCCCCGCGTCCAAGGTGTCCTCGATCAAGGCCGCCGTGCTGATCGGCAACGCCTGGAACGACGGGCTCTTCCCGCCCGGGCAGGTCACCGACTTCTTCGGGCAGCTCACCGGGCCGAAGCGGCTCATGCTCTCGCCCGGCGACCACGCCACCGCCGAGCTGTTCGGCGCGGCCGGGTTGCCCAACGAGATCTGGGCGTCGGTCGGCCGCTGGTTCGACCACCACCTGGCGGGCGTCGACAACGGCATCAACCGCGAGGGCGCGGTGCAGGTCAAGCCGAACAACGGGGGCGGGTGGCGGTCCTACCCGTCCTGGGCGGCGGCGACCGCGAAGACCTCGACCATCCCGTTGTCCTCCGACCGGAACACGACCGGCCGGCCCACCATCGCCGAGAGCGGCACGGTCATGGTCAGCGGCGCGTTGCAGGGCTTCCTGAACATCCCGACCGGTGTCTCCATCCCGCTGGTCGACCGGCTCGCGTCGGGTGTCTGGCACGGACCGGTCCACTGGAGCGGCACGACGGTCAGCGGCACGCCCCGCGCCCACCTCACCGTCACCACCACCGCTCAGACGACGTCCCTGTTCGCCTACCTGTACGAGGTCAACGCCCTCGGCCTGGGCGCGCTGGTCACGCACAAGCCGGTCACGCTGCGCGGCGCGGGCACCCGGACGCTGGACCTCGACCTGGAGCCGGCGGTCTGGGACGTGGCGCCGGGCAACCGGTTGGTGCTGGTCGTGGACTCGGTCGACGCCCGCTACGGCGGCGAGAGCAGCCTCGGCGGGTCAGTCAGCTTCGGGGCCGATTCCTGGCTGAAGGTGCCGCAAGCCTGACAGCAGGTGGCAGGTAGTCCTGTCAGCATGGCCGGCATGGAATCGAAGTTCACCATCACCCGCTGGGACGAGACGACCATCGACGACACCGAGCCGAAGATCAGCCGGGTCGCCGTGGACAAGCAGTACAGCGGGCCGATGGAGGGCACCGGCACGGCCGAGCTGACGACGTGCCGGCCCGGTGAGAACCAGGCCGGGTACCTGGGTACCGAGCGGTTCACCGGCGTGCTGGACGGGCGGACGGGGTCGTTCGTCTTCCAGCACGGCGGGGTCGTCGGGGCTGAAGGTGTCGACCGCTTCGGGCACGTGGTGCCCGGGTCCGGCACGGGCGAGCTGGCGGGCATCGGCGGCACCGTCCGGATGTCGCACGAGCTGATCGAACTGGACTACCGCCTTGACTGACCGCGGCCGGGTCCTCGCCTACCGGGTCGCGGCCCACCAGTTCGACCGCGGCGTGGCGGACCCGGCCGCGCTGCGGGTGTTCGACCTGGGCGTGCAGGCCTCGGAGCGGTCGGCGCTGCCCGCGCTCGCGGCCCGGCTGCCCGAGGTGCCGGACCTGGCGGGGTTCACCCTGACGTGGTCGGTGCGGGGCGCGCCGCACTGGCACCGGCCGAAGGCGCTGCCCGCGCTGGCCGCCGCGCTGTGGCCGTTGAGCGACGCCGACGCCCTGACCCGGATGAACCGGCCGAAGGTCGACGCGCCGCTGGACGTGTTCCGGTCGGTGGTCGAGGCGCTGAAGTCCGCGGTGGACGAGCCGATGACCAAGGGCGAGGCGTCGACCCGCCTGACCCCCCTGGCGCCGCCGGAGGTGACCGGGTGGTGCCGGGGCTGCCAGGCGACCCACGTGCACGACCCGATCTTCCGCATCGCCGTGCTGCCCGCCGGGCTCCGGTTCGACCCCGCTGAGAAGGCGGTGACGTTCGTGCCGATCAAGGGTCGTCGGATTCCCCAGCGCACCAAGGGCTTCGAGGGCCTGGTGCACGACTACCTGGCCCTGCACGGCCCAGCCGGACCGTCCGAGGTGGCGGCCTACTTCGGCGCGCCGGTCAAGGACGTCAAGGCGGTGTGGCCGGACGACCTGGTCGAGGTGGGGCGCGGGGCGTTCCTGCCGGCGGACCGGGTGGCGGCCTTCGAGAACCCACCCGAGCCGGAGGTGGCCCGCTTGCTGCCGCCGCTCGACCCGTACCTGAGCGCGCGGGACCGGGACCTGCTGGTGCCGGACAAAGCGCACCAGAAGGAGGTGTGGCG
Organism: Actinosynnema sp. CA-248983; assembly: GCA_050954585.1. Taxonomy (GTDB): domain Bacteria; phylum Actinomycetota; class Actinomycetes; order Mycobacteriales; family Pseudonocardiaceae; genus Actinosynnema. The sequence goes on along the minus strand of CP191863.1, from coordinate 934,440 downwards.
CATCCTTGGGCGGCCGGGCGCGATCATGGTGGACGGCGAGGTCCTCGGCATCTGGCGCGCGAAGACCTCGGGCAAGCACCTCGACGTCACGCTGTCACCGTTCGCACCGCTGGACGTCGAACGCTTCGCGGAAGAAGCCCGGCGCCTGGCTCTGACCAGGGGCTTGGAGAGGGCCAGGCTCAAGTAGCGCAAACGTCCAGGGCCGCCGTCACGTCGTCGGTCACCACGAGGGAGTCGAGGGCGAAGCGGGAAACGAAACCCCGGGAGTGCAGGTCCGCCAGCCACTCCAGCAGACCCCGGTAGTGGCCGTCGACGTCCAGCAGCACCACGGGCTTGCCGTGCATCGCGAGCACCCGCGAGGTCCACACCTCGAACAGCTCCTCGCACGTGCCGATCCCGCCCGGCAGCGCCAGGAACGCGTCCCCGTGTGCCTCCATCAACGCCTTGCGGTCGCGCATGGTGTCGACCAGGAGCAGGTCGTCGGCCTCCCGGTCGGCCCACTCCTTGTCCACCAGCGCACGCGGGATCACGCCCGTCGTGCGCGCACCGCCGGCACGGGCGGCGTCGGCCAGGGCGCCCATCATGGACGTCCGACCGCCGCCCCAGGTCAGCGACCAGCCCCGCGCGGCGATCTGCTTGCCCACCTCGGCCGCGAGGTCCAGGTAGCTCTGCGGGACCGTGCGCAACGATCCGCAGTAGACGGTGACGGCCGTGCTCAATGCGCTTCGCCCCAGGCCTTGTGCGCCTCTTGGACCACGCGGACGGCGTCGTCGATGTCGTCGGTGACGTGCAGCAGCGCGAGGTCCTTCTCGCCGATCTTCCCGCCGCCCAGCACCGAGCGCTCCACCCAGTCGTACAGGCCCTGCCAGTAGTCGCTGCCGAACAGCACCACCGGGAACTTGGTGACCTTCTTGGTCTGCACCAGGGTCAGCGCCTCGAACAGCTCGTCCAGCGTGCCGAACCCGCCGGGCAGGCAGATGAACGCCTGGGAGTACTTGATGAACATGGTCTTGCGGACGAAGAAGTAGCGGAAGTTCACGCCCAGGTCGACCCACGGGTTCAGGCCCTGCTCGAACGGCAGCTCGATGCCCAGCCCGATGGAGAACCCACCCGCCTCCGAACAACCCCGGTTGACCGCCTCCATCGACCCCGGACCGCCGCCGGTGATCACCGCGAACCCCGCCTCGGCGAGCGCGCCGCCGAGCTTGCGCCCGGTCTCGTACTCCGGGTGGTCGCGCCCGGTGCGGGCGGAGCCGAACACGGTGACCGCGCTGGGCACCTCGGCCAGCGCGCCGAAGCCCTCCACGAACTCGGCCTGGATGCGCAGCACCCGCCACGGGTCGGTGTGGACCCAGTCGCTCGGGCCGCGCGAGTCCAGCAGCCGCTGGTCGGTGGTGGTCAGCTCGTCCCGGCGCCCGCGGCGCAGGACCACCGGTCCGCGCTGCTTCTCCTTGGGGTGCTCGTCGACGGCGTTGTGCTCAGTCATTGGCGCGAGTGTAGTGCGGGTCTCACCCCCGGCTGAGGAACCGCCACAACACTTCGCGGCACCGTCGGACGTCATTCACCGGCACGTGTTCCTGCTGGGTGTGGGCCAGCAGGGGGTCGCCGGGACCGAAGTTCACCGCGGGGATGCCCAGCGCCGCGAACCGGGCCACGTCCGTCCAGCCGAGCTTGGCCACCGGGGTGCCACCGGCCGCCGCCACCAGCTCCTGAGCGGCCTCGGTGTGCAGGCCGGGGAGCGCGCCCGCGGACATGTCGGTGACCGTGACCTCGAAGCCCTCGAACACCTCGCGCAGGTGCTGCTCGGCCTGCTCGGGGCTGCGGTCGGGCGCGAACCGGTGGTTGACGGTGAGCACGGCGGCGTCCGGCACGACGTTGCCCGCGACCCCGCCTGAGATTGTGACGGCCTGGAGGCCTTCGCGGTACACGCACCCGTCGATGTCGACGTGGCGCGGCTGGTAGCTCTCCAGCCGGCGCAGGGCCTCGCCGATCGCGTGGATCGCGTTGACACCCATCCAGCCGCGCGCGGTGTGCGCCCGGACGCCCTTGGTGCGGACCTCGATGCGCATGGTGCCCTGGCAGCCGGCCTCGATGATCGCGTTCGACGGCTCGCACACGATGGCGAGGTCGGCCTTGAGCCAGTCCGGCAGCTCGCGCTCGACGGCGTTGAGCCCGTTGCGCACCGCCTCGACCTCTTCGCAGTCGTAGAACACGAAGGTCAGGTCGTGGACAGGGTCGGTGAGGGTCGCGGCCAGGTTGAGCATGACCGCGTCACCGCCCTTCATGTCACAGGTGCCGAGGCCGTGCAGCAGGTCGCCGTCCAGCCGCGAGGGCAGGTTGTCGTTCACCGGGACGGTGTCCAGGTGGCCGGCGAGCACGACCCGCTTCGCGCGCCCCAGGTCGGTGCGGGCCAGCACGCAGTTGCCCAGGCGGACGACCTGGAGCGCGGTCTGCGCGCGCAGCGACCGTTCGACCAGGTCGGCCAGCTCGGCTTCGTTCCCGGACACGCTCGGCACGTCGACGAGGGCGGCGGTCAGCTCGACGGGATCGGCAGCGAGGTTCAAGGTGTCGGCCACGCCTCCGCACGTTACCGCCTGCCGGTTGCCCTCTTCGGGTGGCGTTGCCCGGGCTGCCGGGGTTCAGCTCCCGCCGCGGCGGCTCTCGGCGGACTACCCGCACGGCAAGGCGGACTGCCCGCTCGGCGGCCCCGCCGCCCGGTTGGGGCGGGAGGCGGCTGCGGGCGTGGGGCGCGGCCTGGGTCTGGGCGGCTGGGTGTCCGGAGGTTGGGCGTGAGGGGGGCGGCTGGGGTCGGTCGGTTACCGTTGGCACCCGTGAGCACCGAGAACCCGACCGGCGCGTTCGGCGTCGGACTCGCCACCGTCACCTCCACCGGCGCCGTGCTGGACACCTGGTTCCCGTCGCCGGCGCTGGGCGCGCCCGAGGCCACCGGCACGACCCGCCTGTCGGCCGCCGAGGTCGCCGAAGCGCTGGGTGAGGCCGCCGCGAAGCAGCTCGGCTTCGACGCCGAGCGCGACGTCGAGGTCGTGGGCGTGCGGGTGGGCATCGGCTCGCTGTCCGGCGCGCCCGCCGACACCTACGACGTCTACCTGCGCCTGCACCTGCTGTCTGCTCGGCTGGTCCAGCCGCACGGCGCGAACCTGGACGGCGTGTTCGGCCTGCTCAACAACGTCGTGTGGACCAACCACGGCCCGTGCGCGGTGGACGGGTTCGAGGAAACCCGCCTGCGGCTGCGCACGCGTGGCCCGGTGACGGTCTTCGGCGTCGACAAGTTCCCGCGCATGGTGGACTACGTGGTGCCGACCGGCGTCCGGATCGCCGACGCCGACCGCGTACGCCTCGGCGCCCACCTCGCGGCGGGCACCACCGTCATGCACGAGGGCTTCGTGAACTTCAACGCGGGCACGCTGGGCGCGTCGATGGTCGAGGGCCGGATCTCCGCGGGCGTCGTCGTGGGCGACGGCTCGGACATCGGTGGCGGGGCGTCGGTCATGGGCACGCTGTCCGGCGGCGGCAAGGAGGTCATCGCCATCGGCGAACGGTGCCTGATCGGCGCAAACGGTGGTGTCGGCATCTCGCTGGGCGACGACTGCGTGGTCGAGGCCGGGCTCTACATCACGGCCGGCACGAAGATCACCGGGCCGGACGGCACGGTGGTGAAGGGCGCGGCCCTGTCCGGCACGTCCAACCTGCTGTTCATCCGCGACTCGACGACCGGCGTGGTGAAGGTCCTGCCGCGCAAGGGCACGGGCGTGGAGCTGAACGCGGCCCTGCACTCGAACGACTGACGTCGACGGGGTCGCGGCCGGAGTCGACACCGGCCGCGCCCCCCGGTCAGCTGCTCCACGCCGGCCGCCGCGTCGCCTCAGGCCTGCTCGATCGCGGCCTCTTCGACGCCGGCCGCCGCGTCGCCTCAGGCCTGCTCGATCGCGGCCTCTTCGATGCCGGCCGCGTGCCGCTGCGCCAGCGCCTGGTAGATGGCCGCGTTGTGGTCCACCCACATCTTCGGCGCGCCCTCCAGCGGCACCTGCCGCTTCGCCGGCACCCCCATCGCCACCACCTCCGGCGGCACGACGCTCCCCGGCCCCACCATCGCCCCGGCCGCGATCAGCGCCCGCTCCCCGATGACGGCGCCGTCCTGCACGGTGGCCCCGTTGCCGATCAACGCACCCGCGCCGACCGTGCAGTCGTGCACCACGCACAGGTGCCCGATCGTGGCCCCGGCCCCGATGTCGACGCCCTGCTGGACGTGGATGACCGTGTTGTCCTGCACGTTCGCGCCCTCGCGGATGACCACGGGACCGAAGTCGGCCCGGATGACGACGCCGTACCAGACGGACGCGTTCGCTTCGACGGTCACGTCCCCGATGAGCGTGGCGGTCGGCGCGATCCACGCGCTCGGGTGCACGACGGGCGTCTTGCCTTCAAACGAGTAGATCGGCATACCCAACAGTAATGTGCGGGCCCGGGTGGGCCCGCACAGCCAGGTCAGCCGGTCAGGCGCTCCGCCGCCCGCGCCACGCGCTCGTCGGTCGCGGTCAGCGCGATCCGCACGTGCCGGTCGCCGGTCGGGCCGTAGAACGTGCCCGGAGCGGCCAGGATGCCGCGTTCGGCGAGCCACGCCACGGTGTCCCACGCCTTCTCGTCGCGGGTCGACCACAGGTACAGGCCGGCCTCCGAGTGGTCGACGGTGAAGCCCGCCGACTTCAGCGCGGGCAGGAGCACCTCGCGCCGCGCGCGGTAGCGCTCGCGCTGCACGGCCACGTGGTCGTCGTCGGCCAACGCCGCCGTCATCGCCGCCTGCACCGGCCGGGGCACGATCATCCCCGCGTGCTTGCGGACCTCCAGCAGCGCCGCGACCAGGACCGGGTCGCCGGTGACGAACCCCGCCCGGTAGCCCGCCAGGCTGGAGGACTTGGACAGCGAGTGCACCGCGAGCAGCCCGTCCAGCGCGCCGCCGTTGACCTCGGGGCGCAGCACGGACACCGGTTCGGCGTCCCACGGCAGCGCCAGGTAGCACTCGTCCGACGCCACCACCGCGCCCACGTCCCGGGCGTCGCGCACGGCCTGCGCCAGCGCGGCGGCGCCCTGCACGCGGCCGGTCGGGTTGGACGGCGAGTTCAGCCACACCAGGCGGGTGCCCTCGGGCGGCGGTTCGCCGTCGGCCAGGCGGACCGGGGTCGCGCCCGCGAGCTTCGCGCCGACCTCGTAGGTCGGGTAGGCCAGGGCCGGGATCGCCACCACGTCACCCGGGCCGAGCCCGAGCAGCGTCGGCAGCCAGGCCACCAGCTCCTTCGACCCGATGGTGGGCAGCACGTCCTTCGGGTCCAGCCCGGTCACGCCGTGCCGGCGCGCGAGGGCGCCGACGACCGACTCACGCAGCTCCGGCGTGCCGTGCGTGGTCGGGTAGCCGGGCTGCTCGGCGACGCTCGCCAGCGCCCGTCGCACCAGGTCCGGGACCTCGTCCACCGGGGTCCCGATGGACAGGTCGACCACACCGCCGGGGTGCGAGCGCGCCTTGGCGGCGTGGTCGGCCAGGGAGTCCCAGGGGAAGTCCGGGAGCCGCTTCGTCACTCGTGCGACGCCTGCGGCGGGAGAGCCTTCACGAACGCGGGGTCGGCGCTGACCTTGCCCACCTTCGAGGCGCCGCCCGGGGAACCCAGTTCGTCGAAGAAGTCCACGTTCGCCTTGGTGTACTCCTTCCACTCGTCCGGGACGTCGTCCTCGTAGTAGATGGCCTCCACCGGGCACACCGGCTCGCAAGCACCACAGTCGACGCACTCATCCGGGTGGATGTAGAGCATCCGGTCGCCTTCGTAGATGCAGTCGACGGGGCACTCTTCGATGCACGCCTTGTCGAGCACGTCCACGCACGGCTGGGCGATCACATAGGTCACTGCGCTCTCCTGCTCTTGTTCTGGTCCACACCGCGCAAGCCGGAGAGTACGCGGCGGATCCGATTGTCCAACGGTCAGGCTTGCCTTATCAGCACCGTGCTTCAGCTCACAGAACACCGTTTACCAGCAGAAGGGACGATGCGTGCATGGATTCGGTCACCGAGTTGGAGCAACGCTGCGCGGACGCCTGGCCCGCCCTGGTCGACCAGCCCCTGGGCCAGTGGCGCCTGCGCGCCGCCGACGGCTTCACCGGCCGCGCCAACAGCGCCCTGACCACGGGAGACCCGGGTCTGCCGGTCGCCGCCGCGCTCGACCGGGTGATCACCTTCGCGGCGGCGCACGCGATCAAGCCGGCCGCGCACGTGGTGGTCGGTTCGGGTGCGGAGTCCGGGGTCGCGGCGGCCGGCTGGCGGGTCGACCATGATCACCCGGGTGGCGCATCGTCGTACGTGCTGACGGGTGCGCTGCGCGAGTTCGCCTGTCCGAAGTCCGAAGGGGTGAGCGTCGAGGCCTCGCCCTCTCCCGAATGGTGGAACCTGACCGCCCAGGGCAACCCCACGGTGGCCCAGAAGCATGTGTTGGGTAGCGGGGACATGGTCGGGTTCGGTGAGGTTCGACGGGAGGGGGTGGTGGTCGCGGCGGTGCGCGGGGCGGTGGTCGGCGACCTGCTGCACGTCGCACGGCTGGCGGTGGTGGCGTCGGCACGGCGGTCGGGTGTGGCGCGGGCGTTGATGGGCGCGCTGGCGGCGTGGGGGCTGGCGCGCGGGGCGACCCGGTGTGCGCTCCAGGTGGCCGAGCACAACGAGCCCGCGCTGCGGCTGTACGCGTCCCTGGGCTGCACGGAACACCACCAGTACCGGTACTGGGTGCCCGCCTGACTCGGTGGCGGGGCGGCGGGGTGGCTCAGTCCGGGGGCGGCGGGGTGGCTCAGTCCGGGAGCGGCGGGGTGGCTCAGTCCGGGAGCGGTTGGGTGGCGAACCAGTCGTCGGCGGCCTCGCGGACGCGTTTGAGGGCGGAGCGCTCGCCGAAGTAGTCGCCCACCACCCCGACCACGGGCAGCATCCCGAGGGCCTGGTGGTAGAACCGCCCCTGCGGCCGTTTGTCCAGCTCGCCCTCCAGCGCCCACAGCACCTTGGCGAGCTTCCACACCGTCCGGCCGATCCCGCGCAAGGTCGACGACTGCTTCAACTCCGACGTCAGCTCCGCGGTCTCGCGGTCCTCCGCCGGGGCGTCCACCACCCGCCCGTCGACCGTCCGCTGGAACAGCACGTGAGCCACCAGCCGCACCCGGTCCTCGACCGACGTGTACCCGTGCTCCCCCGCCAGCGCGGACAGCACCAGGCCCTGGCCCGCCGCGCCCAGCGCCGCCTGGATCGGCAGCCGGTCCGCCAGGGCGCCGCCCACCCCGGGCAGCGCGGCCAGCAACGACACCAGCCGGCCCACCCGGTTCAGCCACCACTCGTCCCGGTCCGCCACGCCCATCGCCGCCCACGCCGCCGTCCCCGGCACCTTCACCCGCGCCAACTGGTCCCACAAGCGGTCCACGACCCGGCGGTCCGTGTCGCGTTCCAGGGAACGGTCGCGCAAAGCCGACAGCTGGGCCGTGCGCAGGGTGTCGAGCAGTGGACCGGTGGCGCGCACGAACGGGCGCAGGGCCCGCACCACGTCCCGGTCACTGATCGCCGGCACGGGCCTGCCTCCCCATGAACGCGCCCACCGCCACCGCGCTGGGCAGCATGCCGCCGGCGAACAGCAGCAGCGTCCGCCAGTCGTTGAGCAGCATCGAATCCCCGCCCGGCCCGAACACCCCGAGCACCAGCAGCGTCGCCAGCCACACCAGCAACGGCGCGGCGGCGGTCAGCGGGCGGCGGGCGTGCGCGCCGGCCGCGAGGACCAGCAGCGGGGTCGTGATGATCGCGACGATGACCGCGACCGGGAACGGGTAGTCGGCGACCTTGGGCAGCAGCGTGCCGTCCAGGCGCAGCGGCAGGAAGAACAGCTCCAGCACGGCCAGCACGAACGCCTGGACGACGATCACCGCGATCGCCAACCGGTCACTCAATCCAGCCCCCCGAAGAGGTCCTCGTCCGCCCCGTCGGCGGAGCCGCGGGCCAGCACGTAGTACTCGGCCTGCACCACGGGTTGCGCGATGCCGTTGGACAGCGCGTACGCCGACCCGTCGGGCAGCACGCCGACCTGCGTGGAGTGTGCTCGCAACGCCCGCATCTTCGCCACCAGGTGCTCGGAGACGTCGACCGCCGTGGTGATGGCCGCGTCGTCGGTGACCGGCAGCTCGCCGTCCGACGGCAGCCGCCACGGCAGGTCCGGCAGCGACGACAGCGCCTTGACGCCCGCGGCGGTCGCGTCGCGCGAAGTGACGGCGTAGAACACGCGTTCGACGTCGGGGGAGTCGCTCGTCGCCGCCATGGTGATCTCGTGCGCGCGGATGTGGTCGGGGTGGCCGTAGCCGCCGTTCTCGTCGTAGGTGACGACGACCTGGGGCTTCACCGACGCGATGATCGCGGCCAGCTCGCCGGCCTGCTCCTCCACCGACCCCCGGATGAACGCACGGGGGTGGTCGTTCGCGGGCACTCCCACCATGCCCGAGTCGCGCCAGCGGCCGATGCCGCCGAGGAACCGGTGGTCGGTCACGCCGAGCGCGGCGCACGCGGATCTCAGCTCGGCCACCCGGTAGCCGCCGAGCTGGTCGGCCGCGTCGGCGGCCAGTTCGCGCAGTGCGGGCGGGATGATCTCGCCCTCCTCGCCGAGGGTGCAGGTGACCACGGTGACGTGCACGCCGCTCGCCGCGTAGCGGGCGATGGTGCCGCCCGTCCACAGGCTCTCGTCGTCAGGGTGTGCGTGTACCAGCAGCAACCGTGGTGGAGCAGTCAGCGTCACCGGATCAGCGTAGAGACAGCGCCGGGGCCGCCGGAAACCGGCGGCCCCGACGATGTTGCCTCACACCGAGAGGACGGGCTTCACCTCGGCGAAGTGGCAGGCCGAGAGGGTGCTCTCGGGTCCGCCGCGCCGCTCCAGCTTGGGCTCCTCGGTGGCGCAGATGTCCTGCGCCTTCCAGCACCGGGTGCGGAACCGGCAGCCCGACGGCGGGTTCACCGGCGACGGCACGTCACCGGTGAGCACGATCCGCCGGCGCCGGCGCTCCAGCTTCGGGTCCGGCACCGGCACCGCGGACAGCAGGGCCTGCGTGTACGGGTGCATCGGCCGGGCGTAGATCTCCTCGCGGTCACCGAGTTCGATGATCTTGCCGAGGTACATCACGGCGACCCGGTCGGAGATGTGCCGGACGACCGACAGGTCGTGCGCCACGAACAGGTACGCCAGGCCCAGCCGCTCCTGGAGCTCCTCCAGCAGGTTCACCACGCCGGCCTGGACGGACACGTCCAGGGCGGACACCGGCTCGTCCAGCACGATGAGCTTCGGGTTGAGCGCCAGCGCGCGGGCGATGCCGATGCGCTGCCGCTGGCCGCCGGAGAACTCGTGGGCGTACCGGTTGCGGTGCTCCGGGTTGAGGCCGACCAGTTCCATCAGCTCGTTGACCCGGCGCTGGATGTTCCCGCCGCCCTCCATGCCGTGGATCTTGAACGGCTCGGAGATCAGCTCGTTGATCTGCCAGCGCGGGTTGAGCGAGGCGTACGGGTCCTGGAACACGATCTGCATGTCCCGGCGCACGCCGCGCAGCGCCTTGCCGCCGAGCGTGGTCAGCTCGCGGCCCTCGAACTTCACCGAGCCGGACGTCGGCTTGTGCAGCTGGAGGATGGCGCGGCCGGTCGTGGACTTGCCGCAGCCGGACTCGCCGACCAGGCCGAGCGTCTCGCCCGGGTACAGGTCGAAGGTCACGCCGGACACGGCCTGCACCTGCCCGACCGTGCGCGGGATGATGCCGCCGCCGCGCACCGGGAAGGACTTGACCAGGTCCTTGACCTCCAGCAGCGGGGCCGCGCCGGACCCGCCGCCGGACCGGGCGCCGCCGGCCTGGGGGTTCACGTCAGTCGAAGTGGTCATGACGTGGGCTTCTCCTCTTCCTGCAACCGCGCCTCCACGTCGTCGAGGTCCTCGGCGACGGGGATGTCCGGGTTGGCCATCGTGAGCGCGGCGGGGTTCTCGACCACGCCGATCTCCTCGTGCGCGAACAGCCGCTGCGGGTTCTCGATGGTGGCCAGGTGCGCGGTGCGGTGGCACCGCGCGAAGTGGCCGGGCCGGTCGGTCTCCAGCAGCTGCGGTTCGGTCTCGCGGCACTCGTCGATCGCCAGCGGGCACCGCGGGGAGAACGAGCAGCCGTGCGGCAGGTTCATCAGCGAGGGCGGCGCGCCCTTGATCGGGGTGAGCCGCTTGCCCAGCATGTTCGGGTTCGGGATGGACCCGAGCAGACCGACCGTGTAGGGCATCCGCTGCGCCTCGAACACCTCGTCCACCGCGCCCTGCTCGACGACGGTGCCGCCGTACATGACCTGGACGCGATCGACCATGCCCGCCACGACGCCGAGGTCGTGGGTGATGATCATGATGCCCGCGCTCGTCTCGTCCCGGATGCGCAGCAGCGTGTCCAGGATCTGCGCCTGCACGGTCACGTCCAGCGCCGTGGTCGGCTCGTCCGCGATGATCACGTCCGGGTCGTTGATGATCGACATGGCGATCATCGCGCGCTGCCGCATGCCGCCGGAGAACTCATGCGGGTACTGCGACGCGCGCCGGTCCGGCTGTGGGATGCCGACCAGTTCCAGCGCCTCGACGGCCTTGGCCATCGCGGCCTTCTTCGACACGTCGTGGTGCGCCCGGTACGCCTCGGCGAGCTGCCAGCCCACGGTGTAGACCGGGTTCAGCGACGTCATCGGGTCCTGGAAGATCATCGCGACGCCGTTGCCGCGCACGGGCTGCATCTGCTTGTAGCTCAGCCCGACCAGCTCTTTGCCCTTGAACTTGATCGAGCCGCCGATCTGCGCGGTCTTGGGCAGCAGGCCCATGATCGCCATCGACGACACCGACTTGCCGGAGCCCGACTCGCCGACGATGCCCAGCACCTCGCCCGCGGCGAGCGAGAAGGACACGTCGCGCACCGCGTGCACGACGCCGTCGTCGGTCGGGAAGTCCACCGACAGGTTCTCGACCTTGAGCAGCTTGTCGCCGCCCGCACCCTGGATCACGGGCTCGGGTTCGTTCATCACGTCCAACTCACTCATGCCTTCACCCGCTTCTGGCGCGGGTCGAACGCGTCCCGGAGACCGTCGCCCATGAAGTTGACCGACAGCGAGATCAGCACGATGAACACGAACGGGATGAAGAACAGCCACGGGTGCAGCGTCAACTCGTTCTTGTTCAGGCTGATCATCAGGCCCAGCGACGTGTCCGGCGACTGCACGCCCAGACCGATGAACGACAGCGCCGCCTCCAGCAGGACGGCCTGCGCGATGGCCAGCGTCGCGTTGACGATGATCACGTCGACGGTGTTGGGCAGGATGTGCCTGAAGATGATCCGGAAGGTCGACGCGCCGAGCGCGCGGGCGGCCTCGATGAACTCCTTCTCGCGCAGCGACAGCACCATGCCGCGGATGACGCGGGCGATGGACAGCCAGCCGATCAGGCCCAGGTACAGGGCCACGACGAGCCAGTTGCTGTTGCTGCCACCCGCCACCGACAGCACGAAGCTGTTGCGCACCAGCACCGCCGCGATGACGATGCTCGGGATCACCAGCAGCAGGTCGATGAACCGGCTGATCACGCTGTCGACCCAGCCGCGCAGGTAGCCCGCGAGCGCGCCGAGCACGACGCCGATCACGGTGGACACCAGTGCCACGACGAGCGCGATCTGGATGGAGAACTGCGTGCCGCGGATGATCAGGGCGACCATGTCCGCGCCGAGCCGGTCGGTGCCGAACGGGTGGTCGGCGCTGGGCGGCAGGTAGCGCTGGAAGCCCAGGTCGGTGAACGGGTACTTCCAGATCAAGCCGCCCAGGAAGGCGAAGAGCACGAGCAGGACGAACAGGGCGAGCCCGGCGACGGCCGCCTTGTGCCGCAGGAAGCGGCGCAGGATGACCTGCCACTGCTTGCGGGCCGCGGTCGTGTCGAACTGACTCGCCTCGGCCGAGGTGGGCGCGGGCGCCTGCGCCACGGGGGAACCGATCTCAGTCAAGGCGGATCCTCGGGTCCAGGACCGCGTAAAGGATGTCCGCGATCAGGTTGAACACGATGATGAAGATGGCGGTCAGCATCATGAAGCCGAGCACCTGGAAGGGCTCCAGCTTGGTGACGGCGTCCACCAGGAACTTGCCCATGCCCGACCAGCCGAACACCGTCTCGGTGATCACGGCGCCGCCGAACTGGGCGCCGAAGTTCAGCGACGACACGGTGATGACCGGGATCAGCGCGTTGCGGAAGGCGTGCTTGAAGATCGCCCGCCCCTGGGACACGCCCTTCGCCTGCGCGGTGCGCACGTAGTCGGCGTTGAGGGTGTCCAGCATCGACGCGCGCTGGAACCGGCTGTACAGCGCGAACTGGATCACGACCAGGCAGATGGTCGGCAGGACGTACGCGCCGCTGTACTGGAAGATCTGCTCGCCGAAGCTGCCCTTGAAGCCGTCGCCCGGCGGACCTGCCGTGATGATCCACCGGTCCAGGCCTATGGACTCCAGCCAGTTGTTCAGCTGGATGCCGCCGGCCTTGAGGATCAGGGCGACGCAGAACAGCGGCATCGAGAACATGGCGAACGCTATTCCGGTTGCCGTGTAGTCGAAGACGGAGTATTGCTTTACCGCGCCTATGACGCCGATGCCCACACCGAGGGCCAGTGCGATGATCTCGGCGGCGATGATGAGACGGAGGGTGACGGTGAAGGCCTTGAACAGCTCGTCCTTGACCGGCTTGCCCGCGTTGCCCGGAACGACGGTCTCGCCCCAGTCGCCCTTGACGAAGTCGCCCGCCCAGGCGACGTAGCGCTCGAGGAACGGCTTGTTGTAGCCCGTCCGCTCGTAGGCGAGGGAGATCTCAGCCTCTGTCCGGGGCTTCTGCAGCTTCCACTCGCCCAGGGGATCGCCCATCGCGGTGGTCAGACCGAAGCAGAGGAAGGATGCGGCGATCAACAGCGGAATCGAGATCAACAACCGCCGGATTATGTATCGGAACATGACAAGTCTCTTGTCTTCCTAGGGCAGGCAACACCGTCACGGCGGCTCGTCGAGCCCGCCCACCGGACGCGGACGCCGCCCGGGGGGCCGGCGCTTGTGGCACCGGCCCCCCGGTCGGACTCGTTATCTAGAGGTCAGCCGCCGTGGCGGCGTGACTCACTTCTTCTTCTGCCAGGCGAAGAGGTTCCACGTGACACCGCCCTGGACGCCCACGTAGGCGATGGGGCCGATGTCGGCGGTCGCCGCGGCGAAGTCGGGCAGCTGGAACAGCGGCACGCTGTGCAGGTCGTCGCGCATCAGCTTGTCGACGTCGTTCATCAGCTTGATGCGCTTCTGGTAGTCCAGCTCGCCGTTGGCGGTCTTCCAGGTCTCGTCGACCTTCCTGTTCGAGTACAGGTTGTAGTTACCCGAACCGCCGGCGTCCTTCGACGCGTAGTTGCCGTACGCGCCGGCCTTCAGCGGCTGGCCGACCCACGCGAACAGCGCCGCGTCGAACTCGCTCGCGGTGAGTCGCTTGGAGTTGAAGTCGTCGGCCTGGTCGTCGACGATCTCGATGCCCGCCTGGCGGCACTTGTCCTGGAGGATCCGGACGGTGTCGGAGCGGCGCTGGACGATCTTGTGGCCCAGCTTGAAGGAGGCGCGGAACTCGCCCTTGGTGTAGATGCCGTCGCCGCCCTGCTTCCAGCCGGCGTCTTCCAGCGTCTTCTTGGCCGCGGCCACGTCACCCTTGCCGACGTCGCCGTAGTGGTCCTCGTAGCCGACCTCGTTCGGCATGAACGTCAGCGAGCCGAGCGGCTTGGCGCTGGGGTCCACGTCCTTGATCAGCTTGTCGACCAGGCCCTGGTTGTCGAAGCACTGGGCGATGGCCAGCCGCAGTTCCTTGTTCTGCTTGAACAGCGGCCGCTCCATGTTGAAGTCGACGTGCTCGAAGGTCTGACCACCGGCGGCGAAGACCTTGAACGCGCCGTCACCACGCAGCTGCTGGGCGACCGCGGGGTCGGCCTGCGGCGCGATGACCTGGACTTCCTTGTTCTGGAGCTGCTGGGTGGCCGACTGGGAGTCGGTGTTCGTCTTCAGCAGGACACGCGCCGGGCCGCCGGGGTTGCCCCACCACTTCGGGTTGCGGACCAGCACGGTCAGGTTCTTCAGGTCCGTGGACTCGATCATGTACGGACCGGCCGACAGCGACAGCTCCTTGTCGAAGCCCCGCCAGGTCTTGGTGAAGAACTCGGCGGCCTTGGTCACCTGCTCGTCGGTCTGCTCCGGCGTGATCTTGGTGATGTCGGCGATGCCGGTCTTCTTCTCCAGGATGTGGGCCGGGAGCAGGCCGTCGCTACCGGGCGTGGAGAAGATGCCCCGGTAGTCTGCGTACGGCTTGTCCTTGAAGAACGACGTGGTGATCGTCTTGTCGTTGTCCGAGCACTCGAGCTTCTCGATGTTCTCGTAGCCGGTCGGCGTCGTGTCCCAGATCGACGCTTCCTTGCCGTCGTCACCCTTGACGGTGGCCTTGCTCGTCGCGGCCAGCCACTTCAGGTAGAAGTCGTCGCAGTCGACCTGCTCGCCGTCCTGCCAGACGGCCTCCTTGCGGACCTTCCACTCGATGACCTGCGGGTCGTTCGAGGTGACCTTGATGGACTCCATCAGGTCGCCGTCGACCTTGATCACGAGCTTGCCGTCGACGTAGTCGGTGAAGTACGGCGAAGGGATGACGTTCGACAGCGCGATGGTGTTCGCGAAGCTGTTGGACGCCCCGATGTAGTTCTGGTAGTCGTCCATGCCCTCTTCGACGGCGATGGCGACTTCGCCGATGTCTTCCACCTTCGGACGCTGGTACAGCTCGTCCTGACCACCGATCTTGCCGGGGTCGGCGTTCTGCTGGCCACCCTGGTCGCCGCTCGTCCCGCCGCCACCACACGCGCTCAGCACGAGCGCGGCGCCGGTCAACAGCGCAAGCGCCGAGACAGCCTTTGATCTCCTCATCGACACGTGCCCTCCTAGCACTGGGTTGGAGCGAGCGACCGTTTGGGCCGAACTCCACCCATAACCGTGATGTGCCAAACGCGCCCCGAACCGACACACCGTTGCAGCACGATAAGAACCCGCCGCAAGCAGGGTCACGACCCCAAGGCCGATCGTGACCAAAGGGTGACACGCTGGTAGCAGCACGCTACACCGTCGTTACCGGGCGGGAGCGTTCGTTAACCGGACGACAGGAATACTGTCAATATTGGCCGCCGGCCGCATCTCGAGCCTAGGACAGCGGGCCGGCAAAGAGAAGAGTCAACGGTCAACGGCCCTCGCGCCGCCAGGTCGGCGCACCGCTGAGGGGCCCCGCGAAGGGCGCCCCCGCGGTGACGTTCTGCGCCTCCGGCAGCACCACCAACAGGTCCGCTACCTGGAACAACGGCATCGAGACGGCCTGCTCCCAGAGCACCGGCTCGACCTTCGCCAGGGTGTCCGCCAGCAGCGCCCGACCGCTCAGCGCGTCCTCGATGGGTCCCTGTACCGACTGGTCGCAGAAACCGGACAGATTCCCCGGAATGGGTGTACCGCCCTCCGCCGAGGAGGTGCGGCAGCCAAATGCGGATGCGAGTGCGGCGGACGAATCACCGCTGTCCACCCGGGGCACCACGGCAATGTCGACCACCTCCGCACCAGAAGTGGCGGTACCCGACAGATCACGGCCGAACAACTGATTCGGCGGCGTTGTCAGGACGCGTCCGGCGATTCCGGACAATGACAGTTGACGCTGAACACGGCTCGCGATGGTCACATACGGCTCGATCCCGGCGGGTGCCGCGATGGTGAGCGTCAGTTGTTTGCCGTCCCGCACCCACTGGCCGTTCTGGTTGGTGTAGCCGGCCTCGGTCAGCAGTTGCGCGGGCGGGGTGGCCACCGGCTGGACGGTCGGTTGGTACCCCGGCTTGCTCGGCGGCAGCACCTGGGCGTCGGCGCGCAGCTTGGCGCTCGGGCCGTTGCGGCTGCCGAGGGCGATCAGCTCGTCCCGGTTCAGCAGGCCGAACACCGCCTGCCGGACCCGGACGTCGGCCATCTGCGGCGCGGCCGGGCGGGCCAGCACCTCCACCACCTCCGGGCGCGGCACCACGGCGGTCGTCAACGGCTTGCCGGCGGCCAACGCCTCTACGTCCTTGGCCGCGATCGCGTCGGCCCGGATGAGCGCGGCCTGGTCGTCACCGGTTTCGAGGGCCTCCACGATGTCGTGGTGCGCGGCGCGGCGCAGGACCACCCGGTCCAGCGTCGTCGGCTGCTCCCAGTACCGGTCGTTGCGCTCCAGGATGATCTCGCCGCGCGGCTGGTCCAGGGTGCGCACGGCGAACGGGCCGGCGGTCGCCGGGAAGCTGTCGCTCAGCGCCGCCTGCCAGCCGCCGGGGGCGTCCTTGAGCAGGTGGGCGGGCAGCAGGTTGGCGAACAGGCTGCGCCACCCGGGGTAGGGCCGCTCGAACACGACCTCGACGACCTTGCCGCCCTCGCGGGAGGCGATGTCGGAGATCAGCCGGTAGCCCGCCGGGTTGACCACGCCGGGCTCCTCGCGCATCCGCTGCCACAGGAACACGAAGTCCTCGGCGGCGATCGGTGCGCTGTCCGACCAGGAGGCGTCGCGGCGGATCGTGTAGGTCACCGTGTACGGCTCGGCCTTCGTGACCTCGGCTGACAACAACAGCGAGCGGTCGAGGGCGGGGGTGCCGTCGGCGTCGGTGCGGAAGGTGCTCGGCAGCAGGAGCGAGGTGAGCGCGGTGGTGATCGTGGACTGGCCGGCGAGGGTGTGCGGGTTGTAGCCGCCCTTGACGTCGTCGACCCCGACGACGATCTCGTTGACCTTCTCCTTGGGGACCACGGTCATGCCTGGCGTCGACGGGACCAGCGGTGGCGGCGGGGTCACGGAGCACGCGGACAAGCCAAGGATCGCGACCACGGCGACGGCCGCGCGCACGCGGGTCCCCCCAGACCTACTCATGCGGTCGAGGGTACTAAGGCGGCTCCGGCACACGTTCGAGGTCCGCCGGTTACACCTTATTAATAGGGTGCGCTGCGGGCACGATCCGTCACAGAACGCGAGACGCCCCCGGAGCTGGGCTCCGAGGGCGTCTGTGAGCTGGGGGTTTACCCGCGCAGCTTCAGGCGGTTGCGCTCGCGACCGCGCATGTTGGCGTCGAGCGTGATCTTGCGGACCCGGACGACCTCCGGCGCGACCTCGACGCACTCGTCGGCGGCGCAGAACTCCAGCGCCTCCTCCAGGCTGAGCTTGCGCGGCCGGGCCAGGGTCTCCATCACGTCGGCCGTCGACGACCGCATGTTGGTCAGCTTCTTCTCGCGGCACACGTTCACGTCGAGGTCCTCGGCGCGCGGGTTCTCGCCCACGACCATGCCCTCGTAGGTGTCCGCGCCCGGCTCGACGAAGAACGTGCCGCGGTCGGCCAGCTGGATCATCGCGTACGCGGTGATGGAGCCGGCGCGGTCGGCGACCAGGGAGCCGTTGTGGCGGGTCCGGATCTCGCCGGCCCACGGGCCGTAGCCCTCGGACACGGCGTTGGCGATGCCGGTGCCGCGGGTCTCGGTGAGGAACTCGGTGCGGAAGCCGATCAGGCCGCGCGACGGCACGACGTAGTCCAGCTTGATGCGGCCGGAGCCGTGGCCGGCCATGTTCTCCATCCGGCCCTTGCGGTTGGCCAGCAGCTGGGTGATCGCGCCGAGGTGCTCCTCGGGGGCGTCGATGGTCAGCCGCTCGTAGGGCTCGTGGATCTTGCCGTCGACGGTCTTGGTGACCACCTGCGGCTTGCCCACGGTCAGCTCGAAGCCCTCGCGGCGCATCTGCTCCACCAGGATGGCCAGCGCCAGCTCACCGCGGCCCTGCACCTCCCAGGTGTCCGGGCGCTCGGTCGGCAGGACGCGCACCGAGACGTTGCCGACCAGCTCGGAGTCCAGGCGGGACTTGAGCAGGCGGGCGGTCAGCTTGGTGCCGCCGTTGCGGCCGGCCAGCGGCGAGGTGTTCACGCCGATGGTCATCGAGATCGCCGGCTCGTCGACGGTGATCCGGGGCAGCGGCTCCGGGTTCTCCACGTCGGCCAGGGTGTCGCCGATGGTGATGTCCGGGATGCCCGCGATGGCGACCAGGTCACCGGCGCGCGCCTCCTCGGCGGGGACCCGCTCCAGCGCCTCGGTGATCAGCAGCTCGGTGATCTTCACCTTCTGCACCGAGCCGTCCTCGCGGCACCACGACACCGTCTCGCCCTTGCGGATGCGGCCGGCGGCGATGCGGCACAGCGCGATGCGGCCCAGGAAGGTGGACGCGTCGAGGTTGGTGACCAGCGCGCGCAGCGGGGCGTCGGCGTCACCGGTGGGCGCGGGGATGTGGTTGAGCAGCACCTCGAACAGCGAGTCGAGGTTCTCCTCGTCGGGCAGGCCGCCGTCCTCGGGCTGGTTCAGCGACGCGCGACCGGCGCGGGCGGAGGCGTAGACGACCGGCAGGTCCAGCACGGAGTCGTCCGCGCCGACCTCGGTGGCCAGGTCCAGCAGCAGGTCGTGGGCCTCCTCGACGACCTCGGAGATCCGGGCGTCGGGGCGGTCGACCTTGTTCACCACCAGGATCACCGGCAGGCCGGCGGCCAGCGTCTTGCGCAGCACGAACCGGGTCTGCGGCAGCGGGCCCTCGGAGGCGTCCACCAGCAGCACCACGCCGTCGACCATGGAAAGGCCGCGCTCGACCTCGCCGCCGAAGTCGGCGTGGCCGGGGGTGTCGACCACGTTGATGGTGATCACGCCGTCCGGCGTGTGCCTGCGCACCGCCGTGTTCTTGGCGAGGATCGTGATGCCCTTCTCGCGCTCCAGCTCGCCCGAGTCCATCACCCGGTCGACCAGCTCGGCTCGTTCGGAGAAGGCGCCGGACTGGCGGAGCATGGCGTCGACCAGGGTGGTCTTGCCGTGGTCAACGTGCGCGACGATCGCGACGTTGCGCAGGTCGCTGCGGACCTGCGTTTCCTTGATCGACGCGGTGGCCGTGGGCACGCGGAACTCCTAGAGCTGTCTCATCGAGGATGGGCAGGCGCCATGACATGGGATACGCGCGCAGCCTCCGGACAGCCTACCGGTCGGGTCGCCATTACCACACACGCGCGCAGGGTGAGGTCAGCCTCACCTACTCTGGGGACACCCCGATGAGTGTGAGGCAACGCGTGGGCAAGATCAAGGTGAAGAAGAAGTGCTGCCGGTCGAACCCGCGCTGCAAGAGGTGCCCGGTCACGGTGATGCTCAAGGAGCGCAAGAAGGCGCTCAAGAAGGCCGAGAAGAAGGCCAAGAAGGCGGCGAAAAAGGCCGCATGAGGTCCCGCCGCCCGGTGCGCCCGGGCGGCACGGGGTGGTGCGCCGTCAGCTCAGGACGGCTTCGTTGAGCCCGGCCAGTTCCGGTGCGGTCCGGGTGGCCTGGAACTCGATCACCTGGTGGCGGGCCAGCTTCTGCACGACGAACGGGTCCGTCGCGAGCAGCGCGTCGAGCTTCCCGCGCGGCATCGGGCGGGTGATGATCACGCCACCCGTGCGGGGCACCTGGCGGCCGGAGGCGAGGAACAGACCGGCGTCGTACTGCTTCTTGAGCCAGTCCACGTGCTCCGGCAACACGTAGTCGACTTCGTCCAGCGGCTTGATGTACTCCAGCACCACGATGTACATGCGAGAAATGTAGACCTGCACGTGATGCAGCACACGCGCTAAGATCCGCCTATGCGCACTCTTTACACGTTCTGGTGGTCCGCCACACGGCGGCCCTAGCACTGTGCGTTGACACAAGGCCGCCCGCCGAGGGCGGCCTTCGCTGTGTCCGGGGCCACTCCCCTTCGGCGGGCTCTCCCGTTCGAGAGGAACCCCGATGATCAGGCTGTCCGGCATCACCCCGTCCGGTCCCGTGCAGTTGGGCAACTACCTGGGCGCGGTCCGGCGGTGGGCCGCGGAGGGCACTGAACAGGACGTGTACTTCATCGGCGACATGCACGCGATGACCACGTCCCACAACCCGTCCCGATTGCGCGCGTTGACGCGGGAGCAGGTCGCGGTGCTCATCGCGGCCGGCGTCGATTCGAGGTCGGTGGCGGTGCAGTCCGATCTGGTGCGCGAGCTGGGCGCGCTGACCTGGTTGCTGGAGTGCACCTGCACGTACGGCGAGGCGGCGCGGATGATCCAGTTCAAGGAGAAGTCCGAGGGGCGGGCGTCGGTGCGGTTGAGCCTGCTCACGTACCCGGTGCTGATGGCGTCGGACATCCTGTTGCAGGGCGCGCGGGAGGTGCCGGTCGGCGACGACCAGGCGCAGCACGTGGAGCTGGCCCGGGTGCTGGCGCGGCGGTTCAACGGCACGTACGGCGAGGTCTTCGTGATGCCGCAGGGGGTCGTTCCGCGGTCGGCGGCGCGGGTGCGGGACTTGGCGGACCCGTCGCGGAAGATGGCCAAGTCGTCCCCGGACTCGGCTGGGACGGTCTTCGTCCTGGACCCGCCGGACCTGGTGCGCCGCAAGATCCGCCGGGCGGTGACGGACGACCTCGGTGTGGTGCGGTACGCGCCCGACACCCAGCCCGGTGTGACGAACCTGCTGGAGATCCTGGGCGCGTGCACCGCGAAGGACCCGCGTGAGCTGGCGGATTCGGTGTCCGGTTATGCCGAGCTGAAGGAGACGACGGCGGAGGCGGTGGTGGAGGAGTTGCGCGGGGTGCGTGAACGCACTCAAGCGTTGCTGGACGACCCGGCCGAGTTGGACCGCGTCCGGGCGCACGGGGCGGAGCGTTCCCGAGCACGCTCCACCCACCGCCTGGAGGCCGCCCTGCGGGTTTCCGGCCTGGGCTGAAGAGCCGCCGGCCCTCGCTTCCGCCTGCTCAGGCCCGGTTTTGTCGGTGACCGGTGGGACAATGGAAGCGGGGGCCGGAGGCCGCGCCCAAGGGGGGCCGGAGGCCGCGCCCAAGCGGTCCGGAGGCCGCGCCCAAGCGGTCCGGAGGCCGCGCCCAAGCGGTCCGGCAAGCGCGCGATCAGGCAAAAGCAGTCAGGTGAGCAGGTCGTGCAGGGCCGGCAGCAGTACGCGGTCGGCGGGCAGCCAGTCCAACGCGTCCAACTCGGCCGCACCAACCCACCGCACGTCCCGGTGGTCGTGCGCCGCGGGCTCGCCCGTCACCAGGTCGGCCCGGTAGATCCGCAGCAGCAGGTCCTGCCGCAGCGGCACGTCCGGGCCGACCTGGTCACCCGCCACGACGGTCACCCCCAACTCCTCCGCGCACTCCCGCACCACCGCATCGAGATCAGACTCCCCGGCCTCGACCCGCCCACCGGGCAGCTCCCACTTCCCGGCCGCCTCCGCCGGATAGGACCGCTGCTGCGCCAACAACAACCCGTCCCGCACGATCGCCGCCCCCACGACCACCCGCGCCGCCAGCAACTCCCGGCTGCGCGACGCCACCGCCTCGGCCCGCGCCTCCAGCACCCGCAGCGCCAACCCCCGCCCCACGATCACGTCCGCCAGCCGACCCAACGGCCCACCGGGGCTGGTCCACTCCACCGAGTCCACGACCATGGTCCCGCCGCCGGTGTGCAGCAGGTCCGTGAGCAGCACGAACCGCGGCAGCGGCCCGCCGACCAGCTCCGCCGACACCCCGGTCAGGTCCGCCCGGGTCACCAGCAGCGTCCCGTCGACCGGCCCGACCGACCCGGCCAGCTCCAACCCCACGTGCAGCACCGGTCCGCCGCTGATCCGCCCGCCCAGCCCGCGGATCGACCGGGCCAGCAGCCGGGCGTCCAGCAGCGCCGCCGCGACGGTCCGCAGCGGGGCGTCTACCAGCGTCGTCGCGCGCAACTCGGGCACACCACCGATCCTGCCATCACCGATCCCGCCATCACCGATCCCGACGCCACCGGCCCCGCCACCACCGGCCCGGCCACCACCGACCCGGCCACCACCGGCCCCGCCACCACCGGCCCGGCCATCACCGGTACTCCGGCCAGCGCACCTCCAGCCGAGCGCCGCCCTCCGGCGACTCGCCCGCCCGCACCGTCCCGCGCCGCCGGGTCACCAGGTGCGCCACCAGCGCCAGGCCCAGCCCGAACCCGCCGGTCGCCCGCCCCCGGTCCGACTCGACCCGGTAGAACCGGTCGAACACCTTCTCCCGGTGTTCCGGCGGGATGCCGTGGCCGTCGTCGTCCACCAGCAGCCGCACCTCCCGCGCGGCGGGCAGCACCGAGATCCGGATGAACGACCGCGCGTACCGGGTGGCGTTGCGCAGCAGGTTGTCCAGCACCAGCTCGACCTCGGTGCGCGCGGCGGAGATCAGGCACGCGCTCATCGGGGCGTGGATGGACACCAGCAGTTCGTCGTCGGGCCGCCGCTCCACCGCGTACTGGGCCTGCAACACCAGGTCCACCGGCTCGGCCCGGGGCAGCTCGCCGGTGTCCGCGCGGGCCAGCAGCAACAGGGCGTCGACCAGGTTGGACAGCCGCTCCGACTCCTCCACCACCGACTCCAGCACCTCGATGGAGAAGTCCGGGTCCGGGTGCGCGACCGCCACCTCCGCCTGGGCGCGCACCGACGTGACCGGCGAGCGCAGCTCGTGCGCGGCGTCCCCGGTGAACCGGCGCAACCGCTCGGTCGCCTCGTCCCGCCGGGCCAGCAGGGCGTTCAACGCCTCCGCCAGCGCCTGCAACTCGTCGCGCGCCGCGGGCACCGGCAGCCGCTGCCCGCGCGGCAGTTGCCCGGCCGCCACCCGCATCCGCTCCACCGGCCGCAACGACGACCGCACGGCCAGCCAGGTCGCGATCCCGACCAGCCCCGCGACCAATACGGCGGCGGCGGCCAGCCACTTCGTGCCCAGCTCGTTGGCCTCGCGGTAGCCGACCAGGGTGTCCCCGGCGACGTGCAGCTGCGGCGTGCCGTCGGCGGCGAACACGACCCGCCCGATCCAGCGGTGCGCGGTGTCGCCCTCGATGCGCAGCACCTTCTCCCCCGACCGGAGCTGCCGGATGTCCCGCGGCGTCAGGTCGGGCTTGGCGAGGCCGTCCAGCGGGTTGCCCGCGGTGTCCAGCACGCGCACGGCGGACGACCGTTCGAGCTGGTTGTCCACGGCGCTGACCTGCACCATCCCGATCAGGCTCGGGGCGAGCAGGGTCAGCGCGAGCAGCCCGAGCAGCGCCACACCGGTGGCCACGACGGTGATGCGGAAGCGCAGCGTCCGCCGCAGCCACCAGCGGCGCGGGTTCACCTGCGCCGGGCGGCGGCCGAGTCCAGCGCCGCGTCCAGGTCCGGGGTGGAGGCCAGGTACCCGTGCCCCCGCACGGTCCGCACGACCTCACCGGCCCCCATCGCGTCCAGCTTGCGCCGCAGGTATCCCACGTACACCTCGACCGCGTTGCGCGTGGCCGCCTGCTCGTCCCCCCACACCGTGCGCAGGAGTTCGTCCTTGGTCACCACCGACCCGGCCCGACTGGCCAGCACGTCCAGCACGGCGTACTCCCGCGGCGACAGGTTGACCGGCTCCCCCGCCCAGCTCACCTCGCGCACCGCCCGGTCCACGACCAGTTCCCCGAGCTTGAGCTTGCGCCGGGCGAGATCGGCCCGGTTGCGCCGCAACAACGCCCTGACCTGCGCCACCAGCACCACGAAGCTGAACGGCTTCACCAGGTACCCGTCCGCACCCAGGTCCAGCCCGTCGGCCTGGTCGACCTCCCCGTCCTTGGCCGACACCATGAGCACGGGCGTCCGCACCCCTTCGGCCCGCATCCGCTGGAGCACCCGGTACCCGCTGAGCCCCGGCAACATGATGTCCAGCAACACCACGTCGAAGGCGCCGGTCAACGCCACCCGCAGGGCGTTGGGCCCATCGGCGGCCGTGACCACCTCCATGCCCTCAGCGGACAGCCCGCGCTCCAACGCGCGCCGAACCCCGACCTCGTCGTCAACAACCAGCACCCGTGGCCTCACGCCCACAGAATGCCCCTTGAACGCCCGAAACGCTGCGACTTCCTCAGTCCCCTCTCAGCCGCCCGCTCCCGGGAGGACAATTGCTGAGCGGGTTCTCAGGCGGCGGCCGACTCTCAGCGCCATCTCAGCCCGGCCCGAGGAGGGTCTGTGGTGTCGGCCGGCAACCGGTCGGTCGACGCCCTTGGAGGAGGGGACACATGAACCGGAGAAGGGTGACCGTGGTCGCCGCGGCGGTCGGCGTGGTCGCCGGCGTCGCGGGCTTGGGGGTGCTCGCGATGCCCGCCGGTGCGGGGCCGGCGCCGGAGCTGCCCGAGGTGGGGGCGGAGGCGCTGGTCGAGTCGGTGCTGACCGCCAAGCCCGCCGCGTTCGGCGGTGCCCTCTCGGTGACCAACGACCTGGGGATTCCCGGCATCACCGGGCTGCCCCAGCTGTCCGACGGGGACTCGAAGCTGCGCGTCTGGACCGACGGCGAGGGCCGGGTGCGGGTGCAGTTGCCCGCTCGGAGCAGCGAGAAGACGTTCGTGGACGACGGGCAGACCGGCTGGCTGTGGGACTCCGCGGACCAGCAGGTGACCAAGCTGGCGCACGGCGAGCTGGAAGCGCCCAAGCTGGAGCTGGACCCGAACGCGCCGCAGGTGCCCGCCGACCCGGTGGCGGTGGCGCGGGAGGCCGTGGCGAAGATCAAGGAGTTCAGCGACGTGAGCGTGGACGGGACGGCGCGCGTCGCCGACCGGCCCGCCTACGAGCTGGTGCTCACGCCGAAGCCGACCGAGCGGACCGTGCTGCGGGAGGTGCGGGTGGCGGTGGACTCGGAGCTGCGCATCCCGCTGCGGTTCGAGGTGCTGACCAACGGGACCGCGGCGCCGGCCGTGCAGATCGGGTTCTCCGAGCTGAACGTCGGTCCGCAGGACGCCGCGCTGTTCAGCTTCACCCCGCCGCCGGGCGCGAAGGTGAGCGAGCCGGAGCTGCGCGAGCCGACCGCCGAGGAGAAGGCGCTCGCGCAGGGCGCGTTCACCGAGGCGAACCCGCAGGTCGTCGGCGAGGGCTGGGACCGGGTGCTGACCGCGCGCGTCCCGGCGGACGCGCTGAAGAACCTGGCGCAGCAGCAGGGTGACCGCCCGGAGTGGAAGCGCGACGGGCGTCCCGGCGCGGAAGTCGACGTCGAGGGCCTGCTCAAGCAGGTCGGCAAGCAGGTCAGCGGTCCGTGGGGGTCGGGCACGCTGATCACCACCCGGGTCGGCGCCGCGCTCATCGCCGACGACGGCCGGGTGGCCGCGGGCGCGGTGCCGGAGCAGGTGCTGGTCGAGGCGATCGGCCAGGTGAAGTGACCACCTCGACCAGCGCACGGGTGGAGCCGGCTTCGGCCGGCTCCACCCCGGTCCTCGCCGCCCGGACGCGGGGACTGCGCAAGGTGTACGGGCACACCGTCGCGGTGGACCGGGTGGACCTCGACGTGCCGGAGGGGGCGGTGCTCGGGATGCTCGGCCCGAACGGGTCGGGCAAGACCACCACGATCCGCATGCTGCTCGGGCTCGTGCGGCCGACCGAGGGGGAGGTCGAGCTGCTGGGGAAGGCGCTGCCCGACGGCGCGGCGCTGGCCCTGCCGCACGTGGGTGCGCTGGTCGAGGGTCCCGGGTTCCACCCGTTCCTGTCGGGGCGGGAGAACCTGCGGCGGGTGGCGGCTTTCGAGCCGCTGCTCGCCACCGGCTCCATCAAGCAGTCGGTCGAGGACGCGCTGGAGCGCGTAGGCCTCGCCGCCGCCGCCCACCGCCGGTACCGGGGGTACTCGCTGGGCATGAAGCAGCGCCTCGGCCTGGCCGCCGCGCTGCTCGTGGAGCGGAAGATGATCGTCCTGGACGAGCCGACCAACGGCCTGGACCCGGCGGGCACGCGCGAGGTGCGCAACGTCATCGCCGACCTGCACGGCGCGGGCACGACGGTCGTGGTGTCGTCCCACCTGCTCAGCGAGATCGAGGCCACCTGCACGCACGTCGCCGTCCTGCACCGGGGCACGGTCGTCGCCCAAGGCGGGCTGGGCGACCTGCTCCAGGCGGAGAACAGCTCTCTGGTGATCGTCACCCCGGAGCACAACCGGGCGCTCAACGTCCTGCGGGACGCCCGCATCTCGGCCCGCCCCATCGCGGAGGGCGTGCGCGTGGAACTGATCGGCACCACCGCCCCCGCCGTGATCGAGGCGCTGGTCACCGCGGGCATCCCGGTCCACGAGGCCCGCCGGCAGCGCACCGGCCTGGAAGAGCTGTTCGCGAGGCTCACCGAGGCCGAGGAGTCCGAAGAGGGCCTGTCCGCGGTCGACACCATCGAGGAGGGGGCCTGATGAGTGCGCCACTGACCGCGACCCGCGCACCGCTGGGCCGACAACTGCGCTCCGAACTCCGCTGGATCGTCCGCCGCCCGCGCACCGTCATCGGCTTGTTCGGGCTGTGCCTGGTGCCGATCCTGGCGGGCATCGGCCTGTGGTTCGCGGTGGACGACGGCGACGCCACAGGGGGCCCCGGCCTGGCCGCGATCATCGGCGGCAACGGCCTGGTCCTCCCGGTCTTCACCCTGTTCCTGGCCCTACCGCTGTTGCTCCCGCTCGTGGGCGCGATCTGGGCAGCCGACGGCCTGGCCGGCGAGTCCCAGCACGGCACGCTGCGCGGTCTGATGATCGCCCCGATCGGCCGCATGCGCCTGCTGGCGGTCAAGTCGTTCGGCGTGGCCACGATGACCCTGTTCGCGGTCACGCTGATGGCGTTGGTGGCCGTGATCACCGGCGCGATCCTGTTCGGCGGCACCGGGATGCTCACCCTGTCCGGCAGCACCCTCGCGTTCGGCCCGGCACTGGTCCGCATCGCGCTCACGATCCTGCTGGTCACCGTGCAGGTGTGGGCCGTGGCGGCGATCGCGATGGCGATCTCGGCGTGCACCGAACACCCGCTGGTGGTGATGGCCGCGACCATGGCGGGCGTGATCGTGTTCGCGGTGCTGGGCCTGTTCGAGGCGCTGGACTGGCTGCACCCGTACCTGATCACCACGTACTGGAACAGCCTGATCGACGTCATGCGCGACCCGCTGCCCACCGAGGCCCTCTGGCGCAGCACCGCCCTGGCCGGCTGCTACATCCTGATCGGCCTCTCCCTGGCCGCCATGCGCCTGGCCACCAAGGACAACTGACGACGGCTTGCTTTGGCCGCGCTGCCGAGCCCCGGGGGTGGAGGGGTGCCCCCGGGGCCTGCCGCGCGGTGAGCAAAACCCGTTGGCAGCGAGCCACCCCCGAAGGCATGGTGTCGCCCATGTTCCTGGAGACCGACCGGGTCCGCCTGCGCGACTTCCGCGAGTCCGATGTGGACGAACTCGCGGCCCCTGCACGCCGAGCCGGCCGTGATGCGCTACCTCGAATCCGGCAAACCCCTGGACCGCGCCACCGTGGCCACCACCCTCCTCCCCCGCCTCATGACCAAGCCGGGCTGGTGGGCCGGCGAGGACAAGACGACCGGCCGATTCCTGGGCATGTTCGCCTTCAAGGAGACCGAACCCGGCGTCCGTGAACTCGGCTACCGCCTCCACCCCACGACCTGGGGACAGGGCTACGCGACCGAGGTCTCCCGCGCCCTGATCGACAAGGGGTTCCGCGAACTGGGCGTCCAGCGGATCTTCGCCGTCACGATGACGGTCAACACCGGCTCACGCCGGGTCATGGAACGCGTGGGCCTCCGCTTCGTCCGCACCTTCTTCCAGGACTGGCCCGAACCCATCCCCGGCTCCGAACACGGCGAAGTCGAGTACGCGATCACCCGCGACGACCTATGACGGCCACGCCATCCGGATCCGGAACCAACCTCACCCGATCGCCCACCTCAGGAGCAGCAGCGATAGGAGCCACCGCCTCGAACTCGTCCCCGTCGACCACCACCGACAACCGCACGTGGTCACGCCGGTGGACCCGTTCGAGCACCTCCCCCTCGACCGACCCAACCGGGTCCACCCGCAGCGCAGAAGCCCGCAACCCCACCCGCGACGCCACCCCGAACACCGCCAGCGCCCGCTCCGCCCCCAGCACCTTCCCGCACCCCAGGAACCGGGCCGTCGCCACGTCCACCGGCGACCGCCACACCTCCGCCGGTGGCCCGACCTGCACGATCCGCCCCGCCCGCATGACCGCCACGCGATCAGCCAGGGTGAACGCCTCGTCGTGGTCGTGCGTGACCACCAGCGCCGTCGCCCCGGCCTCGCGCAGCAACCGCGCCAGGTCCACCGCCAGCTGCTCCCGCAACGCCCGGTCCAGCGCCGACAGCGGCTCGTCCAGCAGCACCAGCCGGGGTCGCGGGGCCAACGCCCGCGCCAGCGCCACCCGTTGCTGCTCGCCGCCGGACAGCTCGGTCACCCGCCGCCGCTGGTAGCCGGCCAACCCGACCAGCTCCAGCAGCTCGTCCACCCGCTTGCCCCGCGCCTCCCGGTCCACCCCGTGCATCCGCAGCCCGAACGCCACGTTCCCGGCCACGTCCCGGTGCGGGAACAGCTGCCCGTCCTGGAACACCAACCCGAACCCGCGCCGGTGCACCGGCACACCCGCCAGGTCCGCACCGTCCCACGTCACCGAGCCCGAAGCGGGCACGAGCCCCGCCACCGCCCGCAGCAACGTCGACTTCCCGCACCCCGACGGCCCGAGCAGCGCCACGACCTCGCCGTCCCCGACCGCCAGGTCCACATCGGACACCGCGACCAGCGACCCGTACGAGACGGTGACCCCGCGCAACCCCAACATCTAGAACTCCCCGCCGTCGGGCACCCGCAGCCGCTCGATCAGCAGCACGGCCGCCGCCGTCACCACCATCAGCAACGCGCAAGCCGCGTACGCCATCTGGCTGTTCAACTGCCCCGGCCGCGCCATCAGCCGCGCGATCACCACGGGCAGCGTCGGCGCGTCTGGCCGCGCCAGGAAACTCGTCGCACCGAACTCCCCCAGCGCCACCACGAACCCGAACCCCGCCGCCGCCACCAGCGACCGCGACGCCAGCGGCAGGTCGACCTCCCGCCACACCCGCCACGGCGAGGCGCCCAGCGTCGCCGCCGCCTGCCGCAGCCGTTCGTCCACGGCCCGCAGCACGGGCAGCACGATCCGCACGATCAACGGCGTCACCACCAGCGCCTGCGCCAGCGGCACCAGCAGCGGCGAGGTCCGGAAGTCACCCGGCAGTGCGTCCATGGTGACCAGATACCCGAACCCCACCGTCACCGCCGACACCCCCAACGGCAGCATCAACGCGGTGTCGAGCGTCTCCGCGAGCCACACCCCGTGCCGCCGCAACCCCACCAGCACCACCGCGGACACGACCCCCACCACCAGCGCCACCACGGTCGCGTCCGTCGCCACCCGCACCGAGTTCAGCGCCGCGTCGACCCCGGTCACCGCCAGCGTCCCGCGGTCCCCCGTCCCCGCCAGCGCCCGGTACCCGGCCAGGCTCCACCCGTCCGAAGTGGACAGCGACCGCACCACCAACCCCACCACCGGGGTCAGCAGCAGCCCGACGACCAGCCACGCGGCGGCCACGACGCCCCACTCACCGCCGACCGGCCGCCGCACCGCCTCGACCCGCAACGACAGCGCCCGCTCGCGACGCCGCCGCAGCACCCCGCCGACCACCAGCACCGCCACCACCGCGACGAACTGCACCAGCGACAGCGCCGCCGCCCCGGACAGGTCGAACAGCTCGACCGTCCGCAGGTAGATCTCCGTCTCCACGGTCCGGTAGCGGGCACCGCCCAGCACCAGCACCACGCCGAAACTGGTGGCGCAGAACAGGAACACCACCGACGCCGCCGAACCCAGGGCGGGCGCCAGCGCGGGCAGCACCACCGACGTGAACGCCCGCAACCGCGACGCGCCCAGCGACCGGGCCGCGTCCTCCGCCCGCCGGTCCAGCGACGCCCACACCCCGCCGACGGTCCGCGCGACCACCGCCACGTTGAAGAACGCGTTGGCCAGCACGATCGGCAGCACCCCGCCGTCGGGCCACAGCGCCCGGAACGCCAGCCCCACCACGACCGTGGGCAGCACGAACGGCACCATCACCGCCGCCCGCACGACCCCGGTCCCCCACACCCGGCACCGGGCCAGCAGGAACGCCACCGGCAAGCCCGTGACCAGCGCCAACACCGTCGCGCCGAGCGCCTGGCCGAGCGTGAACCCGACCAGCTCCCAGGTCTGGGCGTCCCCCAGAACGGGCAGGACCCCGCCCTCGCCCAACCCGAGCCCGACGATCGCGACCACCGGCCAGGCGAAGAACACCCCCAGGAACCCCAGCGGCAACAACGCGGCCAGGGACCACCCCACCCCCGCCCGGCCGAACAACCGGCCCAGCCCAGCTCGCGCCCGGCCGAACCACCGGCCCAGCCCAGCTCGCGCCCGGCCGAACCGACCCACAAGCGGCCTGGTCAGCCCTGCACGAGCGCGCGCCACTGCTGAACCCACCGCTCGCGGTTGGCGTCGACCTGGCTCGCGGGCAGGGTGCGCGCCTGCTCCGGCAGCGGAGCGGCCTTGGTCCACGCCTCGGGCAGCGCCACGCCCTCCCGCGACGGGTACACGTACATCTGCTCGGGCACGTCCGCCTGGAACTTCTCAGCCAACAGGAAGTCCACGACCTTGCGCGCGTCCTCGGGGTTCTTCGCGCCCTCCAGCACGCCCGCGTACTCGACCTGGCGGTAGCAGGTGTCCAGCAGCGCCTTGGTGCGCGGGTTGCCGTCGTCGCCGATCTCCGCCGACGGCGAGGACGCGTAGGACACCACGATCGGGCGCGGGCCCTTGCCGCTGGAGCCGGAGAAGTCCTGGGTGTAGGCCTCTTCCCAGCCGGAGACGACCTTGACGCCGTTGGCCTTCAACCGACTCCAGTAGTCCTGCCAGCCGGACTCGCCGAACTCCGCGACCGTGCCGAGCAGGAACGCCAGGCCCGGCGAGGACGTGGCCGGGTCCTCCACGACCAGCTTGTCCTTGAACTTCGGGTCGGCGAGGTCGGCGTAGGTCTTCGGCGCGTCCGCGCCCAGCGCGGCCACGTCGATGTTGACGCACACGTCGCCGACGTCCACCGCGTGCAGGCGGTTGGGCGGGTCGAGCTGGTAGCGCTGCGCACCCTTCGAAGCTTCGCCGGATGCGTACTCGGCGAACACGCCCTCCTTCAGGGCGCGCGAGGCGAACGTGGAGTCCACGCCGAAGGCCACGTCGCCGATCGGGTTGCCCTTGGTCAGCACCAGCTTGTTGGTCATCGCGCCGGCGTCCCCGCTGGCCAGCGTCCTGACCGTGATCCCGGTCTCGGCCTTGAAGGCGTCGAGCAGCTCGGGCTTCACCACGAACGAGTCGTGCGTCACCAGGGTGACCACGCGCTCGCCCTGCGGGGCCTGGCTGGTGGTCGCGGAGCACGCGGCCAGCGTCGCCGCCGCGACGGCGGCGGTCAGCACTCGTCGAAGCATCGTTTTCTCTCCCTACGCCGGCATGACCCGGATCAGGTGGACGGTCGAGGGCTTGCGAGCCCTCCTCTCAGCCCGGCGCGTTACCGGACTCCCGTGGCGAACGGGCAGTTTACGCCACGCGGTGGGACGATCGGGTGCATGGCCGAGCTGCTGACCGACGACCAGGTGACCGCCGCGCTGTCGACGCTGCCCGACTGGAGCGCCCGGGACGGCGCGCTCGTCCGGACCGCGGAGCTGCCCAGCTTCGCGCAGGCGATCCAGGTGGTGAACCGGGTCGCGGAGATCGCCGAGAACGACAACCACCACCCGGACATCGACATCCGCTGGCGCACGCTGACCTTCCGGTGCAGCACCCACTCCAGCGGCGGGATCACCGCCCTGGACGTGTCACTTGCCGAGGAGATCGACGGCATCCTGGACGCGCTCGCGTGACCGCTCCCGCAGCACCACGCCGATCACGACCAGGGTGAGCAGGCCCACCGCCGGGTACACCCAGCCCAGCAGCGACAGGTACCAGGGCCGGGAGATGATCCAGATCGACGGCTGGGCGTTGAGCAGGAACGAGATCAGGTAGCTGCCGATCGCGAGCAGCCACGCCCACGCGGTCACCGCCGCGAGCCGGTGCCTGACCCCGTACATGAGCCACATCAGCGCGGGCACCGCCCACACCCAGTGGTGGCTCCACGAGATCGGCGACACCAGCAGGCCCAGGAACTGGACGCTGACGATCACGGCGAGGGTGTCGGAGGCCTTGACCGCCCACCACAGCGCCCACGCCGTGCACGCCACCGCGACCGCCACGCCGACCAGGTAGACCGGCCCGGTCTCGACGTCGTAGCCGACCGTCCGGGACAGCGCCGCGCGCATCGACTGGTTGATCGCCGAGCCGACCGGCCCGACCCGCGTGGCGTCCCCGAGGAGCTGGAACCAGAACTGGTTGGACTGGCCGATCGAGATCACGTACCCGAGGAGGACCGTCGCGGTGAACGCGGCGAACGACCACACCGCCGCCTTGTACTTGCGGGTGACCAGGAAGTACAGCCCGGAGATGGCCGGGGTGAGCTTGACCCCGGCGGCCACGCCCACGCCCAGGCCCGCGAGCCACGGCCGCGCGCTGACCAGCGCGCCGATCAGCAGCGCCGCCAGCACCAGGTTGATCTGCCCGTAGTTCAGCGTGGTGCGCACGGGTTCGACCCACACGAACAGCGCCGTCCACAGCATCGCCCGGCGCGGGTCGGCGCTGCCGATCAGGGTGAGCGACTTGCGGGTCAGGAAGTACAGGCACGCCAGGCTGAGCAGCTGCCAGAACCAGCGCGCCACGCCCCACGGCACCCACGACAGCGGCACGAACACGAACGCGGAGAACGGCGGGTAGGTGAACGGCAGCGCGAACTGGTCGGAGAACTCCTTGAGCCGCCACTGGTACAGCTCGCCGGTGAACAGCTCGGGCGACGCGTTGCGGTAGACCATCAGGTCGACCATGGTCATCTTCGCCTGGAGGGCGACCATCGCCAGGTGGCCGACCAGGGACAGCCCCAGCAGCCACGGCGCGACCCTGAGCACGCGCGCCTCGACCTTGATCACGCCACCTCCACCACGTTCGTGTGAATTGCACGACTGCCGGCCAACGAAACCGGGTACCCGGACGTCTGGACGAGTGGGAGATCTACGCAAGGGGATTCGTATGACCGCCGACATCGTCGTCTTCACCGTCGCCGCCCTGGGCATGCTGGCCACAGCGGGTGGCGTGTTCGCACTCGCCCGCCACAGCCGCAACCAGGTGCGGTGACCGGAGTCGGGAACGGACAGTACCGGAACGCTCCACCAGGGCCCGCCCCCTCCGGGGTCGGGCCCTGAGTCTTCCCGATCCGCAAACGTGCGCCCATCTCGCTTGCCCCCGGCCTCAAGTGATCGATAGCACTCGGCGGCGGGGAGGTCGTGCGATGACGGCGTCCACGCTCGCAGGCGACCCCGACGACGACCCGCGCCGGGCGCAGGCCACGGGTGCGGAGCCGGCCGAGGTCGTGTTCACGCCGGCCGAGCGGGTGGGGGTGGCAGTTCTCCCCGCCGGAGCCCCTCAGGGGCGCACATCCAAGCCGGTGGCCCGCACGGGTGCTGGTCACTATCTTTGTCCCATGACCGCACTGCCGGACTGGATGCGCCCGCCGCGCCCCGAAGGCTGGTTCGCGGAGGACCTGGACCGCCTCCCCGAGGCGCCTCGCCACACCGAGCTGATCGACGGTGCCCTCGTTTTCATGATGTCACCTCAGAGGGTGTGGCACGCCCGTGTCGTCACGGCTCTCACCACGGCCCTCACCGGCCAAGCTCCCGAAGGTGTGGAGGTCGACCGCGAGGTCACCATCCGGCTCGACGCGCGCAACCGCCCGGAACCCGACATCCTCGTCACCACCGCCCCGGTCGACCCCGACCGCACCTGGTTCGCACCCGAGGACGTGCTGCTCGCCGTCGAGGTCACCTCACCGGAGTCCGAACACCGCGACCGGACGGTCAAGCTGCGCAAGTACGCCGAGGCCGGGGTGCGGCACCACTGGCTGGTCGAGGAAGAGGACAACCGGCCGGTCGCGCACGTCTACGAGCTGGACGAGCCGACCAGGACCTACGCCCCGGCCGGCATCTTCCGCGGCACCCTCGAACTGAGGGTGCCGTTCCCGATCACCGTCGACCTCGACAGCCTCTTCCGCACTACGCGTTGAAGCGGAACTCCACGACGTCGCCGTCCGCCATCAGCCCGTGTACGGATCGACCAGCGGTAGCGGCGTCCGAGCCGCTTCCAGAGCCGACTCCGGAAAGGCGGGACCAGCGGTGTACGACCGACCGGTGTCAGGACGCCGGCCGCGACCAGGTCGCCAGTCCCGACCAGGTCAGACGTTGAAGCGGAACTCCACGACGTCGCCGTCCGCCATCACGTAGTCCTTGCCCTCCATGCGGACCTTGCCCGCGGCCTTCGCCGCCGCCATCGAACCGGCCTCCACCAGGTCCGCGAACGACACCACCTCGGCCTTGATGAAGCCCCGCTCGAAGTCCGTGTGGATCACACCCGCCGCCTGCGGGGCCGTGGCCCCCTTGGGGATGGTCCACGCCCGGGACTCCTTCGGCCCCGCCGTCAGGTAGGTCTGCAAGCCCAACGTGTGGAAGCCGGCGCGGGCCAGGGCGTGCAGGCCGGGTTCGTGCTGGCCGATGGACTCCAGCAGCTCGCGCGCGGACTCCTCGTCCAGCTCCAGCAGCTCCGCCTCGACCTTGGCGTCCAGGAACACGGCATCGGCCGGCGCGACCATCTCGCGCAGTTCCTTCAGCTTCGCCTCGTCGGTCAGCACGGCCTCGTCGGCGTTGAACACGTACAGGAACGGCTTGGTCGTCAGCAGGCTCAGCTCGCGCAGCAGGTCACCGTCGACCTCCGACTGCGCGGAGAACAGCGTCCGGCCCGAGTCCAGGACCTCCCGCGCCTTCACCGCCGCGTCGAGGGCCGGACGCCGGTCCTTGGCGGTCCGGGCCTCCTTCTCCAGCCTCGGCACGGCCTTCTCCAGGGTCTGGAGGTCCGCGAGGATCAGCTCGGTGTTGATGGTCTCGATGTCGGCCGCCGGGTCGACGCGACCGTCGACGTGGACCACGTCGTCGTCCGCGAACACCCGGATGACCTGGCAGATCGCGTTCGCCTCGCGGATGTTGGCGAGGAACTTGTTGCCCAGGCCGGCGCCTTCGGACGCGCCTTTGACGATGCCCGCGATGTCGACGAACGACACCACGGCGGGCACCTCGCGCTCCGAGCCGAAGATCTCCGCCAGCTTGCCTAGGCGGGCGTCCGGCAACGGCACCACGCCGACGTTGGGCTCGATGGTCGCGAACGGGTAGTTCGCCGCGAGCACGTCGTTGCGCGTGAGGGCGTTGAACAGGGTGGACTTGCCGACGTTGGGCAGGCCGACGATACCGAGGGTCAAACTCACGGGGGGTGAGTCTACGCGGTGGGACGCCGTGTCCGATTCCCGCGAGACCCCTGGTGCCGGCGGTGGCACAGTGACAGGCATGTTGGTCGACGCCGAACGTGCCTACCGGGCGGTCGCGGCCCGGGACGCCCGGTTCGACGGGTGCTTCATCCTGGCGGTCCGCACCACCCGGATCTACTGCCGCCCGTCCTGCCCGGCGGTCACGCCCAAGCAGCGCAACGCCGAGTTCTACCCGACCGCCGCCGCCGCGCAGTCGGCCGGCTACCGGGCGTGCCGGCGGTGCCTGCCCGACGCCGTCCCGGGCTCCCCGGAGTGGAACCTGCGGGCGGACCTGGCCGCGCGGGCCATGCGGCTCATCGCGGACGGGGTCGTCGAGCGGGACGGCGTGCCGGGCCTGGCCGCGCGCCTCGGGTACTCCGAGCGCCACCTGACCCGGGTGCTGACCGCCGAGCTGGGCGCCGGTCCGCTGGCGCTGGCCCGAGCGCACCGGGCGCACTCCGCCCGGCTGCTGATCGAGACCACGGACCTGTCGTTCACCGACATCGCGTTCGCGGCCGGGTTCGCGAGCGTGCGGCAGTTCAACGACACGATCCGGGCCGTGTTCGCCGCCACCCCGTCGGAGATGCGGTCCAAGCGCAAGGTCGTCGGCACGGCGGGGCGGATCACGCTGCGCCTGCCGTACCGGCCGCCGTTCGACGCGGCGGGGCTGCTGGCGCAGTTCCGGGCGGCGGCGATCCCGGGCGTGGAGCACGTCACCGACACCTCCTACGCCCGGTCGCTGCGGCTGCCGCACGGGCAGGCGACGGTGCTGCTGGAGCCCGCCGACGGGTACGTGTCGTGCTCGCTGCGGCTGGGCGACCTGCGCGACCTGGGCAGCGCGGTGAGCCGGGTGCGCCGCCTGCTGGACCTGGACGCCGACCCGCAGGCCGTGGACGACTTCCTCGGCGGCGACCCGCTGCTGAGGCCCCTCGTCCAAGCCCACCCCGGGGTGCGGCTGCCGGGCAGCGTGGACGGTGCGGAGACCCTGCTGCGGGCGCTGGGCCACGTGTCGCCCGGCGAGCCGCTGGACATCCCGGACGGGCCGGTGACCCACCTGTACCCGGCGCCCGCCGACGTCGACTCGCCGGTCGCGGCGGCGCTGGCGTCCGGGGCGCTGGTGGTGGACGTGGGCCGCGAGGCCGACGAGCTGGAGGCCGAGCTGTCCGCGTTCCCCGGCGTGGGCCCGGAGATCGCCCGGTACGTCGTGATGCGCGTGCTCGGCGCGCCCGACATCCCTTTGACCACGGACAACACGGCGTGGCGACCCTGGCGGTCGTACGCCGAGATGCACCTCAGGAGGACCGCGTGAGCACCGCTTTTTCGTCCACTGTGGACACCCCGTTCGGCCCCTTCACCGCCGTGGTGGCGGGCGACGGCGCCGTGCTGGCGAGCGGGTGGACCGCGTCCCTGGACGACCTGCTGCCCCAGGTGTCGCCGGCACTGCGCCCGTCGAGCCTCAGCCCGCGCAACGACCTGGGCGCGGTGACCAGGGCCGTGCGCGACTACCACGCGGGGGACCTGGCGGCGATCGACGACGTCCCGGTGCGGCAGCGCTCCGGGGAGTTCATGGAGCAGGCGTGGACGGCGCTGCGCACGGTGCCGGCGGGCAAGCCGGTGAGCTACGCGGACTACGCCCTGCTGTCCGGCCGCCCCTCGGCGGTCCGCGCGGCGGCCTCGGCGTGCGCGCGCAACGCGGCGACCCTCTTCGTCCCGTGCCACCGGGTCGTCCGCACCGGCGGCGCGATCGGCAACTTCCGCTGGGGCGTGGACGTGAAGCGCCGCCTGCTCGCCCACGAGGCATCCGCCGCCTGACCCCATCCTGCCGGCCGGGTACGACATTCTCCGCAACGCCGACCGCTGAGCTGCGGCTATGAGCGAAACAGGTGGCACGGCCCCCGGCACAGGCGTTACCTGGACAGCATGACCTCCGTGCTGATCGGGGTGGAGAACATCTCCACGCCCAAGTGGGCCAAGGTGGGGCGCAAGGCCGCTACGGTCAGCCTCGGCAAGGCGCTGCGCAGCCTGCCCGAAGCGATCCGGGTGGTCATCCGGCTCGCCTGGCGGACCTCGCCGAAGCTGACCCTCTCCGCCGCCGCGGTGCACGTCCTGAGCGGCTGCGTGACCGCGTTCGGCCTGCTCGCCACGGCGGACGTCTTCACCGCCCTCCTGCGCGACGGACCCACCCCGCAGCGGGTCGCCGAGTCGCTGCCCGCGCTGGCCGTGGTGGTCGGCTCCTACGCCGTGCGCGCCCTCCTCGACACCGCCGTGGCGGCCGTGGAGAGTTCGCTGCGGCCCAGGGTGTCACGGGCGGCGAACGACGAGGTCACCGCCGTGCTGGTGCGGGCGGAGCTGCTGGCGTTCGAGGACGCCGACTTCCGGGAACTGGCCCGCCAGGGCGGTCGGCACGGCGTCCGCAGCCTGGAGAGCAGCCTGCGCTACCTGGCGGACCTGGTGTCGTCGTGCATCACGATGATCGCCGCGATCGTCACGGTCGGCCTGCTCAACCCGTGGCTGGCGCCCGCGCTGCTGCTCGCGGCGGTGGCGAACGCGTGGGCCTCTGCCCGGGTGTCGAAGCTGCGGTACGAGCACTTCCTGGACTCGGTCACCCGCAACATCCGCAAGGGCGTGGTCGAGGAGGTCGCCACCGACCGCGACTTCGCCCTGGAACGCCACGCCCTGACCCTCCAGGAACGCCTCCTGGCCGAGCACCGGCGGATCGCCGACTCCCTGATGGGCGACGAGATCCGCATGGCGCACAAGACGAACCTGGTCCGCCTCACCGGCCGGGCGCTCGCCGGGCTCGGCACCGGGTTCGCGTACGCGGTGCTCGGCGTGCTCCTGTTCTCGGGCGGCATGGAGTTGGCGCTCGCGGGCACGGCCCTGCTGGCGATGCGCACCGGCTTCTCGTCCCTGTCGACCACGACCCGGGCGATCAACTCGATCTACGAGGACTCGTTCTACATCGACTTCTACCGGAAGCTGCTGGCCGAGGGCGCGGAACGGGCCCAGGGATCGTCGGCCACCAAGGCCCCGGCGGACCCGGAGCTGATCACCCTGGAGCACGTGACCTTCCGCTATCCCGGCAAGGAGACCCCGGCGCTGGACGACGTGAGCCTCACCGTCCGCCGCGGCGAGGTCATCGCGCTGGTCGGCGAGAACGGTTCCGGCAAGACCACCCTCGGCAAGGTCCTGACCGGCCTGTACCCGGTCGGCGGGGGCGCGGTCCGGTGGGACGGGGTGGACCTGGCCGAGGCCGACAAGACCTCCGTGCACTCGTCCATCGCGGTCATCGCCCAGGACCCGGCCCAGTGGCCGATGACCGCCCGCCGCAACGTCACGGTCGGCCGGCTGGACCGGGAGGACAACGGGGCGTGGGAGGACGCGGTGCAGCGGTCGGGGGCGGACGAGGTCCTGGCCACCCTGCCGTCGGGCGCGGACACCGTGCTGTCCCGGCAGTTCAACGACGGCCAGGACCTGTCCGGCGGCCAGTGGCAGCGGATGGGGATCGCGCGGGGGATGTACCGGGACGCGGCGGTGCTGGTGGCCGACGAGCCCACGGCGTCGTTGGACGCGAAGGCCGAGGCCAGGGTGTTCGAGGGGTTGCGGGAGGCGGCGGCGAGACGCACGACCATCCTGGTGACCCACCGGTTGGCGAACATCCGCAACGCGGACCGGATCGTGCTGCTGGACAAGGGGAAGATCGTCGAACAGGGCACGCACGAGGAGCTGATGGCCCTGGAAGGGCACTACCACGAGCTGTTCGAGCTTCAGGCCGCCGCGTACCGGGGCGACCTGCTGTCGCCGACCGGCGAGGCGGCCTAGCCGGCGGTGGCCTCGCGGGTGATCATGACCGGGTTGCCGTCCGGGTCGGCCACGAAGGCGACGCGTTCACCCCACGGGGTGTCGCACGGTTCCAGCAGGACGGGATGGCCCTGGGCGGCCAGTTCGGTCACCGCCGCGTCGACGTCGTCGTGGTAGACGCACAGCTCGAAGCGGTGGCCAGCGGTGGGGCGCTGGGGACGGCCGTGCACGCCCCGGCCGTCCGGGGCGACCTGCCCCAGGCCCAGGCGGGAGCCGTCGGGCAGGGAGACCACCACGTACACCGGGTCGCCCTCGGCGGGGAAGCGGTAGGTGATCGAGAAGCCCAGGGCGTCCTGGTAGAACGCCAGGGAGCGGGCCAGGTCGTCGCAGACCAACATCGGGAAAGCCGAGCGGTAGGTGCTCATCAGGCCACCACCTCCAGGGACGAACCGCCGCGCGCTTTGCGGACCCGAAGCCTGGTCGGGATGCGTTGCCGCAGCTCTTCCACGTGTGACACCAGGCCTACTACGCGACCGCCCGCGCGGAGTTCGTCCAGGACCGTCATCACCAGTTCGAGGGTGTCGGCGTCGAGGGTGCCGAAGCCCTCGTCGATGAACAGGGTGTCCAGCACCGCGCCGGACGCGACCACGTCGGACAGGCCCAGGGCCAGGGCGAGCGACGCCAGGAACGACTCGCCGCCGGACAGGGTCTTGGTCGGGCGCTGGCGGCCGGAGTAGTCGTCGAGCACGTCCAGACCCAGGCCGCCCCGCGTGCCGCGCGGACCGGCCTCCACGGAGTGCACGAACCGGTACCGGCCCTGGCTCATGCGTTCGAGGCGGGCGCTCGCGGCCACCGCGACCTCTTCGAGGCGGGCGGCCAGGACGTACGTGCGCAGCGTCATCTTCTTGGCGTTCTGGCCCTGGCCGTTGATCACGTCGGTGAGCGCGGCCAGTTCGGTGTACTCGGCCTCGACCGGTTCGAGTTCGACCCACGCGGCGGCGAGCTGCTCGGCCAGTGCTTCGGCGCGCCGGAGGTCGCGGCGGGCGGCGGCCAGCGCGGACGCGGCCCGCTCGGCCTCGGCGGTGGCGGCGCGGAAGGCGGACTCGGCGCCGGCCAGGTCGACCTCGGTGTCCGGGTCGACGTCGGGCAGTTCGGCCAGCACGGACTCGGCGGTGACCTTCGCGTCCTCGACCTTGCGGATGCGGGTCTCCAGGGCCCCGATCGCGTCGCCCGTGCGCACGGCGGCGACCGCGTCGGCGACGTCGGCGAAGCCCGCCTCGGCGGCCAGGCGGGACACCTCCACGCGCTGCTCGGCCAGGCGCTCCTCGCACTCGGCGACGGCGGTGCGGCGCTCGGCGAGGGTGGCCAGGGCGTCGGCGAGGTCGAGCAGGTGGGCGCGGCGGGCGGTGACGTCCGGGAAGTCGCCGCGCGCCTCCTCCAGGCGGTCGGCGCGTTCCCGGACGGTCTCGGACAGCTCGACGTGCCGGGTGGTCAGCTCGGCGACCTCGCGCTCCAACGCGGTCCGGTCGGCGGTGGCGGCCTCGACCTCGCGCTCCAGTTCGGACAGTGCGGCGGCGCGCCGGTCCCGTTGGGCGGCAAGGGTTCTGACGGTGTCGTGCTCGGCGAGCAGCGCGTCGGGGGGCTGGTCGCCGACCACCTTCCGCAGCGCCGCCAGCCGGTTCTCCGCTTCCTGCAACGACTTCTCGGCGGCGGCACGGCGGTCCGCGGCGGCCTGCTCGGTGTCGGCCGCACGGTCTTCGTCGGCTCCGGTGACCGCGTTGAGCATCGGTTCGGCGGGCGTCGGGTGCTCCTTCGACCCGCACACCGGGCACGCGCGGCCCGCGCGCAGGGCGGCGGCGAGTTCGACGGCCATGCCGTCCAGGCGCTGCTTGCGGACCTGGAGCAGGACGTCCCGCGCCTTCTGGTGGGCGTCCACCGCGACCCGGCGGGCGTCGTCGGCGGTGCGCACGGCGAGTTCCGCGACCGGGATCTCCTTCGCCGCCAACGCCTTCGCCGCAACCGCGTCAAGCCGAGCAGCCGCCAGCGCAGCCTCCTCGGCCTCCGCACGGGCCGCAACGAGCCGATCAGGCACCTCCGCCAACGCGCTGACCAGCCGATCCAACCGCTCGGCCGCAACCCCGACCCGCTTCTCCAACTCGACGAGCCGCCGCCGGTCCTCGCGCTGCCGCTGGGCCTCCTCGGCCAACCGCGTCAGCCCACCGGCCTCTTCCCGGAACCGCTCACCATCCGCCCGAAGCGCCGCAGCGCCCCCCGCCCCGC
Organism: Actinosynnema sp. CA-248983; assembly: GCA_050954585.1. Classification (GTDB taxonomy): domain Bacteria; phylum Actinomycetota; class Actinomycetes; order Mycobacteriales; family Pseudonocardiaceae; genus Actinosynnema. The sequence goes on along the minus strand of CP191863.1, from coordinate 892,881 downwards.
CGAAATTGTCGGTCCCCCCTGGGACAATGGAACCGGGGGCCGGAGGCCGCGCCCCAACACCACCCGAGCCCGCGCCAAGCCCGCCCGAGCCCGCGCCAAGCCCGCCCGAGCCCGCGCCAAGCCCGCCCGAGCCCGCGCCAAGCCCGCCCGAGCCCGCGCCAAGCCCGCCCGAGCCCGCGCCAAGCCCGCCGGCGCCCGCGTAGCCCAGGTCGGCGAGCGCCCGAGCGGCAGCCGACTCCTGCGCCACCACCGCGTCCAGCGCCCGCTCCAACCGCGCCACCGCGTCCCGAGCCGGCACCACGACCGACGCCCGCCGAGCCGCGTCCCGCTCCCGCACCCACGCCACCCGGTGCGGCTCGATCTCCGCACAACGCGCCAACGCGTCCCGCGCGCCCCGCACCCGCGACACCCGCGCCGCCAACTCGTCCGCCCGGCGCCAAGCGGCCTCCGCGGTCAACCGCACAGCGGCCTTCTCCCGCGCCCGCGCGGAAGCCTCGCGCTCCGCCTCGCCCAGCCGCTTCACCAGGGAGCTGAGCCACTCCGGGTCGCCGCCGTCCTCCGGCACGTCCTCCCCGGACACCTCCGCCACCCGCTGCACCAGGTCCCGGTTGGCCAGCCGCAGCCGCTCCAGCTCCCGCCCGCGCTCCAGCCGCCGGTCCCGGAACCACTTCTCCACGTCCACGAACCGCTCGGTCCCGAACAGCCGCTCCAGCAGCTTCTCCCGCTCGGCGGTGTCGGCGCGCAGGAACTTCGCGAACTCGCCCTGCGGCAGCAGCACCACCTGGAAGAACTGCTCGGCGGTCATCCCGAGCAGGCCCTCCACCTCGCGCGCCACCTCGTCGACGCGGCTGTGGCCCTCGCCTGCCCACCCGCTGATCCAGGTCAGCGACGCCTTCGCGTTCTGCCGGGTGAACCCGTCGCCGCGCTTCTTCGGCCGGTCGTACTCCGGGCTGCGCACCACCCGGAACCGCCGCCCCCGCACGGTCAGCTCCAGCGCGACCTCGGTCACCGTGTCCCGGTCCGCGTAGTCGCAGCGCAGCCGCTTCGCCTCGTTGCGCGCCCCCGGCACCCGGCCGAACAGCGCGAACGCCACCGCGTCCAGCAGCGTCGTCTTGCCCGCGCCGGTGTCGCCGTGCAGCAGGAACAGCCCGTCCGCGCCCAGCAGGTCGAAGTCCACCACCTCGCGGCCCGCGTAGGGGCCGAACGCGGTGACCTCCAGCCGGTGCAGCTTCACGACGCCTCCTCGCGCGCCGCCGCGGCGATCGCCTCCCGCAGCAGGAGCAGTTCACGCTCGTTGGGCGCCTCGCCGCGCACGTCCTCCAGGAAGCAGCAGCCGATCTCCTCGTCGCTGCGCCCCCGGATGCGCTCGGCGAACCGCAGCTCGCCGACCCGGCCGCCCTCCGGCCGCCACTCCACGTGCACCGCGTGCGGGAACCGGGTCTGCAACCGGCGCAACGCGTCCAGCGGCCGGACCGGGTCGGTCAGCACAGCCGACACGAAGTGGTCCTCGACCGGCGTGTGGTCGGGGTCTGCCATCAGGTCTTCGAGGCCGCCGGTCAGCGTCGACAGCCGGCGCGGCACGGGCAGCGTCCGCCGCTCCACGCCCGCCAGCCCCGACCCGTCCACCTCGACCAGCCACACCGACTTGACCTGCTGGGACTCCGAGAACGAGTAAGCCATCGGGCTGCCCGAGTAACGCAGGCCGTCGGCCAAGGTCTGTTGGCCGTGCAGGTGCCCCAACGCCACGTAGTCGACGCCCGCGAACACCCCGGCCGGCACGTCCTGCACCCCGCCGACCGCGATCGTCCGCTCCGACTCGCACGGCTCACCGCCGGTCACGAACGCGTGCGCCAGCACCACCGACCGGGTGGCCGTCCGCGCCGCGAGGTCCTCCCGGACCCGGCGCATCGCCTCGGTCAGCACCGCCTCGTGCCCCTTGCCCTCGACGCCCAGCGCGTGCCGCGCGCTCTCCGGCTCCAGGAACGGGATGCCGTACACCGCGACCGGCCCGTGCGCGTCGGTGAACAGCACCGGCTCGTGCAGCTGCGCGACCCGGGTCCGCAGGTGCAGCCCGCCCGCCGCCGCGAACCCGCCGAACAGGCCCAGCCGCGCGGCGGAGTCGTGGTTGCCGGGCGTGACGACGACCTGCGCGCCGGCCGCGCGGAGGCGCTCCAGCACGCGCGTGCACACGGCGATCGCTTCGGCGTTGGGCACGGCCCGGTCGAACAGGTCGCCGGAGACCAGGACCACGTCGACCTTCTCGTCGGACACGAGGTCGGCCAGCCCGCCCAGCACCGCTTCCTGCTCGGCGAGCAGGTCGCGGCCGTGGAACGTCCGTCCCACGTGCCAGTCGGACGTGTGCAGCAACCGCATGGCGGCCCACGCTAGGGGCGAGCGCCGGCCGGCCCCGGTAACCGACTCGGCGTGTCGCTCGAACGTGTGATCGGGTCGACGTGCGCGATGATCGGGGTCATGACAGCGGTCCTCACGACGGCGGCGGTGGTCGTCGCGCTCCTGCTCGCCGGTGCGCTCGTGTTCGTGTGGCGGCTCTACCAGGACGGCATCCGGCGCACGGACGCCGCGCTGGCCGCCGTGCAGAAGGAACGGGAGCGGGGTGACGCCACCTACCTCGCGCTCCAGCGCTACGAGGTGGCGTTCTCGTCCGTCAGCGGGCGCGGTGAACTGGGCGAACGCGTGCTGGTGGAGACGGCCCGCGCGCTCGGGCTGCGCGAGGGCGTGCACTTCCGGCTCCAGGTGGACGTCGCCGGCGGCGGCTCGGTGCGGCCGGACCTGGTCTTGGAGGTCGGCGGCGGCCGGCAGGTGCCGGTGGACGCGAAGATGAGCATGGCCACGTGGGCGGAGGCGGTGGAGACCGACGACCCGTCCGAGCGGGCGGACGCGCTGCGCGTGCACGTGCGCAACATCCGGGCGCGGGCGGCGGAGCTGGCCGGCAAGGGCTACCAGCGCTGGGCGGACGCGATCTACGGGACGGTCATGTTCGTGCCCAACGACGGGGCCGTGGTGGCGGCGTTGGACACCGACCCGGAGCTGCTGCGGTGGCTGCTGGACCGGCGGGTGTTCCTGTGCGGGCCGACCGGGTTCGCGGTCATCGCCTCGGCGGCGCTGTTCGCGGTGACCGACCGGGCGCTGGCCGACGACGTGGAGCAGGTGCGGGCGCAGGCGTCCTCCGCGCACCGGGCGGCGGACGCGGCGATCGACGCGGTGAACCTGTCCAGCACGCACTTGCAGCGGTTCCTGTCGGCGCGGCGGCGCGAGTTGGACGCGTTGGAGGGGTTCCGGGCGGCGGTGGAGCCGTTGACGGCCGCGTCGTCGAGTCCCAAGCCCGTGGCGGTGGTCCGGCGGTCTGAAGAGGGTGTCAGTGCACCCTTGGAGGCGCGCGAGGCGTAATACAGTGTGTTGGCACTGCTGGGCGAACGAGGAGTGGGCGTGACCGCTGCAACGCGCGAGCCGGAGGACGAGGAGCTGGACGCCGTCCGCTGGAACGACCGCGCCCTCTTCGGCTCCTTCCGGGGTCTGCCCTGGTGGGCCGCGGTGCTCATCACGTTCGTGCTGGCGATCGTGGGCACGTACATCGACGTGACGTCCGCCGCGAAGACCGTGGGGTGGGTGTTCGCCATCACGTTCTTCGTGGGTGCGGTCGGGGCGGTCGTGTTCGTGGAGCGCCGGTCGATGTTCGGCCCGGTCGTGCAGCCGCCGCTGGTGCTGGCGATCGTGGTGCCGCTGATCGTGGTGTTCACCACGGAGCTGCCGACGGGGAGCCTGGCGACGGTCGGGTTGAGCCTGGGCAAGCCGTTGATCGACGGTTTCCCGGCGATGGCGATCACCACCCTGTGCACGGTGCTGATCGGCATCCTGCGGGTGTCGACGCAGAAGGACCCGAACCGGCTGACCAGGGAGGAGAAGCGCGAACTCAAGCGCCGCGACCCCGCCGAGGACCGCCCCAAGCGCCGCGACCCCGCTTCCGCTTCCGCTTCCGACGAGGACCGCCCCCGCCGCAAGAAGCCCCCGCCGCTGCCTCGGCCTCCGCCGCCGACGAGCCCCGCCCGAAGCGCCCCCGCCCCGCCGGCGAGGGCCGCCCGTCCGGCGAGGGCCGCCCCGCCGGCGACCGCCCGCGCCGCCCCCGCGACCCGTCCAAGGGCGACCGCCCGGCCCAGCGCAAGCCCCGCCCACGCACAGACGGCTGACCCCGCCGGCTCACGGCTGCCAGCCACCCAACTCTCGCCGGAAGCGGCTTGACCTGGGCTTTTTGCCGACCGAACCGGCTCGGGCGCGGCCTCCGGCCCCCGAGTCCATGATCCCACGCGGGTACGACAATTCCGGCTCGGCAATACTGGCTCGGCAATTCCGGCTCGGCCTGGCCAGGCTCTGCGCCTATCCCGACTCTGCGCGCGAACGACCGCCGCCCCGGCACAGCGTGCAGCCGGCCGGGGCGGTGAACGGATCGGATCGATCGGTGCTAGCGGATTAGCGGACCATGTCCTTGCGGAGTTCGCGGGGCAGGGCGAACGCGATCTTCTCGTTCGCCGTCGTGATCTCCTCGACCTCGCCGTACCCGTGCCCGGCCAGGAACTCCAGCAGCTCCATCACCAGGATGTCCGGCACGGACGCGCCGCTGGTCACGCCCACCGTCGTGACGCCCGCCAACCACGCCGGGTCCACCTCGGAGGCGTAGTCGACCAGGTACGACGCCTTCGCGCCCGCCTGTAGCGCCACCTCGACCAGCCGCACCGAGTTCGACGAGTTCTTCGACCCCACCACCAGCACCAGCTCGCACTGCGGGGCCATCGTCTTCACCGCGGTCTGCCGGTTGGACGTGGCGTAGCAGATGTCATCCGACGGCGGCTCCTGCAGGTCCGGGAAGCGCTCCTTGAGCTGCCGCACGCGGACCATGGTCTCGTCCACCGACAGCGTGGTCTGGGACAGCCACACCACCTTGGACGGGTCGCGCACGGTCACCTTGTCCACGTCCTCGGCGGTGTCCACGAGCTGGATGTGCTCGGGCGCCTCGCCGGCCGTGCCCTCGACCTCCTCGTGGCCCTCGTGGCCGATCAGGAGGATGTCGTAGTCCTCGCGCGCGAAGCGCTTGGCCTCGTTGTGGACCTTGGTCACCAACGGGCACGTGGCGTCGATCGTGCGCAGGCCGCGGTCGGCCGCCTCGGCGTGCACCATCGGCGACACGCCGTGCGCGGAGAACACCACGAGCGCGCCCTCGGGCACCTCGTCGGTCTCGTTGACGAAGATCGCGCCCCGCTGCGACAGGGTCTCCACGACGTGCTTGTTGTGGACGATCTCCTTGCGCACGTACACCGGGGCGCCGTACTGCTCCAGCGCCTTCTCGACGGTGACGACCGCGCGGTCCACGCCTGCGCAGTAGCCGCGCGGCTTGGCCAGGAGCACTCGCTTGTCCATGCCACCAGGGTACGGGCGCGGCTGAGCTAGGCATCCTCAGGGAGACTGCGGCAGGCTAGGCACCATGAAGCCACTGCCGCTGCCGGTCCGCCTCGCCGCGGGACTGGCGGTCACCGCCGTCGAGCAGGCCCGCAAGCTCCCGCAGCAGCTCGCGGGGCTCCCGGTGACCGTGGTCAGCGAGGCGTTGCAGCTGTCCATGCGGGTCCAGCAGACGGTGACGGAACTCGCAATCAAGGGCGACGACGCGCTGGCCGTGCTGCGGCCGGTCGAGGACGAGCCCGAGTGGGCCACGTTCGACGAGGACGAGGAGTTCGACGAGCCGGAGGACGAGCCGGTCGAGGAGCCCGCGCACGACCCGTGGGAGGCCGAGGAGCGGGCGCTGGCCGCCGAACCGCCCGCCGCGCTGCCCAACTACGACGAGCTGACGCTGCCCCAGCTGCGCGCCCGGCTGCGCACGCTGTCCGCCGACGACCTGCGGCAACTGCTGGAGCACGAGCGCACCCACGCGGGCCGCCCCGAGTTCACCGGCATGCTCGCCCGCCGCATCGCCAACCTCGACGCGCCGAGCACCGAGAGCGACGAAGCGCAGCGGTGACCGACGAGAAGTCCACCCCGGAGAACCCCTGGCCGGTCCGCACGGTCGCGCGCAAGATCTTCGACTGGATCAACCGGCTCGGCGACGTCTGGGTCGAGGGCCAGGTCACGCAGTTGTCCGCCCGCCCGGGCACGGCGACGGCGTTCCTGACCCTGCGCGACCCGTCGGTCGACATGTCGATGACGCTCACCGCGCCCGTCGGCATGGTCCGCGAGCTGCAACTGGCCGAGGGCAGCCGGGTCGTCGTGCACGGCAAGCCCAACTACTTCCCCAACCGCGGCACGCTGAGCCTGCGCGTCGACGAGATCCGCCAGGTCGGCATCGGCGAGCTGCTGGCCCGCATCGAGCGGCTGAAGAAGCTGCTGGCCGCGGAGGGGCTGTTCGACCCGCGCCGCAAGCGCCGGCCGCCGTTCCTGCCGAACAAGATCGGGCTGATCACCGGCCGGGCGTCGGCCGCCGAGCGGGACGTGCTGACCAACGCCCGCGCCCGCTGGCCCGCCGCCCGGTTCCGGGTGGTCAACGTGGCCGTGCAGGGCGCTACGGCGGTGCCGCAGATCCTCACCGCGCTCGCCACGCTGGACCGCGACCCCGAGGTGGACGTCATCGTGCTGGCGCGCGGCGGCGGCAGCGTGGAGGACCTGCTGCCGTTCTCCGACGAGGCGCTGTGCCGGGCGGTGTCCCAGGCCCGCACGCCGGTGCTGTCGGCGATCGGCCACGAGCCGGACACCCCGCTGGTGGACCACGTGGCCGACGTCCGCTGCTCCACGCCGACCGACGCCGGCAAGCGCGTCGTGCCCGATGTGGCGGAGGAAACCGACCGGGTCCGCCAACTGCGCGACCGCAGCCGCCGCGCCCTGCACGGGTGGGTCGACCGGGAGCGCAAGCTGCTGGCCGCGCTGCGCACCCGACCTGCGCTTTCCGACCCGTACGGCCCGCTGGACCGGCGCGCGCAGGACGTCGAGCAGTGGCGCGAGCGGGGCCGCCGCGCGGTGCGCAACAGACTCGATTCAGAAACAACCGCCCTGATCGCCACCACCGCGCGCTTGACGACCCTCGGACCTGCCGCCACGCTGGCGCGTGGGTACGCCGTGGTGCAGCTCGTCACGCCCGACGGGGTGGACGGTGTGGTCCGGTCGGTCGCGGACGCCCCGGCGGGTGCCCACCTCAGGGTGCGCGTCGCAGACGGGGCCGTGCACGCGGTCGTCACGGAGGAAGGAGGCGGAGGTGCCCAACCCGGCACGTGAGCCCACGTTCCTGCCCTTGACGATGTCCGCCGCCGGCGAAGCGGACGACGAGGGCGCACGCACCGTGCGCGACCGTGCCGAGGCGGCGGACCGGGCGGCGGCGGACTGCTGGCTGTCCCTGGTCGCGGGCTGCACGACGGGCGGGCAGACGCTGATCAGCAGGCTGCACGCCCTGTCCGAGGCGACCTCGTCCTACGCCGGGATGCGCTGGTGGCTGTCGCACGGCTCGGTGCACCGCAGGCGGGTCGTGGAGGCCGAGCACCGCATCGACGACGCCGTCCGGGAAGGTGACGGAGCGGAGTTCGCCGAGGCGTTCGTCGGCTACGACCAGGCGGTGGCCACCGTCGTGGTGCACGTCCAGAACCGATTGGGGAAGTTGTCGTCTTGACCGACGAGATTGGCTACGAGCAGGCCCGCGATGAGCTGGTCGACGTCGTGAAGCGGCTGGAGCAGGGCGGGCTGTCGCTGGAGGAGTCGCTGGCGCTGTGGGAGCGCGGCGAGGCCCTCGCGAAGACCTGTGAACGACAGCTCGCGGGCGCCCGCGAGAGGATCGATCAAGCACTCGCCGTGACCGAGGAGGACGTGGCCGACGCCTGACAGCGTGTTGGATTGCGCCGCCTCCGGCGTCGCGGGCGAGGCCGCCGGAGGGTCGGCCGATCGTGGCGTGTGCGGCGACGATCGAAAGGCGTGACCGCCGCCGCACACGCCACGACAGACCGACGCGGCCTCACCCGTGCGAGGATTGGCCTACCGGCCGGTACCCGCAGGAGGAGCGTCATGGTGTCCAGCAGCAGCCCGTCCGAGCGTCGTCGCGAAGCCCCGGACCGGAACCTCGCGCTCGAACTCGTGCGGGTGACGGAGGCTGCGGCGATGGCCGCCGGCCGCTGGGTGGGGCGCGGCGACAAGAACGGCGGCGACGGCGCGGCGGTCGACGCCATGCGCAAGCTCATCGGCACGGTCTCGATGCGCGGCGTGGTCGTGATCGGCGAGGGCGAGAAGGACGAGGCGCCCATGCTGTTCAACGGCGAGGAGGTCGGCAACGGCGACGGCCCGGAGTGCGACGTCGCGGTGGACCCGATCGACGGCACCACGCTGATGTCCAAGGGCATGCCCAACGCCCTGGCCGTCCTGGCGGTGGCCGAGCGCGGCGCGATGTTCGACCCGTCCGCGGTCTTCTACATGGAGAAGCTCGCGGTCGGCCCGGAAGCGGCGGACGTCATCGACATCACCGTCCCGATCGCCGAGAACATCCGCCGGGTCGCGAAGGCCAAGCACAGCGACGTCCACGACGTGACGGTCTGCATCCTGGACCGTCCCCGCCACGAGTCCCTGGTTCACGAGGTCCGCGAAGCCGGCGCCCGCATCCACTTCATCTCCGACGGCGACGTGGCCGGCGCGATCTCCGCGGCCCGCCCGAACACCGGCATCGACCTGCTGGTGGGCATCGGCGGCACCCCCGAGGGCATCATCGCGGCGGCGGCCCTGAAGTGCATGGGCGGCGCCATCCAGGGCCGGCTGTGGCCGAAGGACGACGAGGAACGCCAGCGGGCCATCGACGCGGGTCACGACCTGGACCGGGTCCTGACGACCGATGACCTGGTGCGCGGCGACAACGTCTTCTTCTGCGCCACGGGCGTGACGGACGGGGACCTGGTCCGCGGCGTCCACTACCGGGCTGGCGGGTGCACCACGCAGTCCATCGTGATGCGCTCGAAGTCCGGCACGGTCCGCATGATCGACGGCTTCCACCGCCTCACCAAGCTGCGCGAGTACTCCTCGGTCGACTTCGACCCGAAGCCCACCGACGAGCCCGCCCTCCCCCCACTCCCGTAACCGTTCTTAGCGCCGCAGGCGCGCCTTCGAAGGGCTATCAGCCACAGGAAGGGGCCTCGGTTCGTCCCCCGTACGATCCGAGGCCCTTCCACCCCGGGGGCCTGCCGCGCGGCGAGCGCTCGCTTTTCAAGCCTTTGAATGTCCGCATGTCGGACACTGACGCCCCGCTGTCAACGGTCAACGAGTTGTTACCGGCCGAACGGATGTAGTGATCATCCGGCCACCCTCCCTAGTTTCCGATCCGTGCACCGGCATCCCTGCGCCGGGCGCGGAGAGGAAATGATGAAGGTTCGTACCCTGTTCACCGCGTTCGCGGTTGCGATCGGGGCGGCGTTCGCGGCGGCGGGTGGGGCGGCGGCGGCCCCGTCCGACGACGGCGAGCTGACCCCGTACATCGTCGGCGGTGGGAACGCCACGCAGGTCTACTCGTTCATGGTGTCCCTGCAGACCACCTCGGGCAGCCACTTCTGCGGCGGTTCGCTCATCAAGGCGAACTGGGTCGTGACGGCCAAGCACTGCGTCCAGGGCCGGTCCGCCTCGTCCATCCGGGCCCGCATCGGCACGACGAACCGCACCAGTGGCGGCTCGGTCGCGTCGGGTGCCCAGATCGTCAACCACCCGAGCTACGACATCGCGCTGGTCCGGCTGGCCACCAGCGTGAGCCAGGCGCCGATCACCGTGGCGTCCACCTCGGGCCCGGTCGGCACCGCCACCCGCATCATCGGCTGGGGCCAGACCTGCGCCCCGCGTGGCTGCGGCGGCGCGCCGATCACCCTCCAGGAGCTGAACACCTCGATCGTGTCGGACAGCAGCTGCTACGGCATCTACGGCACCTACGAGATCTGCACGAGCAACCCCAACGGCAACTCGGGCGCCTGCTACGGCGACTCGGGCGGCCCGCAGATCAAGTCGGTGAACGGCACGTGGCAGCTCATCGGCGCCACCAGCCGCGCGGGCAACAACAGCTCCACCTGCGCGACCGGTCCGTCGATCTACATGGACGTCCCGGCGTTCCGCTCCTGGATCAGCCAGTACGCGGGTGCCGTGTAGTCCGCTCGGCAACGCAGGAGGGCCGTCCCGCCACCGCGCGGGGCGGCCCTTCCCGTTTCGTTACAACCGCGTGGCAACCAACGGCCACCCGGTGGCGTCTCCAGGGCAGATACCGCAACAGACCTGGGGGTGCGCGATGCGCAAGGCCGCACTGGTGGCAATCGCTTTCCTGGCAACGCTGACAACGGCGTGCGGAACCGGTCAACCGACCGCCTCGTCCACATCGGACCAGTCCGCAACGCAGGCATCGACCCCGTCCTCGACGCAGCCGTCAACCTCATCCTCCACGCCGCCCGCACCGGCCCCGGTCGAGGAGACGCCGACGCCGCAGCCCGCCCCGCCGCCCCCGCCGGTCACCGTCGAGGGCACCCCGTGCGACATCACCGACGGCGCGTGCATCCGGCTGTCCACGAACGAGTCCTGGCTGATCAGCGGCGGCAAGCTGGAGTACGGCCCGGTCCCGATCACCTCCGGCCGCCCCGGCTACGAGACCCCGGTCGGGTACTTCCCCGTGCTGCACAAGGTGAAGAACGAGGTCAGCCGCGTCTACAACAACGCCCCGATGCCGTACTCGGTCTACTTCACCAGCTACGGCATCGCGTTCCACGAGGGCAGCCTGACCGAGGAGTCGCACGGCTGCATCCACCTGTCCATGGAGGCCGCCATCAAGTACTTCAACAGCCTCCACTCGGGTGAACAGGTGCAGGTCGTCGCCTGACGGACTCCGGCCGAGGTTGGACCGGCCCTCACCCTGGGTAGCCGAGTGGGTGAGGGAGTGATTCGCGATGAGGAAGCTCGGCACCTTGGCTGCCGCGCTGGCCCTGACGTTCACGACGGGCCTCGCGGCACCCGCCAGCGCTTCGACCGGCACGCCGTGCGACATCCCGGACGGCGCGTGCCTGAAGCTGTCCACCAACCAGGCGTGGCTGATCTACCGGGGCAACCTGAGCTACGGACCCGTTCCGGTGACGCACGGCCGCCCCGGCCACGAGACGCCCACCGGCACGTTCCCGGTGCTGCGCAAGGTGAAGGACGACTGGAGCGTCCCGTACAACGCGCCGATGCCGTACTCGGTGTACTTCACCCATTCGGGTATCGCGTTCCACGAGGGCAGCCTGACGGAGCTGTCCCACGGCTGCGTGCACCTCTCGCACGAGGCCGCGGTGACGTTCTTCGACAACCTGTTCGTGGGCGAACAAGTCCAAGTAGTCCCGTAATCAGCCCGCGTTGCTGGAGTGCCCCGGGAACAGGTGCGCGTCGGGGTTGAGCATGACGGCGATGTTGTTGACCGCCGTGGCCGCCTCGCCGAAGCCGGTGGCGATGAGCTTCACCTTCCCGGGGTACTGCGCGACGTCGCCCGCCGCGTAGACCCGTTCCCGCGCGGTGCGCATCGTGGTGTCCACGACGATCGCCCGGTGGTCCAGCTCCACACCCCACGACTCGATCGGCCCGAGATCAGCCGTAAATCCCAACGCGGCCACGACGGTCTGCGCGGGCAGCACCTTCCGGTCGCCACCCTTCAACCCCAGCTCCACCTCGGCCACGTGGTCGTCACCGCGCAACTCCAGCACTTCCGCGTCCGTGATGATCTCGATCCCGAGATCCCGGACCTGCCGCACGGTCGGCGGGTGGGCCCTGAAAGTCGCCCGGCGATGCACCAACGTCACGCTCTTCGCGATCGGGTGCAACGCCAGCGCCCAGTCGAACGCCGAGTCGCCACCCCCGACCACCACCACGTCCTGTCCGGTGTGGACGTTCAGCGTCGGCACGAAGTGCACGACCCCACGCTCCAGCCACCCGTCACCCGCCGGCAGCGGACGCGGCTTGAACTCGCCGATACCGGCCGTGATCAGCACCGCGCCGGCCCGGACCACCGCACCGTCGGCGAGCCCGACCGCCAGCCCGTCGTCCACAGTGGACAGGGTGCGGGCCTGCCGGCCGAGCAGGTAGGTCGGCTGCCACTGGTCGGCCTGCGCGACCAGGGCGGTGACCAGCTCGCGCCCGCGCACGGCGGGGAACCCGGCCACGTCGAAGATCATCTTCTCGGGGTACATCGCGGTGATCTGACCGCCCGCCTCCGGCAGGGAGTCGACGAGCGCGACGGACAGGTCTCGGAAACCCGCGTAGTAGGCCGCGAACAGTCCGGTGGGGCCGGCTCCGACGATGAGCAGGTCGACCTCTAGGTCCATGACTCGACCATAGGTGTTCCAGCCCACTGTGCCCAGTAAGGGAAGGCAGTCCAAACTCGGTGGTATGGCTGAACAGGAGTACCGCGTCGAGCACGACACCATGGGCGAGGTCCGGGTGCCGGCGGACGCGCTGTGGCGGGCGCAGACGCAGCGCGCGGTGGAGAACTTCCCGATCTCCGGCCGAGGTCTGGAACGGGCGCAGATCCGGGCGCTGGGCCTGCTCAAGGCCGCCGCGGCGCGGGTGAACGAGCGGCTGGGCGTGCTGCCCGCCGACGTGGCGCAGGCGATCGCGTCGGCCGCCGACGAGGTCGCCGGGGGCGCGCACGACGCCCACTTCCCGGTCGACGTCTTCCAGACCGGCTCCGGGACGTCGTCGAACATGAACGCCAACGAGGTCATCGCGACCCTCGCGACCCGGGCGCTGGGCCGGGACGTGCACCCGAACGACCACGTCAACGCCTCGCAGTCGTCCAACGACACGTTCCCGACGACCCTGCGCGTGGCCGCGACCGAGGCGGTGGCGACCGACGTCGTCCCGGCCCTGGAGCACCTCGCGCAGGTCCTGGAGGCCAAGGCCGCCGAGTGGTCCGGACTGGTGAAGTCGGGCCGCACGCACCTCATGGACGCCGTGCCGGTGACCCTGGGCCAGGAGGCCGGCGCGTGGGCCGCGCAGGTCCGCTACGGCGTCGAACGGCTCACCGCGAGCCTGCCCCGCCTGGCGGAGCTGCCCATCGGCGGCACGGCGGTCGGCAGTGGCCTGAACGCCCCCGAGGGCTTCGGCGCGGCGGTGTCGGCGGAGTTGGCGGCCGTGACCGGCCTGCCCCTGACCGAGGCCCGCGACCACTTCGAGGCGCAGGCCACCCAGGACGGCGTCGTGGAGGCCTCGGGCCAGCTGCGCGCGACCGCGGTGAGCCTGTTCAAGATCGCCAACGACCTGCGCTGGCTGGGTTCGGGACCCCGAACCGGACTGGGCGAACTTGCTCTGCCGGACCTCCAGCCGGGCTCGTCGATCATGCCCGGCAAGGTCAACCCGGTGATCCCGGAGGCGACGATGATGGTCGTCGCCCAGGTCATCGGCAACGACGCGGCGGTGGCCTTCGCCGGTGCCCAGGGCAACTTCCAGCTCAACGTGATGCTGCCGGTCATCGCGCGCAACGTCCTGGAGTCGGCCCGCCTGCTGGCCGCCGTGGCCCGCCTGCTGGCCGACAAGGTGGTGGCGGGGACGGAACCCCAGGCCGACCGGATGCGCGAGTACGCCGAGTCGTCCCCGTCCATCGTGACCCCGCTCAACCGCTACCTGGGCTACGAAGAGGCGGCGTCGATCGCCAAGCAGTCCTTGAAGGAGCGCAAGACCATCCGCGAGGTGGTCCTGGAACGCGGCCACGTGCCGACCAAGCTCACCGAGGCCCAGTTGGACGAGGCCCTCGACGTCCTCCGCATGGCCCACGGCGGCTGACCTCAGGGGAGGGCGGCCCCAACCCCGCCCTCCCCGCCTCTTCCCAACGCTTCCTCAACCGCGCACGGCTGGAATGTCGGTCCTCTCTGGAAGGCTTGAAGTCGGGGGCTGCTCAGTCGACCCAGCCCCGCGCCGCAGCCCGATCACGCACCCCGCCGCCACCGCCAACGCCCCCACCAGCCCCACCACGGTCAGCGCCTGCGCACCCAGCACCACCGCCGCCCCCAACCCAGCCACCGGCATCAGCCCGATCAGCACCCCGGCCCGGTCCGCCCCCAACCGCGCCACCGCGAAGTACCACAGCCCGAACGCCAACGCCGTCACCACGACCGCCAGCACCAGCAGCGCCACCCCCTCGCGCACCGTCGGCACCTGCCACCCGCCCACGAACGTCCCCAGCACCCCGCCCGCGCCGGCCGCCAGGAAGCAGCACCACGTGGCCACCGCGACCCCGCCCATCCGCCGCACCACCCCCACCGCGAACAGCGTGAACGACGCCTCCCCCAGCATCGTCAGCACCGCCAGCAGCAACCCGGGCCCGCGCCACGATCCACCGCCGGACAGCACCACCACGCCACCCACCACGAACACCGCGCCCACGACCGCCCCGAGCGCCGGCCGCCGCCCCGCCAGCAACGGCGCCACCAGCGCCAGCACCAGCGGACTCGCCCCCAGCACCGCCGCCACGAACCCCGGCTCGGCGTACCGCTGCGCGTAGAGCACGCACGCGTTGAACCCGAGCATCCCCAGCCCCACCAACGCGCTCAGCGCCACCCAGTCCCGCCCCCGCGGCACCGGCAGCCGCCCGCCCCGCGCCAGGATGAACGCCAGCAGCACGACACCGCCCAGCGCGTACCGCAGCGCCTGCCCGGACAGCAGCGGGTACCCCTGGAGCATGCCGGTCACCGGCACCGACGCCCCCACGATCAGCGATCCCAGCGCCCCGGACGCCACGCCGACTCTCACACCGTTCATGTCGGCAACCTTCACCGACGAGTGGTCCACGTTTAAGCTCCACTTCGATGGCCGCCAACTGGACCACCTTCCGCGAGCTGCTGCTCCCCGGCGGACTCACCGGCCGCCGCGCCGTGGAGTCCGAGCTGCGGCGCGCCGTGCGCGAGGGCCGGCTCAAGCCGGGCACCCGCCTGCCGTCCAGCCGCGACCTGGCCGACCAGCTCGGCGTCGCCCGCGGCACGGTCACCTCCGCGTACACCCAGCTCATCGGCGAGGGCTACCTGGAGGCCAGGCGCGGCTCGGGCACCACCGTCACCGCCGCGTGCGACTGGCCCAACACCTTCCCCACCGCTCCCAAGCACGCACCGGCGTGGCGCTTCGACCTCCGCCCCGGCGTGCCGGCGCTCAGCGCGTTCCCCCGCGACGAGTGGCTCCAGGCCAACCGGACCGCGCTGAACGCCCTCACCGCCGACGACCTCGGCTACCCCGACCCGGCCGGTTTCGCCCCGCTGCGCGAGGAACTCGCCGACTACCTCGGCCGCGTCCGCGCCGTCGCCGCGCACCCGTCGGACGTGGTGGTCGTCAACGGCGCCGCCCAGGGCATCTCGCTGCTCGGCCGCGTCCTGCGCGCCGCCGGGCACACCAGCGTCGCCATCGAGGAGCCCAGCCACTTCGGCGCGGCCGACATGCTCCGCTCGCATGGCCTGGACCTCCACCCGATCCCGGTGGACGACAAGGGACTCCACGTGTCCGAGCTGTCCACAGTGGACACTCGTGCGGTCCTCGTCACCGCCGCGCACCAGTTCCCGCTCGGCGTGGTCCTGCACCCCGACCGCCGCCGCGCCCTGCTCGACTGGGCCCGCGAGCGCGACGCCGTCGTCATCGAGGACGACTACGACGCCGAACACCGCTACGACCGCCCGGCGACCGGCGCGATGCAGGCGCTCGACCCGGCGCACGTCGCCTACCAGGGCAGCTCCAGCAAGGTCCTCGCCCCGGCGCTGCGCCTGGGCTGGCTGGTCCTGCCGCCACCGCTGCGCGCGGCCGTCGTCGAGCGCAAGCGCCTGGACGACCTGGGCAGCGGCACCCTCCACCAGGCCGCGTTCGCCCAACTCCTGCGCACCGGCGGCTACGACCGCCACCTCCGCCGCACCCGTCAGCTCTACCGGGCCCGCCGGGACGCGCTGCTCGACGAACTCGCCCGCGTCCGGCCCGACTGGACGCCCATCGGCGTCGCGGCCGGCCTGCACGTCGTCCTGCGCCTGCCCGACGGGACCGACGACAGCGCGCTGTCCCGGCGCCTGGCCCAGGCTGGCATCAACGCGCCGCCGCTGTCGGACTACACGCGCGTGCCCACGTTCCCCGGCCTGGTCCTGGGCTACGCGGCCCTCACGCCGGACCGGCTGCGGCGGGCGGTCCAGGAGATGCATGCCATCTGCTAGACGCTCGCACCGTTCCGGGCCCTCTTTTTGCGCGATCGTCCAACCGGCTTTTGTCGTACCCCCGGTGCACCATGGTCATCGTGCTGTTCAGTGAGGTAGTCGAGACGTCAGCCGCGGTCGCGGCCACGCGGTCGCGCCTGGCCAAGGTCGCGGCCCTGGCCGAGCTGGTGCGGCGGATGACCACGCCCGCGGTCGTGTCGTTCCTGATCGGCGTGCCCAGCCAGGGGCGCATCGGGGCGGGCTACCGCACGGTGCTCGACGTGACCCCGCCGCCCGCTCCGGCGCCGGAGCTGACCGTGGACGAGGTGGACGGGGCGCTCGGCGAGTACGCGGCGATCTCGGGCAAGGGGTCGGCGCAGCGGCGGATCGAGGCATTGACCTCGCTGTTCGGGCGTGCGACGGCCGCCGAGCAGGACTTCCTGCGCCGACTGCTGACCGGTGAGCTGCGGCAGGGCGCGCTGGAGGGCGTGATGCTCGACGCCATCGCGCGGGCCGCCGACGCGCCGGGCGAGGACGTGCGGCGGGCGTTCATGCTGTCGGGCAGCCTGCCGGACACGGCCGTGGCGGCGCTGGCGGGGACCCTGGGGTCGTTCCGGCTGGAACTGGGCCGTCCGGTGCGGCCGATGCTGGCGTCACCGGCGGAGTCGCTGCCCGCGGCGCTGGCGGAGCTGGGGGCGTGCGTGGTGGAGCACAAACTCGACGGGGCGCGCATCCAGGTCCACCGGTCGGGTGAGAGCGTCCGGATCTTCACCCGGACGTTGCGCGAGATCACCCGAACGGTGCCGGAGCTGGTGGAGCTGGTCCAGGGGCTGCCGTGCACGTCGGTGGTGCTGGACGGCGAGACGCTGGCGTTGAACGACGACGGCAAGCCGAGGCCGTTCCAGGAGACGATGAGCCGGTTCGGCGCGCAGGACGCGCGGGAGCTGCTGCTGAGCCCGTTCTTCTTCGACTGCCTGCACCTGGACGGCGTGGATCTGCTGGACGCGCCGCTGTCGGCGCGCTTGGCGGCGCTGCGGCGGGTGGCGGCGGCGCACGTGATCCCCGGTGTGGTGTCGCCGTCGGCGGAGCAGGCGGAGGCGGTGCTGTCGAACGCGCTGTCCGCCGGGCACGAGGGGGTGATGGTCAAAGCGCTGGAGTCGGTGTACGCGGCGGGTCGGCGGGGCCGGTCGTGGCAGAAGGTGAAGCCGGTGCACACGCTCGACCTGGTGGTGCTCGGGGTCGAGTGGGGCAGCGGCCGGCGGCGGGGTCTGCTGTCGAACCTGCACCTGGGCGCGCGGGACCCGGACGGCGGGCCGCCGATCATGGTCGGGAAGACGTTCAAGGGGCTGACCGACGAGCTGCTGGCGTGGCAGACGCGGGAGCTGATGGCGCTGGCGACGGAGAAGACCGACTGGGTGGTCACCGTGCGGCCGGAACTGGTGATCGAGATCGAGCTGGACGGCGTCCAGGTCAGCCCCCGGTACCCGGGCGGCGTGGCCCTCCGCTTCGCACGGGTGCTGCGCTACCGGCCGGACAAGGACGCGTCGGAAGCCGACACCATCGACTCGGTCCGAGCCCTGCTCCCCAAACCCCCGACCCCGCCGGACCTGCCCACCTGACCCTCGCCGGCCCCAGCCCTCCAGACCCCAGCAGCCGCCAACTCGACCGGTGCCCAGCGCCGATCGGGCCCCTCGGGTGCGCCACACCGACGCCGGAGGCGAACCACGGCACGCCCGCTTGGAGGATCGCACAACCAAAGGCACCTCGCGGCCCATGTGATTGGGGCTCATGACCAAGGGCGCGACGCCGTTCCAGCGGGTAGTGTCAAAGTTTCGTGCGATTCATCGAAGGGCTTACGCCCAGCTACGACCTGACGTACGACGACGTCTTCCTGGTCCCCAGCCGCTCGGCCGTCGAGTCGCGGTTCGGCGTGGACCTCTCGACCTCCGACGGCACCGGGGCCACCATCCCGATCGTCGTGGCCAACATGACCGCCGTGGCCGGGCGGCGGATGGCCGAGACCGTGGCCCGGCGGGGCGGTTTGGTGGTGCTCCCGCAGGACGTGGCGCCGGACGCCGTCGCCGAGATCGTGTCCTGGGTGAAGGAGCGGCACCCCGTGTGGGACACGCCGCTCACGCTCTCGCCCGGCGACTCGGTGGCCGACGCGCTCAACCTCATCCACAAGCGCGCCCACAACGCGGTCGTCGTGGTGGACGAGGACGGCCGCCCGCTCGGCGTCGTGGACGAGGCCGCGTGCACCGGGGTGGACCGCTTCACCCGGCTGCACGACGTGGCCGACCGGCGGGTGGTCGCCCTCGCCTTGGACACCCCGCCCCGGGACGTGTTCGACCGGCTCGGCGACAACACCCACCGGGTGGCGCTCGGGGTCGACGCCGAAGGGCGGCTGCGGGGCATCATGACCGGGCTCGGGGCGTTGCGCGCCGAGGTGTACACGCCGGCGGTGGACGCCGAGGGCCGGCTGCGGGTCGCGGCGGCGATCGGGGTCAACGGCGACGTGCGGGCCAAGGCGGAAGCCCTGCTGAAGGCGGGGGTGGACACGCTGGTCGTGGACACCGCGCACGGGCACCAGGAGAAGATGATCTCCGCGCTCAAGGCGGTGCGGGACGCGTCGCCCACGGTGCCGGTCGTCGCGGGCAACGTGGTCACCGCCGAAGGCGTGCGGGACCTCGTGGAGGCGGGCGCGGACGTGGTCAAGGTCGGTGTCGGGCCCGGCGCCATGTGCACCACGCGGATGATGACCGGTGTCGGTCGGCCGCAGTTCTCCGCCGTCGCCGAGTGCGCCGCGCAGGCGCGGGCGCTGGGCAAGCACGTCTGGGCGGACGGCGGCGTGCGGCACCCGCGTGACGTCGCCCTCGCCCTGGCCGCCGGTGCGAGCGCGGCGATGGTCGGGTCCTGGTTCGCGGGCACCTACGAGTCCCCCGGCGACCTGCACCGGGACGAGCAGGGCCGGCTCTACAAGGAGTCGTTCGGCATGGCGTCGAAGCGGGCCGTCAGCGCGCGGACCCGGACCGACAACGCGTTCGAGCGGGCCAAGAAGGGGCTGTTCGAGGAGGGCATCTCGACCTCCCGGATGCGGCTGGACCCGAACCGCCCCGGCGTGGAGGACCTGCTGGACTCGATCACCGCCGGCGTGCGGTCGTCGTGCACCTACGCGGGCGCCGCCACGGTGGAGGAGTTCCACGAGCGCGCGACGCTGGGCATCCAGTCCGCCGCCGGGTTCGCGGAGGGCCGGCCACTGCCCGCCGGCTGGTGACCCCGCGCTCGCTGCCTGCGGGACGGTGATCCGGCCTACGCTGACCCGTGTGGACGTTGCCGTGGCGGTGTCGGACCTGGTGAAGGTCTACAAGCCGGGCCGGAGTCCCGCCGTGGACGGGCTGAGCTTCACGGTCCGCCGCGGCGAGGTCTTCGGCCTGCTCGGGCCCAACGGCGCGGGCAAGACCACGACCGTGGGCGTCCTGACCACCAGGGTGCGGCCGACCTCCGGCACCGCCCTGGTGGAGGGCGTCGACGTCGTCCGCGACCCGCAGCGGGCGCGGCAGCTGCTGGCCGTGGTGCCGCAGCGCAACAACCTGGACCGGGCGCTGAACGTCCGGCAGAACCTCCTGTTCCACGCCGCGTACCACGGCATGGGACGCGCCGAGCGGCACCGGTTGGCCGACGAGGTCCTGTCCCGGATGGGTCTCGGCGACCACGCGAAGGCGCTGGTGGACACGTTGTCCGGCGGTCAGGCGCAGCGGCTGATGATCGCCCGCGCGCTGATGCACCGGCCCCGCGTGCTGTTCCTCGACGAGCCGTCGACCGGTCTCGACCCGCAGGCGAGGCTGTTCGTGCACGACCGCGTGGCGGCGCTGCACGCGGACGGCGTGACGGTCGTGCTGACGACGCACGACATGGACGAGGCGCACAAGCTGTGCGACCGCGTCGGCATCGTGGACCACGGCAAGCTGCTCACCCTGGACACCCCGGACGCGCTGACCGCGACCCTGCCCGGCAGCACCACGCTCAGCGTCACGGTGAGCCTGAACGGCACCGGCCCCGAACCCGTCCAGCAGGCCCTGCTCGCCCTGCCCGGGGTCCAGCGGGTCGAGCACGTGGCCGACGCGGGCCTGTTCCGGCTGTTCACCGACGTCGCGCCGGCCACCGCGCTGCCCGAGGTGCTGCGCACGCTGGAACGCCTGGACTGCGCGGTCACCGACCTGGCGATCGGCACGCCGAGCCTGGAGGACGTGTTCATCCACCTCACGGGACGGGACCTGCGATGACCGCCACAGCCGCCACGGCGACCACCGCCGCCCGGACGTTCGCGGCCCTGATGTGGCGGGACGTCTTCGTCACGGGCCGGGAGCTGCCGAGCTTCCTCGCCCAGGTGATCATCCAGCCGTTCTTCATCCTGTTCATCTTCGCCAAGGTGCTGGGCGACATCGGCTTCGTGCAGGGCGACTTCGCCGCCGTGCTGCTGCCCGGGATCGTCGCGATGAACGGCTTCCTGGGTGCCCTCCAGAACACCACCCTGCCCCTGGTGCTGGACTTCTCGTGGACCCGCGAGATCGAGGACCGGCTGCTCGCGCCCATCCCGATCCCGCTGGTGGCGGTGGAGAAGATGGTGTTCGGGGCGCTGCGCGGGCTGCTGGCGGCGGTGCTGATGGTGCCGATCGGGTTCCTGATGCTGGACGTGACGTGGCCGCTGGCCGGGCTCCCGGTGGCGCTGCTGGTCATCGTGCTCGGGTCGCTGGCGGGCGCGGCGGTGGGCATGGTGATCGGCACGTCCGTGTCGCCGCGGCACATCACGGTGATGTTCGCGGTCATCCTGACGCCGTTGCTGTTCACCGGTTCCGCGCAGTTCCCGTGGACGGAGCTGGACGGCCTGCGCTGGTTCCAGGTGGTCTGCGCGCTGAACCCGCTCACCTACGTCAGCGAGGGGACGCGGGCGGTGCTGGCCCCGGACGTCCCCCACATCCCGCTGTGGATCTGCCTGGTGGTGCTCGTCGTGTCGATCGCCGGCTTCGGCGCCCTGGGCATCCGCGGCTTCCTCCGCCGCGCCCTCGACTGACGCCGCGCCCTCGACCGACGCAACGCCCTCGACCGACGCAACGCCCTCGACCGACGTGTCAGCGCCGTGGCGGCGCGGTGTCAGGACGGCACGTGATCGTTGCGGGCATGACGACATCGGCGGCCGTGGAGCCGCGGAAGACCAGGCGGCTGGGAGCCACCGCGCTGACCGTCGCACTGCTGGCCGGAGCGGCCACCCCCGCCCTCACGGCGCCCCCGGACCGCCCGGAGTTGCGGGCGGCGGTGCAGGCGTTCGCGGACGCCGGGTTCCTGGGCATCCAGGTGCGGCTGCGCGACGACAAGGGCGTGTGGGTCGGCAGCGCCGGCCGGCGCTCGCTCGACGGGGACGCGAAGCCGCCGGTCGACGGGCGGTACCGGATCGGCAGCACGACCAAGACGATCGTGGCGACCGTCGTGCTGCAACTGGTGGCCGAGGGCCGGCTCGGGCTCGACGCCCCGGTCGCCGACCACCTGCCCCGGTTCGACCTCGACCGGCGGATCACCACCCGGATGCTGTTGCAGCACACCAGCGGCCTGTTCAACCACACCGGCGAGCACTACCCCGACGGCACGGTGGCGCCCGGCCTGCCCTCGACCGGCAAGGACTGGGTGGACAACCGGTTCCGCACCTACCACCCCGACGAGCTGGTGCGGTTCGCGCCGGCCAAGCCGCCGCGGTTCGCGCCGGGCACGGGTTTCAGCTACTCCAACACCAACTACACCGTCGCGGCCCTGCTGATCGAGGCGGTCACCGGGCACTCGTACGCCGACGAGGTCGGCCGCCGGGTCCTGCGCCCGCTCGGGATGCGCGACACGGTGGTGCCCGGCTCGTGGTCGGGGCTGCCCGGCCCGCACTCCCGCGGCTACTACCGCTACCAGGACGGCACCGGGTGGAAGGTCGTCGACGTCACCCGCCAGGACCCGTCCCTGCTGTTCGGCGCCGGTGACATGATCTCGACCGCCGCCGACCTCGGGCGCTTCTCCGCCGCCCTCCAGAGCGGGAAGCTGCTGCCCGCGCCGCTCCTGGCCGAGATGCGCGAGCCGGAATCCACGCTGGGCTACGGCCTCGGCATCTTCGTGCAGGACCTCGGACCGGGCTGCGGCACCGTCCTGCACCACAACGGCAGCCCGCCCGGCGGTTACGGGTCGCTGATGTACAGCTCGCCCGACGGCAAGCGGACCCTGACCGCGGGGGTGACCTCCGGCGACGCCGACGTGAACCCGGCGGTGGCGTTCGGCAAGGCGCTGCCCCCGCTCCTCACCGCGGCCTTCTGCGCGAAGTGAGCCGCGAAAGGGCTCCCCGGACCGGCCGGGGAGCCCTTTCGTCAGCGCACCGTCAGGAGTGGTAGTCCTCCAGCATCTCGGTCACCAGGGCCGCGATCGGCGAGCGCTCCGACCGGGTCAGGGTCACGTGGGCGAACAGCGGGTGGCCCTTGAGCTTCTCGATGACCGCCGCCACGCCGTCGTGCCGGCCCACGCGCAGGTTGTCGCGCTGGGCCACGTCGTGGGTGAGCACCACCCGCGAGTTCGCGCCCAGCCGGGACAGCACCGTGAGCAGCACGTTGCGCTCCAGCGACTGCGCCTCGTCCACGATCACGAACGAGTCGTGCAGCGACCGGCCGCGGATGTGGGTCAGCGGCAGGACCTCCAGCATCCCCCGGTCCATGACCTCCTCGACCACGTCCTGGCTGACCAGGGCGCCGAGGGTGTCGAACACCGCCTGCGCCCACGGCTGCATCTTCTCGCTCTCGGAACCCGGCAGGTAGCCCAGTTCCTGGCCGCCCACCGCGTACAGCGGGCGGAACACGACGACCTTGCGGTGCTGGCGGCGTTCCATGACCGCCTCCAGGCCCGCGCACAGCGCGAGCGCCGACTTCCCGGTGCCGGCCCGTCCGCCCAGCGAGACGATGCCGACCTCGGTGTCCAGCAACAGGTCCAGGGCCACGCGCTGCTCGGCGGACCGGCCGTGCAGCCCGAACGCCTCCCGGTCGCCGCGCACCAGCCGGACCCGCTTGTCCGGCGTCACCCGGCCCAGCGCGCTGGAGGTGCCCGCGAGCATCCTCAACCCGCTGTGGCACGGCAGTTCGGCGACGTGCGCGATGTCGTGCTCGGCCGGGTCGATCGAGCCGTCCCGGTAGAGCGCGTCGACCACCGACTGGTCCACGTCCACATCGGACATTCCGGTGTAACCGGACAAAGTGACGTCGTGGGCGCGGTACTCCTCGGCCGCCAGGCCCACCGCGCCGGCCTTGACCCGCAGCGGCATGTCCTTGGTGACGAGGATGACGTGCTCGCCCTCGGCCGCGAGGTTGAGCGCGCAGGCCAGGATTCGGGCGTCGTTGGAGTCCGTGCGGAAACCCGCGGGCAACACCTCCGGGTCGGAGTGGTTCAGCTCGACGCGCAGCGTGCCGCCCACGTCACCGATCGGGACCGGGTGGTCCAGCCGGCCGTGCGACAGGCGCAGGTCGTCGAGCAGGCGCAGCGCTTCCCTGGCGAACCAGCCCAGCTCGGGGTGGTGCCGCTTGCCCTCCAACTCGCTGATGACCACCAGCGGCAGCACCACCTGGTGCTCCGCGAAGCGGGTCGTGGCCAGCGGGTCGGACAGCAGTACGGACGTGTCCACCACGTACGTATGGGAGGTCGGCGCACCCCGGCGCCGGGACGTGCTGCGCGATGAGCCTGAGGAACGGCTCGCGGGTCGTCGTGCGTTCACGGCAACTCCTTCACGAACGCGGCACCCGCGTCCGCTCCTCGCTGGGCCAGGCACCACCCCGATCGAACGGCACGCCGTCAGGCGCACCGCCCACGAGGGCCGGGTGCCGGCCCCCTCGCGCATCCAGCCACGATCGGAGCCTCCCTGCGCGGTCCGCAGTGGACGCGTCCCGCCAATTCGGAAGTTACCTGCGGAAGTACCCATCCTGCAGGCAGCCACACAGGTGATTCGCCAATTCGTCACGTAGCCGCCAAATGGCCGAAAGATTGCGGGCCGACGGGCCCGATTGCGACAACCGGCCGTCACACGCCCGCAACGCGCTGTCGTCCACGCAGCTCAGCGCGGGTACCCCGCTCCGCCCAGCGACCGTCACGATGCGTCGCGCGGCAGCCACGGGACCTGGTCGCGCAGGTCCCGGCGGAGCGTCGCGGGCAACATCGGTTCATCCAGAAGTCTCAGGTAACGCTCAGGCAGCGTCTCAGTGGCTGGACGCAGGTCCAACCACGCGCGCACCAGCTTGGCGCCTTCGACGTAGGTCGTGGTGTAGGCGCGCCACAGCGGGTCGGCCAGGAACCGCACCATGTGCCGGGCCCGCCGTTCGGGCACCAGCAGCCAGCGGCGCAGGTAGGCCACCACGTCGTCCTGGGACGCGCGCCGGTCGTGCAGCATCAGCGCCGCGTCCTGGCGCACGGTGAGCAGCCCGGCCACCGCGGCCTCCACCCGTTCGGCCTGGTCACCGTCCATGCGCAGGCCCAGGTCGCGCAGGATGCCGGCGGTCCAGCGGCCCCAACCCGGCCCGACCACGGCGTGCAGGCCCAGCTCGGCCATGCCCTCGGCCATCAGGCACTGGGGCGTGTTGATCAGGAAGATGCCCTGCTCCAGGTGGCCGCGCTTGCCGACCAGGCCGACCTCCTTGCGGCAGTGCTCGGTGTGGTGGCCGGGGTAGGACTCGTGCGCCACCAGGTGCGGCAGGTTGGACATGCGGTGGCCGAGGTCGGCGTTGATGGCGACCTTGGACCGGAAGCCGCCCAGGTAGTAGTTGAACCCGCTCCACGGCTTGTCGCCGACGATCTCGTACTCCACGACCTCCTCCGGCGGCAGCGCGAACCGGTCGCGGACGAGGTCGCGCAGGGCGCTGGACAGGGCGTGCACGGCGCCCTTGAGCCGGCGCGGCGGGATCTCGTCGGCGGCGCGGTGGTCGGCCAGCCGCTCGTCCAACGACCCGCCGCCGGGCAGGGCCTCGTCCAGCAGGGCGTGGGCGCGGCGGTAGGCGTCCTCGTCGCCGGGCCGGACGTCGACCTGGAAGTAGGCGCGGACCTCCTCGACGAACGGGACCCGCACGCCGGCGAGCTTGCGCGCGGTGCACTCGACGGCGGTCAGGTGGGCGTCCAGGAAGCGTTTGCGGTCCACCGCGAGGTCGGTGCCGGGCAGCTCGCGGCGCAGCAGCGCGGCGCGTTCGGCGAGCGTGGCGGGGTGCGGCCGGGGCTCCGCGGCCACGGCCCGCCGCAGGGCGCGGTCGCCCGTGTAGGAGTCGACCAGACCGGGGTGGAGCCGGTCGAGGCGCAACCCGAGCAGGAGGTACTCCCGCACCAGCTCTCCGGCGTCCATAGGTGCGGGAGCCTACGTCAACCAGGAACAACGCCCGGGAACCGGCTCAAACCATTGATTCGGCAAAATTCCACCGATAGAGCGAAACAGCACCGGAAATTCGCTCAATAGTATGGCGTTGGTAGCTGCGGGGAGACACCCCTGGGTATGGTCCACACCCGGAAGCCGCACCACAACTTCTCCCGCGTGCTTCCGAACTCTTCGGACGTTACACCTCAAGGAGACATTCGCGTGTTCAAGAAGGCAGCTGCGGCGACCGCGATCACCGCGGCTCTGATGGCAATCGGCTCCCCCGCGTTCGCTGACGACGACATCGACGTGACCGAGCAGGTCGGCCTGGTCAACCTCGAAGAGACCGACATCGTCGAGCAGCTGAACGTCTGCAACATCGAGGTCATCCAGCTCGTCAACGTCGAGCTGCCGATCGTGCCGATCAGCAGCTACAACTGCGAGAACACCGAGGTCGAGGTCGAGATCGAGGACTGACCTCCGCACCGCGGGTCGATTCGTAGCGCCGTACGCGCGGAAAGGGCGGCGGCGGCGAGCTTCGTGCCCCGCCCTTTCCGCCCGGTACGACCACCTGTGCACCACCACCGTCCACGACGCGAATGTCGTCGGAACGATAAATCACCTAGGGAGTAGTTGCATGCTGAAGAAGGTTGGCGCTCTCGCCGCGATCACCGCCGGAATGCTGCTCATGGGTTCCCCCGCCTTCGCGGGGGAGCCGGGTTCCGACGACATCGACCGAGTGGTCGGCAGCGCCCGCGACATCGACCACACCGACCAGGTGGGTCTGGTGAACATCGACGACTCCGAGATCCTCGACCAGATCAACATCTGCAACATCGAGGTCATCCAGCTGGTCAACGTCGAGATCCCGATCGTGCCGATCGACAGCTACAACTGCGAGAACACCGAGGTCGAGGTCGAGATCGAGGACCACCACCACCACGGCCACCACCACCACTGGGGCCACCACTGATCGTCGCCGGTTTTACCACGGCCGACCGTTCGTGACCAATCGAGACCACCGGAATTGACCGGAACAGGCGATAGATCACGAAGCCGCGTCACACGATGGTGTCTTGGGCGCTCGACCGGACGGTTGTTCGCGTAACTTTTCACCTTGAGGACCCCAGCGTCCGGAGATCCCCGAAGACTCCGGAAGGTACGGGGGAAATCCCGACACGAAGGAGATTCAAGTGCTGAAGAAGGCAGGCGCTGTCGTCGGCGTCGCGGCGGGCCTCTTGATGCTCGGTTCCCCCGCGTTCGCCGCCGGCGAAGGTTTCCAGTGGAACCAGGGCCCATTGCTGAGCGCGATCAACGGCAACAACGTGAACGCGGTCGTCGGCGTGTGCGGTAACAACGTGGGCGCCGGCTTGATCGCCGCCGCGATCCCGGTGAACTCGCCGGTGTTCGTCGACAACTGCGCCGCCGGCGGCATCGTCGACGGCGACGACGTGAACTTCTACGGCGAGAACGACGACTGACCGTCGTCACGGCATTCCCGTCAGGGGCGCTGACCGGTAACCAGCCCGGTGGCGCCCCTGGCTTTTCTCCACAGGCGGTGAGGCGCGGTGCCCACACTTCACACAATGGTGTTAGTGGGCGCGCCGCAGCACGCGATCTTCGATAGTTTTCGCCCGTTCGGACCATTACGTAAGGAGAACTGACGTGCTGAAGAAGGCAGGCGCCATCGCCGGCATCGCGGCCGGCCTCATGATGCTCGGTTCGCCCGCGTTCGCCGCCACCGGTGTCCCCGGCGGCTGGGATGACGACGGTGGCAACAGCGGTCCGCAGTTCAACTCCGGTGGCTTGCTGTCCGCTGTCAACGGCAACAACGTGAACGCCGTCGTGGGTGCGTGCGGCAACAACGTCGGCGCCGGTGTGCTCGCGTTCGCGATCCCGATCAACTCGCCGATCTTCGTCGACAACTGCGCCGCGGGCGGCGTGGTGGACGGCGACGACGTGAACTTCTACGGCGAGAACGACGGCTGATCCTGGCCACCTGCGGAAGGGGCGTCCCACCCAGGGCGCCCCTTCGGCGCGCTCAGGGCGTTGTCACCACCCACCGATACCGCCCGCACCACCCGCCCGCACCACCCACCCGCACCACCCGCCGGCACCACCCGCCGGCACCACCCGCCGGCACTGCCCGCCGGAACTGCCCGCTCGCACCACCCGCCGAAATTCCCCGCTCGGCCGTACGCACGCCGATGTCGTACCCGCGTGAGACGATCGAGACGGGGGCCGGAGGCCAAGCCCGCAGGCAGGCGCGCCGCACGTCCCAAGGACAAGAGTGAGCGCTGCCCCGGCCGCTCTGCCCCGGCCGCGCTGCCCCGGCCGGCACGGAATCAGCCGCCGAAGCGGCGGTGGCGAAGTGCGTAGTCGCGCAGGGCGCGCAGGAAGTCGGTCCGGCGGAACTCCGGCCAGTACGCCTCGCAGAACCAGAACTCCGAGTGCGCCGACTGCCACAGCATGAACCCCGACAGCCGCTGCTCCCCCGACGTGCGGATCAGCAGGTCCGGGTCGGGCTGGCCGGACGTGTAGAGGTGCTCGGCGATGTGGTCGACGTCCAGCACCTCCGCCAGCTCCTCGATCGTCCCACCCGACTCGGCGTGCTTCTGGAGCAGCTTGCGGACCGCGTCCGCGATCTCCTGACGCCCGCCGTAGCCGACGGCGACGTTGACCTCCAGGCCGGCGCGGTCACGCGTGCGGAGGGAGGCGGCGGAGAGGCGGGCGGCGGTCTCGGTGGGCAGCATGTCCAGGGCGCCCACGTGGCGGATGCGCCAGGGGTTACCCGGCTCGGCGATCTCGTCGACGATGTCGCCGATGATGTCCAGCAGCGGACCGAGTTCCTCGATCGGGCGGTTGAGGTTGTCCGTGGACAGCATCCACAGGGTCACGACCTCGACGTCGGCCTCGCGGCACCAGTTGAGCAGTTCGAGGATCTTGCGCGCGCCGACGCGGTGGCCGTGGACGACGTCGGTGAAGCCCGCCTCCTTGGCCCAGCGCCGGTTCCCGTCGAGCACGACGCCGACGTGCCGAGGCCGCTGCTTCCCGTCCAGCCATCGGTTGAGCCGGTACTCGTAACCCTTGAGGAGGACGTTCTTGACCCGTTCGCGAAGACCCACGCTGGAAGAGCGTACGCCGGGTGGGGGCGGTCACGCCGTCGCGTGCTGACCTGCCTCCCTACGGCCGCGTAACCTCGGGACGGTGACGACGTCGACGATCCCCGAGCCGCCGGCACCGGCACTGCGCCCCCGCCTGCGCGGCTGGCTGCACTTCTGGTCCTTCGTGGTGTCCGTCGCGACGGGCGCGACCCTGATCACCCTCGCCGCCGCCACCGTGTCCGGGAAAGCGGCCCTGGCCACCTCCATCTACAGCGCGACCGTCATCGGCCTGTTCGGCGTGAGCGCGCTGTACCACCGGGTGAACTGGGTCAGCGTGAAGGCGCGCACCTGGATGAAGCGCCTGGACCACTCGATGATCTTCGTCTTCATCGCGGGCACCTACACGCCGTTCGCGCTGCTGGCGATGGAACCGGCCACGGGCAACGTCGTGCTGGCCGTCGTGTGGCTGGGCGCGCTGGGCGGCGTGACGCTGAAGCTGGCCTGGCCGCACGCGCCCCGGTGGCTGGGCGTCCCGGTCTACATCGCCCTGGGCTGGGTGGCGGTCTTCGTCCTGCCGGACCTGCTGCACCACGTGGGCGTGGGCGCGCTGGTCCTGCTGCTGGTCGGCGGCCTCCTGTACACGGTCGGCGCGATCTTCTACGCCTCCCGCTGGCCCAACCCGTGGCCGCACGTCTTCGGCTACCACGAGTTCTTCCACGCGGCCACGGTGCTGGCGGCCCTCTGCCACTACATCGCCATCTGGTTCGCCATCTACTCGTGACGGGCGGCGGCAGGCAGTCCGGTGGCACCGGCTGCCACGGGTCGGAGCCCGGGAGGAGGGCTTCAGCGGCCAGGCGGCTCGGGTAGGTCGCCAAGCCCCCCACCCAGGACACCTCCACCGGTGCGCCGCATCACGCATCACGCCAGGTCGGGGCCTTGCGCACGCAGGTCGTCCACGCGGGACATCGCGTCGCGCAGGTCGGTCAGCCACGTGTCCGCGTGCTGCCCCACCAGGCGGACCGCCCAGGCCAGGGCCTCCGAGCGGGAGCGGGCGACGCCGGCGGCCACCAGGGTGTCCAGGACCTGGCGTTCCGGCTGGCGGAGCCGGGTCATCACGGGCACCGACAGGGTCGTGAACAGCTCCTCCGTGCCGCCCAGCCGGGCACCCCACGCGACCTTGCGGCGGTAGCGGTGTTCGGCCTGGCGGGCGATCTCGATGCGTTCCTCGCGGGTCTGCTCGCGGAACCGGCTGATGCGGCCGGACTCCGCCGCCGCCCGCTCCGCCTCGTCCGCGAACTCGCCGGTCAGCGGCGGGAGGGTGCCCACCACCAGGATCTCCTCGCGGTCCACCGTCACCGTCGGCGCCTCGGTGAACCAACCGTCCGGCAGCCGGCCCGCGAACCAGGCCGCCGCGTCGTCCGCGGGCGGCTGTTCGGCCTGCTGCCAGCGCGAGCCCCAACCTCGTCTCATGACCCACCCACTTCGTTGATTACACGATTACAGTGCAATCGACGCTACGCCGGTAACGCCAGAAGACAACGGTGGTTCGCTACCGGTGAAGCGCGGCGGCGAGGTCGTCCGAGGTGGTCACGGGGCGGTCGCAGACGTAGCCGCGGCACACGTACGCCGCCGGGGCGCCGTCCACCAGCGGGCGGTCGGCCAGCAGGGGTGCGGAGTCCGGGTCGCCGGCCACCACCACCCCGCCACCGTGCACGCCGCGCCACGCCGTCGCCACCAGCGCGGGGTCACCGCCGACCACCGCAACCTGCACCGGCCCGTGCTCCAGGGCCTCCGCCACGGACAGCCAGTGACCCGCGAACCGGGGTTCCCGCGCGGCCAGCAGACCGGCGCGGGCCACCGCCGCCTCGGCCGCCGCCCGGTACTCCGCCGACCGGGGCGCGCCCAGCACGGACGCCGTGACCAGCGCGGACGCCAGGGACGACGCCCCGGACGGGCTCGCGTTGTCGGAAGGGTCGGCCGGCCGCTGCACCAACGCCTCGGCGTCGTCCGCGGTGTCGTAGTAGACGCCCGGCTCGGCACCCGCGAACCGCGCCAGCGCCGTGTCCAGCAGCGCGCACGCCTCGGCCAGCCACTGCGGCTCACCGGTCGCCTGGTGCAGGGCCAGCAAGCCGTCGGCG
This sequence comes from Actinosynnema sp. CA-248983, assembly GCA_050954585.1. Taxonomy (GTDB): domain Bacteria; phylum Actinomycetota; class Actinomycetes; order Mycobacteriales; family Pseudonocardiaceae; genus Actinosynnema. Next base: position 862,067 of record CP191863.1, on the reverse strand, counting down.
AAGCACCCGTAGTCCTCCAGCACGCCCGCCGCCGTGCCCGCCGCGCCACCCCGGGACGTCCGCAGCAGCCGCCCGTCCACCACGTGCAGGTCCAGCAGCAACGACGCCGCCCGCGCCGCCGCCGCCACCCAGCGCGGCTCGCCGAACACCGACCCCGCCTCGGCCAGCGCGGTGATCGCGAGGCCGTTCCACGCGGTCACGACCTTGTCGTCCAACCCCGGCTGGGGTCGTCGTTCCCGCGCCTCCAACAGCTTCTCCGCGATCTCCGGCACGGGCTCGCCGAGCATCCGCAGCGTGGACGAGCCGTGCTCGAACGTCCCCTCCTCGGTCACGCCGTACAGCACGGCCGCCCGCGCGCCCTCCAGCGGACCGAGCACCTCGGCCAGTTGGGCGGGCGTCCACACGTAGGTCAGGCCCTCGACGCCGTCGGTGTCGGCGTCCAGCGACGCGGCGAACCCGCCCTCGGGCGTGGTCAGCGTCCGCAGCAGGAACTCGGCCGTCTCCCGGACCACCTGCGCGTACCGCGGCGACGGGTCGCGCCGGCTCAGGTGGCTGTACACGCGAAGCAGCAAAGCGTTGTCGTACAACATCTTCTCGAAGTGCGGCACGACCCACGAAGCGTCCACGCCGTACCGCGCGAACCCGCCCGCCAACTGGTCGTACAACCCGCCCGCGGCCATCGCGTCGCACGTCGCCCGCGCCATCGACAGCGCCTCCACGGACCCGGTCCGCTCGTGGTGGCGCAGCAGGAACTCCAGCACCATCGACGGCGGGAACTTCGGCGCGCCACCGAAACCGCCGTTCGCCCGGTCGAAGTGCCCGAGCAGCGACACCACCGCGCCGGCCAGCACCTCGGCGTCCACAGTGGACTGCGGCAGCGGCTTGAAGGCCAACTGGGACACGATGTTCGCCGCCGACTCGCGCACCTCCGCGCCCTGCTCGCGCCACGCGTGGTCGATCGCCTCCAGCACCTGCCGGAACGACGGCATCCCCCGGCCGGGCACCGGCGGGTAGTAGGTGCCCGCGTAGAACGGCTCCCCGCCGGGGGTCAGGAAGACCGTCATCGGCCACCCGCCGTGCCCGCTCAGCGCCTGCGTCACCGCCATGTACACCGCGTCCACGTCCGGGCGTTCCTCGCGGTCGACCTTGACGTTGACGAAGTGCGCGTTCATGTACTCGGCGGTGGCCTCGTCCTCGAACGACTCGTGCGCCATCACGTGGCACCAGTGGCAGGCCGCGTACCCGACCGACAGCAGCACCGGCACGTCCCGCTCCCGCGCCTCGGCGAACGCCGCCGGCGACCACTCGTGCCAGTCCACCGGGTTCTCGGCGTGCTGGAGCAGGTAGGGGCTGGTCGAGGACGCGAGCCGGTTCGTCATGGGTCCACAGTAATTCCCACGCCGCACGCGGACCGGTTCGATCACACTGGGACGTGTGGAGATCATCGAGCACCTGCCCAACGACCTGCGGCACCTGACCGGTCCGTTCGACGTGGTGGGGGACGTCCACGGCTGCCGGGTCGAGCTGGTCCACCTGCTGCGCGAACTGGGCTACGAGGTGGCCGACGACGGCGCTCGGCACCCCGACGGGCGGACGGCGGTGTTCGTCGGCGACCTGGTGGACCGGGGGCCCGACACGCCCGGCGTGCTGCGGCTGGTGATGGGCATGGTGCGCGCCGGGACGGCCCTGTGCGTGCGCGGGAACCACGACGACAAGCTGGCGCGGGCGCTGAAGGGCCGGGACGTGACGGTCGTGCACGGCCTGGAGAAGTCGCTGGCCCAGCTCGTGCACGAGACTCCCGGGTTCCGGGCGGAGGTGCTGGAGTTCCTCGACTCCCTCGTGCCGCACTACGTCCTGGACGGCGGTGACCTGGTCGTGGCGCACGCGGGCCTGCCCGAGCGCTACCACGGGGTCGAGTCGTCCCGGGCGCGGGCGCTGGCCGTGTGGGGGCAGAGCACGGGCGAGGTGGACGCGCGGGGTTTCCCGGTCCGGCACCCGTGGTTCGAGGAGTACAGCGGGGCGGCGACCGTCCTGTATGGACACACTCCGGTCGAGGAACCGTTGTGGGTCAACGGGACGCTGTGCCTGGACACCGGTTGCGCGTTCGGCGGGGCGTTGACGGCGGTGCGCTGGCCGGAGCGCGAGTTGGTCTCCGTGCCGGCTCGGCGGGTGTGGTACCCGCGTTGAGGCGCGGCCTCCGGCCCCCGTCTCCATTCTCCCACTCGGGTACGACATAGTGACGCGTCGGCGGCGTTAAGCTGCGGTTCGTGCGCGCGAGGTATCGCGAGCGCCCGCCGTGGCTCGCGCGGGTGGGCGAGGTCGGCGCGGGCGTGCTCATCGCCCCCGACCTGGTGTTGACGTGCGAGCACGTGGTGCCGACCGACACCGTTCACGTCTCCGTGGTGCACCTCGGGTGGTCCGGGGAGGCGACCGTCGCGTGTCGCGCGCCCGTCGCCGAGGACGAGAGCGGGGACGTGGCCGTACTGCGGCTGTCGTCGCCGGTCCCGGGCGCGGCTGCGCGCGCCCGAGTCGTTGGCCGACCACCCGTACGTGGTGCAGGGGTTCGCGCGGGGTCGGCACGCCGAGTCGATTCCGCGCGTGCTGATCTGGACCGGTGACGACAGGCTCGTGGTGGTGTGCGACGCCGGGGTGGTGCGGTTCTCCGGGCTCTAGTCGTCCTTCTTCTTGTCCTCGGGTGGGTCGAAGGACGCCGGGAGCTTGCGCAGGTGTTTGTTCATCGAACGGACCAGGAAGAACACCGCGATGAAGAACAGCACCAGGATCAGCAGGCCCAGCGGGGAGGACTTGCCGAAGTCCTCCTGCTGACCGCCGGGGTCCTTGGTGGTCGAGGGCTGCACCAGCACCATCGCCGTCGTCTGGTCCCAGGGGACCGGGTTCACGCCGTCACCTTTTCCCTCACGCCCGCGAACAGGTCGTCCTCGGGCAACGTGCTGTCGACCAGCGAGCGCGCCAGTTCGTACTCCTCGGTGGGCCACACGGTGCGCTGCATCTCCAGCGGCACGGCGAACCAGCGGCTGTCGGGGTCGATCTGGGTCGCGTGCGCCTTCAGGGCCTCGTCGCGGAGCGGGAAGTAGTCGGCGCACTCGACGCGGGTCGTGACGCGTTCGATCACGTCGGGCTGGTCCGCGGCCCAGCCGGACAGCCACTCCGCGTACGGGGACTCCTGGCCCTCCGCGAGCAGGGCCTCGTGGAACGCGAGCAGCTTGGCGCGCGAGAAGCCGTGCGAGTAGTACAGCTTCAGCGGCTGCCACGGTTCGCCGGTCTCGGGGTACATGTCCGGGTCGCCAGCCGCGTCCCAGGCCGCCACCGACACCTCGTGGCAGCGGATGTGGTCGGGGTGCGGGTAGCCGCCGTTCTCGTCGTAGGTGACGATCACGTGCGGGCGGAACTCGCGGATCACGGCCACCAGCGGCGGGACGGACTCCTCCAGCGGCGTCAGGGCGAAGCAGCCGTCCGGCAGCGGCGGCAGCGGGTCGCCCTCGGGCAGGCCCGAGTCGACGAAGCCCAGCCAGCGGTGCTGGATGCCCAGGATCTCGGCGGCGCGCGCCATCTCCGCGCGGCGGATCTCGCCCATGTTGTCCAGCACGTCCGGCCGGTCGGCGAGCTTGGGGTTGAGGATGCTGCCCGCCTCGCCACCCGTGCAGGTCACCACCATGACCTCGTGCCCCTCGGCGACGTAGCGCGCCATCGTCGCGGCACCCTTGCTCGACTCGTCGTCCGGGTGCGCGTGCACCGCCATCAGGCGCAGCTTCTCAACCATGACGGTGGTGGTCCTCCCTTGGGCCCTGCTGGACGGGGCCGCCGCGGCCCCTGCGACACTCAACGCGGTGGTCGCGGACCATTGTTCCCCACGGGCAGGAAGGCGTTGGCAAGTGGCACTGCCGGAAGGCCGGTACGGCAAACCCCGCCGCGCCCTGCCGAAGTGGGCCCGGTGGTCACTGCCCGTAGTCGCCGTGCTGGTCGGCGCCCTGGTCGCCTGGATCGGCTGGCAGAACCTGGGGACCGCGCCCGTCGAGGCGAAGCAGACCGCGTTCCGGGTGCTGGACCCGGGGTCGGTGGAGATCACCTTCGAGGTCGTCCGGGACACGCCGGACAAGCCCGTCGTGTGCATCGTGCGGGCCCGGTCCGACGACGGCGACGAAACCGGCCGGCGTGAAGTGCTGGTGCCGCCCGGGGCCACTCGGGTTTATCCCAAGACGGTGCTCCGGACGTCGAAAGAGGCGACGACCGGAGAGGTGTTCGGCTGCTCCTACCAGGTTCCGCCTTACCTGTCCACGAGGTAGCGGCCAAGCGGGTGATCTGCGGGTTTAGCGGCCCTATCCGGAACAAAACACCGTCGCTGAACGTTGTAGACGTGTTACTCTGGCCTTTCAGCACGGCCCCGGCGCGGGCCGTGTTTTTCCGTTCCGGGCGCGTGCGTCCGGGAACTGCCAGCCCACGCCGTGGGCCGGAGCAAGACGAGGAGTTGGTGACCGTGAGCGACACTGAGGTGACCTGGCTGACCCAGGAGGCCTACGACCGGCTCAAGGCTGAGCTGGACGAGATGATCGAGAATCGCCCGGTCATTGCTGCGGAGATCAACGCCCGCCGCGAGGAGGGCGACCTCCGCGAGAACGGCGGCTACCACGCTGCCCGCGAGGAGCAGGGCAAGCAGGAGGCTCGCATCCGGCAGCTGCAGGAACTGCTGCGCGTCGCCAAGGTCGGCGAGGCGCCCACCGTGTCCGGTGTGGCCGCCCCCGGCATGGTGCTCACCGTCCGTTACGAGGGTGACGACGAGACCGAGGACTTCCTGCTGGCCACCCGCGAGGAAGGTGCCCACGGGTCGCTGGAGGTGTACTCCCCGTCGTCTCCGCTGGGCAAGGCGCTGAACGGCGCCAAGGAGGGTGAGACGCGGGAGTACGAGCTGCCCAACGGCAGCACGATGAAGGTGACACTCATCAAGGCGGTGCCGTACGCGGCCTGATCCCACGGACTCGAGCGGGGCGGCCACCGAGGCGAGGTGGCCGCCCCGCTTGTTGTGTGGCCATTTGCCGCGTGGCGGTCGTCGGGCTGGCGGGTGGAACCGCTCGGGCGGGCCGGCGGAGTTGGTCGGGTGGGTGCGGCCGGCGGGTTTGGGCGGTTCGCTCGCGTTGGCCATCCCCACCCGCCACCCCAAGCGCCCGATCCCAGCAGCGCCCGATCCCAGCAGCGCCCTAGAGCACCTGCTCCAGCAACGGCCGCACCCGTGGCGGCACCGGCGTCGACAGCGCGATGGACGTCGACAGCCGCTGCACCCCCGGCACGTCCACGATCTCGTCGATCACCCGCTGCAGGTCCGCGTTCGACCGCGCCACCATCCGCACGAACAGGTCCCCCTGCCCGGTCGTCGCGTGCACCTCGCACACCTCGTTGATCGCCGCCAACCCGCCGGACACCTCCCGCCGCTGCCCCTGCGCGATCTCCAGCACCGCGAACGCCGTCAGCCCGTACCCCATCGCCGCCAGGTCCAGCGCCGGCGGGAACCCGGTCAGCACGCCCCGCGCCACCAACCGGTCCAGCCGGGCCTGCACGGTGCCGCGCGCCACGCCCAACCGCCGGGAGCACTCCAGCACCCCCAGTCGCGGCTCGTCGGTGAGCAGCAGCAACAGCCGGGCGTCCAGCGCGTCCAGCACCTGGTCAGAGTGTTCAGCTTGCCCGTCGGAAACCATGGATCACTGTACAACCTGCCCAGCGAAGAACGACACTGTTGCTCACCCTGCCCAGCGCCGCACATGCTGTGAGGCATGACGCAGCAGCTTGACGACGTGAGCTACGACCAGCTCCGCCAACTCGTGGGCCTGGTCGACTACGACGGGACGCGCGATCCGTTCCCCGTGCGCTCCATGGACGCCGTGGTCTTCGTGGTCGGCAACGCGACCCAGACCGCGTGGTTCTACCAGGTCGCCTTCGGGATGCAGCTCGTCGCGTACGCCGGGCCCGAGACGGGGCAGCGGGACCACAAGTCCTTCGTGCTCAAGTCCGGCTCGGCTCGGTTCGTGATCAACGGTGGGGTGCAGCCGGACAGCGCGCTGCTCGACCACCACCGCAAGCACGGTGACGGTGTCGTGGACCTCGCGCTGGAGGTCGCCGACGTCGACAAGTGCATCGAACACGCCCGCACCCAGGGCGCCACCGTCCTCGTCGAGCCCCACGACGTCGAGGACGAGCACGGCGTGGTCCGCATGGCCGCCATCGCGGCCTACGGCGAGACCCGCCACACGCTCATCGACCGGTCCCGCTACACCGGCCCGTACCTGCCGGGTTACGTGGCCAGGGAGAGCACCGTCGTCCGACCCGAGGGCGCGCCGAAGCGGCTGTTCCAGGCGGTGGACCACTGCGTGGGCAACGTCGAGCTCGGCAAGATGGACTACTGGGTCGAGTGGTACAACCGCGTCATGGGCTTCGTGAACATGGCGGAGTTCATCGGCGACGACATCGCCACCGACTACTCGGCGCTCATGAGCAAGGTGGTGTCCAACGGCAACCACCGGGTGAAGTTCCCGCTGAACGAGCCCGCGATCGCGAAGAAGAAGTCGCAGATCGACGAGTACCTGGAGTTCTACTCGGGCGCGGGCGTGCAGCACATCGCGCTCGCCACCAACGACATCGTCGCCACGCTGACCGCCATGCGCGCGGCCGGCGTCGAGTTCCTGGAGACCCCGGACTCGTACTACGACGACCCGGAGCTCCGGGCCCGCATCGGCGAGGTGCGCGTGCCGATCGAGGTGCTCAAGGAGCACCGCATCCTGGTCGACCGCGACGAGGACGGCTACCTGCTACAGATCTTCACGAAGCCGATCGGCGACCGGCCGACCGTCTTCTACGAACTCATCGAGCGCCACGGCTCGCTCGGTTTCGGCAAGGGCAACTTCAAGGCCCTGTTCGAGGCCATCGAGCGCGAGCAGGAGCGTCGGGGCAACCTCTGACGAACGCGTGAGCAAGGGCCGGTCCGCCACCCGCGGGCCGGCCCTTTCCTGTGGGAACCCTGAGAGCCGCACTCGGGACACGTCCGGACCGGTACCCTCGGTGCGGGGGTTTGCACGGATTTCACCTGGGGAGGTGGCATGGCACTCGCGGGACGCGTCACCGCGGTGCTGCCGCTCGTCGGCGCGGTGGCCACGGCCGCGGCGCTGACCGGAGCGGCGTTCTTCACCGTGGCGCACGCTGGCTGCGCCGAGACGGGCCGGTTCGTGGAGCACGACGGCGTTGTCCGGTACGAGGGTGGCTGCATAGACGGGCGCGACCTGCCGGCGGTGCCGAAGGTCGAGAACGCCCGGTACGACGTCAAGCCCTGATTTCGTTCACCAGCGTCCGCAGCCACGGCTCGCGGATCGCCGGTTCCTCGCACAGCACGGCCACCAGTTGCGCTCGACGCTGCCGTCCGGCCTCCACCACGGCCAACGCTTCGGCCAGCGCCGCGCGCGTCCGCTCGTCGTGACGGGGCTGGGCCACCGACTCGTCGGACCACAGCGTCGACTTGAACGACCTGGTCAGCTTGGGTTGCTGGTCGCCGAACCAGCCCCACACGCCCCAGTCCAGGGAGACGTTGCGGATCGCGCTCGCGGGCAGGTCGGCGGCCCAGGGCGCGTGCTGGTGCCAGCGCCACGTCTTCGGGCTGGTCTTGCGGCGGCGGGTGATGCCGATGAACCGCAGGCGGCGGCGCACGACGTCCCACGCCGCGCGTTCGTCCTCGATCCAGTCGCGCAGCAGGTGGTACAGGTTGGTGTAGGTGCTGCCCTCGTGGACCAGGTCCACGAAGGCGGTCGGGCGGCCGGTGGCCAGGGCGTGCGGTGAGACGCCCGACGCCGTGAGGTTCGCGCGCAGTTGGGGCAGGTCGTCGCCGGAGACGCGGGCCGCGCCGAACACCGACAGCGGCACCTGGTGCAGGCGGTCGCGCCAGGTCGTGTGCTCCAGGACCCCGCTGAGCAGGTCGAACACGCTGTCCGCGGACCGGCCGACGAAGTACAGGTCGCTGTCGGCGCACCGCGCGAGCACCTGGCCGGCGCATTCGACCAGGTCGTCCACGTACCAGAGGTCGGGCGGGTCGGCCGGAAGCAGCGTCCCGAGGTGGTCGGGACGCACGAGGTCCCAGCGGAACGGGCGGTTGGGCTCGGGCACGGTGTTCAGACAACCATGCGAGGCCAAGCGGATTTCGGCGATAGTGGACACATGTGTCGGAACATCCGGGTGCTGCACAACTTCGAGCCGCCCGCCACCGAGGACGAGATCCGCGCCGCCGCCGTCCAGTACGTGCGCAAGGTCAGCGGGTCGACCCACCCCTCGGCGGCGAACCAGGAGGCGTTCGACCTCGCGGTGGAGGCGGTGGCCGAGGCGACCAGGGTCCTGCTGGAGTCCCTGGTCACCAAGGCCCCGCCGCGCGACCGCGAGGTGGAAGCCGCCAAGGCGAAGGAACGCGCCGCCGCCCGCTACGGCACCTGATCAGCCCCCGCGAGGCCGGAGGCGGCGCAATCAAACACAGTCGAGAGCGGCGACGAGGTCGGTCACCAAATCCTCGCCGGACTCGATGCCCACCGAGACGCGGACCAGGTCAGCGGGCACTTCCAGCATCGAACCCGCCGTGCTGGCGTGGGTCATCTTGCCGGGGTGCTCGATCAGGGACTCGACGCCGCCCAGCGACTCGGCCAGCGTGAACAGCTTGGTGCGCGAGCAGACCTCCAGGGCCGCCGCCTCGCCGCCCTCCACGGTGAACGAGATCATGCCGCCGAAGCGCTTCATCTGCTTCGCCGCGACCTCGTGGCCGGGGTGCTCGGGCAGGCCCGGGTAGAGCACCGAGGTCACGCGCGGGTGGCGCAGGAGGGCCTGGACGACCAGCTCCGCGTTGTCGGAGTGCTTCTCCATGCGCACTTCGAGGGTCTTGATGCCGCGCAGCGTCAGCCACGCGTCGAACGGGCCGGGGACCGCGCCCGCGCCGTTCTGGAGGAAGCCGAACGCGCTGTCCAGCTCGTCGTCCGAGGTCACGAGGATGCCGCCGACGACGTCGGAGTGGCCGCCCACGTACTTGGTGGTCGAGTGCAGCACGACGTCCGCGCCCAGCGCGAGCGGGCTCTGGAGGTAGGGCGAGGCGAAGGTGTTGTCGACCACGAGCCGCGCGCCCGCCGAGTGCGCGACCTGCGCGAGCAGGGCGATGTCGGCGATGTTGAGCAGCGGGTTGGTGGGCGTCTCCACCCAGATGACCTTGGTGTTCGGCCGCACCGCCGCGCGCACCGCGTCCACGTCGGACAGCGGGACCGGGGTGTGCTCGACGCCCCACTGGCTGAGGACCTTGTCGATCAGGCGGAACGTGCCGCCGTAGGCATCGTTCGGGATGACGACGTGGTCGCCCGGCCGGCACATCGCGCGCAGCGCCGTGTCGGTGGCGGCCATGCCGGACGCGAACGCGCGGCCGTGCCGACCGCCTTCGAGCGCCGCCATGCACTCCTCGAGCGCCGCGCGGGTGGGGTTGCCGGTCCGCGAGTACTCGAAGCCGCCGCGCAGGCCGCCGACGCCGTCCTGGGCGTAGGTCGAGGTGGCGTGGATCGGGACGATGACCGAGCCGGTCGTCGGGTCCGGTTCCTGGCCCGCGTGGATTGCCCTGGTCGCGAAACCGTAGGGGGCGAAGTCCGTCATGACCACAAGGGTACGACCGGGTGAAACGGAACCGCCCGCTGGCCTAATCGACTGTATCCATGGCGCCGCCTGCGGCGTCGCGGCTCGGCCGCCTGGAGGTCGGCTCGTCACGCCGCCTTTCCCGCCGATCGAAAAGCATGATCGTCGGGAAAGGCGACGCGACAAGCCGACGCGGCCTCGCTGGGCGGTGCTCCGAGAGGCTGCTAGCTCACCACTGCTGGGGCGGCTGCTGGCCGTAGGGGTTCTGCTGCGGCTGGCCGTACGGGTTCTGCTGGGGCTGGCCGTACGGGTTCTGGGGCTGGCCGTAGGACTGCTGGCCCGGGTACCCGCCGCCGGGCATCCCGGTGTCCGGCGCGTTCACGACGATGGTGCCGAGGATCTTGTCGGCCCACGTCTGCTTCTTGACCTCCCACAGCGGCGCGAACCAGCCCGCGTAGCAGGGCAGCGAGTCGACGAAGTGGCACAGGTGGCGGACGAACGCGTTGCCGAAGCCGATCGGCTGCATCGTCTCTTCCTTGAGCAGCTTGATCTTCGCGACCTTCTTGCCCAGCGACTGGCCGGTGGTGCCCGCCAGGTACCAGGAGTTGTAGATCATAAAGCCGAGCAGCGCCAGGTAGCCCACGCCCGCCAGCAGGAACGCCAGCGTCGGGTCGCCGGTGGCGGAGCCGATGCCGACCAGGATGCCGACCACCAGACCCGGGGCGCCGTAGTCGATCAGGGCGCCGACGGCGCGGGAGCCCCACTCGGCGTAGCCGGTGGGCGGGGCGCCGTACGCGGCGGCCTGGCCGTAGCCGGGCTGCGCGCCCCACGCCTGCTGCTGGGGCTGGCCGTACGGGTTGGCCTGCTGCGGCTGGCCATACGGGTTCGCCTGCGGCTGGCCGTAGGGGTTGGACTGCGGCTGCTGGCCGTACGGGTTCGGCTGCTGGGGCTGGCCGTACGGGTTGGACTGCGGCTGCTGGCCGTAGGCCGGCGGCTGCTGCGGCTGGCCGTACTGGCCCGGCTGCTGCTGGGGCTGCCCGTACGGGTTGGGCTGCTGGGCCGGGAACCCGCCGGAGGCGGGCGGCTGCTGCGCCGGGAAACCGCCCGACGCCGACGGCGGCTGCTGCTGGGTCGCGCTCGGCGGCACGACCTGCGTGGCGTCCGGGTTCACCGCCTGCTGCGGGCCGGACGAGGGCACCACCTGGGTGGCCTCCGGGGGCGGGAACGCAGGGGACGAGCCGCCGCTCGGCACGACCTGGGTCGCGTCGGCGTTCGGGGGCTGGGCACCCTGCCCCTGCTCCTGCTGGTTTTGACCGCCGAATTGCTGGTTCCCTGGCGGCTGAGGAGCGTTCATCGGAGTTTCCAACCCCCTTGGCGTGGGCCGTAGGCGTATAAGTCGGTGGCCAACGCTAGCGGATGCGCCCGCGCCGGCCACCGGCAACCGGTGAACGTGTCGTTATCAGCGTCCGGCGAGGAAGCCCAGGATGTCCTGGCGGGTGACCACGCCGGCGGGCTTGCCGTCGTCGAGCACCAGCGCGCCGTCGGCCGCCGACAGCGCCGTCATCGCCGCGCTGATCGACTCGCCGGACCCGATGGTCGGCAGCTTCACCGACATGTGCGCGTCGAGGCGGTCGGTGAGCTGGGCCTTCCCCGTGAACAGGGCGTCGAGCAGGTCGCGCTCGTTGACCGCGCCCGCCACCTCGGCCGCCATGACCGGCGGCTCGGCGTTGACCACGGGCATCTGGGACACGCCGTACTCGCGCATGATCGCCACGGCCTCGGCGACCGTCTCGTTGGGGTGGCCGTGGACCAGGTCGGGCATGGTCCCGTCCTTGCGCCGCAGCACGTCGCCGACGGTCGCGCCGGACGTGTCCGGCGACATGAAGCCGTACTGCGCCATCCACTTGTCGTTGAACACGCTGGACAGGTAGCCGCGACCGCCGTCGGGCAGCAGCACCACGACCACGTCGTCCTCGGTCAGGCCCTCCGCGACGCGCAGCGCCGCCGCGACCGCCATGCCGCACGAGCCGCCGACCAGCAGGCCCTCCTCGCGGGCCAGGCGGCGGGTCAGCTCGAAGGAGTCCTTGTCCGACACGGCCACGATCTCGTCGCAGACGTCGCGGTCGTAGGCGTCCGGCCAGAAGTCCTCGCCGACGCCCTCGACCAGGTACGGGCGGCCGGTGCCGCCGGAGTAGACCGAGCCCTCCGGGTCCGCGCCGATGACCTGCACGCGGCCCTCGGAGATCTCCTTGAGGTAGCGGCCGGTGCCCGAGATGGTGCCGCCGGTGCCGACGCCGGCCACGAAGTGGGTGATCTTGCCCTCGGTCTGGCGCCACAGCTCGGGGCCGGTGCCGTGGTAGTGGCTCGCCGGGTTCTCCGGGTTGGCGTACTGGTTGGGCTTCCACGCGCCGGGGATCTCGCGGACCAGGCGGTCGGACACGTTGTAGTAGGAGTCCGGGTGCTCCGGCGCGACCGCGGTCGGGCACACCACGACCTCGGCGCCGTAGGCCTTGAGCACGTTGCGCTTGTCCACGCTGACCTTGTCCGGGCAGACGAAGACGCACTTGTAGCCCTTCTGCTGGGCCACCAGGGCGAGGCCGACGCCGGTGTTGCCCGACGTGGGCTCGACGATCGTGCCGCCCGGCTTCAGCTCGCCGGAGCGTTCGGCGGCCTCCACCATGCGCAGAGCGATCCGGTCCTTCACGCTGCCGCCGGGGTTCAGGTACTCGACCTTGGCCAGGACGAGCGGCTTGAGCCCCTCGGCGACCTTGTTCAGCTTCACGAGCGGCGTGTTGCCGACCAGGTCCACGACGCTCTCGACGTACTCCACCGCAGGTCCCTTCCCACAACGCGAGATGACTTGCGCAGCGTAACCGCTGCCGGGTGACACGCGAGCCGCGGCGGTTTGGCGGGTAATCCGCGCGGCCTTGTGGACGATTGCCCAAGGGGGTGGTGTCCGTGCGGTGGTGGCGGTTCCTGGCGGTGGCGCTGGGCGCGGTGGGTGGCGTGACAGGACTCGCGTACGGCCTGTTCACGCGGCAGTCGCGACGGGCGCGGGTGGTCATCGGCGTGCCGGACGCGCCGCCGCCGCGCGCCGACGGCGTGTACGGGACGGGCGAGGGGACGTCGGTGCGGTTCGCCGTAGTGGGCGACTCGATGGCGGCCGGGTTGGGGGTGGACGACCCCGCCGAGCTGCCCGGGGTGCTGCTGGCGACCTGGTTGGCGGAGGAGTTGGACCGGCCGGTGCGGCTGGAGACCTACGCGATCAGCGGGTCGACCACGCGCGACCTGCCCGCCCAGGTGGACCGGGTGGTGGCCGACCCGCCGCGGCTGTGCCTGGTGGTGATCGGGGCGAACGACGTGACGACCCGGACGCCGGTCGCGGTGTCGGCGGCGCTGCTCGGGGTGCAGGTGCGGCGGTTGCGCCGGACCGGGGTGGGCGTGGTCGTCGCGACGTGCCCGGACCTGGGGTCGATCCAGCCGATCGCGCAGCCGCTGCGGTCGGTGGCGCGGGAGTGGAGCCTGCGGCTGGCGCGGGCGCAGCGGCGCGAGGTGCTGGCGGCGGGCGGGGTGCCGGTCGCGCTGGGCGACCTGCTGGCGCGGGAGTTCGTGGCGCGGCGGGGCGATTTCTTCAGCCGGGACCAGTTCCACCCGAGCGCGGCCGGGTACGAGGCGGCTGCATCGATCCTGCTGGCCCCGCTGGTCGGCGTCCTGCGTCACGAGTGGTAGCCCGGCTGAACAGGCGTTAACTAGGCTGCAAGGCATCTCTGCGGCGAAACAAAGGAGTTCCGTAATGCCTGAGGCCGTGATCGTCTCCGCAGCCCGGTCGCCCATCGGGCGTGCGGGCAAGGGTTCGCTCAAGGACGTCCGGGCGGACGACCTGACCGTGCAGGTCCTCAAGGCGGCGCTGGCCAAGGTGCCGCAGCTCGACCCGAACGACATCGACGACCTGATGCTCGGCTGCGGCCTCCCCGGCGGCGAGCAGGGCTACAACATGGGCCGGGTCGTGTCCGTGCTCGCGGGCTACGACCAGCTCCCCGGCACCACCGTGACCCGGTACTGCGCGTCCAGCGTGCAGACCACCCGCATGGCGCTGCACGCCATCAAGGCGGGCGAGGGCGACGTGTTCATCAGCGCCGGCGTGGAGACGGTGTCGAGCTTCGCGCGCGGCTCGTCGGACAGCTGGCCGGGCACCCACAACCCGCTGTTCGGCGACGCCGAGGCCCGGACGAAGTCGGTCGCGGAGAGCGGCGCGGCGGAGTGGGTCGACCCGCGCACGCGCGGCGAGCTGCCCGACATCTACATCGCCATGGGTCAGACGGCGGAGAACCTGGCCCTGACCAAGGGCATCTCCCGCGAGGAGATGGACCACTTCGGCGTCCGGTCGCAGAACCTGGCGGAGAAGGCCATCGCCAACGGCTTCTGGGCCCGCGAGATCACCCCGATCACCCTTCCGGACGGCACGGTCGTGTCCACCGACGATGGCCCCCGTCCGGGTGTCACCTACGAGGGTGTCTCCGGCCTGAAGCCGGTCTTCCGCCCCGACGGCCGGGTGACCGCCGGCAACTGCTGCCCGTTGAACGACGGCGCGGCGGCCCTGGTGATCATGAGCGACACCAAGGCGAAGGAACTGGGCATCACCCCGCTGGCGCGGGTCGTCTCCACGGGCGTGTCCGGCCTGTCCCCCGAGATCATGGGCCTGGGCCCGGTCGAGGCGTCCAAGCGCGCCCTGGCGCTGGCCGGCATGTCGATCAACGACATCGACCTGGTCGAGATCAACGAGGCGTTCGCCGCGCAGGTCATCCCGTCGTACCAGGACCTGGGCATCGACCTGGACAAGCTCAACGTCAACGGCGGCGCCATCGCCGTGGGCCACCCGTTCGGCATGACCGGGGCCCGGATCACGACGACCCTGATCAACTCGCTCCAGTTCCACGACAAGCAGTTCGGCCTGGAGACGATGTGCGTGGGCGGCGGGCAGGGCATGGCCATGGTCATCGAGCGCTTGAGCTGACGCGCGTCACACTTCCGGCCCCGACTCGTCCTACGTAGTAGTAGGGAGGTCGGGGCCATGACGTACGTGTGGTGGCACAGCGGGTACGACTCGCTGTGCCACGCCTTTTCGCCGCAACAGGCATCGGAGGCCTACTTCGAGGCCGTGTGCACCCACTCGGTGCCGCCGGAGCAGTTGGTCCGGGAGCCCCAGGGCACGCTGTGCGTGTCATGCCTGATCAAGGTCGGGATGGAGATGCCCGCAGAGGACCACAGAACCTCGACCTGGATCGACTGACCACCACCGCACCCGGACGCTTTCGGCGCGCAGCGCCGGCGGACAGACCACCGATGGGGGGAAGGGCTTCGGTCCCCCTGGGCTGGGAGCCCTGCCAAAGCCAAAGCCGCCGCTGCGCGGCGAAAGCGGCCCGGAAAGGCGAAGGGCGCCTGGCCGGAGCCGGGCGCCCTTCGCTTCGAGCTTGGAGTCAGTCTCGCTGCAAGTACGACAGCAAGCGGAGGATCTCCAGGTACAGCCAGACCAGCGTGGTCATCAGGCCGAACGCCGCCCACCAGGCCCACTTGGCCGGGACGCCCGAGCGGATCATCTCGTTCGCCGCCTCGAAGTCGAGGAGGAAGTTGAACGCCGCGATGCCGATCACCACGAGGCTGAAGACGATCGCCAGGGTGCCGCCGTCGCGCAGGCCCGAGTTCACGCCGAACAGGCTGAGCACCAGGTTGCCGAGCATGAGCACGACCACACCGACCGTGGCGCCGATGATCCACTTGGTCAGGCGCGGGGTGACGCGGATCGCACCGGTCTTGTAGACCACGAGCATCGCGCCGAACACGCCGAACGTGCCGAGGATCGCCTGCCACGCGATGCCGCTGAACATCGCCTCGAACACACCGGTGATGGCGCCGAGGAACACGCCCTCCGCCACCGCGTAGGTCATGACCAGCGGCGCGCTCGGGGTGCGCTTGAAGATGATGACCAGGGCCACGACCAAGCCGACCAGCATGCCCGGGATGACCAGGGCGAACGGCGCGATCTGGCCGGAGAGCACGAGCCACGCGGCGATCAGGCCCGTGACCAGCGTGGTGCCCAGGGTGATCGCGGTCTTGGTGACCACGTCGTCGATGGTGATGGGGCGCTCGCCGGTGGTCGGCGGTGCCTGGTAGCCGTACGGCTCGGTGCCGTACTGCTGTTGCTGGCCGAAGCCTGCGTAGCTCCCGTAACCGCCGCCGGTCGGCAGGTTGCGGAACGCGGGGTTGCTGGTGGTACGCACCTCGTCCTCCTGTGGCGTTTCGACGCCGTCACGGGGTTCAACGACCACATGAGTCGATCGGTTCCCGTCGGTAAAAGCGACTTTACCCGGGCTGTCGATCTCGAATCCACAGCCCAGGCTGCGGAGCGTAGTCGCCGTCCCACCCCGCTGGCGGCTTGTCCGTCCAACCGACGACCCGTAAGGCTCTCCCCCGGCACTGTTCGCCCGGACGACGCGCCCGAAGGGGTCAGGTTCAGACATGGGGTGGAGACGACTCGCCGGCGCGGTGCTCGCGGCCGGTGTGGCACTGCTCGCGGTGCCTGCCACGTCGAACGCGCAGGTGCAGGAGGGCATCGGTCACAACACACCCGCGCAGGGGTACCGGGGCAAGCCGGGCACCACCGACTGGCTGGGCTCCTACATCTGGCAGGGCAAGCAGGTGTGGTGCGTCTCCTACTCGTACCTCGCGCCGGACAGCAGCGTGGAGTACCAGGAGGGTGACGAGCTGCGGACGAAGGCGGGCGTGCCGCTCGCGCCGGACGTCGCCGCCAACATCTCCTACCTGCTGCTGCGCTACTCGACCACCAACTCCGCGGACGAGTCGGCGGCGCTGGCCCACCTGCTGCACTCGTGGACGTCCTTCGAGCACGGCGGCCTGTCGCTGAGCCCGGACAGCGACTACCGCACGATCGCGTACAACGAGCAGTTCCACTACGACCACCTGCCGCCGAGCGCCCGCGAAGTCGTCGACCGGATGCGCAAGGACGCCGAGACCAACCGCGGCCCGTGGACGGCCAAGGTCACCGCCCCGACCGAGGAGCAGGTGATCGGCTCGCCGGACACCTGGAAGGTCGACGTGTCCAAGTCCGACGGCAGCATGGTGGGCGGCGTGCCGGTGACGGTCGAGCTGACCGACGCCACGCTGGAGAGCGGGCAGGCCACCGGCGAGCTGAAGACCTCATTGGACGGCGGCCCGCTCAACGTCACCGTCGTGCCGACCGGCCCGAACCCGTCCGTGGTGGTCAAGCTGGACAGCCCGGCGGACAAGCCGAAGGTGCACATCCCGGCCGGCCGGGAGAACATGCAGCGCATCGTCACCACGGGTGGCGAGAAGAAGCTGACCGCCCAGGCGTCGACCACGGCCAAGACCGCGCCCGGTGTGGTGAAGGTCGCCAAGACCGACACCGAGACCGGCAAGGGCATCGCGGGCGTGGCGCTGCGGATCACCGCGGCCGACGGCACGTCCCCGGCGGTCAAGCAGGACGACGGGACGCTGACCGGGCCGGACGGCAAGCCGCTGGTGCTCCAGACCGGTGACGACGGCACCGCGACCGTGCCCGACCTGCGCACACCGCAGGAGATCTGCGTGGTCGAGGTGGCCGCGGCCAAGGGCTACGAGGAGTACTTCGACCCGAACGCGCCGCCGAAGGCGTGCGGGAACGTCGAGCCGGGGCAAACGCTTGCGCTCGCGTTGGCGAACAAGCCGAACAAGCCGGTCGTGCCGATCACCATCCACGCCGGCTCGGAGGGCGCGGGCGTGACGGCCAAGGCCGCGTTCACCACCGAGCTGAACACGGGTGCGCTGGTCGCGTTCGGTGGTGGCGTGCTGCTGGCGGGCGGGCTGCTCGGCTGGATCGTGCGGCGGCGGCTGGCGGCTGCCCGGTCGTGAGAGGCCCGGTCGTGAGAGGCCCGGTCGAGTGAGGCACGGGCGTGAGAGGCACGGTCGAGTGAGGCACGGGCGTGAGAGGCACGGTCGAGTGAGGGCCGGTTGGGTGAAGGCCGGTCGTGAGAGGCACGGTCGTGAGAGGCACGGTCGAGTGAGGGCGTTGGTGACCGGCGCGGTGGTGGCGGGTGTGCTCGCCGGGGTCGCGCTGGTGTTCTCCCCCGCCCCGGAGGTGGTGGCCGGGGTCGCCGAACCGGGTGACCCCGTCGTGCCTCACCCGTTGGGGGACAGCTTGAGCGGTGGGCGTGGTGTCGACCTCGTGGGGTTACCGGGCGGGGCCAACCCGCCCGCGTCGCCGACCACCCCGACGCCGTCCAGCGAACCCCCGCCGCCCCCGACCCAGGCTCCCGGCACCGTCCGGCTGCCTGAGGGCGGCCTGGCCACGTTGGTCCGCAAAGAGGTCACCGCGAACGGTGAGCTGCCCGTCCCCGAAGGCGTCGGCGAGGCGACCTGGTGGGGCGTCGACCTGGGTGCCGCCGAAGGCGCGACCGTGCTGGCCGGGCACGTGAACTGGAAGGGCGTCACGGGTCCGTTCGACGAGCTGTGGCGGTCCGCGCCGGGTCGGGAGGTGTCGGTCGTCGACACCGCGGGCAAGGTGTTCAAGTTCACCGTCAGCGAGGTGCACACGGTTCGGAAGGACGAACTGCCGACCCGGGCCGTCGAGCTGTTCGGGCCGCGCGGCGGGCACCGGCTGGTGCTGGTGACCTGCGGCGGGCGGTGGGTCGGCGGCGCACAGGGGTACGAGGAGAACCAGGTGGTCGTGGCCACGCCGGTCACCTAGACGCAACCACCGGATACCCAGAGTCGTCTTGAAGGTGTGAAACGCAGGGGTTTCGTCACGACGGCGGTGGCGCTCGCGCTGACCTTGTCCGTGCTCGCCGTGCTGGGCGCGCGGGAGGAGGCGCCGACCCACGACACCGGGGAACTGGCCGCTCCCCTGCCGATCGCCCCGCGCCAACCCTCGACCTCGACCAGCGGGCCGACGCCGACCGTGCCCGCGCCCGCCGCGCCGCCGAAGTGGATGCGGAAGGTGCAGCCGGGCGAGAAGCCGCCGCAGTTCGTGCTGTTCTCCTTCGACGGGGCCGCGTCCAAGGCGCACTGGGACCGCGTGATGCCGCTCGCGCAGCGGGTGAACGCGCACGTCACCGGCCTGCTGTCGGGCGTGTACCTGATCCCGGACGCCGAAGGCGCCTCCTACACCGGTCCCGGCCACCGCCCGGGGTACTCGTCCATCGGGTTCGGCGGGTCGCGTGCGGACGTGGCCGCGCGGATCAAGTACCTCAACGAGGCCATCGACGCCGGGCACGAGATCGGGACGCACTACAACGGCCACTACTGCCAGGGCGACGAGCCCAGCGTGGGCAAGTGGACCACGGACGAGTGGAACCGCGAGCTGGACCAGTTCTTCGCGGTCGTGGAGAAGGCCCGGGAGCAGGGGTTCAAGCTCGACCCGGCGGCGGTGAAGGGCGGGCGGACGCCGTGCCTGGAGGGCGACTGGGGGCAGGCGTTCCCGGCGATGCGCGGGCACGGGCTGGTGTACGACACGAGCCACGTGAGCCTCGGCGTGGTGTGGCCGTCGGTGCAGAACGGGATGTGGGAGTTCCCGATGCCGGAGGTCCGGGTGCCCGCGCTGGGCAAGCAGGTCGTGATGATGGACTTCAACCTCTGGTACGCGCTGAACGGGGCGAAGGACGACCCGGGGCCGCCGGGCGAGTTCACCCAGGTCGTGCTGGACACGTACCGGTCGGTGTACCAGGCGGCGTTCAACGGCAACCGGGCGCCGATGGTGGTGGGCAACCACTTCAACGACTGGGCCGGTGGCGCGTTCAGCGCCGCGGTGGAGAAGTTCATGGAGGAGGTGTGCGTGCGGGAGGAGACCGTGTGCGCCACCTACACCGAGGTCGTCCAGTGGATGCAGTTGCAGGACCCCGTTGTGCTGGAACAACTCCGGCGCATGCCTCCCGCACGCAACTAGGTGGTCAGCCGTCCGTGCTCAGGATTCGGTCGTCCGTGGCGGCAGGGGTGCCGCGGCCGTCCCGGTTCGAGGTGCCGATCCACAGGGTGCCGTCCGGTGCGGGCGCCACCGCGCGGATGCGGCCGTAGCCGGTGAACAGCGAGACCGGCGTGCCCAGGGTGGTGCCGGAGACCGGGACCTTCCAGACCCGGCGGCCGGTGACCGCCCCGATGTAGAGGGCGTCCTTGTAGAAGCCGATGCCGCTGGGGCCGGCTTGCGAGGTGGGCCAGGTCTTCACCGGGTTGACGAACCGGCTGTCCGAGCACGTGCCCTCGCAGGTGGGCCACCCGTAGTTCTTGCCGGCCTGGATCCAGTTCAGCTCGTCGGCCGTGTTCTGGCCGAACTCGGTCGCGTACGCCCTCCCGTTGGCCCACGTGATGCCTTGCGGGTTGCGGTGGCCGAGGGTGTAGACGCGGCTGTTGAACGGGTTGCCGGGCGCGGCGGCGCCGGTGGTGGTGAAGCGCAGGACCTTGCCGCCCAACGAGTTCACGTTCTGGGCGTTGCCGGTCACGCCCGCGTCGCCGGTGGTGGCCCACAGGTACCCGTCGGGCCCGAACTCCAGCCCGCCGCCGTTGTGGATGCGGGCCTTGGGGATGCCGGTGACGATCGGTTCGACGGCCCCGCCCAGGCGCACCCGGGAGATCCGGTTGTCCGAGGCGGCGGTGTAGTAGACGTAGACGGTGTTGTCGGTGGCGAACGTCGGCGACACGGCCAGGCCCAGCAGGCCGCCCTCGCCGCCGGGGACGGCCGCGTCCACCGTGTGCACGGTGGTCACCGTCGTCCCGGTGATCTTCTTGATCCTCTTGGTGTCGCGTTCGGTGAAGATGCCGCTGCCGTCGGGCAGGAACTCGATGTCCCACGGGACGGCCTGGCCGGTCGCGACGGTCCGCACGGCGGCGGCCGTCGGCTCGGCGTGCGCGGGTCCGACCGCTGCGACGAGAGCGGCGACCGATAGCACCGCACCTAGACGAGCACGCATGTGCGCTCCTCCGTAGTCCGCACTGGCTCGGCGGCGGAACTCGGCGGTCTCCTCCGATGCAACCACAGCCAACCGAGACCGGCAACAATCATCGGAGGACTGATCCACTTGCGGGTTGGGCAACCCTCCTTACGATCTAGCGCGAGGCGCTCCGGACGCTCTACCGTGGGACTCCGCCGCCGCGTCCTCACGACGACTGCGAGGAGACGCGCCATGCAGACCGAACCGAAGCGCACGTGGGTCAAGCCGGACTTCGTCGACGTCGACACCCCGATGGAAGTCACCGCCTACGCGGCACGTAGCTAGAACCCATCCCCGTGTGACTCCGGTATCCGCCACCGGAGTCACGCCGCCGTGCCGGAAACACTTTTGGGGGCAAGCATGACCGAGCCGTGGTCGGCTGAGGAGTTCATCTCGCGGCTGCGCGGGCTCTCGAACCGTTACTGGGACACACACCCCTTCCACCTGCGCCTGCACGCCGGGACCCTCACCAAGGACGAACTCCGGTCGTGGGCGGCGAACCGGTGGTACTACCAGCGCTGCATCCCCCGCAAGGACGCCGCGATCCTGGCCAACTGCCCCGACCCCGACGTGCGGCGGCAGTGGCGCGAGCGGATCGTCTGGCACGACGGCACGAAACCCGGCGAAGGCGGCGCGGAGGACTGGCTGCGGATGGCCGAAGCACTGGGGCTGTCCCGGGACGAGGTGCTCGACGAACGGCACGTGCTGCCGGGGGTGCGGTTCGCGGTGGACGCCTACGTCACCTTCGCCCGGACGAAACCGTGGGTGGAGGCGGTCGCGTCGGGGCTGACCGAGATGTTCTCCCGCGGCCTGATGACCCGGCGGTTGGCGGACATGCGGGCGCGGTACCCCTGGATCGCCGAAGAGGGTTTCGCCTACTTCACGGCACGGCTCAAAGTGATCTCCGGCGAAGGCAGGTCCACATTGGACCTGGTCGTGCGCAACTGCGCGACCCGCGAGCGGCAGGAGGCGGCGGTGGCCGCCCTGGCGTTCAAGTGCGACGTGCTGCGGGCGATCCTCGACACCGTCGACTACTACTCGGGGACGAGACCATGAGCGACCTCTTCACCACGCCCCGGCTGGGCAAGGGCGTGAAGACCGCTTACGACCAGACCCGGGACAGCCACGTCGTGCTGTTCCCGGAAGGCGTGCTGGTGCTCAACGAGACCGCCGCCGCCGTCGTGGGCATGTGCGACGGCCGCACCACCATCGCGCAGATGGCGGAGAAGCTGGCCGAGGACTTCGACGGCGTCCGCGTCGACGACGTGGCCGAGCTGGTCACCCGGCTGGTCGCGCGCAGGGTGGTGGTGACCGATGGCTGAACCGCCGTTCGGGCTGCTCGCCGAGCTGACCCACCGCTGCCCGCTGCGCTGCGGCTACTGCTCCAACCCGCTGGAGCTGGTGCGCCGGGACGCCGAGCTGTCCACCGCCGAGTGGTCGGACGTGTTCGACCAGGCGCGGGAGCTGGGCGTGCTCCAGTTCCACCTGTCCGGCGGGGAACCGTTGGCCCGCAAGGACTTGCCCGAGCTGGTCGGGCACGCGAGCGGACTCGGGGCGTACGTCAACCTGGTGACCAGCGGGCTCGGGCTGACCGCCGGGCGGCTGGCCGAGCTGGCCGTGGACCACGTGCAGCTCTCCGTCCAGGACGCCGACCCGGCCAACGCGAACCGCATCGCGGGCGTGAAGGGCTTCGCGCACAAGCTGGAGGCCGCGCGGGTGGTGAAGGACGCCGGCCTGCCGTTGACCGTGAACGTGGTGCTGCACCGGCAGAACCTCGACCACGTGGCCGACATCGTCGCGCTGGCCGAGGACATGGGCGCGGACCGGCTGGAACTGGCCAACACGCAGTACTACGGGTGGGCGTTGCGCAACCAGGCGGCGCTGCTGCCGACGAGGACCCAGTTGAGACAAGCGGATGAGGTCGTGCGGGAGGCGAAGAGCCGGTCCCGCATGGAGATCGTGTACGTGATCGCGGACTACCACGAGTCGCACCCCAAGCCGTGCATGCACGGGTGGGGCGCGCGGCAGCTCACCGTGGCGCCGGACGGCGACGTGCTGCCGTGCCCGGCGGCCACCGTCATCACGGGGTTGGGCATCGAGAACGTGAAGTCCCGTCGACTGCGGGAGATCTGGCACGACTCGGTGTCGTTCAACGCGTTCCGCGGGTTCGACTGGATGGGCGAGCCGTGCCGCGGCTGCCCGCGCCGGGAGGTGGACTTCGGCGGTTGCCGGTGCCAGGCTTTCCAGCTGACCGGGAACGCCGCGAACACCGACCCGGTGTGCTCGTTGTCCCCGCACCACGGCCTGGTCCAGGAGGTCCTGCGGCGACCCGCGGCGGACGCCCTGGCGCCCAGGGAGGTGGCGCGGTGAAGGTGGTCCTGCTCGGCACGGCCGCGGGTGGCGGTGTGCCGCAGTGGAACTGCGCGTGCGGCCCGTGCGCGGCGGTCCGGCGCGGCGAGTTGCCCCCGCGCACCCAGGACGGCCTGGCGGTCAGCGGCGACGGCGTCTCGTGGTGGCTGCTCAACGCCTCGCCCGACCTGCGCGTCCAGCTCGCGGCCACCCCGTTCCTGCACCCCGGCCCCGGTCCGCGCGACACGCCGGTCCGCGGCGTGCTGCTCACCGACGCCGAACTGGACCACACCCTGGGCCTGCTCACCCTGCGCGGCGCGCCCGGCCTGCGGGTGCACGCGCCCGCGACCGTGCTGCACGCGCTCGGCGAGACCCGG
This sequence comes from Actinosynnema sp. CA-248983, assembly GCA_050954585.1. Taxonomy (GTDB): domain Bacteria; phylum Actinomycetota; class Actinomycetes; order Mycobacteriales; family Pseudonocardiaceae; genus Actinosynnema. The sequence goes on along the minus strand of CP191863.1, from coordinate 838,702 downwards.
GCGGTGCTGGACTCCTACGCGCAGTGGCGGTGGCGGCAGGTCGAGCCGGAGCAGACCTTCGTGCTCGACGGCGGGCTGGAGGTGACCGCGTTCCCGGTGAGCGGGAAGCGGCCCCGGTTCGCGGCCGAGTCCACTGTGGAGGGCCACTGGGTGGTGGCGTACCGGCTGCACGACCCGCGCACCGGCGGCATCGTGCTGTACGCGCCGTGCCTCGCCGGCTGGCCGCTGGGGTTCGACTACCTGGTGGCCGAGGCGGACGTGGTCCTGCTGGACGGCACGTTCTACGCGCCGTCGGAGATGGGCACGGCCACCGGCCGGACCGGCGGCCAGTCCGCGATGGGCCACCTGCCGATCACGCACACCCTGCCCGAGCTGCGCCGCCACCTGCACGTCCGGCGGGTGTACACGCACCTGAACAACACCAACCCGGTGCTCGACCCGGACTCGGCCGAGCACGCCAAGATCCGCGAGGCCGGGGTGGAGGTGCTGCCGGACGGGGCCGTGGTCGAGGTCTGATCGGGGGGTTAAACCCACCGCTTTCCCCGCCGGCAGCCGCGAGAATCGAGGGCATGACGGACCACGACCTCGTGCGCGGAGCGGCCTCGCGGCTGAAGACCGCGGGGCTCGCCCTGGCGCGGGTGCCGCTGTGCGTGATCGGCCTGCCGCTGGTGCCGCTCCAGCTCTACACGTACCCGCTGATCCTGGTGACGGTGGGCGTCCCGATGCTGCTGCTGATCACCGCGCTGGCGCGCAAGTACACCTCGCTGCACCGGTGGTGGGCCGGGAAGGTGCTGGGCGAGCCGATCCCGCTGCCCTACCGCAAGCCCGCCAACCGGGGGCCGATGACCCGGGTCCGCACCATCGCGACCGACCCGGCGACGTGGCGGGACATGGCGTTCCTGCCGCTGAACGCGATCGTGGGCGTGCTGTGCGGGATGCTGCCGATCGGCCTGTGGGTCAACGGCGTGCTCGGCCTGGTGACGCCGTTCATCTGGCTCGCGGGCGGCGACGGGTGGGAGGTCAACGGCCTGGACTCGGCCGCGGCGGGCAGTTGGTTCCTCGCGCCCGTGCTGGGTGCGCTGTACCTGCTGCTGGCGTGGTGGGGCACGGAGCGGATCGTGCGGGTGCACGCGTTGTTCGTGCGGTGGATGCTCGCGCCCAGCGCGACCGAGGCGCTGACCCACCGGGTGCAGGAGCTGGCCGACTCGCGGGCCGACACGGTCGACGCGCAGGCCGCCGAGCTGCGCCGGATCGAGCGGGACCTGCACGACGGCGCGCAGGCCCGGCTGGTGGCGCTGGGCATGAGCCTGGGCATGGCCGAGGAGTTGCTGGCGCGGGACCCGCAGGCGGCGCGGGATTTGCTGGCCGAGGCGCGCGAGTCGTCCTCGCAGGCCCTGGCGGAGCTGCGGGACCTGGTGCGCGGCATCCACCCGCCGGTGCTGGCCGACCGGGGCCTGGAGGGCGCGTTGAAGGCGCTGGCCCTGGCGCACCCGCTGCCGGTCGAGGTGGACGTGGTGCTGCCCGGCCGGCCCGAGGCCCCGGTGGAGTCGGCGGCGTACTTCGCGGTCGCCGAGACGCTGACCAACGTGGCCAAGCACAGCGGCGCGACCAGCGCGTGGGTGCGGGTCCGGCACGAGAACGGCCGGCTGGGGCTGATGATCGGGGACAACGGGCGGGGCGGCGCGGAGCCGACCGAAGGCGGCGGACTGCGCGGAATCGAGCGCAGGCTGGGCGCGTTTGACGGCACACTCGGCATCGCGAGCCCGATGGGCGGGCCCACGATCGTCACCATGGAGCTGCCGTGCGCGTTGTCCTCGGAGAAGACCTCGTCCTCCTCAGGGACGGCCTGATCCGGCTGCTCCAGGCCTACGACTTCGACGTCGTGGAGGCGGTCGACTCCGGTCCCGACCTCCTCAAGGCCCTCGTCGACCACCGCCCGGACGTGGCGGTGGTCGACGTGCGCCTGCCGCCGACGTTCACCGACGAGGGGCTGCGGGCGGCGATCGAGGCGCGCAAGCGGGTGCCGGGGCTGCCGGTGCTCGTGCTGTCCCAGTACGTCGAGCAGCTCTACGCGCGCGAACTGCTGTCCGACCGGGCGGGCGGAGTCGGCTACCTGCTCAAGGACCGGGTGTCGGACGTCAAGCAGTTCGTGGACGCGATCCGGCGGGTGGCGGCGGGCGGCACCGCGATGGACCCGGAGGTCATCTCCCAACTGCTCACCCGCGGCGACCGCGACCGCCCGCTGACCACGCTGACCCCGCGCGAACGGGAAGTGCTCGGGTTGATGGCGGAAGGCCGGTCCAACGCGGCGATCGCCGCGCGGCTGTTCGTCACGGAGAAAGCGGTCGGCAAACACATCGCCAACATCTTCGGCAAGCTGGACCTGCCGTTGTCCGAGGACGACAACCGGCGGGTGCTGGCCGTGCTCGCCTATTTGGACCGGCTCTAGTCGTTATTTAGGCTAAGTAGCAAGTTGCTTTCCCATCGACGCCCGGGGGGCTCACCGTGGACACGACCGCCAGTCTCGCCGAAGAACTGCTCGACCTGATGTCCCGCCTGTCCCCCTTGGGCGCGACCGTGTTCGGGCTGCCCGGCTACGACCACCTCCTCACCGACCACACGCCGGACGCCGAGGCGTCGGCGCGGTTCAAGGCCGTCGACATCGCCGCCCGCGCGCGGGACCTGCCCGACTCCGACGACCCGGTGACCCGGGCGGTGGTGGTCCAGCAGGCCGAGGCGACGGTCGACCTGCTCGACGCGCACTCGGTCGAGTACACGATCAGCCCGTCGTTCTTCTCGGCGGCGGGCGAGATCCTCAACGTCATGCCGATGACCGTGGTGAAGACGCCCGAGCAGGAGCAGGACTACCTGCGCCGGCTCGCCGCGATCCCGGCGTTCCTGCGGGTCGTCGGCGAACGGCACGTCGCCGGCGCGGCGGCCGGGCGCACCCCCGTCGCGCACCTGCGGGACGCCGCGGTGGACTACCTGGACCGGTACCTGGGGGCGCCGGAGGACCCGTTCGCCCGCGTCAGCGGCAGCGACGAGTTCAACGCCGCGCGGGACGAGCTGCTCGACGCGGAGGTGCGGCCCGCGTTCGCGGCGTACCGGGACCTGTTGGCCGGTCTGGACGGCCGTCCACTGGACAAGGTGGGCCTGTGCTGGCTGCCCGAGGGCGAGACCGTCTACGCGGGCCTGGCGCGGGTGCAGACCAGCACCCGGCGCACGCCCAAGGAGCTGCACCAGACCGGCCTGGAGCTGATGGCGGCGCTGGCGGAGGAGTACGCCGAGGTCGGGTCGCGGGTGTTCGGGACGCGGGACGTGGCCGAGATCTTCGAGCGGATGCGCACCGACCCGGCGCTGCGGTGGGGCTCCGAGGAGGAGCTGATCGAGGCGGCGCGCGCGGCCGTGACCCGGGCGGAGGAGGCCGCGCCGGCGTGGTTCGGCCGCGTGCCGACGAAGCAGTGCCTGGTCGAGCCGGTGCCCGAGGTGGACGCCCCCGGCGCGCCGACGGCCTTCTACGCGCCGCCGTCGATGGACGGCACCCGGCCCGGCACGTACTACGCCAACACCCACCGGGTCGAGGAGCGGTTCCGGTACCAGGCGGAGGCGATCGCGTTCCACGAGGCCGTCCCGGGGCACCACTTCCAGATCGTGCTGGCCCAGGAGCTGACCGACCTGCCCATGCTGCGCCGGGTCGCCACGGTGACCGGGTACCTGGAGGGCTGGGGCCTGTACTGCGAGCGGCTGGCCGACGAGATGGGGCTGTACTCCGACGACGTGGCCCGGCTCGGGATGCTGGCGATGGACTCCATGCGCGCCGGGCGGCTGGTCGTGGACACCGGGCTGCACGCGCACGGGTGGAGCCGGGAGCAGGCGATCGCGTACCTGAGCGAGAACACGCCGCTGGCGACCGTGGAGATCGAGTCCGAGGTGGACCGGTACATCGCGGCGCCGGGCCAGGCCCTGTCGTACATGGTGGGGCGGTTGGAGATCCAGCGCATCCGGGCGGCGGCGGAGCGGGCGCTGGGCGACCGGTTCGACATCCGCGCGTTCCACGACCTGGTGTTGGGCGGCGGGCCGCTCCCGCTGGCCGTGCTGGACGAGGTCGTGCGCGACTGGGTCGCCGCGCAGGGCTGATCCGACGTTCACGGCGGGGTGGGATCTCGGTCCCACCCCGCCGGATGATCTCGCACCCGATGATCGGGTGACAACGAAGGTCGCAGCAGTAGTGCCCCCGACGGGATTCGAACCCGTACTGTGACTCTTTTAAGGAGCCTGCCTCTTCCTTTGGGCTACGGGGGCAGCGGCGAGCCTAAGCGGTTACGCAGCGTTCGTGGGGCTGGTTCGTCACAAGTCCCCCGCACGGCTCAATGCCAACCGCTATTGCGCTCATTCGGGTAATGGACCGAGCGCACTCATCCCGAGTACAGCTTCGTGATAAGCGTCACACCCCAGCGCTTGTTCGACGAGTTCATCCCGCAATGCTGCGGTGAAGCCGATACCAAATCCCATTGCGGTAGCCACCAAATACGCGGTTTGCGACAGGTGACCCACATCCATTTGAACCACCCGGTACGCGCGGGAAGTGTCATACCGCCACCGAGTGCGCTCCAAGACCGCGGTGTAGGCGAGCACGATCGGAGCTTCACCCACCCAGACCTGGTCGCCCGCCGCCTCGGCCATCTCGGCCGGCGTCCAGCACACGCCCAGGGGCTCCAGCGCGTGCGCCAGGCCGTCGTAGTGGTGCCACCCGGTCGGCAGGCCGTCCACCCCGCGCACGTGCGCGTAGATCTCCACCGGGTGCCGGCCGCCGCCGGACGGGCTGGTCTTGAACACCGTCCCGGTCCGCCCGATCCGCGACCGCACCGGCGACGGCGCGCCCAGCACCGCCAGCAGTTCGCCCAGCCGCTCCAGCGGCACCCGCCCCGGACCGAAGTCCCGTGACGTGCGCCGGGACAGCAGCACGTCCATCAGCCCCCGCGACCCCCACGACGGGTCCTTCGACAACCGGGGCAGCGGCACCACCGGGCCGCCGGTGCTGCGGAACGGCGCGGGCGCCGGGTCGTTGCCCAGCTTCTCGTCCAGCAGGGCGTCGTGCTCGTCCGAGGCCTGGTAGGGGGCGTCGGCGAGGGTCCGGCTGGCGAAGTGGAAGTGCCGGGCCGACGCGCCCCACGCCCGCCACCCGGACAGCATCCGGCGCTCGGCCTCGTGCTGCGGCGACCCCTCCACCACCAGCACGCCCGCCTCGACCAGCTCGTCCAGCACCTTGCGCAGCGCGGTCTGGTCGGCTTCGCCGAGGGGCGCGAGCAGCTCGTCCACGTCGGTGAACACGGTGAACTTGCGGCACAGCAGCTCGGCGGTCTCGCTGATCGCGAACTGCCGGTGGTGGAGGTAGTCGTCCCACACCACGGTGCCGTCCTGGTAGAACAGCGCCGCGTGCTCAGCGACCTTTACCCGCACCCATCAACTCCTTGAAACGCGCCGCCACCCACTCGTGCACGGCCTCCGACACCCGCTCGTCCTGCGCGCGGTGCTCGAACCACCGCCAGTCGCAGTTGACGTTGACCTCCAGGAACACGTGGTCGCCACCGGAGACGAGGAGGTCGAAGGCGGCGACCTGCAAGCGCCAGTGCCGCGCTAAGGCCAGCAGGCGGTCCGACAGGCGCGCCGGCACGTCGACCGGTGTCACCCGGACCGCTTCGGGGTCGACCCACAGCTGCGCCGGGTCCAGCTTGTCGACCTGGAACGCGAGGGTCTTCTCGCCGACGACGAACACGCGCAGCTCGGTCTCGGACGGGACGTACTCCTGCACGATGACCGGCGCGGACTCGGGGACGTCGCCGGCGCGGCTGGTCTCCAGCGGGCGCGGGAACAGGCCGTGCTGCATGCCCGGACGGGGTTCGAGCAGGTGGCGGCCGGTGGTCTTGACGATGCACCGCCCGCCGCCGGGCCGGGTGCGGCCGGGTCGGGTGGTCACCGCGGTGCGCGGGACGGTCAGGCCGAACGACGCCGCGTCGGACAGCTGGGTCAGCCGGTCCAGGTGGGCGGTGGCGCGGGCCGGGTTGACGTGCGCCCAGTCGCCGCGGGTGGCCAGCCAGTTCGCGACCGCGCCCCACTGGTCCACGGCGTAGGCGCCGGCCAGGGTGCCGGGTTCGACCTGGAGGGCGGAGAGTTCGAAGTGCCGGCGCCACACCAGCAGGGGCCGCAGCAGCCATCGGTCCAGCTCCACCAGGGGCGCGTCGGTGTAGACGGTGAGGGGGAGGTCGACGCAGCGGTCGGCGTCGATGCGGGCCATGCGGATGCCGCGTTCGGCCAGCGCGATGGAGAGGGCGTTCATCTCCATGTCGGCGGCGCGGGCGAGGACCAGGACGCAGGGCACGGGGCCGCCGTCGCCCTCGTCGACCATGCCGAGGCGGTGCACCTGCTCCTGGAAGTCCAGGTTCTTGGCGGGTGACCGGAAGATGTAGTCCTGGCCCTGCAACAGCAGTGGGGCGGGCTTCACGGGCCGGACGGCCTCGGGTGGGGGAACCAGGTCGCTCCCCCACCCGGAAGCGGACATGACTCAGTCGTCTTTCTTGCTGCGAAAAACCTTTCCGGCGGTGGCGTACTCGGCGGCGTACTCCGCCAGCGCACGGTCCTCGATCTCACCGCGGCGAAGCTGTGCGGCCAGCTCCTCAAGCGACATCGCGGTCACCTCTCTCCCCACTGGTGCGTCACACTTTTGGTGGCGCACCAGTCGTAGTCTCGGGTTCACGTTACGCAATGTCAAGGTGACGCGCTGCCCATTACTCCCATTGGGGGCTTAAGTTACGAAGCTGAGCCAGACGGGTGCTTGCCCACCACCACCAAACGGCGCAGTGGACAACCACACTCAGCTCTTCGTGGCCCGGTCGAACTCGGCCTTCGGCTCGTGGATCTGCCCCAGCGCGACGACCTCGCGACCCGAGAACAACGCCTGGGTCCAGTCGACGAACACTCGGAACTTGCGGTTCACCGTAGGCATGAACATGACGTGGTAGCTGCGGTGCATGAACCAGGCGACAACACCCTTGAAACGCAGCCCGAACACGTCGGCAACACCCTTGTACAGGCCGAGGCCCGCGACGCTGCCGAGGTACTTGTGGGAGTAGTCCTTCGGCTTGCGCCCGCGCAGGGTGGCGACGATGTTCTTGGCCAGCAGCTTCGACTGCCGGATCGCGTGCTGCGCGTTGGGCACGCAGGTCGCGGTCGGGTCCTCCTCGGTGCGCGACAGGTCCGGCACCGCCGAGCAGTCGCCCGCCGCCCACACGCCGGGCAGGCCGACGACCTGCATGGCCGCGGTGCACTGCACGCGACCGCGCGCGTCCAGCGGCAGGTCGGTGTTGCGCAGCATCGGGTTGGCCTTCATGCCGGCCGTCCAGATGATGGTGTCCGAGTCGAACTCGGTGCCGTCGTCGAGGATGACGTGGCCGTTCTCCATCGACTTGACCCGGGTGTCGAGGTAGCACTTGATGCCGCGCTTCTCCAGCTGCTGCACCGTGTAGACGCCGAGCTTGGCGCTCACCTCGGGCATGATCCGGCTGGTCGCCTCGACCAGGACCCAGTGCATGTCCTCCTGGCGCAGGCCCTCGTAGTAGCGCAGCGCGTAGCGGGCCATGTCCTCCAGCTCCGCCAGCGTCTCGATGCCCGCGAAGCCGCCGCCGATGACCACGAAGCTCAGCAGCCGCCTGCGCAGCTCCGGGTCGTTGGTGCTGGCGGCCTGGTCCAGCCGCGACAGCACGTGGTTGCGCAGGTAGATCGCCTCGCCGATGGTCTTCATGCCGATGCCGACCTCGGGCAGGCCCGGGATGGGCAGGGTGCGCGAGATCGCGCCCAGCGCCGAGACCAGGACGTCGTACTCGTACTCCTCGACGTGGCCGTCGGCCAGCTCGACCGTCACGGCCTTGCGGGCGTGCTCGATCTTGGTGGCGCGGCCGGTGACCACGTGGCAGCGCTTGAGGACCTTGCGCAGGGGCACGACGACGTGGCGCGGCTCGATCGAGCCCGCCGCCGCCTCGGGCAGGAACGGCTGGTAGGTCATGTGGGGCTGTGGGTCGATGACCGTGACCGACGCCTCACCGGAACGCAGCTTCTTCTGCAATCCCAGCGCGGTGTACATGCCGACGTACCCACCGCCGACAATCACGATCCGTGTGGGTTGCGACTTCACAGCAGCCATACGCCTATGGTCGCACCGGAGGGTCGTTTCCGACGGGTCGTCAGGCCCCGTTGTGACCACAGTCGCCGGGTGATGAGCAACACTCGGCGCGCTGACCAGCGGCGGTGTCCCCACCAGGGGTGAACCTGCTGAGAGGAACGATCCAGAAGCTCAGCTTCCGCTGAGTGGTCGAGGCGCTTCTCTCAGCTCCGCCGGCGCATCAGGACGACCGCGCCCAGCACCAGACCGGCCGCGCACGCCAGTCCGATCACCTCAACGGCGGCGTCCGTCCGGCCGCCCGGCAAGAGGAGCACGACACCCGCCAAAGCGAGCACACCGGCCTGCACCGCCACGTACCGCAGTGCGGCCGGGCGCAGGGCGGACGGGTGAATTCGGCTCCGGGTGGGCACGAGCGCTGCGTAAGCGCACAGCACGTGCAGCAAATGGACGAGCGCGACGAGCACCAGCACGCCGGGCCGCACCGGTTCGCCGCCGAGCACCGCCAACGCGACGGGTGGATAGGCGACGAGGAGTGCGACGGCGGCCGACGCGGGAATGGCGGCGGCCACGGCGGTCAGGCCGACGTACAACACCAATGGAGTAAGCGTCACCCCTTCGGCGTAAAGCACGCCGGCGGCGGCCAGCCCGACCACTCCGACGGCCGCGCGGAACAGCCAGCCGGGCCAGCCGCGGCGCAATTCGACCGTTCCGGGATTCACCGGCGCACCCCCGGTCGGGCCACTTCGCGCAGGACCGCCGAGATCGCGGCGGCGCGCGCGTCCCAGGTCACCACCGCCACGCCGTGCCGGCGCATCGCTTCCACCCGCACTTCGTGCTCCAGTTGCAGCACGCGCAGCGCGGCGGCGCCCCACGGCGTCTCGCGGTCCGGCTTCAAGTCCGAGGGCAGCACGTCCACCGCCAGCACCACGTGACCGCGCCGCGCCGCGTGCACGGTCAGCTCCACGACGTCCGCGTCCAGGAAGGGCGACAACACGACCACCAGCGCACCGTGCGGCAACTGCTCCCGCCGCAGCACGGGCCGCTGCGCCCACCCCGCCGACCGCGCGCACACCACGAGCTGGTTGCGCAGCCGCAGCAACTGCCGCCGCCCGGCGCCCGGCCGCACCGACAGCTGCGGCCGGCCCAGGTCGACCAGGCCCACCCGGTCGCCCTGCCGCAGGTACCCGGCCGCCAGCGAGGCCGCCGCCCGCACCGCCAGGTCCAGGCTCCCGCCGGCCCGGGTGGTCGCGTCCTGCGTCGCCACCGACCAGGAACCGACGTCGGAGTCCACGTCGAACCGGGTGTCCAGGGCCAGCACGACGTCCGCGTCCGCCTCCGCGTGGTGCTCCCGGACGTGCAGCGCGCCCGCCCGCAGCGACACCCGCCAGTCGACGCGGCGCAGCCGGTCGCCCGGCTGGAAGGCCCGGATGTCCCGCAGTTCCACCGAGTCCCCCGGCCGCCGCGCCCGGTGCGCGCCCACCAGGCCGCGGGCGCGAGCGGGCAGCAGCCCGGCGGGCAGCCGGTGGACCGGCGGCAGGATCACCCGGCCCCGCTCGGCGGCGGTCACCGGCCCGAACACCAGCAGCCCGTCCGGACCGGCCACCAGGTGGTCCGGGCGCAGGTCCACGCCCTCGCCCCAGGCGTCGCGGCGCAGCACCACCTCGACCGACCGGGTGGTGGCGGGCAACAGGTGCACCGGCCCGAGGCCGGGTCGGTCCACCGGCAGCCGGATCGCGATCACCTCGGCCCCCTCGCCCGCGTCCAACTCGACCAGCGATTTCGCCGCGCCCAGCTCGCCGGTGCGCGGCAACCCGCGCACCGAGACGACCGGCTTCCCGCCGACCCTGGTCACCAGCGCGATCAACGTCGACACCAGCAGCGGCGCGCCGAACAGCACCAACTCGACCCGGTGGAGCAACCCGCCGACCACGACCAGCCCCACCCCGAGGGCCGCGCCGCGCACCAGGGCGTCCGTCGGGTGCCAGTGCGACCCGCGCCCGCCGGACAGCGCTTCCCTGATGCGCTCCCCGCGGTTCATGACCGGCTGCTGGCGGGTCCGGCGACGCGGCCGAGCAGCTCGGTGACGACCTCGACGCCGGTCACGCCGGAGGTCCACGTCTCGGGCCGCAGCGTGAGCCGGTGCGCCAACGCCGGGACCGCGCACTCCTTGACGTCCTCGGGCAGCACGAAGTCCCGCCCGTCCAGCACCGCCAGCGCCCGCCCGACCAGCACCAGCGCCTGAGCACCGCGTGGCGACGCCCCGACCTCGACGGCCGGGTGCGCGCGGGTGGCGGTGGCCAGGTCCACGCAGTACCGGAGGATGTCGTCGTCCACGGTGATCTGCTCGACGCCCTGCTGGAGTTCGAGGAGCCGGTCCGTGTCGAGCACGGCTTCGACCTCGGTCTCCTCGCGCTGTCGGGCCAGCCGGCGGCGCAGCACCTCGACCTCCTCCTCCGGCGGCGGGTAGCCGATGTCCAGGCGGAGCAGGAACCGGTCGAGCTGGGCTTCGGGCAGCGGGTAGGTGCCCTCGTACTCGACCGGGTTGGCGGTGGCCAGCACGTGGAAGGGGCGCGGCAGCGGGAACGTCCGGCCCTCGACCGTGACCTGGCGCTCCTGCATGGCTTCCAGCAGTGCCGACTGGGTCTTGGGCGGGGTGCGGTTGATCTCGTCGGCCAGCAGCAGGCCGGTGAACACCGGTCCCGCGCGGAAGTGGAAGTCGCGCTCGCCCGGGTCGTAGAGGAAGGAGCCGGTGACGTCGGCGGGCAGCAGGTCGGGGGTGCACTGGAGGCGCTTGAAGTCCAGGCGCAGGGCCTGCGCGAGCGACCGGGCCATCAGGGTCTTGCCCAGGCCGGGCACGTCCTCCAGCAGGACGTGCCCGCCGGCCAGGACCGCGGCCAGCGCCAGCCGCAGCGACCGCTGCCGGCCGACGACGACGGTGCCGACGGCGTCGAGGACCGACTTGGCCTCGATGCCGATGCGGGTCGCTGAGGTCACAGGTTCTCCAACAGCTCGGCGAGCCTCCTGGGCTCGGGGAGGGTGGCCGCCGGGTCGGTCACCAGGCGGTGCAGTTCGGGGCCGAGGAGCGCGGCGGCGCGCGGGTCGGCGAGGTCGTGGACGCCGTGCCGCTGGCGCAGGCGGGCCTCGACCAGGCGGCGCAGGCGGGGCTGGACGCGCACGGTGAACCGGTCGTGGTCGATGGCGGCCTCGGCGAGCCGACTGGCGAGCGTGCCGGCGTGCCCGGAGGTCGCGGTGGAGAACAGGGCAGGCGGCGGGGCCCACACGATGTCGGTGGCGCGGGGCAGTCGGGCGGCGAGGACCGCGAGCGCGATCACGGGAACGGCGACCAGAGCCGCCCAGTGCAGCGGCGCGCCAACGCGGAAGAGCGTGAAGGCGGTCGCCACCCCCACCACGCCCCCGATGCCGATGGCCGCGCCCATGCCCACCAGCGGGCGCATGGGCTCGGGGTTGGTGTCCGGGCCGACCCCGGCGGTCGCCGTCACGTCCGGCTCCCGTCGAGGTCGCGCACGACGCGCTCCAACGCTTCCCGCGCGACCCGAGCGTCATCCTCGGTGACGTCCGCCGTGCCGAACCGCGCCCGCTGGTAGACCCGCCGCAGTTCGCCGGTCGCCGCTTCGTCCACGGCGTACCGCCCCAGCAGCGACCCGGTGAACTCGGTGGGCGTCTGGTGCGGCAACCGCTCCGCACCACTCTCCGCCGCCGCCTGTTCGAGCCGCAGCCAGGCGAACACCACCGCGTCCCGAGGCGGTCCCCCGTCCCGGCGAGCCAGGTCCTCCAACGCCTCCCGCGCCCCGCGCACCAACAACTCCGGCACTTTCACGTACTGGTCCTCAGCCGTCTCCCCGACCGCCCCCGCCCCACCCCGCTTGCGGCGACCGGGCGACCGCAACATCATCAGCAACCCGATGAGGACGATCAGCACCATCACGATCAGCACGAACATGACCAGCAGCAAGGACCCACCGACCACCGACGCGCGCTCACCGTCACCGGGGTCTTGCGCCGGCGGCTGGACGATCGTGGGCGCGGCCTGCTCCCCACCCCCGCGATCGGTGTAGGGCACCGGCGACGCACCGCGCGCGGCAAGGGCGACGACGACCAGCGCCAACCCCACGAGGAGCGCGAGGACGACCCGGGGTCTCATGACAAGAGGATGCCCGCCACCGTCCGGAAACGCCCGGGTTTCCGCAACCGCCGCCGGACTTTGACCTTGACGCGCGGATCAATGCCTAGCGTCCGCCGCCACCCTGCGCCAAGTCGACCCGCCCGCAGCCCGGCGGCACGGCGGGGTGAATCAGAGTCCTGCCGCCCGGCTCAGCACCTCCGTGCTGACCGGCACGTGGGCAGGGTCCCTACGCGCTGGTCAACGGTCGAATCCGATCCAACTCACGCCCCAGATGATCCTTTTCCCGCTCCAGCTCATAGCGAGCTTGCAGGTTGAGCCAGAACCTTTCAGACGTCCCGAAGAACCGAGCCAGCCGCAGTGCGGTGTCCGCCGAGATACCACGCTTGCCGTGCACGATCTCGTTGATGCGACGTGGTGGAACCCCTATGGCAACGGCGAGTCGGTGCTGGGTCACCCCGAGCGGCTCCAGGTACTCCTCGGCGAGAATCTCACCGGGGTGAACAGGAGGCATGATCACATCCGCCATCCTCGCTCCCTTCAGTGGTAGTCCACGATCTCGACATCCTCAGGCCCCGCATCCGTCCAGCGGAAGCAGATGCGCCACTGCTGGTTGATCCTGATGCTGTACTGCCCGGCGCGGTCCCCTTGGAGCTTCTCCAGGCGGTTGCCGGGTGGCACCCGCAAGTCCTCCAAGACCTCAGCGGCGTCCAAGATGGCAAGTTTGCGCAGCGCAACTCGTTGGACGTTGGGATCAAGTCCTCGCGAACGACTCCGTTGCCATACTCGCTCCGTCTCCCTGTCGGCGAACGACCGCAACACCCGACCAAGCATAACGCATCTCGTTATTAACGGCCACCGTTATACGGGAGGTTCACCGGAGCCCCGCCGCCCGTGCCGCCCGGCTCAGCACCTCCTCCAGCATCGACGGGGTCAGGCGGCCGGTGAAGGTGTTGTGGGGGCTCACGTGGTAGCTGCCGAACAGCTCCAACGGCGGCCCGTCGTCCTGCGCGGGCAGGGTCACCGAGACGCCGTGGCCGAAGACCGGCCGGGGTCGGGGGACCTGCCAGCAGGACGCCAGCACCGGCAGCAGGGCCTGCCAGCCGAAACCGCCCAGCACCACCACCGCCCGCAGCGTCGGCCGCAGCAGCTCCAGCTCGGAGATCAGCCACGGCCGGCAGTTGTCGCGCTCCTCGGCGGTCGGCTTGTTCTCCGGTGGGGCGCACTTCACCGGGGCCGTGACGCGGGTGCCGTACAGCTCCAGGCCGTCGCCGCGCCGCACGGACGTCGGCTGCGACGCCAACCCCACCGCGTGCAGGGCCGCGTACAGGAAGTCGCCGGACGGGTCGCCGGTGAACATCCGCCCGGTCCGGTTGCCGCCGTGCGCCGCCGGGGCCAGGCCGACCAGGGCCAGCCGGGCGTTCGGAGGCCCGAACCCGGGCACCGGCCGCGCCCAGTACTCCTCGTCGGCGAACGCGGCCCGCTTGACCCGCCCCACTTCCTCGCGCCACGCCACCAACCGGGGACACGCGCGGCACGTGACCACCCGCTCGTCCAGCTCGGAAAGGCTGCGCATCGACCCGTGCCCCAACCGTAGAGTTCGACCATGACCGACAAGGACACCGAGGACGGCAAGCCCCCGGTGACGGGGAACGGCGACGCGGGGAAGGACACCCCGACCGACGACCTCGTCACCACCCAGCACAGCACCACCGTCAAGCGGCGCAAGTTGAACTACACCGCGACCACCGGTCGGGTGGTGCTGCGCCAGGAGGTGCTCACCGACGGCAAGTTCGACGGCCACCAGGCCAAGGCCGAGGTCTTCCTCACCGCCTACACCCTCGACGGCGCCGACCCGGCCAAGCGCCCGGTGACGTTCGCGTTCAACGGCGGCCCCGGCTCCTCCAGCGTGTGGCTGCACCTGGGCCTGCTCGGACCGCGCCGCGTGGTGTCCGGCGACGTGGGCGAGCCGGCGCCCCCGCCGTACGAGTTGGTCGACAACCCGGAAACCCTGCTCGCGCACAGCGACCTGGTCTTCATCGACCCGGTCTCCACGGGCTTCTCGCGCGCGGTGAAGGGCGAGAAGCCGGGCGACTTCCACGGGTTCCAGGGCGACGTGGAGTCGGTGGGCGAGGTGATCCGCCTGTGGACCTCCCGCCACGGCCGCTGGCTGTCCCCGAAGTTCCTGGCCGGCGAGTCCTACGGCACGACCCGCGCGGCAGCCCTCGCCGACCACCTCCAGACCCGCTACGGCATGTACCTCAACGGCCTCATGCTGATCTCGTCGGTCCTGGACTTCGCCACCCTGGACTTCAGCGAGGGCAACGACCTGCCCCACACGCTGTTCATGCCCACCTACGCCGCCATCGCCCACTACCACGGCCTGCACGGCGACCGCCCGCTCGACGAGGTCCTGGCCGAGGCGGAGGAGTTCGCCGCCCGCGACTACCCGTGGGCCCTGGCCCGCGGCCACCGCCTGACCGACGAGGAACGAGCCCAAGCGGTAGCCAAGCTCGCTTCCCTGACGGGCCTGTCCGAGGACTACGTCGACCGCGTGGACCTCCGCCTGGAACACGTCCGCTTCTTCACCGAACTGCTCCGCTCCCAACGCCGCATCGTGGGCCGCCTGGACTCCCGCTTCTCCGGCCCCGACACCGACTACGGCCGCGAACTGTTCAGCGAGGACCCGTCCTACTCGGCCATCCTCGGCCCGTACACGGCGGCCCTGAACCACTACCTGCGCGCAGACCTGAACTACGAGAACGACCTGCCCTACGAGATCATCTCGCGCACAGTGCACCCGTGGTCCTTCAAGGAGTTCGAGGCGAGGCACGTGACGGTCGCGGACAAGCTCGCCTCCGCGATGCGCGCCAACCCGGACCTCAAGGTGCACATCGCCTACGGCCACTACGACGGCGCAACCCCGTACTACGCGGCCGAACACGTGGTGGCACACCTGAAGGTGCCGCGCGAACTCCTGGACAACATCGAGCACGCCTACTACCCGGCGGGCCACATGATGTACGTGCACGAACCGAGCCGGATCCAGCAGTCGAAGGACCTGGCCGCCTTCGTGCAGTCGGCCTCGAACCGCTGACCCTTGTGGGCGCTGCCCGGCGCAGCGCCCACAAGGAGGTTTCTCAAGGCACCACAGAACGTTCCTCGGCGAAGTGGCAAGCGCTCGGGTGCCCGCCCCGGTCGATCAGAGCGGGCTCTTCCGTCGCACACACGTCCTGCGCCTTCCAGCACCGCGTCCGGAACCGGCACCCCGAAGGCGGGTCGATCGGCGAAGGCACGTCCCCGGTCAACCGGATCACGTCCCGCCGCCCCCGCAGAGCCGGGTCCGCCACCGGCACCGCCGACAACAACGCCTGCGTGTACGGATGCGTCGGATGGTTGTAGATCTCCTCCTCGGTCCCGATCTCCACGATCTTCCCGAGGTACATCACCGCCACCCGGTCCGACAGGTGCCGCACCACCGACAGGTCGTGCGCGATGAACACGTATGCCAGCCCGAACTCGGACTGCAACTCCCCCAACAGGTTCATCACCTGCGCCTGGATGGAAACGTCCAAAGCGGACACCGGCTCGTCGCACACGATCACCCGAGGCCGCAACGCCAACGCCCGCGCGATCCCGATCCGCTGCCGCTGACCGCCCGAGAACTGGTGCGGGTACCGGTTGATGTGCTCCGGGTTCAGCCCCACCACGTCCAGCAGTTCCCGCACCCGCCCCGCCCAAGACCCCTTCGGCGCGGCCTCCGGGTGGATCTCGAACGGCTCGCCCACGATGTCCCCCACCGTCATCCGGGGGTTCAACGACGTGTACGGGTCCTGCAACACGATCTGCATGTCCCGCCGCAGCCGCTTCAACTCCGCTCCCCGCAAGGAGAACATCGGCCGCCCCGCGAAGAAGGCCTCCCCCGAAGTCGGCGGCTCCAACAACATCAGCACCTGCGCCAACGTCGACTTCCCGCACCCGGACTCGCCGACGACCCCCAGCGTCTCGCCCGCCCCCAGCGTGAACGAAACCCCGTCCACCGCCCGAACGTGCCCGATGGTCTGCTTGAACAGCACACCGCGCTTCACCGGAAAGTGCTTGACCAGGCCCCGAACCTCCAACAGCTCAGCCACGGACGACCTCCTCCGCGAAGTGGCACGCGCTGGTCCGCCCCAACCCCAACCGGACCTCCCCAGGCACGTCCGCCGAGCACACGTCCTCCGCACGTGGGCAACGCGGGTGGAACGGACACCCCGGCGGAATCCGCAACAGGCTCGGCGGCAGGCCCTTGATCGTCTCCAAGGCCGTGCCCTTCCCCTCAATCCGAGGCAACGACCGCATCAACGCCGCCGTGTACGGATGCCCAGGAGACCGGAACAGCGACAGCGCGTCGGCATGCTCCACGATCCGCCCCGCGTACATGACGACGATCCGGTCCGCGACCTCCGCCACCACGCCCAGGTCGTGCGTGATCAGGATCAACCCCATGTGCCGCTCACGCTGGATCTCCGCCAGCAAATCCATGATCTGCGCCTGCACGGTGACGTCCAACGCCGTCGTCGGTTCGTCCGCGATCAGCACCTCCGGATCCAACGCCAACGACATCGCGATCATCGCCCGCTGCCGCATACCTCCCGAAAACTGGTGCGGGTACTCACGAACCCTTTGCCGCGCACCAGGAATCCGCACGAGATCCAACAACTCGATCGCCCGCGCCCGCGCCGCAGCCCGCGACATCCCGCGCCGCAGCCGCAACTGCTCCTCGATCTGGAACCCGACCGTGAACACCGGGTTCAGCGCGGACAACGCGTCCTGGAAGATCATCGCGATCCCCTCCGCCCGCACCTCCCGCCGCCGTTCCTCCGGGGCCTGCAACAGGTCCTCGCCGTGGAACCGCACCGACCCCCGCGTCACGAAGGCCGGCGGCGAGTCCAGGATACCCATCACCGCCTGCGCGGTGACCGACTTGCCCGACCCGGATTCGCCCAGCACGGCAAGGGTTTCCCCGGCGTCGACGTGGTAGCCGACCCCGTTGAGGACCCGGGCCACGCCGTCCCGCGTGCGGAACTCGACGTGCAGGTCCTCGACCTCCAGCAAAGCCGTCACGAGCGCCTCCTAGCGCAGCTTCGGGTCGAGGGCTTCGCGCACGGCGTCGCCCAGCATCACGAACGCGAGCACGGTCGCGGTCAGGAACCCCGCCGGGAACAGCAGGGCGTGCGGCGCGACGCGCAGGTAGTCCTTGGCGCTGTTGATCATCACGCCCCACGACACCACCGGCTGCCGCAGCCCGATGCCCAGGTACGACAGGGTCGCCTCGGCGCCGATGAACGCGCCCAGCGCGATCGTCGAGTACACCAGGACCGGCGCGACGCAGTTGGGCAGCATGTGCTTGCCGATGATCCGCCCGGGTTGCGCGCCCAGCGCCCGCGCCGCCTTCACGTAGTCCTGCTGCTTGGCCGCGATCGCCGTGGACCGCATGATCCGCATCGCCACCGGCCACGACAGCACCGCGATGGACAGCACCACCTGCGCCACGATCCGCGCCGGCCCGGCGTCGCCACCCGCATTCAAAGTGGTCAGGATGACGATCGCACCGAGCACGAACGGCACGCCCACGAAGATGTCCGCGACCCGCGACACCACCGCGTCCAGCCACCCGCCGTAGAACCCGGCCAGGATGCCGATCGTCGCACCGGTCAGCACCACGCCGATCGTGGACAGCACCCCGACCATGATCGACGCCCGCGCGCCGTGGATGACCCGCGTGTAGATGTCGTAGCCCTGGTTGTCGTACCCGAACCAGGCCTGCGCCGACGGCGGCTGGCGACTGCGCGACAGCTGCGCCAGCCCGGGGTCGCCGGAGGTGAACAGCGACGGCGCCGCCGCCATCAGCACCACCAGCAGGATCATCGACACCGACACCCAGAACAGCGGCCTGCGCCGCAACTCGTGCCAGGCGTCGCCGAACAGCCCGCGCGGCCGGTCCGCCGCGAGCACCGCCATCTGGTCAGTCATAGCGAATCCTCGGGTCCAGCACCGCGTACAGGAGGTCGACCAGCAGGGTCATCAGCAGGTACACCAGCACCAGGACGGTGACGACGCCGGTCACCATCGCGCCGTCCTTGGTCAGGATCGAGCGGAACACCAGCCCGCCCACGCCGGGCACGTTGAAGATGCCCTCGGTGACGATCGCGCCGCCCAGGAACGCGCCCAGGTCGGTGCCCAGGAACGTGATCACCGGGATCAGCGAGTTGCGCAGCATGTGCACACCCACCACCCGCTTCTGCGGCAACCCCTTGGCCAGCGCGGTCCGGACGTAGTCGGCGCGCTTGTTCTCCGCGATGCCGGCCCGGGAAAGCCTTGCCACATAAGCCATCGACAGCGAGGCGAGCACGAAGCCGGGCACGATGAGGTTGCCGATCGTGGGCGAGGTGACGGTGGGCGAGATCAGCCCGAGCTGGAGCCCGAACACCAGCTGCACCACGTACCCGGTGACGAACACCGGGATGGAGATCAGGAACAGCGTGGACACCAGGACCAGGCTGTCCAGGAACCCCCGGTTCCGCAGGCCGCTCACGACGCCCGCGGTGATGCCGATGACGGCCTCGATCAGCAGCGCGACCAGCGCGAGCTTCAGCGTGACCGGGAACGTGGCGGCGATCCGCTCCCCGACGCTCAGGCCCGCCGAGGTGAGCCCGAAGTCGCCTCGGAGCAGGTTGCCGAGGTACTTGCCGTACTGCACGACCAGCGGGTCGTCGAGGTTGAACTTGTCGCGCATGGCCGACACATACGACTCCGGGCAGTCGCGCTCCCCGCACTTGCCCTCGAACGGATCACCCGGGACGGCCCACACCAACGCGTAGATCAGGAAAGTAGTCCCGATGAACACCGGGATCATCTGAAGAAGTCGACGCAGAACATACCGGCCCATCTACGGCCCTCTTCGGTGTCTGATTGACCTGCCTTCGGCAGGTCGGGGATGGCGCCCGAAAGTCGCGCCATCCCGCGGCGGAAGGGCCGGCCCGCGTCTCCACAAGCCGGCCCCGCTCAGAGACGTCAGCCGACGACTTCCACGCTGTCCAGGTCGAGCTTGCGGAACGGGTGCAGGTTGGCCACCTTGAGCCGGTTCGACTTGCCCGCGATGGTGTTCTGCGTCCACAGCGGGACGACCGGCATGTCCGGGGCCATGATCCGCTCGGCCTCCAGGTACAGCTTGATCGCCTGGTCCTCGCTGGGCGCCTTGTCCGCCTCGGCCAGTTTCGCGTCGAACGCCGGGTTGGTGTACAGGCCGTCGTTGGACGAGGACCCGGTGCGGTACAACGGGGTCAGCCAGTTCTCGATGGACGGGTAGTCCGCGATCCAGCCCGCCCGGTACATGCCCGTCATCTCGTGCGCGTTCACCTTCTGCCGGAACTCGCCGAAGCTGGTCGACGGCACGAACCGCGCTTCCACACCGAGCGTGTTCTTGATGCTGTTCGCCACCGCCTCGGCCCACTCCTGGTGCCCGCCGTCGGTGTTGGACAGCAGCACGATCTCGCCGGTGTACCCGGACTTCGCGAAGGACTCCTTGGCCTTCTGCGGGTTGAAGGTGCAGTACTCGCCGCACTGGCCCTTCTGGTAGCCCTTCATAAGCGGGTGCACCCAGCCGTCGGCCGGCTTCCGGGTGCCCTCGAAGATCCGCTGGGTGATCTCCTCGCGGTTGATGGCCATGGAGATCGCGCGCCGGAGGTCGACGTTGTCGTAGGGCTTGAGGTAGAAGGGGAACGCGATGGTCTGCATGTTCAGCGTCTCGCGCTGCACCACCCGGTCGCCGAGGTCCGTCTCGTACTTCTGGCCCGCGAGCGCGTTGGGCGGCAGTTCCTCCATGAAGTCCAGGTTGTTCGCGACGAGGTCCGCGTAGGCCGACTCGCGGCTCTGGTAGACCTTCAGCGTCAGGTCCTTGAACTTCGGCTTGTCGCCCTTGAACTCCTCGAAGCGGGTCAGCTTGATGTCCGTGCCGACGTTGCGGGAGGCGAACTTGAACGGGCCGTTGCCGATCGGCTTGGCCTCGAAGGCCTTCTGGTCCTTGAAGAACGCCTCCGGCAGCGGTGCGAAGACCTCGTAGCCGATGGTCACCGGGAAGACGGAGAACGCCTCGGACAGCGTGATGGTGAACGTGTGGTCGTCGACGACCTTGAGGCCGGACATCTTGTCGGTGGCCGGTTTCGGGGCTTCCTGCGGACCGTCCGGGCCGTCCGGGTCCTTCGGGTGGACCTCGGCGTAGCCCTCGATCTGGGAGAAGAAGCTGGCGCCCTGGGTGGCGTTGGGGCCGTAGGCGGTCCAGTTCCAGGCGTCCACGAAGCTCTTGGCGGTGACCGGGCTGCCGTCGTGGAACGTCCAGCCCTTCTTGATGGTGACGGTGAACAGCTTCGAGTCTTCGGTGTCGATCTTCTCGGCCATCGCGTTGACCGGCTGCGCGTCCTCGGCGCGGTACTCCACCAGCCCGGTGAACAGGGCGTCGATCACCCGGCTGCCGCCGGCCTCGGTGGTGTTGCCGGGCACCAGCGGGTTCTCGGGATCGGTGTTGAAGATGGTGATGCCGGCGTCGGTGTTCGTGCCTGTCTGGGTCTGCGCGGCCCCGCAGCCCGCCGCGACCAGCACTGCCGCGAGGGCTAACGGGACCAAACGTGCACTAGACATGCGTCCTCCCACCTGTTCGGGGGTAACCGAGCAGAGTCGACCGCTTCCACAGCGTGTGGGAGGACGCTATTAGGCCCGTGTCTCAGGCCACATGGGTGAAGTGATCACAACCTCGTCACGAACAATCCCATTTGACGGAGGAATGAGGTATGAAGATCGGTTCGCCCGGACAGGTCAGGCCGCCCGGACTGGACCAATCGTGTCGTTGAGCCGATCAGGTGAGCGCGAACGCGATCCCGTCGAGGATGTCGTGCTCGCTCGCCACCAACTCGGTAATCCCTTGCGCCGCAAGGTGATCCGCGATCGTCCGCACCACCAGCGCGCCCCCGACGATCACGTCCACCCGCCCCGGGTGCATGGGACCCAGCGCCGCGCGCCCGTCGTGCGTCATGGTGAGCAGCCGGCCCGTGACCTCGCGGACCTGGTCGATCGACAGCCGGGCCAGGTGGATCTGCTCGGAGTCGTAGACCGGCAGGTCCTTGGCCAGCGCCACCAGCGTGGTCACCGTCCCCGCCACGCCGATCCACGTGTTCGCCTTCGCCGTCGGCACCGCCGCGAACGCCTCGGCCAGCACGTCCGACGCCACCGCCACCGCCTGCTCCACCTGGGCCGCCGTGGGCGGGTCGTCGTGGAGGCAGCGCTCGGTCAGGCGGACGCACCCGATGTCCACCGAGCGGGCGGCTTCCACGTCGCCCCGCACGCCGTCCCAGGAGCCCAGGACCAGCTCCGTGGACCCGCCGCCGACGTCGGCCACCAGGAACGGCCCGTCCGCGGGCTCCAGGTCCGCCACGGCCCCGGTGAACGACAGCCGCGCCTCCTCGTCGCCGGAGATCACCTCGGCCTCGACGCCGAGCACCTCGCGGGTCATGCCGAAGAACTCGTCGCGGTTCGCGGCGTCGCGGGTGGCCGACGTGGCCACCATCCGGACCCGCTCGGCGCCCTTGCGGCGCAGGACGTTCGTGTAGTCGGCCAGGGCGGCGCGGGTGCGGGCCAGGGCTTCGGCGTTGAGCACGCCGGTCGCGTCCACGCCGGCGCCCAGGCGGACCACGCGCATCTCGCGGTGCACGTCGCGCAGCCGGCGCGAACCGTCGTCCGCCACGGTCACGTCCGCCACCAGCAGGCGGATCGAGTTCGTCCCGCAGTCGATCGCGGCCACCCGCGCCATGCCGTCGCCTCCCCGAAGTCCACCGACCACTCCGGGGCCCAAGCTACAGCGGCTGCTCCCGACCCGGCTTACGCGGGCTGCATGGACGACGACGTCGAAGCCGGCGTCGACTCCTCCGACCGGACCGAGCTGGACTCGGCCGGGCTGGGGCTGGTCTGCTCCACCGACGAGCTGGACTGCGGCGTCGACGGGTCCGAGGTGGCCTGCGGCGAGCTGGCCTCCGAGGTCGTCTGGGGCGCCGAGGACTCCGTCGTCGTGGACGGCGTGGTCGACGGGGTCGTGGACGGCGTCGTGGTCGTCGTGCAGCCCGGCGCGGACGGCGTGGTGGACGTCGGCGTCGTCGGGCTGGTGCTGGTCGTCGGCGGCGTCGTGGTGGTCGGGCACGACGGGGTCGGCTCCAGCGTGATCGTCGTCGGCGACGTGCCCGGCGTGGTGGTCGTCGGGTTGCTCGACGACGGCGGGTTGGTCGTCCCCGGCTGGCTGGGCTGGCTGGGCTGGCTCGGGCTCCCCGGGAGCTGGCCGCCGGGGCTGGTGACCGGCGCGTAGTCGCCGTCCGACCCGATCAGGCCGGGCAGCGGGGTCACGCCGTGGGCGTACGCGTCGGCCCAGTACAGGACCGTCCGCACGTACTCCTCGGAGCGGTTGTAGCGGAACACCGCCCGCGCCCGCTGCTGCGGGTCGTTGAGGTTCGCCCCGCCCGCGCACAGGTACTTGCCCGCGCCGACGGTCGCGTCGAAGACGTTGTTCGGGTTGGTCTCGCCGTCGCCGTTGCCGTCCGCGGCGTACCCGGCCCACGTGGACGGGATGAACTGCATCGGGCCCACCGCCCGGTCCCACGTGGTGTCCTGGTCGTACCGGCCGCCGTCGGTGTCGCGGATGGCCGCCATGCCGGGACCGCCGTTGAGCACCGGTCCCAGGATCGGGTGCACGGTGGTGCCGGCGGCGTCCACGCGCCCGCCCCGGGCGTGGCCGGACTCGATGCGCCCGATGCCCGCCAGCAGCGACCAGTGCAGGTTGCAGCCGGGGGTCGTGACGGAGAGGCGGTTCGCGGCCTTCATGTACGCGTCGAGCATGACGCCGGGGATGCCCAGCTGGCCCGCCACGGTCTCGCCGTCGAGCCCGTCGAACGGGCTGAGGTCGTCACCGAAGTCCGACGGGTCGGCGGCCTCGGCCAGCAGCGCGGCGCTCAGCTCGTCGGCCTCGGGCAGCCGGCCGTTCACACCGAGGGCGCTCGGGTCGCTCAGGCTGCCGAGCACGTCGCCCTTGCCGGGCGGGACCGCCTCGATGTCCGAGCTGCCGGAGATGGTGACCCAGTCGAGGGCCGAGGTGGTGTGCAGCAGGACGGGCGCGAGCATCGCGCACGTCGCCGTCGCGGCCAAGCCCCATTGCCGGGGGGTCAGCGTGGCCTGACGTAGTGCTTTGCGCTTGCGTCCCCGTCGTCGCTTCGGCACGGCCACGAACTCCAACTCCTCGGCGATTCCCGCTTCGGCCCCGGGACCAGCGTGCCTGATCCAAACGGCCGTGTCACGGTCCCGGGTCCGTTCTCTGTCCGGAGAACTGCCCCTACGGTCAGTTTTTCACCTTTGACGCGCAATTCCCGCTGGGCCACTCGTCAGCCAACAGCGCGAGGGCCTCGTCGCCGAAGGGGTTCACCCCGGGTCCGGCGGCCAGCGCGTGCGCCACGTGGACGTGCAGGCACTTCACCCGGCCCGGCATGCCGCCCGCGGTGACGGTCGTGCCCAGCGGTTCGATCGCGTCCCGTTCAGCCAAGTACAACTCGTGGGCGCGCTGGTAGCGCTGCGCCAACTGTTCATCCGTCGCCAGCCGGTCGGTCATCTCCTTCATCACGCCGGCGCTCTCCAGCCGGCTGACGAGGGAGTTGAGCCGCGGGCAGGTCAGGTAGTACAGGGTCGGGAACGGGGTGCCGTCCGGGAGGCGCGGGCTGGTCTGCACGACCGCCGGGTGCCCGCTGGGGCACCTCGCCGCCACCGCGCGCATGCCGCGCGGGGTGCGCCCCAGCTGCTCGGCGACGATCGCCTCGTCCTCGTCGCTCACCGTCATCGTGCCGCCACCGAATCCCACAATTGCTCGTACCACGCCTTGTCCGCCGCCGGCGCCGTCGCCGGGCGCTCTTCGTCCAGTTTCCGTTCCGCGTCGCCGGGGAGCTGCACGACGTACGGCGTCTCCCCCGGTCGCACGTAGTGCAGCCGCCTGCGCGCCTCGGCCTCGACGTGCGCCGGGTCGGCGAGTTCGTGCTTGCGCTGCTCCAGGCGGTCGACCTCGGCGCGCAGGGTCTCCTGCGACGCGGTGACCTCCCGCAGCTCCTCGCGCTGGGCGAGGTAGGTCCGCAGCGGGACCGCGATGCTCAGCGCCAGCGCGCACACGACCATCGCCAGCAGCGCCGCCCGGCGGGTGCCGGTCATGCCGAACGCGCCACCGGTGCCCTCCCGGGTCCGCGCCTTCGACTGGGGTCGCGCCGCACGCGCCGCCGCACGCGCCGCCTGGGCCGCCGCACGCGCCTGAGCCGCCTTGCTCGGCCGCCGCCCGGACTCGCCGGACCGCCCGGAACCCGAGCCTCGCGAACCCGCGCCGCCGGAGCCGGGCGCCCCGCGCGAACCCGAGCCCCGCGCACCCGCAGTGCCACCCGAACCCGAGCCCCGCGCACCCGCCGCGCCGCCCGAGCCCCGCGCACCTGCCGCGCCGCCCGAACCCGTGCCGCCCGAGCCGGTGCCGCGGCCCGTACCGCCCGAGCCGGTGCCGCCCGAACCCGAGCCGCCTGAGCGGGTGCCGCGGCCCGTGCCGCCCGAGCCGGTGCCGCCCGTGGCGCGGGTCGTGCGCCCCCGGGTCGTCCGGTCAGGCCGGGACCCCGGCGCGGCGCCTCGGCCGCGTCGGGAGCCCCGGTCCCCGTCCGCCATCAGCTCTCCGGCGTGTACCGCGGGAACGCCAGGTCGCCGGCGTAGCGCGCGGCGTCGCCGAGGGCCTCCTCGATCCGCAGGAGCTGGTTGTACTTGGCCGTCCGCTCGCCGCGGGCCGGCGCGCCGGTCTTGATCTGGCCGACGCCGGTCGCCACCGCCAGGTCGGCGATGGTGGTGTCCTCGGTCTCGCCGGACCGGTGGGACATCATCGACTTGTAGCCGTACGAGGTGGCCAGCGACACCGCGTCGAGGGTCTCCGACAGCGTGCCGATCTGGTTGACCTTCACCAGCAGCGCGTTGGCGGCGCGGCGGGAGATGCCGTCCTCCAGGCGCTCCGGGTTGGTGACGAACAGGTCGTCGCCCACCAGCTGCACCTTCTCGCCCAGCTCGGCGGTCATCTGCACCCAGCCGTCCCAGTCGTCCTCGGACAGCGGGTCCTCGATGGACACCAGCGGGTAGGAGTTGACCAGCTCGGTGTAGTAGCCGGTCATCTGCTCGGCGCTGCGCTTGGTCTTCTCGAACGTGTAGGCGCCGTCGGCGAAGAACTCGGTGGCCGCCACGTCCAGGGCCAGCGCGACGTCGCGGCCCGGGGTGTAGCCGGCCTTCTCGATGGCCACCAGGATCAGGTCCAGCGCGTCGCGGTTGCTGGACAGGTTCGGCGCGAAGCCGCCCTCGTCGCCCAGGCCGGTGCCCAGGCCCTTGCTCTTCAGCACGGACTTGAGCGCGTGGTAGACCTCGGTGCCCCAGCGCAGCGCCTCGCGGAAGGAGTCCGCGCCGATCGGCGCGATCATGAACTCCTGGATGTCCACGTCGGTGTCGGCGTGCGCGCCGCCGTTGAGGATGTTCAGCATCGGCACCGGCAGCACGTGCGCGTTCGGGCCGCCCACGTAGCGGAACAGCTCCAGGCCGCTGGACGCCGCCGCCGCCTTCGCCACCGCGAGCGACACGCCGAGGATGGCGTTCGCGCCCAGGCGGGACTTGTCCGGGGTGCCGTCGAGGTCGACGAGCTTCTGGTCCACCACGCGCTGCTCGACGGCCTCGATGCCGACCAGCTCCGGCCCGATCTCGTCGAGGACCGCGGTGACCGCCTTCTCGACGCCCTTGCCCAGGTAGCGCTTGCTGTCGCCGTCCCGAAGCTCGACCGCCTCGTGCTCACCGGTCGAAGCACCCGACGGCACCGCGGCGCGCTCCAGCGTGCCGTCGTCCAGCGCCACCTCTACCTCGACGGTGGGGTTGCCTCGCGAGTCCAGGATCTCGCGGGCGCCGACCTGCTCGATGACCGCCACGTGCGCTCCCTAGTCAGACCATGTCTTTACCGATGAGGAGCCTAGTTGGTGACCCACGGGTAGGCGTTTGACCCCGTTCCGGAAGTTCGACCGCAGCCGCTCGGGCTCCCCGGCGGGCACCAGCACGCCCGGCAGGCGCAGCACGGCACCGAAAAACGCACGTAGCTGCACGCGTGCCAGGTGCGCGCCGAGGCAGAAGTGGGGACCGTGGCCGAACGACAAGTGGTCGACGTCACTGTGTTGGATCGCGCCGCCTCCGGCGTCGCGGCGAGGCCGCCCGAAAGTCGGCTCATCGCGGCGCCGCGACAAGCCGACGCGGCCTCGCTGCGTCGGTGGCCATGGCACGATTCCGGCGTGATCCACGTGGAGCGCGGCGGTTCCGGACCTCTGCTGGTCCTCCTGCACGGGTTGGGCGCCACCGGTGAGGTGTGGCGCGGTGTGGTCGACCGGTGGCCCGGGGCGTGGCTCGTGCCGGACCTGCCGGGGCACGGCCGGTCGGCACCGCTGGAGCGGTACTCGTTCGGCTCGTTCGCGGCGGCCGTGGCGTCCGTGGTGCCCGCCGGTCCGGTCGCGGTGCTCGGGCACTCGCTGGGCGGTGTGGTGGCGTTGACGCTCGCCAGCGGGTGGTTCGGCGTGGACGTGTCGGCGGTGGGCGGCGTCGGCATCAAGCTGCGCTGGACCCCCGGGGAACTGGAGCGCGCCGCCGGCCTCGCGTCCCGGCCCCGAAGGTCTTCGAGACGCGCGCCGAGGCGGTCGACCGGGCGGCGAAGCTCGCCGGCGTGCCCCTGGAACACGGTGTGGTTCCGGACGGCCCCCGGTGGCGTCCCGTGCTCGACATGGCCGCCTTCGGCGTGGGCGCACCGGATGTCGAAGGGCTGCTCTCGGCGTCGAAGGCGTCGATCACCCTGGCCGCCGGCGAGCACGACCACATGTGCCCCGCGGTGGATCTCCACGCCGCCGCGCCGGGTGGAATGGTGCTGGCAGGAGTGGGTCACAACGCCCACGTGGAGCAGCCGGCGTCGCTCGACCCGGTCCTGGCGCGGTTGGGCGGGGAGTAGCACACGTCCTGTCATCCGGTCGGCTGTCGAGGAACGGCCGATGCGCGGGTAGCGTTGATCGGACCATGACCGACAGCACCTTCGAGGCGTTCCGCCGAGCCGAGGCGCTGCTCGCGGACCGCCGTCCGTTGGAGGCGCTGCGCGAGCTGGCCGTCGTGCTCGAAGCCGCGCCGAACCAGCCGAGCGTGCAACTGCTGGCCGGTCGGGCGTACCTGGGGTCGGCGCAGCTCAAGCGCGCCGAGGAGGCGTTCCGGAAGGTCCTGGAACTCGATCCGAGCGACTACTACGCCAGGTTCGCGCTGGGGCGGACGTTGCAGCGGCAGAGCCGGCTGCCGGAAGCGTTGGCGCAACTGCGGATGGCCGCGGCGATGAACCCGACCCCGGAGTACCAGGAAGCCCTCGGCGAGGTCAGCGCCCGGCTCGCCGTCGAACGCGACCGCTGACCCCCGCGACGCCGGAGGGCGCCAGCCGACTTGCCCTTCCCCGCGAGGCCGCCGTCGGCTTGTCGCGTCGCCTTTCCCGACGATCACGCTCTTCGATCGGCGGGAAACGCGGCGCGACAAGCCGACCCCCCAGGGCGGCCGAGCCGCGCGACGGAGTCGCGCCATTAGACACTGGCGCGGGCGTAGGCGTCGGCGCCGCTGAAGACCTTTTGGCCGTACTCCACCGACTGGTTGTAGGCCAGCACCGCCGCCCACCACCCCTGCCCGCTCGCCAGGTCGCGCCCGCCCGAGCACAGGTACCGCGCCGCCGCCAGGGCCGCGTCGTCGATGTTCTGCGGGTCCGGCGGGTTGCCGTCGCCGTTGGCCCGCACCGCGTACTTCGCCCACGTCGTCGGGATGAACTGCATGGGCCCGACCGCGCGGTCCCACGTGGTGTCGCCGTCGAGGGTGCCGCCGTCGCTGTCGCCGATCGCCTTCACGCCCGGCCGGCCGTCCAGCGGGATGCCGATGATCGGCTTGGACGGGCGGCCGTCCTCGCCCAGGCGGGCGCCGTTGATGGTGCCGTGGATGGATTCGACCCGGCCGATGCCGGCCAGGGTCGCCCAGGACACGCGGCAGGCCGGTTGGGACGACTGCATGATCAGGTCCGCCACGGCGTACGCGCGCAACGCCCGAGCCGGGATGTCGGTCTTCTGCGACACCGCCACGGCCCACGCGGTCAGCGGTTCCGCGGACACCGTCTGCTGGCTCGGTGCGGCCTGCGGCGGCACCTCGCCGGCCACGCCGGGGGCCGCGGACCCCGGTTCGACCTCTTGGAACGGCACCGGGAACGGCGGGTCGGCCAGGTCGTAGGGTTTCGGGCGGTTGAAGACGCTGAGCGCCCACGCGCCGCCCGCCACGAACACGAGCAGGAGGGCGACCAGGGCCAGCCGGCCGACCAGGTTGCCTACACCGCCGCGGGCCGAAGCTCGCGGCGTGGTTTTCTCGGGCGGCGGGACGACCACGCACCCCAGGCTACGTGTTCCCGCCGGCAGCCGTTCACGGACGGGTGAAATCGCAGGTCAGGCCGTGGTCGCAGGGGTCGTGGTGGTGGCTTGCGGGGTGGTCTCGGTGACGGACGGGGTGGTGGGCTGCAACGTCGGCGGTGTGCTCGTCCCCGGTGTCTCCGTCGACGGCGGGACCGACGTCGGCGGCGGGGTCGTGGCGGACGACGTGGGCTGGGCGCTCGTGGTCGGGACCACCACCACCACCGACGACGACGGGGACGGCGCCGTCGGCAACGGCACGTCCGGCACCTCCGGCAGGCCCGGCGCCACCGGCACACCCGGCCCCGGCGGCACCTCCCCGGGCGGCGGTGCCCCCGGTGTCGACGCCTGGCTGCGCTGGGCCGTCCGGCGTTCCGGCGGTTCGCCAAGCAGCGCCGCCGGATCGTCCGGCACGGGCGCGGTGGTGCGCAGGCTGACCAGGGTCGGCCGGCCCGGCGCGTCCGTCCGCCTGCCCTGCTCGACCGGCGGCTCCGATTCCGTCCCGAACGTCAACACCAACGCCAGCACCCCGCCCAACGCCACCACCGGCAGCAGGACGACAGCCGAAACACACCCGCGACCGCTGCGCGGCAACTCACGATGACTCACGAACCAGAACCCCCGACCAGGATCTTGCGTGCTACTCATTGATCGGTTCGGGGCACCGGTCGCAACCACCGCCGCACCACACGGTCGGGTGAACTCGCCTCAGACGAGCGGCGGGAGCTGCGGCGGAACGGCCGCCGGCCGGGTCTCCAGCGCCTCCAGCGCCAGCCGCACCGCGGTGTCCAACTGCGGGTCCCGCCCGGCCACCCGGTCCTGCGGCGTGATCACCACCTCGACGTCCGGGTCCACGCCGTGGTTCTCCACGCCCCACCCCGCGCCGGCGAACCAGCTCGCGTACCGGGGCTGCGTCACCACCGTCCCGTCCACCAGGTCGTAGCGCATGTCGATGCCGATCACCCCGCCCCACGTCCGGGTGCCGACCACCGGGCCGATGCCGAGCTGCTTGATCGCCACGTTCACGATGTCGCCGTCCGACCCCGCGAACTCGTCCGCGATCGCCACCACCGGCCCGCGCGGCGCGTCCGCCGGGTAGCTGTCCGCCGTGGTGTAGCCGCGCGCCACCGACCAGCCGATGACCTTGCGCGCCAGCTTCTCCACGACCAGCTGCGAGGTGTGCCCGCCGCCGTTCTCCCGCACGTCCAGCACGACCGCCTCGCGCATCAGCTCCACCCGCAGGTCGCGGTGCAGCTGCGCCCAGCCCGCGCCCATCATGTCCGGCACGTGCAGGTATCCCACCCGCCCGTCGGACAGCTCGTGCGTGCGCGCCCGCCGGTCGGCGACCCACGCGTGGTAGCGCAGCGGCTCGTCGTCCTCCAGCGGCACCACGACCACCCGGCGCGGCTCGCCGCCGCCGCCCGGCCGCACGGTCAGCTCCACCGGCTTGCCCGCCGTGCCGACCAGCAGCGGCGCGGGACCGGTCAGCGGGTCGACCTGCCGGCCGTCCACGGCCACGATCGCGTCGCCCGGCCGCACCGCCACGCCGGGCGCGGCCAGCGGCGACCGGGCCGCCGGGTCGGAGGTCTCGCCCGGGATCACCCGGACCACCCGCCACGCCCCGGACTCGTCGCGCTCCAGGTCCGCCCCGAGCAGCCCCACCGGCCGCCCGCCCGACCCGCCCGACGAGATCACGTAGGCGTGCGACGTGCCCAGCTCGCCCTGCACCTCCCACAGCAGGTCCACCAGGTCCGAGTAGCTGCCCAGCCGGTCCACCAGCGGCCGGTAGCGGTCCAGCACGCCCTGCCAGTCCACGCCGCCCATGTCGGTGCGCCAGAAGTGGTCGCGCA
Organism: Actinosynnema sp. CA-248983; assembly: GCA_050954585.1. Classification (GTDB taxonomy): domain Bacteria; phylum Actinomycetota; class Actinomycetes; order Mycobacteriales; family Pseudonocardiaceae; genus Actinosynnema. Next base: position 807,964 of record CP191863.1, on the reverse strand, counting down.
TGAGCCGGCCCGCCTCGGCGTAGGCCTGGCGCCACTCGGCGGCCCGGTCCAGCACGACCCGCACCCGGGACAGGTCCACGTCCACCGAGTCCGGGTCGTCGGAGTCGACCTTCCGGTCCGACGGCACGACCCGCAGGTCACCGTCGTCGACGATGACCATGCGCTGCCCGTCGCCGCTGACCGCGTACGAGTCGAGCCCGTCCACCAGCACGTCGGCGCGCGCCTTGGTCAGGTCGAACCGCTCCAGCACCTTGCGCGGCGGCCGGCTCGACGGCGTGGCCATGTTGTCGCCCAGCACGCCGCGCAACGGGCTGCGCAGCCACAGCAGCCCGCCCTTCGCGGCGGTCAGCGAGGAGTACCCGGCCGCCGCGACCGGCAGCGGCACCACCCGGTCGGCCAGGCCGTCCAGGTCGACCACGGTGATCGGGTTCTCGTCCTTGTGGTCCTTGTCCTTGTCGTCCTTGTCGTCGTCGCCGACCGGCCGGCCCAGCCGCAGCGGGTCGAACGGCGAGGGCGTCGTGGCCGCCAGCGGCAGCAGGTAGGGCCGGCAGCCGGTGGGGAAGGACAGGTCGAACACGTGCGCGTCGTACACCGGGTCGAAGCTGCGGATGGACAGGAACGCCAGGTAGCGGCCGTCCTCGGTGAACGCGGGCGAGAAGTCGGCGAACCGCAACGGGGTCACGTCCACCACGGACAGGTCGGTGGTGTTGGTCATCCGGATGTGGTGCAGCGGGCGCGGACCGGGGTGCGACCAGGCGAGCCAGTTCGAGTCCGGCGAGAACGCGAGGTCGCTGACGTTGGGGTTGGCGTCCTTGAGGACCTCGCGGACCTCGCCGGACTCCACGTCGACCAGCAGCAGCCGCCCGTCGTGGGTGGCGACGGCGACCTTGCGCCCGTCCGGCGCGACCGCCAGCTCCAGCACGCGCCCGAGCCGGCCGACCGCGACCCGCCGGGGCGTGTTGCCCTGCTCGACCCCGCCGATCGGCGCGAACTCCAGCCCTTCCTCGCCGTCCGCGTCGGTCACCCAGACCACGGTGTCCCCCACGACCCGCGGCAACCGGTTGCGCGCCCCGGGCTGCTCGGCCAGCGCCCGCGCCGGCCCGTCCCGGTGGGTCACCCAGTGCACGGTGCCGCGCACCTCGACCACGCTGGCCCGCCCGGTCTTGTCCGGGTGCACGTCCTCCGGCCGGGGCGTGATGTGCCGGGGCCGGGTGGCCGTGCGCGGCCCGCCGAGCAGGATCTCCAGCTTGCGCGGCTGCGCGTCGAGGCTGTCGAGCACCCACAGGTCGCCCGCGTTCTGGTAGACGACCCGCTCGCCGTCGGTCGTCGCGGCCCGCGCGTAGAACTCCTGCTCGGTGTGCCGCCGCAGGTCCGAACCGTCGGGCAGGCACGAGTACACGCTGCCGACGCCGTCGTGGTCGGACAGGAACGCCAACCGCCCGCCGACCCACATCGGCGCGCTCAGGGTCGAGGTCAGGTCGCCGAGGATGCGGGAGAACTCGCCGTCCCCTTGAGGTCGACCCACAACTTGCCCGCCGACCCGCCCCGGTACCGCTTCCACCAGGCCGGGTCGTGCCCGTAGTTGGAGGTGATCGCGACGACCTCGTCGGGCCCGTACGCGACGTCCCCGACCCACCCGAACGGCAGCTTCCGCGGCGGCCCGCCGTCCGCCGGCACGGCGTACGCCCACTTGCGCACGGACGTCGCTTCCCCGGTGGAACTGACCGCCAGCACGTCACCCTGCGGCGTCCAGCCGCGCACCCCGGTGGTCCACGACCCCCAGTGCGTCAGCCGCTTGGCCTCGCCACCGGTGACCAGCCCGAGGTGCACCTCGGGCGCACCGTCCCGCCGGCTCGCCCAGGCGAGGTGCGTGCCGGTCGCGTCGAAGCGCGGGTTGCCCACCGGTACCTGGTCGGCGGTCACCCGGAACGCCCGCCCGCCCGCGAGCGGGGCCAGCCAGACATCGTCCTCGGCCACGAAGGTCACGAGGTCGCCGTGCAGGTGGGGATGGCGGAGGTAGGCCTGTTCGCTCACCCGATCGACGTTAGCGCGCCCCCCTGGCAACCGCGATCATGTTCGCCTGAACCGGGTCAGGAAGGCCAGTGCGCGCGCCAGTCCTCGGCGGTCAGCTTCGTGATGCCGGCGGCGCGAGCCGACTGCTCCGCCGCCCGGACCCGCGCCTCGAACCGCCGGGCCACCGCCCGCAGCTCGGTCTCCGGGTCCTCGCCCGCGAGCTTCGCCAGCGCGGCCACCGCGAACAACGTGCTGCCGACGTCGTCGCCCTCGGGCAGCAGGTCCACCGGCAGCCCGGCCCGCGCGGTCCGCTGCGCCAGCTTGCCCGCGAACGCCACGGCGGGCTGGCCGGAGGCGACCCCGTCCAGGCTGGACTCCCGCTGCTTCTCGACCTGCTTCAGCTCTTCCCACCGGTGCTGCTGGGTGTGCGCGTCCCGCACCGCCGGGTCGTGGCCCTCGAACACGTGCGGGTGCCGGCCCACCAGCTTGGCCACCAGGTCGCCGGCCACCTCGTCGATGCCGAACGGCTCGACGTCCTCCGCCGCGATCCGCGCGTGGAACAGGACCTGGAGCAGCACGTCGCCCAGTTCCTCACGCAGCGCCGCCCGGTCGCCGTCCTCGATGGCCTCCAGCAGTTCGTAGGTCTCCTCCAGCAGGTACTGCCGCAGCGACTTGTGGTCCTGCTCCGCGTCCCACGGGCAGCCGCCGGGCGAGCGCAGCCGGTCCATGACCAGGGCCGCGTCCACCAGGGCCGCACCCACCGGGCCGCGCACGACGTCCGCGCCGGCGGCGACCAGGTCACGCGCGCGCGGGTCGTCCAGGGTTCCGGTCAGGTACACGACCGGGTCGGGGACGGCGGAACCTTCCGGCCACGGCGTCACCCCCAGCTCCGCCCACACCGAGGCGTCGAGGTCGGGCGAAGCGAAGACCGCCGCCGCGCCCCGCAGAGCGGGCAGCGCGGCGGCGGGCAGGACGGTCTGGGAACCCAGCAGGACGACGGTGCTCACGACTTCGAACGTACCGCCGCCTGGTAGCCGGACAGCGTCTCCTCGCTCGCGGCGCACGTCAGGGCCGAGGGGTCCCACACGCCGAACCGCGGGTTCACCTTGATCTGCGGGTCACCCGCGAGCCGCTGCGCCAGTCGCATCCCGATGCCCTCCAGGGCCCGCGGCGCCAACTGCTCGGTGGACACCTGGCCGCGCGGGCGGACGTCGTCCTTGAAGTCCTTCACGTACGCCACGAACCACTGCGCGTTGCCCGGATCCGGGGCGAACGCCACGACCGTGCCCGGGTCCACCGCGAACAGCGGGGTCGTGGCGAACCTCGGCACCTCGGCCGAGTGCACCTTCGCGTCGAGCCCGGACAGCTGCCGCCCGTCCGGGCTCGCCGGAGCGGCCTTGACGAACTCGGCCATCTTGGCGGGGTCCTGCTCGACCTGCTTGGCCTTCTCCTTCGCCTCGGTGTCGTCCTTGGCGTAGAAGTAGTCGAACGTGACTTCCATCCGGTCGACGTGCTTGCGCCCCAGCTCGACCGCGAGGAGTTGGGTCTTCGCCCAGTCGCGGTAGGTCGTGGCGTCCCAGAGGGTCCCCTCGGAGGCGGTCTCCGCGCCGCCCGCGTCGTCCACCGCCCGGGTCACCGCCTCCTCGGACACGCTGACACCTTCGCGTTCCGCGGCGCGCTTGACCAGTTCCTGCTGGAGGTAGGTGCCCATCGCGAGCCGGGCGACCTCGTCGAACTTGTGCTGCTCCTGGAGCTTCTGGACCTCCGGCTCCTTCTTCCGGAGCGCGTCCAGCCGCTGCTGGACCTCCTCAAGGGGGATCACGGAGTCGCCGATGATGGCCGCCGCGCCCACCTGGCTCGGGCCGGTGCCGCAGCCCGCCACCAGGAGTGCGACCGCCGCGCCGACCAGGGTGAAGCGCCTCTGCACTGTCCTCACGCCGGCTACCTTCTCACGAACCCGTGACGCCGCTCACGGGTGTACCCGCCAACGACTCCAAAAAGTGAGCGCACCAGTCGATCAGTTCCCGATCGCGGAGCTGGGGTGCGCCCATTCGGCCGCCGGCCGCTCCCTCGGTCGGCCTAGGCACGCTCACCGTGCCCGTGACCTGCTTGTACACCGCCTTCGGGAACAGCCGGCGCATCCGCACCAGCTGCGAGTCCTTCAGCTCCAGCGGGGCGAAGCGGATCGTGTTGCCCTGGGTGGCGACCTCGGTGACGCCGTGCCGGCGGCACGTCTGCCGGAACCGGGCCACCGCGAGCAGCCGCTCGACGGGCAGCGGCGGGGTGCCGTAGCGGTCCTTCAGCTCGTCCCACACCGCCTGCAACGCGTCCTCGTCGCCCGCCGCCGCGATCTTGCGGTAGGCCTCCAGCCGCAGCCGCTCGCCGGGGACGTAGTCGTGCGGGATGTGCGCGTCGACCGGCAGGTCCACCCGGACCTCGGCCAGCTCCTCCTCGCCGTCGACCTCCGCGCCCGCGTGCCGGCGGAACGCCTCGACGGCCTCGCCGACCAGCCGCACGTACAGGTCGAACCCGACGCCCGCGATGTGGCCGGACTGCTCGGCGCCCAGGATGTTGCCCGCGCCGCGGATCTCCAGGTCCTTCATGGCCACCGCCATGCCCGCGCCCAGCTCGGTGTTCTGCGCGATGGTGGCCAGCCGGTCGTGCGCGGTCTCGGTCAGCGGGGCCTCCGGCGGGTACAGGAAGTAGGCGTACCCGCGCTCGCGGCCCGGCCCACCCGGCCGCGGAGCTGGTGCAGCTGGGACAGGCCGAGCATGTCGCCGCGCTCGACGATGAGCGTGTTGGCGTTGGAGATGTCCAGGCCGGTCTCGACGATCGTCGTGCACACCAGCACGTCGTACTCGCGCTCCCAGAACCCCTGGATGATCTTCTCCAGCTTGTCCTCGTTCATCTGGCCGTGCGCGGTGACCACGCGGGCCTCGGGGACCAGGTCGCGGATGCGGCGGGCGGCCTTCTCGATCGACGACACCCGGTTGTGCACGTAGAACACCTGGCCGTCGCGCAGCAGCTCGCGCCGGATCGCCGCGCCGACCTGCTTGTCGTCGTACTGGCCGACGTAGGTCAGGATCGGGTGCCGCTCCTCGGGCGGGGTGAGGATGGTGGACATCTCGCGGATGCCCGCCAACGACATCTCCAGGGTGCGCGGGATCGGCGTGGCGGACATGGTGAGCACGTCGACGTGCGTGCGCAGCGCCTTGATGTGCTCCTTGTGCTCGACGCCGAACCGCTGCTCCTCGTCCACGACCACCAGGCCGAGGTCCTTGTAGCGCAAGCCCTTCTGCAACAGCCGGTGGGTGCCGATGACGACGTCCACCTCGCCGTCGGCCAGGCCCGCGATGGTCTGCTCGGCCTCGGCCGGGTCGGTGAACCGGGACAGGCCCTTGACCTTCACCGGGAACGCGCGCATCCGCTCGGTGAACGTGTTGAGGTGCTGCTGGGCGAGCAGGGTGGTGGGCACCAGGACGACGACCTGCTTGCCGTCCTGCACCGCCTTGAACGCCGCCCGCACCGCGATCTCGGTCTTGCCGTAGCCGACGTCGCCGCAGATCACCCGGTCCATCGGGACCGAGCGCTCCATGTCCGCCTTGACCTCGTCGATCGCGGCCATCTGGTCGACGGTCTCGGTGAACGGGAACGCGTCCTCCAGCTCCCGCTGCCACGGGGTGTCGGAGGCGAAGGCGTGGCCGGGCGCGGCCTGGCGGGCGGCGTAGAGCTGCACCAGCTCGGCGGCGATCTGCTTGACCGCCTTGCGCGCCTTGGCCTTGGTGTTCTTCCAGTCGCTGCCGCCGAGCCGGTTCAGCGTGGGCAGCTCGCCGCCGACGTACCGGGACACCTCGTCGAGCTGGTCGGTGGGCACGAACAGCCGGTCGCCGGGCTGGCCGCGCTTGGAGGACGCGTACTCCAGCACCAGGTACTCCCGGGTGGCGCCGGCGACCGTGCGCTGCACCATCTCGACGTACTTGCCGATGCCGTGCTGCTCGTGCACCACGAAGTCGCCGGGCTTGAGCGCCAACGGGTCCACCGCGTTGCGGCGGCGCGACGGCATCCGCCGCATGTCCTTGGTGGACGTCCCGCCGCGCCCGCCGGTCAGGTCGGTCTCGGTGAGCACGACCAGGGCCAGTTCGGGCAGCGCGAAGCCGTCCTCCAGCGCGCCGCGCACGACCGTGACCGCGCCGGCCTTCGGTGGCGTGTCGAGGTTTTCCCGGAGCAGGGCGGGCACTTCGGCGTCGGCGAGCTGCTCGACCGCGCGCTGGGCGGTGCCCGCGCCGGGGACGACCAGGACGGCCGTGCCGCCGGACGCGGTGTGCGCGCGCAGGTCGGTGAACGCCCGGTCCACGTCGCCCTGGTAGGCCTCGACGTGCTTGAACTCCAGGCGGACGACGTCGCCGCCCTCGGTGGTGAGCTGGCTGAGCGTCCACCACGGCCGGCCCTTGGCGCGGGCCGCGTCGGCGACCTCGCCCAGGCCCCGGTAGGCCGACGCGCCGAGGTCGATCGGGGCCTTGCCGCCGCCGGCCGCCGCCATCCAGGAGGCCTCCAGGAACTCCTGGCCGGTGCGGACGAGGTCGTGGGCGCGGGCGCGGATCTTCTCCGGGTCGGCCAGCAGGACGTGGGTGCCGTCCGGGACGACGTCGGTGAGGAGTTGCAGTTCGCCCTCGCACAGGGCGGGGATCAGGGCCTCCATGCCTTCGGACGGGATGCCGTTGGCGATCTTGTCGAGCATCTCGGCGAGCTGGGCGTCGGCCTGGTGCTCGGCGGCCAGCGCGGCGGCCTGGTGCTTCACGCGCTCGGTGAGCAGCAGCTCGCGGCACGGCGGGGCGGTGAACCTCGTGACGCTGTCGGGGAGGGAGCGCTGGTCGGCCACCGCGAACGGGCGGATCTCGCTGACCTCGTCGCCCCAGAACTCGACCCGGAGCGGGTGCTCGGCGGTCGGCGGGAAGACGTCGAGGATGCCGCCGCGGACCGCGAACTCGCCGCGCTTCTCGACCATGTCGACGCGGGTGTAGGCGAGCTGGGTGAGGTCGGTGAGCAGCTCCTCGAAGTCGTGCTCGACCCCCACCTCCAGGTCGACGGGCTTGAGGTCGCCCAGACCGGGGGCCATCGGCTGGATGAGGCTGCGCACGGTCGCGACGACGACCTTCAGCGGCTCGTCACCGGGGTGCCTGAGGCGGCGCAGCACCTGGAGCCGGGCGCCCACCGTGTCCGCGCGCGGCGAGAGGCGCTCGTGGGGCAGCGTCTCCCAGCTGGGGAAGTTCGCCACGGCGTCGCGCCCGATGAGGTCGCGCAGGACCCCGGTCAGCTCGTCGGCCTCGCGGCCGGTGGCGGTGACGGCGAGCACCGGCACCTTGCGGCTCAGCGCGGCCACCACCAGCGGCCGGGCGGCGGGCGCGCCCTCCAGCTCCAGGTCGGGTGTGCCGGTGGAGTCGACCAGCGTGGTGAGCGCCTTGTCGGACAGGACAGCGGTCAACAGGCCGGACAGCGGGCCGGACTGGGGCATTGCGTGGCTCCCTCGGGGGCAGACGAGAACAGACCCCTGCCCGGGACCTTGCCGCCGCGAGGGGTGCTCGCCCACCAGCGTACGGGCACCCCACGACACTCCGCCGGTCGATTACCCGGAGGTGGCGCTGGTGGCGAGGAAGGCCCGGACCACCGGCAGCCCTCCGGATCGGCCGCGTCGATCACCGCCGCCTGGTCGGGGTCCGCGTACGCGCCGTCGCGCAGCAGCGTGAGCGGGTCCGTGTCGGCCGGGAGGTCGTACCGGCGCAGCACGTGCGATCGTGGCGCGGTGGCGGGCGGCCCAGTCGGCGAGGGCTTCCAGCGGTCCGCGGATCGCCTCGACCAGGGGCGTTGTGGTCGCGGGGGCGTGGGATCCGGTCGACGGGTTCCGGTCGGGGCTGGAGCACGTGCGGGAGGCGGTGCCGAGCAGTTCGGTCGGCGGCAAGCCGGACGTGCGCGTCCAGTGGGACCCGGAACGCAACCTGCACCTGAAGCCGCTCGGCCACCGGTCCATCCAGATCGGACTCGCCGGCCGAGCGTCCCAGCGGTACGTGGAGGAGTGGATCGTCGGCATCACCGACATCACGCCACTCGTCCACGAGATCCACGCGCTGGTCCGCGCCGGCGACCTGGACGAGGCCACCGCCCGCCTGCCGCACGAACGCCCCTATCCGCTGTAGGGCGAATTCACACGGAAGCGGGCATGCTGAGCGGTATGCGCCGGGTTGTCGGAGTCGCCGCCTTACTGCTGTTCGCCGGGTGTTCGACCGCCGAGTCCCCCGGCGGCAGCGCCCAGCCCACCGACCCGCCCAAGGGCATCAAGGTCGAGGTCGTCGCCGACGGCCTCACCCACCCGTGGGAGGTCGGCTTCCTGCCCGACGGCCGGATGCTCGTCACCGAGCGCCCCGGCCGGCTGGTCCTCGTGGACAAGGGGCAGAAGACGCAGATCAAGGCCGATCTGGGGGATGTCGTCGCGCGCGGCGAAGGCGGGCTGATGGGCCTGCTCGTGCACCCGGACTTCGCCACCACCAAGCGCTTCACCACGTGCTTCAACACGGCGAACGACATCCGCCTGGTCACCTTCGAACTGGACGGCTTCCAGGCGAGCCGCGTGAAGAACCCGCTGCGCGACGGCTTCCCGGCCAACCCCAGCGGACGGCACTCGGGCTGCCGGCTGTCGCTGGACAAGGACGGCTCCCTGCTCGTCGGCACCGGCGACACCGCCCGCGCGTCGATCCCGCAGGACCGCAACAGCCTGGGTGGCAAGGTGCTCAAGCTGAACCTGGAGACCGGCGAGGGCGGCGTGCTCACGTACGGGCACCGCAACGTCCAGGGCGTCGCCGTGCGCAAGGACGGCTTGATCATGTCGGCCGAGCACGGCCCCGACGTGGACGACGAGGTGAACGTCATCAAACCCGGCGCGAACTACGGCTGGGACCCGTCCAAGGGCGGCACCGAGGGCGGGTACGACGAGGACGTGCCCATGACCGACCTGGAGCGCTTCCCCGACGCCGTCCCGGCCGTGTGGTCCTCCGGCCGGCCCACGGAGGCGATCTGCGACGCCGTGTTCCTGGACGGCGCGGAGTGGGGCGACATGGACGGCGTGCTGGCGGTGACCGCGTTGAAGGGCTCCAAGGTCCTGCTGTTCACGGTCACCGTGGAGGGTGGGGTGCACTCGGTGTCCATCCCGACGGAGTTGGACGACACGCACGGCCGGCTGCGGGGTGCGGAGTTGGGGCCGGACAAGGCCCTCTACGTCACCACGTCCAACGGAACCGACGACAAGGTGCTCAGGGTGACCCGCGGCTGACCACGCGTCAGCGGCCCCTGCGGCGGAGTTCGGCGACCAGCAACGGCATCAGCTCGTCCACGAAGGCGCAGTCGTAACCCTGCCCGTTCATCAACGACAACGCGAACCGCGTCTTCGCCACCTCCGCCGACGACGCCCCGATCATCCCGTCCAGGGCGATCCCGATTTCTTCCAGCACGCGGTCCACCTGGGACGTTCGGTAGCCGCGGCGGGCGGGACCGGCCGGTGGGATCTTGATCATCCGGAGCTGCTTCCACGACGTGATCGTGGGCAGAGCACCAGGCCTGGGCGGGCCGTCGACCAACTGCTTCTCCACCCGCGCGAGAAAGGCGTCGACCTCGGTTTCGTCGTAGCCCCGGCGGCCGAACATCGGGCGGCTGAACTTGGCCTCGCGGATGTCCTGGGCGGTCAGGTCGTCGTTGCCCAGGAGGGTGGCTTCAATTCGGTCCAGGAACTTGTCCACCTGGGACTCGTGGTAGCCGCGGCGGCCTCGTGGGGGTTTGCCGAACTCGACCGTGCGCACGTCCCGGGCCGTCAGGGGGCGGGTGCCGACGTTGGGGCGGGGGCGGACGGGTGGAAGCGGCGGGGCCTGTTCGAGGGTTACGACCACCAGGTCCAGGAAGGTGTCCACGTCGTCCTCGTCGTAGCCGATCATCCCGGGCGGGGCGAAGGAGAACTCGTGGTCCTGGACCTCCAGCGCCGTCAGGGTGTCGCGACCCGCCAGCGTGGCTTCGATGCGGTCCAGGAAGGCGTCGATCTCGCCCTCGTGGTAGCCCCGGTTGCCCGGTCTGGGCTTGTGGAACCTGACGCCGCGGACGTCCTGCGGGGTCAGCCTGGGCGCTGGGCGCAGGGCGGTGGACGTCGCGTGTGCGCCCTGGGCCGGGGCGACGGCCTGTCTGCGCTGCGGGGTCGATCTCAGGGTTTCCGCGACCAGTTCCAGGAACGCGTCCACCTCGACCGCGTGGTAGCCGGGCTGCGCGGGGCGGAAGCGCATCCGCCGGACGTCCTGCTCGGTCACGTCGTCGCGGCCCAGGAGGGTGGCCTCGATCCGGTCGAGGAAGTCGTCCACCTGGCGCTCCTCGTAGCCCGGCAGCCCGGGTGGCGGGCGGTGGAACGCGACCTGGCGCAGGTCCTGGGCGCTGAGCAGCGGTGCCGGGTGCGCCGGTGCGTGCGGATGCGGTGCCGTGGCCGGACGCGGTGCCGTGGCCGGACGCGTGGCCGTGTGCGGACGCGCTTCGAACCCCACCCTCATCTCCTTCTCTCGTGTACCGGGGAGTATCGCCGGACGGAGGTGAAGTTGTTTCGCCCCTTTGGCTCAATGCGGTGGAGATCGTTCTACTCTGACGCCCATGAGCCGGTTCGTGGACACGATGGTGGCAACCGCTGCGAGTGCCAACGATCGAGGGATGACGACGGGTGAGCCGACCGCTCCGACCCGTCGCACGTGGGCGGAAGTGCACGAGAAGGCCCGGCGGATGGCCGGCGCGCTGGTGGCGGGCGGTGTCGCGCCGGGTGAGTCGGTGGCCGTGCTCGCGGGTGACCCGGCGGAGATCGCGCCGGCCGTGCAGGCGGTGTGGCTGTCCGGCGGCAGCATCACCATGCTGCACCAGCCGACCCCGCGCACCGACCTCGCCGAGTGGGCCGCCGACACCCTGCGCGTCCTGGCCATGATCGGCGCCCGCCTCGTCCTGCTGGGCAGCCCGTTCGACGCGCTCGCGGGCGTCCTGGACGAGAACGGCGTCGCCTACCGCAAGCTCGACGAGCTGGACGGCGACCCGCTGCCCGCGCCGGTCGAGGTCGACGAGTCCGCGACCGCCCTGCTCCAGCTCACCAGCGGCTCCACGGCCGACCCGAAGGCCGTCCGCATCACGCACGGCAACCTGTGGTCCAACGCGAAGGCCATGGAGGAGGCGGCGCGGCTCGACCCGGAGACCGACCGGATGGTGTCGTGGCTGCCGCTGTTCCACGACATGGGGATGGTCGGGTTCCTGACCGTGCCGATGCTGTTCGGCATCGACCTGGTGAAGGTCACCCCGGTCGACTTCCTCGCCCGCCCGACCCTGTGGCCCGACCTGATCAGCCGCTACCAGGGCACCATCACCGCCGCGCCGAACTTCGCCTACGCCATCGCCGCGCGCCGCATGGGCGGCGTGGACGACGGCACGTGGGACCTGTCCCGGCTGCGGATCGCGCTGAACGGGGCCGAGCCGATCGACCCGACCGCGGTGCAGGCGTTCACCGACGCGGGCGCGCGGTTCGGGATGCCCGCGGAGTGCGTGCTGTGCGCGTACGGCATGGCGGAGACGACGCTGGGCGTGGCGTTCGCGCCCGTGTTCACCGGCATGGCGGTCGACCACGTCGACCCGGACGAGCTGGAGGCGAACCGGCGCGCGGTGCCGGTGGAGGCCGGCCCGGACGCGCGGTCGTTCCCGCTGCTCGGTCCGCCGCTGCCGGGCCTGGAGGTGCAGGTGGTGGACGACTCTGGCGCGGTGCGCGGGGAGCGCGAGGTGGGTCAGCTGCGGGTGCGCGGCGAGGCCGTCACGCCCGGCTACCTGACCGTGGACGGTCCGCTGGCCACCCAGGACGCCGAGGGCTGGCTGGACACCGGCGACGAGGGCTACGTCGTGGACGGCCAGGTCGTCGTGTGCGGGCGGCGCAAGGACGTGATCATCATGGGTGGCCGCAACATCTACCCGACCGACATCGAGCGGGCGGCGACGTCCGTGGAGGGCGTGCGGGCGGGCAACGCGGTCGCGGTGCGCCTGGACGCGGGGACGCGGCGGGAGCGGTTCGCCGTGGTCGTGGAGTCCAAGCACGCGGGCGAGGACGACGCGGTCAAGGACCTGACCAAGGAGATCAACGCCCGGGTCGTGGACGCGGTGGGCCTGCGCCCGTTCGCCGTGGTGGTCCTGAAGCCGGGCAGCCTGCCCAAGACGCCGTCCGGCAAGCTGCGGCGCTCGGCCGCGGCGGCGCTGGTGCCCTGACGTCAGTGGAACTTGTTCTGGGCGGCTTCCAGGCCGAGTTCGAGCAGGGCCTCGACGGCGTCGGCCGCCCGGTCCAGTTCGAGGGCCAGTTCCTTGCGCTCCACCAGCGAGAAGTCGCGCAGCACGTAGTCCGCCGGGTCCATGCGGCCCGGCGGGCGGTCCACGCCGAAGCGGACCCGGTGGTAGTCCCTGGTGCCCAGGGACTTGGTGATCGAGCGCAGCCCGTTGTGGCCGTTCTCGCCGCCGCCCAGCTTCATCCGGACCGCGGCGAACGGCAGGTCCAGCTCGTCGTGCACGACGACGATGTCCGCGGGCTGCACCTTGTAGAAGCGCGCGGTGCCCGCGACCGGGCCGCCGGAGGTGTTCATGTAGCCGCGCGGCTTGGCCAGCACGACCTTGCGCGAGCCCAGCCGGCCTTCGAGGACCTCGGCGCCGCCCTTGTGCGCCTTGAACTTGCCGCCGATCCGGTCGGCGAGCACGTCCAGGACCATGAACCCCACGTTGTGCCGGTTGCCCTCGTACTTGGGGCCCGGGTTGCCCAGGCCCACGACCAGGGCGATGTCATCGGCCACGGAACCGCAACTCCTGCTCAAGCTCGTCCAACAGGGCGTCCACCGCGCGGGTCTGGTACCCCCGCCGCAGGCCGGACGTGGTGCTGAACCTGGTGTGGCGGACCTCGGTGGCGGTCATCCGGCCGCGCCCGTCCAGGGAGGCGGCGGCGCGCGCCAGGAACGCGTCGACCTCGCCGCGATCGTAGCCGTTGGACGACCGGGGGATCTTCACCGCCAGCACGTCCGCGCCCGTGCGCAGGCCGGTCGGCGGCACCAGCCCGGCCCGCAGCTGCCACTCCATGCGGGTCAGGAAGTCGTCCACGGACCGCTGGTCGTAGCCGCCGGGCACCTCGTGGAAGACGACCCGGCGGACCTCGTCGGGGTGCAGCCTGCTCCGCCCGGACAGGGCGTCGGCGATCCGGATGAGGAAGGCGTCGACCTGCGCGGGGTCGTAGCCCTTGCCCCGCCGGCCGCGGGGGAAGGACGTCGAGCGCACCTGCGCCGGGCTCAGCGACGCGAACGGCACGCCGCCCCCACCCGGAGGCGGGGGTGACGTGCCGTCCGACCAGCCCGACGTGATGGGCTCAGCTCTCTTCGGAGGCCTCGGTGTCCGCGGCCTCGCCCTCGCCACCGTCCAGCTCGGCGGCGGTCGGGGCGGCGTTCACGGCGAGGACCATCGCCTCGGCGTCGGTCACCAGACCGGCGCCGGCGGGCAGCTTCAGGTCGGAGGCGTGGATCTGGGTGCCGGCCTGGACGCCCTCGATCGACAGCTCGATCTGGTCCGGGATGTTCAGCGCCTCGGCCTCGATCTGGACCGTGGTCAGGTCCTGGGTGACCAGGGTGGCGGCGGCGGGCTCACCGGTGACGACGATGGGCACGTCGACGGTGACCTTCTCGCCCCGCTGCACCAGCAGCAGGTCCACGTGCTCGATGTAGTTCTTGATCGGGTGCGTGGTGACGGTCTTGGTCAGCGCGAGTTCGCTGGTGGAGTCGATGTCCAGCGTCAGAACTGCGTTGTGACCGTGCTCGCGGACGACACGGGCGAACTCGAGCGCCGGCAGGGCCAGGTGCTTCGGGTCGGAGCCGTGGCCGTAGAGCACCGCGGGGATCTTTCCGGCACGACGGGTGCGGCGGGCGGCGCCCTTGCCGAACTCGGTGCGCTCCTCTGCGGCGAGACGGACCTCGGACACGGTGGGGCTCTCCTAACGGTCTGGCCTTGAAACGTCGGGCGGTACTTCAAAGCGGGGTGCTGGCGGGTGTCGGCCTACGACGGCGGGCGGCGCGGAGAGGTGGGCACGCGCGGCATCACCACAACCGCCGCGTCGATCACGACAAGCGTGACGCTCGCCCTCGCCGAGGCAACCCGACCAGTGTAGGCCGGTCCCGGTACTGGTCCTAATCGGGGGTGACTGTGTTGGATGGCGCCGCCTCCGGCGTCGCGGCTCGGCCGCCCCGAGGGTCGGCTCGTCACGCCGCGTTTCCCGCCGATCGAAAAGCATGATCGTCGGGAAAGGCGACGCGACAAGCCGACGGCGGCCTCGCGGTGTTGAATGGCGCCGCCTCCGGCGTCGCGGCTCGGCCGCCCATGGGGGTCGGCTCGTCACGCCGCCTTTCCCGCCGATCGAAAAGCATGATCGTCGGGAAAGGCGACGCGACAAGCCGACGGCGGCCTCGCGGTGTTGAATGGCGCCGCCTCCGGCGTCGCGGCTCGGCCGCCCATGGGGGTCGGCTCGTCACGCCGCCTTTCCCGCCGATCGAAAAGCATGATCGTCGGGAAAGGCGGCGTGACAAGCCGACGGCGGCCTCGCTGTGTTGAAATGGCGCCGCCTCCGGCGGCGCGGCTCGGCCGCCCGTAGGGTCGGCGGCCTCGCGGGTGTCTCAGGCGTTGCCGTCGAACAGGCTCGTCACCGAGCCGTCCTCGAAGACCTCCTGGATGACGCGGGCCAGCAGCGGCGCGATGGGCAGGACGGTCATCGCGTCGAAGCGCTTCTCGGCCGGGATCGGCAGGGTGTCGGTGAAGACGACCTCGCGGGCGCCGCAGTTGCGCAGGCGGTCCACGGCCGGGCCGGAGAGGACCGGGTGGGTCGCGGCGATCACCACGTCGGAGGCGCCCTCGGCGAGGAGCTGCTCCACGGCCTTCACGATGGTGCCGCCGGTGTCGATCATGTCGTCGATCACCACGCACAGCCGGTCCTTGACCTGGCCGACCACGCGGTTGGCCACGACCTCGTTGGGGCGCAGCGGGTCGCGGGTCTTGTGGATGAAGGCGATCGGGGCGCCGCCCAGGGTGTCGGCCCACTTCTCGGCCAGCTTGGTGCGGCCGGCGTCCGGGGACACCACGGTCAGCTCCCGGCCCGCGTACTTGTCGCGGATGTGCTCGGCCAGCAGCGGCATGGCCCACAGGTGGTCCACCGGGCCGTCGAAGAAGCCCTGGATCTGGGCGGTGTGCAGGTCGACGGCCACCAGGCGGTCGGCGCCGGCGGTCTTGAACAGGTCGGCGACCAGGCGGGCGGAGATCGGCTCGCGCCCGCGGTGCTTCTTGTCCTGCCGCGCGTACGGGTAGAACGGCATGATCACGGTGATGCGCTTGGCGGAGGCCCGCTTGAGCGCGTCGACCATGATCAGCTGCTCCATCAGCCACTGGTTGATGGGCGCGCAGTGCGACTGGATGACGAACGCGTCGCAGCCGCGCACCGACTCCTCGAAGCGGACGAAGATCTCACCGTTGGCGAAGTCGTAGGCGGACTGCGGGGTCACCGACACGTTGAGGTGCTTGGCCACCTGCTCGGTCAGCTCGGGGTAGGCGCGACCCCCGAAGAGCATGAGGTTCTTCTTCGGGGTCCCGGGCATGGTGGGGTTCACGGTCAACGCCCTTCCTCGGCGGTTGTCTCGGCATTCTGCGACGCCAGGGCGTCCTGTGCCGCTTGAGCGGCGGGGGTGCCGGGCCTGCGGTCCAGAACCCAGCCCTTGAGGTTGCGCTGCGGACCGCCGGACACGGCCAGTGCGCCCGGCGGCACGTCGCGGCGCACGACGGTCCCGGCGCCGGTGTACGCGCCGTCCCCGACGGTGACGGGGGCGACGAACATGTTGTCCGAGCCGGTGCGGGCGTGGGACCCGATGACGGTGCGGTGCTTGTTCACGCCGTCGTAGTTGACGGTGACGCTGGCCGCGCCGATGTTGGAGTGCTCGCCGATGGTGGCGTCGCCGATGTAGCTCAGGTGCGGCACCTTGGAGCCGGTGCCGATGTCGGAGTTCTTGACCTCGACGAACGTGCCGATCTTGCCGTCGGCGCCGAGCTTGGTGCCGGGGCGGAGGTAGGCGAACGGCCCGACCGAGGCGCCCGCGCCGATCTGCGCGCCGCTGCCGTGGGTGCGCACGACGGACGCGCCCGCGCCGATGGAGCAGCCGCTGAGGGTGGTGTCCGGCCCGACGACCGCGCCTTCGCCGACCACCGTGCCCGCGCGCAGCTGGACGCCGGGCTCGATGGTGGCGTCACGTCCGATCTGCACGTCCGCGTCCACCCACGTGGTGGCCGGGTCGATCACGGTGACCCCGGCCCGCATCCATTGTTCAACAATCCGACGATTCAACTCCGCGCCCAGCCGAGCGAGCTGGACCCGGTCGTTGACGCCCTCCACCAGCCACGCGTCACCGGTGATCACGGCGCCGACCCGCTTCCCGTCGCCGCGCGCGATGGACAGGACGTCGGTCAGGTACAGCTCACCCTGCGCGTTGTCGGTGGACAGCCGGGAGAGCCCGTCGCGCAGCACTTCGGCGTCGAAGGCGTAGACACCGGAGTTGATCTCGTTGATGGATTGTTGAACAGGAGTCGCATCCTTCTGTTCAACAATCCCCTCGACCTCGCCGGCCTGGTTCCGCACGATCCGGCCGTAACCGGTGGGGTCGGGGACGATCGCGGTCAACACGGTCACGGCATTGCCGGCGTTCCCGTGTTCAACGAGCAGATCGTTCAACGTTTGAGCGTCCAGCAGGGGGACGTCGCCATAGGTGACGAGGACCGTGCCGGTGAGGTCGGTGGGCAGCTCGGCCAGGCCGCAGCCGACCGCGTGGCCCGTGCCCTTCTGCTGCTCCTGGACCGCGACGGTGACCTTGCGGTCCAGCCCGGTGGACAGGCTGTCGAGGTGTGCGGTGACCGCGGCCCGGCCGTGCCCGACGACGACGGCCAGATGGTCGGGATCGGTCCCGGCGGCGGCGCGGACCGCGTGCTCCACGAGGGAGCGGCCGGCGATCCGGTGCAACACCTTGGGGGTGGCTGAGCGCATGCGGGTGCCTTCACCCGCTGCGAGGACGATCGTGCTGACTGGGGTGGGGACACCCTCGAGCATCAGCGCTCTCCCTAGCTGAGTGCGTGCCTGCCAGCGGGAAGGCCTGGCTCCCGCCAGGTGCTGATACTAAGCCTCCGAGGCCCCCTCGCCTTCCACGGCGGCAACCTGACAGTTACCTGCTGGACCACGCCCCGACACCGTCCGGAGACCCCCTCCGACCGCCGGGAACACCCCCGACCGACCCACGGCCCCCACCACCCGAACCCCCGCCGGACCGCCGGATGGCAAGCGTCCCAGGGCATCCACGCCCCACCCCACCACGAATCACGCCCGAACAGGTGACACCCGCCCCGGTCTGGACCACAGGACGGGAACGATCACCGGACGCTCGGACGATGTGCCCGCAATCACGCCCCGCGACCAACGCCCGGCAACCGACCCCCGACACCCAGTGAGCCGCAGCCGACAACCCGCGACCGCCGCACCCCTGGAGCCGCACCCCTGGAACTGTCGTACCCCAGTGGGACAATGGAGACGGGGGCCGGAGGCCACGCCGGAAACACACGAGCCGGGAAGGCTGCTCCGGACAGGCAGGCCGCTGCTCCGGACACGGAGGCCGCACCGGACACACAGGCCGCTGCTCCGGACACGCAGGCTGCTCCGGACACGCAGGCCGCACCGGACACACAGGCCGCTGCTCCGGACACGCAGGCCGCACCAGACACGCAGGCCGCCGCACCGGACACGCAGGCCGGGAAGGTCCGCGCGGCGGTCAGGCCTCGGCCGACGCCTCGCCCTCGACGGCCGCCACCTGGCACCCGCCCCGCCGCTTGGCCAGGTACATCGCCGAGTCCGCCCGCGCCAACGCCTGGTGCGCCGACTCCCGGGGCCGCACCGAGATCACCCCGACCGACAACGTCACCCCGCGCGACAGGTCCCCCGGCAGCGCCGCCACCGCGTCCACCGCCCGCCCCAGAGCCGCCTCCGCCGCGTGCAGCGGCGCCCCCGGCAGCAGCACCACGAACTCGTCCCCGCCGTACCGCGCCACCAGGTCGTCCCCGCGCAACGCCTGCCGCAGCGTCGACGCGATCACCCGCAGCACGTCGTCACCCTCGGCGTGCGAGTGCTTGTCGTTCACGACCTTGAACCCGTCCAAGTCCACCAGCGCGATCGCCATCGGGTGCGTCTGCGCACTGATCAAAGCGCCCAACCGGTCGTCCAGCGCACGCCGGTTCGGCAACCCCGTCAACGGGTCCTGCAAAGCCTGCTGCGCGATCGCACCATGAGCCCGCGTCAGGCGCTCGTGATCACGCCGGGTCACCAGGGTGGCGGTCCGGGCCTCCTGCATCTGCCACAGCTCCACCTCCAGCGCGTTCGCGTAGAACTGCAACGCCGACGTCGTGTGCTCCCCGTGCGGACCGGACAGCTGCGCGTACTCCCGCACCAGGCACAGCATCAAGGTCGGCTCGGACGTGTCGTGCTCCAGCCGCGTCCGCGCGTCGGCCAGCACCTGGAGCGCCTGCTGCGGCAACTCCTCCAGCGCCAGGCACCGGGACAGCGCGATGGACACGATGATCAGCTCGCGCGCGTACATCGACAGCTCGCGCAACCGCCACAGCGGCGCGATGTGCTCGGGCCCCGGCTTGGCCAGGGCGTGCGCCGCGCCGATGATCGGGACCTGCTCGGACGCGGCCCGGTCCCGCCGGCCGGGGTGCAGGGACTCGCGGAACGGCCCCTCGACGGCCTCGGCGATCGCGGACGCGGTGGCGAACTTGGTCGCCGCCTCCTCCAGGTTGTCCACCCGCTCCAGCCGCAGGCCCCAGCCGATGAGCATCCGGGCCCGGTTCATCAGGTGGATGTAGATCAGGTGCGGCCCGGCGCTGTCCCGGATCGCGTTGTGCGCCCGCGCCAGCACCTGGTCGGCCATCTCGTACACGCCGAGCTGGGTCAGCACCAGGCCGGTGCTCTGCAACGCGCTGGCCATCAGCCGGTCCCAGGTGCGCTTGTCCAGCATCGGGTCCGGGGCGAGGTCCTCGTCGAGCATGGCCAGGCCGGAGGCGACCTCGGTCAGCGCCTTGTCCTCGAACCCGCTTAGCAGGTAGCGCCGGCCGCGCAACGCGTGCGCCTCCGCCTCCAGCACGACCAGGCCGTGCCGGCGGGTGTGCGCGAGCAGTTCGTCCAGCATCGAGTCGGACATGTCCACGAGGCCGGGCGTGACCAGCCGGACCACCGCCGCCGCGCGCAGCAGCTGGCCGACGATCCGCGGCTCGCCGCGGGCCTGCGCCTCGGCCAGGAGCTTGTCGACCTCGTGGGTCGCCTCCAACTGGTCCGAGAGGTGGCTGCTCTGGGCCACGGCGACAAGCTCGCTCGCGCGGCCGACCAGCCACGCGTCGGACATCTCGTGGAGCGCCGGCACCACGTTGCCCTGCTCGTCGACCGCTTCCTCGTGCAGCGACTCACACCCCCATGCACCCGCAGGGTCACCGGGCCGGACGCCCCGGCTCGGCCGCTATCGCTCCGCCACCAGGATTCGAACCTGGACCATCGGAACCAAAATCCGAGGTGCTGCCTTTACACCATGGCGGAACGGACGAGGAGCCCTCGTCCGCGCGAACACATGTTGTCACGACTGGTCCCGGTAGGTCAGCACGACCACTCAACTGGCCGAAATCTGTCGGTAACCCGATCATGACCGTGCGTGTTTCCGCAGTTCAGGACGGTGCGGTGAGAGAACCGACGAACTCGGTCAGGGTGCGTTCGTACTCTTCCGGGTCGACGTTCCACGCCGCCGTGTGCTCGGCGGCGGGCACTTCGACGTACCTCATCGGCCACCCGAGCGCGTGCGAGGCCGCCGCCAGGTCGCGCGACGCGCCCACCGGGACCGTCCCGTCGGCGCCCCCGTGGAACAGCAGCGTCCGCGGCTTGTGCGCGGGCGGGTGGGAGACCAGGTCGAACCGCTCGAACTCGAGGTCGACCCGCCAGTCCGAGACCAGTTCGGCGATCGGCACCAACTGGGTCGGCACGCCCCGGTTGCGCGACTGCAGCTCCAGCGTCCTGGTCCAGTTGGTCACCGGCGCGTCCAGCACCACCGCGACCACCTCGTCGGCCTCCCCGGACCGACCCAGGAACTGCCCCACGATCGCCCCGCCCATGGACCAGCCGTAGAGGACCACGTCCCGCGCCCCGTGCTCGGTCGCGTACCGCACGGCGGCCTCCACGTCCCGCCACTCGGTGTCCCCGAGGTGGAAGAGCCCGTCCGGCGAGGCGGGCGCGCCGACATCGTTGCGGTAGGTCACGGCGAGAACGGGTAACCCGGCTTCATGCAGCGCGGGGACCACCCGCAGTGCCTCGGCCCGGGACCCACCCCGGCCGTGCACCGCGATCACCCAAGTGGACGACGTGCCGGGGACCAGCCAGGCGGGCGCGTCGCCCAGCTCCGTGCGCACGTTCACGTCGCGGTAGTGCAGCCCGTGCGCCGACCGGGGGTCGCTGGTCCACACCGCGGTCTCCACCCGGACCTTCGTCCCGACCGGCGGCGCCGACCCCTCCAGCTCCCGGGTCACCGCGCCGTCGGAGCGCCCGGTGACCTTCCCGACCTTGGCCGCGCCGTCCGGCCACACCAGCCCCCACGTGCCCGGCAGGGCGCTCACCCGCGACTCCGCCAGCGAGACGGTCCCGTCACCCACCCCGGTGACGGTGTCCGGGTAGCCGGGCCGCGCCTGGTCCGGCTCCAGCAGCTGGCCGCTGTAGTACCAGCCGACCCCCACCAGACCACCGGTGACCAGCAACAACAGCACGACGAACACGACAGCGGCGAACCGCCACCGACGCCTGCGGCGAACGTTCGGTGTCCCCATCACCGAATGATGCGCCTGCCGTGATCGACACGCCCGAGATCCTGAGAACACGCCGTGAGTTTCGTCGCGGGTGTGGCGGCGGCAGGCCGGCCTAACTTACGCTTCCGTAAGTTACGGTGCCGTAGGTAGCCGTGGAAGCGCCCCCGAAAACAACGAGGTATACGTATGACCAGCACCCTGGAGAGCAGGCAGACGCCGCCCGGCCCGGACGACAAAGGCCCCAAGCCGATGCTCGACGGCCGGCGCGGTCACGTGGAGCAGTTGGGCGTCTACGTGTTCGTGGTCGTGCCGTTCCTGGCCCTGATCGCGGCGGTGCCGTTCGCCTGGGGATGGGGGTTGGGCTGGGTCGACGTCGCGCTGTTCGTGGCGTTCTACTACCTGTCCGGCCTCGGCGTGACCATCGGCTACCACCGGTACTTCACGCACGGCTCGTTCAAGGCCAACCGCGCGCTGAAGATCGGGTTGGCGATCGCGGGCAGCATGGCGTTGCAGGGCCCGGTGATCGTGTGGGTCGCCGACCACCGCCGCCACCACGCCTTCTCCGACCGCGAGGGCGACCCGCACTCGCCGTGGCTGTACGGCTCCGGCCCGGTCGCCCTGGCCAAGGGCTTCTGGCACGCCCACATGGGCTGGCTGTTCGAGCGCGACAAGACCAACGCGCAGCGCTTCGCGCCGGACCTGCTGGCCGACGAGGACCTGGTGAAGGTCGACAAGCTCTTCTGGCTGTGGACCACGATCAGCCTGCTCGCGCCGGGGGTCCTGGGCGGTCTGATCACGATGTCCTGGGCCGGCGCGCTGTCCGCGTTCTTCTGGGCGGGCCTGGTGCGCGTGGCGTTCCTGCACCACGTGACGTGGTCGGTCAACTCGATCTGCCACATGGTCGGCGACCGGCCGTTCGCGGCCCGCGACCGCTCCGCCAACGTGTGGGCGCTGGCGATCCTGTCCTTCGGCGAGTCGTGGCACAACCTGCACCACGCCGACCCGACCTGCGCGCGCCACGGCGTGAAGCGCGGTCAGATCGACACGTCCGCCCGGCTCATCTGGCTGTTCGAGAAGTTCGGCTGGGCGCGTGACGTGCGCTGGCCGACCGAGCAGCGGCTGGCCCGGATCAGCGTCAAGAAGTGAATGGTTCACCCGCCCCTCGCCAACTTGGTGAGGGGCGGGTGTTTAGGGTGACCGGAGTGGCGGGACGACGGCGAGCAGACGAGACCCCGGTCCCGCGCGTGCGGATGACCGGCAAGGAACGGCGCGAACAACTCCTGGACGTGGCCCGCGCGCTGTTCGCCGAGAAGGGCTTCGAGGTCACGTCCATCGAGGAGATCGCCCACCGGGCGGGTGTCTCCAAGCCGGTGGTCTACGAGCACTTCGGCGGCAAGGAAGGCATCTACGCGGTCGTGGTGGACCGCGAGATGCAGTACCTGATGGACCACATCGTCAACGCCCTGTCCGGCGGCCACCCCGGGAGCTCCTGGAACAGGCCGCGTGCGCCCTCCTGGACTACATCGAGGGCTCGACGGACGGCTTCCGCATCCTGGTCCGCGACTCCCCCGTGGCGTCCTCGACCGGCACGTTCTCCTCGCTGCTCAACGACATCGCCTCGCAGGTCGAGTCGATCCTGGGCTTGCACTTCTCCCGGCAGGGCTACGACCGGAAACTGGCCGCGCTCTACAGCCAGGCCCTGGTGGGCATGGTGGCGCTGACCGGCCAGTGGTGGCTGGAGGTCCGCAAGCCGAAGAAGGACGAGGTGGCGGCCCACCTGGTGAACCTGGCCTGGAAGGGCCTGTCCCACATGGACCACAAGCCCCGCCTGCGCACCCGCCGCTGACCCGCGGCCCTCAGCCCTCCGCGGTCTCGGCGGCCTCCAGCCACTGCGCCTCGACGTCCTCGGCCTCGGTGAGCACCGCCTTCAGCTCGGCGTCCAGCGCCATCAGCCGCTCCGGGTCGGTGGCCGCCTCCGCCAGCTTGGCGTGCAGCTCGGCCTCCTTCTTGTGCAGCTGCTCCAGCCGCCGCTCCAACCGGGCCAGCTCCTTGCGCGCCGCGCGCTGGTCGGCCGCCGACGACGGGGCCTTCTGCGCCTGCGCCGGAGCCGGGGCCGCCGACGCGACCGCCGCGTCCCGGCGGCGCAGGTACTCCTCGATCCCGCCCGGCAGGTCGGTCAACCGCCCGTCCCCGAGCAGCGCCACCACCTGGTCGCACACCCGCTCCACCAGGTACCGGTCGTGCGAGATCACGACCAGCGTCCCCGGCCACGAGTCGAGCAGGTCCTCCAGCTGCTGCAACGTGTCGATGTCCAGGTCGTTCGTGGGCTCGTCGAGCAGCAGCACGTTCGGCTCCGCCATCAGCAGCCGGCACAGCTGCAACCGCCGCCGCTCGCCGCCCGACAGGTCCCCGACCGGCGTCCACTGCCGCTGCGAGGAGAACCCGAACCGCTCCGCCAACTGGGACGCCGACATCTCCTGCTTGCCCAGCACGACCCGCCGCGCGACCTCCTCGACGGCCTCCAGGACCCGCATCGACCCGTCCAGGTCGTGCAGCTCCTGCGAGAGGTGGGCGAGCTTGACCGTCTGCCCCTGGATGCGGCGACCGCCGTCCAGCTCGCGCTCACCGGCCAGCGCCCGCAGCACCGTCGTCTTGCCGGACCCGTTCACGCCCACGATGCCGATCCGGTCACCCGGACCGACCCGCCACGTCAGGTCCCGCACCAGCGTCCGGTCGCCCACGGTCAACGTGGCGTCTTCCAGCTCCAGCACCGTCCGCCCCAGCCGGCGCTTGGCGAAGGCCAGCAGCTCGACGTTGTCCCGGGGCGGCGGCACGTCGGAGATCAGGGCCTCGGCGGCCTCGATCCGGTAGCGCGGCTTCGACGTCCGGGCGGGCGCGCCCCGGCGCAGCCACGCCAGCTCCTTGCGGGCCAGGTTCCGGCGCTTCTCCTCGACCGCGTCGGCCAGCCGGGCGCGCTCGGCGCGGGCGAAGATCCAGTCCGCGTACCCGCCCTCGTACTGCTCGACCCGGCCGCCCACGACCTCCCACGTCCGCGTGCACACCGTGTCCAGGAACCACCGGTCGTGGGTCACGACCACCAGGGCGGTGCGCCGGGCCAGCAGGTGGTCGGCCAGCCACCGGACGCCCTCGACGTCCAGGTGGTTGGTCGGCTCGTCCAGCACGACCAGGTCCAGCTCGCGCACCAGCGCCGCCGCCAGCGCGACCCGCCGCCGCTCGCCACCGGACATGGTGCCGACGACCGAGTCCAGCCCCAGCGCGGTGATGCCCAGGCCGTCCAGGATGTTGCGCACCCGCGCGTCCGCCGCCCACTCGTGCTCGGCGTCGAACCCCAGCGGGTCGATCACGGCGTTGCGGACGGTGGAGTCCGGCGGCAACTCGGTGCGCTGCGTGACGACCGCCATCCGGACGTCACGCTGCCGGCTGACCCGCCCGTCGTCCGGTTCGGCGATGCCCGCGAGCACCTCCAACAGGGTGGTCTTGCCACCGCCGTTGAGGCCCACGACCCCGATCCGGTCGCCGACACCCACGCCCAACGACACGGAGTCCAGCAGCGGACGCACACCGAACGACTTGGAGACGGTCTCCAAGTTGACCAAGTTGGCCATCAACACAACCTTCAGCTAGTTACGCGTGAACCTCGGGCGGCGTCGGCCGAGGGGTTTCCTCCACCCCGACGACCCGCGCCCCGTGCACCGGCCCCTGCGCGACCCGCACCGTCCGGCACACGCCGGCCCCGGCCAGCTCGGCCGCCACCCGGACCGCCGAGTCGCCGTCCGTGCACAGGAACGCGCACGTCGGGCCCGAGCCGGACACCATGCCCGCCAGCGCGCCCGCGTTGACCCCGGCGCGCAGCGTGCGGCGCAGGTTCGGGCGCAGGGACACGGCGGCGGCCTGGAGGTCGTTGCCCAGCAGCAGCGCGAGCTGGCGCGGGTCGCCCGACGCCAGCCCCTCCAGCACGGCCTCGGCCGGGCCGACCCGGGGCGGGTCGCCGTCGGCGCGCAACCGGTCCAGCTCGTCGAACACCTCGGGCGTGGACAGGCCGCGCCGGTCGAAGGCGAGCACCCAGTGGAACGTGTGCCGCGCCAGCACGGGGACGATCTGGTCACCCCGGTCGGTGCCCAGCGCGGTGCCGCCGTAGAGCGCGAACGGCACGTCCGCGCCGATCCCGGCGGCCAGGCCGGCCAGCTCGTCCCGCCCCATCTCCAGCCGCCACAGCGCGGCCAGGCCGACCAGGGTGGCGGCGGCGTCGGCACTCCCGCCCGCCATGCCGCCCGCGACCGGGATGGACTTGCGGATCACCACCCGGACCTTGGGGTCGTCGACGTCGCGCCCGACGTGGGCGGCGAGCGCGCGGACGGCCTTCCAGGCCAGGTTCGACGGCCCGGTGGGCACCGCGTCCGCACCCTCCCCGTGCACCTCGACCCCGGGGTCGTCGGCGACCGCGACCGTCACTTCGTCGGTCAGGGACAGCGCCTGGAAGATGGTGACCAGGTCGTGGTACCCGTCGGTGCGCGTCTCCCCGACGGCCAGGTGCAGGTTGACCTTGGCCGGGACGCGGACGGTGACCGGTGGCGGAACGACGGCGAGCACATAAAGAGCCTACGGGTTGTGCCCAATAATCGGCCGGGTGCCGTTCACCGTCTCGCACGTGGCCGCGGTCGTGCCCTTCGCCCGGCGTCCCCTCGTCCCGTCCGCGCTGGTCATCGGCTCGATGTCACCCGATCTGCCGTACTTCGCGGCGATCCGGCCGTGGGGTGGTGAGCTGACGCACACCTGGTGGGGCGTCGCGCTGGTGGACGTGCCGATCACCCTGCTCGCCCTGCTGTTCTACCGCGCGGTCCTGCACGAACCGGTGATGGCGCTCCTCCCCGGACGCGTGCGGTCGAAAGCGGCCGGGCTCCCCGCGCCCCGCTTCGGTCCGGCGCTGCTCGTCTCCGCGTTCATCGGCGCGTTGACCCACGTGCTGTGGGACGGCTTCACCCACTCGGATGGCTGGGCCCTCCGCTTCGTCCCGGAACTGGGCCGCGACGTCGTCCCGGGCCTGGGCGTGTACAAGGTCGCGCAGTGGATCAGCGGCCTGGTCGGCGTGCTGGTCCTGGCGTGGTGGTGCCGGCGGTTGTCGGCCCGCGCCCCCGAACACCCGGTGCCCGACCACTGCGCCCCACCGGCCCGCCCGGCCGTGGCCCGTGTGGCTTTGGGGCTGTTCGCGCTGGTCTTCACGGTCCTCGTGATCGACGGTCCCGAGTTGGAGGACTACGTGGTCGACACCGTGATCGCGGTCCTCAGCGGCTTGGTGCTCGGCCTGGCCCTGTACAAAGCACTGCGCGCCCTCGGCCGGAGCCGAGAGCGCGCAGGCACCTGAGAACGGGTCAGACCGCGAGGACCGACCCGGAGAAGGTCTCCTTGATGTAGTCCTTCACCTGCTGCGACTGGAGCAGCTCCAGCAGGTCCTTGATCCGCTTGTCGTCCTTCAGCTCGCCCCGGGTGACCAGGCCGTTCGCGTTCGGGTTGCCCTCGGCCTTCTCCAGCGCCAGGGCGTCGGTGGACGGCTTGAGACCGGCGTCGATCGCGTAGTTGCCGTTCACCACGGAGGCGTCGGTGTCCTCCAGCGACCGGGGCAGCTGGGCCGCTTCCAGCTCGACGAACTCCAGGTTCTTGGGGTTCTCGGCGATGTCGCGGATGGTCGCGGTCTTCTCGCTGCCGGGCTTGATCTTGATCAGCCCGTTGTCCTGGAGGAGTCGGAGGCCGCGGGCCTCGTTGGTGGCGTCGTTGGCGACGGCCACCCGGGCGCCGTCGGGCAGGTCGGACAGCTTCTTGTGCTTCTTGGAGTACACGCCCAGCGGCTCGATGTGGACCGGGCCGATCCACTCCAGCGTCGCGCCGCTCTCGGCCTTGAAGGTGTCGAGGTAGGGGACGGTCTGGAAGTAGTTGGCGTCCAGCGAGCCGTCGACCAGCGCGGTGTTCGGCTGGACGTAGTCGGTGAACTCGACGACCTCGATCTTGAGGCCCTTGTCCTTGGCCAGGTTGTCCGCGACGTAGCGCAGCACCTGGGCGTGCGGGACGGGGCTGACGCCGACCTTGAGCGCCGCGTTCGGGTCCGAAGCGGCACCGCCGGTCTGGCCGCTCCCGCAGCCCACTGCGGTCAGCAGCACGGCGAGGAGGGCAGCACTGATACGCCTACGCATGGAAAATTTTCCTTCAGTCAACTAAGAATTTCAGCTCGGGTGAGGGGTTGAACGACGGGCACGCCTGGGCCGGCCTCCGACACGGGCCTTCACCTGCGGCTTCGGATCGGGGCTTCGGACTGGAAGTTCGGGCTCGGCGGCTCGGCTTGGCGGCCGGGGTTGGCGGCTTGGTGGCTTGGCAGCCGGGGTTGGCGGCTTGGTGGCTTGGCAGCCGGGGTTGGCGGCTTGGTGGCTTGGCAGCCGGGGTTGGCGGCTTGGTGGCTCGGGGTTGGGGCTCAAGCCCGCGCGGGGATCAGACGGTGGAAGCGTGGCGGCGGCGGTCGACGGCCCGCGCCACGCGGTTGGAGATCACCTGGATGAGCGTGGCGATGACCGCGAGCACCACGACCGTGCTCCACAGGTAACGGTCGTCGAAGCGCTGGTAGCCCATCCGCACGGCCACGTCGCCCAGGCCGCCGCCGCCCACCACGCCCGCCAGCGCGGAGTAGCCGAGGATGGCGATCGCGGTGACCCCGATGGCGTTGACCATCGCGGGCAGCGACTCGCGCATCAGGACCGACCGGACGATCTTGACGGTCGAAGCCCCGGTGGTGACCGCGGCCTCCACCACCGAGAAGTGCACTTCCGCCAGCACGTTCTGCACCAGCCGGCCGACGAACGGGATCGCGCCCACGGCGAGCGGCACGATCGCCGCCGTCGGTCCGATGGTGCTGCCCAGCAGCAGCCGGGTGAACGACATCAGCAGGATCAGCAGGACCAGGAACGGCATCGACCGCCCCAGGTCCACGACGAAGCCGAGCAGGTTGTGCACCACCGGCCTCGGCCGCAACCCACCGGGGGCGGTGAGTTGCAGCCAGATGCCGACGGGAATGCCGAGCAGCACAGCGATCAGGGTGGAGACGGCCACCATGTACAACGTCTGCCCGGTGGCGACCAGGACGCCGTCGAACACGGTGGACCAGGGTGTTGCAGACCTCACGCAGCTACTCCTTGCGGACCGGTCAGGGTCCGCCGCACTGCCCCACCCGCGTCCGCGATGAATTCGAGCGCCGAGTCGGCGCGTTCTCCGTTCAGGCCGACGCGGAACCGCGCGACCGGGGTTTCGCCGAGCCGGGTCAGGCCGCCGCCCAGCAGGTTCAGCTCGACGCCGAACCGGGAGGTGGCCTCCGGCAGCAGCGCGCCGACCGCGGCGAAGCCGACCAGCACCACGTCCGCGACGCGGTCGTAGGCCTTCTCGGCGGCCGGGTTCTGGTCGACGGCGGGCAGCAGCGACGAGGCCGTGCGGGAGCCGGCGTCGGCGACGAGGTCGAGCACCTTGCCGTGCTCCACCACGCGGCCGTCCTCCAGCACCGCGACGTCGTCGCAGATCTTGCGGACCACGCCCATGTCGTGGGTGACCACGAGGACCGTCACGCCCAGCTCGGCGCGCGCCCGGTCCAGCACGGTCAGCACGGAACCGGTGGTCTCGGGGTCGAGGGCGGAGGTCGGCTCGTCGGCGAGCAGCACCGACGGGCCGGCGGCGAGGGCGCGCGCCACGGCGATGCGCTGGCGCTGGCCGCCGGAGAGCTGGTCGGGGTAGGAGCCGGCCTTGTCGGTCAGGCCGACCAGGTCGAGCAGTTCGGCGACGCGGGTGCGGCGCTGGGGGCCGGGGAGGCCGGCGGACTCCAGCGGCAGCGCCACGTTGCCCGCGGCGGTGCGCTGGCGCAGCAGCGAATCCCCTTGCGGCACAACACCGATCTGGCGGCGGGCGTTGCGCAGCGCGGTGCCGCCCAGGGACACCAGGTCGGTGCCGTCGACGCGGATCGCGCCGCTGTCCGGGCGCTCCAGGAGCGCGACGCACCGGGCCAGCGTGGACTTGCCCGCCCCGCTGGGGCCGACGACGCCGAGGACGGTGCCCGCGGCGACGTCCAGGTTCACGCCGTCCAGTGCGCGAACCTGTCCCGCACTCCCGGGGAAGGTCTTGGTGAGGTTCTCGACAGTGATCACGTTTTCGCTCCACGACTGCACGCGGCGACGCACGCTCGTGGCGTGCGCGTCCGGGGACTCAGCTCAGGTAGATGCCCCGCGCGGGGAACGCGCAAGGGGCGGCGAGGACTTGAGAGGCGCCAGGGCTTCTAGTAGCTGCGACAGCCCGATACCGTGCGGCGACCGTGGTCGACGACTCGGCGTCGCGTGAGCATTCGCATCCTGGGCACGTGATCCTCCATCGATCCTGGCTGAAGCACCTGCCCCATGGGGGGTGGTTGCTGCGGCGTCGTAGAGCCAGGTCTCTCGGCCGCTCGGGATGGCAGCACGAGTACACCCGACAGACCGGCCCGAACGCAAGCCACGACGCGGATCGTTCGTCAAATCACACTTTCGGCCGAAAGATCACCGGCTAACTCGATGAGGCAGCTTCGGCTATCCGGACGAAATCTCCGACGTCCAACTGTTCGCCCCTCGCGCCCGGGTCGACACCCGCGCTGATCAGCAGTTGCTCGGCCCGCGCGGCCGAACCGGCCCAGCCCGCCAGCGCTCCCCGCAGCACCTTGCGCCGCTGCGCGAAAGCCGCGTCCACCAAGGAGAACAACGCCTTCTGGTCCACTGTGGACAGCGGCGCGTGGCGCTCGAACGCGACCAGCGCGGAGTCCACGTTCGGCACCGGCCAGAACACCTGGCGCGACACCGGCCCGGCCCGGCGGGCGTCGGCGTACCAGGCGAGCTTGACGCTCGGGACGCCGTAGACCTTGCTGCCCGGCCCCGCCGCCATGCGGTCCGCGACCTCCGCTTGGACCATCACCAGTCCGGTGCGCAGAGTCGGCAGTTCGGCCAGGAGGTGCAGCACCACGGGCACGGCCACGTTGTAGGGGAGGTTCGCCACAAGGGCGGTCGGCTCTGCGGGAAACCGATCGGCGGTGACCCGCATCGC
The DNA here is from genome assembly GCA_050954585.1 of Actinosynnema sp. CA-248983. Classification (GTDB taxonomy): domain Bacteria; phylum Actinomycetota; class Actinomycetes; order Mycobacteriales; family Pseudonocardiaceae; genus Actinosynnema. The sequence goes on along the minus strand of CP191863.1, from coordinate 777,859 downwards.
GTCGGCCTCGATCACGGTGAGCCGGGAGGCAAGCCCGGGAGCACGCTCGGCGGCCGTCCGCGGGAGCCGGCGGGCCAGGACCGGGTCGATCTCGACGGCCACCGTGGCGCGGCAGGAGGGCAGCAGCGCCAGGGTCAGTGAGCCCAGGCCAGGGCCGACCTCCAACACGACGTCGTCCGGCCTCAGGTCGGCGGACGCCACGATCTTGCGCACGGTGTTGGGGTCGTGGACGAAGTTCTGCCCCAGCTTCTTGGTGGGGCGGATGTCCAGCTCGGCGGCCAGCCGACGAACGTCAGCCGGGCCGAGGAGTGCGGAACTCCCCGGCCCGGCTGACGATGAAGCTTCAGTCACCAGGACATTCTCTCCCAGCCCGGTCCGCGAGGCCGCGTCGGCCTGTCGCGGCGCCTTTCGCGCCGATCAGCTCTTCCGATCGGCGCGAAACGCGTCGCGATGGGCCGACTTCAGGCGGCCGAGCCGCCGCGACGCCAGTCGCGGCCAATGTCACGGCAGGCCCAGCTTCTGCTGGCAGTGGGGCCAGGCGGAGTAGCCGCCGCGGGCGTCGCGGAGCTTCGTCGCGACGGCGATCTGCTGCTCGCGGGTGGCCTGGTGCGGGTACTCGGCGTACTGCCGGCCGCCGTACGCGTCCCACGTGCCCTTGTTGAACTGGAGGCCGCCGTAGTAGCCGTTGCCGGTGTTGATGGCCCAGTTGCCGGTCGCCTCGCAGTAGGCCAGCCGGTCCCAGATCTCGCCGTCCGGCGGGAGCTTGGTGCCGACCTTGACCTTCTTCGGCTTGGCTTCCTTGACGACCTTCGCGCCCAGCTTCTCGCGGTTGGCCTCCTGGCCGTTCTTGATCGTCACGCGGTAGGTGACGATCTGCTCGCCGGCCTCGCCCGGGTCCAGGACCTCCTTCTGGCCCTTCATCATCGTGGCGTCCGGGACCTCCTCGACGGGCGGCGCGATGGCCTCCGTCGCGTTGATCACCGACACGCCGGTGCGGGAGATGTGGACCTCGGCGCCGTTGGTGATCCGCAGGTCGGCCGCGGTCTCCAGCTTGTCGTCCGGGCCCAGGGTGAGGTTCTGGGACTTGATCAGCTCGTCGACCGTCACGGCGGTCGTCTGGATCTGCTGCGGCTGGTTGCCGCCGTCGTACAGCGTGATCGTCTTGAGGCTCTTGACCTCCAGCGACAGGCCGGACAGCGGGACGTCCATGCCGCGGTCGTGGGAGAGCCACGCGCCCTCGTCGTCGACCTTGAGCTGGTCCAGGGCCTCGTCGACGGTGACCGAGCGGACCCAGCCTTCGCGCTGCTCACCGTCGACGGTGAGCTTGACCAGGCGACCGCGGTCCAGCGAGATCTTGCCGCCGTCGGAGACCTTCGCCTGGGGGCGCGGGCTGAGCGCGTCGTGCTCGCCGATCGTGATGCCCTCGTCGGCGAGGATCTCGCCGACCGTGGACTCGTAGGTGTGGACGGTCTTCGTCTCGCCGTCGATTTCGACGGTGACGGCCTTGTCCATGGCGATGGCGGTGGCGCCACCACCGGAGATGCCCACCAGGACGGTGGCGACGGCGGCCTTGAGGAAGCGGCGCTTCCACTTCCCGGCGGCTTCGACCAGGGCGGCGGGCGGTGCGCTGGGCTGGTCGACAGCCAGGCCGCCCGCGACGCGGTCCTGGGAGACCTCGTCCGGGATGATGATCGGGGGGAGGAGCGTCGTCTCGGCGTTGATGAGCTTGATCAGCTCATCGACGTCGACGTTCGCGTTGGCCAGCAGTTCGTCCGCGTCGGGTCCGAGGACCTCCAGGACGTCGTCCGGCGTGATGCTGAAGACCGTGGTCTCCCAGTCGGACCAGTCCGGCTCGGGTCTGTCCAGGACATCGACGCTGGTCGATTTCACGGGCGTAAACCAGTCGGTGTCCTCGTTGAACGAGTTCACGGGGTTCCATACCTCCTGAAGGCGCGAAGCCGTACTACGCGCACGTTCGGTGTCGGCGGTCAGCTAGTGATCTCCGGCAACTCCCGTGCGTGTCGACTTCTCGCTTCTGGCTACGTAGACCCGCCCCGACTGCGGGTGCGCCCCACGGACTTTCAAACATGGGGCACGGTCACGGGACCGTAACGGGTGTCCGGGGGTTGTGCAAACACCCCTGTCGGTGTTGTGAGTTCGCTCACCCCGTCAGGGGAGCAAGGACGTCCGCCGATCGTCGTAAGCACTACTGCGACTGCACCAAGTCACTGAGCCTGAAGACTCGCTCGGCGTTTCGGGTGACAGTTGACGCAAGTTCGACTGGTTCGAGATCACGCAGTGTCGCGATGTCGCGGAGCGTGTAGTTGGCGCAGAAGGGCTCGTTCGGGCGACCTCGGAACGGGTGCGGGGTCAGGAACGGCGCGTCCGTCTCCACCAGGAGGTGATCCGCGGGCACCCACCGGGCCGCTTCCCGCAGCGCGTGGGCGTTCTTGAAGGTCACCGTGCCAGCGAACGACAGCACGAACCCCCGGTCCACACAGGACCGCGCGAAGGCGAGGTCGCCGGAGAAGCAGTGGAAGACCACAGTGGACGGCGCGCCTTCCTCGTCCAGGACCTTCAGGATGTCGTCGTGCGCTTCCCGGTCGTGGATCATCAGCGGCTTGCCGACGCGCTTGGAAAGCTCGATGTGCCAACGGAAAGCGTCGTGCTGGGCGGCCGGCGGGGCGTAGTCCCAGTAGTAGTCCAGACCGGTCTCGCCGACCGCGACCACGCGCGGTTGCGCGGCCAGGCGCTCCAGTTCGGACCGGTCCGCGTCGGTGAACTCGGACGTGCGGGTCGGGTGCAGGGCGACGGCGGCGAAGACCCGGTCGTCCCACGTGGCGGCCTCGGCGGCCCACCGGGCGGACGCGACCGTGTCCCCGACCGTGATCACCCGGTCGACGCCCGCCGCGTTCGCCCGGTCGAGCATTTCCCGTACCTGCTCGGGTGTTTCCGCACCGCAGGCGTCGAGGTGGGTGTGGGCGTCGACCACCGGCGCCGGAAGCGCTTCCGGGACCGGTGGCCGCTCGCCCTTGCGCGGTGTCACGAGGTGACGATCGGGGCCCACTCCGGGCCGGTCTCCGCCAGCTCCGGCGCGAGCTTGGCGAACAGCGGCGCGGGCTTGGCCAGCGGGCGGCCCGCCTCGATCGGGGTGGACTCCCACTTGGCCTGCTCGCCCGCGTAGTCACCGGTCAGCACCGGGTACTTGCGGTCGGGCACGTCCAGGTCGGTGACCTCGTTGATCGACGGCTGCGCGGCCCACACGCCGGTGCCGCCCAGCGCCTCGTGCACCTTCTGCGCCGAGTGCGGCAGGAACGGCGTGAGCAGCGCGTTGGCGTCCTGGACGACCTGGAGCGCGGTGTGCAGGACGGTGTCCCGGCGCGCCGCGTCGTCCTTGAGCTTCCACGGCTCCTGGTCGGACAGGTAGCGGTTGGCCGCGCCGACCACCTTCATCGCCTCGGTCGCGGCCTGCTTGAACCGCGACCGCCGCAGGTTCGCGCCCACCACGTCGAAGGCCTGCCGCGAGAGCTTGAGCAGGTCGTGGTCGGCGTCGGTGCGGGTGCCCGGGGTCGGGATGGCGCCGACGTTCTTGTGGGCCATCGAGATCGACCGGTTGACCAGGTTGCCCCACTCGTTGGCCAGCTCGAAGTTGGTGCGGCGGACGAACTCGTCCCAGGTGAAGTCGGTGTCCTGGTTCTCCGGGCCGGCCACGGAGATGAAGTAGCGCAACGCGTCCGGGCCGAACTCGCGCAGGAAGTCCGTCACGTAGATGACGGTGCCCCGCGAGGTGGAGAACTTCGAGCCGCTCATGGTGAGGAACTCGCTGGAGACGACCTCGGTGGGCAGGTTCAGCTCGCCGAACGCGCCCGGCTGCCCGCCCTTGGCGCCTTGGCCGTTCTGGCCGAGGAGGAGGGAGGGCCAGATCAGGGAGTGGAAGACGATGTTGTCCTTGCCCATGAAGTAGTAGCCCTGGGCGTCGCCGGTCCAGAACTCCTTCCAGGCGTCGTCGTTCCCGGTGCGGCGGGCCCACTCGACGGACGCGCTCAAGTACCCGATCACCGCGTCGAACCACACGTAGAACCGCTTGAGCGGCTGGTCGCGCCACCCGTCCAGCGGGATCGGGACGCCCCAGTCCAGGTCGCGGGTGATCGCGCGCGGGCGGAGGTCCTTGATCAGGTTCTGGCTGAACTTGAGCACGTTCGGCCGCCACTCGGTGCGGGTCTGGAGCCAGCCGCCGAGCGCGTCGATGAACTGCGGCAGGTCCAGGAACAGGTGCTCGGTCTCGACGAACTTCGGCGTCTCGCCGTTGATCCGGCTGCGCGGGTTCTTCAGGTCGATCGGGTCGAGCTGGTTGCCGCAGTTGTCGCACTGGTCGCCGCGCGCGCCGTCGTACCCGCAGATCGGGCAGGTGCCCTCGATGTAGCGGTCGGGCAGGGTCCGGCCGGTGGACGGGCTGATCGCGCCCATCTCCGTCTTCGGGATCACGTACCCGTTGTTCCAGAGGGCGAGGAAGAGCTCCTGCACCACCTTGTAGTGGTTGCCGGTGGTGGTGCGGGTGAACAGGTCGTAGGACAGGCCCAGCCCGTGCAGGTCCTCGGCGATGACCCGGTTGTACTTGTCGGCCAGCTCGCGCTCGGTGAGCCCTTCCTTCTCCGCCTGGACGGAGATGGGGGTGCCGTGCTCGTCCGTGCCGGACACCATCAGCACCCGGTGCCCCGACATCCTCATGTAGCGCGAGAAAACGTCGGAGGGGACACCGAACCCTGATACGTGACCGATGTGGCGGGGGCCGTTGGCATATGGCCACGCCACCGCGGTCAACACGGAGGCACTCATGGTCCAAGCCTACGGAGCCCCCGCCACCCGGTTTCGCGCGGCACGCCCAAGCGGCGATTGTCTTGATGTTCAGATTCAGATAATCTGACTCCATGAAGGAGGTGCCCGCCGCCGAAGCGTCGCGCAACTTCTCCGCCATGCTCGACGAGGCGGAGCGGGGCGAGACGATCCTGGTGACGCGCAACGGCCGTCGAGCAGCGATGATCGTCCCCGCGCCGCGCACCAACGGGAAGGCGTTGCTCGAGGTGTTCGACCGCTGGGCGGGCACGCCCGCGCTGGACGAGGAGTTCGAGGCCAACGTGGCCGCCGCTCGCGACGCGGGCACCGCCGAGCTGGACGAGGACCCGTGGCGCGACTGATCCTGGACACCGGCGTCCTGGTCGCCACCGTCCGCGGCAAGTTGGGGCGAACCGCGATCACCGACGAGGACGACGTGACCCTGCCGGCCGTTGTGGTGGCCGAGTACCTGACCGGTGTCCTGCTGGACGGCGACGAGGCCCGGCGTGCGGCACAGCGAGCGTTCTTGAAGGAAGTCCTGAGCGCGGTCCCCGTCGAGGACTACACCCCCGCCGTGGCCGAGCACCACGCCGAGCTGCTGGCACACGTGACCCGCTCGGGCCAACCCAGGGGTGCGTTGGACCTCATCGTCGCGGCGACCGCGCGGGCGACCGGCCGCACGCTCGTCACCACGGACAGCCGCGCCCGGTTCGACGAGTTGCCCGAGGTGAACGTGCGGCTGGTCAGCCCCCGCTGACCACGGCGTCGTACAGGGCCTTCTTGCTCACCCCCGCCGCCTGCGCCACCTCGGCCGCCGCCGCCTTCAACCGCTCACCGTCCGCCACCCGCTGCTTGACCTCGGCGACCAGCGACTCCATCGACGGCCCCTCCTGCGGCGCGGCCGGCCCCAGGACCACCGTGATCTCGCCCTTCACGCCCTCGGCCGCCCATTCCGCCAGCTCACCGAGCCCGCCCCGCCGGACCTCCTCGTAGGTCTTCGTCAGCTCCCGGCACACCGCCGCCCGCCGGTCCTCCCCGAGCACCGACGCCGCGTCCGCCAGGGTGGCTGCCAGCCGATGGGGTGATTCGAAGAACACGCACGTGCGCGGTTCCGAAGCCAACGCGGCGAACCAGCGCAGCCGCTCCCCCTGCTTGCGCGGCGGGAAGCCCTCGAAGCAGAACCGGTCCGACGGGAGGCCCGAGACCGCCAGGGCCGTGGTCACCGCCGAAGGACCCGGCAGGCACGTCACCACCAGCCCCTCCGCCACGCAGGCCGCGACCAGCCGGTAACCCGGGTCGGACACGCTGGGCATCCCGGCGTCGGTGACCAGCAGCACGGTCTGGCCGGCGTGCAGCGACTCCAGCAGGCCGGGCAGGCGGCTGGTCTCCACCTGGTCGTAGAAGCTCACCACGCGCCCGCCCACCTCGACGTCCAGCGCCGCCGCCAGGGAGCGCAGCCGCCGGGTGTCCTCGGCCGCCACCACGTCCGCCGTGGCCAGGGCGTCGACCAGCCGCGCCGAAGCGTCTCGGACGTCGCCGAGCGGAGTAGCGGCGAGCACCAAACGGCCTGATCCGGATACAGGTCTCACACCGTTCACCCTACGATCGGCCCCGTGAGCCTGATCGCACCGCAGTCCGCAGACGACGTGGTCGACGTCGGGGACGTCCCCCCGACCAGCCCGCCACCGGGCAACGACCGCGCGACTCGGGCCGAGCAGCTCGAACCGGGGCCGCTGAGCAACCCCCTGCGCGGGTGGCTGGTCACGCTGGCCGTCGCGCTGCTCGGCGGCGTGGTGCGGTTCTGGAACCTCGGGTTCCCCACCGACAAGGGGACCCCGATCTTCGACGAGAAGCACTACGTGCCGCAGGGCGCGCAGGTGCTGCGCAACGGCGGTTACGAGGACAACCCCGGCTACGAGCTGATCGTCCACCCGCCGCTGGGCAAGCAGCTCATCGCGATCGGCGAGTGGCTGTTCGGCTACGACGGCGTGGGCTGGCGCTTCGCGTCCGCCCTGGCCGGGACGCTGACCATCCTGCTGGTGGTGCGGATCGCGCGGCGCATGTCGCGGTCGGACCTGATCGGCGCCATCGCCGGTGTGCTGCTCATCGCGGACGGCGTGAGCCACGTCCAGTCCCGGATGGGGATGCTGGACATCTTCCTGGCGTTCTTCGTGGTCGTCGCGTTCGCGTGCCTGGTGGCCGACCGGGACCAGGTGCGGGCGCGGCTGGCCGTGGCGGTGCGCGAGGGCTGGGCGACGCAGTCGGTGTTCGGGCCGGCGCTGGGCTTCCGGTGGTGGCGGTTCGGCGCGGGTGTCGCGCTGGGGCTCGCGTGCGGCGTGAAGTGGTCCGGGCTGTGGTACATCGCGTTCTTCGGCGTGCTGTCCGTGGTGTGGAGCGCGCTGGCCCGGCGGTCCGCGGGCGTCGAGCGGCCGTGGGCGGGCGCGTTCGTGCGGGACGTGCTGCCGTCGCTGTTCGCGCTGCTGGTGATCCCGGTCCTGGCGTACCTGGCGACGTGGTGGTCCTGGTTCGCCAGCGAGACCGCGATCGACCGGCACGTGGTGGGCGCCAAGCTCCCCGACGACTCGTGGGTGCCCGACCCGTTGCGCGCGCTCTGGTACTACAGCAGCAACGTGCTGGACTTCCACACCAAGCTGGTCACGTCGGACACCAACCGGCACCCGTGGGAGTCGAAGCCCTGGACGTGGCCGATGGGCCTGCGCCCGATGCTCTACTACTACGAGGGCGCGGTCACCGGCTGCGGCGCGGCGTCGTGCGTGGGCGCGATCATGCTCATCGGCACGCCCGCGATGTGGTGGCTGGCGTTCCCGGTGCTGGCGTGGGCGCTGTGGAAGTCGATCGCGAAGCTGGACTGGCGGTACGCGGCGGTGCTCGTCGGGTACGGCGCGGGCTTCCTGCCGTGGTTCGTCAACGTCGACCGGCAGATGTACTTCTTCTACGTGACGCCGATGGCGCCGTTCCTGGTGCTGGGCATCGCCCTGGCGCTGGGCGAGATCCTCGGCGCGGCGGCGTCGGGGCAGGAACGGCGGGGCACCGGGTTGCTGGCGGTTTCCCTGTACGTGGGGCTGGTGGTCGCGAACTTCGTGTGGCTGTGGCCGATCCTCAACGGCATCCCGATCACACCGGAGATGTGGGAGGCGCAGCGCTGGCTACCGTCCTGGCGGTAGCTCGGTGAGCACGGCTTTGCGGGTGCTCTCGAAGATCACCGAGCTGCGGAAGCTCAGCACCTCGCGGCGCTCGCTCAGCCGGTCGATGAGGAACCCGTGCAGGTGTTCCAGGTCCTGCACGGCGACGTGGATGAGGAAGTCGTCGTCGCCCGCGCACACGTAGGTCGCCAGCACCTCCGGCAGCGCGTTCAGCGCCGCCTTGAAGTTGTCGATCACCGCCCGGCTCAGCGGGCGGATGCGGCACGCCACGAACGCCTCGACGCCGCGGTTCAGCGCGGCCAGGTCGATGTCCGCGTGGTAGCCCTTGATCACGCCGCGCTCGCGCAGCAGCCTGACCCGTTCCAGGGCGGTGGACGGGGCCACTCCCAGTCGTCTGGCCAGTTCTCGGTTCGTCAGCCGGGCATCTGTCTGGAGATGGGCGATGATCGCCGAATCAAGTTCGTCCACGCGCTGATCATGCCATCGCCCACCGAATAGTGTTCGGCGAGCGGGCACCTCAGCACAGCAGGTGGCTAGCTTCGGCGGTATTCCACCGATCGACTGAACGGGATACCGCTGTGCTGCCAACCAGGATCGTGCTCATCCTCCGCGCCGACCTCCCACCCGGACTCGCCGCCAACGCCGCCGTCGTCCTCGGCCTGAGCCTGGGCGCCCGCCGGCCCGAGACCATCGGTGACGACGGCAAGGACGCCGACGGCACCACCCACCTCGGCATCACCGGCCACCCCGTCCCCGTCCTCACCGCCGACGCCGCGACGATCAAGGCCCTGCACGCCGCCGAAGGCGTCACGGCCATCGGGTTCACCGAGGTCGCCCGCCGCGCCCGCGCCTACGACGCCTACCTCGAAGACCTCTCTCGGGCGCACGACCCGGAGTTCGTCGCGGTCGCGCTGTTCGGGCCGCGTGAGGTGGTCGCCAAGCTGACCCGCAAGCTGCCGCTGATGCCATGAGGCTCACCGCGATGTACCTGGGGGCGGTGCTCGGGCCGGGCGTGCTGGTGCTGCCCGCCTTGGCTACCGGGAAAGCAGGTCCCGCGTCCATCCTGGCCTGGGTGCTGCTGCTGGCGTTGAGCGTCCCGGTCGCCCGGTCGTTCGCCGAGCTGGGCACCCGCTACCCCGGCGGGCACGGCGTGGCCGGGTTCGTGGGTCGGGCGTTCGGGCCGCGAGCGCAGCGGACCGTCGCCTGGTGGTTCTACGCGGTGGGCGTGCCGGTCGGGGTGTTGGGCGGGGCGCTGGTCGGCGGGCAGTACGTGGCGCACGCGGCGGGCGGTCCCGCGCTGCCGTGGGCGAGCTTGATCCTGGCTGCCGCGTTCGCCGCGAACCAGGCCGGTCTGCGGGTGTCCGCCACCGCCCAAGTGCTGCTGGTCGGCCTGCTCACCGCGCTCGTGGCCACCGCCATCGCGTTCCAAGCGCCGCACGTCACCGCCGACGACTTCCGCCCGTTCGCGCCCCACGGCTGGCTCGCGGTCGGCACGGCGGCGACCGTGCTGTTCTTCGCCTTCGCGGGCTGGGAGGCGGCGAGCCACCTGTCCGGCGAGTTCCCCGACCCGAAGCGGGCGACGCGGCGGACGTTGGCCGTGGTCACCGTGCTCTACCTGGGGTTGGCCGTGACGACGGTGGCCGTGCCGGGGGACGTGCCGCTCGCCGTGCTGCTGGAACGGGCGTTCGGGCCGTCCGCGCGGGTGGTCACGGCGGTCGCGGCGGTGTTGCTGAGCTTCGGCGCGGTCAACACCTACCTGGCGGGCGCGGTGCGGCTCGGCACGGCGATGGGCGTCAAGCGGTCCCTCGGCGTGCAGGCCGGCTGGTGCGCGGCGCTGCTCGTGGTGACCGCTGTGTGGCGAGTCGACCTGGACACGCTCATGGGCGTCACCGCCACGACGCTGGCGGCGGTGACGGCGGCGGGCATGGCGGCGGCGGTCAAGCTGCTGCCGCGCAAGGCCCCGCCCGCCGTCGCCCTCGCGTTCACGCTGGTGGTGCTGGGGTTCTCCGGCTGGTGGCTGCTGGTGCCGGCCGCGGTCAGCGCACTGGCCTGGTCGGTGGCTCCGGCCGGTCGATCAGCCGCGTCACCGGGCCCTCCTTGCTGACGCCCGCCCGGGACAGCCACGACCCCAGCTCGGTCCGGATGGACGACAGCGTCGGCCGCTTGGCCGGGTCGGCGTCCAGCGCGTTGGTCAGCAGCCGGGAGTGGGCGCTGTGCTGGGGCAGCTTCACGCACGGCTCGCCCTGCGCCGCCGCCATCAGCGACGAGATCGGGTTCTCCCGCGACCCGCGCGGCGGGTGGCCGGTCAGGGCGTAGCTGACGGTGGCAGCGAGCTGCCAGGCGTCCGACGCCGGGCTGGCCGCCTCGCCGCGCGCGGTCTCGGGGGCCAGGAAGTCCGGGGTGCCGACCATCATGCCGGTGGCGGTCAGCGTGCTGTCGCCCTTGGAGCGGGCGATGCCGAAGTCGATCAGGTGCGCGGTGCCGCTGCCGTCCACGATCACGTTCGACGGCTTCACGTCCCGGTGCAGGACGCCCTGCTCGTGGGCGGCGGCCAGCGCGTCGGCCATGTTGACCCACAGGCGGGCGGCGAGGGTGTCCTGGAGCAGGCCGTTCTTCAGGACCACGTCGGACAGCGGCTGGCCGTCGATGTACTCCATGACGATGGCCAGGCCGTCCGGGTCCTGCACGATGTCGAACACCCGCACGCAGTTCGGGTGCCGCACCGCCGCGAGGGCGCGTGCCTCGCGCAGCATGCGCTGCTCGGTGTCGTTGTCCGGGGCGTGCGCGAGCTTCACTGCCACCGTGCGGTCGAGCTGGGTGTCCACCGCGAGCCACACCGTGCCGAACCCGCCCCGCCCGAGCTGGCGGACGCGGCGGAACCGGCCACCCGCCGGGTTCCACACCTTCCCGGAGTCCGGGGTCGGGGTGGGCGGCGCGGACGACGCGCCCGGGCCGAACGGCAGCGGCCCCGGCGTGTCGGCCAACTGCTGCGCGGGCTGCTGCTCCACGCGGGTCGGACGCGGCGGCTCCGCGCCCGGCACCGGCGGCGCCTCGGCGACCCGCGTCGGCGGGTACTGGCGCGGCTGGACGGGCTGCTGGACCGGCTTCTGCACCGGCGGCGTCGGGTTGTACGGCGGGATCGGCCGGTACGGCGGCACCTGCGCGGGCTGGTAGGGCGGCGGCTTGCCGGCCGGCTGGTACGGCGGCGGGTTCTGCGGGTTGTGGCCCTGGGGGTGGTGGCTCTGCGGGTTGCCCTGCCGTGCGGACACGGCCGGCTGCTGCGGGGTGGGGCGCGCCGGCGAGGCGCCCGACTGCGGCGTGGCCGGGGTATTCCGGTCCCGGCCGGGGCGGTTGAGCATGGCGGTAGTCAACCCGAAAATCCGCACCACGAGTGAGCCGATCAGCGCAATCGGGAAGAACCCGAGCAACAGGTGGCCCACCAGCGTCACGGGCAGTGCCGAGGTGGCCACCAAGAGCACCAGGAAGGGTGGCCAGAACACCCGACGGGGCCAGTTGGGCCCGAGCCGGAACGTCGACCCGGCCTGCATCATCACGAACACCAGGCACAGCAGCGCCAGCACGGCGGTGACACCCGCGGCGACCAGGAACACCGTCCCGGACCGGCCGCTGATCGCCGTGACGATCGACGGCCCGTCGACCAGGTACCGCTGCTGGGTGAACGCCAGGCACGGCGACTCGGCCAGCGACCGCATGTCGTAGAGCGCGCCGCGTTGCAGCGCCTGGGCCGTGCCGGAGAACAGCACCCACGGCACCACCAGCGTGCTCGTCACGCCCAGCACGGCGAACATCGCGCCGGTGACCGGTCCGTAGGAGTTGCCGACGACCCGGCGGATGGTGATCGACAGCAGCGCGGCGATGGTCGGCAGCACGCCGATCAGCGCGCCGAGCGCGGTCGTGGTCCACGCCCAGTCGCCCGGGCACAGGGGGACGCCGGCAAAGCCGTGCAGCCAGTCCAGTAGCGACTTGGCCAGCTCCACGCCCTCCACCACCCCTTCTCGTCGCCTCTCAGGGTACGGGTGAGGGCCACGCCGACATGGCCACCTCCGCAACACGGCGGAGTTCTTCGCGGGTCGCGCCGTCGCGGGCGAGGTCGGACATGCCGCGCACCACGGCCGCGACGTACACGGCCAGGGCGTGCGGATCGGTTCGGGCGGGCAGCTCGCCGGTGGCGACGTCGTGGCGGACCTTGTCCTCCAGGGCGGCGACCGCGGCCTCGCGCAGGTACCCGAGTTCGGGGGCGCTGAGGATCAGGCAGCCGCGCGGCCGGTCCTCGGCGGTGTACTCGGCGGCGGCTTCGCGCAGGACCCGTTCGACGGCCAGGCGCGCGGTGGGCTCCTCGTCGACGGCCCGGGTGGTGAACGCGCCGTAGGTCCGCCGGTACCGCTCGACGACCTCGTTGAACAGGGCTTTCTTGTCCCCGAACGCGGCGTAGAGGCTCGGCGGGTTGACGCCGGTGAGCTTGGTGAGGTCGGCGACGGAGGTCGCGTCGTACCCCGAGCGCCAGAAGGCGCGCGTCACCAGGTCGAGCACTTCCTCCCGGTCGAACCCACGCCTGCGCCCCGCCACGCGCCTATTTTATAACGACCGCTACAGTGTCATTTTGTAACGGTCACTACAGATTGGGGGCGCCGATGAGGACGGCACTGGTGACGGGCGCGAGCCGGGGCATCGCCCGGGCGATCGCACTGCGCCTGGCGGCCGACGGCCTGCGGGTCGTCGTGCACTACTCGCGGGACGAGGCGGCGGCGCGCTGTTCGCGGACCTGCCGGAGTTGGACGTCGTGGTGAACAACGCGGGCATCGCGCATGCCATGACGAAGGGGGCGCTGGACACGTTCAGCCGGGACAAGTGGGGGCGGGGCGTCTCCGCAAACGCCCCGCCACCCGGTGGTGGGACCGGGGCGCCTGAAGCAAACGCCCGCGCGGTCCCGGTGGGGGAGGCGTCTCCGCAGCCGCCTCGCGCCCCCGGTGTGACGCGGGAAGGGGGTCCGACGCCGGGCGCCGGACCCCTCCCCCGCGCATGTGGCTTGCCGCTAGCCCACGCGCTGCCACAGGGCGGGCACGTTGGGCGGTTCCCAACCGGTTTGGGCTGTGTGCCCCTGCAAGCACCGGTACCCGACGCCGCTGTACGTCACGAGGGAGCCGATCGCGTACGTGGCGCCCGGCTGCCAGGTCGTCTGGCCCGGGTTGCTGGTCGTGGTGGTCGGCGACGTCGTCGACGTCGGCGTACCGCCGCTGGTGACCAGCTGGAGGCCGTAGGCCTGGAGGATCTCGTTCACCGGCTGGAAGTACGTGGTCCCGCCGGACGAACAGTTCCCGGACCCGCCGGAGGTGACGCCCTGAGCCTGGTCACCGGAGAGCCACGAGCCGCCCGAGTCGCCGGGTTCGGCGCAGGCGCTGGTGCGGACGACTCCGGAGACGGTGCCCTGGGGGTAGGTGACGGAGGTGTTGCGCTGCTGGATGGTGCCGCAGCGCCACTGGGTGGTGGAGCCCGAGCGGCACACCGAGGCGCCCACCGGCGCGTCGGTCGAACCGGCCACCGGCACGGTGCCGGGGTAGCGGTTCACCAGGCCGCGCATGGTGTTGCCCGCGCCGACGCGGACCCACGCGTAGTCGTTGCCGGGGAAGCTGGACCCGGCGTAGGTCCCGGTCGGCTGGGTGGTGCCCTGACCGGTGGTGCCGCAGTGGCCCGCGGTGACGAAGCCGCCGTTGACCGAGAACCCGATCGAGCAGCGCCCGCCGCCGTTCATGTAGTAGGCGTTGCCACCGATCACGTCGATCAGCGGGCGCGGGTCCTCGTTCGACGCCTCGATCCGGACGTCGGCCTCGTCGAGGCCGCTGGCCTTGGCGAACGCCTTGGCGTTGCCGAGGTCGCGGGCCAGGACGACCACGGAGTTCGTGGTCACGTCGACGTACCAGGCGGGGACGCCGGCGGGGACGTCCTTGTTGGCGTCGAGCTTGGCCTTGAGCGCGTCGAGCTGGATCTGGCTGCGCTTGACGACCTTGGGCGTGGCGCCCGCGTCCTTCACCGCCTGGATCTGCGCTTCGCTGGTGACGGCGACGGTCAGCGTGGCGGCGTCCTTGTCCAGCCAGGAGCCCGCGTAGCTCGTGCCGAGGCGGTTCTTCAGGTCGTGGTCCGTGCGCGCCGCTTTGGCTTCGCGGACGAGGCGCGACTTGGCCTGGTCAGGGGTCAGGCCGAGGTCGCGGGACAGAGCGGCGACGAGGTCGCTCTCCGGTGGTGGTGGGCCGGCGGTCGCACTGCTGGTCAGGACCGCTGCGACACCGGCAGCGCCCAAGACCGTCACGGCGACGGCGGCGGCGATGCGTCGAGTCATCCGCTGTCTCCTTGCAGGGGTGGTGACACTGGATGCGGGGCCGTGGTGTCGACGCTAGCCGGCTGCGCGGCTCAGCGGATATTCCAGTTTTGCCATAACGTCGCGTTATGGTCCATACCACTCGTGATCTTCGTCCGGGTGGTCAGAACAGGCTGACCTGCGTCCCCTTCCGGCGCCGCTTCGTCTGCTCGTCCCCGATCCGCCGGAACTCGGCCAGGTCGTCCAGGAACGGGGAGCGCGGCCGGGCCGCGGTGTGGCTGAGGAACAGGTGCCGCTGGGCGCGGGTCATGCCGACGAACAGCAGGCGGCGCTCCTCGTCGGTGTCGTCGTCCTGGCCGGGCCACCGGAGGGGCAGCAGGCCGTCCTCGCAGCCCACGATGAACACGACCGGGAACTCCAGCCCCTTGGACGCGTGCAGGGTCAGCAGCGAGATCCGGTCCGCGCGCGGGTCCAGGGTGTCGACCTCGACGCCGAGCGCGAGGGTGGTGCGGAAGCGCTCGAAGTCCGTGCCGCAGTCCATGGCGAGGGGCTTGAGCAACTCGTAGGCCGCGTGGTCCTCCCCCGCCACCGCCCGAACCCTGTCCACAATGGACTCTCCGGCGGTGAACCCCAGCTCACGCACGATCCGCGCCACCCCCGGCCGATCCGCCAACCGGTCGTGCGACCGCTTCTGGAACGGCAACCCGGACTGCGTCAACGCCTCCACCAGCGCCTTGGACTGCCGATCCGTCCGGTAGAGCACGGCGAAGTCGGAGAACCCGAGCCCGTGGGTCCCGTCGGACGTCACCCGCCCGCTGTCGAACGCGTGGAACGACGTCCCACCCAGCACCTGCTCGATCGTCCGCGCCACGAACGCCGCTTCGGCCTGCTCCGACGCCGCGTGGTGCACGGCGATCAGGGCGTCACCGTGGTCCCCCAACGCGTTCAGCTCGCGCCCGGGCACCAGCGTGGCCGGCGAGATCACCTCCAACGCACCCCGCACCACGGGTGCGCTGGATCGGTAGTTCCGCGTCAGGCGCACGACGCGGGCGTCCGGGAAGTCCTCGCGGAACCGCAGGAAGAACCCGACGTCCGCGCCGCGGAACCGGTAGATCGCCTGGTCCGGGTCGCCGATCGCGGTGAGGTTGCCGTCGGCCGGCGAGAGGAGCTTGAGCAGCCGGTACTGGCGCTCGTCGACGTCCTGGTACTCGTCGACCGAGATCCACCGGTAGCGGGCGCGGTAGGCGTCGACGAGCCGAGGATCGTTCTCCAGCAACTCCAGCGGCAGGCCGACCAGGTCGTCGAAGTCGACCAGGTCCTGCGCCCGGAGGGCTTTCTTGTAGACCTCGGCCCCTTCGGCAACCAGCCGACGCGCCTCTTTCTCGTCCCCGCACACCGAACGGGCGACCTCGACCTGCCGCTCCGGGTCGGCGATCCCGAAGTCGGCCGAGAGTCCGATTTCCGCGTGGTGCTCCCGCAAGATCCGGACGCCCAGGGAGTGGAACGTGGCCACGGTGACCCGAACACCCAGCGCTTCCAGCCGCTCAGCCATCTCCTCGGCCGCACGCCGGGTGAACGTGATGGCCAGACATTCCTCGGCGGGCACTCCGCGCTCGGCGACGAGATGGGCGATCCGATGCGTCAACGTCCGGGTCTTGCCGGTGCCCGGCCCGGCGATGATCAGCAAAGGACCGCCGCCACTGCCGGCCGCCGCCCGCTGATCCGGATCAAGCCCGCCCAACAGCGAAAACTCAGCCTCGCCGGCACCAATCCGCCCACCGGGCAGACCCCCACCGGGCAGACCCCCACCGGGCAGACCCCCACCCTCCCGGGGGCGTCCCTGCTCCAGTCTATCGCCGGACCCCGACGCGGAGGCCGCGACGACGGCCGCCTGTGGACTACTCGCGGGCTGTGGACTACTCGCGGGCTGTGGATGAGCGACCGACGAACCAGCCGCCGGAGTCGTGAACTCGAACAGGGACAGCGCCGACCCCCGCCGCTCCAGCTCCCCGGCCTCGAACAGCCGGATCACCCCGTATTCCCCGTCATACCCGGCGTCCCGCACCACCTCCCCCCGCCGCAACCGCTCGACCGCCTCCCCCACCAACGCGGAATGCGCCGCCAGATCCCCCACCGGCACGTCCTGCAGGATCTCCAGCTCCGGCCCGAACGCCGCCACCAACCGGTCGACCTCGCCCAGCACCTTCTTGCTCTTCGGCCCGGCCCCCACGATCTCGGAAACGATCTCCGGCAACGGCACCAGGTTCACGAACCCCGCAGCCCCCGCGGGCCGGAACCCGACAGCACGATCCGCCAACTCCTCGACCCGGCTCGACACCCCCACCGTCAACGGCTTCCCGCACACCGGGCAGATCCCGCCCACCGCCGACGTCTCCGCGGGCTCCATCCGCACCCCGCACTTCCGGTGCCCGTCGACGTGGTACTTGCCCTCCTCCGGGAAGAACTCGATCGACCCCGCGTGCCCGACACCGGTCTCCAGCGCCGCCCGCACCGAGTGGTAGTCCAGCGACGTGTCGAACACCGTCGCCTCACGCCCCAGCGCGGGCGGCGAGTGGGCGTCGGAGTTGCTGACCAGGCGGTAGCGGTCGAGGGACGAGACGCGCCAGTTCATCTCCGGGTCGCTGGACAGGCCCGTCTCCACCGCGAACACGTGGTCGGCCAGGTCGGCGTAGCAGTCGGCGACCGCGTCGAAGCCGGATTTCGAGCCCAGCACGGCGAACCACGGCGTCCAGACGTGCGCGGGCACCAGGTAGCCGCCGCACTCCAGCGTGATCTCCAGCAGGTCGCGCGAGTCCAGGCCGAGGATGGGCCGCCCGTCCGAGGCGATGTTGCCGATGCGCGCCAGCCGCCGGTTGAACTCCGCCGCCGAGTCCAGGTCGGGCATGTAGACCAGGTGGTGGACCTTCCGGGTGTGCCCGTCGCGCTTGTAGATCGTCGAGATCTCCACCGACAGCATGAACCGCACGGTCCGCGAACGGAGCGACGGCGGCAGGGTCCGGTCGATCTCGCGGTCCAGGTCGGGGCGCAGCCGGAACAGGCCGGGTTCGGCGGGGACGAGGGCGTCGCGCAGGTGGTCGTGCCAGGCGGGGTGGGTGAAGTCGCCGGTGCCGACCAGGGAGATCCCCTTGCGGCGGGCCCACCAGGTCAGGTGTTCGAGGTCGCAGTCCCGGCTGCACGCCCGCGAGTACTTGGAGTGGATGTGGAGATCGGCCACGAATCGCACCGCGCAGATGGTAGCGGCACGACTACCCGGTGAAGTCCGGCGGCGGGGTCCACGGGTCGCCCACCTCGAACACGCGCTGCCGGTACTGGCGGCCCATCACGTTGTTCCAGTCGCCGGGCCCGAGCACCGGGTCGTGCGGCCGGTAGGCGTGCCACACGGCGGTCTTCTCGTCCCGCCAGTACCCCCACCAGTTCTCCGGCCGCTGCCGGATCACGTACCCGTCGTACTCGTCGCGCCGCACCCACGTCCGCCCGGCGCCGTCGAGGTCGGCCAGCGACGCCAGGATCGCGCCCGCCACGTGGTCGACGTGGTCCCGATCGGTCTCGCGGTGCCCGACGGTGCTCAGCGTCCGCACGTAGTCCGGCCGCGCCGTCGCGAGGACGTCGTGCAGCATCCCGACGAACGACGTCCGCGTGTACGGGGCACGGCCGTCGATCGGGTGCGCCACGAAGCTCTCGTCCAGCACCATGCGCGCGAGGTCACCGGTCTGGTCGCTGCCACCGGCGGCGTGGACGAACGTGAACAGCAGCCGCACCCGCGTCCCGTCGAGCGTGTTGGTGGCGACCTCGTGGCCACCCAACCCCAACGCCTCGAACGTCCAACTGTTGGCCGCGTGCGCCGCCCGCGCGTACGCGGCCCGCGCCCCGTGGATGCGCATGTCGGCGTAGTCCATGCCACAGGCCGGAAAACCCTCGCCGCAGGGCAGGTCCCCGGCGGTCAGGTACATCACCCAGACGTCGTATCCCGCTTGCACGTCGGACAGGATGTCCGGGTTCATGAAGAGCAAGTCGTCGTCCGGATGGGCCACAAAGCTCACCGTGATCGTCATCGAATCCCTCCCCTGTTGGGAAGAGTCCGCGCCGGCCCACGGGATACCGCAGGCCGTCGACCTATTCGACGACGCGGGCGTCGTGGTTCTGGCTGGTGTCGTCCTGCGTGAGCTGCGGATGCGGTTGGCCTTGGGCGTAGGGCAAGCAGCGGCCGGCCAGCTCCGGCGGGGTCGCGTTGCGCTCGGCCAACCACCGGGTCCAGTCGGGCAGCAGGGCCACCAGCTCGTCGGCGAAGTCATCGAAGTAGTAGTTCCGCACGGACCACGCGTCCCCGATCCAGCGACACCCTGGACAACGCCTAAGCGGTGGCCTGGAGCCGGTGCGCGTGCCGCAGTATCCGGTTCAGCGCCGCGCGTTTGCCGGGGTGCAGCATGACCAGCGCGCGGACCGCCCGCGTCCGGGCGAACCACGTCGGCTTGGGCGCGAGGTGTCGGGTCAGCGCCCGCAGCCGCTTCTCCGACGCCGGTTTCACCCTGGCCTCGCCGACCAGGTCCTCCAGGCACTCGAACGCCAGGTCGCTGGTCTCCGGGTCGGTCAGCGCCCGCACCGCCAACGTCGTGAGCTGCTCCGGGTGCGCGGTGAACAGCTCCTCCGAGCGGAAGTACGGGTAGTAGCCGGTGATCCACATCGCGAGCGGCAGCGCGACCCGGGCGAGCTTGCGGTCACCCGTCCACCGCAGGACGGTGTTCAGCACCGCCTCCCGGTGCTCCTCCGCGTCCAGCAGCGAGAGCACCACGGCGACCACCGTGTTCTGCGGCGTCAAGCGCGGTGAGCGGGCGATGACTTCCAAGCGCCGCAACGACTCGTGGAGCGGTCGGGTGGCGGACAGGGTGAGGCTGAACCACGCCGCGGTGGCCTGCCGGTAGGCGGTGCCGTCCACCCACGCGTCGACCGTCCGCGAGACGAGCTTGCGGTACCGCTCGTCCAGGCGCGCCGCCACGGCCGCGGCCAGCGTCTGGTGGGTCAGGGCGTTGCTGTTCGCCAGGCGGTCGAGCAGGTGCAGCGGTTCGTGCGCCGGGATCTCGGTGACGATCGTGATCAGGGCGCGCTGCACGGCCTCGCGGAAGCGGCGGGTCACCGACGGCGAGCACATCCACCGCCACAACTCGTCCTGCGCCAACGGGTACTCCCGCGACAACCGGCGCAGCACGGCCCCCGCCCAGCCCTGGCGCGCGAAGTGGACCGTCTCCTCCCGCAAGCCGTGGTGCACGGGGTGGTCGCGCACGGTCGTGGTGGCGGAGACCGCGGCCAGCAGGCGGTTCTTCGACGTCGAGAACGGCGGGTGCGCGCGGAACTCGTCCTCCGGCACGTGCGTCTTGCGCAGGGCCTCGTCCAGTTCGACCGCGCAGGCCACGACTTCGTCGTAGGGCTGGTGCTCCAGCACGGCGATCGCGAAGGACAGCGCCAGTTCCAGGTCCGACAGCTCGCCGAGGCGCCGTTCGACCGCCTGCTCCAGGTCCTCCCGCAACTCGGCGAGCGCCGCGTCCAGCGCCAACTCCCCGGCGCACACCCGGACCGCGAGGTCCGCGGCGCGCACGGCCTTCTCCGGTGGCGCACCGGGTTCCAGCGCCAGGTCGTCCTTGAGCAGGACCAGCGGGCCGTCCGGGTCGTCGAGCCGGCGGCGGCCGATCTCGACGCGGGCCACGTCCTCGGCGGGTGGCGCGACGAGCCGGGCGACGTGGTTGCGGGCGGCGTCGGGCACCTGCGCCTCGGTGTCGACGACGATCACCAGGTGGCAGTGGTCGGTGGCCCGCACGAGCCGCGCGGTCTGCTCGAAGTCGAGTCCGCCGAAGTGGGTGCGGGCGGTCTCCCGGGCGTCCCACACGTACCCGGTGTCCGCGTCGAGGTCCTTGAAGGTGCCCAACGGCCGCTCCCGGCCGACCTCCACGACGTCCTTCGCCCCGACGTCCACCAGCAGCCTCCGCGCCGCGTAGGACCGCCCGCTGCCCGGCCCCACCAGCACGACCACCCGCTGGGCGGTCAAGATCCGCGCCGCGTCCCCGAACCCGCCGGGCAGCACGAAGTTGTCCCGCACGTCGTCCAGTTCCGCCCGGGTCGCCCGCAACACGGCGAGCTTCGACTCCCGACCGACCCCGAAATGCACACCGCCGTGGATGACTCCGGCCTGCACGCCTCTGAACGCGCCGCCCTCGACGGAGTTCTCGACGGGGATGAGGCGGAGTTCCTCGGGAACGTCGTCTTCGTCACTCACACGCCGAATCCTGGCGAGCCGCCGGGCGATGTTCTCCCCGGAATTGCGGTCTCGCCCCGATCGCCGCCGGCTATCCCCGCGAAGCCGTCACCACGCGCCGGTGTGCCCCGGCGCCATGTGCGGGCCGGAACCAGGACCGGGCGGCGGCAGCGGCGGCCCGACCGGTGGCCGCACCGGGTTCGGCGCCGGCGCGACCCGGACCCGGTCGAACTGCCCGATCGCGACGGCCGCGCCGATCAATGCCGCGCCGCCGACCGTCAGCCCGAGGAAGCTCACCAAGTCGACCAGCCCGCCCGGTCCCGCGTAGGTGGCCCCTTCGGTCTTGCAGTTCATGCGGGCGGTCGTACCGGTGCCCTCCTGCTTGCAGGTCCACGTCGCCGTGATGGGACCACCCGACACCCGGGCCTCGACCGTGATCAGGATGATCCCCAGGGCGGCCACACCGATGCCGAGGACGATCAGGGCGACTCGCACAATCCGGAGGAAGATCACACGCGAACGTTAACGCTCACAGTCCCCGACGTCTTCGATTTGCCGCATCTCGCACAGATAGCAAGGGAGGGAACCGGATGACCGGTTCCCTCCCTTGAGAAGTGGAGCTGAGGGGAATCGAACCCCTGACCTACTCGATGCGAACGAGTCGCGCTACCAACTGCGCTACAGCCCCGTGTTCAGTTGTCCTGCTCGGTGGTGCGGCGAAAGCATATCAGGCGTCGGGGGGTGGTTCTGCCACCCCCCTCTCACTCGCCCACCGCCCGTCGGTACGGCAGCGCCTCCGGCCCGTCCAGCTCGACGAACACGGGGTCTTCGTCGTCGGCGTCCACCACGACCGTGCCGGGGCGGACGTGGTGCTCGAAGCGCGGCTGCGGGGCCAGGCCGTGCTCCTCCTCCACCTGCTCGTCGCGGTCCTCGACGGCCACCGGGCGCGGGGCCGGGCGGCGGCGCGACTGGGCCATGCGGGCCAGTCGGCGGGCGCGGATGTCCTCTTCGATGCGCACCTGGCGGCGCAGGTAGACCAGGTAGCCGACCAGCGTCAGGTCGACGGCCGCGTGACCCCACCACGCCAGCGGGTACAGCACGCCCGCGACCACGCCCGAGACCAGGGCGAGCAGCAGCAACGTGCCGACGACCCGGCGCCGGAACGCGTACTTGGCCTGCGCCACGATCGCCGCGGTCTCCGGGTCGAAGCCGCCGCGACCGGGCCGGTAGGGCCGGTGGGCGACCTCCTCGAACTCGTCGATCTCCGCGTCGGCGTAGTCGTCGTACTCGTCGAACTCGGCGTCGGGCATGGCGTCGTACCCCTCCTCCATGCTGGTCCGCGCGTCGGCGCGCTTGCGCGCCACCATCGGGACGAGGACGACCAACCAGGCCACCACCAATCCCACGATGATCAGCGAACTCGGCATCCCCGTCACCTCCCCCTACCCGCGCGGACTTCGTACGCCACGCTAGTCACAACAGTCACACCTGTGTCGGAGGCTCGCCGACCGGCGTACGTACCAAAGTGTGGTGTATCACCCACGTTCGGGTGATCCGAATAAGCCGGTCGGCCCGCTGATCAGGCGGTTTGGGCGAACCCCGCCGCGACCAATCGGCGTACCAGACCTTCCGGCGAGGTTTCTTCGGCGGTCATCGCGAAGCACAGGTGGTCACGCCAGTCGCCGGCCACGTCGAGGTAGCGCAGGAACAGGCCCTCCTCCCGGAAACCGGCCTTGGCAAGCACCCGCAGGCTCGCCTTGTTCTCCGGCCGCACGGTGGCCTCCAGCCGGTGCAGCCCGGCCTCGCCGAAGCAGTGGTCCACGACCAGCGCCAGCGCCGCCGTCGCCACGCCGCCGCGGGCCCGGTCGGCGGCGACCCAGTAGCCCACCCACGCCGACCGCAGCGACCCGCGCACGATGTTGCCCACGGTGATCTGCCCGGCCAGGTCACCGTCCACGGTGATCACGAACGGCAGCGCCTGGCCGCGCCGGGCCAGGGCCTTCAGGGACGACCACTGCGCGGGCCACGACATCGCGGCGTTGCGCTCGGGCCAGCCGTCGACCGCGGTGGGTTCCCACTCCTCCAGGTAGGTCTGGTCGCGCATCCGGATCCGCGACCAGGCCGAGGCGTCGAGCAGCTTGGGCGGGCGCAGCGCGACGACACCGGCCTCGACCCGCAGCGGACCGAGCCGCACGGGCCAGCCGGGATGTCTGCCGCCTTCCCACGCGAGACCCGCGCCCATCCCCCTCCGTTCAACTCTTTTGGGCGAGGAAGCTGACCAGCACTTCCTCGCCCGCCGCCACGTCCGTCACGTCTTCGTCGATCATGATCAGGCAGTTCGCCTCGGCCAGCGACGCCAGCAGGTGCGAACCGGAGGTACCCAGCGGCTGCACGAGGTACTCGCCGTTGTCCGCGTCCCGCAGGAGCTGGCCGCGCAGGAAACCGCGCCGCCCCTTGGTGGAGGTCAGCGGCGACAGCAGCCGCGCGCCGACCGCCCGCCGGTACGGGTTGCGCTTGCCCAGCGCGGCCCGGATCAGCGGGCGGACCAGCACTTCGAAAACGACCAGCGCGCTCATCGGGTTCGCGGGCAGCAGGAACGTGGGCACCGCGTCCGGCCCGAGCCGGCCGAAGCCCTGCACCGAGCCCGGGTGCATGGCCACCCGCGTGCAGTCGACGTCGCCGAGTTCGGCCAGCGCGGCCCGGACCTCGTCGCCGACCACACCGCCCACACCGCCCGCGATCACCACGATCTCGGACAGCAGCAGCCGGCCCTCCACGACCTCGCGCACCTTGCGCGGGTCGACCGACAGGATGCCGACCCGGCTCACCTCGGCGCCCGCGTCCCGCGCGGCGGCGGCCAGCGCGTAGGAGTTGACGTCGTAGACCTGGCCCTGGCCGGGGGTGCGGTCGACGTCGACCAGCTCCTCGCCGACGGAGATCACCGACACCCGCGGCCGGGGGTGGACCAGGACCTTGCTGCGCCCGACCGCGGCCAGCAGGCCGACCTGTGCCGCGCCGATGGACGCGCCGCGGCGGACGGCGACGTCACCGGTCTGCACGTCCTCGCCGGTGCGCCGCACGAACGCCGCGGACGGCACCGGCCGGTGGACGGTCACCTTCGCCGCGTGCCCGTCGGTGTGCCCCAACGGCACCACGGCGTCGGCCAGCGTCGGCAGGGGCGCGCCGGTCGCGACCCGGACCGCCTGGCCCGGCTGCAACCGTCTGGGCTGGCGGGACCCGGCGGGGATCTCGCCGACCACCGGCAACTGGACCGGTTCGCTGCCCGCGGCCTGCACGTCCACGCTGCGCACCGCGTAGCCGTCCACCGCCGCCTGGTCGAACCCGGGCAACGCGCGCTCCGCGACGACCTCCTCCGCGCAGAGCAGGCCCTGCGACTCGGAGATCGCCACGCGCACCGGGGCGGGCCGCACGGCGGCGGCGATCACCCTGGCGAGCTGCTCTTCCACTGACCTCATGTGCCGACCCTCGTTCAGGAGTTGCCGAGGCGTTCCCGCAACCACTCCCGCAGCTCGGGCCCGTAGTCCGGGTGCTCGAGTGCGAAGTCAACCGCAGCTTTGAGGAAACCGGCCGGATTGCCCAGGTCGTGTCGCCCACCCCGGTGGACCACGACGTGCACCGGGTGGCCCTCGTTGATCAGCAGGGCGATGGCGTCGGTGAGCTGGAGTTCGCCGCCGGCGCCGGGCGTGATCCGCTTGAGGGCGTCGAAGACCGCCCGGTCGAGCAGGTACCGGCCGGCCGCGGCGAAGGTGGAGGGGGCGTCCTCGGGCTTGGGCTTCTCGACCATGCCGACGACCTGCTTGACGTCGTCGTCGCCGGTGTCGCGGACGTCGAACACGCCGTAGGCGGAGATCTGGTCCTTGGGGATGTCGAAGGCGCACAGCACGCTGCCGCCGAACCGCTCGCGCGCCTCCGCCATGCGGCTGAGGACGCCCGTGGGCAGGACGAGGTCGTCGGGGAGGAGGACGGCGACGGCCTCGTCCTCGCCGGTCAGGTTGCCCTCGGCGCAGCCGACGGCGTGGCCCAGGCCCAGGGCCTTGTCCTGGATGGCGGTTTCGACCTTGATCAGGTTCGGCGCCCGGCGGACCTTCTCGACCAGGTCGGTCTTGCCGCGCGCTTCGAGCGTCTGTTCCAGCTCGGGCTGCGGCCGGAAGTACTCGGCCACGGCGTCCTTGCCGGGTGAGGTCACGATCACGAGCTTGGTCGCCCCCGCCTGGGCCGCCTCGGTGGCGACGAGTTCGATCCCGGGGGTGTCGACGACCGGCAGCAACTCCTTGGGCACCGCCTTGGTGGTGGGGAGGAAGCGCGTGCCCAGTCCCGCCGCGGGCACGATTGCTGTCTGGAAGGCGCTCATGGAGAGCGAGCGTAACGGCGTGGTCAGGGGTGTTCGCGATGACGTCCGATGAACGTAACCGGAAGACGACGGAGCGCACACGGCTGCTCGCGGCACGGCGGGTGGCGGTGCCTTCGCCGTTGTCGTCGGTCGTCTTGTCCGCCGTGGAGGCGTTCGGTGTAATGCCTGGTCAGACGGTGTGTGCGTACCTGGCGGTGGGGGGTGAGCCGGGGTCCGCGGACATGCTCGACGTGCTGCGGTCGGCGGGGTACCGGGTGCTGCTGCCGATC
Source organism: Actinosynnema sp. CA-248983 (assembly GCA_050954585.1). Taxonomy (GTDB): domain Bacteria; phylum Actinomycetota; class Actinomycetes; order Mycobacteriales; family Pseudonocardiaceae; genus Actinosynnema. The sequence continues at coordinate 752,622 of CP191863.1, read as the reverse complement.
GTGGTGGGGGCGGCGCCGCTGGACTGGGCGGAGTACGACGGGGTGTTGCGGCCCGGTCCGTACGGGCTGCGGGAGCCCGCCGGGGACCCGTTGGGACCTTCGGCGCTCGGGTCGGCGGCGTTGGTGCTGGTCCCGGCGTTGGCGGTGGACCACCGCGGGGTCCGGCTGGGGCGCGGGGGCGGGCACTACGACCGGTCGTTGCCGCTGGCGCGGTGCCCGAAGGTGGCGGTCGTGCGGGAGTCGGAGTTCGTGCCTTCGCTGCCCGCCGAGCCGCACGACGTGCTGATGGACGCGGTGCTGACGCCGTCGGGCTTGGTCAAGCTTCCCCTGTGAACCCGACGCTGTGACGTTGACCTGTGATGTTTGCGCGAAATATGCCTGCCGGCGCATCATCGTGGTTGGCACTCTGGCGGTCTGAGTGCCAACCAGGACCCGTGGAGGGGCGACCAGTGCCGACCTACCAGTACGCATGCACCGAGTGCGACCACCGGTTCGAAGCGGTGCAGTCCTTCTCCGACTCGGCGCTGACCGAGTGCCCGGAGTGCGAGGGCAAGCTGCGCAAGCTCTACGGCGCCGTGGGCGTCGTGTTCAAGGGCAGCGGCTTCTACCGGACCGACAACCGGACGTCTTCCTCCTCGCCCTCTTCGTCCTCCACGTCGAAGAGCGAGTCGAAGAGCGAGTCGAAGCCGGCGGCCTCGTCGTCGTCCTCCGCGCCGGCCGCCGCCGCGTCGTAGCGCCGCCGGGTGCGGTAGCCACCCCCAAGTTATCCACAGCCCCCGAGTTGTCCACAGCTCGGGGGTTCGTGCTTTTCCGGGCCCCGATCCCGGCCTACCGTCGATCGCATGAACCTCACGCGAAAGATCTTGGCGGCCCTGTTCCTGCTGGTAGCGGTGGCTGTGGCGGCGTGGCCCGCACCTCCTGCCGTGGAGGTCGCGGTGGCGGCCCACGACCTGGCGGCCGGTGTTCCCCTGACGCCCGGTGATGTGGTTGTCCACCGAATACCCCCAGAGTTGTCCCCAGGGGGTGCGGTGCCTGTGGAGCGCGCGGTGGGGCGGGCTCTGGTGTCGCCCGCGCGCGCCGGCGAGCCGTTGACAGACCTGCGCCTGTCGTCGGAGAACCCGGACACGGCGTCGGTGGCCGTGCGGCTGGGCGACCCGGCGGTGGCCGGGTTGCTCAGAACCGGGGCGCGGGTCGACGTGGTGGCCCAGGACCGGGTGCTGGCCGAGTCGGCGTCGGTGGTGGCGGTGCGGGACGGCGAGGTGGCCGTGCTCAACCTCGACCGCGCGGCGGCGACCCGGGTGGCGTCCGAGTCGCTGGCCCAACCGGTGGCCCTCACCCTGCGCTGACCTGCGTGTTCGAGAAATTCATCGCTGGACCGATGAGTGTTCGGGCGGGCCGGCGTTCCACAGCGTGTACAACGCACAGCGAGCGAAGGAGAGCACCGTGGACTGGAAGCTGGAAGTGGTCATCGTCCCCGTGACCGACGTGGACCGCGCGAAGGAGTTCTACGCCGACAAGCTCGGCTTCACCGTCGACACCGACCACAGCGCGGGCGACGCGTTCCGGGTCGTCCAGGTGACACCGCCCGGGTCGGGGTGCTCGATCGTCTTCGGCAAGGGCCTCGGCGGCGGCATGGAGCCGGGCTCGCTGAAGGGCAACCAGCTGGTCGTCGCCGACATCGAGGCCGCCGCCGCGCACCTCGACGCGGCCGGCGTCAAGCACTCGGGCGTCCAGCACTTCGCGAACGGGTCCATGACACCGGGCCCCGACCCGCAGTCCGCCGACTACAACAGCTTCATCTTCTTCGACGACCCGGACGGCAACACGTGGGCCGCCCAGCAGGTCGCCAAGCCCGTCCGCTGACCCCCGTGCCCACCGACACAAGCCCCGGCCCGGCGGCCGGCCTGGACCTGGACGAGGCGTTCCGCCGCCACCGGCGCGAACTGCACGTCCACTGCTACCGCATGCTCGCCTCCTACGACGAGGCCGAGGACGCGGTGCAGGAGACGCTGCTGCGGGCGTGGAAGGGGCGGGACACGTTCGACGGCGGCCACGTGCGGGCGTGGCTGTACCGGATCGCGACGACCACCTGCCTCGACGCGATCCGGTCCAAGGCGCGCAAACCGGTGACGACCCAACAGGAGGTGAACTGGCTGACCCCGTACCCGGACACCGTGCTCGCTCCCGCGCTGGACGAGCCGGACGAGGTGGCGGTCGCGCGGGAGACGGTCGAACTGGCCTTCCTCACCGCGCTCCAGGTGCTGCCCCCACGGCAGCGGGCCGCGCTGCTGGCCAAGGAGGTGCTCGACATGTCGGCGAAGGAGACCGCCGACCTGCTGGACCTGAGCGTCGCCGCGACCAACAGCGCCCTCCAGCGCGCCCGCGCCACGATGCGGCAACACCTGCCGTCACACCGCAACGACTGGGCGGCGCACGAGCCCAGTCCGGCGGAACGCGACCTGCTCGACCGGTTCATCGACGCGCACGAACGCTGCGACGCCGTCGCCGCCGTGGCGATCGCGGCCGAGGACCTACGGGTCAGCATGCCGCCGCTGTCGCTGCTCTTCGACGGCCTAGTCGCCGTCGCACCCCTGGTGGAGCGGGCCCTGGGCCCGGACCGCGAGGGCGACTGGCGCCTGCTCCCGACCAGCGTGAACCTCATGCCGACGGCAGCGAGCTACCTGCGCCGCCCCGGCGACACCCTGTTCCGCGCGTTCAAGCTCGACGTCCTGCGCGTCGAGGGCGACCGCATCGCCGAGATCACCACCTTCGGCACCGCGTTGTTCGACCTCCTCGGCCTACCCCCGACCCTCACCCCGACCGACTGACGGAAGTCGACACATGTACCCGCTGTGTCACAGGGAGGAGCGCAACCGGTTACCCTCCGCTAGCCCCAAGTGTCCCCCCGAATGGAGGAGCCGGTCGTGATCAAAGGCTTCAAAGACTTCCTCATGCGCGGCAACGTGGTCGACCTCGCGGTGGCCGTCGTCATCGGTGCCGCGTTCGGCGCGATTGTCACGTCGTTCACCAACAACCTGATCAACCCCATCGTCGCCCTGTTCGGCGGCAACAACGTCAACGGCCTGGCGGTCCAGCTCGGCAGCAGCGACAAGACGGTCGTCGACTTCGGCGCGATCATCACGGCGACGATCAACTTCGTGATCGTGGCGGCGGTCGTCTACTTCATCTTCGTGATGCCGATGAACAAGCTCAAGGAGCGCCGCGAGCGGGGCGAGGAGCCCGGCCCGTCCGAGCCGACGGACGTCGAACTCCTGAAGGAGATCCGCGACCTCCTGGCCGCCCAGCAACGCCAGAACCTGAACTGACCGACGACCCGAACCGACCGGCGACCCGAACCGACCGGCGACCCAAACCGACCGGCGACCCGAACCGACCGGCGACCCGCCCACCCGGACCGCCACACCCACCGTCACCCGTCACCCGCCACTCGGCCCCCTGCCGGGTGGCGGTGGCGGGTGGCAACAGGACACGGAGTCAACTGGACCGACCAGGACCCGACTCGTGCCGGACCTGACTCGTGCCGGACCTGACTCGTGCTGGACCCGACTCGTGCTGGACCCGACTCGTGCTGGACCCGACTCGTGCTGGACCCGACTCGTGCTGGACCCGACTCGTGCTGGACCCGACTCGTGCTGGACCCGACTCGTGCTGGACCCGACTCGTGCTGGACCCGACTCGTGCTGGACCCGACTCGTGCTGGACCCGACTCGTGCTGGACCCGACTCGTGCTGGACCTACTCGTGGTGCGGTGGGCGGTTCTCCCGGTACCACTGTTCGTCGCGTGCGGCGGTGGTCGGCTCGTCGGGCGACTCCGGCAGCACCTCGCCGAAGACCTCGGCCAGCCGGCGACGACGCGCCGCCTCGGCCGCGGCGGCGGTTGCCTCCGAGGCGGGTGCGTCGTCAGCCGGGTCGGTCACGCCTCGTCCAAGCCCGAGATCTGCTCGATCACGTACGGCACCAGGGCCGACAAGGTCGCCATGCCGTCGCGCACCGCCGACCGCGAACCCGCGAGGTTCACGACCAGGGTGCTGCCCGAGATCCCCACCAGTCCGCGCGAGATGCCCGCGTCCACGGCACCCGCGGCCAGCCCGGACGCCCGCAGGGCCTCCGCGATGCCCGCGATCGGCCGGTCCAGCACGCCCTGCGTCGCGTCGGGTGTGACGTCGCGCGGCGACACGCCGGTGCCGCCCACGGTGACCACCAGGTCGACGCCACCGATGACGGCTGTGTTCAGCGCGGCGCGGATGCCCACGACCTCGCCCTCCACCGCGACGGTGCCGTCGACGATGAATCCCGCTTCCTCCAGCAGCTCGGTGACCAGCGGTCCCGTGCTGTCCTCGTGCTCACCGTGCGCTACCCGGTCGTCCACGATCACGACCAGGGCACGTCCCAGGCGCTGAGCGCTGCGTTCCATGCGGATCACCGTACCCAGTGAGCCGACGGGCGGTTCTGCGGACACGGCGTCACGCTGTGCGCAAAGGCAGGCGGACCTCGAATCGGCAGCCCGCGCCGTGGTTGCGGGCGTCGATGGTGCCCCGGTGCGCCTCCACCAGACCGCGCGCGATGGCCAGTCCCAGCCCACCACCCACCGGCTGGCGGCTGGGCGTGCCGCGGAACGCCACGTCGAACACCCGCGGCAGGTCCGCCTCGGGGATGCCGCCGCACGCGTCGTCCACTCGCAACAACGCTTCCGAGCCCTCGACATCGATCTGGACGGCGACCGTCCCGTCCGGCGGGGTGTGGCGGATCGCGTTGGCGAGCAAGTTGCGCACCACCCGCGCCAATTCCGGGTCGGAGCCCAGCACAACCGGCCAGGTCAGAGCATCCGCCCGCAACTCAACACCCTTGCGCGCCGCGACCGCCCGCTCCGCCGCCACGACATCGCTCACCACGTCCGCCAACGGCACTTCGGACAACGTCAACCGCAACGCCCCCGCGGTGATCCGCGACAGCTCGAACAAGTCGTCCACCATCCCCGACAGCTGCCGCGCCTCCGCCGAGATCCGCCCCGCGTAATCCGCGACCTCCGCCGGCTGCGTCACCACACCGTCGGCCAACGCCTCCGCCATCGCCCGAATCCCGGCCAACGGCGTGCGCAGGTCGTGGCTGATCCAGGCAACCAACTCCCGCCGCGACGCCTCCGCCGCCCGCTCCCGAGCCCGAGCCTCCCGCTCCCACACACTCCGCCGCGCGATGGACCGTCCCAGCACAACCGCCGCCGGCACCGTTACCAGCGCGACCAGCACGCACACCAACACGGTCGTGACCAGCATCGACGTGAACATGAACCCGCTGACCGCGAGCACCCCACCGATGGTCGCGACCACGGGCACGATCGCCAAAACGGTCAACGCCGCCGCCAACGACCCGTGCACGAACCGCCGCAACAACAACGCACCCAACACCGCCAGCGGCAACGAGAACAGCACCGCGTACGGGAGGATGTGCGAAATCTCGACGAGCATTCAGGCGCTCCTGTCCCACCGGTACCCGACGCCCCAGACCGTCGCGATGCGCACCGGCCGAGCCGCGTCGACCTCGACCTTTTCCCGAAGCCGTCGCACGTGGACGGTCACCGTGGACTGGTCCCCGAACTCCCACCCCCACACCCGCGCGAGCAATTCGGCCCGCGAGAACGCCGTCCCCGGATTGCTCAGGAAGAACTCAAGCAGATCGAACTCCCGAGTGGTCAACGCCAGCTCAACCCCACCCCGCCAAGCCGTATGCGCACCAACATCGACCCTCAAATCCCCATCCACGAGGACCGATCGCGACGCACTAACGGCCAACCGCGACCTCCGCAGCACCGACGTAACCCGCAACGCGAGCTCGCGCGGACTGAACGGCTTGGTGACGTAGTCGTCCGCGCCGAGCGTGAGCCCAGCGATGCGGTCCTCCTCCTGCCCGAGCGCGGTCAACATCACAACCGGAACCGCACTACGCACCCGCAACCGGCGGCAGACCTCAAGCCCGTCGATCCCCGGCAACATCAGGTCGAGCACGACGAGGTCGGGTTCCCGCTCAGCGATCCGCCGCAGGGCCTGCTCGCCGTCGCCGACAAGCTCAACGTGGTGCCCGGCAAGCTCCAGGTACCGCCGAACAACGTCCCGAACAGTGACGTCGTCATCCACCACCAAAACCCGCCCGGTCTCACCCACCCCACAACGCTACGACCCCATCCCCCACAAAGCCCGCCCACACCACCCACCGTCACCACCCCGTAAGCCCCACCCACCCCCGCCCCGCCAACCTCGCCCCCGCCCCGCCAACCTCGCCCCCGCCCCCGCACCCATCCAGCCCCGACCAACCCGACTCAGCCCGCCCCACGCAGCCCAACCTCGGCCCGCCCAGCCCGGCCGCGTGGCCAGCCCGTCCGCGTGGCCCAGCCCGTCCGCGTGGCCCAGCCCCTCCGCGTGGCCCAGCCCGTCCGGCCTATCCCCGCGCGCCCGGCCCCGCACACCCCTGCCCGGCCCAGCCCACCTGGCCCGCACAGCTCTGCTCGGCCCCCGCACAGCCTTGCCAGGCCGGCCCGGCCCTGCCCGGGCTGGCCCGTGGATGGCCCAGCCCCACCCCGGGCCCTGCGCCGCTCAGCTCGGCCCGCCCGGCCCTGGCTCGGCCGGGCAAGGCGGGGCCGGGCAAGGCGGGGCCGGGCAAGGCGGGGCCGGGCAGAACCGGACCGGGCAGAACCGGGCCGGGCCTGGCCGGGCGGGGCCGAGGCGTGTTCGTGTCGAAGCCGGGGGGCGTTTGGGGGGCCGGAGGTTGGAGGCGTGCCTGCCGTTGTGCCGCGCTCCTTGTTTACGGGACGCGCGAGGAGCCGAAACGGCTCGGATCTGGTATGTCCCCGATCGGGTGATCCTCAAACCGGCCGCCGGTCGACACGTTCCAGAGTGCCACAGGAGCACGACAAAGGGCCGCATGCCGGCAGGTGAGGGGAGGCCTGCCGGAATGCGGCCGTTGGACCGGCTCGAGGGCACTTGAGCCGGAGTCTGGGAGGGGCTACCTGGTTTCTACGGGCTGGCTGCCCAAGGTGACCTCCACGGTCCGACCGCCCACCGTCAGCTGCACCTTCTCCCCCGGCGTGCGGGAGCGAACCGCCGCGACCAGGGCGTCCGAGGTGTCGATGGGACGGTCGGCCAGGCGGGTGATCACGTCGCCGGCCTTCAAGCCTGCCTGCTCGGCAGCCCCGCCCGCGGTTACCTCCTGGACCAAGGCACCACCCTCGCGGTTGTCGATCACCTGGACGCCCAGCACGGTCTGGGTGGCCTTGCCGGTCTCGCTCAACTCCTTCGCGATGCGCTTGGCCTGGTCCACCGGGATCGCGAAGCCGATCCCGACCGAACCCGCCTGCGAACCCTGCTTGTTGGGGCTGTAGATCGCCGAATTCACGCCCACCACCCGGCCCTGCATGTCGACCAAGGGGCCGCCGGAGTTCCCGGGGTTGATCGCCGCGTCCGTTTGGATGGCGTTCAGGACGGTGAGCTGGCTGCCGTCCTGGCCTCCCGCTCGAACCGGCCGGTTCAGGGAGCTGACGATGCCGGAGGTCACGGTGCCGTTCAGGTCGAACGGGGAACCCACGGCCACGACGTCCTGGCCGATCCGCAGGTCACCCGAACTGCCCAGCTCCGCGGTCGGCAGACCCGACACGCCTTCCGCCTTCAACACCGCCAGGTCGGACGTGGGGTCGCGGCCGACGATCTTCGCCGCCGCGCGCTTGCCGTCCTGGAACAGGATGCGGACGGGGCCACCTCCCGCCGCCGACTCGACCACGTGGTTGTTCGTCAGCACCAAGCCATCCGAGCTGACCACGATCCCGGAACCGGCACCGCCGCTGACCTGCACCTGCACCACCGTCGGCAGCACCTTCTGCGCGACCTGCTCGATGGAGCCGGACGGCGGGTTGCCGGTCTGCTGCGCGGGTGGTGGGGCGTTCAGCGCGTTGGTCACCGGCCCGGACCTGTCCGCCGCCTGGTAGCCGATGTAGCCACCGACGCCACCCGCGACGCCCCCGACGGCGAGCACGAGTGCGGTGACCCCGGCGACGACCTTCCCGCGGCCCCGATTCCGCGGTTGTGGCTGGGTGACGACAGATCCGGGCGGTGCGTAGTAGTGCCCCGGCTGGCCAGGCGTCCCCTGCTGGACGCCTGGCTGGCCGGGTACTCCCGGCTGGGCACTCCCCCAGCCGGACGGCGGCTGCCCGGCGCTGCCCTGCACAGCGCCCGGCCCACCGATCGGGCCCCCGATCACCGGGAACCCGGGTGCCGGGGACGCGGCGCTCCCGAACGGGGCACTGCCCGGCAGGGCACTGCCCGGTGGGGCGCTCGGCGTTCCGGCGTCCGGCGTCGGGGCGCTCCTCTGCGAAGCGCTCACGGCACCGGTGGCCGGCGTCGGGGCGCTTCCCTGCGAAGCGTCCGCGACACCGGTGGCCGGCGTCGGGGCGCTTCCCTGCGAAGCGTCCGCGACACCGTGGTCCGGCGCGGTGGTGCTGCCCTGCACAGCACCGGCCGCACCGGTCTCACTCGACGGCACGGAGCTGCCCTGCCCAGCTCCGGGACCGTCGTCCGACCGACCGGCACCCTGCTGCCGGTGGTCGGCGTCTGCACGACCGGGGCCGCTGGGCGCCCACGGGCTCTGCGGCTGCTGCGGCTCGTTCTCGGTCATGTCCACCACTCTGGGGTGTGCGCCTGAGAGGAGCCTTAAACGGACCTGGGCATCAGTTGTGAGTCCGCACGACCCACCTTCACCCGCGCAGGCGCTCCGCGATCTGCTCGGGCGTCGCATCGTTGACCCAAACGCCCATACCGGACTCGGAACCGGCGAGGTACTTCAGCTTGTCGGCGGTGCGCAGCACGGAGAACACCTCCAGGTGCAGCCACGCCAGGTCGCGACCGGTCCGCACCGGGGCCTGGTGCCATGCCGCGATGTAGGGCAGGGGACGCTGGTAGAGCGCGTCCAGCCGGTGCAGCACCGACAGGTAGAACTGCGCGAAGTCGTCCCGTTCGGCCGCGGTCAGCGCGGGCAGGTCGGGCACCTGGCGGTGCGGTACGACGTGCACCTCGACCGGCCAGCGCGCGGCGGCGGGCACGTACGCGGTCCAGTGCTCCGACGTTGCGACCACGCGGGTGCCGGCGGCGCGTTCGGCGGCTAGGACGTCACCCATCAGGTGGGTGCCGTGGACGGACAGGTGCTCGGCGGCGACGGCGAGCATGCGTTCGGTCTTGGGGGTCACGAACGGGTAGCCGTAGATCTGGCCGTGCGGGTGGTGCAGCGTTACGCCGATCTCCTCGCCGCGGTTCTCGAACGGGAAGACCTGCTCGACCCCGGGCACCTCGCCCAGCGCCGCGGTCCGGTCGGCCCACGCGTCCACCACGGTCCGCACCCGCGACGCGGGCAGGGAGCCGAACGACGTGGTGTGGTCGGAGGTGAAGCACACCACCTCGCACCGGCCGCGCCCGGCGGCCCGCGCCACCATCGGCATCCCGTCCACAGTGGACGGCAGGTCCGGCACGTCCGGCGCGAACGACGGGAACCGGTTCTCGAACACGACCACGTCGTAGTCGGCCTCGGGGATCTCGGTCGGCATCCCCGGCGTCGACGGGCACAGCGGGCACAGGTCGGCGGGTGGCTTGTAGGTCCGGGTCTGGCGGTGGGCGGCCATCGCCACCCACTCGCCGGTCAGGGGATCGCGACGCACCTCCGACAGCGGCTGCGTCCGAGGGAGGTCCCGGGTGTCGACGGCCACGCGGGGTGGCGCCTCCGGGCTGTCGTCGAAGTAGATGATCTCCCGACCATCGGCAAGTTTCCCCGCCGTGCGCTTCACGCGAACTCTTCCTCTCCTCGTCCCGGCACGTGCGCCAGGACCAGCTCGCCCACCTGCTCCCCGAGCACGCCACGCGCGGTCTCGGGCAGTCCTTCGTCGGTCACCAGCACGTCCGCCTCGTCGAGCGCGGCGATGGTGGAGATGCCGACCGTGCCCCACTTGGTGTGGTCGGCCACCACCACGACCCGCCCGGCCGCGTCGACCAGGGCCCGGTCGGTCTCGCTCTCGTTGAGGTTCGGGGTGGTGAAACCGGAGCGCTCGGCCATGCCGTGCACGCCCAGGAACACCACGTCCAGGTGCAGCGACCGCAGCGCCTGCACGGCCACCGGGCCGACCAGCGCGTCGGACGGGGTCCGCACGCCGCCGGTCAGCACGACCGTCCGGTCCGTGCGCCCGCTCTGCTGCAACACGTCGGCGACCCGGATCGAGTTGGTGACCACGGTCAGGTCCGGGATGTCGTCCAGGAACCGGGCCAGCGTCCACGTGGTGGTGCCCGCGGACAGGCCGATCGCGGTGCCGGGGCGGACCAGGGTCGCGGCCTCGGCGGCGATCGCCTCCTTCTCCGGCAGCTGCCGGACCGACTTGGCCTCGAACCCGGGCTCGTCCGTGCTGCGCCCGACCACGGACGTGGCCCCGCCGTACACCTTCTCCACCAGCCCGCGCGCGGCCAGCACGTCCAGGTCGCGGCGGACCGTCATGTCCGAGACGCCCAGCCGCACCACGAGGTCGCTCACCCGCACCGCGCCGGTCCGCCGGACTTCTTCCAGGATCACCGCTTGTCGTTGCCGCGCAAGCACGTCACACCTCTTCCCTGAGGACAACCACTCCTCCGGCGGGCACGGTGAGCGAGCCGGTCACACGCGTGCCGGACAGCAGCTCGACGCCCGCCGCGGGCAGCTCGACGTCGCCGCCCCCGTGGTTGATCGCGACCAGCCACGATACGGGCGATCCGGCCACCGCACCCCGGCGACGCACCACCTCCACGCCCTCGGGACCGCGCGGCACGCCGGCGTCGAACAGCACGGCGTCCACCAGCTTCTCCAGGCCGTCCCCGGACAGCCCGCAGGCCAGGTACCAGGCCGCGCCGTCGCCGCGCTCGTTGCGGGTCACCGCGGGCACGCCGGGCAGCGGCCCGTCCGCGTAGGAGGCGACCGCCTTGGCCCCGTCCAGGTGCAGCAGCTCGGTCCACAGGGCCACCAGGCCGCCGTCGTCCAGGGTCGCGGTCTCGCCCCAGCCCAGCGGGAAGAACTCCTCGGTGCGCACGCCCAGCAGGTCGCGGAACGCGCCGGGGTAGCCGCCGAGGTGCACGTGGCCGCGGGTGTCGGTGATCCCGGACAGGTGGGTCACCAGCAGCCGGCCGCCGTTCTCGACGTACCGCTCGAACGGTTCGGCGGAGTCCAGGGCGTACAGGGCGGGCACCACGACCAGCGGGTACCCGGAGAGGTCGCCGTCGGGCGGCAGGAAGTCCACCGTGACGCCGGCCCGCCAGAACGCCCGGTACAGCGCGAAAGCGTTTTCCTGGTACGAGAAGTCCGAGTTCGGGTGCGCGGGCTGACCCACCGCCCACCGGGACTGCCAGTCGTAGACGATCGCCACCCGGCCGTCCACGGTGGACCCGACCAGTTCGGAGACCTTCCGGTACTCCGCCCCGACCTGGCACACCTCGCGGAACACCTTGGTGTCGGTGCCGGCGTGCGGCACCATCGCCGAGTGGTAGCGCTCGGCGCCCGCGCGGGACTGCCGCCACTGGAAGAACAGCGTGCCGTCCGCGCCGCGGGCCAGGTGCGCGTAGGAGTTGCGGCGCAGTTCACCGGGCTGCTTGGCGATGTTGCGCAGCTGCCAGTTCACCGCGGACGTCGAGTGCTCCATCAGCAGCCACGGCTTGCCGGCCGCGAGCCCGCGGGTCAGGTCGGCGGCGAACGCCAGCTCGACGTGCCGTTCGGCGTCCTCGGCGGAGGTGTAGTGGTCGTTGGAGACGAAGTCGACCTCGCGCGCCCACGCCCAGTAGTCCAGCGCGGAGAACGTCCAGCCCACCATGAAGTTCGTGGTCACCGGCACGCCCGGGGTCACCTCGCGCAGCACGTCCCGCTCGGCCTTGAACAGCTCCAGCAGGGCGTCGGAGGAGAACCGGTCGAAGTCCAGCAACTGGCCCGGGTTGCCGTAGGTCGGGGTGGCCCGGGGCGGCAGGACCTGGTCCCAGTCGGTGTAGTGCTGGCTCCAGAACGCCGTCGCCCACGCCTCGTTCAGCGCGTCCAGCGACCCGTGGCGGGCGCGGAGCCACTCCCGGAACGCGGTCGCGCAGCGGTCGCAGTAGCAGCGGGAGACGTGGCAGCCGTACTCGTTGCCGACGTGCCAGGCCGCCAGCGCCGGGTGGTCGCGGTACCGCTCGGCCAGCGCGCGGGCCAGGGCGACGGCCTTGCGCCGGTACACCGGTGAGCTGGGGCAGTACTCCTGGCGCGAGCCGTGCGCGAGCCGGACGCCGTCGGGGCGTTCGGGCAGCATCTCCGGGTGCGCGGTGGTCAGCCACGGCGGCGGGGACGCGGTGGCGGTCGCCAGGTCCACCCGGACGCCGCCCTCGTGCAGCAGGTCCAGCACGCGGTCCAGCCAGCCGAACTCGTAGCGGCCGTCCTCGGGTTCCAGCCGGGCCCACGAGAAGATCCCCACGCTGACCAGGTTCACCCCGGACTCGCGCATGAGGCGGACGTCCTCGGTCCACACCTCTTCGGGCCACTGCTCGGGGTTGTAGTCCGCACCCCACGCGAGTCCGGGGAGCGCTGCCGGCCAGTTGGTCATGCGGCAAGAGTGACGACAAACTCCGACATCGTCAACACAAGCGAACATAATCGATCGTTGAAGTCTGTTCGCCACCTGACGATCACCCCGCCGCCCGGTTGCCGCTGTTCAAGACGACTACGGTCCGAACCTGCGCGTTAACGGCTGGGTAACGAGGCTTGACAGGCGGTGTGCCACAGACCACATTGTGCGCAACTTTGTTGAACTCTTGTTCGGTCCTGTGTCACCCCGGTTACCCCGAAGGAGCGAAGATGACAAGGTTCGAGACTCCCCACCCGCTCATGGGCCGCCGCGCCCTGCTCAAGGCGATCGTCGCGGGCGCGGGCCTCGCGGCCGTCCCGGGGCTCGCCGCGTGCGGCGGGTCCGACGGCGGCGCCTCGACCGACGCGGTGTCCTTCGGCAACAACCTCTCCGACCAGGTTCCGAAGGACGCCATCACCGCCGTCCTCCAGGCGTTCGAGGAGGAGTCGAGCCTCAAGGTCGCGATCAACACCAAGCAGCACGAGCAGTACCAGGAGCAGATCAACAACTACCTCCAGGGCCGCCCGGACGACGTCCTGGCCTGGTTCGCCGGCTACCGGATGCGGTTCTTCGCGGGCAAGGGCCTCACCGGCGACCTGTCCGACGTGTGGGGCAAGGTCGGCAACGGCTACTCGAGCGCGCTGAAGGAGGCCGCCACCGGGTCCGACGGCAAGCAGTACCTGGTGCCGTTCACCCAGTACCCGTGGGGCATCTTCTACCGCAAGAGCGTCTGGCAGCAGCGCGGCTACGAGGTGCCCAAGACGCTGGACCAGATGGTCGCCCTGGCCACGAAGATGAAGTCCGACGGCCTGGCGCCGATCGCTTTCGCGCAGAAGCAGGGCTGGCCCGCGATGGGCACGTTCGACCAGCTCAACTTCCGGGTCAACGGCTACCAGTTCCACGTCGACCTGATGGCGGGCAAGGAGGACTGGCAGAGCCCGAAGGTCAAGGAGGTCTTCGACACCTGGAAGCGGCTGCTGCCGTTCCACCAGGAGAACGCCCTGGGCCGCGAGTGGCAGGAGGCCGCGCAGTCGCTCGGGCAGGGCAAGGCCGGCATGTACCTGCTGGGCAGCTTCCTCGCCCAGCAGTTCAAGGGCCCCGACCTGGACGACCTGGACTTCTTCCCGTTCCCCGAGATCAACCCCGAGCACGGCCAGGACACCGTAGAGGCGCCCATCGACGGCTACATGATGGCCCGCAAGCCCGCCAACGAGGCCGGCGCGAAGAAGCTGCTGGAGTACCTGGCCACGCCCGCCGCGCAGGCCACCTACCTCAAGTCCGACCCGACCTCGATCGCCACCGCGAGCAACGCCGACACCTCCGGCTACAACGCCCTCCAGAAGAAGGCCGCGGAGGTCATCAAGGAAGCCAAGCACATCACGCAGTTCCTCGACCGCGACACCGACCCGCGCTTCGCCAGCGACGCCGCCACCAACGGGCTCAACTCGTTCATCCAGAACCCGGACGACATCGACTCGATCCTCAAGGGCATGGCCGACCAGGCGAAGACGATCTTCACGGGGTGAGCGGCGTGACCGTGGTGCAGGACAAGGCGTTCGGTGGCACAGACCCCGGCGGCGTGGCGGCGACCTCTCCCCCGCCGCGCCGCCGGACCAGGCGGGCGACCGCGCTGCCGTCGGGGGACAAGCTGGTCCTCGCGTTGATGCTCGGTGTGCCGTCGCTGGTGCACGTGCTGTTCGTGTGGGTGCCGGCGCTCGGGTCGATCGCGCTGTCGTTCAGCTCGTGGGACGGCATCGGCGGGTTCGAGGACATCGAGTGGGTCGGGTTCCAGAACTACGTCGACATCTTCACCCGCTACCCGCGCTTCTGGCCCGCGTTGCAGCACAACCTGATCTGGTTGGCGTTCCTGCTGGTGCTGCCGACCGTCGCCGGGTTGTTCCTGGCCGTGCTGCTGGACCGCCAACTGCGGTTCGGGCGGCTCTACCAGAGCGCGCTGTACCTGCCGATGGTGTTGTCGCTGGCGCTGGTCGGGTTCATCTGGCAGCTGATCTACCAGCCCGAGCAGGGGTTGCTGAACAACCTGCTGGGCACCGCCGAGACGAACCCGACGAACTGGCTGGGCGACCCCGACATCAACCTGTACGCGGTGCTGGTGGCGGCGGCCTGGCGGCACACCGGCTACATCATGCTGCTGTACCTGGCCGGGCTGAAGTCGGTGGACCCGGCGCTGAAGGAAGCCGCCGCGCTGGACGGCGCGAACGCGTTCCAGACCTTCACCCGCGTCACGTTCCCGGTGCTCAAGCCGGTGAACATCGTGGTGCTGGTGGTGACCGTGATCGAGGCGCTGCGGGCGTTCGACATCGTCTACGTGGTCAACAAGGGCCGCAACGGCTTGGAGCTGCTGTCCGTGCTGGTGACGGACAACATCATCGGCGAGTCCAGCCGGATCGGGTGGGGCTCCGCGCTCGCGGTGATCCTGCTGCTGATCTCGCTCGGGTTCATCATCACCTACCTGTTCCAGGTGTTCCGGAAGGAGGAGCGGGCGTGACGATCCGACCGGGCCGCGTGGTGCTGCACGTCTTCCTGGTGTTGACGTGCCTGGTGACGCTCGCACCGCTGCTGTGGGCGCTGTACGCGTCGCTGCGCACGTACGACGACACCAACCGCAACGGGTACTTCTCGTTGGCGGAGGACCTGACCCTGGAGAACTTCGGCAACGCCTGGACCCAGGCCGACCTGCCGCACTACTACCTGAACACGCTGCTGATCACCGTGCCCGCGCTGGTGTTCGTGCTGCTGCTCAGCTCGATGGTGGCTTACGGCGTGTCGCGGTTCAGCTTCAAGTTCAACATCGCGCTGCTGATGCTGTTCACGGCCGGGAACCTGTTGCCGCAGCAGGTGGTCGTGACGCCGCTGTACCGGCTGTACCTGTTGATCGAGCTGCCGGACTGGATGTCGGAGTCCGGGCTGATGCTGGACTCGCAGCTGGGGTTGGTGCTGATCCACGTGGCGTTCCAGTCCGGGTTCTGCGTGTTCGTGCTGAGCAACTACATGAAGACGATCCCGCACGAGCTGGGCGAGGCGGCCCGGGTGGACGGGGCGGGCGTGTTCCGGCAGTACTGGCAGGTCATCCTGCCGCTGTGCCGGCCCGCGCTGGCCGCGTTGGCGACGCTGGAGTTCACCTGGATCTACAACGACTTCCTGTGGGCGCTGGTGCTGATCCAGACCGGCGACAAGATGCCGATCACCTCGGCGCTGCAAAACCTGAAGGGCACGTTCTTCACCGACAACAACCTGATTGCGGCGGGGTCGCTGCTGGTGGCGCTGCCGACGCTGGTGGTGTTCTTCGTGCTGCAACGGCAGTTCGTCGGTGGCCTCACGCTCGGATCGACGAAGGGGTAGGGCATGAGGATCGTCGCCGAGATCCCGGTGGACCCGCGCCGCGCCCGCGTGCACGAGCAGGGCTGGCAGTCGTGGTCCCCGTCGACCGGCTACCACCTGGCCCAGGCACCGCACCGCTGGGTCGCGCCGGAGCACCGCATCGGCAACTACCGGGCCGAGTCGTTCCCCGCCGGGTTCTGGGGGGAGGGCTTGTTGGCGGTGGACCCGGGTGATGGTGCCCCGGTGACCGTGGTGGCCGCCGCGTCGCCCACCGAGGCGGTGCCGTCGATCAAGGCCACGTACGTGGACCAGCGCGTTGTGGTGTACGCGGACGGGCCGGTGGAGGTGCGGACGTCTGTTGGCCCGGTGGACCTGGCGTTCGCGCGGTGGGCCGATGATGTGGTGGAGCGGTTGGGGTTGGGCGCGCCCAGGCCGGCGCCGACGATCTGGTGCTCGTGGTACCAGTACTTCACCGGGGTGACCGAGTCCGATGTGGACCGGAACCTGGCGTTGTTGGACACGTTGGACCTGCCCGTGGACGTGGTGCAGGTCGACGACGGGTACCAGGCGGAGATCGGTGACTGGCTGGTGCCGTCTGGCCGGTTCGAGAGCGTGCCCGGGGTGTTCGAGCGGATCACCGGGGCGGGCCGGCGGGCGGGGATCTGGACGGCGCCGTTCCTGGTGGGGCGGCGGTCGCGGGTGTTCGCCGAGCACCCGGAGTGGCTGGTGCGGGCGGTCGACGGGACGTTCGTGTCGGCGGGGCGGAACTGGAACCAGCAGCTGTACGCGCTGGACACCACGCACCCGGGGGCCGTCGAGTACCTGCGGGAGGTGTTCACGGCGTTCCGGTCGTGGGGCATCTCGTTCCACAAGATCGATTTCGTGTACGCGGCGGCTCTGGCGGGGCGGCGGTACGAGGACGTGCCGGCCGTGGAGGCCTACCGGCGGGGTGTGGAGCTGATCCGGTCGGTGATCGGGGACGCGTACCTGTTGGGGTGCGGTGCGCCGCAGTTGCCGTCGATCGGGTTGGTGGACGCGATGCGGGTCAGCCCGGACATCGCGCCGGAGTACGAGCCGGGGAATGGGGACGTTGCCCAGCCTTCGCAGCGGGGTGCGGTGCTCAACGGGGTGTCTCGGGCGTTCCAGCACGGGCGGTTCTGGGTCAATGACCCGGATTGTCTGATCGCGCGGCCGGGGGTGGAGCGGCGGGAGGAGTGGGCGGCGCACGTGTCGGCGTTCGGCGGGCTGCGGGGGTCGTCGGATGGGTTGGACCAGCTTGACGCTTGGGGGTTGGCGACCACGCGACGGGTGTTGAGCGAGGCCGTGCCGGCGCGGTTCGTGGAGAGCTAGGGACGGCCGGGCAGTCTCAGGGTGAACAGTGCGCCGCCCTCGGGGCGCGGCCCGCGTAGGCCGCGCCGCCGTGGCGTTCCGCCGCCTGTTTCACGATGGCCAGGCCCAGGCCCGAACCGGGCAGGGTGCGGGCCTCCGACGAGCGGTAGAAGCGCTCGAAGACGTGGGGCAGGTCGGCGTCGGCGATGCCCGGACCCGAGTCGGCCACCTCCAGGGCCACGCTGCCGTCGCCCACCTGGCGCAGCTCCAGCCGCACGACCCCGCCGGATGGGCTGAACTTCACGGCGTTGTCCAGGAGGTTGAGGACCGCTCGTTCGAGGGCGCTGGAGTCGCCCAGGAGGCTCCACGGTTGGAGACGCACGTCGAAGGTGACGTCCGCGGGGGCCCGGCGGCGGGCTCGGTCCAGGGCGCGTTCGACTACCTCGACCAGGTCTACCGGCTCGTGGACTACCTGGGGGGCGTCTTCGCGGGCCAGTTCCACCAGGTCGCCGATGAGGGTGGTCAACTCGTCCAGTTGGGCTCGGACGTCTGCGTGGATCTCGGACTTGTCCTGGTCGGACAGGGTCGGGGCGTCGGGGCGTTCGGAGGCCAGGAGGAGTTCCAGGTTGGTGCGCATGGACGTCAGCGGGGTGCGTAGTTCGTGGCCGGCGTCGGCTACCAGTCTCCGTTGGCGTTCTTGGGAGTCCGCTACTGCGCCCAGCATGGCGTTGAACCGTTGTGTGAGTCTTGCCAGTTCGTCGTCGCCGGTGACCGGGATGGGCCGGAGGTCGCCGGTCAGGGCTACGCGTTCGGTGGCCTCGGTCAGGCGTTGGACGGGGCGCAGGCCGGTGCGGGCCACGGCGGTTCCTGCCGCCGCCGCTACCAGGACGCCGATGCCGCTGATCACGAACAGGACCACCGACAGCTTGCCCAGGGTCTGGTTGAGGGGGGCCATTGACTGGGCGATCACCATTGCCCGGCCGTCCTCGTAGGGGACCGAGATGACCCGGAAGCCGGTTCGGTGGTCGTCCCACATGTTTTCGAGCTTGGTGCCCTTGGCTACGTCCAGGTCGCCGGAGCTGGAGGGGGGTGCGATGGTGCCGGTCGGGTAGAGCATCCGGCCACGTTCGTCCAGGAGGCCGATGCGCACGTCGCCAGCCGCCAGGAACGCGCCGGGCACCTCCGTGAGGTCGGCGTTCACCCTCGGCGCGGTGACGGCGGCGCGGGCGCGTTGGCGGAGGTTGCCGTTGAGCTGGTCGTCCAGGTTGCTGCTGACGGTCATGTAGGCGCCGAGGGACACCACGGCCACCACGCCCGCCACGCAGAACGCCGCCAGCAGGGTCACCCGGGCCCGCAGGGACACCCGCTGGAACCGCCCGTTGGCGGCACCGATCACGGAGGGGTCTCCCGGAGCACGTAGCCGACGCCGCGCACGGTGTGCAGCAGGCGGGGTTCGCCGTCGGCCTCGGTCTTGCGGCGCAGGTAGCCGACGTAGACCTCCAGGGCGTTGCCGGAGGTGGGGAAGTCGTAGCCCCAGACGTCCTCCAGGATGCGGCCCCGGGTCAGCACCTGCTTGGGGTGCGCCAGGAACAGCTCCAGCAGCGCGAACTCGGTCCGGGTCAGGCTGATCGACCGGTCGCCGCGCCGCACGTCCCGCGTGTTGGGGTCCAGCTCCAGGTCGCCGAACTTCAGCACGGTGCCCCCGGGGTCGGCGGCGTCGGCGGCGGCCCGGCGCAGCAGCGCCCGCAGCCTGGCCAGCAGCTCCTCCAGGGCGAACGGCTTGGGCAGGTAGTCGTCGGCGCCGGCGTCGAGGCCGGACACCCGGTCGGACACGGCGTCGCGCGCGGTGAGGACGAGGATGGGCAGGTCGTCACCGGTGCTGCGCAGCCGGCGGCACACCTCCAGCCCGTCCAGCCTGGGCATCATGACGTCCAGGACCATCGCATCGGGACGCTGCGCGACGACCGCTTCCAAGGCCTGCTGACCGTCGCCGGCCAGGTCCACCTGGTAGCCGTTGAACTGCAGTGAGCGGCGGAGCGACTCACGCACGGCCCGGTCGTCGTCGACAACGAGGATGCGCATGGGATCAGTCTTGCCTCTCGTCCTGAGAGCGGCCTGAGAAGGGCATGTGAGCTAACCGTCAAGTTTTGGTGCGGTTGGGGCGTTCCAGCCGCGCCAGAGGGCCAGTATGCGCAACCCCATGATGACCACCGATCCGGTGATGGCCACGGGCTCGGTCGGAAGGCCCACGTAGTCACCCAGGGCGACGATCATGGCTCCAGCCAGTGCGGCCACCGCGTAGATCTCGCGGCGCAGGACCAGGGGGATCTCGCGCAGCAGCACGTCCCGCAGGGCCCCGCCGCCGATGCCGGTGGTCATGCCGACCAGGCACGCGGCATAAGGAGGAGCGCCCAGGGCCAGGGCCGTCGAGGTGCCGGAGGTGACGAACAGCGCGAGGCCCACCGCGTCGAGCACCAACACGGACCGGCGAAGTTTCGCCACCGTCGGGTGAAACAGGAACACGACGAGTCCCGTGCCGCCCGCGACCGCCAGGTACGGCCAGGTCACCAGGGCCGTCGGCGGGGTCACGTCCAGCAGCACGTCCCGGATGAGCCCGCCGCCCAGCGCGGTGGTCAGGGCGAGCACGATGACCCCGAAGACGTCCAACCGGGACCGCACCGCGGCCAGCGCGCCCGAGGCGGCGAACGCGGCGATCCCGATCAGCTCCAGCGCGGTCAGCACCGGTGGAGGCTAGGCGATCCGCCCGGGTCAGAAGAAGTCGGCCAGCCGCGGCACGCCCGGCGCGCCGACCAGCCGGTCGAGCAGGGCCGCGTCGCCGTTGCCGTCCAGCAGGCCCGAACGGCGCAGAGCGTGGGTGTCCTGCATCCCGCTGAACCACGGTCCCAACGCACGGGCGTGCAGCCGCACGGCACCGGTGCCGCCCGGCTCGACCCGGACCGCGCCGTCCGCCACCACCAGCCGCTGCCGGCCCGCGTGCCAGGGCGCGTGGTCGTCGACGATCTCCAGGTCCACCGCCGCGTCCTTCAACGCCGACGCGGCGGGCCAACCCCGGGCCGCGACGGCGGCGGGCAGGTCGACGACCCGGAGCAGCCACGCGGAGGTGGTGACGGTGTAGTGGATGGCCTGGTTGGTCAGCAGGCCGGTCACCGCCGGGTCGGTCACCCGCAGCGACACCTGGTCCAGCAGGCCGGCCCAGCTCCGCAGCGCGCGCAGCAGCCCGAGCTGGGTGTCCAGGTCCCGCCCGATCAGGTCGAACACGCGCAGGCCGTCGCGGTTGCGCTCGGCGGTCAGGAAGCCGCGGACCTCGCCGTCGTGGCCGGGCACGACCGTGACCACGTCGAGCTTGAGCACGTCGGCCACGTCCACGCCCGGCTTCGAGCGGTCCACCAGGCCGTTCACCGTGGACGCCAGGTCGACGTAGCAGGCGTGCAGCGCGTCCAGGTCCGCCTCGGTCGCCGGCCGGGTCGCCGCGGCGGGGCCGGTGGGCAGGCGGTCGATCGGGAAGTCGAGCCACTCGAACACCCCGGCCCGCTCCCAGCCGCGCGACCGGTACAGCGCGGGCACCGTCGCGTACAGGACGGACAGCGGTTGGCCGTGCTCGCGCAGGTCGGACAACACCCGGTCGAGCAGGCCGCTCGCCACACCCCGACCGCGCACGGACGGGTCCACGGCGACGCCGCCGATGCCGCCCATGGGCACCGGCGCGCCGCCGAAGAACTGGTGGAACCCGGTGATCGTGAGCACCGCCGCCGCACGGCCGTCCAGCTCGGCCAGCAACCCGCGCCGGCCGGGGCGGACCGGGTCGTCGTCGGACGCGGCGCCGAACGCCACCTTGCGCAGTCGGCGGACTTCGTCGGCGTCGTCCCCGGTGAGGTCTCGGATCAGCACACCGTCCTGCTTACCAGGAGAAGAAGCCCTGCCCGCTCTTGCGCCCCAACTCGCCCCGGGCGACCTTGTCCCGCAGCAGCGCCGGCGGCTCGAACCGCGGCCCCAGCTCGGCGGCCAGGTGCTCGGCGATGGCCAGCCGGACGTCCAGCCCGACCAGGTCGGTGAGCTTGAGCGGACCCATGGGCCAGCCGTAGCCCAGGCGCATGCCGGTGTCGATGTCCTCCGCGCTGGCCACGCCCTCCTCCAGCATGCGGATGGCCTCCATGCCGACCGCCACGCCGAGCCGTGAGGTGGCGAAGCCGGGCGCGTCCCGGACCTCGATGACCGTCTTGCCCAGCTCTTCGGCCCACGCGCGGGCACTGGCCACGGTCGAGGGCGCGACGGCGTCGTGGACGACGAGTTCCACGAGCTGCTGGACGGGCACCGGGTTGAAGAAGTGCATCCCGATCACGCGCTCGGCGGGCAGCCCCTGCGCCAGCGCGGTGATCGAGAGCGACGACGTGTTGGAGGCCAGGACCGCGTCGGGGCAAGCGTTTGCGGCCGTGGTCAGGACGCGCCGCTTCAGCTCGACGTCCTCCGGCACCGCCTCGACCACCAGCTCCGCCGGGACGGCGGCCAGCTGCTCGACGACGGTCAGGTTCTTCAGCAGCTCGTCGGGCGCGCTCGCCAGCTTGCCCCGGTCGGCCGCCTTGGCCAGCGACGCCGCCACCGCCGACCGCGCGGTCACCACCCGGTCCGCCGACGACTCGGCCAGCACCACCTCGTGCCCGCCCGCGAGCAGCAGGTGCGCGATCCCCGCGCCCATCGTGCCGCCACCGATCACCACCGCGATCATGCTTCGACGACCTCCGCGGCGAACATGGCCACCAGTTCCATCCCGCCGATCTCGGTCAGGTTCGCCCCGGCGGCCTGCCACTCCGGCGACTTGAAGGCGGCCTTCATGTCCTGCTCGGAGGCGAAGTGCATCTCGGCCACCAGGTACGGCTCGTGCTCACCCAGGAAGCCGGGCACGAACACCCGCCCCACCTTCGCGACCTCCGCCTTGAGCAGCCCGGGCGTGTTGCGCACCAGGGGCAGGTGGGAGGCGAAGTAGGCCTCGTCGAAGGCCTCGGCGTCCTCGGGTTTCCGGTACAGCGCGATGTACTTGATCATGTGACACCTTCCGTCCGGTTTCGCCGCCGGACTGTAACACCGGCACCATGGCGGGGTGCGGATCATCCTGCTGCGCCACGGACAAAGCCTGGGCAACGTCGACGAACTGGCGTACTGCCGTATACCCGACCACACCCTCCCCCTCACCCCGAGGGGCGAGCGGGAGGCGGCCGAGGCCGGTCCCAGGATCAAGGAGCTCCTGGACGGTGCGCCAGTGGCCGTCTACGTCAGCCCGTACGTCCGCACCCAGGCCACCCTGCGCGGCCTGGCGCTGGGCGAGCAGGCGGAGCGCGTCACCGCCGAGCCCCGCCTGCGCGAACAGGACTGGGGCAACCTCCAGGACCCGGTCCAGCAGGAGGTCCTGAAGCACCAGCGGCACGCGTTCGGCCACTTCTTCTTCCGGCTCCCCAACGGCGAGTCCGGCGCGGACGTGGACGACCGCCTGGCCGCCTTCCTGGTGGACCTGGAGACCCGGATGGCCCGCCCGGACCACCCGGGCACCGCCCTGATCGTCTCGCACGGCCTGACCATCCGCCTGCTGTGCCGACGCCTGTTCGGGTGGAGCGTCGAACTCTTCGAGTCCTTGTCCAACCTGGAGACGTGCGAACACCGGGTGCTCACCCACGACGGCACGGCGTGGCGGCTGGACCGCCCGTTCGCCCAGTGGCGGGACTCCCCGGACGGTGAGACCCAGCTCTGATCAGAGGAGTCCGCGCCGGTAGGCGGCCACCAGCCGGCGCGGCACCAGCAACTCCCGCCCGTCCAGGGTCTTCACCGGCACCAGGTCCGGCACCGCGGCCTTCCACTGCGCCCGCCGGTGCCGGGTGTTGCTCCTCGACGTCTTCCGCTTCGGCACGGCCATCAGCGCGACCTCTTCCCGTAGCGCCGGTTGAACTTCTCCACGCGCCCGGCCGTGTCCACGACCCGCTGCGACCCGGTCCAGAACGGGTGCGAGTCGGAGGTCACGTCGACCACGATCAACGGGTACGTGTTGCCGTCCTCCCACTCCACGGTCCGCGACGACGTCGCCGTGGACCGGGTCAGGAACGCCTTGCCCGTGCCCGAGTCCTGGAACACCACGGGGTGGTAGTCCGGGTGGATGCCCTGCTTCACAGCTCCTCCATCTCGTGATCGGCGAACGGGTCCACGAAGTCCAGTTCGTCCGCCAACGCCCACTCCTCGTCGGTCACCAGCGCGTCGCGCAGCGCCGACGTGATCTCGAACTCCGCCGCCTTCCAGGTGATGGCGACGATCTCCTGGAGGTCACCGGTCCGCCGCCCGATCTCCCCCATGTGCAGGCCGCCGCCCGCCGACTCCAGCCACAGCAGCGCGTCCGGTTGGCTCACCAGCCACAACCGGCCCCGGCTGCGCACGACACCGTCCAGCAGCACGTCCAGCGCGATGTGCAGCCGCATCGGGTGGAAGGGCCGCGACGCCACGAAGTGCACGACCCCGACGTCACCGGCCGGTTCCAGCGGCGCGCCGCGCAGCAGTGAGCCGGCGACCTGGTCGAACCGGGGCACGCGCCGCAGCCCGGCCAGCGTGGCGGGCAGGTCCGCCAGGGACACCCGCGGCACGCCGGGCGACAGCCGGTCCAGCACGGCGTTCAGCGCGGAGTCCGGCTCGCCGACCATGACCAGCACGTCGGCGAACTCGGTCCGCCCCACCACGACCTGCGCGAGCGTCCGCTCGTCGCCCGGCACGTCGGACACCAGTTCCGCGTCGCCGGTCGCCTCCGCCAGCCAGGTCGAGGCGTCCACCGCGGTCACCACGGCGGCCACCCGCACCGGCCGGTCGTGCAGCGCCAGGCACACCGCCTCCGGCTCCAGCGCCGGGTCCAGGTCGACGATGACGTGCCCGCCCAACGCGTCCAGCAGCGGCAGGAGGTCGTGGCGCAGGGTGCACGACACGCAGCCGTGCTCCAGTTCCAGCACCTCCAGCGCCCCGTCGACCCACCGCCGCACGACGCCCGAGCGCAGGCCCGCCAGGTCGTACCGGACCAGCACGGCACCCGGCGAGGCGCACCACAGCGACGTGGCCACGCCGTGCCCGCCGGCCACCAGAACGACAACCGTTTCCATTTGCGCTACAGTAGATGAAAACGGTTGTCGTTACAAAAGGAGTGTCGCGTGTCCCACCGCCACTGTCAGCTGACCGGGCGCAAACCCGGTTACGGCAAGCAGGTCTCCCACTCGCACCGGCGCACGAACCGGCGCTGGCTGCCCAACACCCAGCGCCGCCGGTACTGGCTGCCCAGCGAGAACCGGTTCGTCGTGCTGACCCTGTCCGCGAAGGGGATCAAGACCGTCGACCGGCGCGGCGTCGAATCCGTGGTGGCCGAGCTGCGCGCCCGGGGGGAGAAGGTCTGATGGCCAAGAGCACCGACGTCCGGCCGATCATCAAGCTGCGCTCCACCGCCGGCACCGGCTACACGTACGTCACCCGCAAGAACCGCCGCAACGACCCGGACCGGCTGGTCCTGCGCAAGTTCGACCCGGTGGTGCGCCGGCACGTCGACTTCAAGGAGGAGCGCTGATGGCGAAGAAGTCCAAGATCGCCAAGGACCGGCAGCGCCGCGAGGTCGTCGCCCGGTACGCCGAGCGCCGTGCCGAGCTGAAGGAGGTCGTCCGCACCGACCCGGAGCGCCGTGCCGAGGCCCAGCTCGCGCTCCAGCGCCTGCCCCGCGACGCCAGCCCGACCCGGCTGCGCAACCGCGACACCGTGGACGGAAGGCCGCGCGCCTACTTCCGGGCGTTCGGGCTGTCCCGCCTCCGGTTGCGGGAGATGGCGCACAAAGGTGAGCTACCAGGTGTCACCAAGTCGAGCTGGTAGGGGAGGACGTACGTGCCCAGGATCGAACGCACGCCCAAGAAGCGGGTCAACCTCCTGCGCAAGGAGGGCGTGACCACCGTCGACTGGAAGGACACCGCGCTGCTGCGCAAGTTCATCTCCGACCGCGGCAAGATCCGCTCGCGCCGCGTGACCGGGTTGACGCCGCAGCAACAGCGCCAGGTCGCGACGGCGATCAAGAACGCGCGGGAGATGGCACTGCTGCCCTACCCCTCGCAAGGCCGCTGAGCGAGGCGGTGCCGGCCGCCGCCAGCACCGCCAGCGCGGGCCAGTCGGCCGCGAAGTGCCCCTCCGCTCCCACCACGAAGCTCCCGTACAGGCCCCAGCACTGGAGCGCGGTCAGCGCCGCGCCCAACAGGGTCGTCACCAGCGACACCGCCACCACCACGGCGACCAGCGCGACCAGCGCCGGCAACGGCCAGTTGCCCGCGACCACCGTCGCCACGACACCACCGGCGAACCCCAACGCGGACCCGGGGGCGCTTCCGATCCTCGGCATGACGTGCCATTCAACGCCCGGTTGAGACGCACGCCACCGCAGGAACGCGGAATTCACCTGATCGCGTCAGGCACGATCCTCCGAATGAGCTTCTACGACGTACTGCACCGCCGCCGGGACACCAGGGGCGAGTTCACCGGCGCCCCCATCCCGGACGACGTGCTGCGCCGGGTGCTCACGGCGGCCCACGCGGCGCCGAGCGTGGGCCTGTCGCAGCCGTGGGACTTCATCGTCGTCCGGGACCGGGACACCCGGCGGGCGTTCCGCGACCACGTCCAGGCCGAGCGCAGCGTGTTCGCCTCCGAGCTGGAGGGCGAGCGCGCGGGCACGTTCGCCCGGATCAAGGTCGAGGGGATCATGGAGTCGACCCTCGGGATCGTGGTCACCTACGACCCCGAGCGCGGGTCGCCCGCCGTGCTGGGCCGGCACGCCATCGCCGACGCGGGGCTGTACTCGGTGTGCCTGGCCATCCAGAACCTGTGGCTCGCCGCGACCGCCGAAGGGCTGGGCGTGGGCTGGGTGAGCTTCTACCGCGAGGACGAGCTGCGCCGCCTGCTGGACATCCCCGCCTCCGTGCGCCCGGTCGCGTGGCTGTGCGTCGGCCCGGTGGCGTGCCTGCCCGACACCCCCGACCTGGAGCGCCACGGGTGGCGGAACCGGCTGCCGCTGGACGACGTCCTGCACCAGGAGCGGTACACACGGCGTCCGTCCCGGTAGCCTGTCTAAGCCGTACCGCTGGTGGGCGGTCCCGCGTACCCGCCCACCGAGCCGGAATGGAGTGTCGACACGGGTGGAGCAGCGAGATCCGCTGGTAGCGGTGCCACAGCTGGACCTTGAGGTCAAGGCGTTGCTGAACGCTGGCCGCCTGCCGGAGGCCAACACGCTGTTCGACCAGGTCGTGAGCCGCATCCCGCCGGGCGCCGACCGGTGGGCGCGCTCCGCGGTGCTGGTCAACCGGGCGAAGCTGGCGTGGCGGCTGGGCCGCATCCCGCTGGCCCTGGAACTGGCCGCCGAGGGCTGGACCGACCTCGACGGCGACAACGCCGACAACCCCGCCGCCGCGCAGGCCATGCACGCCCTGGCCTACCTGCTGGAGGGCATCGGCAACCGGCGCGCGGCGGTGGACATGCTGCGGCTGTCCGTGCAGGTGGCGCGGCGCGCGGACGTCCCCGAGGTGCTCGGCCACTGTCTCCAGGGGCTGGGCGGCACGCTGAACTTCCGCGCCATCTCGTCCCCGCCCGACCGGGCCCCCGCGATCTTCGCCGAGGCCCGCGAGTACCTGCGCGAAGGCCTGGAGCTGACCACCGACGAGCAGATGCGCCGCGCCCTGCTGGGCGCCTACAGCCGGTCGCTGGCCGGGGTGGGCGAGCTGTTCGAGGCGGAGCAGGCGGCCCGCGAGACCCTGCGCCAGGCCACCGAGGCCGGCGACCGGTGGTCCCAGGCCGTCGGCAACTGGGTGCTCGCCGTGGTGCGCCGCGACCAGGACGACCTGGTCGAGGCCCGCACCCTGGGCAGCCGCGCGGTCGCCGCGGCGGAGGCCATCAACGACGCGTCCCTGCTGCTCAGGTTCTCCCTGGACCTGGCCGACATCTGCGCCCGGATGAACGACCACGTGGGCGAGGCCGCCGCGCTGCGCTGCTCGGTGGCCGCGAGCAAGACCGCGACCGAGACG
Source organism: Actinosynnema sp. CA-248983 (assembly GCA_050954585.1). GTDB lineage: Bacteria > Actinomycetota > Actinomycetes > Mycobacteriales > Pseudonocardiaceae > Actinosynnema. Next base: position 725,217 of record CP191863.1, on the reverse strand, counting down.
TTGCAGGAGGGCCTGGCCCAGGCCTTGGAGCAGCGCCGGGTGGCCGTGCAGGCCCAGCGCCTGGCCGTGGCGGCCCAGGAAGCCGCCGCGCGGGACCCGCTCACCGGCCTGGCCAACCGCCTCGGCCTGGAACGCGCCGCCGCCGGGCTGCTCGAATCGACCGCCGCCCGGGGTCGGGTGCCCTGGCTGGTGCTGGTCGACGTGGACTGGTTCAAGGGCGTGAACGACGACGCCGGCCACGCCGCCGGCGACGCCGCGCTGCGCGAGATCGCCCAACTGCTCAGGCGCGAGTGCCGGGCCGACGACCTGGTCGCCCGGTGGGCCGGCGACGAGTTCGTGGTGCTGCTGGGCGACACGGACAGCAACGCGCGGGACGTCGGGCCGGTGGTGGCCGAGCGCATCCGCGCGGCCGTCGACTGCCACGACTGGACGATGGTCCTGGGCACGACCCGCCGCCCGACGGTCAGCATCGGCGTGGCGGCCGGGCCGGCCAAGCTGGACCAGCTCTTCGCCGCCGCCGACATGGCGCTCTACCGGGCCAAGCGCCACGGGCGCAACCGGGTCGAGGTCGAACCCAGCGTCGCCGAGATCGTCGGCGGCACCTGAGCGCGCGAAAAAGCCGGTGCTCCCCCGCGGCCCCACACCGCGCGGAAACACCGGCTCTTCGACGCGCTAGGCGATCAGCCCGCCCCGGAAAGCGACCAGGGCGGCCTGGACGCGGTTCACCGCGCCGATCTTGCCCAGGACCGAGGACACGTAACCCTTCACCGTCGCCTCGGACAGGTGCAGCGTCCCGCCGATCTCGGCGTTCGACATGCCCTGTCCGATGAGGACCAGCACCTCCCGCTCCCGCTCCGACAGCGACGCCAGCAGCCGGCGCGCGGGCTCGGCGGCCCGTTCGCCGTCGGCCACCGCGGCCAGGACCCGCGCGGCCACGCCCGGGTCCAGGACGGCGCCGCCCGAGGCGAGGTCGCGGACGGCCCGGACCAGCTGCTCGGGTTCGGTGTCCTTGAGCAGGAAGCCCGACGCGCCCAACCGCAGCGCCTCGGACACGTACTCGTCCACGTCGAACGTGGTCAGCATGGCGATCCGCGGTGCGTCCGGGAGCGAGCGCAACCGCCGCAGGGCGGTCAGGCCGTCCGAGGACCGCATCCGGATGTCGAGCAGCACCACGTGCGGGCGGTGCTGGCGGGCCAGATCGGCCACCAGGTGCCCGTCGTCGCACTCAGCCACGACCTCGATGTCGCCTGCGCTGTTGAGGATCATGCGAAGGCCGGACCGGACGAGGTCCTCGTCATCGGCCAGCATCACCTTGATCACGACGCCTCCCCGCGTTGGCGTTTCGTGTTCGTACTCGCTCAGCCTCGCGCACGAACACGCAAGCTGACGTTAATTCACCGTTATCTCACCACGGATGAGCCCCGGAACAGCCTGTTCACAGTTGCCAGGAAATACCGGAGATCAGCCCAGAACGCGCGCAACTTCCTGGCGCAGACGCGGCAACAGGGCGTAGAGCTTGTCGCCCGGGCAGAGCGTGTCGTGGTGGTCGCGGTGGCCGAAGATCCCACTGGGCGGGATGGCGTACTGCTCACATGTGTACACGCAGAACGAGACCAGTGAGTCCCACAACAGGACCGGCGGCTCGACGGCCGTGTAGTCGCCCTCGTTCTCGATGCCGATGGCCGCGCTGTTCTGGCCGGGGCAGTGCGCGCCGACCACGACCCGGTCGCCGGACCGCAGCGCGGCGAGGCTGCCGTGCCGGCCCTCCATGAGGAACCCGCCGCGGCTGTTGGTGAAGTGCTGCCCCGAGTCGATCCAGCCGTTGGTGTCCATGTGGAGGTCCTGGATCCACCGGGCGTGGGCGTAGGCGTGCTCCTGGCTGACGTCGGACGTGTTCTCGGTGGCGGTGTGGTGGATCAGGATGCGAACCGGGCGCTGGACGAGCACCGTGGGCTGAGCGGACGGCGGCCGTGCCGACCAGTCGGCGCAACTCCGGATGGGCAGGACGGGTGACGCGTGCGCGGGGGTCGCGCTCAGGACGCCGGCGCCGACGACGCCGGCGAGCAGGGTTCGTCGCCGCATCACGTGGAACGTTTTCCCACTACCAGGTCTTCCTGGCAATGACCGACACCCGTTCGATGGAGTGACGGCCAAACGCGAAGCACTTTCGCGAATCTTTACTTGTGAGTAACGTGCGTCACACGAACCCTGCCTGGAAGGAGCTTCGCGCCATGCGGAGAGCCGCCCGATCCCTGGCCGTGGTCGCACTCCTCGCCACGGCCGTCACCGTTCCCGCCGCCGAGGCCTCGCCTCGCCCGACCGCGTTCGCCCCGGACGACTACTGCCTGGGCCAGTGCCACGACGTCTTACCGCCCGGCCAGAACGGCAACGCCACCCTCGCCGAGATCCTGGCCCACCGGGCGCTGGGCACCCGGCCCGGCCACTCCGCCGACCAGCTCGGCAAGTACGACGCCCTGGTGTCCGGCTACTCCGGCCTGACCAACGACCAGCTCGCGACCTTCTTCAACGACGCCTCCTTCGGCGTGCCCGCCGACCAGGTGGAGAGCACGATCAAGCCGCGCGCGGACGTCACGATCATCCGCGACAAGCGCATCGGGATGCCGCACATCTACGGCACCACCCGGTCCGGCACCGAGTTCGGCGCGGGCTACGCCGCCGCGCAGGACCGGCTGTGGCTGATGGACCTGTTCCGCCACCTCGGGCGCGGGCAGCTCACCGGGTTCGCCGGCGGCGCGGAGGGCAACCGGGCGCTGGAGCAGAGCTTCTTCAACCAGATCCCGTACACCGAGGCCGACCTCCAGCGGCAGATCGACCAGGTCGCGACGCAGGGTCCGCGCGGGCAGCAGGCGTTGCAGGACGTGCGGGACTACGTGGCCGGCATCAACGCCTACATCACGGCGGCGGTCAACGGCCGGTACTTCCCCGGCGAGTACGTGCTGACCGGGCACGCCGACGCCATCACCAACTGGAACGACATCCGGCCGTTCCAGCCGACCGACCTGGTCGCGATCGCGGCCGTGGTGGGCGGCCTGTTCGGCGCGGGCGGCGGTGGCGAGGTGCAGAACGCGCTGGTCAAGCTGGCCGCGCAGAACCGCTACGGGGCGGAGGTGGGCGACCGGGTGTGGCGGTCGTTCCGTCAGCAGAACGACCCGGAGGCGGTGCTGACCCTGCACGACGGCCAGCGCTTCCCTTACGCCACAACGCCTGCCGCGCCGCAGGGCGTGGCGCTGCCGGACGGCGGGGTCGTGACGCCGGAGCGGATGGTGTACGACCAGACGGTCGCCGCTCAGTCCACTGTGGACGTTCCGGCCGAGTTGCGGGCGGTGCACGGGATTTTCGCCGATGGGGTGCTGCCGAAAGACTTGCTGACGAAGAAGCACGGCATGTCCAACGCGCTGGCGGTGTCCGGCGCGCACACCGACACCGGCAACCCGATCGCCGTGTGGGGCCCGCAGACCGGGTACTTCGCGCCGCAGTTGCTGATGCTGCAAGAACTGCACGGTCCGGGCCTGCGGGCGCGGGGCGTGTCGTTCGCGGGCGTGAGCATGTACGTGCAGCTCGGGCGCGGCATCGACTACTCGTGGAGCGCGACGTCGGCAGGGCAGGACATCACCGACACCTACGCCGTCGAGCTGTGCGAACCCGACGGGCGGCCCGCGTCGGCGGCGTCGCTGCACTACCGGTTCCGGGCGGAGTGCCTGCCCATGGAGCGGATCGAGCGCAAGAACGCGTGGAAGCCCACGGTCGCCGACCCGACGCCGGCGGGTTCGTACACGCTGGTCATGTACCGCACCAGGTACGGGCTCGTGCAGAGCCGGGCGCAGGTCGGCGGCAAGCACGTGGCGTACACGTCGTTGCGCTCGACGTACCTGCACGAGGTGGACTCGATCATCGGGTTCCAGGAGTTCAACGACCCGGACGCGGTGCGGTCGGCGCAGGACTTCCAGCGCGCCGCCGAGCACATCGGGTACGCGTTCAACTGGTTCTACGTCGACGCGAAGGACACCGCGTACTTCAACTCCGGCGCGAACCCGGTGCGCAAGGCCCACGTCGACCCGCACCTGCCCGTGCACGCGGTGCAGGCCAACGAGTGGGTGGGCTGGGACCCGGTCCGCAACACGGCCGCCTACACGCCGTTCGCGCAGCACCCGAACTCGATCAACCAGGACTACTACATCTCGTGGAACAACAAGCAGGCGCTGGACTACTCGGCGTCGGGCTACGGCAACGGGTCCGTGCACCGCGGTGACCTGCTCGACGACCGGGTTCGCGCGCTGCTCGCCGGTGGGCGCAAGGTGACGCGGACGTCGTTGACCCAGGCGATGGCCGAGGCGGGCGTGGCGGACCTGCGGGCCGAGCAGGTGCTGCCGAACGTCCTGCGGGTGCTCGACACCGCCGCGATCACCGATCCGGCGCTCGCGTCGGCCGTGACGAAACTCCGGGACTGGCAGCGGTCCGGGTCGCTGCGCAAGGAGACCTCGCGCGGCAGCAAGGCCTACGCGCACGCCGAGGCGATCCGCCTTTTGGACGCGTGGTGGCCGTTGCTGGTGAAGGCGGAGTTCCAGCCGGGGCTGGGTGACGCGCTGTACACGCGGCTGACCGGGGCCATCTCGGTGGACGAACCGCCGTCGGACAAGCACGGGGCCGCGCCGCACAAGGGTTCGGCGTTCCAGTACGGCTGGTGGAGCTACGTGGACAAGGACCTGCGGGCGGTGCTGGGTGACAGCGTGGCCGGTCCGCTGGGCGCGAAGTACTGCGGTGGCGGTGTCCTGGCGGCCTGCCGGCAGGTGCTGCTGGACTCGCTGGCGCAGGCGGTGGCGCTGCCCGCGTCGGCCGTGTACCCCGCCGACGGCGACTGCGCCGCGGGCGACCAGTGGTGCGCCGACACCATCATCCACCGGGCGATGGGCGGGATCACGCACGACAAGATCCACTGGCAGAACCGGCCCACGTACCAGCAGGTCGTGCAGTTCCCGGCGCGGCGGGGCGCGGCCGTGACCAACCTGGCGGCGGGTTCGTCGGCCACGGCGAGCAGCTACGAGCGCGGCTGGTACCACTCGCCGCCTTCTCACGCGGTGGACGGCAAGCCGGACACCAGGTGGGCCAGCGACTGGAGCGACAACCAGTGGCTGCGCGTCGACCTGGGCGCGTCCCGGACCGTCGGGCGGGTGGTGTTGTCGTGGGAAGCGGCCTACGCCCGGTCGTATCGAATCGAGGTGTCACCCGATGGCACCAACTGGCGCGAGGTATTCACGACAAGTGCGGGAAACGGTGGACAGGACGTGGTGTCGTTCACCCCGACCGCCGCACGATTCGTACGAATGACCGGTATCCAACGCGCCACGGGTTACGGATACTCACTGTACGAACTTGAGGTCTACGGCACGTAGACCGGTCCGCAGGAAGACCCCGGTCCACCCCCAGGGACCGGGGTCTTCCGCCTTTACTTGGCTGTGAACAGGTAGTTGCGCAGGTCGGGCCGGATGCGCTCGACGTGCCGCCAGGCGCCGCGCTGCCACACGTGCATGCGGTAGCCCCGTTCCGCGAGCCAGTCGGCGACGTCCTCCGCGCGGTATCCGAACCGGCGCACGTGCCGTTCTTCGATCTCCAGAAGAAGTTTTGGTCGAAACTTCTCGATGGTCTCGGTTCCGCCTTGCAGCACGCGCAGTTCGGCGCCTTCCACGTCGGCCTTGACGAAATCCAGCCGCGCAATGCCGTTGGCCGCGACGAACCGGTCGAGGGTGTCCGTGCGGACGACGACCTCGAGGTGCTCGGTGAACTCGTCGTTGGACCCGAGCCCGGCCGCGCCGGCGGTGAGGAACGACCGACCGGTGACCGGGAGGCCGTGGCGCACGGGCACGCTCATCACGTCCTTGCCCTCGTCGACGCCCAACGCCACCGAGTGCCGCACGATGTTGCGGCCTTCGCGCGGGCGCAGCAGGTAGGACAGCGCGGGGTGCGCGAAGACCAGCGGCTCGACGCTGTGGACCGTCCCTTGTGGACCGACGAGGCGGGACAGCGACACGGTGTAGAGCCCCAGCGCGGCGCCGATGTCGACGCAGGTGTCTCCGGGTGCGACGACGTCGCGCAGGCCGATCAGCTCGGGCTCGACGAACGGCGTGACCCGGGCGAGCACGCGCAACGCACCCGCCACGGCCGCGCCGCGCGCCTCGGTCAGGTTGTGGTTCACGGGAACCACAGTAGAGAAGTCAGGGCAGCGGCTTGGCCCCGTTGTGATTCTGGTTCTGGCTCTGGCTTTGCGGAAGCCCCTGCACTTGGTGATGCGGCAACCCGACCTGCTCCGCGAACTCCTCCGCGACGGTCGTGCCGCCGTAGATCCCGAGTGCCTTGGCCAGGTGCTGCTTCAACTCCGTCCGATGACCGTCGGACAGCCGCGGCACGGCCGTTTCGAAACTGGTGACAAGGGTGTCCGCCCAGTGCTGGTCGCGTCTCTGGGCGGCGATGCGGACGAGTTCGTTGAGGTGCTGCGAGAGCGCGACCGCTTGCTCGACCTGGTACCCGTTGCGGTGCAGCCACCAGATCGTCGCGGTGGACAGGTCGGTGAGGACTTCGTCACGCAGGTAGCGGATCTCGGCCCGCTCCGCGTCCCTCTCCGCTTGCCGAACCGTGGTAGACCGCAGCAGCTCGATGTGCTTGCGCGCCGACTCCAAGTCAGCGTCGTCAACGCTCAGCTCGACACCTTCGGCCCGCGCCCACACATGCGTGCCCTCAACCTGCCGCTCCGCCGCGAGTTCGTCCCCGAGCTGGAACTGCAAGGGCGCGTGGTGCACCAACATGGCCCGCTCGGTGATCTGCTTGGCCCGCTTGACCACGTCGTTGATCGCGGCGCTGCGCGGCGAGTTGTGCCGGGCCCCGGTGGTCAGGTCGAGCCGCCAGTGGACCGTGAACTTCGCCCGGAAGTCCAGCCCGTAGACGGCGCTGGGCAGTGGCGTCTCGAAGGCGTGCTGGTGCGAGGAGGACGGCGGAACGAACGTGAAGTCCTCCCCCGCCGCTCCTGCCTGCGCCGCCACCAGGCCCCCAGGGACCCCAGGGGTCCAGGCCGAAAGTCCGGCCAAGGTCTACCGCTCATGAGAGGTTCTTTCGCCGAGCCACCACAGACGCCCCCTGACTACCTGACGAACCCCTTGGGGAGAAGGTGACCCACCCCACTTCCCCCCAACAGCCCACCACAACCCTTCGGGGCCCGTCACCCGCGGTGCATACTCCCCTTCGCCGCTTGTCCACCTGGGTGACGCCCCGCCTGCCGGGTCGGGGTGGGGGACCCGGTACGCTGCCCCGTGCGCCCTCGTAGCTCAGGGGATAGAGCATCGGTTTCCTAAACCGTGTGTCGCAGGTTCGAATCCTGCCGGGGGCACGTACAGCATCCACACGAGCGCCGGTCACCCCGTGACCAGGCGACTCGTGTGGGTCGCTGGTCAGGTTGTTGATCGTTTCCGCCGTGCTGATGATCTCGGACACGGTGTCGCCGGGCAGCCGCACGTTGATGATCACGTGGTCGCCGTCGTCGGCAATCCGGATGCTGAGGCTCACAGCCTCGAAAAGCTTACGTAGCAACGGTTCCGGCGCATCGGACAGGTTCCCCGTGAGGTACGGGAGCGCGTCCAACAGTTCCACGTCCGCCGTGTCGGGGCGGGCGGGTGCGGCGTCGTCGGCGGCGTCCAGCGTCGCGACGGTGGACAGGGCGGCTTGCCGTTCGGCTTCAAGATCGTTGTAGGTGCCGCGCAGGGCGCGGGTGAACGGGTCGTCGGGGTCGCCGTCCTGTGCCTGCCTCATGATCGAGTTCTGTCGGCGGGCGAGGTCGGCGAGCACCCGCCGTAGGCGGTCGCGTTCGGCGTCGCGTTCCCGCGCTTCTCGATCATCCACTGTGGACAGGTCGGCTGCGAGCATCGCGCGCCGGTCGGGGCCGAATACCCGTTCGGCGAAAAATCGGGATACCGCGCCCATTACGGCGTCTTCCCGGATGTAGACGGCTTTCGGGTGGCCGGCGTACTTGTCTGGGCGTCCCCGGTTGTTGTTCTTCGGCCAGCACATGTAATAGGCGGCGTTGTGGCGGAGGTTGCCGTTCATCCGCCGTCCGCACTGGCAGAACAGCATTCCCCGGTACACGTAGGTGCGGAGCGTTTCCGGGTGCGTGTTCATGGTGTTGTCGTCACGTGAACCGCGCCGTTGCTGGCGGTGGGCGTTCAGTTCGTCGTACATCCATTTGGGGATCAGCGGCTCATGCGCGGGTTCGTTCGACCACACCCACAATGCGGGGTCGTTGACCTTTCCGCCGCGTGAGCGGGACGCGCGTCGGTTGAACACCTGGTACCCGGTGTACTTCGGATTACGCAGGATCTCATAGACACTGGTCTTTCCCCACGCGCCGCGCGCCCGCTTCCCGCCGGGTGGCACGGGTGGCGGGTATTTCAGCGGGTCGGCGTTCAACCGGTCGGCAATGGTGTCGTAGCCGATGCCGTCGTGATACCGCCACAGGGCGATTTGCGTCACGGTTTCGGCGTTTGCGCCGTCTGGTTCGAGGCGGGTTTTCGTCTGTCCCTTGTCCGCCTTGCTCGGGTTGGGGTGCCGGTAGATTTTCGCCTTGTACCCGTACGGCGGTTTGCCGATGTTCCATCCCTCGCGGACGTGGGTGCACAGTCCGCCCCACGATTGTTCGAGGGTGTTCAGCACCTCGTATTCGGCGACGGATTGGTTGATGCGTCGTTGCAGGATGCGCTGCGCGCGGCTACCGGTGAGCGTGATCGGCTCGTTCGAGGCGAACAGCGGCACACCGGCGTTTTCCAATTCGCGCTCGATCGACAACCCTTCGAAGGTGCGGCGGGCGACGCGGGCGACGCTTTCGCAGATCACCACATCGAAACGCCGTCCGGGGTGCCCGGCTTCCGCCAGCAAGTCGGCGACCCCACCGTCACGCGGGATCGGGACGTCGTACTTGGCGTAGTCGGTGCCCTGTCCGCGTTGGCCGAGTTCGAGCCGTCCGGACTCCACGTCGTAGAAATGCGCGACGATCACCCACGACTCCGGGAGCGCACTGCGACTGTTGCCCAATTGCCGCATCGCAGATTGACGCGGGTCCTGGTTGTCGTCGGTCGAAGTGCGCCCCAACCACGCGACGCGGATTTCATCCCGCATGAGCGTCAACGGCGCACCCAGCGGGGACACCGCGTAATCCGACAACCCCGAGGGTCCGGACACGGGAGCCGACGCCGCAAGCGATACCGCCCGGCGGGTTATTCCGGGAGCAGGCGGGTTGCCCGCCGTGTCATCCGGCGTGTTCACGCTGCCTTCCCTTCCTCGCGGGAATCCTGTCCGTCCCGTTCGCCCGCCCAGGTCAGCAATTCGGCGAGCACGGCGGCGAGGTTCCCGCGAATCCGTTCACCCTCAGCCCCGCCGACACGGGTCACCGTGCCGGAATAGATCCGGTCCGGCTTGCCCCTGCGCTTTTCATCATACCGCCACCCCGTATCCCCGGTCACGGATTCCGCCCGGTCGTCACCCGAAATACCCGGCTTTTTCCGGAGCGGAATCACCACGGCGTCGCTGTCGTAGGCGACCGGGACGGAGTTCCCGGCGGCGAGGTCGAACACGGCGAGCTGCCCGGCGGAGCGCCCCAGTTCCAGCGCTTCCGCGAGGGTCGGCACGACCACCGACACATCCAGGTGGACACGGCCGGAATCCGGGTCGTGCCAACCGCCCAGAACACGCCGGGGAAGCGCGAACGCGCGTTGCGCGGTGACCAGGTACGCGGCGAGATCATCGGCGGTCACGGGCTGGTCGTGGGTGCGTTCGTAGTACGGATCGACCGACACCGCGTAGCCGTCGGCGACGGCGGCCCCGGTGGCCGGATCGACAGTGAACCCGCCATCGGGCACCGTCAGGGCGTCGGCGAGTGCGGCCAGCCGCGCGGCGGACAGCCGGAACGGCCGCTCACCGCCGGTGTGCGGCATCGGTTGAGGTCCAGCGGAGTCCGGGCGGCGGACGGGTTCAGCGGACATGAAGGCGCTCCCGGTGACGTGCGGCGGATCGCGCGAGCGAGACCCGGTGACACTTAAGAACTCCGGAAAAACCGCCTTCGGGGGACACGCGATCATGAGAAGAGTTCCACCAGCCGACCGCCGGACCTGTGGCACGGTGCCGCAGACGCGACCCACGATCGGGAACCGACAGGGCGTCGACGACTGGCGCTTCCGCCCGCGCCGCACACAGCCGCAACAGCCGCCCAGTGGCGTTGTGGGGCGTCGGATCGGGTCGTGAGGGGTCGCGGTGGCGGCGGCAGGGTTCAGCGGGCATCACGGGCGCTCCTGGCGGTCGTGCGGCGGATCGCGCGAGCGCGATCCCATGGCACTGCTGAACTCCGCAAATCCGGTCGCTTTTGGACTCCCAGATGCAAACAACCTGAACCGTGTCGATCGCCGTTCCCGCCAGCCCCCACCCCGCCGCGCCGAGCACGGCCGCCAGGCCGGACTCGACGTCGTCGGACACCCTCCGGGTTTTGAGTCGGACGACGCATCGGTAGGGCACAAAGTCATGCTGAGCAGGCCGGACACACCGTAAAGGGGTTACCGCTCTAGAAGGTGATCCGACCGGTAATCCATTAGGGAACCCCACGGGCACCGCCCGCCGGTGAGGCCGCCGCGCCACCCGGCGCGAACGTGTGTCACATGACGTTCCTGTACATGAGTCTGGGATACCAGCGGAACCCTCTACAACCCATCTGACCAGGGGATATGCGACCTCTAGGGGGTGGCGCTCTAAGGTGAACCCCAATGTGAACCCCCGTATGAACCCCAATGTGAACCCCCAACGGCAACGACTGCCAAGTCCACATTGGACGGTGGTACCATCCGGACGACCGAGATCGTTCGCGTCGGACGTTAGTAGCCGCTGACCTGCGCGTTAGTCGCCCCTTCCCGGGCACGCGGTTGATCCGCAGTGGCCCATAGTAGATCGACTAGCCCGAATCTACCGCCATGCTGGTCAACGGCACGCATCGCGCAAAGATGATCACTGCCATGCACCGTTAGAGCGTCGAAGCGGCTTGAAGGTTCCATCAGCGACGCGGCGTGAAACTTCCTCCCACTCACGGATTACCCGCCGCTTTCCATCCGGATGCTCGAACCAATTCTCACGTGTAATCGGGACGCCGGAATAGAGCGGCTCGAATGTGATCGCATAGAATTCTTTAACTTCCGGAAAAGTTGTCCGGATGTAGTGAATGGCGCGACGGTGATACCATTTACAGATTACAACAAGGGGAAGATTTCTGCTGACGGCTTCGCGTAGGTAAGGCAGCGAGAATTCCACGTTCTGCGAGGTGTTGGCAGACTTGTCTTCTTGTCGAATATCGGAATCGCGCACACCTCTTTCCAAAAGCAGGCGACGAAACTCGCGACCTTCTACGATCCCGTTATGCCGGTTGACTCCACCTGTCACAATAACAAGTGGAGCGAGACCTTGATGATACCGTTCGACCACAAGGTCAACCGGTGCCGTCTGGTTGGTCCCAAAAATGAAGTGCGCGGCCAGTCCCGGCGGCGGCGCGGTTACATCGACATAGTCCGTAATAGCGGCGACTTGCTCACTTGTGTACTGTTTTTCGTTCATCAATTTACCCGCCCCGTCACACTACTGGCCAGACTCCGACACAATTCGTGGTACTCCATTACTTCGGGAACGGATTCGTGAGTGCGCATGAGGGCCTGATCCAACTTCCGGGCAAGTACAAGCGTAGGCCACACCACGCCTCCACCAAGGGCTTCACGTCCCGCCGCTACGGCGGCTTCAATGTCGCCGATTCCGGCTTTTGCGAGCCCGAGAATCAGAAGTGTTCGCGAATAGTTGGACGATTGCCTATTGCGGTTTCCGGCATCTGTTCTGTAGGCCGCCTTAATGACGCCTTCTGTGGCGGCGGCGGCCTCTTCAAAGCGGTCTAGAAGCAGCAGGGAGGTTGCCGTGTACGGCGGATCTTCTGAAACTGCAATCGAGAACACGCCGCTTGTCGTGACACTTGGCGGCAATTCTGCTATGGCGGCTGTAGCGCGTCCCCTAGCCTCCAGCATGCGTTCGGCGTCGCCAATCATTGCACACGCTCGCATTTCGTGAGCGGCTAGTTTGGCATATGCCACCGTTCCCACTGAAGCGAGCGTTCGACCGCTACGGGCCAACTCGACCGAGCGGTTTGTTCGACCCTGGTAGTAGGCCATCATTGCCTTGTTGAAAGCTGCCCAGGCAGCGATTTCCCGATTGCCCGAATCGTGGCTGTGCCGCTCGGCATCAAGACACCAGATGAGCGAGGATGCGTGATCGCCCATATAACTTGTCGCAACTGCGAGCAGATTTGAGAGCCAGCCGGTTGCGGCAACCAGGTCCGTACGCCGACGAGCCGAGGAATTCGACCGATTCAACAATGAATCAGCAAATGACCGCACCTTGAGCAAATCGTCATATACTTCAACAGGTGGCGCGACAGGAAGTTTCTCGGAGTAGTGTCGAACTAGTTCGTCTAGACAATCTGTCGCAACCTCAAGAGTGTCCGCATCACGTGACGTCACAATTTCCAGCGCCTGCAAAACTGTCGACGAAGAGGGTGGTAGAGAGGCGTCGATTGCCGCAACCCCACTTGCCACCAGGAAGCTTCGGCGACTTTGTTCACCACCGTGGGTCGTTGACCCAGCCTCTACCGGCGGAATGGCATCATTCGTACTATTAACGGTACTGCCTATCAACCTTTCCCGGCGGGAACGCTGTTCGCGCTTAGCGCTTTCCCTCAGCTCTATCAGGGCTCCCTGAGCACCTAGGGCGGCATCCAAGGCGCGAACCAAATCAGACGACGGTAGATTCCTTTGAGGCCGCTCGGCGAGCGATATATATTGACGAGTGTAACCGGTGCGCTGTGCCAGTTGTGGCTGACTCAGGCCAGCCTCATTGCGGAGCCTTCGGATCTCGCCGGCTAGTAGAACGACCAGCCTTGAGGACTTATTGGCCTGCTGTCCCGTGTCGCCGCCCTGAGTACCCGACATTGGAACTCCCCGTGATCACAGATGAGGCACGATCGGTCACATAGTGTAGCGCCGCAGGTTAAGACCCTTGAACGGCGTTGATCAGGTTGGCCATGAGCCGGGGGACGACCGCGACACAGGAAGGGAGTCCTCCAAGAGCCACAACCGCGACGTAGCGCCCGTCTGGGTGGTTCCCCAGCCATGGCGTACCGCGTCACGTCAACGTCACCTCGAATCCGTGCGCCTGCGGCGTCGGCGGACCACCCCCAGCGTTGCCGATATCCGCAGTTCACGACGTGTCCGCGCTCGTGCGGATGCTGTACGAGTCGCGCCGGGGGCACTCACCTTTCGCCGGGTGAATCAGGCCCTGGCCAGCGGGAACGCGGCCGGGGCTTGATCTTTATCGTCAGTCGCCGTCGGCTGGAATCTGCCCCCATCTGCCACCCTTCGCGAAACCACTGCGAAACGGGTTCGGCCCCCTGGGCGGGTTCCCAGGGGGCCGAGGTGAGACGTCGACTACTCGCCACCGAACAGGTCTTCGATCTGCTTGTTGATCGTCTCCCGCTGGCCGTCGATGCACTTCGCGTAGACCTTCAGCAGCACGTCCACCGAGTGCCCGGCACGCTCCACGACTTCGGTAGCCGGGACGCCCCCGTTCGACCAGAGCGACACTGCGGCGTGCCTCAGGTCGTAGGGCCGTCCAGCCAGCGGAGATGCCGCCGGTCGGTCGACCCGGTCGAGGGCGGCAGCGCAAACGACTACGACTACGTCACGGCAGACCCGATCAACGAGACCGACCTAGACGGCCAGTGGAGTTGGCGCGGCCTGTGGAACAAGGCCAAATCTGTTGCCGGGGCCGTGGGCCGCGCGGCCGTCAGCACCGGCCGGTATCTCTACCAGAACGCGGGGACCATCGCCACTGGTCTGGCGATCGCCGGTCTGGTGGTCGGCACCGGTGGTGTCGCCGGTGTGGCCCTGTTCGCCGGGGCTACGGTGTTCGGCGCCATGAGCACCTACAGTTCCTGCAAGGGCGGAGACCGGACCGGGTGCGCCCTGGGCGTGGCCGGGTTGGTAACCGGCGGGGCAGGCTTCGCGCTGGGCCGCGTGGCCGGTGCCCTCAACAAGGTGGTCCGCGCGGCGGCACCGGGCGCAAAGGTGTTCAAAACACGGGTCAAGAACTTCTTCGTCCGCAACGCTGCCCGAGCCGGCCGGGCGGTGGCCAACTTCTACTCCTACAAAATGAGCATTGGCAGCATCGGGCTCGGTGTCCCCGGTGCCCGCCAGGAGTTCGGGCGGGGTTGCTGGAAACGGCGTTACTGTTAGTCACAGTTGGGAATTAGCGGAGGCGGTCTTGGTGGAGAAACTGCACGTAGAGGTGGAGGAACTGCACTGGGACCGCATTCCGCGCATCACGCGGTGGCGGATCAACCGGTGGCGCAAGCGGCACGAGACCGGACTGCTGATGTTCACGATCAGCCGTGCCCCGGTACGGCACAGCGCTTCACGCTACTGGCGGCAGAACGAGGTCAGCGAGAACGGCCGCATCCTGACGCAGTCGGACACGCAGTGGCCGTTCTCCCGGTTCCGCCGGCTGTCACCCGGCCGACACCGGCTGGACTTCGTCACGGCGGACATGAAGGCACGGGAGGCGAAGTTCAGCCGGGAGGTGGACCTGGCACAGGGCCAGATCCTCGTGGTGGGTTGCCGCCCGTCGTACTCGTACCGCCCGTTCAACAAAAACCCGCCACCGGAGCGGTGGTACCTCGGCGTGTTCGGCCCGCGCTGAGGACGTAACGCAGGGGAGGTGCGCACCGCCTGGGGTGCGCACCTCCCCGACGAGGCCAGACAGGTAGTCGCGGTGCCGCGGATTCTGCCGCTGATCGAGCAGGTGCTGCGCCCACACGTCCCGACCGGCAACCGGGCCGGACGCAACGAGAACTACTCCGGCCAACACCGCCGGCACGGTGTGAACGTCCAAGTCCGGGCCGATACCGACGGCTGCCTGCCCGCCGTCCCACCACCGTGTCCGGGCGCACCAACGACCGCAAGGCCCTGACCCCGACCGGCTGAGAGAACATGCTCGGCGACGCCACCAGCAGCGCTCGATCCAACTGCACTCCCGCAGCCCGACCACTCGACACTGGTCGTCCCTGATCTCCTCCAGTCCCAACACCCGAAAATCCGACAGCGGCCCCACAAGCGTCACGTAGCACCGCAACGTGACCAGCCGATGCCCGTCACCGGACGCAAATTCCGGTGCCGCATCGGTGCACACCGCCTGGCGACTCGAGTCCGCGAGGGTGTTCAGCCGTTAGTGGATGGCGCGCGGCACCAACGTGAGATCACCCGCGGCCTCCTCGGTGTCGTCGACCGACGACCAGAAGACGTCCAGACCGGCTGCTCTCGGGGTGAGCTGGTACCAGTCACGTCGGCGCAGGAAAGTCTTCACCCGAGCCACTAAAGGCCCAGTTCACAGCCGTGATCAGCAACTGCGCAGGTTCGAGCCCCCGCCGGGAGCACTCACCTTTCGCCGGGTGAATCAAGCCCTGAGCAGCGGCAACGCGCTCGGGGCTTGATCTTTTCCGTCAGTCGCCGTCAACCGGGACCTGCCCGACGGGCCGCCGCTCAGGGCTCATGACGCCGACCTCCAGGCCGTTCTCGTCGTGTGCGTTGTACGCACAGGTGGTCGCGTCCGAGGGTGGAGTCGAGCGCGACGCCCCCTCGGCCGACCATCACGGCCTCCAGTGTGCGCAACGCACCCCGTTCCTCAGTTACCGGATCACTGTGGCTGTACGGCGGCGTAGAATTGTTTCGCAAGTTCGCGGACAGGGCCGTGACACTGCTCGTCGTCGCCGTCCACGAGGGTCTTGGTGCTGCCGCTGTGCGCGCTCACGACCGCGTTCTCGTCCAGGATCTCCAGCGTGCAACCCGTGGTGACTTCTCTTTTCCAGCGGGCATCCGAACCGAGGTTCAGGCTCTGGTCTTTCTCGCGTGACTGCCCGCGTTCGAGGAAGTCCTTCCGGGCGCGTTCCGATCCGAGGTGGGTTCCGGTGATGTCTTCCGCGGTCTCCCAGTATTGAATTCTGAGGACGACGAGCGTGTCCTCCGAACGGAACGGGCAAATCCGCTGGGACCACGTGGGCCCCTTCTGGTTGTCTTCAGGCAGCGGCGGCGGCAGGTCCCCGCTCATCTTCTGCTGGATTTCCGGGCAACTCCGCAAGCCGGCGGTCGAGTACTTGTCCGGTGCCGGCGGCGGCGTGGTCGACGTCGTGCTCGAACTGGACGTGGGCACCTGGACCGGCTCGACACCGCAGCCGCCGACGAGCACCATCGCCGCAGCTACCACACCAATGACCGGCCGGTTCCGACTGCTCTGCGAGTTCGTGCTCATGACCCTGAAGTTGTCGCCCATCATCCGTCCCCTTCACCCAACACCTTGAACCCCGAGAAGTACTCGTCGTCCGCGTCATCACCGCCGCTTCGCGGCCGTACCGGACGGGGGTCGTTCGCCGGGATCGCCCCGAGGCCCGCCCGCACGAACAACTGCCGGCCGTCCTCGGCCAGCACGGTGTCAGACGGGTTGTCCAGTGCCTCGGGGTTGCCGTGGATCCCGATGGGACCCCCACCTCGCATTCGCATCACGAGGTACCCGAGCGGGCTGCGGACATCGGTCGTGTCCGCTCGCGGGGCCTGCTCCCGGCGGCGGATCGCTTCGTGGTCGGCATCGATGGTGTCGAGCCGGAACCCGGTCCTGGCCATCCACTCCTCAAGCGACAACTCCGCTGGGTCCAGGTGGGCACCAGCGGGCTCGTGGGACCCGGGGGTCGATGCGCGAACTCCACGGCGAGCGCACGCTGAACCGCGGTGACGTACGTGTTGTAGAGCGCGGCCGGAATGCGAGCGGTCGCATCTGGTCGTACCACCGCGGGCGAATCCGGATATTCGTCACCATTTGGAATTTGTTCACCGTGACTGCTATGAGCCATTGTCCGGAACGTCCAGACTGGCCAGCTCAACGTGCTCAAGCGACACAAGGACCTCCCTCCGATTTCGGATAGAGCCCATCAGGCACAAGCCGACAGTAGCGGCACGCTGTCGAAGACGCGTGCGGTTCGGGTAATCGCCCTGTCGCGCCGGGTAACGCCTGCTCTCAGAGGGCGCTCGTCGAGCCTGACTGCCAGGGGTCCGAAGAGAGTGTCGGGCGGGTCGCGAGCGAGCCGCTTCAGCCGGGTCCGGCGTGGGAGGACGTCCGGCCGCTCGTCGACCGCTGCGCCGATGCGTGGAGGCGCAAAGACCTTGAGGCGACAGGTGCCGCCGGCGAAGCGATCATGACGGCGGGTTTTGTGCTTCCGCCGGGTGACGGTGAACACCGATCAGCCGGTTCCTTGGTCGTCCGGCGGGGTGTGGAGGATGGCTCGGGCTTGTTCGGCGGCTCGGGTGATGCTTTCGGAGACGAAGTCGACGAAGCGGGCGATGTTTTGCAGGCGGGTGCCGGCGGGGGTGGATCGACCTAGGACGTGGACGCCCTGGCGGGCGGTTTCGGCTAGGCGGGTGGTGGCTTGGGCGCTGGCGATCATGGATTGGTACCAGACGTCGTCGTCGACCACGTAGCGTTCTCGGCGGCGGTCGTCGCGTTCTCGGCGGACTAGGCCTTGTTCTTCGAGAAAGGCGATTGCCTTGGAGATTGACGCCGGGCTTACTTGGAGGCGTTTTACCAAGTCTGCGGCGGTCAGGCTGCCGGCGTCGGTCATGTAGAGGCATGTCATGACGCGGGCCATCATTTTGGGTGTGCCGGTTTGGATGAGGACCGTGGTGAAGAGGTCCTCGTATTCGCGGATGGCTTCTGGGTCGCGTCCGTGTTCCATCGGCACGTGGTGGGGGTCCCGGGGAGCGGGTTGGCGGCGGCGCCTGGCTCGGCGTTCGGTGGCGTGGTGGGCCAGGTCGGCTCGGTAGGCGGTGGGGCCGCCGTTGCGCATCACCTCGCGGGTGATGGTCGACGTCGGGCGGTCGAGGCTGCGGGCGATCTCCGCGTAGGCCAGGCCGTCGGACAGGCCCAGTGCGATCTGTTGGCGTTCTCGTTGGGTGAGCCTGCCGCCGGGCATCGAAGTCCTCCGGGTGGGGTGAGGTGCCCTCAGCATAGCGTTCATTGGCACTTCATTGCAACGTCAGCCGCGCCGCGTTGCGTTCTGCGGCAGGGTGGTTGCAATGATTCTAAGGCTGTGAACTGCATAAATGTCGATTACGTGCAACGGCGCTGTTGAGGGGAGGGGCGAACGCAACGTAGCGTTTGCGGTGTCGGAAACGAGCAACGGAAAACAGGAGTGAGTAGCGATGCAGACCTTCACCACGCCGGCCCCCATCTCCGCGATCCTCGACATCCCCGCCGGCCAGGTCCGGTTCATCGCGGCCGACCGGGACGACACGACCGTCGAGGTCCGGCCGGCGGATCCGGCCAAGAGTCGTGACGTCAAGGTCGCCGAGCAGACCGTGGTCGAGTACGGCGACGGGGTCCTGCGGGTCACCGCCGAGGCCAAGAACCAGATCTTCGGCGCCTCGGGGTACATCGAGGTCACCGTCCAGCTGCCCGCCGGCTCCCGGGTCGAGGCCAAGGCCGCCAGTGCCGACCTGCGGGGTGTCGGGCGGCTGGGGGACGTCGCCTTCGAAGGGGCGCACGGGTCGGTCAAGCTCGACGAAGCCGCCGAGGTCCGGCTGGCCACGCACGCCGGCGACGTCACCGTGGGTCGGCTCACCGGTCCCGCCGAGATCAGCACCGGCAAGGGCGACATCCGGATCGCCGAGGCCGTCCGCGGCACCCTCGTCCTGACCACCCAGGCGGGCAACGTCACCGTCGGCGCCGCCCCCGGCGTCTCCGCCTCCCTCGACGCGGGCACCAGCTACGGCCGCATCCACAACGCCCTCAAGAACAGCGACGGCACCTCAGAGCTGGCCATCCGCGCCACCACCTCCTACGGGGACATCACCGCCCGCAGCCTCTGAAACCCAACGAAGCCGACGAGTGCCGGCACCGGCGCCTTGTCGGCCAGGGCTCGGACGGAAGCCTCGCTCACCGCTACCGCGACCATGTCCTGCCGGCCGCCGAAGTCGACAGATGCCGGCAATTCCGCAGAATTGCGGGACGAAAAGTGTGGAAAGTGAGGAAAGTGCACATGGTCGAATTGCGGGGTGGGTGAAACGTCGTCGTCCTAGCATCCGATCCACGGGGCATGGCCGAACCGGACGAGTGCTGTCGGACCGTCCGGCGGGCGCGGGCGTACCGCACCCGCCGGAACCGGGGTTGGTCACTTGCTGTCGTCTCCGTTGCCGCCACCGATCATCGCGATCACCTCCACCCCGGTATGGCGGCCCGGAGGCGGAGCGGGTCCGTCAGGAATCGGGTGAGGGGGTGATCAGGGTGGTCAGGCGGGATCTCAGGGTGGTGACGGTGGCGTGGTACGCGGAGTCGCGGCCGTCGGTGGTCTCCTTCAGCCAGCGCTCGACCAGGCGGATCAACTCGTCGGCCTGGGACAGGACCGGGGCGCGGTCGGCGGCCACTCCTGTTTCCACGGCGAGCAGGAGCACGGGGGCGGCGCGCAGGGCGAACAGGCAGTCGTCCAGCCTGGGGTGCAGGCGGCCCGGGGTGAAGCGGGGGTCGGACATGACCTGCTTGACCCACGAGAACGCTTTCCCGGACCACTCCCGGGACTCGGCGGGCACCAACCCCGCCAACGCGGCGGCGGCGTCGGCGGCCAGGTACAGGCTGCGGGCCAGGGGGCGGAAGTCGCGGTCGCGGTTGTACAGGCGGGTCCGGCCCGGGATCACCGAGTGGGTGAACAGGTGCAGCGCCGCCCGCAGGTCCGGCTCGGAGTCCTTGTTGCCGCCCAGGAAGGCGGCGTAGTTGTGCAACTGGAAGCTGATGGCGCTGTGGTCCGCGTCGGGCGCGAAGAGGTCCACCTCGATGGCGTCCGCGAACGCCGTCCAGTAGCGGCGGAGCGGGTCTGTGAGCGGGCTGGAGGCGAAGGGGCGCAACATGTTCAGCTCCACGCACGTCACCGCCAGCACGTCCGCGAGGGTGCCGCGGTCGAGGGTTTCGGAGGCCAGGCACGCGTCGGCCGCCGCGAGGAGCGCGGTCACGGTCGCCGCGTCGGCGCGGCCGGCGTGACGTCGCACGCCCGCTCGTTGCACGGCCAGCCGCAGGCGGGTCTCGGCGACGAGAGGATCGGCGGGGTCGACGGTGGACAGCAAGGCTTCGACGTCGTCCAGCAGAGCGGAGAACTCCGGTCCGGTCACCCACGACGACGGCGCGAGCAAGCCCATCTGGCGCACGATCCCCATGGCTGCCAACACGACCGCCCGACGGGTGAGGACGGGGAGCGCGGACAGGACCGTGGCGGAGGGCAGGCGGACGGGGCGGGCGATGGCGTCGGCAAGGGCGTCGGCGAACTCGTCGGCCCGTGCCAGGGAACCCGGCCCGTGCGCCCACGTCTCGACCAGTTCCCGCACGAGACCGGACGACGGGACCATCGCCTCGACCACGGCCTGCCCGGGTTCCCGCTCGCTCACCCACACGTACCCGGCGCTGTCCGGCGCGCCCATGTCGACCATGAGGCTGATCAGCAGCTCCACCAGCCGGTCGCCGACCCCGGGACCGCCGGCGATCTCGCGGTCGTCGGTGGCGGGCAGGGCGCCGGTCGCGTTCAGCCGGGCCACCGCGACGCCGTCGAGGAAGTCCAGGTCGCGGGGCCGGGTCACCGGGTCACCGGAACCGGGCGGGACGGCGCCGATCTCGCAGCGCGCCTTCGGCCGGCCCGCCAGCCGGTCGGCCCACGGGAACAGCGGCGCGCTGAGGGACTCGCGCTGGATCGCCCGCGCCTTGATCGCCGCGACCACCAGCGCCGGCTGCGACCGGTAGACCTCCACCGCGGTGGCCGCCCAGGCCGCGATCCACTGGACGGTCGGCAGGTCGCCACCGTCGCCGCCGCGCAGCAGCGGCAGGGCCGTGGTGATGGCCTCGGTGACCGGCGCGAGCAGGACGTTCGTCGCGGTCAGCACGACCGCGGCCTTGGTGTCCGGGCCGAACCGGTTGACCGTGGCGGGCACGATCTCGTTGGGCAGCGACCGCCCCGAGGCGGGCACCACGGCCCGGTCGTGCACGACCCATTCGCCGTCGTGCTCCTGCTCGCGCAGGCGGGCCAGTGCCGCCCGGGTGGGCAGCGGGGCGCCGCGGGCGATCTCCGACGCGGTGATCGTGGTGAAGTCGCAGACCCAGGTCAGCGGCCGGAACGGGTTCTGCTCGGAGGACACGCCGAACAGCGGGGCCACCTTCCGGGCCAACCGCGCGGGCACCAGCTCCGACCGCTTCTCGACCACCAGGGGCACGACCGCGGGCAGCAACGCCATCCGTCCCTCCAACTTTCGACCCCACTACTACGTCACGGTTCCATATCACGCTCACATAAGATCTTATGTAAGAGTAGAAAACTACCTATGAGCCTGCGGCAGACCTCACCCCTCTCGCCCGAAGTCGTCAACGCCGCCCTGGCCGAGCTGCGCGCGTCCAGGGCCGCCCTCCACCGCAGCCACCTGGTCGCCCGCTGCGACTTCGGGCTCGCCATGCCCGGTCTGCGGTTCGGGCACGCCGCGCCGGCGACTGGGTTCGTGCTGTCCGGCGAGTGCGTCTGCCGCGACCTGGTGGCCGATGTCCTGCACATCGTCTCCGTGTTCCTGACGGAGCACGGGACGGACCGCACCAACCTGGCCGGGGCCGTCCGCGCGCACGTCCGCAAGCGCGTGATCGACGTGTTCCGCGCCTACCGGGCGGACCGGGGCGCGCAGGTCAAGCCCAAGCAGGTCCGGCAGAACCGCTTCGGCCGCGCCTTACCCGACGAGGAGCACCGGGCCGTCCTGGGCCACCTGGCCGACGAGGCCGGGTACTCCGCGCCCTTACCCGGTCACGGCTACCTCCTGCGCCGGCTCGCCGAGCGCTGTGCCGCCGAGTTCGGCGAGCCGGTGCCGTACTACCTCGAACGCATGCCGAACATCCTGCGCACCGTCAAGCAGGTGTGCAGCGCGGGGACCCGGGTCAACGTCGGCACCCGGACCGCCCCCGAGTACGTGACCTGGTACGACGCGTACATCGAACGACCATTGGGCCGGCGGCCGGACAGCCGCGGCGTCAGCGACGACAGCGCGTGGAGCACGGTCGCCGACCCGGGCGCGGCCCGCGCGTTCGACGCGGTCACCGACGCCGACCCGGACCCGGACGCCACCGTCGTGGCGACCGTCGTGGGCGGGGTCGCCGCCGTCGCGCCCGCCGACCAGCCCCGGACCGTCCGCACCGCCGTGCGCGCCCTCGCCGACCGGGGCCTGCTGCCGCACGACCGGGCCGCCGCCCTGCTGGCCGACCCGGACCGCCTGGACGACGTGCTGTCCCGGGCCCGTGAAGTCGTCGTCGCCGGAGGTCGTCGTGGCTGAGACTCTGCACGAACGGGCGCTGTACCTGGCCGGGGCCATCGAGGTCGACGCCGGGCGGGTGGACCCGGCCGACGCGGGCACGACCGGGTTCGCCTTCCTGGACCAGTTCAGGGAAGACGGCGCGACGCCGGAGGCCGCCGAACTCGGCGTGCTGCTGCTGGAGTTCGCCCTCGACCGGGTCCCCGACCACCCCGACGCCCCGGACTGGCGGTACCGCGCCGGCGACGTGCGCACGTTCCTGGCGGCGGAGACCGAGTCCACGGCCCACCTCGACGCGGCCCTGGCGCACATGACCGCGGCGGCGACCGGCGACCCGGACGGGTGGGCCGCCGTCGAGACCGCCGCGCTGACCGCGACCCGGCTGTCCGCCGCCGCCCACGACGAAGACCTGAGCCCCGACGAAGTCCGGCGGTTGACCGACGTCGTGGACGCGCTGGTGCCGGCCGAGCCGGACCGCACCGAGTTCCTGCTCGACCGCGCGCACGCCCACCGCTGGGCCTACGTGCGCACCCTCGACCCCGCCGACCTCGACCACGTGATCACCGCGATGGCCGCCGCGCTGCCCCACGTCGACGACCCGGAAGACCGTGTCGAGGCGCTGGAAGCGCTGATCGCCGTGCAGGAAGAGCGCTTCCTGCTCACCGAGTCCCTCGAACCGCTGGAGGCGGCCCTCGCGGCGGCGGTCGAGCTGCGGGCGCTGGTCGCCGACGACCCCGAGCGCTCGCCGTGGGCCCGGGTCACCGCCGCCGCCCTGGTCGCCGCCCGCTTCTGGAACAGCGCGGACAAGGACGACGCCGACCGCGACGAGGCCATCGCCGAGTACGGCGCGGTGGACGCCGAGACCGGGCTGGAGGACCGGCACGCCCGCGACTACGGCTTCCTGCGGTGCTTCCGGGGCGGGGTGAACCAGGACACCGAGGACATCAAGGCCGGTATCGACGTCCTGACCAGCGTGCCCGAGGAGTGGCTGGTCGCCAGCGCGATCGCCGAGGCGCACGAATTCCTCGTCGCGCTCGAAGGGCCGCACCACCTGTGGGACGCGATCGACTGGTGCACGCGCGCCCTCGCCCACCCCGAACCCGACTCGGACGACGTGCTGGACGTCCGGACGCGGCGGCTGGAGGCGGTCGAGATGGCGGCGCGGGAGTTCGGCATCGGCGCGGTGCTCCAGCGCTGCGACGCCCGCGCCATGCTCGCCGACGCCGACACCGCCGTGCGCGGCGCGCCCGCCGAGGTGAGCCCGCAGGCCCGGGCGCGGCTGGCGGTGCGGTCGATCATGGTGCGGACGCAGTGGATGGGCGAGTTCTACCCGGTGGGCGACACCGCCGCGCTGCGGGCCGCCGTGCGGGACCAGATCGACCTGCTGACCGAGGTCAAGGCCGCTGTCCCGGCGGAGGACCACAGCGTCGTCGAGGCGCTGTCGAGCCTGGTGGACATGATGGGCACGGCGTTCGTGGGCGATTCCGGCGCGGGTCTCACGGGCGACCTCGACAACCTGATGAAGCTATTGCTGCCCGACAGCGGGCCGTCCGCCGGGACGCCGACGCCCGAGGGCGAGGCCGAGCAGGCGATGACCCGGTACCTGCGCCGGCTCTACGAGCGGGTCGGGGCGGGCGGCCACCCGCGCGAGCTGGTCGGCGACCTCACCGCCCTGGTGTGGCAGGTCGACGCGCTGCCGCCGTCGGAGCAGCGGGACCTGATGGAGCAGATGCTGGCCACCCTCTCGCAGGTCGCCGGGCCGCCCGGCGACACCCCGGCGCTGCCCAGGCTCGGCGACACCCAGGACGGCGAGGTGGCCCGGCTGTTCGCCAAGGCCAACGAGTGGCGAGCGGCGCTGGAGGCCGGGGACTCACGGCAGGCGCTGTGGGCCTACCAGGCCGTCGAACGGGCCGCCGCCGGCGTGCGGCCGGGCGCGACGATGGAGTTCGCGGCGCGCATGGTGCGCGGGATGACCCGGGCTCGGCTGTCCGCCGTGGTGCCGACCGAGCCGGCCGCGCTGGACGCCGCCATCGCCGAGCGGGAGACCGCGTGGCGGGCCGGCGGCGGGGTGGGCGCGGCGGTCGACCTGGGGTCGCGGCTGCGGCTGCGCGACGGGGCCGGGGACCGGGCGGCGAGCCGGACGACGGCGTTGGCGGCGCTGGTCGCCGAGGCCGGGCCGGACGGGGACCCGGGGTCGGCGGAGTTGGCGGTGATCGGGGACAACGTGACCGCCTGGTGCCTGGACGACGACTCCCTCGACGACCTGGTCCGCGTGCTCGAAGCACGGCGGGCGCTGGTGTTGGCGGCCGGTGGCGGGGTCGATCGTCCGGAGGTGACCGGACCGAGGGAAGTGCGGGACGCGTTGCGCGCGGCGGGGGCCGACGTGCTCGTCTACCTGGTGCCCGAGTGCGACGCGCACCGGGGCATGGCCGTGGTGGTGCCGCTGGACGGGCCGGTGCGGGTGGTCGACCTGCCCCGGTTGGCCACCGCTCCGCCGGCCCGGTTCGCGGCCACCCGCGACGCCCGGTACGCCGAGCCCACGCCGGCGGCCGTGCGCGCGTGGCGGGCGTCGTTGAGCGACGTCTGCGCGTGGGCCTGGCAGGCGGCGGGCGCGGAGCTGGTCGCCGCCGCCGGGACCGGGCGGCTGGTGCTGGTGCCGATGGGCGCGTTGGGGCTGGTGCCGTGGGTGGCCGCGTGGCGCGAGGTCGACGGCCGGCGGCGGTACCTCGTTCAGGACGTCGACATGTCGCTGGCGCCGTCGGGGCGGGTGCTGGGACTCGCCGCCGGACGGCCCGCCGGGTCGGGCGCGGCGGTGTTCGTGGGCAACCCGGAGCGGGACGACGCGCCGGCGGCCGTTGTGGCGGAGGGACTGCGGGACGCGTTCCACCCGGACGGCCGGTTCCTCGGCGGGCACGGGCAGCCGCCCCGGCCGTGGCGGGTGTCCGAGGACGGCGCGGGCACGCCGGAGGAGGTCCGCGCGGCCCTGGCGGACCGGCCTTCCGTGCTGCACCTGGGCTGTCGTGCGGTGTCCGACCTGGACGCGCCGGAGCGGTCCCGGGTCACCCTGCACGACGGCGCGCCGCTGCCGCTGACCGAACCGGTCGAGGCGGACCTGGTGACCCTGGCCAACCACACGGCCACCGGCGGGCCGCACGACGACGCCCGCACCCTGCCCGCGCGGTTCCTCGCGCTCGGGGCGCGGTCCGTGCTGGCCACCCGGTGGCCCGCGCCGACCGCCCACCTGGTGCACCTGGTCCACGAGCACGGCTGCGACTCCCCCGGCGCCGCCCTGCGGGCCGCGCAACTGCGGGTGCTGGACCCGGGTTTCGACCGGTCGGAGCTGCCGGCGCACCTGCGGGACGTGGTCCCGACCGACCCGGCCGAGATCGAGCACTGGGCGGCGCTCGCCCACTTCGGCCGGTGAGTCCATTGTGGACAGAGAGCGCCGGCCGTCCGTCAAGCACGGGTGTGGTGGGGAACGTGCTGTGGGCACTCGCGGTGGCGCTGGCCGTGGCGCTGGCGGTCACCGCGTGGACGTGGCCGGCCGCGGTCCGACGTCGACGGAGGCACGCGGCGCTGGTGCGCGACGCCGTGGCCCGCATGTGCGCGCAGGCCGACCGGCCGACGCGGCTGTGCCGGCTCGCCCGGGACGTCGTGGACGTCCTGCTGCGCCAGGACCGGGGCGCGGAGGTGCTCGACCGGACGCCCGACGCGGACGTGACCGGACTGGTGGACCGCGCGCAGGACGTGGCGCTGCTGGTGTCCGCCGAGGCCGTCACCGCGCCGCACCCGTTGGGGCGCAGGGCACAGCCGGTCGACGACAGCGCGTGGCAGGTGGCCGGGCGGGCGCCGCGGGTCGCCGACCACCCCGAGCCCGCCGACCTGTGCGCCCGGGTGCGCGGGACCGCGGAGCGGCGGATCGCGCGGGCCCGGCTCGTGCTCGCGCAGGCCGACCGGTTGGACGAGGACGAGGACCGCGAGTGCCGTGATCGGTTGCGGGTCGCGTTCGACCGGGCCGAGGAGCAGGTCCGGGCCGCCGGGGAGCTGGCCGACGTGCTCGCCGCGCTGCGCGCGCTGACCCGGGTGGAGCTGCCGGTGCCCGAGGACGGCGTGCCCGGTCAGGCCGACGCGGCGGACCTGCGGGCGCAGACCCACGCCCTGGCCCGGCTCGCCCTGCGCCACCGGGCGGCGGTCGCGGCCCACCGGGGCGCGCCGGTGATCGTCGACGGGGAGGGGCGGGTGTGAGCGACGACGAGAAGGCCCGCTACCGACGGCGGGAGCGGTTCGCGGACCGGTGGCGGGGCCGCCGGGACGGGCGGCGGCGGCAGCCCGCCTACCGCGATGTCGTCGAACCGGCCGCCGCCGACGGGCTGGTCACCGCGCAGCACCCGGAGAACCTGATCTGGCGGTCGGTGGCCCGGATCGAGGCGGAGAAGCTCCGCTTCGAGGCGCGCACCGCCGGCGACCGGGCGACGCTGGCCCGGTTGCGCGAGGAGCTGGACGCGGCCGTCGTCGGGCTGGACCGCAGCACCGCCACCGTCGCCCTGGCCGAAGCCGAGCTGACCGAAGCCGAGCTGCGCCCGCGCAACCACGCCGAGCTGCTGCCGGAGAACCGGGCCGTGCTGCTCACCCGGCGCGACGACATGCGCAACCGGCGGATCGCGGCGGCGCGCGGCGACGAGGCCGCCCAGTTCGCCGCGGTCAACGCCGTCACCAGCCGGATCGCGGCGGTCAAGGAGCAGATCCGGACGGAGTTCGTGGTGGCGCAGAACCTGGCCCGCCTGGAGGGCGCGCACTGCGCGGTCCGGGTCGCGACCTACTGGGAGAACGTCGTGCTGGTGCACCCCGAGGGCACGCACCTCGCGCCGCTGCTGCGGTTCGCGGCGCAGGCCCTGCCGTCGTGGGTGACCGACCCGGCCGACGGCGACCCCGCCGAACTCGGGCGCGGGCCGTCCGACGTGCGCCGCGTGGCCCAGCGCCTGGAACGGCTGCCGCGCCGCGACCACCGCCGCAGCAGACCGGCGACGCACGCCACCGCCGCCGAGGACGACTGGGAAGTCGAGGACACCGCATGAAGTCGCTCCCGATGCTGCGGGCGTCCCTCGCCCTGCGCCAGGTCCGCGCCCGCCTGTCGAAGCTGCGCCGCACGCCCGAACCGCAGCTGGACCTCACCGCCGCGCGCGCCAAACTGCACGAGGAGCTGGCCCGGGTCACCGCCACCACCGCCTGGCAGGCCGGCCGCGAACTGGAGTCCATTGTGGACAACAGCGTGGCGGACTGGCTCGCGAAGGTCGAGGTGCACCACAGGAGCCTGACAACCGAGCTGGAACTGCTCGCCACCCGGGTCACCGAGGTCCGCGAGCTGTACCAGGTCCATCACGAGGACCAGACCAAGGTGCTGAACGACCTGGAGGGCGCGGTGTCGCACGCGCTGGAGCGGGTCAGCGATCCCGACTCCCCCTTCTTCCAGCCCGACCCCCACAGGCACGGAGGCGGCGACCGATGACGGCACCACGAACACCGGGCGTGGTCCGGCGCAGGCCGGTCATCCACGGCGACCCCTCACAGATCGTCGGCCCGCCGTGGACCGCCGGGCTGTACTACTTCGTCCTGCTCGCCGCGGCGGGCGTGGACGTGGTCACGTTCCACCAGGTGCTGATGGCGGCCGTGGACGAGGAGGAGCTGTTCCTCTGGGTCATGGTCGTCGGGTTCACCGTGGTGTGCCTGGCCCTGTCCCACACGGTCGGCCAGCAGGCCAGGTCGGCCGTCGCGACCCGGCACGTGGTGGGCGCGCGCACGGCCGCGCTGCTGTGCCTGGTGGGCTGGGCGGCGCTGGGCGCGGCGGCGTTCGTGTTCCGCTGGAACTACGCGGGCGCGGACATCGCCTCCTCCATCCCGATCGTGGTCGACGGCGAGGTCCGGGGCGGTGACGCGGAGGCCGACGCGCAGGAGCGGCACCTGTCCGCCCTGCTGTTCCTGAGCCTGTACGTGGCCACCGGGCTGGTGTCGGGCGTCGCCGGCTACCTGCGGCACAACCCCGCGGCCCGCCAGTACGCACGCGCGTTGTCGCGGCGGTCCAAGGCGGTGGCGAAGCAGGCCCGGCTCCAGTCCCGGCTCGCGGCGGCCACCGAGCTGGCCGAGGCCCTCGAACGGGCAAAGCGGGAGCGCGAGGCGGACTGGGCCGCGTTGGAGAGGCGCTGCCGCGCGGCGGCGGACCGGTTGAAGAGCGAGACCAGGTTGGCACTGCTGGAGAAAGTCGGACCGCCGCGGCTCCCCGCGTCGCCCGAGGGAGGGGAACCCCGATGACCCACCGCCGAACCCGTCGCGCACTCGCCGGGTGCCTGGTCGCGGCGGTACTCGCCGCGTGCGGCCAAGAAGACCCGCCCGCGCCGGCGTTACCGGCCGGTGGCTGCCCGGCCGACGGTGGCCAGGCGCTGACGCTGGTCGTCGGCGCGCGCATGGGCAGCCCGCGGCCGACCCTGCCCGGCGAGGTCGAGGGACTGGTGGAGACCGCGGCGCGCAACAGCCGCAAGGTCCAGGTGGTCCGGGTGGACGGGCAGCCGACCGTGGCGCTGGCCGCCGACGTGCAGATCACCGGCAAGAACGAGACCCAGCGCGAGAAGCAGGTCAAGGAGCTGGTGGGCCGGGTCAGGACGTTCGTCGAGGAGCTCACGCCCAAGGAGGCCGAGGCCGACGTGCTCGGCGCGCTGTCCGAGGCGGCGCGGGTGACGCCGGAGGGCGGGACGCTGGTCCTGGTCGACTCGGGCCTGGCGACGGCGGGCGCGGTGTCGTTCCGCGAAGAGGGCATGTGGGGCGCGGACCCCGCCGAGGTGGCCGCGTTCCTGGCCGCCAAGCGCCTGCTGCCCGCCCTGACCGGCCGGTCGGTGCTGCTGGTCGGCCTCGGCGGCACGGCCGACCCGCAGCCGGCGCTCAACGAGGACCTGCGCGGGCGGGTCGGCAAGCTGTGGCAGGAGGTCGCCACCAAGGCGGGCGCGGTGTGCGCGAACGAGCTGGCGATCGCGTCGCGGCGGGAGGCGTTCCCGACGACCGTGCCGGTGACCGTGGTGAAGCTGCCCGAGGAGCCCAAGCCGGTCGCCTGCGGCACCACCAAGCTGGAGGACAGCGGGTCGGTCGGGTTCATCCCGGACACCGCCGACCTGCGCGACCCGGCCGCCGCCGACCGGACCCTCCAGTCGCTGGCCGGCGTGGTCGCGGGCGGGGTGCAGCGGGTGCTGCTGGTCGGCAACACCGCGGGCGGCGGCCCGGCGGCCGGCCACGTCGAGCTGTCCACCCGGCGGGCCGAGGCGGTGAAGTCGATCCTGGTGCGGCTGGGCGTGCCCGCCGACCGGATCGCGACCCGCGGCGACGGCAACTCCGGTCCGTACCACGAGCCCGACCTGGCGCCGGACGGCGTGCTGATCCCGGCGGCGGCGGCGCGCAACCGGTCGGTCGTGGTCGAGCTGTCGTGCCCCCAGTAGGAGTGCTCGCAGTGCTGGAGACGGCGTGACCGCACCCGCCGACCTGCCCACCGCGCTCGACCCCGGTCGGGTGCGGCGCGACGCCGAGCCGGACACCGTGCTCGACCCGGGCCGCACGCCGATCGGGACCGGATGGGCGCGGGTGCTGCCCGCCGGGCTGGCGCAGCGGTTCGAGGTGGTCCGCGACCTCACCGGGTCCGGCCGGCAGGGCGACGTCTACCTGGTCCGGGTCCGGGACACCGACGAACAGCTGGTGCTCAAGGCGCACCGGCCCGGGTGGCGGCTGGACGACCGGGTCGTGGACCTGCTCGTGCACGGCCGGCCGAGCCGGCACGTCGTGCTGGTGCACGAGGTGGGCGAGGAGGAGGGCCGCTGGTACGAGGTGATGGAGCACCTCGCCGGCGGCACGCTCGCCGAGTGGCGGCGCCGGCAACCGTCCGGAGTGGACGGTGACGTGCTGGCCGAGGTGGTGCGGCAGCTCGCCGAGGGCCTGCACGAGCTGCACCGGGCGGGCGTGGTGCACCGGGACGTCAAGCCCGCCAACCTGCTCATCCGCGCGCTGGGACCGCTGGAGGTGGTGATCGCCGACCTGGGCATCAGCCGGCACCTGCCCGACGGCGAGGCGTTCACCGCGACCAACGAAGTCGGCACCGTGCCGTACGTGCCGCCGGAGTTCATCAGCGGCGGCCGAATCCTGCCCGCGTTCGACTGGTGGTCGCTGGGCGTCACGGTGCTGGAGCTGGCGACCGGGCAGCGGCTGTTCGAGGGCATCGACGACGTCCGGGTGCTGCGGGCGCGGATCGGCACCCGGCCGATCCGGGTGGACGTGCCCGACGAGCGGGTCCGGCTGCTGTGCTCGGGCCTGCTGGCCATGGCGCCGGAGGACCGGTGGGGCGCCGAGCAGGTCGGCGAGTGGCTGCGCGGCGGGTCGCCGCCGGTCGCGGCGCTGCCCGTCGTCGGCGCGGAGGAGGCCCCGGAGCCGTACGTGTTCCTGGGCGAGGAGTACCGGGCGCGGGACCTGCTCGCCGCGACCATGACCGAGAACTGGGGCGCTGCGCGGGCGTGGCTGTTCGGCGACGACCCCGGGCCGCTGCGGCGGCTGCACGAGTGGCTGGCGCAGTTCCCCGGACTGCCCGCGCGTCGGCGGGTGGGCAAGGGGACCGGGGACGTCAAGCTGGTGCACGAGTTGCGCGCCGTCGACCCGGCGCACCCGCCGTTCTACCGCGGCTGGAACATCACCCCGGCGCGGCTGCCCGAGCTGGCCGACGAGGGCGTGCGGGGCGTCGGCGCGGCGGGCGAGGTGGTGACCGAGCTGTGGCGGGCGGACCTGCTGCCGCTGCTGGCCACCGGCCGGTCCGGGTCGGGCGCGGGCGGCGGTGACGGGCTGGTCGGCGTGCGGGAGCGGTGGCACCGCGAGGAGGGCCGGTTGCGCACCCTCGCGGCGTCGGTGTCGGACGTGGGCGCGCGGGCGGAGGCGCAGCGGGTCCTGCGTGAGGACCCGGCCTACGCGCTGTCGTTGTCCCTGCTGGCCGCGACCGCGACCGGCGCGCACCGCCTGGACGTGCGCCGGATGCTGGACGAGCAGGACCGGGCGCTGCGGCTGCCGTGGTTCTCCGACCTGGCCGCGCGCACCGAGTACCAGTGGATCGCGTTCGTGCTCATCCCGTACGCGACGCGCGAGGCGGCTCGGATCGAGGCCGAGGAGACGGCCCGGCGGGCGCATGAGGAGTGGCTGGCGCGGACCGCGCGGCAGCGGGAGTGGTCGCGCCGGCAGAACCGGCCGCAGGCGCTGGGGTACGCGG
Source organism: Actinosynnema sp. CA-248983 (assembly GCA_050954585.1). Lineage (GTDB taxonomy): Bacteria > Actinomycetota > Actinomycetes > Mycobacteriales > Pseudonocardiaceae > Actinosynnema. The sequence continues at coordinate 693,447 of CP191863.1, read as the reverse complement.
TCACCGGCGTGGCGGTGGTCGCGGTCGCGTTGTTCGCGCTGGTCGGGGTGAGCGACGTGGCCGGGGTGGCGACGGACGCGCAGGTGGTCGACGCGTGGTTCGCGGTGGTGGCGGCGCTGGCGGTGGTGCTGACGGCGGAGTCGCTGCTGGCGTGGTCCGCGGGCGGCCGGTTCCACCCGGCCTACTCGTTGCTCGGGGCAGGGGCGATCGCGTCGGGGCGGGTGGCCCGGAACCTGATCGCGCGGCGGATCGCGGTGCCGGTGGTGTTGGTGTGCCTGGCGGTGCTGGGGCTGGTGACCGTCGTGTGGCCGGCGATGACCCCGCTCGCGGTGGCCGGCGGCACGGTGGCGTGGGCGGTGTGGCGGCACATGGCGTGGCGGGCGCAGGACCGCGAGGAGCTGGCCATCGTCACGGGTTCGTCCGTCAGGTAGTCGGCGAGGGAGGAAGCGATGAGTTCAGGTGGGATCGTCCTCGCACCGCTCGCGCTGCCCGTGGTGGCGGCGGGCGCGGTCCTGGTCGTGGGCGCCGTCGCGGTGGGCGCGGGAGCCGTGCTGGTGGCACGGGCCGCCAACGCCGCCATCGAGGGATCGGTGCGCGCGCTCGGCGACTACGGCGCGAAGCTGGAGGAGGAGGTCGCCGGGCTGGAGGCCGCGGCGGCCGACGCCCGCCGCTGGGAGGTGGCCGCCGCCGACGTCGTCGCCGTCAACGCCCGCATCCGCCTGCTGCGCGAACGGGTGTCCGCCGCGGGCGCGGCCGTGGACGTCCCGGCCCCGCTCCGGCTGACGTCGAGCCGCAGCCCGGCCGAACTCGGCCGCCGGGTCGGCCAGGTCCAGGTCGAACTGGCTCGCGCCCAAGAGGCCTTGGACTTGTTGCTGCCCGCGCCGACCCTGGCGATCGAAAAGTCCACTGTGGACACGTCGATGGCGGACGCGCTGGCGAGCCACCGGGAAGCCTTGCGCCGTCGGCACGCCGTGGCCGTCGCGGCGGCGCCCGAGCCGGTCTCGCCGGGCGAGGTGGAGCGGGTGCTGGCCCTGCTCGACCCGGACGCGACCACCGACGAACGCGCCGCCGCGCTGTCCGCTGCCGCCCTGGTCACCGCGCACCCGGCGGAGAAGGACGTCTACCTGGCCGCGCTGCGCCGGCGGATCACCGCCGAGATCAACCCGCAGGCCGCGCGCCGCCGGCTCGCCGCGGGCTGGGTGCAGGTGCTGGAGGACGGTCCGCTGACCGAGGCCCTGGCCGGGGCGCGGCCACCCGACGACCTCGCGGACACCGCCGACCGGCTGCGCGAGGTCGTGACGGGGACGCGGGACCTCACGAAGGACTTGCGCGTCGAGGGCGCCCGGCTGGTGGAGTGGGCCGAGGAGACCGCCCGGCAGGTCTTCGTGTGCGAACTGGTCAAGCACCACCTCACCGACCTGGGTTACCAGGTCGAGGAGACCTTCGAGGTGCGCAACACCGCCGGCCTGCGGCTGACCCGCGAGGACTGGTCCGGCGAGCACACCGCCGACGTGTGGGTGGACGCGCACGCCACCGTCCACGGCCGGGTCGTCCGCGAGGTCGCCGGGGCGGGCGATGACGCGCGGATCACCGACCAGGAGCGCTGCGACACGTTCGCCGACGACCTGGACGCCGTGGCCGGCCTGATGCCCGAGGCCCAGGCCGTCGTGGACCGCACGGCCGCCCTGGAGGTCCGCGCGGCGGCCCAGGTCGTCACCGGCGGGGTTCGCGAGCACGAGAAGGAGCGGAAGCGATGAGCGACGACACCGCGCAGCGCTCCGGCCGGTTCCTGCCCGAGTTCCCCGCCTTCGTCAACGAGGTCGCCGGGACCCTCGCCGTGCACGCCCAGTACGTCCTGCACGGCAACCTGCGCGACCAGTTCCTGGTGACCCCGCCCGGCGGCCACCCGGAGATCGTCACCCTGCTCCCCCTGCTGTGGCGGGCGTTGCACCCCTTGGGTTTCGAGGCGCTGATCACCTACGACCCGGTCGACGGCGTGGCCGTGCACCCGGACGAACCGGCCGCGCGCCAGGCCGCCGAACGGGTCCTGGGCACCGGCGTGGTCGGGCGGCGGCCGTCGCTGGAACGCCTGCGCACCCACCTGGCCAAGGCGGTCGGGGTGCCCGAGCAGCCGCCGCCGGAGAGCGGCGGGTCACGCTCCGAACGCCCGCCGGCGGAGAGCGGCGGGTCGCGCTCCGAACGCCCGCCGGCGGAGAGCGGCGGGTCGCGCTCCGAACGCCCGCCGGCGACCAAGCCCGCCGCGCGGGTCGCGGTGGTGATCGACCACGCCTCCCGGCTGACCCGGGTGCCCGGCCAGCTCGACCCCGCCGAGCGGGACTTCTTCCTGTACTGCCAGAAGCTCGCGCTGACCGCGCAGCCGCTGTCGTTCGGCGACGACCGGCCGCCCGAGCTGCACAACCCGGTGGTCTGGCTGGTCGAGGGCGAACGCGACCTGCCCGCCTGGCTCACCGCGGGCGTCGAACCGGTGCGCACGGTCGCGGTCGGCATGCCCACCCTGGACAACCGGCTGGACATGGCCCGCCTGCTGGTCCCGGTCTTCCCACCCCAGTCCACAGTGGACACGTCCGTGACGGTCGACCCGGCCGAGGAGTTCGCCAACCGGACCGAGGGCCTGACCCTGGAGTCCATGCTGCGCATCGCCCGACTGGCCCGCGACCGCGGGCTGGGCCTGGACCGGATCGCCGACGCCACCCGCATCTACAAGCTCGGCGTGGACGACAACCTGTGGCGGCGCGGCAGCGTCCGGGCGCAGATCACCAAGGGCGAGGAGGTGATCTCGGAGCGGATCAAGGGCCAGGAGCGGGCGGTCGCCAAGACCCTGGACATCCTCAAGCGGGCCGCGCTCGGGCTGTCCGGCGCGCAGGCGAGCACCCCCGGGTCGCGACCGCGCGGCGTGCTGTTCTTCGCCGGCCCCACGGGCGTCGGCAAGACCGAGCTGGCCAAGCAGGTCGCCGAGGTCCTGTTCGGCGACGCCCAGGCCTACCTGCGGTTCGACATGAGCGAGTTCGCCGCCGAGCAGGCCGCCGACCGGCTCATCGGCGCGCCACCCGGCTACGTCGGCTTCGAGGCGGGCGGCGAGCTGACCGGCGCGGTGCGGCGGCGCCCGTTCCAGGTGGTGCTGTTCGACGAGATCGAGAAGGCGCACCCGCTGGTGCTGGACAAGTTCCTGCAGATCCTGGAGGACGGCCGGCTCACCGACGGGCAGGGCGTCACCACCTACTTCTCCGAGTGCGTCCTGATCTTCACGTCCAACCTGGGCATCATCGTCACCGACCCGGAGACCGGCGCGCGGCGGCGGATCGTGGACCCCGGCATGCCGTACGCGGAGCTGGAAGCCAAGGTCAAGGCGGCCATCCGGGACCACTTCACGGCCAAGCTGGCCCGGCCCGAGCTGCTCAACCGCTTCGGCGACAACATCGTGGTGTTCGACTTCATCAGCCCGGAGACGGCCGCCGGGATCTTCGGCGCGCAACTGGACAACATCGCCGCCCGCGTCCACTCCGAACTGGGGCTGCGCCTGGAGTTCACCGACGACGCCCGCGCGCAGCTCGCCGCCGCGTGCACCGCCGACCTGGAGAACGGGGGCCGCGGCATCGGCAACCTGCTGGAGAGCAACCTGGTCAACCCGCTGGCCCGGGTGCTGTTCGACGAGGACGTCCAGCCCGGCGCGCGGGTCGTGGTCACCGGTCTGCGCACCGGGGAGCGGGGTCCGGTGCTGGCCGCCCGGGTCGGTGCGCCGTGACCAAGCGGTGCCCGGTCGACCCGGACGAGGTGTTCGACGACGCGGAAACCCTGTGCCGGGCGCACATCCGGCCGCTGGTCGTGGTCGTGGACGAGCCCGAGCCGGTCGTGGCCGCCCCGGCGGGGGGTCGCGAGCCGCGCGAACCGTGGTCGCTGGACGTGTGCTGGCACTGCGGCACGCCCTCGCCGCACCCGGACAACCGGTCGTGCCTGCGCCCGGACTGCCGCAGCTCGCTCACCCCGCCCGCGCTGCACGTCCGGTTCCGCGACGGCGAGGTGCAACTCGACCCCGGCGGGCGGGCCGAGCTGGGCCGGCACGGTCCGCACGCGCGGGCGTTCCGCGGGTTCCCCAACGTGTCCCGCCGGCACGCCGTGCTCGGGGTGGACCCCGACGGCCGGGCCTGGATCGAGCCGCTGCCCACGCCCAACGGCACCTTCCTCAACGGGGCCGAGCTGACCGAGTCGGTCGGCAGGACGCTGCACTCCGGCGACACCGTCCGGCTCGCGCTGCACGCCGAGGGCACGGTCACCCTGTACGACCGCACGACGGGAGGCGCCCGGTGAGCGTCGTGTCCACCTGGTTCCGCACCCGCACCCTCGCGGACCCGGAACTGCCCCGCCCGGTCGTCGAACCCCGCACGCCCGCCGCCCTGCTCATCGCCCAGGCCGAGGCGCAGGGCGCCGCCGACGCCCGCCGGCACGTCCGGGACAGCTGGTCGTTCGGCGGTCCGGACGAGGGGCCGTCGGAGGCGTTCGACCCCGAGTACGTGGTGGGCCTGCGCCGGTTGCGCGACGCGGCGGTCCACTCGGCGGTGGAGCGGCACGCCATGGCCCGCGACCGGACGGCCCACCTGCGGGCGCGGGCCGACGAGGCGAACCGGCTGATGAACGCCGCGCGGTCGCAGATGGACCGGCTCGCCGTCGAGGCGGCCCGGCAGGTGACCGCGGGTGATCAGGTGACGGAGGACGTCGCCGACGACGACCCGGTGTGGGAGGGCGAGACCACCGCGCTGCCGCTGGTGTGGCGGCTGGTGATCCTGCTCGGGCTGGTGGTCGCCCAGGTCCCCGTGCACTACCTGGTGTTCCGGCACTTCCTGGTGGGCCGGGTGGAGACCGGCGCGATCTGGGCGGTGTGCGGGTCGATGGCGGTGTTCCTGGTGACCGCGCCGCACGTGGCCGCGATGCTGGTGCGGGCGAGGCAGGCCACCGGCACCGAGCGCCGGCTGGCGCTGGTGGTGTGGGTGACCGGGGTGTTCTGGGCGCTGGTGGTGGCCATCCTGGGTTTGCTGTGCGGGGCGGTGCTGGAGATGAACCGGGACCAGCTCGCGCCGTTGAACCTGACGTCCCCGACGCTGGTGCTGATGTTCGTCGGCGGGCTGGTGGTGGCGGGCGCGATGGCGTTCATGCTGGGGCTGTCCCGGCGGCACCCGTTCCAGGAGGCCTACGCCCGGTACCGGCGGCAGCGCGACGAGGCGGAGGCCGCGCGGCGGGCGCTGGTGGACCGGCTCAACCCCGAGCACGTGGACGACGAAGGGCCGGAGGCCCTGGTGCAGGCGGTGCGGGCGGCGTACGCGGCGGCGGAGGAGGCGTACTTCGCGGCGCTGACCCAGGCGGTCGGCGACCCGGCGTTCACCGAGGCCGTCCAGCACCGGCGCGGCCTGCGCCCGGCCGCGCCGTGAGCGCGCTGCGGGTCAGCCGGACGCACTTCCCGGTCACCGCGCTGGGTCCGGGCACCCGGCTGGGCGTGTGGGTGCAGGGGTGTTCGTTGGCGTGCAAGGGATGCATGTCCCAGGACACGTGGGACCCGGGCGGCGGCGTCGAGGTGCCGGTGGCGGACCTGGTCGCGCTGTGGCGGGAGGCGGTCGGGCGGGGCGCGGACGGGCTGACCGTGAGCGGCGGGGAACCGCTCCAGCAGCCCGACGCCCTGCGCGAGTTCCTCGCCGGGGCGCACGCGGAGCGCGGCGACGGCGACATCCTGGTCTACACCGGGTACGACGAATCCGAGCTGGACGACCAGCAGCGAAATGCCGTCGAATTCGCCGACGTCCTGGTCACCGGGCGATTCGACATCACGAAACCGACCGGGTTGATCTGGCGCGGTTCGGCGAACCAGCGGATGGTGCCGCGCACCGACCTCGGCCGCCGCCGGTACGCCGGGCACCTCGACCACGAGCCTGAGCGGGCGCCGATCCAGGTGCGGGCGGACGAGAGCGGGATCTGGCTCATCGGGACGCCCCGACAGGGTGGTTTGGCCGGTCTGGAGCGGGGTCTGCGGGCGAGCGGGCTGCCGGTCGAGGGTGCGAGCTGGCGGTTGAGATCACCGGGCCAGGGCGGTTGAGACGGCCGTATCGAGCCATTTCTTCTAGTTACAATTAATGAGTTGTGCGGCGGTTTATAGATTCACGTCAGGTGCGCTCATAGCTTCGTGGACATCCAATTCGCGATGTGCACTGGAGTGCGCCATGGATGTTCGGGAAATGGCCCGGCGCGGTGAGTTGGCCGCGTACGCGGGCACCGTGACCGGCGACGCGCGCAGGCGGCTGCGGGCGGCGACCTACGAGGTCGTGCAGCCGGTGGTCTTCCACCAGTTGACCCGCAGGCTCGAACTGGCGCGCGGGCACCGGGCGTGCGCGGTCGCGGTGTCCCGGCTGGACGACCCCTGCCTGGACCGGTTCCACGACGACATGGAGGCGGTGATCGACGACGTGTTCCGCAACGCCCGCGTCCCCGTCCACAACCTGGAGGGCTGGGTCAGCCGGCGGCTCACGCAGGCCACCGTCAACGGCTACCGCCGGCGGCGCGGCGAGCGCGGGGCGCTCCAGCGGCCCAGGGTGCCGAAGTGGCTGGCGGCGCGGCTGGGCGGGGACCCGGCGCTGACCGCGCTCGCCGTGGACGTCCTGGAGTTCGTCGGCAACGACGCGAGCGCCGGTCCTCGGGTGTGGCCCACCGAGCGCTGGGCGGAACGCCGTGCTGCGGGCGACTGGGAGGCGGCGCACCGGGCCGTGCTGGCCGACCTGGAGACCGTGCTGACCGCGATGCGCGCCCGGCCCGCCTGGTACGAGGACTACGTGGAGCGACCCCTGGGCCGCAAGCCGCACACCTCCGTGCCGTTGACCGCCGACGAGATCCCCCTGCCGGTGGTCGCGGAGTCCGACTGGCTGCTGGTGGAGTTGGCGGGGCTCGCCGTGGACGGCATCGAGGACCGCCTCGCCCGCGGCGAGAACCCCCGGCACGCCGTGGTGGACGTGGTGACCGCCGTCTTCGGCCCCGGCTCGGCGCCGTCCGGCCTCGCCGTCGAGCGCGTCCTCGCGGTCCTGGGAACCCGCGGCTGAGCCGTCCGTCAGAGAGGTGCAGGACCGTTCCCACGAGGAGGGCTGGATGGGGATCGAGGACGTCCTCGCGCGCTGCCGGGCGACCGCGGACCGCGCGGCGGCGGGCGGGGTCGGCAGCGCCGAGGTGGGGTCGTTCGTCGCCGACCTGCGGAGCCTGCCCGCGCACCACCCGGAACGCAGCCGGCTCGCCGTCACCATGGTCATCGCGCTCACCAAGGGCGGCGGCCCGGCCCCGATGGACGTGGCGGGACACCTGGGCGACCTCCTCGGGCTCGTGGAGCGGGTGCCCGCGTCGCTGGCGGTCTGGCCGCAGGTGCGCGCCTCGGCCCGCGCCCAGGAGCTGATGCACGCCGCCGCCCGCGGCCTGCCGATCGACCTGCCCGCCGCCGAGCGCGAACTCGCCGAACTGGCCGAGGCCATGTGGGACGCGCCCGTCGTCAGGACGATGGTGGAGTCCGCCAGGCGGGTGGTCACCACGGTCGAGGCCGGGCACTCCGGCGACGGGCGGGCCATGGCGAACATGCTCGACTCGCTGAACCCCATGCTCGACATGCTGGGCGACAACCCGAAGGTGCGCGGCTTCCGCTCGTTCGTGGAGGTCGCCCAGCGCGCCATGGACGCCCAGCGGTCCGGCGACATGGACGAGATCACCCGGGCGTTCCGCGACATGCAGCGCGCCGGCGCCGACCTGCCCGCCGACACCGGGATGCACGAGGTGCTCGAACGGGCGTCCACCGAGTTCGACGTGCTGATGTCCGCCTTCAAGGGCGAGGTGCCCGAGGGCGTCGACCCGGTGACGGCCGCCGACGACATCGCGCGCTCGCTGGCCACCGACGACGACCCGCTCGCCGAGCAGGTGAAGGCCCGGCTGCTCGCGGCCTCCGCGCTGATGCGCGGCGGCGAGGAGACCGACCTGACCCGCGTGGACGCGGCCGTGGACCAGTACCGGGCGGCGCTGGCCATGGGCGAGGGCCACGCGCACTACGACTTCGCGCTGACCGGGCTGGCCGTGGCGCTGTACCGGCGGTCGGAGGTCGCGGGCACCACCGACGGGCTGGACGAGGCCGAGGGGTACCTGGTGCGGGCGCTGGAGCTGTTCGGCGGCCCGCAGCACCCGCAGTGGACGCTGGCCAACGGGCTGCTCGCGAACATCCGGCAGCGGCTGGGCGACCTGGTCACGTCCGGCGAGTTCGGGATGGCGGCGCAGCGCAGCTACGCGTGGCGCGCGCTGCTGGAACCCGACCCGGCCGACGCCCGCATCGCCATCCGGGACGCCGTGCGCGACGCCACCGAGCTGGCCCGGACCTGCTTGCGCGCCAACAACATCGCGGACGCCCTGCGCGCCCTGGACACCTGTCGCGGCCTGATGCTGTTCGCCGAGGTCGAGCTGCGTGACGTGCGGGAGAAGCTGGTCGCGGCGGGGCGGGCGGACCTGGCCGACCGGTGGGTGCGGGAGGGCCGGGACTCCGAGGGGCTGCGGCGGGAGGTGGTGGCCGCGCTGGTGGACTCCGGGGCCACCCGCAACCTGCTCGACCCGCCCAGCCTGGCCGACATCCGCCGCGCGCTGGCCGACGCCGAGGCGGACGCGCTGGTGTACCTGGTCCCGGGCAGCGGTCTCGCGCCCGGCGCGGCGGTGATCGCGCCCCGCGAGGGACCGCCGGCCTACATGGCGTTGCAGCACCTGGTGGTCGAGGGCGACGCGGACATCGAGCGCTACCTGGCCGCGCTGGCCCACCGGTCCCGCGAAGGCGAGCCGAACCGCACCGTCCCGGCGCTGGAGACCGAACCCGACGACGCCCGGGAGATCGCGGCGGAGGGCGGCGGCTCGTTCGGCGACAGCGTCGACGCGCTGTGCGACTGGGCCTGGCGCGCGGCCATGGGACCGTTGCTGGAGCGGTACTTCGCGCGCACCGCCGCCGGTCGGGTGCCGCGGGTCGTGCTGATCCCGATGGGCGACCTGGCACGCGTTCCCTGGCAGGCCGCACGGCGGGGCGACGGCACGTACGCGGTGCAGCTCGCCGCGTTCTCGCAGGCCGTGTCCGCCCGGCTGTTCTGCGACAACGCGGCCCGGCGGCCGGTGAAGCCCGGCTCGACCGGGCTGGTCGTGGGCGACCCGGACACCGAGGGCGTCGCCGTCGGGCTGGACGCCGCGCGGGAGGAGGCGTACGCGGTCCGGCAGGCCTTCTACCGCAGCGCGCGGTACGTCGGGCGGCGACCGGACGGCTCCACCAGCCCGTCCGGCCGGGGCACCGCGGCCGAGGTCCGGGAGTGGCTCGCCGACGCCGCGCCGCACGCGGGCACCACGCTGCACCTGGCCTGCCACGGCTCGTACACCACCAAGGACGGCAAGGTGACCGCCGCGCTGCTGCTGGCGCCCGACGAGCCCGGCGGCGCGCCGGGCGAGCTGGGCACCGACGAGATCGTGCGCGTGCTGCGGGCCGTGCCGGAACGCCGGATCGGCCTGGTGGTGATGGCCGCCTGCCACACGGGCCGGTCCATCCACGGCTACGACGAGGCCTACAGCCTGGGCACGGCGTTCCTCGCGGGCGGGGTGCGGACCGTGCTGTCGACGCACTGGGCGATCCCGGACAAGTCGACCTCCGCGCTGATGTACGTGTTCCACCACCACCTCCGCGAAGACCGGATGGCGCCGTGGGAGGCGTTGCGCGCGGCGCAGATGTGGATGCTCCAGCCCGACCGCGTACCGCCGCCCGGGATGCCCGAGCGGCTGTGGTCGGTGACCGCGGGCCACGACCACGCGCACGTCGTCGCGTGGGCCGGGTTCGTGCACGGTGGCCGGTGAACGGCCGGCCAGGGAAAGACCGGAGGGAGACCGGATGTCCTCGGTAGACGGCGTCATCACGCGGCTGCGGGCGGAACTGGGGGGCCTGGCCGGGGCCGCGCGGGTCGAGCCGCTCAGCCGCCTGGGGCAGGCGCTGGTGCAGCGGTTCACGCAGAACGGCCTGGCCGCGCCGACCGCCCTGAGCGACCTCAACGACGCGGTCGCCGCGTTCGAGGAGGTGCTGACCCACGTCGGCGAGCGCGACCCGCTGCGGGCGAACGTGGTGATGCTGCTGGGATTCGCGCTCAGCGCCCGCAACAGCTACATGAAGGACGGCCGGGACCTCGACGCGTCAATCGAGCACCTGGGCGGGGCGCTGGAGTCCGCCGGCATCCCGCCCGCCTCCGCGGCCGGCGCCCGGATGATGCTGGGCCAGCAGTACCTGACCCGGGCCATGTCCCGGATGGCGACCGGCCAGTCGATGATCGGCATGCTGACCGCCGCCGCGGGCCGGACCGAGATCCCGGACGTCGACCGCGCCGTCGAGTGCTTCCGGGCGGTCGTGGACGGGCCGGCCATCAGCGACGACTTCCGCGACATGGCGCAAATGTCGCTGGAGATGGCCGAGGCGGTGCGGGCGATCCTGGGCGGTTCGCCGGGCGGCTACGACCTCGGGAACATGATGGCCGCCATGGGCAAGCTCCAGGAGTTGCAGCAGCGGTTCGGCTCGGGCGGCAAGCCGGGCTACGGGCCGTTCCGGTTCGAGGACGTGTTCAACTTCTCCAACCCGGGCCGGCTGCTCAACATGGACCCGCTGGACCACCCGGTCGCCGTGGTGGAGGGAACGGTCGAGGAGACGGGGTCGAGGGCGTCGGCGCCCGTCGAGCCGGAGCCCGAACCCGAACCGGTGGACCTGCGCGGCGTGCTGCGCAAGCGGTTGGGCCTGGCCGAGCCGGTGTGGGAGTCGGCGGCCGGGCTGCTGGTCGCGGACGTCCCGGCGGTGGACGTGGTGGACGAGGTGGTGGCGATCGCGGGCACCGTGGTCGACGAGGACGACGACGCCGACGTGGTGGACTGGTTCCTGGTCGCGGTCACGCTGCACCTGCGACACCGGCTCGACCCCGGCGGCGACGACCGGCGGGCGGGCGCGGACGCGTTGCTCACCGCCGCGCGGAAGGCCCCTGCGGACCACCCGGCGCTGCCGGTGGTGCTGCGGTCGCTGGGCGCGTTCCTGGACGCGGACCGGCCGCTGGGAGGGGTGCTGGACGCGGTGGCGGCGGGGTTCGCCGGGCGGTTCGACGCGGTCCTGGCCGGCGGAGGGGTGACCGACCCGGACGAGTGGGCGGACCTGCACGCGCTGCGCTGCGTGTGCCGGGCGGCGTGGGCGGTCGCGGAGGCCGGCCGGGCGGTGGACCGGCTGTCGCCGGGCTACCCGTGGCCGGGTCCCCTGAAGGCCGCGGCCCGGCCGTGACATGGCGCTGTTCATCGGGCGCGACACCGAACTGGCGGCGCTGACCGGGCTGCTCGGGCAGGTCGCGGAGCACCGGCCGGCGGTGGTCGTGCTGGACGGCGAAGCCGGGGTCGGCAAGACCCGGCTGGTGGCCGAGTTCTCGGCGGCGGCGCGGGCGGCGGGCGCGGTCGTGCTGTCCGGCGGGTGCCTGGAGCTGGCCGGCGGGGCGATCCCGTACGGGCCGCTGATCGAGGCGCTGCGGCGGCTCGTGCGGCAGCACGGCGAGGCGGAGGCGCGCCGGCTCGCGGGACCGGCGTGGGCGGAGCTGTCCGGTCTCATCGCGGACTTCACCGGCACGCCCGCCGCGCCGACGCTGGGCGCGCAGACCCGGGTGTTCGGCGCGGTGTCGCGGCTGCTGGACCACATCGGCGAGCAGCAGCCGCTGGTGCTGGTGTTCGAGGACGTGCACTGGGCCGACACGGCGACCCTGGACCTCATCGCGTACCTGGCGCTGACCGGGACCGACCAGCGGATGATGCTGCTGTGCAGCTACCGGTCCGGGCTGCGGCTGGGCCACCCGCTGCGGGCCCGGCTCGCCGAGCCGGAGTTCACCCGCCGCACCCACCGGATCAGCCTGGCCCCGTTCACCACCCGCGAGCTGCGGGCGTTCGTGGCGGCGCTGACCGGCGCGGACGTCAGCCCGGAGCGGGCCGACCGGTACTTCGCGCTGTCCGAGGGCAACCCGTACTTCACCGAGCAGCTCGTCGCCGCCGGGCCGGGTTCCCGGGTGCCGGACTCGATCGGCGACCTGATGCACGCCCGCCTGGCGCAGCTCGGCCCGGACGCGGCGACCGTCGTGCGGGTGGCGGCGGTGGCCGGGCGGCGGGTGGGCGACGCGCTGCTGGCCCGGGTCGCCGGGCTGGACGAGGCCGCGCTGGACGCCGCGCTCACCGAGTGCCTGGCCCACCGGGTGCTGGTCGAGGACCGGGACGACGAGTCCTACAGCTTCCAGCACGCGCTGCTGCGCGAGACCGCGTACGAGGCGGTCCGGCCGCGTGAACGGCGGCGGCTGCACGGGGTGCTGGCGGAGGCGTTGGCCGAGGAGGTCGACGGCAACCCGCACGTGCTGCCCGAGCTGGCCCACCACTGGATCGCGGCGGACCGGGTGCCCGAGGCGCGGTGGGCGGCGGTCGGCGCGGGCGACCTCGCGGCGCGGGTGCGGGCGTTCCCGGAGGCGGAGGTCCAGTACCGGTCCGCCCTCGACCTGTGGGACCGTGCGCCCCGAGCCGACGACGTGGCGAAGGTCCGGGTGCTGACGGCCGCGGCGGACGCCGCCCGGTGGGCCGGGCACCTGCGGCAGGCGGTGACCTGGGCGGAGGAAGCCGTCGCGCTCGCCGATCCCGAACTGCTCGGCGAGCTGTGCGAACGGCTGGGCAGCTACCGGTGGGAGGCCGGGTTCGACGACGACGCCGTGGCCGCCTACCGCGCCGCCCGCCGGCTGCTCGACACCGCGCCGCCCAGCGCCGCCGGGTCACGAGCGAGCGCCGCACTGTCCACAGTGGACATCAAGCGGGGCGACTACACCGAGGCGCTCGCGCTGGCCCGCGCGGCGGAGGACGAGGCGCGGGCCGCGGGCGCGACCGCCGAGGTCGGCCGGGCCAAGAACAGCTCCGGCCTGGCGCTGACCCTGCTGGGCAAGCACACCGAGGGCATCGCGGACCTGCGCGAGGCGCTGCGCATCGCCACCGAGGTCGACCACCTGGAGGACATGCTGCGCGCCTACGGCAACCTCGGCGTGTGCCTGGAGCGCGCGGGCCAGGTCGCCGAGGCCGTCGAGGTCTTCCAGCAGGGCCTGGAGAAGAGCCGCGAACTGGGGCTGCTGGGCGCGCGGCAGGCCGGGCTGCTGGCCAACAACGCGTGCGCGACGCTGTTCCTGCTGGGCCGGTGGGCCGAGGCGGGCGTCCTGATCACCGAGGTGCTGCGGTACTACCCGGCGCGCGAGACCACGTTCCAGCGGCTCACCAAGGCCGAGATCGACCTGGCCACCGGCCGGCTCGACGACGCCGAGCAGTTGCTGGAGAGCGTCCGCGACCAGCCCAGCTCGCAGCCCCGGTTCCTCAGCCCGCTCTACCGGTGCCTGGCCGAACTGGCCGCCCACCGCGGCGACCCGGAGGCCGCGCTGGACACCGTGCGGCACGGCGTGAAGGCCATCGCGGACGCCGAGGACCACCTGCTGGTGCTGCAACTGTGCGCGTTCGGCCTGCGGGTCGCCGCCGACTCCGGGACGCCCGCCCCCGACCTGGTCGAGTGGGCCCGGACCGCCGGGCGCGGCGCGGACGACGCCGAGTCCGCCGTCCTCGCCGCGCAGAGCGACGCCGAGCACCGCAGGGCCGACGACGCCGACACCGCCGCCGAGTGGACCGCCGTGGCGCACGCGTGGCGCGCCCTGGACCGGCCCTACCCGCTGGCGTACGCGTTGTCCCGCTTGGCTTCCGCCGCCGCGCGCGACGGTGACCGCGCGGGCGCGTCGGCCGCCGCCGCGCAGGCCGCCGGCATCGCCGAACGGCTCGGCGCCGCGCCCTTGCTGGACGCGGTCGCCCGGCTCGCCAAAACACACCGGCTGTCCCGCCGGGTCGAGCCGAAGGACAAGCTCCCGTTCCACCTCACCGCCCGCGAAGTCGAGGTGCTGTGCGAACTCGCGGGCGGACTCACCAACCGGCAGATCGGGACCCGGCTGTCGATCACCAAGGAAACCGTCGGCACCCACCTGTCCAACGCCTACCGGAAGCTCGGCGTGGACAACAAGGTCGCGGCACTGGCGAAGGCCCGCGACGCCGGCCTGCTCCGCTAGCTCAACCCTGGAGGACCCCATGGCCCGCAAGGCCCTGCTCATCGGCGCGCAGACCGGTGACCTCACCGGCGTCGCCAACGACGTCTCCGCGATGGCGGAGGCCCTGGCCCTGTGGGGCTTCGAAAGCACCCGGCGCGAACAGGAGAACGCGAGCCGGGCGGGCATCCTCGACGCCTACGAGCGGCTCATCGCCCAGGCCCGCCCGGACGACGCGGTGGTCGTCTACTACAGCGGCCACGGCGCCTACGCCCCCGACCCGGAACGCGGCTTGGGCACGCCCGGCCACCGCGTGCTCCAGCTCATCGAGCCCACGGACTTCGCCGCCTCGACCGAGGAGGACTTCCGCGGCATCACCGCGCTGGAGCTGTCCGTGCTGCTGGCCCGGCTGACCGAGCGGACCCGCAACGTCACGGTGGTGCTGGACTGCTGCCACTCCGCCCACATGTCCCGCGACCGCGACCCGGTCGTGAAAGGACGGTCCCGCGCGGTGCCCGCCCGGCTCATCCGCGCCCACCTCGACACGTTGCGGCGGGAAGGCCTCCCGGTCGACGTGGGGCAGCCGACCGGCAACCCGCACGCGGTGCGGATCGTGGCGTGCGGCCCGGAGCAGTTGGCCGGCGAGGCCGCCAACGCCGACGGCGTCCGCATGGGCTACCTCACCGACGCGCTCACCCGGTCGCTGGCCGAACTGCGGGACAGCGGCCTGGCGGTGTCGTGGGCGACCGTGGTGGACCGGGTGCGGCAGCGCGTCCTGGCCGCGTGGCCCGCCCAGCGGCCCGAGGTGGAGGGCCCGGCCCGGCGGGTGGTGTTCGACACCGCCGAGGCCGACCCGGTCGCCACGTTCCCGGTGAGCCCGCTGCGCGACCGCGTCAGGATCGCGGGCGCGCCGCTGTTCGGGGTGCGCCCGGGCGACGAGTTCGTGGTGATGCCCGACGACTCCCCCGAGGCCGACGACGACCGCAAGGTGGGGGACGTCGTGGTGGAGCGGATCGACGCCCAGGCCGCCTACGGCGTGCTGTCCACGGGCCTGCCCGTGCCACTGGGCGCCCGCGCCCACCTCGTCCGAGCCGCCCTACCCCCGCTACCGGTCCGCATCGCCGGCAACGACCCCCGCTCGACAACCCTCACCCGACTCGTAGAGCCAGTGCCGCTCGTCCAAGTCGCCGACGACGCCGAGGTCCACGTCGAATCAGGACCAGGCGGCTTGGTGGTACACGACGCCTTCGGCCCCCTGCACACCCCCCAACCCGCCGATCTCGTGCTGGCCAACCTCAAGCGGGTGGCGCAGGCGAGGGCGCTGAGGTGCCTCACGGAGGACCCGTGGCTGGCGCTGGGGACCCCGGTGTCCATCACGTTCGCACGGGTGGTGGACGGCGTGGCCGTGCCGCTGCCCCGGTCCGGCGCGGTGGTGCACTCGGGGCAGTCGATCTGCGTGGAGGTGCGCAACGACGGCACGGAGACGGTGTACGTGTCGCTGCTCGACATCGGTGTCTCCAACCAGATCTCGGTGCTCAACCCGAACTCGCCCAGCGGGGTGCGCTTGGACGCCGGCCGTTCGTACACGTTCGGCGGCAACGACTACACGGGCACCATGACGGGCCTCGCGGTGAGCTGGCCGCCGTCGGTCCCTGCGGCCGAGCCACGTCCCGAGACCATCGTGGTCCTGGTCAGCGCCGACCCCACCGACACCCGCGTCTTGGAGCAGACCGGCGTGCGCGGCGGCACCCTGTCCCGTTTGGAACGCCACCTCCGCCAACTAGGCACCGCAGGCGTCCGCGAAACCGCCCCCGAAGCAGCCCGCCCAGTCCGCTTCGCCGTCCACACCATCGACTTCGACCTGATCCCCACCCCCGCACCGCCACCGGAAACCGCGAACTTCCAGGTGGACGACCGCCCCACAGTCCTCCCGTGGACCCGTTCCCCCCGGTCGACCGAAGTCGCCGTGCACCTCTCCGACCTGGTCGTCCACCACAACCGCCGCTTCCGCCACTCCGACGTGCGCCTGGACGCCCTGGTCGTGACCGGCGGGGAGTACCACGTGCACACCGAGACGTTCACCGACATCAAGGACGGCGAACGCCTCCCCTTGTCCACCCCGGTCTTCACCGGCACCGCCCGGTCGGCCCTGGACGTCGCCGTGTGGATCTCCCCCAACGGCCCCCTCGACCTAGCCGCCCGGTTGCGCCGGCACGGAGCCGTGTCCGACCTGGTGGACACCGCCCACCGCGTGCTGCGCGACGAACTGGGCGACACCATCGGCCTGTACCGGACCACCCTGACCGCCGCCGAGCACTTCGGCCTCAGCCGCACCGTCGACGACTCGGCCGTGCGGGCGCAGGACTTCTCGTTCCGCTGCGCGGTGGCGGAGCCGTCCGTCAGGGTTGGGGTAGTGGGTTCACAGCGAGAGGGGACAGCGGGATGAAACGAGTGATCATCGGCGACCAGTCGTGGGGCCTGTCCGACGCCGACGCGGCCAGGGTGGTGTCCGACATCGAACAGGCCATGACCGACGGCACCGTCGTCCGCCTGCCGCTGCTGGCCGAGGGCCGCCCGGTGACCGTCTTCTTCAACGGCAAACTGGCCCTCACCGCCGTCGTTGACGACGACTCCGGCACCCGCCCCACCGAAATCTCCGGCTACTGACAACACACCCACACCCTTTGGTCTTCTCCGCAACCGGAAGAGCTGGTTGTGGGGAAGACCAAAGCGCGGTTGGGCTGCGCCCAGGCCGAACGGGGGACGAACCGAAGCCCTTCCTTGGCTTGGCAGCCCAATCAAAAGCAGCCGGCTCAACCGCCAGCGCGGCCGGGAAGTGCGTACTCCGGCAGGGCGATGTCCGACGCGAACCAGTCCGTCGACTTCAGCAGCAGCTTCAACAGCACCCGCGACCGGAACATCGAGTTGCGCATCGCCATCCTCAGCCGAGTCGGCGGAGCCAGGAACGGCCCCGAATTGGCTTTCACCGCGACCTTCGCGTACCCCCGGAACAGCGACTCGTACCGCGCGAACGCCACTCGGTGATCCCCCCGCGCCGCCACCAGCTCTCCCGCCAGCACGTACGCACCCACCACCGCCAGCCCACTCCCGAACCCGCCCAACGTGTTCCCGAACGCGGAATCCCCCAGCAACACCACCCGCCCCGTCGAGTACGTCGGCGCCTGCACCCGGCTGATCGTGTCCAGGTACAGGTTCTCCACCCGCGACAACCGCTCCACCAACTCCGGGACGCGCCACCCACCACCCCGATAAGCATCGGCCACGAACCGCCGCGACTGCTCCACATCAAACCGGTCGAACTCGACCTCCTCCGACGCGAACACGAAGAACGCGGGCGACTTGGGCCCACCCACGGCCACCATCCGGCCGGGCTCGTTGTACATCACCGGATCGCCATCGAACTCCAGGTCCGCCAAGGCGTAGTAGTGCCCGAGGAACTCCACGAAGTCCCGCTCCGGCCCGAACGCCAGCCGCCGCACCGCGGAGTGGATGCCGTCCGCACCCACCACCAGGTCGAACGTGCGCGGCGGGGCGTGGCGGAAGGTCACGTGGACGCCGTCTTCGGTCTGGGTGAGGGAGGTGACCGTGTCGCCGAAGACGTACTCGGCGCGGTCCGCCGTCCGTTCGTGCAGCAGCGCGGTCAGGTCGCCGCGTGAGATCTCCAGCGCGCCGCCGGTGAACTCGCCCGGGATCACGGCCAGGGCGCGGCCGTCGGCGTCGATGACGGTCTGGTCGGTGCCACCGGTCTGGAGGCGGCGTACGTCGTCGAGGATGCCCATGCGGGACAGCACTTTCAGATGCGTCTCGCCCTTGAAGTCCACGGCCTGCCCGCCGGGTCGGGGCGCGGGCGCGCGTTCCACGACGGTGACGGTGCAGCCGGCCAACGTGAGCCAGTGGGCGAGGGCCGGACCGGCGATGCCGGCACCCGAGATGAGCACGTTCTTCATGCCGGTCAGCGTGCTCGCGGGCGCTGACGGTTCACCGCCCGTCCGCTGACAGTTCCTCCCGCACCACCGTCAGCGCCTCCGCCCGGGACTGCGCCGCACCCCGCGCATACCCCACGGCGAACACCTCCGGCCCGACGAGTCCCTGGACCCGCGCCACATCGGGGTCCCCCACAACGGCCGCACCACGCAGGGCGACCGCCGTACCCAGCAGGAACGCGGCGCGCTCACCATCCTCGATCCCACCGGCCAAGCCTTCGAGCGCGTCCGCGAGCCCGTCCGCCATGGGACTGTCCAGCGCCTCCCGGTACAGCCGCACATCACCCGCCAACCGCGCGACCTCCGTCGTGATGTCCGACCGCAGCAACACCGCCGCAGGATCGCCCGACCGCACCGCCGCCACCGCCCGATCCAGCAAGCGCCGAGCCTCAACCACGTCACCCCGCAACCGCGCCACCCGAGCCAACCCCAGGTTGACCGCCGGCACATCGGGCCGGGCACCCAACTCCGCCGCCCGCCGGTAATCCGCCTCGGCGGCGTCCAACTCCCCTTGCCGCACAAGGCATCCAGCCCGCCGGCACAGCACGTCCACAGACTCCAGCCGCGCACCCAGCTCGGCCAGCAGGTCCAACGCCTCCCGCCACAGCTCGTGCGCCCGCGCCCAGTCACCCCGCCGCCCCGCCGCGAACGCGAGCCAGTCCAACGCCTGCGCGGTGCCCCAGCGCTCGCCCAACCCCCGGAACCGCGCCAGCACCTCGGCCAGCGACCGCTCGCCCGCCGCCGGGTACCCGTCGAGCAGCTCGATCAACGCCTCCCCGAGCCGTTCCAGGGCCACGTTCCACGGGTCGTCGCGCAGCAGCACGGCGGGTAGCCGCGGACCCGGCCCCCGCGCCATCGCCCACACCGCCGCCCCGAACGGGTACCGCAACGGCCGGTCCAACCCCTGCAACACCGATTCCGCCCGCGCCCGCTGCTCGTCGGACGCCCGCGCCCCGGCGTGCACGACACAGCTGACGTACTCCTCCTCCAGCCCGTCCGGCACGCCGCCCAGCCCGCCCAGCCCGTCCGGCACGCCGCCCAGCCCGTCCGGCACGTCGTCCAGCAGCGTCGCCGCCACCTCGGCCACCTCGTCGCGCCGCCCGCTCAGCCACCAGTACGCCGCCGCCGCGGTCACCAGGCGCATCGCGGTCGGCCGGTCGTGGCGCGCGGACCAGCGCAAGGCCGCCACCAGGTTGTCGTGCTCGGCGGACAGCAGGGCCAGCCGGTCGAGCTGCTCGGCGCGCCGCAGGTGCGGGTCGGCGCGGTGGATCAGGTCCAGGTAGTACCGGGCGTGCGCCGACCCCGGCTCCTCCCCGGATTCGGCGAGCTTCTCCTTGCAGTACAAAAGGATCGTGTCGAGCATCCGGTAGCGCCCGGCGCGCACCCGCAGCAGCGACCGGTCCACCAGGTCGGCCAGCGCGTCGTCCGACCCGCACACCGCCGCCACCGCCTCGGCCGTCGCACCCCCGGTGAACACGGCGAACCGCCGCGCCAGGACCTGCTCCTCCGGCCGCAGCAACTGCCAGCTCCACGCCACGACCGCGCGCAGCGTCCGGTGCCGCTCGGCCGCCGTCCGGTCGCCGCGCGACAGCAGCCGGAAGTGCTCGTGCTCGCGCAGCCGGGCCGCCAGCTCGTCGACGTCGAACTGGCGCAGCCGCACGGCGGCCAGCTCGATCGCCAGCGGCAGCCCGTCCAGCAGCCGGCACACGTCGGCGACCGCCGGCGAGGCCACGAACCCCGGCCGCACGGCGACGGCCCGTTCGGTGAACAGCGCCACCGCCGGCCCGTCGGCCAACGGCTCCAAGGGCACCAGCACCTCGCCGGTCAGTCCCAGCGGCTCACGGCTGGTGGCCAGCACGGACAGCCCCGGGCACGCCGACAGCAGCCGCCGGACCAGGTCGGCGACCGCGTCGAGCACCTGCTCGCAGTTGTCCAGCAGCAGCACGGTGTCCTGGTCGCGCAGCTCGGCCAGCAGCCGGTCGGTCGGGTCGGCCCGCGCGAACCCAGGCTCCCGCACCCCGAGCGCCCCGAGCACCACGTGCGGCACCTGCGCCCCGTCGACCAGTGCGGACAGGTCGACAAAGCACACGTCCCGCTCCCACCGCCCCGCCGCTTCAACGGCGAGCCGCGTCTTGCCGATCCCACCCGGCCCCGTGACCGTCGCCAGCCGCACAGGCTCGGCGAGCCGCCCCAACTCGTCCTCCCGCCCGACAATCCGGGTGAGCTGCGCGGCAAGCCCACGCCGCCCCGATGGCCGTTCAGCCCGCAACAACGCCAAATGCGCCGCAGACAGCTCGTCGGACGGATCCACTCCCAACTCATCACGCAGCAACCGACGGACATCATCGAATTCCGCCAACGCCTCAGCGGTGCGCCCCTCCCCGTGCAACGCCCGCATGAGCTGCCCCCGCAACCGCTCGCGGAACGGGTGCGCGGCCACCAACTCCCGCAGCCGCCCCACCGACGTCCCCGCAGTCGCCAGCTCGGCCTCGACCAGGTCCTCAACCGCGGCCAACCGCGTCTCTTCCAACCGCGCGACCCGAGCTTCAGCCTCCGGCAGGTCCACCAACGCCGGCCCCCGCCACAACCCGAGCGCTTCCCGCAACACGGAAACCGCCGCGTCCGCCGCCCCCGCCCCGAGCAGCCGCCGCCCTTCCCGGGCGAGCCGCTCGAACCGGTGCACGTCCACGTCGTCCGGGTCCACCACGATCCGGTAGCCGCCCCCGGTGAACTCGATGAGCCCGTCCGGCAGCCCCCGCCGCAACCGGGACACCCGCGCCTGCACGGCGTTGGCGCTCTCCCCGCCGAAGTCCACCACGCGCCCGGCGTCGAGCAGGAGGGCGGTCAACAGGGCCCGGGGCTTCGGCCCGCCGACCGCGACCACCTCACCGGCGTCCGTGCGCACTTCCAGTGGACCAAGGATGGCGAACCGCATGCGCCGATTCTGCCCACCGGCGCCTCACTCGCAGCCGATGCCGTCCTTGTCGTGGTCGAGCCGGTAGACGTCCGGGCCGATGACCTGGATCGGACCGCGCACGTAGGCGGGGCCGTCACCGCTGCCGCCCTCGCAGTCGACGTCCGAGGCGACCGGTACGCAGGGGGTGTAGCTCGAGTGGCACTGCTGCGCGGGCGGCGGCGGTGGCGGCGGGGCCTGCGTGACCTGGCGCGTGGTGGGTGCCGGTGCGGGCGGCTGGGTGACCGGCGGCGGGGCCGGGGCGACCGTGGTGGTGGTCGTCGTGGTCGTCGTGGTCGTGGTCGTCGGCGGTGCGGTCGTGGTCGTCGTGACCTTGGTCGTCGTGGTCGTGCTCGTGGTGGTGGACGTGTCGGCCGCAGTGGGCTTCGTGGGCGTCCCGCTGTTGGCGGCGACCACGATGAGGAAGAGCGCGCCCAGCACACCGCCCGCGATCCACGCCGGCTTGTGCGCCGCGAACGTGTTCGGCCGCTGCGCCGGGATCGGCGGTGTCCACGCGATCGTCGGCGACGGCGCGGGCACGACGGGTGGCACGGGCATCGCGGAGGGGTCGCGGGGCAGGTGGAGGACGATCTCCAGACCGCGCGCACCGCGCGTCACGGTCGCCTCGCAGCCCGGCCGCGAACCCCGTCCCAGCAGGCCCGACACCAGGTCGCCGTACCGCTGTGACATCAGCCAGGTCAGCTCACCGACCCGCTGCCCGTCCAGCCGCACCTCGACCGCCTGCTCACCGCGGTACTTGCCGGCGGTGATGGTGCACCACCCCAGTTCCGCCACCACGCGCCGCTGGTGGCCGGGAACCACCGGGTACCGGCCTAACACCTGCTGGTGGTGCTCCTCTCGCGTCACGGTGACGACCACCTCGGCCGCCACCACCACCAGTCCCGACGACGGGTTCTCGACCACGACGACTCCTGACGCTCCGACGACGTACGCGCTGTGCATCGGAGGAACGGAGCAGTCGTTACCAGTTGTGGCACAACGACACCCGCACAGTCCAATGTGGATCAGCCGCGGGTACACCGAAGGCCCCCGGGGTGTCCAGGGGCCTTCGGCCCGGCCTGTCCGCAATTCTCGGGAATCAGCCGGCGCGCCACAGGGCGGGCGTGTTCGGCGGTTCCCAGCCGGGTTGGGCGGTGTGGGTCTGGAGGCACACGTAGCGCCCGCCGCCGTAGGTGACGCTCGCCCCGGTCGGGTACGTGGTGCCGACCGACCACGTGCCGCCGGGCGGCTGCGAGGTCGTCGTGGTCGGGCCGGTGGGCGAAGTGGTCGGGTTCTGGCGCACGTTCAGGACGAAGTCGAACAAGCCCTCGCGACCCGTCCCGACGTTGCGCACGGTCATCAGCAGGCGCGGGTCGAAGATCGAGTCCGTGTTGTTCCGCGGCTCGTTCGGGAAGTACAGCTGCGTGGTCAGGATGCGACCGCCCGGGTTCTGCACCTTCACGTGGATGTGCCGCGTCCGCCCCGGGTACAGGCCCGGGACGATGGTCTGCAACGTGAACTTGCCGTCCGGGCCGGTGAACTGGTGGCCGCGGAACCGGTAGCCCGTGTTGTCGTAGACGCCGTTGTTGTCGCACTGCCAGAAGTCCAGCAGCGCGTTGGCGATCGGCACGCACGCCAGGCCGAAGACGTAGCCGCTGACGGTCAGCCGGGTGCCGACGGTGCCCGAGTCGACCAGCGACGTGCGGCGCGGCGAGTTCGGCTTGAAGTACGGGCCCTCGGTCTGCGGCGGGGTCGGGTGGTCGCCGTCGTCGCACTCCGGGGTCAGCTCCAGCGTGCCGCCGGTGCTCGGGACGGTGCGGGCCAGCGCGGGCACGCCCATCAGCGCGGCGGGCACCGCGACGCCGGCGGCGATGGCCGCGCGCAGCACGGGTCGGCGGCTGACGTGGCGGGAGTCTTTCTCGTCCTGGAGGGCGCCCTCGGTGGGGCGGTCGCCGTCCATAGGCGTGTCCATGCCTGCTCCTCGTGGGGATGGCTCGGGAATTCATCTCGAACCTATGGAGCTGCCCGACCGGCGACGATGGACTGGACCGGTTGGTCGTGGTGAATCTCGCGGGCGGCCATCACTGTGAACGCCGCACCGCGCGGACGTCCCCGCGGCGGCGGAAATCGCCCGGGCTCACGCCGGTCTCGCGCCGGAAGAACCGGCAGAAGTAGGCCGGGTCGCCGAACCCCACCCGCCCGGCGATCTGCCGAACGGTCAGGTCCGTCCGGGCCAGCAGCCGCTTGGCCTCGCCGGCCCGGGCCTCGCGCACCAGCTGCGAGGGCGTCCGGCCGGTGGCGGCCTTCACCGCCTCGGTGAGGTACCCGGGGGTCACGCCGATGCGCTCGGCGTAGGCGCTCACCGACCACAGCCCCAGGTCGGGTCGGGCGGCCAGCCGGGCGAACTCCTCGGCGACCGCGCCGGGCCGGGCGGGCGGCACGGCGGAGGCGGTCTGCGGCAGCCGGGCCGCGCGCACCACCAGGACGTGCAGCAGCGCCCGCAGCACGGACTCGACCCCGCGCGCGCCGGCCCGGTACTCCTCCTCCAGCTCGGCGATGAGCCGACCCAGCCGGGCGTGGGTGGGCCCGTCGAGGGTGAGCCAGGGGCGTTCGGACAGCCGGCGCAGCAGCTCGCGGTCGCCGGGGTGGTCGAGCAGGAAGTCGTCGGTGAACAGGACGACGTGGCCGGACAGGTCCCGGGCGTCCCAGTGGTGCACCTGGCCGGGGGCGATGACGCACAGGTGGGGCGGGCGCAGTTCCCACCGGGCCAGGTCCACCACGTGCGTCCCGGTGCCGCCGGTGACGTAGACGATCTCGTGGAAGGTGTGCCGGTGCGGGAAGTTCGCCCGCGACATCGGTCCGATGGCGTCGAAGGTGCCGATGGCGAACGGCAGCGCGTTGAGCATCGGCACCTCCAGCCGGTGCATGGGCAGCTCACCGCCGTTCTGGACCTGGCAGGGCGTCCCGGGTAACACGGTCGTGCCGCGCATGTCCCAATTCCTCTCGCAGGGGGTGGACCGGCGCCCCCGTCGCAGGGGAGGGCGAAGGTCCAGACCAATCACGTTCACCATGACACGGCCGGCGAGCCCGGGGAACTGCTCCGAACGTGGGTGACCGACCGGGTGAACGGGCGACACGCGCCAAACTCCAAGTGGTCGATCATCCGACGTGTCACCCTTCCGAGCCTCACTCACCCGAGTTAGGAGGGGTCCGCCGCCATGAACCCACTGAGACTCAGACGCACGACCGCCGCCCTCGTCCTCGCCCTCGGCGCCGCCTGCCTGGTCGCCGTCGGGCCGCCCGCCCGCGCCGCCGTGCCCGCCGGCTTCACCGACACCCTCGCGATCGGCGGCCTGACCGCCCCGACCGCCGCCGCGTTCGCCCCCGACGGCACCGTGTTCGTCGCCGAGAAGAGCGGCCTGGTCAAGGTCTTCGACTCGCTCGCCGACCCGACCGCCACCGTGTTCGCCGACCTCCGCACCCGGACCCAGGACTTCTGGGACCGCGGCCTGCTCGGCCTCGCCGTCGACCCCGCGTACCCGGCCCGCCCGTACGTCTACGTCGCCTACACCCACGACGCCGAACCCGGCGGCACCGCGCCGCGCTGGGGCGACACCTGCCCGACCCCGCCTGGCCCGACGGACCGGGGTTGCGTCGTCACCGGCCGCGTCTCCCGCCTCACCATGGGCGCCTCCGGCGTGTCCATCGCGGAGAAACCCCTGGTCACCGACTGGTGCCAGCAGTACCCGAGCCACTCCATCGGCACCGTCGCGGTCGGCCCGGACGGCGCGCTCTACGTCGGCGGCGGCGACGGCGCCAGCTTCTCCTTCACCGACCACGGCCAGGTCGGCAACCCGTGCGCCGACCCGCCCGGCCCCGCCGGCGCCAACCTGTCCGCGCCCACCGCACGCGGCGGCGCGCTGCGCTCGCAGTCCCCGCGCCGACCCGCCGGCGAACCGGTGACCCTCGCCGGCGCCATCGTCCGCATCGACCCGGACACCGGCGCGGCCCTGCCGGACAACCCGCTGGCCGGCCACCCCGACGCCAACGCGCGCCGGATCGTCGCGCACGGCCTGCGCAACCAGTTCCGCTTCGCCGTCCGGCCCGGCACCGAGGAGATCTGGGTCGGCGACGTCGGCTGGGGCGACTGGGAGGAGGTCAACCGGATCGCCGACCCGGACGACCCGGTCATGGAGAACTTCGGCTGGCCCTGCTTCGAGGGCAACGGGCGGCAACCCGGCTACGACAGCGCCGACCTGTCGCTGTGCGAGTCCCTCTACGCCGGCGGCGGCCACACCCCGCCGCACTACGCCTACCACCACTCGGCGAAGGTCGTCCCCACCGACCCGTGCCCGACCGGCGGGTCGTCCATCAGCGGCATCGCCTTCGAGGGCAACGGGAACTACCCCGCCGAGTACGACGGCGCGCTGTTCTTCGCGGACAGCTCGCGCGGCTGCGTGTGGGCCATGAAGACCACGGACGGGGTACCCGACCCGGCGAAGATCGTGCCCTTCGTGACCGGTGTGAACATCCCGGTGCAGCTGCTCACCGGGCCCGGCGGCGACCTGTTCTACGTGGCCCTGGGCGCGGGCCAGCTGCGCCGCGTCAGCTACCCGGCCGGCGGGAACCGCGCGCCCACGGCGGTCGCCCAGGCCACCCCGTCCACGGGTCCCGCGCCGCTGTCGGCGCAGCTCGACGGCCGGGCGTCCAGCGATCCCGACGGACACCCGCTGACCTTCGCGTGGGACCTCGACGGCGACGGCGCGTACGACGACTCCACCTCCGCCACGCCCACCCACGTCTACCACGGGACCACCGTCGTGGGGCTCAAGGTCACCGACTCCGCCGGGGCGTTCGCCACCACGACCGTCACCGTCACGGTCAGCGGCCAGGACCCGGTGCCGGTGATCGACGACCCGACGGCGCTGGTGCGGTGGGCGGTCGGCGAGACCGTGTCCTTCGCCGGCCACGCCACCGACCCGCAGGACGGCACGCTGTCCGCCGGGAACCTGCGGTGGCGGCTGAGCATCCAGCACTGCGCGACCGCCGGCACGTGCCACGAGCACGTGGTGCAGGAGTCGACCGGGACGTCCGGCTCGTTCGTCGCGCCGGACCACGAGTACCCGTCGTACCTGGAGCTGACCCTGACGGCGACCGACTCCGCGGGCCGGTCCGCCGCCACGAAGGTCCGCCTCGACCCGCGCACGGTGGTGCTGACCTTCACCTCGTCGCCGACGAACGCGAACCTCACGGTCGGCAGCACGACCCAGCGGACCCCGTTCTCCCGCACGGTGATCGTGGGTTCGGTCAACTCGATCAGCGCACCCTCGCCGCAGGTGCTCGGTGAGCTGCGCCTGGGCTACCGGTGGTCGAGCTGGTCCGACGGCGGCGCGCGGACGCACAACATCGTCGCGCCCGCCTCGCCGACCACGTACCACGCCAGGTTCCGGGTGTGGTTGTAGGCCGCTTCGAGAAAGCGAAGGACCCTCACCTGCGGCCCGCCCGGGCCGTGGGTGGGGGTACTGCGGGCGGCTCACGACATGCCGTCGAGCGCCATTTCCGAGGACTCCACCGAGTCCCGCCCAATTCTGTTATCCGCCAATGTGCCCCAGCTCACTTCAGTTGCACCGCAGTACCCCGACCAGCCTGCCTGCACCGGCTCTGACGTGCGACCGAAGGCGGCGCACCGCGCCCCGGGTCGTTCGAACACACGTTCGAGCAATCCACAGCTGTGGACAGCCCTGTGGACAACCGCCGGATCACCCGGCCGCGGCCAGCAGTTCGTCCACCGACCACTGGTCATAAGCGTGCACACCGCGCTTCTCCGCCACGATCGAGCCGTCCGGCGCGATGAGGAAGTCCGCCGGCAGCCCGAGCCGCCCGCCCGACGACGTCGGCAGCGGTCGCCGCCCGCGCAGCACCGGCCCGAGATCCCGGACGATCCCGGCCACGATGGCGCCCCACGCGCGCGGGTCGAGCAACGCCCGCGGCTTCGCCTCCACGCCGAACTCCACGTAGAGCCGCTTGTCCGGGTCCGCGATCACCGCGAACGGGAAGTCCTCGACGTGCGGCCGGAGTTCGTCGGCGGGCGAGTGGAACACCACGACCTCCGCGATGCCCCGGGCCGTGATCTCGCCGTGCCGGGCCACGATCGACCTCAGGTGCAGGTTGCACACCGGGCACCCGGCGAACCGCCGGAACTGCAGGTGCACCAGGCGTTCCGGGTCGGGCACCCGCACGGGTCCGCCCAGCACCGCTTCCCACTCGTGCGCCGTGATCACAGGTCCCCCTTGGTCACTTTTAAGCGTGCGCCGTACGCCTACGACGTTATGAGCGTATGTCGTACGCTGTCAAGCGCCATGCCACGACCCAAGTCGCTCACCCCGGAAGCCCTCGCCGCCGCCGCGCTCGCCGTGGTGGACCGCGACGGCCTGCCCGCCCTCTCCATGCGCGCGGTCGCGCAGGAACTGGGCATGGGCACGATGTCCCTCTACCGGTACGTGCGGGAGAAGACCGAGCTGGAAGCGCTCGTCGTCGACCTCATCCTGTCCACAGTGGACGTCGAGCCACCGGAAGCCCCATGGCGCCAACAGGTCAACGTCCTGATGCGGCGCGTCCGGGACGCGGTCGCGGCCCACCCCAACGCGATCGTCCTGACGATGACCCACCGGCACCGCTCGCCCGCGATCAGCCGGTGGTCCGAGGCGGTGCTGGAAGTGTTGGCCGCCAACGGTTTCAGCGGTCCGCGACGGGTGGTGGCCCTGCGCTGCCTGCTCAGCTACCTCATCGGCGCGGTGCAGCTGGAGCACCTGGGCCCGCTGTCCGGACCGGGCACCGCCGCGATGGCCGCGAACGCGGAGTTCCCGCTGCTGGCCGAGACCGCGCGGGCCGCGCGGGCGGTGGACGACGGGTTCGCGCGCGGACTGGAGGTCGTGTTGCGGGGACTGGCGGACTGAGCTTTCAGGTTGGCGCGGAGGTCGAGTGGGCGCCGACCTCCGCGCCGAACCGTGACGAACACGGAGTTCCGCTTTGAGCGTCACGGAACCGACTAGGGCGCGGAGTCGGTTCCCGCTGCGTCTCCAGGTCAGGTTCGTCGAGAGGGGCCACGTGCCGCCCCTGTCCCGTTCGGCGCGAACGGGGAGCCGGTGTCAGGCGATCCGGTCGTCGGGCAGTTCGAGCAGCTCCTCGAGCACGCTCGACGCCGGACCGCGCCTGCGCCAGGAAAACCGGGACGGTGACAGGACGTTCACCTCGTCCGCGGGCATCCGCATGGCCACCGCGTCGTCCTCCGTGTGCAGCCGGACGACGTCGATGACGGCGTCGTGCGCACGGACTCCGACGACGGCGGCCAACTCGCCCCGCGCGTCGCGCGGGTGCAGGAACTGGAAGCCGCGGGCGATCAGCTGACGCAGTTGGAGCGTGGTGCGGGCGTCAGTCGACGAGGTCATCGAACTCCCCGTCCCTGGCACCGGCCACGAAGGCCGCCATCTCCGCCCTGGTGTAGACCAACGCGGGACCGTCCGGGAACCGGGAGTTGCGGACCGCGACGTCGCCGCCGTCCAGAACCGCTACTTCGACGCAGTTGCCGTACTGGCCGCTGCGTGCGCTCTTCCGCCAGGTCACGTCCCGCAAAGCCGCAGCGGACATGCCGTTGTGCGCCTTGCCGGCCATCGACATCACCTACCCAACGACGACGGAGTGCATCTGCACGTGCATTTGACTGTGCACGGACCGTAGCACTGCGTGAGACACGGGTAAATGCACGTGCAGATGCAGACGGCGAATCTCGCCCGGACGGAGGAGTCGCTACAGGGCCGCTCGGAACTTCATGAGCATCTGTCGGCTTCGATCCGGCGTCTCCGCGTCCACCGTCAACCGGTCGAAACGACGGCTGTAGATCTCCAGCTCTTCGAGTTTGTCCAGGTAGAGGGCACCACTGAGGTGTTCGAGGTACACGATGTCGGGCAGATCGGGCTCACCGAAACGGAGCATCGTGAATGGTCCTTCCGCTGCGTAGCCGCTCAGCGGGAAAGGAACAATCTGAAGAGTGATCGGCGAGTCCTTGGTTACGGAGAGCAAATGCTCGATCTGGGCGAGCAGGACGTCACGGCCCCCGATCGGGCGATGCAACACCGACTCGTCGATGATTACCCACAGCCGCGGCGCGCTCGGCCGGAACATGATCTTCTGCCGCTGCATGCGCAGCGCCACCCGCCGTCTGACCTCCGGTCCGGCCAGGTCGGGCCGGCCGTTGCTGGCGATCGCCATCGCGTAGGCCTCGGTCTGCAGCAGGCCCGGCACGAAGTGCGTCTCGTAGGTCAGGATGCGGGTCGCCGCCTCCTCCAGGCCCACGTAGTCCTGGAACCAGTCGGGCATCAGGTCGTTGTAGCGGTGCCACCAGCCGGGCTCGTTGGACCGGCGGACCATCGCCAGGAACTTGTCCCGCGCGTCCGCGTCGGTCATCCCGTACATGGTCAGCAGGTCCGAGACGTCGCGCTCCTTCAGGCCGACGCGCCCCAGCTCCATCCGGCTGATCTTCGACTCCGACCCGCGGATCGCGTAACCCGCGTCGGCCCGCGTGATCTCGGCGGCCTCGCGCAGCCTCCGCAGCTGCGACCCCAGCACGATGCGCAGGGCGGTGGGACCGCTCTCCCGCTCGGTCGCCGCGCCCTCGGAGTCACCGGTGCGCATACCTGCTCCTCCCGACCGCGCCCTCTCGTGCGAACCGCCGCCACCCGAACAGCGGTTGCGTGCGAGCGGGGTGAAATCGCATCGTCACCGAACGTACACCCACGATCTTCCCCCATCCGCCGCACACCGCTCACTCACGCAAAGGGCCCATACTCTTACGCTCAGTGGACTGTGACGCGGTGCACAACCGCCGCCCCCTTGAAACCACTCATGCGAGGTCACCAATGCCGGGCACGTCCTCGGACACCGCCATCCCCACCTACATCGACACGAGCAAGGCCAGTATCGCCAGGGTCTACGACGCCTTCCTGGACGGCAAGGACAACTACGAGATCGACCGTGAAGTGTTGCGCAGGGTCGAGCGCGTGGCCCCCGAAGCCAAGACTCTCGCGGTCGACAACCGCGCGTTCCTCATCCGGGTGACCAGGTTCATCGCCAGCCAGACCGGGGTGACCCAGTTCCTGGACTGCGGCTCCGGCCTGCCCACCGCGGAGAACACACACCAGGTGGCGCAACGCATCCAGCCCGACGCGCGGGTCGTCTACGTCGACAACGACCCGGTGGTGCTGGCCCACGGCCGCGCCCTGCTGGAGGAGAACGACCAGACCCACTTCTCCGCCGCGGACATCTTCAACCCGCAGGAGATCCTCAACGACGAGGTCGTGCGCCGCCACATCGACTTCGACGAGCCGCTGGCCCTGTTCCAGCTCGGCACCCTGCACCACTACAACGGCGAATCGCCCACGCCGGCCGAGATCATGGCCGAGTACATCGAGGCGCTGCCGTCCGGCTCGTACGTGGCGATCAGCCACTTCCTGGACCCGCAGACCGAGGAGCACTCGGCGATCGCGCGGCGCATGGAGGAGACGTTCCTGCACTCCCCATGGGTTCCGGGAAGTTCGCGACCCACGACGAGCTGCTGGGCATGTTCAACGGCCTGGACCTGGTCGACCCGGGCCTGGTCATCTGCGCCGACTGGTGGCCGGACGGCCCGCGGCTCAAGGAGTTGGACGCGGTGTCGTACTGCATCGCGGGCGCGGTCGCCCGCAAGTCGTAACCCGCGCGGTCGAGGGGCTCGAAGCGCCGTGTCGCGTTGCGGCACGGCGCTTTTTCGAGGGCTTCAGCGGCCGAAGAAGTCCACCAGGACCGGCGCGGTGACCTTCGCCTTGACCATGTGCGTCTGTCCACCAAGGACCACCAGCTCGGCGTCCGGCAGGGTGTCGGCGAGCACGGCCTGCGCGTTGCGCATGTACTCGGGGCTCTTGCCGCCGGCGATGACCAGGCCGGGGCCTTGGCGCCGGACCACCGGTCGACCGGTGGCTTCTCGCCCCGCTGGAACTCGCCCACCAGGCCGAAGTCGTGGGGCAGGGTGTGGGCGACGGCCTTGAGCTGCCGCCACGGTGGCGTGATCCGCATGATCGTCGTGACGAACTTCGGCGTGCCCACGTAGTCCATGAACATCTTCACCGCGTCCGACCGCCGGTCCTCCTCGACCGCGCGCCGCACCCGTTCGGGCAGGTCGGCGGGCATCGGGGCGCGCGTGCCGTCGACGATCATCGGCGACTCGTAGATCGCGTACCGGTCGACGGGGAGGCCCCGGTGCGCGGCCTCGGCGACGAGCGTGCCGCCGGACGACATGCCGAACAGGTGCGCCTTCCCGCCGGCCTCCTCGACCAGCGCGGCGATGTCCTCGACCTCGCGCGCCACGTCGTAGGGCGCGGTGTTCCCGCTCTCGCCCCGGCCGCGCCGGTCGTAGGTGTAGACGGTGAAGTGCGGCGCTAGGGCCTGCGCGAGCTGCGTGGCCGGGCCGAACGCGCGGTGGCACAGCGCGCCGTCGACGATGACCAGCGCGGGGCCGGAACCGGTCTTGCTGTAGGCGATGCGCGTGCCGTCCTGGGACGTGACGTGGCCCATCTCTCGTTCTCCTCAGATCTCGGCGCGGAGCTTGACGGCGACCGCGGACAACCACAGCCAACTGACGACGGCGACGACGTAGAGCACGACGGTCGCGTATTCGGTGCCCATGAACGCGATGGGCACGACCGACGCCACCCCGACCGCGACGCACAGCCGCGACCAGGCGCCGGTGAACCGGCGGGCCAGGACGAAGCAGGACGCGATCAGCGCGGGGAAGGCCACGAAGAACGCCACGCCGTGCAGAACTCCGTGCCAGGACAGGGTTTCCGGCTGACCGGCGGGCGCGCCCGCCGGGTACCCGAACGCCGGGTCGGCCACGAACACGCCGCCGCCGATCATCCCGAGCGCGAAGATCCCGAACAGGATCGGGGCCCACGTGCCGGCGCGTTGTCCCTTGAGCGCTTTCCTGACCCCGAAAGCGAAGGCGAGGAACAACAGTCCACTGAGGACGAAGTTGGCGATCTGCACCCAGCCGCCCTCGCCGAGGGACAGGAAGCTCATCGGGTGCTTGGTCAGGTCGAAGCCCTCGCGGGTGAACGCCTGCGCGAAACCCGTGACGAGGTAGAGCGGTCCGGCGATCGCGCCGCAGCCGAGGAGGAGCTTCGTGGTGCCCTGGGTCTTGGTGATCGTGGTCATGACAGGGTTCCCATCCAGGCGGACCACGTGCGCTCGTCGCGGTGGTCGTCGGCGAAGACGTGGTGCATGGCGAACAGGTGGCCGGTGATGCCCCGGAAGAAGCGGTAGATCGCGTCCGGGGTGCGGATGCCGATGGTCTGGGCGTTGGCGTAGTAGACGACGCCGGGCGTGCCGTCCACGTCGACCCGGTCGCCGGGCTTCGAGCCGCCGAGCTTGGCGTGCAGGCGCGTCCACAGCGCCGGCCAGTCGGCGACCTCGGGGCCGAACGCGGTGACCGGCTTGGCGGTCCGGCCCGCGAAGTGGGTGAGGTACTCGACCAGGGTGCGCCAGAACATCGCGCCGCCGGCGGTCATCGCCTCGAACTCGTCCTGCCAGTCGTCGCCGGGCAGGAAGCCGGCGACGACCATGCGGAGCACGGTGCTGCCGTGGTCGCGGCCCTCGATCAGGAACTCGTAGGCGAGCTTGCGGCCGTCGGGGGCGGGTTCGCCGCCGTAGGCGAGGTGCTTGCCGGGTTCCCACGCGGTGACCGGGTGCGCGGGCTCGTAGCCGCCGAACGCGCCCCGGATCGTCGCGCCCGGGTCGACCTCGTTGTGCCCCATGAACCACGAGTCGATGCCGGGGCCGGTCGCGATCGCGTCCCACACCTGGTCGGGCGTGACACCGGCCAGCTCGACCTCGTTGACCTCTTCGAACGCGTGGCCCATCAGGACTCCTTGGGGATGCTGGGGTGGACGGCGACGACGATGCGGTGCGGACGCCCGCCCTCGGCCGTCTCGTCGTGGTACTTGGCGACCAGGCCGGTGACGGCGGTCGCGAGTTCTTCGGCGAACGCCGCGCGGTCCTGCGCGGAGGCGAACCGGACCTCCCCGTCGATGGCGAACGTCGCCACCTTCTTGCCCGCCTTCGACGCCCCGGTGAGCAGGTTCCCGACGTCCTTCACCAACCGCGCCGCGACCGCGAGCAGCCAACGCGCCGAGAGCCTGTCCGGCGACCGCTCGGGGTCGGGCTGCACGGCGGCGAGCGCGACGGGCGAGATCACGTAGGACGCGGCGGTCGCCCGCATGACGCGCTCGGTCATGTTGCCCTTGCGGCGCTCTTCGGCCAGCTCGACCAGGCCGTGCTGTTCGAGCGTGCGCAGGTGGTAGTTGACCTTCTGGCGCGGGAGGCCCACCTTGGCGGCCAGCGTGGTCGCCGAGCCGGGTTCGACCAGTTCGGCCAGCAGCCGGACACGCACGGGGTCCAGCGTCACCTCGGCCGTAGCCGGGTCCTCGATCACCGCCACTTCAAGCATGGGAGAACTGTCGCACCGACAAGCCGAGTTGTCAAGACAACTGAATTTGTCGGTGGCCGGCTCGTCAGCGTTCGGTGCGTGGCTCGTCAGCGCGTGTGGCCAGAGTCGGGCTCATGGTGCACACACAGGGGAAGAAGAAGTGGTGGCGGCGGCCGTGGGTGGTGCCGCTGGGGTTCCTGGTCCTGCTGTTCGTCGCGTTCTCGCTGCCGCCGTACCTCACCGGCGACCGCGCCCAGTCCCGCGTGCCCGACCCGGGCTACGACTGGTACTACCCGGCCCTCGTCGGCCACGTGGTCTTCGCGTCCGTCGCGATCCTGACCGCCGTCCTCCAGATCTGGCCGTGGTTCCGGCAGCGCTACCCCAAGTGGCACCGGTACGCGGGCCGCGCCTACGTGTTCGCGGGGGTCCTGCCGGGCGGCGTGCTGGCGGTCGTGATCGGCGCGGTCAGCCCGTTCGGGCCGGTCAACGCGGTGGGCAACGTCCTGATGGGCTCGCTCTGGCTCGGCTTCACCACCACCGCCTACCGCATGGCCCGCCGCAAGCGGTACGTCGAGCACCGCCGGTGGATGCTGCGCAGCGCCACCCTCACCTTCTCCATCATCACCAACCGCCTCTGGGCCGTCGCGATGATCATCGCGCTGCCCCCGCTCAAGGACAGCGCGTTCGGCGGCAGCGAGGTCGCCCTGATGCAGGCGACCTCCGCGATCTCCGCGTGGCTGGGCTGGGTGCTGCCCTTCCTGTTCATCGAGTGGTGGCTGGAACGGGACGTGGCGCGCAAGCAGCGCCGGGTTCAGCGGCCGGTCGAGGAGGCCAGGGTCCCGGTCTCGAACTCCAGCAGCTGACGCTTGCGGTCGATACCGCCGCCGTACCCGGTCAGGTCGCCGGTCGACCCGACCACCCGGTGGCACGGCACGATGATCCCGACCGGGTTGCGGCCGTTGGCCATGCCGACGGCCCGCGCCGCGGTCGGCCGACCGACCAGGGCGGCCAGTTCCCCGTAGGACACCGTCTCCCCGTACGGGATCGAGCACAGCGCCCGCCACACGGTCCGCTGGAACGGCGTCCCCAGCAGGTCCAACTCCAGGTCGAACGACGTGCGCGCGCCCGCGAAGTACTCCTCCAACTGCGCGATCACGTCGGCGAACGGCGCGGCGTCCACCGGCCCGAACGACTCGTCGTCGGGCCGGTACCGCTGGTCGGTCATGTACAGCCCGGACAGCACGCCGTCCGTGGCCACGAGCGTCAACGGGCCGACGGGACTGTCGACCGTGGTGTGCGTCATGAAGGGTCCTTTCACGCGGGCA
The DNA here is from genome assembly GCA_050954585.1 of Actinosynnema sp. CA-248983. Taxonomy (GTDB): domain Bacteria; phylum Actinomycetota; class Actinomycetes; order Mycobacteriales; family Pseudonocardiaceae; genus Actinosynnema. The sequence goes on along the minus strand of CP191863.1, from coordinate 658,498 downwards.
GCCGGTTGACCGCGTGGTCACCGGTGGCCCAGAGGTGTTGGACGGCGTAGGCCCGCCAGGGGCGCCACGCGCGTGCGCGCTCGATGAGCGCGCCGGGGGTGTCGGGCAGGCCGAGGGTCCGCGCGGCCAGCCGCACGCCCAGGTCGCCCGGGATGAACGCGTCCGGGTCGCCCAGCGCCCGCATCGCGATGACCTCGACGGTCCACGGGCCGAACCCGGGCAGGGCCAGCAGGTCCGCGCGCGCCTTGTCCCAGTCCGCGCCCACGCCCAGGTCGAGCGCTCCGGACGCCAAGGCGTGCACGAGCGCGGCGAACGCGGTCTTGCGGGACTGCGGCATGGCCAGCACAGCCGGGTCCAGCTCGGCGAGCTGCTCGGGCGTCGGGAACACGTGGGTCAGGCCGTGGTCCTCGACCGGCGTGCCCGCGGCGACGACGATCCGCGCCGCGTGCGTGCGGGCCGCGGCGGTCGACACCTGCTGGCCGAGCACCGCGCGCACCGCGAACTCGGCGGCGTCCACCGTCCCCGGCACCCGCCGCCCCGGGTCCTTGTCCACCAGCGGTTTCAGCAGCGGGTCCGCGGCCAGCTGCTCGTCGACGGCGACCGGGTCGGCGTCCAGGTCCAGCATCCGGCGGCACCGGGCGATCGCCAGCGACAGGTCCCGCAGGTCGGTCAGCGCCAACTGGCACGCCACGTGGTCCGGCTCCGGCCGCAGCGTCACGACCGCGTGGCCGTGCGGGGTGCGCATGGTCCGCCGGTACGCGCCGTCCCGCCACTCCTCCACGCCCGGCACGGCGGTCGCGGCCAGGTGCCCGAACAGGTTGTCCGGGCACAGCGGCGCGCGGAACGGCAGCCGCAGCGACAGCACCCCCGGCGCGGCGGACGGCGCGGACCGCCGCATCCGCAGGTCGGTCGGCGACATGGCGAACACCGAGCGCACGGTCTCGTTGAACGCCCGGACGCTGGCGAACCCGGCGGCCAGCGCCACGTCCGCCATCGGCAACCCGGTCGTCTCGATCAGCAGCCGGGCGGTCTGCGCGCGCTGCGCCCGGGCCAGCGCGAGCGGTCCCGCGCCGAGTTCGGCGAGCAGCTGCCGCTCGACCTGCCGGACGCTGTAGCCCAGCCGCGCGGCCAGCCCCGGCACGCCCTCGCGGTCCACGACGCCGTCGGCGATCAGGCGCATGGCCTTGGCGACGGAGTCGGCGCGGTGGTTCCACAGCGGTGAACCCGGACTCGCATCCGGACGACACCTCTTGCACGCGCGGAATCCCGCTTGTTGCGCCGCCGCCGCACTCGGGTAGAACCGCATGTTCTCGACCTTCGGCGGCACCACCGGACAACTCGGTCGGCAATAGATCCGCGTGGTGAGCACGGCGGTGAAGAACCACCCGTCGAACCGCGCGTCCTTGGACCGCACGGCTCGAACACAACGTTCCGCGTCTTGGTGCACGGCATCCAGCATCGGTCAACGCCAGGCCGTTGGCTGGCGGAAATGCGACAGGAAGACAACACGCACCGGGCCGCCGCCGCACGCCGTTGTGCGACCGCCGGCCTCAGGCGTGCAGTGGAGCCGCGAGCCTGGCCAGTGCGGCCAGGTTCACCTCGGCCCGGTCCCGGTCGGCCGCGTCGAGCACGGTCCGCAGGATCGGGCACACCCTGGATTCGCCGGGGACGCCCCGTTCGTCACGGTCGGTGACCGGCACGCGTCCGGTCGTCCACGGCTCAGTCCCGGTCGGCATGGCAGGTCGCCGCGCCGTTCCACCGGCCGGGCCGGCTCTGTGCACCCCGCTGAGAAGACCCCCAGGACTCCTCAGCGGCGAACGTTCTGCCACTCGCTTTAGTTGCTTGCGAAACCACTTCGACCGGTCCCTTCGCACAACCTGGCGACGTCAGCGACAACGTCACGGGCAGCTTGGCAGCGCAAGTCGTTAGGGTGGACTGCCCGGTGTCGCACCGGTCCACAAACGACCTGTTCACGCCCGCTCAGCCGGTTTTCCGGTCCGGAAACTGCGGAGAAGACGAGGAGGTCCCCCGCGGATGGCTGCAACTGGTCAGGGGTCGGGTCCCCGTGCCGTTTTCGCGGAGCGGTTCGCGCTGCTCTACGCCGCGGCGGGCGACCCACCCCTGAAGCGGGTGACCGAGTCGGTCAGCCGCGCCCGCCGCACCGACGACCGCGGCCGACCCGTCCGGGCCACCGCGCAGCGGGTCAGCGACTGGCGGCGCGGGCGCAACGTGCCCGCCCGGTTCCCGGCACTCTCGGTAGTGCTCGAAGTCCTCATCGGCGAGGCACGCAAGGCCCGGCCGAAGCCGTCGGTGGCCGGGCTGTACGACCTGGAGGCGTGGCGCGCGCTGTGGGAGGAGGCGCTGGCGAGCCCCGCCGCGTCCCCCGAGGACGAGGACCCGCCGAGTTCCGACGAAATCGGCGTGTGCCCTTATCGCGGGCTCGCCGCTTTCCAGCCCGAGGATTCCTCGTGGTTCTTCGGACGGGAACGCAGCACCGCCGCACTGGTGTCCCGATTGGGCGCCGCGGTGGACAGCGGTGGAATCGTCATGCTGGTCGGCGCATCGGGTGCCGGGAAATCGTCGTTGGTGCGCGCCGGGGTCATTCCGTCCATTCGCGACGGCGCATTGGCGGTACCCGGTTCGGAGAAATGGCCGTCGATCGTGCTGACGCCCGGCGCGGACCCGGTGAAAGAACTCGTCGGGCACATCCCGGAACTGGCCGACGTCCTCGACTCGGTGGTGGCCGGGGAGCCGCCGGAGCACCCGTCGGAGACGTTCGTCGGGCAGTCGATGATCAGCGTCCTGCGGTTCGCGGGGCGCATCCGCGACGCGTTCGCCGCGCACGCGGCCAACCTGGGCGGCGACCGGGTGGTCGTCGTGGTGGACCAGTTCGAGGAGGCGTTCACGCTGTGCCCCGACGAGGGGCTGGTGCAGCTGTTCGTGCAGGCGCTGCACGCGGCGTGCACCCCGTCCATCCCGGGCGGTGACGCGCCCGCGCTGGTCGTGCTGGGGGTGCGCGCCGACTTCTACGGCCGGTGCCTGGCCTACCCGGAACTGGCCGACGCGCTCCAGGACCGGCAGATGGTGCTGGGCCCGATGACCTCGGCCGAGCTGCGCGAAGCGGTGTCCCGGCCCGCGAAGGCCGCCGGTCTCCAGCTGGAGCCGGGCCTGATCGAGCTGATGCTGCGCGACCTGGGCGTCCGCAGCGGGCGCGCGCCGGGCCGGGCGTCGCAGGGCGCGTACGACGCGGGCGCGCTGCCGCTGCTCTCGCACGCCCTGCTGGCCACCTGGCAGCGCCGCACCGCGGGCAAGCTGACCATCTCCGGCTACCGCGCGGCGGGCGGCATCCAGGGCGCGGTCGCGGCGACCGCCGAACGGGCGTGGGCCGACCTCGCGCCGGAGGCCCAGACCGCCGCCCGTCCCCTGCTGCTGCGCCTGGTCCGGGTCGGCGAGGACACCCAGGACACCCGCCGCCGCTCCACCCGGCACGAGCTGGTCGAACAGGCCCCGAACCGGGCCGCCGGCGAGGAGGCCCTGGAGGTCCTGGCCCGCGCGCGGCTGGTGACCCTGGACGCGGGGTCGGTCGAGATCACCCACGAGGCCCTGCTCCAGGCGTGGCCCCGGCTGCGCAGCTGGATCGACCAGGACCGCGAGGGCCAGTTGCTGCGCCAGCGGCTGGAGGAGGACGCCGCGAGCTGGGCGCACCAGGACCGCGACGCGTCCCTGCTCTACCGGGGCGCCCGCCTGGAGACCGCGCGGCACTGGGCCGACGCCGCCGGGCCCGGTGGCCTGACCGGGGTGGCGCAGGACTTCCTGGCCGTGTCGACCCAGTACCGCAAGCGGGCGCTGTGGGGCAGGCGCAGCGCGGTGTCGGTCGTCGTGGTGCTGGCGATCATCGCGATCACCGCCGCCGTCCTGGCCGTGCGGCAACGCGACGACGCCGTGTTCCGCCAGGTCGTGGCCGAAGCGGACCGCCTGCTGGAGACCGACCCGTCGCTCTCGGCCCAGTTGGACCTGGTCGCGTACCGGATGCGCCCCGAGGACCGCGAGGTCTACACCCGGGTGCTGTCCACCCAGGGCCTCCCGCTGGCCACCCAGCTCGTCGGGCACCAGGGCGCGGTGTACCTGACGTCGTTCTCCCCCGACGGCAACACCCTGGCCACCGCCTCCTACGACAACACGGTCCGCCTGTGGGACCTGCGCGACCGCGACAACCCCAAGCCCCTCGGGACACCGCTGCGCGCGCACAAGAGCTGGGTCAGCTCGGCGGTCTTCAGCCCCGACGGCAAGACCCTCGCCACCGCCAGCGACGACGGCACCGTGCGCCTGTGGGACGTCACCGATCCCAGCCGGCCGCGCGCCCTGGGCCAACCCCTCTCCGGCGACAACGGCACCGTCTACCTGGTCGCCTTCTCCCCCGACAGCCGCACCCTGGTCACCGCCAACGAAGACCACACCACCCGCCTGTGGGACGTCACCGACCCCGCCGCCCCCCAACGCCTCGGTGCCCCCCTGGGCCACCACACCGGCCAGGTCCGCTCCGTCGCGTTCTCCCCCGACGGCAAAACGTTGGCCGCCGGCGGCGACGACCGCACAGTCGTCCTCTGGGACGTCACCGACCGCACCGCCCCCACCCCCATCGGCGCGCCCCTGACCGACTACGACGGCATCGTCCGCTCCCTGGCCTTCTCCCCGGACGGCAAAACCCTGGCCACCGGCAGCGACGACAAGACCATCCGCCTCTGGAACGTGACGACCCCCAGCGCCCCGGTTGCCCTGGGCCGCCCGGTGACCGACCACACCGGCCCGGTCTGGTCCGTGGCCTGGCACCGCGACGGCCGCATCCTGGCCTCGGGCTCGGCAGACGGCACCGCCCGCCTGTGGAACGTCACCGACCCCGCCCACCCCCTCGCCGTCGGCCACCCCCTGACCGGACGCAACGGCATCGTGTACACGGTGGCCTTCAGCCCCGACGGCTACACCCTCGCCACCGGCAGCCAGGACAGCGCAGTCCGCCTCTGGTCCCTGCCGCGCACGGTGCTGGTCGGCCACGCGGCCCGCACCGTCGGCCCGGTCTTCACCCCCGACGGCAAACGCATGGTCACCGGCAGCCGCGACCGCACCATCCGCGTCTGGGACCTGACCGACCCCAAGCCCCCCGCAGCGCCCTGTCCACCAGCACGCCCGACGACGCGGGTGTGTGGGGCCTGGCCATCAGCAACGACGGCACCACCCTGGCCTCCGTCAGCGACAAAACCGTCCGCCTGTGGGACCTCACCGACCCCCGCACGATCACTCCACTGGCCGCCCCCATGACCCTGAACACCCGCTACACCGCCCCGGTGGCGTTCAGCCCCGACGGCCAACTCCTGGTCACCGGCTACGACGACCAGTCGGTCCAACTCTGGGACCTCAGCGACCCGAAGAACCCCCAGCCCGCCGGCAAGCCCCTGGTCGGCCACATCGGCTACGTCCACTGGGCCGCGTTCACGCCGGACGGCAAGACCCTGGTGACCGCCAGCGCCGACCAAACCGTCCGCCTGTGGAACGTCTCCGACCCCACCGCCGCCCAGCCACTGGGCCAGCCGATGGCCAGTCACACCGGCGCCATCCGCGCAGGCGCCCTCAGCCCCGACGGCAAGACCCTCGCCACCGCCAGCGACGACAAGACCATCCGCCTCTGGGACCTGACCACTCCCGCCAAGGCCAAGCCCCTGGGCGACCCCCTCAGCGGTCACGTCGAGGCGGTGGTCGCGGTGACCTTCAGCCCCGACGGCAAAACCCTCGCCGCCGGCGGCGACGACCGGACCATCAAACTGTGGTCCATCCAGGACCGCATGCGCCCGGAAGCCATCGGCCAAGCCCTGACCGGCCACGACGCCGGCCTCCACGACGTCCGCTTCTCGCCGCAGGGCAACACCATCGCGTCGACCAGCCTGGACACGACCGTCCGGCTGTGGGACCTGGAACCGGACGACGCCATCACCCGCATCTGCGCCAAGACCAAGGGCGTCCTCCCGGAAGACCAGTGGCGCAAACACCTCCCCCAACTCGACTACGCCCCACCCTGCACCTAGCCCCCTCCCGCCGCCCGCGTTCCTCAATTACGGGACGCGCGGGACGGCGATCGGTGCCGAAATCGACGACTCACACGATCGAGTGACGGCCTTTTCGAGACTCGGGGACGCGCAAAACCGCAGGTAGATCGCGTGGCACGACCCTGCGGCACGACCCTGCGGGCAGGAGTTCGGCGCGGTGGGCGGTGTCTGGATGCAGCGCGAGCCAGCCGATGGCAACAGGGGGCGGCGAGCAGCGGGGGTGGCGGCGAGCGCGGCGAGCGGGGGTGGCGGCGAGCGCGGCGAGCGGGGGTGGCGGCGAGCGGCGGCAGGCGGCAGCGGCGGCAGCGGCGGCGAGCGGGGGTTAGGTGTGAGTGAGGGTGGGCGTGAGGTGTGAGGTGTGAGGTGTGAGTGTTTGGGGGTGGTGTGGGGGCCGTAGGTTTGGGCAGGATTTGGCATGGACTTTGCAGGGCTTGTCACTAAGTTGCCAGGCATGCGTCTACTTGGCCGGGTGGGGAGCCCGCAAGCGGCGGTCGCGGTGCTTGTCGCGATCACCGGTGTCTACATGAGTCTCGTGGTTCTGGGGAACGTCACCGACTACGAGACCAACCGTGCGTTCGTCGAGCATGTGTTCGCGATGGACACGACCTTCCAGTCGCCGAACACCATGTACCGCGCGATCACCAGCCAGACCGTCGTCACCATCGCCTACCTGCTGATCATCGCCTGGGAAGCGGTCACCGCCGTGGTGCTGTTGGCCGGGCTGGTGGCCTGGTTGCGCGGGAGGACGGTCGTCGCTCGGCGGTTGTCGTCGGTGGGATGGGTCATGCAGCTCCTGTTGTTCGGTGGCGGGTTCATCGTCATCGGCGGGGAGTGGTTCCTGATGTGGCAGTCGAAGGACTGGAACGGGCTGGCGGCGGCGTTCCAGAACTTCGTTGTGGCGGCTGTCGGGTTGATCGTGCTGCATTCGTCCACAAAGGACTGAGGGTCTCGTGGGTGCGGGAGGGGGAGGTCGTTGTGTGGAGGCCTCCCCCTCCGGCGTCAGTGGGGTTATCTGGTCTGCCAGAAGGGGAGCTGGTGGGTGGCGGAGAAGTTGATTGCGTCGCGCACGCCTTCCCAGCGGGCGACCGGCGCTGGGGCGCTCCACCGCAGGTCACCGTTCGGCGGTGTGGCATAGGGGATGCCCTGGAAGAGGACGTGGTCGGTCTTGACGACGCCGCGCACGTCGCCTGTGTCCGTGGTGGCGATCTCCTGTCGTGTCCTGGCGCTCCCCCGACGCATGTCCTCCCCCAACGTTTCCCCGGGATCAGCCCGGGAGTGGATGTGCTTGTGCGGTTGCGCGGTCTGCCAGCGTGAGCAGTTCGCGTTCGCAGAGGTCGAGGTCCAGTGACTCGTCCTCGGCCGCCCTGGCCAGCACCCCGTTGCGCAGGGCCAGGATGAAGATCGCCATCGTGTCCGCGTCGAACGCCCGGAACTCCCCCGCCCGCTGCCCCTCGCGCAGCAGGTCGGCCATGCGCCGGTGGTCCTCGTCCCGGCCCTTCACCGAGACGTGCGGCCGGACCTGCATCAACGCGACCGTGTGGGACCGGTGGGCACGCATGAACCGCAGGTTCGCCACCAGGAACGCCCGCAGTTCGCCGGCGACCGACTCGGACCGGTCGAGGAAGCCCTTGACGAAGTCCGCGTACTGCCGCAGGACCTCGGCGTACACCTCGTCGACCAGTTCCTGCTTGCCCTTGAAGTGGTACGAGATCAGTCCGGTGCTGCTCAGCCCGGCGCGCGTCGCGATCTGCTTGAACGACGTCGCCGCGTAGCCCAGTTCGGCGATCGTCTCGATCGCCGCCCCGACGATCTGCGCCCGCCTGGCTTGCTCGGTCACGGATTTTGCTCGCACGAGCAACAAGTAGCACGGGCGAGCAAGAATTTCACTCGACGGACCCGTCGGAGATCCGGCCTCCCGACCGACGATGGGGGTGTGAGCGATCCGCAAGCCCACCCGGACCCGGCGTTCGCGCTGCTCGACGTCTACGACGCGGCGCTACCGCAGGTGTACGGGTACCTGCTGGCCCGGTGCGGCAGCAGGGCGCAGGCGGAGGAGCTGACCTCGGAGACGTTCCTCGCGGCGGTGCAGTCGGCGCGGAACGGCGGCCCGGTGAGCCCGGCGTGGCTCATCGGGATAGCCCGGCACAAGCTGGTCGACCACTGGCGGCGGCGGGAGCGCGAGGAACGTGGACTGCGCCTCGCGCACACCGAGCCGGACGTCGAGGACCCGTGGGACGAGCACATAGACGCCATCCAGGCCCGCGACACCCTCGCCGGGCTCAGCCGCACGCACCGGTGCGCGTTGACGCTCCGGTACGTCGACGGACTGCCGGTGCCCGAGGTGGCCAAGCTGCTCGGGCGGACCGTTCACGCGACCGAGGCGCTGCTGGTCCGCGCCCGTGCGGCGTTCCGCCGGACCTACCCGGGAGGCCGCCATGAGTGAGCGGTGGCCGAGGGAGGCTCGTGCGGTGTGGAGCGCGCGCCGGGGTGGACGTGCGACCGCCTCCGTGAGGGTGTGGTTGTTCGCTGACGTGGGGCCGAGGTCTGCGGAGTCGGCTGTCGCGTCGGGGTTGTCGGGGAGTCTGGTCGGGGGTTGCGATGACTGATCCGTTCGACGCCCTCTACCTGCCGCTGCGACCGGTCGAGCCGGAGGCCGGGTTCGCGGAGCGCCTGCGTGAGCGTCTGGAACGAACGATCTTGTTGGGAGAGGACATGAGCACCACCGGAACCGTGCAGACCGACTACTCGACCGTGACGCCCTACCTCGCGTTCCAGGACTCCATGGCCGCGATCGACTTCTACATCGACGTGTTCGGCGCGCAACGGCGGGGCGAGCCGGTGATGATGCCGGACGGGTCCGTCGGGCACGCCGAGATCGCCATCGGCGGCTCGGTGCTGATGCTCGCCGACGAGTGGCCCGAGTACGACCACGTGGCCCCCACCGGCACGGGCATGCGCCCGATGCACCAGGTGCGGGTGGACGACGTGGACCGCGTGGTCGAGCGCGCCCGGGAACGGGGAGCGGAGGTGCTGCGGCCCGCCGTGGACACCGGCCACGGGTACAGCGGCACAATCCTCGACCCCTTCGGGTACCGGTGGATGATCGCCGCCCGCACCGACCGGGGGCGGGGCGACTCGCCGCAGGGCACGGAGAGGGTGCCGCACGGGCACGTCGGCTACTACACGCTGACGGTGCCCGACGACGAAGCCGCCAAGCGCTTCTACGGCGCCGTGCTCGGCTGGACCTTCCCGCGCGGCCGGGTGGAACGCGGGTGGGGGATCGAGGGCGCGGGACTGCCGATGTCGGGCCTCTGGGGCGGACAGGGTTGGACCGGCTGGAAGCTCATGTACGCCGTGGACGACCTGGAGGCGGCGCTGGTCCGGGTGCGCGAGCACGGCGGCACCACGCGGGAACCGGAGCAGCAGGCCTACGGGCTGGCCGCGGAGTGCACCGACGACCAGGGCATCGAGTTCTGGCTCTGGCAGCAGTGACAACGGCGGCGGTGCGAGGTGTGATCGCGTCATGCATCCATGTTCGAACAGGTGTTCGAGCTTGACAAGATCACTTTCGAGTGAAACGGGTCAGCCGAGGATCTGGCGGAGCTGGTCCAGCAGCTCCGCCCGGCTCGTGCACCCCAACCGCTGCCGCATCCGGGCCATGTGGTGCTCGACGGTCTTCGCCGAGATGAACAGCCGGTCCCCGACCTGCTTGTAGGTCAGCCCGCCCACCACCAGCTCGGCGACCTCGCGCTCCCGGTCGCTGAGCTGGCCCGCGTCCACGGCCTCGACCACCGGCTCCGCGGGCTTGCGCCCCGCCCCCGGCGGACGGCCCTGCAACAGCCGGGCGCAGTCCAGCAGCCGCACCATCGCCTGCCGGTCGGACGTCCTTATCGCCGCCTGACCGGCCAACCGGGCCGCGTCCCACCACTGCCCCGCCGCGTGCAGCCCGCGCGCCGCCGACTCCACCTGGTCCGGGTCGACCTTGCCCGCCAGCACGTCCAGCCAGCTCTCCGCCGCGGCCGAGACCAAAGCCCCGTAACGGCTCCGGTCGCGGAAGGAGGCCAGCGCGGCGGCGTGCTCCTCGGCCACCGACGTCTCCTCCGCGATGATCGCCGCGTGCAGCCCCGCCCAGTGCAGCGGGACCGCCCACAGCGGCGGGTCTCCCAACTGCCGCAACAGGTTCCGCGCCACCGTCAGGTGCGGCGCCAGCCGGTGCTGGTCGCGCAGCCGCGCCGCCGCGGCGGCGAACTCGCCCAGGGGCAGGAACGTGTAGAGGTCCACGGGGTGCCGCAGCACCGCCTCGCACGCCTGGTCCCACGTGCGCTTCAACGCCGCCAGGTCGCTGTTGCGCCGCGCCACGCCGATCTCCAGCGCCACCGCGAAGATCCAGTCACGCGGTTCCAGCGGACGCCCGACCTTGCGCAGGAGCACCAAAGTCTCCCGGGCCTGCACCAGGTTCCCCTGCGCCATCGCGATCCAGGCCCGCAGCAACCGGTGCCGCACGTCCATCAGCACACCGCCGAGCGACGTTGCCACCGCGCGGTCCAGCACGGATTCCGCCACCGACAGCTCACCGCTCTGCATCGCCACCAACGCGGCCAGCGCGGCGGGCGTGTCGGGCAGCAGCACGGCCCGCCCGGCGGGTTCCAGCAACGCCGCCGCACGCACCAAAGTGGACAGCGCGGCCGTCGAAGTCCCGGTGACCGACTCGACAACCCCTTGCGCCATCAGGGAAGCACCGCCGTCGAGCATGGTCGGCGGCGCCACCGGCAGCGTCCCGGTCGGCAGTCGACCGGTGCCCACCTGCCCGACCACGGCGAACGCGGTCGACGTCGCGCTGGGCGACCACCGGTGCAACTCGGTGCTGCGCGCCAACTGTCCCCGGTGCGCCAACGCGATCGCCGCGACCTCGGCCGCCGCGCCCCGGTGCTCCTGGTCACCGCCGGAGATCACCCGGTCGGCGAGCCGCAGCGCCGCGTCCAGGTCGCCGGACATCGCCGACGCCGCCGCCTGCCGCACCGCCACGTCGGCGGACGGCGTGCCAATGGCGGCCAGCAGCCGCGCGGACAGCCCCGGGTCGGTGGGCAGCGCCTCGCGGGCCGCCGCCTGGAACGCCGCTTCCATCGCCGGACCGCCGACCCCGGTGCCCAGGAGGGGCTTGACCAGGTCGAGCACGGGTCCGCCGGATACCAGTTGCAGTTCGGCCAGCTTCTGCCGCACGGCGATCCGCCGGTCGGTGCGGCTCAGCGCGGCCACGGCCGCCCGGGCGACCGGCAGCAACGTCCCGTCCGGCGCGAGCAGCCCGGTCGCGCGACCGGCCTCGATCACCTCGCCGACGGCGTCGACGTCCTTGCCCAGCAAGGCACTCAGCAGGTCCAGCCGCAGTGCGGCGCCGGCTTCGGCCGCGAGCAGGAACTTCTGCACGTCCGCGTCCAGCCAGTCGAGGTCGGCGCGGAAGGACGCGACCACCTCGGCGGTCACTTCTGGCGCATTAAGACCGGCCAGCCGCGCCACAAAGCGGGGCACCCCGCCCGTCTGGTGGTGCACGAAGTCCACCAAAGCGCGGCTCGACGCCGGGAGCACCGCCTTGACCTGCTCGCGTGTGAACGCGGACGGCATCAAAGGCGCACGCACACGTCCCAAGGACTCCGCCAGCGCCGCCAGAGCGCGCGACCGGGGCCATGGCCGGTACGCGACGACGATCCGCGTGTCCCCTTGCTCGACCAGAGATCGCAGGGACAGCAGCTCGCTGTCACCCAGGAGGTGGGCGTCGTCCACGATCGTGGCCTCGACGCCGGCGTCCCGGTAGGCGCGCTCGATCTCCCGCAGCACGGTGGTCTTGCCGTACCCGCCGGGCGCGAGGACGCCGAGCCGCAGCACCGCCTCGGGCGCGGCGGCGATCCCGTCCAGCACTCGGTGGGCGTCCGCGTCCAGCACCGGTCGTTCGGTAGTCATGCGCAGGCTCAACGGCCGTCCTCTGAGTCTTGTTCGGCACGGGAACGGCGTCGTCCCCCGGTCACCGCGAGCCCCCGCACGACGCGCTTCACGGAGCGCCGTTCGGGCAGGTCCAGCGGGGTGATGTCGATCGGCGGGCGCGGCGGCGGGGCGGTGGGTTCGGCTTCGGGGACGTCCATGTCGCCCACGGGGAACCGGAGCAGCGGGTCGTCGTCCCGGACCATCACGGAGGTCTCGATGGGTTCGTTGTCGTCGGGCCCGAGGATCATGTGCCGCCCGGCGAGCGCGGCGCCCTTGACGGCGGTCGTCTCGGGGGCGGCTTCGAAGACCACCCGTCCGGGGAGCAGGGACGAGATCAGCGGGATGCGGGTGCTGCCGCCGACCAGCACGGTGGCCTCCAGCGACGTGCCGCGCACGACCCGCTCGAACACGGACACGGCCTGTTCCACCGACGACCGGATCAGCTCGTCGAACTTCGCCCGGGTGAGCGGCACGTCCACTCGTCCGGATGGCAGGTGCACGGGGATGGCGGTCTCGAAGGTGCCGGAGAGCACGCGCTTGGCGGCCTCGCAGTCGCGCCGGAGCCGCCCGTAGAGGCCCCGGGTGCGGGGGTCCTGCGCGTCGAGTTCGGTGAACGCCCGGCCCAGTTCGGTCCGGACGTGCCCGAACACGAGGTCGTCGAAGTCCACGCCGGTGTCCTGGTCGGGGCTCTCGGCCCAGGCCACGACCTCGAACGGGCGGACCACGGCGGCGCTGAACGCGTGGCTGCCCATGCCGAACACGCCGACCGGGCCGCGGGTGAACGAGTGGCCGGCCGCGGCGGCGAGCGGTTCTGCGAGCAAGGTCACGTTCTCCAGGCCCATGACCCGCAGCGCCTGGTGCATCAGCCCCTTGTGGTGTGTCCCCCACCCGACCGGGTGACTGAGCACGATCCGTTGGGCTTGCTCACCCTCGCGGGCGGCGACCTGTCCTGCGACCCAGCTCACCATGAGCGCGGTCAGTTCCTCGGCCGTGAACGGCTCATCGCCCAGCACCACTGGCACGCCGTCACCGACCCGCGCGCCGAAGCCGGTGGCGGTCCACCGGGGGTCGCCGGGCTCGCCGACGCCGAACGTCCCGTCCGCCATGAGCTGCAGAGACGACGCGACACCGCCACCGGGCCCGCCGAGGCCGACGACCTCCGGCTCGGCCCGCCCGGCGCCGCCGAGGCGGCACAGGGCCGCAGCGGTGCGGGTGGCGCCCACGTCGACTCCGAGGACGTACGGCAACTCGGAGCCTCCTTCACTCACCTGGTCGGGGTAGCGCTGGACGGTTCGTACACGGGCTACCGAGGGGTCACAAGCGCATCCCCTAATCCCCTAGGGAGTGAACGAGAACCACCCCATCGTGGTTGCGGCATCTACTGGGAGTAATCCCCGATGGCGGGATCTCCCCCGGTCAATACCTTGATCGCCATGGCGGGACCTACCCCTGCCGGTCCATGCCACCCCGCGACTACCTAGCCAGGAGAAATCGATCATGGGCACCAGCCCCAACACGCTGCACGACTTCGTCCTCGACCTGCTGAGCAACCCGACCGCGCTGGCCGACTTCCAGGCCGACGCCGAGGGTTCCCTGGCCGCCGCGGGCCTGAGCGACATCAGCGCTCTGGACGTGCAGGAGGTCCTCCCGCTGGTCCTCGACTACGTGCCCGCCGGGAGCCTGCCCGCTCTCGACGGCTCGCTGCTCAACGAGCTGCCGCTGGACGCGACGGACGCCCTGGGCGCCATCGGCCAGCTGCAGGCCGTGGCCCAGCAGGTGGCCCTGTCGGGCGTCTCCGGCTCCTCCGACGTGAACCTGGCGGCGGCGGGCGCGCTGAGCGCCGACGCCAGCGGCCTGGAGATCTTCGGCGGTGTCTCCGGCTGGGGTTCGGCGGGCGACGTGGCGGGCTCGCTCGACGTGTCCCTGTCCGGCGACTTCTCCGCGGTGGGTGACGTGACCGGCGCCCTGGACGGCACGCTGGCCACCGCGGGCGGGGTCACCGACCTGGCGACCGGCTCCCTGGACGGCGCCCTCGCCACCGCCGGCGGAGTCACCGGTGCGCTGCCGGCCGCGGAGGGCCTGACCAGCCCCGCGTTCGGCGCGGTCGACACGCTGTCCGGCGTCGTCGACAGCTTCGGTGGCTTCGCCGGCAAGGTCGCGGGCAACGTGACCAACAACGTGGCCAGCCTGGACGCGGGCGACGTGACCAAGGCCCTCAACGTGGACGGCCTGACCGGCCTGGCCTCCTCCGGCGACGTGTCGCCGGCGAACGTGGTCGACACGGTCGAGGACACCGCCGACGGCGTGATCGGCGTGGCCGGCCTGTCCAGCACCGTCAACCACGTCGGCGCCGTCAACGCGCCGCTGCTGGGTGTCGGCCTGAACGACGTCCCGCTGCTGGGCGGCGGCGACATCAGCGACGCGCTGTTCTGAGTCGCTGGCAGGAGACTGATCCACCACCCCGGGGGCCGGTTCTGTCCAATGGACAGGGCCGGCCCTCTCTTTCACCTCACCGGGTGAACACGGCACACTCTTCCGGGTGATGTCCGCACCCTGGCTCGACGTGCTCGACGACACGATCAGGTCGTGTGCCGCCCACAACCGGCCCGACCTGGCCGAACGACTCCGCGAGAAGCGCGCCCGCCAGCTCGACCCGAAGCTGCGGGTGCTCGTCCTGGGCGAACCCAAGCAGGGCAAGAGCCAACTGGTGAACGCCCTGGTCAACGCCCCGGTGTGCGCGGTCGGCGACGACGTGACCACGACCGTGCCCACGTTCGTCCAACACGCGGAGACCCCCAACGCGGCCCTGGTCAGAACCATCCGAAACACCCCCACCGAACGCATCCCGGTGCCCATCGACCAGCTCGCCAGCCAGGTCCGCGCCGGGCACACCGGCGAGCTGCTGCGCGCCGAGGTCGGCATCCCCCGCGCCCTGCTCACGTCGGGGCTTGTGCTCATCGACACACCCGGCGTGGGTGATCTGCGCCCCGCGCACACCGCGAGCACGTTCACCGCGCTCCTCCAGGCCGACGCCGTCCTGATGGTGTCCGACGCCACAGCCGAGCTGACCGCGTCCGAGCTGGAGCTGCTGCGGCAGGTCATGGCGTCCTGCCCGAACGTCACCGTGGTGCTCACCAAGATCGACATCGCCGCCCAGTGGCGCCGCGTCCTGGAGCGCAACCGCGCCCACCTGGCGCGCGCGGGCGTGGCGGCCAAGCTCATCCCGGTGTCCGCGGCCCTGCGGCTGCGCGCCGCGAAGACCGGCGACAAGGTGCTCAACGCCGAGTCCGGGTTCCCCGAGCTGCTGGAGTGCGTGCAGCGCGACATCGTCGCCGCCGCCGACGTGCTGGCCCGCCGGTCGGTCGCCGTCGTCGCCGCGGGCGCGATCAAGCAGCTGGTCGCGCCGGTGCGCGAGGAGCTGACCAACGACGGTTCGCAGAGCACCCACCAGACCATCGCCGTGCTCAACGAGGCCCAGCGCCGCATCGACGAGCTGCGCCGGCGGTCCGCGCGCTGGCAGACCGTGCTGTCCGACGAGATGGCCGACCTGGTCTCGGACATCGAGTACGACCTGCGCGAACGGACCCGGCGCATCCTGCGCGAGGTGGACCGGACGTTCGAGACCGCCGACCCGGCCCTGGGCTGGGAGGAGTTCGAGCGGTGGTTGGAGGACAACCTCACCGAGGCCGCCACGCAGAACTTCACCTGGTTGATGGACCGGGCCGAGTGGGTGGCCGAGAAGGTCGCGCGCAGCTTCCCGGTGCGGCGCGACGACCTGCTGCCCGAGTCGATCTTCCCGGCGGACGTGCTGGACCGGGTGTCCAAGATGGAGAAACCGACGATCGAGCGGTTCACCATCGCGCAGAAGCTGTTCACCGGCCTGCGCGGCTCCTACGGCGGCGTGCTGATGTTCGGCCTGGTCACGAGCCTGGCCGGGATGCCGCTGATCAACGTGATCTCGCTGGGCGCGGGCGCGTTGTTCGGCGGGAAGTCCGTATTGGACGAAGGTGAGCAACGGCTGAAGCGGCGGCAGGCCGCGGCGAAGGTGGCGGCGCAGCGGCACGTGGACGACTTCTTCATCAAGTTCAGCAAGGACTTCCGGGACGCGGCCCGGCACATCCAGCGCAGCCTGCGCAACCACTTCAGCACCCTCGCCGAGGAGTTGCAGGAGACGCTGCTGGAGTCGGCGCGCGGTGCGCGGCGGGCCGTGCAGGACGACACCACCGAACGCGAGCGCCGGGTCCGCGAGGCGCGGCAGGAGCTGGAGCGGCTCGTGCAGCTGTACCAGCGGGTGCAGGCGCTGGCGGGTGGGCAGGCGCCGCCGTTGGGGATCAGCGCGTGACGCTCGGCGAAGAGGTGTGGGCGCTGCTGGAGGACGCGCTCGCGGTGTACCGGGACAGCCCGCGCGCGGTCGCGTGGCTGCGCGGTCACCAGGCGCGGTTCAGCGAGCCGGTGCGGGTGGCGGTCGCGGGTGCGCCGCGGACCGGGAAGTCGACCGTGGTCAACGCCGTGATCGGCGAGGAGTTCGCGCCCACCGGGACGTTCACGTGGTACCAGGACGGTGCGCAGGCGCGGGCGCTGGTCGGGCCGCACGAGGTGCCCGTGGTGCGGCGGGACGGGCGGGCGTTCATCGACGTGCACGACGTCGACCGGGTGACCGTGGAGTGGCCGTCGCGGTCGCTGCGGGACCTGACGCTGATCGACACCCCCGGCAACGCGCCGGTCGAGCAGGTGTACGGCGAGGCGGACGCGGTGCTGTTCCTGACCAGGCACATGCACAGCACGGACCTGCGCTACCTCCAGACCGCGCACGACCACCCGGTGGCCCGCGTGGCGCCGGTGAACACGGTGCTGGTGCTGGCGCGGGCGGACGAGATCGGCGGGGGGCGGATCGACGCGCTGTCGTCGGCCAAGCAGATCGCGCGGCGGTACCGGCGGGAGGCGCAGGTGCGGCCGTTGTGCCAGAACGTGGTCGCGGTGGCCGGGCTGCTGGCGGTGGCGGCGCGGACGTTGCGGGCGGAGGAGTTCGCGGCGCTGGCGGCACTGGCGTCGTTGGCGCGCACGGAGTTGGAGGACCACCTGCTGTCCGCGGACCGGTTCGTCGGGGAGGACTTCCCGGTGCGGCTGGACCCCGCGGTGCGGCGGGGGTTGGTGGAGCGGTTCGGGATCTTCGGGGTGCGGCTGACGACCACGTTGATCCGGCAGGGGTTCGACACCCAGGTGAAGCTGACCGGGCAGTTGGTGCAGCGCAGCGGGTTGGGTGAGCTGCGGGAGTCGATCGGGCTGTACTTCAGCGAGCGGGCGGACGTCTTGAAGGCGCGGTCGGCTTTGCTGGGGTTGGACGTGGTGCTGCGCAACGAGCCTCGGCCCGGTGCACCCGGGTTGGCGGTGGATGTGGAACGGATTCTGGCTTCCGCGCACGAGTTCCGGGAGCTGCGGCTGCTGGCGGCGTTGCAGGGCGGGCGGGTGAAGCTGCCGGGGTTGGACGACGAGGCGACGCGGTTGGTCGGCGGGCTCGGGACGTCCGCGGTGGCGCGGTTGGGGATGGAGTACGAGCCGAGCGAGGTGGAGCTGCGGCACGTGGTGCTGGACACGCTGGGGCGGTGGCGGGAGCAGGCGGCCAGTCCCGCGCTGGACCACGGGCAGCGGCGGGCGGCGGGTGTGGTGGTGCGCAGTTGTGAGGGGATGCTGGCCGGGCTGGGCTGAGCCGCTGAGCGGGGTCAGGCCAGGGCGTCGGCGACGGTGCGGACGGCGGCCGAAGGGGTTCGGCGGGGGTCGGTGACCAGGTAGAGCGTGGTGTCGGGGAGTTCGCGGACCCGGGTCAGGGTGCCGGCGTCGAGTTGTTCCGCGACCGCCACGCGCGGCAGCACGGACCAGCCCAAACCCGCCATCACGCACGACCGCACGGCCTCGATGCTGCCGAACCTCGTGATGTTCGGAGTCGCCGCCAGCTCGCGCACGAACCGGTCCGTGTAAGAACAGCCTTCCTCCAGCAGGAAGTAGCGCTCATCCACCGGGACGCCGGGAGCCGAGACCAACTCGATCGGTTCCACCCCGATGGCGTTGACCTTCAACCCCGGAGCGGTGACGGCCTCCTCCAAGACCAGCGCCAGGTCCAGGGCGCCGGTGCGGACGCCGGCGATCGCGGCCCGAGTACCGACCGGGGTCATGTGGACGCTGATGCCGGGCCAGCGCAGTGCCACGTCCGCTATTCGTTGTGGCAGGCGGTAGGCGCAGACGGACTCCGGGGCGCCGATCCGGACATCGCCTTCCACCTCGGAGCTGCCTCGCACGGCATCGCGGAGGCGTTGTTCGACCACCAGCACCTCGCGGGCGTGTTCGACCGCCCTCCGGCCGGCTTCGGTCAACCGCGCGCCGCTGGGCAGGCGGTCGAACAGGCGGGCGCCCAGGTGCCGCTCCAGCGCCTTCACCTGGCTGGTCACCGTGGACTGCACCAGGTGCAGCTCCGCCGCGGTGGCGGTGAAGCTGCCGGTGCGGGCCAGCACCAGGAGGGTGCGGAGGAGGCGGGTGTCCATGTATCGACAATACCGATTGGACTCATCGGAGAGAATCGTTGGATTCGATGCCCGCCATGGCGCAATCTAGTGACATGACCGACGTGCTCCGCTACAGCGCCTTCACCACCGACCCGACCGGCGGCAACCCCGCGGGCGTCGTCCTCGACGCTACCGGGCTCGACGACGCCGCGATGCTCGCGATCGCCGCCGAGGTCGGTTACTCCGAGACCGCCTTCGTCTTCCCCCGCGCCGAAGAGCACGAGTTCGACGTCCGGTACTTCAGCCCGCTGGTCGAGGTGCCGTTCTGCGGCCACGCCACAGTCGCCACGGCGGTCGCCCTCGGCACCACCGGCACGCTGAAGTTCCACACGCCGGCCGGGCTGGTGGAGATCGAGGCCGGGAACGGGGTCGCGACGCTCACCAGCGTGCCCTCGTCCGCCGAGGCCGCGCCGGAAGAGGACGTCGAGACGGCGCTGAAGGCTTTGAGGTGGTCGGCGGAGGACCTCGACCCGCGCTACCCGGCGCACTGGGCGTCAGCCGGCGGCCGGCACCTGGTGCTGGCGACGAAGACCCGCGCCCGGCTCAAGGACCTCGACTACGACTTCGACGCCCTCGCCGACCTCCTGCGCGCCAACGGCGCCCTCACCGCGCAACTCGTGTTCCAGCGCGAAGACGACGTGTTCGACGCGCGCGACCCGTTCCCGGTCGGCGGGGTCGTGGAGGACCCGGCCACCGGCGCGGCGGCGCTGGCGTTCGGCGGCTACCTGCGCACGCTGGGGCTGGTGACCGAACCGCGCACGATCACCATCCACCAGGGTGTCGACATGGGCCGGCCCAGCGAACTGACGGTCGACGTCCGGCCGGACGACGCGCGGGTCCGGGTCACCGGCGCCGCGGTGCGGATCTAGGCGCGGTCCAGGACCACCACGGGGATCTCGCGGTCGGTCTTGCGCTGGTAGGACTCGAAGTCCGGCCACACCTCGTTCATCAACGCCCACAGGTCGGCCCGCTCGTCCCCGGTGGACGTGCGGGCCGTCGCGGTGAACTCGTCGTCACCCACGCGCACGTGCACCGTGGGGTCGTCGAGGAGGTTCTTGTACCAGGCGGGGTGGTCCGGCGAGCCGCCGTGCGAACCCACCACGACGTAGGAGTCGCCGTAGGGCTGGTAGATCAGGGCGGTGCGGCGCGGTCGGCCGGACTTCCGGCCGGTCGTGGTCAGCAGGAGCGTGTAGACGCCCGGCCGCCACTCGTGCCCCTTTTCGCCATCGGATTCGATGTAGTCCCTGATGTGCTTGTTCACCCAGCCGACGGGGCTGTCCACTACTGCCATGCCCTGCACGCTACCCAGAACGCGGCGAGGCCGCCGGTCGCTACTCCGCAGTCACGACCGGCGGCCCGCAACGGGGTGGGGACGTCCGCCTCGCACCCCCTCGGCCGCTCACCGGTTCCCGGGCGTCCCCCGGACCAACCGCCCGCGTAAACGGGGTCCGGATCGCTCGTCGGGACGGGAGGGCCACAGCTTCGTTGCGTCTGTTTCTAGTAGATCTGGCTGGCGAGACGCATGTCTTCCTCTCCACTTCACGGGGACTTCGCCAACTATGGCGTCCGTGAGGGGTGGCGGCTCATACAAAAGGGGGATAGAAGAGCGTTATGCCCGAGCTTGAGCTGCGCCACCTCCGCGCGGTGTGCGCGATCGCCGAAGAAGGCAGCCTCACCAAGGCCGCGATCAGGCTGGGCCTGACCCAGCCGGCGATGAGCGCCCAGTTGAGGACCGTGGAACGCATCGTGGGCGGTCAGCTCTTCGACCGCACTCCAGGTGGCAGCGTGCCCACGGACCTGGGCAAACAGGTCGTCGGCACGGCCCGGCTGGTGCTGGACGAGGTCGAGCAGCTGGTCAGCCTGGCCAAGGAGCGCACCCGCGACCGGACACCGGGTCCGTTGATCGCGGGCGGCGTGCCGACGCTGTTCTTCGGCCACTTCGTGGAGGAGTTGCGCCGGACGATCCCGTGTTCGGAGGTCCGCACCGAGATCATGCCGGGCGGTTCGGACCTGCTGGAGCTGCTGGTGTCCGGCCAGGTCCACCTCGGCGTGCTGGACCGGTTCGAGGGCATGGAACGGCGCGAGCTGCGGGGCCTGGAGATCCGCCGGCTGATCAGCGAACCGCAGTTCGTCGCGCTGCCGGAGTGGGACCCGCTGGGCGCGCAGGACGAGGTGGACCTGGCCCAGCTCGCCGACCGGGACTGGGTGTCCCCGCCGGACGAACTGGTCGGCAACCGCCTCCAGATGTTCAACGCCTGCGCGGAAGCGGGCTTCACCCCGAGGCTCACCCACCACGTCAACGAGGCCTCCACCGCGCGGGGCCTGGTGGCGAACGGCGCGGTGTCCTTCGCGCTGCCCCAGTCCCGCAGCGGCGACGGCATCGTGATCCGCCCCTTGAAGGGCGCGCCGCTGATGGTGGACCTGATGCTCGCCACCCGGCGCGAAGGCCCGGCGGCCGGCCGGGCCCACGACGTGTTCACGTGCGCCGCCAAGGCCTACAAGGCGGTGCTGCCCCGGAATCCGGTCTACGCCAAGTGGTGGGAGGAGAACCCCGG
Organism: Actinosynnema sp. CA-248983; assembly: GCA_050954585.1. GTDB lineage: Bacteria > Actinomycetota > Actinomycetes > Mycobacteriales > Pseudonocardiaceae > Actinosynnema. The sequence continues at coordinate 637,312 of CP191863.1, read as the reverse complement.
GGCGCACGCCGAGATCGACGCGGCCTTGTTGGTGGCCGGCGACTAGGCCAGGGCCGCGCGAACGGCGTCCTCGATGGGCGTGAGCGCCCGGCCGACCAGCTTCTCCAGGTCCGGCCGGACCTCGGACAGCGCGCCCGCGCCGATCCCGACCTCGATGTCGGCCAGCAGTTCGGCCACGAACGGCGGCAACGCGAAGCCCTCCAGGCCGGCGACCCGCTCCGCCTGCGTCACCCGCTGGTGGGTGGTGCCGGCGAGCGCGGCCAGTTCGTCGAAGTTCCAGGCGCGGGGGCCGGTCAGCTCGTACACCGCGTTCTCGTGCCCGACGCCGGTGAGCACGATCGCCGCCGCCAGGGCCAGGTCGTCGCGGGACGCGCTGGCGATCCGGCCGTCGCCGGCGGCCGTCACGACCGGGCCGTGGCCCAGGGTGCCGGTGTAGTTCTCGTGGTACATGCCGTTGCGCAGGAACGTGTAGGTCAGGCCGGTCTCGCGGATCATGTCCTCGGTGGCCTTGTGCACCTTGGCCAGGCCCAGCGGGGACGTGTCGGCGTCGGTGACCGAGGTGTAGACGATGTGCCGGACGCCCGCGTCCACCGCGGCGGTGACGGCGTTGCGGTGCAGGCCGATGCGGACCTCGTCGGGGCCGTCGGCGGAGATCAGCAGCAGCTTGTCCACGCCGGCGAAGGCGGTGGCGAGGGTGTCCGGTCGGGCGAAGTCGCCCAGGCGCACGTCCACGGGCAGGTCGGCGCGGTCGGGGTTGCGGACGGACACGGCCAGGTCGGTCGCCGGGAGGCGGTCGAGGGTGTGCTGGACGACGAGCGAACCGAGGTGGCCGGTCGCGCCGGTGATCAACGTGGTCATGGCGGGAACGCTAGGAGGAGCGCTAACTATTCGTAAGTACCCACCTTTCTGTGGGGTACTTACGGGTTGGAAAGCATGCAGGTAGAGTCGCTGGGGTGCCGAACGATGGTGACGTGTACGACCGCAACTGCCCGTCCCGGGTGATCGCCAACCACGCGACCGGGCAGTGGGGCAGCCTCGTGCTGGGCAAGCTGCTGGACGGTACGCGGCGGTTCAGCGAGTTGCGCCGGGAGGTCGCGGGGGTGAGCGAGAAGATGCTCGCCCAGACCCTCCAGGCGCTGGAGCGGGACGGGCTGGTGCACCGGGAGGTCCACCCGGTGATCCCACCGCACGTCGACTACTCCCTCACCGCGCTGGGTACTCAAGCGGCGGAACGGATCAGGGGTCTGTTCACGTGGATCGAGGACAACCTGCCCCACCTCCTGGCCGCGCAGGACGCGTACGACGCCCGACGCGCCGAGAACGTGTGACGGGTCACGTCCAGACCTCCGATCTGGATCGCTCCAATCGTGCTCAAAACCACCCACCGCCCGCCCAAAAGGCCAGGTACATCGGGTGTTTGCGGTCAGCGAAAACCCAACACGACGTGAATTCCATGTGAGCTTTGCCAGAATGGGGTCATGACGCAGCCGTTCACCGACGATACCCACCCGGCCGAGCCCTACCCGGGCGCTCGGCCGGGACACTGCTTCGTGCACGTCAACGGCGAGGGGTGGCCGGTCACACCGGACCCCGGCGCCGACTCCGGCTGGCGGGTCGCACCGGACGGCAAGGACCTGGACGAGTGGCTCGCCGACCACGGCGAACCACCCCTGGCGGGCCGGATGCCGGTGCTGGCCTACGGCTCCAACGCCAACCCGGCCAAGGTGACGTGGCTGCGCGAAGAACTCGGACTGACCGGCCCGGCGGTCGTGCTCCGAGCCCGCTGCGAGGACTTCGCCGCCGTGTGGGCGGCCGGGCTGCGCGCCCGCGACGGGCAGCGCCCCGCGACCCTGGCCGGCGCGCCCGGCGTCGAGGAGGAGCACGCGGTGTGGATGGCCACCGCGGAACAACTGCGCGTGCTGGACCGCTGTGAAGGCCGAGGGCTGCGCTACCGGCTGGTGCGCGTGCACACCGGACGCGTCACCCTGTTCGACGGCGCCGTGGTGGACTCCGTGCTCGCCTACACCGGCGCCGGCAAGCGGCGGATGCCGCTGCTCGTCAACGGACGTCCGGTGCGCTGCGCCGACGTGGACCAGCGGAGGGCGTGGACCATGGGCGGACGACCGGCCGAGAGCGACGGCCTCGACGTGACCCCGGTGCACGGCGACCCGAGTCCCGACGACTGGCCGGACCGGATCTTCGTCTACGGCACGCTCCAGCCCGGCATGAGCGCGTGGCACCTGGTGGAGCCGTTCGTGACCGGCGACCCCGAGCCCGCGCGTCTGCCCGGCAGCCTGCACGACACCGGCGCGGGCTACCCGGCGCTGCGACCGGGCGACGGCCCCGGCGTGCCGGGCCACGTGCTGCGCCTGGAGTCCCCCGAGGACGCGCTGCCGGTGCTCGACGAGTACGAGGGCGACGAGTACCGCCGCGTCCGGGTCACCATGCCCGACGGGCGCGTGTGCTGGACCTACCTGTGGACCGCCACCGTGGACGGCATGCCGGTCCTGCCGCGGGGCTGGGTCGAGAACCGTCCGTGATGCCCCCGATCCGGTGAATTTCTCCCCACCGCACCCAACCGCCCGGCGGTCGGGTACGTCCTCCTGGTAGGACCACGACCAGGAGGTGGACATGAGGCGACTCCTCGTGTGCTGCGGCGCCCTGGTGGCGCTGGCCGCGTGCGGCAGTCCGCAGCAGGCGTCCGACCAGCAGTCCCTGCCCCTCACCCCGTCCTCGACCGGCGCCGTCGCTCCCGTCCCGCCGTCGTCGCCGACGACGGACGCGCCCGCGGTCACCCGGTGCACCGCCGCGACGCTGAGCGGCAGGGTGGAGCCGACCGACGCGGGCGCCGGCAACCGCTACGGCAAGTTCGTCGTCACCAACACCGGCAAGGCGGTGTGCACGCTCAACGGCTACAGCGGCTTCCAGCTCCAGGACGCCAACGGGCAGCCGGTGCCCACCGACCTCCAACGCACCGAGAACCCCGGGCCGGCACCGGTCTCGCTGAAACCCGGCGGGACCGCGGCGGCCAACCTGCACTGGAACGTCGTGCCCTCCGGTGACGAGCCGGTGGACAAGCCGTGCCAGCCCGAGGCCGCCGGCGCCGCCGCCATCCCGCCCGACGAGACGCAGCCGATGAGCGTGGCGTGGGGCCTGGGGCCGGTGTGCGGCGGTGGGAAGATCGAGATCAGCGCGTTCTACGCTGCATAGGTGATCGAGTCCAACGTCCCCGGCCACGCCGGGGAACTCGCGGTCCGGATCTGGCCCAACCTCGACGCCTCGTGGCTCGCCGTGCTGGTGCACGGCCACGGCGAGCACGGCGGGCGGTACGGGCACGTGGCCGACAGACTCGTCGAGGCGGGCGCGCTGGTGGTCGCCGCCGACCACGTCGGACACGGCCGGTCCGCGGGCGAACCCGTGCTGATCACCGACTTCGACGGCCTGGTGGCCGATGTGGCCGCTGCCGTCAGCTCCGCGTCGACCGACCTGCCGACCGTCCTCATCGGACACGGGCTGGGCGGTCTCGTGGCGACCCGGTACGCGCAGCTGAACCCATTGGCGGCACTGGTGTTGTCCGCGCCGCTGCTGGGCACGTGGCAGGGCTTGGACGTGCTGTCCCTGCCGGAGGTCCCGGACACCCCGGTCGACCCGGACCTGCTGTCCCGCGACCCGGAGGTCGGCAAGCAGTACGCCGCCGACCCCCTGATCTGGCACGGTCCGTTCAAGCGGCCCACGCTGGAGGCGGTGGAACGCGGGCTGGACGAGGTCAACTACGGCCCCACCCTGGAGCACCTGCCGATGCTGTGGCTGCATGGTGACGCCGACGAACTGGTCCCCCTCGCCGACACCCGCACCGGCACCGACCGCGTCCGGGGCCTGCTGTTCGAGGAGCGCATCTACCGGGGCGCGCGGCACGAGCTGTTCCAGGAGACCAACCGGGACGAGGTGCTGGACGACGTGGTGGCGTTCGTCCGGCGGGTGCTCGGTGTCTAATGGCGCGACTGGCGTCGCGCGGCTCGGCCGCCCGGAGGGTCGGCTGCCTCGCTTCACCAGAGCTGATCGGTCGGGCGCACCAGGATCTCGTTCACGGAGACGTGCTCGGGCTGGGTGACCGCGTAGAGGACGGCGGCGGCGATGTCGTCGGCCTGGAGCTGGCGCATGCCGGTGATCCGGTCCTCCAGCGCGTTCTTGGCGTTCGCGTCGGTGATGTGCTCGCGCAGCTCGGTCTCCACCACGCCCGGCTCGACCACGACGACGCGGACGCCCTGCGCGGCCACTTCCTGGCGCAGCGACTCGCTGAACGCGTTGAGGCCGAACTTGGTGGCCGCGTAGACGGCGGCGGTCGGGCGGGCCCCGCGGCCAGCGGTGGAGGAGATCTGGACGATCGCGCCCTGCCGGTCGATCAGGTGCGGGAGGGCGGCGTGGGTGAGGAAGAAGACGCCGAGGAGGTTCGTGGACACCATCCGGGTCCAGTCGGTGGTGTCCGCGCCCAGGACGTTGCCCAGGAGCATGACTCCGGCGTTGTTGACCAGGACGTCCAGCCCGCCGAAGACCTCCACGGTGCGCTCGACGGCGGCCCGGCAGGCGGCCTCGTCGGTCACGTCCAGCTCCAGGGTCAGCACCTTGACCCCCTCCTCGGCCAGCCGCGCCTCCACCGCGGCCAACCGGTCCACCCGCCGCGCGGCGATGACCACGGACGCCCCGGCCCGCCCGAGTGCCACCGCCGTCGCCTCGCCGATGCCGGACGATGCTCCGGTCACCAGCGCGACCTTGCCTTGAAGGTTGTTCGTCATGGTCCACAGCAAATCGCCTGGAGCGCGCTCCAGGTCAAGTGCTGCGTTGGACGGCGCGCCCCCGGCGCGCGGCTCGGCCGCCCGAAAAGGGCACGCAGCGGCTCAGGTCGGCCGGTGACGCGCGCGGTGCCGCAGCACGAGGAACGCGACCAGCAGAGTCGGCTCGTCACGTCGCGCCAAGCCGACGCGGCCTCGCGGGCAGAGGTGCGGCCGAACGGGCGGAGTGCGGGCACCCGGGCGGTTCGTGGACAATTCGTGCTGCGATGGTGGGCGAAGACCTGGAGCTGCTGATCACCGTGGTGGTCGCGGCCGACGACGAGCAGCAGGCGCGGACCGCTTGCGCCGGTCTGCTGCGGCGGGTCGGCGGGCGGGTCGTCGCGGCCGGTGACTGCTCCGACGAGGAGCCCGGGTGCTGGTCGGTGACGGTGTCGCTGGTCAGCGGGGAGCGGGCCACGCAGAACGTCGCGGGCGCGCTGGCCCGGGCGGTCCGGATGTTCGTGCGGTCGCTGGGGGACGAGTTCCCCATGCCGCGGGTCGCGTGCGAGCCGCCCACCGCGTGGACCGTGCTGGAGGACCAACCCCAGCTGGACGGGCTCGTGCCGGGCGCGGAGCGGCTGCTGATCGAGGCCTGGGCCGGCGGGGACCCGCAGCGCCGCCCAGGACCCGCGGAACCGGAACCCGAGCAACCCGCGAGAACCGCCGAAACCGCGAAAAACGGGGTCGATGCGCCGGTTGCCGATGTTGCGCCGCCGGTTGGCGGGGGTACCCGGCTGCTGTTGCGGGTCGACGTCGCCGCCGACCGCTCGGCCGGGGCCGAATGGCAAGCGCGGGCGGTAGCGAGTCGGGTCGTGCGAAGTGGCAAGATCACCCGAGTGGCTCCTCATGGGCACCTACTCAGCGTGCACGTTGATCTCGGGTCGAGTGTCGATTCGCCCACGGTCGCGCTACTGGACGCGGTCTCGTCGCTGGGCCGAACGGGGTGGACGCCCGTGGAGTGGTCGGGCGAGACAGCGATAACGCGCTGGTCAGCGACACCGGTTCCGAAGAGTGGGATCACCGCGATGGAACTGTCCGCGACGCCGGCCTCGGCATTCGTGTGGACGGTGCCCGACTGAGATCGACAACGCTAATCCGATCGAGTGGGTTTCCCATGCCACCCGGTCAGCCGATCTTGCTTGTGAATCGTGAAACTTTCGGTACTACTTTCAACTATAGGAACTCCAGCGTTGTGGGAGGGGTCGGGACCGACATGGCCAGCATCGAAGAGGTCCGCGCCGCGATCGCCCAGGCCGTCGAGAAGGCGGGGCAGAGTGCCCAGGCCCTGCAACAGGCGGCCGACCTGGCCGAGGACGCCCAGGCGCTGCTGAGCACCGCCACCCAGGGCAGCGCCCAGGCCGACGTCGAGCAGGCGAACGCGCAGTTCGCCGAGGTCGTCAGCGGGGTCACGGACTTGCAGAAGTTCCTCGCCGCCGGCATCAACCAGGCCGACAACATCAACTCCCGGCTCTGACCGTGGGGACCAAGACGTGACCTCGGTCGCTGAGGTGCGGCTCGCGCTCGAGCAGAGCTGCGAGCTGCTCCGTGACGCCCATCGCAGTGTCCGCGAGGCGCAGAGCGCGTTGGACGAGGCGATGGACATCCTCACCGAGGCGGGCGCCAACCACCCGGAGCCGCTGGTGCCCGCCGGGTTCGCCAAGGCGCGGGAGAAGTTCGCCGACGAGCTGGACCTCATCGTCCGCAGCCTGGACCTGGTCCAGCGCCTGGCCGTGGAGCTGTGACGTGAGCAGGCGCGACGAGCGGCGCAGGAAGGTCGAGGGCTCCTTCGAGGAGTTCCGGGACGCGGTCGCCGCCGCGCTGGGCAACGCCTCGCGGGAGCTGCGCCAACTCGTCGACGAGCGCGCCCGGGACATGTTCGAGGTGATGCTGCGCGGCGAGGGCGTCGACCGCGCGCTGGCCGACCCGGTCCTGGCGAAGGCGTTGAAGAACAAGGCCTTCGAGCAGCAGCTCGCGCAGGCGCTGGTGGACCGGGTGGCCGCGTTCCGGGAGTGGTCCGAGGGCGGGCCCGACCAGTTGACCGCGCTGGTCAACGCGGTCGCGCCGGGCCCGGCGTCGTGGCCGCCGGAGGCCTGGCTGGGCACGCCCGGCACGGCCGACGGCAGCGAGGGCGTGCCCGAGCTGTGGCGCATCGGCACCGGCGCGGTGCGCGGCGCGCCCGAACCCCGCACGTTCCCGGTGGCGGTGCCGCTGCTGGACCACGCGCACCTGCACGTGGCCTCCACCCCGGACAGCCGGCACGCGGCGGACGCGCTGGTGGAGAACCTGTTGCTGCGCCTGGTCAGCCACTTCCAGCCGGGTCTGGTGCACGTCCACGTGTGGGACGTCAACCAGCTCACCGGCTCGCTGCCCGGCCTGTACCCGCTGACCCGCGCCGGCCTGCTCACCGTGCACGACCCGGCGCGCCCGCAGGAGCTGCTGGACGAGCTGTCCGACCACATCCGCCGGGTGCACACCGGCGTGCTGGTCGAGGGCCACCAGTCGGTGCGGTCGGTCGGCGGGCGGCGCACCGAGCCGTGGCGGGTGGCCGTGCTGTTCGGCAACCGCCAGGTGCTCAAGGAGGAGCACCAGCAGCAGCTGCAACGGGTGGCGCGCAACGGGTTGGCGTGCGGCGTGCAGCTGATCATCGTGGACATCCCGGTCACCGTGAACTCGCCGATCGAGACCGTGACCATCCACCCCGACCAGACCGCCACCTGCACCATGACCGGCAAGCACGTGGTGGTGACGCTGGACCCGCCGTTCCCGCGCACCGCCGTGCCCCGCGCGTGCGCGGCCATCGCGGACAAGCGCGAAGAGCGCCGGATGCGGCTGAGCACGTTCGCCGACCTGCTGCCCGAGCAGTTCTGGCAGGAGAGTTCGGCGTCCGGGGTGGTCGCCCCGGTCGGCTACCACGAGGGCGAGCCGGTGCACGTGGCGCTGGGCGACACGTCCCCGCACGCCCTGATCGGCGGCCCGAGCGGGTCGGGCAAGACCAACTTCCTCTACGCGATGCTCGGCAGCCTCGCCGCCCGCTACCACCCGGACGAGCTGGAGCTGTACCTGCTGGACTTCAAGGAGGGCGTGTCGTTCGCGCAGTTCGCGCCGGGCCGCAAGGACCCCACGTGGCTGCCGCACGCCCGCCTGGTCGGGGTGAACGTCAACACCGACCGCGAGTTCGGCGTGGCGCTGCTGAAGTTCCTGGCCGACGAGATGCGCCGGCGCGCGGACGCGGCCAAGCAGCACGAGGTCACCAAGCTGGAGCAGCTGCGCGAGGAGGACCCGGACGGCCGGTGGCCCCGGATCGTCGCGGTCATCGACGAGTTCCAGTACCTGTTCGGCGAACGCGACAACGTCACCGCGCAGGCCACGCAGCTGCTGGAGGACGTGGCGCGGCGCGGCCGGTCGCAGGGCATCCACCTGGTGCTGTCCAGCCAGGACGTGTCCGGCATCGAGGGGTTCTGGGGCAAGTCGGCGATCTTCGAGCAGTTCACCGTGCGGATCGCGCTGCCCAAGGCGCGCCGGGTGCTGGCCGAGCCCGCCAACGACGCCGCCGTGGAGCTGCCGCGCTGGCACGCCGTGGTCAACCACGAGTCCGGGGTGCGGCCGGGCAACGAGATCGCGCGCATCCCGGACACCACCAGCAAGGGCACGTTCGACGTGCTGCAGGCCGAGCTGCACCGCCGCCGCCCGCCGGAGCTGGACGAGCCGATCCTGTTCGACGGCAGCAAGGTGCCCGCGTTGCAGTCGCTGCCGGACTTCCAGTCGCTGCGCACCGGCGACGCGAACCCGACCGTGCTGCTCGGCCAGGTGATCGACGTGGCGGGCAGCGCGGCCAAGGTGCGGTTCCCGCGCACGCCCGGGCGCAACATCGCGGTCATCGGCTCGCTGCCCGAGGACGCGGCCGGCGTGCTCGGCGGCGCCGCGCTGTCCCTGGCCCGCCAGCGCGAACCCGGCGAGGCCCAGTTCACCCTGGCGTGCCTGGCCGAGGACGCGTGGCCGTACGCGGAGAAGCTGTGCAAGCAGCTCCAGAACGCGGGCCACTCGGCCGACCTGCTCGGCCTGGAGGGCATCCGGGCGCTGCTGGACTCGACGGCGGCCCGGCTCACCGCGTCGGTGACCGGCGAGACCGGCGCGCCGCTGTCCCCCCACTACCTCGTGGTGTACGCGGTCGACGCCGCGCACACCTTGCTGGAGAACAAAGATCCCGCCACTCGGACGTCTGGAGTGGACAGTCTGCGCACCGTGCTCAAGCACGGCCCGGAGAACCGCACCCACCTGCTCGGGTGGTGGCGGGGCGTGCAGCGGCTGAAGAACAGCCTGCCGCCGGGCCAGTACGACGACATCGGGGCGTGGCTCGCGTTCGACGTGCAGGGCAAGGAGTTGATCTCGTTCGGCCCGGAACAGGTGATGTCGTGGTCCCCGCGACCGCACCGCTGCCTGTTCTTCGACCGCTTCGAGCACTCCCGGCCGCAGGTGGTCATCCCGTTCGACACCGGGGAGGAATCATGATCAGCCACGCCTCAGTCGTGCCCGCGCAACGCAGTGGGGACGCCGTGCCGGAGGTGGAGGCGGTCTCCGCGGTCGAGCGGTACAAGGAGATCGTCGCCGTGGCGGGCGAGTCGGTGCGGCGGATGCGCGAGGTCGACCACCAGCGCGTCAAGGAGGCCCTGGACCGATTGGTGGCGTCCCAGGACCGCATGGCGGAGGCGGTGGAGCAGGAGATGCTGACCCGCGTCGGCGTGACCCTGCTGTGGGAGTCGGCGCTGGACCTCCTGTGGGACGAGCGCTGGCTGACCATGAAGCCGCTGCCCGCGCCGGAGGAGACCGTGCCGCCGCGCCCGCAGGAGCACTACAACGGGATGATGGAACTGGCGCACCAGCGCTTGGAGGACGCACTCCAGAAGCGCACGTTGCTGCGCCGCAAGGGCTCCTAGCCCGGGCCGGCAGCGCCTCGACCAGGGCGGTGCCGAGGTGGGCGGCGGGCATCACGTCGTCGTACGCGGTCACCCGCCGGATCTGCATGCGGGCGAGGGCAGTGCTCGGCGATGATGCGGTCATGCGTGTTCTGCACACCCCGGACGAGGTCGCGGCGGCGAACCCGGACCCGCTCGTCCGGTGGGCCGCCCAGAGCCTGCTGCCCGGCGGCGGCGGCGCGGCGTGGGCGCACGGCGGCGCGGCGGCCGTCTTGGCCCCCGCCCTGAACCGGCACGACCGGCTCGTGCTCGCCGGACCCACTGACGACATCGCGACACTCCTCGACGCCCACCACCGACCCGGCCTGTCCCCCTTGGTCACCGCCGAGACCGCCGCCGAACTGCCTCGATACCGCGTCCGGGGCACCTTCGGCTGGATGGAACGCGTCGGCGCCCTCGACCCGCCGGACGGCGTGCGCTGGCTGCGCGAGGAGGAATGGGACGAGGTGGAGGCCCTGCTGCGCAAGGCCAGCCCGCACTCGTACGTCTGGCCGTACGAGCGCGGACCGCGCCGCTGGGCGGGCATCCACCACGGGGACACCCTGGTCGCGGTGGCCGCCGAGGCGTGGTCGGCACCGGGCATCGGCTTCCTCGCGGGTGTCGCCACCCACCCCGACCACCGGGGACGCGGCCTGTCCACCCGGATCTGCGCGTACCTGACGAGCGTCCTGCTCGCCGAGCACGGCGAGTGCGCCCTGATGGTGGACGGGGCCAACGCCGCCGCGATCAAGGTCTACCACCGCCTGGGCTTCGCCTACCGCAGCGTGTCCGCTCTGGAGTGACCCGGGAACACCAGCCACCGGCCACGCGGTTGCACCGATCATGAGCGTGCCGAAGACCGCGCGGGAGATCCGCCTGGCGTCCCGCCCGACTGGCTTCCCGACCCTGGACAACTTCACCTTGGCCGAGGTCGAGGTCCCCACCCCCGGCGACGGCCAACTCCTGGTCCGCAACGCCGTGATGAGCGTCGACCCGTACATGCGCGGCCGGATGAACGCCGGCAGGTCGTACGTCCCCCCGTTCGAGGTGGGCCGCGCCCTCGACGGCGGCGCGGTGGGCGAGGTCGTCACCTCGAACGCCGAGGGCTTCGAGGTCGGGGACACCGTCCTGCACGGCCTCGGCTGGCGCGAGTACGCCCTGCTGGACGCCGCCCACGTCAAGAAGGTCGACCCGGCGAAGGCCCCGCTGGGCGCCTACCTCGGCGTCCTGGGCATGCCCGGCATGACCGCGTACGCGGGCCTGGTGGACGTGGCCGACTTCAAGGAAGGCGACGCCGTCTTCGTGTCCGGCGCGGCCGGTGCCGTCGGCCAGGTGGCCGGCCAGATCGCCCGCCTCAAGGGTGCGAGCCGGGTCATCGGCAGCGCCGGCACCGACGCCAAGGTCGACTACCTGGTCGACGAACTGGGCTTCGACGCGGCTTTCAACTACCGCAACGCCCCCGTGCGCGAACAGTTGGCGAAGGCCGCGCCGGACGGCATCGACGTGTACTTCGACAACGTGGGCGGCGAGCACCTGGAAGCCGCCCTGTACGCGTTCAACCTGAACGGCCGGGCGGCACTCTGCGGTGCGATCTCGGTCTACAACGACGCCGAACCCCAGCCGGGGCCGCACAACCTGTTCCTCGCGGTGGGCAAGCGGCTGACCTTGCGCGGGTACCTGGTGGCGGACCACGAGCACCTGCGGGAGCAGTTCGTGCAGGAGGTCGGGGGTTGGGTGGCTTCGGGTGAGTTGAAGTACGACGAGACGGTGACGGAGGGTGGGGTGGCGAAGGCCCCGGAGGCGTTCTTGGGCATGTTGCGCGGCGAGAACGTCGGCAAGGCCCTCGTGACCTTCTGACCACGCAGGCCGGGCGGCGAACCGGCTCAGACCAGTTCGCCGCCGGCCGCGACGACCCTGCCTTCGTGGACCACCAACGTGCGCGGGGCGCGGTCCATGACGGCGGCGGTCACCGTGTCCCCCGGCACCACCACCACATCGGCCGGTGCGCCCTCCGTCAGACCGACCGTGCGCCCGACCACCGAAGCCCCACCGCGTGTGGCGACGTCCACGCACATCTCGATCAGCGCGTCGGGCCGGAAACCGTTGCGGTAGGCCAGTTGCCAGGTTCGTTCGAGCATGTCGCCGTTGCCGTACGGGGACCAGTAGTCGCGGATGCCGTCCTGACCCAAGCCCACTCGGACGCCCGACCAGCGGAGTTGGCGCAGCGGCAAGGGATCACGGACGCCAGGGGCCACGGTGGTCACGGCCACGTCGTGTTCGGCCAGCAAGTCCACCAGTTCACGCTGGCGTTCGGCGTCCACTGTGGACAGTGCGAAGGCGTGGCTGATGGTCACCTTGCCGCGCATGTCCAACGCCGCCGCGCGTTCGCAGATCAGTTCCACCTGGAACGCGCCCAACGAACCCCCGTCGTGCAGGTGCACGTCGACGCCGCGCTGGTGCTTCTCGGCCAAGGCGAAGACCACGTCCAGGTGTTTCACCGGATCACGGTCGTAACCGGCCGGGTCCAGACCGCCGACCAGGTCGGCACCGGCCCGCAGGGCCGCGTCCAACAGCTCGGCGGTGCCCTTTTCGCGCAGGATGCCGCATTGGGGGAACGCCACCACCTCGACGTGTGCCCGGTGGGCGTGGGCCTCGCGCGCCGCCAGGACGCCTTCGAGCTTCTCCAGGCCCGAGTCGACGTCCACTTGGGCGTGGCTGCGCACGATGGTCGCGCCGCCGGCGATGGTGCGCCCCAGGGTGTGGGTGGCGCGTTCGGAGACGGTGCGTTCGGCGGTGCGCCAGTTGCGGCGGTCGTTCTCGATCAGCTCGGCCAGGCCGGTGCCGGCGCTGTGCGGGCGGAACGGGAGGCCCAGGCGGGTGGAGTCCAGGTGGGCGTGGGCGTCGGTGAACGCGGGCAGCAGGACGCCGCCACCACCGTCCACCTCGGGCACGCCCGGCGGGGCGGCCAGGCCCGCCCCGAACGCCGCCAGCTTCCCACCCGAGCACAGGACGTCGACCGCGGGCACGTCAAGGCTGTTGGGCCACGGCCGCACGGAGCGGATCAGCAGATCACCGGTCACCCGCCCGAAACTATCCCGCCCGGGATGAGCTTGCCAGGGTTGAGCACGCCCGTGGGATCGAGTGTCCGCTTGACGGACGCCAGCACTTCGACGCCCAGCGCCCCGATCTCCGCCTCCAGGTACGGGGCGTGGTCGGTGCCCACCGCGTGGTGGTGGCTGATGGTGCCGACACCGCTGATCGCCTCGCCCGCCGCGGCCTTGGCCACCTGCCACTGTCCGACCGGGTCGGTGGCGTCCCGCGCGGCGAGGACGGTGAAGTACAGGGACGCGCCGGTCTCGTAGGCGTGCGAGATGTGGCACATCACGATGCACTCGCCCAGCGCGTCCCGCAACGCCTCGCGGACCGACGTGCGCAGTTCGGAGATCCGGGACCAGTGCGTCGCCGTCTCCAGCGTTTCGACGCACACGCCGACCTCCATGAGCGCGTCGCGCTGGCGCGGGCCGTTGAACCGGCCGTGCCGCCACGCCTCACCGAGCAGCTTCCCCAGCGACACGGCCCGCAGGCCGCGCAACGTCTCCCGCCGACGCCGCTTGACCTCCGCTTCGGACGCGCCGTGCCAGCCCAGGATGAGCAGGCAGGGCTCCTTGACCCCGCGTCCCCGCAGGTAACCCTTGAGGGCCGAGGTCTTCCACCCGCCCGCCATGGACAGCGACACCTCGGATTCGTCCACATCGGACAGTCGGGTCACGTCGGCGAGCACCCGGCGCTGCGCGAGCCGCCGCACGGCCGACGCCCCGCGCTCCCAGCCGTCCACCACGAACCCCTCGTAGCGCTCGACCACCGGCCGCGGGCGCACCCGCACGGACACCTCCGTGAGCACGCCGAACGCGCCCTCGCTGCCGATCACCAGCTGCTTGAGGTCCGGCCCGGCGGCGGACGCGGGCGCCGCGCCCAGCCGCCACTCGCCGACCGGCGTGGCCAGCCGCACGCCCTCCACCATGTCCTCGAACCGGCCGTAGCCCGACGAGGCCTGCCCGGCGGACCGGGTCGCGGCGAACCCGCCGATGGTGGCCCGTTCGTAGGACTGCGGCACGTGCCCGACGGTGAAGCCGTGCGGGGCGAGCAGGCGTTCGGCCTCGGGCGCGGGCAGCCCGGCCTGGAGCACGGCGATGTGCGACACGGGGTCCAGGGACACCAGCTTGTCCAACCGCACCAGGTCCAACGCGATCACGGACGCCTTGTCGCCGCGCAGCGCCGCCACGCCACCGACCACGGACGTGCCACCGCCGAACGGCACCACGGCCACGTCGTGCTCCGCGCACACCCGCAGCACCTCGGTCACCTGCTCCGGGGTCGCGGGCAGCACCACGGCGTCGGGCACGGCCAGGTCGCCGGCACCGCGCTGCCGCAGCAGGTCCAGGTAGGACAGGCCGCCGGCCCGGCCGAGCCGGGAGTCCCGGTCGACCCGCACGAACCCGGGCCCGACGACGGCGTCCAGCGCCGCGCGGGCGTCCGCCGCCAGGGTCGACTCGGGCACCTCGGGCGTGCGCGCGGGGGTGCGCACCTCGCCGAGCCCCGTGCGCTGCCGGAGCAGCTTCAGTGCGTGCGGCGGCAACTCGGCCGTAGAGGGGGTCCACCTGCCCCGGAGGGTGTGGTCGATGCGCTCGGTCACCGCTACAGTGTGACACATGACGTCCCAACGTCACAGTGATGACGCACTCCTCGACGCGGCCCGCGACTGCGTGGTCGAGGTCGGTGTCCGCCGCACCACGCTGACGGACATCGCCAAGCGCGCCGGCGTGAGCCGGATGACCCTCTACCGCCGGTTCCCGGACGTCCGCACGCTGGTGCGCGCCCTGATGACCAGGGAGTTCACCGCGCTGCTGGCGCGCATCGAGGACCCCGGCGGCACCGCGCGGGAGCGCCTGGTCGGCCGGGCCATCGCGGGCATCCGCCTGCTGGCCGCCGACCCGCTGATGCGCCGGGTCCTGGACCTGGACGCCGAGTTGATGCTGCCGTACCTGGTGCAGCGGCTGGGCAGCACGCAGCGGCTGATCGAGGCGTTCCTGCTGGGCGAGGTCGAGGCCGGTCACGCCGACGGCTCGATCCGCCCCGGCGACCCGCACGCCCAGGCCCGCCTGGTGCTCCTGACGACCCAGTCGATGGTGCTGTCGGTCCGCCCGGCCACCACCGACCTCGACTTCGACGCCCTGCTGGCCGAACTGGCCACCTTCCTGAACGCGGCCCTGTCATGAACACCTCCCTCAACGCCGCCCGCCGCCGCCGCGACCTGACCGAGGTGGCCGAGAAGACCGTGGACCTGCTCGTCGTCGGCGGCGGGGTGACCGGTGCCGGTGTGGCCCTGGACGCCGCGTCACGCGGCCTGGACGTGTGCCTGGTCGAGGCGCGCGACCTGGCGTTCGGCACGTCCCGGTGGTCCAGCAAGCTGGTCCACGGCGGCCTGCGCTACCTGGCCCAGGGCGAGGTCGGCCTGGCCTACGAGAGCGCGGTGGAACGCGGCATCCTGATGACCCGCACCGCGCCCCACCTCGTCCGCCCGCTCCCCCAACTGGTCCCGCTGCACGGCAAGTCGACCGATCCCCTGGTCATGGCCGGTCTCCGAGCCGGTGACGTCCTGCGCCGCCTGGCCCGCACGCCGAGCCGCGTCCTGCCCCGCCCGCGCCGCGTGCCGGCCGCCGAAGCCCTGGCCCTGGTCCCCGGCCTGGACCCGGACGACCTGCGCGGCGGACTGCTCGCCTACGACGGCCAACTGGTCGACGACGCCCGCCTGGTGGTGGCCCTGGCCCGCACCGCCGCCGGGTATGGCGCACGCGTCATCACCCGCGCCAAGGTGGACCGCCTGGACCACCGGACCGCCCACGTGACCGACACCCTGACCGGGGAATCGCTGACCGTCCGGGCCCGGGCGGTGGTGAACGCGACCGGTGTCTGGGCGGGCAACCTGGTCGACGTCCGCCTCCGCCCGTCCCGCGGCTCCCACCTGGTGCTGGCGGCCGACACCGTCGGCCTGACGCAGACCGCGCTGACCGTGCCGGTGCCGGGGACCCGCAACCGCTTCGGCCTGGTCCTGCCCCAGCGCGACGGCCGGGTGTACGTGGGGCTGACCGACGAACCGGTCGACGGGCCGGTGCCGGACGTGCCGACCGTGCCGGAGTCCGATGTGGACTTCCTGCTCGGCATGGCGTCGTCCGTGCTGCGCCGGACCCTCACCAGGGCCGATGTGCTGGGCGCGTTCGCCGGACTGCGGCCCCTGCTCGACACGGGCGGCGGTCCCAGCGCGGACCTGTCCCGCCGGCACACCGTGCTGACCTCGGACGGGATCACCACCGTGGTCGGCGGCAAGCTCACCACCTACCGGCGGATGGCCGCCGACGCGGTGGCGGCGACCGGCCTCACCGCGGTCCCGTGCCGGACGAAGTCCCTGCCGCTGGTCGGCGCGGGCCGGGCGGAGGGGCCTGCGGACCTGGTGGCGCGGTACGGCACGGAGGCCCGGCAGGTCGCCGAGATCGGCGAGGTGGCCTGGGCGGTGCGGCACGAGGGCGCGCTGGACGCGGACGACGTGCTCGACCGCCGGACCCGCGTCGGACTCGTGCCCGCCGAACGCGCGCAACGGGAAGCTGAAGTGCGCCAACAGGTTGCGGAGGCACTGGCCGCCCTGGCGTGAAAGCGGAAGGGGACCTCCCGCCCAGGAGGTCCCCTTCCGGCTGGAGGTGACCGGCTCGGTCACTCGCCGATGATCGGCTTCGCGGCCTTCGGCGGCTCGTCGATCAGCGGCTCGCCTTCGAGGCGGACCTTGCGCTGGTGGTCCTTGCCGTCGCCCTGACCGCCCTGGCCGGCCATCGGGGCATCATGCCGCCCATCATGCCGCCGCCCATGCCACCGCCCTTGCCGCCACCGGGTGCGCCGCCCATCGCGCCGGCACCGCCCGCCGCGGGCGAACCCTGGGGCAGGACACCGGAAGAGCCGCCGGCCTGGAGCGTCTGGCCCGAGCCGCCGCCACCGGAAGCGCCCATGCCGCCGCCACCACCGCCGCCGAAGCCACCGGGGATGCCGCCGCCACCGCCACCTCCGACGCCGCCACCACCACCGACGCCGCCACCGCCACCGCCACCGGACGAGGTGGCCAGGTCGGGCGTGGCGAACGGACGGGCCGAAGGCACATAAGGCGTGGACGTGTTCGTCGCGTACGTGGTGTCACGAACGCCGCCCGGCAGGATGTTGGGCGGCGGGGAGACCTGCGGGCCCGACGCCGCCGGCACCCAGCGGCCCGGTTCCCAGTGGCCGCCCGAGTTCGCGCCGCCGCTGCCGCCACCCACCTGCGGGGGACGGCTGACCGTGCCGGAACCGCCCGGCGGGTAGCCGCCGGAACCGCCCGAACCACCCCAGCCGCCGTCGGCCGGGCTGCCGCCCAGCGTCGGCGGGCGGCTCACCTGCGGGCCGCCGGAGCCGACCGCGCCGCTGGTGTGCGTGCCGCCACCGCCGCTGCCGGACGTGTAGCGGTCGTTGGCGTTGCGGTCCATCTGGTTGAGCTGGCCCTCGGTCAGGCCCAACCCGCCCGACGACGGGCGCGAGCCCGCGCCGCCACCCTTGTTGGAGTGCGTCATGGCGGTGATCGCCTGCAGGATCTGCTTGGCGGTGTTGATGATCTGCACGACCTGCTTGATCAGGTCGATCAGCTTCTTGAGCGAGTTGCCGAGCTTCTGCAGGAAGTCGGCGAGCTTCTTGGCGTAGTTGACCGCCATCTGGATGATGTCCGCGATCGCCGCCGCGATGGACGCGCCGAAGGTCAGCCAGGACACCGAGAGCCACTGGATGATCTTCATGACCATGTCCGACACGGCCTTGCTGATCAGGTCCATGATGGTCTTGCGGACCTGCGCCACCAACTCGCCCGCGCCCTTGGCCGCGTTGGAGATGCCGTGCGCGGCCTTGCTCAGCGTCTCCAGGCCGGAGGCGTGCTTCTTGGCCGCCGCGCGGTAGCCGTCGGCCGACCGGCCGCGCCAGCCGCGGGTCTCCTCGACCGCGGTGCGCCGGTAGTCGGCCACGATGCCCTCGATCTGCCTGGCCGCCGAGGCCCAGTCGCTGGACATCTTCTGGATCGCCTGCGGGTTGCCCAGCAGCGCGTCGAACGGCTCGCGCAGGAAGTCCACGTGCTGGATGGCCCAGCTGAAGCCCGCGGACACCAAGCCCGACAGCGGGTTCGAGGCCATGCCGACGATGCCCATGGCGGTGTTGGCCATGCCCAGGCCCGCCTGCACCCAGTCGCCCCGCTCGACCGCCGCGACGGTGCCCTGCACGTCGCCGATCAGGTGGGACGGGTCGCGGCCCTGCGTCGTCGTTGCCTGCTGGCTCATCCGCGTGCCTTTCCGTTGAACCCGAAGGCGTTGTCGAGGTCGACGTTCTCGTAGAGGTCGGCGACCTCCCGCAGGCCCTGGCACATGTCGGCGATGGTCTCGGTGGCCTGGCCGAAGATGTCCTGCGACTGGCCCGCCGACTGGAGCAGGAAGGAGGCCAGGAACGAACCGAAGATGCCGAAGGCGTCCGTCGACAGCGACGGGTCGGCGCTCTTGGTGGCCGACAGCATCCGCTGCGCGAGCTGGTCGACCGTGCCCGCGTGGGCCCGGATGTCCTCCGGACTCACCTGGAACGACACGAACATGGTCCTCTACCCCCTGGCTCAGGCCATCACGTCGGGTGGGTTGGTGAAGTACTCGTCATCGGGCCTGGTGTCTCGACGCTCCAGCTCCGATTCCGGTTCCGCCGGCTCCGGCTCGTCACCCGAATAGCCGTTCGGCATGTTCTGCTTCACGAAGTCCAGCGCCGGCCCGTCGCCGACGAAGTCGGTCATGATCTGCACGACCTGGCCCGCGGCGGTGCGCTGCGCCTGCGCCACGGCGGTCATGATCGCGCCGGACACGCGCTCCGGGTCCTCGCCGCGCAGGCCCGGCCGCAGGATCAGGTTCGTCAGCGCGCCCGAGGCGTTGACGCTGACGGTGATGAGGCCGTCCGGGGAGGTCGCGCTGCCACCTACGTCACCGAGCTGGGCCTGGGCCTGCTCCGCGTTGCGCTTGGCCTGCTCGATCTTCTGCCCGTACTGCTTGAGCCACTCGTCCGGCTCGATCGGCTCCATAGGTCACCCCTCCAGGGAACGCCGGGTTTGCGGCCCGCGACACATTCGACCGGTCAACTCCCAGATTCGGTTCCGGGGAACGTATCGTTTCACCGAATCGTGATTTCCGGACCCGCCCGGCTTGGATACCGCCGTTCGGCCTATTGTGTGAATTGTTTACTTGCCGTTCTGTTGGGTTTTCGCAACACTTCGTAGCATGAGTCCGGCACGCCGGGACGCCGAACAGCCGATCCACAACCGCATCCGGGTGCTGCGGGTCGAGCGGGGGATGACCAGGGTGGGACTGGCGCGGGCGGTCGGGGTCAACCCCCAGACCATCGGCGCGCTGGAGCGGGGCGACCACTACCCCGGCCTGGGCCTCGCCATGCGGATCTGCGAGGTGTTCGGCCTGCCCGTGGAAGCGGTGTTCAGCCGCGAGCCGTTCGAGCCGCTGTCCACGCGGGTCTACGGCTGACCAGGAGAGAGAGGCACGCGTGGCACAGGGAGTGCTGGAGATCGACCGGGTCTCCAAGCGCTACGGTCCGGTCGTCGCCCTGCGGGACATGACGTTCGACGTGCGCGCCGGCGAGTTGTTCGGGTTCGTCGGCAGCAACGGCGCGGGCAAGACCACGACCATGCGGATCGCGCTGGGCGTGCTGGCCGCCGACGCGGGCGAGGTCCGCTGGAACGGCGCTCCCGTCACGCTGGAGACCCGCCGCCGCATCGGCTACATGCCCGAGGAACGCGGCCTCTACCCGAAGATGAAGGTGCTCGACCAGCTCGTGTACCTGGCCGAGCTGCACGGCATGGCCACCGGCGCGGCGCACCGGTCGGCCGAGGACTGGATCGCCCGGCTGGGCCTGCGCGACCGGCGCGACGACGAGGTCCAGAAGCTCAGCCTGGGCAACCAGCAGCGGGTGCAGCTCGCCGCGGCGCTGGTGCACGAGCCGGACGTGCTGGTGCTCGACGAGCCGTTCTCCGGGCTGGACCCCGTCGCGGTGGACGTGATGAGCCAGGTGCTGCGCGAGAAGGCCGCCGCGGGCGTGCCGGTGGTGTTCTCCAGCCACCAGCTCGACCTGGTGGAGCGGCTGTGCGACCGGGTCGGCATCGTGCGCGCCGGGACGCTGGTCGCCGGCGGGACGGTGGACGAGCTGCGGGCCGGCGGCGGTGTGCAGCTCGTCGTGCACGCGCCCGGCGCGACGGACGGGTGGGCGGACGGCCTGGCCGGCGTGCGCACGGTGGCCGTGGACGGTCCGCGCACGACCCTGGAGCTGGGCCCGGACGCGGACGACCAGGCCGTGCTGCACGCCGCCCTGGCCACCGGGCCGGTGCACGAGTTCACCCGGCGCCGGTCGACGCTGACCGAGCTGTTCCGCAGCGTCGTCACCGAGGAGCACGCGGCATGAGCACGCTCACCCCGAGCCGGGCGGTCTTCCTGGTCGCCCGGCGGGAGTTCCTGACCAAGGTGCGGACCAGGTCGTTCGTCCTCGGCACGCTGGTGATCATCGCCGTGCTCGCCGGGTACGTGCTGCTGCAGACCCTCCTGATCGAGCGGTCCGACCGGGACACCGTGGCGCTCAGCGGCCAGGCGACCGTGCTCGCCGAGCCGCTCAAGCAGACCGCGAAGTCGTTCGGCCGCGACCTGGTCACCGTGGACGTCGTGGACGTGGCGGCGGCCGAGGCGCAGGTCCGGGCCGGCGAGGTGGACGCCCTGGTGACCGGCGCGCCGGACGCGCTGCGGGTGGTGGTGAAGGACCGGCTCGGCGACGACCTGCGCAACTCGATCGACCTGATCGTGAAGCAGCAGGTGCTCAACGCCCAGCTCGCCGAGGCGGGCCTGGACCCGGCGACCGTGGCGCGCAACGTGGAGCGGGCCGGGGTCGACGTGGTGGCGCTGGAGCCCGACGACTCGCACCAGGGGCAGCGCCTGGCGATCGGCCTGGTCATCGCGGCGCTGCTGTACTACTCGCTGCTGGTCTACGGGACGATGGTCGCCCAGGGCGTGGTGGAGGAGAAGTCCAGCCGGGTGGTGGAGATCCTGCTGTCGACGCTGCGGCCGTGGCAGCTGCTGCTGGGCAAGGTCGTGGGGCTGGGGCTGGTCGGGCTCGCGCAGCTCGTGCTGATCGGGGTCACCGGCTTGGTGCTGGCGACGGTGTCCGGGGTCGTCGACGTGACCGGGGTGGCCGGTGGCGCGCTGGCGACCGGCGTCCTCTGGTACCTGCTCGGGTTCTTCCTGTACGCGACGGTGTTCGCGGCGGCGGCGTCGCTGGTGTCGCGGCAGGAGGAGCTGCAGTCGGTGCTGACGCCGATCAGCATGGCGATCGTGATCGCGTTCGTGGTCGGCATCAACCTGATGATCCAGGACGCGTCGGACGCACTGGTGGCGTTCCTGTCGGTGCTGCCGCCGTTCGCGCCGATCCTCATGCCGGGGCGGATGGCGATGGGCGTGGCGCCCACGTGGCAGGTGCTGCTGGCGGTGGTGCTGGCGCTCGGGGCGATCGCGGCGATCACCTGGCTGGGCGGCCGGGTGTACGCGAACGCGGTCCTGCGCACCGGGGCGCGGGTGCGGCTGCGGGACGCCCTGCGTTAACCCGTTCGGGTGACGGCGGCTAATCCCCAGTGCGCGAAGACCGATCTCACGGGTGAACGCGCCCTCGTGAGGGAGGCGATCGGCGATGGCGGCGAAGTGCCTGGTCGCAGTGTGCGCGCTGGTGCTGGTGGCGGGCTGCAACGGCTCGCCGGCGCCGAACCCGTCCACGCCGACCACCACGGACACCGGCATCAAGACCCTGGACCCGTCGCCCCCGACCACGACCACGACGACCGACACGGGCAGCTCCCGGCTGACGATCACCATCGGCACGGCACGCCTGGACGGCAGCACCCCCGGCGGGTCGGACTGGGGGGACCGGCCGCCGGTGTTCAACCTCTTCCCCGACGACCCCACCCAGCTCACCTGCAAGGCGTTCGCCTGGCGCGACCAGACCTCGGTGCCGATCACCGTGACCGACGTCCGGTTCTCCAACAGCGCCCTCCGGCACTCGTCCGACGCGTTCGACGAGTGCGAGCGGACCGGCGCGGACGTCGACTGCCGCGACCACGTCTTCGCGCCGCCCAACACCGACCGGGTCAAGTGCGGCGTGCCCGTCATCGCGACGAGGCCGCCCGGCGACCGCGCGCAGACGACCGTGACCCTCGCCTTCCGGGCCTCGTGCTCGTCCACCGCCGGCCCGCCGTGCAACGACGCCCGCGTGGTCCAGCGGGGGCCGACGGCCGCCCAGCCGGTGTTCCTCGAGTGGAGCTACCGCGAGACCGTGACGGTCGTGTGGCACCCGTGCACGTCGGACGAGTTCGACGACGGCTGCCCTTCGGACGAGACGACCACGGACCCGCCGGAACCGACCACCACCACCAAGACGACCACGACGACGACGTGATGGCGAAGTCGGAGGTCGGCCTCCTGGACCGGGTCCAGTCGTTCGCGGCCATCGCCGCGCCCACCACCCTGGCCACCGCGCTGCTGTTCTACTTCGGCTACGTCGCCACGCTGACCCGCTACCGCTACTTCGGCGTCGACCTGGGCGCGCTGGACCTGTCGACCGCCGAACTCCTCCTGCTCGGCACCGAGGTGATCTTCCCGCCGCTCGCGGGCCTGCTCCTGCTGGTGATGGCGGGCCTGCTGGCCCACCGGGCCGTCCGGGCGCTGCACCGGAGCCGGCACAAGCGGCCGGCGAAGGTCGTCGCCGTGGTCCTGATGGCGCTGGGGGCCGTGGCGTTCGGGCGGGCCGTGGTCGGGGTGCTGTTCCTGAGCGTGTCCCGGCACGAGACGCCTGGGTTGACCGCGGTGTGCCTGGGGCTGGGGCTGCCGCTGATCGCCTACGGGCTGTGGGTGTACCGCGGTCCCCAGCCCGTGCGGCGGCGCTCGCCGTCCGAGGTGCTGCTGCTGACCGCGTTGACCGGGATGGTCGTGCTGGGGCTGTTCTGGGCGACGAACATCTTCGCCGGCGGGTACGGGCGCGGCCGGGCGGTGGAGGAGGCACGCGAGCTGCACAACCGCCCGGTGGTGGTGCTGGACCTGGCGCAGCCGCTGTACCTGCCGGAGAACATCCCCGGCGTGCACCAGTTCGCGTTGCCGGCGGAGGCGGAGCACCCGTTTCGCATCCGCTGCCAGGGGCTGCGCCTGCTGACCGAGGCGGGCGGGCGGCTGTTCCTGGTGCCCGAGCGGTGGGAGGGCAGCGCGCGGACCGTCGTGGTGCCCTACGACAGCGAGGTCCGGGTGCAGTTCCTCCCCGGTGCTAACCCTTGATCACGGCGTACCGGGCGAGGGCCACCTGCCGCTCGTGGGCGTGGTCCACGATGGGGTCGCGGGGTTGGTGGATCTTGCGACCGCGCACGTCCCGCAGTTCGGGGACGTGCCGGCGGACGTACTCGCCGTCCGGGTCGAACTTCTCCCCCTGCGTCACCGGGTTGAACACGCGGAAGTAGGGCGCGGCGTCGGTGCCGGTGCCCGCCGCCCACTGCCAGCCGTGCTGGTTGGAGGCGAGGTCGCCGTCCACGAGGTGCCGCATGAAGTGCCGGGCGCCCCACCGCCAGGGCAGGTGCAGGTCCTTCACCAGGAAGCTGGCCACGACCATCCGCACCCGGTTGTGCATCCAGCCCTCGGCCAGCAGTTGCCGCATCCCCGCGTCCACGAACGGGAACCCGGTCCGTCCCGCGCACCACGCCGCGAACCGCTCGCGGTCGTCGTCCAGCTCCATGCGGTCGAACCGCCGGTCGAGGTTGCGCCGCGCGGAGTCCGGGTGGTGCCACAGGACGTCGGCGTAGAAGTCGCGCCACGCCAGCTCGGACCGGAACGCGGCAGAACCCTTGTCCCGCCCCAGATCCGCCAGCAGCGTGCGGGGGTGCACCACGCCCCAGCGCAGGAACGCCGACATCCGGCTGGTGCGGTCCAGGTCGGGCCGGTCACGGTGCTCGGCGTAGTCCGGCAACCGCTCGTCCCGGAACTTCTCCCAGAGTTCCCGGACGTCCGGCAGCAGCTCGCCTTCGGGCAACCGTTCGCTCTTGACGGGCTCGATCCAGTCCACTGTGGACTCATCCGTGTCGGCGGGCGCGCGCCACCCGTGCTCCTGCCACGCCTTGCGGAACGGCGAGAACACCCGGTACGGACTGCCATCCCCCTTGAGGACCCGCCCCGGCGTCACCGCGTACGGCGACCCGGCCCGCACCAACTCAACCCGCTCCGCCACCGCCTCGTCCCGCTCGCGCCCGTACGGCCCGGCGTCAGCCGACACGTGCACCGACCGCGCCCCGACGCTCTCCGCAACCTCCGGCACCACCTCGACGGGGTCCCCCGACACCACCATCAGCCGCCCGCCCAGCGCCGCGTCCAAGCTGCGCAGGCACCGGAACAGGAAGCCGACTCGCGGCCGACCGGCGACCTTCAACAACCGAGGGTCCAGGACGTACAGCCCCAACGCCCGCGACGCCCGCTCAGCGGCGACCGGCAACGCCGGGTGGTCGACCACCCGAAGGTCGCGCCGGAACCAGACGACGGTCGCGGAATCCACAACCCGACCCTAGAAGCGCCAGAACCCCCCTGCACGACAGAGGCCCGCCGAGCGGGCAGGGCCGCCGAGCGGGCAGGGCCGGCGAGCGGGCAGGGCCGCCGAGCGGGCAGGGCCGGCGAGCGGGCAGGGCCGGCGAGCGGGCAGGGCCGCCGAGGTGGGCAGGGCCGCCGAGGTGGGCAGGGCCGCCGAGGTGGGCTTCTTGCTTGTGTCATCCCCGTATGACCTGGCGGAGCCGACCACAGATTTCCCCGGGCGCCCTTCCCCGGGCTGGGAGCCCGGCCAAAAGCCACAAGCCGCCGCTGCGCGTGGCGGAAACGACAAGAGGCCCGCACCCACGAGGGGCACGGGCCTGGAGTCGTAGCGGGTCAGCGCTCGGTGACCGGCACGTAGGCGCGCTCCGGCGAGCCCACGTAGATCTGCCGCGGACGGCCGATCTTGGTGGCCGGGTCCTTGATCATCTCGCGCCAGTGCGCGATCCACCCGGGCAGCCGGCCCAGGGCGAACAGCACGGTGAAGAACTTCGTCGGGAAGCCCATCGCCCGGTAGATCAGACCGGTGTAGAAGTCCACGTTCGGGTACAGCTTGCGCTCGATGAAGTAGTCGTCCGCGAGCGCGGTCTCCTCGAGCTTCTTGGCGATGTCCAGGAGCTGGTCGTCGGCGCCCAGCTTGCCCAGGATCTCGTCGGCGGTCTTCTTGATGATCGCCGCGCGGGGGTCGTAGTTCTTGTAGACCCGGTGGCCGAAGCCCATCAGGCGGACGCCGTCCTCCTTGTTCTTCACCTTGCGCACGAAGGCCTCGACGTCACCGCCCTCCTGCTTGATCTTCTCCAGCATCTCCAGCACCGCGCTGTTCGCGCCGCCGTGCAGCGGGCCGAACAGGGCGTTGATGCCGGCGGAGATGGAGGCGAACAGGTTGGCCTCGGACGAGCCCACCAGGCGCACCGTGGAGGTGGAGCAGTTCTGCTCGTGGTCGGCGTGCAGCACGAACAGCAGGTCCAGGGCGCGGACCAGGTCCGGGTCGACGTCGTAGGGCTCGGCCGGGAAACCGAACGTCATGCGCAGGAAGTTGTCCACCAGGCCCAGCGAGTTGTCCGGGTAGAGGAACGGCTGGCCGACGGACTTCTTGTAGGCGTACGCGGCGATGGTGGGCACCTTCGCCAGCAGCCGGATGGTGGAGATCTCGACCTGGTTGGCGTCGAACGGGCTCAGGCTGTCCTGGTAGAACGTGGACAGCGCGGACACCGCGGAGGACAGCACCGGCATCGGGTGCGCGTCGCGCGGGAAGCCGTCGAAGAACCGTTTCAGGTCCTCGTGGAGCAGGGTGTGCCTGCTGATCTTGGACGTGAACTCGTCCAGCTGCGCCTGCGTCGGCAGCTCGCCGTAGATCAGCAGGTAGCTGACCTCGATGAAGTTCGAGCGCTGGGCGAGCTGCTCGATGGGGTAGCCGCGGTAGCGCAGGATGCCCGCGTCACCGTCGATGTAGGTGATCTCGGACGAACAGGACGCGGTGTTGACGAAGCCGCTGTCCAGGGTGACCAGGCCGGTCGTGGCCAGCAGCTTGCCGAGATCGATACCGGGCGCACCCTCGGTGGCCGGTACTACCTTCATCTCGTGCTCTCCGCCCTGATGGCGCAGCGCGACGGTACGGGTGTCGTTCGGCGCAGTCGTCGCGTCGGGCATGCAGAGTCCCTCTCACGCTAGGGCGGGGTGGCCCGTGCGGGTTCTCGCACGTCTCGGGCGCGCGGACGTGAGGTGTCCCGCACCGCAGCACCACCCCGTTGGGGTCCTGTCAGTTGTGCCACGCTAGTCGGCGGACAACCCGCTCCACAGCCGCGGCATGAACCGATTCTGCGAGATGGGACCGGCATCACACCTGGATGCACGGTGGCTAGCGTGCATCCACCACCGTAGCCCTTTCGCGGTGTTTCTCCACCTCAACGGGGGTGAGAGCTAGGTCATCTCCAGTTCGCGTTTGAACGGCGGTTCCGCGCCGGCCCGCGAGCAGGTAATGGCCGCCGCCGCGCCCGCGTAGGACAGCGCCTCGGCCCACTTCCCGCCGTCCAGACCGCGGACGGCCTCGGTGGACAGGGCGTCGTGGTGGTGCAGCCACGCCAGCAGCGCCCCCTGGACGGTGTCGCCCGCGCCGATGGTGTCCACCACGGTCACCGGGGTCGGTGGGACGCGAATCACGTCGTTCGCGGTGAGCACGGCGAGACCCTCGCCACCCCGGGTGAGCACGACCGCCGCCGGGCCCGCCGCCACCCAGTCGCGGGCGACCTCCAGCACGTCGGCCTCGGGGGCGTCCTCGGGCAGCTCGGCCAGCCAGCGGGCGTCGTCGACGGACACCTTCAGCAGGCTGACGTGCGGCAGCCACGAGTCGTAGCGGTCGCGGTAGGCCAGCGGGTCGCGGATGAGGCCGGCCCGGATGTTCGGGTCGAGCACGGTCAGCGCGCCGCGCTCGGACTCCCGCCACAGCACCCGCTCGTAGGTGCTCGCGCCCGGCTCCAGGACCAGCGACAACGTCCCGAACGAGACGGCGCGGACGTCGGCGGGCAGCGGGCCGGGGTCGGTGACCTGCCGGTCGGCGGTGCCGTCGACGTAGAAGGAGTACCGGGCGGAGCCGTCGTCGGCCAGGCCCACCACGGCCAGCGTGGTCGGCTCGGGGCCGCGCTGGACCAGCTCGGT
Source organism: Actinosynnema sp. CA-248983 (assembly GCA_050954585.1). Lineage (GTDB taxonomy): Bacteria > Actinomycetota > Actinomycetes > Mycobacteriales > Pseudonocardiaceae > Actinosynnema. The sequence goes on along the minus strand of CP191863.1, from coordinate 610,129 downwards.
GCGCACGTTCGAGGCGTGCAGGCGGTCCACCAGCCGGTCGCCGAACAGGTCGGTGGAGATCCGGGACAGGAAGCGCACCGGGGCTTCCAGCCGGCCGGCGGCGACCGCCACGTTGTACGGCCCGCCGCCCAGCCGGGGGGCGAGGTGGCCCTCCGGGGTGGGGACGAGGTCGACCAGCGACTCTCCGGCGACGACGATCACGCCTCGCTCCGTTCTCTGCGTAGCCCGTCCAGCAGCAGCTCGCCCAGCGCGGTGAACGCCTCGGCGTCGGTCACCCCGGCGCGGCGCGTGAGGACGCCGGTCTGGATGCCCTCGATGAGCAGCCCTGCCATCTCCGCGATGAGGGTGGCATGGACTTCCCGGAACACGCCCTCCCGGACGCCTTCCTGGATGAAAGAGCGGATGCGCTCAGCGGCGGCTCGGGCATTGCGCTCGTAGGTCGAGCGGGTGGGCGCGAAGGCCGACACATCGGCGATGAACTGCGCGGACGCCCGCCTCAGCTCCTCGGCGGCGCCCGCCAGATAGGTCCCGACTCGGGCACGCACGTCGCCGATTTCGGACACGCGCTGCTCGATGCGCTCGGCCGCGCCCTTGAAGTACCGCCCGACGACCCGGACCGCGAGCTGCTCCTTGCTGGCCGCGAGCGCGTACAGGGTGGACTTGGAGCAGTGCAGGCGGGCGGCCAGGTCGTCCAGCGTGAAGTGGGCGAACCCCTCGGCCAGCACGAGCTGCTCCAACCTCCCCAGCAGGTCGACCTGCCGGGGCGTGAGCGGCCTGCGCGTGATCGAGGACGTCATGGTGGAACTCTGTCACACTCCCTGGCGGCAGTACTGGAGTACGTCCTACAGTACTGTCATCAGTACTTGCCGTCCCCGGAGGTCGACGATGCCCGCCGAACGCCTGCTGCCCACCACCGAGGCCGAGGACCTGCTCGCCCTGGTCCGCGAGATCGCCCGGGAGGAGTTGGCGCCGCACGCGGCCGAGGCGGAGGAGCACGAGCGGTTCCCGCGCGACAAGTTCCGACTGCTGGGCAAGACGGGGTTGCTGGGCCTGCCGTACCCGGAGCGGTTCGGCGGCGGCGAGCAGCCCTACGAGGTCTACCTCCAGGCGCTGGAGGAGGTCGCGTCGGCGTGGATGTCGGTCGGCGTCGGGCTGTCCGTGCACGTCATGTCCAGCTACGGCCTGGCCGCCTTCGGCACCGAGGCGCAGCAGGAGAAGTGGCTGCCCGACATGCTCGCGGGCGAGATGCTGGGCGGGTACGCGCTGTCGGAGTCGCACGCCGGTTCCGACGCGGGCGCGCTGTCCACGCGGGCGGTCAAGCAGGACGACCACTACGTCGTCAACGGCACGAAGGCGTGGATCACCCACGCCGGCGTCGCCGACTTCTACACCCTCATGGCCCGCACCGCCGACACCGGCGGCCGGGGCATCTCCTGCTTCCTGGCCCCCGGCCGCACCGACGGCCTGTCCGCCGCCGCGCCGGAGCGCAAGATGGGCCTGACCGGCTCGATCACCGCGCAGCTCCGGTTCGAGGACGTGCGCGTGGACGCCGACCGGCTGATCGGCGAAGAGGGCGACGGCCTGAAGATCGCGCTGTCCGCTTTGGACTCCGGCCGGCTGGGGATCGCCGCGTGCGGCGTGGGCCTGGCCCAGGCGGCGCTGGACGAGGCGGTGGCCTACGCCAAGCAGCGCACCCAGTTCGGGCGGGCGATCATCGACTTCCAGGGCCTGGAGTTCCTGCTGGCCGACATGGCGGCGGCGGTGGAGTCGGCGCGCGCCACCTACCTGGCGGCGGCCCGGCGGCGGGACCGCGGGCTGCCGTTCACCCGCCAGGCGGCCATCGCGAAGCTGGTGTGCACGGACGCCGCCATGAAGGTCACCACGGACGCCGTGCAGGTCCTCGGCGGCGCCGGCTACACCCGCGACTTCCCGGTGGAGCGGTACATGCGGGAGGCGAAGGTCCTCCAGATCTTCGAGGGCACCAACCAGATCCAGCGCCTGGTGATCGGCCGCGACCTGCGCCGCTGACCGGGCGTGCTCGTGCCCATGCGGTGGCGGACGGCTCCGCCCACCTCAACGGCCTGGCGCGGGCGCACCACGCCCTGGCCGAGGGACAACTTCGGCCCGGACCGCCGTCCCGCGCGCTGGAGGAGGCCGACCGGTCGGCGCGCACCGCCGTGTCGACCTACCTGCAACTGACCGAGCAGCAACCCGCGCTGTTCTCCGCCGCCGGCGTGAACGCGGCGCGCCTGGTGGCCGACGTGCGGGACGCGATGGGCGACCACGCCACCGCCGCCGACATCCGCGACCGGCCGGAGCGCCCGTGACCGCCCGCGACTCGTGGTCGCGCGGGCGCTGCTGGATCAGGCCTCGCGGTAGAACGGGTTCTCGACCACGCCTTCACCGTCGGCCCACCGGTACACCTCGCGGCCGGCGATGAAGACCTTCAGCGCGCGGCTCATCACGTCCAGCGGGTCGCCCGACCAGATCACCACGTCGCCGTCGAGGCCCGGCGCGAGCGAGCCCACCCGGTCGTCGAGGCCCATGATGCGGGCCGGGTTGACCGTGATCGACTCCAGCGCCACGCGGCGGTCCAGGCCTTCCTTCACGGCCAGGGTCGCCTGGTGCACCAGGAAGTGGATCGGCACCACGGGGTGGTCGGTGGTGATCGCGATCTCCACGCCGGCGCGGGCCAGGACGCCCGGCGTGCGCAGGCTCCGGTTGCGCACCTCGACCTTCGAGCGGGTGGTGAACAGCGGGCCGATGACGACCGGCACGCCCTTCTCCGCCAGCAGGTCGGCGACCAGGTGGCCCTCGGTGCCGTGGTTGACGATCAGCTGGTAGCCGAACTCGTCGGCCAGCCGCAGCGCGGTGGCGATGTCGTCCGCGCGGTGGCAGTGCTGGCACCACGGCAGGGTCCCGTCCAGCACCTTCGACAGCACTTCCAGCGTGTTGTCCCGGTCGAACGGCCCCTCGGCGGCGGCCTTCTTGGCGGCGTAGTCCTGCGCCTTGGTGAACGCGTCGCGGATGACCGCGGCGACGCCCTGGCGGGTGGACGGCAGCTTCTTCTGGTCGCCGTAGACGCGCTTGGGGTTCTCGCCCAGCGCGCTCTTCACGCTGACCGGGTCGCGCAGCAGCATGTCGTCCACGGTCTTGCCCCAGCACTTCACGGCCACGGTCTGGCCGCCGATCACGTTGCCGGAGCCGGGCTTGATGACCGCCGTGGTGACGCCGCCGGACAGGGCGTCGGCGAAGCCCAGGTCGGCCGGGTTGATGGCGTCCAGGGCCTTGAGGCGGGCGCCGTTGGGGTCGGTCATCTCGTTGGTGTCCTGACCGGCCCAGCCCTCGCCCTCCTCGTGCACGCCGAGGTGGCCGTGGGCCTCCACGAACCCGGGCAGGACCCACGAACCCCCGGCGTCCACGACGGGCACGTCGGCGGGCACCTCGACGGAGGCGCCCACCGCGACGATCCTGCCGTCCCGGATCAGGACGGTCCCGTGCTCGATCGGCTCGCCCGTGACCGGGACGACGTACCCACCCGCGATAGCGACGTTCATAGTTAGCGACGCTAACGGTCTAGGCCAGCGGGCGCAAACCCCAACGGCCCGCCCAGGACTCGCCCGGCTCCAGCCACAGCAGGTCGACGCCCGAGTTCAACGCGTCCGGCGGGCACGTCATGGGCTCGATCGCCACCGCCCGGCCGCGACCGGGGAACTCGGGCGTGGTGTACACCTGCACCCACTTGAAGTCCGGGTCCGCCCACATCTCCACGCCGCCGCCCGGCCCGCGCAGGACGTGCCGCACGAGCCCGTCCACCGGCTCGCAGCCGCCGAACGCGGTGTCCAGCTCGACGCCGTCGAGCAGCCGGGCCACGCGGAAGTCGTAGTCGCCGGACACGGGCACCGCCGGGCCGGTCGGGAGCAGGCTGTCCGGGTCCACCGGCAGCACGGTCGTGGCCGCGAGGGACATCGACGTCTCGTCGGTCGGGGACAGGCCCGCGCGCGGGAACGGGTGCGTGCCGACGCCGAACGGCGTCCGGGCGTCGCCGACGTTCTGCACGCCGTGCGACACGGTCAGCCCGTGGTCGTCCAACGCGTAGGAGATCGTCGTGCGCAGCTCGACCGGCCAGCCGAAGCCCGCCACCGGGACCTCCAGCGAGATCAGCGACCCGGTGTGCTCGACGACGTTCCACACCGCCCGCCGCACCAGCCCGTGGATCGCGTTGCCGCGCGCCGGCTCGGTGATCTCCAACTGCTGCTCGACGCCGTCGAGGGTCCACCGGCCGCCGGCCGTGCGGTTGGGCCACGGCACGAGCACCGAGCCACTGCCGAACGGCGGTTCGCCGTCGTAGGTCTCGACGTACGGCACACCGCCGATGTCGAAGGACTTCAGCCCCGCACCGTCGGGGTCGATGACGGCGCGCGCCGCGCCGTGGGCGATCTCCAGCATCGATCAAGCGTAGCGTCCCAGCCAAACAACTAGACCGGTCTGTATAGTTCCGGTCATGCCACGCCGCACCGACACCCGACAGCGCATGGTTCGCACGGCCGCGGACCTGTTCCACGCGCAGGGCTACCACGCCACCGGCCTCAACCAGGTGCTGGCCGAGGGCGGCGCGCCCAAGGGTTCGCTGTACTTCCACTTCCCCGGCGGCAAGGAGCAGCTCGCCGTGGAGGCGGTGAACCTGGCCGCGGACGACCTCTGCACCGCCCTGCGCGCGGTGTTCGACAGCACGCCGGACCCGTTGCAGGCACTGGAAGAAGTCATCGCCATGCTCGGCGAGCGCCTGGAGCGCACCGACTTCCGCGAGGGCTGCCCCATCTCCACCGTGGCCCTCGACGCGAGCGCCGAGAGCGAACCCATCCGCGAGGCCTGCGCCTCCGCCTACGACTCGTGGCAACGGGTCATCGCCGACCACCTGGGCGACGACGACCTGGCCGCCGTGGCCCTGGCGGCCATCGAGGGCGCGGTCCTGCTGGCCCGCACCCGCCGTTCCCTCGCCCCCCTGCGCGCCGTGGCCACCCGCTTGGCCGCACTCCTCGGAAGGACGACCCGATGAAGGTCCACCACCTCAACTGCGGCACCATGCGCCCGTTCGGCGGGAAACTGGTCGACGGCAAGGGTTCCGTGTTCCGCCGGGCCGAACTGGTCTGCCACTGCCTGCTCCTGGAGACCGACGACGGCCTGGTCCTGGTGGACAGCGGCCTGGGCGTGGACGACGTCCGCCGCCCCGCCGAGACCCTGTCCCGGGGCTGGCGCCGGATGTCCCAGCCGGTCCTGGACGAGGACGAGACCGCGATCCGCCAGGTGGAAGCCATGGGCTTCACCCGCGACGACGTCCGCCACGTCGTCCTGACCCACCTCGACCTCGACCACGGCGGCGGCCTGCGCGACTTCCCGAACGCGGAGGTGCACGTGCTGCGCGAAGAGCTGGACAACGCCCTGCGCCCGGGCAAGCGCGGCAACGACGCCGTGCGCTACCCCGACAAGCAGTGGTCCCACGGCCCGAAGTGGGTGACCCACGAGCCCCGCGGCGAGGCGTGGTTCGGCTTCGAGGGCGTCCGCGAGTTCCGCCCCGACATCCTCCTGGTCCCCTTGTTCGGCCACACCCACGGCCACACCGGCGTCGCGGTCAACACCGACGACGGCTGGCTGCTGCACGCCGGCGACGCGTACTTCTTCCACGAGGAGATGTCGGAGAACCCCCGCTGCACGCCCGCCCTGACCATGATGCAGAACCGGGTGGAGCAGAACCGCGCCCTGCGCCTGGCCAACCAGGACCGCCTGCGCGAGCTGAAGCGGACCCGCGGGATCGACATCATCAACGCCCACGACAAGACCGACCTGGTACGCCACCAACTCCAGCCGGCCTGACCCAACCGGATGCCGCGCCGCACAGCGCGGCGCGGCATCCGTTGGTGCTACTTGGAGAGCTTCTCGGCGTCGAAGTGGACCTTGCCGTGCACCACCCGGTTGATCAGCCACAGCACCAGGCCGGCCGCGAGCAGGTAGATCGCGATCAGGTAGTCGGCCGCCGGCCGCCCGGACAGCGGACTGGCCAGGTACGCACAGGTGATCGCACCCAGCACCGGCACCCAGGTGGGCGCGCGGAAGTGCTTGTGCGCCACCTTCTCCTTGCGCAGCACCAGGACCGCGATGTTGACGATGGTGAAGACCACCAGCAGCAACAGCGCCGTCGTCCCGCCCAGCTTCGCGATGTCCGCCGTGGACACCAGGATGACCGCCACCCCGCTGGTGAACACGATGGAGATCCACGGCGTGCGGCGGAACGGGTGCACCGTGCCGAAGACCTTCGGGATGATCCGCTCGTTCGCCATCCCGTAGATCAACCGGCTGGCCATCAGCATGTTGATCAGCGCCGAGTTGATGACCGCGAACAAGCCGATCAGCGAGAAGATCCACAGCGGGAAGCCCGGGGCGCCGACCTGGACGACCTTCAACAACGCCGAACTGCCCGCCTTGGACAGTTCATCGGCCGGGATCAGCAGGGACGACGTGATGGCCACGAGCACGTAGATGGTCGCCGCGATGACCATGCCCCACAGCATCGCGCGCGGGAAGATCCGGACCGGGTCGCGGCACTCCTCGGCCATGTTCACCGAGTCCTCGAAGCCGACCATCGCGAAGAACGCCAGCGCCGTGGCCGAGGTGATCGCGACCAGGGCCGACTGGCCGGGCGCGGGGTCGACCTGGGTCAGCCGGCCCGGGTCGCCGTCGCCGGCCAGCACGGCGTAGACGCCGATCGCGATGATGATCACCAGGCCGGACAGCTCGATGCAGGTCAGCACCACGTTGGCCTTGACCGACTCGGACACGCCGCGGAAGTTGATCGCCGCCAGGCCGATGATGAACAGGACCGCGACCAGCGTCGCCGACACGGTGAAGGTGTCGGAGAAGAACTCCTTGATCACCGACTGGAGGTAGGTCCGGCCGAACGCGAGCGCCGCCGAGGACGCGGACGTGATGCCGGAGCTCATGACGGCGAACGCCACCATGAAGGTGAGGAACTGGATCTTGAACGCGCGGTTGGTGTACAGGGCCGCGCCGGCCGCGCGGGGGTACTTGCCGACGAGTTCGAGGTAGCTGAACGCCGTCAGGAAGGCCACCGCGAAGGCGATCAGGAACGGCAGCCAGAGCGCTCCGCCGATCTTGCCCGCGACGTTGCCGGTCAGGGCGTAGATGCCGGTGCCGAGGATGTCACCGACCACGAAGAACAGCAGCAGCTTCGGCCCGATGGCCCGTTTCAGTTCCGGTTGCGCCGGTGCGCTCGTCGCTTCCGCCATGCCGCTTGAGTGTGCCGGATCACACCCCACCCGGATAGTTGGCGAACCGAACCAAGGGCCGCGGCTTGACGTTCCCTACAGCAGCGACAGTCCTTCACGGACGTCGATGCGGGCCACCGCGACCGCCTCGTCCAGGGCCGCGCGGAACGCCATCGCCTGCTGGAGGTCCAGCCACACCGCGCCGCCACCGCCGGGCAGGAAGATCTCCACCGTCCCGCGGGTCACCCCCACGGCGAGCCCGGCCCGCCTGGTGCCCTCGGCCTCGACCTGCCACTCACGCCCGTCGCTTCGCACCCCGCCGAATATGGCGGACCCGGCCACACCCGGCAATCACACGATCGTGGCAACGGGTTCGGGGGTGAACCGGTAGCGCCACACCGCCGGGATCGCCAGCACCGCGATCACCGTCGCCACGACGACCGCGACCCCGCCGAGCGCCGTAGCGACACCCGGACCGATGGCCGCGCCCACGGTGCCGTGCAGCAGGTCCGCCAGACGCGGCCCGCCGGCGACCACGACGATGAACACGCCCTGCATCCGGCCGCGCATCTCGTCGGTCGCGGCGGTCTGGAGGATGGCGCTGCGGAACACCATGCTGATCATGTCCGCCGCGCCGCCGATGGCCAGGAACACCACGGCCAGCCACAGGGCGTTGGAGAACCCGAAGCCGATCATCGCCAGGCCCCAGGCGACGACCGCCACCGCCGTGCCCACGCCGTGCCGGTGCACGCGGGACGTCCAGCCCGACACCAGCCCGCACAGCATCGCGCCCAACGAGATCGAGGCGAACAGCCAGCCCAGGGCGAGGCCGCCGCCGGGCGGGTCGCCGAAGGTCGTCTCGGCCATCTCCGGGAACAGGGCGCGCGGCATCCCGAAGACCATGGCGATGATGTCCAGCACGAACGACGCCAGCAGGATCTTCTGCACCGCGAGGTAGCGGAACCCGTCCACCACGTCCCTGAGCCCGGCCCGCCGGGTCACGCCGTCCAACGGCGGCATCGGCGGCAGCTTCCAGACCGCCCACATCGTGACCGTCAACGCGATCGAGTCGATCAGGTACAGCGTCGGCAGGCCGATCACCGGCATCAGCGCGCCGGCCAGCATCGGGCCGAACACACCGCCGAAGGTCATCACGGTGGAGCCCAGCGCCACCGCCCCGGGCAACTGGTCGGCGGGCACCAGCCGGGCGACGGACGCGGCGCGCGCCGGGGCGTTGGCGGCGAAGAACACCTGCTGCAACCCGAGCAGGGCGATGACCAGCCACACGTTGCGCACGTCGAACGCGGCCTGCAACCACAGCAGCACGGACGTCACCGCGATGCCGGCGTTGGTCACCACCAGCAGCTTGCGCCGGTCGACGACGTCCGCGACCGCGCCGCCCCACAGGCCGAACACCAGCAGCGGCACCAGCGCGACGCCGGCGGAGACGCCGACCCAGCCGGACGAGCCGGTGATGTCGTAGACCTGCTTGGGCACGGCCACCGCGGTCAACTGGCTGCCCACGGCGGTCACCACGGTCGACAGCCACAGCCGCCGGTAGGCCACCACCTTGAGCGGTCGCGTGTCGATGGCGACCTTCCCCAGCAGCTTCCTCACTCTCGTTAGCGTACGACAACTAACAACCTTTTTACCGAGACGTGGACCACCGCCCACCATCCGGTCGATCCCGCGCCGCCGCCGGCCGGAGGACCATCCGGGGGCATGCGCAACCACGTGGGCACGGCCGGCGCCGTCGTCCAGGCCGGTGCGGTCCACGGCGACGTGCACCTGCACCCGGCCCCGCCCCCGCTGCCCGCGCCGCGCCAGCTGCCGCCCGCGCCCGCCCCGTTCACCGGGCGCGCCGCCGAACTGGCCGCGCTCGGCACGGGCGCGATCACGGCCGTCCACGGCACCGGCGGCATCGGCAAGACCTGGCTCGCGCTGCGGTGGGCGCACGACCACGCCGACGAGTTCCCCGACGGCCACCTGCACGTCGACCTGCGCGGGGCCGGCCCGGACGCGGTGCCGCCCGCGGTGGTCCTGGGCGGGTTCCTCGGCGCGCTCGGCGTCACCCCGGACCGCGTGCCGGCCGACGAGGCCGCCCGGTCCGCCCTGTTCCGCAGCCTGGTCGCGGGCCGGCGGCTGCTGGTCGTGCTGGACGACGCCGCCGACACCGCCCAGGTCGCCCCGCTGCTGCCCGGCACGTCCACCGGCAAGGTCGTGGTGACCAGCCGGTCGACGCTGTCCGGGCTGATCACCGCGCACGGCGCGCGACCCGTGGCGCTGGGCGTGCTCACCGACGACGAGGCCCACGCCCTGCTCACCGCCCGGCTCGGCCGGGACCGCACGGCCGACGGCGGCGCCGACGACCTGGTGGCGCTGTGCGGCGGGTTCCCGCTGGCGCTGGGCATCGCGGCGGGCCGCGCCCAGGCCCACCCCGGCCTGCCGCTCGCGGCCCTGGTCGGGGAACTGCGGGAGGACCGGCTCGACGCGCTGGACGACGGCGACCCGGCGGCGAGCCTGCCCGCCGTCTTCAGCTCGGCCCACCGGGCGCTGGACCCGGTGGCGGCGCGCGTGTTCGGGCTGCTCGGCCTCGCTCCCGGTCCGGACGCGGGGCTGGGCACGGCCGCCGCTTTGGCCGGTCTGCCGGCACCTCAGGCGCGGGCGGTGCTGCGGCGGTTGGAGCGCGTGTCGCTGGTCGGGTTCGACGGCCGCTACCGGATGCACGACCTGGTCCGCCGGTTCGCCGCCGACCGCGCGCGGCACGACCTCGACCCGGCCGACCGGGACGCCGCGCTGCGCCGCGCGGTCGACTTCCTCCTGCACACCGCCTACGCGGCCGACCGCGTCCTGCACCCGCACCGCCGGCACGTCCCGCTGGACCCGCCGCGCACGGCGCCGCACCGGCCACCGGACGAACCGGCCGCGCTGGCGTGGTTCGAGGCGGAACTGCCCGCCCTGGCCGCCGCCCAGCGCACCGCCGCCGCGCTCGGCCTGCACCGGGCCGTGCTGGGGTTCGCGTGGTCCACCGACACGTTCGTCACCCGGCGCGGGCTGCGCACCCAGCGGCTCGACGCGTGGCGGGCCGCCCTGGAAGCCGCGCCCCACCTCGACGACCCCGTCCTGCACGCCCTCGCCCACCGCGCGCTCGGCCACGTGTGCACCCAGCTCGGCCGGCACGCCGAGGCGGTCCGGCACCTGCGGTCGTCGCTGGCGCTCTCGGCGGGCGACCGGGAGTCGGAGGCGCTGACCCACCAGTGGCTCGCGTTCGCCTGGGGTCAGCGGGGTGACGTGCACCGGGCGCGCCGGCACGCGACCCGGGCCCTGGACCTGCACCGCGCGGGCGACCACCCGGTGTGGACGGCCGCCGCGCTCAACACGGCCGGCTGGTACTGCTCGGCGGCGGGCGACCACGACCGGGCGCGGCGGTACTGCGTCGAAGCCCTCGCGCTGCACCGCGCGAACGGCGACCGGACCGGCGAGGCCGCCACCCTGGACAGCCTCGCCCTCATCGACCACCGCACCGGCCGGCACCGCGACTCCGTCGAGCACTACCGCGCCGCGCTCGCCCTGTTCGAGGGCAACCCGTACAAGGCCGCCGACACCCTGGCCGGCATGGGTCACCCGCTGGCCGCCCTCGGCGCGCACGACGAGGCGCGGGCCGCGTGGCGCGAGGCGGTGCGGCTCTACCGGGAGCAGCACCGGACCGCCGACGCCGAGCGGGTGCGGCAACTCCTACCCTGAACCGGTGCGCCTGCTGGTGGTCGAGGACGAGAAGCGGCTGGCCGAGTCGTTGCGCGCCGGGCTGGAGGCCGAGGGGTACGCGGTCGACCTGGCCCACACCGGCCCGGACGGGCTGTGGATGGCGGGCGAGCACCGGTACGCGGCGATCGTGCTGGACATCCTGCTGCCCGGCCTGAACGGCTACCGGGTGTGCGCCGAGCTGCGGGCGCGCGGCAACGACACGCCGATCCTGATGCTCACCGCCAAGGACGGCGAGCACGACGAGGCCGACGCGCTGGACACCGGCGCCGACGACTTCCTGTCCAAGCCGTTCTCCTACGTGGTGTTCCTGGCCCGCCTGCGGGCGCTGATCCGCCGGGGCGGCTCGGCGCGCGGCAGCGTGCTGCGGGCGGGTGAGCTGGCGCTGGACCTCGGGCGGCGCGAGTGCCGGCACCGCGGCGAGCGGGTCGCGTTGTCCAGCAAGGAGTTCAGCGTCCTGGCGCACCTGGTGGAGCGGTCCGGCGAGGTGGTCGCCAAGGCCGACATGCTCACCGACCTGTGGGACTTCGCGGCCGACCCGGACCCGAACCTGGTCGAGGTCTACATCAGCTCGCTGCGCCGCAAGCTCGGCCGCGACGCCATCCGGACGGTGCGCGGCGCCGGGTACCTGGTGCCCCGTGCGTAGGGCGGCCACCACCCGCGTCCGGGTCGCCGCGCTCGCCGCCCTGGTCTCGCTGCTGCTGCTCACCGCCGGCGCGCTGTACCTGGTGCGGCAGATGGAGAACCAGCTCCGGGCGGGCGCGGACGACCTGGCGATCGCGGGCGCGCGCCGGATCGGGGACATGCTCGACGCGGGCATCGCGCCCGCCGACCTGCCGCCGATGGTGGGCGTCGGGGCCTACGAGATCACCGACCAGCAGGGCAACCGGCTCGCGACCTGCCCGACGCTGCCGGCGGAGTACGCGGACCGCGTGTTCCTGCGGCCGGACCCGCCGGGTGTCGCGCCGGCGACGTTCGCGCACACCAGGACGGTCCTGCTGGACCTGGTCATCCCGCAGCGCGACAACCCGTCGTGCGTGTGGATCTTCAACCTCGACGGCCGGGCCGAGACCCGGGTCAACGAATCCCCCAGCTCGTCCGGCAAGTACCTCGTCTACGTGGCGGCCGTGCCGATCCCGGAGGCGGTGCGGCTGGTGGACGCCGTGCGCGCCTTCCTGTGGTGGGCCGTGCCGCTGACCGCGCTGCTCATCGGCCTGGTGGCGTGGTTCGCGGTGGGCCGCGCGCTGCGGCCGGTGGCGGCGATCCGGCGCGAGGTGGCCGAGATCAGCGCACACGACCCGGACCGCCGGGTGCCGGTGCCGGCCGCGCGGGACGAGATCGCCGACCTTGCCGACACCATGAACGACATGCTCGCGCGCCTGGCCGCCGGGATGGCCCGGCAGCGCCGGTTCGCCTCCGACGCCTCGCACGAGCTGCGCACGCCGCTGGCGTCGCTGCGCACCCAGCTGGAGGTGCTGCTGGCCCACCCCGACCGGGTGGACTGGCGGCGCACCAACGAGAACGCCGTGCTGGACCTGGAGCGGATGCAGGCGGTGGTGGCGGACCTGATGCTGCTGACCCGGGTCGAGGGCCTGCCGCCGGTCCGGGAGGACGTGGACCTCGCCGCTCTGGCGGGGGTGCCCGGACCGCCCGTGGTGGTGGCGGGCAGTCCGCCGCAGTTGCAGCGGCTGGTGCGCAACCTGGTGGACAACGCCGAGCGGCACAAGGCGTCCACCGTGGTCGTCACGGTCGAGGCGCGGGACGGGTGGGCGGTGCTGACCGTCGCCGACGACGGTCCCGGTGTGCCGGAGGCCGACCGCGAGCGGGTGTTCGAGCGGTTCGTGCGGCTCGACGAGGGCCGGGCGCGGGACGAGGGCGGCGCGGGGCTGGGGTTGGCGCTCGTGCGGGAGATCGCGCAGGCGCACGGCGGGACGGCGGTGGTGGAGGACGGGGCGCGGTTCGTGGTCCGGCTGCCCCTGGCCTGAAGGGTTCTTCAGGTGGTTTCAGGTCGGGTTCAGGGCGGTGACTCGACGCTGCGCCCGTGCTCCTGCGGACCCGTCACACAATCCAGGTCGCCCACGTCGTCGCGGCCGGTTTCTTCGTCCTGTACTCGGTGTTCTCGGTGTGGCGGCACTGGGTTTTCCAGAGCACTGGCTACGACCTGGGCATCTTCGAGCAGGCGGTGCGCTCCTACGCCGAGGTGCGGCTGCCGACGTCGGAGCTGAAGGGGCCCGGCTTCCCGTTGCTGGGCGACCACTTCCACCCCGTGCTGGCGTTGCTCGCGCCGTTCTACGCGGTGCTGCCGCGTGCGGAGACCTTGTTGGTGGCGCAGGGTTTCCTGTTCGCGCTGTCGACGGTCCCGGTGACCCGGCTCGCGTCCCGCCTCGGGCCGCGCGGGGTGGTGGTCGGGGTGGCGTACGGGTTCTCGTGGGGCATCCACAACGCGGTCGCGTTCGACTTCCACGAGATCTGCTTCGCCGTGCCGCTGCTGGCGTTCACGGTGGAGGCGCTGGTCGAACAACGTTGGCGGACGGCCGTTCTCTGGTCGCTGCCGTTGGTGCTGGTGAAGGAAGACCTGCCGCTGACCGTGGTGGCGATCGGCTGCTACCTGGTGTACCGGGGGCAGAAACGGCTTGGTTGGGCCACGATCGCGTTCGGCGCGGTGTCGTTCGCGGTGATCGTGTTCGTGCTGCTGCCCCTGTTCAACCCCGACGGCGGGTACGCGTACTGGGCGAAGCTGGAGCCGTCCGGGTCCGGTCTGGTCACCCGCCTGGGCACGCTTCTCGCGCTGCTCGCGCCGACCGGGTTCGTGGCGCTGCGGTCGCCTCTGGTGCTGCTGGCCGTGCCGACGCTGGCGTGGCGGTTCACGTCCGGCAACCCCGCGTACTGGGGCGTCGACTTCCACTACAGCGCGGTCCTGATGCCGATCGTGTTCGGCGCGTTCCTCGCCGCCCGGCCCACCCGGACATGGGTGTGCGGGGTCGTGACGGCGGTGTTCACGCTGGTCCTGGCCCTGCGACCGCTGCCGCAGCCGGAGTGGGACGCCAGGCAGCGCGCCGAAGTCGAGGCGGTGCTGGCGCTGGTGCCCGACGGCGCGCGGGTCACCGCGTCGAACCGGCTCGCCCCGCACCTGACGAACCGGTGCGAAGTCAGCCTGTTCCCGTGGCACACCGACGCCGAGTACGTGGTGGTGTCGCGGCCGGCGGCGGGGTGGCCCGTGCCGGCCGGCGACGAGGCGCGGACCCTCGCGTCCCTGCCGCACACCGTGGTGGCGGACTCCGGACACGTGGTCCTGCTGAAGCGCTAGGGGGCGACCCGCTGGAGTTCCCAGCCGTCGCGGCCGAGGCGGAAGCGGAGGCGGTCGTGCATGCGGTCGCGGCGGCCCTGCCAGAACTCGACTTCCTCGGGCCGGATGCGCCAGCCGCCCCAGTGCGGCGGCACCGGGACGCGGTCGGCGTCGGCGAACTGGCGCTCGATCTTGTTGAGCGCGCTCTCCAAAGTGGACCGACCGGATACTACGCGGGACTGGGGCGACGCCCAGGCGCCGAGCTGCGAGCCGCGCGGGCGGCTCTCCCAGTAGCGGGCGGTCTCCTCCGGGCCGACCTTCTCGACCGTGCCGCGCACGTGGGCCTGCCGCTGCATCGCGAACCACGGGAAGGTGGCGGACGCGTACCGGGTGGCCATCAGGTCGTGGCTCTTGGACGAGGTGTAGTTGGTGAAGAACACCAGCCCGCGCCCGTCGAGGCCCTTGGCGAGCACGGTGCGGGACGACGGGCGGCCCTCGGTGTCGGCGGTGGCGAGGACCATCGCGTTCGGCTCGGGCAGGCCGGCGCCGGCGGCCTGGTCCAGCCACAGCTGCAACTGCTCGTGCCAGGTGGGCAACAAGTCGCTCTCCGTGAGCGATCCCTGTTCGTAAGACACGCGCATCGACGGCAACGCGATGTTCGTCGTCTCCGACATCCCGAACCTCCCGAGCAGGTTTTTCCTGGCAAGGCACTTGTGGCACCAAGCGATCCAGCGACCGTACGGGTTTCCGGCCGTGCGCGAAACCGCCTGGGTGGTGAGAAGTACCACCAGCGCCGTGACTATGCGTGTGAAGCATCTAACGGAATCGAGTTCGAGATCGAGTCAGATGGTCACTCGATCCGGGATGTGCCCGCCTGGCTTCCGCCAACGCGCGTTCCGCCGTCACCGCGTCGGGCGCCAGCGCGGTGGCCAGGCTGCCGCCACGCGCCAGCGGGACGAGGGACCACCAGTCGTGTGACACCGGTTCCGGGACGTCCGCGCCCCAGCACAGGAACTCGGTGCCCAGCACCCGCATCCCCGCCAGGCCCGCCGGGCTGCCGTCGGTCGCCGGGTCGCCGACTTTGGTGGTCTGGCGCACCAGCGGGCCGTCGCGGCGCACGTCCAGCGTGCTGACCAGCGTGCCCGGCGGTTCACCCACCCGTCCGAGGACCAGCAGCTCCCGGGTGCGCAGGCGCGCGCCGGCGGCGAGGTCGGCGGTGAACACGGCTTCGTGACACCCGCGCCGCGTGATCACGGTCGGCTCGGGCGCGTAGTCCAGGCTGCCGCCCTCGTCGACCTCCACCCGGACCACCGCGCGGCTGCCACCCGGCCGATGACCGGGCAGCGCGAGCGTCGCCGCGACACCGCGCAGTTCCAGCCGCGCGCCGGGTCCGACGCGGACGTGCAATTCCAGGTCGTCCCCGCCCAAAGGCGCGGTCACGGAACTCACCAGGTGCACCACGCCGTCCCGGCGCGGAACGAGGCGCAACGGCGCCATGGATCTCATTTCGCGCACCACCGTCCGCCCGTCCACCAGTTCCGCGGAAAGCGATGCCCGCGCTTTCACGCGACGGTCGTGAGCGCGCGGAGTTGGGCGCGCACCCATTCCGCGACCGCGGGCGCGTCCGGTGTTTCGACCAGGGACTGGCTGATCACCGGCAGGTCGCCGCGCATCCGGTGGGCGTCGGCGGTCATCACCCCGAGGTCGGCCCCGACCATGGGCGCGAGGTCGGTCTTGTTGATCACCAACAGGTCCGCCGTCGTCACCCCGGGGCCACCCTTGCGCGGCACCTTGTCCCCGCCGGCCACGTCGACCACGAAGATCTGCCGCTCCACCAGGCCGCGGCTGAACACGGCGGTCAGGTTGTCGCCGCCGCTCTCGATCAGCACCAGTTCCAGGCCGGGGAACCGGTGTTCCAGCCGTTCGACCGCGTCCAGGTTCGCGGTGATGTCGTCGCGGATCGCGGTGTGCGGGCAGGCGCCGGTCTGCACGGCCTCGATGCGCTCGACGTCCAGGACACCGGTCTTGCGCAGGAAGTCGGCGTCCTCGGTGGTGTAGATGTCGTTGGTGACGACGGCGAGGTCCACGCTGTCGCCCAGCGCCCGGCACAGGGCGGCGGTGAGCGCGGTCTTGCCGCTGCCGACCGGTCCGCCGATGCCGATCCGGATGGCGCCGTGGTGGTGGTGATCGGCGTGGTGGTCGTGGCCGGGGTCGGCGGGGTCGAAGTTGACCGGGTGCACGTGGTCAGCTGACAAAGAGACGCACCTCTTCCCTGTGGTGGCGGTCGTGGGCCTCGGCCAGCAGGTCCAGGCCGGGCGCGTTGGGCGCGGGCAGGTCGGCGGGCGCGCTGCCTGCGTGCTTCTCCGCTTGCGCCGCAACATCTTCGAGGTCAGCGGCGAGTCGCGCGATGATCGCGTTGACGCCGAACGGGTCGAGGCCCAGGAGCCGGATCGCGCCGGTGGCCGGGCCGGTGACGGCGTGGTAGGCGACGACCTGGGCGGCGGCTCGTGGATCGTGGACCAGTGCGCCGACGATGATCGGGTGGTGTGGTTCCGGGGTGGTCTTGAGGAGGTCGGCCAGTCGGTCCGAGGGCCATGCTCTCCTTGCCGCACGGGCGATTCCGCGCCCCTGCATGCGAGAAGCTGCCCGTTGCGCGGGTGACGGGGTGCGGACGTCCAGTTCGACGTCCAGCTCGGCGAAGCGGCCCCGGGTCGCGGCGGCGGCGAAGACCGCGTTGAGCAGACCCGCCGTGCGCAACCGGCCGACCAGGAACCGTTGCAGGCTGGGGAGATCGGTGACCAGCTTGCGCGCCACCGCCTCCTCCAGCCCGCCCGAGTGGACGTGACCCCCGCCCGGGAAGCGGGAGTCCGCGAGCATCAGGGCCGCGAGGTCCATCAGAACAGGAAGTAGCGCTGGGCCATCGGCAGCTCCGCCACCGGGTGCGGCTCGACCAGCTCGCCGTCGACGTGCACGGCGAAGCTGTCCGGGTCCACGCGGACGTCGGGCATGGCGTCGTTGAGCACCATGTCCTTCTTGCCGACCTTGCGCGTGTTGCGCACCGGGACCAGTGGGCGGGACAGGCGCAGGAGGTCGGCGAGGTCGCGGTCCACGGCCTCCTGCGACACGAAGTGCACGCTGCTGCGCGCGCCCGCGTACGCGCCGAACATCGGCCGGGCGAACACCGGTTGCGGCGTGGGGATGGACGCGTTCGCGTCACCCATCGCGGCCCACGCGATGAAGCCGCCCTTGAGCACGATCGACGGCCGGACGCCGAAGAACTTGGGCTCCCACAGCACCAGGTCCGCGAGCTTGCCGACCTCGACCGAGCCCACCTCGTGGTCGATGCCGTGCGCGATGGCCGGGTTGATCGTGTACTTGGCGACGTACCGGCGGGCGCGCAGGTTGTCCGGGAGTTCGCCGCGCCGGCCGTGCATGACGTGCGCGGTCTGCCACGTGCGGATGATGACCTCGCCGACGCGGCCCATGGCCTGCGAGTCGGAGCTGATCATGGAGATCGCGCCGAGGTCGTGCAGGAGGTCTTCGGCGGCGATGGTGGTCGGCCGGATGCGGCTCTCCGCGAACGCCAGGTCCTCGGGCACGGACGGGTTGAGGTGGTGGCACACCATCAACATGTCGAGGTGCTCTTCGATGGTGTTGACGGTGTGCGGGCGGGTCGGGTTGGTGGACGACGGCAGCACGTTGGGCTCGGACACCACGCGGATGATGTCCGGCGCGTGGCCGCCGCCCGCGCCCTCGGAGTGGTAGGCGTTGATCGACCGGCCGCCGATGGCGTCCACTGTGGACTCGACGAAACCGGCTTCGTTCAAGGTGTCCGTGTGGATGGCGACCTGCACGCCGGACTCGTCCGCGACGCGCAGGGCCGCGTCGATGGCGGCGGGCGTGGTGCCCCAGTCCTCGTGCAGCTTGAACCCGCCCGCGCCGGCGTGCAGTTGCTCGCGCAGGGCGTCGTCGCGGACGGTGTTCCCCTTGCCCAGCAACAGGACGTTGACCGGCATGTGGTCCATCGCGGCAAGCATGCGGCCCAGGTTCCATGCGCCGGGGGTGACCGTGGTGGCCTTGGTGCCCTCCGCCGGGCCGGTGCCGCCGCCGACGAGCGTGGTCAGGCCGGAGGCGAGGGCTTCGTCCACGATCTGCGGGCAGATGAAGTGGACGTGGCAGTCGATGCCGCCCGCGGTGAGGATCTTGCCGTTGCCCGCGACGACCTCGGTCGCCGGACCGATGACCAGCGCGGGGTCGACGCCGTCCATGACGTCGGGGTTGCCCGCCTTGCCGATGCCGACGATCCGGCCGTCGCGCACGCCGACGTCGGCCTTGACCACGCCCCAGTGGTCGAGGATCACCGCGCCGGTGATGACCAGGTCCGGGGCGCCCTCGGCGCGGGTGGCCGTGCCCTGGCCCATGGACTCGCGGATGACCTTGCCGCCGCCGAAGATCACCTCGTCGCCGGCGTGCGGGCCGCGACTGAGGTCCTCGGTGACCTCGATGGTCAGGTCGGTGTCGGCGAGCCGGACGCGGTCGCCGGTCGTGGGGCCGAACAGTTCGGCGTAGCGCTCGCGGCTGATCTCCGTCACCGGTCGAGGTCTCCCGCCCACTCGGGGCGCAGGCCCGGCACGCGGCGCGCGCCGGCGAGCGGCACCAGGACCACCTCGCGCTCCACGCCCGGTTCGAACCGCACCGCCGTGCCCGCCGGCACGTCCAGCCGCTTGCCCCAGGCCGCCTCGCGGTCGAACTCCAGGCCCGGATTGACCGCGGCGAAGTGGTAGTGCGAGCCGACCTGCACCGGCCGGTCCGCGGTGTTGACCAGGACCAGCGCGGTGCGCGGGCGACCGGGGTTCAGCTCGACCGGCTCGGCGCCGGTGATGATCTCGCCAGGACGCACGGGCGACTCCTTCACACGATCGGGTGGTGCACGGTCACCAGCTTCGTCCCGTCCGGGAAGGTGGCTTCCACCTGCACGGACTCGATCATTTCGGGCACACCGGGCAGCACCTGGGCGCTGGTGAGGACGTGCCGGCCGCTGTCCATCAGCTCGCTGACCGTCCGGCCGTCGCGCGCGCCCTCCAGCACGTGGTCGGTGATCAACGCCACGGCCTCGGGGTAGTTGAGCACCACCCCGCGCTCCAGCCGGCGCCGCGCGACGTCGGCCGCCACGTGGACCAGCAGTTTCTCCTGCTCGTGGGGCGTGAGGTGCATCCCGTGAGGTCTACCAGACGAAACCGGCCTACCGCCTGGTGGAAACAAGCACTTAACAGGTGATCTTCTTCTGAATCGGTTCCTGAATCGTGACCGACGACACGGAAAAGCGTCGTTGCCACTGCGTGTCGAGGAGAGCAAGGTTTTCCCAACTCTTGAACCTCGCGGACAAGGAGCGCACAGCGTGGTGCAGCAAACCGAGCAGGACGGATTCCGGCCGGGCCTGGAGGGCGTCGTCGCCTTCCGCACCGAGATCGCCGAGCCGGATCGCGACGGTGGCGCGCTGCGCTACCGCGGGGTGGACATCGAGGACCTGGCCGGGAAGGTCACCTTCGGCAACGTCTGGGCCCTGCTGGTCGACGGCCGCTTCGGACCGGGCCTGCCGCCCGCCGAGCCGTTCCCGATCCCCGTGCACACCGGCGACGTGCGGGTGGACGTGCAGGCCGCGCTGGCGATGGTGGCGCCGATATGGGGTTACCAGCCACTGCTGGACATCAACGACGAGGACGCCCGCGCCCAGTTGGCACGGGCGTCGGTGATGGCCCTGTCGTACGCGGCCCAGTCGGCGCGCGGCATCGGCCGGCCCGCGGTGCCGCAGAAGCGCATCGACGAGTGCAAGACCATCACCGAGCGCTTCCTGACCCGCTGGCGCGGCGAGCCGGACCCGGCGCACGTGAAGGCCCTGGACGCGTACTGGGTGTCCGCCGCCGAACACGGCCTGAACGCCTCCACGTTCACCGCCCGCGTCATCGCCTCGACCGGCGCCGACGTGGCCGCGTCCATGAGCGGCGCGATCGGCGCCATGTCCGGCCCTCTTCACGGCGGTGCCCCCGCGCGCGTCCTGCCGATGATCGAGGAGGTGGAACGCACCGGCGACGCGCGCAGTTTTGTGAAGGGCATCCTCGACCGAGGCGAACGCCTGATGGGCTTCGGCCACCGCGTGTACCGGGCGGAGGACCCCCGCGCACGCGTGCTCCGACGCACCTGCCGGGAGCTGGGCGCGGCCCGCTACGAGGTCGCCGAGGCCCTGGAGCAGGCGGCCCTGGCCGAACTCCGCGAACGCCGCCCGGACCGGGCCATCGAGACCAACGTCGAGTTCTGGGCCGCGGTGATCCTCGACTTCGCCCAGGTCCCGCCGCACATGATGCCCGCCATGTTCACGTGTGCGCGGACCGCCGGCTGGTCGGCCCACATCCTGGAGCAGAAGCGCACCGGCCGGCTCGTACGCCCGTCGGCGACCTACGTCGGCCCCGGCCCGCGCAAGCCGTCCGAGGTCGAGGGCTGGGAAGAAATCGCCTGACCGTGTGACCGCGTGACCGCGTGACCGTGTGACCGTGTGACCGTGTGACCGTGTGACCGCGTGACCGTGTGACCGCGTGACCGCGTGACCGCGTGACGCCTGGCCGCCGCCACCCAGCGCCGGCCAGGCCTCTTCGGGGTACGCCGGATCCCCTGTTCACACGGCTCGGCGGGCCGGCTCAACGTGAGCAGCAACACCCGGTTGTCATCGTTCGGCCATGCGGCTGCAACACTGGTGATCCCGGCAACGGCGCCGGTCAGGCTGTCCAACACCTCCCCCGTACCCGGAGGCTTCGCTATGACCCAGACCGCCGACCCGACCACCTTGGTCCTGCCCTCCGACCTGCGGCCGTCCGACGGCCGGTTCGGTTGCGGCCCGTCCAAGGTCCGGCCCGAGGCCCTCCAGGCCCTGGCCGCCGAGGGCGCGTCCCTGATGGGCACCTCGCACCGGCAGAAGCCGGTGAAGTCCCTGGTCGGCTCCGTGCGGTCCGGGTTGCGCGAGCTGTTCTCGCTGCCGGAGGGCTACGAGGTCGTCCTGGGCAACGGCGGCACCACCGCGTTCTGGGACGCCGCCGCGTTCGGGCTGGTCCGCGAGCGGGCGCAGCACTTCACCTACGGCGAGTTCTCGTCGAAGTTCGCCAAGGTGACCTCCGACGCGCCGTTCCTCGGTGACTCGATCGTGGTCAAGGCCGACCCGGGCTCGGCGCCGGAGATCACCTACGCCGAAGGCGCGGACCTGGTCGGCTGGGCGCACAACGAGACGTCCACCGGTGTCGCGGTGCCCGTGTCGCGGCCCGCCGGGTCGGACGGCGCGCTGGTCGCCATCGACGCCACCTCCGGCGCGGGCGGCCTGCCCGTGAACGCGGAGGACTTCGACGTCTACTACTTCGCGCCGCAGAAGTGCTTCGCCTCCGACGGCGGCCTGTGGATCGCGCTCATGTCGCCGGCCGCGCTGGAGCGGGTCGCCGAGATCGGCGCGTCCGGCCGGTGGGTGCCGGAGTTCCTGTCGCTGACCACGGCGCTGGACAACTCGACCAAGGAGCAGACGTACAACACGCCTTCCCTGGCGACGCTGTTCCTGCTGAACAACCAGATCGAGTGGATCCTCGGCAACGGCGGTCTGTCGTGGGCCGTGGAGCGCACCGCGGACTCGTCGTCGCGGCTGTACTCGTGGGCCGAGGCGACCTCGTACACGACGCCGTACGTGGCCGACCCGGCGTACCGCTCGCAGGTCGTCGGCACGATCGACTTCGACGACTCGGTGGACGCCTCCGTGGTGGCGAAGGTGCTGCGCGCCAACGGCATCGTGGACGTCGAGCCGTACCGCAAGCTGGGCCGCAACCAGCTGCGGGTCGCGATGTTCCCGGCCGTCGAGCCGACCGACGTGAGCACGCTGACCAAGGCCGTCGACTGGGTCGTCTCCCAGCTCTGACCCTGGCGTTTCGCGGGTGCGGGGACCCCTCCGGCGGTGGGCCGGACGGGTCCCCGCACCCGTTTTCGCAGGCAGTTCCCCTGCGCCTCACCCGGGCGAACCTCAGGCGAGTGCTTCGGTCGGTGCCAGGCGTGCGGCCCGCATCGCCGGGTAGGCGCCGGCGACAGCCCCGACCACCATCGCCACCACCACCCCGCCGAGCAGAGCGGGCACCGGGACCACGGCCGGCCACTGCCGGCTCGCCGCGTACCCGGCCGTCACCGCCACCCCCACCAGCACGCCGACCAGGCCCCCCAGCCCGGACAGCAGCACCGACTCCGCGAGGAACTGCCCCCGCACCTGCCGACGGGTCGCCCCGAGCGCCCGTCGCAGGCCGATCTCCCGGCGCCGTTCCAGCACCGAGATGACCATCGTGTTCGCCACCCCCACGCCGCCCACCAGCAGCGCGACCCCGCCCAGGCCGAGGAACAGGGCGCTGAACGAACTCTCCGTCAACCGCTTCGCGGCCAGCGCCTCCGACGGGCGCGCCACGTCGACCTCGTTCGGCTGCTCCGGGTTGAGCGTGCGCCCCAGCACCGCCCGCACCGCTTCGACCGCCGCGTCGGCCGCGCGCACGTAGACCGTGCTCGGGTGCCCGTCGAACCCGAACTCACGCTCCGCCGTCGTCCACCCGACCAGCACGGACCGCTCGATCTCCGGCGACAGCGGCATCGGCCGCAGCACCCCGACGACGGTGAACCACTTGCCCCCGATCCACACCTGACGCCCCGGCCGGTCGATGCCCAGCCGCGTGGCGGCGACCGACCCGAGCACCACCCCGGGTGTCTCGCCGTCGAGGAACCGCCCGTTCTCGACCTCGCCCTCCAACACGTCCAGCAGGTCGGGCCGCGCGGCGAGGACCGCCAGCCCGGACGTCTCGTCGGCCGGGACCTGGTCGTTGCGCCGCACCGTCTGCCCGGTCTTCCCGGTCCCGCTCGCCGCGGTCACCGGCCCGATCCGCTGCGCCATCGGCACGGCGGTGACCGGCAGCTTCGCGTCCGCGCCGCCGAAGGTCTGGCCGGGCTGGGCCTGGAGCAGGTTCGTGCCCAGCCGTTGGAGCTGGTCCTGCAGCGCCCGCTGGCTCGACGCGGGAATCCCGATGACCGCCACCACGGCCGCGATCCCGATCGCGATCCCCAACGCCGACAGCACCGCCCGCAACGGCCGGGTCCTCATGCCGTGCGCACCGAGCCGCACCACGTCCCCCGGCCGCAACCGCGTCGGCTCCGGCGGTGCCTGGCGCGGTAGCACGTGCTCGGCCGACCTCGTCACACGATCACCCCGTCCCGCACCTCGACCCGACGGGGCGCGGCGGCGGCCACGTCCCGGTCGTGGGTGATGATCACGACCGTCGTGCCGTCGGCGTTCAACTCGCGCAACAGCTCCAGCACCCCGTGACCGTTGCGGCTGTCGAGGTTGCCGGTCGGTTCGTCCGCCAACAGGATCGCCGGCCGGTTGACCACGGCCCGCGCGATCGCCACCCGCTGCCGCTCACCACCGGACAGCTCACCCGGCCGGTGCGTGGCCCGATGCGACAACCCGACCCGCTCCAGCGCCTCCGCCGCCATGACCCGCCGACGCTTCTGCGGCACGCCCGCGTAGAGGAGACCGGTGGCGACGTTGTCGATCGCCGGCACGCCGTCACTGAGGAAGAACTGCTGGAAGACGAACCCGATCCACCCGGCGCGCAACGCGGACAGCCGCCGGTCGGCCATCGCCGAGACGTCCTGCCCACGAATCTCCACCCGACCGAAGGTGGGCCGGTCGAGGGTGCCCATGAGCTGGAGGAGCGTCGACTTGCCCGACCCGGACGGACCGACGATCGCGACCATCTCACCGTCGTCGACGGTCAACGAGACATCCCGCAACGCCCGCACCCCGCCGGGATAGGTCCGGCTGACGCGGTCCACGACGATCACCCACCCACCCCCGATACGCCTCGGAAGCCGCCTGCTGTTCGACGACCCGCACGGCCAGCCACGCGCCGTGCGGAGCCGCCACGTACGCGCGACGCCGAGCCGCGCGCCCCGCGCCGTGCCGAGCCACAAGCCGGGCGCCGCGCCGAGCCACAAGCCGGGCGCCGCGCCGAGCCATGAGCCGGGCGCGGTGCCGAGCCGCGAGCCGGGTGCGGTGCCGAGCCATGAGCCGGGCGCCGCGCCGAGCCGTGAGCCGGGCGCGATGCCGAGCCGCGCGCCCCGCGCCGCGCCGAGCCACAAGCCGGGCGCCGCGCCGAGCCACAAGCCGGGCGCCGCGCCGAGCCACAAGCCGGGCGCCGCGCCGAGCCACAAGCCGGGCGCCGCGCCGAGCCACAAGCCGGGCGCCGCGCCGAGCCGTGAGCCGGGTGCGGTGCCGAGCCGTGAGCCGGGTGCGGTGCCGAGCCGTGAGCCGGGTGCGGTGCCGAGCCGTGAGCCGGGTGCGGTGCCGAGCCGTGAGCTGTGTCCGGTGGGTGGAGGTTGGCGGGGCGAGGTGTGGTGTGGTTGAAGGTGGTCATGAGGTGGTCACCACCTGGAGGCCTTCGGTCAGGCCCTCGCCGGTGATCTCGACCTGCCCCTTCGCGAACAGGCCCGTCTTCACCGGCAGCAGGCGGCGGTCGGTGGCGGTTTCCACGGCATAACCGCCCTCGGCCAACGCCAGCAGGGCCCCGACCGGCACGGTCAGGACGTTCTCGCGCTTGCCGACCGTGAACAGCACCCCGGCCGAAGCCGTGTCGATGCCCTCGGCTGCCTTCGGGTCGTCCAGGGCGATGGTCACGGTCACCTTCGGCTTCTCGCCGGGGTTGCCCGTCGACGGTGTCGGGGTGACCGCGGTGATCGTCCCGGTGGTCGGTTTGCCGCCAGTGATCTCCACCTCGACCTTCTCGCCTGTCTTCGCGTAGCGCTGCTTCGCCTTCTCCAGCTCCACCGTCACGGCCCGGTCCGTGCCGCTCACCTTCATCAGGTCGCCGGCACCGGGCGACCCGAGCTGCGCGTTCACCGACGCCACCCGCACCGCCCCGGGCTGCACCACCACGTCACCTGACCCCAGCGCCCCGGTCTGCTCCAGCCCGTTGGCCTTCTGCCACTTCTTCACCGCCGCGGCGGTCGCGGACGTGAACTTCTCGTCGGGTGTGCCGAAGTCTCGGTAGCCCAGCGCAGCCAGGTTCTCCTCGACCACCTTGACGTCCGGCCCGTTGTCCACGCCCGCCGACAGGTCCCGGTACAGCGGCAGCCCGCCGTAGAACAGCGGCACCGGCTTGGCGTCGACCGAGTACACCGCCTCGCCCCGCTCCAGCACCTCGCCGGCCACCGGCAGACCTGTCACGGTGCCCGGTCTGCGGCCCGCCAGCGACCGTTCCGCCCCGTACGCGACGGTGCCGGTCACGGTCTGCTGGTCGGCCAGCGTGGTGCGCTTGACCTCCGCGGTCTTCGCGGGCTCGGCGCGCTCGGGCTCCGCGCCGACCCGGTCCGCCGACACCCTCGTCAGCGCCACCGCCGTCCCGGTGCCCAGCAGCGCCAGCGCCACCACGCCCGCGATCAACCACCTCCTCCGCTCAGCCATCGGCCCGTGACACCTGCCCGCCGCCGAAACCGCATTCCTCCATGGCCTTCTGCGTCTTGTCCGTGTCGTCGTCGAACGGCAACGCGATTCCGCCACCGTTCTCGAAGTCCGGCTCGGGCACGTCGATGCCCTTCTCGCGCAGGCACTTGATCTCCTCGCGCATCCGGTCCATCTCCTCGGGTGTCGGCTTGCGCATCTCCCCGCCGTTGGGCAGGAACTGCTTGCACGCCTCCTCCGCCTTCTTCATCTCCTCCAACCCGGCGTCGCCGCCCTCGATCCGCATCGCGATGCCGCCCTTGCCGTCCACCTCGGGATCGGGCATGTCCACGCCGTTCTCCCGCATGCACTTGGCGAACTCGCGCACCTTGTCCTCGTCCCGCCCGCCGTCCTCCGGCGCGGCCGACGAACTGCTCGTCGGACCGCCGGAGATCGACGCCACGCCGTCGCCCTGCGGGGCGGCGCCACAGCCCGCCAGCAGGAGTGCTCCCAGCACCAGCCAGATCGGTTTTCGCATGGTCCGATTTGTACTGAGCGGGCGATCTCGGCCCGATAAGCGAAATCGCTTATCGGCTGCTTATGTCCCCTCCCGCACACTGGTCGCCATGCGGGTTCTGGTGGTCGAGGACGAGGAGTTGTTGGCGAACACCATCGCCGAGGGGTTGCGCCGGGTCTCGATGGCGGTGGACGTCTGCTACGACGGAGGGGAGGCGCTGGAACGGGTGGGTGTGCACGACTACGACGTGGTCGTGCTCGACCGCGACCTGCCGGTGGCGCACGGGGACGAGGTGTGCGCGGCCGTGCTGGAAGCCGGTGGCGAGGCGAAGGTGCTGATGCTGACGGCGGCGGCGCAGGTGGAGGACCGCGTGGAGGGGCTGGGCCTCGGCGCGGACGACTACCTGACCAAGCCGTTCGCGTTCGCCGAGCTGGTGGCGCGGGTGCAGGCGCTGGGCCGGCGCGCGCGGCCGGCGCTGCCGCCGGTGCTGCGCCGGGCGGGGGTGGTGCTCGACGTGCCGCGGCACCAGGTGTCGCGGGAGGGCCGGTTCATCCAGCTCTCGCGCAAGGAGTTCGCGGTGTTGGAAGTGCTGATGAGAGCGGAAGGGACGGTGGTGACGGCGGAGGACCTGTTGGAGAAGGCGTGGGACGAGTACGCGGACCCGTTCACGAACGCGGTGCGGGTCGC
The DNA here is from genome assembly GCA_050954585.1 of Actinosynnema sp. CA-248983. Lineage (GTDB taxonomy): Bacteria > Actinomycetota > Actinomycetes > Mycobacteriales > Pseudonocardiaceae > Actinosynnema. The sequence continues at coordinate 583,097 of CP191863.1, read as the reverse complement.
GGTGATGACCCTGCGGCGCAAGCTCGGTGAACCCGGCGTCATCGAGACGGTGCCCGGCGCGGGCTACCGGTTCGGGGGGTGAGACCGCTGCGGCTGTCCGTGCGGGCCAGGCTCACCGCCTGGTACGGGGGCTTCTTCCTGCTCGCCGGTGTGGTTCTGGTGGCGCTGAACTACGTCCTGGTGAGCGCCCAGCTGCCGCAGGTGGACTCGTTCGCCATCGCGGTGGAGGGGCCCCCGCCGGGCCCGGTCGACCAGACGCAGGTGATCACCACGCTGGAGGACTACCGGTCCGAGGCGCTCAACACCCTGCTGCTGCAGTCGGGCGTGGGGCTGGTGCTGACCACCGCGCTGGCGGGCCTCGTGGGCTGGGTGCTCGCGAGCCGGGTCCTGGAGCCGCTCCAGTCGATCACCGCGACCGCGCACCGGCTGGAGGTCGAGGACCTCGGCCGGCGGATCAACCTGGACGGGCCCGACGACGAGCTGAAGGAGCTGGCGGACACCTTCGACGGCATGTTGGACCGGCTGGCCACCGCGTTCGACAGCCAGAAGAGGTTCGTCGCCAACGCCTCCCACGAGCTGCGCACGCCGCTGGCGATCCAGCGCACCCTCATCGAGGTGGCGCTGGCGGACGAGCACGCCTCGACCGACGTCAAGCGGCTCGGCGGCCACCTGCTGGCCACCAACGTGCGCTCGGAGCGGCTCATCGACGGCCTGCTGCTGCTCGCGCGCAGCGACCGGGGACTGGGCCGGCGGGAACCGGTGGAACTCGACCAGCTCGTGGAGGACGTCCTCTACACGTTCCGCCACGAGCCGCAGGACATCAGCCTGGAGGCGGAACCGGTGACCGTCCTGGGCGACCCGGTGCTGCTCGCCCACCTGGTCACCAACCTGCTGCGCAACGCGTGCACCCACAACCACCAGCACGGCCAGGTGGCCGTGGCGGTGCGCGGCACGAACCCGCTGCTGGTCGTCGCCAACACCGGCGAGGTCATCCCGGAAGAGGCGGTACCAGGGCTTTTCGAGCCGTTCCGGCGGCTGCCGGGCGCGGGTGGCGGCGGCGCGGGACTGGGTCTTTCGATCGTGCGTTCGATCGCATTGGCCCATCAGGGAAATGTGAGCGCGTATCCGGCGGGTGGCGGCGGTATGTGCGTTGAGGTGAACCTTCCGGTAACAGACGTGCGGACCACACCGACATACGGCAAGATCACATGAAGATATCGGTGAACGCGGCGAGCCTCCCCCGTCAAGGAGGCGCGCCGGATTAACGTCGGCACCTGGCGAGGTGAAGTCATACGGGAGGCCATGATGCGAGCGCTGCGGGTCATCGGGCTCGAAGACGACGGCAAATCCGTCATCCTCGAGGACCCGGAACGCGGCGAGCGCTTCGTACTGCCCGCTGACGAACGGCTGCGCGCGGCGGCGCGCGGCGACCTCACCCGACTCGGCCAGATCGAGATCGAGGTGGAGAGCCAGATGCGCCCACGCGAGATCCAGGCGCGCATCCGCGCCGGCGAGTCCGTCGACCAGGTCGCCGCGGCGGCGGGCATCCCGACCCACCGGGTCGAGCGGTTCGCCTACCCCGTGCTGCTGGAGCGGTCCCGGACCGCGGACCTGGCGCAGCGGGCGCACCCGGTGCGCGAGGACGGGCCGGACGTGCAGACGCTCGGCGAGGTCGTCGCGCACTCGTTCGGCCTGCGCGGCCAGGACTACACCGACGTCAGCTGGGACTCGTGGCGCGGCGAGGACGGCCGCTGGGTCGTGCAGCTGCACTGGACGGCGGGCCGGTCCGACAACCGGGCGCACTGGGCGTTCCACCCGGGCGCGCACGGCGGCACGGTGACCGCGCTGGACGACGCGGCCGTCGAGCTGATGGACCCGAACCCGAACCGGACGCTGCGCACGGTCCGCCCGGTGACCCAGCTGGCCAGGCAGGCCCTGGAGCTGGAGAAGGCGGCGGAACCGGAGATCCTGGTCCGCGAGGAGCCCGCCCCGACCCCGCCGCCCGCGCCGGAACCCGAGCCGGAACCGGTGGTCGTCGAGGAGCCCCCGCACCCCAGCCCACGCCGGCACCCGCACCGGCCGCGGCGAAGAAGGACCCGCAGCCGCCCAAGCGGGGGAAGAAGAACCACCCGATCGTGCCGTCGTGGGAGGACGTCCTGCTGGGCGTCCGCTCCAACCGCGGCTGATCGCTCCAACCGGGCTGATCGCCCCGACCGGGCTGATTGAACCAACCGGGCTGATCGACTGGGCCGGGGTTGGTCGACTGGGCCGGGGTTGGTCGACTGGACCGGGTTGATCGGGTTGATCTGGCCGAGAGGCGCGGATCGAGCGAACGGCGGTTCGTCGAGCGGTGATCGGGTAACCCCTGGGCATGCTGGCACGAATGCTGATCGGTGCCCTGGTGGGCGCCGGGCTGGGTGCTGCCTGGTGGGGTGTCCGGGAACTGATCGCGGCCGGGGCCGTGTGCTCCAAGGAGGACTGGAACTGCCTCGCGATGGGGCTGTTCAGCATCCCGATCACGCTGGTCGTGGGCGTGCTGGTGGCCTGGGCGGTGTTCCGGCTCGCCGGGGTCGAGCGGGCGTTGGGGATGGCCTCGGTGGGGATGTTCTTCGCGGCGGTGCTCACGTTGACGACCGTGTGGGTGTCCGTGCCGGCCGGTGGGGTGCTGGCGGGCGCGTTGGGGTTCGTGCTGGCCGCACCGGTGACAGCCCGCCACCGCGTCGGGCAGACTGCCGGCCGTGACTGACACGACGGCCGGCGGGTTCGCGTTCAGGGTGCTGCTGCGCGTCGTCGTGTCCGGGGCGGTCGGCGCGGTGCTGCTGATCGCCTGGATCTGGGCCTACCGGGGCGGCGTGCTCGACCGGGTGGTCAACGAGACGTCGCTGAGCGAGTTCCTGCTGCTCGTGGTGATCGGGCTGCCGGTCGCGCTGCTGTTCAGCGCCCTGCTCGCCGGGCCGGTGCTGTGGCTGCTGAAGGTCCGGCCGGTGTGGCCGATCGTGCTCATCGGGCCGGTGCTGCTCGGGCTCGCGCACTACTTCAAGCTCCAGGAGCGGTTCTCCTGGCTCGGTGACCGGTGGACCGTGCTGACCATCCTCGCGGGCCTCAGCTACGCCCTCGCCGGCCTCCTCACCGCCCCCGCGATGCTCCGCCGCGACAAGTAGCCGCGATCGACAAGATCGACGGGACCGCCACGCGACGCAGCACACGGGACCGGAGGAGGACGCGGGCGAGCGGCTGGCGTGGACTGGCGGCAAGGCGGGCGAGCGGGCTGGGTGGCTGGCGCGGGCAGTGCGGGCGGCGCTGAGAGCCGGCGCGGGTCGGCGGCGCTGAGAGCCGGCGCGGGTCGGCGGCGCTGAGAGCCGGCGCGGGTCGGCGGCGCTGAGAGCCGGCGCGGGTCGGCGGCGCTGAGAGCCGGCGCGGGTCGGCGGCGCTGAGAGCCGGCGCGGGTCGGCGGCGCTGAGAGCCGGCGCGGGTCGGCGGCGCTGAGAGCCGGCGCGGGTCGGCGGCGCTGAGAGCCGGCGCGGGTCGGCGGTGCTGATGGCCGGCGCGGGTCGGCGGTGCTGATGGCCGGCTCGGGTGGGTTGGGTCAGAACTCCGGTGCGGGGACGGTGTCCAGCAGGTTCAGGTCCCAGCCCTCGCGTTCGCACCAGTCCTCCGCCTCCTCCCGCGACACCGGGTGCGCGCGCTCGGCCCTCCCCCCGATGACGTCCCACCCGTCCGGCGCCAGCACGTACAGCCGCCCGCCCCGCACCGCCAGCAACCTCCCGCGGGGGAACGCCATGGTCGGCTCGGTGCGCAGGTAGCGCACGCCGCGGACGTCCATCTTGACCTCCACCTAACTAGAGCCTGCATGTTCGACGCAGGGAAAACCGGATGCTTACGGGGGGTGACCTTCGTACCGTGGCAGTGAGCCTGAGGGGGATCACCGACGTGACCGAGTCCGCGACGTCACCACCCGACCACCAGAAAACCAGCACGTTCTCCAGCGTGCGCAGACTCTGGCCGTTCTTCCGGCCGGTGCGCGCGCAGATGCTGCTGAGCATGTCCGCGGCCCTGCTGGCGATGCTCTGCGGCCTGGGCATCCCGCTCATCACCCAACGCATCGTGGACGGCCCGATCGCCGCCCGCGACCTGGGGGCGCTCCCCCCGATGATCGCCCTGGTCCTGCTGCTCGGCATCGGCGAGGCCGCGCTGTTCTACGCGCGCCGCAGGTTCATCGCGCGGCCCGCGTCGGACGTCGAAGCCCGGATGCGGGTCGCCATGTACGACCACCTCCAGCGGCTGCCGGTGTCGTTCCACGACCGCTTCCAGTCCGGCCAACTGCTGTCCCGCGCCACCACCGACCTCAGCACCGTCCGCCGGTTCGTGGCGTTCGTCTGGACGTTCCTCGTGGTCAACACGCTGGTCGTGCTGACCGGACTGGGCATCCTGTTCTGGCTCTCCCCGGTTCTGGGCGCGATCGTCCTGGCCTGCACGCTGCCGCTGATCCTCCTGTCCTACCTGTTCGAGTCGAAGTTCAAGGTCGTCGCGCGGCGGGCGCAGGACCAGGCGGGCGACCTGACCACCGTGGTCGAGGAGTCCGTGCTGGGCATCCGGGTGCTCAAGGCCTTCGGCCGCGGACCGCACCTGACCAGGCGGTTCCTCCGGCAGGCGCGCGAGCTGCGGGACACCGAGCTGGCCAAGGTCCGGGTGTTCGCGCTGCTCTGGGCGGTGCTCATCGTGCTGCCCGAGTTGGCCATCGCGGGGCAGCTCGCGTTCGGCGCGGTCGGGATCGCGGACGGCACCGTCACCGCCGGCACGCTGGTCGCCGCCGTCACGGTGAGCGCCTACCTGCGCTGGCCGATTGACTCGATCGGGTGGTTGTTGGCCGAGACGAACCAGACCGCCGCCGCGTCCGAGCGGTACTTCGAGGTCATGGACGCACCGGTCACGATCACCTCACCCGCCGACCCGAAGAAGCTTCCCAAGCAGGTCAAGGGGCACGTCCGGTTCGAGGGCGTGCACTTCGCCCACGCCGACGGCGAACGCGAGGTGCTGCGCGGCGTCGACCTGGACATCCGGCCGGGTGAAACGCTCGCGCTGGTCGGCGCCACCGGATCGGGCAAGACCACGATCACCGCGCTCGTGCCGCGCCTGGCCGACGTGACGACCGGCCGGGTCACCGTCGACGGCGTCGACGTGCGCGACCTGGACCTGTCCGAGCTGCGCCGGGTCGTCGGCACGGCGTTCGAGGAGCCGATCCTGTTCTCCGCGAGCGTCACCGAGAACGTGGCGCTCGGCGGGACCGCGGCGGACGAGCCGAGGGTCCGGGAGGCGCTGAAGGTCGCGCGGGCCGAGGAGTTCGTGGACGCCCTGCCGTGGGGCCTCGACACCCGGATCGGCGAGCAGGGCCTGTCGCTGTCCGGCGGTCAGCGACAGCGGCTGGCGCTGGCCCGCGCGGTCGTCGGGCGCCCGGCGGTGCTCGTGCTGGACGACCCGCTGTCCGCGTTGGACGTGCACACCGAGGCCGAGGTGGAGGCCGCGCTGCACCGCGTGCTCAAGGGCGTGACCGCGCTGGTGGTCGCGCACCGGCCCAGCACCGTGCAGCTCGCCGACCGCGTGGCGATGCTCGTCGACGGGCGGATCGCCGCGGTCGGCACGCACCGGGAACTGTTGGCGGACAACGAGGAGTACCGCTACCTGCTGTCCACGATGGAAGACGAGGAGGTGGCGGCGTGACCACCGTCGAGCAGACCGCGGAACAGGACGAGGAGAGGTGGCGGGGCGTCGCCGCCGAGGACGTCGAGGAGCTGGACCACGCGACCGGGGTGAAGCTCCAGGCCCGGTCGCGCCGGCTGCTCGGCTCCCTGCTGCGCCCGCACACCAGGGCCGCCGTGCTGGCGCTGGCCATCGTGGTGCTGGAGAACCTGGTCAACCTGGCCGGGCCGCTGCTGATCGCCGTGGCCATCGACCGGGGCGTGCCGGCCGCGCTGGACGGGCGTCCGGACGTGCTGGCGTGGTGCGTCGGCGGGTACGTCGGCGTGGCGTTCTCGGCGACGCTGCTGCGCTGGTCGTTCGTCCGGCTCAGCGGCCGGATCGGCCAGGACCTGCTGCTTGACCTGCGCGAACGCATCTTCCGGCACGCGCAGCGGCTGTCCGTGTCGTTCCACGAGCGCTACACCTCCGGCAAGGTGATCTCGCGGCTGACCAGTGACGTCGACTCCCTCCAGGACCTGCTGGAACAGGGCCTGGACGGGTTCTTCACGTCCATGCTGTCCGTGGTCGGCATCTCGATCGTGATGCTGACGCTGGACCCGCCGCTGGCCGCGGTCGTGCTGTTCGGGTTCGTGCCGCTGCTGCTGCTCATCCGGTGGTTCCGCCGCCGGTCGGCCCGCGCCTACCGGGGCACCCGCGGCGCGATCGCCAAGATCATCGTGCAGTTCGTGGAGACCATGAACGGCATCCGCGCGGTGCAGGCGTTCCGCCGCGAGCGCCGCAACGAGCAGATCATGGGCGAGTTCAACGACAAGTTCCGCGACGCCAACACCCAGGCGTTCAGCGTGGTGGCGGTGTTCACCTCGCTGGTCCGGGTGATCGGCAACGTGTCGCTGGCCGTGATCCTCGCCTGGGGCGCGTGGCGGGTGGCGCACGGCGACCTGGAACTGGGCGTGCTGGCCGCGTTCACCCTGTACGTGCGGCGGTTCTACGACCCGTTCGACGAGATCGCCATGTTCGCCAACTCCTACGCCTCGGCGACCGCCGCGCTGGAGAAGATCTCCGGCGTGCTGGAGGAGCGGCCGACCGTGCCCGAGCCGGAGGACCCCGCGCCGCTGCGGGACGTGCGCGGCCAGGTCGCGTTCGACGGGGTGGAGTTCCGCTACTCCGCCTCGACGCCGGTGGTGCTGCCGTCGTTCGACCTGCACGTGCCGGCCGGGCAGACCGTGGCGCTGGTGGGCGCGACCGGCGCGGGCAAGTCGACGCTGGCCAAGCTGGTGGCCCGGTTCTACGACCCGGCCCGGGGCGCGGTGCGGCTGGACGGCATCGACCTGCGCGAGGTCGCCGACACCGACCTGCGGCGCGCCGTGGTGATGGCGACCCAGGAGAACTTCCTGTTCGACGGGTCGGTCGCGGACAACATCAGCCTGGGCCGGCCGTCGGCCACCCGGGACGAGGTCGTGGCCGCGGCCCGCGCGGTCGGCGCGGACGAGTTCATCTCGGCGCTGCCCGACGGGTACGACACCGACGTGCGCAAGCGCGGCGGGCGGCTGTCGGCCGGGCAGCGGCAGCTCGTGGCGTTCGCGCGGGCGTTCCTGGCCGACCCGGCGGTGCTGGTGCTCGACGAGGCCACGTCCAGCCTGGACGTGCCGACCGAGCGGCTGGTGCAGCACGCGCTGGAGACGGTGCTGGCCGACCGGACCGCGTTCATCATCGCGCACCGGCTGTCCACGGTCATGATCGCGGACCGGGTGCTGGTGCTCGAAGGGGGCCGGATCGTGGAGGACGGGTCGCCGGAGGACCTGGTCGACGGCCGCGGGCGGTTCGCCGCGCTGCACACCGCATGGCGGGACTCGTTGGCCTAGAACAGGGTCGTGATCAGCGCGAACCACGCCAGCAGCACGCCGGCGACCACGCCGTAGGCGACCCAGCGCCAGACCAGCACCTTGCGGGCGAGCCAGACCGACGGGGCGATGCCGCCCACGACGAGCACGTTCGCCAGCAGGGCCAGCCACGGGCTGGTCTCGCCGAGGCCGAGGGACAGGGTGACGACCATGAACGTCACCACGGCCGCGGTGAACACGCTGACCGTCAGACCGGTGCCCCAGGGCGTGATCTCGTCCTGGGGTGCCGGCTCCGGCTCTTCGGCGGGCGGGCGCTCGACCCGCGGCGCCTCCACGACGAACTGCTCGCCGGTCACCGGGTCGGTGTAGGAGACGGCGGTGTGCATGTCGGCGGCGAGCCGTCCGGCGAGCTGGCGCCCCCGGCGGGTGACCAGCGCGCCCGCCGCGCCGTTCGCGGGCGGGTCGGTGCGCAGCACCGCCTCCGCCACCTTGGCCCACTCGTGCAGCGCGTCGGCGAGTCCCGCGCCCAGCGGCAGCGTGTGCGGGTCGACCTCCCGCTCGCCCGCGTCGTCCCGGCCCGCCAGCACGGCACGGCCGCCCCGGACCCGCAGTTCCACGAATGCCCTCCTCGGCGACGGTGTGCTCAGGTTGAACGTAGTCGGTCAGGCAATCGCGTAGAAGGCGATCGCGGCGGCCGTGGCGACGTTCAGCGAGTCGACGCCGGAGGCCATCGGGATGCGGACGGCCAGGTCGGCGGCGGTGATCGCCTCCTCGGTCAGGCCGTGCCCCTCCGAACCCAGCATGACGGCGACCCGCTGCCCGCGCAGCCCGGCGTCCTGGAGGTTGGTCGCGGACTCGCGCGGCGTGAGCGCGGCGACCCGAAAACCGTTGCGGCGCAACATGTCCAGACCGCCGTTCAGGTCGGGCATGGCGGCGAACGGGACGCGCAGGACGTGCCCCATCGAGACGCGCACGCTGCGCCGGTAGAGCGGGTCGCTGCACCCCGGTCCGAGCAACACGCCGTCGATGCCCAGCGCGGCGGCGTTGCGGAACAGGGAACCCAGGTTCTCGTGGTCCCCCACGCCTTCCAGGACGGCCAGGCGCCTGGACTTCGCGGCGAGGTCGTCCGGACTGGGTTGCGGCGCGCGGTCCGCCGCCGCGAGAACGCCCCGGTTCAGGTGGAACCCCACCACCTCGGCCATGACCTCGGGCGATGTCACGTACGCCGGCGCGGGCAGGTCGCCCAGCGCCTCGACCCGGCGGCGCACGCCGAGCAGCGCGCGCACCGGGTACGGCGAGGCGAGCAGCCGTTCGACGACCACCACGCCCTCGGCGATGACCAGCCCGCGCCCACCCGGCCGGTCGGGCCTCCGGTCGGCAGGTCCCGGAAATCGTCCAGTCGGGGGTCCGCCGGATCGTCGATCTCGATCACCCGGGCAGTGTCCCACTTCCCGGCATGTGAACGTCCCTCGTAGCCCAACGGGGCGAACCGCAAGCGCTGGACCTGCACTTTCTCGCTGATTGTTACCCGCGTGTGACAGAGAGCACCGATTTGGACGCTGGCGAGCCGGGGGGAGCCGTGTCACGGTTGACCTCCGCTGAGCCCGCCGGAGCAGCCCGACCGATTGGGAGGCGGCATGGGTAGCAATGTGTCCAGTCGGACGTTCACCAGGGAGGACCGCCAGCGCTACCGCGAGCGGGTGCAGCGGTGCCTGGACGCGCTGGGGACCATGTTGGCGGAGGACAGTTTCTCCTTCCCGCGCCAGCAGATGGGCCTGGAGATAGAACTCAACCTCGTGGACGACTCGGGCCGCCCCGCGATGGCCAACGCCGAGGTCCTGGAGAAGATCGACGACCCGTCGTTCACGCTGGAACTGGGGCAGCACAACCTGGAGGTCAACGTCCCGCCGCGCGAACTGGCCGGCGACGAGACGCTGGACCTGGAACGCGAGCTGAAGCAGACCCTGTCGTGCGCCGACGACAAGGCCCACGACGCAGGCACGTCCCTGGTGATGATCGGCGTGCTACCCACGCTGCGACACGAGCACTTCGACCGCCGCTGGCTGTCGGACAGCCCGCGCTACGCCCTGCTGAACGACCAGATCTTCGCCGCGCGCGGGGAAGAGGTCGTGCTGAACATGGAGGGCACCCCGATGCCGGGGCACGCCGCGCCCGAGAAGTTGTTGAGCTACGCCGAATCCATCCTGCCGGAGGCCGCCTGCACGTCCGTGCAACTGCACTTGCAGGTGGCGCCGGATGACTTCGCCGCGCACTGGAACGCGGCCCAGGCGCTGGCCGGGGTGCAGGTGGCGATCGCGGCGAACTCGCCGTTCCTGCTGGGGCGGGCACTGTGGCACGAGACGCGCATCCCGTTGTTCCTGCAGGCGACCGACACCAGGCCGGTGGAGCTGAAGAACCAGGGCGTGCGGCCGAGGGTGTGGTTCGGCGAGCGGTGGATCACGTCGATCTTCGACCTGTTCGAGGAGAACGTGCGCTACTTCCCGGCGTTGTTGCCGGAGACCGGCGACGAGGACCCGTTGGACGTGCTGGGGGCGGGCGGGACGCCGTCGTTGACGGAACTGAGGCTGCACAACGGAACCGTGTGGCGGTGGAACCGGCCCGTCTACGACGTGGTCGACGGCGTGCCGCACCTGCGGGTGGAGAACCGGGTGCTGCCGGCCGGCCCCACGGTGTTGGACACGATGGCGAACGCCGCGTTCTTCTACGGGGCGCAACGGGCTTTGACCACGCTCGATCGTCCTTTGTGGACGCAGATGTCATTCGACGCGGCGGAGGAGAACCTCTACGCCGGTTCCCGACACGGGATGGGCGCGCACCTGTACTGGCCGGGGATCGGGTGGGTGCCGCCGGACGAGCTGGTGCTGCGGAGGCTGCTGCCGCTGGCGCACGAAGGGCTGCGGGCGTGCGGGGTGTCGGACGAGGCGCGGGAGCGGTACCTCGGGGTGATCGAGGCCCGGTGCCTGTCGCGGCGGACCGGGTCGTCCTGGCAGCGGGAGACGGTGGCGTTGCTGGAGGAGCGGGGGGTGGAGCGGGAGGTGGCGTTGAGCGCGATGCTGGCCAGGTACGTGGAGCTGATGCACAACGGCGAGCCCGTGCACACCTGGCCGGTCGGCTTGTGACGCCGGCCGGCATGTGACGCCGGTCGGCTTGTGACGCCGGCCGGCACGGGCGGGCCGGTCAGCGGCGGCGGCCGGCCTTCAGCGGGGCCACGTCGGCGCCGTCGTGGGAGCTGCGGCACTCGTCGGGGGTGACCGCCTCGACCGCGAGCGTCAGCATGCCCTTGACGCCCGTGTAGATCGACTCACCGCGCGAGGCGAGGGAGGCGTGCACCCGGTTGGAGTCGGAGAAGTCGCGCTCGTCCTTCGTGCGCTTCTTCCCGGCCTCCTCCGGCTTGGTGGCGCTGCGGAGGTTGACCTCCAGCCACGCGGCGACCTCGGCCGGGGTCGTCAGGACCTCTTCCGGGGTGCGCTCCAGGCGCTCCTGGCGTGGTGAGGCGTGGTCGAGGGAGGTGTGCTCGACGTAGGCGTGCCAGTGCGTGTTGCGCATCGACCACGTCTGCTCGATCGGCCAGTCGTCCTCCGTGCCCATGTGCTCATCTTGCCAGGGTCCGGACATCGAGTGTGTGGTCCACCCCCACCGCGTCCGCGCCCACCCGGAACATGACGGCGTCAGGAACGCGACGCTGCCGCGCGCGGTGACGGCGCCCTCGTCCGGTCGGACTTCCCGGCGAGCACGTGCAGCAGGGTGGACTTGCCGACGCCGTTGGGCGCGCTCAGAACCTACGCGATGACCTGGGTGAACATCGAGATCTACCTCCTGGAGCACGGTCCGCGGACCGAACGACAGCGTGACGTTCCGGGCTGCCAGCACGGACACGCCACCGACCGTCGCAGGATCGCCGGTGATCAGCACCTCAGTTTCCGCCCGCCCTAGTTGCAAGTAGATTGCAAGTACCAGAGAGTTGCAACGAGGGGATGTCATGGCCCAGTACGTCCTGCCCGACCTGGATTACGACTACGGCGACCTCGAGCCGGCGATCATCGGCGAGATCAACGAGCTGCACCACTCCAAGCACCACCTGGCCTACGTGAAGGGCGCGAACGACACGCTGGACCAGATCGCCGAGGCGCGCGACAAGGAGTCGTTCGGCTCGATCGTCGGCCTGGAGACCACGCTCGCGTTCCACCTCGCCGGGCACGCGCTGCACCAGGTGTGGTGGAAGAACCTGTCGCCCCACGGCGGCGACAAGCCGACCGGCGAGCTGGCCGCCGCGATCGACGAGCACTTCGGGTCGTTCGACAAGCTGCGCGCGCAGCTCACCGCCGCGTCCTCGTCGATCCAGGGTTCCGGCTGGGGCATCCTCGCCTGGGAGCCGGTGGGTCAGCGGCTGATCACCCAGCAGCTCAAGGACCACCACTCCAACCTGTCGATCGCGACCACGCCGCTGCTGGTGTTCGACATCTGGGAGCACGCGTACTACCTGCAGTACCGCAACCTGAAGGCGGACTACATCTCGGCGCTGTGGAACGTCGTGAACTGGGACGACGTGAACGCCCGCTTCGAGGCCGCGCGCGCCGGGCAGAACGGGCTCCAGCTGCCCTGAGACCCCGGTGGTGGATGCTCCGACAAAGCCCCACCGCCGGACACGACGAGGCCCCGCTCCCCGGCGGTACGACCGGGAGGCGGGGCCTCGTCTGTTCCCGAACTGACTGCCGCTCCCACCACGAAGCGACGAGCGTTAGGTTAGCCTAACTTCACCTTGTGGGGAAGTCCGGCGCACGAGTCCCCGGGCGACCAGTTCCACGACCGTCGCGATCGCCGCCGCCTCCACCGCGAGCAGGCCCAACAGCACCACGAGCTGCAACGCCCCGGCCTGCCACACCGGCGCCCCGCCCAGCAACATGCCCACAAAAGCACCCGGAAGTGTGACCAGCCCCACCGTCCGCGTCTGGTCCAGCGCGGGCAACAACGCCTCCCCGGCCGGCCCGCGCACCAGCTCCCGCACCGCCACCGCCTCGGTGAACCCGAGCGCGAGGGCCGCCTCGAACTCCCCGTGCCGGTCCCGCAGGGTGTCCAGCGCCCGCCGCACGGACAGCGTCGTCGCGGTCATCGCCCCGCCGATGAGGATTCCGCCGACCGGCACCAGCGCGATCCCCTCGACCGGCACCAGCCCGCTCAGGACCAACGCCGCGATCGCCGGCACCGTCCCGCCGAGGATCGCCACCCCGACCCAGATCCCCCGCCGGCCGGTCCTCGTCCGCGCCGCCGACGTCCCGGTCGCCACCCCGGCCATCAGCACCAGGAACCCGACCGTCAACGGCAACGACGCCAGCACCACCGTGACGACCGCCGACACCGCCGCCAACTGCACAGCCGCGCGCACCGCCGCGCGCACGACCGGCTTGGGCGAGGCCAACCCGGCCCACCACAACACCGCCCCCGCCGCCCCGGTGAAGAACACGCAGATGACGAGCAGCCGCACCCAGTCCGTCGCGATGACCACGGAGGCCATCATCACCTCAGACGCGGGCGCGCCGCCGCAGGGACGGCAGGGTCAGCCCACCCCGCCGAGCCAGGACGAACCCGCCGACCAGGGCCGCCACGATCGACACCACGCCACCGACCACCAGGGGCGCCCGGGCGGTGAAGTGCTCGGCCAGCCACCCCATCACCGGGCCGCCAACGGGGTTGCCGCCCAGGAAGACCAGCATGTACAGGCCCATCACACGGCCACGCATCGCGGGCGTCACGGCCAGCTGCACGGTGGAATTCGCGGTGGTCGTGAAGGTCATCATCGCGATGCCCACGGGGATCAGCAGCGCACCGGTCAGCCACAGCGACGGCATCAGACCGGCCGCGATCTCCAGCGCACCGAACGCCAGCGCCCCGATGATCAGCAGCCTCAGCCGGGGCTTGCCCCGGGCACTGCGCCGCGCCGCCAGGGTCGCGCCGGCCAGCGTGCCCACCGCCATCAACGTGGACAGCAGGCCGTAGGCGTCGGCGTCGCCCCCGAACGTGTTGCGCGCCAGCACCGCCAGCGTCACGTGGAAGTTCAGCCCGAACGTGCTGACGAAGAACACCAGGCACAGCAGGATCACCAGGTCGCCCCGCCCGCGCACGTACCGCAGCCCTTCGCGCAACTGCCCCTTCTCGCGCGGCACGGGGTCACCCCGGTGCAGCTCGGCCGGGCGCATCAGGAGCAGACCCGCGATCACGCCGACGAACGTCATGGCGTTGAGCAGGAACACCCACCCGGTGCCCACCACGATGATCAACCCGCCGGCGACCGCCGGACCGACCATGCGGGCCAGGTTGAACGTCATCGAGTTCAGCGCGACCGCGTTGGTCAGCTGGTCCCGCCCGACCATCTCGACCACGAACGACTGCCGCACCGGCGTCTCCACCGCCGCGACCGCGCCCAGCAGCAGGCATAGCAGGTAGACGTGCCACAGCTCGGCGACCCCGAGCACGTCGAGCAGGCCCAGCGTCAGGGCGCACAGCCCGAGCCCGACCTCCAGGACCAGCAGCAGCCGCCGCTTGTCCATCCGGTCGGCGAGCACGCCCGCCCACAGCGAGAGGAACAGGATCGGCGCGAACTGCAACGCCGCCGCGATCCCCAAAGCAACCGGCGACCCGTCGGACAGCTCCAGCACCAGCCAGTCCTGCGCGACGCGCTGCATCCACACGCCAACCAAAGAAACAACCTGGCCAGACGCGTAGAGCCGGTAGTTGCGGACGCGCAGAGAACCGAACATGCGCGGCTTGGCCGGCGGGGGTAGCGCTTTGCCTCGATCGACCCGATCGGACTCGCCACCACCCGCGTAAGCCGGCACCCGTTACTGCCCCGCCATCCTGTCGATGATCTCGGCGGCGCGTGACAGCACCGCCCGTTCGTCCGGTGTCAGCTCCGCCAGCCGCTTGTCCAGCCACGCCTCGCGCGCGGACACCTCTTCGTCTATGTAGGCCAGCCCGGCCTCGGTCAGCTCCACGATCGCCTGCCGCCCGTCGGTCGGGTGGGGGCGGCGCGTGGCGAAGCCGTACTCCTCCAGCGCCGCGATCACCCGCGTCATGGACGGCGGCTGGACGCCTTCCTTGGCGGCCAGCTCGCCCGGCGTCAGCGGCCCGCACTTGTGCAGCGTGGACAGCGCGGACACCTGGGTGAGCGAGATCGCGGAGTTCACCCGCTGCGCGCGGAGCCGTCGGGTCAGCCGGACCACGGCCAGCCGCAGCCGGCTCGCCAGTCCCCGTTCCGCGTCGCTCTCCGCCACGTAGTTAGCATACCTCACGATCTCGCCCCCGTCGTGTGAACCTGCCCATTCAGCTGCCGAGAGCAGCCTGAATGGGCCCGATGGCGAAGTAGACGACGAACGCGCCGGCGACCACCCACATCAACGGGTGCACGCTGCGCGCCCGCCCGGTCAGCGCCCGCAGCACCACGTAGCTGACGAACCCCGCACCGATGCCGTTGGCGATCGAGTAGGTGAACGGCATGACCACGATGGTCAGGAACGCGGGCAGCGCCACCGAGAAGTCGCCGAAGTCGATCTCCTTGACCTGCACGATCATCAGCGCGCCGACGATGACCAGCGCGGGCGCCGCCGCCTCCACCGGCACGATCGAGTACAGCGGGGTCAGGAACATCGCCGCGAGGAACAGCAGCCCGGTGACGACGTTCGCCAACCCCGTCCGCGCGCCCTCCGCGATCCCCGCCGCCGACTCGATGTAGACGGTGTTGGAGGAGCTGGACGCCGCCCCACCCGCGACCGCGCCCACGCCGTCCACGAACAGCGCCTTGCTCACACCGGGGAGCTGGCCGTCCTTGCCGATCAGCCCGGCTTCCTTGCCCAGGCCGGTCATGGTGCCGACGGTGTCGAAGAAGTCGGTCAGCACCAGCGTGAACACCAGCAGGGCGGCGGCCAGCGCGGGCAGCCGGGTCCACGCGCCGAACGACACGTCACCCAATAGCGCCAGGTCCGGCAGCCCGAACACCTGCTCAGGCAGTGCCGGGTACCCCAGGTTCCACCCGGCCGGGTTGGTCCCCTTCGACGGCCCGGCCTGCGCGATCGCCTCGACCACGATGGCCAGCACCGTCGAGGCCAGCACCCCGATCAGGATCGCACCCTTGACCTTGCGCGCCACCAGAATGCCGGTCAGCACCAGCCCCACCACGAACACGAACGTCGGCCACGACGCGATCGACCCACCGATGCCCAATCCAACCGGGACGGTCGTACCCGCCTCATCCGGAATCCGCCGCACGAACCCCGCGTCCACCAGCCCGATGAAGCAGATGAACAACCCGATCCCGACCGCGATGGCCGCCTTCAACTCCGGCGGCACCGCGTTGAACACCGCTGTGCGGACTCCCGTGACCACCAGCAGCAGCACGACGAGCCCGTTCACCATGACGAGCCCCATCGCCTCGGGCCACGTCATCTGCGGCGCGAGCGAGACCGCCACGAACGAGTTGATCCCCAACCCGGTGGCCAGCGCGAACGGGTAGTTGGCGACCAGTCCGAACAGGATGGTCATGACCCCGGCGACCAGCGCCGTGACCGCCGCGACCTGCGACACCGGCAGGATCGCGCCGAGCACGTCCTTCTTGGCCGACGGGTCGTCCGCCGCGAAGCTGCCCAGGATCAGCGGGTTCAGCACGACGATGTAGGCCATGGTCACGAACGTGACCAACCCACCCCGCACCTCCCGCCCCACCGTCGAGCCGCGCTCGGAGATCTTGAAGAAGCCGTCGAGCCCTGTCCTCGACACCTCACCGCCGGCCATTTCGCCTCCCACTCCGGGTAATCCAGGTGCGCAAGCGTGCCGCACCGGTGTTTCCGCCAGGTAGCCTGCCTGACGTGGCCGAACAGACCCAATCGCCGCCCGCCCCACCACCGTTGCCGACGAGGCTGACCGACCCGGTCCCCGCCATCGTCAGCGGCACCGCCCTGTGGGTGCTGGCCTTCGCGGCAATCCTCCTGTTCGCCCGCGACCAGACCACAGCCCTGTGGACGTGCGCGGCGGGCGCGGCCCTCGGCGTGATCGGCTACGGCATCTTCAGGTGGCAACGATCAGCAGCCCAAAGAGGTTCGCGAACCGCCCAACAGGGCCTGACCGACTGACCGAACCACCCACCCACGACGGCGCGCAGCGCCAAGGGCAGGGCCGCCGAGGCGGACACGACTCCGCGGTGGACCACTGGCTGGTGCGGTCGCTGCCGGTGCCGGTGGCGCTGCTGGCGGAGGTCCGGGCGGACGCGGCGTGGGCCGCGCCGAAGTTCAGCCCAGCAGGACGGTCGGCGTCGGGTCGGCGATGAGCGCAGCGAACGTGTGACGGTCAGACCACCTGTTCGTGGCCCAAGCCAACGCCCGCGCCAACCCCTCCGGCGTATCCGCCGCATGCGGCACGCCATCCTCGACCCACCACGACACCTCGTGCGACTCGTCCTCGAACCCCACGTGGAGTTCATCGTGGACGATCACCGGACTGGTCGGCAGCTCAACCCCGAGCAAGTCGCAGGCCAGCCGGACCGCGCCCAACTCCGCCCACACGACTTCGTCGCCCGCGGTCTCGATCTCGCCGGTGACCTCTTCGGACGCCAGCGGCAAGGCCAGCAACTCCGCCAGCGCCCCCGCGTGACCGTCGGCCGCCAGGACCTGGTCGCCCGGCAGGACGCCGAGCAGCCACGGCAGGTCCAGCACCACGACGTCGTCCGCCGCCACGGCCTCGCCGGTCAGCACCCGCACCCGGTCCGGCGGCTCGACGCTCACCGAGTCCGCCACCTCCGCCAGGGCCGCGTGCACGCGCAGCACCAAGGCATCCGCGAGCTTGCGCTCCGGGTCGCCCAACCGGGTCAGCAGGTCGGTGACGTCGTCCTCGTCCAGCACCGTCAGCGCGGTCCGCACGCCGGCCGCCGCCAGCACGTGGGGCGGGACGTCCACTTCGGGGACCACGTCGTACAGGCCGTCCAAGCCCTCCGCGTCCGGCAGGCGCCACGCGTTGAGCGGGCAGCCCTCCAAGGTCGCGTACCGGGCCAGCCACCAGCCCGTGTAGCCGTCGGGCTCGGCCACCGCGCGCCACGCGACCGGGTCGGCGGCCATCAGGCGCAGGGCGGCCGGCCACTTGTCGCGGGCCACCAGGTCCAGGTCGCGGATGCCCAGCACGCGGGTCGGCGGCTCGTCCGCGCCGTCCCACCAGTAGCCTTCGTCGGCCAGGTCGTGGTCGGGCTCGGTGGGCGCGATGTCGTCCACGACGGTGAAGCCGTCGATGACGCCCACGCCCGTCCACACCTCGCGCGGCCACTCGGCGGCCAGGTCGGCGTCGAGCACGCCGATCGGGGCGTCGGACTCCAGCACGGACAGCAGCGGCGAGTCGGGCAGGGCGAGTTCGTCGGCGCGCCGCCAGTCGCCGTCGGCGTCCGGCAGGGCCAGTTCACCCAGCCACGGCCGCCCGCCGGCCCGCGCGACCAGCGACAGGACCGTCTTGACCAGGTCCGGGCCGTCCATCGCGGGGTCGTCGAGGCTGTGCTTGACGGCCTCGCGCAGGGCGTCCGAGTCGAGCAGCTCGCCCGGTCCGGCCTCCAGCGCGCCCAGGCGCAGCAGCAGCGGGTGCGCGGCCTCCGGGTGCACGATCCGCAGGCCGGACACGTCGAAGGACACGTCGGCGGGCAGCACGTAGACGCCGCGCGGCGAGCTGACCAGGCGGCCGTCCGCGAGCGGCACGGGCAGGCTGCCCATCTCCTCGCGGGCGGTGGAGTCGACGTCGGCGAGCGGGGTCAGGGCGTCGTAGACCTCGTGCCACCAGCCCGGGTCGCCGCCGATCCCGGCCAGCGCCTCGACCACCTCGGCCACCGACATGCGCGGGACTTCCAGCGCCGCCAACGCCTTCGCGTGCTCGGGCAGGGTCAGTTCGGCGTCCAGCAGGCCGGGGACGACGTCCTCCAGCAGCTCCACCAGCGGCTCGGACGGGGCGTCCAGCACCTTGGCGCTGTCCGGCGCCGTCCACTCGCCGCTGGCCAGCGGCAGCCAGGACGCCTTCCGCAGCGCGGACAGCACGCGCTCCCGCAGCAGACCGTCCACTTCGGACAGCGGGAAGCCGGGCAGCGGCACCAGGGACGTCCGGTCGATCGCGGGCAGCGCGAGGACCAGGTCCGGGTAGGCCCGCGCGGCCTGGTCGAGCACGAACTCGGCGGCGGCGCCGACCAGCACGCGGCGGCGGGACGGTTCCACCGGCAGGGACGCGATCAGCCGCGCCGGCAGGGACATCTTCTCGTCGGTCGGGGTCGGGGCGTGCAGGACGTCGCCCTCCAGCGGCTCGTCCATCGGCCACGCCCAGCAGGCGTTCCAGTGCGGCCGGGCCTCGACGCCCTGCACCAGGTGCCCTGGCAACTCGCCGCCGACCCGCCGCACGCGCCACCGCTGCGCCCCGGCCGGGCCGTGCAGCACGACCACGTCGTCGTCCTCGGAGCGCTCCCAGACCTGGTCGCCGACCTCGACCCGGCGGAGGCCGGGCAGCGCGAGCAGCAGGTCCGGGACCTGGTCGGCGAACTCGGCGAGCAGCGGGGCGGCGTCGACCTTGAGCGGCAGGCGGACCTCGGTGTCGAAGCCCTCGGGCAGGTCGGCCTCGTCGGTCGGCCAGACCAGCCGCAGCACCGGCACGTCCCCGCCGCGCGCCTCGGCCAGTTCCGGGACGGCCTGGCGGGTGCGGGAGGCGGAGAACAGCACGCCGCCGGACGTCGAGACCACGCGCGGGGCGTCGGTCACGGCGAGGACGGCGGCGAAACCCACGCCGAACTGGCCCACGGTGTCGGCGGACTTGGCGGACGCGCGCAGCGAGGCCAGGGCGGCCACGCCTTCGACGGTCAGCGGGTGACCGGTGTTCGCGGCGCGGAGTTCACCGTCCGCGATGGACAGTCGGAGGGTGCCCGGGGTGGGGCCGGCGGCGTCGGCGGCGTTCTGGGCGAGTTCGACCAGGAGCCGGTCCCGGTAGCCGCCCAGGCGCAGGTCTTCTTCGGCGTTGGCGTCCTCGCGGAACCGGGTGGGCGAGCCGCGCCAGGCGGCCAGCACCGACTCCCGCAGCGCCTCCGTGCCGAACGGGTCCCGGCTCACCGCCCGGACTCGTCCGCCCGCCCGGCGGGGTCTCGGAGGGGTCCGCGGGCACAGCTTCGGTGGGCTGAGCGGCGGCGGGCTCAGCAGCGGCAACGGGCTGAGCCGCCTCAGCCCGCGCGGACGCTTCAGCCGGCACAGCCTCGGTGGGCTGAGCGGCGGCGGCCTGCTCGGCGGCCTCGGCCGGGGCAGCCTCGGCGGCTGCGGGCTCGGCGGTTGCGGGCTCGGTGGCTGCGGGCTCGGTGGCTGCGGGCTCGGCGGTGACCGGCGCGGCCTCGGTCGGCTCGGCGGCGGCGGGCTCGGCGGCGGCGGGTGCTTCGGCGGCGGGTGCTTCGGCGGGCTCCTTCGGCTCGACGTCCAGCGTGGCGTCGTCGTAGACCAGGTCGGCCACCGGCACCGCCGACCCACCCTCCACCTCGACCTCCGAATGCGCCCCGCACCCGTACTCGACGTGCACCACGTGCCCATCCGCCGGCGTCAGCTCGTTCGCGCACACCCCGAAGGCCGCACCCAGCGACCCCGCGATCCGGGTGTAGAAACCGCAGGTCCCACAGGTCGCGGGCGCACTGCGGGCCATGTCGCTGCGCGGCCCGAAGTCGCCGCCGTGCCAGCGGGACGCCGCGTCCAGGACACCCTCGCGGGACAGCACGCGCACCCGGCCCAGGCCGATCTCGCGCGCGACCTCCTCGACCGCCGGGTCGTCCGAGCCCACGTAGCCGGGCGCCAGGCGCGGGTCGTCCTCGCGGGTCGGCAGCAGGTCGCCGACGCCCAGGTCACCGGCGCGCACGCGCTCGTGCCACGGCACCCAGTCCGGCGCGACCAGCGCGTCGTTGCCGGGCAGCAGCACCACCTCGGACACCGACACCGGCGTGCCCGGTCCGGCGAACGCGACGGTCACCGCCCAGTTCCACCCCCGGTAGCCCGCGTGTTCGGCCTCGAAGAGGTGGGTCACCGACGCCTCGTCCTCGGCGAGCACACCCACGTGCTCACCGACGGGTTCCGCACCCGCTTCCTCCCGCGCGGCGGCGCGGGCGGTCGACACCGCCGCGGCGTCGACGAGCGCCGGGTCGGCGAGCACTGGATCGGGCTGCTGGGTCGGCGTGGCGGTCACAGGTGAATTGTGCCGCACGTCTTCGCAGGCTCGTGCACACGTGCCACCCTTTCGGACGTGCGGTGGCTCCCGGTGGCAGTGGTCCTCGTCATGTCGACGGCGTGCACGTCCACGTCGAACGCGCCCGAACAGCCCAACCAGCAGGGCAGACCGACCGTCGAGGTGATCGGCACCCTCCCGCACGACCCGGAGGCGTTCACCCAGGGCCTGGAGCTGGTCGACGGCGTCCTCTACGAGGGCACCGGCCTGGAGGGGCGGTCGACGCTGCGTCGCATCGACCCGGCGACCGGCGAGGTCAAGCAGCGCGTCGACCTGCCCGCGGACTTCTTCGGCGAGGGCGTGACCGTCGTCGGCGACCGCGTCTGGCAGCTCACCTGGCGCAACGGCGTGGCCATCCAGCGCGACAAGAACACCCTCCAAGAGGTGAAACGCGCCACGTACGAGGGCGAGGGCTGGGGCCTGTGCCGCGACGGCGACCGGCTGGTGATGAGCGACGGCACCGAGGAGCTGCGGTTCCGCGACCCCGAGACGTTCGCCGAGACCGGCCGGGTGACCGTGCGCCGCAACGGCATTCCGCTGGTCCGGATCAACGAGCTGGAGTGCGTCGGGGGCGCGGTGTGGGCGAACCTGTGGCAGCTCGACGAGGTCGTGAAGATCGACCCGAAGTCCGGTGACGTGCTGACCACCGTCGACCTCAGCTCGCTGCGGCCCGCGGACGTGCCCGAGACGAACGTCCTCAACGGCATCGCGGCCGTCCCCGGCAGCACCGACGAGTTCCTGGTGACCGGCAAGAACTGGCCGACGATCTTCCGGGTGAAGATCAAGGAAGGGTGACCGCGAGCCCGGTCTTGACCGCGTCGAACACCGGCATCGTCTCGTAGCGCTTGACGTTGTCGTCCTGCTGGAACAGCTCGTCGCCGACCTCGCGGCAGCGCGCCATGTCGGTCACCGACAGCACCACCAGGTAGTCCCACCGGCCGGCCAGCTCGTAGCACTGCTGGACCTCGGGCGTGGCGCGCATCCGCTCGGCGAAGGCGCGGTGGTGCGCGTGGGACTCCCGTTCGAGCACCACCAGCACGATCGCGAGCATCCCGCCCAGCTTGCCGCCGTCCAGCACCGCCACCTCGCGGCTGAGCAGGCCGGACGCCCGGTAGCGGGTGATCCGCCGCTGCACGGCGCTGGGCGACAGGCCGACCAGCTCGCCGAGTTCGTGCAGCGTGCGGCCGGAGTCCTGCTGGAGCTGCGCCAGCAGTCGGCGGTCCACCTCGTCCACGTCCACGCAAAAATTTTGCGTGCCGGCGGGGAAAGTTTCAATCGCCACCACCGGCCGGCGACCTAGCTTCGGATGCGTGGACATCGACCTGGACAACATCGCCCGCGCCGCGAAGACCATCGACCCCGTGTTCCGCGACACCCCGCAGTACGTGGACGAACAGCTGTGCGCCGCCCTGGGCCGCCGGGTGCTGGTGAAGGTGGAGACCGCGAACCCGTTGCGCAGCTTCAAGGGCCGGGGCGCCGACTTCCTGGCCTCGACCCTGCCCGTCGGGCGGACCGTGGTGTGCGCGTCGGCGGGCAACTTCGGCCAGGCGGTGGCCTACGCGGGGCGCAACCACGGCTTCCCGGTCGAGGTGTTCGTGTCGGACCGGGCCGTGCCGGACAAGGTGCGCCGGATGCGGGTGCTGGGCGCGACCGTGCACGAGGTCCCGGGCGACTTCACCGGCGTCAAGGACGTCGCGCGGCGGTGCGCGGAGGAGACGGGGGCGGTGTTCGTCGAGGACGGTCGGGAGCCGGCCGTGTGCGAGGGGGCGGGGACCATCGCCGTCGAACTGCTGCGGGCCGGGGTGTCGATCGACACGGTCGTGGTGCCTCTTGGTGACGGTGCGCTGATCACCGGCATGGCTCGGTGGCTCAAGCACCACTCTCCGCACACCCGGGTCGTCGGGGTGTGCGCGGCCGGTGCGCCCGCGTTGGCGCACGCGTGGGCGGGGAGGGAGTGGACCGGTGCTGTCGAGACGATCGCCGACGGCATCGCGGTGCGCGTCCCGGTCCCGGAGTCGGTCGCCCGGGCGCGTGAACTCGTGGACGAGGTCGTGCTGGTGTCCGACGACGCCATCCGGGAGGCCGCCGACCTGGCGCTGCGGACGCTCGGGCTGGTGCTGGAGCCGGCCGGGGCGGCGGGGCTGGCCGGGCTGGCGGTCCACGACATCCCGGGGGAGACCACCGCCACCGTGCTCACCGGGAGCAATGTGTGAGACAGCCCGTGGCCGGTGAGGCAGGATTGGGGTGTGACGCGTCCACGGCCGGAAGACCCGTCGCGGCGGTACCCGTGGGAGGACGACGAGTACAAGCCGCGCACCCGGCCGTACCCGACCGGTACGCCGCCGCACGACCCCTACCCGCCTGGCGACGCTTATCCGCCCCGCGACTCCTACCCGCCCGGCGGCTCCTACCCGCCCGGCGACCCTCGTCAGCCGCGCGACCCTCGTCAGCCGCGCGACCCTCGTCAGCCGCGCGACCCTCGTCAGCCGCGCGACCCTCAGCCGGCGGATGACGGGCCGACCTCGCCGACGCTGCCGAAGAAGCTGACCGTCACCCGGGTGGCGTGGTTCCGGACCAAGCAGCTCAGCACGCAGGCGGTGCGGGCGTTCCGGCGCGCGGCGCACGCGGACGGGGCCAAGCAGTCCGGGCTGTCCTCGCTGACCTACGCGGTGATGCTGAACTACGCCGCCGACGCCGCGATGGCCGTCGCGCTGGCCAACACGCTGTTCTTCTCGGCGGCTGCGGGCGAGAGCCGCGGCAAGGTCGCGCTGTACCTGTTGATCACGGTGGCCCCGTTCGCCGTCGTCGCCCCGGTGATCGGCCCGGTGCTCGACCGCATCCAGCACGGCCGCCGGGTCGCGCTGGCGCTGTCGTGCGTGCTGCGGGTGTTCCTGTCCATCGTGATGGCGATGAACTTCGACAACTGGGGCCTGTACCCGGCGGCGCTGGGCAGCATGGTCCTGTCGAAGTCGTTCACCGTGCTGAAGGCCGCGATCACACCCCGCGTGCTGCCGCGCGAGATCACCCTGTCCAAGACCAACGCGCGGATGACGGTCTTCGGGTTGGCGGCGGGCGGTGTGTTCGGCGCGGTCGCGGCCGGGTTCGCGAACCTGTTCGGCTCACCGGGCGCACTGTGGTTCACCGCCGTGCTGTGCCTGGTCAACGCGTGGTTCTGCCTGCGCATCCCGGCGTGGGTCGAGGTGACCGAGGGCGAGGTGCCGACGTCCCTGCGGGCCAAGCCGCACAAGCCGCGCCAGGCACTGGGCCGGACGGTCGTGGTGGCGCTGTGGGGCAACGGCTCGATCCGGATGCTGACCGGGTTCCTCATGCTGTTCTCGGCGTTCGT
Source organism: Actinosynnema sp. CA-248983 (assembly GCA_050954585.1). Taxonomy (GTDB): domain Bacteria; phylum Actinomycetota; class Actinomycetes; order Mycobacteriales; family Pseudonocardiaceae; genus Actinosynnema. The sequence continues at coordinate 558,941 of CP191863.1, read as the reverse complement.
GGTGCGGGCGCAGACCGAGGGTGACGCGTTCATGCAGTTGCTGCTGCTCGGCGTGATCGCGGGCGCGGCGGGCGTCGGGAGCTTCCTCGGCAACGCGGTCGGCGCGCGGCTGCACTTCGGCGCACCGGATCAAGTGGTGATCGGCTGCCTGGTCGCGGCCCTGCTGTCCACGATCGTGGCGGCGATCCTGCCCGGGTTGATCACGGCGGCGGTGGTGGGCCTGGTCGGCGCGACGGCGAGTTCGCTGGCGAAGGTGTCGCTGGACGCGGTGATCCAGGACGACCTGCCGGAGGAGTCGCGGGCGTCGGCGTTCGGGCGGTCGGAGACGATCCTGCAACTCGGGTGGGTCTTCGGCGGCGCGCTGGGCGTGCTGCTGCCGACCGAGTACTGGATCGGGTTCACCGTGTTGTCGGGGCTGCTGGCGTGCGGGCTGGCGCAGACGATCGCGACCCGGCAGGGCAGCACGCTGATCCCGGGCATGGGCGGCGACCGCCCGATCAGGCCGACGCCGGTCACCCCGTAGGCTCGACTGCCGTGCGTCGAGTGCTGCCGGTCTTGCTGCTGCTGTTCGTCACGGCCTGTGCCGTCCCGACGAACCCCGAGGTGACGTTCTACGCCGACGGCAGGACCGTCGTCGTGAAGCCCACGCAGTACTGCGACTTGAAGTCGGAGGAGTGCGACGTGGACGCCGAGGCGGTCGGCGTGCTGCGCGTGCGGCCGGGGAAGCCGGTGCAGATCTCGGTGCCCGGAGAGCTGGCCAAGTCGGCGTGGTCGGTGAAGTTCACCTACCGGAACGCTCGTGGTGAGGCGCAGGAACCGTTGCGCAGCAAGCTGTTCACGGAGCGGGAGCCGCGGTTCGCGTACACGCTGGTGTTGCCGAACCCGGACGACCAGTTGGAGAGCGTCGAGGTGCAGCAGTACGGGGCTCGCATCGAGACGAGCACGACTGGGGCGTTCGACTTCGTGGCGCGCGGTACGTGGGTCTTGTCGGTGGACGACCGTCGGTAAAAACCTCAAGGCTTAAAAGCAAGCGCTCGCCGCGCGGCAGGCCCGTGGGGTGGAAGGGCGCGCCTGCGCCGCAAGAGCGGTCGCGTTGTGGTGCTGTTCTGGCGTTCGGTGTGCGACAGGGGCCCCTGCCGTCGGGGGAGGTCGGCAGAGGCCCCTGGTCTTGGCACGGGTCGGGGGACGGCCCGTGCGGTCTTCGGTCGGGTCGGCCTTGGGCCGACCCGGGATCACTTGGTGGCGATCTTGTGGCCCGGCAGGATCAGGTCCGGGTTCGGGATGAACTGCTTGTTCAGCTCGTGCAGCTTCGCCCAGCCGCCTTCGACCTTCAGCTCCTCGGCGATCTTCGACAGGCTGTCGCCCGGCTTGATCTCGTAGTCGCCGTTCGGGTTGGTCGACGGCAGGGCCACCGTCACCGGGGCCGCCTGCTGGACCGGGGCGGTCTGCTGCTGCTGGACCGGCGCGGTCTTGCGGGGCTGGGCCGGGGCCGGCGCGGTGCGCTTCGGGGCCGGGGCGGCACCGCCGCCGAGGCCCTTGGGGCCGCAGACCGGCCAGGCGTTGATGCCCTGGGTCTGGAGGACGTTCTCGGCCACCCGGATCTGCTCCTCGCGGGACGCCTGGTGCGGCATTCCGCTGCCACCGTTGGCGCGCCACGTGCTCGGCAGGAACTGCAGACCGCCGTAGTAGCCGTTGCCGGTGTTGATGCTCCAGTTACCGCCACTCTCGCACGCCGCGACCGCGTCCCAGTTGACGCTCTGCGCGTTCGCCGTGCCGGCCGCCAGGCCCAGGGGGCGCCGACGATGACGCCGGCTACGGCGACCTTCGCGACGGTGCGGGCGGCGGCGCTGGTGGTCGGGCGGTGCTTGCCTCGGTACGAAGCCATGTGCCTCTCTGCCCACCCACACCTGCTCGACCGGCCGGGGTTCGGGTTCCCCACATGGCCGATCGCGTCCCACGTCCGGCGGATTTCTCTCGCTCGGGGTTGGTGCCGGGAGCCGTCGGACGGGGTTCGGTGTGCGGCGTCCCGGGTGGTGCTCTTGGTCGGTCGGGGCCAACCAACGAGCTACCGTACGTAGCCGCCGGAGCGAGGTAAAACGATCTGGCTGGTGATCCACGTCACTGTAACGAACCCGGGTGATCCGCCGACCCTCTTGTTCTCGCTGGTCAGAGCGTCGTTATCGTCCCGTTTCCAATCCGAGATCGGTCGAGATCGATCACCCAGGGTGAGGTATGGATCACGTCGATCCGCCGCCCGGGTCAGCCCCCGGCGAAGGGTGGGAGGACGTCCAACTGGGCGCCGGCCGGGACGGGGGTGGCGCGGTCGCGGACCGCGACGCCGTCCAGGAGGAAGCTGCACGCTTGGAGGACGCGGGCCAGTTTCTCGCCGTGCGCGGCCTCGACGGCCGCGAGGGCGGTCGCCACGGTCGCGCCAGGTGGGAGGGCGAGGTTCTCGTCCTGGGTGCCGGCCGCCGCTCGTGCGCCTGCGAAGTACCGGACCGTCAAGTCGACCACTTCATCCTCCGATGGCGCTCATGGGCCGGTCCGGCTGGTGGAACCCGGCGTCGTTGATGCCGTGCCCGGCCGCCTTCGCCCACGAGTTCGCCCGCCACCGGTCCGCGATGTCCTCGTCCGACGCGCCGCCGCGCAGCAGGGCCCGCAGGTCCGTCTCGGACCGGCTGAACAGGCAGTTGCGCACCTGGCCGTCCGCGGTCAGCCGGGTCCGGTCGCAGGCCGCGCAGAACGGCCTGGTCACCGACGCGATCACGCCCACCACGGCCGGTCCGCCGTCCACCAGCCACCGCTCCGCCGGCGCGCCACCCCGCTCCCCCGGCTCGGGGGTGAGGGTGAACGCCGTGCGCAGCGCCGCCAGGATCTCGTCGGCGGTCACCATGTCGTCGCGGTTCCAGCCGTGCTGCGGGTCCAGCGGCATCTGCTCGATGAACCGCAGCTGGTAGCCGTGGTCCAGGCAGTACCGCAGCAGCGGCACGGCCTCGTCCTCGTTCACCCCGCGCATCAGCACCGCGTTGACCTTCACCGGCGCCAGGCCGGCGTCCCGCGCGGCGGCGAGGCCCTCGAACACGTCGTCGAGGCGGTCGCGGCGGGTCAGCGCGTGGAACCGGGCCGGGTCGAGGGTGTCCAGCGACACGTTCACCCGGTCGAGGCCGGCGGCGACGAGGTCGGCGGCGCGGCGGGCCAGGCTCACGCCGTTGGTGGTCATGGAGATCTTGGGGCGCGGGTCGAGGGCCGCGGTGGCGGCGATCACCCGTTCGAGATTGGGGCGCAGGAGTGGCTCGCCGCCGGTGAAGCGGATGTTGTTGACGCCCAGCCGGGTCACCGCGACGCCGATGAGCCGCGACAGCTCGTCGTCGGACAGCAGCTCCTGCTTGGGCAGCCAGTCCAGGCCCTCGGCGGGCATGCAGTAGGTGCAGCGCAGGTTGCAGCGGTCGGTCAGCGACACGCGCAGGTCGGTCGCGACCCGGCCGAACCGGTCGACCAGCAGCGGGGAATCCGGCCTCCCGGCCAGGTCCGGGGTGCCGCGCACGATGGGTAGTCCCAGCTCGACTGCCGTCACCCCTACCAGGGTAATGGGGTGGCACTTGTGGGTACCGCTACAAATCCGACACAGCGCACGGCGACCGGTTGGAGGACCATCCCAACCCCGGTCCGCCGGCGACTAAATTGCTTGACATGACGAGCGAGCCGGACGTGCCCGCGGACGTGCTGGAGCGGTTCGCCGGGTACGCGCGGGAGTCCAGCGCCCTCACCGCCCGGTTCCACCACCGCGTGGCCGAGCGGATGGGCCTCTCGCCGACCGACGAGAAGTGCCTGGACCTGGCCGTTCGTGCCGAGGGGCCGGTCACCGCGGGCCGGATCGCCGAGCTGTCCGGGCTGTCCACGGGCGCGGTCACCGGCGTGATCGACCGGCTGGAGAAGGCCGGGTACGTGCGCCGCGTCCGCGACCCGCACGACCGGCGCAAGGTGCTGGTCGAGGTCACCGTGGCCGACACCGGCCGGTTCGAGGGCGCGCGCGAGACGTTGCGGGAAGTTCTCGCGCAGTTCACGCCGGACGAGCGCGAGGTGCTCGACCGGTACAACCGGGTGCTGATCGAAACGTTCCGCAGGCGCGTGATCGACGCCTGAGCCGGCAGCATGACCCGTATGGCCGAGCAGTGGACCTACCTGATGGACATGGACGGCGTGCTCGTGCACGAGGAGCACCCGATCCCGGGGTCGAGCGAGTTCGTGGCGGAGCTGACCGCGAACGGCATCCCGTTCCTCGTGCTCACGAACAACTCCATCTACACCCCGCGCGACCTGCGGGCCCGCCTGTCCCGGACCGGGCTGGAGGTGCCGGAGACCGCGATCTGGACCTCCGCGCTGGCCACCGCGCGGTTCCTGGACTCCCAGCGGCCCGGCGGGTCGGCGTTCGTCATCGGCGAGGCCGGGCTGACCACGGCGCTGCACGAGATCGGGTACGTGCTGACCGACCGCGACCCGGACTACGTCGTCCTCGGCGAGACCCGCACGTACAGCTTCACCGCCATCACCAAGGCCATCCGCCTGGTCGAGGAGGGCGCGAAGTTCATCGCCACCAACCCGGACGCGACCGGCCCGTCCCGCGAGGGCTCGCTGCCCGCCACCGGGTCGATCGCCGCGCTGATCGAGCGGGCGACCGGCCGTGAGCCGTACTACGTGGGCAAGCCCAACCCGCTGATGATGCGGTCCGCGCTGCGGGCGCTGGGCGCGCACTCGGCGAACACGCTGATGATCGGCGACCGGATGGACACCGACGTGCGGTCCGGCCTGGAGGCGGGGCTGCGGACCATCCTCGTGCTGACCGGCATCTCGGCGGACTCCACGGCGGAGCTGTACCCGTACCGGCCGACGCGGGTGATCAAGTCGATCGCCGACCTGGTGGGGCACTCGGACAACCCGTTCCCCGACCAGGACTAGTCGTCCGGCTCGGTCCGGACCAAGCGGAGGTCACCGGCGACGGCCAGGCGCTCGAACGGCTCGTCGCCGGTGGTGAGGCGGACGACCGGCGGTGGGTTGGCCGGCAGCTTGTTGAGCCGGTCCGCGAGCCGTTCGGCCTGGTCGCGGACCAGTTCACCGCGTCCGGACACGCCGCTGGCCGGGCCGGCGGCGGCGCCGAGCCGGTCCAGCAGGTCGGCGTGCAGCCGCAGCCAGTCGACGTGCTCCCACGGCGTCAGCGCACCGGTCGCGGAGGTCTCCGCCATGACCTCGTCCAGCACCACCGCGACCCGTTCCAGGTGCTCCTTCATGCCGGTGAGATTGCCCACGAACGGGTCCCATCACGCGTAATGCGCGGACTTCACCTCGCAGGGGGAGTCCGCACGGCCCAGCGGGGCGCGCGCATCCGGACGTGCGGTGATCCACTTCTACGCGTCCCACAGGATCGTCGCTTATCGTCGCAACCGTGGACAGACCGCTCTTCGTCGTCGGCGACGTGCACGGGCACCTCGCCGAACTCACCCGTGCCCTGCACGCCCAGCAGCTCGTGGACGCCGCGGGCGACTGGACCGGCGGCGACGCGGAGCTGTGGTTCCTGGGCGACTTCGTCGACCGCGGGCCGGACGGCATCGGCGTCATCGAGTTCGTCATGCGGCTGGCCGAGCAGTCGGAGGGCCGGGTCGACGCCCTGATCGGCAACCACGAGATCCTGCTGCTGGGGATGCACCGGTTCGGCGACACCCACGTCCCGAACGCGCCCACCCCGCGCAGCTTCGCGCGGAGCTGGCTGCTCAACGGCGGCCTGCGCAGCGACCAGGACCGCTTGACCGACCGCCACATCGACTGGCTGACCAGCCGGCCCGTGCTGCGGCTGGTCGACGACCACCTGCTGATGCACTCGGACACGCTCGCGTACCTGGAGTGGGGCGCCACGATCGACCAGGTCAACGAGGCCGTGCGGGAGGTGCTGGAGGGCGCGGACCTGGAGGCGTGGTGGGAGTGCTGGCGCAAGATGACGACCCGCTACGCGTTCCGCGGCCCGGAGGGCGGTGACGTGGCCGCCGAGATGCTGGAGGTGCTGGGCGGGCGCGAGGTCGTGCACGGTCACAGCGTCATCGCCGACCAGTTGGGCGTCTCCCCGGAGGAGATCGACGGCCCGCTGCGCTACGCCGACGACCGCGTCCTGGCCGTCGACGCGGGTCTCTACAGCGGCGGCCCGTGCCTGGTGGTGCGCCTCTCGCCCCCGGCTACGGCGCTGGAACGATGACCTTGCCCAGCGGCATCAAGGACACCGGGATCATCTTGAAGTTCGCGACGCCGAGCGGGATGCCGATGATCGTCACGCACAGCAGCAGCCCGGTGACCGCGTGCCCGATGGCCAGCCAGATGCCGGCGACGATGATCCAGATGACGTTCCCCAGCAACGAGGGCGCGCCCGCGTCGGCCCGGTCCACCACCTGCCGGCCGAACGGCCACAGGGCGTAGTTCGCGATCCGGAACGCCGCCAGGCCCCAGGGGATGGTGATGATCAGGATGCAGCACACGATCCCGGTGACGACGTAGCCGATGGCCAGCCAGAAGCCGCTGAGCACCAGCCAGATCAGGTTCAGGATGATCCGCACACCGCCATCCTGCCCGATCACGGGGTGAACAGGGGCCGATCAGCCCCGGCCAGTCTTAGGCCGCCCGGCGTGCCGGCGCCCGGGTGGGTCAGGCGAGCAGGGCCCGGGTCACCGCGACGACCGCCGCCGGAGCGTCGCCCGACGGCGTCAGCAGGTGGCTGAGCGCCAGCCGGACCGCGGTCTCCGCCACCAACGCCCGCCGGTCTTCCGACACGAACGGCCAGTGGGTGGCCAGATGAACCCCGAAAACCTCCGCCGCCGCAGTCAGGATCTCGTGGCCACGGGTGGTGACCAGCGGAAGCATGTCCTCGGCGTTCGCGCCGGTGAAGACCGACCTGGTCAACGGGTCGCGGAAAGCCTCGTCGAAGACGAACACCATGGCCGCGTGCAGGCCGTCCAACGGGTCCTCGGCCCCGGCCAAGCGGTCGCGCACAGCCGCCAGGAACTGGGCCGTCTTGTCCAACGCCACGGCCCTGACCAGCGTCTCCTTGTTGCCGAACGCGTTGTACGCGGTCTGCCTGCTCACCCCCGCCCGCGTGGCCACGTCCACCATGCGCAGGCCGCGCGAACCGTGTGCCGCTAGCAGGGCCGCCGCCGCGTCGAGCAGCGACCGGGTGAGGTCGGTCACGGGGCCAAGCTTTACACAAGGCCGGGTTTTGTAAAGACCGTAGAGTTTTGACCGTGCCCTTGACTGTGCCGCTGACCGTGGGATTCGACCTCGACATGACGCTGATCGACCCCCGGCCCGGCATGGCGGCGGTCATGAACGCGGTCGGGGCGGAGTCCGGGCACGCGTTGGACGGCGAGCACTTCGCGGCGAACCTCGGGCCGCCCCTCGACATGATCTACCGCGACTTCGGCGTGCCGGAGGACGAGATCCCGGCCCTGGTCGCGCGCTTCCGGGCGCTCTACCCGGAGATCGTCATCCCGGCCACGGTCGCCCTGCCCGGCGCCGCGCAAGCGCTTGCGGCCGTCAAGGAACTCGGCGGCACCACCGTGGTCGTCACCGGCAAGTACCGGGCCAACGCCGCGCTGCACCTGGCCGCCCTCGGCTGGGAGGTGGACCACCTGTTCGGCGAGCTGTGGGCGGCGGGCAAGGCGGAGGCCCTCAAACTGCACAGCGCGGCGGTCTACGTGGGTGACCACGTCGGCGACATCCGGGGCGCGAAGGCCGCGGGCGCGATGGCGGTCGGTGTGGTCAGCGGGCCGTGCTCCGAACGCGAACTCGCGGACGAGGGCGCGGACGTCGTGCTCGGCTCGTTGACGGAGTTCCCGGCCTGGCTCCGCGAGAACGCGGTCAGCCTCGGGAACGGGAGTCCCGCACCGCGCTGAACACGCCCAGCGCGAGGCCGGCGGGCGCGAGCAGCCAGCCCGCCGCGAACACCCAGGCCGGCAACCCGGGTTCGCCCGCGACGAACATCGCGACGATCGCCACGACACCCAGCGCGAACAGCGCCACGGCCAGCGGCATCAGCTTCGAGGTCGGCATGGGCGCAGCGTAGTCGCGCGATCGGAGGTGCCCCGGCGGTGGTGTTCTCGTTAGTCTGGTGGGACGCGCCTCGGGCACGCCTGGGGCGCGTTCGTCGTGTGGTTGGTTGATCGAGGATTGGTGAGCGCGGTGCCGACCGGCAAGGTCAAGTGGTACGACTCGGAGAAGGGCTTCGGCTTCGTCACCCAAGACGGGGGCGAGGACGTGTACGTGCGGAAATCCGCGCTCCCCCCGGGCGTCGAGGGCCTCAAGGCCGGTCAGCGCATCGAGTTCGGCATGGCCGAGGGCCGTCGTGGCCCGCAGGCCCTGTCGGTGCGCCTGATCGACCCGGCGCCGTCGGTGGCCGAGGCCCGGCGCCGCCCCGCGGAGGAGCTGCACGGCCTGATCGAGGACATGATCAAGCTGCTGGAGCTGAAGGTCCAGCCGGAGCTGCGGCGCGGGCGCTACCCAGAGCGCAAGAACACCAAGCTGATCGCGGACGTCGTCCGGGCGGTCGCTCGGGAGCTGGACCCGTAAAGAGCCTTGAAAGGCTGAAGAGGCGTTGTGCGCGCACAACGCCTCTTCAGGCATGTCCTAGGGGCAGTTGACCCACTCGTCGGTGCCGTCGGCGAACACCTGGCGCTTCCACACCGGCAGCCGCCGCTTCACCTCGTCGACCAGCTCGGAGCACACCGCGAACGCCTCGCCCCGGTGCTCCGCGGACACGGCGCACGCCAGCGCCACGTCCCCGATCCGCAGCTCGCCCACCCGGTGCGACACGGCCACCGCCCGCACCCCGGTGAACTTCGCCACCACGTCCGCGACGACGTCCGCCACGACGTCCCCGGCGGTCGGGTGCCCCACGTACTCCAGCTCCCGCACGCTGCGCCCGTGGTCGTGGTCGCGGACCACGCCGGAGAACGTCACCACCGCGCCCGCGCCCGCGTTCTCCACCAGCTTCGCGTGCTCCTCCACCGACAGCGGCTGGTCGCTGACGGTCGCCCGCAGCACCTCGGTCATGCGTGGTCACCTCCGGCCACCTGGTCCACCGCGTGCTCCAGCAGCGCGCCGAGCACGTCCAACCCGTCGCGCACCCCGCCGGTCGAGCCCGGCAGGTTCACCACGAACGTCCGCCCGGCCACGCCCGCCACCCCGCGCGACAGCACGGCGGTGGGCACGCGGGGCCAGCCTGACATGCGGATGGCGTCCGCCACACCGGGCACCTCGAAGTCCAGCACGGACCGGGTCGCCTCGGGCGTCCGGTCCGTGGGACTGATGCCGGTGCCGCCGGTCGTGACCACCACGGCCACGCCGGACGCCACGGCCGCGCGCAACGCCTCCGCCACCGGCTCCCCGTCGGGCACCACGACCGGGTCGGACGTCTCGAACCCGCGTTCGCGCAGCCACTCGACGATGATCGGCCCCCCCGGTCCGCGTAGACGCCGGCGGAGGCCCGGTTGGACGCCGTCACCACGCGCGCGGTCCTCACGGGCGCTCCCACAGGCCGGTCTTGCCGCCTTCCTTGCGCTCCACCCGCACCCCGTCCAGGGTCGCCGCCGGGTCCACCGACTTCACCATGTCGTGCAGGGTCAGCCCGGCGACGGACACCGCCGTCAGGGCCTCCATCTCCACCCCGGTCCGGTCGGTGGTGCGCACGGTCGCCGTGATGTGCACCGCCGCGTCGCCCAGCCGCAGGTCCACGGACACCTTGGACAGCGCGATCGGGTGGCACAGCGGCACCAGCTCCCAGGTCCGCTTCGCCGCCATGATGCCCGCGATGCGCGCCGTGGCCAGCGCGTCGCCCTTCGGCAGGCCGTCGCTGCCCAGCAGCGCCACCACCTCGTCGGTCGTGCGCAGGACGCCGGACGCGACCGCCGTGCGGGTCGTCGGCTCCTTGCCGGAGACGTCCACCATGTGCGCCGCGCCGCTGGAGTCCAGGTGGGTGAACTGCTTGGTCATACGGCCGATGCTAGGCCTGTTCGACGGCCGCCTTCCGGACGGCTTCGGCGACGGCGGGCGCCACGGACGCGTCGAACACGCTCGGCACGATGAACGAGGCGTTCAGCTTCTCCCCGTCGACCACGTCCGCGATGGCGGTCGCGGCGGCCAGCAGCATCGCGTCGGTGATGGTGCGGGCGTGCGCGTCCAGCAGGCCCCGGAAGACGCCGGGGAAGGCCAGCACGTTGTTGATCTGGTTGGGGAAGTCGCTGCGGCCGGTGGCCACGACGGCGGCGTGCTTCTGCGCCTCCATCGGGTCGATCTCCGGGTCCGGGTTGGCCAGCGCGAACACGATCGCGTCGGAGTTCATGGTCGCCACCTGCTCCGCGCCGAACAGGTTCGGGGCGGACACGCCGATGAACACGTCCGCGCCCACCAGCGCGTCGTGCAGGCGGCCGGACGTGTTGCCCTTGTTGGTGACGGCCGCGATGGACTTCAGGTTGTCGTCCAGGCCGGGCCGGTCGCGGTGCACGACGCCGTCCACGTCGACCGCGACGATGTCGCCCGGCTCCTGCTTGAGCAGCAGGCGGATGATCGCGGAACCGGCCGCGCCGACGCCGCAGACCACGATCTTGCAGTCGGACGGCTTCTTGCCGACCACGCGGAGCGCGTTGCGCAGCGCGCCGACGACAACGATGGCAGTCCCGTGCTGGTCGTCGTGGAACACCGGGATGTCGAGCTTCTCCCGCAGCCGGGCCTCGATCTCGAAGCAGCGCGGGGCGGCGATGTCCTCCAGGTTGATGCCGCCGTAGACGGGGGCGATCAGCTCGACGGCGCGGATGATCTCCTCGGTGTCCTGGGTGTCCAGGCAGACCGGCCACGCGTCGACGCCCCCGAACTTCTTGAACAGCGCCGCCTTGCCCTCCATGACGGGCAGCGCGGCGGCCGGGCCGAGGTTGCCCAGGCCGAGCACGGCGGACCCGTCGGTGACCACGGCGACCGTATTGCGCTTGATGGTCAGCCGGCGGGCGTCGTCGGGGTTCTCGGCGATGGCCTGGCAGACCCGGGCGACGCCGGGGGTGTAGGCGCGGGAGAGGTCGTCGCGGTTGCGCAGCGGGACCTTCGAGGAGATCTCGATCTTGCCGCCGAGGTGGACCAGGAACGTCCGGTCGGACACCTTGCGCACCACGATCCCCGGCAGGAGTTCGAGGGTGTCGGTGATGTCCTTGGCGTGGTTGGCCGACAGCGCGTTGCAGGTGAGGTCGATGATGACGCGGTCGGTGTGCGACTCCACGACGTCGAACGCGGTGATGACCCCACCGGCACGCCCGACGGCCGAGGTCAGGTCCCCCGCCGCGCTCGCCGACGGCGGCGCCTCCAAGCGGACGGTGATCGAGTAACCAGGGCCGGGGACCGGCATCGAACCTCCCAGAACAGCACTGCTCAGCGGAAGTTCTGAGCGTAGTCCGACCGGATTAACGGAACTCTTGCGACTCGACCGGCTCCGCCCCGGAGGGTCCACGCGCGTTCACGCGCGAAAAACGCCGCGCGGGCGCGGTGGGAGCCGTCGGTGGGCGGCTCGTCCCGTGCGGTGCGCGGCGTCTTCGAGCGGGGTGTGTCTCAGCGGTTGATCTCGGTCACCGGGTGGTGGTAGCCCAGGTCTTCCACCGGCAGCGGGAAGGTGACCTTGCCGAACGGGGACAGGGCGCCCTGGACGTCGCTGGCCAGTTCGCTCACCGCGTACTTGCCGTCCGCGGGCGGCTCCGGCCAGTGCGGGTCGATGCGCTCGGGGCGGGCCTTGGCCACGGTTCCTCCTCGGGGGTGCTTCAGGTCGTGGACAAGTGTGCCTCACCGCTCCCCGGGCGCGCGCGGCCCTATACCGTGGTGGGGATGTCCGGCACCACTCTCGCCGACTGGCTGCGCGCGCAGGACGACTCCGCGCTCGTGGCGATGCTGCGCGCCCGGCCCGACCTGGCCACGCCGCCGCCGGCCGATGTGACCGTGCTCGCCACCCGGATCGGGTCGCGGGCTTCCGTCTCGCGGGCGTGCGAGGACCTCGACACGTTGGCGCTCAGCGTCCTGGAAGCGCTGTTGGTGCTGGACGCGGACGTGCGGCCGGTGCCGCTGGACCGGCTTTCCGCGTTGTTCGACGTGGACGTCCGGCCGACCGTGGGGCTGTTGCAGGACCGTGCGCTGGTGTGGGGTGACGCCTCCGGGTTGTCCACGCCGCCCGCCACGCGGGACGCGGTCAACCCGTTCCCGTGCGGCCTGGGGCGGTCCGTGCCGTCGCTCGCGGAGGCGGACCTCGGGGTGTTGGGCGAGGACGAACGGAGGGTGTTGGGCGCGTTGGCGGCCGGGCCGCCGGTGGGGCAGACGAAGGACGCCGCGCACGTGGTGTCGTTGGCCAACGCCACGACGCCGATCCAGAAACTGCTGGCCAGGGGCCTGCTGGTGCGGCGGGACGCGATGACCGTCGAGTTGCCGCGTGAGATCGGTCTCAAGGTGCGCGGGGACCGTCCGCTGGGTGAGATCCGGACGGCCGAGCCGCCGCTGACCACCGTCGAACGCGCGCCCACGACCGTGGACAACACGGGTGGCGGCGAGGCGCTGGAGCTGTGCCGGCACGTCGAGGGGCTGCTGGGGCTGTGGTCCGACGAGCCGCCGGCCGTGTTGCGGTCCGGCGGGGTCGGGGTGCGCGAGGTCCGGCGGGTCGCCAAGGACCTGGACGTCGACGAGCGGCGGGCCGCGTTGCTGGTGGAGCTGGTGGTCAACGCGGGGCTGGTGGCCGACAGCGAGGGCGCCGAGCCGGAGTGGGTGCCGACGACGCAGGCCGACTCGTGGCTGACCGCCGCGCCGGAGCACCGCTGGGCGGCGCTCGCGCAGGCGTGGCTGGACCTGCCCCGGCTGCCGGGCCTGATCGGGCAGCGCGACGACCGCGACCGGCTGCTCAACCCGCTGGCCCCGGAGCTGAACCGGCCGGGCGCGCCGCGGGACCGCAGGCGCGTCCTGGACGCCCTCGCGGCGCTGCCGCCGGGCACGGCCGTGCCGAGCGTGGACGAACTGGCCGCCGTGCTGGCGTGGCGCGCGCCCCGGCGGGGTGGCCGGCTGCGGGACGAGCTGGTGCGGTGGGCGGTGGACGAGGGCACGTCGGTGGGCGTGCTGGCGCTCGGCGCGCTGACCGCGCAGGGCCGGACGCTGCTGTCGGAGGGTCCGGGGCCGGCGGCGAAGCGGCTGGGCGACGCCCTGCCCGCGCCGGTGGACCACGTGCTGGTGCAGGCGGACCTGACGGTGGTCGCGCCGGGGCGGCTGGAGCCGGAGCTGGCGGAGGACATCGCGCTGGTCGCGGACGTCGAGTCGGCCGGCGGGGCGACCGTGTACCGGGTGCACGAGGGGTCCGTGCGGCGGGCGTTCGACGCCGGGCGGACGGCGGCGGAGCTGCACGAGCTGTTCCGGGCCAAGTCGAAGACCCCGGTGCCGCAGTCGCTGACCTACCTGATCGACGACACCGCCCGCAAGCACGGGCGGCTGCGCGGCGGGGCGGCCGGGTCGTTCCTGCGCTGCGACGATCCGGTGCTGGTCGCCGAGGTCGTGGCGCACCCGGCGGCGGAGCGGCTGGAGCTGCGCCGCATCGCGCCGACGGTGCTGGTGAGCCCGTACCCGCTGGCGGAGGTCATGGACGGCCTGCGGGCCGCCGGGTTCGCGCCCGCCGCCGAGGGGCCGGATGGGCGGGTGCTGGACCTGCGGGCGGCCGGTCGGCGCATCCCGGGCAAGGGCAGGCGCCGGACCACCGTGTCGTCGGTGCCGTCGGACGAGCAGCTGGCCGAGCTGGTGCGCCTGGTGCGCGCGGGCGACCGCGCGGCGGCGACCACGGGCGGCGCGCGGGTCGCGGTGCCCGGCCACCTGGGCGCCGGACCGTCGGCGACCCTGGACCTGTTGCAGCGGGCCGCCCGCGAGGGGCGCAGCGTGCTGGTGGACTTCGTGGACGGGCACGGCACCGCCGCGCGCCGGGTGATCAAGCCGCACGTGGTGGGCGGTGGCGTGCTGGAGGGCGTGGACGTGAGCTACGGCGAGGTCCGGCGCTTCCCGCTGCACCGCATCACGTCGGCCGCTTTGGTCGAGGACAACCCTGCGTGATGCCCGAAAGGGGCGTTTCAACACCCCACGGGGTTCCCGTGTTCTTTTAGTTTCTGAGGTGCGGCAAGAACGTCCGGCACAGGGCCGCACCAGGGGCGGGCGTCACCCCGCTCGCCGGTCCCGCCCGGGCGGTCTCCCACGACGAGACCGTCCCGGTGCGGGCCGTATTCCACCCTGAGTTATGCCCGGACGGGTACCCGCGACCACCCGCCGGTGCTGCCGCGCTGACCTAGCGTCGATAGGGCTTGCACTGTCTGCGAGCCAATCTCAGGAGGAGTGGCGCATGTCCATCATTCGAAGGGTCCTGTTGGCGGCGGCTACGACGGCGGGCGCGGTGGTCTTGTCCGCGGCGACGGCGACGGCGTCCCCGGCGACCGACCGCCACGGCGACTGCGAGAACTCGATCGTCCACAGCATCGTCTTCGGCGGCGCGAGCCAGTCCAACAACTGTCACAACAACCACGGCTGGTGGGGCGGCCACCACCACCACGGCTGGTGGGGCGGCCACGACCACGACGATTGGGACGACGACGACTGGTACGACGACGATTGGGATGACGACGACAGCTACTCGGACAACGACTGGTACTGGATCTGGGTGGACTGATCACTCCCAGGGCTGAAGCAGCGCGAAGGGCGGTCCCCCTCACACCAGGGGCCGCCCTTCGCCGTGCCAGAGGCGGAGGGCCGACGGACCGGCTCCAGAGCGACGCAAGCCGCGCCTGACGCCGGGCAGCGCGAAGGGCGGCCCCGACCAGGGACCGCCCCTCGAGCAAGAGCCGGGCTCAGCCCGCGCGCACCGACATCCACTGGCGCATCGCGTGCTCCACCAGCGTGATCAACGTCTGCTTCGTCGACTGCCGGTTCCGAGCGTCGCAAGTCACTATCGGCACCGACTGGTCGATGGTCAACGCCTCCCGCACGTCCTCGATCCGGTGGTGCAGCAAACCGTCGAAGCAGTTCACGCCCACCACGTACGGCAGCTGCCGGTCGTCGAAGAAGTCGATCGACGCGAACGCGTCCGCCAACCGCCGCGTGTCCACCAGCACGATCGCACCGATCGCGCCCCGGACCAGGTCGTCCCACATGAACCAGAACCGGTGCTGACCCGGCGTACCGAACAGGTACAGGATCAGGTCCTGGTCCAACGACACCCGGCCGAAGTCCATCGCCACGGTCGTCGTGACCTTGTTCGGCGTCGCCGACAGGTCGTCGACCCCCGCGCTGGCCTCCGTCATCACCGCTTCGGTGGTCAGCGGAACGATCTCCGACACGGAACCGACGAACGTCGTCTTGCCCACGCCGAAACCACCGGCGACCACGATCTTCGCGGAGGTCGTCGGCTTGCGAGCCCCTTCGGCCGCGTTGGGGCTAGAGCCTGCGAAGCCCACTGAGCACCCTCTCAAGGAATTCAATGGAAGGCCGGTCCCCCACGACCAAGCCACCCTGGTGAATCAAAACCAAACCCATGCTCGCCATGTCACCGATCAACACCCGCACCACGCCCAGCGGGAGCCGCAGGTGCGCCGCGACCTCCGCCACCGAACGGGTGTCGGTGCACAGGCCGCAGATGGACCGGTGTTCCGGCAGCACGGCCGCGTCCCGCTCCATGCCCCGCTCGCTGGTGGACACCAGCGCCTCGATGGCCAGGTCGTAGTCCGGCCGCGTGCGACCGCCGGTCCGGGTGTACGGGCGGACCAGCGAGCCGGACTCGGCCGCGGGGTCCTCCTCGTGCCGCACGACCGGCTGCGGACCGGTCGCGTAGGGCAGTTGTTCCGGGACGCTGTCGGGCAGGCCGTGGGCACCGAACAGGTCGGCTCCCGGACCTCCGAACAGGCCGCTGCCGTACCCGTCGATGTCGAACCGGTTGGGGACGTCGTCGTAGTCGTACGACGAGTCGTCAACCTCACGCTGAGACATATCGCCTAGCCCCTGCCCTGTGCCTTCTACCCGTGGTGGCTCGGTCGCCCGACCCGGCCACGAGTTGGATGCGTGCTCGGCTTCCTCGTCCTCTGCGGGGTCGGCATCCGGCTCAGCGAATTGGAAGCCACCGACCGCCCACTCCTGGTAGTTGAAGTTCCTACCGAAGCGGCGTCCGCCGGCGCCAGATCGTTCAGCCATTTACCGCTCACCCCCACGATCTCATGAGGTCTACCGCCGAACCACGCCCTGGAGCTGCGCGCGCAGCTCCGGGGTGAGCTGCTGGCCGACGCGCTCGACCAGGAGGGTCATCTCGTACGCCACGAGACCGATGTCACAGTTCGGGGCCGCGAGGACGGCGAGGCACGAGCCGTCGCTGATGGACATCAGGAACAGGTACCCCCGCTCCATCTCGACCACGGTCTGGTTGACGGCACCGGCCTCGAAGCACCGCGCCGCGCCGGCCGTGAGGCTGACCAGTCCGGACGCGACGGCGGAGAGCTGTTCGGCGCGGTCCCGGGGGAGTCCCTGGGAGCCGGCGAGCAGCAGCCCGTCCGCCGACACGACCACGGAATGTGCCACACCGGGAACCCGGCGCACGAAGTCGGTGATAAGCCAACCAAAGCTGCCTGGCTGAGCTGCGGTCGTCACTCCTGCTCCTCGTCTTGCCGGCTCGACATGTCACCAGCGTAAGCGTCGATCAACGCGTGTCGCCCTCGACGGACGCCCTGCTGAAGACTCGACATGCGTCCACGGATCGCGTCAGCGCTCCGTGGGGGCAGCGGGGGCCGCTGCTGCGGTTGCCGCTCCGCGGACTGGTTCGTCCTCGGCGCGGCGCTTCCCGGCACAAGCTGAGCCTTGGGCACCCGCTTGGGCAACCCTGCCTGTGTCGTGGTCTCGGGGGCCTTGCTGAGCAGGGCCTGGGCCGCCTGCCAACCCTCGTCGGCGGGCGACTGCCACACCGACTCGGCGGACGCGGCGGGTTCGGGCTCGACGACCGGCTCGGGCTCGGTCACGCGGGGCACCTCCGCGGCGCGCTTGGGCAGGTTGTCGGCCGAACCGCGCTGCCGCTTGGGCAGTCCGCCTTCGGTGAACGGCCGGCCCTGGTCGGCTTCGCGCGGCGCGGCCGGCGGGTGCGCCGGGCCGCCTTCCGTGGTCGGCGCGACCGGGGGCACGGACTGGGGCTTGCGGGTCGGCAGGACGGCCTGCGGCGGTTGCGGAGCCTCCACGGCGGGCTCCGGTGCCGGCGGGACGTCCTGCGCGGTCGCCGCGTTGGTCTCGCTGCCCACGGCCTGGAACCACTGCGACAGGACCGCCTCGTAGATCGGCAGCCGCTCGGTCGGGGCGTCGAGGTCGTCCCGGCTGGGCGCGCGGGCCGGTTCCGGCGCGTGCGGGGCCGCGCCGTTGCGCTGCGCCGACTCCACCTGGGCCGACTCCACCTGGGCCGACTCCACCTCGGCGGGCGCCACCCGGGCCGACGCCACCTGCTGCGGTTCCGGGTGGTCGGCGAAGGCGTCCACCAGCGGTTCGCCCGCGAGCCGGCTCTCGATGGCCGGGGCGAACTGGGTCGTCTCGAACCCGTGCTGGTCGGCGTCGTCTTCCTCGTGCCGGTCGGAGTAGGCGGTGAACAGCGTGGGCTCGCCGAAGGAGCCGGACGGCTCGTTGTCGATGTCCCGCACGGCGTGCTCGTCGCCGATCGGCAGCCACGGCTGGGAGATCTCGCCGGAGGTCTCCGCCGGGGTCTCGCCGAAGGACGGCAGGCCCGCCGCGTCCGGCTCGCTGTCGCTCTGCACGAAGCTGACCGGGAACGCCGGCTCGTCCTCGACGCGCGGCGTGGTGGCGGTGAACGCGCCGGCGATGCCGCTGGCCCGCTCGGCCGGGTTGGAGTAGCCGGTCAGGGGTTCGCCGAACGCGGACACCTGGGGCTCGCCGAACGCGGACACCTGGGGCTCGCCGAACGCCGACGCCTGGGGCTCGCCGAACGCGGAGACCGCCGGGGCCGCGGCGGCGGCGCCGGGCGAGGACACCAGCGTCTCGGGGACGACGACGAGCGCGGTGGTGCCGCCCTCGATGTCCTCGTTGGCGCGCAGCCGGACCTTGATGTCGTGCCGCTTGGCCAGCCGCGCGACCACGTACAGGCCCATGCGGCGGGACACCGCGACGTCGACCTCGGGCGGGTCGGCGAGGCGCTCGTTGGCGTCGGAGATCTCCTGCTCGGCCATGCCGACGCCGCGGTCCTGGATCTCGATCGCCAGCTCGCCCTTGCGGGTGCGGGCGGTGCGCACGGTCACCTTCGTCACCGGGTCGGAGAACGCGGTCGCGTTGTCCAGCAGCTCGGCGATGAGGTGGACGAGGTCGTTGACCGCGCGGCCCTGGACGGTGAGTTCCGGGGTCTGGCCGACCTGCACGCGGGCGTACTGCTCGACCTCGGACACCGCGGCGCCCAGGACCTCGGCGGCCGGGACCGGGCGGGTCAGCCGGCGGGAGAGGTCCGTGCCGGAGAGGACCAGCAGGTTCTCCGAGTTGCGGCGCATGCGGGTCGCGAGGTGGTCCAGCTCGAACAGCGAGGCGAGCTGGTCGGGGTCCTGCTCGTCCTGCTCCAGCCGGTCGATCAGGTTCAGCTGGCGCTCGACCAGGGCCTGCGAGCGGCGGGACAGGTTGACGAACATCGCGTTGACGTTGTCGCGCAGCAGGGCCTGCTCGGCGGCCAGGCGGACCGCTTCGCCGTGGACCGCGTCGAACGCCCGGGCCACTTGGCCGACCTCTTCGCGGGTGGTGATGGGCACCGGCGCGATGGCGGTCTTGGCGGCTTCCTGCGGGTTCGGGTCCTTGAGGATGTGCGCGACCGCGTCCGGCAGGCCGTGGTCGGCGACCTCGAGGGCGGTGCGGCGCAGGGTGCGCAGCGGGTTGAGGATCGAGCGGGCCACGAACAGGGCCATCACGATCGCCAGCAGCAGCGCGCCGAGGACGATGATCGAGTCGTAGAGCGCCGCGGTGCGGGCCTCGCCGGTCAGCTCGTCGGTGCGGTTCTGCAGCTGCTCCAGCAGCAGGTTCTCGACGTCCCGGGTGAGGTTGACCGTCAGCGTGGACGCGATGTCCCACTTCTCCGGGCGCAGCGAACCCAGGCCCTTGTCGGCGGCGGCCAGGTTCAGCGCCGACTCCTGCATGTCGTTCGCGGTGTCGACGATCAGACCGGTGACGGTGTCGTCGTAGATCTTGGCCTGCTCGGGGGTCGCGGACTTGCGGAAGTCGTTGCGGGCCGCGTCCAGCTCGGCGATCGCGGCGAGCAGCGCGCGTTCCTGGCCGGGGCCGAAGTTCCCCCGCTGGAACACGTCGAGCATGATGCCGCGCTTGCGGGACTCCTGCTCCTTGACGCGGGCGATCGCGTTGGTGGCCAGGTGCAGTCGCACCAGCTCCGGGTTGTTGATCCCGGCGATGGCCTGTTCACCGAGGTCCAGGAGGCTTTCCACGGACTCGGAGTAGGTGCGCAGGACGGCGTCGGAGGGGTACGCGGTGTCCCGCACGGCGTTGCGCAGGCTGTTGAGGCGGGTCAGCTGCTCGGAGGCGCGGCGGAACCGGGCCACCACGTCGTCGTCGAGGTCGCCGCTCAGCTCGGTGATCTTGGTCTTCAGCGCGTCGGAGGTGTCGTTCACCCGGCGCAGCTGCCGGTCGAGCACGACGCGGTCGAGCGACTTGCCCGACGCCACGTGGCTCGCGCTCAGGTCGCGCTCGCGCTGGAGCTGCTGGACCAGGTCGGCGACCGCCGACTCCAGCTGGATCTCGTTGGCCAGCCGGTTGAACTCGGTCGCGTCCCCGAGGTCGGCCTGCACGCGCAGACCGCCCAGCGCGAGCGCCGCGACGGTCGGGATCAGCAGCACGGCGGCCAGCTTGGTCGGCAGCTTCCAGTTGCGCAGTCGCCAGCCCGCCGCGGTGGCGGCGTTCTTCTTCCGCACGTCGGTGCTCGGCCCAGCGCCCGTTGACTCGGTCACAGTTCCATCACGCAACGCAGCCAGTCCGTCACCCGTTCCGGGGCTATCGGAGCGTGGGGGCATCCCCACGCCAGCCTGGCTGGGACCTCTCTCTCGTCGGGCCACCCTGGGCTTCCTCTTCCGGCAGCAGTGTTCCCCGGCCTCTCCCCCGGACCGAAGCATGGACACGAAAAGTGGGCCGAATTGCAGCACAGAGGTGGTAGCGCCGGCTAGGCACCCCACCTTCGGCGGGGGCACGACAGTCCGCTTGGACCTTGTGCCACCCGGCCGGTGAGCGTAGTGCCGCACCCCTGCCCCGGGGAAGACTCCGGAAGCACTCACCGTATCTGCCGGGAC
This sequence comes from Actinosynnema sp. CA-248983, assembly GCA_050954585.1. GTDB lineage: Bacteria > Actinomycetota > Actinomycetes > Mycobacteriales > Pseudonocardiaceae > Actinosynnema. The sequence goes on along the minus strand of CP191863.1, from coordinate 538,560 downwards.
TGTCGTTTCACACCTCCGGGTGGTTACCATCCCCCGCATCGGCGTTTCAGCCGAGAATTTCAGTTGATCAATTGGACCGGCTCAACAGGTCGTCGGCGAGAGGTGCCATGCCAACCCCAGCGCGTGTTCTCCGGCGTGCGGCAGCGTTGTTCGCGTGTGCCGCGACCCTGACGGCCTGTGGGCTGTTGCCCGGGACCGACGGCAACGACACACCCGAAGTGGAACGCAACACACTTCGCATCGGTGTGATGCCCGTCGTCGACGTCGCCCCCCTCAAGCTCGCCACCAACGAGAAGCTGTTCGAGAAGGCCGGCCTCTCGGTCCAGCTGGTGACGCTGAGCAGCGAGGAGGAAGGCCTCAAGCAGCTCGACACCACGCTGGACATCACGTGGGCCAGCCACGTGAACCTGTTCCGCACGGTCGCCGAGGGCACCCAGCTGCAGATGCAGGGCGAGGCCTACCAGGCGGGCGTCAACACGATGGCGCTGGTCACCACCGACGCCAAGTACGACAGCCCGGCCAGCATCGAGTCCCCGCGCATCGCCGTGAACAGCGACAAGGACATCGGCGCGCTGACCACCAAGGCCGTGCTGGACACCGCCGGCATCGAGAAGCAGCGGATCAACCTGCGCGTGATGCCGTTCGACCAGATGGTCAACGCGATGCGCGCGGGCCAGGTCGACGCCGCGTGGATGACCGAGCCGTTCATCACCAAGGCGCAGAAGGACATCGGCGCGCGGATCGTCACCGACACCGCGGTCGGCCCCACCAAGGACTTCCCGATGTCGGGGTACGCGTCGAGCAAGAAGTTCGCCGACGCCAACCCCAAGACGCTCGCCCTGTTCCGGCAGGTCCTGCGGGAGGCGCAGCAGCTGGCGTCGAACAACAAGCTGGGCGTGCAGGACGCGCTGACCGGCTACGTCGACGTCGACCAGCAGACCGCCGCCCTGGTGTCGGTCGGCACGTTCCCGCTGTCGCTCAACCCGATCCGGCTCCAGCGGGTCGCGGACATGATGGACACCGAGGACGTCCTCCCAGGCCGCCTGGACGTCCAGGGATTGCTGCCGCCGGGCACCACGAACTAGCGCCAAGCGACCGCTCGGTCGCACAGCGTGGCTGATTTCCGGGGGCCTTCCACGTCGATCACGTGGAAGGCCCCTTTCGCTATTTCGACTTGGTCATGCAGATCGTGGTAGCGGGCTGTGAGTAGACGAACACGGTGTCGCCGCTCTTGCACTGGTTCTCGTCGGCCGTGTCGGCGACCTTGCTCACCTTGTGCGTGGCCGAAGAACCACAGGTCACCTTGGTGGTTTTGCCCGCGACGATGGTGCCCTCCTGCTTGAAGCAGTCGCCGTCCTTGGCGTTGAGGGTCAGGCACAGCTTGAAGCCGTCGCTGCGCCGGCCGCCGCTGTCGCGGTACTCGGCGTAGTCGCCGGTCGGGCAGGCCTTGGTGCTGCTGTCGAGGTTGACGGCGACCTTGAAGGCGGCTTCCGGGGAGTTGCAGTCGATCTTGTCGACGTCGGCCTTGGACACCGAGACGGAGTTGACCTTGATGCAGTCGCCCGCCTCCGCGCCGCCCGGGCTGTCCTTGCTCGCGATCAGGCCGGCGACGACGACGCCCACGATGCCCAGGGCGACCAGCGCGATCAGCACCTTGGCGCCGGTGGAGGTCTTCTGCTGGGGCGGGGGCGGGAAGTCCGACTGGCCGGGCGGGAAGCCGGGCTGACCGGGGTACTGGGGCGGCTGCTGGAAGCCCGGCTGGCCCGGGTAGCCCGGTTGGGCCGGGAACTCGGCCGAGCCGGGCTGGCCCGGGTAGCCGGGGTGGGCCGGGAACTCGGCCGAGCCCGGCTGCCCGGGGTAGCCGCCCGGCTGCTGCCCCGGGTACCCGCCGGGCTGGCCCGGGTAGCCGCCGGGCTGACCGGTGGGGCCGCCCGGTTGCGGCTGGTAGGGCGGCGGGTAGCCGGGCTGCTGGTAGCCGGGCTGCGCGGGCGGCGGGTACCCCGGCTGCCCCGGCTGGGCGGGGAAGCCCTGCGGCTGGGACGGCGGGTAGCCGGGCGGGTTGCCACCCGGTGGCGGGCCGTAGGGCGGCGGGTTCGGGGGCGTGGTCACGCGGGGTTCCTCTCGACGCTCGGGCGAGCCGGAACGTACCGCCGCCGACCCGCCCGTCGCAGCGGATTCCGCGCATCGCCCGGCGCGGACCGGGTGCCGCCGATCGGACCAGCCGGTACCGCGCCTCAGGGGGTGTTCTTGGCCAGGCAGAACGTGACCGACGGCTCGGGGTAGGCCACCGTGCGGTTCGGCTCACACGTCGCGGGCGCGCCGTGCGAGACCTTCACGACCTTGACCGCCTGGGCGTTGGTGCAGTCGACCTTGCGCAGGCCCGCCTTCTCGTCGCGGCCGTAGCAGGCGCCCTCGACGAAGTTCGGGATCAGGCACAGCGTGGTCGACCCGGTGAACCGGGTGTACTGCGCGCCGCCCCGGGGGCACTCCGCCTCGGCGTCCACCACCTTGGCGACCTTCACGTTGGCCAGGTCGTCCGCGCAGCTCGCGGCCCGGTAGGTGGGCGACTCCGGTTTGCCCTCGATGCGCGCGCACTCACCGGGTTGCGGGCGCGGCCCGCGGTCGCTGCCGGTCATCACGAACGCGTAGCCGTACGCCCCGACCGCCACGACGGCGACCGCGCCGATGACCCATCCGATCTTCCGCATGGTCTACGACATCGGCACGGCCGCCCACCGGGTTGACCGGGTTCACCGCAAAGGGGTCACAGCTCCGCGGGCGCCAGGCAGTAGGTGACCTTCGGCTCCGGGTAGGACATGCCCGCGCTGTCCGGGCACCGGGACAGGTCGATGTCGCCCTCGATGACGTCGGTGACCTTGATCGTCTCCGGGCCGGTGCACTCGGTCTTGACGAACCCGGTGCCGTCGTCGGGCTTGTAGCAGGCGCCCTTGGCCATGTTGGGCAGCAGGCACAGCTTGTAGCCGTCGCCGACGCCCGCCACCGGGGACACCTCGGTGTACAGGCCCTCCTCGGGGCAGGCCTCGTCGGAGGAGCCGAGGACCTTGCCGACCTTGTAGGAGGCCTCGTTCTCGTCGCAGTCGAGGGTCTTGACGTCGGCCCGGTTGTTGTCGTCCTGGCGGCCGATGCTGACGCAGTCTCCCGCGTCCGCCGTGGACCGCTCCCTGACCACGAAGTACCCGGCGACGGCGACCGCGGCCAGCACGACGACCGCGAGCGCGCCGATCAGCAGCTTGCGCTTGGAGCCGGCGGGGGCCGCGGGGGCGGGCGCGTCGTCCTCGTCGTCCGGGGTGACCAGGTAGCGGGAGGAGCCGTCGTGCGGCTTGGTCTCACCCTCGGCGGGGGGTGTGGTCTCGCCGGCGGGGGTGTCGGGTGCGGGCGCCGGGGTCGCTCCGCCGCTCGTGGTGTCCGGCCCGGTGTCGCCGCCGGACTCGGGCCGGCTCGGCTCGTCGCTCATGGTCATCCTCGCTGGACGGGTGCGCGTGACGCCCCAGAAGGTAGCGGCACGCGCACCCGGCCACGCGATCAGGCGACCGCCGGCGCGATCAGGCGTTCTCGGTCGGGGTGAAGCAGAGGGTGAGCTTCGGCTCCGGGAAGGTCAGCGGCGCGCCCTCGGCGCAGGCGGCCTCGTCCTCGACGCCCTCGGCCTTCTTGGTCAGCTTGTACGCGCCCGAGGCCGAGCAGTCGACCTTCGGGTAGCCCATGGCGCTGCCCTCGAGCTGGTAGCAGTTGCCCTCGGCCATGATCGGGATCAGGCACAGCTTGGACTTCGGGCCGCGGCTGACGGTCTCGGTGTACTCGTCGTAGTACTGGCCGCCGCAGGACTCGCCGGGGCCGCTGAGCGCCTTGGCCACGGTGTAGTTGGCCTCGGCCGCGCCGCAGGCGACGGTCTTGAACTCCGGCTTGGTGGTGGTGCCGGTCAGGCTCGCGCAGTCGCCGGCCTTCGTCTGGGCGGCGTCGCTGGTGAAGTACTTGACGCCGTACCCGACCGCGAGGACCACCGCGATGCCGGCGACTGCGCTGAGGATGCGCACCCCGATGTTCGGCTTCTTCTTCGCCGGCCCCTGCTGCATCGGCTCCTGCTGCGGGGGCGGCGGGTAGTTCGGGGTGGGCGCGGGCGCGTCCGTGCTCATGGTGACCTTCGTTCACATCGGGGGTTCCCGGAATTCCACGCGTCGGGGCATGGCGGGAAGGTCTGGCACGCTATCGACTACCCCATCCGGGTGTTCACGGCTTTATCAAACCGAGGCCGTGCACGGAGCGTGACCAGGAAACCACGGCGGCGCGATCGACTTGCACCCGGTTGGAACACTGGAGGTACGCCAACGACAGGAGTGCGCTCTCGTGACCGACGGCCCTTTGATCGTCCAGTCGGACAAGACCCTGCTGCTCGAGGTCGACCACCCGCTGTCGGACGACGCGCGCACCGCCATCGCGCCGTTCGCCGAGCTGGAGCGCGCCCCCGAGCACGTCCACACCTACCGCGTCACGCCCCTGGCGCTGTGGAACGCGCGGGCCGCCGGGCACGACGCCGAGCAGGTCGTGGACGCACTGGTCCGGTTCTCCCGCTACCCCGTGCCGCAGCCCCTGCTGGTGGACGTCGTCGACACCATGGGCCGGTTCGGGCGGCTCCAGCTGGCCAACCACCCGGCGCACGGCCTGGTGCTGAGTTCGTTCGACCGGGCCGTGCTGGAAGAAGTGCTGCGGCACAAGAAGGTCAAGCCGATGCTGGGCAACCGCATCGACGACGACACGGTGATCGTGCACCCGAGCGAGCGCGGGCGGCTCAAGCAGTTGCTGCTCAAGATCGGCTGGCCGGCCGAGGACCTGGCCGGGTACGTCGACGGCGAGGCGCACCCGATCGAGCTGGTGGAGGACGGCTGGCAGCTGCGCGACTACCAGCGGCTGGCGGCGCAGGCGTTCTGGGCGGGCGGATCGGGCGTGGTCGTGCTGCCGTGCGGGGCGGGCAAGACGCTGGTCGGCGCGGCGGCGATGGCCGAGGCGCAGGCGACCACGTTGATCCTGGTGACCAACACGGTCGCGGGCCGGCAGTGGAAGCGGGAACTGGTCGCGCGGACGAGCCTGACCGAGGACGAGATCGGCGAGTACTCGGGCGAGCGCAAGGAGATCCGGCCGGTCACCATCGCGACCTACCAGGTGATCACCCGCAAGTCGAAGGGCGAGTACAAGCACCTGGAGCTGTTCGACTCGCGCGACTGGGGCCTGATCGTCTACGACGAGGTCCACCTGCTGCCCGCGCCGGTGTTCCGGATGACCGCCGACCTCCAGTCACGGCGGCGGCTGGGATTGACGGCGACGCTGGTGCGCGAGGACGGTCAGGAGGGCGACGTGTTCTCCCTGATCGGGCCGAAGCGCTACGACGTGCCGTGGCGCGACATCGAGTCCCAGGGCTGGATCGCGCCGGCCGAGTGCACCGAGGTTCGGGTGACGCTGACCGACAACGAGCGGCTGGAGTACGCGACCGCCGAGGCCGAGGAGCGCTACAAGCTGTGCTCCACGGCACGGACGAAGCTGCCCGTGGTGCGGGCGATCCTGGATCGGCACCCGGAGGAGCCGACGTTGGTGATCGGGGCGTACTTGGACCAGTTGGAGACGCTGGGCGAGGAGTTGGACGCTCCGGTGATCCAGGGTTCGACGAAGAACAAGGAACGCGAGGCTCTCTTCGACGCGTTCCGCAAGGGCGAGCTGCGGACGTTGGTGGTGTCGAAGGTGGCGAACTTCTCCATCGACCTGCCGGAGGCGTCGGTGGCGGTGCAGGTGTCGGGCACGTTCGGGTCGCGGCAGGAGGAGGCGCAGCGGTTGGGGAGGTTGTTGCGTCCCAAGGGAGATGGGCGGCAGGCGCACTTCTACTCGGTGGTGTCGCGGGACACCCTGGACACTGACTACGCGGCTCACCGGCAGCGTTTTTTGGCTGAGCAGGGTTACGCTTACAAGATCGTGGACGCCGATGACCTGCTTGGTCCGAAGCTTCCTGAGGTTCCGTAGCCGGCGGGCCACTCGATCGTGTGACATGCAAGATCCGGAACCCTTCCTCACCTCACGCGTCCCGTGATGTGAGGAAGGGTCGCGCGGCCAGACCCACTCCAGCAGTCCCTGGCACCCACTCCCACCCGCCGCACCCGGCCACCCGGCCACACGAACCCCGCCGCCCGCCACGCCACCGCCGCGTTGCACTCGACCACAGCAACCCTTCGGCGCCGCCACGCCGCCACGCCGCCGACTCGCGCCACGCCGCACTCCCGCCACGCCACCGCGCCCGCCTCCGCCCCCGTCCACGGCGAGCCGCCGCACCCCGCGCCCGCCCCACCGCGCTGGGCCCACCGCGCCACGCCCAGCCATACACCCCAGCCCCGCCACCACCCCAGCCGCGCCACCACCCCAGCCGCGCCACCACCCCAGCCTCGCCGCCACCCCGGCCGCGCCCCGCACCAGCCGCGCCGCCGCACCAGCCTCGCCGCCACCCCGGCCGCGCCCCGCACCAGCCGCGCCCCGCACCAGCCAGGCGTCCGCACCAGCCAGGCGTCCGCACCAGCCAGGCGTTCGCACGCGCACCCGCCAGAAACCTGTCTTGCCATGGAGAAGGCGGGTTGCGGTGTCGCGGGGAGGGACTGCGCTGGGTGGTGAGGTGGTGAGGTGGTTGGGAGTGTTGGTTGGGAGGGGTTTGAGGATGGGGATCGGCGAGTGAGGAGTGGTGGCGCGGGAGTACACGATCGGGGGACATGCGGGTTTGGGAACCGGAGTGGGGGTTGTGCGTCCCCGGGTAGGAGGAGGTCGCGGGGGCGGGTGGGGAGTGAGTGGGCGGAAGGGGTGGGGTGAGGGGGCGCTAGGTTGGGTGGTCGGTTGCGCCGGGGCTGGGTGGGTGGCTGCGGGATGACGGTGGTGGTGCGGCTTCGGCCGGTGCCTCGCTGGTGGGTTTGGCGGCCTGGGGTTGAGGCGGGGGCGGCTGAGCGGACCGGGGCTGGGCGGGATGCGGCGGTTGCGTTGGCTGTTCGGCGGGCTCGGGGTGGGCGGGTTCGATTATTGGCGGCTGTCGGGGTGCCGTTGTGCGTTGTGATCGGGGTGGTGGTGCCGTCGCCGGCCTGGAAGGTGGGGCTGGTGGTGGCGGTGCTGGTCGCGTTCGGGGTGGCGGGTTGGGCGCGGCCTCGGGTGTCGGACTGGGATGTGGTGGTGGCGGCTTCCGGAGCGGACGTCGTGCACTGCGAGCAGTTCCCCGACCTTGAGCAGCGGCGGCGGGCTCGGCGGATGTGTGAGCACTTCCTGGCGGTCGCGGAGGTGTCCGACTCGCCTCGGTTGCGGGGCGTGGAAGTGTTGCTGTGGCGGGCGTTGGTCGCGCTGAGGGAGAGCCTCGTGGTGCGGGACGCCTTGGCTCGCGCGGAGAACCGGGTGGGGTTGGCGGCGGAGATCGCCGAGTCGACGCGTGCGCTGGCCGAGTTGGACCGGCGGGTGGACGAGTTCGCGGCGGCGTTGCGGATCGCCGTCGAGGAGGTCGGCGAGGTGGATCCCGAGTTGGCGGAGAGTGCGTTGCGGCGGGTTGCTGCCCTTGACCCGATCTAGCCCTCGGGCCGAGCCAACGGCGGGACGGGATCTAGGGTCTGGGGGGTGCTGGTCTACTCGATCCCGCTGCGCAACCGGTTCCGCGGCATCACGGTCCGCGAAGGCGTCCTGGTCGAAGGCGCGCGCGGGTGGGGTGAGTTCTGCGCGTTCCTCGACTACTCGGACGCCGAGTGCCTGCCGTGGTGGCGGACGGCGGTCGAGGCGGCGGAGGTCGGGTGGCCGGCACCCGTCCGCGACTCGGTCCCGGTCAACTGCACGGTGCCGGTGGTGTCAGCGGAGCGCGCCCACGCGATCGTTGCCGCCTCGGGGTGTTCGACGGCCAAGGTGAAGGTCGCCGACCCGGGCACGCCGCTGTCCGACGACCTTGAGCGGGTCGCGGCGGTGCGGGACGCGTTGGGATCGAACGGTGCCGTTCGGGTCGACGCGAACGCGGCCTGGGACGTGGGCACGGCCGTCCGGGCCATCCGGGAGTTGGACAAGGCCGCGCAAGGGCTGGAGTACGTCGAGCAGCCGTGCCCGTCGGTGGAGGACCTGGCTGCGGTGCGGCGGCGGGTGGACGTCCGGATCGCGGCGGACGAGTCGATCCGCCGCGCCGAGGACCCGCTGAAGGTCGCGGTCGCCGGCGCGGCGGACGTGGCGGTGATCAAGGTCGCCCCGCTGGGCGGGGTGCGGCGGGCGTTGGAGGTCGCCGAGGCCTGCGGGCTGCCGTGCGTGGTGTCGTCGGCGGTCGAGACGTCGGTTGGCATGGCCGCCGGGCTCGCGCTCGCGGGTGCGTTGCCCGAACTGGACTTCGCGTGCGGCCTGGGGACGCTGCCGCTGCTGGACGGGGACGTGGCGAGCGCTTCCCTGGTGCCGGTGGACGGGGCGCTGCCGGTGCCGCGGCAAGCGCCCGTGCCCGACCGGTTCGCGGAGTTCGCCGCCGACGAGGCCACCACCCGCAAGTGGCTGGACCGCGTGGCGCGCGTGCGGGCCCTTTAGCGCGTGCGAGCCGGCTAGAGGACTTCCAGCATCTGCTTGGCCAGCGGGCCGGAGGACGCCGGGTTCTGGCCCGTGTACAGGTTCCGGTCCACCACCACGTTCGGCGCGAACGGCGCACCCGCCACGAAGTCGACGCCCACCTCCACCAGCCGGTCCTGGAGCAGCCACTTCGCCTTGTCCGCGAAGCCCGCGAGCTTCTCCTCCTCGTTGGTGAACGCCGTCACCCGGTAGCCCGCGAACGCGTCACCGGCGGCGAGCAGGGCGGCGGGCGCGTGGCACAGCACGGCGAGCGGCTTGCCGTCGCGCAGGGCCTGCGCCAGCAGGCGGCCGGAGTCGGCGTTCACCGCCAGGTCCTCCATCGGACCGTGGCCGCCGGGGTAGCAGACGGCGTCGAACTCGGCCAGGTCGACGTCCTCCAGCTTGAGCGGTTCGCGCAGCTGGGAAGCGCTTTCCAACTCCGCCGCGATCGCGTCGGCCTGCGCCTGACCACCGTTGGCGTCGGCGGACAGGCTGCCCTTGTCGACGGTCGGCACGACGCCGCCGGGGGTCGCGACGACGACGGTGTGACCCGCCTCGGTGAACGTCCGGAAGGGCGCGGCGAACTCCTCGGCCCAGAAGCCGGTCGGGTGGAGGGTGCCGTCGGCGAGCGTCCAGTGGTCGGCGCCGGTCAGCACGAACAGGATCTTTGCCATGTCCTCGACGGTAAACCCGACTGCCATCGGCTCACCAATAGAATGGTCACCATGTCCCATAAGCCTGCTGATGGGTTGGACCTGGCGCTGCTGCGCACGTTCCTGGCCGTGCACCGGTCCGGGTCGTTCACGTCGGCGGCGCGGGTGCTCGGGCTGTCCCAGCCGACGGTGACCAGCCAGGTCCGGTTGCTGGAGCAGCGCATGGCACGCCAGCTGTTCGAGCGGCTGCCGCGCGGGGTCCGACCGACGTCGGTGGCCGACGAACTGGCCGCCGAGGTGGCGCGGCCGTTGGACGACCTGGCGGCGGTGCTGGACCGGGGCCGGCCGACCACGCCGCCCGAACCCGTGCACCTGGCGGGGCCGGCGGAGATCCTGTGCCTGCGGGCGCTGCCCGCGCTGGCCCCGCACGTGGCGGAGGGGCTGCGGCTGCGGATCACGACCGGGCTGACCGACGACCTGCTGGAGGGCCTGCGGGCGGGCCGGTTCGACCTGGTGATCTCCACCCTGCGGCCACGCGGGCGCACGCTGACCGCCGTCCCGCTGATGGACGAGGAGTTCGTGCTGGTGGCGGCGCCCGCGTGGGCGTCCCGCCTGACCGGGGAGACCCTGGACCAGGCTCCCCTGCTGACCTACGCCGAGGACCTGCCCATCGCGCGCCGGTACTGGCGGCACGTGTTCGGCGTGCGGCTGACCACACAGGCTGCGGTGGTGATGCCCGACCTGCGCGGCGTGCTGTCCGCGGCGGTGGCGGGCGCGGGCATCACCGTGCTCCCCCGCTACCTGTGCGCGGACGAACTGGCCTCCGGCGCCATGGTGCCGCTGGTCGAGCCCGAGGACCCGCCGATCAACACCGCTTACCTGGCCCAACGGGCGGGCGCGACCCCGAGCCGGCACGTGACGCTGGTGCGGGACGTGCTGCTGCGGGAGGGGCGGACGTGGTGATCAGACCAGGTCGTCGATGCGCAACGTGATCCGGCACGGCGCGGTGGTCTCGAACTTGCCGACCACGTCCGGCGCCTGACAGGATCGACAGTGCCCTGATCAATTCAGGAATACAGTAGTCCTTTTCGGTGATCACCGATGGGTGATGGTGCTGCCCATGCTGCCGACGACGCCCTCGGTGCGCTGCAAGGCCTCCAAGCGCCGAGGGGTCTTCTCGACGCGGGTCAGGTCGACCACCCGGATCGGGGGGCCGAACTCGACCAACGTGGGCACGTACTCCGCATGCTCCACCTTCCAACCCGCAGCGTCCTTCACGAACTTGAAGCGGGTCACGATGCCCTCCTCCGTGATGCCGCGCGGCTCCGAATGGCGGGCGACCTCGTTGCCCATGCCGTAGACGACCCACTTGCCGCCGATCTGCTCGATCGGCTGCACGGCGTGCACGTGCGTCCCGATGATCAGGTCCACCGCCGGGTCGGCCAGGATCTCCGCCGCCATCTCGCGCTGTTCGGCCGTCGCCTCGTGCTTGTACTCCGCGCCCCAGTGCAGGCTGGCCACCACGACCTCCGCGCCGGCGGCCTTCGCGGCGCGGGCCGCGGAAAGCACACCCGCAACGGACAACTGGTTCGCCATCCACGGTTGCGGCAGCGGAATGCCGTTGAAGCCGTACGTGAACGCGATGTGCCCGACCTTCACCCCGCGCGCGTCCAGCAGCAACGGCGTCGACGACTCCTCGGGCGAGCGGAACGAGCCGGTGTGGGCCAGGCCCGCCGCGTCCATGACGTCCAAGGTCGTCTTGATGGCGCCGGAACCCCGGTCGAGCGTGTGGTTGGACGCGGTCGAGCAGGAGTCGTAGCCGATGGTCTTCAGCGCGGTCGCGACCTCGGGGGGTGCGCTGAACGCCGGGTAGCCGTAGGTCGGCGCGCCGGGCGCGGACAGCGGGGTCTCCAGGTGGCAGATCGACAGGTCGGCCTCGATCGCCTCGCGCAGCCCGGACAGCAGCGGCACGAAGTCGCGGTTGCCGTCGGCGTCGGCCTGCGCGGTCAGCGCGGGGTGGATCAGGATGTCGCCGCCGGCCGCCAGGGTGAACGACGGCAACGGCGGCGCCGACGAGGTGGTGGTGGGCGCCGCGCGCGGCGACGTGATGACGACCGGTGACCCGGTGCAGGCCGTGACGAGGCAGGCGGCCAGCCCCAGCGCGACCAGCCGCCTGCCCGGCGCGCTCAGTGCCGCCGCCTGCGCCGCAGACCCAGCACGAACACCACCGCGAGGGCGGCGGCGAACACCGGCAGCACGCGCTTGAGCACCGGCACGCCCGCCGTCTCCAGCAGGTCGACCGGCTGGTCCGGCACGGCCCGCAGCGGCGGGCGGGACGCGGGTTCCGGGGAAGCAGTCACCCCCTCAGCCTCCCCCGGCACGAGCTTGGTCGCCAGGCAATCGGCGAACTCAGCCACGATCCGGCCGCTGACCTCGCTGATCAGCCCGCGCCCGAGCTGCGCCGGGCGACCGGTGACGGCCAGGTCGGCCACCACGAACACCGCCGTGCCGGCCCCGTCGGGGTTCAGCGTCACGGTGACCGTCGCGGACGCGGTGCCGTTGCCCCGGCTGTCCTTCCCGGACGCCTTGATCATCGCCGCGTGCGCTTCCTCCGACACCGACGTGAACTGCCCGGTCCCCTTGTACAGCAGGGTGACCGGGCCGAGCTTGACCTTCACCGTGCCGCTGAACTTCGGCCCGTCCACCTCGGTCAGCGTCGCGCCGGGCAGGCACGGCGCCACCCGCGCCGGGTCGAGCAGGGCCGTCCACACGTCCGGCACGGGCGCGGGGACGGTGAACCGGTGCTCCAGCCTCATGCGCCCACCGCGGCGGTCACGGCCCGTTCGGTCAGCACCCGGGCCAGGTGGGTGCGGTACTCGGCGTCGGCGTTGCCGTCGGTCGTCGGGTCGGTGCCCTCGGCGACCCGGGTGGCCGCGGTGGTGACGACCTCGGCGGTGGCGGGCTGCCCGACCAGCGCCTCCTCCACGCCCCGGGCCCGCACGGGCGTGGGCCCCATGTTGGTCAGCCCCACGCGGGCCTGCGCGATCACCCCGCCGGACACCTCCACGGCCGCCGCCACCGCCACGATCGACCAGGCCTGCGCGACCCGGTTGAACTTCTCGTAGCGCGCGCCCCAGCCGGGCAGCTTGGGCACCCGCACGTGCGTGAGCAGTTCGTCGGGGGCGAGCGCCGTGGTGAAGTAGTCGACGAAGAAGTCGGCAGCGGGCACCTCCCGCGTCCCGTGGGGACCAGCGCACACCATCACGGCACCCAACGCTAGTGCGGGTGCGAGCAGGTCGCCGGCCGGGTCGGCGTGGGCGAGCGCCCCGCCGAACGTGCCCCGGTGCCGGATCTGCGGGTCCGCGACGGTGTCGGTGGCCAGGCACAGCAGCCGGGCGTGCTCGCGGACCAGGTGGTCGCGCTGGACCTCGTAGTGCGTGGTCATGGCCCCGATGAGCAGCGAGTCGCCCTCGTCGTGCACGCCGGTCAACTCGGTGAGCCCGGACAGGTCCACCAGCAGGGTCGGCGCGGCCAGGCGCATCCGCAGCACGGGGATCAGGCTCTGGCCGCCGGCCAGCACCTTCGCGTCCTCCCCGCCCTCCACGAGCGCCCGAACCGCCTCCTCGACCGAGGTCGGCGCCACGTAGTCGAACGCCGCCGGGATCACGCGCCACCTCCCACAGCCCGCAACGCTTTCCACACCCGCATAGGCGTGCACGGCATCTGGACGTCGTCGACACCCATGTGCCGCAGGGCGTCCACGACCGCGTTGACCACCGCCGGGGTGGCCGCGATGGTGCCCGCCTCGCCGACTCCCTTGACGCCCAACGGGTTCGACTCCGCCGGCGTCTCGGTGCGGTCGGTGGTGAAGTGCGGCAGGTCGGCCGCCGAGGGGACCAGGTAGTCGGCGAACGTGGCCGTGGTGAGCGTGCCGCCCTCGTCGTGCACGGCCTCCTCGAACAGGGCCTGCGCGATGCCCTGGGCGAGCCCGCCGTGCACCTGGCCCTCCACGATCAGCGGGTTGACCACCTTGCCGACGTCGTCCACGCACACGTACTTCCGGATGGTCACCTGCCCGGTCCGCGTGTCGACCTCCGTGGCGCACAGGTGGGTGCCGTGCGGGAAAGAGAAGTTGTCCGGGTCGAACGCGGCGTCGGAGTCCAGCCCGGGTTCCACCCCTTCGGGCAGGTCGTGCGCGACGTGCGCGGCCACGACCACGTCACCCAGCGACATCGTGGTGGACGTGCCGCGCACGGCGAACGTGCCGGCGCTGAAGTCGACGTCGTCCGGCGCGCACCCCATCAGGTGCGCGGCCACGGTCCGGGCCTTGGCCAGCACCTTGTCCGCCGCCAGCACGATCGCCGTGCCGCCGACCGCGAGCGACCGCGACCCGTAGGTGTCCATGCCGCGCGGGGCGACCTGGGTGTCGCCGTGCAGCACCTCGACGTCCTCGAACGGCACGCCGAGCCGGTCGGCCACGATCTGGCTCCAGGCCGTCTCGTGGCCCTGCCCGTGCGGCGACGTGCCGGTGATCAGCTCGACCTTGCCGGTGGGCAGCATCCGGATGGCCGCGTGCTCCCACCCGCCGGCCGCGTAGCGCAACGCGCCGAGCACGCGGGACGGCGCGAGCCCGCACATCTCGGTGTAGGTGGAAATCCCGATGCCCAGCTGCACGGGATCACCGCCCGCACGCCGCTCGTCCTGTTCCTTCCGCAGGGCTTCGTAGCCGAACAACTCCATGGCCCGCGCGGTCGCGGCCTCGTAGTCGCCGCTGTCGTAGGTGAGGCCGGCGACCGTGTCGAACGGGAACTCTTCCTTCCGGATCCAGTTCTTCCGCCGCAGTTCCATCGGGTCCAGGCCGATTTCGGCGGCCAGTTCGTCCATGATCCGCTCGACGGCGAACGTGGCCTCCGGCCGGCCCGCGCCCCGGTAGGCGTCGGTGGGCGTCTTGTTGGTGAAGACGTTGTGGCAGATGAACCTGTAGGCCGGGAACTTGTAGATCGCGTTGTACATGAACGCGCCCAGGATCGGCACGCCCGGCGCGACCAGCCGCAGGTACGCGCCCATGTCGGCGAGCAGCTCGACGCGCATCCCGGTGACCGTGCCGTCGCGCTTGGCCGTCACGACGATCTTCTGGACCTGGTCGCGGCCGTGGTGCGCGGACAGCATGGACTCGGTGCGCGTCTCGGTCCACTTCACCGGCTTGCCCAGCCGGCGCGCGACCACCAGCGCCAGCACCTCCTCGGGCGTGACCTGGAGCTTGCCGCCGAACCCGCCGCCGACGTCGGGCGCGATGACCCGCAGCTTGTGCTCGGGGACCCCGACCGTGGCGGCCAGCATCCAGCGCAGGATGTGCGGGATCTGGGTGGACGACCACATCGTCACCGCGTCCGGCGTCGGGTCGACCACCACCGACCGGGGCTCCATGAACGCGGGGATCAGCCGCTGCTGCCGGAACGTCCGCGCCACCACCACCTCGGCCTCGGCGATGGCCTGCTCGACATCGCCGCCCGTGCCCGCCTCGGCGGAGTCGAACACCCAGGTAGCGCTCTTGTTGGAGCCCAAGTCCGGGTGCACGAGATCCGCGCCCTCGGCGACGGCGGCCTCCAGGTCCAGCACGACCGGAAGTTCGTCGTAGTCGACGTCGACCGCTTCCAACGCGTCATGCGCCTCGGCGGCGGACCGCGCGACCACGACCGCCACCACTTCACCCGCGAAGTTCACCTCGTCCACCGCCACCGCAGGCGCGGGCGGGGCCAGCATGTCCTCGGTGATCGGCCACGCACACGGCAGACTGCCCTGCTCGCCGGCCAGGTCCTGCCCGGTGAACACGGCCAGCACACCGGGCATCCGCACCGCCGCCGTGACGTCCACGGACGTGATGCGCGCGTGGGCGACCGGACTGCGCAGCAAGGCCATGTGCAACATGCCCGCCAGCCGGATGTTGTCGGTCCACCGCGCCGCGCCCGTGATCAACCGCGCGTCTTCCTTGCGCCGCCGAGCTTTGCCGACTTCGACCGTCATTCCCCACCGCCCAGGTGCAACGGCGTCCGGATCGAACGTTCGTCGACCTGCTCGGCTTCCGGACCGGCTCCGGGGCTCATCCGCCGGGCGGCGTCCCGGACGGCTTTCACGATGTTCTGGTAGCCCGTGCAGCGGCAGAGGTTGCCCTCCAGCCCGTGCCGCACGGCGGCGTCGTCGGGGTCGGGGTCGTCGGCCAGCAGGTCGAGGGTTTGCATGATCATGCCGGGGGTGCAGAAACCGCACTGGAGCGCGTGGTTGTCGTGGAACGCCCGCTGGACCGGGTGCAACTCCCCGCCGCGCGCCAACCCTTCGACGGTGGTGACCTCACGCCCGTTGGCCTGCACCGCGAGCACGGAACACGATTTGACGCTGTGGCCGTCCAGGTGGACCGTGCACGCCCCGCAGTTGCTGGTGTCACAGCCCACCACGGTTCCGGTCTTGCCGAGCGCGTCGCGGAGGTGGTGCACCAGCAGCGTCCGGGGCTCGACCTCGTCGCTGTAGCTCACCCCGTCCACGATGACGGTGATCCGCATGAACCCTCCAGGCCCGTTGGTGATGGGGGTCACACGCGAGCCTGCTACCACTTGCCACGGCGAACAACCCTCGCCCCCGAACACCACACCGCCGGGCGCACCCCTGCCCGATCAGCAGTGCTCCAAGAGGCCCTAGGGCACCCGGTGGATGGCGCCGTCGGTGCGGGTCAGCCGCTCGCCACCCCCATCCCACCGCAACGCGATGATCTCCGCCGCGATCGAGACCGCCGTCTCCTCCGGCGTCCGCGCCCCCAGGTCCAACCCGATCGGCGAGGACAACCCGGCCAACTCGCTCTCCGTCATCCCGGCTTCCCGCAACCGCCGCATCCGGTCCTCGTGAGTGCGCCGAGACCCCATCGCCCCCACATAACCGAGCTTCAGCCGCAGCGCGACCTCCAACAACGGCACGTCGAACTTCGGATCGTGCGTCAACACGGCGACCACGGTCCGCTCGTCCACCCGCCCAGCGTCCGCCTCCCCACGCAAGTACCGGTGAGGCCAATCCACCACGACCTCGTCCGCCTCCGGGAACCGTGTCTTGGTCGCGAACACCGGCCGCGCGTCGCACACCGTCACCCGGTACCCCAGGAACGCGCCCAGCCGCGCCACGGCGGCGGCGAAGTCGATGGCGCCGAACACCAGCATGCGCGGCGGCGGTTCGAAGGAGTTCACGAACACGGCCATGCCCTCGCCGCGCCGCTGCCCGTCCGGCCCGTAGTGCAGGGTCGCGCTCCGGCCGGCCGCCAAAAGACCGCGTGCGTCGTCCGCGATGGCGTCGCGCGCCCGTTCGGACGGCACGTCGCCGGCCACCCGGTCGGGCCACACGACCAGCCGCCGGCCGACCCACTCCGGGTGCTCGACGACGGTCGCGACCGCCACCGGCTGCTCCGCCCGGACCGTGTCCAGCACGTCCGGCAACTCCGGGAAGGTCTCCCGCGACACCGCCTCCACGTAGACGTCGATGATCCCGCCGCAGGTCAGACCCACCGCGAACGCGTCGTCGTCGCTCACCCCGTACCGCTGGAGGACGGGCGTCCCACCGCGCACGACCTCCTGGGCCAACTCGTAGACCGCGCCCTCGACGCACCCGCCGGACACGCTGCCCACGACCTCGCCGTCGGCGCCCACCAGCATCGCCGCGCCGGGCGGCCGGGGCGCCGAGCTGAACGTGGCGACCACCGTGCCGACGCCGACGGTCTCCCCCGCCGCCACGCGCCGGGCGAGTTCGACGAGCACATCACGCACCGCTTACCTCCTCGAGCAGGTGCCGCAGGGCGTCCAGGCTATGCCCGGCGATCAACCGATCCGGGTCGGGCCGGGCGGCGACGATGCCGGACCGGACCGGCACTCCGCCCGGCCCGCACTCGACCCCGGCCGCCCGCAAGGCGTGCGCGAACCCCACGAGCCCGTTCAGCGGCCCGGTCACCCTGCGATTGTGCGCTCGGCGGGGGCCGTCGGCACACCGGCCGAAAGTGCCCGCTGGACGTCCTCCCGGTACTTCAGGACGGCGCCGAGGGTGGCCGCGTCCACGTCGGTGCGACCCCGGCATCGGGCAGGTAACCGACCCGCTCCAACTCGGCGGCCAACTCCTCCGGCGACCCGATGGAACCTGTGGCGCCGTCGGCGGGCGCGGGGTCGGCCGGCGCAGCGTCGAAGGGCGCGGGGTCGAAGGGCGCGGGGTCGAAGGGCGCGGGGTCGAAGGGCGCAGCGTCGAAGGGCGCAGCGTCGAAGGGCGCGGGGTCGAAGGGCGCGGGGTCGGCCGGCGCAGGGTCGAAGGGCGCGGGGTCGGGGTGGGGCTGGTCGGGGTCGGGTCGAGGTTGTGGCGCGACGACACTGTGGGCTCGGGGGTCGTCCTCGGGCTTCACCGCTCGAACACAGCTCTTCGGAAGCGCCCCGGCGGCACCCCGTGTTCGCGCTTGAACGCCGCCGCGAACGAGAACTGCGACGCGTAGCCCACCTCGCGCGCCACCGCCGACAACGTCAAATCCGTGTCCCGCAACAACTTCGCCGCCGTCACCAACCGCCACCAGGACAGGTACGCCATCGGCGTCTGCCGCATGACGTGGGCGAACCGCTCCGCGAACGCCGCCCGCGACATCCCCGCCTCCTCCGCCAGCGACGCCACCGTCCACGGCACCCCCGGCATCCGGTGGATCGCGTGCAACGCCGGCGCCAGCGACCGGTCCCGCAGCGCCGCCAACCACCCCCGCCGGTCCGCCGACGCCTCGAACCACGCCCGCAGCAGGTGCACCATCAGCGCATCCAGCAGCCCGGCCACCAGCGCCGCCGACCCCGGGCCCGGCGACTCCAGCTCCCCCACCAGCAGGTCGACCGTCCGCAGCAGCTCCGGACCAGCCCGGTGCACGGTCGCCGACAACCCCCGCAGCAGCGGGTGGACGTCCGCCAACTCGTACGCCCCGCACAGCGTCACCGTCGTCGGGTCATCCGGCTGCACGTAAGCGACCCGCGAACCCGGCGCGCACGCCACCGCGCTCACCGGCGTGCCGGTGCTGTCCGCCAGCACGTGCCCGCGCCCGTCCGGCAGGAACACCACGTCCCCCCGCCGCAGCCGCACCGGCAGGTCGTCGTCCGGGATCAGCCACGCCTCGCCGCGCACCACGACGTGGAACCCGGACGCCCCCGGGACCCGGTCGAACCGCTGCGCCCACGGCGCGCGCCACCCGACCCGGGCCGCGACCGGCCGTCCGGTCCGCATGACCGCGATGACGTCGCTGAGCATGTCCACGTGTCAGACGATCACACAAAAAGTCGGACTCGAACGCATTGAGCGTCCAACTGTGGATACCTAGCGTCCAGACCCATGAGAAGCGCGCGCATCCACGAGCACGGCGGTCCCTCGGTCATCCGCGTCGACGACGTCCCGGTGCCGGTCCCCGGCGAAGGCCAAGTGCTCGTCAGGACGGCGGCGACGTCGTTCAACCCCACGGAGATCGCGGTGCGCGAGGGGCGGTTCCCGGTCGCGTTGCCGCACACGCTCGGCTGGGACGTCGCGGGCACGGTCGACGGCCGGCCGGTGGTCGGGTGGGTCGACGGGGCCGCCGCGGAGTACGTCGTCGCGCCGGCGGACCGCCTGGTCGACGCGCCCACGAGCATCCCCCTGGCCGACGCCGCCGCGCTGCCGCTGGCCGGGCTGACCGCGTGGCAGCTGGTGTTCGAGCACGCCGAAGTCCAAGCGGGGCAACGGGTTCTGGTCAACGGGGCGGGTGGTGGGATCGGCGGGTTCGCGGTGCAGTTGGCGCGGCACGCGGGAGCGCACGTGACGGCGACCGCGAGTCCGCGCAGTGCCGGTGTCGTGCGGGCGCTGGGCGCGGACGCGGTCGTCGGGCACGGGCCGCGGGGGCGGTTCGACGTGGTGGTGAACCTGGTGCCGGACGCGGAGATCGCGCACCTGGGCGGCCGGGCGGTGTCGGCGACCCTGAGCGACGTGCCCGGCGCCCACGTGGTCGCGCGGTGGGACGCCGGGCAGTTGGCCGCGCTGGTCGCGCTGGTGGACGCGGGTGTCGTGCGGGTCGACGTGTCCGAGCGGCGCACCCTGGAGGAGTTGCCCGAGGTGCACCGCCGGGCGGCGGCGGGGTTGACCCGGGGGAAGGTCGTGGTTGAACCCTGAGGGCGGTTTCAGGGTGCGTCCCCGATGTGCGGCAAGCTGCTGACCAGCACCATTGAGCTATGACGAACGACGTGCTCAACCAGGCCACCGCCAAGGTCAAGAAGCTCCGCCGCAGCCGGAACGACCGGATGGTCGCGGGTGTGTGCGGCGGCGTCTCCGAACTCATCGGGGTGGACGCGGCGATCCTGCGGATCCTGCTGGTCGCCGCGACGCTCTTCGGGGTGGGCGCCGGCGCGGTGCTCTACCTCGCGATGTGGATCCTCGTGCCGGAGAAGGAGGTCGATCAAGCCGCCTACTGACGGGGCAGACAGGCGTACTAACGGGGGTGGCCGGGCACACCGGGGAGCATCTGCCAGGGGCGAGGGCCGGACAGGGGCCGGTACTCGACGCCCAGGGCGTCCAGCCTCGGCAGGTGGTGCTCGGCCAAGCGGGAGCGGAACTCGTCGACGTCGCGGAGCGCGGGGGTGCTCGGGGACGTCTTGGGGGACAAGGGGGTTGCCGGGGTGGTGTGGGGTACGGGGCTCCACACCACCTCGGCGAAGGCGCACAAGCGGGGGAAAGCCGCGTAGTCCAGCCGCCGCGGGGAGTCGAGGTGCTCGGTCCACAGGTTCGCCTGTGCGCCGAGCACCCGATCCGCTGCCGCCGGCTCGTAGGCGTAGACGTCCTCCCAGGTCAGGACGGTGCCGACGGGAATGGGTTCGTCCTCGCGGTCGGACTGGCGGTAGTCCAGGTACACGTGTTTCTCGGGGCACATGACGACGTCGTGGCCCCGCTCCAGGGCGGTCAGGCCGGCTTCCTCGCCGCGCCACGACGCGATGACGGTCTTCGTCGGCAGCGGTCCGACGCCGAGCACCTCGTCCCAGCCGTACGGCCGCCGGCCGCGCTGCACCAGGTGCTGGGCGATGCGCCGGACGAACCGGCCGTCGCCGCCCTCGGCCTCGTCGCCGCCGAGCCCGACCACCTCGGCCGGGAAGACGTCCAGCAGCTCGTCGAACACCTGCCGGTAGAAGTCCACAGTGGACTCGTCGGCCTTGAGGACGTTGGGGTTCACGCCCCAGTCGGTCCACACGCCGCCGCCTTGCACGCCCAGTTCCGGGTAGGCCGCGATGGCCGCCTGGCTGTGGCCGGGGACGTCGATCTCCGGGACGACCGTGATGTGCCGCTGTGCCGCGTAGGCGACGAGTTCCCGCAGGTCGTCCTGGGTGTAGTAGCCGCCGTGCGGTCGGTTCGTCCGGCCGCCGTGGCGGCGGTCGCCGAAGCGGGACGACGGGCGCCAGCCGCCGATCTCGTGCAGGCGCGGGAACCGCTTCGACTCGAACCGCCAGCCCTGGTCGTCGGTCAGGTGCAGGTGCAGGACGTTGAGCTTGTGCGCGGCCAACAGGTCGACGTAGCGCAGCAGGTCCGGCTTGGGCAGGAAGTGCCTGGCCACGTCGAGCATCACGCCGCGCCAGGCGAAGCGGGGACGGTCCTCCACCACGCACACCGGCAGGGTCGGCGGGCCGCCGACGGGCGCGGCGCGGAAGGCGTCCGGGCCGCTGAGCTGGCGCAGGGTCTGGCGCGCGTAGAACTCGCCGGCCGCGTCCGCCGCCTCGACGACCACGCGGGTGTCGACGGTCAGGCGGTAGGACTCGGGCGGGCCGTCGTGGGGGCGGACCTCGACCGTGCCGTCGAAGACGAGGGAACCTTCGCCCTGAGTGAATGACACCGGCTTGGGGATGATCACGACTTCACCGCTCCCGCGAGTCCCGCGACGAGTCGTCGCTGCACCAGGATGAAGAACACCAGCACCGGGATCGTCATCAGGGTCGACCCGGCCATGATCGCGCCCCAGTCGTTCTGGTCGGGCTTGATGAACACCTGGAGCGCGAGCGGCAGCGTCTGGTTCTCCGCCGCCGAGATGATGAAGGTCTTGGCGAACAGGAAGTCGTTCCACGCGTGGATGAACGACAGCACGCTGGTCGCCACCAGGCCCGGCGCGACCAGCGGGAACAGCACCTGCCACAGGAAGCGGAAGCGGGACGCGCCGTCGAGGGTCGCGGCCTCCTCCAACTCCACCGGCACGGCGGCGACGAACCCGCGCAGCATCCAGATCGCGAACGGCAGGCTGAACGCGAGGTGCACCAGCACCAGCGAGCCCAGGTGGTTCAGGCCGAACGCGGGCGCCACGTCCCGCACCGACTGCATGACGAAGAACAGTGGGATGGTCAGCGCCTCGACCGGCACCATCTGCACGACCAGCAGCATCACCAGCAGGGTCGTGCGGCTGCGGAACCGGAAGCGGGTCAGGGCCGTCGCCGCCAGGAACGAGATCAGCAGGCTCAGCAGCACCACGACCAGCGCCACCACCAGGCTGTTCACCAGGTACCGCCCGAAGCTCTGCACGGTGAGCGCCCGCACGAAGCTGTCGAACGTGGGCGCGAGTGTCCACGGCCGCGGGTCGGCGGAGATGACCTCGTGCTCGGGCTTGAGCGCGGTGAGCACCATCCAGTACAGCGGGAACGCCACCACGCCCGCGATGAGGAGCGTGACGCCCTCGACCAGTCCGCGCCTCACAGCTGTTCCCCCGACTTCCGCAGCGCCCGCAGGTACCCGAGCGTGATCAGCAGCAGGAGCAGGGTCGTCACCACGCCGATGCTCGCGCCCAGCCCGTACTCCGAGGCGGCGAACGCCTGCTGGTAGGCGTAGACGTTGAGCACCAGGTTGCGCCCGGCGATGCCGCCGCCGCTGGTCATGATGTAGATCTGGGTGAACACCTTGAAGTCCCAGATGATCGACTGGATGGTCACGACGATCAGCAGCGGGCGCAGCAGCGGCAGGATCACCGAGCGGGCCGTGCGGACCGTCGACGCGCCGTCCAGGGCCGCCGCCTCCAGCACCTCGCCCGGGATCGACTTGATGCCCGCGTACAGGGTCACCATGACGAACGGGAACGAGCACCAGATCACCTGCGCCGCGACCAGGCCGAACGCGATCCAGCGGTCGTAGGTCCAGGAGAACCCGGTGGTGCCGAGGAGTTCGTTGACGAAGCCGAAGTTGGCGTCGAACAGGAACAGCCAGATGGTCGACCCGGCCACCGCCGGGGTCGCCCACGCGCCGAGGGCGGCGAGGAACAGCGTCATCCGCGCCCACGTGCGGACGCGCGTGGCCAGCACCGCCAGCGCGGCGCCGACCAGCAGCGTCCCGACCACGCACACCGCGGCGAACCCGACGGTCTGGCCCAGGACGGTCCAGAACTTCTCGTCCGACAGCAGGGCGGCGTAGTTGGCCAGGCCCAGGAAGGTCAGCGGCGCGCCGCCGCTGACCTGCTCCTGGCCGTAGTCGAACAGCGAGATCAGGACGAGTTGGTAGATCGGGTAGCCCATGAGGCCCACCAGCACCAGCAGCGCCGGTGCGAGGTAGGCGAAGGCGATCGGGCCGTCGCCCCGCTTCTTGCGCCACCGCGGCCGGCGCGGCGCTTCGGGACGGGCCTGCGCCCCGGTCGCGGGGCGCAGGTCGAGGTGGACGTCGGTCATGAAGCGAACGCCGTGTTCATCGCGTCGGCCGCCTTCTTGGCCGCGACGTCGAGGTCGTTGCCCGCGGCGGCCACCTCCTGGATGAGGGTCGGCAGCACGGCCTGGGCGTCGATCTTGGCCCAGTTCGCGGTGACCGGGACGAACTTGGTGCCCGCGTCGAGGGTCTTGATGAACGGCTCGACCGCGGGCTGCGACTCGGCGACCGCCTTCTGCACGTCGGCGAAGGTCGGCATGTTGCCCATGGCGTCGAACATCTTGCGCTGGTAGGTCTTGCCGCCGAGGAGCTGGACGAACTCCTTGGCCAGCGTCCGGCGCTCGCTGCCCTTCATGACGCCGAGCAGGTTGCCGCCGGAGAACGCGGGCGCGATGGAGCCGGCCGTCTTGCCCGGCAGCGGCACGACCGCGTACTTGCCCGCGGCGCTGGAGGCGTCGACGGACTTGCGGTTGAAGTCGCCGCCGATGACCATCGCCGCCTTGCCCGCGCGGAACGCCTCGACGCTGGCGTCCCCGCCGTTGCCGGCGCACTGGGCGGGCGGGCAGATGTCGTCGGCGATCAGCTCGGTGTACTGGCGCAGGCCCGCCTTGGACTCGGCGCTGTCGATGGTGGAGACGTACTTGTCGCCGTCCTTGCGGGCGATGTCGCCGCCGTTGGCCCACACGAACGGCATCGCGCCGTAGGTGTACTTGCCGCCGGCGGAGATGCCGAGCATGTCCGGCTTGGCCTCGCGGACCTTGCGGGCGGTGGTCGCGATCTCGTCCAGCGTCGCCGGGGGCTTGAGGCCGAGTTCGCTGAAGACGTCCGTGCGGTAGTAGAGGGCGCGGACGCCGACGTACCAGGGCAGGCCGTAGACCTTGCCGTCGACCTTGCCGGTGTCCAGGACGGCGGGCAGGAGGTCCTTGGCGTCGGCCCAGCCGGACAGGTCCAGCTCGGTGAACCCGCCGCCCGCGACGTAGCCCGCGAGGTCGGTGTTGCCGAACTCCGCGACGTCCGGGGCGCTCTTCGGGTCGCTGAAGGCGGCCTTGAAGCGTTCGGCGCGGGTCTGGACCTGGATGTACTGGACGTCGACGGTGACGCCCTGGTGGGCGTTCTGGAACTCGGTCACCGCCTCCTTGACGACGGCCTCCTTGGGACCCCGGTTGACCTCGTCGAACAGCCAGACGCGGAGCTGCCCGGCCTGCTGGTCGGCGCCGGTCGCGGCCGGGCCGGACTGGACCGGGGCGCACCCCGTCGTGGCGAGCACCGCGGCGGCGAACCCCGCCGCCGCGGCAACCCTGTTGGCAACTCGCATCTGTCGACCCCTTGTTGCGTCACGTGCAACGGCTATTTCATGGGAAGCAACGGGGATGCTAGTGTCCGAATCCGCAAACGGTCTAGACCAGATTTGCCCAGGTCCGGACGGCGTCGGCGGACAGCGGCGCGGCCCACCCGCCGGGCCGAACCGCGCTCCCGACGTGGAAGGCCTTGGCGCCCAGGGCTTTGAGCGGTCCGACGTGCTCTTGCTTGAGGCCGCCGCCGACCAGGAGCGCGACCGTTTGCTGACGGGCGGCGAGGTCTTTCAGGACGTCCATGCCGTCCGCGACGCCCTGGGGGGAGCCGGCGGCGAGGACGGTGTCGCACCCGAGGTCGGCGACGACGTCCCAGGTCCGGCGCGGGTCGGCGGAGTTGTCGAGGGCGCGGTGGAAGGTCCAGGCGCAGCCGTCGATTTCTTCCAGGACGGCGCGGCAGGCTTCTTCGTCGACCTGGCGGTGGGCGTCGAGGAAGCCGAGGACGAACTCGGTGGCTCCCGCTTCGCGTGCTCGCGCGGCGGCGCGGCGCAGGCCGTCGGGATCGCCGGGGGCGAACCCGGGGGCGTCGCGGAGCATGACCCGGACGGGGAGGTCGGTCGCGGCGAGCACGCTCTTGAGGAGGGCGGGCGGGGGCGTCAGGCCGTCGGCGGCCATGTCGGTGACGAGTTCGAGCCGGTGCGCTCCACCGGCCTGGGCGGCTTCGGCATCAGCCGCGTCGAGAGCGATAACCTCAAGCATGGTCTAGACCATAGCCCTCGACGGTCGCCACGGAACCTCTCCGCGCCGCCGCGAAACCATCCCGCACCGCCGGGGACTTCCGCCGCACCGGCGCCTTTGACCCGGTCGTGCGCCACACGCCCTGGCCGTTTTTGTCGGTACCCCCTGAGAGAATGGTGTCGGGGGCCGGAGGCCGGCGCCCGACACGACATCGCACCGCACAACCAGCCCACGACCAGGCCATCCAGGGGCGTTGTGCCAGGGGCGTGTGCCAGGGACGTGTGCCAGGGGCGTTGTGCCAGGGGCGTTGCGCCAGGGGCGTTGTGCCGAGGGCGTTGTGCCGGGGGCGAAACCGGGGTCGTTCGGCGGGCGGGCGCGGTGCGATGGCGGTATGTCGATCGCACACCTCAGCGACCCGCACCTGCGCACCGACGCCGTCGCCGCCGAGCCCGCCGCCGCCCTGCACCGGGCGCTCGGAGCCGTGCTCGCCCTCGACCCGCGGCCGGCCTGCGTGGTGATCACCGGCGACCTGTCGGAGTACCGGCACGACGCCTACGACCGACTGGCCGGCCTGCTCGACGGCTACCCGATCCCGGTCCACCTCGTGATGGGCAACCACGACGACGCCGCCGCCCTGACCAGGGTCTTCAAGGACACGCCGGGCCTCGGCGGCACGCGCGACACCCGGTACGTCGTGGACCACGCGGGCTTCAGCGTGGTCGTGCTCGACTCGTGGCGGCCCGACAGTCCGGGTGGACGGCTCGGGGCGGAGCAACTCGCGTGGTTGGACGCGGTGCTCGCCGCTCGGGAGCAGCCGGTGTTCGTGTGCCTGCACCACCCGCCGGTCGACGTCGGAATCCCGTTCCTCGACGGCATGCGGCTGGCGGACGGTGACCGGCTCGCGGAGGTGCTGCGGAGGCACCCCCACGTCACGCGGGTGCTGGCCGGGCACGTGCACCGTGCGGTGACCGTGCCGTTCGCGGGCACGGTGGTGTGCGTCGCACCCAGCACGCACCGGCAGAGCACGCTCGCGCTGCGGCCGGACGGGCCGATGGGCTACCTGCACGAGCCACCGGCGTTCCTGCTGCACCTCGTCGGCGGGGCCACCCACGTCGTGCCGGTCGGGGCACTCGTCGGTGGGTGGCGGCCTACAACATGATCGTCGGCGTGACCACCGTGCGGCCCGGTTCGCCGCGGGAGTTCACCAGGTGCACCACGATCTGCGTGGTGCCCGCGGGCACGTCCGACAGCACGAACCGGCCGCCGTCGTCGGCCTTCGTCGTGCTCGACTCGTGCTCGGCCACCCGCACCTCCACGGTGTGCTCACCCGCGGGCACGAGCCAGCCGTCGATGCGGTGGCGCGCGCCGGTCGAGGTGAAGTTCACCATCAGGGTCAGGTTGTCGACCGTGAACGTGATGGTCCCGGGGTTGCCGCCGCGGACACCCGCGAACGACCCCGCCCGCTCCCAGCGGGCCACCTCCACGTCCAGGTTCTCCAGGGCCACCGCGAACTGGATGCGTTCGACCAGCCCCGCCGGCGGCGCGTCCAGCTCGTACACCAACCGGTTCAGCTCGGTGAGGACAGCGGTGTCCTCATGGCCTCTGCGGTCATCGCGCGGGTCGATGTCGTTCACCGCGATCCTCCTTCCGCGTCAAGATGTGCGCGCAACGTCGTCAAGCACCGGCCCCTGGTCGGACCGATGCTCCCGCGTGGCATGGACAGTGCTTCGGCGACCGCGCGGTACTCCGCCCGCCCGGCCAGCACGGTGAGTCGCAGGAGTTCCTGGCACTTCTGCGACAAGCGACCGAAGGCCCGCCACAACCGGTGGTCCCGGTCGTCGACCAGGGCGGCGTCCTCCGGCAACCCGTATTCGCTCTCCAACTGCTCCGCCAGCTCGTCGGAAAGCGCGGCTTCCCGACGACTGGGGGTCCAGGTGCGCTGGGCTTCCCGCCGCGTCGCCACGACGAGCCACCCCGCCAGCGCACGGGGTTCGACCAACCGGTCCAGGTGGCGCAGCAGGGCCAGCCACACCGTCTGCACCACGTCCTCCGCGGTGCTGCGATCCAGGCCGTGCCCGCGCGCGACGTGCCACACCAGCGGCGTCAGGTCCGCGACCAGCACGTCCAGCGCCCTCCGGTCGCCGTCGCGGGCGGCGACGACGCAGGCGGCGTGCCGGTCCGTCCCGTCCAGACCCTCCCAGGGTGGCCGCTCACCAGCCGTGCGCAGCTCTCCCACGGTCGTCACCTCCTCCTCGACATCCCCCAGCCGGAGCTGATCGTTCCACGTCACGTGTGTCGGCGGTCCGCGATGCCCCCCTCGCACCGCGGACCGCCCTTCACCACGGGCGGCGTCCGATCGGCACCCCTCGAAGCCGACCGGCCTGCCGCCCCCTCCCCCGAGTGGTCAGTGGGACGGCCGCCGGCCGTCGGTTCGGTTGTCCATCGCGTTCCTCCCGGGTAGAGGTTCGGTCACATCAGATAAGGAGTGAGTAGTTCTACGCTGGATACACAGCCCGTCGTTAACAGTTCACGGTTAGCGAACCGATCATGGGTTCGCGCAGGTCGGTGGCACACTTCCCGGCATGTCCACACGTCGGACCCGGGTCGTCCAAGAGGGCGCCCGGGTGACACCGCTCGAACTGTTCTTCGACCTGGTGTTCGTGTACGCGATCACCCAGGTGACCCAACTGATGGCCGCCGACCCCACGGTCCGCGGCGTGGTGCGCGGCATGCTGCTGCTCGCCCTGCTCTGGTGGTGCTGGTGCTGCTACTCGTGGCTGGGCAACCGGGTGCACGCCGACGACGACGGCGCGCGGCTCGTGCTGTTCGCGGCGATGGCCGTGATGCTGGTGGCGTCGGTGACCATCCCCGAGGCGTTCGACGACCTGCCGGGCGGCCTGCCCGGACCGCTGGTGTTCGCGGCGTGCTACCTGTTGGTGCGGGTGCTGCACCTGGTGTCGTACTGGCGGTTCTCGCACGGTGACGCCGCCCTGCGCCGGCAGCTCGCGGTGACGTCCCTGCCGATGCTGGGCGGCACGGTGGTCCTGGTCTCGGCGTCCTTCACGTCGGGGCTGACGCAGACGGCGCTGTGGGCGCTGGCGCTGGCCGTCGACTACGGCGGGGTGCTGCTGACCGGGGTGTCCGGGTGGCGGGTGCAGTCGGCCGTCCACTTCGCGGAGCGGCACGGGCTGATCGTGATCATCGCGCTGGGCGAGTCGATCGTGGCGGTGGGCATCGGGGTCTCGGACCTGCCGGTGTCGTGGCCGATCATCTTCGGGATCGTGTGCGGGCTGGTCATCGCGGTGACGCTGTGGTGGGCGTACTTCGACGTCGTCGCGCCGACGGCGGAGCGCGTCCTGCACGCGGCGACCGGCGCCCGGCGGGCCGCGCTGGCCCGGGACTCGTTCACCTACCTGCACCTGCCGATGATCGCGGGGATCATCCTGCTCGCGCTGGGGCTGAAGAAGACCATGAACTACCTGGGCGGGGCGGACGGGCACACGCCGGGCGAGCACCTGCACGGGGTGGGGCCGTACGCGCTGTACGGGGGCGTGCTGCTGTACGTGCTGGGGCACATCGGGTTCCGGCTGCGGAACCTGGGGACGGTGAACGGGGTGCGGGTGGCGCTGGCGCTGGTGCTGGTGGCGCTGACCCCGGTGGCGCTGCTGGTCCCGGCTTGGGCGGCGCTGGGGATCTTGACGGTGGTGTGCGTGCTGTGGATCGCTGTTGAGGTGCGGGTTTACGGCGGGGCGCGGCGCGAGATCCGGGACAGCATCCATGCGCCGGTGGAGCACTGAGGGCCGTCACCCCATCGTGTGAGATGTCAATTTCGGCACCAACTGCCGACTCGCGCGTCCCGTGAGGTGAGGAACGCGGGGGGACGGGACGGGAGTGGGGCAAGGGCATCCGCGCATTCCCGGCGAAGTGCGACTCTCGGCGGCCGGGGCGGGCCGGGATAAAGGGCGACTCTCGGTGGGCGGGGCGGGCCGGGATAAAGGGCGACTCTCGGCGGGCGGGGCGGGTCGGCTTGCGCGCATCGAGAGGGCCGGCGGGGAATCCGGAATTCTGTGCCGGCGCGTTCGGCCCGGTTGTCCACTCGGCCGCGGGTATTGCGCACAGCGAAAGCCGTGCGCGAAAGCCCCGATACCGCGGGAAAGCCGGAAACGGCCGCTGAGAACAGGCCCAAACGCAGGCCCACGAACACGCCCGGGAACGGCGAAGGGGCCCGGTCCGAGTGGACCGGGCCCCTTGCGGTTACCGCTTCGCTCAGAAGTCCATGCCGCCCGCGTCCGGGACGGCCGGCGCACCGGAGGACTTCTCCGGCTTGTCGGCCACCACGGCCTCGGTGGTCAGGAACAGCGCGGCGATGGAGGCCGCGTTCTGGAGGGCCGAGCGGGTGACCTTCGTCGGGTCCGGCACGCCGGCGGCGAGCAGGTCCTCGTAGACGCCGGTCGCGGCGTTGAGGCCGTGGCCGACGGGCAGGCCCTTGACCTTCTCCACCACGACGCCGCCCTCAAGGCCGGCGTTGATGGCGATCTGCTTGAGCGGCGCCTCGACGGCGACCTTGACGATGTTGGCGCCGGTGGCCTCGTCGCCCTCGAGCTTCAGGCCCGCGAAGGCGGCCTCGGCGGCCTGGAGCAGCGCGACGCCGCCACCGGCGACGATGCCCTCCTCGACGGCGGCCTTGGCGTTGCGCACCGCGTCCTCGATGCGGTGCTTGCGCTCCTTCAGCTCCACCTCGGTGGCGGCGCCGGCCTTGATGACCGCCACACCACCGGCGAGCTTCGCCAGGCGCTCCTGGAGCTTCTCGCGGTCGTAGTCGGAGTCCGACTTCTCGATCTCGGCCCGGATCTGGTTGACGCGGCCCTGGATCTGCTCGGCGTCACCCGCGCCCTCGACGACCGTGGTCTCGTCCTTGGTCACGACGACCTTGCGGGCCTTGCCCAGCAGGGACAGGTCGGCGTTCTCCAGCTTGAGGCCGACGTCCTCGGTGATAACCTGGCCGCCGGTCAGGATCGCGATGTCCTGCAGGATGGCCTTGCGGCGGTCGCCGAAGCCCGGGGCCTTGACGGCGACGGACTTGAACGTGCCGCGGATCTTGTTGACCACCAGGGTCGCCAGGGCCTCGCCCTCGACGTCCTCGGAGATGATCAGCAGCGGCTTGCCGGACTGCATGACCTTCTCCAGCAGCGGGAGCAGGTCCTTGACCGACGCGATCTTGGAGCCGTAGAGCAGGATGTACGGGTCCTCGAGGACCGCTTCCTGGCGCTCCGGGTCGGTCACGAAGTAGCCCGAGATGTAGCCCTTGTCGAAGCGCATACCCTCGGTCAGCTCGAGTTCGAGGCCGAGCGCGTTGCTCTCCTCGACCGTGATGACGCCTTCCTTGCCGACCTTGTCCATGGCCTCGGCGATCAGCTCGCCGATGGTCGAGTCGCCCGCG
Source organism: Actinosynnema sp. CA-248983 (assembly GCA_050954585.1). GTDB lineage: Bacteria > Actinomycetota > Actinomycetes > Mycobacteriales > Pseudonocardiaceae > Actinosynnema. Next base: position 508,177 of record CP191863.1, on the reverse strand, counting down.
GAGATGGACGCCGTGGCGGCGATCTGCTCCTTGGTCTCGACCTCCTTGGCGGTCTTGAGCAGCTGCTCGGTCACGGCCTCGACGGCCTGCTCGATGCCGCGCTTGAGGCCCAGCGGGTTGGCGCCGGCTGCCACGTTGCGCAGGCCCTCGCGGACCAGGGCCTGGGCGAGCACGGTGGCGGTGGTGGTGCCGTCACCGGCGACGTCGTCGGTCTTCTTCGCCACTTCCTTGACGAGCTCGGCCCCGATCTTCTCCCACGGGTCCTCGAGCTCGATCTCCTTGGCGATGGAGACGCCGTCGTTGGTGATGGTCGGCGCGCCCCACTTCTTCTCGAGCACGACGTTGCGGCCCTTCGGGCCCAGCGTCACCTTGACGGCGTCGGCGAGGGTGTTCATGCCACGCTCGAGACCGCGGCGGGCGTCCTCGTCGAACGCGATCATCTTGGCCATTGCGGTGTGTTCCTCCGCCTATAAACGACTTATGGGGCCACTGCGGACAGGTGCCCGCAGCGGAACACGGTGCTTGGCCAGGCTCGGTGCCCGCGACGGACGACCCACCCGGAACCCCGGGTGCGCCTCACCGTCCCAGCCTGCGTGCTGGCACTCAGGTGGTCCGAGTGCCAGGACCGTGTTTAGCACTCACCGCCGTCGAGTGCAAGAACCGCAGGTCAGCGGGATGTCTTGACGGGCACGCTGGTGGGCAGCGGCTTCGAGCTGGTCGTGGTGCCGCCCACGTCGATGGACTGCCCGGAGCTGGTGGACTGCGGCGGGCGCGGCGGCTCGTCCTTGGGCGTGAGGATCAGCACGACGATGACGATCGCGATGATCGCCACCACGCCCGCGACCACCGGCGCGAACCACGCGGGCCGCTGCTTCTTGGTCGAGGTGAACGCCGAGGCGCCGCCCATCTGGGTCGGCGGGCGCAGCCGCACCGGTTCGGCGAGGAACCCGGGCTGGTTGCCGAAGCCCTGCGGCGGCTGCTGCGCCGGCATGCCACCGGACGGGGGACCCACGACCGGGGTGGGCGCCGACACGGGCGCGTCGACCCGGCGGGGCGGGCTGGTCACGGTCGCCGCGCCGCCCAGCGCGGTGCGCACGGCGGCGATCAGCTCCTGGCACGACCCGAAGCGCTGGTCGGGGCTCTTGGCGGTGCCCTTGCGCAGCGCGTCGTCGATGCCGGGCGGCAGCGCGACCAGCGAGGTCAGCGCCGGGATCTCCTGGCCGAGGTGGCCCTGGATGACGTCCTGCACGCCGCCCTGGAACGGGGGCCGCCCGGACAGGCACGCGAACACCATGCACGCCAGCGCGTACTGGTCGGTGCGGCCGTCGAGGGGCTCGCCGCGCAGGTGCTCGGGCGCGGCGTAGGTCGGGGAGCCGAGGAAGTCGCCGGTCCGGGTGCGGTGGCCGGTGGCGCCGCGCCGGGTCAGGCCGAAGTCGGCGAGGTAGACGTGCTCGCGGGCGGCTTCCTTGGTGGTGACCAGCACGTTCGCCGGTTTCACGTCGAGGTGGACCAGGCCCTTGCCGTGCAGCATGTCCAGCGCTTCGGCGACCTGGCCGAGCAGGGTGAGCGTGCGGGCGGGCGAGATGGGGCCGTCCTTGATGTGGGAGGCCAGGTCCTGGCCGTCGACCAGCCGCATCGCGATGTAGAGCAGGCCGTCGACCTCGTCGAAGTCGTACAGCGGCACGATGTTGGCGTGGTCGATCGCCGAGGTGTTGCGGGCCTCGTCCACGAACCGCTCGCGGAACTCCGCGTCGGCGGTGAGGTGCTCGCCGATGACCTTCAGCGCGACCTTGCGGCCGAGCCGGACGTCCGTGGCCTTGTAGGTCACGCTCATGCCACCGCGGCCGAGCACCCCGTCGATCCGGTAGTGGCCCAACCGTCGCCCAGACAGGTCCTCCGACACGCGGGGCAGCCTAACGTCCTGCGGAACGGACGTGCGGGCGGTTCGGGGTAAGTCCGGTCACGGCACGGTTCGCGGCGGCTGCCACGGCGGGTCCGGTCGTCGGGCGCGGCACGGCGGGTCCGGTCGTCGGGCGCGGCACGGCGGGTCCGGTCACTGCGGGACCGGTCGTGGGGAACGGCCCGACCCGCCGCGGGGCGGGCCGGGCGGGGTTCACGATGCCTTCCGGACGTCCGCCGCCTGGCTGCGGCCGTCCCGGCCCGCCTGGATCTCGAACTCCACGCGGTCGCCCTCGGCCAACGTTCGGAAGCCTTCCATTTGGATCGCCGAGTAGTGCACGAAGACATCGGGCCCGCCGTCGGCGGCGATGAAGCCGTACCCCTTCTCCGAGTTGAACCACTTGACCGTGCCGACAGCCAAGACGTCCTCCTTCGAGAAATACCTGAGCAAACCGCCACGCTAGAGGCACGAGGGGGTTCGCCGATACCTCCTTATGGAGTCATGCGCGCATGCTGAATCCGTTGTCGCGCAACCAAGTGACGAGTCCGCGCGGACTGCGCGTGCGGGTCAGCACCAGGCCCGGGCCGGCGAAGTCGAACGCGAGCCCTTCCCCGGTGCGGACCGATTGCGGCAGGTCCGGGGTGAGGGCGCGCAGGCGGCACTGGACGGTGTCGGCGAACGCGATGACGTGCCCGGCGTCGAGGGTGACCAGTTCGCCGGCGGCGAGGGTGACCACGTCGAGGGTGCCGTAGCAGCTGAGCACGGCCGAGCCGGCGCCGCGGAAGTGGGTCAGGAAGCCGTTGTCGCCGCCGTGCAGGGCGCGCACCGGGGGCGCGGCCGGGTCCAGGGCGACGGTGACGGCGCCCGCCAGCCACGTGTTGCGGGCCACGCACCAGCCGGTGGTGCCGTCGAGTTCCAGGACGTGCAGGTCGCCGGGCAGCGGGGGCGCGACGTCGACCCAGCCGCCCTCGGGACCTGCGGTGCACAGGGCGGCCTTCACGCCGGGCGCCTTGCCCCTGGTGTCGACCGTGACGCCGTAGCTGGTCGCGACCAGGGACGACCGTTCGACGAGCACCGGCTCGGCGGGCGCGAGCACCAGCCTGGCCACCCCGAACGTCGGCGTGTGTCGCGTGCGGACCTGCACCGGACTCCCCCTACTGCGATCACCCTGCGGCCGGTCGGAGCAGTTTCGCACGGGCGCGGCAGGATGGTGGTCGTGTCGAACCCCTTGACGCGAGTCGCTGATCACCGTGCCCGGGTGGCGGAGCTGATCGGCGTGATGCCGGTGGTGGACCTGCCCGTCGCGGACTGCCTCGGCCTGGTGCTGGCCGCCGACCTGGTGGCGCCGATCCCGCTGCCGCCGTTCGACAACTCGGCGATGGACGGCTACGCGGTGCGCGCCGCCGACCTCGCGGAGGTGCCGGTGACGCTGCCGGTGGCCGACGACATCCCGGCGGGCCGGACCTCGCTGGTGCCGCTGGAGCCGGGGACCGCGCAGCGGATCATGACCGGCGCGCCCGTGCCGGCCGGCGCGGACGCCGTGGTGCAGGTCGAGTGGACCGACGGCGGGACGTCGTCGGTGCGGGTGGACCGGGCGGTGGTCGTCGGGCAGAACGTGCGGACGGCGGCGGACGACGTGGCCGTGGGCGCGACCGTGCTGACCGCGGGCACGCCGCTGGGTCCGGCGCAGCTGGGGTTGGCGGCGGCGCTGGGGTTCGCGGTGCTGCCGGTGCGCCGGCGGCCCCGCGTGCTGGTGCTGTCGACCGGGTCGGAGCTGGTGTCGCCGGGGACCGAGCTGCTGCCGGGGCAGATCTACGAGTCCAACGGCGTGATGCTCGCGGCGGCCGTGCGGGAGGCGGGCGGCGAGGCGGAACTGCTGCGGTTCGTGCCCGACGACGTGGACGCCTTCCACGCGGCGGTCGGCGCGCGGATCGCCGAGTTCGACCTGCTGCTCACCTCGGGCGGGGTGAGCGCGGGCGCGTACGAGGTGGTCAAGGACGCCTTCACCGGGCGGGGCGTGGAGTTCACGAAGGTCGCGATGCAGCCGGGCGGGCCGCAGGGCGCGGGCCGCTACCAGGGGGTCGCGGTGGCGACGCTGCCCGGCAACCCGGTGAGCGCGCAGGTGTCGTTCGAGGTGTTCATCCGGCCCGCGCTGCGGGCGGCGATGGGGTTCGCGCAGGTCGAACGGCCCACCGCGCTGGCCCGGCTGAACGCGGGCCTGACCTCGCCGGCGGGGCGCACCCAGTTCCGGCGCGGCAAGTACGACCCGGTGTCCGGGCAGGTCGTCACGCCCGTGGGCGGACCGGGGTCGCACCTGCTGTCTGCGCTGGCGATCAGCGACTGCCTGATCGAGGTGCCCGAGGACGTGACCGCGCTGGCCGAGGGTGACGAGGTGCTCGTCCGGTTCCTCTAGGAAAACTCTTCGGAATCGCGGCCTGATCTGCGAGGATCTCGCCCGCAGTTCCCACCTCCGGGGGTCCGTGGGGACGTTTCCTGTCGGACGTTTTCTGGAAGGTGGGGGGATGGCGCGTCCCATCCTGGCCGTGGCCATGCTGGTCGGCTTCTTCGTGATCGTGCTCGGGTTGACCGTCGGGCTCGGCGCGGTCGCCGTGATCGCGATGACCACGGGGCACTTCGGGGCCGGTGCGATCAAGATCGCGATCATCGCGGGCGCGGTGGCGCTCGCCGTCGGCGGCGCGGTCTACAAGGCGCTCAAGCTGCGCGCGGAGCCCGAGGGCGTGCCGCTGACCCGGGCCGAGCAGCCCGAGCTGTGGCGGGTCGTGGACGAGCTGGCGGAGATCGCCGGCACCCGCGCGCCCGACGACATCCGGCTGGTGCCCGAGGTCAACGCGGCCGTGTGGGAGAAGGCGGGGCTGCTGGGCCTGCGACCCGGTCCGCGCTACCTGATGATCGGCCTGCCGCTGCTGGCCGGCCTGAACGTGGGCGAGCTGCGGTCCGTGCTGGCGCACGAACTCGGCCACTACGGCGGCGGGCACACCAAGCTGTCGGCGCTGACCTACCGGGCCAAGAACGCCCTCGCGCACACCGTGGACAACCTGGGCGACACGCTGCTCCAGCGCCCGCTGGCGGCCTACGCCAAGCTGTACGCGCGGGTCGCGGCGTCGGTGAACCGGCGCCAGGAGCTGGACGCCGACGCGGCCTCGGTGGCCGCCGCCGGCCGGGAGACCGCCCAGTCCGCGCTGCGCAAGATCCTGTCCCTGGACGCGGCGTGGGACGCCTACCACGAGGACTACGTGTCGCTGGCCCCCGCGGCCGGGCGCACGCCGCACGTGCTCGCCGGGTTCCGGTCGTTCCTGGACGACCCGCACCGCCGCGAAGGCCTCGGCCGGGTGGCCGACCGGCTGCTGGACGAACAGCCCGCGTCGGTGTTCGACAGCCACCCGCCGATCCGGGAGCGGATCGCGGCCATGGCGGCGCTGCCGTCGCCCGCCGTGCCGGTGCTCGACCAGCCGGCGTGGACGCTGGTCAGCGGTCTCGCCGAGCTGGAGAAGGGGATGGTCCGGGACGACCTCGGGCCGGTCGCGGAGTGGCCGGAGATCGTCCGGCTGGCGGGGGCGGCGCACGTGGCGCACTTCGCGGGGCTGTTCGCCGAGGCGGGTCGGCAAAGCGGTGTCGCGCCGTCGGGCACGCTCGACGAGCTGCTGACCGGGCTCGAACAGGGCCGGCTGCGGGAGTTGGCGCCGCACATCCTCAGCGAGGACGTGCCGGCCGAAGAGCACGACCGCGCGCTGGTCGAGGTCGTGACCGAGTTGCTGGGCGCGATGCTGCTGGACGAGCTGGTGCGCGCGGGCCGGGCCGAGTTCCGGTTGGACTGGGGCGGGCCGTGGCAGGTCGTGCTGGCGGACGGGACGACGGTGGACGCACCTGAAGTGGTCGCGCCGGCCGTCCAGGATGCGGCGAACGTGCCGTCGGTGCGCGAACGGGTGAGCGCGCTATGTGACAGAGCGCTCACTCACTGACATTGAGTGGGCCATGTGACCCGGATTACACTCGACCCATACTCGTCCGGTGGTGCGCGTGCGTTCGTCGGGGGACGCACGGGCACGCCGGACGGGGCCGGGTCCCGCCGGCGTAGCGTGTGGCCGGTCGAATGACACGAGCCCCGACCCGGAAGAGCCATGACCGTCGATCGCGACAACAACAGTGGTGCCGTCTCCCACTTCCTCGACCTCGCCAAGGGGATCGTCCCCCCGATGAACCCCGCGGGTCGCCCGTTCGTGGTGGGCGCGGCCGTCGCCACCCTCCTGCTGCGCCGGTTCTCCAAGCGCGCGGGTGTCGTCGGCGCCGTGCTGACCGCCTGGGTGGCGTGGTTCTTCCGCGAGCCCAAGCGGACCACGCCGACCCGCCCCGGCATCGCCGTGGCGCCCGCCGACGGCACGGTGTCCCACGTCGTCGAGGCGGTGCCGCCGGCCGAACTGGGCCTGGGCGACGTCCCGATGACCCGGATCAGCGTGTTCCTGTCGGTGTTCGACGTGCACGTCCAGCGCGTGCCGGTGCCCGGCACCGTCAAGCAGGTGTCCTACCGGCCCGGCAAGTTCCTGTCCGCGGACCTGGACAAGGCCAGCGAGGACAACGAGCGCAACACCGTGTGGCTGCGGTCCTTCGACGGCCACGACGTCGTGGTGGTGCAGATCGCGGGCCTGGTGGCGCGGCGGATCGTGTGCCACGTGGCCGAGGGCGACAAGGTCGCGGCCGGCCAGACCTACGGCCTGATCCGGTTCGGGTCGCGGGTCGACCTGTACGTGCCGGCGGGCAGCCGCGTGCTGGTCGAGGCGGGTCAGAAGACCATCGGCGGCGAGACCGTGCTCGCCGAACTCCCGGAGGGCTGAGGCCGATGGCTCCCAGCGGCCCCGGGGTCCGGCTGCTGCCCAACGCCATCACCGTGCTGGCGATGTGCGCGGGCCTGTCGGCGGTGTACTTCGCCATCAACGGGTTCTACGGCGCGGCCATCGCGTCCATCGCCATGGCGGCGGTCTTCGACGGCCTCGACGGCCGCATCGCCCGGCTGCTGGACGCCACCAGCAAGATGGGCGCCGAGCTGGACTCGCTGGCCGACGCCATCTCCTTCGGCGTCGCGCCCGCGCTGGTCATCTTCGTGTGGAAGTTCGACACCAGCCGCGAGGGCTGGGTCGTCGCGCTGATCTTCGCGGTGTGCATGGTCCTGCGCCTGGCCCGGTTCAACACGCTGCTGGAGGTGGAGCAGCCGCCGTTCGCGAAGGAGTTCTTCGTCGGCGTGCCCGCGCCGGCCGGCGGGCTGTTGCTGCTGCTGCCGCTGATCCTGGACGAGCAGGTCCGGCGCGGCGGCTGGTGGTCGGAGCCGTGGGTGGTCGCGCTGTGGACGGTGGCGATCGCGCTGCTGCTGGTCAGCCGCATCCCGACGCTGTCCGTGAAGACGATCAAGGTCCCGCCGCGCGCGGTCGCCCCGCTGCTGGTGGGGGTCGCGCTGCTGGCGGCGGCGATCATCACGTTCCCGCTGGTGGCGCTGATCGCGGCGTCGCTGCTGTACCTGGCGCACCTGCCGTACTCGGTGCGGCGGTACCGGTGGCTGGCCAAGCACCCGGAGGCGTGGTCGGTGCCGGCGGCGGACCGTCGCGCGATCAAGCGGGCGCACGGCGTGGCGGCTCGGCGGTTGGGGTTGCGGCAGCCGCTGGGCGGCCGGGTGGCGGGGGCGGCGATGCGTGCCGTCCGGCGTCCGCGCCGGTCCGTGGACCCGACCCAGGTGGCCGCGGAGACCAACGGGCAGCCGGCGACGAAGCGCCGCGGCTGGCGGCAGATCGGACTGCGCCGGCACCACCGGCCGTAAAGGCTTTTTGTCGGTACCCCGTGGGATGATCGAACCGGGGGCCGGAGGCCACGCTGAGCGGCCCCGGCGGGACCTGACCCGCCGGGGCCGCTCGCTGTCCTAGGCTCTTACCGTGATCACGTTGACGGCCCGCCTGTCGCCCTCCGCCCTCGACACGCGCCGCGGTGTGGTGCGGATGCACCCCGAGGTGCTGGACGCGTTGGGGTTGCGGGCCTGGGACGCCGTCAAGCTGACCGGGGCGCGGGTCTCCGCCGCCCTCGCCGCCGCCGGCGACGGGCCGCCCGGGGTGGTGTTCGTCGACGACGTGACGTTGTCCAACCTCGGCGTGGTCGAGGGGTCCGAGGTCGTGGTCACGCCGGTGGAGGTGGCCGGCGCGCGGGTGGTGACCGTGGCCGGGTCGCGGCTGGCGAGCACGTCGTTGACGCCCGAGACGTTGCGGATGGCGTTGACCGGCAAGGTGTTGACGGTCGGGGACGCGGTGTCGCTGCTGCCCCAGGACCTCGCGCCGCCGCCCGGTGTGGACGTCAGCGAGACCCGGCGGAAGCTGTCCAACGCGATCGGCATGACGTGGACCAACGAGCTGCTCACGATCACCTCCGTCGACCCCGCCGGGCCGGTGGCGGTGCAGCCGTCGACCGTGGTCGGGTGGCGCGACGGTGCGCGGACGGGTGATCCCGCGCCGAAGCCGGTCGTGCCGGCCCCGCCGGTGGAAGCGGTGCCGATCGCGGACCTGGTCGGGCAGCACGACGCGGCCCGCCGGCTCACCGAGTGGCTGGACCTGACGTTCAAGCACCCCGAGCTGCTCACCCGGCTGGGCGCGACGCCCCGGCTGGCGGCGCTGGTCAGCGGGCCGGAAGGGGTCGGCAAGGCGACGCTGGTGCGGGCGGTCGCGCAGGGCGTCGGCGCGGCGGTGGTGGAGGTGGCCGCGCCGAGCATCGCGGTGCTGGAGGCGAACGGGACCGTTGCGCGGCTGACCGACGCGTTGTCGTCGACCGGGTCGCCCGCGGTGTTGCTGCTGACCGATGTCGAGGCCCTGCTGCCGGCCGCCGACCCGCCGCCGGTGGCGACGGTCGTGCTGGACGCGTTGCGCGAGGCCGTGTCGCGGCCCGGGTTCGCGCTGGTGGTGACCAGTGCGCACCCCGAGGCGGTGGACCCGCGGCTGCGCGTGCCGGAGCTGGTGGACCGGGAGCTGGTGCTGCCGCTGCCGGACGGGGTCGGGCGGACCGAGTTGCTGCGGGTGCTGCTGCGGGACGTGCCGCTGGAGCCGGACGTGGACCTCGGCGCGGTCGCCGACCGGACGCCCGGGTTCGTCGCGGCGGACCTGGTGGCGTTGCGGCGGGAGGCGGCGGTGCGGTCGGCGCTGCGGCAGCGGGACGTCGCCGAGCCGCACGTGGCGCAGCAGGACCTGTTGGGCGCGTTGGAGACCGTGCGGCCGATCTCGATGTCCACTTCGGACACTCTGCGGACCGGCGGGCTCACGCTGGACGACGTCGGCGACATGACCGAGGTCAAGCAGGCCCTCACCGAGGCCGCCCTGTGGCCGCTGCAGTACCCGGACTCGTTCGCCCGCCTGGGCGTCGCGCCGCCGCGCGGGCTGCTGCTGTACGGGCCGCCGGGGTGCGGGAAGACGTTCCTGGTGCGGGCGCTGGCCGGGAGCGGGCGGCTGAACGTGCTGTCGGTCAAGGGCGCGGAGCTGATGGACAAGTTCGTCGGCGAGTCGGAGCGGGCGGTGCGCGAACTCTTCCGCCGGGCCGCCGAGGCCGCGCCCGCGCTGGTGTTCCTGGACGAGGTGGACGCCCTGGCCCCGCGCCGCGGGCAGTCGTCGGACTCGGGGGTCGGTGACCGGGTGGTCGCGGCGCTGCTGACCGAGTTGGACGGGGTCGAGCCGCTGCGGGACGTGGTGGTGCTGGGCGCGACGAACCGACCGGAGCTGATCGACCCGGCGCTGCTGCGGCCGGGCCGGTTGGAACGCCTGGTGTACGTGCCGCCGCCGGACGCTTCGGCGCGGGCGGACATCCTGCGGGCGTCGTCGCGGAACACCCCGCTGGCTGCGGATGTCGACTTGTCGGCTTTGGCGGAGGAGTTGGCGGGGTACTCGGCGGCGGACTGCGCGGCGCTGGTGCGGGAGGCGGCGTTGACGGCGATGCGGGAGTCGTTGGCGGCGGCGGAGGTGACGTCGGACCACTTGGCGAAGGCGCGGGCGGCGGTGCGGCCTTCGTTGGACCCGGTGCAGCTCGCGGCCCTGGAGGCTTACGCGGAGTCGCGCCAGAGCTAGTGCCGGTCCCGTGGACCGGTTCCTGGACCGACGGCGGCTGCCGCGTTGGCAGCTGACCGAGGGGTTCGTGGGCATCCTGCTGACCCAGGCGGCCATGGACTCCGCGGCCACACCCCGACCGCACCGCGACTTCTGGACCACCGCCTACCGGGCGACCAGCTGAGGAGCGGGTCAGATCTTGCCGGACGGGCCCTGGTAGTCGTTGGTCACGATGACGATGATGCCCGGGTGGGCGCCTTCGATGCCGTCGAAGCGGGGCTTGACCTCGGCCCGCAAAGCTTTGGCCAACTGCTGGGCCGCAGCCTCCTCATCCGTTCCCGGGCGGAAGTAGACCGTGGTCGTCGGGATCACGCCCTGCGAGTAGTTGCCCGTCTCGACGACGTCCCAGCCGACCTTGCGCACGTCGTCCGACGCCTTGGCCGCCAAGTTCTGGATGTTGCTGTTGTTGTAGACCCGGACCGGGGGCTTGTTCGTCGGGGTGACCGGCGGCGGCGGGGTCGTGGTGGCGCCCGGGGTGCCGGCCGGGGCGGACGTGGTGGCCGGCGGGGACGTGGGCGAACCGGTCGTCGTCTGCGGCTGGCCGGAGTCCGAGGTGCCGGGGGGTTGGGTGTCCGTGCTGCCCGGGGACGTCGTGGTCGACGGCTGGGCGCCGGGCTGGTCGTCGCCGCCGCCGGTGAACAGGCTGGCCACGCCGATCACCAGGGCGATCGCGGCCACGCCGATCAGCGCGAGGCCCGCGGCGCGGGCGGGGTGGGCGGAACGTGCGGGCTCCGGGGTGCTCATCGGCGTTCGACACCCGGGCGCTCGACGCCGAACCTGCGCGCGTCACGGGCCCGCTGCCTGCCGGTCCGGGACCGGCGCAGGCGCTTGACCAGCATGGGGTCGGCCGCCAACGCCTCTTCCTTCTCCAGCAACGCGTTGAGCAACTGGTAGTACCTCGTCGGGGACAGGTCGAACAGCTCCTTGATGGCCTGCTCCTTGACGCCCGCGTACTTCCACCACTGGCGTTCGAAGGCCAGGATCGCGCGCTCCCGGTCGTCCAAACCGTCGTCCGGCCCCTCCGCCGGCGCCAGTGCCTCTGCGGCGTCCATCTGGCTCCTCAGCCGTACCTGGTGCGTCGGTGCCATTCAATCACGTGATCTTAGTCCGGGTCGTCTCATCGCCTCGGCGCGTCCTGTCGCCCGATACGCTTGTCGCCATGTCAGTCCACCCCATCGTCATCGCCGGCGAACCCGTGCTCCACCACCCGACCAAGCCGGTCGAGGTCTTCGACGACGAGTTGCGCACGCTGATCGGCGACATGTTCGAGACCATGGCGGCGGCGCACGGGGTGGGTCTCGCGGCCAACCAGATCGGCATCGACAAGCGGGTCTTCGTCTACGACTGCCCCGACGACGAGGGCGTCCGCCACCGCGGCGTGGTGGTGAACCCGGTGCTGGAGACCTCCGAGGTGCCGCTGGGCATGCCCGACCCGGACGACGACTACGAGGGGTGCCTGTCGGCGCCGGGCGAGTCGTACCCGACGGGGCGGGCGTCGTGGGCGAAGGTGACCGGGTTCGACGGCGACGGCAAGCCGATCGAGGTCGAGGGCACGGGGTTCTTCGCGCGCTGCCTCCAGCACGAGACCGACCACCTCGACGGGTACCTGTACCTGGACCGGCTCGTGGGTCGGCACAAGCGGGCGGCGCGGAAGATGCTCAAGGCCAACGGGTGGGGCGTCCCCGGGCTGTCCTGGGACCCGGCGACCTCCGAGGACCCCTTCGCCGACGACGAAGACGACGACTGACCTCCAAGGGGTAAAACGCCTGGACAGCGGGGTGACGATGGCTGCATGTGGAGCAGCATCGCCGCCTTCGCCGCGGCGTCCTTCCTGGTCGCGCTGTCGCCCGGCCCCGGTACGGCGCTGGTGCTGCGGCAGTCGGTCCGGGGACGGGCGGGTGCGCTGGCCACGGTCGCGGGCATGGAGGTCGGGGTCGCGGTGTGGGCGGTGGCCGCCGCGCTCGGGCTGTCCGTGCTGCTCACGGCGTCCGAGATCGCCTACCACGGGCTGCGCGTCGCGGGTGCCGCCTACCTGATCCACCTCGGGGTGTCCGCCCTGATCAAGGCGGGTGTCCCGCTGCCGGAGGTCGAACCGGCCCGGCACGCGTTCCGGTCCGGGCTGGTGGTCAACCTGGCCAACCCGAAGCTGGGCGTGTTCGCGCTGTCGTTCCTGCCGCAGTTCCTGCCGGCCGACGCGGGGCGGGGTGCGCTGCTGGTGTTCGCGCTAGTCTGGGTGGCCGTCGACACGCTCTGGTACCTGGTGGTCGTCGGCGTCCTAGACCGGGTCCGGGGCCTTCTGTCCCGGGCGCGGGTCCGGCGGGCGGTCGAGCGGGTGTCCGGGGCCGTGCTGGTCGGGCTTGGGCTTCGGCTGGTGCTCGACCCGCGCTGACCGGCGCCACGGCAGCTCCGGGAACCCGGCCAGCTCGACGTGGGTCGTGCAGCCGGCCAGTTCGGCGTACGCGCCGGCCAGCACGTGGGCCCGGATGCGCCGCACCTGGCCGACCGTCGGCAGCTCGCCGACCAGCAGGAACGGCAGGAGCAACCGCCACGCCCCGACCACGCTCGCCCGCCGCCGGTGCGGTGCGCGCAACACCGCGCGCGCCACCCGCAACGCGTGCTCGCCGGCGGTGATGGCGCGCGGGTAGCCCGCGTGGTCCCACGCCCAGCGCAGTTCGTCGGCCGTGGCGCACCGCACGCAGTCCACCGGACCGGTGGCCGGCTCCTCGCCGCAGTGCGCGCAGGTCACCAGGGTCATCGCCCAGTCGGTGCAGGTCCACGGGTGCCGGCCCACCTCGTCGGCCAGCACCAGCTCGGCCAGCTCCTTCTCCCCCGCGCCGCCCTCGGCGAGCTTCTCCGCGGCCAGCAACTCCTGCCAGTCCAGCAGCCAGTACTGGTCGACCAGCTCGGCGCAGTACCGGCAGCCGGGGTAGCCGCGGCCCGCCGGCTCGCCGCACGACGGGCACGGCGACACCGCGGCGGGGCGCGCCACGCGCCGCGCGCCGGGCGGGAAGGGCTGGTGATCAGCCACGCGGAGAAAGGTACGCGTAAAGAGCCGCCCTTGGCATCCGTGTGCCGGCGACCTGCCCACGGTCCGGACGGGTGGCCTTGGCATCGGCGTGGTGGCCTGGCTATGGTCAGGCGGACAACTCAACACACGCGGGAGCTTGCGCCACAGCGGGCTGAGAGGGCGGCTGGAGACGACTCCGGTGCCGCCGACCGCCTGAACCTGACCGGGTAATGCCGGCGTAGGGAGGAATGTCGTGACGGCACTTGACGACCGTTCGGTGAAGCCGACTGTCACCACCGGCCCGATCTCGGGCTCGCGCAAGGTCTACCGCGAGGTGGCCGACGGGGTGAAGGTCCCGTTCCGCAGGGTGGGGCTCACCAACGGCGAGCACGTCGACCTCTACGACACTTCCGGTCCGTATACCGACTCCGAAGCGACCATCGACGTCCACAGTGGACTGCCCAAGCTGCGCGCGGATTGGGTGGCCGCGCGCGAGCCGGTCAACGGGGCGGTGACCCAGTTGGCGTACGCCAAGGCCGGGATCATCACGCCGGAGATGACCTTCATCGCGGCGCGCGAGAACATGAGCCCCGAGTTCGTGCGCGAGGAAGTGGCCATCGGCCGTGCGGTCATCCCGTTGAACCGCAACCACCCCGAGGCCGAGCCGATGATCATCGGCAAGAAGTTCCTCGTGAAGATCAACGCCAACATCGGCAACTCCGCCGTGTCCTCCTCGATCGAGGAGGAGGTGGAGAAGATGGTGTGGGCCTCCCGCTGGGGCGCCGACACGATCATGGACCTGTCCACCGGCAAGCGCATCCACGAGACCCGCGAGTGGATCATGCGCAACTCGCCGGTGCCGATCGGCACGGTGCCGATCTACCAGGCGCTGGAGAAGGTCAACGGCGACCCGGCGAAGCTGTCCTGGGAGGTCTACCGGGACACCGTCGTCGAGCAGGCCGAACAGGGCGTCGACTACATGACGGTGCACGCGGGCGTGCTGCTGCGGTACGTGCCGCTGACCGCGCGCCGGGTCACCGGCATCGTCTCGCGCGGCGGGTCGATCATGGCCGCGTGGTGCCTGGCGCACCACAAGGAGAGCTTCCTCTACACGCACTTCGAGGAGCTGTGCGAGATCCTGCGCACCTACGACGTGACGTTCTCGCTGGGTGACGGCCTGCGGCCGGGCTCGATCGCGGACGCCAACGACGAGGCCCAGTTCGCCGAGCTGCGCACGCTGGGCGAGCTGACCCACATCGCCCGCGCGCACGACGTGCAGGTGATGATCGAGGGCCCCGGCCACGTCCCGATGCACAAGATCGCGGAGAACGTGCGACTGGAGGAGGAGTGGTGCGGCGAGGCGCCGTTCTACACCCTCGGGCCGCTGGCCACCGACATCGCGCCCGCCTACGACCACATCACCTCGGCGATCGGCGCGGCGCAGATCGGCTGGCTGGGCACGGCGATGCTGTGCTACGTCACGCCGAAGGAGCACCTGGGCCTGCCCAACCGGGACGACGTGAAGACCGGCGTGATCACCTACAAGATCGCGGCGCACTCGGCGGACCTGGCCAAGGGCCACCCGGGCGCGCAGGACTGGGACGACGCGCTGTCCAAGGCGCGCTTCGAGTTCCGCTGGGAGGACCAGTTCAACCTGTCCCTGGACCCGGACACCGCGCGCTCGTTCCACGACGAGACGCTGCCCGCGGAACCGGCGAAGACCGCGCACTTCTGCTCGATGTGCGGGCCGAAGTTCTGCTCCATGAAGATCACCCAGGACGTCCGCCGGTACGCCGAGGAGCGCGGACTGTCCACCGTGGAGGCGATCGAGGCGGGCATGGAGGAGAAGTCGCACGAGTTCTCCGACCAGGGCAACAAGGTCTACCTGCCGGTCGTGACGGACTGACATGTCCGTGACCCCACCGAAGGCCCTCACCATCGCCGGATCGGACTCCGGCGGTGGTGCGGGTCTCCAGGCCGACCTGCGGACGTTCTTCGCGTGCGGCGTGCACGGCATGACCGCCGTGACCGCCGTGACCGTGCAGAACTCCCTGGGCGTCACCGGGTACACCGAGATCCCGCCGGAGACCGTGGCCGCGCAGATCGAGGCCGTGGCCGGTGACATCGGGGTGGACGCGGCGAAGACCGGCATGTTGGCGTCGGCGGCGATCATCGAGGCCGTGGCCGACGCGTGCGACCGGGTCCACATCGGACGGTCGATCCCGTTCGTGGTCGACCCGGTGGCCGCGTCCATGCACGGCAACCAGCTCCTGCGCGACGACGCCCTGGACGCCTTGCGCGCCAAGCTGTTCCCGCGCGCGACCCTGATCACCCCGAACCTGGACGAGGTGCGGCTGCTGACCGGCGTCGACGTGCGCTCGCACGACGACCAGCGCAAGGCCGCCGAGGTGCTGCTGGAGTTCGGGTCGACGTGGGTGCTGGTCAAGGGCGGGCACCTGTGGGACGACCCGGGGTGCCTGGACGTGCTGTACGACGGCTCGGAGTTCATCGAGTTCCCCGGGCCGCGCTACGACGTCGAGCACACCCACGGCAGCGGTGACACGCTCGCGTCGGCCATCACGTCGAGGCTGGCGCGCGGCGAGGACGTGCCCACCGCGGTGGCGTTCGGCAAGGAGTTCATCGTGAAGTCGGTGGCGGCGGCGTACCCGCTGGGTGGCGGCGTCGGGCCGGTTTCGCCGCTGTGGCGGCTGGAGGGGTAGAGGGCTAGCGTCGCGAAGCCGACGCCATGGCGGCTTCGCCGCGACGCCGAGGCGGCGCCGTGCAACACTGCAGTGTGGACCGTGAACGGATCACACTTGCCGGCGCGCCCGAGACGATGCTCGCCACTCTCTACGGGCGGGCGCTGGACAGCCGTTCCCGCAAGCCGATCTTGAACGACACGGCGGCGGTCGACGCGGTCAGGCGCATCGACTACGACTTCCGACGCACCGGCATGAACGCGTCGTCCGCAGCGGGCGTCGCCATGCGGGCCAAGAAGTTGGACGACTGGACGCGGGACTTCCTGCGCGCCAACGAGAACACGACCGTGCTGCACCTGGCCTGCGGCCTCGACACCCGAGTGTTCCGGCTCTCCCCCGGCCCGCACACGCGCTGGGTCGACGTCGACCTCCCGCAGGTCGTGACGCTGCGGGAACGGCTGCTCCCGGTGCCCGGCGGCGAATACCGGCTCATCGCGTCCTCGGTCACCGACGACACGTGGCTGGCCGAAGTGCCCGACGACCGGCCGACCGTCGTGGTCGCCGAGGGCCTGACCATGTACCTCCGTCCTGGCGAGGTCGAAACGCTCGTCAAGCGGGTGGTCGGCAGGTTCCCGAGCGGCGAGCTGCTGTTCGACGCCTACGGGTCGTTCGGGATCAGGATGCAGAAGCTCGTGCCCGCCGTGCGGCGGTCCGGCGCGACCCTGCACTGGGGCCTGGACGAGCCGCGCGCGATCGAGGCGTGGGGCGTCACGCTGGTCGAGGACGTGCGCAGCCTGGAGTTGCCGGAGATCGCGAACATGCCCGCGTCGGGCCGCGTCCCGCTGCGGATCATGGCCCGGCTGCCGGTGGTCCGGGACGTGGGCCGCATCCTCAGGTACCGCTTCTAGGCCAACCCGGACCGGCACTCGCGCGTCTCACTTGGCATGAGCGCACGACAGGACGCCTACATCGCGGAGCTGGTGCTGAGCCAACCCGAAGTGGTCGCCGGGTTGTTCCTCGGGTGTGTGGGGTTCGGCACGGTGGCCGTGTTCGTGGCCAGGTGGCGGGGGTGGCGGCCGGTGCCGGCGGCCCTGGCGGGGTTCGGGTTGGCGTTGGCGCTCGCCGTCACGCTGGGCAGGCCGGGCGTGCTGGACGCCGGGGTGCTGCGGACCGACCCGATCGGCTGGTGCGTGGCCAACGAGTTCTCCCTCACCGGGTCGTTGCAGCGCCTCAACCTGCTGATGCTGGTCCCCTTCGCGTTCTTCGCGACGATCGCCGCGAAGCGCCCCTTGACCGTCCTCGCGCTGTCCGCCGGGTTGAGCGGGGTCGTGGAACTCGTGCAGGCCACGACCGGTCTGGGCGTGTGCGAGGCGCAGGACTTCGCCAACAACACCGTCGGCGCGGCCGGTGCCGTGCTGGTGGGATGGCTCGTCACCGCCGCGATACACCGCGACGTGCGGAGCGGGAAGCCGGCCGTCGGGGCGCACGCGGAGAGCAAGGACGTGCTCCCCGCCAAGGCCGACCGACGCGCCTAGCCGACCTCGCCGACCAGTTCCTCCAACGCGGGCAGCGCGTTGACCAGCGCCGTGCGGTGCTCCGGCGACAGCTCCTCGATCCGGCGCTGCAACTCCTGCACGCGGGCCGAGCGGACTCCCGACACCATGGTCACGCCCTCCGGGGTGGGCGTGGCGAGCCAGGCGCGGCCGTCCTGGGGGTCCGGGTCGCGCTTGACGTAGCCGGCCTCGACCAGCGCCGCGACGATGCGGGACAGCGTGGGCGGTGCCACGCCCTCCTTCGCGGCCAGGTCGCCCAGGCGCATGGGGCCGCAACGGGCGAGGGTGGCCAGCGCGGAGACCGCGCCGGGGCCCAGTCCCGGGGAGCCGGTTCGGCGCAGCAGCCGGGACAGCCTGCCGATCGCGAGGTACAGCCGGGCGGTGGCGTCCTCGACCTGCTCGGCGGCCATCGCACCTCCTACTGACATGAAGGATGGGATGAAGCATCCATCATGCCGGGTGCGCGGGCGACCGCCACCGCCCGTCGGGTGATCAACGCATCAGACGTCCGGCGCAGGACTGGACGCGTGGGCCCAGAACCGCTGCGGGATGCGGCCCGCCAACCGGGCCAGCCTGCCCGCTTCCACGCCGGCGCGCATGGCCGCCGCCATCCGCGGCGGGTCCTGGGCCCGGGTGACCGCAGTGGCCAAGAGCACAGCCGAACAGCCCAGTTCCATCGCCAGTGCCGCGTCCGAGGCGGTGCCGATGCCCGCGTCGAGGATCACCGGCACACCCGCGCGGGCCACGATCAGCTCGATGTTGTGCGGGTTGCGGATGCCCAGGCCGGTGCCGATGGGCGAGCCCAGCGGCATGACGGCCGCGCAGCCGACGTCCTCCAGGCGGCGGGCCAGGACCGGGTCGTCGTTGGTGTAGGGCAGGACCACGAAACCGTCGTCCACCAGCTGCCCGGCGGCCTCGACCAGCTCGATCGGGTCGGGCAGGAGGGTCTGCTCGTCGGCGACGACCTCCAGCTTCACCCAGTTCGTCTCCAGCGCCTCCCGGGCCAGCCGGGCGGTCAGCACGGCCTCGGCCGCGCCCCGGCAGCCGGCGGTGTTGGGCAGCACGTCGATCCCCAGGCGGCGCAACAGGTCCAGCACGCCGCCGCCGGCGGAGTCGAGGCGGCGCATGGCGACCGTCGTCAGCTCGGTGCCCGACGCCACCAGCGCCTTCTCCAGCACGGCGAGGTTCGCCGCGCCGCCGGTGCCCATGACCAGCCGGGACCCGAACTCGCGCCCGGCGATGACCAGCGGATCGTCCACGTTCAGCCTCCCTGCACAGCGGTGAGCACTTCGACGGCGGCGCCCTCGGGCACCGGGGTGGACGCCCAGGCGGCCCGCGGCACGACCTCGCCGTCCAGCGCGACCGCGACCCCGGAGGTCGGCGCGCCCAACAGGTCGAGCACGGCCGCGACGGTCGCGCCGTCGGCCAGTTCCCGTTCCTGACCATTCACCCGAGCCTTCACCCGTGTCCTCCTTCGCGAGCTTCCCGGAGCAGGTCGAGCACCCGCCGCGCCGTCACGGGGGCGAGCAGCAGGCCGTTGCGGTGGTGGCCGGTGGCGGCCAGCACGCCGGGTTCGAGCCACCGGACGACCGGCGCGTTGTCCGGGCTGCCCGCGCGGAACCCGGCGGCGCACTCGGCCAGCGCGTACTCGGCGATCCCCGGCCACACCACCTCGGCGTCGCGCACCAGGTCCCGCACGCCGCCGACGGTGACGTCCGGGTCGAACCCGGCTTCGTACTGGGTGGCGCCGAGCACCAGCCCGTCGGCGCGCGGCACCAGGTAGACCGGGCGGCCGGAGACGTGGGCGCGGAGGGTGTGCGTCGGTGGTGGCAGCGCGCCGGGTCTGGCCCTCAGCCGCAGGATCTCGCCCTTGACCGGTCGGATCACGTCTTTGAGCGCGGGGTGCAGGTCACGGCTCCACGCGCCGGCCGCGATGACGGTGACCGGAGTGTCCACTATGGACTGTTCGGTGAACCGCACGCCGTTCTCCGCGCACGCACGGCGCAACGCGTCCAAGAGAACCCGGTTGTCCACCGAGAGATCACCGGGCACCGAAAGTCCACTTCGGACGGACGGCCCCAGCCCCGGTTCGAGCGCACGCAGCTCACGCCTGGTCACGCGGTCCGCCTCGCGGCCCATCCGGCCCAGATACGCGCACAGCTGGTCCAGGACTTCCGAGTCGGCGGCATCGACGGCCACGGCGAGCGTCCCGACCGGGCTCAGCGGCACGTCGAGTGCCGCCGCGAACCCCGGCCACAGCTCCAGCGACTCGACGCCCAGGGCCAGCACGTCCTCGTCGCCGGGCCAGGCCTCGGTGATCGGCGCGAGCATCCCGCCCGCCACCCACGACCCGCCGTGCGGCGACGCGCGGTCGACCACGGTCACGTCGAACCCGTCCCGCGCCGCGAACCACGCGGCGGACAGCCCGATGACACCGCCGCCCACGACGGTGACCCCGCTCGCACTTGCCAAGGCACTCACGCTCCCTGCGCCGGCATGACCCGGATCAGGTTCGACGGTCGGAGCGAACCACGCTCCCTCTCAGCCCGGTGATCTCCAGGCTCCCGTGCGGACCACGTCCACCGTAGCGCACGATTCCGGCCGGCGGTTACCGTGCCGGGCGTGCCAGGACTCGACGGAACGCAAATCAGGCGGCGGCTCGCGGACTCGCTGCTCTACCTCTGCACGCCGGCGCGGCCCGACATCGCGGACTTCGCGGACGCGGTGCTCGCGGGCGGCGTGGACATCGTGCAGTTGCGCGACAAGGGCCTGGAGGCCAAGCAGGAGATCGCGGCGCTGGAGGTGCTGGCCGAGGCGTGCGCCCGCCACGGCGCGCTGCTCGCGGTCAACGACCGGGCCGACATCGCGCACGCCGTGGGCGCGGACGTGTTGCACCTGGGCCAGGACGACCTCCCGGTGCCGGCCGCCCGCCGCATCCTCGGCGACGACGTGGTCATCGGGCGCTCGACCCACGACGTGGACCAGGCGCGGGCGGCGGCCGTCGAGCCGGGCGTGGACTACTTCTGCACCGGCCCGTGCTGGCCGACCCCGACCAAGCCGGGCCGCCCCGCGCCGGGCCTGGACCTGGTCCGCTCGACCGCCGGCACCACGCGCCCGTGGTTCGCCATCGGCGGCATCGACCGGGACCGACTGGCCGAGGTCCTGGACGCGGGGGCGTCGCGGGTGGTGGTCGTGCGCGCCATCACGGAGGCCGAGGACCCGAAGGCCGCCGCCGCATGGTTGAAACTTCAACTAAAGGGCGTACAGTCGTAGGCGTGATGCCTGTGCTGTACCTGGGCCACGGGGCTCCCCCGCTGGCCGACGACGAGCGGTGGACCGGCGAGCTGCGGTCCTGGTCCGCGACGCTCCCGCGCCCGGAGTCGATCCTGGTGGTGTCCGCGCACTGGGAGGCGAACCCGCTGACCCTGGGCGCGACCACGACCGTGCCGCTGACCTACGACTTCTGGGGCTTCCCGCAGCGGTACTACGAGGTCACCTACGAGGCCCCGGGCGCGCCCTCGCTGGCCGCTGACGTCGCTCGGCTGGTCGACGAGCCGGTGCACCAGGACGAGGCGCGCGGGCTCGACCACGGCGCTTACGTGCCGCTGAAGGAGATGTTCCCGGCGGCGGACGTCCCGGTGCTCCAGATGTCCATGCCGACCCTGGACCCGCGCCGGTTGTTCGAGGTGGGCCGCCGGTTGGCGCCGCTGCGCGACCAGGGCGTGCTCATCGTCGGCAGCGGGTTCATGACGCACAACCTGAGCTGCGTCGACATGCGCCAGGGACCGGACTACGCGCCACCGTCGTGGTCGTCGGAGTTCGACGACTGGGCGGGCCGGGCGCTGGTCGACGGCGACGTGGACGCGCTCTTGGACTTCCAGCACAAGGCGCCAGCGGCCGGGATCGCCCACCCCAGGACCGAGCACTTCGCGCCGCTCTTCGTGTCTTTGGGCGCCAGCGCGGATCAGGAAGCGGCGACGACTGTCGAGGGCTTCTGGTACGGCCTGTCGAAGCGATCCGTGCAGTTCAGCTGACCGCGAGGCCGCCGTCGGCTTGTCGCGTCGCCTTTCCCGCCGATCACGCTTTTCGATCGGCGGGAAACGCGGCGCGACGAGCCGACCCCCAGGGCGGCCGAGCCGCGACGCCGGAGGCGCGCCATTGGACACAGCACCCTCGGGGCCTGAGGGGGAGGAGGGACAGGCCCCGAGGGTGCTTTCACGCGGTGCGCGGTCCGCAGGGGGAGGTGACCGCGCGCCTCAAGTGCGTCAGCCCCAAGTGCGTCAGCCCACGGTCAGGCGCAGGCCGTAGACGCTGAGGATCTCGTTGACCGGCTGGAAGTACGTGGTGCCGCCGGACGAGCAGTTGCCGGAACCGCCGGAGGTCACGCCCTGGGCCTGGCCGAAGCTCGTGCCCGCGACCCACGAACCGCCCGAGTCGCCGGGCTCGGCGCAGGCGCTGGTGCGGGTCAGGCCGTAGACCGTGCCCTGCGGGTAGTTCACCGTCGAGTTCTTGGCCTGGACGGTGCCGCAGCGCCAGCCCGTGGTGGAGCCGGAGCGGCAGATGGTCGCGCCGACGGCCGCCTCCGACGAGCCGCGGACGATCACGTTGGTGCCGTTGTAGCGGTTCACCCACGGCCGCGAGGTCCAGTTGGAGTTCGTGGCGACCCAGCCGTAGTCGTTGCCGGGGAACGACGAGCCGCGGAACGTGCCCTGGGACACGCGGTTGTAGCCGCTGGTCGTGGTGCCGACCCGGCCGCAGTGCCCGGCGGTGACGAACCCGCCCGACACCGAGAAGCCGACCGAGCACCGACCGCCGCTGCCCATGTAATACGCGTCACCACCGCGGGTGTCGTACAGGGTGGTCGGCGAGTGCTCGACCTCGACGACCCGGACCGCCGGGCTGACCGCCTTGGCGGCGGCGAGGAACCGGTCGGCCGCCGCGTCGCGGACGTGGCGGTTGACCTCGACGACGACGGAGTTGCTCTGGTCGTCGACGCGCCAGCCGGTGATGGCCTGCGGCGCGGCGAGGGTGTCCAGGGCGGTCTTGGTCCCGATCAGCGCGCGCTGCGAGAACGGGACGACCTGGGCTTCCGCGCCGTGCGCGCGGACGGCGCCGCTCTTCGCGGCGTCGGTGACACCGACGGTGAGCTTGCCGGTGGCGGAGTCGATCCACGCGCCGGCGAACGCGTCGCCGAGCGCGTCGCGGACCTTCGCCTCGGCTTCACCCGACCTGGCGTCACTCGCCAGACGGACTCGGGCCTGTTCCGCATTCAGGCCGAGGTCGCGTTGCACCGCTTGGAGCAACTCAGCCGGGTAGCTCTCCGTGTCGGCCGCGGTTGTGCCATAGGGGGCGGCAGGGTCCGCAATCGCCGGTACGCTGAGAGCTGTAGCCGCGCCGGTGGCGAGCAAAGCAGCCGCGGCGAGGCGGGCCGCACTCGTGCGGTTCATTTAGGCGTCTCCCTCATCTTCGGGTGCAGGGAACCCGAGAGCCTGGTTGCAGGGACCGCTCTCGGGGGCTCTAGGGGGACGGGTGGTGGGGCGGCGGCAGGGGTCGCCCCACCCCTTTTCTTTCTCCGGTGGTGCGGACTCTTCGCGTCACGCGCACCACGACCGTCGTCACGTCGCGCTCGACCAGGGCGCCGGGCGCTCGCAGCTCCCGCACGTGCGCCTCCTTCCCGGTCGTTACCGACCAGTACTCGCCCGTTCGAGCGACGTTATGAGGCTGTGACCTATAACGGCACAGTCCATCTGAGCGCGAAGTGTGTCACAGCTCACGACGGTTTGACTGCGCTGTGTAGCGTTTGACAGTTAACTCTCACTCAAGGTAATGAGACGATCACCGATTTGGGGTGATTTGCCAGAAGTAAGAGCTTCGGCGATTCATGGCCCTGGAGTGTGAACGCTGCTGCTCTGAACGGGTGAGGCCGAAGAACTTGCCGTAGTCGTCGGAGTAGTCGTCGACGGCGGCGGTGTCGTGGTTGGCGCAACGGACGACCCGGTCGTCGTCGGGGTGGGCGTCGTCGTCGTGGCGCTCGTCGTGGGGTCCGGCGCGTCGACCCGGTCCGGGACGGACCCCTGGCGAGTCGTCGGCACCGGGCTCGGCACAGCGGTCCCCCGCACCTGCTCGGCACCGCCGAAGGCCACCACCCCGACCACGAACACCAGCACCGCGCTCAACCCGGCCGCCGCCCACCGCACCCGCGTCCGTTCGATCGAGTGCTGGTAGAGCGCGGCGCCCACGGTCGTCACCACGCTGGCCACGGCCGCTCCCACCACCGTGCCCGTCAGGTTGAGCCGCGCCCCGAGCACGGCGGCGGTGACCGCGCCCAACGCGCCCGCGAGCACCTGCGCGGGCTTGATCTCCAGCTTCTTGTCCTGGTCCACCATCTCCTCCGGTGGACGGGTAGCCGGCGCGACCGGTTGGTTTCCCGTGAGGATCGTCTCCATGCAACTCGTGACGATCGACGACATCCGCTCCGCCGCCGCCGCGCTGGAGGGCGTGGTGGTGCGCACCCCGCTGCTGCGGTTCGACGACGGGCTCATGCTCAAGCCGGAGAGCCTCCAGGCGGTCGGCGCGTTCAAGATCCGGGGTGCGTACCACGCGTTGTCCCGGCTCGCCCCGGATGTGCGGGCCCGGGGTGTGGTGGCGTACTCCAGCGGCAACCACGCGCAGGCGGTGGCGTACGCGGCGCGGCTGTTCGGGGTGCCGGCGGTGATCGTCGTGCCGGACAACGCGCCGGCGGTGAAGGTCGCCGCGACCCGGGCCCACGGCGCGGAGGTCGTGCTGGTGCCGATGGCGCAGCGGGAGCAGCGGGCCTACGAACTGGTCGAGGAGCGCGGGGCGACGCTGGTGCCGCCGTTCGACCACCCGGATGTGATCGCCGGACAGGGCACGGTCGGGCTGGAGATCGTCGCCGACCTGCCGGACGTCGAGACGGTGCTGGTGCCGGTCAGCGGCGGCGGGTTGATCTCCGGCGTGGCGACGGCGGTGAAGGCGCTGCGGCCGACGGCCCGGGTGGTCGGGGTGGAGCCGGAACTGGCGGCCGACGCGGCGGCGTCCTTGCACGCGGGCGAGCTGGTGCGGTGGTCGGCGGCGGACCGGGAGCGGACCAGTGCGGACGGGTTGCGGGCGCAGCCGTCGGAGCTGACCTTCGCGCACATCCGGGCGCACGTGGACGACATCGTGACCGTGTCGGAGGCGGAGATCGCGGCGGCGGTCGGCCGGCTGGCCCGACAGTCGCGACTCGTGGTGGAACCCAGCGGGGCCGTGACGACGGCCGCGTACCTCAAGTCGCCGTCCCAGCGCACGGTCGCAGTGATCTCCGGCGGAAACGTAGACCCGGAGGTCTTCGCAACGATGCTCTAACCCCGCCTGGGCGGGCGGGCAGGGCCGCCGGGGAGGGCACGCCTCAACTTGGGCTTCTTGGTGTGTCATCCCCGTTGACCAAAAGCAGCCTGGAGAACCACCGATGGGGGAGGGACGAGCGTCGGTTCCCGTGGCTGGGAGCCCTGCCAAAAACCGCCGCTGTGCGGCGAAAAGCCCGCCGGGTGCGGAGTGCTCTAGCTGCGGACCCTCGGCGGCGGGGCGTCCACACCGCACGAGTGGCACTCGTGGCCCGGCTCCTGAGGCCGGAGCACATTGTTGTCCGTCCCCAACGCCAGCAACCCACCCACCGCCGACGCCGCCGCACACAGCAACAACGCCATCTGCCACCCGTTCGTCATCGCCACCGGGTCGGCATAAGAGTCCCCGGTCAACCCCACCGCAGCAGGCAGCACGGCCACCGCGAGCAAGCTTCCAGTACGCGCAACCGCGTTGTTCACCCCAGAAGCCACCCCGGCGAACCGGTCAGGAGCCGCCGCAAGCACGGTCGCCGTCACCGGCGCCACCACCACCGCCAGACCAAGCCCGAACACCACGATCCCGGGCAGCACCCCGGTCACGTAGCTCGCCCCCGGTTCGGCGAGCCGAAGCAGCAGCATTCCACCCGCCACCAGCAAAGGTCCGATGACTAGCTGCGCCCGGGGCCCGATCTGCTGCGCCACCCGCCCCGACCGAGCGGACAGCGCGAGCAGGAGCGCGGTGATCGGCAACCCCGCCAACCCGGCCGCCATGGGCGAGTACCCAAGCGACACCTGGAGTTGCATGACCAGCAGCACCATGACCCCGCCGAGCGCCGCGTACACCAGGAACGTCAGGGCGTTGGCCAGCACGAATGTTCGATCGCTGAACAATTGAGGCGGCACCAGAGAGTCCCGCCCGCGCCGCTGGAGCAGCACGAACACGACCAGCCCGACGACCCCCGCCACCGCCGCGCCGACGACCAGCGGGTCCAGCCCCCGCGCCGGCGCCTCGACCAGTGCACCGGTGATGCCGGCCAAGCCCAAAGCTCCGACTACTGACTCAACGATGTTCGGCCGGCCGGTCATCTCCTCGTCCCGCGACTCGGGCACCTTCGTCCGCGCGAGCCACACGCACACCGCCGCGACCGGCAGGTTGACCAGGAACGCCAGCCGCCAGGACCAGACCTGCACGAGCAGCCCGCCGAGCAACGGCCCGACCGCCGCAGCCACACCCGACAACCCGGACCAGGCCCCGATCGCCCGGGCACGGTCGTCCGGCGCGAACGCCGACTGGATGATCGCCAGGGACCCCGGGGTGAGCAACGCCCCGCCGACCCCCTGCAACACCCGCGCCGCGACCAGCAGTTCGGTGTTCGGCGCGAGCCCGCACAACAGCGAGGCGAGCCCGAACCAGACCACGCCGAAGACGAACACCCGGCGCCGGCCGTACCGGTCGCCGAGCGAGCCGGCGATGAGGATCAGCGCGGCGAGGGAGAGCAGGTAGCCGTCGAGGATCCACTGGAGCCCGGCGACGTCCGCGTCGAGTTCGGCCCCGATGCGGGGCAGGGCGACGTTGACGATCGTGCTGTCGAGCATCGCCATGCCGGACCCGAGGATGGTCGCGGCGAGCACGGCCCTAGCGCGCGGAGTACCCCAGACAACCGTGTTCGCCACTACCCCATTGTGCCGCGCGCCTCGCGAGGCCGCGTCGGCTTGTCGCGTCGCCTTTCCCGACGATCACGCTCTTCGATCGGCGGGAAACGCGGCGCGACGAGCCGACCCCCCAGGGCGGCCTCGCCGCCGCGACGAAGTCGCGGCCATCCAACACAGCCGCCGTCGGCTTGTCGCGTCGCCTTTCCCGACGATCACGCTCTTCGATCGGCGGGAAACGCGGCGCGACGAGCCGACTTCCAGGCGGCCTCGCCGACCCGGCGGAGCCGGGTCAATCAGACGCGGACACCGGCCGGTTCAAGGTCGCCACGAACTTGTACCGATCACCCCGGTAGACCGAACGCACCCATTCGACGGGGTTGCCCTCGGTGTCGAACGAGTGCCGGGACAGCAGCAGCATCGGCAAGCCGATGTCCGCACCCAGCAACTCCGCCTCCTCAGGCGACGCCAGCGCCGTCTCGATGGTCTCCTCCGCGTGTCCCATCTCGACGCCGAACCGCTCCCGCAGCACCTGGTACAGCGACGCCCCGGGCGCCAGGTACCGCCGCAGACCGCGGAACCGCCCGAGCGCCAGGTGCGTGGTCTCGATGGCCATCGGCTCGCCGTCGGCCAACCGCAGCCGGTGCAGGCGCAACACCTTCGCGCCCGCCCGCACGCCGAGCAGCCGCGCCAGTTCCGCCTCCGCGGACATCTCCGACGCCTCGATCAGCCGCGACGACGGCTGCCGACCCTGCGCCTTCATGTCCTCTGTGTACGACGACAGCTGAAGTCGTTGTGCCACTTTGGGTTCCGCCGCGAACGTGCCCTTGCCCTGCACGCGCAGCAGCCGTCCTTCGACGGTCAGTTCGGCCAGGGCCTGCCGCACGGTCGTGCGCGACACGTCGAACTCCGCGGCGAGCGAGCGTTCGGTCGGGATCGGTGATCCCGGCGGCAGCGCGCGCAGCAGGTCGAGCAGGTGCCGCTTGAGGCCCCAGTACTTCGGCTCGCGCTGTGCGCGAGACCTGGCGTCGACGCCGGTTGCCGGGCTCGTCTCCAGCATGCCTTCCTCCTCGACCGGTCAGTGCTCTCCCACACAACAGGATGCCTTGTCCACCTCGGATCGTGTCCTCGAACCCCCGGACAACCCCCGACGTCGCCCTCCGCGGCCCCCGTCGGCGAGGCCCGCATTGGTCCGATGACTTTGCAACGTCTCGGCAACGTCCTTGACAGGTCCTGTGGCGAGGCACACTCTAGGCCGCATTGGTCTACACCACTTTGGTCGTTCCGGTCACTGGGACCGGGACATTGGGAAAGGGCGCACACGTGAAGGGCTGGAGAGGACTGGCCGTAGGTGCCGCCGCACTCGCGGTGGCCGTGGCCGGATGTGGCACGAGCACCGACAAGGGCAGCGGCAACTCCGGTGAACCCAAGACGCTGACGGTCTGGTTGATGGACGGCTCCGCGCCGACCACCCTGACCGAGGCGTTGCACAAGGAGTTCCAGGACTCGAACCCCGGCGTCACCGTCAAGTACGAGGTCCAGAAGTGGAACGGCATCCAGGAGAAGCTGACCACCGCTCTGACCAGCAACAACCCGCCGGACGTCATCGAGCTGGGCAACACCCAGACGGCGAAGTTCGCGGCTGAGGAGACCCTGCTCGACCTGAGCGGCGACGTCTCGAACCTCAACGGCGACCAGTGGCTGTCCGGCCTCAAGGACTCCCTGACCTGGGACGGCAAGCAGTACGGCCTGCCGTTCTACGCCGCGAACCGCACGGTGATCTACCGGACCGACCTGTTCAAGGCCGCGGGCATCGAGAACGCCCCCAAGTCGCGTGACGAGTGGATCGCGGCCATCGAGAAGCTCAAGGCCGCCAACGCGGCGGACCCGGAGTTCCAGTCCCTGTACCTGCCGGGCCAGTCCTGGTACGCGCTGCTGTCGTTCATCTGGGACGAGGGCGGCGACGTGGCCAAGGCGCAGGGCTCCGCGTGGGCCGGCGCGCTGAACACCCCCGAGGCCAAGGCGGGCGTCGACTTCTACAAGAAGCTGGTCGACACCTCCGGCACCAAGGCGCCGAAGGACGCCGACGAGGCCACCCCGCAGCAGTTCGAGGTCTTCGCCAAGGGCAAGACCGCGATGATGATCGCCCTGCCGTGGGAGCTGGGCAGCGCCGTCAAGGCCGACCCGACCCTGAAGGACAACACCGCGGCGTTCCCGATCCCGTCCAAGACCTCGGGCAAGACCGCGCCGGTCTTCCTGGGCGGCTCGAACCTGGCGGTCCCGGCCGGCTCGAAGAACCAGGACCTCGCCAAGGCCTACCTGAAGCTGCTGAGCAGCAAGAAGTACCAGGACCAGCTCGCCGAGGGCGGCGCGGTGCCGGGCACCTCGAAGGACACCTCGAAGCTCGCCACCAACTCCATCGGCAAGGCGCTCGCCGACTCCGCCCCGAACGGCAAGGTCACCCCGACCACGCCCGCCTGGGCCGCCGTCGAGGCCGGCCAGAACCCGCTGAAGGACATGCTGACCGCCTACCTGACCGGCGCGAAGTCGCTGGACCAGGCCACGGCCGACGCCAACGCCGCCCTGTCCAAGACCCTGGGCGGATGACCTCAGCATGACGGCGGTCCACACCACCGACGCCGCGGTGCCGACGAACTCGTCGGCACCGCGGCGTGCCGCACCGGGCGGCGCGCCGCGCCGCCGGGGCAGCGCCTTCGACCGGTCGCTGCCCTACCTGCTGCTGGCCCCCGCGCTGGTCGCCATCCTGTGGCTGATCGGCTGGCCGGTCCTGTCCCTGCTCGTGACGAGCTTCCGCCAGCTCAACCTCAAGGAGCTGACCCGGGGCCAGGTCGTCTGGGTCGGCCTGGACAACTACGCCAAGATCTTCGCCGAGCCGGAGTTCTGGGCGATCACGGTCCGCACCGTGGTGTTCACGGCGGCCGTGGTGGCGGTCTCGGTGGTGGCGGGCCTGCTGATCGCGCTGCTCATGCGGCAGATCAGCCCGGCGGTGCGGATCGTGCTGCAGGTCGCGATGCTGCTGGCCTGGGCGATGCCGCTGCTCGCGGCGACCACGGTCTACCAGTGGATCTTCGACCAGCAGTACGGCATCCTCAACAAGACCCTGGTCAAGCTGGGCTTCGACTCGTTCGCCGGGTTCTCGTGGTTCACCACCGGCACGTCCACGCTGTCCGTGATCGGGCTGCTGATCGTCTGGCAGGCCGTGCCGTTCCTGGCGTTCTCGCTGTACGCGGGCGTGATCGGCATCCCGCGCGAGCAGTACGAGGCCGCCGGCATGGACGGGGCGTCCGCGTGGCAGACCTTCCGCGCCGTCACGTGGCCGGAGATCCGCCCGCTGCTGCTCATGGTCACGTTCCTGTCCCTGCTGTGGGACTTCAAGGTCTTCGCCCAGATCTGGGCGTTCAAGAAGGGCGGCCCGGACGGCGCGAGCACCACGCTGCCGGTCTACCAGTACCTGGAAGGCATCTCCAAGAGCCACTTCGGCGTGGCCGCGGCGGTGTCGGTGGTGATGATGCTCCTGCTCGGGCTGCTCACCTTCCAGTACCTGCGCCGCCTGCTCCGCCAGGAGGGGTCACTGTGACGAAGAAGGTCACGGCCAACGTCGTCGGCATCGTCCTGGCGGTGTTCTTCGCGTTCCCCGTCTACTGGATGCTGTCCTCGGCGTTCAAGCCGACCAAGGAACTGGTGTCCACCGACTACGACCTCATCCCGCTGTCGGTCACCGCGACCAACTTCGCGACGGCGTGGAACAAGCCCGGGTTCCTCAGCTCGATGGGCAACAGCCTGTTCGTGACGCTGGGCGCGGTGATCGCGTCGATCGTCGTGGGCCTGCTGGCCGCCCTGGCGATGTCCCGGATGCGGTTCAAGGGCCGCAAGCAGTTCGTGCTGCTGATGCTGGTCGCGCAGATGGCGCCGTTCGAGGCGCTGCTGATCCCGATGTTCCTGATGATGCGGGACCTGGAGCTGCTGGACCGGCTGCCGTCGCTGATCCTGATCTACTTCGCGGTGACGCTGCCGTTCTGCGCGTGGACGCTGCGCGGGTTCGTCAACGGCATCCCGCTGGAGCTGGAGGAGGCCGCGATGGTCGACGGCTGCGGCCGGTGGGGCGCGTTCCGCCGCGTCACGCTGCCGCTGCTCGGGCCGGGCCTGGTGGCCACCTCGGTGTTCGCGTTCGTCACGGCGTGGAACGAGTTCCTCTACGCCCTGTCGCTGATCAAGGACCAGACCAAGGAGACGCTGCCGGTGTGGCTCTCCGGGTTCCAGAGCGCGTTCGGCACCGACTGGGGCGGCGCGATGGCCGCGTCGGCGCTGTTCACGCTGCCGGTCCTGGTGTTCTTCCTCATCGTCCAGCGCAAGATGGTCACCGGTGTCACCGCCGGTGCCGTGAAGGGGTAGGCGCATGTCGTTGCACCAGCTCGCCGCAGCTGTGCTGCTACCGGGGTTCCACGGCACGACCGCACCGGACTGGCTGCTCAAGCGGGTCGCGGACGGGCTGGGCGGGGTGGTGCTGTTCGGCCGCAACGTCGTGGACGACGAGCAGGTCACGGCGCTCACGGCCGCGTTGCGCGGGGTGCGGCCGGACGTCGTGATCGGCATCGACGAGGAGGGCGGCGACGTCACCCGGCTGGACGCGGGGCGCGGGTCGGAGGTGCCGGGCAACCACGCGCTGGGGGCGGCGGACGACCTGGCGCTGACCCGCGAGGTGGCGGCGTCGGTCGGGGCGCGGCTCGCGGCGTGCGGCGTGAGCCTGGACCTGGCGCCGTCGGCGGACCTGGTGCTGACGCTGGAGGACCCGGTGATCGGCGTGCGGTCGTTCGGGTCGGACCCGGTCAGGGCGGGCGCGCACGTGGCGGCGTTCGTCGAGGGGATGCAGGCGGTCGGCGTGGCCGCGTGCGCCAAGCACTTCCCGGGCCACGGTGCGTCCAGCGTGGACTCGCACCTGGCCGTGCCGGTGCTGCCGCGCACGGAGGAGGAGCTGCGCGAGGTCGAGCTGGTGCCGTTCCGGGCGGCGGTGCAGGCGGGGGTGCGGTCGATCATGACCGGGCACCTGGTGGTGCCGGCGTGGGGCGACGCGCCCGCCACGCTCAACCCGCGCGCGGTGGCCGTGCTGCGCGACGAGCTGGGCTTCACCGGGGCGATCATCACCGACGGGCTGGACATGAAGGCCGTCGGCGGCGACCTGGCGGAGGGGTCCGTGCGGGCGCTGGCCGCCGGGGTGGACGCGTTGTGCCTGGGCGGTGAGCCGTTGGACGACGCGGGCATCCAGTGGCTGGTGGACAGCATCGTGGCGGCCGTGGAGCGCGGCGAGCTGTCCCGGGAGCGGCTGGCGGAGGCGGCGCGGCGCACGGCCGCGCTGGGCACCCCGCCGGCGGCCGTGGACGGGCACGACCCGGAGATCGGGCTGCGCGCGGCGCGGCGGGCGGTCGAGGTGACCGGGTCGTTGAAGCTGTCCGGGGCGCCGCTGGTGCTGGACTTGGCGGTTGCGCCGTCCATCGCGGTGGGGGACGTGCCGTGGGGCCTCGGGCCGTACCTGGCGGAGCTGGTGCCGGGCACGACGACGTCGAACGCCCGCACCGCCGACGAGGTCGCGGCGGAGGCGGACGGGAGGACCATCGTGGTGGTGACGAGAGAGGCACATCGCCACCCGTGGGCTCGCGACCTGGTCCTCTCGCTGGTTAGTATTGGTCTAGACCTAGTGCACGTCGAGACCGGCGTGCCGGGTCCCGACCTGGGCACCGCTGCCCGCGTGAACACCCATGGCGGTTCACGGGTGTGCCTGCGTGCCGCGGCAGAGCGCATCGCCGCCAGCTGAGAAAGGGCTCCGATGACCGACCACCAGCCCGGCAGGCACATGGCGGCCGAGATCGACCAGCAGCCCGCGATCTTCGCGGACCTGGTCGCCCGGCGCTCCGACATCGCGGCCGTCGCCGACGCCATCCGCGCCCGTCAGCCGCGCTTCGTGCTGCTCGCGGCACGCGGCTCGTCCGACCACGCGGCCCTCTACGCGAAGTACCTGACCGAGGTGCTGCTCCAGCTCCCCGCCGGTCTGGTGTCCCCCTCCACCACGACGCTCTACGGCGCGCAGCCCGACCTGCGCGACGTGCTGCTGGTGTCGGTGAGCCAGAGCGGCGGGTCGCCCGACCTGCTGGAGGTCACCGAGTCCGCGCGGGCGCGCGGGGCGCTGACCGTGGCGGTGACGAACACGGCGGACTCCCCGTTGAACGGCGCGGCGGAGCTGTCGGTCGACGTCGGTGCGGGCGTCGAGCAGGCCGTGGCGGCGACCAAGACGTACTCGGCGACCCTGCTCGCGCTGTACTTGCTGGTGGACGCCATCCGCGGCGGCAACGGCGCGCACGCGGCGGCCCTGGGCGACCAGGCCGCGTCGGCGCTGGAGCTGTCGGCGGACGCGGTGGCCGAGGCCGTGCGGCGCTACCGGTTCGTGGACCGGGTGCTGACCACCGGTCGCGGCTACTCGCTGCCGTCTGCTTTGGAGGCCGCGCTGAAGCTGGCCGAGACCAGCTACCTGGCGGCTCGGGCGTACTCGGGTGCGGACCTGCTGCACGGCCCCGTGGCGGCGGTGGACCCGGAGACGGCGGTGCTGGCGATCACCAGCGCGGGGCGTGGCGGGGACGCGCTGCACGACGTGCTGGACGTGGTGCACGGGCGCGGGGCGGACGTCGTGGCGGTCGGGTCGGCGGCGGACAAGGTGTCGGCGGCGCTGCGCATCCCGGTGCCGGAGACGGCCGAGGAGGTCGCGCCGATCCTGGAGATCCTGCCCGTGCAGCGGCTGGCCCACGGCCTGGCGTTGGCGCGTGGCGGCGACCCGGACAGCCCGCGCGGCCTGAAGAAGGTCACCCGCACCCGCTAGGTTCCTGGCGATGCAAGTGGCGCTGGCAGTGCTCTGAAAGGCGAATGGCCCGCACCCCTCACCTTGGGTTCTAGGGATCGTTGCAACACCTGAGTTGTTCAGGGGTTGCAGTGTTCGAGATCCGCAAGGACCGGTCGCCGCAGGGTCGCAAGAAGCTGGTGGCGGAACGCCGGCAATATCTTGATCTTGCGGCGAAGGGTGTGGGCACCGCCGAGGCGTGCCGCGCGGTCGGGATCAACCGGCGGACCGGGCATCGGTGGCGATACGGACAGAAGAGCCAGGCCGGACGGAAGGCGGATCAGCCGCCCGCCGTCCGGCCTGCGCCGTCGACGGGCAGGTTCCTGTCGCTCGACGAGCGGATCGTGATCGCCGACGGGTTGCGGGCGGGCCGGTCGCTGCGGTCGATCGCGGCCGGGCTGGGCCGCCCGCCCTCCACGATTGGCCGAGAGGTCGACCGCAACCGTCATCCCGGCTCGGGTGACCACCGGCCGTACGCGGCCCAAGACCGCCGGCCGTACGCGGCCCAAGACCGCCGGCCGTACGCGGCCCAAGACCGCCGGCCGTACGCGGCCCAAGACCGCCGGCCGCACGCGGCCCAAGACCGCGCCGACAAACGCCGCCCGCGCCCGAAGACCCGCAAGATCGTCGCCTGTGTCGAACTCCACGATCTCGTGCAGGGCATGCTGGACGACCGGTGCAGTCCCGAGCAGATCAGCCGCCGGCCGCGCCGCGACCACCCCGACCGGCCGGAGCTGCACGTGACCCACGAGACGATCCACCAGACCCTCTACCTGCAAGGCCGGGGCGAACTGCGCCGCGAACTGGCCCGAGCCCTGCGCACCGGCCGCACCGTCCGCAAACCCCGCCGCACCGGCGAAGCCCGCCAACCCCGGTTCACCGCACCGATGATCATGATCAGCGAACGGCAATCCGAAGAGTCGGGCTACTGGCCGGCGGCGGCCAGTTCGCCGCCCACGGTGAGCGTGGCGTCGGCGGTCGCGTCGAAGACGACTTCGCCGTTCACCCAGACCTTGCGGGGCTTGAGGTCGTCGCCCCACCACACCAGGTCGGCCACCGCACCCGGTGCCAGTCGGCCCAGGGTGGGCTCGCCGATCACGTCCGCCGGGACGATCGTGGCCGCCGCCAGAGCGTCCGCCAGGTCCACGCCCACCGACACGATGTTGCGCACGGCCCGGTCCAGGGTCAGGGCGCTGCCCGCGATGGTGCCCTCGGGCGAGCGCGGCACGCCGTCCTCCGTCAGGACCACGTCCGCGCCGCCGAGCTGGTACCGGCCCGGAGGCATGCCCGCCGCCGCGACCGCGTCGGTCACCAGGGCGACCCGGGGGCCGGCCGCGTTGAAGACCAGGCGGCACACGTCGGGGCCGACGTGGGCCAGGTCGGCGATCAGGCCGAGGGTGAACCGGTCGTCCACCAGCGCGACGCCGGGCACGCCGGGTTCGCGGTGCCCGAGGGGACGCTGGGCGTTGAACAGGTGGGTCACCATGCGGGCACCCGCCTCGGCCGCCGCCCTGGTCTGCTCGCCGGTCGCGTCGCTGTGCCCGACGGCGACCAGGACACCCGCCTCCGACAGCCGCCGCACGGCCTCCAGCCCGCCGGGCTGCTCGGGTGCGAGGGTCACCATGCGCAGGTGTCCGCGCAGGTCATCGGCTAGCAGCAGGTCGATCTCGGCCCTCCCGGGCTCCACCATCAGCGCCGGGTCGTGCACGCCCGCGCGCTTGGGCGACAGGAACGGCCCTTCCAGGTGCACCCCGAGCGGCACGGCGCCGGAGCCGGCCGGCAGTGCTGCCGACGCGGCCAGCACGGCGCGGGCCTGGCGCAGCGCCTCGGGGACGGGTGCGGTGATCAGCGTGGGCACGAAGCGGGTCACGCCGGTCTGCGGGAAGGCCCTGGCGACGACGCGCATGCCCTCGTCGTCCACCTCGGCGAAGTCGACGCCCACCGCCCCGTTGACCTGCACGTCCACCAGGCCCGGGGTGAGCAGTCCGTCGGCCAGCACCTCGGCGTCGGCGGGCGGTTCGCCCGCCACGACCTCGACCACCCGTCCCGCCCTGATGCGCACGCTGGCGGGACCGGTGATGGTGCGACCGAGCAGTGCTCGCGGAGCTGCGACAACCGTGTCCAAGGTCCCTCCTCAATGGTCCAGACCATTATGGCCGGAAGCGGTGGGCGGCGTCACGCGTGGTTAGAAGATAACCGAATATACGTCCTAAAAGTCACTAAGTCTCTTAACGTGGGTCCGAGGGCGCGACCGTCACCCGTTGGCTCATACTTGGGGCCAGACATCCGAGGTCTACGGAGGTTCCGGCGTGGCGGTCACCGACGACGCGATCCTGCGCGTGAAGGAAATGATCACCTCCGGTGAGCTGAAGCCGGGCGACCGGCTGCCCCGCGAAGCCGACCTGGCCGAGCGCCTGGGCCTGTCCCGCAACTCGCTGCGCGAGGCCGTGAAGGCGTTGTCGCTGGTCCGGGTCCTGGACGTGCGCCAGGGCGACGGCACCTACGTCTCCAGCCTGCGCGCGGACGACCTCCTGGGCGCGCTGTCCTTCGTGCTGGACCTGCACCGCGGCGAGGACTCGGTCCTGGAGGTCCTCCAGGTCCGGCGCATCCTCGAACCGGCCGCCGCCGCGATGGCCGCCCAACGGGTCGGAGCGGAGGAGATCGCCTCCCTGCGCGCCCTGTGCGACGCCGGCGAGCACGCCCGGTCGGTCGAGGAGCTGGTGGAGCACGACCTGGAGTTCCACCGCGCCATCGCCCAGTGCTCCGGCAACGCCTACCTCGCCCAACTCCTGGACACCCTGGCCGGCCCCACGGTCCGGGTCCGCATCTGGCGCGGCATCACGCAGGCCGGCGCGGTGGACCGCACCGTGGCGGAACACCGCGCCATCGTGGACGCCCTCGCGGCTCACCAGACCGAGCTGGCCCGTTCGTGGTCCACGGTCCACGTGGCCGGCGTCGAGCAGTGGCTGTCCGACCTGGCCTGAGTGCTAGCTGAACGCGGCGGCGATGATCCGCATGGCCGTCGGGGACCGGTCACCGCCCATGCGGAGGGTGTTGACCGAGTAGACCAGGGTGCGCGAACCGTCGAGGGTCCCGGCCACGCCGTTGTGGTAGCCCGGACGGTCGCCGGACTTGCCCCACACCACGAGGCCGTTGCCCAGGTCCAGCCGCGAGATGCCCAGCGCGTGCGACGCGCCCTCCACCGCCGGCAGGGTCAGCAGTTCCGCTCGGGCCCGGTCGGTCAGGAACGGGCCGCGCAGCAGGGCGTTCAGGAAGCGGTCCAGGTCGCGAGCGTTGGAGATGATCTCCGCCGCCGCCCACTGGAGGGTCGGGTTCGCCTCGGTGACGTCCACGTACCCGTCCACCGTCGCCTCGTAGCCGTGCGCGTGCACACCCCGGATGCGGGTGTCGGCGCCGGGCAGGTACGTGTCGTGCAGGCGCAACGGGCGCAGGACCAGCTCGCGGACCGCGTCACCGTACGGCCGACCGGTCACCTCCTCGATCACCAGACCGGCGACCAGGTACCCCGCGTTCCCGTACTCCTGGCGCTCGCCCGGCACGAACCGCGGTCCGGCCGCCGCACCCATGCGCACCAGCTCCACCGGGTCGAACGTGTCGTACCGGTGCTCGAAGAACCAGGCCGGGTCCTTGTGCGGCAGCCCGTGTCCGCCGATGCCGTGCGTGTGGTTGAGCAGTTGGCGCACGGTGATCGGGTGCACGAACGTCTTCGGCAGCAGGTCGGGCAGGTAGTGCTGCACGGTCTGGTCCAGGTCGAGCGTCCCCCGCTCCTGGAGCTGGAGCGCCGCCGCCGCGGTGAACATCTTGGTGACGCTGCCGACCCGGAACCGGCCGTCCGGGTGGACCGGCGCGGCCGTGCCGATCCGCGCCACCCCGCCGCTGCCCCGCCACGCACCGGCCGTGCCGGACACCCGGGCGAGCGCGCCGGAGGCGTCCGGACCGGGCCGCACGGCCGCGGCGAGCGCTTCGGGGTTCGGGGGCGGCACGGTCGCCGCCTGGGCGGGCACGGCGGTGAAAGCCAGCGCCGCCGTCAACGGGACCAGCAGGAGTTTTCGCATGTGGACAGCCTGCCGCCGGCACCCACCAAGATCCATCCGGGAAGCCCCGGTCCGGTGGTGGGGATGTCCCTGGGCCAACCCGTAGACCTCGACGGCCGTGCCCGCGAACAGCCGGCCGCGCTCGGCTCTGGTGGTGGGCGTCGACGATCACAGCAGGCCCTCCGCGCGGAGGTCGTCCCACACCACCTCCGGAACCGGTGGGTGGGCCGCGTTGGCCCGGACCTCCGCCGCCGACCGCGCCCCCACCAGCACCGACACCACCGCCGGGTGCCGGAACGGGAACGCCAGCGCGGCCTGCGGCAGGGTCACGTCGTGCCGGGCGCACACCGCGGCGATCCGCCGGGCGCGGTCGAGCAGGTGCGCGGGCGCGGCGGCGTAGTCGTAGGTGGCGTTCTCGGGGACTTCCGGACGGGCCAGCACCCCGGAGTTGAACACGCCCGCCGCGATGACCGAGACACCGCGGTCGACGCACAGGTCGAGGAAGTCCGCCGACGACTGGTCCAGCAGCGTGTACCGGCCGGCCAGGAGGACCACGTCGACGCCGGTCTCGCGGACGAACCACTCGGCGGTCTCCCAGTGGTTCAGGCCGACGCCGACCGCGCGCACCACGCCCTGGTCCCGCAACGCCGCCAGCGCCGGGAACGCCTCGGCGGCGGCCTGCGCGCGGAACTCGGGCCGCAGGTCCACGTCGTGCAGCAGCACGACGTCCACCCGCGCCGACCCCAGTCTGTCCACAGAGGACTCCAGCGACCGGCGGACCCCGTCGGCGCTGAAGTCCCACACCCGGCGGTGGGTGGCGGGTACGGCGAACCCGTTGGCCAGGTCGTCGCCGTCGCCGTCGATCGGCTCCAGGAGCCGCCCGACCTTGGTCGACACCACGTACTCGTCCCTCGGGCGCACGGCCAGCGCCGCGCCCAGCCGCCGTTCGGACAGCCCGAGGCCGTAGTGCGGCGCGGTGTCGAAGTAGCGGATGCCGGTGTCCCAGGCGGCGTCCACCGCGTCCACCGCCTGCTCCGGCGTTACCTCGGTAAACAGGTTGCCGATCGGCGCGGCACCAAAACCGAAGCGGGACAACGGGATCACGGCAACTCCCACACGAGTCGGACGTCAGGCACGGCTGGCGCTGCAATCGTCGGGCACGTCCAGCAGCTCCGCCATCCGTGCCTGCCACGGCACGTTGGCCGGGTGCGCCGCCCAGTGTGCCCGCATCGCCGCGTAGTCCTCCACCTCCACCAGGTGGAACAGGTCCCGCCCGCTGCGCCAGTTCCGCCACGACCGGACGCCCGCTGCGGGCAGCGCCGCGTCCAGCTCGCCGGGATGGTCGCGTGGACCCGGTCGCACTCCTCCTCGCACCCGTGCTTCAACCGGGTGCGCAGCGCGACCGTGTTCACTCCTGCACCTTGCCGGTGGCGTACCGGGTCACGACCAGGGCGAGGATGATCACCGCGCCGTAGGAGGCGTTGATGTAGAAGCCGCTGACGCTGAGCAGCCGCAGGATGTTCTCCACCAGGCCGAGCATCAACACGCCCGACAGCGCGCCGAACAGCGTGCCCTTGCCGCCCTGCAAGGAGATCCCGCCGATCACGGCCGCCGCGAACACCTTGAAGATCATGCCCGAGCCCTGGGTGACGGCCACCGTCCCCAACCGCCCGGTCATCAGGATGCCCGCCACCGCCGCCAGCACACCACCGACGATCAGCACGGTCCACACCACCCGGTCGACCCGGATGCCCGCCGCCCGAGCCGCCTCCTTGTTGCCGCCCACCGCGTACAGGGACCGCCCCTGCCGCACGTACGACAGCACGAAGATGCCCGCCGCGAACAGCAGCACGCAGATCCACACCGCCGCGGGCAGCCCGAGCCACGTCGTCGCGCCCAGGTACAGGAACGACTCGGGCACGTCGAACAGCGTCTGCCCCTTGGTCAGCGCCTCCTGCAACCCGCGCAGCATGGTCAACATCCCGAGCGTGACCATGAATCCGGACAGCCCCAGCTTGAGGATGAGGAACCCGTTGAGCCCGCCGATCAGCGCACCCGCCAGCAGGCACAGCGGGATCGCCGTCCACGCGGGCAGCTCGATCCCGAGCCCGTTGGACGCGGCCGGGATGACCAGCGCGATCGCCAGCGCCGGCGCGATGCCGATGGTGGACTCCAGCGACAGGTCCATCTTGCCCGCGATGAGGATCAGCGCCTGACCCAGCACCAGCAGCGACAACTCGCTCTGCTGCTGCACCACCGCCACCAGGTTGTCGGCGGTGAGGAAGACCGGGCTGACCACCGCCCCGACGACGAGCAGCACGATGATCGCGGGCACCAGCGCCAGGTCCTGGTACCGGCCGAGCCGGAACTTCGGCGGGTCGGCCGCGGCGGCCGGCGGCCGGGTGAGTGCTTTGGTCATGACATCCCTTCGATCGCCGCGATCAGCTCGCCGTCGCGCCAGCCCCGGTCGAACTCCGCCACCACCCGGCCGTGGAACAGCACCAGGACCCGGTCGCACACCCGCAGGTCGTCCAGCTCGTCGGAGACCACCAGGGCGGCCCGGCCCGCGCGGGCCTGCGCGTCCACCACGCCCAGCAGCGACTCCTTGGACTTCACGTCCACCCCGGCCGTGGGGTTGATCAGCACCAGCACGGACGGCTCCGTGGCCAGGGCGCGGGCCATGACGACCTTCTGCTGGTTGCCGCCGGACAGGTCGGACACCGGCTGGTCCGGCCCGGCGGCCTTGATGTCGTACTCCGCGATCGCGGTCCGGCCGGAGCGGTCGAGCGCCGAGCGGCGCACGAACGCCGCCGGGGCGGTCATGGTCGCGTTCTCGGCGATGGTCAGGTCGACCACCAGGCCCTGGTGGTGGCGGTCGCGCGGCACGCACCCGATACCGGCCCGCAGCGCGGCCGGCACGTCACCGCCGCGGACCCGCGAGCCCCGGACCGACACGGAGCCGGCGGCGGACGAGCGCAGCCCGTACACGGTCTCGGCCAGCTCGTGCTTGCCGCTGGACGCGCTGCCCGCCAGCCCGACCACCTCCCCCGCCGCCACGGCGAGGGAGACGCCCTCGAACCCGTCGCCCGACAGCCCGTCCACGGTCAGCACGGGTTCCGCCGACCGCGGCCGGTCCGCGCCGTCCGGGATGGTCAGGCCGCCGGGCTCGCCGGTCATGGCCTGGATCAGGTCGGGTTTGGACAGCCCGTCGACCGGTGCGGTGCGGATGTGCCTGGCGTCCCGGTAGACCGTGACGGTCTGGCACACCTCGTAGATCTCCTGGAGGTGGTGCGAGATGAACAGGAACGTCACCCCGGTGTCCTGCAACGCCCGCATCCGGTCGAACAGCCGCTCGATCGCCGGGCCGTCGAGCTGGGCGGTCGGCTCGTCGAGGATGATGAACCGCGCCCCGCCCGACAGCGCCCGCGCGATCTCCACGAGCTGCCGCTGCTCCACGGTCAGGTCGGCGACCCGGGCGTCCGGGTGCACCGCCACCTCGTACTGCGCCAGCAGGTCGGCGGCGCGGCGGCGCAGCGCCGACCACCGGATCAGCCGGTCCTGCCGGTTGAGGAACAGGTTCTCCGCCACGGACAGCTCGGGCACGGCGGTCGACTTCTGGTAGACGCAGGCCACCTTCTCCCGCCACGCCGCGCGGTCCGCGACGGCCGGCGCGTCCGCGCCGAAGAACCGCACGGACCCGGCGTCCGGGGCGCGCATCCCGGTCAGCACCGACACCAGCGTGGACTTGCCCGCGCCGTTGCGGCCGACCAGGGCGTGCGTCTCGCCCGCCGTGATCTTGATCCCCACGTCGTCCAGGGCCACCGTGCGGCCGAACCGCACGGTCACCCCCGCTGCTTCAACGGCGTTCATTGGCCGATCTGGTTGCCCCAGAAGGCCTTGTCGTCCACGTTGTCCTTGGTGATCAGCGGCGCCGGGAGCTGGTCTTCGAGCTGGCCGCCGCCGACGTCGACGATCTCGCTGCCGTGGTCGGTCTTGCCGGGCTTGAACGTCTTGCCCTCCACCGCGGCCTTGGCGTAGAACAGCGCCCACTCCGCGTACAGGTCCGCCGGCTGCGACACGGTCGCGTCGATCTCGCCCTTGCGGATGGCCTCCAGCTCCTGCGGGATGCCGTCGTTGGACACGATGAACACGTGCTTCGGGTCGGTCGGCGGCACCAGCATGTTCTTCTGCCGCAGCACCTGGAGCGTCGGCGCGAGGAACACGCCGCCGGCCTGCATGTAGATGCCGTTGATGTCCGGGTGCTGGTTCAGCCGGGTCTGCAACGCGGCGGAGGCCTTGGTGCCCTCCCAGTCCGTCGGCTCCTCGAACACCGTGATGCCGGGGTAGTTCTCCTTCATGCACCGCGCGAACGCCTCGGACCGGTCGCGGCCGTTGACCGAGGACAGCGAGCCCTGGAACTCCACGACCTTGCCCTTGCCGCCCAGCTTGTCACCGAGGAACTTGCAGGCCTTCTCGCCGTAGGCCTTGTTGTCCGCCCGCACCACCATGTACGCCTTGCCCTTGTCCGGGCGGGTGTCCACGGTGACGACCGGGATCTTGGCCTTCTCCAGCCGCTCCAGCGTGGAGGCGATCGCCCCGGTGTCCTGCGGCGCCATCACGATGGCCTTCGCCCCTTGGCTCTGCAACGACTGCGCGTTGGCGACCAGGTTCTCCACCTTGTTCTGCGAGTTGGTGGGCGCCATCAGGTTGATGCCCAGCGCCTTCGCCTTCTCCGGCGCGTACTTGATGTAGGAGTTCCAGAAGTCGGAGTCGGCCCGGGGGAAGTCCAGGCCGATCGGCCCGACGCCGGCGGCCGTGCCGCCGGAGGTGGTGGCCGTGCCGCAGGCGGCGGTGGTCAGCGCGAGGCACACCGCGGCGGTGAGGATGCTGCGACGCTTCATCGTTCCTCGATTTCGGGGGAGTGTTCTGCCTAGGACTTCGGGCGCAACCGCAGCCCGTGCATGCCGCCGTCGACGGCCAGGACGGTGCCCGTGGTCGAGCCGGACAGCGGGCTCGCCAGGTAGGCGATCGCGCCCGCGACCTCGTCGGCCGAGACCAGGCGCCCGTGCGGCTGCCTGGCCTCCAGCGCGGCCCGCTCGGCGGCCGGGTCCGGCGCCGAATCGAGCAGGCGGCCCACCCAGGGGGTGTCCGCCGTGCCGGGGGCGACCGCGTTGACGCGGATGCCCTCCCGCACGTGGTCGGCGGCCATCGCCAGGGTCAGCGCGTGCACCGCGCCCTTCGTGGCCGAGTACAGCGCCCGCTGCGGCAGGCCGGCCCACGCGGCGATCGAGCCGGTGTTCACCACCGCCGCAGCGGGTGAGCGGCGCAGGTGCGGCAGGGCGGCGCGGGTGACCCGCACGATGCCGCCGACGTTCACGTCCCACACCCGCCGCCACTCGTCGTCGGGGTTGGCGGCGACGTCCCCCTGCGCGCCGATCCCCGCGTTGTTCACCACGACGTCGAGCCGCCCGAACTCGGCCACCACGGCGTCGACCGCCGCCCGGACGCTGTCGTC
The DNA here is from genome assembly GCA_050954585.1 of Actinosynnema sp. CA-248983. GTDB lineage: Bacteria > Actinomycetota > Actinomycetes > Mycobacteriales > Pseudonocardiaceae > Actinosynnema. Next base: position 465,413 of record CP191863.1, on the reverse strand, counting down.
GTCCGACACGTCGGCGCGGATGCCCACCAGTGGCGCCTCGACCTGCGAGTTCAGGTCCAGGCACGCCACCCGGGCGCCGCGCGCGGACAGCAGGCGGGCGGTGGCCAGGCCGATGCCGGACGCGCCGCCGGTGACGATCGCGACCAGGCCGTCGAAGTCCTTCATGACGCCTCCGTCCACACCGGACCGTCCGGGAAGCGGTACGCGGTCAGGGTTTCGTCCTTGAGCCGGGCGGAGAACCCGGGCTCGGTGGGCGCGACGTACCGGCCGTCACGCACCACGGCGGGGTCGGTGAAGTGCTCGTGCAGGTGGTCCACCCACTCGATGACCCGGCCGTCCAGCGACCCGGTGACGGCCACGTAGTCGAACAGGGACAGGTGCCGCACCAGCTCGCACAGCCCCACCCCGCCCGCGTGCGGGCACACCGGGACGCCGAACTTGTGCGCCAGCAACAGGATCGCGACGTTCTCGTTCACCCCGCCCACCCGGCACGCGTCGATCTGGAGCACGTCGATCGCGTCCGCCTGGAGCAGCTGCTTGAAGATCACCCGGTTCTGCACGTGCTCGCCGGTCGCCACCCGGATCGGGTCCAACGCCGTCGCGATGGCCGCGTGGCCCAGCACGTCATCCGGCGACGTGGGCTCCTCGATCCAGTACGGGCTGTAGGGGGCCAGCTCGCGCATCCACCGGATCGCCGTGTCGACGTCCCAGCGCTGGTTGGCGTCCACGGCGATGCGCACGTGCTCGCCGACGACCTCGCGGGCCAGCTTCATCCGCCGGACGTCGTCGTCCAGGTCGCCGCCGACCTTCAGCTTGATCATGTCGAACCCGTCGACCACGGCCTGCCGGGACAACGCGGCCAGCTTGTCGTCGGAGTACCCCAGCCAGCCCGGCGAGGTCGTGTAGGCCGGGTAGCCCTCCCTGGCCACGAACTCCGCCCGCTCCGCCCGGCCCGGTTCCGCCGCGCGCAGCAGGTCCAGCGCCTCGTCCGGGGTCAGCGCGTCGGACAGGTAGCGGAAGTCGACCAGGCCGACGATCTCCTCCGGCGTCAACGCCGACAGGAACCGCCACAACGGCACCCCGGCCCGCCGTGCCGCCAGGTCCCACGCCGCGTTGACCACGGCCCCCAGCGCCATGTGCGCCACGCCCTTCTCCGGACCCAGCCAGCGCAGTTGCGAGTCGCCGACCAGCTCGAAGTACAGGGCGCCGAGGTCGGCGGCGGTCTCCGGGACCGGTCGGCCCACCAGGTGCGGGGCCAGTGACCGGATCGCGGCGGCCTGCACGTCGTTGCCCCGCCCGATGGTGAACGCCAGGCCGTACCCGTTCGGACCGTCGTCCGTCCGCAGCACCACGTACGCGGCGGAGTAGTCGGGGTCGGGGTTCATCGCGTCCGAGCCGTCCAGCTCCCGAGAGGTGGGGAACCGGATGTCCAGGACGTCCAGGTCGACGATGCGGGCCATCACGCCTGCCCGAACGTCTGGCGCTGGGTGCCCAGGCCGTCGATGGACAGCTCGACCACGTCCCCGGCCCGCAGGTACGGCTTGGGCTCGGGCTGCCCGAGGGCCACGCCCGCCGGCGTCCCGGTGTTGATCAGGTCACCGGGTCGGAGGACGAGGAACCAGCTCAGGTAGCGGATCACCTCGGCCACCGGGAAGATCATGTGCTTGGTGGAGGAGTCCTGGCGGGTGGTGCCGTTGACCGACAGCCGCAGGCCCAGGGCCTGCGGGTCGGGGACGTCCCGCGCGGGGACCAGGAAGGGGCCGAGCGGGTTGAACGTCTCGCAGTTCTTGCCCTTGTCCCACTGCCCGCCGCGCTCGATCTGGAACTCCCGCTCGGACACGTCGTGCGACACGGTGTACCCGGCGACGCAGGCCAGGGCCTCCTCGGCGGTCTCCAGGTACCGGGCGGTGCGGCCGATGACGACGCCGAGTTCCACCTCCCAGTCCGTCTTGACCGAGTTGCGCGGCACCAGGACCTCGTCGTACGGGCCGACGATGGTGTCCGGGGTCTTGAGGAACACCACCGGTTCGGCGGGGATCGCGGCGCCGGTCTCCTCGGCGTGGTCGCGGTAGTTGAGCCCGATGCACACGATCTTGCCCACGCCCGCGACCGGCGGCCCGACGCGCAGGCCCTCCGGGTCGAGCACGGGGAGCGTCCCGGCGGCGAGCGCGGCCCGCGCGCGGGTGATGCCGTCGGCGGCCAGGAACGGCCCGTCGACGTCACCGGTGACCGGGCTCAGGTCGTACGTGGTCCCGTCGGCCGTCCGGACGGCGGGGCGTTCGGAGCCCGGCGCTCCGAGGCGCAGAAGCTGCACGGTGGGTCCTCCTCGGCTGCACGAAATACATCGGATGTATAGCCCGCCAGTACCGCCCGCGTCTAGATCTGGCCCGGCATTGCTCCGATGACTCCCCCTCCACTCCCCTGCGCAACGATCACGCCGCGTCCGACCGAAGGAATCCGATGAGAGACCACCGCGCGATGTGGGCCGCCGCCGGCGCCGCCGCACTGATCGCCTCGCTCACCACTTCCGGCGTCGCCCACGCCCAGGAGCCGCTCGCCGAACCGCTGGCGCCGGCGGCCGGGAAGCCCGCCCGGACCGGGTCGTCCGAGCAGGTCGGCGCGACCCTGGCGAAGGCGACCGGCACGGTCACGGCGTTCGTCGAACTGGCCGAGACGCCCGCCGCCGAGGCCTACGGCGCGGAGAAGCAGCGCGGTGGCGCGGACACACAGGCCGCGGACGCGGCCAAGCGGTCTCGGCAGCGCACCGACGACAAGGCCGCCCGCGTGGTGGACGTGCTGCGCGGCAAGGACGCCGCCACCCGCGAGGTGGCCCGCACCGCCAACGCCGTGTCCGGCGTGGTGGTCAGCGCCGACGCCGCCGGGGTGCGCGCGCTGGCCGGGCTGCCCGAGGTGCGGTCGGTGCGCCTGGCCGTGCCGAAGGTCGTGCAGAACGCCAGTTCCGTGCAGCTGACCAAGGCCACGCGGGTGTGGCGGCAGACCGGCCGGTACGGCGAGGGGATGCGGGTCGGCATCATCGACACCGGCATCGACTACACCCACGCCGACTTCGGCGGCCCCGGCACGCCCGAGGCGTACCAGGCCGTCGACCGGACCGCGCCGTGGACGCCCACGGCCAAGGTCGTCGGCGGCTACGACTTCGCGGGCGACGACTACGACGCGGGCGTGCCGGAGAAGTCCACGCCCAAGCCCGACCCGAACCCGATGGACTGCCAGAGCCACGGCACGCACGTCGCGGGCACGGCCGGCGGGTTCGGCGAGAACGCCGACGGCTCCACGTTCACCGGTGACTACAAGACCCTGACCGACGAGCAGCTCAACACCATGCGGATCGGTCCCGGCAGCGCGCCCAAGGCGTTGCTGTACGCGCTGAAGGTGTTCGGCTGCGAGGGGTCGACCAACCTCACCTCGCAGGCCCTGGACTGGGCGCTGGACCCCAACGGCGACGGCGACTTCACCGACCACCTCGACGTGGTCAACATGTCCCTGGGCTCGGACTTCGGCGGCCAGGACGACCCGGACTCGCTGTTCGTGCGCAAGCTCGTCGAGCACGGCGTGCTGGTCGTGGCGTCGGCGGGCAACGGCGGCGACTTCTACGACGTCGGCGGCTCGCCCGCCAACACGCCCGAAGCGCTGGCCGTGGCCAACACGCGGGACGCGTTCGCGCTGCTGGACGGCGTCACCGTGGGCGCGGCCGACCAGCCCGGCCAGTACAGCCAGAACTACACCGGCTACGCCGCCCTCGACCTGACCCGTCCCGTGGTCGCGGTCGCCGCCGAGGGCAACAAGGACGGCTGCGACCCGATCGCGGAGGACCTCAAGGGCAAGTTCGTCTGGCTGGAGTGGGACGACAACGACGCCACCCGCCGCTGCGGCTCGGCCGGGCGCACCAACAACGCCCAGGACGCGGGCGCGGAGGGCGTGCTGCTGACCTCCACCCGGGACAACTTCCTGGCCGCCATCGCGGGCAATGCGGGCATCCCGGCCTTCCAGTTCACCGGTGCCGCGACCGCGGCCGTCCGGCCCGCGCTGACCGCCGGCGCGCTGGAGGTCCGGATGCGCGGCGCGCTGCGCAACTCCGTGCCGACCACGACGCCGAAGCTCGCCGACACCATCACCCCGTCGTCCGCGCGCGGCGCGCGCGGCGCGGTGGCGGCCAAGCCGGACGTGGCCGCGCCCGGCGACACGATCGTGTCCGCGAACGTCGGCACCGGCAACGGCGCGGTGAGCAAGGGCGGCACGTCGATGTCCGCGCCGCACGTGGCCGGGATCGGCGCGCTGGTGCGGGAAGCCCACCCGGACTGGACCGTCGAGGAGGTCAAGGCCGCGGTCGTGAACACCGCCGGCCACGACGTGAAGTCCGGTGACGACAACACCGCCGGCCTCACCGAGGCCCCGATGCGGGTCGGCGCGGGCCGGGTGGACGCGGCGTCGGCGGTGGGCGTGGACCTGCTGGCGATGGTGGCCGACAACCCCGGTTCGGTCGGGGTGTCGTTCGGCCCGGTCGAGGCGGGGCGTTCGGTGTGGCGGACCAAGACGGTGAACGTGGTCAACAAGGGCACGACCTCGCGCACGGTCACCGCGGCCTACCAGGAGTCCACCGCCGTTCCGGGCGTGAAGTACGAGGTGTGGCCGCAGTCGGTCACGGTGGCGCCGGGCAAGACGGCTCGCGTGCGGGTGTCGCTGGCGGTGGAGCCGGGGCAGCTGCGCAAGGTCGCCGACCCGACGGTGGTCAAGCAGCAGGTCGGCGTGGCGCGGCAGTTCCTCGCCGAGGCGTCCGGCCGGCTGGTGCTGACCTCGGGGTCGACCACGCTGCGGGTGCCGGTGTACGCCGCGCCCAAGCCGGCGGCGGACATCTCGGCCGGCGGGGTGAGTTTCCGCGGCGACGTGGCGTCGGTGCGGCTGCGCGGGCGGGAGCTGGCGCAGGGCGAGGGTGACCAGGCGTACCGGTCGCTGGTCAGCGCGTTCGAGTTGCAGGGTTCGTCCGAGCGGCTGCCCGACTGCGCCGACGAGGTGACGACGGAGTGCGCGGTCAACGGTTCGGCCAAGGGCGGCGACCTGCGCTACGTCGGTGCCGCGTCCACCGCGCCGGTCGACAAGACTGAAAGTGCTTTGCTCGCGTTCGGTGTCGTGACGTGGGAGAACTGGGTGACGTTGGGGGCCGTCAACTCCCCCGAGATCCGGATCGACACCGATGGTGACGGGTCGCACGACTTCCGGGTGCACGCCGTGAAGCCGACCGACGCCAACGGCAACGTGACGGCGGACGTGTGGCTGGCGCGGACCGTGCGGGTGTCCGACGACGAGGTGGTGGACGAGCAGCCGTTGAACAGCCTGCACGGCGAGGTCGACACCAACCTCATGGACAGCAACGTGGTCGTGCTGCCGGTGGCGTTGAAGTCGCTGGGCATCGACCCGGCGGGCACGTCGTTCCGGCTGTCCTACACGGTCGGGACGACCGGCCAGTACGTGGCGCCGGGCAACGAGGACGGCTTCGTGGACCGCATCGGCAGCCCGATGTCGTTCGACCCGCTCAAGCCGGGCCTGTCCGTGCGGCAGGGCGCCACGCCGGCGCTGTCCTTCGTCGCCCGGACCGGTGCGCGGCTGGAGGTCCACCGCGATGCCGAGGCGCTGGCGGCGGACGGTGCCGAGAACCTGTTGCTCCTGCACCACCACAACACGGTGGAGGAGCGGGCGCAGGTCGTGAAGATGCGCGGCTGATCACTTTCCGCAAGGCCCGGCACAACCCTTCTGGGTGGTGCCGGGCCTTCGGTGCGTTCGACCATACTCGGGCGAATGGGCTTCGTGGTCGGCTTGGACGCGGGCGGCACCTCGACGAGAGCGCTGGTGCTGGACCTGGACGGCACCCGCCTGGGCGCGGGCGTGGCGGGTGGGGCCAACCCCAACTCGCACCCGCCGGAGCTGGCGGCGGCGCACATCGCGCAGGCCCTGGTGGCGGCCCTGGACGGCTTGGACGCGGCGAAGGTCCAGTCCGGTGTGCTGGGCATGGCCGGTTCCAGCAAGGTCCTCAGCGATCCCACCGTGACCGCGCTGTTCGAGGCCGCGTGGACCGGTGCGGGGCTGCGGTGTCCCATGCGCGTGATCACGGACTGCGAGGCCGCGTTCGCCACCGGTTCGTCGGCCCCGGACGGCACGGTTCTGGTGGCCGGCACCGGCTCCATCGCCGCTCGCATCACCGATCACCGCCTCGCCGGCACGGTAGGTGGCTACGGCTGGCTCCTGGGCGATGAGGGTTCCGCCTTCTGGCTGGGCCGAGAGGCGGTCCGCGCGACCCTGCGGGCCCTGGAGTCCACGGCGCCTGTTGATCCGTTGGCCGAGGCGGTCTTGACCATGTCCGACCTGACGGTCACGGACTCGCGCCGCGACACCTGGCGCCGCCTGATCACCAAGTCGAACCAGTCCCCGCCGATCCACCTGTCCCACTACGCGCCACTGGTGACGGCCCACCACACCGCACCGTCGGCCGCCCGGATCATCACCGAGGCCGTGGACGCTTTGGCCGACCTGGCCATGTCGTGCCGCGAGGAGGGCGACGAGACCCCGATCGTCCTGGTCGGCAGCTTGATCCAAGCCCACCCGCTGGGCACCCGCCTCCGCGCCGAGCTCACGGCCCGGACGCATGCGACGGTCCGGATCGCCACGGAGGGCGCGGCCGGGGCGGCGTGGCTGGCCGCAGTGGAACTCCTCGGCACCACCGCCCCCCGCCCCTGCTGACGGCACGGCCCGCCGGCGATCAGCCCTCCGAGGCGCGCCCAGGGGAACCCCGAAAGCTAGGCCTCGGGAACCCGCGGATGCCGGAGCCCCGGGTGGTCCTTGGGCAACGTCCGCCGGAGCAGCCACCAGCTCACCGCGATGCACACCGCCTGCAACGGCCACGTCAACGCCGCCCGCATGAACCCCAACAACACCACCTGCTGCGCCACCCACAACGCCCCGAACACCGCTACCCGCAGCACGTACTGACCCACCCAAGGCCACGACGCCACCCGGTAGGCCCGCATCAGATCGGGGTCCCGCCGCCACCGGAACCGCTGCCCGGTCACCAGCCCGACCACCACCCCCAGCAACGGCCACCGCACCACGATGCTCGCCGCCCAGACCAGCGCGCTAGCCGCGTTCAAGAAGATCTGGATCAGGAAGAAGTCCTCGGCCCTACCGGTCTGCAAGGCCACGTAGGCCGCCACGACCACCAGCGCCACCGACACCACCACCGCCCGCGGCCGGTCGCCGCGCACCACCCGGACCACCGCGATGACGAGCCCGCACAGCACCGCCGCCAAGGCCCCGGCCTCGATGGAACGCCCGGTCAGCGCCCACCCCAGCGCGAACGCCAAGGGCGGCAGGGACGCGTCCACGGCACCGCCCCGGCCGCCCAGCAGGTGGGCCAGGGACTCCTGACGGGTGTCGGTCATGCCTCCAGGGTGCCTTAGGGCAGCCTTACCCAGGTAACGGACCCGCATCGGAGCATTGACCCGGCATGACGCCCGTCACTACCGTGGCCCGAAATCGTCTGGAAAGTTACCAGACAGGTCGGACGGAAAGGCGGGAGAAGCCGATGCGAGCCGGTAGCCCACGACTGCTGCGCGAGATCAACGACCGCGCCGCGATCGAGGCCTTGCTGCGCAATGGACCGCTCACCCGCTCCGAGCTGGAGGGCATCATCGGCCTCTCCAAGCCCGCCACCGCCCAGCTGCTGACCCGCCTGGAAACCGAAGGCACGGTCCTGCGCAACGGCCTGCGCGGCGGCGGGCGCGGCCCCCGCGCCCAGCTCTGGACGGTCAACGGCGCGCTGGCCCACGTCGCCGCCATCGACCTCACGCCGGACACGGTCGACGTGGCGATCGCCGACATCTCCGGCACGCTGCTCACCGAGCACTCCGCGCCCATGCCGCGCACCGACGTGCTGGAGGCGTTCCACGGCGCGGTCACCAAGGCCGCGAACCAGGCCGGGCTGTCGCCGGAAGCCCTCCACCACGTCGTCGTCGGCTCCCCCGGCGCCGTCGACCCGACCACCGGCCGGCTGAACTACGCGCCGCACATGCCCGGCTGGGAGGGCTTCGACATCCCGGGCACCCTGCAAAACCTCCTCGGCACCACCGTCACCGTCGAGAACGACGTGAACCTGGTGGCGCTGGAGGAGATGATCGCCGGTCGCGCCGTCGACATCAGGAACTTCATCCTGCTCTGGCCCGCCGACGCGGTCGGTGCGGCCGTTGTGGTCAACGGCGTTCTGCTCAGGGGCGCGACCGGCGGCGCGGGCGAGATCGACGCCATGCAGGTGCCCGACCACGCCAACGCCGAGACCGGCACCGAGCGCACCGGCAGCCGGTACGGCGACCTACTCGACAGCGCCGCCATCGTCAAGCTCGCCCGCGCGCACGGGGTGTCCGCGCGCACCGGGCACGCCGCCGTCCGCAAGGCCCTGAGCGAGGGCACGGCGGGCCGCGAGTTCCTGGTGGACCTCGCCCGCCGCATCGCGACCGGCGTGGCCAACGTGATCGCCGTGCTCGACCCCGAACTGGTGCTGCTGTCCGGCGACATCGCGCACGCGGGCGGCACGACGCTCGCCGACCTCGTCGCCGCCGAGCTGCGCACCCTGGTGGTGCCCCGCACCCCCGTCCAACTCGCCCTGGTGACCGGGAAACCGGTGCGTTCCGGCGCACTGCACTCCGCGCTGTCGGTCGTCAGGGAACAGGTGTTCGGCCTACCCGCCGCCACGACCGAACCCTTCCGCGGCCCGCGCCAGTAGCCGGGCGGTCCGCACAACGTCCCCGACCGCACGTTGAAGAAGGAGAGCACATGCGCAAGGTCCCCCGCGCAGCGTTGCTTTGCGTGGCCGCCGCGGTGTCCCTGACCGCCTGCGCCGCCGGCGCCGGCAAGTCCGACCAGGCGGGTGGCCTCGCCGCCGCGCCCGGCAAGGACGACAAGTTCAGCCTGACCGTCTGGAGCCCGTTCTCCGGCCGTGAGCAGGACGAGGTCACCAAGGCGTTGGAGAGCTTCAAGAAGAAGTACCCCAACGCCGAGATCAAGCACGAGGGCAGCCAGGACGACGACAAGATCACCGCGGGCATCCGCGGCGGCAACCCGCCGGACGTGGCGCTGTCGTTCACCACGGACAACATCGGCCAGTTCTGCTCGTCCGGCTCGTGGCAGGACCTCAAGCCCTACGTCGACCGGGACAAGGTCGACCTCTCGCAGATCCCCGACGCCGTCCGCTCGTACACCGAGTACAAGGGCACGCGCTGCGCGATGCCGATGCTCAGCGACGTCTACGGCCTGTACTACAACAAGGACATGCTCGCCGCGGCCGGCATCAGCGCCCCGCCGAAGACCACCGCCGAGCTGGTGGACTTCGCCAAGCGCACCACCAAGTTCGCCCCGGACGGCTCGATCGAGGTCGCCGGGTTCATGCCCACGATGATGTTCTACGCCAACCGCCCGCCGATCCTGGCGCCGCACTTCGGCGCGAAGTGGGCCGGTCCGGACGGCAAGTCGGCGCTGGCGAGCCCGGAGTGGGCGGAGATGCTGACGTTCCAGAAGGAACTCGTCGACTTCTTCGGCTTCGAGAAGCTGGAGCGGTTCCGCGCGGGCCTGGGCCAGCAGTACTCCAACGACCACGCGTTCCACCAGGGCAAGATGGCCATGATGATGGACGGCGAGTACCGCACCGCGTTCCTCAAGGACCAGGCGCCGCAGATCAAGTTCGGCACCGCGCCGTTCCCGACCAGCAAGCCCGAGCTGTACGGCACGGCGTTCACCGCGGGCACGATCATCGGCGTCCCCAAGGGCGCCAAGAACCCGGGCGCGGCCTGGGAGCTGATCCGGCACATGGCGTTCGACACGGACGCGATCGTCGGCCTGGCCAACGGCCTGAAGAACATCCCCAGCACCAAGGCCGCGCTCGCCGACCCGCGCCTGGAGGTCGACGAGACCTTCAAGACGTTCATCGACCTGGCCGCCGGCGGCAAGCTCCAGGGCAACCCGGTGACCCCGATCGGCGACGCGCACATCAAGGCCGTGGGCGACTTCGCGGCCTCCTGGCAGGCCGGCAAGGTGCCGGACCTGACGGCCGGGCTCAAGGAAGTCGACCAGCAGATCGACGACCAGATCGCCAAGAGCGGCAAGTAGCCATGACCGCCACGCTCGAACGCGTGGACGTGCCGCGGACCGCCCCCGCCCGGGGGCGGTCCCGCGCACGCTCGCGCCACCGGTGGACCGTCCTGGGCTTCATGGCCCCGGCGGTCCTGGGTTTCCTGCTCTTCTTCGGCTACCCGCTCGTCGCCACGGTCGGGTTCTCGTTCACCAAGTACGACCTGATCAACCCGCCGGAGTGGACCGGGTTCGAGAACTACACCTACATGTTCGGGGACAAGCTGTTCCGCACCGCCGTGTACAACACGCTGTGGTTCGTGGTCGTGCTGACCGGGCTGCGGGTGGTGTTCGCGCTCGGGGTCGCGTCGGTGATCGCCCGGCTCAAGTCGGGCGTGGGCCTGATCAGGACGCTGTGCTACCTGCCGTCGCTGACCCCGCCGGTCGCGGCCACCCTGGTGTTCTTCCTGGTGGTGCGGCCCAACGACGGTCCGCTGGACACGTTCCTCGGCTGGTTCGGCGTCGAAGGCCCGCTGTGGTTCTCCGACCCGTCGTGGGCCAAGCCGGGCATCACGCTGGTCATGCTGTGGGTGTCCGGCGACCTCATGATCATCCTGCTGGCCGCGATCATGGACGTGCCGCAGGAGCAGTACGAGGCCGCCGAACTCGACGGGGCCGGGCCGGTGCGGCGGTGGTGGCACATCACGCTGCCGAACATCTCGCCGGTGCTGCTGTTCGGCGCGGTGAACTCGATCATCCTGGCGTTGCAGCTGTTCACCCAGGCGGTCGTGGCGGGGTCGGCGGCCAGCGGGTCGGCCGACGCCACCGGCAGCACGAAGGACCTGGGCTTCCCGGAGAACTCGACGCTGACGTTCCCGGTGTGGCTGTACGCGCAGGGCTTCCGGTACTTCGACATGGGGTACGCGGCGGCGATGGCGACCGTGCTGTTCGTCGTGTCGTTCGCCGCCACGGCGGTGCTGGTGCAGCGCATGCGCAAGGCGTCCTACCAGGAGGAAGGGGGTCCGGGCGCATGACCGCCGTGCTCGACGCGCGCCGCCCCGCCGACACCCGCCCGCGCGACTGGAAGGGCGTGCTGGACTGGGTCGCGGTGCACAGCCTCGGCCTGGCGCTGGGCCTGATGTTCGCGCTGCCCGTGCTGTTCGTGTTCCTCACCGCCGTGATGTCCGACGGCCAGGCGTTCACCAAGGACCTGTGGCCGCGCGAGTGGCACTGGGGCAACTTCCTGGAGGTCTTCGACACGGCGCCGCTGCTGAAGTACCTGGGCAACAGCATGCTGTACTCCCTGCTGGCCACGGCCGGGATGCTGCTGTCGTCCATCCCGGCGGCGTACGCGCTGGCCAAGCTGCGGTGGCGGGGGCGCAACGCGGTGTTCCTGCTCGTGGTGGGCGCGATGATGCTGCCGCCGCAGGTGGTCGCCGTGCCGCTGTACGACACGTGGTCCAGCCTGGGCCTGACCGGCACGCTGTGGCCGCTGATCGTGCCGTACTTCCTGTTCGACGCCTTCAGCATCTTCCTGCTGCGCCAGTTCATCCTGACCATCCCGCAGTCCTATGTGGACGCCGCGCGGGTGGACGGGTGCACGGAGTTCCAGGCGCTGGTGCGGATCGTCGTGCCGATGGCCCGGCCGGGCATCGCCGCCACCGCCCTGTTCTGCTTCCTGTACACGTGGAACGACTACTTCGGCCCGCTGCTGTACACCGGCGAGCGCCCGGACGAGTGGACGCTGTCGCTGGCGCTGTCGTCGTTCAAGGGGATGCACCACGTGCAGTGGAACCTGGCGATGGCGGTGACCCTGCTGATCATGGTCCCCGCGGTGGTGCTGTTCGTCTTCGCCCAGCGCTCGTTCGTCAAGGGCATCACTTTCACTGGAGTCAAAGGATGAAGCTCACCGTTGTCGGTGGCGGCTCGACGTACACGCCCGAACTGGTCGACGGCATAGCGGGACGCCGGACCAGTCTCGCCGTGGACGAGATCGTCCTGGTGGACCCGGACGCCGAGCGCCTCGCCGTCGTCGGCGCGTTCGCGCAGCGGCTGCTCGCGCACGCCGGGCACCCGGCGCGGGTCACCACCACGACCGACCTGGAACGGGGTGTCGAGGGCGCGTCGGCGGTGCTGCTGCAACTCCGCGTCGGCGGGCAGGCCGCACGGGCGCAGGACGAGACGTTCCCGCTGGTGTGCGACTGCGTGGGGCAGGAGACGACGGGCGCGGGCGGGTTGGCCAAGGCGTTGCGGACGGTGCCGGTGGTGCTGGACGTCGCCGAGCGGGTGCGGGCGCTGGCCGGTGAGGACACGTGGATCGTCAACTTCACCAACCCGGTCGGGATTGTGACGCGGGCGCTGTTGCAGGCCGGGCGCCGCGCGGTGGGGCTGTGCAACGTGGCCATCACGTTCCAGCGCTGGACGTCGGCGCTGCTCGGCGTCGCACCGGAGGCGGTCACGCTCGGCCACGTCGGGCTCAACCACCTCACGTGGGAGCGCGGGGTCTTCGTGGACGGCGTGGACCGCCTGCCCGAACTGCTGGAGCAGCACGGGGAAGCGCTTTCCTCGCACATCGGCCTCCCCGCGTCACTCATGCGCCGCATGGGGGTCGTCCCGTCGTACTACCTGAAGTACTTCTACGAGCACGACGACGTTGTCAAGAAGCAGAAAACCGACCCGCCACGGGCCGAAGTCGTTGCCACTGTGGAAAAAGAACTGCTCGGCCTCTACGGCGATGTCAACGTCGTCACCAAGCCCGAGCAGCTCTCCCAGCGCGGCGGCGCGTACTACTCCGAGGCCGCCGTCCAACTGGTGCACGCGCTGACCGGCGGGACCGGCGCGGAGCAGCACGTGGTGAACGTGCGCAACGACGGCACGCTGCCGTTCCTGCCCGACGACGCCGTGATCGAGGTGCCCGCGACCGTGACCCCCGACGGCGCGACACCGCTCCCGGTGGACCCGGTGGAGCCCGCGATCGCCGGCCTGATCGCGCACGTCACCGCGTACGAGCACCTGGCGCTGGAGGCCGCGGTGCACGGCGGGCGGGACCGGGTGGCGGACGCGCTGCTGGCGCACCCGCTGGTCGGTCAGCACGCGATCGCGGACCGGCTGGCCGACGAGCTGGTGGCGCGCAACCGCGACTTCCTGCCGTGGGCGAAGGGGGCTTGATGGCAGACCGGGTGCTCGCCATCGACGGCGGCAACAGCAAGACCGCCGTGGCGCTGGTCGACGTGGAGGGGCGGGTCCTCGCGCAGGTGCGCGGGCCCGGCGCCTCGCCGCAGAACGTCGGCCTGCCGCGCAGTCTGGAGGTGTTCGGGGACCTGGTCGCCGAGGCGGGCCGGCGGGCCGGGCTGTCCCCGACCGGACCGGTCGCCACGCACACCGCCGCCTACCTGGCGGGCGCCGACCTGCCCAAGGAGGAAGAAGACCTGCGGGCCGCGATCGAGGGGCTCGGGTGGTCGGACACGACCGTCGTCGGCAACGACACGTTCGCGCTGCTGCGCGCGGGCACGTCCGACGGGATCGGCGTGGCCGTGGTGTGCGGGGCGGGGATCAACTGCGTCGCCGTGGCGCCCGACGGCCGGACGCACCGGTTCCCCGCGCTGGGCCGGATCTCCGGCGACTGGGGCGGCGGCGGGCACATCGGCGGCGAGGCGCTGTGGCTGGCCGTGCGGGCCGAGGACGGGCGCGGCGAGCCGACCGCGCTGCTGCCCGCCGTGATCGCCCACTACGGGGCGCGGACGCTGGCCGAGGTGGTCGAGCGGCTGCACTTCGCGGAGCTGGAGTTCGACCCGCACGCGTTGTGCCCCTTGCTGTTCGAGGTCGCGGCGGCGGGCGACGCGGTGGCGGGCGCGGTGGTGGACCGGCTCGTCGAGGAGGTCGCGCTGCTGGCGTCGGTGTCGCTGCGCCGGCTGGCGCTGCTGGCCGAACCGGTGGACGTGGTGCTCGGCGGCGGCGTGCTGACCGGCACCAACGGCGTGGTCGTGGACGCGGTCCGGGACCGGCTCCGGGCGGTCGCCCCGCTGGCCGGGGTCCGGGTGGTGGACGTGCCCCCGGTGGTCGGCGCGGCCCTGCTCGGCCTGGACGCGCTCGGCGCACCGCCGGTCGCGGAACTGCGGCTGCGCACCGCGTACGAGTCGCAGGTGCCCGTGGACCTCACGGGCTAGCAGACCCCGGTGCGCGCGGGAGGTGTCAGGCGGCGGCCCTCCCCGCGCACCGGACCCACCCCCGCTGCCAGGGGGATGTTCGGCGGCGGCGCCTCCTGGCAGCGGGACCCACTCCTACACGCCCGACACCGTCGTGGGGATCGTCAACTCGGTCCGGGACGTGCTCACCGGGAAGCTGACCGTGAGTTCGGGGACGGTCACGGACGGCTGCGGGGCGGTCGTCGTCGTGGACGTGATCTCCGTTGCAGTCGGCTGTGTTCCGACCGTAGTCGTCGTCGTGGCGACCGCCCGGCGGGTGGTCGTGGTGGGGGGCACTTCGACGCCCTCGAAGTCCATCGGCGGCCCGTCCCCGCCGGCGCGCTGGGTGGGCGCCGGCGAGGTGCCCACGCGCTGCTCGCGCGGCGGTTCGGGGTCGGCCCGGGTGAGGGCGACAGCGGTCACGACGCCGGCCAGCACGGCCAGTGCGCCGAACGAGACCAGCGGGAGGGGCGGACTCGGCACGGTCGGCAAGGGTAGGCCCAAGGACGTGACGAAACGCCCATCGGCGACACCGAGTCCCACCATCGAGTGACCTCCGGGCAGCCGGCCGGCCAACCAACGGTGGCGTAGGTCGGACGCGCGGAGGCATCCTGTTGGGCGCACGCGGTCATGGGGGTGCCGCGCGGCTGTGACGAGGGAGGGGCCCGAGTGGACCGGCTGGACAGTTTCGTCGCGTTGGGGGACAGCTTCACCGAAGGCATGGACGACCCCGGTCCGAACGGCACGTACCTGGGCTGGGCCGACCGCCTGGCGGACCTGCTGTCGTCGGACCGACCGGGTTTGCGGTACGCGAACTTCGCGGTGCGCGGCAAGATGCTCCAGGAGATCGTGGACGAGCAGATCCCGTTGGCGGTGTCGCTGAAGCCCAAGCTGGCGACCTTCTGCGGCGGCGGCAACGACATCCTGGTGCCCGGTTCCGACCCGGACGCGTTGGCCGAGGTCTACGAGATCGCCGTGGCCGACCTGCGGGCGGCCGGCGCCGAAGTGCTGATCTTCACCGGGTTCGACCCGAAGCACACGCCGTTCCTGCGCTCGCTGCGCGGGAAGATCGCGATCTACAACAGCCACCTGTGGTCGGTCGCCGAGCGCTACCACTGCCGGGTGGTGGACCTGTGGTCGATGACCGTCCTGCACGACCGTCGGGCGTGGAGCGAGGACCGGCTGCACCTGTCGACCGAAGGGCACCGGCGGGTCGCCCTGCGGGCGGCGGAGGTGCTGGGGTTCAAGCAGGCGGAGAACTGGAGCGCGCCGTGGCCGCCGGTCGAGGACGAGGACTGGATGACGCAGCGGCGGCACGACCTGAAATGGGCGCGGGAGCACGTCGTGCCGTGGATCGGGCGCCAATTGCGCGGGGAATCCATGGGCGACGGCGTCGCTCCCAAACGGCCCGAACTGCTCCCGGTCTGCTCCGACTGACCGGGCGGGAAAGACCCCGGGAAACGGGCTGACCGGGCCGGCACTCTCCCCCGAATGCCGGCCCGGTCAGCGGTTCGGGTGGCTTCCCCCCTGGCATCCCCCTCCAAGAGCCACCCGTGCGCGCTCATCCGCTTCTGCGTTGATCAGCGCGCGTGTCCAAGTTCCCACGACTTCCCATTGGCGAGCTAAACACCCGCTAAACCTCGGTGGTCAAGGCTTCAAGGGCCGTTCGGACCAACATCGCCCGCGGGGAGCCGAGGCGTTCGAACAAGCGGAGTGATTCGGCCAGCTCCGCTTGGGCCGCCACGCGTTCACCGCACTTGGCCAGCACCTCGCCGAGCACCTGGCGGCCGAAGGCCTCCTCGAACTGCATGGAGCCGCCCCTGGCCAGTTCCACGCCCTGCCGCGCGTGCTCCTCCGCCTCGGCGAGCAGGCCCAGCTCGGTGTACATCTCGGCCAGGTTGTTCACGGCCAGGACGTACGCGCGCTCGTCGCCGTTGCGGTGGTGCACCTCCATCGCCTGGAACTGGTGCTGCGCGGCGGTTTCCAGCTGGCCCAGGCGTTGTTCCACCTGGGCCAGGTTGTTCAGGACGGTGGCCTCGCCCAGGGCGTCGCCGTCGCGCCTGGCCAGTTCGACGGCCTCGCGGTAGTACGCCAGCGCCTCCTCCAGGCGGCCTTCGACGGACAGCGCGCTGGCCAGTTGGTCCAGGGTCATCACCAGGTACCTGGGTTCGGCCAGGTCCACGGCGATGCGGTGGGCGCGTTCGGCGTCGGGCAGGGTGCCGCGGATCGAGCCGGTCCGACAGTTGATCTTGTACATGGCGTGCAGGACCAGCATTTCGCCGCGCCGGTCGCCGCTCACGCGGGCCGCCGCGAGGCCGAATTCCGCGATGCCCTGCCAGTCGCGGCTGACCACCCGGGCCACGCAGTAGGTGTGCACCAGCCGGACCAGTTGCCAGACCTGTTGGTGCAGGCCGGCTTCCGCGCCCGCGTGGACGAGGGCGATGAGGTTGGGCCACTCCTTGTCGTACCAGGACAGCGCCTGCGCCGCGGTGGCCGGGCGCGGCGCGGTCAGGTCGACCGCGGCCAGGTCCAGGCCGTCGCCGGACGGGCGGATCAGCCGCCGGGCGTGGTCGCAGGCCGCCAGGTAGTGGTCCATCAGCCGGCGCAACGCGGCCGTGCGGCGCCCGGCGTCCTGGTCCCCCAACACCTCCCGCGCGTACAGGCGGACCAGGTCGTGCAGGACGAAGCCGCCGCGCCACTGCTCGACCAGCAGGTGGGCGTCCGCGAGGTCGGCTAATCGCGCCGCCGCGGCGCCCAGGTCGGTGCGGCAGAGGGCGGCGATGGCGTGCGGGCTGACCCAGCGGCCCGGGACGAGGCCCGCGGCGCGAAACGTCTCCGCCAGTTCGGGCGGCAGGTTGCGGTAGGACACCGCGAGCGCCCGCGCCACGCCCACGCCGGTGTCCGCCAGGTCCAGGGCGCGCAGCCGGACGTCGTCGTCGGACAGCTGGGCCACCAGCGACTCGACCGTCCACTCCGGACTGAACACCAGCTTGGCGGCGGCGATCCGCAGCGCCAGCGGCAGGTTGCCGCACAGCTCCGCGAGCATCCGCACGGCCGCCGGCTCCTGTTCGGACAGCGGTTTGCCGACGACCTCGTCGACCAGGCGCACCGACTCGTCCTCGGACAGCGTGTCCAGCGTGAGCATCCGCGCCCCGTTGGACACCACCAGCGACTCCAGCCGCCGCCGGGACGTCACCAGCGCCACCGACCCCGCGCCGGGCGGCAGCAGCAGCCGCACCTGCTCCGGGTCCCACGCGTCGTCCAGCACCACCAGCACCCGGCGCTTCGCCAGCACCGACCGGTAGAGCCCGACCCGGTCGTCCAGGTCGCGCGGCACGCCGTCCGCGGGCACGCCCAGCGCCAGCAGGAACCGCCCGAGCACCTCGGCGGGCGCGACGGGTTCCCGGTCCGGCGCGAACCCGTTCAACGGGGCGAACAGCAGCCCGTCCGGGAACTGCTCGGCGCGCCGGTGCCCCCACGTCACGGCCAGCTCGCTCTTGCCGATGCCGGGCGCCCCGTTGACCACCGCGATGGTCGTGGCGCCGGTGTCGCGGCCGTCGCACAGCCGGTCCAGCCACGCCAGTTCCTCGTCGCGCCCGATGAACCCGCTCGCCGCCGCGGGCAGCTGCGCGGGCACCACGACACCGGGGCGCGGCGGCAGCGTCACGGGCTCGGCGAGACCGCCGGCCCGCAGCGCCGGGTCGTCCCGCAGCACCTGCTCGTGCAGCACCCGCAGCTCGGGGCCGGGGTCGATGCCCAGCTCGTCCACGACCCGGCGGTGGAAGCGCTGGTAGGCCTCCAGCGCGTCGGCCCGCTGCCCCGACCGGTACAGGGCCCGCATGATCTGCCCGACGAACCGCTCCCGGAACGGGAACTCGCCCACGAGCTGGCGCAGCTCGCCGACCAGCTCCACGTGCCGCCCCAGTTCCAGCTCGGCCTCGATGCGCTCTTCCAGTGCGGCAAGCCGAAGCTCTTCCAGGTCGGTGGTGATCGGCTCGCCCGGCACGTCCGCCAGCACCGGCCCCCGCCACAGCCCCAGCGACTCGCGCAGCAGCTGCGCCCGGATCGCCGCCGGCTTGCCCCGCGCACCGGCCACCAGCCGGCGCGCCCGGTGGAAGTCCAGCCGCCACGGGTCGACCGCGAGCTGGTAGCCCGGCGGGGTGGTCAGGATGCGCGCGGACCCGGCCGGGTCGGCCTGCTCCAGCATGCGCCGCAGCCGGGACACGTACCCGTGCACGATGGTCCGGGCCGTGGCGGGCGGCTCGTCCTCCCACAGGCAGTCCACGATCTCGTCGATGGGGACGACCCGGTTGGCCTCCAGCACCAGCATCGCGAGCAGCCCCCGCATGCCCTTGCGGCCGATGACGAGCTGTCGGCCGTCCGCGAGCACCTGCAAGGGTCCGAGGACACCGAACTCCAGCCCGCTCCTGCTCCGGTCAGCCATGCCCCTCCCCCGCCTGTCGCTACTGCCCAGTCACTCACATCAGGTGCGCCGGGCGGCGTGTTGGATACCTGTCAGTAGATGTTGTTTGCTCAACTAGTCGCCGCTCCCATGACCGGACGACCCCGCGGCGGCTAGGGTTTTGACCCCGGACGACGCAGGTGCAGGAGGGCAAGTTGCCGCGCGAGCCGATGAGCGTGGTCGACCGAGGCGCCGCCTGCCTGCTGGGCGGCGCCCTGGGTGATGCGCTGGGCGCGCCCGTCCAGTACCTGGGGTGGACCGACATCCAACGAGACCACGGCCCCGAGGGTGTTCTGGAACCGCCGCGTCCCGCTCTGGTGACCGACGACACCCAGCTCACCCTGTTCACCGCGGACGGCTACCTGCGGGCGTGGGTGCGCGGGCACGCCACCGGCGAGTGGGAGCCGGTGGAGATGGTGTGGCAGAGCTACCGGCGCTGGCTGACCACGCAGCAGGTGGCCGCGCCGGAATTGGGCGCGACCGGCCTGGTGGGCGACGAGCGGCTGTACTCCAGCCGGTCGCCGGGCCTGACGTGCCTGCGCGCCCTGGCCGCCGACAGCCCGCCGACGCCCGAGGAGCCGCACAACGAGTCCTCCGGCTGCAACGGCGTGACCCGGACCGCGCCGGCGGGCTTCGCGCCGACCGCGGAGATCGCCTACGACCTGGGCTGCCGGTTCGCCGCGCTGACCCACGGCGGTACCGGCGGGTGGGTGGCGGGTGGCGCGTTCGCGCTGCTGATCCACCTGCTGGCGGTGAAGGCGCGGCCGTTGCGGGAGGCGGTGGACCAGGTCATCGGGCGGGTGCTGCGCGACGACCCGTACACCGCGAACACGTTGAACCGGGCCGTGCTGTTCGCCGACGAGCACCGGGCGCTGGGGTTCGATTCGGTGCGGGTGGACCGGCTGGGCAGCGGGTGGACGGGGCCGGAGGCGCTGGCGATCGCCGTGCACACGGTTCTCGTGTACCCGCGGCGGTCGGAGTTCGTGGACGCGCTGCGGGCGTCGGCCAACCACTCGGGCGGGAGTGACGCGACGGCGGCGTTGACCGGCAACATCCTGGGCGCGCTGCACGGGACGGAGGCGTTGCCGAGGGACTGGCTGGCGGGCCTGGAACTGGTGGATTTGTTGACCCGGTTGGGGTCCGATCTTGGCCACTCCGTCGTAGGCGCGGAATTCGACCACTCGCGCTACCTGTGAGGCCGCTGTTGGCGGCGAGGCCGCCAATCCACCGATCTCGGCCGCGTGCTCCCGAATGCGCGCGACCGAGACCGGCCCTCCGCGCGAGGTGAACGCCGGGGCACGCCCCGAGCGCGAAACCCGGCTGACCTGCACGGAGAAGGGAAAACCCGTGCCCGAGACCGTAGCAGAGCGCGTGCGCGCCATCACACGCGGCCCACCTCCTTAACGATGTGAAGGAGTAGGGCAACATCGTCTGCCGTGGGTCTGGGACGGGACGCGATCGTGCGCGCGGCGCTGGCGTTGCTCAACGACGTCGGCCTGGAGGGCCTGACCCTGCGCCGCCTCGCCGACGAACTGGACGTCCAGGCGCCCGCGCTCTACTGGCACGTCAAGAACAAGGCGGAGTTGCTGGACGGCATGGCCGCCGCGATCTTCCACGAGGCGCTGGACGACGTGGAGGCCCCACGGCGCGGTGAGTCGTGGGTCGACTGGACCGCCGACTGCGCCCACCGCCTCCGCAACGCGATGCTCACCTACCGCGACGGCGCGCACGTCCTGTCCGGCACGTACTTCGCCCATGCTTCGGGCCGGCCGCTGGAGTTGGCCATGCGGACGCTGTGCGACGCGGGGTTCTCGGTGCGGGACGCGGCGCGGGGGATTGCGGCTGTGTACTCGTACGTGCAGGGATTCGCGGTGCAGGAGCAGTCCGCGGCGCCTCCCGAGCCGGACGCCGCCCGGTTTCCGCTTGCTGCGCACGCTTGGGTGGAGTTGACCAAGGACGCTGACGAGCGGTTCGAACACGGTTTGCGGTTGCTGTTGTCCGGGTTGCGGCTCTCCAGGTTCGGCAGCTGACCGTGCCGACGAACAAGCCCCAGCCCGCCCAACCACACCCACCCCAGCCCGCCCAACCACACCCACCCCAGCCCGCCCAACCACACCCACCCCTGCCCACCCGGCCCACGCCCACGCCGCCACAGTCCGAGCCGCCGCTGTCCGAGCCGCCGCTGTCCGAGCCGCCGCTGTCCGAGCCGCCGCTGTCCGAGCCGCCGCTGTCCGAGCCGCCGCTGTCCGAGCCGCCGCAGTCCGAGCCGCCGCAGTCCGAGCCGCCGCTGTCCGAGCCGCCGCAGTCCGGGCCGCCGCAGTCCGAGCCGCCGCAGTCCGGGCTCCGCCCACCCCGCCTCCACCGGCGCCACCTCCACCCGGGCCAGCCCCGGCTGTCCCAGCCCTCCCGAGTGGACGGCTGACGATGCCGGCAGGCGTGCGCGCGATGACCACACTCTTGATCAACCTCGACGCCCGAGCCGACACCACCAACCTCGGCGACCTGGCCGTCCAAGCCGTCCGCCAAGCCCCTCGCGACGACCTCGCCGCACTGGCCGAACTCGCCGAAGTAACCGGCTGGATCCTGTTCGAGGAAGAACGCCAGGCCGAGGCCCACGCCCACAACCTGCTGGCCCTCCACCTTTCGCGGCAGTCGAATTTTCACGACGTTGAAATACTTACTTTGCTGAACAGTACTTTTCAGCGGACGCGGGTGAACCAGCTTCGCGAGGCGCTTTCGCTTGCGGCGCAAGGCAAGGAGCGGACGGGGTCGCGGAAGGTTCGGGGGATGTTCGCCCTGCGCGAGGCGCGGGTGTACTCGCGGATGGGGTGGGAGCGCGCGGCGTTGGGGGCGTTGGATCGGGCGCAGGACGTGCTGGAGGACGATCCGACAGCCCCCCACTGGGCCTGGTGGATCGACCAGACCGAACTCGACGGGCACCGGGCGGCGGTGTTGGCGAACTTGGGACGTCTGGAGGAAGCCGCGCTCACGTTCCCGCCGGACGACGGGCTGCGGTTCAGGGAAGTGTTGCGGGCCATGCGGTTCCGGACGCTTCAAACGCTGGGCGAATGGCGCGGGGCGGAGCCGGTGTTCAGCAGTCCGAGGGCGCGTCAGGCGGCCACGGGCATCCCCGGAGTCCGGTACACCCGCGAAGACGCGTCCACGGCGTAGACCTCGCACCCCTCCTGCTCGGCGGCCCACGAGATGCCGTCCAAACCCATGGCGAACGCCGCGGTCGCGGTGGCGTCGGCCACGGTAAGGGTGGGGGCGAACACCGTCAGGCTCAGCAGGTCCGTCACGGGCTCGCCGGTCCGGCCGTCGACGATGTGGCCACCGCGCTCATACCGCCCGGAGGTCGCGACCGCACCGGACGTCACCTCCAGCACCGCGCACACCCGGTCGACCACGAACGGGTGCCGCACCCCCACCCGCCACGGACCCGCCCCACCGACGACCACGTCCCCACCGGCGTTCACCACGAACCGGGTCGCACCCCCGGCCACCAGCAGGTCCGCCGCCCGCTGCACGGCCCACCCCTTCACCACCGCGCACGGGTCCAGCCCGCGACCGGGCAACCGCACGTCGAACGCGCCCCCGGTCGCGAGCCGGTAGTGCTCGCACAGCGCGAGCACGTGCGCCAGCTCCGGGCTGACCGCAGTGAGTTCACCGGCGTCCAGCCGGGACACCTCGCTGTCGGGCTTGAACGGGCTGAACCGCTCGTCCACCTCGCGCAACCACGCGAACGCCCGCTCGACGGCCTCCCCGTCCGCCAGACCCTCCACCCGCACGGACACCGGCAGGCCCATGACGTGCTCCACGCGCCGCACGCGTCTCAGTCCTTCGCGTCGATCGCGGCCTGGAGCGAGGCCACGTAGGCCTCGCTCGTCGTCGTCGCACCCGAAACCGTGTCGACGTCGGCGCTCTGCGCGGCCAACGTCCCCTGGATCAGCAGGGGCACGGCCCGTCGGGTGGGCGCGCTGCTCGGCTGTTTGAGCATCTGCACGGCGGTGATGCGGTCACCCTCGAAGCTCACCTGGACCTGGACATCGCCGTGGCTGGTGCGCACCAGCGACCCGGACACCGCCTTCACAGCACCGGAAGGTGCAGGCGCGGCGGCCACGGTTTCCGGAGTGGCCTCGAAGCGCCACAGCGGGACCAGGCCGGCGACGGTCAGCAGCAGGATCGGAACGGCTCTCTTCACGATCGACTCTCCCCCTCAACTCGCCAGGCTGAAGCGCTCGGCGTGGACCTGCCGCTTCGGCACGCCCAAGTCCCGCAGGCTCTGGAGCACGGCCCCGGTCATGCCGGGCGGACCGCACACGAACACGTCCCGGTCGCGGATGTCGGGCACGGCGTGCGCCAAGGCCTGCGGACCCAGCGGCGAGCCGTGGGACGGCCCGGTCACCACGTGCAGCACGGCACCCCGCGCCTGCGCCAGGCCGCGCATCTCGTGCAGCAGCACGGCGTCCTGCGGCCGGCTCACCCGGTAGACCACCACGACGTGCCCGCGCAACTCCTCCAGCAGCGCCCGGATCGGCGTGATCCCCACCCCGCCCGCGACCAGCAGCGTGTTCGGCCGTGTCCGGTGCAGCGTGGTGAACGCCCCGTACGGGCCCTCGGCGAACACCCGCGTCCCGGGCTTCAGCGCCCGGAGAGAAGCGCTGCCTGCCCCCAGCGCCTTCACGGTCAGCCGCAGGTGCCTGCCGTCCGGCGCGGCGGACAGCGAGAACGGGTTGGCCTGCCACCAGCGGTCGCGGGTGAGGAAGCGCCACAGGAAGAACTGGCCGGCCCGCGCGGGCAGCCGGTCCAGGTGGCGGCCGGTGATGTAGATCGACACCACGTCGGGCGACTCGGGCACGACGGCCGCGATGCGCAGCCGGTGCCGGAGGTTGCGCCACAGCGGCAGCACGAGCCGTCCGACGACGACCGAGCCCAGCGCGCAGCCCCACAGGCCCCACCAGTAGGCGGTGGCGGCGGGCGACGCGGTGAACGTCGTGCCGGTGCCGATCTGGTGCGAGAAGGCCAGGACCACCGCGATGTAGGTGTACAGGTGGATGAAGTGCCAGGTCTCGTACGCCATCCGCCGCCGCGCCCAGCGCGCCGACACCCCGCCCACCACCATGATCACCAGCAGCGCCACGACCGCTCGCAGGACACCGTCCACGGTGGTCGCCAGCGACACGAACTCGTCGACCGGCGGCAGGGACGCGAGCTGCGCGTACCCGAGGGTGATGAACACGGCGTGCCCGACCAGCAGCCACAGCAGCGAGAACCCGACCCAGCGGTGCCAGGAGGTGAGCCGGTCCATGCCCAGCCGGCGGTCCAGCCACGGCAGGCGGGCCACCAGCAGCAGTTGGAACGCCATCAGCAGCGCCCCGTACAGGCCGGTCAGTCGGCCCAGGAGGACCAGGGCGTTGGCCGACGCGCCGGACTCGGCGAACAACGCGGCGACCACGACCACGTTCGCGGCCAGCACGGTGTAAAGGCCGGTGCGGGCCACCACCTTCGGGCGCACGGCCGGCGCCTGGAGCTGGGCGGTTGTCACGATCGGCACTCCTGTTCGGCGGGGGCGACCTCATCGAGCCTGCTGGCGGAAGCTGTGCCGGTCCTGTCGCCGACCTGTCGGCTTCCTGTCGATCCGCGCGGTGGTTCGCCCGCCGCGCGGCGGTGACGCACCATGAGCACGTGGACAAGGGCAACGCGGTTCGACTGCTCGTCGTGGACGACGAGCCGCACATCGCCGACCTGGTCGCGACCGTCGCCCGGTACGAGGGCTGGCAGGCGGCCACGGCGGGCAGCGGGGAGGCGGCGCTGACGACGGCCGCCGACTTCCACCCCGACATCGTGGTGCTCGACCTGATGCTGCCCGACCTGGACGGGTTCACCGTGCTGGACCGGCTGCGGGCGTCCGGCGCGATGGTCCCGGTGGTGTTCCTCACCGCGCGCGACGGCACGGCTGACCGCGTCGCCGGCCTGACCCGGGGCGGCGACGACTACCTGGTGAAGCCGTTCTCGGTGGAGGAGCTGATGGCGCGGCTGCGGGCCGTGCTGCGGCGCAGCACCGGGCCGCAGTGGAAGCGGTCGGTGCTGAAGGTGGCGGACCTGGCGCTGGACGAGGACACCCGCGAGGTGCGGCGGGGCGGGAAGCTGGTGACGCTCACGCCCACGGAGTACGAGCTGCTGCGGTACCTGATGCGCCGGTCGCCGGCCGTGCTGACCAAGGCCCAGATCCTCGACCACGTGTGGGAGTACGACTTCGGCGGCCGGTCCAACGTGGTCGAGCTGGTCATCTCGCACCTGCGGCGCAAGCTGGACGCGGGCCGCGAGCCGCTGATCCACACCGTGCGCGGCGTCGGGTACGTGCTGCGCAAGGCGCCCGACTGATGCGCTTCACCGGATACCGCAGGTTGGCGCTGGGCACGCGGCTCGCGCTCGGTCTGGGCGTGCTGGCGCTGGTCGTGTTCGCCGTGGTCGGCACGGTGATGGCGGGCCGCATGGAGACCTACCTGGCGGAGAAGCTCGACGAGCAGGTGGGGCGGTCGCAGCGGGACCTGGAGAAGGAGATCCACAAGACGGGCAAGCTGACCAAGAACGTCTACGGCTGGTTCGCGGCGGTCTACCGGGTGGAGAACGGGACGGCCACGCTGGAACCGCCGTCCGTGCAGCCGAACCCGGAGCTGCCCGCGGACCCGGGCAAGCTGGCTGAGGTGGCGGCGGCGACCACGGGGACCGAGGCGGTGTTCCGCACCGAGTACCTCAAGGGCCACGGGACGTACCGCCTGCGCGGCTGCCCGCTGGGCGACGGCCAGGTGCTGGTCAGCGCCGCACCGATGAACGACATCACCACCACGGTCCGGCAGTTGGTGCTGGTCGAGATCGCGACGTTCCTGCTGGCCCTGGTCGCCCTGGTGGTGGGCGGCCGGGCGGTGCTGCGCCGGGGCCTGCAACCGCTCAGCGACATGGCCAAGACCGCCCGCGACATCACGTCCCACGACCTGACCGACTCGGCCCGGCTGCCGGTGCGGGCCGAGGGCGGCAACGGGGGCGTCGAGGTCGAGGAACTGCGGACGGCATTCAACACGATGCTGGAACACATCGACACGTCCCTGGCCGCCCGGACCGCCGCCGAGCAGCGCCTGCGCCGCTTCGTGGCAGACGCTTCCCACGAACTGCGCACCCCCCTCACGTCGATCCGGGGTTACGCCGACCTGTTCCGCTACGCGGCGGCCAACGCTCCTGCCGAGCGCGAGGCCCACCTGGAGAAGCTCCGCTCGGAAGCAGCCCGCATGAGCGTCCTCCTGGACGATCTCCTGCTCCTGGCCCGCCTCGACTCAGCAGAAGCCGAAACCCCGATCCGCCTGGAAGACGACGACCTGGCGCTCCTGGTCCAAGCCTCCGCCGACGCCTTCCAAGCCGCCCGCCCGGACCACCCGCTGACGGTTTCCGCGCCGGAGTCCTTGAGGCTGCGCTTCGACCCGATGCGCTTGCGCCAGGTCGTCGACAACCTGCTGACCAACGCGGCCACGCACACGCCGGCGGGCACGGCAGTGTCGGTGTCGGTGGGCGTCGAAGGCGGGTTCGCGGTGATCCGGGTGAGCGACTCCGGACCGGGTATCCCTGCGGAGGACCAGGCCCGGATCTTCGACCGGTTCTACCGCGTGGACAACTCCCGGACGCGCGGCAGCGGTGGAAGTGGGCTGGGGTTGGCCGTGGTGCATTCGCTGGTCGTGGCGCACGGAGGAACGGTCACTGTGGACAGCCGCCCTGGCTCCACGACGTTCACGGTCCGGGTCCCGAGGTCGTGAAGCCCGAGTGCCCCGCCCGAGGGCGGGGCAGATCAACACTTGAGCCGGTGAGGGGACTTGAACCCCTAACCTTTCGCTTACAAGGCGAGTGCTCTGCCAATTGAGCTACACCGGCGCGGCGGATGCGCCGGGGACATCGTAAGCGCCCGCAACAGGTGCTACCTGCGGCGAACGGTCTGCTCAGGGTGTGCCGGCGTTGGTCCGTCCGGATGTGCGCAGCCCGTCCGAGTGGCCCAAGGAACACCCAAAACCGCTGGCCAGCGGCATCAACAGAGCTGAACGCTCAGTGATCGCCTCACCCGCACCGGGGACCCCACCCGGGGGTGGCGCATCACACAACCGCGAATGTGACACCGTCGAGCGTGGCTAAACCGTGATCCACGAGGAGGTCCACCCCCAGTGAGGCTGCGGCGCAAGCGGTACCGCGACCCCAGGACCATGCCTGACCTGTGGCAACCCGTCGAAGGACCCGCCCTGCCGGACGACGCGACGGTCCACCTGGTCCTCGACCTCGCCCTGAGGGTCGGCGAGGTCCAACTGGCCAGTGGCGCGGGGGCCGCCGACGCCACGGCCACGGTCATGGCGGTCGCCGACGCGTACGGGTTGCCGCGCACCGAGGTGGACGTGACGTTCACCTCGATCACCGTCTCCTGCCACCGCGGCACCGAAGCCGCACCGGTCACCGCACTGCGCGTGGTGCGCAGCCGGGGCCTCGACTACACGCGCCTGGCCGCCCTGGAGGACCTCATCCGGCGGATCACGGCGGGTGACACCAAACCCGCCGACGCCTACGCCGAACTCGACAAGATCACCAAGCAGCCGCACCCGTACCCGCGGTGGGTCGCCACGCTGGCCTGGGCGGGCATGGCGGGCGCGGTGGCGTTCCTGGTCGGCGGCGGGCCGCTGCTGGCACTGGCCGCCGCGCTGGTCACGGCATTGATCGACCGGGTCGGCCGGCTGCTCAACCGGCGCGCGCTGCCCTTCTTCTTCCAACAGGTCGTCGGCGGGGCGCTGGCCACGGCCGCGGCCACGGTCATGTACGCGACCGACGCGTTGCCGGCGGTCCGCCCCTCCCTCCTGGTCGCGACCGGGATCGTGGTGCTGCTGTCCGGGTTGTCGCTGGTCGGCGCGGTGCAGGATGCGATCACCGGGTACAACGTCACCGCCGCCGGCCGGCTGATGGAGATCGCCCTGCTGACCGCGGGCCTGATCACCGGCATCGCCCTCACCCTGCGCGCCGGCGTGCAGTTCGGCGTGCGGACCTCGATCGCCGACCCGTTGCCCCCGCTGATCTCCGACGTTCCGGTCCAGTTCGTCGCGGGCGCGGTGACCTCGGCGTTCTTCGCGCTGGCCGCCTACGCTCCCCTCCAGGCACTGCCGATCGCGGCGGCGGCGGGCGCGGTCGG
The DNA here is from genome assembly GCA_050954585.1 of Actinosynnema sp. CA-248983. GTDB lineage: Bacteria > Actinomycetota > Actinomycetes > Mycobacteriales > Pseudonocardiaceae > Actinosynnema. The sequence goes on along the minus strand of CP191863.1, from coordinate 437,428 downwards.
CACGGGCACGTACGGGCTGCTCGTGCTCACCGGCACGAACGTGATCACCTGTTCGGCGGTGGCCGCCACGGTCGTCGGGTTCGGCGGCGCGGTGATCTCCCGCCGGCTGCGCACGCCGCCGCTGGTGGTCGCGGTGGCGGGCATGGTGCCGCTGCTGCCGGGCTGGACCACCTACCGCGGTCTTTACCAACTGACCGTCGAACGCGACGCGGGCGGCCTGTCGACCCTCGTGCTGGCCGCCGGCACGGCGTTGGCGCTGGCCAGCGGGGTGGTGCTGGGCGAGTTCCTGGGCCGGCCGGTGCGCACGGGCCTGAGCCGGTTGGAGCGGAAGCTGGCCGGACCCCGGTTGTCCGGCCCACTGCGCCCCGCCAAGCGCCGGGTCGAGTGACCACCCGGTCGGGGGTGACATTGCTCCTACCTCCGTGAACACCGTGTGACGGACACCGCTGCCGGGCATTCCGGGACTGCCTCTGCCACTACCCTCGGTGGCGGGCGCACCAACCGTGGATGTCGCGGCGGAAGTCGGCGGCGGTTCGACACAGGAGGCGTTACCAAGGTGGGCATTGGCGAGAACGGCGCGGATTTTCTGGTCGTGGCTAACCGCTTGCCGGTCGACCTGGAGCGCCTGGAGGACGGCACCCAGCGCTGGAAGCACAGCCCCGGCGGCCTGGTCAGCGCCCTGGAGCCGTTCCTGCGCTCGCACAGCGGGGCGTGGATCGGCTGGCCCGGCGTGGCGGACGCCGAGGTCGAGGCGTTCGAAGAGGACGGACTCCAGCTCCACCCCGTCGCGCTCAGCTCCGCTGAGGTCCGCGACTACTACGAAGGCTTCTCCAACGGCACGCTCTGGCCGCTCTACCACGACGTGGTCGCCCCGCCGGCGTTCCACCGGCGCTGGTGGAACGCCTACGTCCGGGTGAACCAGCGGTTCGCGGACGTGACGGCGAAGGTGGCCGCGCAGGGCGCGACCGTGTGGGTGCAGGACTACCAGCTGCAACTGGTGCCGGCGATGCTGCGCGAGCTGCGGCCGGACCTGCGGATCGGGTTCTTCCTGCACATCCCGTTCCCGCCGGTGGAGCTGTTCATGCAGCTCCCGTGGCGCACGGAGATCATCCGCGGGCTGCTCGGCGCGGACCTGGTCGGCTTCCACCGGCCCGGCGGCGCGCAGAACTTCCTGTGGCTGGCCCGCCGCCTGGTCGGCCTGGAGCCCAGCCGGGGCGCGGTCGGCGTGCGCACCCGGCCGGGCGTGGTGCAGGTCGGCGACCGCACGGTGCGGGTCGGCGCGTTCCCCATCTCGATCGACTCGGCGGGCCTGGACGCGCTGGCGCGCAACAAGGAGGTCCAGGCGCACGCCCGGCAGATCCGCGAGGACCTGGGCCGGCCGAAGAAGATCCTGCTCGGCGTGGACCGGCTCGACTACACCAAGGGCATCGACGTGCGGCTGCGCGCCCTGCACGAGCTGCTCGAGGACGGCCGGGTCGACCCGCGCGACGTCACCATGATCCAGCTCGCCACGCCCAGCCGGGAGCGGGTCGAGCACTACAGGCAGATGCGCAGCGAGATCGAGCAGGCGGTGGGCCGGATCAACGGCGAGTTCTCCACCGTCGGCCATACGGTGGTCCACTATTTGCACCAATCCGTAGATCGGCGGGAATTGACCGCTTTCATGACCGCCGCGGACGTCATGGTGGTCACGCCGGTCCGAGACGGCATGAATCTGGTCTGCAAGGAGTACGTGGCCTGCCGCTACGACCTGGGCGGCGCGCTCGTGCTGTCCGAGTTCGCGGGCGCCGCGGCCGAGCTGACCAGCGCTTTCCTGGTGAACCCGCACGACCTCGACGGTGTGAAGAACGCTCTGGAAGCGGCCCTGACACTCGATCCGGCCGAGGGTCGCCGTAGGATGCGCGCGCTGCGCCGCCAAGTCCTCACGCACGACGTCGACCGCTGGGCCCGCTCGTTCCTTGACGCCTTGGGCACGCAGAGCGCAATCTGAATCAGTTCAGGCTATCTGAATCAGTTCAGACCCTGCAACCCGACCTGTCCCACCGAGTCTTGAGGAGGGGCGTTGACCGCCGAAGCCCTCCCCGCCGAGCTTCGCCGTGCGATCGTGCAGCTGGCCCGCACACCGCGCCTGCTGGTCGCCTGCGACTACGACGGGACACTGGCTCCGATCGTGGCCAACCCCGAGGACGCCCGCCCCCTGCCCGAATCGGTGGGCGCGCTGCGCTCCCTGGCGGGCTTGCACGAGACCACGACGGCGGTGATCTCCGGACGGGCGCTGCGCGACCTCGCGACGCTGTCGCGCCTGCCGTCCGAGGTGCACCTCGTGGGCTCGCACGGGTCGGAGTTCGACGTCGGTTTCGTCCACGCCCTCGACGCCGAGGCGAAGTCCCTGCACCGGCGCCTGGAGACGGCGCTTGAAACGATTGTGGAAGGCCACGAGGGCGTCAGCCTGGAGGTCAAGCCCGCGAGCATCGCGGTGCACGTCCGGCGGGCCGAGCAGGCCGTCGGGGACCGGGTGCTGGACGCCGTGCGCGGCGGCCCGAGCACCTGGGACGGCGTGCAGGTCACCGAGGGCAAGGCCGTGATCGAGCTGGCCGTCGTGCAGACCGACAAGGGCCACGCCCTGGACGTGCTGCGGCACCGGGTGTCCGCGACCGCGTCGATCTTCGTCGGCGACGACGTCACCGACGAGAAGGCGTTCGCCCGGCTGTCCGGGCCGGACGTGGGCATCAAGGTCGGCGACGGCGAGTCGCTCGCCGAGTACCGCATCGACGACACCGTCGACGTGGCCACGGTGCTGGCGTTCCTGTTCGAGGAGCGCCGCAACTGGCTGCACGGCGACCAGGCGGTGCCGATCGAGCGGCTGACCATGCTCGCCAACGAGCGTTCGGTGGCCCTGCTCACCCCCGACGCCCGGCTGAACTGGCTGTGCCACCCGGAGCCGGACTCGGCGGCGGTGTTCGCCGACCTGCTCGGCGGGCCGGCGGCGGGCCACTTCTCGATCAAGCCGGAGCACGGGTCGCTGCCCCTGGGCCAGCGCTACATCCCCGGCACCATGATCGTGGAGACCCGCTGGTCGCGGCTGCTGGTCACGGACTACCTCGACCACGACCTGGCCTCGCACCGCACCGACCTGGTCCGGCGCATCTCCGGCTCGACCAACGCGGTGATCACCTTCGCGCCGCGCCCGGAGTTCGGCCAGGTGCCGGTGCGGCTGCTGCGCGAGCGCGACGGCCTGCGCGTGGTCGGCACGTCCGACCCGATGGTGCTGCGCTCGCCCGGGGTGGACTGGCAGATCACCTCCGACGGCATCCAGGAGACGGCCACCGCCGTCGTGCGGCCCCGGGAGGGCGCGCCGGTCCTGCTGGAGCTGCGGTGCGGCACGGACGACCTGTCCGAGGCCACGCTGGGCGAGGCGGAGCGGCGGGCGCGGGCCGGGTCGTTCTGGTCGGACTGGGCGGCCACGCTCAAGCTGCCGCCGGTCGAGACGGACCTGGTGCTGCGGTCGGCGCTGACCCTGAAGGGCCTGGTGCACCACGACACCGGCGCGATCATGGCCGCCGCGACCACGTCGCTGCCCGAGGAGCTGGGCGGCATCCGGAACTGGGACTACCGGTACTGCTGGCTGCGCGACGCCGCGCTGACCGCGCAGGCCCTGGTGTCGCTGGGGTCGCTGGGCGAGGCGGAGTCGTTCCTGGGCTGGGTGCACGGCGTGCTGGCCACGCTGCCCGGCCCCGAGCGCCTGCACCCCCTGTACACGTTGCAGGGCACCATGCTGGGCGCCGAGGCCGTCATCGACACGCTGCCCGGCTACGCGGGCTCCCGGCCCGTGCGCGTGGGCAACCTGGCCAACCAGCAGGTGCAGCTCGACGTGTTCGGCCCGGTCGTGGACCTGGTGGTGCAGCTCGCCGCCGCGCGCGGTTCGCTGACCGACCAGGACTGGCGGATGGTGCAGGCCATGGCCGAGGCCGTGGCGCGGCGCTGGCACGAGCCCGACCACGGCATCTGGGAGGAGCGGCACGCGCCGCGCCACCACGTGTACTCCAAGGTCATGTGCTGGGTGACGCTGGACCGCGCGGTGTCGCTGGGCGAGGCCTACGGGCGTGAGATCGACCCGTCCTGGCCGGTGCTGCGCGACACGATCTCCAACGACGTGCTCAAGCACGGGTGGAGCGACGAGGCCCAGTCGTTCACCACCGCCTACGACGGCGACGACCTCGACGCGGCGTCCCTGCACGTCGGCCTGACCGGGCTGATCGACCCGACCGACGACCGCTTCCAGGCCACCGTCACGGCCATCGAGGCGGAGCTGCGGTCGGGCTCGACGGTGTACCGGTACCGGCGCGACGACGGCCTGCCCGGCGACGAGGGCGGCTTCCACCTGTGCGCGGCGTGGATGATCGAGTCCTACCTGCTCACCGGCCGGCGCACGGAGGCCGAGGAGCTGTTCGCGCAGATGGTCGACGCGGCCGGCCCGACGGGTCTGCTGCCCGAGGAGTACGACCCGATCGCGGAGCGCTCCCTGGGCAACCACCCGCAGGCGTACAGCCACCTGGGCCTGATCCGCTGCGCCCAGCTGCTGGCGGCTCTGCAGTAGGTGCTTGTGGAACGCCCCCGGCCCCTTCTCGGGTCGGGGGCGTTTCTCATTTCCGGAGCTTGAGGAGCTGGAGGGCTTCGAAGAGGTCGTGGGCGACCAGAGCGCGGGTGTCGCTCGGGAGCGGACCGGCGTCCGGCGGGACCAGGGCCTTCGTGTAGCCGAGCCGGGCGGCCTCGGTGAGGCGCCGGCCGACCCCGTTGACCCGGCGCAGCTCGCCGGACAGACCGACCTCGCCGACCACGACCAGGTCATGCGGCAGGGGTTGGTCGGTGGCGGCCGATGCGACCGCGAGGGCCACGGCGAGGTCGACGGCGGGTTCGACCAGCTTCATGCCGCCGACGGTCGCGGTGAAGACGTCCTTGTTGTGCAACGCCATCCGACCGCGCTTCTCCAGCACGGCCAGCGCCATCGCGACGCGGGCCGAGTCCAGCCCGCTGACCGCGCGCCGGGGCGAGGGCAGGTTCGTCGGGGTGACCAGCGCCTGGACCTCGCCCAGCATGGGCCGCTTGCCCTCCACGACGACGGTGACGGCGGTGCCGGTGACGTCCTGGTCGCGGCGGTTGAGGAACAGGCCGGACGGGTCCGGGACGCCCACGATGCCGTCGTCGCGCAGCTCGAAGCAGCCCACCTCGTCGGCCGCGCCGAAGCGGTTCTTGATGCCGCGGACCAGGCGCAGGCTGGAGTGCCGGTCGCCCTCGAACTGGAGGACGACGTCCACGAGGTGTTCCAGGACACGGGGTCCGGCGACCGAGCCGTCCTTGGTGACGTGCCCGACCAGCACGATCGGCAGGCCGCGCTCCTTGGCCAACGCCACCAGCCCGGCCGTGACCGCGCGCACCTGGGTGACCCCGCCCGGGGTGCCGTCCACTTCGGGTGACGACATGGTCTGGACCGAGTCGATGATCAGGACGCCCGGGTTGACCGCCTCGACCTGCCCGAGCACGGCGCTGAGGTCGCTCTCCGCGGCGAGGTACATCTGCGGGTGGATGTTCCCGGTCCGCTCGGCCCGGAGCCGGACCTGCCCGGCCGACTCCTCACCGGTGATGTAGAGCGAGGGCACGGACCCCTTCACGGCCCACTGGTAGGCGACCTCCAGCAGCAACGTGGACTTCCCCACCCCGGGTTCGCCGGCGAGCAACACGACCGCGCCCGGCACCAGCCCGCCCCCGAGCACCCGGTCCAGCTCGGCGACCCCGGTCTTGCGGGCGCGGGCGGACTCGATGTCCACTTCGCCGATGGGACGCGCGGGCGCACTCGGCGCACCGGCGACCACCCGGGCAAGCGCGGACCGACTGACACCGCGCTCTTCGACGGTCCCCCAGGCTTGGCACTCCGGACACCGCCCCACCCACTTGGCCACCTCGTGCCCACACTCGGCACACCGGTAGGAAGCCTTGACCGCACGCCCGTTCTTGACCACGGGGTGCAGGCTAACGACCATCCCCGACAGTCCTTGTTCACCACTCGCTGGGCGCCTGTTGCTTGGCGCGCGACACGCCCGGGATTGTCGGTACCCGGTGGGATGATGGAGACGGGGGCCGGAGGCCGCGCCCGTGTCACGGGCGCACGAGCCGCCCACCGCAGTCCACGCAGCTCAGCCCACCAACGCCACACCCCTGCCAGGCCGCAACCCGCCGCCGCCGGCCGCCACCACGAGCCACCCCCGCCGCCGCCGGCCGCCACCACGAGCCACCCCCGCCGCCGCCGGCCGCCACCACGAGCCACCCCCGCCGCCGCCGGCCGCCACCACGAGCCACCCCCGCCGCCGCCAGCCACCACCGCGAGCCACCCTCGCCCACGGAGTCCAACGCCACCCAGCAGCAGTCGCCCAGCAGCAGTCACCCGCCGCGGCCGGCCGATCGCGACCGCCGCTGCACGCCACCAAACTCGCCGATACCGCCTCTGACCTGCACAAACAGCAACGGGCGCGGCCTCCGGCCCCCGTGTCCATCATCTCACCGAGCACCGACAATTCCCCCGAAGATCCGCCGGAGCATCAGTCGAAGCATCAGTCGAAGCATCAGCTCGGAGCACCAGGGAGCCGAGCACCGAGCACGTGCCGACCGACCCGGGCAAAGCGAGAGGCCCGCCCCCGGAGTCGGGAGCGGGCCTCGTCGTGGAGCTTGGTATCGCCAGGTCAGTGCTCGGAGGGCGCGTCCTTGCGCGGCTCCGGCGAAGCGCCGATGGGCAGGTCGAGGGTGATCGGGCCGGCCTTCTCGAACAGGAAGGTCACCCGCACCGTCTGGCCCGGCCGCAGCTTGCCCTTGAAGTCCTTCAGCACGATCTTGACCTTGCCCGGCTCGCTCGGCTTCGCCGACACGGACACCGACGCCGACGGGTTCGCCGTCGTGGTCGCGGGGGCCGACACGGATGTGTCCGAGGCCGAAGTCGTCGTGGTGGCACCCGGCGAGGTCGTCCCGGAAGCAGGGGTGGTGGTCGCGCCGTGGGTGTCCGACGAGTGGGCCGCCGACGTGGAGGTGGGGGCGGACGTCGTGGTCTTGTGGCCGCCGGCGTCGTCCTGGTCGGCGCCGGCGGTGATCGCGGTGCCGGGCTCCAGGTCCTGGTCACCGGTGATCTCGGCCTCGGCCGACCGGTCGCTGGTCACCGACAGGAGCTTGTCCGCGTCGGTGCCGTTGTTGGCGATCACGACCACGATCGGGGCGCTGTCGCCCTCCTCGTAGTACCCGTGCTCGACCGGGAACAGCAGCTGCGCGTCGCGGACGGCGATGGCGCCGGCCGTCCCGCTGGCACCGTTGACGGCGGCCACCTGGGTGTCGGTCTGCGTGACCTGACCTGCGCTGCAGCCCGCAGCCGCGAGGCCGAGACCGGCCGCCACTGCGGCCACGACGGCCAGGCGGCGAGACGCTGGGGACTTCTGCGGTGCGCGACCCACGGCTGCTCGGATCCTTCCGGTGTGCTGACAAGGGGGGCCGTACCCGGCAGTAGGCCGGTCGACCACCAGTCCAGGAGCCTAACGGGGCCTTCGCCGGCCCACCGCATGTGGTGCCCCACAACACCCGCCACGACGTCCACAGTGGAGCAAGATCGTCCTGGGCGTTGCACGCCGCCGGGTGGTTTGTCAACCCCCCTCGCGGCCCTGACCTGCGCGAACTGATCTCCGGACGCCGAAGAGGGGATTGCTCGACGTGTTAGGATGGGGTTAGCGAAAGGGGCAGAGGACACATGGTTTTCAAGGTCGGAGAGACCGTCGTCTACCCGCACCACGGTGCCGCTCTCATCGAAGCAATCGAGACCCGTGTGATCAAGGGCGAGGAGAAGAAGTACCTCGTTCTGAAGGTTGCCCAGGGCGACCTCACGGTTCGCGTCCCCGCCGACAACGCCGAGATCGTCGGCGTGCGCGACGTGGTGGGCCAAGAGGGTCTCGACCGGGTCTTCGAGGTCTTGCGCGCTCCTCACACCGAGGAGCCGACCAACTGGTCCCGGCGGTACAAGGCCAACCTGGAGAAGCTCGCGTCCGGTGACGTGAACAAGGTGGCCGAAGTGGTGCGCGACCTCTGGCGGCGCGAGAAGGATCGCGGTCTGTCCGCTGGTGAGAAGCGGATGCTGGCGAAGGCTCGACAGATACTGGTTAGTGAACTGGCGCTCGCCGAGGGCACCGACGAGGACAAGGCGGAGGTCCTCCTCGACGAGGTTCTCGCCACCGCGTCCTGACCCTCGACATCCGAAGAGCAAGAACAACATGGGTGTGGTCGCGCTCGTGCCCGCGGCGGGCCGGGGTGAGCGGCTGGGTTACGGCGTGCCCAAGGCACTCGTCCCGGTCGACGGCGTTCCGCTGCTGGTGAGGGCGGTGCGCGGCCTGTTCGAGGCGGGTTGCGTGCGGCACGTCGTCATCGCCGCGCCACCGTCCGATGTGGACACCGTGAGAACCGTCACCGCCCCGTTGGCGCACGCCGGCGGGGCGGTGCACGTGCTCGCGGGCGGTGCGGAGCGGTCGGACTCGGTCCGGCTGGCGCTGGAGCACGCGTTGCGCGAGTTCCCGGACACCGACGTCGTCCTGGTGCACGACGCCGCCCGCGCGTTCACCCCGCCGCACGTGGTCAAGGCCGTGGTGGACGCCGTTCGCGCAGGTCACCCGGCGGTCATCCCGGTGCTGCCGGTGGCCGACACGGTCAAGCAGGTCGACGCGGACGGTGTGGTGGTCGCCACGCCGGACCGGTCGTCCCTGCGCGTGGTCCAGACCCCTCAGGGCTTCGACGCCCGCACACTGCTGCGCGCACATGGGACAGGTCTGCACGCCACCGACGACGCGGGCCTGGTCGAACGGCTCGGTGTGCCGGTCACCACGGTCCCGGGGCACCCGGACGCCATGAAGATCACCACCCCGTTCGACCTGGCGGTCGCGGAGGCACTGCTCGCGGGAGGCCAGGCGTGAGGGTCGGCATCGGCTCCGACGTCCACCAGGTGGAACGGGGTCGGGAGTGCTGGATCGCCGGCCTCCGCTGGGAGGGCGTCGACGGCTGCGCGGGTCACTCGGACGGGGACGTCGCCGCGCACGCCCTGTGCGACGCGCTGCTCTCCGCCGCCGGACTGGGTGACCTCGGTGCGGTGTTCGGCACCAGCGACCCGCGCTGGTCCGGTCGGCACGGCGTCGAATTCCTCGCCGAAGTGCGCAGACTCCTGCACGAGGAGGGCTGGCGGGTCGGCAACGCGTCGGTCCAGGTGATCGGCAACGCCCCCAAGGTCGGCAAGCGCCGCGACGAGGCGCAGAAGGTGCTGTCCGAGGCCGTCGGCGGCCCGGTGACCGTGAGCGGCACGACCACGGACGGCCTGGGTCTCACCGGGCGCGGCGAGGGGATCGCGGCCATCGCCACCGCGTTGATCATCCCGCTAGCCTGAGGTCATGGCGATCTCCCTCAGCGCCTCGACGCGCGCCCTGGTCGACGGTCCCAACTACGCCACGATCTCCACCATCAACGCCGACGGCAGCCCGCACAGCTCCGTCATGTGGATCACCCGGGACGGCGACGACCTGCTGTTCTCCACGCTGCGCGACCGGGTGAAGGAACGCAACGTCCGCCGCGACCCGCGGGTGAGCATCAGCGTGTGGGACCACAAGGACCCCGAGGTCTACGCCGAGATCCGCGGCACGGTGACGATCACCGAGGACACCGGCCGGGCGCTCGCGCACGCCCTGTCGCACAAGTACACCGGCCAGGACTTCCCCGCGGAGACCCCGGACAAGGTGCGCGTCGTGCTGCGCGTGACGCCGACCAAGGTCGCCGGCAACGCGGCGTGATGTGCAGCCTTCGCCAGGCCGCGTGCCGACGTCGAAGCCATCGGCTCGACTAATCCGCCCGACGCTCGGAACCGTTGTCCGACGATCGGTCCGACTGCTTCCGAGGTGCCTTGAGCGCTCCGCCAAGTGCGCGCTCGACGGCGCGCGGACGTTCACTGGGCAGGTCGGGCGGCTCGACGTCGAGTTTGTGGGCGAGTTCGATCACCGCTTCCCGGACGAACGGGTACAACGTCGCGAAGCCGACCTTCTCGACGAACCCCACAGCCGCTTCCTCGGAAAGACTGGCCGGCGCGGTCAACTCGTACAGAGCCGCCGCGTCCACGACGTAGCTGTGGCCCTGCCGCTCGATTTCCAACCTGACCCTGAACCCGAACGTGCCAGACCCGCTGTGGGTGTACAGGTGCCAGTCTTGACGTTCCGTCTCCTCGAACCCGGTCGACGTCGAACCCTCCTGATCGGCCGTAGCGGAGGCCGCCCCGGGCGGCGGAGTCGGCCGCACGTCAGGCGTCTGCGGTTCGTCGACCCGGAAGCCCTCGCTCGAACGGGCGGCCAGCTCGTAGAACTTCACGGTCTTCAGGTTGGCGACTTCGATCAACTCGGCGGCCAGGGCGATCCTCTTCATCTATTTTTCTGTTTTCTCGACTTGAACGGCGAGGGCCTTCCACTCGTGCGCCGCTACGGAGGTGGACGAGTGAGGCCGACTGGCCACGATCCGGGGCGGCTCGACGCGAACGTCGGTGGGCTGACCGCCGCCACCCTCCGCGAAGGTCGACTCCCAGTTGAAGCTCACCGTGGTCATGCGCGCGCCGGCGCGGTGGTCGGCGAGCCACCTGTTGATTTCGAGGTAGTCGTTGTAACACGGAAAGTCCAGGCCGTCGTGGACCTTGCCGACCCGCCGGAGCCAGGAGTTCACCTCACCCCAGAGCCAGGTCCCTCCGCCCACGTGGTTGAAAGGCTCGGGAAAAGGCGTCTCGCGGTGGCGTTGGTGCCGAATCCACTGTCCCACCGCTTGCGGCGTCGTATCGCACCGTTGGGCGATGTCGATGCGATCAACCAGGTCTTCGTAGCACCGCTGGACGACCACACCGGGAATCGCTTCGATATCCGGGACGATGGCCTTCGCCGCCATCAAGGCGGTGGCGCCGCCCGCCGTGACCGTGAGCAGGGTGGTTCTTCCGTGACCGGCGACAAGCGCGTCGAACGAGTCGTAGATCAGGTCGATGGTCTCATCCGACAGGGCGTCAACGGCGAAGATCAACTCGAACTGGGCCATCGCGTCCGCCTCCCAGAGTCCCCACAACCCAAGCTACCACCGCTGTTTCTAACGGGAAACAGCCTGATCGTGTTACACCCGTCTCGGGTGACCGCTCAGATCATGCCGGTCGGGGCATCGCGCCGCCTCGCGCTTGATGCGTCGGGCATGGCCTTCAGGGTCTTTGGGCGTGCTGTCGACGCGGACCCAATCCGAGCCGCACGGACAGTACAGACAGTAGCGATGTCCCTGGGGTTGCAGGCGCCAGCCCGCGGCGACCAACTCCTCGATGACGTCAGCGATGGCCTTGTGCTGGTGCACCCTGCTCAACACACACTCCCAGGTCCTGCCGCCCCGAAGGCAGGGTGTGTCAGCTCCTGTGGATCATTCGAGAGAGTCGCAAGCCCCGTTGCTCTCTGTTACTTCTGAAACCCTACGGGAGGACCGATGACAGATCGAGCACCATCGGGTATGCCACGCCGTTGGGCGTGTCGAACGCTCGTTCGAGCTTCGTGAAAGGCGGTTGGCTTGCAGTCGGAGCACCTGGCCCAAAGACTCGCCGGGTGGCCGTGGCGAGCTTCGTCGGCACGGCGATCGAGTTCTACGACTTCTACCTCTACGGCACCGCCGCCGCACTGGTCCTGAACTCCGCCTTCTTCCCCACCCTGTCCCCGGTCGCCGGCAGCCTGGCCGCGTTCTCCACGTTCGCCGTGGCCTTCATCGCCCGCCCCCTCGGTGCACTCCTCGTCGGCCACCTCGGCGACCGCTAAGGCCGCAAGTCCACCCTCGTGGCCTCACTGCTGGTCATGGGCCTCTCCACGGTCGGGCTCAAAGTCCGGTTGAGGCGCTCGCGACGGTCGCCGCCTGCCGCGCCGCGGACCGGTTCGGGCGCAAACCGGTGCTGGTCACCGGGTGCCTGGCCGCACTGGCCGCCGGGTTCACGCTGCCCGACGGGCACCCGGTGTTCGCGCTGGCCGCGATGGGCTGGGTGTACGGGCCGCTGGGCGCGTTCCTGCCCGAGCTGTTCCCCGCGAAGTACCGCTACTCCGCCTCCTCCTTCGCCTACAACCTGGGCGGGGTGCTCGGCGGCGCGCTCGCCCCGACGGTCGCCACCTACCTGGTCGCCGCGCACGGGGCGCGGGCCGTCGGCTGGTACGTGGCGGCTGCGGCGGCGGTCAGTGTGGCGTGCGTCCTGCTCCCGCCGGAAACCTACAAAGCCAGGTCCAGACCAACTAGCGTGCGGTTGTGACGATCCGCGCGGTCCTCTTCGACTTCTCCGGCACGCTCTTCCGCCTCGAACACGAATCCCTCGCCGCGCACGCGGACCTGATGCGCGCGCTCACCGCGCCGGTCGGCCTGGACGAGAGCCTCGACGTCGACCCCGACGAGTGGGAGCGCCGCGACCTCGACGGCGACGTGCACCGCGAGCTGCACCTCAAGGTGCTGGCGAAGGCCGGCGCGCCGGACCCGGCGGAGTTCTACGACCGGCTGGTCAGCCCGCCGTTCTGGCAGCCCTACCCGGACACCGCGCAGGCCCTGGGCACCGAGCTGCCGACCGCCGTGGTCAGCAACATCGCCTGGGACATCCGGACCGTGTTCGCCCGGCACGGCGTGGAGCACCGGGTGGACGAGTACGTGCTGTCCTACGAGGTCGGGGTGGCCAAGCCGGACCCCAAGATCTTCCAGGTCGCCTGCGAGCGCTTGGGCGTGCACCCGAGCGAGGCGCTGATGATCGGCGACAGCGAGGAGGCCGACGGCGGCGCCGCCGCGATCGGCTGCCAGGTCGCGATCGTCCCGCCGCTGGAGACCGCGCAGCGGCCCGGCGCGCTGCTCGACGTCCTCAAGGCGCACTTGACCTAGCCGACCGGCACAAGCACAAACGCCCGGTCGATTCAACCCCGACCGGGCCACGCCCGTACCATCTTCACGTGAGCCTCCACCTGTATGACACCGCGAGCCGGCAGCTGCGGGAGTTCGTCCCGCACGTCTCCGGAACGGCGTCGATCTACGTGTGTGGGGCGACGGTGCAGGGCGTGCCGCACATCGGCCACGTGCGCAGCGGGCTGAACTTCGACGTGCTGCGGCGCTGGCTCCAGCGCACCCACGACAACGTCCTGCTGGTGCGCAACGTCACCGACATCGACGACAAGATCCTGGCCAAGGCCGCCGACCACGGCCGCCCGTGGTGGGAGTGGGCGTTCACCCACGAGCGCGCCTTCGAGGACGCGTACGCGGTCCTGGGCTGCCTGCCCGCCTCCTACGCGCCGCGCGCCACCGGCCACGTCACGCAGATGGTCGAGCTGATGCAGCGCCTGATCGACGCCGGCCACGCCTACGCGTCCGAGGGCGACGTCTACTTCTCCGTCACCTCCTTCCCCGAGTACGGCGCGCTGTCCGGGCAGAAGCTGGACGAGGTGCACCAGGGCGAGTCGGCGGCGCAGGGCAAGCGCGACCCGCGCGACTTCACCCTGTGGAAGGCCGCCAAGCCCGGCGAGCCGTCGTGGCCGACGCCGTGGGGCGCGGGCCGGCCCGGCTGGCACCTGGAGTGCTCGGCGATGGCGACCACCTACCTGGGCGGCACGTTCGACATCCACGGCGGCGGCATCGACCTGGTGTTCCCGCACCACGAGAACGAGCAGGCGCAGTCCCGGGCGGCCGGCGACGGGTTCGCCAACTACTGGATGCACAACGCCTGGGTCACGCTCAGCGGCGAGAAGATGTCGAAGTCGCTGGGCAACACGGTCACCATCCCGGCGATGCTGGAGAAGGCGCGCGCCCCCGAGCTGCGCTACTACCTGGTCGGCCCGCACTACCGGTCGACGATCGAGTACTCCGAGGAGGCCCTGGACGAGTCGGTGGCCGCCTACCGGCGGATCGAGTCGTTCGTGCGCCGCGTGGTGGAGCGGACCGGGGCCGTCGGCGAGGGCGAGCTGACGCAGCCGTTCATCGCCGCGATGGACGACGACATGGGCACGCCGGGCGCGCTGGCCGCGATCCACAAGCGGGTCCGCGAGGGCAACACCGCCCTGGAGTCCGGTGACGACCTGGCCGCCCGCTCGGCGGCGGAGTCGGTGCGCGCGATGACCGCGGTGCTCGGGCTGGACCCGCTGGCGTGGGCGGACGTGTCCACGCAGGACTCGGGCACCAGGCACGCACTGGCCACTTTGGTCGAACGTGTGCTGGAAGAGCGCACGAAAGCCCGCAAGGACAGGGACTTCGGGCGGGCCGACGCCCTGCGCGACACCCTGCTCCTGGCCGGGATCGCCGTCGAGGACACCCCCGACGGTCCGCTGTGGACGCTGAAGGACGACTGACCGTGGCAGGCAACTCCAAGCGCCGGGGCGCGATGCGCAACCCGGGCTCCAAGAAGGGCGCGGTCGTCGGTTCCGGCGGGCAGAAGTCCAAGGGCTTGCAGGGCAAGGGGCCGACGCCGAAGGCGTCCGAACGGCCCAACCACCCGGCGTACAAGCGGGCGCAGGCCAAGGCGAAGGTCGAGCAGGTCCGCGGGCAGCGCCGCAAGGCCGCCGAGAACGCGCCGGAGACCGTCGCGGGCCGCAACCCCGTGGTGGAGTGCCTGCGCGCGGGCATCCCGGCCACCGCGCTGTACGTGGCGCTGGGCATCGAAGCGGACGACCGGGTCGCCGAGGCGGTCAAGCTGGCCGCCGACCGGGGCATCTCGGTGCTGGAGGTGCAGCGCGGCGAGCTGGACCGGATCACCGGTGGCGCGATGCACCAGGGCCTCGGCCTCCAGGTGCCGCCCTACGAGTACGCCGAGCCGCGCGAGCTGCTGGCCGCCGCCCGCCAGTCGGGCACCCACCCGCTGCTGGTGGCGCTGGACGGCGTGACCGACCCGCGCAACCTGGGCGCCGTGGTGCGCTCGGCGGCGGCGTTCGGCGCGCACGGCGTGCTGCTGCCGCAGCGGCGGTCGGCGGGCGTCACGGCGGTGGCCTGGCGGACCAGCGCGGGCACCGCGGCGCGGATGCCGATCGCGATCGCCACGAACCTCACCCGCCAGCTGCGGGAGTGGGCCGAGGAGGGCCTGATGGTCGTGGGCCTGGACGCGGACGGCGACGTGGACGTCGACCACCTCGAGCTGGCCACCGGGCCGCTGGTGGTCGTGGTCGGCTCCGAGGGCCGGGGCCTGTCGCGGCTGGTGAAGGAGACCTGCGACCAGAGGGTGTCCATCCCGATGGCCTCGGGCGTGGAGTCGCTGAACGCGTCGGTCGCGGCGGGGGTCGTGCTGGCCGAGGTGGCCCGCAGACGGCGCCTCGCGGTGTGATGAAGGGCGGTTTGTCACCCGATCGGCTTCGTTGACGCCGTCCGGGGGATAAGGTCTGCGCCGATGTCCTTCGCCACCCCACTCTTCCTGTGGTTCTTCATGCCGGTCGTGCTCGCGGCCGTCCTTGTGGCACCCAGGAACCGGCGCAACGCGGTCGTCGCCGTCGCGAGCCTGCTGTTCTACGTCAGCGGCGCGGGCGGCACGACGATCCTGCTGCTGGTCTGCATGGTCGCGAACTACTTCGCGGGCCACCGGCTGGAGCCGGGCGCGCCGGGCGACCGCCGCCTGGTGCTGGTCGGCTCGATCTGCCTGAACCTGGGCGTGCTGCTGGTCTGGAAGTACGCCGGGTTCGCCACCGAGCAGCTGCACGACATCGCGTCGGTGATCGGCGCGGACCTGCCGGTCGTGCACCTCGCGCTGCCGATCGGCATCTCGTTCTACACGTTCCACCACATCTCGTACGTGGTGGACGTGTACCGGGGCGAGCGGCCGGCGCTGCGGGACCCGGTCTCGTTCGTCACCTACATCGCGATGTTCCCGCAGTTGGTCGCCGGGCCGATCGTCCGGTTCCGGGAGATCGCCGACCAGTTGCCGCAGCCGCGGATGCACCGGTGGGACGACATCGCGGCGGGCTTCCCGCGGTTCGCGCTGGGCCTGTGCAAGAAGGTCATCATCGCCGACTCACTGGCCCCGCTGGTGGACGCGTGCTTCGCCACGCCGTCGGACCAGATGACCACGGGCATCGCGTGGCTGGGCGCCGTCGGTTACACGCTGCAACTGTACTTCGACTTCTCCGGCTACTCGGACATGGCGATCGGCCTGGGCCGGATGCTCGGGTTCCGGCTGCCGGAGAACTTCGCCCGCCCGTACTCCTCGGTGACCATCACCGAGTTCTGGCGGCGCTGGCACATGTCGCTGTCCCGCTGGTTCCGCGACTACGTGTACATCCCACTCGGCGGGAACCGGACCGGCGTGCTGCGCACCTACCGGAACCTGGGGATCGTTTTCGTGCTCACCGGTTTCTGGCACGGGGCGAACTGGACGTTCCTCGTGTGGGGTTTGTTCCACGGCGCCCTGCTCGTTTTGGAACGCCGTTTCGGATGGGATTCGGCGCCCGCGGGGACGCCCGCCCGAATTGGCCGGCGGGTGCTCACCATGGTCCTCGTGGTGATCGGCTGGGTGTTCTTCCGGGCGCCCGACCTGGGTACCGCGTTCACAATCATCGGCCATCTGGTGGCACCCGATTTCGGGGCGTTCACGGACGCGGTGTCGGCCGCCGCGACCAATCAGCGGATTGTGCTGCTGCTGGTCGCACTGGTGATTGTGGCAATGCCCGGCCACCCCGTGACGGGGCCCTACCTGGAGTCCTCGCGCGACAAGATCGCCGTGGCCGCTAGGGTGTCCCTGATGACGGTGGGCGTCGCCTACGCCGCGATCCTGGTCGCGAGTGGCACGTTCAGCCCGTTCTTGTACTACCAGTTCTGATCAAAAGCGGCGGGCCGCACGAACGCACTGGACCGGTCGGACCAGCGACTGCGACGGCCAATGGAGGTCGACTTGACGCAGGTAGGCGAGGTTTGCTCACGGCGGGTCACGTACGGTCAACTGTCAAGAATAGGTACCGGACTTTTCCCCTTTGTAACTACTTTATGTAACCGACCTGGTCCGTTCGGGTACACACTGTGGTAGGACAGGGATTGCACAACCAGCAGCTTCTACCGTGCTAACCGAGGAAATTGTTACTCGGGTGGGGGTAACGTGACTCGCTCAACGGGGCCGACGAACCTGGAGGAGTGGTGACTTCCGGGGGGCCATCCGCGCGCTCGTGGGCAACCGCGAGTTCCGCGGCATGTGGATCGGCTCGACGGCGTCGACGTTCGGCGACCAGCTCGCGGCCGTCGCCCTGTCACTCCTGGTGTACGAGCGGACGGGGTCCCCCGCCTGGACCGCCCTCACCTGGTCGCTCACCCTGCTGCCGTCGCTGGTGTCCGGGCCCCTGCTGGGCTGGATCGCCGACCGCTACCCCCGACGCACGGTGATGGTGTGCTGCGCGTGGCTGCAGGCCGCGCTGATCGGTCTGATGGCCCTGCCCGGCGCGCCGCTGTGGCTGATGATCGTGCTGCTGGTGCTCGTGCTGATGGTCGCCTCGCCGTTCCTGGCGGCCCAGGAGGCGAGCCTGCCCGCCGTGCTGCCGGACAAGCGGTACGACGACGGCGTGGCCCTGTTCGGGACGTCCACGGACGTGGCCCAGATGGCCGGCCTGGCCGCTGCGGGCTTCCTGGTGACCGGGCTCGGCGCGCACGTGGCGCTGGCGATCGACGCGGTGACGTTCGTGCTGGTCGCGGTGCTGGTGCAGTTCTCCGTCCGGCACCGGCCGGCCGCCGCCCCGCGCGGCGCGGAGGTTCGGGAGGCCGAAGACGGCAAGGGAGCTTTCACCCTGCTCGTCACAGAACCGCGTTTGCGCAGTCTTATGGGTATGCGCCTTTTGGCCGGCATCGCGATGGTGCCCGAGGGGCTCGCCGTGCCGTTGGCCGCGAGCCTCGACGCGGTGTGGGCCGTGGGCCTCATCCTGGCCATCGAACCGGCCGCGAACGTGCTGGGCGTGGCCGTGCTGTTCCGGCTGGTGCGGGACCCGGCGAAGCGGGAGCGGCTGATCGGGCCGCTGGCCGTGCTGTCGCTGGCGCCGCTGGTCATGTTCGCGCTCAACCCCAACCTGACCTGGACGATCGCGTTGCTGGTGATCGCCGGCATGGCCGGGGCGTACCACACGCCGGCGCGGTCGGCGTGGATGCGCATCCTGCCGGACGCCTACCGCGGCCGTGCCTACGGCATCGCGCGGACGGCGCTCCGGTCCAGCCAGGGCGGCGGCATGGCGGTGGCCGGTGTGGTCGCGCACGCCATCGGCTCGGTGACGGCGACCGTGGCGGGTGCCGGGGCGATCGGGGTGCTCCTCGCGGGGCACGCGACCGTAGCCTGGAACCGCGCACGTGCGAAGGCCGACCCGAACGCGGTGATCACATGAAACGTACTCATCATGAATGGCGATTCTCATGACGAGGCGTTCGTGTGCCGTCCGCGAGAACGCAGGCACGTACGGTGAAGTTTCCGGACCGGGCTCAAGGAGAGCGATGGGGTCACCACTCGCGGTTACGCATGGCAGACGCTCCTCTACGCGCGACTTGGGTACCGATGGGGGCCTTCAGGCCGCCGGGCCGGCGGGTAGCCGCGCGGCGGCGGCATGAGTGTAGGGGGGACGTGGTGAAGAACAGTTTGCCTGACCACGAGCCGTCCGCGACAGCCAGACGGCGTCTGGTGCGCAACTGGGACCTTTGGGCGCTGCGCCGTACCGCGATCGCCTACATCCTTTCCGTCGAACTGGCGGTGGCAATTGCCGCCATTTGGCTGCTGACTACTCTCGGTTCCGCTCTGGCCACGGATTGGGTGCGGTTCGCCGCACTCGTGCTCGCCATCACGATCCACTTGACGATCGTGCGGCGCGCCGAGGAATCCCGCCGTGACGAATCGGCGGGTCCGTACTTCGACCTGACCTCGGTGTGGACTTTCGCGGCGGCCATCGTGCTGCCCGGCGGGATGGCCGTGCTGGTCGCGGTGTGGCTGCGCATCGTGCTGTGGCCGATCGCGCGCCGCCAGCCCTACCGCTTCGTGTTCACCTCCGCCCACATCGTGGCGAGCACGCTGCTGGCCAACGCCGCCGTCCACCTGACGGGACTGTCCCTGGGGTCCTCGTCCGGCCAGATCCTGCTCGACCTCGGGCTGATGGGCCTGCTCGTGCTGGTCGCGGCGCTGTACTGGTTCGTGCAGGTGGCGCTGATGTCCGTGGCGCTGCGGATCGTGAACCCGAACACCCGCTTCGTGGACGCCCTGGGCTCGCGCAACGACAACATGCTGGAGATGACCACGCTGGGCGTGGGCGCGATGCTCGGCATGCTCATCGCCACCCACTGGGTCGCGCCGCTGCTGCTGGTCGTGCCGGTGATCCTGGTGAACGCGCTGTTGCACCGGGCGTCGGAGCGCCAGGCCCACCTGGAGCGCCTGGTCGCCGAGCAGCACAAGGCACACCTCCAGCTGACCAAGGACGCCCACACCGACTACCGGACCGGGTTGTTCAACACCACCGGCCTGAACGAGCACGCCGCCAAGCTGACCGACGACTGCCGGCGCTCCGGCCGGCCGGTGACCGTCCTGGCGATCGACCTGGACCACTTCAAGCGGATCAACGACACGTGGGGCCACCCGGCGGGCAACGCGGTGTTGGCCGAGGTCGGCCGGATCCTGCGGGAGAAGCTGCGCCCCGGGGACGTGGCCGGCCGGGACGGCGGCGAGGAGTTCGTGGTGGTGCTGGCCGACACGGGCCTGGCCCAGGGCACCGCCATCGCCGAACGCGTCCGCGAGGCCATCGGCGAGATGTCGGTGGTGACCACGGACAAGCACCGCAACACGGTCACCCTGCGCGGCCGGAACCTGCCGGTGACCGAGGACGGGCCGGAGGTGCGCGCGATCTCGGCGTCCATCGGCGTGGCCGTGGTGCCCGACAACGGCGACACCCTCGCCGTGGCCCACCACAGCGCCGACGCCGCGCTGTACACGGCCAAGGAGAACGGCCGGAACCAGGTCCGGGTGGCGGGCATCGACATCCACGCCCGGCACCTACCCGCGCCGCGGGTGGACGAACCGGAAGTCAGCCGTTCAGCCTGAGCCCATTCGAGCGGTGCCCGTTTTTGTCGGTCCCTCGTGGGACGATGGAACCGGGGGCCGGAGGCCACGCGTCACGGATTTGAGGCCACCCGCCGGCCGCGCTCAAGCCAGCCGCCGGCCAACCTCCACGGGCCCACGCCGGCCACAGCCGCCCGCAGCCCTCCTCTGAGCGCAACCGCCCGCGCCGGCCGCAACCGCCCGCGCCGGCCGCAACCGCCCAATCGCCCGCGCCGGCCGCAACCGCCCGCCAAACCGGCTTGGCCGCCGGCCCGCTCCAACCCGGCCACCAGCCGAGCACAACCACACCGCCGGCCCCCACCCACCAGCCGCGACCTGGACGCCCACATCAGCCCCGCACGCGCCCAGCCCCGCACCCGTCAGTCCCGCACGCGCCCAGCCCCGCCCACATCAGCCCCGCACGCGCCCAGCCCCGCCCGCACCCGTCAGCCCCCGCCTGCCGGCCTCACCGCCCCAGTGTCCGGAGCTGATCTTTGTCGGTGCCGACTGGGAGAATGAGCCCCAGGGGGCGCATCGGCCGGATTGTCGGTCCCCTCTGGGACAATGGAGACGGGGGCCGGAGGCCACGCCCGGCGAACAGCGCACACCGCCGAACGACCCGCCCGAACCCGAACGACCGGAGCCGGAACGACCGGAGCCCGCCAACCGGAGCCCGAACGACCCGAGCCCGCCAACCGGAGCCCGAACGACCCGAGCCCGCCAACCGGAGCCCGAACGACCCGAGCCCGCCAACCGGAGCCCGAACGACCCGAGCCGGAACGACCGGAGCCCGCCAACCGGAGCCCGAACGACCGGAGCCCGAACGACCGGGGCCCGCGCCAAGCGCAGCGCCGCCGGACAGTTCGCGAAGGCAGCCCTCGAACGCAGGCCTCACGCCGCTCCACTGTGGAGCTAGTGGATACGCACCGCGTGACTCCGGGACCGTCCAAACGCACGGCACACGAGATAGATCAGGAACGAAACCGCCGTGACGAACGCGCTCACCGGCACACCCGGCGCAAGCGACAGCAGAATGCCCACCACCACCGCCGTCTCCGCGAACACCACCGCCAGCAAAGTCGCCTTGACCGGTGACGCCGTGACCCGTGACGCCGCTGCCGCCGGCGTGATCATCAGCGACAAGACCAACAGCGCCCCGACGATCTGCACCGTCAACGCCGTCGCCACACCGACCAGGACGAAGAACACCACGGACAGCGTCCGAACCGGCACACCGCGCGCGGTCGCCACCGACGCGTCCACCGAGGAGAAGTGCAGCGGCCGGTAGATGAACGCCAAGATCGCGATCACCGCCACCGCCGTGCCGATCAGCAGCCACATGTCGGTCGACCCCACGGCCACGATCTGACCGGTCAGCAACCCGAACTTGTTGGCCGTCCGCCCCTTGTAGAGGGACAGGAAGAGCACGCCCAGACCCAGTCCGAACGCGAGAATCGCGCCGATCACCGAGTCGCGGTCGGAGTCGCGGCGGGACAGCAGGCCCAGCAGCAGCGCCGCCACGACGGACCCGGCCAGCGCGCCGTAGCCCACGCCGACGCCCAGCAGGAGCGCCGCCGCACCGCCGGTGAACGCGAGTTCGGCGGTCCCGTGCACGGCGAAGGCCATCTTGCGGGTCACGACCAGCGGCCCCAGCAGGCCGGCCGTCAGGCCCAGCACGACGCCCGCGATCAGCATCTGCTGGACGAAGTCGTACCGGAGCAGGTCGAACGTCAACGACCAGTCGAAGAAGTGCTCCATCAGCCCTCATCCGCCACGTGGTGCGGCTCGTCCTCGCACACGTGCTGCGCGCCGACCACGTGGATCTGGTCGCGCACGCGGACCACCTCGACGTTCGTGCGGTACAGCTGCGACAGCGTCGCCGAGGTCATCACCTCGGCCGGGGTCCCGATCCGGAACCGGCCCTCGACCAGGTACAGGACCCGGTCGACCAGCGGCAGGATCGGGTTGATCTCGTGGGTGACGAACAGGACGGCCGTGCCGGCGGTGCGGCGGCGAGCGTCGATCAGGTCGCTGACGACCCGCTGGTGGGCGAGGTCGAGCGAGAGCAGCGGCTCGTCGCACAGCAGCACCTCGGGGTCGCCGACCAGGGCCTGGGCGACCCGCAGCCGCTGCTGCTCGCCGCCGGAGAGCAGGCCCACCGGCTCGTCGGCGTACCGGGTGGCGCCCACGGACTCCAGGGCCGCGTCGACCCGCTCCCGACGAGCCTTGCGGCCCCGCAGGCCGGTGCCCCACTCGTGCCCGTCGAGGCCGAAGCCGACGAGGTCCCGGCCGCGCAGGCTCAGGCTGGGGTCCAGCGCCCGCTGCTGCGGGATGTAGCCGATGCGCCGGTTGCCGCCGGCGACCTCGACGGTGCCGGCGGACAGCGGCTGCAGGCCCAGCAGGACCCGCATCAGGCTGGTCTTGCCCGACCCGTTGGGGCCGAGCACGGCCACGAACTCACCGGCCCCGATCTCCAGGTCCAGGCCGTCCCACAGCACGCGATCGCCGTAGGACAGCCGCGCGCCGCGCAGGGCGACCGCGCTGCGCACGGACCTGTCCGTGACCGGTGTGATCATCCGCGCAGCGCCTTCTCCAGCGCGTCGACCTGCTTCGTCATCCACTCAAGGTAACCCGTGGCGCCCTCGGGCAGCGTCTCGGTGACCTCGACGACCGGGACACCGGCCTGCTTGGCCTTCTCGACGAGCCCGCGCACCGCGTTGTTCTCGGTCTGGGTGTTGTTGACCAGCGCGTCGACCTGCTTGCCCTCGACCAGTCCGGTGACCTCGGCGAGCGCGGCGGCCGGGATGTCGGTCTCGGCCTCGACGGCGTCGCTGAACGACTCGGGGGTCACGTCGTCGACGTCGGCGGTGTCGAGCAGGTAGTGCGCGACGGGCTCGGTCTCCAGCACCTTCTTGCCCTTGCCGACGCCGTCGAGGCGGGTGTGCAGCTCTTCCAGCTTCTGGCCGAACTCGGCGGCGTTGGCCTCGAAGGTCGCCTTCTTGTCCGGCGCGATGGCGGACAGGTCGGCTGCGGCCTGGTCGGCGACCTTGCGAACGGTGTCCAGGTCGTACCAGACGTGCTCGTTGGCCTCGTGGTCGTGGCCGTCCGCGGGTTCGGGGCTGGGCTTGGTGCTCTCCGCGGTGGTCGGGGTGCCGCTCGGCTCGTCGCCGTGGTCGTCGTGGCCGGAGGCCTTGCCGGACAGCGGGAACGCCTCGATCTTCTTCGCCTTCTCGGTCTCCGGGCCCAGGAGGGTGGCGAAGAAGTTGTCGTAGCCGCCGCCGTTGAAGATGACGAGCTTGGCGTCGCGGACCGCGGCCACGTCGGCGGGCTTGCTCTCGTAGGAGTGCGGGTCGCCGGACGGGTCGTTGATGATCGAGGTGACCTCGACCGCGTCGCCGCCGACGGCCTTGACCACGCTGCCCCACACGTTCGTGGACGCGACGACCTTGATCTTGCCGTCGGCGGTGCCGGCGCCGTCGCCACTGGAGCCGCAGGCGGTGAGGGCGACGGCGGTCACGGCGGCCACCGCGCCGAGCAGCGCGTTACGGACAGTCATGGCGGACTCCTCGACAGGCTGAATTAGAGGCAATGGAAACCGTTGTCGAGTTCAGTTTAGAACGCTCCGCCACCGCGCTGTCCAGCGGCGCGCCCTGTTCGTGGCACGGGTCTCGAAAAAAGCGGAGGGCCACCTCCGCCGCAGGAGGTGGCCCTCGTCGCACCGGGCGGGTCAGTCGGTGAGACGCGAACCCGACTCCGGGTGGAACAGGTGGATCTCGCCGGCGTCCCGGACCTCGACCTTCACGGTCTGGCCCAGGGTCGGCGGGGTGCGGCCGTCGACGCGGACCACGAAGCGCTCCGAGGAGTCACCGATGCGCACCGCGCCGTGCACCAGCGCGTCCGCGCCCAGCTCCTCGACCAGCTCGACGACCATCTCCATGCCCTGGTCCTGCGAGGACACCAGCGCCAGCGCCTCGGGCCGGATGCCGAAGGTGACCTCGGACAGGCCCTCACCGGCGGCCTTGTCCAGCGCGCGGCGCTCCAGCGGGACGACCACGCCGTCCAGCTTCGCGCCCTCGGCGGTCAGCGGCACCGTCTTGAGGTTCATCGCGGGCGAGCCGATGAACCCGGCGACGAACGCGTTGGCCGGCTTGTCGTACAGGGCGCGCGGGGTGTCGCACTGCTGGAGCAGGCCGTCCTTGAGCACGGCGACCCGGTGGCCCATCGTCATGGCCTCGACCTGGTCGTGCGTGACGTAGATGGTGGTGGTGCCCAGGCGCTGCTGGAGGGCGGCGATGTTGGCGCGGGTCTCCACGCGCAGCTTCGCGTCCAGGTTGGACAGCGGCTCGTCCATGAGGAACACGGAGGGCTCGCGGACGATCGCGCGGCCCATCGCGACGCGCTGCCGCTGACCGCCGGACAGCGCCTTCGGCTTGCGGTCGAGGTACTTGGTCAGGTCGAGCATCTTGGCCGCCTCGGCGACCTTCTCCTTGATCTCGGCCTTGTTCACGCCGCGCAGCTTGAGCGCGAAGCCCATGTTCTCGGCGACGGTCATGTGCGGGTAGAGCGCGTAGGACTGGAAGACCATCGCGATGTCGCGACCTTTCGGCGGGACGTTGGTGACGTCCTTGCCGCCGATCTTGATGGCGCCCTCGTCGACGTCCTCCAGGCCGGCGAGCATGCGCAGCGCCGTCGACTTGCCCGAGCCGGAGGGGCCGACGAGCACGAGGAACTCGCCGTCGGCGACGTCGAGCGACAGCTCGTCCACCGCGCGGACCGGCGGGTTGCCGGAGAAGATCCGCGAAGCCTTGACGTACGCGACCTCAGCCATGTGTGACGCACCTTTCCACCGCAAGCTTTGTCGCAACGCTAGGGATTGCAAGCGCTTACGGGAACACCACAATTGGTCTAGTTCAACGGCTGGTCGAGTCGTCACGCCGCGAGCCGGCACCACCGCGACTTCACACCTTCGCCGCTCGACCCGCACACGCAGCAACACGGGCGGGCCGCACCGTCCGAAGAACGGTGCGGCCCGACGCGAGAACAGCTCAGCCCTTGACCGCGCCCGACGACAAACCGGTCACCAGGAACCGCTGGACCAGGTAGAACACCGCGATCGCCGGGATCGCCACCAGGATCGACGCCGCCGCCAGGTGCCCCCACTCCGTCCGGTTCTGCTGGACGAACACCTGCAACCCCACCGCCAACGTCTTCGACTCGTCCGCCGCCGACAGGAACGCCGACGCGAACGCCACCTCACCCCAAGCGGTCAGGAACGCGTAGAACGCCGTCACCGCCAGACCGGGCCGGGCCAGTGGCAGCACCAAGCGCCAGAAGACGCCGAACGGGGACAGGCCGTCGACCCGGCCGGCCTCGTCGATGTCGGTCGGGATGGTGTCGAAGTACCCCTTGAGCATGTACGTGCAGAACGGCACCGCGGTCGTGCAGTAGACCAGCACCAACCCGATGCTCGTGCCCTGGATGCCCAGGTTCAGCAGGATGTTGTACAGCGGCACGATCAGCACCGCGAACGGGAACATCTGCACGACCAGGAACGACAGCATCAGCGACCGCTTGCCGGGGAACCGGAACCGGGACGCCGCGTAGCCGGTGGTCGCCGACAGGAACACCGCGATCACCGTGGTCATCAGCGCGATCAGGATCGAGTTGCCGAACCACGCCAGGAAGTTGCCCTTCTCCCCGGACAGGATGCGCACGTAGTTGTCCACACTGGACTCGTTGACCAGCTTGGGCGTGGTCTCCACCGCGCGCGCGTCGGGCTTGAAAGAGGTGACCAGCACCCAGAACACCGGGAACACCGCGATGAGCGACGCGACGATCAACGCGAGGTGCAGGCCGATGCTGGCCCGACGCGAACGCTCGGTGCGCTTGAGCGGCTTCTGGGGCAGTGCCTTGAGGGAAGCGGCTTCGACCGTCATCACCACACCTCGCCTTGCTTGCGCAGAGCGCGCCGGTAGACGCCCGCGAACACGAGCAGGACGGACAGGATCAGCACGCCGTACGTCGAGGCCACCGCGTAGTCGCGGGAGGCGCCCGAGAAGAACCGCTCGAACGCGTAGGTCACCAGGATGCGGGTGTTCGGGTTCGGCCCGGTGATCAGGTAGATCACGGCGAACATGTTGAACGTCCAGATGATGCCCAGGAGCACCACCGTGCTGGACACCGACTGGAGACCGGGCAGCGTGACGTGCCGGAACCGCTGCCACGCGGAAGCGCCGTCCATCTCCGCGGCTTCGTACAGGTCACCCGGGATCGACTGGAGGCCGCCCAGCAGCGCCACCATCATGAACGGCACGCCCAGCCAGATGTTCACGATCATGACGGCGACCAGCGCCCAGTCCGACTGACCCAGCCACACCGGGTCGGGCAGGCCGATCGCGCGCAGGAACTGGTTGATGATCCCGTACTGCGCGTTGAACATGTACTTCCACGCGAACGCGCTGATGAACGCGGGCACCGCCCACGGCAGGATGAGCAGCACCCGGTACACCGTGCGGCCCCGGACCTGGCGGTTGAGCAGGAGGGCGAGGACCAGGCCGATCGTGTAGTGGAAGAACACGCAGCCGAAGGTCCAGATCAGCGTCCGGACGAGGGTGGACCAGAACGAGCCGTAGCTCGGGTCGCCGGACAGGACGTTCAGGTAGTTGTCCAGGCCGACGGCGGTGTACGTGGCGGGGCGGTCCAGGACCGGGTTGGCGATGTTGCCTTCGTTGATGTTCGTGAAGGTGAAGAACACGCCTTGGGCGAGCGGGAGCAGTACCAGCACGGCGATGACCACCACCACCGGCAGCACCATCGCGTACGCGTACCAGTGCCGGTCCAGGAACCTGCGCACTGTCGCCTCCTTGTGTGGGTGGGGTGGGGGACGCCGAGCGTGAAGGGGTGCCGGGCGTCGAAGAGCCCGGCACCCCGCGAACCGGGTCAGCCGATGGAGTACTCGGTGACGACCTGGTCCTTGTAGGCCTTGGCGACCTCGTCCAGGGCGGCCTTCGGCTCCTTCTTGCCGGCCAGCACGTCGGCGTAGGCGATCTTCAGCGGGTCGAACAGCTGGCCGCCCTCCGGGATCCACGGGCGGGCGTGGGCGGCGGTGGCCACCGGCTGGAAGGCCGACACGATCGGGTTGGACTTGACGTCCGCGTTCTCGTAGGCGCTCTTGCGGGTCGGCAGCAGGCCCAGTTCCTTGGCCACCTGGACCTGGGACTCGGTGCTGCTC
Organism: Actinosynnema sp. CA-248983; assembly: GCA_050954585.1. Lineage (GTDB taxonomy): Bacteria > Actinomycetota > Actinomycetes > Mycobacteriales > Pseudonocardiaceae > Actinosynnema. The sequence goes on along the minus strand of CP191863.1, from coordinate 410,099 downwards.
ATGCACGCGATGAGCTTCTGCGAGCTGTCCTTGGCCTTGGTGCCCTGGCGGATGACGTAGTCGTGGCCGCCCACCGGAGCGGAGCCCTTGCCGGCCGTCTCGCCCGGGACCGGGGCGATGCCGAGGTTGGTCTTGTCGGTGAACGCGGTGCCCTTGAGGTAGTCGGCGACCGACCACGGGCCGTTGATCACCATGGCGACCTCGCCACCGCTGAAGGCGGCCTGCATGTTGTTGTACGAGTTGGCCGGGTCGAGGGCCGTGGAGGCGGCCTTCGCGTCCAGCAGGCCCTTGGCGGTCTCCAGGGCCTTCACGTTTTCCGCGGAGTTGACGACGATCTTCTTCGCGTCGGCGTCCACCAGGTCGCCGCCGGCGCCGTAGATGAACGGCAGCGCGTAGTAGGCGTCGTTGTTGATGAAGATGGTCTTCTCACCGCCGAGCTTCGCGGCGGCGGCCTTGACCTCGTCCCACGTCTTCGGGGGCTCGACGCCGGCGTCGGCCAGCTTCTGCTTGTTGTAGAAGAGCGCGAGGCTGTCGGTCACCTGCGGGACGCCGTAGGTCTTGCCCTCGTACTTGGTGGACCCGAGCGGGGTCTCCAGGAAGTCGGACGTGTCCTTGGCCAGGTCGGTGCCGGACAGGTCCATGACGTAGCCGAGCTTCGCCAGCTGCGGCACCCAGGCGACCTCGGCGCGGAACACGTCGGGGCCCTGGCCGCCCTGCGCGGCGGTCTTGTAGTTGTTCAGGGCCTGGTCGAAGGCGACCGTCTCGGTCTTGACCTGGTAGCCGCCCTTGGTCGCGCAGTCCTGCGCGATCTTGGTGAACACCGGGCTCTCGTTGGGGCCGCTGGTGTCCCAGAACGTCACCTCGCCGCTGTCCGCCGACGAGGTCCCGCCACCCCCGCCGCACGCGGTGAGGGTGAGGGCGCCGGCGATGCCTGCTGCCACGGCGGTCACGAGGGTGGTACGTCGCATCGTTGCTGTCGTCCCTCCTGCTGGCCTCGTCGCGACGAGGGTTCTGCAAGAACTTGCGAAATTGTTGCCGTGGATTTCATACCCCTGAGCACTGCTCGGTCAAGGGTCTGCACGTAACCGAGCCGTAACGGAGGCGGCCGAGCGGGCGAAACGTCGGTAGGCGTTGCAAAGTTTTGCTGAGCCGTGCAGGCTGCTGCCGAAGTGGATCGTCTTGAGGAGGCGCGGTGTCCGGTCTGTCCGAGATCGCCCGGGCGGCCGGTGTGAGCGCTTCGACGGTGAGTCGGGTGCTCAACCGGCGCCCCGGGGTCAACGACGAGACGCGGCAGCGGGTGCTGGCCGTGCTGGCGGAGATGCCCTACACGCCGCGCGGGCTGGGCGCGTTGCAGCGCACCGGGGTCATCGGGCTGCTGGTGCCGGAGTTGTCGAACCCGGTGTTCCCGGCGTTCGCCGAGGCGCTGGAGGTGCGGGCGGCCCGGCTCGGGTACTCGTCGCTGCTGTGCAACACGCGGGCGACCGGCGCGGCGGCGATGGGCGAGGAGGAGTACGTCCGGATGCTGCTCGCCCGCGGTGTCGAGGGCATGGTGTTCGTGTCGCCGGAGATCACCAACGTCGAGGTGCCGCTGGGGCAGGCGCCGCGGCCGAGCTACTACGCGAAGCTGCTGGCCGACGGCGTCCAGATGGTGTTCCTGAACGGGGCCACGCCGTCGTTGGACGTGCCGGACGTGACCGTGGACGAGCAGCACGCCGGGTACGCGGCCACCCGGCACCTGGTGGAGCTGGGGCACCGCCGGGTCGGGTTCGTGTCGGGGCCGGCGCGGTCGTTGCCGTCGCGGTTGAAGCGGGCCGGGTGGGCGGCGGCGCTGGAGGAGGACGGGCTGCCGGCCGGCGCGGAGTTCGTGGCGCACGGGCCGTTCGGGCCCGAGGGCGGCGCGGAAGCCGTGGCGGCGCTGTTGGACACCGTGCGGCCCACGGCGGTGATCTGCTCGTCGGACCACATGGCGATCGGCGTGCTGCGGGAGGCGCACCGGCGCGGGTTGCGGGTGCCGGAGGACCTGTCGGTGGTGGGGTTCGACGACATCCCGCTGGCCGCCTACTGCCTGCCGTCGCTGACCACCTTGGCGCAGCCCATCGAGGAGATGGCGGCGGCGGCCGTGGACGAGTTGGTGCACCGGCTGGACCCCGATCGGCGCAGGCGCCCGCCGGGCAATTACACGCGGGTGTTCCGCCCCCGGCTGGTGGTCCGGGAGACCACCGCGCCGCCCACATTGGTTTAGACCAATGTTTTCCGAGTTGACATAGTCCTACCTGCACAGATGACTTTTTGCAGGGACGGTGGTCACCCCCACTTCTGTAATTGGTTCTGAACCGTTACGGTCACTTCATGGCGCGGTCGATGCATGTGCGACGCCCCGCGACGCTCGCCTCACTGGCGGCTGAGCTGGGTGTTTCCCGGACAACGGTGTCCAACGCGTACAACCGTCCCGACCAGCTCTCGCCGGAGCTGCGACGCCGGGTGTTGGAGACAGCGAGACGACTCGGGTACCCGGGGCCCGACCCGGTGGCCCGTTCCCTGCGAACCCGCAAGGCCGGCGCGGTGGGCCTGCTGCTCACCGAGAACCTGTCCTACGCGTTCCGCGACCCGGCTGCGATCGGGTTCCTGGAAGGCCTGGCGCTCGCCTGCGAGGACGCCGGCACCGGGCTGCTGCTGGTCCCGGCGAACCCCGAGCGCGAGGACGTGGCGGCCGTGCACCGCGCCGGCGTGGACGGCTTCGTCGTCTACTCCGTGCCCGACGACGACCCGCACCTGGCCGCCGTGCTGGAGCGCCCGGTGCCGACCGTGGTGTGCGACCAGCCCGACCTGGGCAACGTCGACCGCGTCGGCATCGACGACCACGCCGCCATGAACAGCCTCGCCAAGCACCTGATCGCGTTGGGGCACCGCCGGATCGGCGTGGTGTGCATGCGCCTGGCCCGCGACCGCAACGACGGCTACGTGCCGCTGGAGCGCCAGCGGTCCGCGCACTTCCACGTGCAGCGGGCGCGTCTCGCGGGCATCGCCGAGGCCTTCGGCGAGGTCGGCGTGGAGTGGGCGAACGTGCCGGTGGTGGAGCGGTTCGACCACACCATCGCCTCCGGCGCGTCGGCCGCGGCCCAGGTGCTCGACCGCGACCCGCAGATCACCGCGCTCATCTGCACCTCCGACATCCTCGCGCTGGGCGCGTTGGGCGAGGCCCAGAAGCGGGGCCTGAACGTGCCGCACGACCTCACCGTCACCGGGTTCGACGGCATCCGCGAGGCCGAGCAGGCCGGGTTGACCACGGTCCGCCAGCCGGTGCTGGAGAAGGGCCGCGCGGCGGGCAAGCTGCTGCTCGACTCCGCGGAGCGCACCCGGCCGCGTTCGGTCACGCTGGCCACGGAACTGGTCGTCGGCAGCACGGCCGCGTCGCCGCGCGGTGTGGTCGAGGAGCGCTGGTTCGGCCCGTGATCGCCCGGCCGGGGAGGTCTCAGGTCATCCGGAAGACGACCGGATCACTCGCCTTCCCGGCCACCAGCGCGGTGAGCAGGTAGTCCCCCGGCCCCAGCCGGGTGTGCTTCGCGCAGCCCGGCTCCGACGTGCTGCCGCGCCACTTGATGCCGAAGTCGAAGACCTCGCCCGGCTGCATGACCCGCACCTCGGACCCGCCGGTGTTGAAGCAGTCGTTGCTCGACCACAGGCGGGTGGCCCCGTCCACCGACGTGACGACCAGCTCGCGCACCGCCCGGCCGATCTCCTTCGCGCACGGCAGCGGACCGGTGTTGGACACCAGGATCTTGAGCCCGACCTGCTCGCCCGCCGGGTAGGAGGGCTTCTCCACCTCGGCCTTGACGCTGATGTTCGCGTCCTCGCACGGCTGCGGCGGCCCCGGCGGCGGGGTCGGCTTGGGCGGTTCGACGACCGGCGGCGGCGGTGGCGGGGTGGTCGACGAGGAGGACGGCGCCGTCGGTGTCTCCGCCTGCGGCGGCGGGCTGGACGACCCCGCGGCGACCGGTGTGGCTTCCGGAGCCGGGTCACCGCGCCCGGTGAGCGCCCCGACCAGCCAGACGAGGAGCACCAGCGCCGCCACCGCGCCACCGGCGGCCAGCGCGCGGCGCTTCCAGTACACGGTGGGCGGCAACGGGCCGGTCGGGTCGATCACGGCTCGAACGTAACCGGGCGGCTCCGGATATCGGCGGAAGCGGAGGTAGCCCGATGCGGTGAACGTGATTCACGCCCGATTCACTTGCCGGCATCCGGGACACGGGTTCCAATCCGAGGGACACGGAGGTGGACCATGACGTCGATCGACGAGCTGCTGCGCCGCAACACCGAGTTGGGCAACGCCGTCCCCGGCGACCGCTCGTCGCCCAAACCCGCGCTCCAGGTGGCGATCCTGACCTGCATGGACTCGCGCATCCGCGTGTTCGAGATCTTCGGCCTGAAGCAAGGCGAGGCGCACGTGCTGCGCAACGCCGGCGGTGTGGTGACAGACGACATGATCCGGTCGCTGGCGCTGTCGCAGCGCAAGCTCGGGACCCGCGAGGTGCTGCTGGTGCACCACACGAACTGCGGCCTGGAGCTGGTGACCGAGGACGCGTTCAAGGACGAGCTGGAGCAGGACGCCGGGATGCGGCCGACGTGGTCGGTCGAGGCGTTCAAGGAGGTCAAGGACAGCGTCCGCAACTCCATGAACCGCCTGCGGCACAGCCCGTTCGTGCCGCACCGGGACAACGTGCGCGGGTTCGTCTACGACGTGCACACCGGTGAGTTGACCGAGGTCGTCTAGGACGGTGGTCCCGGACGCCGGCGAGTGCCCGCGGCCCGCCACCGTCCGGTCGTCGTTCGGCGTTCGTCGACTCTGGCCGGCCGGTTCTGGAACACTGGCGCCCGCTATGAGCCTGGACGCGCAGACCCTCATCGACTGGTTCGCCGACACCGCCCGCGACCTGCCCTGGCGGCGGTCCGACTGCACCGCCTGGGGCGTGCTGGTCAGCGAGATCATGTTGCAGCAGACGCCGGTCGCCCGCGTCGAACCGATCTGGCACGAGTGGCTGGCGCGCTGGCCCAAGCCGTCGGCCATGGCCGAAGCCACCCAAGGCGAGGTGCTGCGGGCGTGGGGGAAGCTCGGGTACCCGCGCCGGGCGCTGCGGCTGCACGCCGCAGCCCAGGCCATCGCCGCCGACCACAACGACGTCGTCCCCGACGACGTGGACACCCTCCTCGCCCTGCCCGGCATCGGCGCGTACACGGCCCGCGCGGTGGCGGCTTTCGCCTACGGGCAGCGGGTTCCCGTGGTCGACACGAACGTCCGGCGGGTCGTCGCGCGGGCCGTGCACGGGGCCGGGGACGCGGGGCCGCCGTCGACCACCAAGGACATGAAGGACGTCGAAGTCCTGCTGCCCGAGGACGAAGCGGCGGTGTTCTCGGCGGCGCTGATGGAGCTGGGCGCGATCGTCTGCACGGCCCGGTCGCCGCGGTGCGTGGACTGCCCGGTGTTCGAGACGTGCGCGTGGCAGCTCAACGGCCGACCGGCCTACGACGGGCCGGCCAAGGCGGTGCAGAAGTTCGCGGGCACCGACCGGCAGGTGCGCGGGCTGCTGCTGGACGTCCTGCGCGGCACCGTCGAGCCGGTGGCGAAGGACCGGCTGGACCGGGTGTGGTCGGACGCCGGCCAGCGGGACCGGTGCCTGCACTCGCTGCTGGTGGACGGCCTGGTCGAGCAGACCGCGGACGGCCGGTTCGCGCTGCCCGGGGAGCACTGACGTGCACGCGCTCGTGGTGTTCTTCGACGAGGAGGCGGACGCGAAGGTCCGCGACCTGTGGCGGCGGATCGGCTCGACGTTCGAGTACCCGCCGCACCTGACGTTCGCCATCGCGGGCACGATCGGGCCGAAGGTGCGGGCCGAGCTGCGCGAGGACCTGTCCCGGCTGTGGCTGCCCGACCTGTACCTGCACACCCTGGGCGTCTTCTCCACCACCGAGAACGTCCTTCAGCTGGGCGCGGTGGTGGACGGCGAACTGCTGGCGGTGCACTCCGCGATCCACGACGTCCTGGCGGGCCGGGTCAAGGACCCGCAGGCCTACTACTTGCCGGGCAACTGGGTCCCCCACTGCACGCTCGCCCACGGCATGGACGACGAGTCGCTGGTCAAGGCGTTCGCCGCGGTGCACCCGGTGGGGACCATCCGGGCGAAGGTCCGCGAAATGTCCATCGTGGACACTCAGACCGGCGTGATCGACCCGCTCAGGAAGGCCTCCACCGCGCCCCGGTAGACCTCCGGCGCCTCGTCGTGCACCACGTGCCCCGACTCGGGCACCAGCAGGTGGCGCCCGCCGGTCCGCCGCGCCACCTCCGCCATCTGCCCGGCGCGCAGGCCGCCGCGACCGGCCTCGATGGTCAGCGTCGGGCAGCGGATGGCGTCCACGAAGTCCCAGTACGACCGCTCGCCCCACTCGGCCGCGATCTCGTACAGGTCGTCGAGGTCGGCGATGAGGTGCCAGCCGTCGGCGCGCTCCTCGAACATCTCCTCCACCCGCGGCACCCGGACGACCGACTTCACGTGCGCCAGGGACTGGAACACCGGCCACGAGTCGAAGTACCAGCGCCACTCGTCCACCGTGCGGCCGGTGTTGTCCGGCACCACGTCCTCCGCGACCACGCCCGCCACCAGGTCCGGGCGGGTCGCCGCGAGCGCCCACGCGTGCAGGCCGCCCATCGAGTGCCCGATGACGACGGCCGGCGCGAGGTCGAGGCGTTCGATCACCTCGGCGGCGTCGGCGACGAAGTCCTCGGTCCGGTAAGGACCCTTCTGCGGGTTGCGGCCGTGGCCGCGGGCGTCGGTGGCGACCACGCGGCCGTACGGCTTGAGCCACTGGGCGACCGTCCACCAGGTCGACGCCCGGCTCATCAGACCGTGCAGCAGCAGCAACCCGCGTCCCGAACCGCCGAACTCCGCAACGCTCATGCGTGCATCATGTCGGCATGGCACTCAGCCCCAAGGCCCGCCCTTACCTGCTCGTCGCCGCGGTCGTGCTGGCGGTCGTCGGGGTGCTGGTCGCCAAGACGCCCGGAGAGACCGGCCGCCCGGTCGCGGTCCCGCCCACGAGCACCCCGCCGGTGGTGAACGAGGTCGGCGGGGACGGCGCGGGCGACCCGTACTACCCCCAGGACGGCAACTCGGGCTACGACGTCAGCGGCTACGACGTGTCCATCAGCTACGACCCGGCGACCCGGCACCTGGACGGGAAGACGCAGGTCACGGCGGTCGCCACGGCGGACCTGAGCCGGTTCAACCTCGACCTCTACCAGCTGGAGGTGTCGGAGGTGCTGGTCGGGACGGAGAAGGCGCGGTTCACCCGCGAAGGCGACCACGAGCTGGTCATCACGCCCGCCCAGCCGCTGCGCCGCGACCAGCAGTTCGTGGTGACCGTGACGTACGCGGGCGAGCCGACCGTGGTCCAGGACCGGGCGCTGGGCCGCAGCGGCTGGCAGGTCTCCGCGTCCGGCGGCGCGTTCGCGGCCGGCCAGCCGCACTCGGCGACCACCTGGTTCCCCGCCAACGACACCCCGCGCGACAAGGCCACCTTCAAGCTCGCGGCGCGCGTGCCGGACGGGTGGTCGGCGGTGTCCAACGGCGTCGAGGAGGGCACCACCCGCGAGGCCGGGTGGACCACGTTCCGCTGGAACGCCCCGCAGCCCATGGCGACCTACCTGGCGACCGTCGCGATCGACAAGTGGACGTTCGACCGGTCCACACTGGCCGACGGGACACCCGTGGTGAGCGCCTACGCGCCCGGCGCGCTGGACGCCCGCGACGACCACCGGCGGCTGCCCGAGGTGATCGAGTTCCTGTCCGGGAAGTTCGGGCCGTACCCGTTCCAGGCGGCGGGCGGGATCTTCCTGGTCGACAACATCGGGTTCTCGCTGGAGACCCAGACCCGGCCGATCTACGCGCAGTGGGCCAACCTGGACACGATGGTCCACGAGAACGCGCACATGTGGTTCGGCGACTCGGTGTCGCTGCGGTCGTGGTCCGACATCTGCCTCAACGAGTGCTTCGCCAGCTACGCGCAGTGGATGTGGGAAGAGGGCAAGAACGGCGTCGACCTCGACGACCGGTTCCGCTCGGAGGTCTCCCGCACCCGGAATTCGGAGAACTACTGGGGCCGCAAGCTCTACGACATGGGCCGCGGCAACGAGTTCCGCGGCGTGTACGACAAGGGGCAGCTCGCCATTCACGCCCTGCGCCGGCAGCTCGGCGAGGAGTCGTTCGACAAGGTCCTCAAGGGGTGGACGGCGAAGCACCGGGACGGGAACGCGTCGTGGCCGGAGTTCGAGGAGCACGTGGAACAGGTGTCCGGGCAGGACCTGGACGCGTTCTTCGCGGCGTGGTTCCGGGGGGCCGAACTCCCGCCGTCCGACGACCTGCTGTACCCCGGCTCGCTGCGCCGCTGACTGCTACCGTCGAGGCATGGCGGTTGTGAAGATCAACGCGATCCACGTGCCCGACGGTTCCGGCCCGGAGCTGGAGAAGCGGTTCGCCGCGCGGCTCGGGGCGGTCGACTCGTCGCCGGGCTTCCTCGGCTTCCAACTGCTGCGCCCGGTGGCCGGCGACACCCGGTACTTCGTGGTCACCCACTGGGAGACCGACGAGGACTTCAAGAACTGGCTGGGCGGTTCCGCCCGGGAGGCGCACTCCGGTGAGCGCGCGAAGCCCGTCGGCACCGGCTCGGACCTGCTGGAGTTCGAGGTGGTCCTGTCGTCGGAACCGAAGAAGTCCTGACCTGCCGGTGGGTGATCTGCAACGGGCCGCGGAGCTGATCGCTTCGGCGGACGCGGTGCTGGTGTGCGCGGGAGCGGGCATGGGGGTCGACTCCGGCCTGCCCGACTTCCGCGGCGACCACGGGTTCTGGCAGGCGTACCCGCCGTACGAGCGGCTGGGGTTGAAGTTCGTCGAACTGGCCGATCCGGTGCACTTCGCGGAGGACCCGACGCTCGCGTGGGGGTTCTACGGGCACCGGCTCGACCTGTACCGGCGGACCGAGCCGCACGCCGGGTTCGCCGTGCTGCGGGGCTGGGGCGCGCGGGTGTTCACGTCGAACGTCGACGGGCAGTTCCAGCGGGCCGGGTGCACCGACGTGGCCGAGGTGCACGGGTCGATCCACCACTTGCAGTGCGTCGAGCCGTGCACCGACGAGGTGTGGGCGGCCGACGACGTGGTGGTCGAGGTCGACCCGGAGACCATGCGCGCGGTGTCGCCGCTGCCGTCGTGCCGCAACTGCGGTGGACTGGCGCGGCCGAACATCCTGATGTTCGGCGATTGGGCGTGGGTGCCGGAGCGCAGTCAGCGGCAGTTGGACGCCTTGACCGAGTGGCGGCGGGGCAAGCGGAACCTGGTCGTGCTGGAGCTGGGCGCGGGGCTCGCCGTGCCGACGGTGCGGCGGCAGGCCGAGCTGGCCAGTGCCGCGTCCGGGGCGTTGATCAGGATCAACCCGCGTGAGCCGGAGGTGCGGCACGGGCGCGGGGTGTCGTTGCGCATGGGCGCCCTGGAGGCTTTGCAGACCCTGGCCGCTTTGGTTTGATCGCGCTTCAGGCGCCGGGATTTTGATCGCGGTTCAGGGCACCGGGATTTTGATCGCGGTTCAGGGCACCGGGATTTTGATCGCGGTTCAGGGGGCCGGCACCACGAAGCGCGCGATCACCGCCCGGTGGTCCGACCCCGGGATGTCGACCACGTCGAAATCGTCCACCGGACACCGCCCGTCGACCAGGACGTGGTCGATCGCGACCGGGGGCGGCCACACCCCGCCACCGGACGGCCACGTCGGTTCGAGTCCCGCGCCGACCTGGTCCGCGGCGTCCACGTAGCCCTGGTTGAGCAGGCGGCGCAGGCCGACGTGGTCAAGGGTCGCGTTGAAGTCGCCCGCGAGCACCCGGACGAGGCCACCGTGGTCCGGTCCGGGCAGACCCGCCATGTCCCGCTGCCACTGGTCGGGGCCTTCGGTGATGACGGGCGGCATGGGGTGCACGGAGACCACCTCCATGTCCTCGCCCGGCAGGTCCACCAGGGCGCTCGCCTGGCCCAGGCTGCTCGGCGCGGCGAGGGGCCGGGCGGTGAGCGGGAAGCGCGCGGCGATGCCCGCGCCCGAGGCGCCCGGCGCGGGGGCGAAGACGCGGTGCGGCAGGAGTTCGCCGAGCCCGGCCCGGTCGAGGTCGGCCACCATCTCCGGGGTGAGTTCCTGGAGGGCGAGGACGTCTATTTGTTGTTCCCCGGCGATCCGGACGAGCGCTTCGGCGTCGGCGATCCCGACCAGCACGTTCGCCGCCATGACCCGGACGGTGAACCCGACCCCGTTGGGCCGCGAATCCGGGAACGCCCGCGGCGCGACCGCCGCCACCAGCACCATCGCGACCAGCAGGACGACGGTGCCGATCGCCCACCGGCGCAGCAGGAGGGCGAGCGCGCCGAGCAGCACGCCGGCCGCGGTGATGTAGGGGGTCAGGGCGGTGGTGGCGATCATGTGGCGGGTGCCGTCGATGCCCAGGAGCCGGAGGCCGGCAGCGGCGAGGAAGGCGGTTGTCGCGACGACCAGCAGGAACGTGACGAACTTGCGCCGGGGACGGCTTCTTCGGTCGGGTCTGGCTTCGTCGTTGGCACGTTCCCGGATGTCGACCACGACATCCAGTGTGCCTGGAGATCCGGTGTGCCCCCGAGATCCTGTGTGCCTGGAGATCCAGTGTGCCCCCGAGATCCGGTGTGCGGAGATCCGGTGGGGTCCAGGCATCTAGGCTGGTCCGGGTGAGAGTTGTGCTGACGGGCTTCGAACCGTTCGGCGGCGAGCAGACCAACCCGTCCTGGGACGCCGTCCGCCAGGTCATCCCCACCGGCTACGAACTGGTGACCGCCGAACTGCCGTGCTCCTTCGCCGAGTCGCTGGTGACGCTGCGAGCGCTGGTCGCCGAGCACTCCCCCGACGTCGTCATCTGCGTGGGCCAGGCGGGCGGTCGTGCCGCGATCACCCCGGAACGCGTGGCGATCAACCTCGACGACGCGAGGATTCCGGACAACTCCGGTGCCCAACCGATCGACGAGCCGGTGATTCCCGACGCCCCGGCCGCGTACTTCACCACCCTGCCGGTAAAAGCGTGCGTCGCGGCGCTACAGGCGGCGGGAATCCCGGCGGCCGTTTCCCACACGGCAGGCACTTTCGTCTGCAATCACGTCTTCTACGGCTTGATGCACTTGGTGGCGACCGAACACCCCACCTTGCGCGCCGGATTCGTCCACGTGCCCTACGCGCCCGAACAGGGCCATCCAGACGCGCCGAGCCTCGCCACGAGCACAGTCGCCGAGGCCCTGTCCCTGATCATCACCACAACCCTCACCACCACGACCGACCTCCCGACCACCGCCGGCACCCTCCACTAAGCCACCCCAGCGCAGGCCCCATCAAGCCCGCAGGCCGGCCAGCCCCACCCCAAGCCATGCCGCCCACAGGCCATGCCGCCCACAAGCCATGCCGCCCACAAGCCATGCCGCCCACAGGCCATGCCGCAGGGTCACCGCCCAGCCCCGGCCCACAGCGCCCGCCCAGCCCTGGCCCACAGCGCCCGCCCGGCCCGGCCCAGCGCCTGCTCAGCCCGGCCCACAGCACCCGCCCAGCCCGGCCCGGCCCACAGCACCCGCCCAGTCGACCGCAGCGCGCGCCGGCCGCACCGTCCAGCCCGCACCGCCTGCCCGACCGGCCGCAGCGTCCAGCCACCGAGCCGCCCAGCCGCATCGCCGCATCGCCCAGCCGCACGGCCCGGCTCACCGACCGACCATCCCGCCGGCCCGAGCGCACGCTCGGCACCACCAAGCCCCGACCGCCCCGCCGCCCGCGCCAAGCCCCGACCGCCCCGCCGCCTGCGCCAAGCCCCGACCGCCCCGCCGCCTGCGCCAAGCCCCGACCGCCTCGCCGCCCGCGCGACCTCTCCAATCACGGGACGCGGGACCCCCGGATCGGTTCCCAAACCCGCATGTCACTCGATCGGCTGAAACCCCCCGAAGCGGGAGAACGCCCCCCGGGAAGATCCCGAGGGGCGTTCTCACAACAGCCTGCCGTCAGGCGGACTCGGAGTCCGACTCGCCGGTGTCGCCACCGGAGGCCGCCAGGTCGACCGGCGGGGCGTCGGGCACCCGGAGGGGCTTCGACTCGCCGCGGAAGACGAAGTGGGCCTTGTCGTCCGGGTCGTTCTCGCCGCCGTCCCAGCCTTCGACGTCGGTGATGATGATCTGGCCCGGCTGGATCTCGCCGAACAGGATCTTCTCCGACAGCTGGTCCTCGATCTCGCGCTGGATCGTCCGGCGCAGCGGCCGGGCGCCCAGGACCGGGTCGAAGCCGCGCTTGGCGAGCAGCTTCTTCGCCCGGTCGGTCAGCTCGATCGCCATGTCCTTGTTCTTCAACTGCGTCTCGACGCGGGCGATCATCAGGTCCACCATCTTGATGATCTCGTCCTGCGTGAGCTGGTGGAAGACGATGATGTCGTCGATGCGGTTGAGGAACTCGGGCCGGAAGTGCTTCTTCAGCTCGTCGTTGACCTTGTTCTTCATGCGCTCGTAGTTGGACGCGGTGTCCTGACCCGAGGTGAAGCCCAGGCCGACGGCCTTGGAGATGTCCGACGTGCCCAGGTTCGAGGTGAAGATGATGACGGTGTTCTTGAAGTCCACCGTCCGGCCCTGACCGTCGGTCAGGCGGCCGTCCTCCAGCACCTGGAGCAGCGTGTTGTACACCTCCTGGTGCGCCTTCTCGATCTCGTCGAACAGCACCACGGAGAACGGCTTCCGGCGCACCTTCTCGGTGAGCTGGCCGCCCTCTTCGTAGCCGACGTAACCGGGAGGGGCACCGAACAGGCGCGACGCGGTGTAGCGGTCGTGGAACTCGCCCATGTCGATCTGGATGAGGGCGTCGTCCTCGCCGAACAGGAAGTTCGCCAGCGCCTTGGACAGCTCGGTCTTGCCCACGCCGGACGGGCCGGCGAAGATGAACGAGCCGGACGGGCGCTTCGGGTCCTTCAGGCCGGCCCGCGTGCGGCGGATGGCCTGCGACACGGCCTTGACCGCGTCGACCTGGCCGATGATCCGCTTGTGCAGCTCGTCCTCCATGCGGAGCAGACGGGTGGTCTCCTCCTCGGTGAGCTTGAACACGGGGATGCCGGTCCAGTTCGCCAGGACCTCGGCGATCTGCTCGTCGTCGACCTCGGCGACGACGTCGAGGTCGCCGTCCTTCCACTGCTTCTCCCGCTCGGCCTTCTGACCGAGCAGCTGCTTCTCCGAGTCGCGCAGCTTGGCGGCCCGCTCGAAGTCCTGCGCGTCGATCGCGCTCTCCTTCTCGCGGCGCACGTCGGCGATCTTCTCGTCGAACTCGCGCAGGTCCGGCGGCGCGGTCATCCGGCGGATGCGCATCCGGGCGCCGGCCTCGTCGATCAGGTCGATCGCCTTGTCCGGGAGGAACCGGTCGTTGATGTACCGGTCCGCCAGGGTCGCGGCGGCGACCAGCGCCGAGTCGGTGATGGAGACGCGGTGGTGCGCCTCGTACCGGTCGCGCAGGCCCTTGAGGATCTCGATCGTGTGCTCCAGCGACGGCTCGCCGACCTGGATCGGCTGGAACCGGCGCTCCAGGGCGGGGTCCTTCTCGACGTACTTGCGGTACTCGTCGAGCGTGGTCGCGCCGATCGTCTGCAGCTCGCCGCGGGCCAGCATCGGCTTGAGGATCGAGGCCGCGTCGATCGCGCCCTCGGCCGCGCCGGCGCCCACCAGCGTGTGGATCTCGTCGATGAACAGGATGATGTCGCCGCGCGTGCGGATCTCCTTGAGCACCTTCTTCAGGCGCTCCTCGAAGTCACCGCGGTAGCGCGAGCCGGCCACCAGGGAGCCCAGGTCGAGCGTGTAGAGCTGCTTGTCCTTGAGCGTCTCGGGCACCTCGCCCTTGACGACCATCTGCGCCAGGCCCTCGACGACGGCGGTCTTGCCCACGCCGGGCTCGCCGATCAGGACCGGGTTGTTCTTGGTGCGGCGGGACAGCACCTGCATGACCCGCTCGATCTCCTTGGTGCGCCCGATCACCGGGTCGAGCTTGCCCTCGCGCGCGGAGGCGGTGAGGTTGCGCCCGAACTGGTCGAGCACCAGGGAGGAGGACGGGGTGCCCTCGCCACGGCCGCTGGACTCGGCGGCGCCTTCCTTGGTCGAGTAGCCGGAGAGCAGCTGGAGCACCTGCTGGCGGACGCGGTTGAGGTCCGCGCCCAGCTTGACCAGGACCTGCGCGGCGACGCCTTCGCCCTCGCGGATCAGGCCGAGCAGGATGTGCTCAGTGCCGATGTAGTTGTGCCCGAGCTGCAGCGCTTCGCGCAGGGACAGCTCCAGCACCTTCTTGGCGCGCGGGGTGAAGGGGATGTGGCCGGAAGGGGCCTGCTGGCCCTGGCCGATGATCTCCTCGACCTGCTGGCGGACGCCCTCCAGCGCGATCCCCAACGACTCCAGCGCCTTGGCGGCGACACCTTCACCCTCGTGGATCAAGCCCAGGAGGATGTGCTCGGTGCCGATGTAGTTGTGGTTGAGCATCCGGGCCTCTTCCTGGGCCAGGACAACCACCCGCCTCGCGCGGTCGGTGAACCTCTCGAACATTCGCACTCCCTGACTGCTGCGCCGGCGGTCCTCGGGCTCACCCACAGCATTGGCCGTGGAGAGCGCGGCACCGTGGGACCACTGTAGTCGTCAGCCCCGACACTCTCAGTTCCCGTTCGCGTGCAGTCACCTTCGGGGATCTCTGACATCGGTACCAACGTGGGATCTGCCAGGCAGATTCCACGGATCGGGCGATGTCCGCTCAACGCGAACACCCGCCGCGCGGTGACCCCGGCGACGTGACCGGTGTCACCGTCGGCCACCGAGACGAGCAAACCTCGGTAAGGTTAGGCAAGCCTTAAGAACCGACCGCGAGGGCCTTCCACACATGACCGTACCGGCGACGACACGAGCACGCGAAGCGCGCACGCCCATCGCCGGGTCGGTGGGCCGGGCGAACGCCCTGGCCGAGTGGTGCGAGGTCCGCTTCGGCCTCCCGGAGGACGCGCGCGGCTGGACCGCCACCAAGGCCCTCCTGGACGAGCCGGCCCGCTTCGACGCGTGGCGCGCCGACCTGGGCGCCTGGCTCACCGAGAACTACGGCGAGGCCCCGGAGCGCACCACCGCCGGGTACGTCATGAGCTGGTACCTCAGCGTCGTCGGCATGGTCGGCGGCACCCTGTTCCACCAGGCCCGCCGGGTGCCGTCGCTGCGGCCCGGCGACGTGGCGGTGCGCATCGCCGACGAGGGCCGCCCGCACATCGTGGCCGTGGCCCTGCTGGCCGAGGACTTCGCGTGCCTGCCCGACGACCCCGAGGGCAACCACCCGGCGGCCACCGTCGTCGCCGACGAGCACGCCCTGGCCGCCCTCCTGCGCGCCCGGTTCGCCGCGCACGCCGCCGAGTTCGTGCGGGCCTTCGGGCCGACCGTGCGGCTGGGCCGGCGGATGCTGTGGGCCGCGGCCACCGACGCCCTGGACGGCGCGGCCTGGCGGGCGGGTCAGCTCTGCGGGGACGAGCCGGCGGGCGTCGCGGACGCCGCCCTCCTGCTCCCGGACAGGATCGAGCCGTTCACCTCCGCCTCGACCCTGCACGCCACCGATTCGGGCTGGACGCGACGGCGGCAGAGCTGCTGCTTCCACTACGCGCTGCCCGGCGCGGAGGTGTGCGACACCTGTCCGCGCGTCGCGGGCCGTTGATCCATTCGGCGGTATCCGTTCACATACCCCGCGCTTTACGTGACATCGTTATGAACTTCACCATCCGACGTCCGACAAGATCTCCAAAAACAACCAAGGGGCGCCGGTCGAAACCGGGGCCCCTTCGTCGGTTGACGTAATTGCCGTGGCGTACGCCACGCCAATCACACCTCAGCCCTGCTGGTGGTAGGCCTCGAGCACCTCCGCCGGGATGCGCCCACGATCGGACACCTTCATCCCCTGCTTGCGCGCCCACTCCCGAATGGCCTGGTTCTGCTCGCGATCGGCGGACGCGGGACGCGCCGCCTTCACACCGGCCGGACGACCTGGACCGCGCTTGCGACCGCCCGCCTTGCGAGCACTGGCGACGAAGTCGGCGAGAGCGTCGCGGAGCTTGCCCGCATTATCCGCGGAAAGGTCGATCTCGTAGGACACGCCGTCCAAACCGAAGCCGACCGTCTCCTCCGCCTTCCCACCGTCCAGGTCATCGACCAGGGTCACGGTGACCTTCTGCGCCATGCGTATCCTCCTGGACTCGAATGCGCGGTTTCCCCGACCGCGACCCAAAGCTTTACCGAGTGCAGGTTAGCGCACAAGTACCGCAATGCGCAGACCGGAGTCCGAGAAGTTACTCATTCCGGGCGCACGAGGGGGAACAGGATCGTCTCCCGGATACCGAGGCCGGTGATGGCCATCAGCAGTCGGTCGATGCCCATTCCGACGCCACCGCTCGGTGGCATTCCGTACTCCAGCGATCGCAGAAAGTCTTCGTCCACCGGCATGGCCTCGACGTCCCCGGCCGCGCTCAACCGGGCCTGGGCTTCCAGCCGCTCCCGCTCCACGACCGGGTCGACCAGTTCCGAGTAACCCGTGGCCAACTCGAATCCCCGCACGTACAGGTCCCACTTTTCGGCGACGCCCGGTTCCGTCCGGTGCTGCCGGGTCAGCGGCGAGGTCTCGACCGGGAAATCCCGCACAAACGTGGGCGCGTGCAAGTGGTCGCCCACCAGGTGCTCCCACAGCTCCTCGACGAGCTTGCCGTGCCCGAGCTTGGGATCGGTCTCCAGGCCGTGCCGGTCGGCGAGCTTGCGCAGGTGCTCGGCGGGCGTCTCGGGCGTGACGTCCTCACCCACCGCCTCCGACAGCGACCCGTACATGGTGAGCGTGGTCCACTCGCCACCCAGGTCGTACTCCGTGCCGTCGGCCAGCGTCACCACGTGCGAGCCGGCGACGGCCATCGCCGCCTCCTGCACCAGTTCGCGGGTCAGCACCGCGTTGGTGTCGTAGGTGGCGTACGCCTCGTAGTACTCCAGCATGGAGAACTCGGGCGAATGGGAGGAGTCCATGCCTTCGTTGCGGAAGTTGCGGTTGATCTCGAAGACCTTCTCGATACCGCCGACCACGCACCGCTTGAGGTACAGCTCCGGCGCGATGCGCAGGAACAGGTCCATGTCCAGCGCGTTCGAGTGCGTGACGAACGGCCGGGCCGCCGCGCCGCCCTGCAACGTCTGCAACATCGGGGTCTCGACTTCGACGAAACCGCGCCGGTGGAACGAGTCCCGCAGCGAGCGCACGACGGTTGCCCGGTTGCGCACGGTGTTGCGCGCCTGCTCGCGGACGATGAGATCGACGTACCGCTGGCGAATGCGGGTTTCCTCGGCGAGTTCCTTGTGCGCCACCGGTAGCGGACGAAGGGCCTTGGCCGCCATCCGCCACTCGTGCGCCATCACCGACAGTTCACCGCGCCGTGACGTGATGACCTCGCCGCGCACGAATACGTGGTCGCCCAAGTCGACGTCGGTCTTCCATTCGCCGAGCGACTCCTCGCCGACGTTGTTCAGGCTCAGCATGGCCTGGAGTTCGGTGCCGTCGCCTTCGCGCAGCGTCGCGAAGCACAACTTCCCGGTGTTGCGCAAGAACATCACCCGGCCGGTGACACCGACCACCGCTCCGGTGGCGGTGTCCGGTTCCAGGTCCGGGTGCGCTTCCCGGACCTCGCGCAACGTGTGCGTGCGCGGGACTTCGACGGGATAGGGGTCGACCCCGCGGTCCAGCAGCCGCGCCCGCTTCTCCCGGCGCACGCGCAACTGCTCGGGCAGGTCGTCGTCACTGGTCACGGCTGGGTTCGCAGGCTGCTCACTCACGGCAAGAAGGGTACGGAAAGGTCTCTCGGGGAAACGAACGGGTTCTCACTAGGGTGGGAGCGGTGACGGGTGACGACTTGACTGCGCGCCGGGCCAACTCCTTCGGCCCGCAAGCCTCCGCCTACGCACAGCACCGGCCCGACTACCCGGCCGCCGCGATCCGCTGGGCGCTGGCGCCCCTGGGCCCGGGCGCGCACGACGTGCTGGACCTGGCGGCCGGCACCGGCAAGCTGACCGCCGGCATCGTCGCCGAGGGCCACCACGTGACGGCGGTCGAGCCGGACGAGGCGATGCTGTCGGAGCTGGTCCGCCACTGCGGCGGGGTGCGCGCCCTGCCGGGTTCGGCCGAACGCATCCCGGTGCCGGACGCGACGATGGACGCGGTGCTGGTCGGCCAGGCGTTCCACTGGTTCGACCCGGCGCGGGCCATGCCCGAGATCGCCCGCGTCCTGCGCCCCGGCGGCGTCCTGGCGGCCCTGTGGAACAGCGACGACACCTCGGTCCCGTGGGTGGCGGAGTTCGGCGCGGTCTCCGGGTCGTTCTCGGCCGCGGTGGGCCTCGCCGGCCGGGCGGTCCCGGACCACGAGCTGTTCCGGGACATGGCGGACACCACCTTCCGGCACACCCACCGCCGAACGGCGGAGAGCCTCGTCGCCACGACCGGCACGCACTCGCACACCCTGGTCATCACCCCGGAGGAGCGCGAGGCCCTGCTGGAGAAGATGCTGACCTTCCTGCACTCGCGCCCGGAAACGGCTCAAGGCGAGTTCGACGTCCCCTTGATCACCTACGTCAAACGCCTCATCCGCGTCTGACCCAGCGGAGCGTTCAGCGCATGTTGCGCTCGAAGACCAGCCGCAGCCCCAACAGCGTCAGGTCCGGCACGTGGCTCTGGATGGTGGCCGACTCCGCCACCACCAGCGGCGCCAACCCGCCCGTCGCGATCACCGCGACCGGCCCCGGCTCACTGGCCTGCAACTCGTCGATGATCCGCCGCACCAGCCCGTCCACCTGCCCGACGAACCCGTAGACGATGCCGGACTGCAGGCACTCCACGGTGTTCTTGCCGATCACCGACCGCGGCCGGACCAGCTCGACCTTCCGCAGCTGGGCCGCGCGGGCGGCCAGCGCGTCCACCGAGATCTCGATGCCCGGGGCCAGCGCACCGCCCAGGAACTCGCCCTTGGCGGAGATGACGTCGAGATTGGTGGACGTGCCGAAGTCCACGACCACGCACGCCGTGCTGTGCAGGTGGTGGGCGGCCAGGGTGTTGATCACCCGGTCCGAGCCCACCTCCTTGGGGTTGTCCACCAGCAGCGGCACGCCGGTCCGCACGCCGGGCTCCACCAGCACCTTCGGCACCGCCGAGTAGTACCGACCGAGCATCACGCGCAGCTCACGCAGCACCGCGGGCACCGTGGACAGCGCCGAGATGCCGGTGATCTTGTCCGCGTACTCGCCGAGCAGGCCGCGCATGGTCAGGGCCAGCTCGTCGGCGGTCATGCGCGCGTCGGTGCGCATCCGCCAGTCGCGGACCAGTTCGGCCTTGTCGCCGGTGCCGTCGTACAGGCCGAGGACGATGTTGGTGTTGCCGACGTCGATGGCGAGCAGCACTCTCGACTCTCCTAGTTCTCGGCCTGGATCAACGCGTCCAGCGCCGTCGCGTCCTCGGTCTCCGACACCGTCTCCGCTGCGGACTCCGCACCCGAAACGACCGCACCGGACACGACCGCACCCGACGCGACCGCACCCGACACCAGCCCCGACCCCTCGGGCGCGTGCGCCGGGTCGGCGCCCAGGTCCACGACCTTGTTGTCCGCGTCCACGAACACGACCTTGGGCTGGTAGGCGCGCGCCTCGGCGTCGTCCATCTGCCCGTAGGCGATCAGGATCACCAGGTCACCCGGCTTGACCAGGTGCGCGGCGGCGCCGTTGATGCCGATGACGCCGGTGCCGCGCTCGCCGGGGATGACGTAGGTCTCCAGGCGGGCGCCGTTGGTGACGTCGACGATCGCGACCATCTCGCCGGGCAGCAGGTCGGCCGCCTCCATGAGGTCGACGTCGACGGTCACCGAGCCCACGTAGTGCAGGTCGGCCTGGGTGACCGTGGCGCGGTGGATCTTCGACTTGAGCATCGTGCGCAGCATCGCGGTCCCTCTCACTCGTCGCCGGTGCCGAGCAGCACGGGGGCGTTGTCGATCAGGCGGGTCGTGCCCACGCGGGCGGCGACGAGCAGGCGGGCGTCGCCGTTCTCCGGGGCCGGGCCGAGGTCCGGCGCCCGCAGCTCCAGGTAGTCCACCGCCACGCCGGGTTCGGCGGCCAGCACGTCCGAGGCGGCCTTGAGCACGACTTCCGCGCCCTGCCCGCTGACGTGCGCGCCCGCCGTCAAAGCAGCCGACAGCACGGTCGCGGCGCGCCGCTCTTCAGCGGACAGGTACCGGTTGCGGGAGGACAGGGCGAGCCCGTCGGCCTCGCGCACGGTCGGCACGCCCACCACCGCGATCGGGAAGTTCAGGTCGCGCGCCATCCGGTGGATCAGCGTCAGCTGCTGGTAGTCCTTCTCGCCGAACACCGCGTAGGTCGGCTCGACGATGTTGAACAGCTTGGACACCACGGTCAGCACGCCCGCGAAGTGGCCGGGCCGGACCGCGCCCTCCAGCTCGTCCCCCAAAGACCCGGGCGACACCGTCACCGTCGACCCGGGCAGGTACATGTCCTCGACCGCGGGCGCGAACACCAGGCCCACGCCCTCCTCGCGGCACATCTCCAGGTCGGCCTCGAACGTGCGCGGGTAGCGGTCGAGGTCCTCGCCCGCCCCGAACTGGGTCGGGTTCACGAAGATCGACACCACGACCACGGTGTTCTGCATGACCTTGGCCTCGCGGATCAGCTTGCGGTGACCCGCGTGCAGCGCGCCCATGGTCGGCACCAGCGCGATGTTGCGCCCGGCGCCGCGCAGCGCGCGCACCACGCGCCGCAGCCGGTCGGGGTCGCGGTGCACGGTGACGTCGTGGGGCGAGTAGTCGTCCTTGGTGAGCGGCTTGGTCATGCTGGTTCAGTCCTCGAGGGTGGTGCGGACGTCGGTGGCGGCCTCGGGCTTGAGCAGCCCGGCCGCCTCGGCGCGGTCGGCGGTGCGGCGCGCGAGGGTTCGGTACGCGGCAAGGGTCCCAGGCGCCTGCTCGCCCAGGACGCGGAGGTGCTTGGCGACGGTGCCCGCGTCGCCGCGCGCGACCGGTCCGGTGAGCGCGCGGTCGCCGTGGCGCAGGACGTTGTCCAGGGCGGCGGACAGCAGCGGGCCCAGCATCCGCTCGGCGTCCGCGATGCCCGCCGAGCGCAGCAGGTCGACGCAGTCCGCGACCAGCGTGATCAGGTGGTTCGCGCCGTGCGCGAGGGCCGCGTGGTAGAGCGGGCGGGCGGCCTCGGGGATGCGCACCGGTTCGGCGGCCATCTCCACGACCAGGGCTTCGCCGACGTTCCAGGCGGCCTCGTCGCCGTCCGCGGCGGTCACCCCGACCGAGCAGGCGGTCATCCGCTCGACGTCCTCGGCGCGGCCGGTGAACGTCATGACCGGGTGCAGCGCCACGCACAGCGCGCCGACCTCGGCCGCCGGCGCCAGCACGCCGATGCCCTGCGCGCCGCTGGTGTGCACGACGATCTGCCCGGCGCGCAGCGACCCGGTGGCGACGAGCCCGCGCACCAGCCCGGCCAGTTCGTCGTCGGGGACGGCCAGCAGCACCAGGTCCGCGCTCGCGGCGACCTCGGGCGGGGGCAGGACGGGGACTTCGGGGAGGAGTTCCTCGGCGCGGGCCAGCGAGGCCCGCGACACCGCGGACACCGCGCCGACGACGTGGCCCGCCCTGGTCAGGGCGGCGCCCAGCACCGAACCCACCCGGCCGGCGGAGATCACTCCGACAGCCAGCCGCGCGGGGCGGGGGGTCGCGTCCATGCGACGTCACTCCGTTCGAGGCGTTCCAGTCCCGTGGTCGGGTACCGGACGACGGCCGCGAGCGTAATCCGCGTCCGCCGGACCGGGCGTCAACTGCGACGAACACCACCCGCGGCCTTGAGCGCACCGGGCGCGTCGATCGCGGTCTGACGTGCGGCGATGAGCGCTTCGAGGAGGGCCGCGTGACGTTCGTCCGACCCCGTCCCGGCGGTGCCCGAGGCGATCCGGTGGCGCAGGAACGCCAGTTCCGTCGCGGCCACCTGGTACCCGGCCACCGCCCGCGCGGCCTGCTCGCCGACCTTGCGCCGCACCGTCCGCCGCCACCGCCGGCGGCCCTGGAGGCTGGCCAGCAGGGTGACCTCGCTGGAGGCGATCCACCGGTTGGCCGCCATCTCCGGCAGCTGCCCGGCGACGATGCGCTGCTCGCGGCGGCGCTGCCAGACCACCAGCCACACCATGGCGGCGAACACCGGGACCATGATCAGGAAGTACAGGTTGATGAACGTGGAGCCGGTGCCGACCGTGGTGGAGAAGTTCCACAGCGAGTGCAGGCCCGCCGCGCCCAGGTAACCGAGGACCGGCGCGACCACCCGGACCCGCTTGTTCGCGGTCAGGGCCGCGATGCCGATGCCGATGCCGGTCATCGACGTGAACAGCGGGTGCGCGAACGGCGAGAGCACCCCGCGCAGGATGAACAGGGCGATCACGCCGCTGGACAGGTCGCCGAACCCGGAGTCCACGAAGACGCGGGCGAAGTAGTAGATGTTCTCGGTGTAGGCGAACCCGGCGGCGGTGACCCCCGCGTAGACGATGCCGTCCACCACGCCGTCGAACTCCTCGCGGCGGCGCAGGAACAACGCCACCACGAACGCGGCCTTGGTCGCCTCCTCGACGATCGGCGCCCCGATGACGGCGGCGAACGTCGACCCGTCACCGTCGTTGAGCAGCTCGCCGAGCACGTGCGCGGTCTGGTTGAACACCAGTGAGGTGATCGTCGCTCCGCACGCGCCCCACGCGAAGGCCAGCAGCAGGATCTTCGCCGGTTCCGGCTCCCACCGGTCGACCCACAGGAACGCGCCGAGCACCGCGATCACGGGCACCAGCGCGGCCACCGCGCCGACCAGGATGGGGGTCAGGCCGATCTTGCTGGTGCCCAGGCCGAGCAGCACCAGGCCGCACACACCCAGGGCGATCAGGCCGACCACCGGCAGCAGGACGGTCCAGCGGCGCTGGTTCGCGCGCTTGCGGGCAGGGGAGGCGGTCACAGTGGGCAACCTTAAAGGGACACTTGACCGATGCGGGATTCGGAAGGGGCGTGGCGCGCGGCGCTGTACGGGCCGGACGGCTTCTTCACCCGCGGTTCGGTACCCGCCGACCACTTCCGGACCGCGCCCTTGATCGGCTCTGAGCTGGCCGAAGCGTTGGTGGTGCTCCTCGATCGGGTGGATTTCGAGTTGGGCCGGCCGGCGCGGGTCGATTTCGTGGACGTCGGGGCGGGCGGCGGCGAGCTGTCGGCGGCGGTGCGCGGGTTGGCGACGGGGTCGTTGGGCCGGCGGTTGCACGTGACGGCGGTGGACGTCGGGCCGGTGCGTGAGCTGCCCGGGGTGGCGTGGGAACGGTCGTTGCCCGGTTCCGTCGTCGGGCTGCTGGTGGGTCACGAGTGGCTGGACGCGATCCCGTGCCCGGTGGTGTCCTGGCCGTGCGACGACCCTTGGCTGGCGCGGTGGTGGCCGTTGCGGCCGGGGTGGCGGGCGGAGATCGGCGCGCCCCGGGACGCGGCGTGGGCGGACGCGGTGTCCCGGGTGCACGGGGCGGCGCTGGCCATCGACTACGGACACGTCCGTGCGGACCGGGCGGGTGGCCGCTACCCGTCGGGGACGTTCGCCGCTTATCGCGAGGGGCGGCAGGTCGAGCCGGTGTTCGACGGGTCTTGCGACTTGACGGCGCACGTGGCTTTGGACGCTTGTGGTGCCGCGGCCGGCGGCGACCGGGTATTGGTGTCCCAGCGCGATGCGTTGGCGGCTCTGGGGTTGACGGCTCCGGTGGCCGGGTCGGGGATGGCGTGGCTGGAGTCGTTGGCGCGGTCGGGCGGGTGGCGGAGCTGCGGGACCCGGCGGGGCTGGGCGCCTTCGGGTGGTTGTTGCACGGGGTGGGTGTGCCGGTGGCCGACCTCCTTCCTCCGCTGCCTCCGTGGCAGCCGTGAGCGGGATTGTCGGTGCCCGGTGAGATCATGGAACCGGGGCCGGAGGCCACGGCGGGGCGGTTCGTCGCCGGCGTGCGAGCATGGGGGTCGTGGAGATCACCGTTGGCGTCGGGGCCGGGGCGCGTCACCTGGGCGTGGACCGGGTGGTCGACCTCGGTCCCCTGCACCCGTCCGCGCACGGCGCGTACCGCCTCCGCCTGACCGTCCGCGACGACGAGACCATCACCGCCGCCGAACCCCTCGTCGGCCACCTGCACCGGGGCGCCGAGAAGCTGTTCGAGGTCCGCGACTACCGGCAGGTCCTCACCCTGGCCAACCGCCACGACTGGCTCGCCGCCTTCTGCAACGAACTC
This sequence comes from Actinosynnema sp. CA-248983, assembly GCA_050954585.1. GTDB lineage: Bacteria > Actinomycetota > Actinomycetes > Mycobacteriales > Pseudonocardiaceae > Actinosynnema. Next base: position 385,667 of record CP191863.1, on the reverse strand, counting down.
GCCGTCGCCCTCGCCGTCGAGCGCATGACCGGCATGGACGTCCCGCCGCGCGCCCAAGTCCTGCGGGCGCTGCTGTGCGAGCTGAACCGGATCATGGCGCACCTGGTCTTCCTCACCCCCCTCACCGGCCAGGTCGCCGCGGACGGGCGGGAAGCGGTCCAAACCGTCCTGGAGGAGGCGTCCGGCGGGCGGATCCACTTCATGTTCAACCGGATCGGCGGGCTGCGCGAGGACGTCCCGGCCGGGTGGGTCGAGCGGGTCCGGGCAGCCGTGTCCACTGTGGAGACTGGCGGGATTCCCGAAGGGCTGCAAGGGAAAGGCGTGCTGAGCCGGGACGCGGCCCTCGCGCACGGCGTCACCGGGCCGATCGGACGGGCGTCCGGAGTGGACCTCGACCTGCGCCGCGACGACCCGTTGCCGGGCTACCGCGACCTGGACGTCCAACCGGTGGTGCGGACCGAAGGGGACGCCCTCGCCCGCGTCCAGTGCCTGGTGGACGAGGTGCGGCAGTCCGTCCGACTGGTAGCGCAGTGCCTGGACCGGCTGCCGGGCGGACCGGTCAACCTGCGGCTGCCCAAGGCGATCAAAGCACCCGAGGGCGCGGTCTACACGCGGGTCGAAGCGCCGCTGGGGACGTCCGGCGTGCTGCTGGCGTCGCGGGGCGAGAAGACGCCGTGGCGGCTCAAGCTGCGGACACCGTCGTTCAACAACGTCCAAGCGCTGTCCGCGCTGCTGCCGGGCACGCGGGTGGACGACCTGCCGGCCGTGCTCGGGTCATTCGCGGTCGTGGTCGGGGACATCGACAAGTAGGGCCGCTCAGTCCTCCCCGCGCCGACGCCTGCGCCGCGGGGAGTCCGCCCCGCCGAACGCGGCGAGCAACTCGCTGACCGACTTGCCGTCCGCGTGCGCGCCGCCCGCTTCGGGCGCGGTGTGCTCGGGGCCCGCCTGCGCCCGGAGACCTCGGCGGGTTCGGCGGGCACCGGCTCGTACGACCCGGTGTGGTCGGCGGCCCGACGGGTGGTGGCGGGGGTGACGGGGCGGAACCCGGCCCCGGTCGCGGCGGCCCGCCTGCCCTTGGTCTCGGCCTGGCCGGCGTTCTCGACGGGACGGAACCCGCCGGTCATCTCAGCGGCCCGGCGCACGGCGGTGGGCCTGGCCAGTCCGGCGTCCACAGCGGACTCGTGCGCACCGAAACCACCGGTCTCAGGCGCTGCTCGACGCCCACCGGACTCCGTGCTGTGCGACGGGGTCGCCGCGGGGAAGCCACCGGTCTGCTCGGCCCGACGGACGGGCTCGGTGCGAGACGGGGTCACGGCCGGGAAGCCGCCGGTCTGGCGGACCGAACTCGCTGCCACGGTGCGGAAACCGCCGGTCTGCTCCACCCGCCGGGCCGCGGGCTCGGCCGGGCGCGGATCGACCTGACGGGACTCGGTGACGCGCGACTCGGCAAGACGCGACTCGGAGAGGCGAGATTCGGAGAGGCGGGACTCGGCAGAACGGGAGTCGGCAAGGCGGGAGTCGGCAAGGCGGGACTCGGCGGCGCGGGATTCGGCCGGGCGAGCGTCGGCCAAGCGGGGGTCGGCCAAGCGGGGGTCGGCCGGAGTGCGGCGTGCGGCCTGGTCGGCGGCCACCGCGTCGCGGCTGATCATCTCGGTCCGCTCGGCGACCCGGCTGCGCCGCTCACCCTGACCGGATTCGGCGGGCAGTCCGATGCCCAGGCGGCCGGCGTCCAGCGCGACGCCCTCGCCCTGTCGGCGCACCTCGGCGGACAGGACCGCCTCACCGTGCTCCGCGGCGGGACGAGCGGCCGGGCGGGCCGGTTCCGGGCGGCGGGCCGGTTGGGCGGGAGTGCCAGGAGTCAAGCGACCGGCGAGATCAGCGCGGTTCACGCGCTCCGTCGACTCCGTGCGCGCCGCGGCAGGGCGTTGCGGGGTCGTTCGGAGGGGTTCGCGGCGCGCGGGCTGCGGTTGGTCCCGGCGAGAGGGGTCTGGGCGAGAGGGGTCTGGGCGAGAGGGGTCTGCGCGGGCCGGGTCGGGGCGGGCCGGGTCGGGGCGGGTGGGTTCGGGACGCCGCACCTGGTCCTTGCGGGAACCGTCGTGCGCAACCCGTTCGATCAGCTCGGTGCGGTCCGGCGCGGGCTTCTCCACGGCCTTGGCGGCGACGGCCTTCGCGGGCGCCGCCGTGATGATCCGCTGGTCACCGACGGCCATCAGCCGGGACTGGTCGGACAGCGCGCGCATCCGGGTCGACTCCGCGCGCAGCGCCACCCGTTCGACCAGCACCTCGCCGCCGAGCAGGGCCTCCAGGTTCTCCCGCAGCACGCGCAGCTCGTTGCGCAGCGCCTCCAGGTCCTCGCGGGACTCCTCACGCACCCGGCGCCGGGTCTCCGCCTCCAGCTCCAGCTCGTACTCGCGCCGGGCGGCGACCTCGCGCTCCAGCTCCAGCTCGTACACGGACTGGAGGTCGGCCACCTCGTCGTCACGGTCAGCCACCTGCCGGCGGTAGCGGGCGGCGAGGAACGCCCCGGTGAGCGCGGCCCACAGCGCGGCGACCACGGCCAGTCTCAGCCAACGGGCGTTGTCGCTCAGGACCAGCACCGCCGCGGCACCGAGCGCGAGCGCCAAAGCTGCTACCAGCAGTAGTCGCCCGATGCCACGACCGTGATCTTGCTGCTCGCCGTCCTGCGACGCGCCTCGCCCGGTCATGGCCCCTACCGTACCGGTCAGTTACCCGATTGAGATCTCCACGTCCGTATTCACTCGTCCGAGCGCGGATCTTTCGGAGTCTTGCAGCAGTGCTCCAACCAGAGCCCCGCAGAGATCAAAACGGCCGCGCTGACGAGCCCGACGACCGCGCTGACCAGGTCGTGCCGCGCCGCGTCGAATTCGTCCTGAACAGGCATCACGTAGATCAACACGCCCGCCCAGGCGCCCGCCATGATCGCCCCGAGGAGTGACGACGCCTTCGCCAGCGCCACGGCCCGTGCCGCGGCCAGCGGCTGCACCGGCGCGGCCCCGGGCTTGCGCAGGATGCGCGCCCGGAGCGAGAAGGCGAGCACGAGATCCGCAGCCGCGATCACCAGCAGGGTGAACCCGGCGAACGTCGGCAGCTCCGGCAGCGTGTCGTAGGACAGGCGGAGCAGCAGGTGGACGAGCAGGCCCGCGATCAGGCCGACGGCGAGCAGGTCACGGGGCTTGGTGAACCTCACCGTTCCATCGTGTCATCAACGCTCACTCGACGAGCGCGGTCTCCCGGCCGCCGAACAGCCGCAGGGCGGGCAGCCAGCGGGTCGGGTCGGCGTCCCAGTCCATCGAGCGGATCTGGCTCTCGCTGCGCCGCCCGCCGATGGCCCGCATCAGCTCGAACGACGACGTCCGCAGGGTCGCCGACGGCTCGCCCTCGCCGAGGATGCGGTCGCCGTGCTCCAGCGTGATGCGCAGGGCGGGCAGGTGCTGTTCGCGCAAACGTTTGTCCAGCTCCTGCATGGGCCGGGTGAGCGCGGCCCGGACGGCGACGTTGTCCCGCTCCCCCGGCTGGTCGAGGGCGGCCCGGATGTCGTGCTCGTGCTGCACGATCTCCGCCACCAGCACCGCGCCGACCGGCGAGTCGAACAACCCCTCGGAGATCTCGAAGTTCCGCTCCCACTCGACGAGCAGCTCACCCAGCGCCTTGTCCCGCCGCTCCTCGACCTGCTTCTCCCCCCACTCACCGCTCTCGTGCCCCTCGAACCGCCGGTTCACGAAGTCCCCGAGGCCGCCGGCGAGGTGCGCGACGACGTCCTTGACCGTCCACCCGGGACACGCGGCCACCTCGGCCGACGCGTCCCCGTTGGTGACCAGACTGATGATCCGCCGCCGCGCGGCGTCATACGTGACCGCGTTGCTCATCGCCGACCTCCTCCGGCCGACGCTAACCCCGCACCGCCCAACCCGCAGCGCAGAACTACTCGGTGACCGCGTGGAGGGTGGGGTCGGCGTGGATCTCGGCCGTGCGCCGCCATTCATCAGCACCAGATCTTCGTCGTCCGGGCACCGGAGGCGAATCCGCCCGCCAGGAGCCCGCTCGAACTCGGCGAGCGTGTCGCCGGGCATGTCGATCAGGTCTGAGAACGGCATTTCAACCCAGCTTCGCCACCTCTCCACACTGCTCGCGAAGCCAGGGGCGGGGAGGTTCACCTCAAAGTGAGGTCGTCGCGGCGTTCGACGCCGGTCAAGTCCAGCGCTGCCACGAGGTCAGCCACACGGCCGTGTCCCGGCAGTACGGCGTCCGGGTCGATGTCCAGCCACGGCACCAAGACGGTGGCTCGCTCATGAGCGCCCGGATGTGGCAAGAGCAGATCCGGGTCAGACGACCTCACGTCATCGACGGTCACCACGTCGACGTCCAACGTGCGCGGACCCCAGCGCAACGTCCGCACGCGCCCCGAAGCGTTCTCCAAAGCCTGGCCACGGCGCAGCAAGTCCCAAGGCCCGAAAGAGCCCGACACGATCAAAACAGCGTTCAGGAAGTCGTCCTGGTCGGTCACGCCCCACGGCGCGGTTTCGTAGACCGGGGAGACCGCCACCAAGTCGTCTGAAAACCCGGCCACCGCCGAGCGCAGGTACCCCAACCGGTCGCCCATGTTGGAGCCGATGGACAGCACGGCCCTAGTCACGGGTGCGCCGCACGGTCACCGACACGTCCGCGAAGGTCAGCGGGATCGGGGCGGACGGTTTGTGGACGGTCACCTCGGTGGCCCGCACCCGCAGGTCGGTCATCACCTCGTCCGCGATCTTGCCCGCCACCGTCTCGATCAGGTCGTACGGCTGCCCGGCCACGATCGCCGCCGCACGCTCGGCCAGTTCGCCGTAGTGCAGCGTCTCCCTCAGGTCATCGGTCGCCGCCGCCCGCGACAGGTCCAGCCACGCCGTGATGTCGACCAGGAAGTCCTGCCCGTCGCGCCTCTCGTGCTCGAACACCCCGTGGAACCCGCGCACCCGAAGGCCGCGCAGCGAAATCCGGTCACCCATGGCCCTGCCTCCACGCCCTGGCCACCGCGACGGCGTCCAGGGACTTGTCCACGTCGTGCACGCGCACGCCCCAGGCGCCAAGGAAAGCAGCAAGTGTCGACACGGCCGCGGTCGCGTCCTCGCGACCGTCCGGAGCGCGGTCGCCCAGCAGGGAACCCAGGAAGCGCTTGCGGGACGCCCCCACCAGCACCGGGAAACCCAGGGCCAGCAGCTCGTCCAGCCGGTGCAGCAACTGCCAGTTGTGGGTGGCGTTCTTCGCGAAGCCCAGACCGGGGTCCAGGACGATGTCGTCCGACGACACGCCCGCCGCCAGCGCCGCGTCCACCTGCGCGCACAGCTCGTCACGCACATCGCGGACCACGTCGTCGTACACGGCCAACTGGTCCATCTGCCGCGAGTGCCCACGCCAGTGCATGAGCACGTAAGGCACCCGCGCGGACGCCACCACGGACGCCATCTCAGGGTCAGCCAAGCCGCCGGACACGTCGTTCACGACCGACGCACCAGCCTCCAAAGCGGCAAGAGCGACCTCGGCGCGCATGGTGTCCACCGACACCGGCACCCCGGCCGCCACCAGTTCGCGGATCACCGGAGCCACCCGTGCCGCCTCGATCGACGGCTCGACGCGCGAAGCACCCGGACGGGTGGACTCGCCGCCCACGTCCACGATGTCCGCCCCGCGCCGGTGCATCGCCACCCCGTGCTCGACCGCGTCGGCCAGGTCCAGGTACCGGCCGCCGTCGGAGAACGAGTCCGGGGTGACGTTCAGGACGCCCATGACCACGCAGTGCCCCGGTCGAGGCACGCTCACCTGGTACGTCCCTTGATCAGCTCGATGGCCTCGGCGCGCGAGGACGCCGACGTCCGCAGCAGCCCGCGCACGGCGGACGTGGTGGTCCGCGACCCGGGCTTGCGGACGCCGCGCATGCCCATGCACAGGTGCTCGGCTTCCACGACCACGATCACACCACGCGGCTCCAGCCGGCGCACCAGGGCGTCGGCGACCTGCGACGTCAGCCGCTCCTGCACCTGGGGCCGCTTGGCGTACAGGTCCACCAGCCGGGCCAGCTTGGACAGGCCGGTGACCCGCCCCTGCTCGTTCGGGATGTACCCGACGTGCGCAACCCCGTGGAACGGCAGCAGGTGGTGCTCGCAGAACGAGAACATCGGGATGTCGGTGACCAGGACGAGTTCCTCGTGGCTCTCGTCGAACGTCTTCGCCAGCACCGAGTCCGGGTCGGTGTAGAGCCCGGCGAACAGCTCCCGGTACGCGCGCGCCACCCGGGCGGGCGTGTCCTGGAGGCCTTCGCGGTCCGGGTCCTCGCCGCACGCCAGCAGCAGCTCGCGCACGGCCGCCTCGGCCCGCTTCTGGTCGAACGGCCGCCGCGCGAGGCCGGCCCCTCCGTTGACGGAGGGGCCGGCCTGGTCGATGTCGGTCACTTGCGGTTGTCCGGGTCCGTCTCGAGGTTCCGCTGGTCCGAAGCCTCCGTCGGCTCGGGCTGCCACTGGGGTGACTGCCCGCCCGGCACGGTGGCCGGGGTCCAGCCGGGGGGCGCGCCGTAGTTCGGCGGGCCGGCGGACGGGTGGACCGGTTGCGGCTGGTACGGCGACCCGTTGCTGCCGTTCGGGTTCGGCGCCGGCGGTGCCGGCACCGGGTCCTGCGCGGGCGGCAGCTCCTGGTCGATGGTGTCCTCGATGGCCGGGGGCCACGGCTCGCCGCGCTCCTTGGCCAGCTCGGCCGGGGTCTTGACCGGCGGCTTGTCCGACGGCGTCCGGTTGCCGAAGTCGTTGAACTTCGTGATCCGGGGCCGCTTCTCGACGTTCGCGAAGATCCGCTCCAGGTCCTTCTGGTGCAGGGTCTCCTTCTCGATCAGCTCCAGCGTGAGCGCGTCGAGCACGTCGCGGTAGGTGTTGAGCACCTCGTACGCCTCGGTGTGCGCGGCCTCGATGAGTTCGCGCACCTCCTCGTCGATCTCGTGCGCGACCTCCAGCGAGTAGTCGGCCTGCCGGCCGGCCGTGCGGCCCAGGAACGGCTCGCCCTGCTCCTGGCCGTACTTGACCGCGCCCAGGCGGGCGGACATGCCGTACTCGGTGACCATCGCGCGGGCGATCTTGGTCGCCTGCTCGATGTCGTTGGACGCGCCCGTGGTCGGCTCGTGGAAGACCAGCTCCTCGGCGGAGCGGCCACCCAGCGCGAACACCAGCCGGGCGATCATCTCGGACCTGGTCATCAGGTCCTTGTCCTCCTCGGGCACGGACAGCGTGTGACCGCCGGTCCGGCCGCGGGCGAGGATGGTGACCTTGTAGACCGGGTCGATGTCCGGCATCGCCCACGCGGCCAGGGCGTGCCCGGCCTCGTGGTAGGCGGTGATCTTCTTCTCCTTCTCGGAGATGATCCGGCTCTTGCGGGCCGGACCGCCGATCACCCGGTCCACCGACTCCTCCAGCGCGGCGCCCGTGATGACGGTGCCGTTCTGGCGGGCGGTGAGCAGGGCGGCCTCGTTGATCACGTTGGCCAGGTCGGCGCCGGAGAAGCCCACGGTGCGCTTGGCCAGGCCGTCCAGGTCCGTGTCCGGGGCCAACGGCTTGCCCTTGGAGTGCACGCGCAGGATCTGCTTGCGGCCCTTCAGGTCCGGCGCGGACACCGGGATCTGCCGGTCGAACCGGCCGGGGCGCAGCAGCGCCGGGTCCAGGATGTCGGGCCGGTTGGTCGCCGCGATCAGGATGATCCCGCCGCGCGAGTCGAAGCCGTCCATCTCGACCAGCAGCTGGTTCAGCGTCTGCTCGCGCTCGTCGTGGCCGCCGCCGAGGCCGGCGCCGCGGTGGCGGCCGACCGCGTCGATCTCGTCGACGAAGATGATGCAGGGCGCGTTCTGCTTGGCCTGCTCGAACAGGTCCCGGACGCGGGACGCGCCGACACCGACGAACATCTCCACGAAGTCCGAGCCGGAGATCGAGTAGAACGGCACGCCGGCCTCACCGGCGACGGCACGCGCGAGCAGCGTCTTGCCGGTGCCGGGCGGGCCGAAGAGCAGGACGCCCTTGGGGATCTTGGCGCCCAGCGCCTGGTAGCGGCCGGGGTTCTGCAGGAAGTCCTTGATCTCGTACAGTTCCTCGACGGCTTCCTCGGCGCCCGCGACGTCGGCGAACGTCGTCTTGGGCATGTCCTTGGACAGCTGCTTGGCCTTGGACTTGCCGAAGTTGAGGACGCGGTTCCCGCCACCCTGGGCGTTGTTCATCATCCACATCAGCAGCAGCAACAGCAGGCCGAGCGGCACCAGGTACAGCAGCATCTGGACCAGGAACGAGTCCTGGCTCACCTTGGTCTCGACGGTCGGCTTGTTGCCGGCCTGGTCGAGGATGGTGAACACCTCGTCCGTGGAGCTGGCCGGGAACTGCGTGATCAGCCGGTCGTGGCCGTCGAAGTTCTGCCCGTCGACCATGGTCAGGCGGAGACGCTGCTCCTTGTCCTCGATCGTGGCTTCCTTGACCTTGCCGTCCCGGATCTGCTGCAGTGCCTGGGACGTCTTGACCGGGTGGTAGCCCCGAGCGTCGTCGAAGAGCACGGTGAAGGCGTAGTAGAGCAGCAACACCGCCACGATCCAGAGCAGCGGGTTGCGAAGCAGGCGCTTGCGGTCCATTCACTTACGGCCGGCGGGCGGCCTCGACCCTCCCTGACTTGGTGACGGGCGCGGACGGGCACGACCCGTCCGACCAGCCTACCGCCCCGAGCAGGGGCGGAGTGCTCCGCGTGTGGGGCAGTCACGTCTCGCCGGACCAACGGCTGGGACGCGTCAAGTGTTCCCCGTGGTGACCGCGAACACGGCGCGCAGGTCAGCGCGGTTCACCCGCCCGGGTAAACGATCATGAACCTTCGTGCCTACCGGGCCGTAACACTGACCAGGGGTATCGCGTTACTAGCAGGTAGCGACGAAGTGAGGGTCATTCGAGTGACGTAGGACACGAGAGTTTGTCACGTGAGCGGCCCGTGCCATCCTCGGCAGTTACTGAGTGTTCAACGCCCACCCGAAAGGGTGAACACCAACCAAAGGTACTAACGGTATGTCAGCTCGCAACGAGCGTTCCCCCAGCCGGGTGCGCCGGATAGCCCTGCCCCTCGGCGCCCTCCTGGGCGTCCTCGCGGCGGGCGGGGTCGCCGTCGTCGCCATCAAGGCCACCAGCGGACCGGAGTGCAAGGGCACCCTGCCGCTCAAGGTCGCCGTGACCCCGGCGGCCGAGGAGGTGGTCCGCGGCGCCGCCGACGACTACCAGGCCGGACAGCCCGTCGTCGAGGGCAAGTGCGTCCAGGTGCAGATCGAGGCGCGCGGCGCGGCCGACGTGTCCCACGAGCTGCCCACCGCTCAGATCAACCCGCCGTCGCTGTGGATCCCGGACTCGTCCATGTGGGCCGCCGAGACCCAGCGCCAGGCCGGTGACCAGGGCGTCGACGCACCGCGCCTGGACATCAAGGACTCGCTCGCCTCGTCACCCCTGGTGATCGCGGGCTCCGAGCAGGCGATGAGCGACCTGGGGTGGCCGGTCCAGCCCGTGACCTGGGCGAAGGTCGTCGACCCGCGGGTGCGGGTGTCGCTGAGCGACCCGACGACCTCCACCGAGGGCCTGGCCACGCTCGCCGTCATCCGCGCCCAGCTGGGCAACCCGGACGGCACGCCCAAGCCCGAGCTGATCGGCGCGCTGCTGCGGGTCGGCCGCAACGCGCTGCCGTCCGTGCGGGACGCGTTCGGCAAGGTCGTGCAGGGCACGGACAACGCGCCGGTGTTCACCGCCGCCGAGCAGAACGTGCTGTCCGCGAACCGGGCGGCCGGGTCGCGCCGGGTCGTCGCCTCCTACCCCAAGGAGGGCACGGTCAGCTTCGACTACCCGGTGGTCCGGGTGAGCCGCGCGGGCGAGCAGGCGGGCACCGCCCAGGCCGCCGAGGGCTTCGAGAAGGCCCTGCGCAACGGCCGGACCGCCCAGCGCTTCGCCGAGGCCGGGTTCCGCACCCCGGACGGCAAGGCCCCGCAGGGCTGGACCAACGAGAAGGACGGCGTGCGCGGCGACGACGTGGCCATGCTCAAGACCCCGTCCCCGGACCAGGTCTCGGAGCTGCTGCGCACGTGGGGCGCGGTCAGCCTGGACACCCGCATCCTCGCGGTGCTCGACGTGTCCGGCTCGATGGCCGAGAAGATGCAGGGCAGCGAGCTGACCAGGGTCGAGGCGGCGCGCGACGCGTCGCTGACGGCGCTGGCGATGCTGCCGGACACCTCCGAGATCGGCCTGTGGGCGTTCTCCACCAACCGCAAGCCGAAGGGCTACGTGGAGCTGGTGTCGGCCGGTCCGCTGGGCGAGCCGATCGCGGGCAAGCCCCGCCGCGAGCAGCTCCAGCGGGGCGCGGGCGGCATCCCGGCCCTGGTCGGCGGCGGCACGTCGCTGAACGACACGGTCCTGGCCGCGTTCCGGCACGCGCAGCAGACGTTCAACCCGTCCAAGATCAACTCGGTCACCATCATGACCGACGGCAGCAACGACGACATCTCCACGCTCAAGCTGCCGGAACTGGTCGAGATCCTGAAGAAGGAAGCCGACCCGGCCCGCCCGGTGCCCATGTTCATGGTGGGCCTGGGGCCGGCGGCGGACATGGAGACGCTCAAGCAGATCGCGGCGGCCACCGGCGGCAAGTCCTACCAGGCCCTGAAGCCGGACGACATCAAGGTCGTGCTGCTGGACGCGATCTCCCAGCGGCGCTGCCGGCCGAACTGCTGAGGGTGTCGGACCGCCGCGAGTCGGCCGCGAGGCCGCGTCGGCCTGTCGGCTCGCCTTTCCCGCCGATCACGCTCTTCGATCGGCGGGAAACGCGGGCCGATGGGCCGACTTCAGGCGGCCTCGCCGCCGCGACGCCAGTCGCGGCCAAATCACGCAGAGTAGACCTTCGGGTCCAAGGTGCCGATGTACGGCAGGTCCCGGTAGCGCTCGGCGTAGTCGAGGCCGTAGCCGACCACGAACTCGTTCGGGATCTCGAAGCCCACGTACTTCACCGGCACGTCGACCTTCACCGCGTCCGGCTTGCGCAGCAGCGAGCACACCTCCAGCGACCGCGGCTTGCGCGACGCCAGGTTCTTGAGCAACCACGACAGCGTCAGACCCGAGTCGATGATGTCCTCGACGATGATCACGTCCCGGTCCGCGATGTCCCGGTCCAGGTCCTTGAGGATGCGCACCACGCCCGACGAGGACGTGGACGACCCGTAGGAGCTGACCGCCATGAACTCCAACTGGACCGGTACCGGCAGCGCTCGAGCCAGGTCGGTCATGAACATCACCGCGCCCTTGAGCACGGTGATCAAGACGAGGTCGGACCCGCCGTCGGCCGGGTAGTCGGCCGCGACCTTGTTGGCCAGCTCGGTGACCTTGTCACTGATTTCCTGCTCGGTGATGAGCACGGAGGCGATGTCGCCGTCGTACACGGACGAACCCCTTTTTCATCATGACTGCACTGGTTCAACTCGCAGCCTGCCATGCGCGCGGCGTGCCACAAAGCCGCCGGGCAGCCAAACCCCGCCCTGGCCGTGCCACTCCGCGACCAGCGCGTCCACCCGGCGCAGGTGCGAGTCGGACAACTCGGGCACGCCCTCGTCGAGCAGCCACAGGCGCAGCACACGCCTGCGCAACGCGGTCGGGAGGTCGGCCAGCTCCTTGGCGTCGCGGCGGTCGCCGGGGTGCGAACGCGCCAGTTCGTCGAGTGCGTCACAGTCCTCCCGAAGCTGGGCCGCGGTGCGGGCCAGCGCGTCCGCCACACCGCCCTGGAGGACGTCCTCCAGCAGCGGCAGGACCTCGGTGCGCAGGCGGACGCGGGTGTAGGCGGGGTCGGCGTTGTGCGGGTCCGCCCACGGGGTGAGGCCCAGCTCGGCGCACGCGGCGGACGTGTCCGCCCGCGACACGCCCAGCAGCGGGCGCCCCCACGGCGGGTCGAGGGCACGCATCCCGGCGATGCTGCGCGGCCCGGAGCCCCGGCCCAGGCCCAGCAGGACGGTCTCCGCCTGGTCGTCGAGGGTGTGCCCGAGCAGGACCAAGCCCCGCTCCGGCCGCAGCGCCGCGTACCTCGCCCGCCGGGCCGCCGCCTCGGGGCCGCCGGGACCGTCCACCACGATCGCCCGCACCTCGGCCCGAAGACCCAGCTCACGGCACACGTCGGCGGCTCGGGCGGCGACGGCGGCGGAGTCCTCCTGGAGCCCGTGGTCGACCACGACCGCGCGGGACCCGGGCCGCAGCCGCGCGGTCACCGCCGCCAGGGCCAGCGAGTCGGCGCCGCCGGACACGGCGACCGCGACCTCCTCGGGCCGGTGCTCGGCCAGGAAGCGCCGCACCGCGACGCGGACCCGGTCGACCGGCCCGTTCACGGCGAGACGCGGCGCAGCCAGGCAGCCGGGTCGGCGATCTCGGCCCGGGTGGGCAGCGTGTCCGGACCGGTCCACACCGCGTTGAAGCCGGACATGCCGGCCGCGGACACGACGTGCCTGGTGAACGCCGCGCCCTCGGCGTACTGGCGGACCTTCGCCTCGACGCCCAGCAGCGTCCGCAACACCCGGTCGAGCATGCCGCCGCCCTTGCGCCGGGCGGTGAACCGCTCGCGGATGACCGCAACGGACGGCACGACCTCGGGGCCCACCGCGTCCATGACGTGGTCGGCGTGCCCTTCGAGCAGGGTGGACAGGGCGATCAGCTGGTCCAGCACCTCGCGCTGCGCCGGGTTCTGCAGCAGGTCCACGAACCCGCCCGCCTCGCGCAACCGCCCCGGCAGGTCCCGCAGGCGCACGGCGACACCGTCGTCCATGGTCGACAGCAGCCGGCCGACCAGGCCGGAGAAGTGGTCCTTCAGCCACGGGACGGCGGTGAACTGGAGGCGGTGCGTGCCCTCGTGCAGGCACACCCACATGCTGAAGTCCGCGCCGTCGACGTCCAGCGCGCGCTGCGCGCCGACGATGTTGGGCGCGACCAGCAGCAGCCGGCCGCCGTCGGAGAACGGGTCGTACTGGCCCAGCACCCGCGCGCTCAGGAACGCGATGACCACGCCCGCCTGGACGCCGGCGGTGCCCGCGAGGACACCGCTGAACGTGCCGGACTGGCGCGGCAGCGCACCGTCGGTCAGCACGGAGAGCCCCTGCACGGCCGCCCTGACCCAGCCGGGCCGGTCGACGACCTCGCCGGCCCGCAGCGGCAGCCCGTGCCCGAGCCCGGTCAGCTCCCGGACGTGCACCTCGGCGTCGATGGCCTGCTCGCGCAGCCGCCCGACGGCGACGTCGGCCTCCGCTCTGGGCACCACCGGACCGGGGCGCACCAGCCGGGCGGCGGTCGCGACGGCCAGCTCCCAGTCGACCGGGTCACTGCCCGCACGGTGGTCCTGCGCAGCGCGGTTCACGCCCCGAACGCTACCTGCGGAACCTGAGGACCTGCTAGGTACAGCCGCAGCCGCGCAAGGCGGTGGCCAAGGCGTCCAGCCCCGGTCGGACCTTGGTCCGCGGGTCCTCGGGGCTGATCGACATGAACGCGAACACCAGCAGGCGGCCGTCGTTGTCCACCACGACGCCGGCCAGCGAGTTCACCGCCGTCAACGTGCCCGTCTTGGCCCGCACCCAGCCCTTGCCGGCCAGGTCGGTGTACCGCCCGGCGAGCGTCCCGCTGCCACCCGCCACCGGCAGGGCGGTCAGCAGCGGCCGGAGCTTGGCGGTCTTCGGGTCGGCCGCGTCGGGCTTGGCGGCGGCGGTGAGGATGTCGGTCAGCAGCCGGGCCGGGACCTTGTCGTCCTTGGACAGGCCGGACGCGTCCACGACCTCCGCGCCGGTCAGGTCGAACCCGTTCTCGGTGAGCACCGCCCGCACCGCCTGGACACCGCCCGCGAACGTCGGCGGCAGGCCCTTGGCGATGGCGACCTCGCGGGCCATCGTCTCGGCCAGGACGTTGTCCGAGACCTGCATCAGGTTCTCGACGAGCTGGTCCACCGGCGCGGACTTCACCTCGCCGAGCACCTTCGCGCCCGGCGGCGCGGTGCCGGGCGCCGTGGACGCCGCGCCCACCCGCGAGGCGAGGGCCTGCGCGGTGGCGGCGGCGGGCGTGCCCGTGCGCGGGGTGTCGTAGGCGGTCGGGTCCTGGCGCCCGCCGTCCATCATCAGCGGGCCGATCGGGGACACGTAGCCGCCGGGGACGTCGCCCGGGTCCCAGCCCGGGGCCATGCCGTCGCCCTGGTAGCGGCTGGTGTCGTAGAGCACCTGGCTGACCGGGCCGTTCGCGGAGACCTGCGAGGCCAGCTCGTCGAGGGTGGCCGCGCCGGGGTAGACGGTGCTGCGGTCGGCGGGGAACGACGACAGCGTCGGGTCGCCGCCGCCGACCAGCACGACCGTGCCCGGTTGGGCGCCCTGGACGACCTTGGTGGACAGCTGGGAGGTGTGGTCCAGCGCGAGCAGCGAGGCCGCCGCGACCAGGATCTTCACCGTGGAGGCGGGGGTGAGCGGGGTCGTGTCGCCCTGCTTCCACAGCACCTGGCCGGTGCCGGGGTCGACGACGACGCCGGTCAGCGTGCCCAGGTTCGGGTTCCCGGCGGGTCCGCGCAGCGCGGCGGTGATCCCGGAGGCGCTGGGCACGGGTCCGGTGGTGCCGACGCCCTTGACGGCGAGCGAGACCTGGGCGGGTGGCTGCGGCGCGGCGGTGGTCGGCACGGGCGCGGTGTCGAACCACCCGAGCTGCCACGACGTCACCCCGCCCGCCACCAGCACGAGCACCGCGGCCAAGGCTCCCACCAGCACCAACGGCCGCTTCCGCCGCTCGGGTGCGTCCAGGGTCCCGACCCGCTCCGGCTTGGCGTGCTCCTCGGCTTCGGCGCTCTTGTCCTTCGGCCCGCTGTCCTTCGGCCCGCTGTCCTTCGCGCCGCTGTCCTTCGCGCCGCTGTCGGGGGCGTCGTCCGAGGCGGCCTCCCACCGGGACCACGCGGCGTCGGTGGCAGCCTCGCGCGACCGGGCAGCCTCAGCCGGCTCCTGGCGCGACCGGGCAGCCTCAGCCGGCTCCTGGCGCGACCGGGCAGCCTCAGCCGGCTCCTGGCGCGGCCGGGCAGCCTCAGCCGGCTCCTGGCGCGGCCGGGCCGGTTCGACCGGGGCCTGGCCGCGCGGCGGGGTCGGCGGCTGCTCGGTGCGGGCCGGCGGGCGTCCGTTCTGCGGCTCGCGGGTCCCGGGCTGGTCGAGCGGGCGTGTGGTCTGGTCACCGGCGGGCGGCGCCGGCTTGCGGACGATCGAGGTCCGCTCCGCCGGGGCGCGCGGCGGCACGGGGATGCGCATGGTCGGCGAGTCGCCCGGTCCCGGCCTTCTGACCTGCACCGTTGGCGGCTCGTGGACCGCATCGTCGTCGTCGACGGTCGGCCACGATGGCTCGTCGGGCACGCAGTCCTCCGCGATTGATTACGGGCAATCTCACACCCACGACCAGCACTCGGATGAGGGTTGACGACACCTCGTGGTCCACACTAGTGGCGTAACGAACGTCAAAGACGAGCGAGGACCGCGCAGTGGAGTTCGACGTCACCATCGAGATCCCCAAGGGGGTCCGGAACAAGTACGAGATGGACCACAAGACGGGCCGCATCCGGCTTGACCGCACCCTCTTCACGGCCACTCAGTACCCGGCCGACTACGGCTTCGTCGACGACACCCTCGGTGAGGACGGCGACCCGCTGGACGCGCTCGTGCTCGTCCAGGAGCCGACCTTCCCGGGCTGCCTCATCCGGGCGCGCGCGATCGGCATGTTCCGCATGACCGACGAGAAGGGCGGCGACGACAAGCTGCTCTGCGTGCCCGCCGAGGACCCCCGCAGCGAGCACCTGCGCGACATCCACCACCTCTCCGAGTTCTACCGCCTGGAGATCCAGCACTTCTTCGAGGTCTACAAGGACCTGGAGCCGGGCAAGAGCGTCGAGGGCGCGACCTGGGTCGGCCGCACCGAGGCCGAGGCGGAGATCGTGCGGTCCTACCAGCGCCTGAAGGACGCCGTGGCGCGCGGCGAGGACCACTGATCGCACAAGGAGCGGGCCACCCCGGGGTGAAGGGGTGGCCCGCTCCTTGCTTTCCGGGACTCAGTGCACCGCGACCGGCGCCGCCGCCTCGTCGTTGACCCGCTCCAGGCCCGACCGGTTGGACAGCGGGACCTCGCGCAGGAACCACACCAGCGCGAACCCGACGATCGACACCAGGCCGCCGACCAGGAACACCAGGTCGATGGAGCCGGAGAAGCCGTCCAGGAACGGCCGCGCGACCACCGGGTCCAGCGTGGTGAGGAACTCGGTGTTGTTCAGGTCCACGCCCGAGCCGCCGTTCTGGAGCGCGCCCGCGATCTGGGCGTTCTCCGGCTTGGCCAGCGCGGCCAGGAAGGCCGGGTCGCCCAGGGAGGTGCGGACCGCGTTGCCGATCTTGTCGCCGACCGTGCTGAACAGGATCGACAGGAACACCGCGGTGCCGACCGTGCCGCCGATCTGCCGGAAGAACGTGGCCGACGAGGTCGCGACACCCATGTCCCGCGGCTCGGCGTCGTTCTGGATGGCCACCAGCAGGGTCTGCATGGACAGGCCCAGGCCCGCGCCCATGAAGAACATCATCACCAGCGGCTGCCAGACCGGCGTGTCCGTGCCGATCGTGCTGAACAGGAACAGCGAGGCCGCCATCAGCCCGAACCCGACCACCGGGAACACCTTGTAGCGGCCGGTCTTCGCGGTGATCTGGCCGCTGGTGCCGGCGGCGGTCATGATGCCCAGGGTCAGCGGCAGCATCATCAGGCCGGCCTCGGTGGCCGAGTAGCCCTTCACGATCTGCAGGTACAGCGGCAGCGACACCATGCCGCCGAACATCCCGATGCCCATCACGAAGTTGACCGCGTTGCCCAGCGAGAACGTCTGGCGACGGAACAGCCGCAGCGGCAGCAGCGCCTCGTCACCCATCCGCCGCTCGGTGAACACGAACCCGATCAGGCCCAGTACGCCGACGACGTACATCGCGATCGCGGCGCCGGAGTCCCAGCCCCACTCGCGGCCCTGCTCGGCGACGATCAGCAGCGGCACCAGGCCGACCGTGAGCATGAGGGCGCCCACGTAGTCGATGCGGTGGTCGACCCGCTTGTGCGGGATGTTCAGCACCTTCGCCACGACGGCCAGCGCGACCAGCGCGATCGGGACGTTGATCAGGAACACCCAGCGCCAGCCGGCGGTGCCCAGGAACGACTCCAGACCCGCGAACAGGCCGCCGACGACCGGGCCCGCGACGCTGGAGATGCCGAACACGGCCATGAAGTAGCCCGCGTACTTGCTGCGGTCGCGCGGCGAGGTGATGTCCGCCAGGATCGCCATGGCCAGCGACATCAGACCACCGGCGCCCAGGCCCTGCACCGCGCGGAACGCGGCCAGCTCGTACATCGAGTTCGCGATGCCGGACAGCAGCGAGCCGACGAGGAACAGCGAGATCGCCGTCAGGTACATCGGCTTGCGGCCGTAGATGTCCGACAGCTTGCCGTACAGCGGCGTCGAGACGGTGGCCGTGATCAGGTAGGACGTGGTCGCCCAGGCCTGGAGGGTCTGGCCGTGCAGCTCGTCCGCGATGGTCTTCATCGCGGTGGCCACGATCATCTGGTCCAGCGCCGCGAGGAACAGGCCGAGCAGCAGGCCGGACAGGATGGTCAGGATCTGGCGGTGGGTGAGCAGGGCGGCGCCTGGCGGTGTCGCCTCCGCTCGGGTCGTCGTTTCCGACATCAGTTCTTCTCCCCTTCTGAGCGCGGCCCCAGTCCGCTC
Organism: Actinosynnema sp. CA-248983; assembly: GCA_050954585.1. GTDB lineage: Bacteria > Actinomycetota > Actinomycetes > Mycobacteriales > Pseudonocardiaceae > Actinosynnema. Next base: position 367,844 of record CP191863.1, on the reverse strand, counting down.
TCAGCGATGAAATCCGGAAGCGCCTTCTCGTAGTCGCCGACGAAGCGCTCGAAGTGGTCGATGAACGCCGTGAGGTCCGCCTCGGACCAGTCGGCGAGCATGCGGGCGATGGCCTGGTTGCGCTGCGCGCGGCGTTCGTCGAGCAGGCGCTTCCCCGCGTCGGTGACGGCCAGGACGCTGGCGCGGCCGTCGTCGGGGTCCGCCCGGCGTTCCACCCAGCCCTCCTTGACCAGCGTGGCGACCTGGCGGCTGACCGTGGAGGGGTCCGAGAAGACCGCCTCGGCCAGGGCGCTCGACCGGGACGGGCCGAGCTGGCTCAGGTTCGCCAGCAGCACGAACGAGGCCTTGTCCATGCCGGACTTGCTCATGTGCGCGGCCACGCAGGCGTGCATCTTGTTCAGCCGCACCATCGCCGTGCCGATGCGTTCGGCCAGGACGAGCTGAGTCTCGTCACCCACCGGGGTCACCATGGGACGCTCCGTTTGCTTGCACCATCCAACTAGTTGCTGGGTACAAGCATGAACCTTCGTGAGCCTCTTGGCAAACGAGTTGCCCGGTGACTCGCCTTACATGGCTACCGGTCGGTAACATCCCCCGCCATGAGCGCTGACTACTCGTTCGTCGCCGACGCGATGAAGCAGGCCGTGCCGTGGGTCAAGACCAACGGCGTCGAGTTCCCCGAGGTCGCGGGCGACCGGGTGGTGGCCGAACTGCCCGACGCCGCCGAGACCCGCAACCACGTGGGCGGGCCGCACGCGGCCATGATCTTCGGCCTGGGCGAGACCGCGTCCGGCGCGGTCGCGATGGCCGCCTTCGCGCCGCACATGGCCAAGGCGACCCCGCTGGTGGCCCGGTCCGAGATCGCCTACAAGAAGCTCGCCCTGGGCGTGCTGCGCGCCGAGGCCGTGCTGGGCCGGCCGGCGGACGAGGTGGTGGCGGAACTCGACGCGGGCACCCGCCCCGAGTTCCCCGTCAACGTCACCGTGACCAACGCCGAGGGCGTCACGACGGCCGAGATGGTCGTCGTCTGGACCCTCAAGCCCAACCGCTAGCCCTCGACGGCCACGCCCATCGAACGGGCGGTGCCGGCGACGACGCGTTCCGCCGCGTCCAGGTCGGTCGTGTTCAGGTCGGGCATCTTGCGCTCGGCGATGGCACGGACCTGGGCGCGGGTCAGCGTGCCCGCCCGCTGGTGGCCGGGGCGCTGGGCCCCCTTGCCGCCCAGCGCCTTCCGGATCAGGAACGCGGTCGGCGGCGTCTTGAGGCGCAGCTCGAACGACTTGTCGTCGCGGACGGTCACCACGGCCGGGACGACGTCGCCGCGCTGCCCGGCGGTGGCCTCGTCGTAGGCGCGCTTGACGGCGACCAGGTTGACGCCGGTCTGCCCGAGCACCTTGCCAAGGTCCATCATCGAGGCGCCGCCGGCCTCCAGGTTGATCGTGATCTCGTGGGTCTTCTTCGCGGGTGGCATGCCCGGGGACGCTAGAAATTGCCGTAGCGGCAGACTCAAACCCTTTTTCGGTTAGGTTCTGCCGGTGCAGGTGGACCGGCTGGAGATCTCGTACGACCCGCGCACCGTCGAGGAGTCCGCGCGGCGCGCGCTCGACGACGGCTGCGCCGGCTTCTGGCTGGCCGAGACCAGCCACGACCCGTTCGTGGGCCTGGCCCGGCTGGGCGGTCTCGACGCGGAGCTGGGGACGGCCATCGCGGTGGCGTTCGCCCGCAACCCGATGAGCACCGCCGTGCAGGCCAACGACCTGCAACTGCTGTCCGGCGGGCGGTTCAACCTCGGGCTGGGGTCACAGGTGGAGCCGCACATCACCAAGCGGTTCGGCATGCCCTGGTCGCGGCCGGCGGCGCGGATGCGCGAGTTCGTCCAGGCGCTGCGGGCGATCTGGACGTGCTGGGAGACGGGTGAGCGGCTGCGCTTCCGCGGCGAGTTCTACACGCACACGTTGATGACGCCGTTCTTCGACCCGGGCCCGAACCCGCACGGCCCGCCGAAGGTGTGGCTGGCGGGCGTGGGCGAGTTGATGACCGAGGTGGCCGGCGAGGTCGCGGACGGCTTCCTGTGCCACAACTTCACCACCGAACGCTACTTCCGCGAGGTCACCGTCCCCGCGCTGGAACGCGGTCGCGCGGGTTCTTCCCTGCCTGCGCTGGAGATCAGCGCGCCGGCCCTGGTCGCGCACGACGAGGCGGGCGTGATCGAGGTGAAACGCCAGATCGCCTTCTACGGCTCGACTCCCGCCTACCGCAAGGTCCTGGACCTGCACGGCTGGGGCGACCTGCACGAGGAACTGCACCGGATGTCCCGCCGAGGCCTCTGGGACGACATGACCGCTTCGATCCCGGATGACGTCATGCACGCCTTCGCCGTGGTCGGCACCCCCGACGAGGTCGAAGCCGAATTGGACCGCCGCTACGGCGACCACGCCACGAGGGTCCTCACGTCCGCGTGAGCCGGTGGTGGAACACCGCCATCTGCGCCCGGACCCGGGCCAACTGGTGCCGCCGAACCCACCGCCGCCGCCCCACCCGAGCGGCCAGCACGACGAACGGCAACGCCAAGACCGTCAGCACGATCATCGCGATCATCGCCCTCACCTCCACGGTGGCAACGACAGGGTGAACGACGACTGACGCGAACACCCGAAACGCCACTCTGATGGAGCAACGCGCACGAACACCCGCGCGGGTGGTGCAGAACGACTCGAACCTGGCCCTCTACAGGCCGTCGCCTCCTACTACTGGCACCGCTGGTGACGAGCGCAGAAAAAGGCCCAGGTCGGTGTTGCTGACCTGGGCCTTATCTCGCGAGCCGCCTGTCGGAATCGAACCGACGACCTGCTCATTACGAGTTCTCCAGTAACCGTGTCGAGCGCTGACAGGTAGTACCGCCCCGGTCTGATCCGTGCAGGTCAGACCGGGGCGGCTGCCGTTTCGGGATGATCCATGTCTCCCGCTGATCATGCGTCCGGGCACACCTCGGGCACACGTCGAGCACACTCTGTTGACACCTAGAAGCGCAGGTCAGAGATGGCGTTGAGGTCGATGCCGTAGAGGGCGTAGACCTTGATCGTGTTCTCCCCGGTCAGCTCCTCCTCCGCGTAGCCGAGCAGTGCGGCGACCCGAACGACCTCGTCCTTCGAACCGGCCTCGATCTCGACGTAGGGCGGGATGCGCGGCCACGTGTCGATCTCGACCTGTGCGCCGCCGAGGACGAAGCTCGTGCGCTTGGTCTCCTGGTACGACTTCGCGGTAAAGCCGAGCGCGCCGAGCAGGGCGTTGGTCTCGGCGAAATCGCTCACGGTCACTTCGGTCTCGTGGGTGCCGTCGATGGCGTCGCTGGTGATCTGCTTGACGGTCAGCGTCACCTCGTCCCCGGTGTCGCGCAGCCTGATCCACTTCGACTGGTCGCCGGGCGTGACGTCGTAGACGTAGCGGCGCATGAACCGCTCGCCGACCTTCTGCCCGCCCTTGTCGAGGATGAGCTGTTCCATCTCGGCGGGATCGACGTCGAGGATCTTCGCTTCGTGCTCGATCGGCACTCGCGGCCGTCCTTCCTGGTTGATCGGTGCTGGTCCGACGCTATGCCGCGTGGCGGCGGGTGAGTCGGTCGTACTCGACCTCACGCAGGGCCAGCACTTCTGGCAGCACCGGCCCGGTGAGGAAGTCGTCAAGGGTCATGGTCAGGTCCATTCGTTGGATGCAGACACCGACCTGGTAGCGGCCGTCGCGGTCGTAGTAGAGCCGCACGCCGTAGAAGCCCTCTTGACAGTCGGTGTCGTTGTTGAACCGGCATCCGGCGCACGTCTCGGGCAGTCGAACAGGCCGAATCTGCTTGAAGTACACCCGGCGTCCGTCCGGGAGGCGGTAGGCGGTGCGCGCCCCGGAGACGCCTGCGGTGATGTAGTGCGCCTCGGCGACCGCTCCGCGTTCAGCCAGGATGCGCTCGATGGCCTCGACGGAGGCAGGGCCGTGGTCCAGCGAGTTGAGCAGTCGGACCGACAGGTGCGGGGAGTACTCATCGAGCAGGCGGTGCACGCGCGGCGCGTGGCTGTAGTCGAGCACCACGATGTTCGCGCTGGCCTTGACCCCGTGCGCCTCACAGACCGCGATCGAGCGTTTCAGGGCGTCGATCTTGCGCTGCGCACGCTCGGGGTCGCGGTAGCGGGCGTGCTGGGTCTCGGCGAGTTCAGCGGCCGTCGTGCCGAAGATCGAGAAGTTCACCCGGTCGAGTCCAGCGGCGGCGCAGTCGGGCAGCACGTCCGCGCCGTGCTCGCCGTTGGACGTCATCCCGACCCGCAAACCCGACTCTGTGGCGATCTTCGTCAGCCGCGCGATGGCGGGGTGCAGGGTGGGTTCACCGCCGGTCAGGTGGACCTCGGTCAGGCGTAGCGCGTCGCATAACGCGACCAGCGCGTGCCCGAACTGCTCGTTCGCGGGCATCGGGGCAGGTAGGAACTTCGCGCCATTGGTGGCGGCGTAGATCGACATGCGCCCGCTGGGACCGGCGACGGTGAAGTCGCCGACAGGATGACGGCGGTTGTCCACCGCAACGGGTGTGCCCTCGTCGTGGCAGAACGTGCACGTCATACCGCAGGCGTCGATCACCTTCGCGCGAGCGGTCTTGTCTTGCTCGATGTGAATGGGCAGATCCGTCGGGATCATGGGGAGTTGCTAGCCCTTCTGGTGGGTGGTGTCCGGGGACGCGGTAGGAGGGCTGTCCGGGTCGGGACGGGCTGCCCCCCACCGCGTCGGGTGCCTCGGCGGCCGGACGGCCGGGCGTGGGAGAGATTCCGCCCGGTGCTGTCGAAGCGGTCAGGTGGTCTTGTCGCGGAACGGGCGTTATTGGCACGGGCTCGGCGGCGGCCCTCGATCTCGCCATAGCCGATGACCAGCACGACCAACGCCAACGTCACGGCGATCAGTTGCCAGCCGCAGACGCACATCTGGTCACGCGGGGTGCGCCGCAGGGCGGTTGCCGACTGGCACCCACAGCACGGGAGCCGACGCGACCACCAGGCGGGGCGCGTGCCGCTGGGTCGGCGCAGGCAGGCTCAACAGTCCCTCGACCACGTCGGGCAGCGAGCCGGTGCGCTCCCACACGATGCCGGGCGGCTCGTCGCCATCCGCGCGCAGCGCCATCGCGTCGGTACTGCTGCGTACCCGGATGGCGTCGTGCCAGCCATCCGGGTACAGCCGGAACCCATCCACCTGGGCAGGGACGCCGTCAACAACGCTTCGGTGCACGAACTGCCATCCCGCGTCACGGATGGCGATCAGTCCCGCCAAGGCGGGGAACGCGCGTACCGCCGCCTCGTCGCTCATACCGCACTGCTCCGCGCGCTGGTGGGGATGCCGGTCCGGATGCCGAGGTGAGGCAACGGGTTGGCGTTGACGCGGTGCACCACGCGGTGCCCGGTGAACGCTCGCCGACCGTGCAGCCATCGGTGGTTGTCGAGGATGTAGCCCTGTCCGGCGCTCAGGTCCAGCTCGTGCATGTGTCGGGCGATCGCCGCTCGCAGCGTCGGCAGCCACCGACTCACCTCGGGTGAGAACTGCACGAGGTCGTCCTGGCGCAGCCTGATGGTGACCCGTCCGCCGTCGTACTCGGTGAAGATCGCGCCGATATGTCCGGACGCACCACCGAACAGCACTGACCGGGGCGTGCACAGCGCCGCCAGGGCGTCAGGTGCGGTGTCGGCGAGCGTGTCGTACACCGCCTGTCCGTCGATCAGCACGCACTGACCGCCGCTCGTCGCGGGCTGCGAACAACCCAGGACCAGCAAGGCGGGCGGGTTGGCGACACCGGAGCGATCCGTGTGCGGCGGGAGCGCGCACGAGCTGAACCCGGCGAACGCGCCGTTCTGCTCGGAACCGAGGTCTACCAGCGTCGTGACGCCGTCCGACGCGCTGTCCCGATGCGGGACGACCGTGGCGACGGAGCGAGCGAGACGCAGCAGATCCGCCGAGTCGGCAAGCCCTTCCACCAACACCAGGCCGCGACGACTCAGCGCGCCCACCACTGCCGACTCGTCGTCGGCAGTGATCCAACCGCCATCAACGGGGTTGTCCATCGTCCCTACCTCCCGAAACGCTTGTTCCGCGAGATCATGGGAGCGCGATCCGGTCCGGCACGTCCAGTGACAAGCTGTCAACACAGCGTCGCCTGGTATCCGATGACCGGGTGCTACGTTGCCGATGAGCAGATCGCGCACGCCTTCCGGAGGTCAACGCCGATGAGCCAGCCCGTCTACCCCGTCTCGATCAAAGGCGTGGTGGTGCGTGACGACAGGGTGTTGCTGCTGAAGAACGAACGCGACGAGTGGGAGCTACCCGGCGGCCGGATCGAACCCGGCGAGACGCCCGAGGACTGCGTGGCGCGGGAGATCACCGAGGAAACGCAGTGGCAGGTGACCACCGGGCCGATCCTCGACACGTGGATGTACTACATCAACGTGGCGGAGAAAAACGTGTTCATCGTGACCTACGGCTGCTACCCGAACGGTGACGCTGAACCCGTGCTCTCCCACGAGCACAAGGAGATCGGGCTGTTCACCGAGTCCGAGGTGCGCGGGCTCAACATGCCGGACGGGTACAAGCGTTCGATCGCGAGTTGGTTCGCGCGTCTGCGCGAGACCGACCGGGAACTGATCCGGTAGCCGATCATGACGGGCGGACGCTGCGAGTCGTGCGGAGCCGAGTTGAGCAGGCTCGCGGTCGAGCCGGTCTGTCCGACGTGCCACGCGAGCGCACGTCACGCGCCGCCGATCATGCCGGTTCGCCCGCTGACACCGGCAGTGTGGCTGTGGTCGGCTCCCGAAGCGGCAGCGACGCTAAGGACTCGTGACCTGGCGACGATCCTGCGCGTCTACCGCAGGGTGAACGGCCTCAACCAGGAACGACTCGCCGCGCTGCTCGGCTACGACAAGACCTACGTGTCGATGATCGAGACCGGTCGGCGCACCATCAGCGACGTCACCACCCGACGCCACATCGCCCGCGTGCTCGGCTTGCCGATGCACGTGCTCGGCGTGACGGACAACGACGATGCCGACTTCGCCGCGATGATCCAGTTCGGTGACTCGACCATCCGACTCGCCGAGATCGCCCGCCAGTCCGGGCGCGCGGTCGACGCGGTCAACGAGCTGTGGCCGCTCGTCGCCAGGTTGGAGGCACGCGCCGCCGAGGGCCGCGCCGAGCGGGACACGATGATCCTGCTCGGGCAGGGCCGGGCGGCGCTGGGAGTCTCGCTAGGAACCGTCCTGCCCGAGGAACGCTTGGCCGCTGCCGCGCGCTGGACCGGCAAGGCCCTCGTCGTCGCCGAGCGGCTGGGCGATCCCGTGTTCCTCGCGCACGCGCTCCGGATGCACGGCAACGAGCTGCGCAAGGCCGACCACGTCGGCGCGGCAATCGCACGTCTGAGCCGAGCCGTGGCCATGTCCGGTGGTCGGGAAGGCCAAGGCGCGGCGTTCGCCCTGCTCGCGCGTGCTGCGGGGGAACAGGGCAACGCGGACCTCTTCGACCAGGCGATCACCGGTTACCGCAACCTGCTCGACGCGGAAGCGGGGCGGGGGATGCTGTTCAACCGGTTCACGTTCCGGGAGATCGAGCTACGCGGCCTGATCTCGACCGGCCGCGCCGCCGACGCCGTGCGCGCCTTGCAGACCGACGTCAGCGGGCCACCTGTCGCGCCGCAGTGGCACATCATCGAGCGGGTGACCGCCGGGCAAGTGCTGTTGGCTGCCCGGCATCGAGACGGCGCGACGGAGGCGTTCCGAGCGGCGCTGACCGCTGCCGAGGTGCACCGGTTGCCGCACCAGGTGCAACGGACGATCCGAGCAGCCGACGACGCTGGTCTTGCCGCGATCAGCGCGGACGGTCGCGCAGCTCTCCAACGGCTGACCGATCAGCTCGCACCGTCGTCGGCGCGGCGGTAGCCCGGAATCGTCCGAGTTTCGTACACAGCGCGAGCTGCTATGACGTACCGGTCGGGCGGACGGCAGTCGGGGGGTCATCCCCCACCCCTGGTCAGGGCGGCTCGCGTGCGCGCGGGGAGGCTGCCGACCGGTCGCGACGGTGCTCGTTCGGATCATCATTCGGATCATTCGGATCAGCTCTCGTGACGTGATCCGAATGATCCGAATGTGATCCCAATGGCGTGTCACAAGTCGATCGTCCAGAGCGAGCCCTGTCCGAAGCCCTGCCGGGTGGTGGCGATTCCGGCGCGCTTGCGGGCGCGCTTCAACGTCGCCTCGGCGATGCCGTCCGCGCGTGCGGCCTTGATGATCTCGGCTGCCTTGCCGCTGCCGCCGTGCTGGATCAGGTAGTCGCGCAGCCATCCGGCCGCCTCGTCGCGCTCCGAGCGTGCTTCGGGATCAGCGCCGGTCTCGGCGAGGATGTCGCGCACGTTGCGCTCGGTCTCCCCCATCATGACCAGCCGACCGACCTCGGCGGGACCGTCGTCGGTCGGGATCACGGCGGACTCGATGCGGTAGCCCAGTGACGGCAGGTCCAACCGCCCGAGGTTGTTCTTAGCCTGGCTGATCACACACGCGCCGTCGTCGCTCTCCTCGTCGCGAGCAACCGCCAACACGGCGCGTGCCACAGCGGAGAACGCCCGACTGCCGGTGATCAGGTTCAGCGGGTCCGGGCTCGCCGACTTGTTGAAGTGGGCCAGCCCGACCACCGCGCACCCCGTGCGATCGGCCATGCGCGACAGCGGTTCGAGGGCCTGCCGCAACTCCCGGTCCCGATGGGTGTCGATCCCCGCACCGATGGCGGACAGCAGCGGGTCGAGGATCAGCAGACCGACGCCGCGCGCCTCGATCTCGTCGCCCAGCGCCTCGCAGTCCCGAGGCAACGTCAGTCCCGTGACGATGCCGTCCACGTCCACCTCGGCCCGGTAGACCGCGTCGAGGTCGGCACCGGCAGCGGCCAGCCTGGGCGCCACAGTGTGCGCCCAAGAGTCCTCGGTTGCGGCGTAGATGACCGGTCGCGGCTCGCCGTGCAGAGCACCCGGCAACGTGCCGTTGGTGACCTGCGCTGCCAGCCAGCAGGCGAACTGGCTCTTGCCGATGCCCTCGCGACCGGGCACCAACGACAGGGAGCCCGCGGGAACCCTGTCCTGCCAGGTCCAGCGCACCGCACGCATCCGGATACCGGAAGCCGGGGTAAGCCTGATGTGCCTACCCGGCGGGGTCTCGGTGCTCGGCGGGTCGGTGCCGTAGGCCAGCGTCACGCGGCATCACCGAGGCCCCAGCGCGCCATGTGGTGCGCGTGCTCGACCTCGGCGAGGGCGTAGCGCTCATGGGCGCTGCGCACGTACCGCACGACCTCGGCGATTGCGCCGCTATGCCGACCGACCACCTCGACGCCCGCCGCACCCCACGTCAGCCGTGCGGCACGTTCCAACGTCTCCAGATCGAGCCACTGGGCGTCCGCCAGATCGACTCGCACGCGCACGCCAAGCGGTACCGGGGTCGCGTCGCCGAGCGCGTCAATGCGCAGCTCCAACACGCCGTAGACCGTCCCGTTACGCTGGACCGGGTTCATTTCTCGATGCCGGGCGGCGGCTCCTGCCGGGGAGCCGCCGCTGTTCGTCTGCGTCACGCGGCGTCGTCCTCCTCGACGCCGAGCACCCGTAGCAGGTCGGCCGTTGCGACGCGGTACGTGCTGCCCAACCGCAGCACGCGTACCGGCAACTGATCGGATCTCGCCAGTTCGTAGGTCTTCGTCCGCCCGATGCCGAGCGCACGACCAGCGGTCACCAGATCGACCGAAGGCGGCAGCGCGAGCAGTTCCCGGCGGGTCATCTCCCCAGACACTCAGACTCCATTTCGCAGCACTGATGTTGCAATTTGCACTCTCGCTATGACATGATCGTCTTACCGGACAGGACCGGACGCTACCGAGCCTGTCCAGCCAGTGCAAGGGAATCACCAGGAGGACACAGTGCACGAGCTGAGCGAGACGGTGGCACAGGAAGTCCAGCGACACCGCAATCGGCACGGCTGGACACGCAAACAGCTCTCCGATCGGTGCCAGGAACTCGGCGGGGACTGGCTGACGTTCTCTGCCATCACCAGCATCGAGACCGGCAGGCCGGACGAGACCGGCCGCCGACGTCGCGGGGTCACCGTGGACGAGGTCACGGTGCTCGCGCGTGCGCTCCTGGTACCCCCGGTGGTGCTGATGTTCCCCCTGCACACCGACGCCGAAGTCACCTGGTCACCCGGCGCGACCGCAGACCCCTGGCACGCGATCCGCTGGTTCAGCGGGGAAGGTCGCCAGCCCGTCAAGCCACGCGGCGGCGGGGAGTACGACGCCGCGACCGGCCTCTACGAGTGGTACGAGGAGGAACCGAAGGACAACCACGAACAGCTCGACCTCCTGCGCCAGCACGAACGGCTCATTCGCGCGCTGACGGAGTCGGAGCAGCGAGCGGTGAACGCGCACCGCTTCGCCGAACTCGCCCAGTCGCCCGAGACCAGGCAGACCCGGCTGATCGAAGCCGACTCCGAAGACCTCTACCGCGCCCAGGTCATCGAGCGCGACCTAATCAACGTCCGCCGCGCGATGCGCAGGGCCGGTCTCACCCCACCGACCAACGACGAACTCGACCAACTCGACAGGAAGGACACCAACCGGTGAAAGCGGGAAGCATCACCCGCCGCTGCGCCTGCCGTGACCCGAAGACGGGCAAGCAGTACGGCAAGTCTTGCCCGAAGGCGAACAAGAAGGGGCACGGCACGCTCGCCGTCCGCCAGGAACTCCCACCGACCGCAGACGGTGAACGCCGTGTCTTCCGCCGCTCGGGCTACCCGACCGTGGAGAAGGCGCAAGCCGACCTCGACAAGGTGCGCGCGCTCCTGGCGATCCCGGACAAGGACGACGACGAGGGCCGCGACGCCATCGCCGCACTGCTCGTCCAGGTGGCCGCTGACAGCAAGCAGCCGATCCCCGACCACGAGGAGATGACCCGCCGTCTGCGAACCGGTCAGAGCCTCGTCAGCCGGATGACGGTCGGCGATTGGCTGGACCAGTGGCTACCGGGCAAGCGCATCCGCAAGACCAGCCGCAGGCACTACGAATCGGCGATCAGGGTGCACCTGAAGCCGCTCATCGGGCACGTCCCGTTGAACCGGCTCCGGGTGAGCCACCTGAACGAGATGTTCGCCAAGATCGCGGAGAACAACGACGAGATCATCTCGGCGAACGCCGCACGTCGGGCAGTGGACGACGCTCGCAAGCAGGCCACCAGGCGAGCGGAACAGCGCGCACTCCGCGCGCAACTCCGGGAGATGCCGCCGTTCCGCCGAACGACCGGACCGGCCGCACAGCACCGGCTGCGCGCGACGCTGCGCGCAGCCCTGAACGACGCCATCGCGCAGCAAATCATCACGTTCAACCCTGCCGCCCACGTCGAGCTTGACCCCGCCAAGCGTCCCAAGGCGCTGGTGTGGACGGCTGACCGCGTCGAGCAGTGGCGGCGGACCGGGGAGAAGCCGTCACCGGTCATGGTCTGGACTCCGGAGCAGACCGGCGACTTCCTCGACCTGGTCCACGAGGACCGGCTGTACGCGCTCTACCACCTGATCACCTTCCGAGGGCTGCGCCGAGGCGAGGCGTGCGGCCTCCGGTGGGCTGACGTCGATCTGAACGCGAAGACGGCGACGGTGGCGACTCAGCTCGTGCTCGACGGCTGGGAGGTCGAGGAGGGCGACCCGAAGACGTCGAGCGGCGCTCGCGTGATCGCCCTGGACGGCGAGACGGTCAAGGTGCTGCGTGCCCACAAGGCGCAGCAGGCCGCCGAGAAGCTGAAGTGGGGCGAAGCGTGGATCGACACCGGCCGCGTGTTCACCGAGGCTGACGGCACCCTGCTGCACCCCGGCAAGGTGTCCGAGGCGTTCGAGAAGATCGTGCGGACCTCGGACCTGCCCCCGGTCCGGCTGCACGACCTCCGGCACGGTGCGGCCACGCTCGCGCTCGCTGGTGGCGCTGACCTGAAGACCGTGCAGGAGATGCTTGGTCACTCGTCCATCACGATCACGTCGGACATCTACACCAGCGTGTTGCCCGAGGTCGCGCACCGGGCGGCAGAGGCAGCGGCCCAACTCGTCCCGCGCAGGTCCACCGGGACCGATGGGCACACTTCGGGCACACACGACGCCCGAGACGGCGCGGCCCTACAGCTCGTCACCAACCAGGGGAATGAAAAAGGACCAGGTCAGATGCGCTGACCTGGTCCCTATCTCACCGAGCCGCCTGTCGGAATCGAACCGACGACCTGCTCATTACGAGTGAGCCGCTCTGGCCGACTGAGCTAAGGCGGCGAGACGCGACAACTATAGCCCAGGCATGAACCGTCACCCACCAGGGGGTGCGGTCGTTAGCCCGTACGTGACGCCGCTCACGCGCGCGCCGCAGCCGACGCCGTAGTCGTGGGAGGTACCGCACAGATGCGCCTGATGGCCCTGCCTGCCGCCGCCGTGCTGGTCGCGCTGTGCGCCGCTCCCGCGTTGGCCCAGCCCACGACGACCCCCGTCCCCGGGCCGCGCGACCCGAACCAGCCGCCGGTGTCGGCCGGTCCCCCGATCACCGCGCACGCGGTGGGGGACGCGGGCACCGGGCTCGCGGTGGTGCGGTTGGCGCCGGACTCGGTGCCGACGAACACGATACTGCCGGGCTTCGGCGAGCAGCTGCCCAAGCAGTCGGCGGCGGAGATCGGGGTCGGGCTGGCCAGTGCCCAGGCCAACACCGAGGCGTTCCTGTCCTACGAACGGGCCGTCGCGCAGGCCTCCCCGCTCGGGTTCGCCGTGCAGGGACGCGCCCCGCAGACGCCCGGCACGCTCGTGCAGACCGCCTCCCCGGACAACGCGGCACCGGTCACCGGCGGCCTGGCCCCGCCCCAGACCCCGTTGGACACCCTGCTCAAGGTCGGCCTCCTCAACGGCAGCGCCCACGCCCGCTGGCACGACGAGCTGGGCCCCTGCGTGTCGCCGCTGGCCGACGCCAAGACGTCGGTCGCGAGCCTGTCCGTGCTCAACGCGATCCCGACCCTGCCCGGCTCGACCGACCTGACCGGCATGCTCACCCAGGACACGCCCAAGCTCGACGCGGCCGGCAAGCAGGCGCTGATCGACGGCCTCAAGGGCCTCGGCGCACCGCTGAGCCAGCTCGGCGGCCTGCTGTCCGGCTCGCCCGACACCGGCGCGAACGGCTCGCTGCTCAGCCTGCCCGACACGCTGAGCGCCCACTCCAAGGTCGAACTCGTCGACCTCCCGGGCAGCGCGAACAAGGCCGTGAAGTCGACGTCCACGCTCCAGGCGGCGAGCGTCCGGCTGCTCGCGGGCACGCCGATGGAGGTGCGCATCGACGTGGTCAGCCAGCCGACGCTGACCGCGCTGTCCACCGGCGACGCGGCCACGTCCGAGATCACCTACACCGCGCCGGTGCTCCGCGTGTCCCAGGGCGGCAAGGAACTCGGTGTCCTGGACGCCGCCAACCCGAAGCTCGACGTGCCGATCGGCCTGCCGCTCGCGGGTGACCTGCCGGTTGTCGGCGCGCTGGGTGAACGCAAGCTCGACATCGGGGTGCTGCGGCTCCAGATCGCGCAGCTCAACGAGAAGTCGATGGTCCTCGACGGCCCGCTCCAGCAAGGCGGCCCCGTGATCAAGGGGTTCATGCTCGGGGCGACTGCGCGGCTGCTCGACCTCCAGCTGTTGCCGACCGACGCCCTCGGGCTGCCGAACCTGCCGTCGGCGTTGGCACAGGTGTCCCTCGGAGAGCAGATCGTCCGCGCAGCCGCCCCGAACGGCGGCGTCGTGTGCGCCCCGGCCCAGACCCCGCCCGGCGGCGGTGGCCAGCCGTCGCCGCCCAAGCACCAGGGCAGCCAGCCGCTGGCCTACACGAACGCCGCTTACCAGACGATCCCGATCTTCTGGACCGGAACCGCGCTACTCTTGGCGGGCGTGATCGTCGTGGCGGCGATCCCGCCGGTTCGACCCCGCCTCCGGCACGCCACCCCATCGAGTGACATGCCGGATTCGGAACCGACCGACGACTCCCGCGTCCCGTAAAAAGGAAGGGGAGGGCGGGGCGGCTGCGGCCGGCGGAACCAACGCCCGAACACCCGCTCGCCCGGCGAACGGGTCGGAACCCGGCCGCCGGGTCAGAGTCCGATCGCCCGCGCCACCTCGTGGGGCCTGAGCACCCGCAACAGGGCCTCGACCAGGTACGCCGTGCGGCAACGACACCTCGACGCCGATCTCCGCCAGCCGGTGCCGAGTCCCCCGCGCCAGCACGGCCTCGTGCCGGCTCGACGCCGTGGTCAGGCACGTCCGGCACAACGCGTCGAGGATGCGCAGCGCCGCCTCGCGGTACTGCGGCCGGCCCGACATGCGCGCCAGGTCCAGCAGCCCGCACGCCATGATCGCGCCCGCCGAAGCGTCCTTCACGTCGTGCGGCGCGAGCGGCGAACGGTAGTCCCACACGGGGACGTGGTCCGGTGTCAGCGCGCCCAGCGCGAAATCCGCCATGCGGCGCGTTTCCCGACGATCACGCTTTTCGATCGGCGGGAACGCGGCGTGACGAGCCGACCCCCGGGGCGGCCTCGCCGCGACGCCGGAGGCGGCGCCATCCAGCACGTGCGGGGTGGAGCCGTCGGGGCGCAGGAAGTGCCGGCGGGTGGTCCGGGCGTGGGCGACGGCGTAGTCGAGGGCGGCGCGGAAGCGGGTGTGTGGATCTTGCGCCGAGGCGGCGGGGGTGCCGGAGGCGGGAGCGGCGGCGGGAGCGGCGGCGGGAGCGGGAGCGGCGGGAGCGGGGAGCGAAAGATCGGTTGGCGGTTACGGTCGTGCCGGGAACCGGCAAAAACCAGAAGAACCGCTGGTCAGCCCCGGTGCAGGGTGGTCAGCATGGCTTCCACGGCGATGCGGGGCTTCACGTTCAGCTCCAACGCCTCCCGACACGCCAGCACGGCCTCCAACCGGCGCAGGGTCGACTCGGGGGACCACATCCGGGCGGCCTCGCGGGCGGCCTCGGCCCGGTCCGGGTGGTTCAGCACCGCCTGTGCGCCGGTCGCCGTCACGAGCACGTCCCGGTAGAACGCGGCCAGGTCCACCAAGGCCTGGTCCAGCGAGTCGCGCTGGGTCCGGGTCGCGCGGGACTTCTGCCGCTTCTCCAAGTCCTTCAACGCGCCCTTGGCGCCCCGGGTCGCCGCGGCCGTGCCCTTGCCGGTGCCGCCGGCGCCCATCGCGGTCTCCAGGGCGTGCCGCTCGGCCTCGTCGCGCGCCTCGTTCGCGGTCAACGCATCCGCCTCGGCCGCCTGCACCAGGCTGTCCGCGCAGGTGAAGATGTCCGCCGGCCGCCGCAACCCCAGGGGAATCCGCAGCACCGACTCGCGCCGCGCACGCACGGCCTCGTCCGAAGCCAGCCGCCGCGCCCGGTCGACGTGACCACCGGACACCGACGCCGCCCACGAAGCCTGGTCCGCCGGCACCCCCTCCTCGCGCAACGCCTCGGCGATGGCGTCCAACCGGGGCGTCCCCAACGGCACGATGCGGCACCGCGACCGGATGGTCACCGACACGTCGTCGGGGTGGTCGGACGGCGCGCACAGTAGGAACACGGTCCGGTCCGGCGGCTCCTCCACCGCCTTGAGCAGCGCGTTCGCCGCACCCTCGGTCAACCGGTCCGCGTCGGCGATGATCACCACCTGCCACCGGCCGGACGTCGGCCGCCGCGCCGACACCTGGACCAGCGACCGCATCTCGGCGACGGAGATCGACAGCCCCTCGGGCGCGACCACGCGGACGTCCGCGTGCGTGCCCGCCAGGGTCGTGTGGCACCCGGAGCACTCGCCGCACCCCGGCCGGTCACCCACCACACCGCACTGCAAAGCGGCGGCGAACGCGCGGGCCGTCACCGAGCGGCCCGAGCCGGGCGGGCCGGTGAACAGCCAGGCGTGGGTCATGGCACCGGGCGCGGGCGTGCCACCGGCGACGATGGACGCGGCGGCCTCCGCGGCGGCGCTCAGGACGGCGACCGCGTCGGGCTGCCCGACGACCTCGCTCCACACACCCTTCACGGCGAGAAAACCTACCCAGCCCTCACGACGACTCGACCACCGGCCGCGCGGACGACCGGGTCACCAGCGGCACCACGACGGCGCGCACGCGGGCGGCCACCTCCTCCGCGGAACCGTCGGCGTCCACCACCACGTACCGCTCGGGGTCGGCGGAGGCCATCTCGGTCAGCAGCCGCTGCACCCGCCAGTGGTCCTCCACCAGGCCCTTCTCCGGCGGGGCGGTCGGGGTCCGGTCCAGCAGCACGGTCACGTCCGGCCGCAGCCGCCCGGTGGCCCAGTCGACCAGGCCCTCCAGTTCGCTGGGCTCGACGCTGCCGACCGCGCTGAAGTGCGCGAGCGGGCTGTCCACGTACCGCTCCATCACCACCACCGCGCCCTCGTCCAGCGCGGGCCGCACCTCGCGCTCCACGACGTCGGCGCGCACGGCCGCGGCGACCAGGGCGTGCGCCCGGACCCCGGCGAGGTCCGCGGTGGACAGCAGGTTGCGCAGCCGCTGCTCGTCCAGGTCCGGGTCGGAGGCGAGCAGCACCTCCCGGCCCTCGGCGCGCAGCGCGGACGCGAGCAGCCGGGCCTGGGTGGCGGTGTCCGCCCGGCGCTCGCCCTCGACCGCGATGAGCAGCCCTCCGGTCCGCCGGCGCCGGCCGCGCAGGGCCGCGATCAGGTCGGACAGGATCGGCTCGGCGCGCCGGTCGTCCATCTGCCGGTAGGCGATGAGCCCGAGCAGGATCGCGATGAGGGCCGCGCCGAACAGCACCGGGCGGGTGGCGTCGACCTGCATCGGGTGTCCGAACACGGTCACCGTGCGCCGCTGGATCAGGCTGACCACGAGCGGCGCGGCGCCGGAGGCCGCGAACAGCACGATCTTGAGCAGGGACTGGATCAGCGCGACGGTCCGGCCGCGCATGGCGTCCTCGACCTTCGAGCCGACGATCGTCAGACCGGTCAGGAACGCCATGCCGGCGCAGCCGCCGACCAGGGCGACCGCGATCAGCGCGACCCACAGATGCGGCGCGATGGCGACGATGAGCAGGCTCGCGCCCGCGAGCACGATGGTGACGCCGAAGAGCCGGTCGTAGGTGAGCCTGCGGGCGGCGCGCGGCGCGACCGCCATGCCGACCGCGAGACCGGCGAAGACCGCCACGAACAGCAGGCCGAACGTCGAGTCGCCGCCGAGCAGCGAGTTGGCGTAGAGCTTGGCCGTGCCGATCACCGCGCCGGCCGCCGCGAACGCGCCGACCATGCCGATGACCAGGCCGCGGACCAGCGGGGTGCGGCCGGCGAAGCGGAGCCCGTCGCGCAGCATCGCGAAGAAGCCCTCGCGCTCGCCCTTGACCGGCTTGACCCGGGTGATCCGGCCGGACAGCTCCGGGATGCGCACCGCGACCAGGATCGCCGAGGTCACGTAGAGCGCGCCGTTGACCATGACGGCGATGGTGGCGATGCGGAACTCGATGTCGGTGTTCTGCAGGTGCAGGTAGCCGGGGATGCCGGAGATCAGCGAGTACAGGCCCGCGCCGCTGATGACCGAGATGCCGTAGGTCATCACCAGGCCGAGCTGGTTGGCGGTCTCCACCTGGTCGGGGCGGCGCAGCAGGTTCGGCACGGCCGAGTCCTTGGCCGGGATCCACAGCATCGCGCAGCAGCCGACCAGGAAGTTCGCGATGAACAGCCACCAGGCGGTGCCGATGAGCGCGATGGAGATGAACAGTCCGCCGCGCAGTAGGTCGCAGACGACCATGATCTTGCGCCGGTCGAACCGGTCCGCCAGGACGCCGCCGAGCGGGGCGAACAGGATGCCCGGGAGGAGCTGGGTGAGGACCACGAGGCTGAGCGCGAAGCTCTCCCACTGGTAGCTCTGGGTCATCCGGGTGACCAGGCCGGTCAAGGCCAGTAGTGACAGCCAGTCACCGACACTGCACAGATAGGTGACACCCCAAAGCCTGCGGAACGGCCGGATCGCCAAGACGCTGCGAATCCGGTGGCTGGTTGATGCCGCTGTGCCGCCGCCGTCCTGGATGGTGCTCACCCCCGCCGTTCGTGCAGGCAATCAGGGTAGCCGGGGCCGTCTGGCCACATGACCACATCCACCATTCGGGTGGTTGATCGGTCACGAGAACAGTTTGGCCAACTCCTCGATGATCGCACGCGCGACCGGGAACAACAGCCCTGCGAGCACCGCGAGCACGATGAGGCACCCGGCCCAGCCGGCGGTCTGCTTCTGCGGGGTTTGCGCAGGTTGCGGGCCGCGCTGCGGCAGGGCGGCGTGCGGCGCGAAGTACGGGGCGGGCGCGTTCTGGACCGGCTGCTGGGCCATCGGGTACGCGTATGGCGAGGCCGGCGGCGCCTGTGGCACGTTCCACCCCTGCGGCCAGGGCTGCACGGCACGCGCGGATTGACCAGTTCGTTCGGACTGCACCGACCGGCCAGATGAGCGACGTGCGGCGGGACGGTGTGTCGCTCCGCGGGCCGAAGCACCGGATTGTCGGTACCCGGTGGGATCATGGAGACGGGGGCCGGAGGCCGCCCCCAGCGCCGAATCGCCCAGCGCCAGATCGCGCGCTGCGGGCTCCGCTGGAGGCGTTCTCGGACCGGCACGGGACTCGTCCACAGCCGACCCGCTCAAGGCGTCCGGGAACACCCGGTCAGCCCCGGTCACCAGGCCCGCGAGCGGGTCCGGGAAGAAGCGGGGCGGCGGTGGGGGCTGCGTGCCGTCCGGGCCGAAGTCGTCCACCGCCGCATCATCCCGCTAGCTCTTCGTTTTGGCCGGCGTCTTCTTGCGGGTCGTCGTCTTCGCCGTCGACTTGGCCGCCGTCTTCTTCTTCGTCACCGGCCCCTTGGCCCGCTTCTCCGCCAGCAGCTCGGCCGCCCGCTCGTCGGTCAGCCCCTCGACGCTGTCGGACTTGCGCAGCGACGCGTTGGTCTCGCCGTCGGTCACGTAAGGCCCGAACCGGCCCTCCTTGACCACCATCGGCTTGCCGGACACCGGGTCCGCGCCCATCTCCTTCAACGGCGGCGCGGCGGCGGCCCGACCCCGCTTCTTCGGCTCCGCGTAGATCTTCAGCGCCTCGTCGAGGGTGACCGTGAAGAGCTGGTCCTCGCTGGTCAGCGACCGCGAGTCGGTGCCCTTCTTCAGGTACGGCCCGTACCGGCCGTTCTGCGCGGTGATCTCCGCACCCGTCTCCGGGTCCTTGCCCACCACGCGCGGCAGCGACAGCAGCTTCAGCGCGTCGTCCAGCGTCACCGTGTCCAGCGACATGGACTTGAACAGCGACCCGGTGCGCGGCTTGGGCGCCTTCTTGGCGTCCGGCGCCTCCGGCAGGACCTCGGTCACGTACGGCCCGAAGCGGCCCTCCTTGGCCACGATCTCGTGCCCGCTGACCGGGTCGACACCCAGGGAACGCCCCTCCTGCGGGGTCGCGAACAGCTTCTCCGCGATCTCCCGGTCCAGCTCGTCCGGCGGCAGGTCGTCGGGCAGGTTCGCCCGCTGCGACGCCCCGTCGACCTCGCGCTCCAGGTACGGCCCGTACCGGCCGACGCGGACCACGACGGTGTTGCCGTCACCGTCCACGAACAGCGGGATCGAGTTCACCTCGCGCGCGTCGATCTCCTCGACGCTCGACCCGACCAGCTTCTTCAGCCCGCCGGACCGGCCCACCGACGACTCGGGGCCGACGTTGCCGCCGAAGTAGAACCCGGACAGCCACGTCGTGCGCTCCTGGCGGCCGGCAGCGATGCCGTCCAGCTCGTCCTCCAGCGCGGCGGTGAAGTCGTAGTCCACCAGCCGGCCGAAGTGCCGCTCCAGCAGCCCGACCACGGCGAACGCCACCCAGGACGGCACCAGGGCGGAGCCCTTCTTCCACACGTAGCCGCGGTCCTGGATGGTGCTGATGATCGAGGCGTACGTGGACGGCCGCCCGATCCCCAGCTCTTCCATCGTCTTGATCAGGCTGGCTTCGGTGAACCGCGGTGGCGGTGACGTGGAGTGCCCGTCCGCGGACAGCTCGGCCGCGGTCAGCGCCTGGTCCTTGACCAGCTGCGGCAGCCGCGACTCGGCGTCGTCGGACTCGCCGCCGGCCTCCGCGTCCACCGTCTCCACGTAGGCCTTCAGGAAGCCCGCGAAGGTGATGGTGCGGCCGGACGCGGCGAAGGTGACCTCCTCGCCGCCCGCGGTGCGACCGGTGATCCGGATGCTGGTCGTGTTGCCGCGCGCGTCGGCCATCTGGGAGGCGATCGTGCGCTGCCAGATCAGCTCGTAGAGCTTGAACTCGTCGGAGTCCAGCTCGCGGGCCACCTGGCCGGGCGTGCGGAACACCTCGCCGGCGGGGCGGATGGCCTCGTGCGCCTCCTGGGCGTTCTTGACCTTCCGGTTGTACTGGCGGGGCTCCTTGGAGACGTACTGGCTGCCATACAGCTCGGTGGCCTGCGCGCGGGCGGCGGCGATCGCCGTTTCCGACAGCGTGGTGCTGTCGGTGCGCATGTAGGTGATGTAGCCGTTCTCGTACAGCTTCTGCGCGGTGCGCATGGTGCGGTCCGCGGAGAACCGCAGCTTGCGGCCCGCTTCCTGCTGAAGCGTCGAGGTCATGAACGGCGCGTACGGCTTGCGCGTGTACGGCTTCTCCTCGACGGACGCGACCGTCATCCGGGCGTTGACCAGGCCGTCCGCGATCGCGCGGGCCTGCGCCTCGTCCAGCACGCGGACCTCGGCGCCGTCCTTGAGGCGGCCGTCGGGACCGAAGTCGCGGCCGGCGGCGAGGCGGACCCCGTCCACGGCGACCATGCGCGCGCCGAACGTGCGCGGCGCGGCGTCCTCGCCGGCGTCCATCACGGCGGACACGTCCCAGTACGACGCGGTGACGAACTTCATCCGTTCGCGCTCGCGCTCGACCACGATCCGGGTCGCCACGGACTGCACGCGGCCCGCCGACAGCTTCGGCATGACCTTCTTCCACAGCACGGGGCTGACCTCGTAGCCGTAGAGGCGGTCCAGGATGCGGCGGGTCTCCTGGGCGTCGACCAGGTCCTGGTCGAGGTCGCGGGGGTTCGCGGCGGCGGCGCGGATCGCGGGCTCGGTGATCTCGTGGAACACCATCCGCCGGACCGGGACCTTCGGCTTCAGGGTGTCCAGCAGGTGCCACGCGATGGCTTCGCCCTCGCGGTCGCCGTCTGTCGCGAGGTACAGCTCGTCGACGTCCTTGAGCAGCTCTTTCAGCTCCGCGACGGTCGACTTCTTGTCCGGCGTGACGACGTAGAGGGGCTCGAAGTCGTGGTCGACGTCCACCCCGAGCCGCGCCCACGGCTGGCCCTTGTACTTCGCGGGCACGTCGGCCGCGCCGCGGGGCAGGTCGCGGATGTGTCCCTTGGATGACTCCACGACGAAGCCGTTGCCGAGGTACGACGCGATCTTGCGCGCTTTGGCGGGCGACTCGACGATCACCAACCGCCGATTGCCGCCTGCCGAGTCCCCGTTGGTCTTCCTCGCCCGTGTCGATCCAGCCACGCCGTCCCGCTCTCTCCGAACACTGTGTCCCGACCCGCCAGTGTGCACTGTCCTGTGTCGCCGCCGGGGCAGCCCTGGTCGGGACAGGGTGACACAACTGTGCCCGATCGCTCGGCAGGAGGACCGCTACGCGGCGGGCCACGTCCGTTCGCCGACCCCGCGCGGGGCGCGGCCGACCAGCTCCGCGAGGCGCTCCAACCGCCGCCTGCCGACGACCCGGAGCGCCGGACCGCCGGACTTGAGCAGTGTGGCCGGCAGCCCCGAGGACGCCAACGCCTTTTGCAGCGGTTCGTGCGTGTCGGGGGCGTGCGGGTCCAGCCCGAGCACGTACCCGGACTCGGCCCAACGGCCCGACGCGAGCGCCCACATCCGGAGTACCCCACCGTGCAGGGTGAAATCCGGCGGCACGAGTTTGGCGCCGCCCTCACCCCACTGCGCGGCCAGTCCGACGAGGTCCGTGCGGAACGGCGTGGCGACCTCCCACACGTCCGGCGGCGGCTCCACCTCGACCGGTTCAGACTCTTCCGTCACGTCGACCGCTTCGGGGTCCGCGGGCTCCTCCTCGACCACGGTTGGCGGCACGAGGGCCACCCTGGCCTGCACGTTCCGCTCGCCCAGGGCAGCCACCAGCGCGGACCCCCGCCACCGCTCGTCCAGCGGCACGGCGATCCGGGCAGCCCGACCCCGCGCGAACCCCACGGCCCGGCCGGGCCCGCAGAGCAGGCCGGCCAGGTCCGCGACACAGGGCTGCCGCGCCTCGGCCGAGAAGAAGGACAGTTGCCCCACGACCCCGCAGCGTAGAACACACGTTCGAGGACACACTAGCCCCTGTGTTGAATTGCGCCGCCTCCGGCGTCGCGGCGAGGCCGCCTAGAGGTCGGCTCATCGCGCCGCGTTTCCCGCCGATCGGAAAGCTGAGCGGCGGGAAAGGCGACGCGACAAGCCGACGCGGCCTCGCGGCTCACTCAGCCGCCGAGGCCCTTGAGCTTCTCGCCCATTTCGACGCACTCGGGCGCCTCCTGGAAGGCCTGGCTGAGCTCCGGGTCGTTCTTCAGCTTGTCGACCTGCGCCTGGAGCTTGCTCGGGTCCGCGTCCTCGCCGCCGATCTGCTCCAGCTTGGTCGCGAAGTCCGGGTCGTTCGGGTCGAGCTTCTCCAGCTCGGTGGCCGCCTTCGCCAGCTGCGCGCCCGAGTCGCCGAAGAACTTCACGACCTCGTCGTGCAGCGCCTTCGCCTTCTCCGACGGCGCGCCGAGGCCCTCCAGCTCCTTCGCCGCGTCGGTCAGCGCGGTGCCGCCCTTCTCGGCGTACGCCAGCAGCGCCGCCTTCTGCGCAGCCGGGTCGGACTGGCCGCTGAGCACGGTCTTCAGCAGCTCGACGATGGCCTCGGCGGTGGGCGAGATGCCCTTGCAGAACGTGCCCGTCCACTTCACCGGGTCCGCGGCAGCGGCCGTCGTGGTCGTGGTCGTGGTCGTCGGCGACGCCGAGGTGCCGCTCGAACCGGAACCGGAGCATGCGCCGGTCACGAGGGCCGCCGCCAGCACACCGGCCACGGCGATGGTCTTCTTCACAGGGTTCCCCCCGAAGTCGGCTATGTGACGGGCCGCAACCTACCCCCTCAGGACGTCGGGGTGGTGCCCACCGACGGCTTCAGCGTGCGCAGGCTCTGGCAGGACGTGGCCACTTCCGCGGCTTCACGCAGCTCCGGCGTGGCCTCCAGCGCCTTCAGGGGCTCCACGAACTGCTCCAGCCGCGCGATGGCGTCACCGGCCGCCTGGAGCCCGCCCATGGGGTCGTTGGCGTCCGCCGCGTCCACGGCCGCCTTGGCGTCGGTGAACGACTGGCCGATGCCCGCGAACGTCTCCGCCATCTTGGTCACCTGCTCGTCACCGCCCGCGACCGGCGACGGCCCGACCTCCTTCAACTGGCCGGCGGTCTTGTTGAACGCGTCCGCGAGCTGCGCCATGTAGGCGCTCATGTCGGCCTTCAGCTTGGCCGGGTCGTTCTCGTCGAGCTTGGGCGGCGTCTTCTCCACCGTGACGAACGCCGTGGAGGCCGAGCACACCTTGTCCATCCAGGCGACGGCGTCCGCCGAGGGCGACGACGTCCCCGTGGCCCCGGGCGCCCCGTCGCCGTTCGACGAGCACCCGGCCGCCACCAGCGCGGCAGCGGTCACCACGACCAGGCGGAACCTCATCACGTCCACTTCCTCTCGAACACCGGCAGGTCCAGTGTGCCCACGCAACCACACCTCCACACGCCGAAGCGGGCGCCCCCGAGTGGGGGACGCCCGCTTCTTCAGCCGATCGTCAGGCCGCGCCGTTGGACACGGTGGCCTCCGCGGGCGACTCGGCGATGACCGTGCCGCGCCGCTTCGACACCACGACCGCCGCCACGATGACCGCCGCGGCCACGATGGCGATGGAGTACCGGACGCCCGCCGACGCGGACTCGCCCACCGAGAAGGTGACGATGGCCGGCGCGATCAGCACCGACACCAGGTTCATCACCTTGATCAGCGGGTTGATGGCCGGACCGGCGGTGTCCTTGAACGGGTCGCCGACGGTGTCGCCGATGACGGTGGCCGCGTGGGCGTCGGAGCCCTTGCCGCCGTGGTTGCCGTCCTCGACCAGCTTCTTCGCGTTGTCCCAGGCGCCACCGGAGTTGGCCAGGAAGATCGCCATCAGGGTGCCGGTCGCGATGGCGCCCGCCAGGTAGCCGGCCAGCGGGCCGACGCCGAGGCCGAAGCCGACCGCGATCGGGGCCAAGACCGCCAGCAGACCGGGCGTGGCCAGCTCGCGCAGCGAGTCCTTGGTGCAGATGTCGACGACCTTGCCGTACTCCGGCTTGACCGAGCCGTCCATGATGCCGGGGTTCTCGCGGAACTGGCGGCGCACCTCGAACACGATCGCGCCCGCCGCCCGCGTCACCGCGTTGATCGCGAGACCGGAGAACATGAACACCACGGCCGCGCCGATCCCGACGCCGACCAGCACGTTCGGCGAGAACACCAGGTTGGAGAACGACACCGGCAGGTCCTCGGCGGCCACCTTGAGGTCCGCCAGGGCCTGTTCGATGGCGTCCCGGTAGGAGCCGAACAGCGCGGTCGCCGCCAGCACGGCGGTGGCGATCGCGATGCCCTTGGTGATGGCCTTGGTGGTGTTGCCCACCGCGTCCAGCTCGGTGAGGATGCGCGCGCCCTCGCCGTCCACGTCGCCGGACATCTCGGCGATGCCCTGCGCGTTGTCCGAGACCGGGCCGAAGGTGTCCATGGCGACGATGACGCCGACCGTGGTCAGCAGGCCGCAGCCGGCCAGGGCCACCGCGAACAGCGCCACGACCACCGAACCGGACAGCAGGAACGCGCCGTACACCGCGCCGCCGATGACCAGCGCCGTGTAGACCGCCGACTCGAAGCCGACCGAGATGCCGGACAGGATCACCGTCGCCGCGCCGGTCAGCGAGGTCTTGCCGACGTCCTTGACCGGCTTGTGCTCGGTGCCGGTGAAGTAGCCGGTCAGCCACAGGATGATGCCCGCCAGCACGATGCCGATGATCACCGCGATGGCCGCGATCAGCGCCGGGTTGCCCGAGGTGGACTTGATCGCGTCGGGCACGCCGCTCAGCTCGCCGAACGAGCTGGGCAGGTAGACGAACGCGGCCACCGTGCACAGGACGGCCGAGATGACCGCCGAGATGTAGAACGAGCGGTTGATCGCGGTCAGGCCGTTCTCACCGGCGCGGGCGCTGGTGATGTAGACGCCGATGACCGCCGTGAGCACACCGATCGCCGGGACGATCAGCGGGAACAGCAGGCCCTGCGCGCCGAACGCGGCGGTGCCCAGGATCAGCGACGCGACCAGGGTGACCGCGTAGGACTCGAACAGGTCGGCCGCCATGCCGGCGCAGTCGCCCACGTTGTCGCCGACGTTGTCCGCGATGGTCGCCGCGTTGCGCGGGTCGTCCTCGGGGATGTTCTGCTCCACCTTGCCGACGAGGTCCGCGCCGACGTCCGCCGCCTTGGTGAAGATGCCGCCGCCGACGCGCATGAACATCGCCAGCAGCGCGGCGCCGAACCCGAAGCCCTCCAGGACCTTCGGGGCCTGACCGGTGTAGACCAGCACCACCAGGGCGGCGCCGAACAGGCCGAGGCCGACGGTGAACATGCCGACCACGCCGCCGGTGCGGAAGGCGATGCGCATGGCCTTCTCGCGGCCACCCGTCTCCTTCGCCGCCGCCGCCACGCGCACGTTCGCGCGGGTGGACAGCCACATGCCGAGGTAGCCGATCACGGCGGAGAACGCCGCGCCCACGATGAAGAACAGCGACCTGCCGATGCGTTCCCCGGTGTCCTCAGCGGGGAGCAGGAACAGCAGCGCGAACACGATCACGACGAAGATGCCGAGCGTGCGGAACTGCCGGTTGAGGTAAGCCGCTGCGCCCTCTTGAACCGCCTTGGCGATCTCCTGCATCTTCGCGGTGCCCTGGCCCGCGGCCAGCACCTCCCGAAGAAGCAGGTAACCAATGGCTAGGGCAGCCAGGGCGACCACGGCGACCACGGCGACTAGGCCCTGGTCACCTCCGGAGAGCTGAAGGCTCTCCGCGAGGAATTGCCGGGACATCCGTCCTCCTGGTGAGTGTTCCAAGCCCAACGGCGGGAAGCACCGCGTTGCGCCGGCACCGGCTCCACTGTGAGGTGTCGGCTCCGTCACAACGTGACGCATCCCTCATTGGATGCGATAGCGGCGGAGTCTATTCATAGCGCGCAAGCTTCTGACACCGCGTCCCGATCCGTGCACACACCGTTATCCGCGCAGGAAGCAACCGTGACGTCGGTGGGGTGTGCGAAGCTGCGCCTTGTGGCGAACCAGGCACGTCGACTGCTCGACCGCGTTCTCGCCGGGGTTCCGGTCGGGGAATCGCCCCTCACGCACACCGCCGACCTGCCCCGAAGGCCCGCCGACACCGTTCCCTGGCCGTCTTGGGCCGCCGCGGATGTGGTAAAGGCACTGGTCGATCGCGGGGTCGCGGAACCGTGGCGGCACCAGGCCGAAGCGGCTTCCTTGGCGTGGGAGGGCAAGCACGTCGTGCTGGCGACGGGCACCGCTTCCGGGAAGTCGTTGGCGTACCAATTGCCGGTGCTGTCGGCCGTTCACAGCGATCCGAAGGCAACAGCTCTGTACCTGTCCCCCACCAAGGCTTTGGGCGCGGACCAACTGCGGTCGGTGGAGGCGCTGGGAGTTCCCGGGGTGCGGGCGGCGTCGTTCGACGGGGACACGCCGATGGCCGAACGCGACTGGGTTCGGGCGCACGCCAATTGGGTCTTCACCAACCCCGACATGCTGCACCGGGGCGTGTTGCCGAACCACTCGCGGTGGATGCGGTTCTTCCGCAAGCTTTCCTACGTCGTGGTGGACGAATGTCACTCGTACCGGGGAGTTTTCGGCTCGCACGTGGCGCTGCTGCTGCGCCGGCTGCGGCGGGTGGCGCAGCGGTACGGGGCGGACCCGGTGTTCGTGCTGGCGTCGGCGACGGTGGCGGACCCGGCGGCTTCGGCTTCCCGCTTGGCGGGGGTGCGGTGCGCGGCGGTGACGGAGGACGGGTCGCCGCGTGCCGCGCGGACGGTGGCGCTGTGGGAGCCGCCCCTGCTGGAGGACTTGGAGGGGGAGAACGGCGCTCCGGTGCGCCGGTCGGCGGGCTCGGAGACGGCGCGCATCCTGGCGGACCTGGTGGTGGAGGGCGCGCGGTCGCTGGCGTTCGTGCGGTCCCGGATCGGGGCGGAGCTGACCGCGATCGGGGCGCGGCGGCAGTTGGCGGAGGTCGACCCGGAGCTGTCCTCGCGGGTGGCGGCGTACCGCGGCGGTTACCTGCCGGAGGAGCGCCGGGCTTTGGAACGCGCCCTGTCGTCCGGTGAGCTGCTGGGGGTCGCGTCGACCAACGCGTTGGAGCTGGGCGTGGACATCGTCGGCTTGGACGCCGTGGTGGTGGCCGGTTTCCCGGGGACGCTGGCGTCGTTCTGGCAGCAGGCGGGTCGGGCCGGGCGGACCGGCGACACGGACGCCTTGGTGGTGTTCGTGGCGCGCGACGACCCATTGGACACCTACCTCGTGCACAACCCGGCGGCCGTGTTGGAGAAGCCGGTCGAGGCGACCGTGCTGGACCCGACCAACCCGTACGTGCTGGAGCCGCACCTGGCGTGCGCGGCGGCGGAACTGCCGTTGACGCCGGAGTCGCTGGAACCGTTCGGCGGCGACGCGGCGGTCGCGGCGTTGGACGACATGGTCGCCCGAAAGGTGCTGCGACGTCGGCCGAACGGGTGGTACTGGACGTCCCACGACCGGCCGCACGCCGATGTCGACATCCGGGGGTCGGGCGGCGAGCAGGTCGTGGTGGTCGAGGGTGAGACGGGGCGAATGCTCGGCACCGTCGACCCGGGCGCGGCGTGCTGGACCGTGCACGACGGGGCGGTGTACCTGCACCAGGGCGAGTCGTACGTGGTGGACCGGCTGGACCTGGAGAGCGGGATCGCCCTGGTGCACGCGGAGAAGCCGGAGTGGTCGACCACCGCGCGGGACACCAAGGACATCACCGTCGTGCGGACGCTGGAGTCACGGGTCTTCGAGGGTGTCACGGTGTGCTTGGGCGAGGTCGAGGTGACCTCGCAGGTGGTGGGTTACCTGCGGAAACTGCCGTCGGGCCAGGTGATCGACGCGGTGGCGCTGGACATGCCCACGCAGACCCTGCTGACCCGGGCGGTCTGGTACACGGTCGACGCGGAGCTGTTGGGTAGTGCGCCGGGGGGCGCCGGTCTGGATCCGGCGCGCGTCCCCGGCGCACTACACGCCGCCGAGCACGCGGCGATCGGCCTGCTACCCCTGTTCGCTACGTGCGACCGTTGGGACATCGGCGGCGTGTCGACCGCGCTGCACCAGGACACCGGGGAGGCGACGGTGTTCGTGCACGACGGTCATCCGGGCGGAGCCGGATTCGCCGACCGCGGTTTCGCCGCGGTGGTCCCGTGGTTGGCCGCTACGAGGGAGGCCATCGCTGCTTGCGCGTGCCCGGCCGGATGCCCGTCCTGCGTGCAGTCGCCGAAGTGCGGGAACGGCAACGATCCGCTGGACAAGGCGGGCGGGTTGGCCGTGCTGGACGTCGTGCTCGGGGTCGTCGGGGCGAAGTCCCACTACGCCCGGCACGGCCAAGTCGAAGGGCTGAGGACCGGTCGGGGTTGATCGGTCCCGGTGGAGGCGGGATCGGTCCCGGTGGAGGCGGGATCGGTCCCGGTGGAGGCGGGATCGGTCCCGGTGGAGGCGGGGTGACGGCGGGCCGGCCCACTTCGGGATCCAGACCCACCTCGGGATCCGGGAGCGGGTTCGGGGTTCCCGCTCCCTTCCCGATTCAGGCTCGCTCGGTGGCGAGCAGGCCGTAGTCCGCGGGCGCGTGGACCGCTTCGGTCAGCGCGTCCTGCACCACGCCCGGCTGCGGGAGCTGCCAGGCGCAGATCTGCGGCTTGACCCGCCAGTGCACGACGCCGTGCTGGAAGGGGGTCGGCGGCAGCGGCACGTACTCGCCCCTGCCGTAGTGGTGGACGTCGTGCTCGGCGACCCAGTCGGCGCGCAGCGGCTGGCCGGTGGTGACCAGGAACATCCAGCGGCCCGAGGGCGTGGCGACGATCGGCACCGGGATCCCGGTGGCCCGCAGCGCCACGGCGGCCCGCCGGCCGAGGTCCGCGCCGACCTCGATGGCGTCCACGCCGTGCCCGGTGGCCAGCAGGATGCTGTAGGAGCGACCGGCCCACCAGGTGGCCACCTGCTCGGCCTTGGTGCCGACGCGCTCCTGCCAGTCGCGGTGCACCGGGACGGGGCCGTCCTGCTCGACGCCCTCGCGACCGGCCCACTGCGCACCCGCCGGATAGGTGCCCGGCAGCACAGGCCACCCGTGCCACGCGAGGTTGACCGCCTCCGCGCGCAGCTCGATGCGGAAGGCCCCGCGCCAGCTATCCGACCACTCCATCTTTCGTTCGCCTCCTTGGACCACGACACCGTGTCGGGTGTTTTTCGACACCGCGTCGGTGCCGCCACTTGAACTAACGTCATGGCAGGCACTTCTGGTAACCCCCGGTCGACAACTGGTAGGTACGGAACGGCGAACGCGGCACGACCCACCGACCGACAGAACACCGGCGTTCCCGATGGCCGGCACCGAATCCGCAATGGCGCGGTGTGTGAGTCCGCTCACCGCCGGGAGACGACCGTTCGTCGCGGCAGACGGCAGGCTGGGTTCACCCGGACCCGCCCGAGCCCGCGCGCTGGGCGCACCGAAGGCAAGTGCCGGACCACGCACCACAACCCGCACGTCGAGCCCGACGACCTCGCACTCCACTAGGTCGGCACCCATCCGCTCGGCGACCAGCACCGCCTTCCCACACGCCACACGGTCCCCGTCGAGCACGTACCCGGCCGCCCCGACCGCCGCGAGGTCGGCCGCCGCCGCCACCCGGTGCCGAACGACAACGACCCGCCCCACCTCGATCCCGATCAACACCGCCGAAAACACCATGGCGATCACCGCGACCGCCACCACGGACGCACTCCCCCGATCACCCCTCACACTTCTCCTCCCCTCGCCACCCCTTCCCGCCTCTCCCCTCCCCACCCCTTCCCTCTTCCTCTCCCCTCTCGCCACCCGGTCGGCCTTCCCCACCGATCACTCCACTCCGCCAACACCCGGCTCGACCACGGCGAACGCACTGGCCCGCACATCCACCA
Organism: Actinosynnema sp. CA-248983; assembly: GCA_050954585.1. GTDB lineage: Bacteria > Actinomycetota > Actinomycetes > Mycobacteriales > Pseudonocardiaceae > Actinosynnema. Next base: position 337,489 of record CP191863.1, on the reverse strand, counting down.
ACCGCCCCTCCGCCGACACCTCGACCGACGCCGTGTCCCCCTCCTTCCGCACCACGAGCACCGCCCCGGCCGGCGCGATGGCCCTCACCACCGCCCCAGCCCGGCCGTCCTCGCCCCGCGCGACCAACCGAGCGGCCTCCCGCGCCGCATCGGTGCACCGGACCTGCGCGACCACGGTGATGACCGCCTCGATCCCCAACACCAACACGGCCACCAGCCCGCACACCGCCAACGCAGCCTCAACCGTCGCCGCACCCCGATCCCCGGACTGCTCACCGCGCGCCACACCGCCGCGCTGCCCACCGGAAGTCGCGTCCCCGCGCCGCGTCATGTCCCCGGCCCGCTCACCGGACGTCACGTCCCCGCGCCGCGTCATGTCCCCGGCCCGCCCACCGGACGTCACGTCCCCGCGCCGCGTCATGTCCCCGGCCCGCCCACCGGACGTCACGTCCCCGCGCCGCGTCATGTCCCCGGCCCGCCCACCGGACGTCACGTCCCCGCCGTGAAGGCCTTTTGCAGCAATCCCTGCAACAGGCTCATCACCCAGTCCCCCTTGAGCAGCACCAACAACACCGTCGCCAGCCCGGCGGCGGCGAGCGTGCCGATCGCGTACTCCGCCGTGGTCATCCCCTTGTCGTTCAACACCTTCACCCCTTGCGTCTACTGTGGACACTCACCAACTCGAAGTCACCTGCCCCGCCAACCCGATCACCACGGGCACGACACCCAGGCACAGGAACGCGGGCAGGAAGCACAACGCCAACGGCCCCGCCACCAGCACCGCCGCCCGCTGCGCCCGCGCCTCCGCCCGGTCGGCGGCACGGGCCCGGAGATCCGCCGCCAGATCAGCAACGGCACCGGCCAACGCCGCACCCGACCTGGCACTGCGCCGGGCCGCCCGTGCCAAGGGCGCGGTGTCGGGGTGCGCCAGCGCGGGCGCCCACGCCGTCACCGGATCGGCACCGAGACCCAGGAGGTCGCCGACCCTGCGCAGGTGTCCGGCGGGTTCGGGCGGCACACCGGGTAACACCGCCTCGACGGCCGTCGCCACCGGAAGCCCCGACCGCAAGGCCGCGGCCAACAGGTCCCAGGCGGTCGGCAGGGCGAATGGGTCCGGCGGTGGTCGCGTCGGTGCTCGAACCCTTCTGGTCGGCGGTCTCAGCCGGGCTATCGGGCTCGGCCGTCCCGGGTGCAGCAGGAGGGCCACGGCCAGCAGCAGGAACGTCATGCCGTCACCTGCCTGGTGAGGTGGCTGCTCCAGCACAGCCCGGCGCAGACCAGGGCCACACCGACCACCAGCAGCACCTGCCCGACGCCGCTCCCGGCCAGCACACCCAGTGGGTGCGAACCGGTCAGCTCGCCCAGCAGGACCCCGAGCACCGGCAACCCGGCCAACACCGCCGCGCTCGCGCGGGGACCGGCCATCCGGGCGTGCACGTGCCGCACGAACCCGGCCCGCCGCCGGAGATCGTCGCGCACGGCCTCCAGGACGTCGGCCAGCGGCACCCCGTGGTCGCCGGACAACCGCCAGGCCCGCGCGAGCTGCCGACCTTCGGTGTGCGCCAAGGCCTTCTCGACGTCACCCCCGCGTTCGGCGGTGGCCGCGACGGTCGCGAACACCTCCGCCGCCGGTGGATCGGCGTCCTCGGCCGCACCCAACGCCGCCCGCGCCGGGTCGGCCCCGGAACGCAGCTCGGCCCCGAACGCCGCCAGCCCTTCGGCGATCGCCTGCTTGGACTCCCGTTCCGCACGCTCCTTCCGCCGATCGATGTGCAAGCGCCACAACGTCATCGCCAACAACGCCCCGGCGACGACACCACCGATGCCGAGCAGCGACCCGACCAGTGCCCCCGCCGCGACGACCACCGGCCCTCGAGACAGCCATCGCCGAACCGCCACCGGAGAACGGCCGTTCCCGCGCAGAGCCGCGAGCCTGCGCCGCGCCGTGGTCGGAGGTGCCGCCAGGAGTGCCAGCGCTACAAAGAGGAAGGTCATCGCCGAGCCACCATTCCCCGGAGCCCGACACCCGCCGGTTGCCAGCCCTCGCCCCACCGCCACGCGGGCCGCACCTCCAGCCCGTCGTGCCTGCGCTCGAACACCCCGATCTCGGCCAACCGCCGCGTGCCGTCGGTGTCCCGCCGCATGTGCAGGACGACCTTCACCGCCGCCGCCACCTGGCTGTGCGCGGCCCGCCGGTCGAGCCCACCCAGCGCCGCCAGCGCCTCCAGCCGCGCGGGCACCTCGGCGGGCGAGTTCGCGTGCAGGGTCCCCGCACCGCCGTCGTGGCCGGTGTTGAAGGCGGTGAGCAGGTCCACCACCTCGGAGCCCCGGACCTCGCCCACGACGATCCGGTCCGGCCGCATGCGCAGCGCCTGCCGGACCAGGTCGCGCACGGTGACCCGCCCCGCGCCCTCGACGTTCGCGCCGCGCGCCAGCAGCCGCACGAACTGCGGGTGGTCCGGCTCGAGTTCACCGGCGTCCTCCACGCACACGATCCGCTGGTCGTGCGGCACGCACCCGAGCAGCGCCGCGAGCAGGGTCGTCTTGCCCGACCCGGTCCCGCCGACCACCAGGAACGCCAGCCGCGCCCGGACCACCGCCCGCAGCACCTCGGCCGTGGCCGCGTCGAACGTCCCGCGCCCGCACAACGCCGCCAGGTCGTGGCTCGCCGGCCGCAGCACCCGCAACGACAGGCACGTCGACGGCGCGATCGGCGGCAGGACCGCGTGCAGCCGCACCGCACCCGGCAGCCAGCCGTCGACGTACGGGACGGCATCGTCCAACCGCCGCCCGGCCGCCACGGCCAACCGCTGCGCCAGCCTCCGCACCGCGGTCTCGTCGGCGAACACCACCTCCGTGCGCCGCAGCCCGCCGTCCCCGTCGACCCACACCTGGTCCGGCCCGGTGACCAGCACGTCGGTGGTCCCGGGGTCCCGCAGCAACGGCTCCAGCACCCCGGCCCCGACGAACTCGCGCCGCAGCACGGTCAACGCCCGCTGGACGTCCTCGTCGCTGACGACACCCCCGGCCTCACCGCGCACGGCGGCGGCCACGGACGCCGACGACAACTCGGCCCGCCCGTCCGCCAACCGCTGCCGCACGCGCTCCACGAGGTCGCTCATCACCCACCCCCGACCGGTGGACGCCAGTGATCAGACATGGTGTGGCTCCCGGATGTGCTTGTGCGGCAACGGAGTCGTCGCTTCGAGAGCCGCCAGGACGGCACGAGCCGCCTTCGCCAGCGGCCCGCGTGTGCGCAGCGGGAAACGCCCGTGGTCCAGGGCTGTGGGCAGGCGCGGCTCGGGGCGCATGGTCGTGAGCAGCGGGACGCCCACCGCCTCCGCCACTTCGTCCGGCCGGATCCCGCCCGGCGCGGGTGTGCGCACCACGGCGTGGAGGCCCACCCCGCGTTCCGCCACCCGGTCGGCGACCCGCCTGGCCGCCGCGCACGCGCGCACCTCGGCCGGGACGACCAGGACCGCCAGGTCGGCGCGGTCGAGCGCGGCGCACGCCGCCGGCGGGAGTTGCCGCGGCACGTCGCACACCACGGTCTCCCCGGCCCGCCGCCCCGCCTCCACCACGGCGGCCACGGCTTGCGGCGCCGGATCGGGGCCGGCCCGGGAGCACGACAGGAAGGACAACGCGCCGCCGGCCCGGGTGAGTCCGGGCAGGGCTGTGCGCAGCGCGGACGCGGGCACCCGGCCACCGCTCAACTCCACGTCCGGCCAGCGCACGCCCGACTCCGACTCCGCGCCCAGCGCCAGGTCGAGCCCACCGCCCAACGGGTCGCAGTCCACCAGCAGCGCCCGACCGCCCCGCAGGAGCACCGCCTGCCCCACGGCTGTGGCCAGCACCGATGCACCCGCCCCACCGCAACCGCCGAGCACCGCCAGCACCCGGCCGCCCTCGTGCGGCGACTCCACCCGGTCCGCCAGCGCGGTGCGCAACCCGTCCGGCGCGGCGGACACGTCGATCACCCGCTCCACGCCCAGTTCCACCGCGCACGGCCAGGCAGCGGGATCGGGCGGCCCCGTCGCCACCAACAAAACCCCAGGTCGCCGGGGCAACGCCGCGGACACGCACGCTCTCGCGCCCTTCGCGTCCACGACGACGGCGGGCGCGGTGTGCCAGTGCCCGCGCAGGGCGGCCACGTCGACCACCCGTTCCACCTCGCACCCCGCCACGGCGGCGGCTTGCAGCACCTCGTCCAGCAGGTCGGTCCCGGCCACCAGGGCCACCACTCGGCTCACAGCTCCTCCTCGGTCAGGCACGGGGGTCCGTGCGAGACCCACGCTCCCGATCGGTGAGCAAGGCCACAACGCCGGTTGATCGATCTGTGGACAACTCGGGGCCTGTGGACAACTCAGAGCCGCACGATTGCGGATTCGACCGCGGGCGCGAGAAGGCCCGGGAGAAGCTGGGGAGAACGCCCGGAAGTGGGCGGAGGTACACCTGGAACGATCTTGAAACCGACCCCGGACATGGGACGACCCCCGCCAGGGGGAGGGACGGGGGTCGTCAATGGTTCAGTCCCGGGGGGTCGGACTGAACCCGTCCGGTCGCGCCGGACCCGTCTACTGTATCCCCACGGGACAGGGTCTTGCGTGTCTTCCGTTAGAGGGACACGAGAAATTCGGTAGACCGCACCACGCCAAGTTCGTAAAACTGCGAATGACTGCCGGCGCTCAGCCGGTCGGACCCGCCCTTAAGCTGGTGCCGTGACCGAGCACGCCACCGAAGGCAGCAGAGTCGCCGCGTTCTTCGACCTGGACAAGACGGTCATCGCCAAGTCGAGCACGCTGGCGTTCAGCCGGCCCTTCTTCCAAGAGGGCCTGATCAACCGGCGTGCGGTGCTGAAGAGCGCCTACGCGCAGTTCGTGTTCATGCTGGCCGGCGCCGACGCCGACCAGATGGACCGGATGCGCTCGCACATCACCGCGCTGTGCGCGGGCTGGGACGTCGAGCAGGTTCGCTCGATCGTGGACGAGACGCTGCACGACATCGTCGACCCGTTGGTCTACAAGGAAGCCACGCAGCTCATCACCGACCACAAGACCGAGGGTCACGACGTGGTCGTCGTTTCCGCGTCCGGTGAAGAACTGGTGGCGCCCATCTCCACGATGGTCGGCGCGACGCACAGCGTGGGCACCCGGATGGTCGTGACGGAGGGTCGCTACTCCGGCGACGTCGACTTCTACTGCGCGGGCGAGAACAAGGCGGTCGCCGCCAAGCAGCTCGCCGAGGAGCACGACTACGACCTGACCCGGTGCTACGCGTACTCGGACTCGATCACGGACCTGCCGCTGCTGGAGGCCGTCGGGCACCCCACCGTCGTCAACCCGGACCGTGCGCTGCGCAAGGTCGCCGCCCAGCGCGGCTGGCCGGTCCTGACCTTCTCCGACCCGGTGTCGCTGCGCGCCCGCATCCCCCGGCCCTCGGGCACGGCGGTCGCGGTGACCGCGATCGGGCTGGGCGCGGCGACGGCCGCGGGCGTGGCCTGGTACGGGCTGCGCCGGCGCCGCCGGAGCTGATTCACCCCCGGGTGCCCCGGACAGCGGTACCGACCATGGTGTCCGCTTCGAAAACGGTGTCAGACAAGAAGATCCGCTACTTTCAGTGGCTTGACCGGTGCACCCCATCGAGCCCTTGATGTGGCGGCGCAACCGGATTACAAAGGAGGTGCGGACCTCGGGTCGGCCAGGGACGGAGCGGAAGAGAAGCACCGTTCACCCCGACAGGGCTCCGTGCGCGGACTTCGAGCACCCACGCGCAGCACGCCGCGGGAGGCTTGTCGTCTAGGGCCTGCGTATCGGGACGCCGGACGCCGAGGCCAGGGTTGTACGACACGAGTTGCACGCTTGGTAACTCGAAAGCCCGCGCCGCCGGCCGTGGCCTCTCCTCCGGGAGGGGCCACGGCCTGTTTCTGCGCCAGGAACCCCCGAAAGAGTGAGTCGCCGGACGCCGGTTTTTGTCGGTGCCCCTCCGCATGATGGCCACGCAGCGCAACCCGTTGACCCGTCCCTGTGACGTGAGTAACTTTCCGCATGCGTCCACCTGTTGGTGGAAAGATTGCCAAGTGGGGAGGCCACCGTGCTCCGACCGCTCGCGTTCGCCGCCGCAGCCCTGGCGGCGGCGTCCCTCGTGATGCCACCCGCGACCGCCAACCCGGTCCAGGCGCAGTCCGTCGGCGCGCTCCTGCGCGGCCTGACCCTGGAGCAGAAGGTGGGCCAGCTGTTCGTCACCCACCTCAACGGCCAGGCGTCGGACGAGGCGCACCCCAACAACAAGAAGGACTTCGGCGTCGACACCCCGGCCGAGGTGGTCGCGAAGTACCAGCCCGGCGGGGTCATCTACTTCAACAACTCCAGCCGGGACAACATCGACACACCGCGCCAGATCGCCCGCCTCTCCAACGGCCTCCAGCGGGCGAGCCGCATCCCGCTGGCCATCGCCACCGACCAGGAGATGGGCATCGTCACCCGCATCGGCGCGCCGGCCACGCAGTTCCCCGGCAACATGGCCCTCGGCGCGGGCCGCAGCGCCGCGGACGCCGAACGCGCCGCCGCCATCACCGCGCGTGAGCTGCGCGCGATGGGCGTCAACCAGAACTTCGCGCCGGACGCGGACGTCAACTCCAACCCGGCCAACCCGGTGATCGGCGTCCGCTCCTACTCCGGCGACCCGGCGCTGGCCGCCGAGCTGACCGCCGCCCAGGTCCGCGGCTACCAGCAGCGGTTCCTCTCCCGGCACGGCGTGGCGGCCACCGCCAAGCACTTCCCCGGCCACGGCGACACCGACGAGGACAGCCACACCACGCTGCCCAAGGTCGACCGCACCGTCGAGCAGTGGCGGCAGTTGGACGCGCCGCCGTTCAAGGCCGCCGTGGCGGCGGGCATCGACTCGATCATGACCGCGCACATCAAGGTGCCGAAGATCGACCCGTCCGGCGAGCCCGCCACGCTGTCCAAGCCCGCGCTCGACCTGCTGCGCCGCGAACTGGGCTACGACGGCGTGATCATCACCGACTCGCTCCAGATGGCGGGCGTGCGGCAACTGCACTCCGACGCGGAGATCCCGGTGCTGGCGCTGAAGGCAGGCGTCGACCAGCTGCTCATGCCGATGAACCTGGGCGTCGCCGTGGAGAGCGTCCTCGCCGCCGTCCGCAGCGGTGAGCTGACCGAGCAGCGCATCGACCAGAGCGTGCTGCGCGTCCTGCGGATGAAGTTCCTGCGCGGCATGCTGACCGGCCCGCTCGTCGACGAGGACAAGGTCGACTCGGCGATCGGCACACCGGAGCACCTGGCCACCGCGCAGGCGATCACCGACCGCACCGTCACCGCGGTGCGCAACCGCGACCTGCCGCTGGCCGCCAAGCCGACCGCCGCGCTGGTCACCGGCTGGGGCGAGACCACCACCCGAACACTCGCGGGGCTGCTCGGCGGCACCGCCCTGCCCACCGGCAGCGCGCCCACCGAGGCCCAGATCGCCGCCGCCGTGCAGGCCGCGGGCAGCGCCGACGTCGTGGTGGTGCTGACCAACGCCCTGTCCCGGCAGCCCGCGCAGCAGGCGTTGCTGACCAGGTTGCTGGCCACCGGCAAGACCGTGGTGGCGGTGGCCGTGCAGAACCCGTACGACGTGGCCCACACCGCCGCGCCGAACTGGCTGGCCACCTACTCCTACAGCGCGGTGTCGATGGCGGCGCTGGCGCGCGTGATCACCGGTGAGGTGCGACCAGTGGGTACCCTGCCGGTGGCCGTGCCGGGCCCGACCCCGTACCCGTTCGGCCACGGATTGAGCTGGTGATGGCGATGCGACGCAGACAACTCCTGATCGGGGGCGCGCTGGCGGTCCCGGTGCTGGCCACCACCTCCGCGCCGGCGCAGGGCGACCGGAAGCTCACCACCGGCGCGGAGCTGGCGGCGGAGGACGGGTGGCAGGTCCTCGCGGGCCGGAAGGTCGGCGTGGTCACCAACCCGACCGGTGTCCTCCGGGACCAGACGCACGTCGTGGACTCGATGGTCGCCTCCGGGCACACACCGGCCGCCGCGTTCGGCCCGGAGCACGGGTTCCGCGGCACCGCGCAGGCCGGCGGGTCGGAGGGCGACTTCCTGGACCCGCGCACGGGCGTGCCGGTGTACGACGCCTACGGGGCGAACGCCACCAAGTTGGCCGGGATGTTCGGCAAGGCCGGTGTCGACACGGTGGTGTTCGACATCGCCGACGTGGGCGCGCGGTTCTACACCTACATCTGGACGATGTACACGGCGATGCAGGCCGCGGCGGCGACCGGCGCGGAGTTCCTGGTGCTGGACCGGCCCAACCCGGTCGGCGGATGGGCGCGCGGGCCGCAGCTCGACCCGGCGTACGCGACGGGGGTGGGCAAGAAGCCGGTCGTGCAGCAGCACGGGATGACGGTCGGCGAGCTGGCCGCGCTGTTCAACGGGGAGTTCCTGCCGGCCGACGGCGGACCGGTTGCCCTGCGGACGGTGTGGGCGAAGGGGTGGCGGCGCGACTCGCTGGACACCGGGCTGCCGTGGGTGCCGCCGAGCCCGAACATGCCGACCCGCGACACGGCGCTCGTGTACCCCGGCACGTGCCTGTTCGAGGGGACGGTGCTGTCCGAGGGGCGCGGCACCACTCGCCCGTTCGAGACGGTGGGCGCGCCGGGCATCGACTGGCGGTGGGCGGAGGACCTCAACGCGCTGGGCCTGCCGGGGGTGCGGTTCCGGGAGGCGCACTTCACACCCACGTTCAACAAGTTCGTCGGGAAGGCGTGCGGCGGAGTGGCGCTGCACGTGACCTCGCCGCGCGAGTTCGACGCGATCCGGGCGGCGGTGGCCATGATCGTCACCGCGCGGGCCCGCTACCCGCAGGTGTTCGCGTGGCGGCCGGACTTCTGGATCGACAAGCTCACCGGCTCGGACCGCCTGCGCCGCATGGTCGACGCGGGCGCGGGCACCGACGAGGTGGTCGGCGCCTGGTCCGATGAGCTGGCCGCCTTCATCCACCTCCGCCGCCAGTACCTCCACTACCGGTGAGGGGACCCACGATGCGCACCCTGCTGACCGCACTGCTCGCGACGACCCTCGCCGTCGCGTCCGTGGCGACCGCCCACGCCGACCCTGCCCCGAACGACGACACGGTCGAGGCGCAAGGACTGCCCGGCCGCTTCGACCACCCTCGGCACGGGTGGGCGCACGACGTGCTCCGATCGGGTACACCGGAGATCGTGGGACTCGACCCGGCCGCCATCGGCACCGCGCTGGAGCAGGTGCGGCGGTACACCGAGCCGGACGCGAGCGGGCACCCGCTGTTCTCCGGCGCGGTGACCCTGCTCGTGCACGACGGCGTGGTGGCCACGCACGAGACCGCCGGGTGGGCAGTCCGGTACTCCGACGCGGCGGGCCAGGAGCTGCCCGAAGCGCAACGGGTGCCGATGGCGCGGAACACGATCTTCGACCTCGCCTCGATCTCGAAGCTGTTCACCTCGATCGTGGTCATGCAGCTCCACGAGCGGGGCGCGTTCGACCTGGACGCCCCGGTCGCCCGCTACCTGCCGGAGTTCGGGGTCAACGGCAAGGACGTCATCACGGTCCGCCAGCTACTCACCCACACCTCGGGCCTGGAGCCGTGGCTGCCGCTGTGGTCGCGGTACCCGGACGTCCCGTCGCGCATCAAAGCGGTCATGGACGTGGCCCCGAAGAACAAGCCGGGCACCGTCTACACCTACTCCGACCTGAACCTGATCACCCTGGGCGTGCTCAGCGAGCGGCTGAGCGGCAAGAAGCTCGACGTCCTGGTCGCCGAGGGCATCTCCGGTCCCCTCGACCTCGACGACACCGGCTACAACCCGCCGGCCGCGAAGCTCGACCGGATCGCCGCCACCGAGTTCCAGACCGGGCGCGGGCTGGTCCGGGGTGTCGTGCACGACGAGAACGCGTGGTCGCTCGGCGGTGTCGCGGGGCACGCGGGCGTGTTCTCCACCGCGCACGACCTCGCGACACTGGGCCAGGCGATCCTCAACGGCGGCCGGTACGGGCACGCGCGCATCCTCCAGCCGGACACCGTCCGCCTCATGCTCACCGACTTCAACCAGGGCTTCCCCGGCAACGCGCACGGCCTGGGCTTCGAGCTGGACCAGCGCTGGTACATGGGCGCGCTGACCTCGCCGAAGACCGCCGGCCACACCGGGTTCACCGGCACCAGCCTGGTGTTGGACCCGCTGTCGAACTCGATCGCGATCCTGCTGACCAACCGGGTCCACCCCACCCGCACCTGGGGCTCGATCAACCCCGCCCGCCGGGTCGTCGCCAACGGCCTCGCCCAGGCGCTGGCCGTCACACCGCGGCGCGGCCCGACGAGTTGGACACCCACCGCCCCCGGCGGCACGCTGACCACACCGGACCTCCGAACATCCGGCGGCCGGCACACCGTGTCGTTCAGTGCCTTTGTCGACTTGGATCCCACGGACAAGGTGGTCCTGGAGTCCAGCGACGACGGCACGACGTGGAGCGACCTGAAGACGCTCACCGGGTACGGCGAACGTCGCTGGCAGCGCGTGGAACTCGAAACCACACCGGCCAAGTTGTACCGGTGGCGGTTCGTGCGCGGCGCCGGCTACGGCGGGCGCGCCGCGTACGTCGACGCGGTCCGAATCGTGGACGACCGCGGGGTGCTGGTGGACGGCGAACGTGACGGGCTGCGCGCGAACGGGTGGCGTTCGGCCAACCGGTAGTGGGCTTTCGGCGCAACCGCGACCTCCGGCAGGTGGCATTGCGTCACGGTTGGGGTGACGTCGGCACACCCTCCGTTGATTTTCCGTTGGACGGTTAGTAAGTTTCCCACGTGTCCACCGAAAGCACCGACGCCAGTCCTCTCGTCCGGATCCGGTCCCTGCTCCCCGGCCTCGCCCGCGCGGAGCAGCGGGTGGCGAAGGTCGTGCTGGACAACCCGGCGACCGTCGCCCACCGCAGCATCACCGAGGTCGCCGAGGCGGCGGGCACCAGCGAGACGACCGTGACCCGCTTCTGCAAGGCCATCGGTGTCGGCGGCTACCCGGAACTGCGCATCGCGCTGGCCGCCGACACCGCCCGCACCGCCATGCGCACCGACCGGGACCTCGGCGGCGACATCGGTCCCGGCGACGACCTGCGCCAGGTCGTCGGCAAGGTCGCGTTCGCCGACGCCCGCGCGGTCGAGGAGACCGCCGAGCAGCTCAACGTCGAGACCCTCCAGGCGGTCGTCGAGGCGGTGGCGGGCGCGGACCGGGTGGACGTCTACGGGTTCGGGGCCAGCGCGTTCGTCGCGTTCGACCTCCAGCAGAAGCTGCACCGCATCGGCCGCACCTGCTTCGCGTGGAACGACACCCACATCGCGCTCACCTCGGCCGCGGTGCTCAAGACCGGCGACGTCGCGGTCGGCATCTCGCACACCGGGTCCACCGCGGAGACCGTCGAGGCGCTGCGGGTCGCCAAGGACCACGGCGCGACCACGGTGGCGCTGACGAACTTCCCCCGCTCGCCGATCAGCGAGGTCGCCGACCACGTCCTGACCACCGCCGCGCGCGAGACCACGTTCCGCTCGGGTGCGATGGCCAGCCGGATCGCGCAGCTCACCGTCATCGACTGCCTGTTCATCGGCGTCGCCCAGAAGCACGTCGACACCGCCAAGACGGCGTTGGAGGCCACCTACGACGCGGTGTCGGGCCACCGCCTGGGCGCCCGGCCGGACGGCAGGCGGCGCCGGGAGACCGGTAAATGACCCCGCCCCGGCAGGGGGTGGTGGTCCGGGTCGAGTCGCCGACGGAGACCCGCAACCCGCGGACGCTGGACATCGACCGGCTGTCCACGCTGGACGTGCTGCGCCTGATCAACGCCGAGGACCACCGGGTGCCGGACGCGGTCGAGGCCGTGCTGCCGGAGTTGGCCCAGGCCGCCGACCTCGCGGTGAACGCCCTGCGCGCCGGCCACCGGGTGCACTACGTGGGCGCGGGCACGTCCGGCCGGTTGGCGACGCTGGACGCGGCCGAGATCGTGCCGACGTTCAACGCGCCGCCGGACTGGTTCGTCGCCCACCACGCCGGCGGGTCGGAAGCGCTGGTCAAGGCCGTGGAGGACGTCGAGGACGAGGCCGCCGGCGGTGCCGCGCAGATCCGGCGGCACGCGGTGGCCGGTGACCTGGTGCTGGGCGTGACCGCCTCCGGCCGGACGCCGTTCGTGGTGGCCGCGCTGAACGAGGCCCGGACGCTGGGCGCCCGCACGGTGCTGGTGTCCAACAACCCGAGCGCGCCGCGCGTGGACGTCGACGTGCTGATCACCGTGGACACGGGTCCGGAGGCCATCGCCGGGTCGACCCGGATGAAGGCGGGGACGTCGCAGAAGCTGGTGCTCACGTCGTTCTCGACGGCGGTGATGGTGCGGTTGGGGCGGACGTACTCGAACCTGATGGTGTCGATGCGGGCCACCAACGCGAAGCTGCGCGGGCGGACGGTCCGCATCCTGCGCGAGGCGACCGGGCTGGCGGAGAACGAGTGCACGACGGCGCTGGCGGACGCGGGCGGTGACCTGAAGGTGGCGCTCGTGCACCTGCTGTCGGGCGTGCCGATCGCCCAGGCCGCCGAGGCGCTGGAGAAGGCCCAGGGCTACGTCCGCCAGGCACTCACCCTGCTCACCGCCCGCTAGACCTGCGGTTTCGTGCTTTCTGCCGCGCCGAGGCGCGGCCTCCGGCCCCCGCTTCCATTGTCCCACGGGGTACCGACAAGATCGGCTCACGCGGTGATGGGGCGCCAGGAGATGGGGGTGGAGAGGACCATCGCCGAGGACGTTTCGCCGTAGCCGGAGAGGCGGACCAGCAGGCGTTCCAGGTCGGTGATCGACGTCGTCGCGACCTTGACCACCGAGCAGATGTCCCCCGTCAAGCGCACCACCTCGACGACCTCGGGGCAGTCGTCCAAGAGTTCCGGGTGCACGGTGATGCACCTTGGTCCGTAGCACTTCATGCGGACTAGGGCGACGACCGTCTTTCCGACCGCGATGGGGTCGACGGTCGCGCGGTAGCCGGTGATGACGCCGGCGTTCTCCAGTCGGCGGACGCGTTGAGCCACGGTCGGCGGGGACACGTGCACGCGGCGGGCCAGTTCGTTGTACGACAGTCGCGCGTCCTCCTGGAGCGCTTCCAGCAGGGCCCAGTCGACGCGATCCAACTCGGTGCTCACGAACGTAAACCTAAACCCCGAAAGCGTTCGCGACCACAAGAGATAGCCTCGAAACGCCAGGTCAACGCCCATTCAGATCACCCGTCCGCGCGACCATCATGAAGGGCATGGACTGCCCGGTCGCACCCAAACTGGACTTCGGCGGCACGACGCCCTACGAGGACTACGTGCACGCCTCCGTGCTGCACTCGCTGCAACAGCAGTGGTCCAAGGACCCGCGTGAGATGTCGTTCCTGGTGATCACCCAGGTCATGGAGCTGTACTTCGGCCTCCTCTGCTTCGAGTGGCGGCAGGCGCAGAAGGAACTGCGGGCCGACGACCTGCGGGCGGCCGTGCGCACGTTGCACCGCAGTGACCTGCACATGCAGGCGCTCAACGCGGCATGGCGGCCGATCGCGCGGATGACCCCCGGTGAGTTCAACGCCTTCCGCGACGCCCTCGGCGAAGGGTCCGGCTTCCAGTCCGGCCGCTACCGCGAGGTGGAGTTCCTGCTCGGCGAGAAGTCCCGGTCGATGCTCGTCCCGCACCGCGCGGTGCCCGCCCAGCACGACGCGCTGGAGGCGCTGCTGGCCGAACCGAGCCTGTACGACGACGTCCTCGCCGCCCTGCGCCGCCAGGGCCTGAACATCCCCGCCGACGTCCTCGACCGCGACTTCAGCGCGCCCTACCAGCCCAACGCGCAGGTCGAGCAGGTGTGGGCCGAGGTCTACCGGTCCGGGTCGCGGGACCTGCTGGAGCTGGGCGAGGCGTTGACCGACATCGCGGAGGAGTTCGCCCGCTGGCGCTACGACCACCTGCTCGCCACCCGCCGCTCGATGGGCTCGAAGGTCGGCACCGGCGGCTCGGCGGGGGTTGCGTGGCTGGAGAAGCGCACGCAACGCTCCATCTTCCCGGAACTGTGGACCGCGAGGAGCTACGTGTGAACCAAGACCCGTTGGCGCATGTGCGCGACCTGTTCGACCTGGACGACGACGTCGTCTACCTCGACGGAAACTCGCTCGGCGCACCACCGAAGAACGTCGCCGAACGCGTCCAGGAGGTCGTCAAGCACCAGTGGGGCTCGCGGCTCATCCGAAGCTGGTCGGAAGGCTGGTGGGAGGCGCCCGAACGGGTCGGCAACCGGGTCGGGCGGCTGGTCGGCGCGTCGGCCGGGCAGGTCGTCGTGTGCGACTCGACCAGCGTCAACCTGTTCAAGGCGCTGATGGCGGCGGTCCGCAGCACCGACCGGTCCGAGATCGTCGTGGACGCGGGCACGTTCCCCACGGACGGCTACATCGCGCAGTCCGTGGCGGAGCTGACCGGTCTGGCCCTGCGCCCCGCCGACCCGGACCGGCTGGACCTGCGCGACACCACGGCGGCCGTGCTGCTCAACCACGTCGACTACCGGACCGGCCGGCTCCACGACATGGCGGCGCTGACCGAGCAGGCGCACGCGGTGGGCGCGAAGGTCGTCTGGGACCTCTGCCACAGCGCCGGCGTGCTGCCGATCGAGCTGGACGCGCTGGGCGTGGACCTCGCGGTGGGCTGCACCTACAAGTTCCTCAACGGCGGTCCCGGCTCGCCCGCGTTCATCTACGTGCCGACCAAGGCGCAGCACGGTTTCCACCAGCCGCTGACCGGGTGGACCGGCCACCAGGTGCCGTTCGCGATGCAGCCCGACTACATCCCCGACCCCGGCGTGTCCCGGGCCCGGGTGGGGACCCCGGACATCCTGTCGATGCTGGCCCTCGACGCGGCGCTGGACGTCTGGGACCACGTGGACCTGAAGGACGTCCGGGCCAAGGGCCTGGCCCTGACCGCGCACTTCATGGACCTGGTCCGGGACCTGCCCGGCATCGAGGTCGTGACGCCGACCGACGAGTGGCGCGGCCACCAGGTCTCCCTGCGCCACCCGAAGGCGGGCGCGTTGATGGACGCGCTGATCGAGCGGAACATCATCGGCGACTTCCGCGCGCCGGACGTGCTCCGGTTCGGCTTCGCCCCGCTCTACAACACGTTCGAGGAGGCGGACCGCGCCGCCACCACCCTGAAGGAACTGCTCTAGCGAGGCCGCGTCGGCTTGTCGCGCCGCGTTTCGCTCCGATTGAAGGACGTGATCGGAGCGAAACGCGGCGGGACGAGCCGACTTCGAGGCGGCCGAGCCGCCGCGACGAAGGAGCGGCAGTCCTACACAGCGGCGGCGTCCGCGATGCTCCTGGCCTCGCGGGCGCCGGCTTCGAGTGCCGAGCACCAGAACGTGATCCATTGAGCGACGCCCTCGGGCTCGCCCGTCGAGAACCCGTGCAGGGCCGCCGAGTACTCGGTTTGACGGCGCAGGCAGTAGACCTCGGGCACGCCCAGCGACTTGGGGTCCAGACCCGTGGCGATCGAGGTCAGGCGCGAGGCCGCGCGGGCGACCACGCCGTTGGCCGTGGGGAACGGGGCCAGCGACATCAGCTCGCCGTGCACCACGGCCACCACGAGCGGGCCGGGCGCGGACGTTCCGCCGGTGACCAGCGACGCCAGCAGGTCCAGCCGCTCGGAGATGCCGGGCGCGACCCGCGGCCTGCCCAGCTCCGCGCCCAGGTCCGCACCCGCCAGGACGTGCAGCTTGGCCAGCGCCTGCAACGGCGCCCGCTGCCACGTCGGCAGGATCGTCCCCAGCGACTCGGCCACCCGCAGCGCGCCCGCCAACACCGGGTCCGACACCGACCCGTCGGACGGGATCTCGGTGGGCCCGCCGTCCAGCGCGGCCGAGGCGCGGGCGGCGCGGACGGAGGCCTCGGCGGCGGTGGTGGCCCAGCCGCGCAGGTTCACCCGGTGGCGGTGCACCTGGAAGACAGCTTCGCGGGCGGTCTGGACGGCCTCGGGCACGCCGGGCAGGTCCAGCAGCGGGGCGAGCGGATCGGTCACGCCGGAGAACACTACCCGCCGGTAAGTGGCTATTTGAAAATGCTGGGAATTGGCCATGCCAAGTAGCCACTGGACCGCTTAACGTCCGAAGCATGACCTGGTACGACCGCCCCACCCTGACCGGCGAGCACGTCCGCCTCGAACCGCTCGGCCCGCACCACGCCGAAGGCCTGCTGGAAGCCGGCAAGGACCCGGAGATCTGGCGCTGGCTCAGCGTCCGCCAACCGCAGAGCCTCGCCGAGGCCCGGGACATGGTCGCCGCCGCGATCAACGACCCGGCCCGGCGCGCGTGGGCGCAGATCGACACCAAGACCGAGGAGGTCGCGGGCACCACCTCCTACTACGAGATCGACCCCAGGCACCGCGGCCTCTACATCGGCTACACCTGGATCGGCACCCGCTGGCAGCGCACCGCGCTCAACCGCAACGCCAAGCTCCTCCTCCTGACCAGGGCGTTCGAAGACCTGGGCGCACACCGCGTCGGCTGGCACACCGACGGCCGCAACGAGCGGTCCCAGCGGGCCATCGAACGGCTCGGCGCGACGCGCGAGGGCGTGCTGCGGGTGCACAGGATCCGCCCGGACGGCACCCTGCGCGACACCGTCGCCTACTCGATGACCGCCGCCGAGTGGCCGGCCGCGAAGGCGCGCCTGAGCAAGTGACGCGGGTCACGGGGTGTGCCGCTGGTCGCAAGGCATGTGTCGTTCATCGGATCCACCGTGGTCAGCGGGCCGCACGCGGGTTACACAGTTGCCAACACGTTTCAAACCCGCCGACATTGGTCTGAACCTTTTGGGTGCGCAGTGAGCTGAATCGCACTACCTTTCAGTGCGCACCCCTCGGATTCAGGAGGTCCGCCCACCATGACCCAGCCGCAAGCCCAGGGACCGGCCCTGGACAACCTGCTCACCGAGAACCGGACGTTCCCGCCCAGCCCGGAGTTCGCCGCGCAGGCGAACGCCACCGCCGAGCTGTACGAGGAGGCGAAGGCCGACCGCGAGGCGTTCTGGGCGAAGCAGGCGGAGCGGCTGACCTGGGACACCAAGTGGACGCAGGTCCTGGACTGGTCGAACGCGCCGTTCGCCAAGTGGTTCGTGGGCGGCAAGCTCAACGTGGCCTACAACTGCGTGGACCGGCACGTCGAGTCCGGCCACGGCGACCAGGTCGCCATCCACTGGGAGGGTGAGCCCGGCGACAGCCGCGCCATCACCTACGCCGAACTCCAGCGCGAGGTGTCCAAGGCCGCCAACGCCCTGACCGAGCTGGGCGTCGGCGCCGAGGACCGGGTCGCCATCTACATGCCGATGGTCCCCGAGGCGATCTTCTCCATGCTGGCCTGCGCCCGCCTGGGCGCGCTGCACAGCGTGGTGTTCGGCGGCTTCTCCGCCGAGGCGCTGCGCACCCGCATCGAGGACTCGCAGGCCAAGCTGGTGATCACCACCGACGGCCAGTACCGCCGCGGCAACCCGGCCGCGCTCAAGCCCGCCGTGGACGAAGCCGTCGCCAACGCCGAGAGCGTCGAGCACGTCCTGGTGGTCAAGCGGACCGACTCCGCCGTCGAGTGGACCGAGGGTCGCGACGTCTGGTGGCACGACCTGGTCGAGAAGCAGTCCGACCAGCACACGCCGGAGGCGTTCGACTCCGAGCACCCGCTGTTCATCCTGTACACGTCGGGCACCACGGGCCGCCCCAAGGGCATCCTGCACACGTCCGGCGGCTACCTGACCCAGGCGTCCTACACGCACCACAACGTGTTCGACCTCAAGCCGGACACCGACGTCTACTGGTGCACCGCCGACATCGGCTGGGTGACCGGCCACAGCTACATCGTCTACGGCCCGCTGTCCAACCGCGTCACGCAGGTCGTCTACGAGGGCACGCCGAACACCCCGCACGAGGGCCGGCACTGGGAGATCGTGCAGAAGTACGGCGTCTCCATCTACTACACCGCGCCCACGCTGATCCGCACGTTCATGAAGTGGGGCGCGGACATCCCCGCCAAGTACGACCTGTCGTCGCTGCGCGTGCTGGGCAGCGTCGGCGAGCCGATCAACCCCGAGGCGTGGATCTGGTACCGCGAGACCATCGGCGCGGGCCAGACGCCCGTCGTGGACACGTGGTGGCAGACCGAGACCGGCGCGATCATGATCTCGCCGCTGCCCGGCGCGACCTCGACCAAGCCCGGTTCGGCGCAGCGCCCGCTGCCCGGCATCGGCGCGAAGGTCGTCGACGACCAGGGCAACGAGGTCCCGCACGGCGGTGGCGGCTACCTGGTGCTGGACGAGCCGTGGCCGTCGATGCTGCGCGGCATCTGGGGCGACGAGGAGCGCTACCGCGAGACGTACTGGTCGCGCTTCGGCGAGCAGGGCTTCTACTTCGCGGGCGACGGCGCGAAGTACGACAACGACGGCGACATCTGGCTGCTGGGCCGGGTGGACGACGTGATGAACGTGTCCGGGCACCGGATCTCCACCACCGAGGTCGAGTCCGCGCTGGTCTCGCACCCGACCGTGGCGGAGGCGGCGGTCGTCGGCGCGGCCGACCCGACCACCGGCCAGGGCATCGTCGCCTTCGTCATCCTGCGCGGCGGCGTGGCGGACGAGGCGTCCGGCGCGGAGGCGATCAAGGCGCTGCGCGACCACGTGGCCAAGGAGATCGGCCCGATCGCGAAGCCGCGGCAGATCATGGTCGTGCCGGAACTGCCGAAGACCCGCTCCGGCAAGATCATGCGCCGGCTGCTGCGCGACGTGGCGGAGAACCGGGCGATCGGCGACGTCACGACGCTGGCCGACTCGTCGGTGATGGAACTCATCTCCAGCGGCCTGAAGTCGGGCGCCTCGGAGGACTGACCAGGCGTTTTGGAAAGGGCCCCGGCTCCGGCGGGGCCCTTTCGTTCGTTGGCGTTACCCACGATCGTGTTAAGGTTCCGCACTGGTGAGCCGGGAAGTCTGGTCGGCACGAGGATGTCCAAATTGTCGATTGCCCCGGAGTTCCCCTGATGAACCGCAAGCGCCAAGTCGTCGCCGAGTTCGCCCGCTACCTGCGCACCGAGACCGTCGGCGGCATGATCCTGCTCGCCGCGACCGCCGTCGCGCTGCTGTGGGCCAACTCCCCGTTCGGCGGGTCGTACGAGGCGTTGCGGGACTTCCACATCGGACCGGAGTCGCTGCACCTGAGCCTGAGCCTCGGCGACTGGGCGAAGGACGGGCTGCTCGCGATCTTCTTCTTCGTCGCCGGGCTGGAACTCAAGCGCGAACTGGTGATCGGCGAGCTGAACAACGTCAGGGCCGCGATCCTGCCCGTGGTGGCGGCGGTCGGCGGCATGGTCGTGCCCGCGTTGATCGCGCTCGCGGTCGGGTGGGGCGAGCCGGGTGTGGAACGGGCGTGGGCCATCCCGGTGGCGACGGACATCGCGTTCGCGCTGGGGGTGCTGGCGATCACCGCGTCCGGCCTGCCGAGCAGCCTGCGGCTGTTCCTGCTGAGCCTCGCGGTGGTGGACGACCTGGGCGCGATCATCCTCATCGCGGTGCTGTTCACCGCGACGTTCAACGTGGTGGCGGCGCTGGTGGCGGTCGCGCTGATGGGGTTGTACGCGTTCCTCCAGCACAAGCGGGTCACCTCGCCGTTCCTGTACGTGCCGCTCGCGATCGGGACGTGGGTCGCGGTGCACGAGGCGGGCGTGCACGCGACCATCGCCGGTGTGGCGCTGGCCCTGCTGACCCGCGTGCGCAAGGACCACTACGAGCACGAAGCGCCCGCGCTGCGGCTGGAGCACCGGTTGCAGCCGTGGTCGGCCGGGGTGGCGGTGCCGGTGTTCGCGCTGTTCGCGGCCGGGGTGCCGGTGAACGGGGAGGCGTTGGGCGCGCTGTTCTCGGACCGGCTGGCGCTCGGCGTGATGCTCGGACTGGTGGTCGGCAAGCTGGTTGGGATCGTCGGGGCGTCCGCTCTGGCCGTGCTGTTCAAGGCGGCGGTGTGGCCCAGCGGCGTGGGTTGGCGGGACATCACCGCGGTGGCGATGTTGGGCGGTGTCGGGTTCACGGTGAGCCTGCTGATCTCCGACCTCGCTCTGGACGGTCAGGCCGCGGAACAGGCGAAAGCGGCGGTGCTCATCGCCTCCATGGCGGCTTCGCTGTTGGCGGCGCTTTTGTTGGTGAAGCGCAGTCGCGTGCACCAGCGTTTGGACGACGAGGTCTAGATGGGCCGGTCGGGCGGCCGGCTCCTGGCGTGCATGGCACGATGAGCTTCGTGACCAGCGCTCGGGAGAACACCAACGGCAGCGGGCTGCCACCTGTTCCGTCGATCCCGTTGACCGCGGAGAGCGCGGCGAAGATCGCGGAGGAAACGTCCATCGGCGGGTTGGTCCGCGACGCGACGGCGCACCTGTCCACTCTGGTCAGGGCCGAGGTCGAACTGGCCAAGTCGGAGATCGCCGGCGAGGTGAAGAAGGGCCTCAAGGGCAGCGTCTTCTTCATCCTGGCGCTCACCGTGCTGGCGTTCAGCCTGTTCTTCCTGTTCATGGCCGTGGGCTTCGGCCTGCACAACCTGTTCGACTGGACGCTGGGCTGGTCGTTCTTCGCGGTGTTCTGGCTGATGGTCGCGACCGCGGCGGCCTTCGGGCTCCTGGGGTACCGCAAGGTGCGGAAGATCAGGGCGCCGCAGCGGACCATCGCGTCGGCCAAGGACACCGTCGCGGCCCTCCGCCACCGCGGCGACGGGTCCTGAGCCGGGCCGTGCGGTTGCCGCCGGACCCGTCCACCACCCGGGTCACCGGACCCTGGGCCCACCGGGACGTGTCCGCGAACGGCATCCGCCTGCACGTGGCCGAACTGGGCGACGGCCCGCTCGTCCTGCTGCTGCACGGGTTCCCGGAGTTCTGGTGGACCTGGCGGCACCAGGTGCCGGCGCTGGCCGAGGCCGGGTACCGCGCGGTCGCGGTGGACCTGCGCGGCTACGGCGACTCGGACAAACCGCCGCGCGGCTACGACGGGTTCACCCTCGCCGGCGACATCGCCGGCCTGGTGAAGGCGCTCGGCGCGTCCCGGGCGCACCTGATCGGGCACGCGTGGGGCGGGATGCTCGCGTGGACGGTCGCGGCGATGCACCAGCGGCTGGTCGACTCGGTCACCACGATCGCCGCGCCGCACCCGCTGGCGCTGCGCCACGCGATCCGCCGACACCCGCGCGGGCAGGGCCGGGCCAGCGGGCACGTGTTCCGGTTCCAGCTCCCGGTGTACCCGGAGCGGTGGCTCACCGCCGACGGCGGCGCGGCGGTCGCCCGGCTGCTCACCGCGTGGTCCGGTCCGAAGTGGACGGTGTCGCCGGAGTTCGACGAGGTGGTGCGGCGCAACCGGGAGGCGGCGCTCGTCCCCGGCGTCGCGCACTCCGCGATGGAGTACTACCGGTGGGCGGTGCGCTCCCAGTTGCGCGGCGACGGGCGGCGGTTCGCCGAGGCGGTCGACCGGCGGCTGGACGTGCCGGTGCTGCAGGTCCACGGCGCGCTGGACCCGGTGATGCTGGAGTCCACGGCGATCGACTCGGGCCGCTGGGTCGGCGCGGGCTCGCAGTTCCGCAGCCTGCCCGAGGTCGGCCACTTCCCGCACCAGGAGGCGCCGAACACCACCAACGGCCTGATCACCGGGTTCCTGGCCGCAGCACAGCCGTGAAAAGCATGAAGGTCGCCAGGAACCCCTGCCGCTGAAGGTCGCGCAACCAGCTCGCGGCCTCGTCGGCGTCCAGCTCTCCGCCGCGGACGGCCCGTTCGGCGTTGCGGCTCAGCCCCAGGATGTCGTCGGCGACGGCGAAGTCACGGAACACCGGGGTCGTGATCCGCAGGTCCGCGGTGAACCCGGCGTCCTCGGCCAGCCGCACCACCCGCCGCCCCACGGTCGCGTTGGTGACCACGTGGTCGCAGACGAACTCGCGGACCTTCCGGTTGGTGCGCACGTCACCGGGGTCGACGGTGATCGTGTCCCAGTCCGGCTGCGCGACGACCACCACGCCGTCGTCCTTCACCACCCGCCGCAGCTCGGCGAACACGTTCTCCGGGTCGGGGACGTAGTGCAGCACCCGGTCCACCCGCGCCCGGTCGATCATCTTGTCGGCCACCGGCATCCTGCGCGCGTCCCCCAGGTGCACGGCGACGGCCGGGTACTCCTCGGTGCGGTGCCGGGCCTCGGCGACCATCAACGGGTCGGCGTCGATCCCGATCACCCACTCCGCGCCGGTCGCGGCCAGGTCCAGCAGGTCGGTTCCGGGGCCGCAGCCGACGTCCAGAACAGTGTGGCGGCGGCGCACGTCCAGCGCGTCCAGCAGCCTCAGCTTGTAAGCGCGGGCGTCGTCCAGCGCAGCGGCCCGGTCCATGTACCCGATGGCGTCCATGCGCCCAGGCAAGCACCCACCTGTGGAGATCCTGTGCTCAAGAAGCGCAGGTTTGGGTGGAAGCGCGACGGACCATCGTCGGGGCCTTGGCCACCTCGTCCGCGACTTCCTGCGCGGTCAGGACGAAACCGGTCTCCTGGTCGTCCACCGCCGCGCCGAACACCACGCCGATCACCCGGCCCTGCGGGTCCACCAGCGGACCGCCGGAGTTGCCGCTGCGGACCTTCGCCCGGACCGTGTAGACGTCCCGCGTCACCGTGGTGGCGTCGTAGATGTCCGGCCCGCGCAGCATCTTGATCCGCTCCCGCACCCGCGCCTCGGACGCCGTGTACGGGCCGTCCAGCGGGTAGCCGAGCACTATCCCGTCCTCGCCCTGCTTGATCTCGTCGGTGCGGAACTGCAACGGGGTTGCCTCCAGGTCCGGCACCGCCAGGATCGCGATGTCGGTCTGGGCGTCGTAGTGCACGACGGTCGCGTCGAACTGCCCGCGGCCGACCTCCACCGTCACCTCGGTGGTGCCCGCGACGACGTGGGCGTTGGTCATCACCCGCTCGGGGGAGATCACGAAGCCGGTGCCCTCCAGCGCCCGCGAGCACGACGGCGCCCGACCGCGGACCTTCAACACCGACGGGCGAAGTCGCTGCACGACCGGGTTGGCGGCCAGGGCCGGGTCGGGCGGGCCGACCTCGGCCAGCGGGGTCCGGTCGAACGGGTTCATCGTGGCCGGGAACCCCGACACGTCGAACAGGTTGCGCAGGTCCTCGGACAGGGTCCGGGCCGCCTGCGGCATGGTGTCGTCGACCGTGGACAGGATCACCGACTGGTTGAGCGCCTTGGCCAGCGCCGGCAGCCCGGCGACCATGGTCAGCGGCAGCGCGATCATCCACGCCACCACGAACACCACCGCGCCCTGCACGATCGCGCCCAGCGCGTTGTCCGCGCCGCGCAACGGGCTGGAGTTGACCCGGGACTTGAGCATCCGGCCCACGTACACGCCGAGCGTCTCGCCCAGCGCGACCAGCAGCACCACGATGCCGACCGCGAACACGACCTTGGTCACGACGTTCTCGAACTGGGCCACCACCAGCGGCGCGAGCTGGGTGCCCAGCACCAGGCCCACCAGGACGCCGACGAACGCGGGCAGCGCGACGACCATGCCCTGCCGCGCGCCCGAGACCGCCGCGAAGGCGGCCAGCGCCAACACCAGCAGGTCTACCCAGTTCACGCAGCCCTTCCCTCCGTCACGTAGCGCGCAACGCTAGCTCAAGGTCGCGCACATCGGTGGCATCCCACGGCCTTTCCCAGCCACCCAGTGCGAGCAGGCCGTTGAGCAGACCCGCCGTGAACCCCCACACCAACATGCCCGGCGCGGAGAACGCCGGACCTACGTACCCCGACGAGTGGGTCACCCGGAACCGGTTCGCCGGGTCCGCGAGGTGCGCGATCGGCACCCGCGCCACGGCCGCGGTCTCCGCCGGGTCCACCGGGGCGACCGGCGACGGCTCGTCCCAGTGCGCCAGGACCGGGGTCACCACGAACCCGGACACCGGCACGTACAGCTTCGGCAGGGTCGCCACCGGCCGCACGCCCTCGCGCAGCACACCGGTCTCCTCGAACGCCTCGCGCAGCGCCGTGTCCACCGGCCCGTCGTCGGTCGGGTCGGCCGCGCCGCCCGGGAACGCGACCTGCCCGGGGTGCGAGCCGAGGGTGTCGGAACGGCGCAGCAGCAGCACGTCCGGCCCGTCGTGGCCCTCGCCGAACAGCATCAGCACGGCGGCCTCGCGGCCGGTCCCCTCCGGCGGCGGGGAGATCCGGGTGAACGCCCGGTGGTCGATATCGGCGGTGGCCTTGACCAACCCGCTCATCCACTCCGGCACGTCCTCCGGCGACACCAGGGCGGTCATCCGACCACCTCGCGGACCTGCTCCACGGAAGTGAGCACGGTGTAGCGGGTCACCTCGGTGACCGAGCCGTCCGCGCCCACCAGGTAGCTCTTCGGGAGGTGCGGCGACGAGCCCAGGGCCCGGCGCACGGCGTCCGCCTCGCTGAACACCGCCGGCAGTTGCACCCCCAGTTTGGTCAGCAGTTCCAGCCCGTCCCCCTCCTTGCTCTGCACCAGCACGGTGAGCACCGGCACCGCGCCGGGCTGCCGCGCGTAGGCGTCCAGCACCCGCAGCTCCTCATGACAGGGAACGCACCAGGTGGCCCAGAAGTTCACGAGCGCCTTACCGGGCAGGGCCGCGGCGACGTCGACCGGCTGCCCGTCGCCCAAGCAGGTGGCGGTGATGCCGCGCAGCACCGAAGGCCCGCCTTCACCACGCGGGCACGGGGGCAGGGCGGCCTTCTCCCGCGCCGGCCCGAGGTCCTTGGCGGCGACGGACTGCGGGCGGTCGGCCGGCTGCTCGGCGTCGCGCGGCCACAGCGCCACCACGGCGGCGACCGCGAGGACCAGGACGACGACCGCCCAGCGAGCTGCCCGGCTCACGCCAGTTTCTCCCCCGACCGCACCCGCTCGGCCAGCGCGATCAGGTGCGGGGCTTCCTCGCCCTTGACCAGCTTCTCGGCCTTGACCGGGTCGACCTGGCCGATGCCGTAGGAGGGGCACTGGGGCGCCAGGAAGCACGCGCCGCACGCGGGCGTCCGGGCGTGGCAGACGCGGCGGCCGTGGAAGATCGTGCGGTGCGACAGGAGGGTCCAGTCGCGGCGTTCGACGAGCTTGCCCACCGCGTGCTCGACCTTGACCGGGTCCTCCTCCTCGGCCCAGCCCCAGCGGCGGACCAGCCGGCCGAAGTGGGTGTCCACGGTGATCCCGGGCACGCCGAACGCGTCGCCCAGCACCACGTTGGCGGTCTTGCGGCCGACACCGGGCAGCGTGACCAGGTCGGTGAGCTTGCCGGGCACCTCCCCGCCGAACCGCTCGACCAGGGCGGAGCCGAGACCGATCAGCGAGGTGGCCTTGTTCCGGTAGAAGCCGGTCGGGCGGATGTGCTCCTCCAGCTCGGCGCGGTCGGCGGAGGCGTAGTCGGCGGCCTTGCGGTAGCGCTGGAACAGCGCCGGCGTGACCTGGTTCACCCGGACGTCGGTGGTCTGGGCGGACAGGACGACCGCGACCAGCAACTCCAACGGGTTGGTGAAATCCAGCTCACAGTGGGCGTCCGGGTACCCGGTCTCCAGCAGCCGAACCATCTTCCGCGCCCTGCGCGTACGACCAAGGGGAGTCTCAACCTTCGCCACCGTGCGCGCCGCCATGGCCTGAAGGCTACGCGGTGTTCGATGGCCGCGACTCCGTCGCGGCGGCTCGGCCGCCTGACAGTCGGCCTGGTGCGCTCGACAGGCGGACTCGACACAGCGAGTGCACCATCTGATTGGCCAGACGGAACCAGGGGTAGTCGACAAGCAGAACGAACGAGGGACGCAACCGGCGGGGCCGGGCGCACGTCCACCTCATACAACGACGGACTCGACACGCCGAAGTGACCCCCTCGCACGCGCGCCCCCGGGGGATGCGCAAGGATCGGAGCCATCATGACTGCCTGGTTCGTCATCGCCGTTCCGATCGTGATCATGTTCTTCGCGCTCTTCATGGAGCGCGTTGAAGCTCGTCTCCGCCACGTCGCCGTCCAGGAGGACGAGGTCGAGGAGTTCCTGGAGTCGGCGCGCCCCGACGAGGTCAGGGCGCTCTACGGGCATGGCATCGGCCGCGCGCTGGAGCTGTTCCGGCTGCGCCGGCTGGGTGGTCGTGCCAGGAACCTGCGTCAGCGGCGAACCCGCCGCTAGCGCCGGGAAGGACCGGCGAGGCCCGCGGGGCACACCCGGCGGGCCTTATCGGGCTGTCCGGGGCTGGTCGAACGGCGCGCCGAAAGGCGATCCACGACACAGCCCTTAGACTGCACTCAGTGATCGACGGCAGCGCGCCGATCCGCCAGAAGGCGGAACGCACTCGACCGTCGCGTCGACAGGAGGGACGAGGTGGACGAGACCCTGGCCCGCGCGGGCATCTTCCAGGGGGTTGAACCGGCTGCAGCGGAGGCACTGGCGCAGACGCTGGAGTCCGTTGAATTCCCGCGTGGCCACGTGATCTTCGCGGAAGGCGAGCCGGGTGACCGGCTCTACATCATCCAGTCCGGCAAGGTGAAGATCGGCCGCAAGTCGCCCGACGGCCGGGAGAACCTGTTGGGGATCTTCGGACCGTCCGACATGTTCGGCGAGCTGTCGATCTTCGACCCGGGCCCCCGCACGTCCACCGCCACGACGGTGACCGAGGTGCGCGCGGTGAGCATGGACCGCCCCGCGCTGCGGCAGTGGATCACGAACCGGCCGGAGATCGCCGAGCAGCTGCTGCGCGCCCTGGCGCGCCGCCTGCGCCGGACGAACTCCATGCTGGCGGACCTGATCTTCACCGACGTGCCCGGCCGCGTGGCGAAGGCCCTGCTCCAGCTGGCGCAGCGGTTCGGCAGCCAGGAGGCGGGCCTGCTCCGGGTCACGCACGACCTGACCCAGGAGGAGATCGCGCAGTTCGTGGGCGCGTCGCGCGAGACGGTGAACAAGGCCCTGGCCGACTTCGCCCACCGCGGCTGGCTCCGCCTGGAGGGCAAGAGCGTCCTGATCCTGGACCCCGAGCGCCTGGCGCGACGGGCGAGGTAAGCGCACTTCAGCTAGCGCGCGCCGGCAGCTAGCTCAGCCACGCGGTCCCACGGGAGGCACAGCCCTCGTGCGGGCCGCGTCGGCTTGTCGGCCCTGCCAAAAGCCAACAAGACCGGGCGCCGCCCCCGACGCGGCGCACCGGTCTTGTCGTGTGCGCAGCCCATCCCCCGACAGACCGCGCTTCTCCACACATCCGGTACCCGCAGGCCCCGACCCTCTGGCACCGGAAGGAGGTTCGGTTACCCCCTCTGACCTCGATCAAAACGGGTCAGCGGGCGCTTGTTCCACGATCGCACGGCAGTCCCCCCGAAACTCAAGCGGATTCACCCTCAAGGACCCGCTGTTCAGCGATTCCGTTGCATGGTTTCACCCGGTCATCCCATTGTTGTGACCGAACCGCAACCTTCCGGCCCGCGGTGACCGACCTAACCGGTAAAAAGCTGGTACGGGCGTACCAAAGCCTGCATACTGGTACGCATGTCCCACTCTGCCCGCCTCGCCGACTACCGCACCGCCCTGACCACCCCCGGCATGCGCGGCCCCGTGGTCGCGTCGCTGCTCGCCCGGCTGCCCATCGCGATGGTCGGCCTGTCGCTGCTGCTCTACGTGCAGCGCGAGACGGGCTCCTTCGCGGCGGCGGGCCTGGTGTCCGCGGCGTCCCTGGTCGGTGTCGCGGTCGGGTCGATCGTGCAGGGCAGGCTGATGGACCGCCTCGGCCCCACCCGGCCGCTGCTGACCGCGGTGAGCCTGTTCGCGGTGTTCGTGACACTCGCCGTCATGGCCGTCGAGGCCGGTGCCACGCTCGCGGTGCTGGTGCCGGTGGCCATCGCGGTCGGCTTCACCGAGCCGATGGTGGGCTCCGCGTCCCGGGCGTTGTGGGCGCACATGCTGCCGCCGGGGTCGGCGCGGCACGCCGGCTACGCGTACGAGGCGATCAGCATGGAGGTCTTCTTCATCCTCGGGCCGGGCCTGTCCGGTCTGCTGGTCGCGGCGCCGTGGGCGGGCACCGGTGTGGTCGTCGGCGCGGTGTCCATGGTCGTCGGTGCGCTGTGGTTCGCCCTGAACCCGACCGTGCGCGGCGTCCGGCCGTCGCCGGCGAAGCGCAGCCTGCTCGGCGCGTTGGCGTCGCCGGGCATGCGGACGGTCGCGCTGGCGGCGCTCGGGTTCGGTGTGACGATCGGGTTCATCGAGGTCGCCGTCCCGGCCGCCGCCGCCAACGCCGGTCACGTGGGCCTGGGCGGTCTGCTGCTGAGCCTGTGGTCGGTCAGCTCGGTGCTGTTCGGCGTGCTGTACGCGATGCGCCCGTTCCCCCGGGCCATGCACCTGCGGCTGCCGGTGCTGCTGGGCGGGTTCGCGCTGCTGTCGGTGCTGCTCGCGGTCCCGACGACGCTGATCGGCCTGGGCGCGGCGCTGCTGGTCGTGGGCACCCTGATCACCCCGCAGGCCACCACCCACTCGGCGGCGATCGAGCAGGTCGCGCCGGCGGGCACGGCCACCGAGGCGTTCGGGTGGGTCGTGACGGCGGTGACCGTGGGGCTGGCGATCGGCCAGTCGGTCAGCGGTCAGCTCGTCGAGTCCTACGGCACGGGCACGGCCTTCGTGGCGGCGGCCGGCGCGGGCCTGCTGATCGCCGCCCTGGTGTGGGTGTTCCGCCGCACCGTGGCGGCCGGCGCACCGCTGCCCACGCAGGACGAGCTGGAGCTTGTCTCCCGCTAGCCGCGGAGTTGTCGGTGGTCGCGGTTACGGTCCTCGACATGGATCTGACCGCGACCACCGCCGACCTGGCCGCCGCCGCCACCGAGGTGGCCCGCCTGCTGCCCACCCGGGTGCTGGACCCCGTCCTCGCGGGCCTCGTGCTGCGCGCCGACGGGACAGGGGTGGAACTGGCGGGCAGCGACCGGGAGCGGGCCGTGCGGCTGCACCGGCCCGCCACCACGCACACCGACGGCGCGGCGCTCGTCCCCGCCAAGCCCTTCGCCGACACCCTGCGCGGCCTGGACGACCCGCAGGTCCGGCTGGTCGTCGAGGGCTCCCGGCTGGCGATCCGCACCACCACGGCCCGCTTCGCCCTCCCCCTGCTCGACCTCGCCACCCACCCGGGCATCCCCCCGCTGCCCCCGAAGGCCGGCGCGATCCCGTCGGACGTCCTCGAAGCGGCGCTCGTCCCGGTGGCCAGCGCGACCTCCAAGGACGACGTCCTCCCGATCTTCACCGGCATCCGGATGACCGGCACCGACCAGCACGTCGAGCTGATCGCCACGGACCGCTACCGGATGGCGTACGCGACCGTCCCGTGGTCGCCTGAAGGTTCCCTGAACGTCCTGGCGCCGGCCGCCCTGATGGCTGACGTGTCACGCCTTCCCCAGCACACTGTCGTGACCGTCCACGCCGACGAAGATCGCATCGCCCTGTCCTGGCCCGGCGGCAGCGTCAGCACCGCGCTCCTGGCCGCCCCGTTCCCCGACGACCGAGCCCGCACACTGCTGGAGGCCATCATCGACAGCACCGTGGTTGTGGAGGCGGACGCCCTGGCCGGCGCCGTGCGGAGGGCGACCCCCTACTCCGGCCCGCACGGGTCCGTGACGTTGCACGTGGAGGACTCCGAGCTGCGCGTCCGGGGCAGCGACCCGCAGACCGGCGAGTCCGAGGAGTCGGTCAAGGCCACCACCGAGGGCAACCGGGTGACCAAGACCTTCCAGGCCCGCTACCTGGCCGACGCGCTCAAGGCGTTCAGCGGTCGGCGGGTGGAACTGCGCATCCAGGACGGTCTGCGCTCGACAGTCGTCACCGCGCCGCCGGCCGACGACGGCATCGAGCTGAAGTACCTGGTCGTGCCGCTACGCACGGTAGTTTGATGGCGCGCCTCCGTCGCGCGGCTCGGGCCGCCCCGAAAGTCGGCTGTGTTGGATGGCGCCGCCTCCGGCGACGCGACAAGCCGACGGCGGCCTCGCGGGGAGGCGGCGCCATCCAACACAGTCGCGCCATCAGACACCGCGTAGGTACTCGAGCTGAGCGTTCACGGACCACTCGGCGGCCGGCCACAGCGACCGGTCGACGTCCGCATAAACGACCTCGACCACCTCGCGCGCGGTCGGTTCGCCGCCGAGCCGCTCGACCGCCGCCCGGACCTGCGCCAACCGCTCCTCCCGGTGCGCGAGGTACGCCCGCGCCACCGTGCCCGCGTCGGGCAGCTCGGGACCGTGGCCGGGCAGGACGGTCGTCCCGGGCGGCAGGTCGGCGAGCACCTGGAGCGACTCCAGGTAGTCCCGCAGCTTGCCGTCCAGCACGGTCGTGCCGCGCCCGAGGATGGTGTCCCCGGTCAGCACGGCGTCCTCGACCAGGAAGCTCAGCGAGTCGTCGGTGTGGCCGGGCGTGGCCACGACGCGGATCTCGAAGCCGCCGCCGACGACCACCTCACCGCCGGCCAGGCCCTCGGTGCCCAAAGACGGGTTCCCGGCCCGCACGGGCGCGTCGACCAGCCGGCCGAACTCCGCCGCGCCCTCCGAGTGGTCGTGGTGCCCGTGGGTCAGCAGGACCACGTCCACCGGCCCGAACGACGCCACCCGCTCCAGGTGCGCCCGGTCCAGCGGGCCCGGGTCGACCACCACGCACGACTCCGCGCCGGGCGCGCGCAGCAGCCACGTGTTCGTGCCTTCGAGGGTCATCACGCTCGGGTTCTCCGCGAGCACCACCGAGGCGAACGGCGTGACCTCGCGCAACTGCCCGTACGGCGGGGTCACTGCACGACCGCCCGGACCACGTCGCCGTCCCGCACCAGCTTCGGGATGATCTTCTCCACCTCGCGCGGCGCCGCCAGCACGTCCGCCACCCCCGGGAACTCGGCCAGCTCCGACAACGTCACCCACGTGGGCGGCAGCAGCAGCCGCCGGCCCTCCTGCCAATCCTGCAACGCCGCTGCGGGCCGCTGCCAGCCCGCGTCCGAAGCCTCCGATGTGACGTCGTCCGCCTTCTGCCCGCCCGGCAGCACGGCCACGAAGAACCGGGTGTCGTACCGGCGCGGTTCCTCGGCGGGCGTCACCCAGTTCGCCCACGGCCGCAGCAGGTCCGCGCGGAGCACCAGCCCAACGCCCGCCAGGAACTCCGCGAACGACAGGTCGCGCTCGACCAGCGCCTCGCGCGCGTCGGCGTAGGCGGACGTGTCCGCGACGACGGTGTCCGCCGACGGCCCGGCCAGCAGGACGCCGGACTCCTCGAACGTCTCCCGCACGGCGGCGCACACCAGTGCGCGCGCGAGTTCCGTCGAACAGGCGAACCGCTCCGCCCACCACTCCGGACCGGGTCCGGTCCACGCCACGGACGTGTCGGCGTCGCGCGGGTCCACACCGCCGCCGGGGAACACGGTCATCCCGCCCGCGAAGGCCATGCCCATGACCCGCCGCTGGAGGAACACCTCGAACCCGGCGTCGGCGTCGCGGACCAGCACGACGGTCGCGGCGTCGCGCGGCGTCACCGGCACCTCGGGGGCGACGTCGGGCACCATGCCCGGCGGCAGGACCAGTTGTTCGGGAAGTTCGCGCACGACCCGAGCCTACGACGAGGATGATCCGCTGTGGACACCGCGAAGAAGGGCTGCCTGCTCAACGTGCTGCTGTTCGTGCTGGGCGCGGTGGTCGGCACCGGCATGACGGCGGTGCTCGCCGTGCTGGCCTTCCTGCCCAGCCGCGACACGATCAGCGCCGACCCGGGTGATCCGGGAGTCTGGGTCAAGGAAGTCGACACCTTGCTGGGCGCGCCGGAGTACGAGGTGTGGCTCGGGAAGACCGAGGACTACGGCCACGTGGTCGAGGTCCCGGCGGGCTGGGGGCACGAGCCGGAGGTGGTGCGGCAGGCGGACGGCGTCGAACTGCGGTTCGGCAACAGCGGCCGGATCTTCGTGCCCGCCTCGACTTACGTAGGCGGCCGATGAAAGTATGGGTGTCGTGGACGAACAGTTGCGCGTAGGACTCGTCGGGGCCGGACCGTGGGCGAAGCTCGTGCACGCGCCCGGCCTGGCCGACCACCCCGGAACCCGCCTGACCTCGGTGTGGGCCCGCCGCCCGGAGGCCGCCGCCGAACTGGCCGAGTCGTACGGCGCCGCCGTGGCCGCCGATCCCGACGAGCTGCTGGCCGGGGTCGACGCGGTGGCGTTCGCCGTGCCGCCGGAGGTCCAGGCGGAGATCGCGATCAAGGCGGCGGGACTGGGCAAGCACGTCATCCTGGAGAAGCCGATCGCGTCCACTGTGGACGATGCGGTGCGGTTGGCGGACGCGGTGTCCGACGCCGGTGTGGCGTCCCTGGTGGTGCTGACCCGGCGGTTCGCGCCGGAGACCGAGGAGCAGTTGGCGCAGCTGCGGCAGACCGGCGGGTGGGTCGGCGGAACGGCCCGGTGGCTGACCGGCGCGCTGCTGGACGGGCCGTTCTCGACCTCGCCGTGGCGGCACGAGCGGGGCCCGATCGACGACATCGGTCCGCATGCGTTCGACATCCTGGACGCGGCGCTGGGCACGATCACCGAGGTGATCAGCGCGCACCGCTCGGCCGCGGGCCTGTGGCAGGTGGCGCTGGCGCACGAGGGCGGCGCGACGAGCACCGCGACGCTGACCATGAACCTGCCGCTGGTGCCGCCGGTGGTCGAGGTGAGCGTGTTCGGCGAGCACGGGTACCGGCAGCTCGCGGACCGCGGGACGGGCGCGCAGCAGTGCTACACCAACCTGCTGGACGACTTCGTGGCGATGGTCGACAGCGGCACCACCACGCACCGCTGCGACGTGCGCCGCGGCCTGCACCTCCAGCGCATCATCGATGAGGCGCGCCGCAAAGCCGGCGTCTGACCTGGCTGGGCCGTCTGACCTCGCCGGCGTCTGACCTGGCTGGGCCGTCTGACCTCGCCGGCGTCTGACCTCGCTGGGCCGTCTGACCTGGCTGGGCCGTCTGACCTGGCCGTCTGACCTGACCTGGCCGTCTGACCTGGCTGGGCGTGGCCTCCGGCCCCCGTCTCGATCATCGCACGGGGCACCGACAATTCCACGCGTGAAGCCGCCGGAGCACTTGTGGTCCGGCGGCGTCCACGTCCGTCTGGTCAGCCCGGGTACTTGCCGTTGTTCGGCTTGGGCACGCCGTTCACGTACTCCGGTCCGCCGCCCGGCCACGACTGCTGCTCCCGCTGCGCCAGTTCCTCGTGCAGCTGCTGCAACAGGGCCCGCTCGCGGTCGCTCAGCTTCGCGTCCACGGTGGGCGGCAGGTGGACCGACGCGGGGGCGACGCCGTCGGCCAGCGCCGCCTGGAGGGCGGCCAGGTCGTCCGGGTTCAGCTCCGTCGTCTCCTCGGTCCGCGACACCGGCGGCTCCTCGACGCGGTTGCGCTTGTCGGCGCGGGAGCCGCGGGTCGGGAGCGGTTCGGGGCGTTGGGGCGCGCGGGACGGCAGCTCCGGGCGTTCGTCGGCGGGCGGGGCCGGCTCGTCGACCGGGGTCACCGACGCGGGCGGCAGCGGCGGCGCGGGGTCGACGGGGGTCACCGGGGGTGCCGGGACCTCGGGCGGCTCGGCGACCTCGGCCACCGGCTCCTCGACCTCGCGCACCGGCAGCCGCTTCACCGGCTTCGGCGGGAACGGCTGCGCGCCCTCGAACGACTCCGCGCGGGAGCGCCGCGACTTGGAGCCGGGTTCTGGTTCCGCAGGCACCGGTTCCGGCTCGACCACCGGTGCCCCGTCCCGGACCTCGCCGTCGAACCACGTGGCCCCGGCCGCCGCCGGCGGTGGCACCGAAGCCGACTGGAAGAAGACTTCGCGGGCCGTCGACGTCGCCGCCGCGTGGTACTCGCCCAGCGGCGTCCCCACGGTCATCACCTCGACCACGGCGCGGATGCCGGCCCGGCGCAGGACGCCGTCCACCCGGTACGCCGTCGCGGGCGCGAACCCGGACGGCCCGATGTCGACCAGCACGACCCGCTGCGGCAGCGGTCCGGGCGCGGCACCCGCCGGCGTCGACCGCCACGTGGCCCGCACGGAGCGCACGTCCGGCAGCACCGACATGGTCTTGCCCAGCACCTCGGCCAGCCCGTCCGCGGGGTCCGACTCGACCGTGAACCGGTGCCGCTGCGCGGGCACCTGCTCGACGGCGAACAGCCGGTCCGCCAGCGCGACGTCCGAGCGGACCTCGCCGAGCAGCCAGCCGATCTCGCGTCTCTCGTCCACGGACACCGGAATCCGCCCCGCCAGCAGGCAGCCCACCACCAGCTCGACCGCGCGGTCGAGTTCGGCGACCGCCAGCAGCTCCCGAGCCCAGGTCAACGCGTCGTCGTCAACGCGTCCGGCCAACGCCAACAGGAGGTCGTGTAAACGGACGGGAAGCCCCACTCCGTCGTTCGTCACGCCTGCTCTCCTTCCGGCCCGCGCGGCTGCGACGGGTCTATACGGGCACCAGGTGCCCGTCGGCCTCGGCGCCGGTGCACACCAGCTCCGAAGCCGCCAACGCCGCCCGGTGGTAGGGCGGCAGGTCCGTTCCGGCGGGCAGGACCTCCACGCAGGGGTCGTGCTCGCCCAGCGCCCGCAGCACCCGCTGGAGTTCACCGGCCAGGCGCGCGCACCCGGAGGTGGCCGCGACCAGGATGAGCCTCCTGGTCCCGCCCGGACCCCGGCGCCACGTGGACCGGACTTCGCCGACCCCGGGGCGCCCGCGCAGGGTCGCGCCGAGCACTACGGTCGCGGAATCACCCATGAGCACCCGTTCGGGTGATTCCGGGGTGAATGTGTAACCGGGATCGGGCTCCTCGTCCAGTCCCTTGACAGAACTGATCGCCGAAAGATCGGCTCCGTGCGGCACGAGGGCGTCGACGAGCAGGCGCTGTTCGTGGTCGGTCAGCCCGATCCGGTCGTGCAGCAGCGTGCGGGGCAGGGCGCGGGCCAGCACCACGACGGCGTCGGACGCGGCCCAGTCGCGGAACCGCCACAGCACGTCGTCCGGCAGGCGGCCGGCCAGCCGCAGCAACAGCTCGTGGCACGTGTCCGACATCTCACTCCCCGATTTCGACGATCAGGTCCACCTCGACGGGCGCGCCCAGTGGCAGTTCGGCCACGCCGACCGCCGCGCGCGCGTGCTTGCCCGCGTCCCCGAAGATCTCGCCCAGCAGCTCCGATGCGCCGTTGATCACAGCGGGCTGCCCGGTGAAGCCTTCGGCGGACGCCACGAAACCCGTGAGCTTCACCACGCGGACGACCTTGTCGAGCCCGACGAGGTCGTCGATCGCGGCGAGCGCGTTGAGCGCGCAGGTGCGGGCGTGCGCCTTGGCCTCCTCGGGGCTGACGTCCCCGCCGACCTTGCCGGTGGCGGCCAGCGCCCCGGACACGAACGGCAGCTGGCCGGACGTGTACACGTGGTTCCCGGACCGCACGGCCGGCACGTAGGCCGCGACCGGCGCGGCGACCGGCGGCAGCTCGACGCCCAGCTCCGCCAGGCGGGCGCGCCAGCTCATGCCTTGGGCCGCTTCAGGTAGGCGACGTGCTGCTCACCGGAGGGGTTGGGCAGGACGGTGACCAGTTCCCAGCCGTCCTCGCCCCACTGGTCCAGGATCGCCTTGGTGGCGTGGATCAACAGCGGGACGGTGGCGTACTCCCACTTCTGCATGGCGGGGAGCCTAGCCGGACCGCTCCCCCCGGCGCTTCAGGTCCGCCCAACGAGCCCGGTGACCAGCTCGGCGAGCCCGCCCCGCACCACCGCGAGGACGGCATCCCGAGCACCGCCCGCCACCGCCGATGCCAGCGCTTTCAGGCGACTCGGCTCCTCCTGCACCGCCGCCACGGCCGCGCCGGGGTCGCGGACCGACCCGTCCTCCCCGACCACCCCGTCCCGGGTGAGCCGGTCGATCAACGCCCGCAGCTCGGCCACCGCCGCCGTCACGTCGGGGCCGGTGGTGGTCGTGACGATCTTGTCCCGCCCGACCACGTCACCGAGGCTGCCGCCGACGTACGCGCCCTTGCCGATCCGGTGCCCTCCGGTCATGACCCCACCTTGTCCCGGCCCACCACGTCGCCGAGGCCGCCGCCGACGCGGGCGCCCTTCCCGATCCGGTGGCCGTTGTAGACGTTCTTCACCTTGATGGTCTGCGGTCGCTCCGGCGGGTTCTCGATGTAGCCGACGACCTTCCGCTCGATCTCGTGGATCTGGTCCCGGTCGGTCGACGACAGGGCGGTGACCTGGGTGCCCGCGGTCTCGATCACCAGCACGTACTGCGGCCGGCGGAACATCCGCCGGACGACCACGGCGAGCAGGTAGACCATGCGCACCGCCACGACGACCGCCAGCACGGCCGAGAACCGCCCGACCAGTGCCTCGACCCCGTTGTCCAGCCCCAACTCCGGCACCACACCGGCCACCGCCGCGCCGACCAGCGCCATGAGCGCCACCAGCCCGAACACCTCGCGCAGCGGGTAGGCGGTGGCGTCCTTGCCGGACCACCGGACCCGCAGAGTCTGCACCCGCGAGATGTTCGCCAGCGGGTAGGCCTGGTGCGCGATCCGCAGCAGCCTCGGGCTCACCACGATCGCGCCGATCTCTTCTCTGCCCACGACTTCCCCCTTTCAGGGACTCGGTCGTGATGCGCCCGTTGGTCGGCTTGATACGAGAACCACCCGATCGGGACGGCCGGATTTTCTGGACTGCGCGGTATCGTCATGTCCCCAGGACGAACGATGCGTCCTCCCAGCGCATCGTGGACAGGTGGGGTGGATGGACCGGGACGAGTTGGAGATCGCGGCCGGGTGTGGGCGGGCGTTGGACGAGTGCAAGAGGTTCATCGCCCGGGTCATGGACGAGTCGACCGGCATGAGCACGACCGAGTACACCGAGCCGATCGAGGCGTGGGCCGGGAAGTTGGCCCAGTTGCTGCTCACCATCGGCCGGCACGCGGCCGAGTGGGCCGAGGAGAGGGGGTTCGTCGTGGTGGACCTGCCGCCGGACGTGAACGGCGAGGGGGCCGCGTGAGCACGATCGACGTGAGCGGGCTGGCGCCGCGGCTGTTCGCCGTGGTGCAGGGCGACGACGAGGAGCAGTGGGTCGCCGCCTGGGGGATGGAGTTCGAGGACCACGCCGAGGTGGCCGCGGTGTCCGGTGAGTTCCGGATGCTCACGCCCGGCGCGGTCAACTCCCTGAAGTACTTCGAGGAGGGACATGACATCAGGACCACCCTCGTCTGGGTGAACCCTGCCCAACCAGGCGGTTCGGCGCTACCTTGATCGAGTGGAGACCTGGCGGATCGTGGCGACGGGCGCCTTCGTGGTGGGCGGCCTCGTGCTCGTGCTCGTCGCGATGGCGCAGGCGCGGGACCGCAAGCACGCCCGGGGCGCCGACGTCTGGCGGGCCGGGCTGGTCGGCCTCGTCGTCGTCGGGCTCGTGGCGGTGCTCATCGCGTACTGGCTGCCGTCCGTGGCGGCCTGGGGCACCGTCGCCGCGACCGCCATGGCGGTGGCCTTCATCACGCTGATGGACTGACCGTGCCAGGCGGTTCTCAGCAGGACGCGCATACGCTGATCCGGTGAACGGCTGGACCGACGAGCTGACCCGCGCCCGGCTGCACGTCGTCACCGGGAAGGGCGGCACGGGCAAGACGACCGTCGCCGCCGCCCTGGCGCTGGCCCTGGCCACCGGCGGGCGGCGGGTGCTGCTCGTCGAGGTCGAGAACCGGCAGGGCATCGCCCAGCTCTTCGACCGGGCGCCGCTGCCCTACGCCGAGGAGCGGATCGCGTCCGCGCCCGGCGGCGGGGAGGTGCGCGCCCTGGCCGTGGACCCCGAGGCGGCGCTGCTCGAGTACCTCGACATGTTCTACAACCTGGGGTTCGCGGGGCGGACGCTGCGCCGCATGGGCGCGATCGAGTTCGCCACCACCCTCGCCCCCGGGCTGCGGGACGTGCTGCTCACCGGCAAGGTGAAGGAGTGCGTGCGGCGCGCCGGCAAGACGGGTCGGCACGAGTACGACGCCGTCGTGCTGGACGCGCCGCCCACCGGCCGGGTGGTGCGGTTCCTCGACGTCACCCGGGCCATGGCGGACCTGGCCAAGGTGGGCCCGATCAAGGGGCAGAGCGAGGGCGTGGTGACGCTGCTGCACTCCGGTGACACGGCCGTCCACCTGGTCGCCTTGCTGGAGGAGATGCCGGTGCGCGAGACCCTCGACGCGGTCGCCGAGCTGGACGCCGCGGACCTGCGGCCCGGCGCGGTGTTCGTCAACCGGGTCCGGCCGCCCCGGCTGCCCGCCCGGTCCATCGCCGCCGCCGCGGAGGGCCGGGTGGACGAGTCCCGCCTGCTCGCCGGGCTGACGGCCGCCGGTCTGGACGTGGACGAGGACGTGCTGCACGGCCTGGTCGACCAGGCCGTCGAGCACGCGGCGCGGGTGCGGATGGAACAGCAGGCCAACGAGCTGCTCGCGGAGGCGGACCTGCCGTCGGTCGAGCTGCCCGAGCTGACCGACGGGGTGGACGTGGCCGCGTTGTACGAGCTGGCCGAAGTGCTGGTCGCGCGGGGTGTGCGGTGAACCGGCTGGACGTGGACGCGCTGCTGGACGACCCGGCGACCCGGGTCCTGGTGTGCTGCGGCTCCGGCGGGGTCGGCAAGACCACCACGGCCGCGGCGCTGGCCGTGCGGGCCGCCGAACGGGGCCGCCGCGCGGTCGTGCTCACCATCGACCCGGCGCGCCGGCTGGCCCAGTCGCTGGGCCTGCGCGAGCTGGACAACCACCCGCGTGAGGTCAAGGTCGACGGGTTCGCCCCGAAGGGTGAACTGCACGCGATGATGCTGGACATGCGCCGCACGTTCGACGACATGGTGTGGCAGCACGCGGGCCGGGAGCGGGCCGAGCAGATCCTGGCCAACCCCTTCTACCAGACGATCTCCACGTCGTTCTCCGGCACGCAGGAGTACATGGCGATGGAGAAGCTGGGCCAGCTGGTGGCCCGCGACGAGTGGGACCTGATCGTCGTGGACACCCCGCCCAGCCGCAGCGCCCTGGACTTCCTGGACGCGCCGCAGCGCCTGTCGACCGTGCTGGACGGCAAGCTGATCCGGCTGCTGTCCGCGCCCGCGCGGGCCGGCGGCCTGGGCCTGCGCAAGATCGTCGGGGCCGGGTTCGGGCTGTTCACCAAGGCCGTGTCGACCATCGTCGGCGGCCAGCTGCTGCACGACGCCTCCACGTTCGTGCAGGCCTTCGACAGCATGTTCGGCGGCTTCCGGCAGCGCGCCCAGGCCACCTACGACCTGCTGCGCTCACCCGGTACGGGGTTCCTGGTGATCGCGGCGGCCGAGCCGGACGCGCTGCGGGAGGCCAGCTACTTCGTGGAACGCCTGTCCGCGGAGGACATGCCGATCAACGGCCTGGTGGCCAACCGCACGCACCCGGTGCTGGCGTCGCTGCCCGCACCGGGCGCGCTGGCCGCAGCGGAGAAACTGGAGCGTTCGGGTGACGCCCCCTGGCGGCTGCGGTGTTGCGGGTGCACGCGGACCGCGTGGCGGTCGCCGATCGGGAGCGGCGACTGCTGGCGCGGTTCACCCGCGCGCACCCGGCTGTTCCCCTGGTCGGGGTGCCCGCGCTGCCGACCGACGTGCACGACCTGGACGGCCTGCACGAGATCGGCCGGCGACTCGCGGGCGAGTGACTACCCGACCTTGGCTTCCCGGTGCTCCTGGCGCGCGGTGTCCAGGAGTTCGTGCCACGACGTGACGTCGGGCCGCCGGCGCAGGAGCGCGCGACGCTCCCGTTCCGTCATGCCGCCCCAGACGCCGAACTCGATCCGGTTGTCCAGGGCCTCCGCGAGGCACTCGGTGCGCACGGGACACCCGAGGCACACCACCTTGGCCTTGCGCTGCTCCGCGCCTCGGACGAAGAGCTGGTCCGGCTCTTCATCACGGCACGAGGCCTTGATCCGCCAATCCCCCTGTTGCATAACCCCCACCTCAGTTCACACAGTGCCCAGACTCTTCAGAAATCCGCCACACCCCTGCCGCGGATGCCGTAGGCTCACCATCGAGTGGTTCCGCCGTCGGCTGCTGTCTTGGACAGTGACGGACTGTAGAGCCTTCCGGTTCCACCTCCAACCCTGGGTTGCCCACCTGTTACCTGTCTTGAGTACTCGTACTCATCCTGGGTAATGAATGCCCCGCGACCCGTCTCACCTGGACGTGGCCTGGGTAACCTGACCTGCATGAGGGCCAGGAACGGCGTGCTCAAACTGCTCGGCCTGTGTCTGCTCGCGGGGGTGCTCCTCGCGGGCATGATGTTCCCCGTCGTGGGCTCGCTGGGCCTGGTGTCCAACAGAGCGAGCGACACGGTCGACAGCATCTCCGCCGACCTGGTCACCACCGACCCGCCGCTGATCACGACGATCACGGACAAGGACGGCGCGCCGATCGCCTACCTCTACGACCAGTACCGCGTGCTCGTCCCGCCCGAGAAGATCTCGCCCACGATGAAGGCCGCGCTGGTCTCCGTGGAGGACCGGCGGTTCTACGAGCACCAGGGCGTCGACTGGCGGGGCACGATCCGGGCCGGGTTCACCAACCAGGTCAGCGGCGCGGTCACGCAGGGTGCCTCCACGCTCACGCAGCAGTACGTGAAGAACTACCTCGTGCACGTGGTCGCGCGGAACAACCAAGTCGAGGCGCAGAGGGCACAGGAGCAGACTATTGCGCGCAAGGCCCGTGAAGCGCGCATTTCCTTGCAGTTGGAGCGCAAGCTCGGCAAGGAGGAGATCCTCGCCCGCTACCTGAACGTCGTGCCGTTCGGTTCGACGATCTACGGCATCGCGGCGGCGTCCCAGGCGTACTTCAACACCACGCCGGACGCGCTGACCGTGCCGCAGGCGGCGGTGCTCGCGGGCATGGTCAACAGCCCGTCCGCGCTCAACCCGGAGGCGTTCCCGGAGAAGGCGCTGGAGCGGCGCAACCAGGTGATCGACAAGATGGTCGAGAACGACAAGCTCTCCAAGGACGCCGCCGAGGCCGCGAAGAAGGAGCCGCTGGGCCTCGCGACGCCGGTGCGCACCCCGCCCAACGGGTGCGTCGGCGCGGGCCCGGAGAACGGGTTCTTCTGCTCGTACGTGGTGACCTACTTGCAGCGCAACGGTTTCAGCCTCGAACAGCTGAAGACCGGCGGCTACACCGTCCAGACCACTTTGGACCGCACGATCACCTCGCACGCCAAGGCCGCGGCCGAGGCGCAGGTCGCCAAGGACACCGACGGCATCGCGAACACGATGGCCGTCGTGCGGCCGGGCCGCGAGCGGCACGAGGTGCTGGCGCTGGTCGCGAACCGGGACTACGGCCTGAAGGCGGACCAGTTCCAGACGACGTACGACCTGCCGTCCGGGGTGGAGAACAAGTTCGGCGCGGGATCTGTTTACAAGGTGTTCACCGCGGCGGCGGCCCTGGAGAAGGGCATGGGCATCGAGAACATGATGGCCACGCCGAACTCGCACGTGTCGCGGGTGTTCAAGGGCGGCGGCGACAAGTGCCCGTCCACCGGCGAGCCCGGCACCCGGTGGTACTGCCTGGGCAACGCGTCGTCGAACTACCCGCCGCAGATGAACCTCCAGACCGCGCTGCAGACCTCGCCGAACACCGGGTTCGTGATCCTGGAGGAGCAGCTGGGCATGGACCCGGTGGTGGACATGGCGTCCCGGCTGGGCATGCGCGAGACGATGGCGACCAACCTCGCCGGCGAGCGGCCCAACCCGAAGTCCAAGGAGCAGGGCCTGCGGGTGTCGCAGACCGAGTTCTACAAGGCCAACGGCGGCAACGCGTCGTTCACCCTGTCGCCCGCGCCGGTGAGCACGCTGGAGCTGGCGAACGTGGCGGCGACGATCATCAGCGGCGGCATGTGGTGCCCGCCGTCGCCGATCGGGAAGGTGACCGACCGCAACGGCCAGCCGGTGCCGGTGAACGAGGCGCCGTGCGAGCAGGTCGTGGCCGAGGGCCTGGCGAACGGCCTGGCGGCCGGGCTGAGCAAGGACGACCAGGGCCAGGGCACCGCGGCGGCGGCGGCGAAGGGCGTCAACTGGGACCGGCCGGTGATCGGCAAGACGGGCACCACGGAGGACTACAAGTCGGCGGCGTTCATCGGCGCGACCCCGGACTTCGCGGGCGCCGTGCAGACGTTCAACGACGGCACCAGCCCGCGGGGCATCTGCGTGAACGGCGGCCCGCCGAGGCTGTGCGGCGAGGGCGACATCTACGGCGGCACCGTGCCCGCGCGGACGTGGTTCGACACCATGACGAAGGTCCACGAAGGACTGCCGCGCAGCGAACTGCCGCCGGTGGAGGAGCGCTACCGCAAGGGCGGCAAGGAGATCCAGATCCCCGAGGTGGTCGGGCGCAACGTCAACGACGCCACGAGGATCCTGGAGGAGGCCGGTTACAAGGTGACGGTGTCCAACCGGAACTCCGAGCAGCCGAAGGGAACCGTCGTCGGCCAGACCCCGCGCGGCTCGGCGCTGCGCGGCACCGTGGTCACCTTGCTGGTGTCGACGGGCTACGTCCCGCCGCCGGCGCCGACGGAGACGAGCACCCAGAACCCGCCGGCACCCGGCGACCCGCAGCCGCCGGGCAACGGCAGACCGACCGACCCGCCGCAGATAACCCTGCCGACGGACCCGCCGGGCCGATAGCTGCGCGCGGGCTGGATCGTCGTACCCGACTGGGACAATGAGCCCCGGGGCGCTCCACTCGGGACTGTCGTACCCCCGTGGGACAATGGAAGCGGGGGCCGGAGGCCGGCGCTCAACACGCACCGGAGGCCGGCGCTCAACACGCACCGGAGGCCGGCGCTCAACACGCACCGGAGGCCGAACGCCACGGACTGCCCCGGGCGAGCGCCGACTCGGAGCGAGCGACGCCGGGGCGTCATCGTGGGCCGCAACCGCATGCCTGACAAAGGCCGAAGACAGCGAGCCGCCCGTCACTCCGCGTGGCGGGCGGCTCGGCGCGTTCAAGCGTTCAAGCGTTCAAGCTCAGGCCAGCTTGGCCTTCACCGCCGCGGCGACCCGGCCACCCTCCGCCCGCCCCGCGACCTTCGCGTTGGCGGCCTTGATGACCTGCCCCATCTGCTTCGGACCCGGGGTCGCGCCCACCTGCGCCTCGACCTCCGCGACGGCCTCGGCCACGATCGCCGCCAGCTCGTCGTCGGAGAGCTGCGCGGGCAGGTAGTCCTCCAGCACCGCCGACTCCGACCGCTCCAGCTCGGCCTGCTCCGACCGCCCCGCACCGGCGAACGCCTCGGCCGCCTCCCGGCGCTTCTTGACCTCGCGGGTGATGACCTTCAGCACCTCGTCGTCGGACAGCTCGCGCGCGGTCTTGCCGGAGAC
Source organism: Actinosynnema sp. CA-248983 (assembly GCA_050954585.1). GTDB lineage: Bacteria > Actinomycetota > Actinomycetes > Mycobacteriales > Pseudonocardiaceae > Actinosynnema. The sequence goes on along the minus strand of CP191863.1, from coordinate 294,023 downwards.
CTCCTCGGTGGTGATCGCGGCCAGGGTCATCCGCAGCGCACCCGCCCGGACCGTCTCCCGGTTCTTGATCGCCGCCGTCAGATCCGCCTGCAACCGCGCCTTCAGCTCCGCCATGTGGGCAAACGTTACCGGGCACCGGCCTGCACCCCGAACCGGTCAACCCCCTACCCTCGAACCCGTGAACACGCTCGGCCGCACGCTGCTCGCCACGACCGCCCTCGGCACGGCCACGCTCGCCTACGCGGCGGGCATCGAGCGCAGGCACTGGACCCTGCGCCAGGCCACCGTGCCGGTCCTCGCGCCCGGCTCCGCGCCGGTGCGGGTCCTGCACATCTCGGACCTGCACATGATGCCGGGCCAGAAGTCCAAGCAGCGCTGGGTCGCCGCGCTGGACGAACTCGAACCCGACCTGGTCGTCAACACCGGCGACAACCTCGCGCACAAGCAGGCCGTCCCCGCGGTGATCCGCGCCCTGGGTCCCCTGCTCAACCGCCCGGGCGTCTTCGTGTTCGGCAGCAACGACTACTACGCGCCGCGCCCCAAGAACCCGGCCCGCTACCTGCTGCCGTCGGCGAAGACCAAGCGCATCCACGGCATCCCGCTGCCGTGGCGCGACCTGCGGGCCGCGATGGTCGAACGGGGTTGGCTGGACCTGACCCACGAGCGCCGCACGTTCGAGGTCGCCGGTCAGACCGTCTTCGCCGCGGGCCTGGACGACCCGCACCTCAAGCGGGACCGCTACGCCGACATCGCGGGCCCGGTCCCGGACGCCGCACTGCGCCTGGGCGTGACCCACTCCCCGGAGCCGCGCGTGCTGGACCCGTTCGCGGCCGACGGCTACGACCTGGTCCTGGCCGGCCACACCCACGGCGGCCAGCTCCGCCTGCCCGGCTACGGCGCGATCGTGACCAACTGCGACCTGGACCGCTCGCGCGCCCGGGGCGTCTCCCGCTGGGGCGCGCACATGTGGCTCAACGTCTCCGCCGGCCTCGGCACGTCCCCGTACGCCCCGGTCCGCTTCGCCTGCCCGCCGGAGGCCAGCCTGCTGACCCTGGTGCCGCGTCCCGTCGACGCAGGTCAGGCCGGGTCGGCGGCGGAAAGGGATACCCGGTTCGGGGTGGGTGGCAACGTCAGGTAGAGTTCTCCTCGTTCGGTTCCCACGGGAGCCGGGCGAGACCGGGGTGTGGCGCAGTTTGGTAGCGCGCTTCGTTCGGGACGAAGAGGTCGCAGGTTCAAATCCTGTCACCCCGACCAGCCGAAGGGGCTGTCCGAGATCATCGGGCAGCCCCTTCGCCGTTCTATTCGCCGATCTTCTTGGCCGACAGCAGGACCTCCGTGGTGCAGTCGACGACCTGGCCGGCGGGGACGCTCTGGGCCGTGGTCGTCCAGTTGCGGTCGACGACGAGCACGCGGCCCTGGCCGGTGGCGTCCTCTTCGCGCAGGCGGTAGAGGCCGGCCGCCTGCATGGTGTCCTGGGCGGTCTGGTGGACCATGCCGACGACGTCGGGGACGGTGCACGTCTTCGCGGTCGGTGGCGGCTCGATGGTCGTGGCCGCGGCGGACGTCCCGGCCGGGTTGGCAGCGGTGGGGGACGGCGGGGGCGCCTCGGGGGTGGTGGGCGGCGCGCACGCGGTGAGGGCGATCAGGCCCAGTGCGGCGACGGTCGAGCGGGTGGGGATCATCGGGCGGCGGGTCCCTTCGGTCGGGTCTCGTCCGGTCGTCGGCACGCTCCGTGACGACGTTACGCCGCCGAGTGCCCGGCGTGGCAGAGCCACACGATGTAGTGAATCTTCAGCTCAGTAGCAGAACCCTGACGTAACGTAGTAAAGCAGCTGAGGGGTGGTCACGTTCCGTTAACCCATCTGAGTGAAGGTTGACAGTTCAACTCACGTTCCGTAACGGGCGTCAAGATCGGCGCGAAAACCCGGACAACGCGTCGGCCCCGGATGCTTCGAGCGAGGAGTCACCCATGAGCACCGTCTCCGCGACGAAACCGACCTCCACCGCACGGGTGCGCCTCGTCGCCTGGACCCTGGTCTGCCTCGGTGCGGCCGGGCTCGTGACGGTGCTCGTGGACCCGGTGGCCGGCCTGGTCGTCGGCCTCGCGGTCGCGCCGGCGGGGCTGGCCGTGCACGCGCTCGCCCGCGCCTCCCGCACGCTGGACCGAATCCTCGACGAGGAACTGGGCTGAAACCCGGGCACGATCGGGAGCATGGAAGAGCAGGCGATCCGGGCCGAGGTCCGTCGGCAGACCTACGGCGAGAAAGACCTCGCCGCCCTGCACGTCTTCGCGGGCGGGTTCATCAACTTCGGGTACTGGCGTGACATCCCGCTCGACGGCGAGCTGACCGTGGAGCAGCGCGTCGCCGCCCAGCAGTCCCTCTACGACACCGTCCTGGACACCCTCCACGTCACCGCGGACTCCCGCGTCCTGGAGGTCGGCTGCGGGCAGGGCGTCGGCGCGCGGCAGGTCGTCGGGCGCGGGCCGCGGCTCGTGTGCGGGGTCGACCTGGTCCCCGAGCAGGTCGAACGGGCCCGGCGGAACACGCCCGACGTGGAGTTCCGGGTCGGCGCGGCGGACGACCTGCCGTTCGGCGACGACACCTTCGACCGCGTCCTGTCCGTGGAGGCGGCGCAGCACTTCGAGGACCTCGCCGGGTTCGCGCGGGAGTGCGCGCGGGTGCTCGTGCCCGGCGGGCGGCTCGCGGTGACGACGTTCTTCGCCGCGCCCGGCGCCGGACCCGAGCTGACCGACCTGCTGGAGTCGTTCGCGCGCGGCCTGGACCTGCCCCACACCGTCGACGGGTTCCTGGCCGACCTGCGCGCGGCCGGGTTCGCCGAGGTGCGGGCCGAGAGCATCGGCGCGCACGTGTGGGCGGGCCTGGACCGGTGGCTCGCGCAGGGGCCGCACCGCGACCACTGGGATCGCAACTGGCTGCGCGCCGCCGAGCGCGGTCTGGTGGACTACCACCTGGTCACCGCGCGGCAGCCGGCAGGATCGCAGGCGTGACGACGCACCCGACCGCCGAAGCCCCCGAGCCGCTGTTCGACGACCCCGAGGCCGAAGCCCGCTGGCGGAACCGCTTCACCGCCCCCGGGTGAGCCTGCCCGGCTGGGCGGACGACGCGCCGGACCGCAGCCTCTACCTGTCGAACTCCAGCGGCGTCTGGGAGATCTACGCGTGGGACCGCGGCGCGGACACCCACCGCAAGGTCACCGACCGCCCGAACGGCACGTCCCACGCGGCGCTGAGCCCGGACGGCGAGACGATCTGGTGGTTCGACGACACCGACGGCGACGAGTTCGGCGTGTGGGTGCGCGAGCCGTTCAAGCCCGGCGGCCAGGTCGAACCCGCCGTCGAGGGCGTGCCCGCCGCGTACCCGGCGGGGTTGGAGATCGGCCACGACGTGGTCGTCGTCGGCACGTCCACCGACGACGGGACCGCCGTGTACCTGTCCCGGTCGGGCGGTCCGGCGGCGGTGATCTACGCCCACGAGAACGACGGCGGCGTGGCCGCGCTGTCCAAGGACGAGACGCTCATCGCCCTGGCCCACTCCGAGCACGGCGACAACCGGCACACCGCGCTGCGCGTCGTCGCCCCGGACGGCACGCCGGTGGCCGAGAAGTGGGACGGCCCCGGCAAGGGCCTCGACGCCATCGCGTTCAGCCCGGTCCGCGGCGACAACCGCCTCCTGGTCCTGCACGAGCGCCGCGGTCGCGAGGAACTCCTGATCTGGGACGTGGCGGCGGACACCGAGACCGAGATCGTGATCGACCTGCCCGGCGAGATCGGCGCCGACTGGTACGAGGACGCCTCCGCCCTGCTCGTGGTCCACACGTTCCAGGCCCGCAACACCTTGCACCGCTACGACTTGACCACCGGCACACTGTCCGCTTTGGACACTCCACACGGGACGGTCGGGTCGGCGAACGTCCGCCCCGACGGCGCCGTGGAGTACTCCTGGTCCTCCGCCGCCCAGCCCGGCGTGGTCCGGGTCCTGGACGTGGACGGCGACGAACGCGTGCTGCTGTCGCCGCCGGGGCACAAGGCGCCGCCGTCGGTCGAGTTGCAGGACGTCTTCGTCGGCGACGTGCACGCCCTGGTCGCCCGCCCGCAGCACGCCGGGGACGGTCCGCTGCCGACCGTGTTCAGCCTCCACGGCGGTCCGCACGCGGCCGACGAGGACCGGTTCTCGGCGTACCGCGCGGTCTGGCTGGACGCCGGTTTCGCGGTCGTGCACGTCAACTACCGGGGTTCGACGGGCTACGGCTCCAAGTGGCGCGACGCCATCGAGGGCCGCCCGGGCCTGACGGAGCTGGAAGACGTGGCGGCCGTGCACGAGTGGGCCGTGTCCTCCGGCTTCGCCGACCCGGCGAAGTGCGTGGTCAACGGCGCGTCGTGGGGCGGCTACCTGACCCTGCTCGCGCTGGGCACCCAGCCCGACCTGTGGGCGGCGGGCATCGCCGGCGTTCCGGTCGCGGACTACCTGGCCGCGTACGAGGACGAGATGGAGCCCTTGCGGGCGTTCGACCGGGCGCTGTTCGGCGGCTCACCTGAAGAGGTGCCCGACCGGTACCGCGAGTGCTCGCCGCTGACGTACGTGGACGCGGTGCGCGCGCCGGTCCTGGTGCTGGCCGGCGAGAACGACCCGCGCTGCCCGATCCGGCAGATCGACAACTACCTGGATCGGCTGGCGGAGCGGGGCGCGCAGTACGAGGTGTACCGGTACGACGCCGGCCACGGCTCGCTGGTGGTCGCCGAGACGATCCGGCAGACCGCGGCCGAGGTCGCGTTCGCCCGGCGGATCGTGCGCTGAGGATCGTGCGCTGACGGGCGCGTGCTCCGAGCGGCGCACGCTCTGCGGCGCACGCTCTGCGGGGCGCGGGGCGTGCGGCGCCGGGCGCGGGGACGGCGGCCTCCGGCCCCCGTCTCCATTGTCCCACGGGGGTACGACAATCCCGGTTCACGCGCCCTGGGGCTCATTCTCCCACCGGGGTACGACAATCCCGGTTCTCGCGCCCCGGGGCTCATTCTCCCACCGGGGTACGACAAACCCGGTTCACGCGCCCCGGGGCTCATTCTCCCCCGGGGGCACGACAGTCGAGGCCGGTGCGGAAGCGGAACGCCCCGCCGGGCGCCGGGCAGGCGTCCTGCGGGGCGTGTTCCGGTGCGTCGGTCAGGCCTGTTGGGCCTGCCACATCCAGTGCGCCTGCTCGAGGTTCTTGGTGACCTCGATCAGCAGGTCCTGCGTGACCAGGTCGGACTTGTCCGTCTCGTCGATGCGCGCCCGCAGCCGCTCGATGAGCTTGGCCAGCGCGACGACGATCGCGGCGACGACCTGGTCCTCCTTGAGCCAGTTGTCCGGGAACTCCGGCACGCCGGACGCCGCGGCCACGGTCTTGGCCTTGCCGTTGGGCGAGATGCCCAGCGCGGCGGCCCGTTCGGCGACCTCGTCGGTGTACGTGCGGGCCGTGGTGACCAGCTCGTCGAGCTGGAGGTGCACGCTGCGGAAGTTCTTGCCGACCACGTTCCAGTGCGCCTGCTTGGCGACCAGGGACAGGTCGATCAAGTCCACCAGGGTCGCCTGGAGCACCGCGCCGACGGACTTCTTGTCCGCCTCGGACAGCGGGCTGGTGATCGGGGACTTGCTCATGGACGCCTCCTTCAGACGGTGGCGGTGAGCGCCACTTCGATGTTGCCGCGCGTGGCGTTGGAGTACGGGCACACCTGGTGCGCCTTGGCGACCAGGTCCTCGGCGACGTCCTGCGGCACGCCCGGGATGTGCGTGTGCAGGTCGACGGCCAGCTGGTAGCCGCCGTTGCCGTTCGGCCCGAGGTTCACCTTGGCGGTCACGGTGGTCTCGCCCAGGGCGACCTTGCCGTGCCGGGCGACCAGCTTCAGCGCGCTGTGGAAGCACGCCGCGTAGCCAGCCGCGAACAGCTGCTCCGGGTTGGTCTTGTCGCCGCCGGGACCGCCCAGCTCCTTCGGGGTGGCCAACTGCTCGTCGATCACACCGTCCGAGGACCGGACCTCGCCGTTGCGACCGTCGCCCGCCGCCGTCGCTTCCGCCGTGTAGAGCACCTGCATGGTGAACGCTCTCCTTTGAGCTGGTGGTAGGAGCTTCCGATCACTCCCAACACCCGGCCGAAGCCGAACCACACCCGGTGGTGTGGCAGCTCACGCCCCTCGCAGAGGTACCCGTCCAGTAGAACCGCTTAACGGGTTTGTGACGCGGCGAACTCCGCCACCTGTCGCCCGATCGTGCGCAAAGTGTCCGCGACCGTGGTGTCCGAGCAGCCGCCTTCTAGGTCGAAGTCGACCTGGCGGGAGTTGATCGCGGCGCCCAGCGGGGTGGGCCAGCCGCGCAGGGCGTGCACGATGGAGCGCAGGGCGGTCAGCGTGGTCACGGCGGCCTGCCAGCCGTGGGCGGTGGCGACGCAGCCGACCGCGCGGCCGTGCAGGTAGGGGCGCTCGTCCTCGCGGAGGTCTTCGACGTAGTCGAGGGCGTTCTTGACCAGGCCGGACACCGTGCCGTGGTACCCGGGCGAGACCAGCACCACGCCGTCGGCGACGCGCAGGGCGTCGATCAGGCGGCGGGCGTTCTCGGGGCGTTCGGGGACGGCCGGGTCGTAGAACGGCAGGACGAGGTCGGGGCCGGACACCTCGATGATCTTGGCGCCCGCGTCCGCCGCCGCACCGAGGACGATGCGCATCGCGCGCTCGGACTGCGAGTTCGGGCGGAGCGACCCGCCGATGCCCACCACCGTGACCGTCATGGTGCCCGATCCTGCCACCTCCACCTAGCTGGAGGTCCAATCCTGGCTTCGGGACCTACCCGCTAGTAACCTGCGTCTCATGTCGAAGCTCGCCGAGTCGGTTCCCCCGGCGTGGTCGCCGGTGTCCTGCGGTTCGCGTTCGGCCTGCCCCGGCCGCTGCGCAACCTGGTCATCGGTCGCCCGATCGTGTTGGACGGGCAGCGCCTGCACCCCGAGGCCCAGCTGATCCTGCGCTTGCAGCAGTTGTCCGGCGAGGAGTGGACGACCACCACCCCGGCCGCCAATCGCAGCGCCCTGACCAGGAGCAACGCCCTGGTCAGCGGCCCGGTCGTGGAGGGCGTGACGGTCCGCGCGGTCGACATGGACGGCGTGCCGGGCCGCTTCTACACCCCGCACGGCCTGGCCGAGGGCTCGCCGCTGCTGGTCTTCTACCACGGTGGCGGGTGGGTCAGCGGCGACCTGGACAGCCACGACAACCTGTGCCGCTTCCTCGCCGTGGAGGCCGGGGTGCGGGTGCTGTCCGCGGACTACCGGCTGGCGCCCGAACACCCGTTCCCGGCGGCGGCGGACGACGCGCAGACCGCGTTCGAGTGGGCGGTGGCGAACGCTTCGGAGTTGAAGGTCGACCCGGCGCGGATCGCCCTGGGCGGCGACAGCGCCGGCGGCAACCTGGCGGCGGTGACCGCGTTGCACGCGCGGGTGGCCCGGCCGGTGTTCCTGCTGCTGTTCTACCCGGCGGTGGACGCGACGGTGCGGCGGCGGTCGCGCGAGCTGTTCGGCCGGGGCTTCTTCCTGACCGACGAGAAGATGGACTGGTTCCTGGACCACTACGCGCCGTCCCGCGACTCGCACGCCGACCCGCGCCTGTCGGTGCTGCTCGCGGAGGACCTGAGCGGCCTGCCGCCGACCTACCTGGCGACGGCGGGCTTCGACCCGTTGCGCGACGAGGGCGAGGCGTTCGCGGAGAAGCTGGCCGCCCAGGGTGTGCCGGTGGTGCTGCGGCGGCACCAGGGGCTGTTCCACGGGTACGCGAACATCCTCGGCGTGGGTGGCGTGTTCCGGGAGGCGGTGGCCGAGGCCGTGGGTGCGCTGCGCACGGGGTTGGCGCTGGCGAACGCGCGGCAGGACGTGCCCGAGACGGCGTGACGGGCACCGGGGCGACGGCCTGATGGACTTCGGGGCGACGGCCTGATGGACTTCGGGGCGCGCTGAGCAGCCCCGATCTCCATTCTTCCAGGAACCACCGACAATCCGGTCCGAGCGCCCCCTGGGGCCAATTCTCCCACCGAACACCGACGACGGGCCGCCCTCGATCCCGTGAGGGCGGCCCGTCGTGTCAGTCCCCCTGCGGCGCCCCTTGGCCGCCGGAGCCACCGCCCACGCCGCCACCGCTACCGGTGCCGGCCTCAGCGCCACCGGCTCCCACGCCGGCCTCAGCGCCACCGGCTCCCACGCCGGCCTCGGCACCGCCACCGCTCTCCGCGGCGGACAGGTTGCTCTCCAGCTCACCGGCCAACGCATCCCGCTGCCGCTCGTTCTCCAAGCACAGCCGCACGATCTCGCCGACCGCCGCGTGCACGACCCCCTCGGCCCGGTCGAGTTCCTCCGCACCGAGGGTGTCCTCCGCCCACGACCCGCCCAGCACGGTCTGGACCGCGTCGACCACCTCCGGCCGCCGGGCGATGCCGGTCGCCGCCGTGCTGGTCGCCACGGCCAGTTCGTCGAGCTGCTTCGCGAGCCGCTCGACCTCCCTGATCGCCTTCTCCAGCCGGTCGCGTTCGGCGCGCAGTTCGGCCAGGTCGCGGTCGGCCGCGGCGGTGGCCTCGTCGGACGCCTCGCCGGAGGACGCCTCGCCCTGCTCGGCGCGGGCCGCTTCGGCCTCGGCGATGGCGTGGTCCAGCTCGTTCCGCGCGGCGGTGAGCTTCTGCCGGTAGGCCTGCACCTCGGCGGGTTCGTAGTCGACCATGGTCAGCGCCTTCACCGGGCTGTCCGAGCCGATCTTGCCGGCGGCGGCGTCCAGGTCGGCGCACGCGTCCACCGCGGCGCGGATCGCGGGGTGGCTCACTGCGCACCTCCTGCCCGGGTGATGTCGGCGGAGTTCGAGCCGTCGGTGTCGTCGTAGTTGTCGGCGTCGCGCTCGATCTTGTCGGCGATCTCGGCGAGGCCGTGCCGGCGGCGGCGCAGGCCCTCGGTGCGGCGGGCCACGAACGCGTCCAGGACGGCGGCCGTGCGCTCGCCCGGACCGGACTCGCCGAACGCGCCGCCGGGGACCTCCGTGCCGGCCAGCGCGCCCGACGCGACCTCCACGCGGTCACCCGCCTGCCGGAACCTCTTCGCCGAGGCGCGCATGCGCCCGGTGTCGGCTGTGAACACCTGCTCCCCCTTCAGGAACCCAAGTAGTAGGACCGCCGTTCCGCGACCAGGTCGCGGGCGGCGCGCTGGGCGGTGGTCGCGGCCTCCAGGATCGCGTTCGCCAGCACCTTGGGATCGACGCGCGCGACGAGCGATGCGTTCACGGCAACCTCGACGACCTTCCCGGACGTGTCGACCGCCACTTCCACCAGCCCGTTGCCGTCCCACCCCGGCACCACCCGGCCGGACAGGTCCCGCTTGAGCGCCTCCCGGGCCTCCTCGCGCCGTTCCGCGCGCGCGGCCATGTCCTCCAGCGAACTCATCAGTCCCGTCCCCCAGCCACCCGACCGACTGGTGGATCACCGTAGTCTCGATGTTGTGGAATCGGGGTTCTGGGTCCGGGTGCGGGTGGGCGACGCGCCGCCCGCGGTCCGCCTGCCGGAAGCCGGCGAACCGCGCTGGGTCCGCGCGTCGGGCCGGCCGGTCGCGGCGCGCCGGGACGACGAGGCACCCGAGTCGCGCACGACCTGGCTGGTGGACTCGTTCGAGATCGTCGCGCCCCGCTACCCGTGGCAGCAGGGCTGAGCAAGCGAAAAAAGCAATTGCCCGGCCGGGTGAAGATGGACCGTGTGAACCTCGCCCCCTACCTGGCCGTCCTGCGCACGCCCCGGGTCCCGTCCTCGCTGGTCCTGATGCTGTTCGCGCGCATACCGGCCACCGCGGCGGGCATGACGATCACCATGCACGTCCTGCTCGGCCTCGAACGCGGGTATGGCGCGGCGGGTCTGGTCGGGGCCATGTCGACCATCGGGATCGCGCTCGGGTCGCCGTTGATGGGCCGGCTCACCGACCGGCGCGGCCTGCGCGCGATGCTGACGTTGTCGCTGGTCACCGAGGGTGTGTTCTGGTTCGTGGCACCCGCGTTGCCGTTCGGGGCGCTGCTGGTGACGTGCTTCCTGGCGGGCCTGGGCACCATCCCGGTGATGTCCCTGGGCCGGCAGGTGGTGACCGCGCTGGTCGACCGGTCCGGTCGGCGGACCGCGTTGGCGCTGGACTCGATGGCCGTCGAGGTGGCGTTCATGGCGGGACCGGCGCTGGGCGTCTTCCTGACCACGAACTGGAACAGCCGGGTGGCCATGTGGACCATCGGCGCGCTGATGGTCCTGTTCGGCCTGGTCCTCTACGTGGTCAACCCGCCGGTCAGCAGGGACGAGGGCGAACGGGTGCCCCGGCGCGAGTGGCTGACCCGGCCGCTGGTCGGCGTGCTGATCAGCGCGGGCGGGGCGACGTTCGTGCTGTCCGGGGTCGAGGTGGCGGTCGTGGCGGCCATGCGCGACCTGGAGCTGACCGCGTGGACCGGTGCGGTGATCGTCGTGATATGCCTCGCGTCGCTGGTGGGCGGGTTCGTCTACGGGGCGCTGGACCGGGTGCCGCCCGTGTGGGTCCTGATGGGAGTCATGGGGCTGCTGGCCGTGCCGGTCGGGTTGTGCACGGGCTCTGCGTGGGTGCTCGCGCTCGCCTTGGTGCCGACGAACTTCCTGTGCGCGCCCACGATCGCCGGGACGGGCGACGCGATCGCCGACCTCACGCCGGGCAACGCGCGCGGCGAGGCGCTGGGGTTGCAGGGATCGGCGTTCACCCTGGGCGGGGCACTGGGCGCACCGCTGACCGGCGTCGTGATCGACCACTCCACGCCCGGCTGGGGCTTCGTCGTCGCGGGCCTCGGCGCGGTCGCGATCGGGGCGGCGTCCCTGGCGCTGACCCGGACCCGGTCAGCGCAGCTCGTGTAGCGCGCGGTACAGCCTGGCGACCAGGGGGCGGGTGCGGGCGTAGTGCTCGATGAGGTCCAGCCCGACGGCGATCCTCTTCGTCGGCTGGATCAACCCGGCCGCCTCGGTCAGGTCGGGCAGGTCGCCGAGCGCGTGCCACGCGAGCAGGGCCGCGCCGACGCCTGAACCCTCGCTGTCCTCCGCCACCTCCAGCGGCAGGCCGAGGGTGCCGGCCAGGACGGTCGCCCAGAGGTCGCTGCGGAACGCGCCGCCGGTCGCCCGGATCGCGTCCACCTCCGCCACCGAGCGCACCGCGTCCAGGACCAGCGCGAGCTGCTGGGCCACGCCCTCGACCAGCGCCCGGGTGATCTCCGCCCGGCCGTGCTCGCGCCGCACGCCGATCAGGGCCGAGGACGCGTCCGGGTCCCACCAGGGGGCGCGTTCGCCCAGCAGGTAGGGCAGGGCGGTGATGCCGGACGCGCCGGGCGGCACTTCGGCGGCTTCGTCCAGCAGGGTCGTCAGGTCGGTTCCGAAGGTGTCGGAAGCCCACCTCGCCACCACACCGCCGTTGCTGACCGCGCCGCCCAACACCCAGAGCCCGCCGCCGATGGCGTAGCAGAACACCCGCCCGTCCTCGTCCACCGCGGGCCGGTCCCGAACCACCCGCAACGCCCCGCTCGTGCCCAACGACACCGCCGCCACACCCGGCACGACCGCGCCGACCCCGAGGTTCGCCATGGGCCCGTCCCCACCGCCCAGGACGACGGGGGTGCCGAGGGGGATGCCGGGGACGTCGAAGGTCAGCGGCAGGGTGTCGGTGGGTGCGTGCAGGTCGGGCAGGTCGGCGGCGGTCACGCCGGCGAAGGACAGCGCGTCGGGGTGCCACGTCAAGGTGGCCAGGTCCAGCAGACCGGTGGCCGAAGCGGAGGAGTGCTCGGTGGCCAGGACGCCGGTGAGCCGGTGGGTCACGTAGTCCTTGAGCCCGCACCACCTGGTCGCCGTGACCCCCCGCCCGGCGAACCAGGCGAGCTTCACCAGCGGTGACATCGTGTGGATCGGCGTCCCGGTGGCGCGGTGCAGGGCGACACCCGCCGGGGTGCCGCGCAACCGGCCCACCTCGGCGACCGCCCGGTTGTCCGCCCAGCTCAGGGACGGTGTGATCGGCTTGAGGTCGGAATCCAGCCCCAGCAACGTGTGCATCGCGCCCGTCAACGACAGGGCGCGGACGGTGAGCCCGGCGGACGCGACCTCCCGCAACGCGCGGACGGCCGCGTCCCACACCTCTTCCGGGTCGTGCGTGGCCTCGCCGGAGGGCGTGGTGCGCATCGGGTAGCCGTGCTCCGCCGATGCCACCACGCCCGCGTTCCGGTCGACCGCGATCACCTTGGTCGCGGTGGTTCCCAGGTCGATCGCGAGCACCACGTCCGCCATGACGGCGAACCTACAGCCGGTCGGCCAGTTCCTCGGCGATCTCGTAGGTGTTGAGCGCCGCGCCCTTGCGCAGGTTGTCTCCGCACACGAAGAAGTCCAGCGTGTTCGGGAAGTCCAGCGCCTGGCGGACCCGGCCCACGTACGTCGGGTCCTCGCCGACCACGTCCGCCGGCGTCGGGAACTTCTTCGCCGTGGGGTCGTCGACGAGCACGATCGACGCCTGCGCCTCGAAGATCTTGTGCGCCTGCTCGACGGTCACCTCACGGGCGAAGGTCGCGTGGACGGCCAGCGAGTGCGTGGTGACCACGGGGACGCGCACGCAGGTCGCCGACACCTTCAGGTCCGGGATGCCCAGGATCTTGCGGGACTCGTTGCGGACCTTCAGCTCCTCGCTGGTCCAGCCCTCGTCCTTGAGCGAACCCGCCCACGGCACCACGTTCAGCGCCAGCGGGGCCGGGAACGGGGAGTCGGAGACCGGCAGGCCCGCCGCCTCCAGCACCTCGCGCACGTCGCCCGCGCGGACGCCGACCTCCTTGCCCGCCAACGCCTCCAGCTCGCCGTACAGGCGGTCGATCGCCGCCTGGCCGCCGCCCGACGCCGCCTGGTAGGACGCCACGACCAGCTCGCGCAGCCCGAATTCCCGGTGCAGCGCACCGAGAGCGGCCATCATCGACAGGGTCGTGCAGTTCGGGTTCGCGATGATCCCCTTGGGGCGCTGGGAGATCTGGTCCGCGTTGACCTCCGGCACCACCAGCGGCACCTCGGGGTCCATGCGGAACGCGCCCGAGTTGTCGACCGCCACCGCGCCGCGCGCCGCCGCGATCGGGGCCCACTCGGCGGACACCTCGTCCGGCACGTCGAACATCGCGATGTCGACGCCGTCGAACGCCTCCGGCGAGAGCGCGACGACGGTCAGCTCCTCGCCGCGCACGGTGATCTTCTTGCCGGCCGAGCGCGGGGACGCGATCAGCCGGATCTCACCCCACGGCACGGACGGCCGGCCGTTGATGATGTCGATCATGACGGTGCCCACGGCACCCGTGGCCCCCACAAGGGCCAGGCTGGGCTTGCGCGGGGCACCCGCACCCGAGTTGCTCATCGTCCACTCCCGGCGTACACCACGGCCTCTTCGTCCCCACCCAGCTCGAACGCGTCGTGCAGCGCACGGACCGCGTCGTCCAACTGGGTGTCCCGGCAGATCACGGAGATGCGGATCTCCGAAGTGGAGATGATCTCGATGTTCACGCCCGCCGACGCGAGCGCCTCGCAGAACGTCGCCGTCACACCGGGGTGCGAGCGCATCCCGGCGCCGATCAGCGACACCTTGCCCACGTGGTCGTCGTAGAGGACCTGCTCGAAGCCGATCTCCTCGCGCGCCTTGTTCAGCGCGGCCACGGCGCGCGGGCCGTCGTCCTTGGACAGCGTGAAGGTCACGTCGGTGCGGCCGGACACGGCCTGCGACACGTTCTGCACGACCATGTCGATGTCGAGTTCCGCCTCGGCCACGACGCGGAAGATGCGGGCCGCGACGCCGGGGTGGTCCGGCACCGCGGTCACGGTGACCTTGGCCTCCGACCGGTCGTGCGCGACGCCGGTGATCATCGCCTGTTCCACGGGAAGGTCCTCCACTGACCCGGACACGATGGTCCCGGGCTTGTTGCTGAACGAAGATCGGACGTGCACCGGGACGCCGTAGCGGCGGGCGTACTCGACGCAGCGGAGCATGAGCACCTTGGCCCCGCACGCCGCCATTTCGAGCATCTCCTCGTAGGTGATGGTCTCCAGCCGCTTGGCGTTCGGCACGATGCGCGGGTCGGCGGTGAACACGCCGTCGACATCGGTGTAGATCTCGCAGACGTCGGCCTTGAGCGCCGCCGCCAGGGCCACCGCGGTGGTGTCGGTGCCGCCGCGGCCCAGCGTGGTGATCTCCTTGCTGTCCTGGCTCACGCCCTGGAAGCCCGCGACGATCGCGATGGCCCCTTCGGACAGCGCGTCCTGGATGCGGCTGGGCGTCACGTCGATGATGCGCGCCTTGCCGTGCACGGACGTGGTGATCACGCCGGCCTGCGAGCCGGTGTAGGAGCGGGCCTGGGCGCCCAGCGAGTGGATCGCCATCGCCAGCAGCGACATGGAGATGCGCTCACCAGAGGTCAGCAGCATGTCCATCTCGCGGGCGGGCGGCACCGGGGACACCTGGCGCGCGAGGTCGAGCAGCTCGTCGGTCGTGTCGCCCATGGCGGAGACGGCGACGACGACGTCGTTGCCCGCCTTCCGGGTCGCGACGATGCGCTCGGCCACCCGTTTGATCCGCTCGGCGCTCTCGACCGAGGAACCGCCGTACTTCTGGACGACGAGCGCCACTGATCCTTCTCCCTCCGAGCCGACACAACGCCGAGGGAGTTCCACGCAGCCGGTTACGCGGGCGTGAAACCCCAGCTTGCAGGCAGACTACCTGGCCCAAGGAGTGGACAGCGGGCACCGTGACGGGCACTACCCTCTCCTGCTGTGTCGACCCTGGAGGCGGTTCGCGTGGAGCCCGAGGACGCGCCGAGCGCGCGTGACCGGCTGGCGCGCGCGGCCAGACACCGGGTCACCCTGGCGCTCGCCCCGGCCGTGGCGTACCTGGTGGTCCGGGAGTTCGGGCTGCTGGTGCTCGCGCTGATGGCGCAGCGGTGGAACAAGGACGTCACGCGCGTGCTCACGTCGTGGGACGGGCAGTGGTTCCTGGGCATCGCGGAGGGCGGGTACGGCAGCGTGCCGCCGTTCCTGGTGGACGCGTTCGGGCGGCGCAGCCCGGAGACGCCGCTGGCGTTCTTCCCCGGCTACCCGGCGCTGGTGCGGTGGGTGGACGGGCTGCCGGGGGTCGAACCGGTCGGCGCGGCGTTCGCGGTGAGCCTGGTCAGCGGGGTGTTCTGCGCGTACGGGTTGCAGCGGCTGGGGTCGCGGGTGTTCGGCGGGTCCTACCGCGCGGGACTGGTGCTGGTGGTGCTGTTCGCCGCGTCGCCGATGGCGGTCGTGCTGTCGATGGCGTACTCCGAGGCGACGTTCTGCGCGTTGGCCGCGTGGTCGCTGGTGGGTGTGGTCGAACGGCGGTGGGTGCAGGCGGGGCTGTGCTGCGCGTGCGCCGGGTTGGTGCGGCCGACGGCGGCGGCGCTGATCCTCGCGGTGTGCCTGGCGGCCCTGGTGGCGATCGTCCAGCGGCGGGACTCGTGGCGGCCGTGGGCGGGCGGTCTGATCGCCCCGCTCGGGCTGCTCGGGTACCTGGCGTACGTGGCGGTGCGCACCGGCCAGTGGGACGGGTGGTTCGCCGTGCAGCAGCGCGGGTGGGACTCCCGGTTCGACGGCGGCGCGGCCACGTGGAAGTTCGCGCTGCTCATCCTGGGCGAGCCGCGGTCGGTGCTGGAGCTGGCGACGGTGTGGTTCCTGGTCGTGGCGATCGCCCTGGTGGTGCTGGGCGTCCGGCGCGGGCTGGAGTGGCCGCTGGTGGTGTACGGGGCGGGCGTGCTGGCCATGGACCTGGGGTCGAACGGCCTGATGAACTCCAAGGCCAGGCTGCTGCTGCCCGCGTTCACGCTGCTCGTGCCGATCGCGCTGGCGATGGCGCGGCGGCGGACGTCCACGGTGGTGGCGGTGCTGGTGGGGGTGGCGGTGTTCAGCGCCTGGTTCGGCGCCTACGCCATCACGGCTTGGCAGTATGCGATCTGATGGAACTCAACCCGATCATCGCCCGGCGCCGGAGCCCTCGCGCCTTCGACCCTTCGGCCACGCTGACCGCCGCCGACCTGCGGCCCCTGCTGGAGGCCGCCCGGTGGGCCCCTTCGCACGGCAACACCCAGCCGGCGCGGTTCGTCGTCGGGTTCCGGGGCGACTCGGGGTTCAAGCGCGTCTTCGACGCGTTGCGGCCGGGCAACCAGGTGTGGGCGGGCCGGGCGTCGGTGCTGATGGTGGCGTGCCGGGTCACGGCGGACGACCGGGGGCCGATGCCGAACACCGAGTACGGGGTGGGTCTGGCGGTGGCCAACCTGAGCCTCCAGGCGGTGGAGAACGGCCTGGTCACGCACCAGATGGGTGGGTTCTCCAAGGATCTCGTCCGGGAGGCGTTCGGACTGCCGGAGGACGTGGTCCCGGTGGTCGTGGTGGCCGTGGGCGTGCTCGGCGACGACTCCGACCTGCCGGAGGACCTTCGGGTTCGCGAACACCGGGTGCGCAAGCGGAAGCCGCTCACGGAGACGGTGTTCACCGGCGAATGGGGCTCGCCGCTGTACTCAGCCGAGTCGGCGGACGAGCTTCACGACCACTGAGCGGACGATCAGCCAGAACACGGCGGCGATGCCGTAGTTGATCAACACGCGGAGTTTCAAGTCCTCGGGCGTGAACAGGTCGCGGAAGCCGAGAGCGAACCTGTCCGCCCAGGTCGCGACCGTTGTGGTGATCGAGTTGGACGGGTTCGCCCCGCCCACGGTCAGCAGGACGTGGACGACCAGAACGGCCGCGATGAGCAGCCCCGCCCAGCCGACGACTCCCGCCACGACCGACACGATCCGCGTCCGCACATCCGAAGACGCCGTGTGTTCAGCCATGACGGGAGTCTGACACGGCGGTGTTGAATTGCGTCGCCTTCGGCGCCGCGGGTGAGGCCGCCTGAAGTCGGCTCGTCGGACCGCGTTTCCCGCCGATCGGAAAAGCTGATCGGCGGGAAAGGCGACCCGACAAGCCGACGCGGCCTCACCGCGCTACGACACGGGCCAGGATGCCGGTCACGACCAGCCAGAACACCGCCGCGAGACCGTAGTTCACGATGACGTCCAGGTTGGGGTTGCCGAGCTGGAACAGCCCTGGGAAGAACAGCGCCAGCGGCTCGGCGAGCTGCTGGATGAAGCGGAAGAACGCGTTGGCCTGGTTCGCCCCGAAGAGGATCATCAGGATGTAGAGGACCTCGATGAGAGCGAACACAGCGCCCACGCCGCTGATCACTCGGGCAGCGGTGTAGCTGCCGCTGCGCGTTGAGGTTCGCCATCTGGACATGCCGTTCAGGTACCTCACACCATCGGGTGATAAACACCCGCTAACCCGAACAGCCTCCTCGGACGCGCCCACGCCTGTGAAGCCGCCGACCCGTCCACCATGTGGACGCTCGGTTCCAGGTCTCGACGGCATGTGGTTAACCTGTCGGACGTGGCACGTGCCCTCCTGCTTCGCCGCCGTGACGGGGTCTGATCTGACCGGCCCCCGTCGCGGGATCGAGCGTTGCCGCCGGTCGTCCTCCCAAACGGCCAGCAGGAGCTAAGAGCACCATGACCACGTCACCCGACGCGTACACGTCCGGCACCAGCCGCATCCGCACCCCGGCCCGTCCCGCCCCCGCCGACCAGCCCGCCTGGAACCCGCAGCGCGGCACGTCGATGCCGGTGCACCGCTACCGACCGTTCCACGAGCAGGTCGAGGCGGTCGACGTACCCGACCGCACGTGGCCGACCAAGCGCATCGAGAAGGCCCCGCTGTGGTGCGCGGTGGACCTGCGCGACGGCAACCAGGCCCTGATCGACCCCATGTCGCCAGCCCGCAAGCGCAAGATGTTCGACCTGCTGGTGCGGATGGGCTTCAAGGAGATCGAGGTCGGCTTCCCGGCCGCCTCGCAGACCGACTTCGACTTCGTCCGGGAGATCATCGAGGACGGGGCGGTCCCGCCGGACGTCACCGTCCAGGTGCTGACCCAGTGCCGGCCCGAGCTGATCGAGCGCACCTTCGAGTCGCTGCGCGGCGCGCACAAGGCGATCGTCCACTTCTACAACTCCACGTCGATCCTCCAGCGGCGCGTGGTGTTCAAGTCCGACCGCGAGGGCATCAAGAAGATCGCCACCGACGCGGCGGCGTTCGCGCTGGAGGAGGCGAAGAAGTACCCGGAGACGGACTTCCGCTACGAGTACTCCCCCGAGTCCTACACCGGCACCGAGCTGTCCTACGCGCTGGAGGTCTGCGACGCGGTCTCCGCGATCATCCAGCCCACGCCCGACAAGCCGCTGATCGTCAACCTGCCCGCGACCGTCGAGATGGCCACGCCCAACGTGTACGCCGACTCGATCGAGTGGATGTCGCGCAACCTGGCCCGCCGCGACTCGATCATCCTGTCGCTGCACCCGCACAACGACCGGGGCACCGGCGTCGCCGCCGCCGAGCTGGGCTACCTGGCGGGCGCGGACCGCATCGAGGGCTGCCTGTTCGGCAACGGCGAGCGCACCGGCAACGTGTGCCTGGTGACGCTGGGCATGAACATGTTCAGCCAGGGCGTCGACCCGCAGCTGGACTTCTCCGACATCGACGAGATCCGCCGCACGGTCGAGTACTGCAACCAGCTGCCCGTGCCCGAGCGCCACCCGTACGGCGGCGACCTGGTGTTCACCGCGTTCTCCGGCTCGCACCAGGACGCCATCAAGAAGGGCTTCGAGGCGCTGGAGGACGCGGCCAAGGCGGCCGGCGAGCACGTGGACGAGTTCCCGTGGGAGGTCCCGTACCTGCCGATCGACCCGAAGGACGTGGGCCGCAACTACGAGGCCGTCATCCGGGTCAACTCGCAGTCCGGCAAGGGCGGCGTGGCCTACCTGATGAAGACCGAGCACCACCTGGACCTGCCCCGCCGGCTGCAGGTGGAGTTCTCCCGGGTCATCCAGGAGGTCACCGACACGCAGGGCGGCGAGATCTCGCCCAAGGACATGTGGGACGCGTTCTCCGAGGAGTACCTGGACCCGACCGCGCCGCTGCGGCTGCTGCGGCAGAAGGTGTCCGGCGACGGCAGCGGCCACGAGACGATCAAGGCCGTGGTCGTGGTGGACGGCGAGACGCAGGAGCTCACCGGCTCGGGCAACGGCCCGATCGCCGCGTTCGTCGACGCCCTGGCTTCGGTCGGGTACGACGTGCGGGTGCTGGACTACTTCGAGCACGCCATGTCGTCGGGTGACGACGCCCGTGCGGCGGCCTACCTGGAGTGCGCCGTGGGCGACCGGGTCCTGTGGGGCGTGGGCATCGACTCGTCCACGGTCTCCGCATCGCTGCGCGCAGTCGTCTCCGCCCTGAACCGGGCGCACCGCTGAGGGGTGTTCCGAGGGTCGCCTGAGCCTTAGCTGAAGGTCGGGCGACCCTCGGAGTTAACCCGGTCCGACTAGCGTTCTCCGATCATGACCGCCCTTGTGGTGCTGTTCGTGGTCGCCGCGGTGCCGCTGGCGCCCACCGAGGCCGTGCTCATCGGATGTGCCGTGTTGGCCGCCTCCGGTGAACTGCCGTTGACCGGGGTGATCGCGGTGGCGGCGCTGGGGTGCTTCGTCGCCGACCTGGTCAACTACTCGCTCGGCCGCAGTGCCGGGATGCGCGCGCTGCGCCGGTTCAGCCGGCGGCCGGGGTCGCGGGCGGTGGTGGAGTGGACGGCGGCGCGGCTCGCTTCCCGCGGCGAGCCGATCCTGGTGGCGGTGCGGTGGGTGCCCGGCGGTGGGCTGGTCGGGGCGTTGCTGGCGGGGTCGTTGCGGTGGCCCAGTCGGCGGTTCGCGCCGGTCGCGCTGGCGGGGGCCACGCTGTGGAGCGGGTACACGGCCCTGATCGGGTACTTCGGCGGGCGGGTGATCGACGACCCGTTGCTCGCGATCGCCCTGTCTTGGGGCACGGCGGTGCTGATCAGCATCCCGGTGGGGATGGCCGTGAAGTCCGCCCAACGCCGAGTGGTCGTCGCGGCCGAAGCCGCCGCCTAACCCCGGACGGCGCGGTCCAGGCAGGAGCGGACGGCGGTGCGGGCGCGGGTGTAGGCGGTCGGGTCGTCGTGCAGGACGGACTGGGCGTTGGCCATCTCCAGGAACGCGATCAGTTCGAACGCCAACTGCCCCGCGTCCACCGCCAGGTCCGGCACACCCTCGATCGTCTCGCGCACCAACGAGTTCCACCCGCGCCCGTACTCCGCGACCGCGTCGCGCACCCGGCCGTGCCGGGCGTCGAACTCGGCCTGCACGGCGTAGAAGAAGCACCCGCCGGGGAACGTCCGGCGCTCCGAGTAGCCCAGCCAGCCCGACAGCAGCAGCTCCAGGCGGGCCAGGCCCGGCGGCAGGTCCAGCGCCGGGGTCACGACCTCGTCCACGAAGATCTTCGCGGCGGCCCGGACGGTGGCCAGTTGCAGCTCCTCCTTGGACCCGAAGTGGGCGAACACGCCGCTCTTGCTGACCTCCAGCTCGGTCGCCAACCGCCCGATCGACAGACCCTCCAGACCCTCCACCGACGCGATCTCCGCGGCCCGCCGCAGGATCTGCCGGCGGGTCTGCTCGCCGCGCTCCACCCGTCCGTCGACCTTCACGACCACCACGCTAGCCGCCCTTGACGGCACACCCCAAACTAACTGTACGATCGTTCGTACAAATTTCCGGAGGGGGACGCATGGACCTGCTCGACCTCAACCGCACCGCCCTCGACCTCAACGTCACGCTCTACCGCAAGCTGGAGCCGCACCACTTCGACCTGCCCACGCCGTGCGCCGGCTGGACCGTGCGCGACCTGCTGCACCACCAGGTCGACAGCACCCTGAAGTTCGACGCCGCCGCGCGGGAGACCGAGGCCGCGCCCCAGGCGAGCGACGACCTGGTGGAGGCCTACCTCGCCGCCGCCGACCGGGCCACCGAAGCCTTCCGGGTGGCCGGCTTCCTCGACCGGCCCAGCGTGTTCCCGGGTTACGGCCCCCAGCCGGGCCGCAGCCTGGTGGCCGGGCACTTCGTGGACAACCTCGTCCACGCCTGGGACCTGGCGAAGGCGGTCGGGTTCGACTCGACGCTGGACGACGAGATGGCGTTGGCCGCTTTCAAGATGGCCCGCCGCTTCCCGTCCACTCCGGACGTCCGAGGACCGGGCGCGGCTTTCGGGCTTCCGGTCGACGTGCCGGAAGAAGCACCGCTCACCGACCGGCTCGTGGGCCTTCTGGGCCGCGAACCGGACTGGCAGGGGTGAGAGAGCGGGGTGCGGCCCAGGGGGACGCACCCCGCTCACGTGCTACGGGTTGAGCACCTCGGTCACCGAGGACGGCCCGATCAGCGGCACGTCGGGCGAGATCCCGCCCTCCTCCACCAGCACGGTCTCCACCTCGTGCGGCCGGATGCGCCCGGCCTGGATGTCCTCCGCCCAGTGGCACGCCACCTTGTGCCCCGGCCGCACCTCGCGCAGCACGGGCCGGTCGGTGGCGCACTTCGTCTCCTGCTTCCACGGGCACCGGGTGTGGAACCGGCAGCCGTTCGGCGGGTTCGCCGGCGACGGCAGGTCACCGGTGAGCAGGATGCGCTCGCGCCGGTCCTCGACCTCCGGGTCGGGCACCGGGATCGCCGACAGCAGCGCCTTGGTGTACGGGTGCAGCGGCTCGGCGTAGAGGTCGTCCGAGGACGCCTCCTCCACGATCCCGCCCAGGTACATCACGCCCACCCGGTCGGAGATGTGCCGCACCACGGCCAGGTCGTGCGCGATGACCAGGTAGGTCAGGCCGAACTGCTCCTGCAGCTCCTCCAGCAGGTTCACCACCTGCGCCTGCACCGACACGTCCAGCGCGGACACCGGCTCGTCGGCGATGATCAGGTCGGGCTCGACCGCCAGCGCGCGGGCGATGCCGATGCGCTGCCGCTGGCCGCCGGAGAACTCGTGCGGGTACTTCCGCAGCGAGGTCGACGGCAGGCCCACCGCCGAGAGCAGTTCGCGCAAGCGCTTGCCGGTCGCCTCGCGGCCCTTGTCCAGGCCGTGCGCCCGCAGGCCCTCGACCAGGATCGACTCCACCGACTGGCGCGGGTCCAGCGACGACATCGGGTCCTGGAACACCATCTGGATCCGCCGCCGCATCCTGCGCAGCGACTCACCCTTCAGCTCCACCAGGTCCGTGCCGTCGAACACGACCTTGCCGCCGGTGGGCTCCACCAGCCGCAGCATGCCGCGCCCGAGCGTGGACTTGCCGCAGCCGGACTCGCCGACCAGGCCGTAGGTCTCGCCGCGCTGGATCTCCATGTCCACGCCGTCCACGGCGTAGACGTGCCCGACCGTGCGGTCCACGATCAGACCGCGCTTGATCGGGAAGTGGACCTTCAGGCCCTGCACCGAGACCAGCGACCCGCCCACGGGCGCGTCGGCGGCCGTCGGCTCGGCTGCGGCGATCATGCGGGCACCTCCTGTGCGGCGGGCGTTCCCGGCAGCACCGGGTTGTGGCAGCGCAGCGACCGCCGCTCCTCCTGCTCCAGCGCGGGCGTGACCTGGCGGCACACGTCCAGCGCGTTCGGGCAGCGCGGTGCGAAGGCGCAGGCGCTGTCCCACGGGATGTTGTCCGCGACCGAGCCCTTGATCGGCACCAGCTTCTCGCCGCGCGCCGCGTCCAGCCGCGGGATGGAGGCCAGCAGGCCGTGCGTGTACGGGTGGCGCGGTTCGGCGAACAGGTGGTGCCGCTCCGCCCGTTCCACGACGCGACCGCCGTAGAGGACGTTCACCTCGTCGCACAGCCCGGCCACCACACCCAGGTCGTGCGTGATCATGATCAGCGCGGTCCCGGTGTCCTGCACGAGTTCCTTGAGCAGGGCCAGGATCTGCGCCTGGATGGTCACGTCGAGCGCGGTGGTCGGTTCGTCGGCGATGAGCAGCCGCGGCCGGCACGCCAGCGCGATCGCGATCAGCGCGCGCTGCCGCATCCCGCCGGAGAGCTGGTGCGGGTACTCCGAGAGCCGCCGGGTCGGGTCGGGGATGCCGACCTTGTCCAGCAGCTCCGCCGCCTCGACCATCGCCTTCTTGCGCGGCATGTCGCGGTGGCGCTCCAGCACCTCGGTGACCTGGAGGCCGATCGGGATCACCGGGTTCAGCGACGACAGCGGGTCCTGGAACACCATGCCCAGGTCCCGGCCGCGCCGGTCCCGCATCTCCCGGTTGGACAGGGTGAGCAGGTCGGTGCCCTCGAACTTCACCGTGCCGGTCACCTTGTTGCCGCGCGCGGGCAGCAGCCCCATGATCGCCAGCGAGGTCACCGACTTGCCGCAGCCGGACTCGCCGACCAGGCCGACGGTCTGACCGGGGTCGACGTCGAAGGAGACGCCGTCCACGGCGGCGAACGGTTCGGTGCCCCGGCGTTGGAACACCACGCGCAGGTCACGCACTTCGAGCAAGGCCACCGCGGATCACCTCCGGTTCTTCGGGTCGAGAGCCTCGCGCAGCGACTCGCCGAGCAGCGTGAAGCCCAGCGCCACGATGATGATCGCGATCGCCGGGAAGTAGGCCAGTTCCGGCTTCACGTCGATGTAGCGCTGGGAGTTGCCCAGCATCAGGCCCCACTCCGCGCGCGCCGGGTCGGGGTCGCCCAGGCCGAGGAACGACAGCGACGCGGCCTCGATGATCGCCGTGGCCAGGGTGAGCGTGGCCTGCACGATCACCGGGCCGAGCGAGTTGGGCAGCATGTGCCGGAACACGATCGTCTTGCGCTTCACGCCCAGCGCCGTGGCGGCCAGGACGTGGTCGCTGTGCCGCTGCGCCAGCATCGCGCCGCGCAGCAGGCGGGCGAAGATGGGCACCGTGGTCACCGCGACCGCGATGATGACCGTGGTCTGGCTGCCCCGGCTGGCCAGCGCCGCGATGGAGATGGCCAGCAGCAGGCTCGGGATGGACAGCATGATGTCGGTGAACCGCATCAGCCACGAGTCCACCCAGCCGCCGAACGCGCCCGCCGCGCCGCCGATGAGCATGCCCAGCGCCAGGCCGATGAGCGTGGCGCCGACACCGACCACCAGCGACTGCTGCGCGCCGACCAGCAGCCGGCTGAAGAAGTCGCGGCCCAGTTCGTCGCTGCCCATCAGGAACCCGGGCATCGCGCCCGGGATGTTGTCCGGGCGCAACTGGTCGAGCAGCTCCGGGTAGCGCTTGTACGGGTCCTTCGGCGTGACGAACGGCGCGATCACCGACAGCACGAGGAAGACCAGCACGATCACCGCGCCGATGATGGCCACCGGGCTGCGCGACATCCGCTTGAGCGCGTCGGCCGCGAGGCTGGTGCCGGCGGACTCCGCCAGGTCGTCGATCCGCCGCTTCTTGCGGTTCAGCAGGGTCGTCATGAGGTCCGCACCCTCGGGTCGATGATGGCGTACGAGATGTCGACCAGCAGGTTCACCAGCACGTACACCACGGCGGCCAGCAGCAGCAGCGCCTGTAGGCGCGGGTAGTCGCGGCGTTCGATGCCCTGGGCGAGCAGCGAGCCGAGACCGCCCCACACGAAGACGCGCTCGGTCAGCACCGCGCCACCGAGCAGCAGGCCCGTCTGGAGGCCGATGGTCGTGGAGACCGGCAGCATCGCGTTGCGCAACACGTGCCTGCGCCGCACGATCGACCCCTGGAGACCCTTGGCGTTCGCGGTGCGGACGAAGTCCTCGTTCAGGACGTCGAGCACGGACGCCCGGGTGATCCGGACGATCACCGCGAGCGGGATGCTGCTCAACGCGATCGCCGGCAGCACCAAGTGCCACAGCGCGTCGCCCGCGGCATCCCACTCCTGGGTGAGCAGGCCGTCCAGGACGGCGAAGTTCGTGACGTGCGTCGGGTCGATCGTGACGTCCTGCCGGCCCGACGGCGGGAACAGCGCCAACTCCTGGGCGAACACCTGCTTGAGCAGGATGCCCAGGAAGAACACCGGGACGGCGACGCCGACCAGCGTGCCGATCACGGTGAGGTTGTCGAGGAAGCGACCGCGGTAACTGGCCGCCAGGTAACCGAGCGGGATACCCAGCACGACGGCGAACAGCAGCGCCGCGATGGACAGCTCGATCGTCGCGGGCAGGGCCCGGCCGATCTCGGTCATCACCGGCTCGCCGCTGATCAGCGAGCTGCCGAAGTCCCCGGTGAGGGTGCGCCCGAGGAACTTGAAGTACTGGATGATCAAGGGCTGGTCGAGCCCGAGCACCTTGTTCAGGGCGTCGATCTTCTCCGGGGTCGCCTTGTCGCCGAGCAGCGCGCCGGCCGGCCCGCCGGGCAGCGACCGCAGCCACGCGAACACGAGCAGGGAGAGGATCAGCAGCGTCGGGATCGCCTGGAGCAGGCGACGGACTATGAATCGCAGCATGGTGGAAACCCCTTGGACAGCAAGGTGGTGGCGCCCGGGTCACGAGCGCCACCACCTGCACTGACCAGTCGGATCAGCCCTTGCTCACCGTGTCGAAGCGCTCGTCGGTGAGCGGGCTGGGCACCAGGCCCGAGATCTTGCTGCTCACGACGATCGCCGGCGGGGAGTGGGAAACGGGCACCGCGGGCAGGTACTTGCTCATGATGTCGCGGTTGACCTGCTTGTAGGCGTCCGCGTGCTTGTCCTGGTCGACGACCGCGTCGGCCGCGGCCAGGGCGTCGAACAGGTTCTTGTCGTCGAAGCCGAACTCGGCCTTGGCGCGGCCGAAGAACGTGCCGATGAAGTTGCCGGCGTCGTTGTAGTCACCGGTCCAGCCCAGGAGGTGCAGGTCGTGCTTGCCGGCCTTCTGGACGTCGTCCTTGTAGCCGCCGTTCCACGGGCGCGACACGATCTCGACGTTGATGCCCGCGGCCTTCAGGTCGTCCGTGATCACGGCCGCGATCTCGGTCGGGTTCGGCATGTACGGGCGGCTGACCTCGGTCGGCACGAAGAACTTCAGCGTCAGGCCGGTGGCGCCGGCCTGGGCCAGCAGGTCCTTGGCCTTGTCGAGGTCGTACGGGTACTTCTGGACGTCGTCGGCGTAGCCCGCGACCGTCTTCGGGTGGAACTGGGTGGCCACCTCGGCACCGGCCGGGAGCTTGGTCTTCACCAGCTGCTCGCGGTTGACGGCGTGGGCGATGGCCTGGCGCACCCGCAGGTCCTTGAGGGCCGGGGTGTTCGCGCCGTTGATGCCCAGGTACAGGATGTTGAACGCCGGGCGCGGCGTGACGTTGAAGCCGTCGGACTTCAGGGTGTTGTAGTCCGCCGGGCTCGGGTAGTCGTAGCCGTCGATCGTGCCGGCCTTGAGCTCCTGCTTGCGGGCGTTCTCGTCCGGGATGATCTTGAAGATCAGCTTGTCGAGCTTGGCCTTCTCACCCCAGTAGTCGTCGTTGCGGACCAGGGTGATGGTCTTGTTGGCCTTGTCGAACTTCTCGAACTTGAACGCACCGGTGCCGGTCGGGTGCTCGGTGGCGTAGGCCGGGTAGGTGAACGAGTCACCCGACTGCTGGACCGCGTCCGCGTCGTACTTCTTCAGCGCGTCCGGGCTGGAGATGGAGAACGACGTGAGGCCGAAGGCCGCCGGGAACGCGCCCTTGTAGGCGTTGAGGTTCAGGACCGCGGTGCCCTCGTCCTTGGCCTCGCAGGACTTGTACAGCGGCTCACCGGCCGCGTCGCCCTCGTTCTTGGCGAAGCCGCTGAACACGTCGCCGTAGTAGATCATCTGCGTCTGGGCGGCGGCGCCCTTCATGTTGAACCAGCGGTCGAAGTTGAAGCAGACCGCGGCGGCATTGAACGGAGTGCCGTCGTGGAATTTCACATTTTTCCGCAGTGTGAACGTCCACGACTTGCCGTCGGTGCTCGGCTCCCACTTCTCCGCGAGGCCGGGCGCGAGGTCCGCCGAGCCGCGCTTATAGGTGATGAGCGTGTCGTACATCTGGCGGATCGGCCGGAAGCTCTCGCCGTCGTCGTTGAAGATCGGGTCGAAGTTCTTCGGCTCGCCCGCGGCCCCGAAGACCATCGTCCCGCCGGTCTTGCCGGACCCGGAGTCTCCACCACGCTCGGATTGCGCGCAGGCGGACAGTGCGAGGACGGCGGCGCCGGTCAGGCCGATCGCGGCCGTCCAGCGGCGCCGAGCCGTTCGGGAATGAACCATCAAACACCCCTTGGGAAATCCGGGATCTCTCGGTGTGGTGTCGGACCCTAACCGTTGTGCGCAACCCTTCCGCAGTAAGCCAGGTCACGATCCGGCCACGCGAATGGGCATTCTCGTACTTCCGGCGCAGGTTCGCTGCCCCAACGTGACGACCACCGATCCTTCAAACGCTCTCCTACGCTGTACAACGGACAACAGAAACCCGTGCGCGGGAGGGGAGGTCGGGACGGGTGGGCCCTCAGGTCGAGTTCCGCGTCCTCGGGCCGTTGCAGGTGCTGGTCGACGGCGAGCAGGTGGTCGTCCGCGCAGGTCGGCAGCGGGCGCTGCTGGTGTCGCTGCTCATGCGGGCCGGCGCCGGCGTGTCGGTCGACGAGCTGGCCGAGCACGTGTGGGGCGCCGAACCGCCGGCCCGCGCCCGCGGCACCCTCCAGACCTACGTGATGCGGCTGCGGCAGGTGCTGGGGCCCGCGGTGCCGATCCGGACCGTCCCCGACGGTTACCTGATCGATGTCGACGAACGCACGATCGACGTCGTCCGCTTCGAACAGCTGGTCGAGGAGGGCGAGCAGGAGCGGCTCGCCGGGCGGCTGGAGCCGGCGTCGGCGATCTTCACCGCGGCGCTGGGCCTGTGGCGGGGGCCGGCGATGGTGGACGTGCCGTCGGAGGTGCTGCACCGCGACGAGGTCCCCCGGCTGGGTGAACGGCGGCTGCACGTCGAGGAGCGGCGGGTCGAGGTCGAGCTGGAGCTGGGCCGGCACGCCGAGCTGATCCCCGAGCTGTCCCGGCTGACCAGCGAGCACCCGCTGCGCGAGCGGCTGTGGTCACAGCTGATGACCGCGCTGTACCGGTCCGGGCGGCAGGCCGACGCGCTGCACGCGTACAAGCGGGTCAGCGACCTGCTGGCCGACCAGCTCGGCATCGACCCCGGCGACGAGCTGCGGCGCGTGCACCAGCAGGTGCTGGGCGGGTCGCTGGAGGTGTCCGGATCGGCGGCGCCGGTGCGGCGGGACCGGGTCGTGCCGTCGCAGCTGCCCGCCGACATCGGCGACTTCGTCGGCCGTGAGCAGGCGGTTCACCTGATCGAGGCGTTGTTGCGGACGGCGCAGGGCGTGCCGGTGGTGACCCTGGCCGGTCCGCCCGGGGTGGGCAAGACGGCGCTGGCCGTGCACGCGGCGCACAAGATGCGCAAGTACTTCCCGGACGGCCAGCTTTACGTGAACCTGCGCGGGTACGCCCAGGGCCCGCCGCTGAGCGCGGTGGACGTGCTGCCGCGGTTCCTGCGGGCGCAGGGCGTGCCGCCGGAGTCCGTGCCGCTGGACCAGGACGAGCAGGAGGCGATGTTCCGGTCCCGGCTGACCGACCAGCAGGTGCTGCTGGTGCTGGACAACGCGGCCAACGCCGAGCAGATCCGGCCGCTGCTGCCCGGGTCGCCGGGCTGCGCGGTGCTGGTGACCAGCCGCGACACGCTGCGCGGGCTGGCGGTCAGCCACGCCGCGTCCAACGTGCGGCTGGACGTGCTGGACCGGCAGGAGACGCGGGCCCTGCTCGCGGGCATGTTGGGCGACGACGTGGTGGCGGAGCAGTCGGAGGCGGCCGAGCAGCTCGCCGAGTTGTGCGCGCACCTGCCGCTGGCGCTGCGGATCGCGGCGGCCAACCTGCTGTCCCGGCCGGAGACCACCATCGCCTCCTACGTGGAGGAGCTGCGGGCGGGCAACCGGCTCGCGGCGCTGGCCGTCGAGGGGGACGAGCGGGCGGCCGTGCACGCGGCGTTCGACCTGTCCTACACCGCGTTGAAACCCGAGCTGGCGGCGCTGTTCCGGCTGCTCAGCCTCGCGCCGGGGGACATCACGCCGGACGTCGCCGCCGCGCTGGGCGGCCTGACCACCCAGGACGCCCGCCGCCGGCTGGACCGGCTGGCCACCGCCAACCTGGTCGACAACCACGCGCCGGGCCGCTACCAGTTCCACGACCTGCTGCGGGACTACGCGGCCGAGCGGCTCGCGTTCGAGGACGACCCGGCCGAGCGCGCGCAGGCCTACCGGCGGCTGCTGGACTGGTCGATCCGGTCGGTGGACAACGCGACCGACGCGGCGAAGTCCAGCATGCTGCGGCTGCCGCGCGAGTCGGTGGTGGCGGGCGTGACCCCGCGGGTGTTCGCCGCCGCGGGCGAGGCGCTGGCCTGGCTGGACGCGGAACGGGCGAACCTGGTGGCCCTGGTGCTGCACGCGGCCGACCGGGAGCCGGACCGGGACTGCTGGCAGCTCGCGGACGCGTTGCGCCGGTACTTCTACGGCCAGGGCCTGCCGGCCGAGTGGCTGGCGGTGGCCAAGGCGGGCCTGTCGGTGGCGCAGGCGATCGGCGACGCGGTGGGCGAGGTGGCGATGCTGTCCTCGCTGGGCACGCTGTACTGGACGATCGGGCAGCACCGGGTGGCCGTCGACTGCTTCCGCCGGGCCATCCCGATCCAGCAGCGCACCGGCGCGGCGCCGGCGGCCGAGGCGGCGGTGCTGATCAACCTGGGCGGCGTCTACATCGAGGCGGGCGAGCTGGAGCAGGCCGCGGACTGCCTGGAGCGCGCGCTGGTGATCACCCGCGAAATCGGGCTGTTGCAGCAGGAGGGCGTGGCGCTGATCAACCTGGGCGGGGTGTACCTCCAGCTCGGGCAGCTGGACCGGGCGGTGTCGTCGTTCGAGGGGTCGCTGGACGTCGGCAACCGGCTGGGCGTGTGGATCACCCAGGCCGACAGCCACCGGGCGCTGGCCGAGGTGCACCTGTTCCAGGGCCAGCCGGAGCGGGCGGCGGAGCTGTACCGGCGGGCGGTGGACCTGTACGAGCGGTCGGGCACGCGGGGGTTCGTGCACATCTCGCACGAGGGGCTGGCGCACACGCTGAACATGCGGGGCCGGTACGCGGAGGCCATCGAGGAGGCGTCCAAGGCGCTGGAGATGGCCGTGCAGCTGGGCAACCTCAAGGGGGCGTGCGACACCAAGAACGCGCTCGGCGAGGCCATGCACGGCGACGGGCGGCACGCGGAGGCGTTGGAGCTGCACACCGAGGCGCTGCGGATCGCTGAGGAGAACGGCTACCCGTGGGGCATCTGCGCGGCCCGGCGCGGGCTGGCGATGGCCCACCGGGCGGCGGGCCGGCTCGACGAGGCGCGGTACTCGGCCCAGCAGGCGCTGGACAGCGCGGTCCGCTACCGGTTGAAGCTCGCCGAGGTGGACGTGCTGGCGCTGCTGGCCCGGGTGCGGCTGGAGCAGGGCGACGTGACCCAGTCCCTCGACCTGGCCCACCGGGCGCTGGACCGCAGCCAGGCGACGGGCCAGCGCTACGTCCAGGCCCGCGCGGCGCACGTGGCGGGTGACGCGTACGCGGCGGCGGGCTCGGTCGAGGAGG
Organism: Actinosynnema sp. CA-248983; assembly: GCA_050954585.1. Lineage (GTDB taxonomy): Bacteria > Actinomycetota > Actinomycetes > Mycobacteriales > Pseudonocardiaceae > Actinosynnema. The sequence goes on along the minus strand of CP191863.1, from coordinate 263,458 downwards.
CACGGGCCCTGTGGACCTCTGCCCTGGAGTGGTTCACCGCCATCGGGTGCCCGGACGCCGAGGTCGTGCGCGCGGCCCTCAGTCGGTGATCACCAGCCGGTCGGCGCGGTCCTTCGTGCCGTCGACCGCGAACCAGCCCCGTTCGAAGGCCTGCCAGCGCTCCAGGTGCCCGCGACTGGCCTCGCCGTCCCTTGTGACCGCGCGTTCGAGCCGTTCCCGTTCGTCGGGCAGCTCGACCCAGACGGCCTCGTCCAGCCGCGCCGCGATGGACCGCCGGGCCGCCGACACGCCCTCGATGACGAGCAGTTCGGTGGGGTGGACGGTCACCCACTCGCCCGGGCGCGGCCGGCCCGCGCTCCAGTCCATGCGCTGGTAGCGGGCCGGGCGGCCCGCCCACAGCGGTTCCAGCACGTCCGCGACCAGGCGGGGCCACCACGACACCGGGTCGTCCCAGGTCGCGAAGTGGTCGGTCGGCACCACCACACCGCCCAGCCGGGCCGCGAAGGTCGTCTTGCCCGACCCCGAGGGGCCGTCGACGGCGACGAGCCTCACATGCTGCGCCGGCCGGACAGGGCCCGGCCGAGGGTGAGTTCGTCGGCGAACTCCAGGTCGCCGCCCATCGGCAGACCGGACGCCAGGCGCGTCACGGTCAGGCCGGGGAAGTCCCGCAGCATCCGCACCAGGTAGGTGGCGGTCGCCTCGCCCTCGGTGTTCGGGTCGGTGGCGATGATGATCTCGTTGACGTCGGTGCCGATCCGGGTCAGCAGCTGCCGGATGCGCAGCTGGTCGGGGCCCACCCCGGACAACGGGTCCAGCGCGCCGCCCAGCACGTGGTAGCGGCCCTTGAACTCCCGGGTCCGCTCGACGGCCAGCACGTCCTTCGGCTCCTCGACCACGCAGATCAGGCTCAGGTCGCGGCGCGGGTCGCGGCAGATGCGGCACGTCGCCTCGGCGGAGACGTTGCCGCACACCTCGCAGAACACCACGCCGTCCTTGACCTTCTGGAGGGCGTCCTGGAGCCGGGAGATGTCGGCCGGGTCCGCCCCGAGGAGGTGGAAGGCGATGCGTTGCGCGCTCTTGGGACCGACGCCCGGCAGGCGGCCGAGTTCGTCGATCAAGTCCTGGACGGGCCCCTCGTACATCAGCCGAACAGCCCGCCGAGCGAGTCCAGGCCGCCCATGCCGGAGGCCAGCGGACCCATCTTCTGCGCGGCCAGCTCCTGCGCGGCCCGGTTGGCGTCGCGGACGGCGGCCACGACCAGGTCGGACAGCGTCTCCACGTCGTCCGGGTCGACCGCCTTGGGGTCGATGTTCAGGCTCTTCAGCTCGCCGCCACCGGACACGACGGCGGTCACCAGCCCGCCGCCCGCGGTGCCGGTCACCTCGGCCTCGGCCAACTCCTGCTGTGCGGCGGCGAGTTGCTGCTGCATCTTCTGCGCCTGCTGGAGGATCTGCTGCATGTTCGGCCCACCGGGTTGCACCGCGGGTTCCTCTCGCTTGGGGTTTGCCACCAGCGTAGTCGCGCGCTCAGCCCTTCAGCGGGCGCGCGCCCAACTCGTCGGCGAGCAGCTTCAGGACGACCTGCTCCGGGTCGAGCTGATCACCGGCGTCACCGGGCCGGGCGGCCTCGGCGAGCATCTCCTCCTCGTCCACCGGCTCCGGCGGGAGGGCTCGTCGGGCTCCGGCGGCTCGGGCGGCGGCGGGACGTCGTCCACGGGCGCCGGCCGCGTCGGCGGCTGCCGGGGCTCCTGCGTGCGGGCCGCCTGGCTGGGCCGGGTCGGGGCCGGCCGCTGCTCGCGCTGGGGGGTCGGGCGGGGGGCGGCCTGGTTGGGCGCGCCGTGGACGCACCGGACCTGCCACGACCCGCCGAACACCTGGCTGAACGCACTCGCGATGGCGTCCACGGTCCGCGGTTCGGCCAGTCGGCGGGCGAGGGGGGCGGAGGTGTGGGTGATGGTGACGGAGTTGCCGTCGACCTCGGCGACGGTCGCGCCACTGGTCAGCAGCGCGCTCGCACTCGGTCCGGCCAACCCCTTGACGATGCCGCACAGCTCGGCCCACCGCCGCCGAACCTCGGCGACGTCCACCCCTGCTGAGGTGGGCGCGGCCTGCTCGACCGGGGCCGGCGGCTCGGGGCGGCTCGGCGCGGCCTGGGCGGCAGGCTGCGGCTGGGCGGCGACGTGGTCGGGCGCGGCAGCCTCGCTCGGCGCGCCCGACCCGGCATGGCCCGACCCGGCTTGGCCCGACCCGGCTTGACCCGACCCGGCTTGACCCGACCCGGCATGGCCCTGCCCGGCATGGCCCTGCCCGGCATGGCCTGACGGAGCTTGGCCCGGCGCAGCGGCGGCCTGGGCGGCGGGCGGCGCGGCGGCGCGGCGCGGCGCGGCCGGCGGTTGCGCGGCCGGAGTCTGCGGGGCGGGGTCGGGTTGCGCGGCTCGCTGCGATGGCCGCTGGAAGGTCCGCCCGCCGTCGGCCGGCGCACCCCCACCGGCCGCTCCAGCCGGCACCGCACCCGGCGCGGCACCGCCCGGCGCCGGCCCACCGGCCTGCACACCGGCGGGCGGCCCGTACTTCTCCAGGCGCTCCACCCGCTGCAACACGGCCGACTCCGCGTCACTGGCCGACGGCAGCAGCATCCGCGCCGACACCAGCTCCAGCAGCAGCCGCGGCGCGGTCGACCCGCGCATGTCCGTCAACCCCTGGTGCAGCACCTCGGCCCACCGGGTGACCGTCGCCGGCCGCGTCGCGTCCCGCTGCGCGACCATCTTGACCAGCACGTCGTCCGGCACGTTGACCAGCCCGCGCTCCCCCGCGTCCGGCACCGCGTGCAGCAGGACCAGGTCCCGCAGCCGGTCCAGCAGGTCGGAGGCGAACCGGCGCGGGTCGTGCCCGGCGTCGACCAACCGGTCGATCGTGCCGAACACCTTCGCGCCGTCCTCCGCGGCCAGACCGTCCACGACGTCGTCGATCAACGCCACGTCGGTCACGCCCAGCAACGAGATCGCCCGGTCGTACTTCACCCCGTCGGGGCCCGCACCGGACAGCAGCTGGTCCATGACCGACTGCGTGTCCCGCGCCGACCCACCGCCCGCCCGGATGACCAGCGGGAACACCGAAGGCTCGACCGCCACGCCCTCGGCCGCGCAGTTGCGCTCCAACAGCGCGCGCATCGCCGACGGCGGGATCAACCGGAACGGGTAGTGGTGCGTCCTCGACCGGATGGTGGGCAGCACCTTGTCCGGCTCGGTGGTCGCGAAGATGAAGATCAGGTGCTCCGGCGGCTCCTCCACGATCTTCAGCAGGGCGTTGAAGCCCTGCGTGGTGACCATGTGCGCCTCGTCGATGATGAACACCCGGTAGCGCGACTCCGCCGGCGCGTAGAACGCCTTGTCACGCAGCTCGCGGGCGTCGTCGACACCGCCGTGGGACGCCGCGTCCAGCTCCACCACGTCCACGCTGCCCGCGCCGTTGGGCGCCAGGCCGATGCACGAGTTGCACTCGCCGCACGGATCGGGCGTGGGCCCGTTCACGCAGTTCAGCGACCGCGCGAGGATGCGCGCCGAGGACGTCTTGCCACAGCCGCGCGGACCGGAGAACAGGTAGGCGTGGTTGACCCGACCGGCGGCCAGCGCCGTGCGCAGCGGGTCGGTGACGTGCTCCTGCCCGACCACCTCGGCGAAGGTGGCCGGTCGGTACTTGCGGTAGAGGGCGAGCGCCACGCCGCAGACCCTACCGAAGGGGTCCGACACAAAAAGGGGACCCCGTGCACCCGCCAGAGCCCACTTATCCTTGCTGCCTTCCGGCCCTGGGGAGGTTCATGGGATGTGCGCCGCACGAGGTCCACGGCAAGTGTAGCCGAGGGTCAGCGGAGCGTTTCGACCACCACCCGGTGACGTCCGGCGCGGCCACCACGACGCTGTCCGCACCCGCGCGCCGCCGCCCGCCGAGCGGCCCCGAGGACGCGATAACCACCCGTTCCCGAGGTCGCTCTCACCGAGAAGGTCGGCGGCCATCCCGGTGACCTCTAACCCCAGCGCATACCGTTCAAGCAGGTCAGCAACGGGGTTGCGAGGTTCGCCGAGCGGCACCCCCGTCGTCGAATCAGTGGCGACGCCGGTACGCGCACCGGGCAGGCATCGAGGGGACCATCGCCCAAGGCGTGAGCGCCTTCGGGCTACGCCGGTCCCGCTACCGGGGACTGGGCAAGACCCGGCTCCAACACCTGCTCACCGCCACCGCGATCAACCTCGTCCGCCTCGACGCCTGGCTCACCGGCACACCCTTCGCACCCACCCGGACATCCCACTTCGCAGCACTCCGCCCCGCCGCATGACGCGACGGGGCGGATTCGCCAACAGCGTCCCTTCACCGGGTGCGGGGGCGCCGTCGTCGTCGATCAGGCCGAAACGAGCGCCGATGGCTCGGTGTCGCTCCACCCGCGCACGCCGAACGTCACGCCATCGCGGTAGGCGAGGATGCCGGCCAGCGGGTAGGGGATCACGTCGTCGGGCAGCTCGGCCAGCGGGAACCAGCAGACCGCCGAGCACTTGTCGGGCTCGCGGTTGGTCGGCTCGCCGAGCCACCGCCGCGCCTCGAAGAACATGCCCAACCTCGGCGCCGGACCCGAGTCGGCGACGTGCAGGGTGTGCACGTGGCGCAGCTCGCGCGGCTCGATGGTCACGCCGACTTCCTCGCTTGCCTCGCGCGCGGCTGCGGCGAGCACCGACTCGCCCGCGTCGAGCTTGCCCGACGGCAGGTGCCACATGCCCCCGCCGTACTCGCCGCGCCGCTGGGTGAGCAGAACATCGCCGTCACGCACGAGCAGCACGTGCACGTCGATGATCGTCTGTCGATCGGACATCCGGGAGAATCCTCACGGGTCGTTGGTCGAGCCACGGGCAGGCTACGCCGTGACGGCGTCGGGCTCTGGGTTGCCCAGCAGGCGTGTAATCCGGTTCGCGATGTCGGCGACCGTCTTGTCGAGCGCCACCCACGAGGTATCAACCGTGACGAGTGGGTAGCCGTTCAACGTGAGTCGCGCCGCCGCGTCGCGGTAGAACTCGATCTCTTGCTCGGCGGTCTCAATGCCGGTGTGAAACCGGTTGTGAGCCCCACGTCGAGCTACCCGTGTCGCCGCGACCGCAGGGTCGACGGTGAGGATCACCGCCAAATCCGGCACGTCAGCGGCACTGTTCAGCGCCTCGACAAATTCAACGGGAACACCATCCATGCGTTGCAGTACGTACGACGACGCGACATACCGGTCGCAGATGACGATGTGTCCGTCATTCCGCTTGGGCCGTAGTTCCGTGTCGAGGTGGTGGTAACGATCAGCGGCCACCAAGCACGCAAGGGAATGACCCCGGAATACCTCGGTGCCGTGGCGAGCAATCTCACCGAGCGTTGCTCGTGACGGTTCAGTGGTGACGTAGACGGAACACCCGAGGCCTGCAAGGTGCTTCCGGAGATTCCGCGTCGTGGTGGATTTCCCAGCGCCCGCAGGGCCATCCAAGGTTACGAAGAGGCCACGATGCTTGGATGTCACGCCGCCGCCTTCCGCTCGTACTGCGCTCGGGCGATTTCCAGAAGAGCCGCACGGACATAGTCGAGGGGTGCCTCACTCAACTGGATGTTCACGGAGAAGTTGAATTCGTCGCGCTCGCGCATCGACTCGTCGACTCCACCGGCCGTGAGGTCTACGGCGCTGTAGTTCAAGAGTTGCTCGGCGGTGTAGCGTCCGGTCGACATGAGCGTGTGCCAATCCGGGGTGCCGGGGTACGGCCGGTACTCGAACGCCGAGGCACGGAACCGGCCTGGCAAGGGGTCGGTGATGTCCCACAGTTCGTGCACCAGGCGCACCGTTGCGTCGATTTCCTCGCCGGTTTCCGTCGGGAAGCCGAAGATGAAATAGCCTTTGACGTTGATGCCACGCTCGGTCAGTCGTCGGACGACAGATCGGGTGACGTCCGGCGTGATCCGTTTGTCGATTCTGTTCAACATGCGTTCGCTGCCCGACTCGATGCCGAGCGCGACCTCACGCAGGCCGTTCGCGACGAGCGTGTCGAGTACGTCGTCGCTTTCACGCGCAAGAACGTTGATACGACCAGTAGCGTCCCACTGTGCCCAGTCGCCCACCCTATCGGCGCTGAACGCCGCCATCATGGTGTTGATGACCCTGCGAGCTCCGAGGAACAAGTCGTCGACGAACCGGAACGCGGTCACACCGGAATCGCGCAGTTGGTACATCTCCGCGAGGATGTTGTGCGGGCTGCGAGTACGAATTGTCACGTCGGGGTTGGCACTGACCGCAGCACCACAGAACGTGCAGTCGTACGGACATCCACGGGCACCAACCATGTTGGCCTCAAGGCGTCCGCTGTCCGTGTGCGGGTCCTGCGCGAGGTATCGACGGTCGACGAACGGCAACTTGTCGATATCAGGCGCCAAGTGATGCGACGCTCCCTGCCCGTTACCGGTCACCGGGGTTCGTTTCAACGGATCAAACCACATGACGCCCGGCAACTCGACTCGACTGCGCGAGTCGTCGAGCAACATCGCAACTCTGGTTTCCGCCTCGCCGATGACGAGCGCTTCGCACCGCGACATCCGGGGATCGGTCAAGATTTCGACAGGCATTGCCTTCGCCTGATGCCCACCCAGGATGACCGCGATCCCAGGGTCGAGAGAAGATGCCAGGCGGGCACTGATCTCGTACGTGGGAGCAAGGAGATTGAAACCAGCCCACCGTGGCGCAATCGCGTTTACCAATGCTGCGGTGCGCTCAATCCCTAGGCCGTGCGCCTCGGCGTCGAGGACGCCGACATTCAGCCCTCGCTCGGCCGCGAACGTGGCGATGTACGCCATTCCAAGCACGGGCAATGTGAAGTCATTAATGCGCGGACGTTCTGCATAGTCTCGTAACGGCGCGTTGACGAACAGAGCGTCAACGGTTCTTGCGAGGTCGACTCCGGCGATCAGATCAGAAAGCGACTCCGTCTCGTGCATGACGAACTCCCCAAGCAAGCGTGAGCAGTGTCCAGGCGGACAACTGCTTTCCCGCCATCCCTTGCCACAGTGCGTGGAACTCGCGTTCATCGTCAGGCCACGCGATCGAGGGGGCAAGCCTCTTCGCCCAGGTGCGCACGGCAAGGTCGGCGAATGGATAGAGGTCAAAGAAGTTGGTGAGGTCGGCGACCGACGCGCCCGCCGACCAGGGACCGATCCGAGGCACCTGCTGAACCGCAGTGACAAGATCGGACGCGCGGAGTGCTGACCAGTCCGCGCCGAACTTCGAGACAGCCTCGGCAGCTGAACGCAGCGGACGCATCTTGAACGCCAATCCAAGGCGCGCGAACTCCGTGTCGGACAGAGCGAGGACGGTCTCGGGCGTCGGGAACAGCCAAGCCGGCCCGGCCGTCGTGTCGACCCGTTCGCCGTAGGTCTCGCTGAACGCTCGGTACAGCTTGCGCGCCTGTCCGGCGCGGATCACCTGGCGCACGATCGACGTCGCCAGCGAGTCCCATAGGTCCGGGTTGCGCAACCGAGAGACGAGCCCGCCATCGCGCAGCGGTCCAGCAATCGCGTCCGGGGCGTCGAGCATGGCCGGATCGAACACGTCGACCAGCGGCGCGGTTGAACGGTCCACGGGACCGGTCAACTCGACGATGTGTCCAATGCCGTCGTCGCTCGGGATGCAGACGATCGACCACACATCGCCGCCGGACCGAACGGCCCTATACGCCCGCCCGTCTTCGGCGATCAGCCATGCGGGATGGTCGAGCATCACGGTCGGGTCGGTCACGGTTCGGCCCTTCATCGGACGGGTGGGGACGTACATACTCCCGCCGGAGGTCCGCGCGAGTCGGCGACCCCGTGTAAACGCACGTCAGCCGTCCAACGTCGCCGAACAGGCCGGACATGCCTGCTCGGGGTCAGCGGGGCGCGCAAGCGTGGTGTACGGCCGGAACGGTGCGCGCGGGCAGATAGGCGTGACGATGTCCCCGGTGATCACCTCGGCGAGGTGTGCGTCACCATCGCTGCAAGAAGCGACGTACCAAAGCCGACCCGTGCGCTTGGCCGTCGGCTTGGACCTGACCCTCATGGCTATGCCGCCAAGGCCGTGCGCGACGCAGCCGACGACAACGCGGGCGAAGCGTGCCGAAGCAAGGAGATGGGCACGCTTCCCGGCGTGGGCGTGATGCCTTCTCGCGCCAACTCGCGTTGCAGTTGCGCGACCGACAAGGCCCCGGCACCTGCGCCGCTGTGTTGGCCACTCGTGCCTGACACAAGCCATCGCAGCCACAGCAACGCCACACAGAGGACGGGCAACAGGCACAGGGCCGTCATGATCGCGGCGTGAACCTCCGGCATGGGGTTCGCTCCTTTCGTCTTCAAGTGGTTGGGGAGGCCGTAGGCGCCCAGGCGGGCGCCTACGGCGATGTGGTCGGCTCAGGGCTTCTGCTGCGGTGGGAGACACTCCGCGCGAGAAAGTCGCTGGGCCGACCGAGTCAGTCGTCGCCTTCTGAATGGGCGAGGCAGGCACCGATGCTGATGTCCAGGGCTTGCGCTGCGGAGTGCCAGAGCTTGACGGCAGGCACCCCGATCGTGACCACGGCGCAGATGATCAGCAGTACCGGCAGCCAAGGAGTGCTTGCGGCGAGGATCGCGAACACAGACCCCAGCAGCAGGACACCAACGCTGAACATCCATCCGAACGCTTCGGTCCATTCGTGTGCTCGCTGCACGTGAGCGATTCTTTCGCCCAGTTGCCCGCACAGCTCTCGTCGTTCGGACACCGGGAGGTGCTCAGCAACGGCGAGCAGACGGTCGACTTCCCTGGCAACTCGCTCGACGACGTGCGCACCGGGGTGCATCACCGACATGTCGCCCTCCCCTGGTTGACCGGTGGATGCGGGGGCCAGTGGCCGGGCTCGTCACGACCACCGCCCCCGCTGCTCGTGCGTGAGAAGACAGAGGGACACTTACCGTGCAGTCCCACTGTGCATTCCCGCTGACAGTCTGGCAGTAACTCTGCATTCCCGCCGAGGGAATGCAGCCGACCGGGTGACACGCAGACTGATCACCCCAGGTGAGAAGGTGACCGGCATGGCTACCCCGACCGTGCGGCGTCTCCAGCTCGGCCACGAGCTGCGACACCTGCGAGAGCAGGCAGGCGAGACGATCGAAGCTGCCGCGGCGTTGCTGGAGCGCTCGACAAGCTCGATCAGCCGCCTCGAACTGGGCGAGACCAGCCTCAAGCAGCGCGACCTCGCTGCCCTGCTGGACTTCTACCGCAGCAAGATCGCGGACTTGGAAGACACGTCATGGCTACTCGAACTCGCGAAGGGCAACGAGCAGCGGGGTCGTTGGTCCGGATACCGCTCGGTGTACGCGAAGCACTTCCGGGTCGCTGTCGACCTTGAACGCGACGCCTCGGGCATCCACACGTACCAGAACGAGATCGCCCCTGGACTGTTGATGACCGAGGAGTACATGCGTGCGCTGTTCACCGACTCCGAGGCACGAGCCCTCGACCAGACGATCGCCGACGCCATCCGGGCACGTCTTGAACGTCAGGAAGTGCTGACCAAGCCTGACGCTCCCGAAGTCGGCTTCGTGCTGTCAGAGTCGGCGATTCGCCGTGTCGTCGGCGGACGGAAGGTGATGGCCGGCCAGCTCGACCATCTCATCCAGGTTGCCGAGCTGCCGAACGTACAGCTACAGGTGATGCCGTTCGAGGCTCGAACGCCCGTCGCACCGGTCTACAACTTCACGATGTTTCGGGTGCCCTCGGCACGCCGCGCGAGTCCGTTGGACTTCGTCTATATCGAGGAGCACACCGACGGTCATTATCTGGACGACCCGAAGGACGTGGACGCCTACAGTACGTTGTGGAACCGACTGGTCGGGGCTGCTCTCGACCCGGTCGAGACCCTCGACATGCTGCGCCGCGTAGCCGACGAGTACCGCGCCGACTAGCGCCCAAGGAGCGAGCAACGATGAACGTTCCGACGTTCAGGGACTGGCGCAAGTCCAGCCGCAGCACCGGCAACCCGAACAACTGCGTTGAGGTCGGGCGCGCACCCGGCCTTCGAGGTGTGCGCGACAGCAAGAACCCCGACGGCGCCGTGCTGATCTTTCCCGACCGGAGATTCACCGACTTCCTGCGGCATGTGACGCAGGACTGACCAGCAGACCTACAGGAGGGGCACCCCGTCGGGTGCCCCTCCTGCTTGTTCACGCGGTGGAGCCGCGAGCGCGGGCTCGTGCGCTCCGCGGAGCCAGCCCTCGGAAGCACGCACGCCGAGCCGAAGTGCACGGCGCTCTCGTTCGCGCCTCGCTGCCGCCCGCCGACTGCCACCGGTCCGAGAAGTCGTGCCGGAAGCGGTGCGGGTGGACCGACCCCCGGTATGCCGGCGGCCTTGCCACGCCGATTGAGCATCGTCTGAATGCCGTGAATGGAGAACGGCTTGTCGTTGCGGCGGGACAGCCACAGTGCATCAAGCCCCGCTGACGCGTGCCTGGCCCGAGCCTTGAGGTACCGAGCAAGCGCGAGCCCGGTCGAGTTGCCGAACCGCACCACCCGGACCTTCTGCCCCTTGCCCACGACGATCAGGTGCTTGGTCTTCAGGTCGACGGCGTCCGCCTTGATCGACTGCAGTTCCGACACGCGCATCCCGGTGTCGATGAACAGGAGGATGATCGCGCGGTCACGCAGCGATTGAAGGTCCTTTCCGGTGCACGTGAGCAGTAGCGCAGCGTGGTGCTCGTCCTCCAGTACGGGCGTGAGCGTCTCGGGCACCTTGGGTGGCTGGGTCTTGTCGAAGGGATTACGCCCCGTGATCTCTTCACGGTCGACCAACCACTTCACGAACACCCGCAAGTTGCGGTAGTGGTGTGCCGCGTTGGCTGCCGACGTCGACGTGATGATGTCGACGACGAAGTCCTCGATGTGACGGGTCCTGATCCCCTCAGGCTCGATGTCGAGGCCCTGCCCGTCGAGCCACCCGGCCCATCGGTAGACCGTCGCGATGTAGCGCTCTTCCGTCTTGGCGGACAGCGCCTTGGACTTGATGGACTTGCGGAACCGCTCGATGAGCATGGTCCAGACCGCGTGAGAGGTACTGACTGCGCTCGTGGTGCTCGTGGTGCTCATGTCTACAGACGCTCCGATAGTGTCGTCACCGAGCGCTGTGCTAGCCCCTCCCCGCCCGTGCACCCCCGCCCTGACCAGCCGTTTTGGCTGGTCAGACCCCCGTCGGGTAACCTCTTCCGCGGAGGATTCGCATAGCGGCCTAGTGCGCACGATTGGAAATCGTGTTGGGTTAACCCCCTCACGGGTTCAAATCCCGTATCCTCCGCTGAAAACGGCCCCGCCCGGAGATTTCCGGACGGGGCCGTTTCGCGTCGGCGGGGTTCAGCCCCGCAAGCACTCCGCGATGTCCTCCAGCAGGAACACCATGCGGTCCACCTGCGCGTTCCCCGTGCTCGGGCGCAGCTTGACGACCTGCGGGTCGTGGTCGCTGGCCTGGTCGGCGAACTCGGCGTTGATGTGCACCACGTCATACCGGTAGCGGTTGATGTTCGAGCTGATCAGGATGTGGTCCAGCGTCTGCGAGTTGCCGTCGAAGACGTAGCTGTACCGCTCCGACTCGGGCAGCGTCGAGATCAGGGCCACCACCGAACCGCCCGCCGTCAGCGTCTGCACCGCCGGCGAGAACTGGTAGTCGTTGATGTCACCCGCGAGCACCACGTTGGCGCCCCGGTCGACCGCCTTCACCTGGTCCACGAACGCCCGCAGCGCCGCGGCCTGCTTGAGCCGCTGCACCTCGGAGGACCGGTTCGGCTCCTGGTAGCGGCCGTGCAGGGCCTGGTCGCCGCCCTTGGAGTTGAAGTGGTTGCCCACCACGAACACCGTGCGACCGCGGAACTTGAACTCGCCCGCCAGCGGCTTGCGGCTGTTCTCCCAGGCCGGGTTGGCCGGGTCGATGCGGCCCGGCGACACCGACAGCGCGGCGCGGCCGTGCTGCTGGACCACGGACACCGGGGTCGTCGCGTCGCCGCCGGCGCGGTCCACGAAGGACACCCGCGCCGGGTTGAACAGGAACGCCACCCGGATGTTGCCGCCCGGCTGGCCGCCGTCGGCCTTGTTCTGCGGGTCGATCTGCCGCCACTCGTAGCGCGGGCCGCCCGCCGCGACGATCGCCTCGGTGAACTTGGCGTAGGTCTGGTCCGCCGCGACCGTGCCGTCGTCGGTGGGGCCGTTGTTGTCCTGGATCTCCTCCAGCACCACGACGTCCGGGGACGCGAGGTTGTTCACGACGGCCGCCGCGAGCCGGTCGAACTTGGCCTGCGGGTTGGTCGCGGCCAGGTTCTCCACGTTGTAGGTGGCCACGGACAGCTCGTACGGGCGGGCCGCGTCGGTGGTCTCCGGCTGGATGCCGCCGGACACGTGCTCGCCGACCGACTTGGTGGCCAGGGTGTAGCCGCCGAAGTTGGTGTACTCGACGTTGCCGATGGTGGCGCCGCGCCAGACGTCGCCCACGTTCGACGCCTGCGGGGTGGCGCTGCCCGCCTTGACCTTGATCCGGCCGCTGTTGGGCTGGTCGTAGCCGAGGTAGACGGTGCCGCCGCGCGGGGTCGGGTTCTGGTCCGGCCGCGTGGTGATCCACGTCTCGCTGAAGTTGTTCGTCGGGCCGACGACGCGGGCGTCGTTGACCTGGACGTACATGCCTTCGAGGGACTCGTAGTAGTCCTGGCCGTACTTGGCCGGCTCCAGCGGCAACGTTTCAATGCTGCCGCCGCCCGCGGTGGGGCTGAAGCCGTCCGGCGGGGTCAGCACGACCGGCGCCGGCAGGGCGTTGCCCTTGGCCAGCACGGTGACCGTGGCGCCGGTGATCTCGGTGAGCGTCTGGTTGGCGTTGGACGCGTTGTCACCGCCCGGCCGGTACTCCGCGATCGTGCCGCTGACCAGGACGGAGTCGCCCGGCTCGACGGTCGGCGCGAGGCCCGCGGTGTAGACGAACACGCCCTCGCTGGTGCGCGGGTCGGTGTCCGGCGCGGTGTCCTGGATCCAGAAGCCGCGGTCGCCGGTGGCGCGGGTGGCCGTGACGACGCCGGGGACGCCCGCGACCTTGGCGCCGACCAGCGGCGAGATGCGGGTGGTGCCCTGGATGTCGCGGATGCGCTTGTCGCCCGGCTGGGGCTCCGGGTCCGGGTCCGGGTCGCCGGCGCCCTGGCCCTTGGAGTTCACCGGGGTGGGCGCGCCGACGGTGAAGTCGGCCGCGTTGTCGTCGGTGTCCGTGAGGGTCGGGCGGGCGGCGGACGTGGTGTTGCTCAGGTTCGCCGTCGGGTTGGTCTCGCGGACCACCGTGGCCGAGCCGTAGCCGACCAGGTCGCGGACCCGGGTGTCGGCCGCGCAGTCGGCGGCGGTCTTGCAGGTCAGCGGCTCGGTGCCGGCGACCAGCGCGACCGTGCCGGCGGTGGCGGACATCGCGATGGTGCCGGTGGCGTCGGGCGCCGGCAGCTGCACCGTGCCGCCCGTGCCCTGCGCCTGGGCGACCAGGAACCGCTTGCCGGGTTCGACGGTGCCGGTGAGCGGCGTGGCCTGCCACTGGCTGCCCGCGCTCGCGCTGCCGGGCAGGTACTGGACGCTCCACCCGGCGAGGGCGACCGGGCTGGAGCCGCGGTTGGCCAGCTCGACGAAGTCGCGGGTCAGCGTGGCGCCCGAGTTGCCGCCACCGCCGTAGACCTCGGCGATGAGCGCATCGGGGCTGGGCGCCGCGGTGGCGGGCACGACCAGGGCCAGGGACAAGGCCGAGGCGGCGGTGACCGCTAACCCGACGCGGAGCGGGGTGGGTCTCAACGGATCCTCCGGAGAATGTTGGCGGGTCCGCGCATCCTCCCCGGATCGAATGAACTTCGAAAGAAGCCGTCACTAACTGTTGACCCTGTACGGGCACACGCTGCCCGGATGGGCGGTCGTGTGATCACCCACAGGGCGGATTGCCGCTGATCACTCGAACGTGTGTTCGAACATGGGGTAAGCTCGATCACGTGCCGCCCGGTGGCCCTCCCAGCGCCGGCGGGGCACGACGCACACGACGGGGCACCGCCCGCCTGACGAGGCGGCGCGGTGCCCCCGGAGGCCGCACCTTGACAAGACCAGAGCGCGAAATGCCGACGGGGCCCGTTCCGCGATGATCGCGAACCGGGCCCCGTCGTCAGCGGTGGCGGTGGGATTTGAACCCACGGAGGCTTGCACCTCACACGCTTTCGAGGCGTGCTCCTTCGGCCGCTCGGACACGCCACCGCCGAGAACAATACAAGACCGGGGCACCCGCCCGTCACCGGGGGGTCGCCGGCGTCGTCGCGAGGGTCGTGGCAAGTGGCCGCCACCGGGTTCCACCACCGGTTCCACCGCCGGAGTTACCGGGTTCACCCGCCCGGGATCACCGCCACACCTTCATGACCTCCGCCAGCCGCACCCGGGCCCGCGCGAGCCGCCCCCGCACCGACTCCTCGCTGGCCCCCACCACCAGCGCGATCTGCGCGTAGGAGAGCCCGTCCACCTCGGCCAGCAGCCAGGCGACCCGCTGCGGCTCGGGCAACCTGCGCAGGGCCAGCCGCAGCGCCGCCACCGCCGCCACCACCTCGGCCACCGCGGAGGGGTCCCGGGGCACCTGCCCCACCCCGACCGGCGTGACCCCGAAGTCCGGCAACTCCCCCACCGGATCGGTCCTCCGCCGCCGCAGCACCCCGAGGCACTCCCGGTAGGCCACCCGGAACAGCCAGGTCCGCACCGCGGCCGGCTCGGCCAGCGAGTCCAGCCGGCGCCACGCCGTCGCGAACACCTCCTGCGTCACGTCCTCGGCCTCGGCCCGATCCCCCAACAGGCGCACGGCGAACCCCAGCACCCGCCCCTGGTACCGGCGGACCAACACCTCGAACGCACCGAGGTCGCCCCTGGCGACCCCACCCACCAACACGGCGTCCACGCTGTCTACCGACACACACCCGATCGTCGCAGCGCGCACTGCGGCCCGCCGATCAACGGCTTCCCCCGTGCGGGCTATTTCCACCGATGATCATCACCCAGGGCCGGGTGACCGCGATCACATGTCGGCGAAGAACGACTCCATCAACGTCGCGCACTCGTCCGCCAGGACACCGCCCACCACCTCGGGCCGGTGGTTGAGCCGGCGGTCGCGGACCACGTCCCACAGCGAGCCGACGGCCCCGGTCCGCGGCTCCCAGGCCCCGAAGACCACCCGGGCCACCCGCGAGAGCACCAGCGCGCCCGCGCACATGGTGCACGGCTCCACCGTCACCGCCAGGGTGCAACCGTTGAGCCGCCACCCGTCGCCGAACACGGCCGCTGCCGCCCGCAGCGCCAGCACCTCAGCGTGCGCGGTGGGGTCGCCGAGGGCCTCGCGGGCGTTGCAGGCCCGGGCCAGTTCCACGCCGTCGGGGTCGTACACGACTGCGCCGATCGGCACGTCACCGGTGCGCGGGGCCAGCCGCGCGACCTCCAGGGCGGACCGGACCAGGTCTTCGTCGCTCACGCCTGGATGGTGTCCAGCAGCTTGGTGAACTCGTCGCCGAAGCCGCAGCGCTGGGCGATCATCTGCAACTGCTCGTCCGGGTACAGGTCGACCTCGTCCACGATCACCTGGAGTTCGTGCTGCGGCATCCCGAGGTCGGCGAGGATGGCCAGGTCGCCCTCGGGCCACAGCTCGTCGTCCTCCTCGTCGGGCGGGTCCACCCGCAGGAGGTCCAGGACGTCGGCGGCGATGTCGTAGTCGAGCGCGGCGGCGGCGTCGGAGAGCAGGAGCGCGACTCCGCCGGGCACCGGGCGCAGGACGATGAAGAACTCGTCGTCCACGGCGAGCAGCCCGAAGACGGCACCCGTGGAGCGGAGTTGGCGGAGTTCGGTGATGGCCGCGTCTAGCTCGGACAGCGCGGAGCTGTCCATCCTGCTGCACCGCCAGCGGCCGTCCTCCCGGACCACCGCGACAGCGAAGCCGTTGACCGGCTCCTGGTGTGCCATGTGCACACCGTAGGGCCACCGGACCGCACCCGGTAGCACGGGGGCCTCGGCTCCGGGCGTCGGGGACCGTCCGATGCCACTATCGAGGGATGAGCACAACTCTGCCGAACGCACAGACGACCACCCCCGAGCCCCGGTTCACCGGGCTCTCGGAGGCCGCACGCGCGCTCCAGCCCAGGACGGTGGCGCTGCGCAGGCAGGTGCACCGGCACCCGGAGCAGGGCCTCGACCTGCCCGCGACGCAGGCGGCGATCCTGCACGCGCTGTCCGGGTTGCCCCTGGAGATCACGACCGGCAAGTCCACGTCGTCGGTGGTCGCGGTGCTGCGGGGCGCCCAGCCGGGACCGACCGTGCTGCTGCGCGGCGACATGGACGCCCTGCCGCTCCAGGAGGACACCGGGCTGCCGTACGCGTCCGAAGTGGACGGTTCGATGCACGCCTGCGGGCACGACACGCACGTGGCGATGCTGGCGTCGGCGGCCCGCCTGCTCACCTCCCGGCGGGAAGCGCTGTCCGGGCAGGTCGTGTTCATGTTCCAGCCCGGCGAGGAAGGGCATCACGGGGCCAAGTACATGCTCGACGAAGGCGTGCTGGAGGCGGGGGGCGCGCCGGTGGAGCGCGCGTTCGCGCTGCACATCACGTCGACGCTGCAATCCGGCGTCGTGGTCTCGCGGTCCGGCCCGACGATGGCCTCCGCCGACACGTTCCACGTCACGTTCACCGGTCGCGGCGGCCACGGCGGCATGCCGCACGACGCACTCGACCCCGTCCCGGCCGCCGCCGCCCTGGTCGGGGCGCTCCAGACGCTGGTGGCGCGCCGGGTCAGCGTGCACCACCCGGCGGTGGTCACGGTCGGCCACATCAAGGCGGGCACGACCACCAACATCATCCCCGAGACCGCGCTGGTCGAGGGCACCATCCGGACGTTGTCCGAGGAGACCAGGGCGTTCGTGAAGCGCGAACTGCCGAAGGTCTGCGAACACGTCGCCGCCGCCCACGGCTGCCGGGCCCGGGTGGAGATCGTGCCCGGCTACCCGGTCACGGTGAACGACGCCGAAGTCGGCCCCCACGTCGGCGAGGTGACCGCGGCGGCCCTGGGCGCCCGCTGGTCCGCCCCGATGGACGACCCGCTGATGGGCGCCGAGGACTTCTCCTACGTCCTGCAGCGCGTGCCGGGCGCGATCGCCTTCCTCGGCGCCTGCCCCCGCGGCGTCGACCTGGCCCACGCCGAACCGAACCACTCGAACCGCGTCCTCTTCGACGAGGCGGCCATGGAACACGGAGTAGTCGTCTACACCGCCTTCGCTCTCGACGCCCTCCGCTGACCCCACCCCGTGGGGGTGCCCACCACACCCCCACGGGCCAGCGATCACACCGCCAGCCACCACCGACCCTCCCCCGAAGCCCACGCCCACCACCAGCCGTGCCCAACCCACAGCCACGCCACCGGCCACAGCCACGCCCCGCCAGGCCCGCGCCGCCCGCCACCGGCAGCTCGCCACCACCCGCCACACCACCGGCCACCCGCGCCACCGGCCACCCGCGCCACCGGCCACCCGCGCCATCACCCGCCGCGCCACCGCCTACCGCCGCCACCCGATGCAGCTCCGACCGCCGCAGTCCCCTTCAGGGCACCCGTCCGCAGCCACGCAAGTCAGCGGTGACCGGTGATGAAGGCCGACTTGCCGCGGGTGTAGTCGTCGTAATCCGGATCGTCGGCGTGCTCGCGGGCCGCCCGTTCCTTCACCTCCTCATACGCGCGGCGGGTGGCGGCGTCCGCTTTCAGCCGGTCGCGGAAGGACGTCGTGGCCGTGCACCATGGGGAGTCGAGCAGCCGGAAGTGCAGGATCGTCGGCGCCGCCGGGTCAGGGCGGACATAGAGGCGCTTCCGGTACACCTCCGTCGTGCCGCCGCCGATGGGCAGGTCGTGGTGCACGCCGGGCGAATCGGGGCGGGAACCCTGCGCCGGGAGGAAACCCGCGGTGGCCAGGCGGTCATCCACGCTCCGGTCGGGCAGGACGGTCGCGCCGATCTGGAGGTCGATGAAGCGCTTGGCCCGGAGGTCGGGCACGGCGGTCGAGCCGATGTGGTCGTAGGTCCAACGTTCGTCGGTGTGGTCCAGGGCCGTGCGCAGGCGGCTGAGGAGGATCTCGGCGATGCGCGGCAGGGCGGGGTCGTGGGGGTGCAGGACGGCGGGAGCGGGAGCGACGCGGTCCAGGCCGGCCAGGCGGCGCGCCATGGGGTGGACGCGGTCCCTCCACAGGTCGGCGACGTCCACCGACAGCGGCACCTCCTCGCCGACCACCAGCGCCGCGAGGCCGGGACGGTCCACCACGGCCACCGTGAGCAGGCCTTCGGTGTCGTGGGCCCGCAACTGCGCCGCCACGCGGTCGGCCTCGGGGCCGGCGATCACTTCGATCCGCATGACCCGGGGACGTCCCGCGCCACCGCGGGGTTGCGGAAAGTGATGGTGCGGAGGTTGTCGGGGTGCGCCGGCAGGATGTCCCGCGTGCGTGATGTGTGCGTGGTCGGACTGGGGTTGATCGGCGGCTCGGTGTTGCGGGCCGCCGCGGCTGCCGGGCGGGTGGTGTGGGGTGCCACGGCCTCGGCGGGGGACGCCGACGCCGCGCGCGCGGACGGCTTCGACGTGGTGGACACCGCCGACGCGCTGCGGCGGGCGCGGGAGCGGGACGCGTTGGTGGTGGTGGCGGTGCCGCTGCCGGCGGTGGAGGACGTGCTGCGGCTGGTGCCGGACGGGGTGCGGCTCACCGATGTCGTCAGCGTCAAGGGGCCGGTGGCCGAGCTGGTCGCGCGGGTGGCGCCGCGGGCCCGGTACGTCGGCGGGCACCCGATGGCGGGCACGTCGGCCTCCGGGTGGGGTGCGGGTGCGGCCGACCTGTTCCGGGACGCCGCGTGGGTGGTCACCACCGAGGACGGGGCCGACCTCGACGTCCTGACCGACGTGGTGGAGCTGGCGCTGGCCGCCGGGGCGCACGTCGTGCCGACGACCGCGGGCGAGCACGACGCGGCCGTCGCCCGGATCTCCCACCTGCCGCACGTCCTGGCGGCGGTGCTGGCCAGTGTCGGCGCGGACGGTGGGCCGCTGGCCCTGGCGCTGGCGGCGGGCTCGTTCGGGGACGGCACGCGGGTCGCGGGCAGCCGGCCCGAGCTGGTGCGCGCGATGTGCGAGGGCAACCGGTCGGCGCTGCTGGACGCCGTGGACGACGCCCTGGGTCGGCTGGGTGCGGCGCGCGGGTCGCTCGCGTCCACGGGTGGGCTGGCCAAGACGATCGAGGCGGGGCACGCGGCGCGGCGGGCGCTGGCGGAGCGGCAGGGCGCCGAGCTGACCGACCTGACGATCGACCTCACCTCGCCGCAGGCGCTGGAGGCGTTGCGGGCGCTTGGTTCCCGCGGCGGCCGGATCGTTGGGCTGAACGGCAGCACCGCGCTCGCACGCACCTCATAGGGTCGACGGGTGGAGCGGCGCAAGGTCCTCGGCTGGGTCGGCGGGCTCGTGCTCGTGGCGGGCGCGGTGGTCGTGCTGCGCAACGAGTCCGCGCCGCCGCCGGCGCGGGAGTTCGGGCGGTTCCTGGACGAGCGGGTGGAGCACGTCGCCGACACGCAACCGCTGCGCCGGCCCGCCGACCTCAAGCTCACCGCGCTGGACCGGACCAGCCTGCGGGCCACGTGGACGCCGACCGACGGCCTCACCCACGGCGGGTTCGAGGTCCGCTGGGGCGACCGGACGCGTCTGGTGCGGGCCGCCGAGACCGAGCTGACCGACCTCGACCCCAACGGCGAGGTCACCGTGGAGGTGCGGGCGGTCGGGCCGCTCGGCGAGCGGTCGGAGCCGGCGGTCGGCAAGGCCGTGCCGCGCCTGGTGCACGACGAGACGTGGGCCGACCAGCTCGTCCAGCCGATCGACCGGTTCGACGGTCCGGAGGCGCTGAGCCCCCGCCGCTGGCGGGTCGTGGACGGCGACGAGTGCCTGGGGCTGCGCCCGCTCAACGGCCGCCGCCTGGAGGTCACCTGCGACCTCCTCGACCTGCAATCGAACGTGCCGCTGCGGCTGGGCATGCCGGGGGCGGACGGTGCGGTGGGGCGGGTCGTCGTGACCACCGACGGGCCGACGTCCGCGGACGGCCGGGTGCTGGTGGCGTTGCTGCCCGAGCCGTTCCAGGACCTCGGGCACCTCACGAAGCCGTATCCGCCGGGGACGATCGTGCTGACCATCGCCCGGCACGGCGCGACGTTCGACTTCGGCGAGGGCCTGTCCCCCACCACGAAGGTGGTCCCGGTCATCGGCACCGCCCCGCCGCCCACGCCCGGTGTCCGGCACCGGTGGGAGCTGCGGGTGCTGCCGGACGCGGTGGTGGCGCTGCGGGACGGCGAGGCGCTGGCCACCGCGCCGCTCGCGGTGCCGTGGACGACCGCGCACCCCCGGTTGGCGTTCCGGGACGCGCGCGGCACGCGGGTGGACACGTTCGGCGTGGGCGGTGCGCCGGAGAGCCCGGTGCCGGTGTCGCTGGTGCGGTTGGGCACCACGCGTCCCGTGGAGGACACCCTGATCCCGCTGGGCACCGTGGCCCCGAACCGGCTGGAGGGCGCGGGCGGCGTGCGGGTGGTCGCGCGGGTCGCGCGGCAGCGCGGGGACATCCGGGACCTCCCGTTCACCGTCGAGTTCGGGGACCGATCCGCGCCCGCCGTGACCGTGCCGCCGTTCGGCTACACCGGGCCGATGGCCCCCCAGCTCGTCTACGCCGACTTCCCGCTGCCGCTGCCGGACCGGGAGGTCGAGGTCCGGTTGCGGGCGCCGGAGGCGTTCTTCGTGCTGGACACGCACCTGGTGGTGGCCGACGGCCAGGCCACCGCGCGCCGGCCGCTGCCCCGGATGACCGACCGGGGACCGCAGGCCCCGGAGGTGCCGAACCCGGCGGTGACCGTCGTGCACGAGAGCGGGCCGGACGGCGCGTTCCCGCGGGGCGGCAAGGCGCGGGTGGTGGTCGAGCTGGACGGGACGCCGGGCGAGGTGGCGGCGGTCAAGGGCGTCGAGGTGGACCTCGACGGGCGGGGTGTCGTCGTGCTGCCCACGAACGGCTCGGCGGGCGGGCGGTACGAGTTCCTGGTGGACCTGGACCGGGTGTCGACCGGCAACCACCTGGTGGGGGTGCGGGTACTCCCGGTGGACGAAGGCGGCCGGACCCGGTCGGCGGAGTACTCGTTCGAGATCCGGCCCCTGTAGGTATCGGGTGCGCAACGTCACGTGACCGCGATCACCCCGGCACCTAGCTTGGCGGCATGGACCGTCGCCGGATCGCCGTCATCGCCGCTGGTGTGGTGCTGTTCGGCGGGGTGGTGGCGGTGCTGCGGACCAACGGCGTGGACGAGCCGGTCACCGCGACCTCGACCTCGCAGCCGCCGCCCACGTCCCTCACGCCGTTCGCCGCCGAGGGCGTGCTGGTGCCCACGCCGGGAGCCGCGCCCGAGTCGCCGCGCGAACCCAGGGTCGTGCCGGGTCCGCGCCGGCTCCAGGTGCTGTGGACCGGGGACGCGCCGGGGTACGAGGTCCGCTGGGGCCGCGGCGGCGAACCGGACCAGACCAGGCTGATCGCCCAGCCCGCGACCGAGCTGACCGGGCTCGACGACGGCACCGAGTACACCGTCGACATCCGGGCGGTGGACGCGTTCGGCCGGCGGTCCGACCCGCTGCGCGTCACCGGGACGCCGAAGAGGTTCCAGGTCGGCGACTACGCCCTGGCCGACACGTTCGACCAGGGCGGCGTCCCCGACCCGGCGCGGTGGCGGCTCGCGACGCGGGGCACGTGCGCCGCCCGCGCGGGCGACGGGCACGGCCGGCTGGTGATCACCAGCAGCTGCGTGGCGGCGCCGACCTCCCTGCGGTCGCGGGCGCCGTTCGTGCTGCGGGACGGGGACGACCTGGGCCGGTTCGTGGTGGAGACCGATGCGCCGGGCGCGGACGGCGAACTGTTCCTCGACCTCGTGCCGGGGCCGGTCAGCACGCTCATGGGTGACGGCGTGCCGCCCGACGCGATCCGGCTGCGGGTGACCTCGGGCATCGGCAAGACCACCGCGGAGGTGGTCACGGCCGAGGGCACGCCGACCACGTCGGTGCGGGAGGTGCCGCCGCTCCAGCACGCCCTGACCCACCGGTGGGAGCTGGCGCTGCGCCGCGACGGTGCGCGGGTGCTGCTGGACGGCGAGGTGGTGGCGACCAGCCCGGCCGTGCCGCGCTGGCGGGAGGCGACCGCGCTGGTGTCGGTGGCCGGGCCGACCGGGCAGCGTGTGCACGTGGGGCTGGTGGCGTTCGACGGCGGTCCGACCAGCGCGCCGCCGTCCCTGCCCGGGCCGGCGGTCCAGGTGGGTGTGGTGGCGGACTCGCCGCCGTTGACGGGGCGGCCGATCACCGGGGCGACCGGCGGGCAGCTCCGGATGACGCTCCTGCACACCGACGGCTCGGTGACCGCGCCGGAGTTCACCCTGGCCATCGGCGACGCGCGCATCCCGCTGCGGCCCGCCGTGCCGGGCGCGCCGTGGCGGGCGGGCGTCGGGTACCCGCTGGTGGCGGACGTGCCGGCAAGTGCGCTGCTGGTCGACGACGGCCGGGTGAAGGCGAACGTGCTCACGCCGCTGCGCGTCCAGGCCACCCACGTCGACCTGGACCTGACACCCGCGCCGGACACGCCGTCGACGGCGCCCACCGGGAGGTCGTCGCCGCTGCCCGAGGTCGAGCTGGAACTGGCGCGGGTCGACGGGACGATCCTCGACGCGAGCGGGAAGCCGGTGCCCGAGGGTGCGACGGTGCACCGGGGGCGACTGGTGTTCGACCTGACCCTGACGGGTCGGCCGGGTCAGCGCGGCACGGGGCTGGCGGGGCTGGCCGGGTTCACCGTCCGGCTGGACGACGACCGGGTGGCGTCGGTGCCGACGGACCTGGGCGGACCGGGGGTGGTCGGGACGTACCGGCTGGCCCTGGACGCGAGCGGGCTGTCGCCGGGTCCGCACATGATCGAGGTCCGGGTGTTCGGCACGTCCGCCGACACCCGGCCGGCCTCGGCTTTCGTGCCGTTCCTGGTGACCGCGTGACCTGTGCGTGACCTGCCGGACCCGGCGGTCCGGTGTCAAGATGGGGCCATGCAGCGCCCCCTGATCCTCGACGCCGCGCGCACGCCGTTCGGCCGCTACCGCGGCGGGCTGGCGGGGGTGCGCGTCGACGACCTGGCCGCCCTGCCGATCACCGAGCTGCTGCGCCGCCACCAGGTGGACCCGGCGCGGGTGGACGACGTGCTGTACGGCAACACGAACGGGGCGGGCGAGGAGAACCGGAACATCGGCCGGATGGCGGCGCTGCTCGCCGGGCTGCCCGTGACCGTGCCGGGGGTGGCGGTGAACCGGCTGTGCGCGTCCGGCGGCGAGGCGGTCGTGCAGGCGGCGCGGGCGGTGGCGCTGGGTGACGCGGACCTGCTGGTCGCGGGCGGGGTGGAGGGCATGACGCGGGCCCCGTTCGTGGTGGTGCGGCCGGACAAGCCGTTCGCCGACCGGCTGGAGTCGGTGTCCACCGCGCTGGGCTGGCGGCTGGTGAACCCGCGGATGCGGTCGGAGTGGACGGTGCCGCTGGGGCGGGCGGCGGAGGACGTGGCCGTGTCGCTGGGCATCACGCGCGAGCAGATGGACGCGTACGCGCTGCGGTCGCACCGGCGGGCGTCGGCGGCGTGGGACGCGGGCGTGCACGACGGGTTCGCGTTCGCCGTGCAGTTGCGGGACGGGTCGGCGGTCCGGCGGGACGAGTCGGTGCGGCCGGAGACGTCGCTGGAGAAGCTGGGCAAGCTGGCGTCGGCGTTCTCCGAGGGCGGGCCGGTGACGGCGGGCAACTCGTCACCGCTGAGCGACGGCGCGGTGGCGGTGCTGGTGGGCACCGAGCAGGTCGCGGCCGACCTGGGCGTCACGCCGCTCGCGGAGTTCCTGGGCAGCGCGGTGACGGCCGACGAGCCGCACCGGTTCACGCTGACCCCGGTGAGCGCCATCCGGAAGCTGCTGGCGCGGCTGAACATGGCGGCCGAGGACGTCGACCTGTGGGAGATCAACGAGGCCTTCGCGGCGATGGCGCTGTCCGTGCTGCACCACCTGCCGGAGGTGACGCGCGAGAAGGTCAACGTGCACGGCGGCGCGATCGCCTACGGCCACCCGCTCGGCGCCTCGCTGCCCCGCGTGGTGATCGACCTGTGCCGGCACCTGCGGGCCCGCGGCGGCGGCACCGGCATCGCGGCGGCGTGCGTGGGCGTGGGCCAGGGCATGGCCATCGCAGTACGCGCGTGACCACCACACGACTCGGCGTCCGCCGCACCACGCCCGCGCGATGACCCGCCGGTCCACTCAAGCGTCCGCCGGCCCACGGGTACCAAGCACCAGCCGCGCCGCCCTCAACCGCGTCGGCAGCAAGTCGAGCGAGGCACACCCGCCGGTCAGATGCGGTACGCGATGCCCGGGTAGTCGACGACCAGGCCGGTGCGGTCCACGGTGATGTCCTGGTGGAAGTCGCCGCTCTCGAACGACACCACGGAGTGCTCCTCGCCCACCGACACGGTCCGGTACTTCTGCCGCACCAGCTTCACCGACAGGTCGGGCAGCGTCACGTACACCACGGGCAGCTCGTGCTCGCCGGGCTCCAGCTGGAGGTTCAGCCGGCGCACCGGGATGGCGTTGAACAGCACCGCGGACTGCACGTCCACGTCCACCGCCCCGTCGAAGTCGGCCCGCTCGGCACCCTGGCCGTAGTCGACCAGCCAGGCGCCCTCCGAGGACCGGGACACCGAGATCTGGCGCTCCTCGGACACCGTGGCGGTGCGCAACAGCAGCCGGGTGACGTTGCCGGTCTCGCCGACGCTCACCTCGAACGAGCCACTGAACTGCTCCTCCGGCCCCGCCGTCACGATCCGGCCGGACGCCCGCAGCTTGCGCTCCGACAACAGGAAGCGGACCTGCTCGAGCCGGGGCACGTCGTACCCCTGCCAGGTCACGATCTGCGCGGAAGGAGAGCGGGCCTCCCCGGTCTGGGTGACCCGCTCAGCCGTGTTGAACGAGTTCACTGCCCACCCGGAAGGATGTCCTTGGCCTTCTCGGCCACCTGCTTGACCTGCTCTTCGTGACCGAACTTGCCTGCGATGAAGTCGGCCGCGGCGTCGATGCCCTGGTCCACCTTCTCGTGGTTCTCCTCGAGCAGCTCGGACGCCTTGTTCTTGATCTCGTCGAAGTTCATCGTGCTCCTTCGCACTCCTGACGCAGGCTACCCGAATCGCCCCGGCGTCCCCAGCGGCAAACGCTACCTCCGGCGTGCCAGGATGGCTCGCCGCCGCCTGGTCGGCCACGCCCGCGTGGCCGCGAACCAGAAGGTAACCGGTGGCACGCGGCCTGCGCACCCGTGAGATGGAGCCGCTGCACGGCGGCACGACGTGGCGCGTCTACGCGACCACGCAGGACGGTGCGCCGGGCATGCGTTCCTGGTGCGCGACGGGCGGCGGGCGGCGGACGACGGGCGGCGGGCGGCGGACGGCGGACGACGGGCGACGGGCGACGGGCGACGGGCGGCGGACGACGGGCGGCGGACGACGGGCGACGGGCGACGGGCGGCGGGCGACGGGCGGCGGGCGACGGGCGGCGGGCGACGGGCGGCGGGCGGCGGGCGCGGTGATCCCGACGCCCAAGCCGGTGCAGCGGATCGAGCTGATCACCGGCTTCCGCGACCCGGCCCGCGTACTCATGTTCGGCGCGTCCAGCGCGAGGGACGTCGCCGTGGCCGACGGCGACATCTACGTGGCCGGCCTGAACCGCTGACCCACCACACCGGACAAAACCGGCCAACCCGACGGAACCAGCCGGGTCTCGCCTGACCGCGCGGCCCGAGCCGGTCCCACCGGGGCAAGCGGAACGGCCCCCTCGGGAGATCCCGAGGGGGCCGTGTCAGCCGGTCCGGCAAGTCCTACGCAGCAGACTTCTTGCGGCGCACGATGATCAGAGCCGCGGCGCCCGCGCCGAGCAGGCCGAGGCCGATCAGCAGCGGCACGAAGATGGACGCACCGGTCTGGGCCAGGTCGTCGTCACCGCCACCGGCGGCCGGGGCCGGGGTGGTGGTGGTCGTCGGGGCCGTGGTCGTGGTGGTAGTGGTGGTCGTCGTCGTGGTCTCCGACGGCGTGGTGGGCTTGACGTTCTCGACCCACTTGACCTTGCCGGTGTCCTTCACCGACGCCGGGGTCGGCTTCGCGATGACCAGCGACTGGGTCTTCTGCTTGCGGTCCTTCGCGACGAACAGGCGGCCGTGCTGGAGTTCCGCGGTGGCGCGCACGGTGAACTCGACCTCGCCCGGCGTGACGCCCTCGTCGACCTCGAAGTAGATCTCGGAGATGTTCACCTCGGAGGCCGCGGTCAGCTCACCCTTCTTCTGGACGGCCACCTCGCCGCCGTCCTTGTCGCTGAACCGGACGCCCTGGGGCAGGTTCGCCTCGACGGTGCCGGTCTTGGCGGTGCTGCTGATGACGAACGGGCCGATGACCGTGCCCGCCTTGCCCTCCAGCTCCTTCGGCTCGACCTTCAGCGTCGGGGCGGGCTCCTGGTCGAGGCCGGGGTTGTTCTCGGTGAGCTTCTTGTACATCTTCAGCACCTGGGCGTCGACGTCGTCGCCCTCGGCCGTGGCGTCAGGGGTCTTGAGGTCGACACCGTCGGTGAAGTGCCAGATCGCGGCCTGCGTCGCGGTGATCACCGCGGACTTCTTGGCACCCTCGGCACCCAGCTGCTTGGCCGCTTCCTTCGCGTTCAGCTTCGGGTAGCTGTGGTGCAGGATCCAGTTGACCTTGGCCGCGTTCTCCTTGAACTTGGTCTCCGGGTTGGGGTGCTCACCCCACGGGACCTCCTCCAGCGGAGTGTTGTCCTCAAGGCGGGTCGGCAGCTCGACGCAGTACGCCGTCGCCGTGTCCTTCTCGCCGCCCTCGGTGATCTTGAGGCCGATCAGCTCGGCGTTGACGGGCTTGCCGTCGTTGTAGTCCTTGCCGTCCTTCTTCAGGTGCACGCCCATGCCAGGCTCGTCGGCGCCGGGGTACGGCTTGACCTCGACGGCGTCGGCGGACGCGGGAAGCGCGGCGTTCAGCAAGATGAGAGAGGCGCCAAGGACCGCAGCCCCTACGCGCTTCAGGGTCAACCGGGGTGCCATGTGTCTCCTTGAGGCTCGCGAGTAGCCCGTTGGTGTGTTTCAAAGGCGGCGGGCTTCGAGTCGTCTTCGGGGGACCGCCTGGCAGGGGGCTCCGACACCGAATCGACAAGAATCGGCCGAACACTATCCGATCGAGTTACCCCCGAACAGGTATGGGTGACACTCTGTGTAGCACTGGCTACGAGCAGCCAAAACGCGAGTGGACGATCCACAGTGGACGATCCACAGGCTGGACGGGCTCGACCGGGCGGCCGTTCCGGTTACCGGCGAAGGCCTCAGGCCAGTCCACGTGAAACGCATCACCGCAGGTCAGCAATGGTGTGGACCACCGACGTGGCAGCCTCCAGACACAAACCGACGCCGGTCCGTTGCCAAACGGTGATCTACGCGACCAGTTCCGCCGCACCGACCGGCCGGATGTCCCCCACCCGCAACGAGGTCCCGGGCAGGCACAGGTCCTTCGCCGTCGGCGGCTGTCCACTGAGGATCCACTTGCACAGCGCCGCCAACTGGTATGACACCAACGGTGGAACGGCATCCCCCAAGTGGCGGTAAGCGTTGCCGATGATGGACACGTCGAACCGGAACTTGCGCGGGAACCCCTGCAACAGCGCCATTTCCCGGACCGTGCACAGCCGGTGCTGGGCGGGGTGCGCGTACCGGCCGTTGCCGACGTGCCCGCACTCGCGCTTGATCGTGCGCGCGGGCTCGTCCCACCACATGCGCCCGTAGACGTCCGGGTGGGACCCCCACTTGCCGTCGTCGATGATCTTGCGCTGCGCCGGGTTCAGCAGCTCCTCCGCCGGCGACCCGACCAGGTCGCCCCACGACCCGCCGTCCGCCGGGATCGCCATCATGCGTTCGAGGGACTTCGCACTGCGGAACGACGGCGACACGTGCATCTCGTCCTCGGGGTCCGCCACCCCGGCCGCGACCGGCGGCAGCTTGCCGATCGCCCGCCGGACGGTCACCGCGCCGGGCCGGACCTCCCAGCCCGCCCATAGGTCCTCCATGGTGCGCAACGGCACGCCGGTGTCCACGGCGACCACCATCGCGCGCTCCCGCAACTGCGGCAGCCCGAACCTGGACAGCATGTGGCAGCTCGCGTCCACTTCGTACCCGAGTTCGACGAGCTGGTCGACCAGGCCGTCGAGGTGGTGGCGCTGCTTGCCCTTCACCAGCTCGCGGGCGTTCTCCAGCAGCATGACCCGGGGCCGGAACTCCGCCACGTACGCCGCGACCCGGCCGACCAGCGAGTTGCGCGGGTCGTCGCGCAGGTGGTTGGCGGGCGAGATGCGGGTGAAGCCGGAGCACGGCGGGCAGGCGACCAGCACGTCCAGCTCACCGCGGCGCAGGTTCCACACCTGCCGCAGCACGGCCGGGTCGAGCCGCCCGAGGTCCACCTGGAGGGGGTCGACGCCGATGTTCTCGCGGTAGGTCCCGTTGCAGCGCAACGACCCGAGCCGCGACGACGGCTTGCCGATCTGCGCGTCCGCCGCGCCGACCACGGTGAAGTCGCGGTGCGCTTGGAACCCGAGGCTCATCCCGCCCGCGCCGGAGAACAGGTCGACGACCTTGTAGCTGGGTCCGCGCACCCGCCGATCCTACGGCGCGACACCAAATCCCCACGGGCGCGGTTGCCGGGTGTCCGCCGTGTCGATCACGTAGCTTGCCCGACGCGAGGCCGCGTCGGTGTGTCGCGGGGCGTTCAGGACGGATCATGCTTTTCGATCTGGCCCGAACGCCCCGCGATGCACCGACCCGCACGGCGGCCGAGCCGGCGCGACGAAGGAGCGGCAATTGGACACAGCGCTGCCACCCGCCTGGCAACGACCAGACCCGTTGCGCGGCTTGGAGAAAGTGCCGTGGTCCGAATTGGACCGCGGTCGTCACGTCGACGTGCTGCTGCGCGCCACGGCCGAAGGTGATCTCGGCGCGTGCACGGAACTGGAAGCCAGGCTGCTGGACGACGACACTGTCTCGGAGGCGAGCTTCCACGCCGTGCCGTTCCTGGTCGAGCTGGGCGCGAACTACAAGGTGCCCGGCGCGGCCCGCGACCGGGTGGTGTTCCTGCTGGCCGCGATGGCCTTGGCGGGCGCCGGCTTCACCGACGACGGCAAGCGCACCCGCCGGCACTGGAACCCGCTGCGCCGCGAGCTGCCCCGCCAGCCGCCGGACTGGATCACCCAGACCCGCTACGCCGTCGCCAAGGGCGCGTCGAAGGTGTTCGACGCCCTGGCGGGTGCGGAGGTGGCGTGCGCGCTCGCCCTGGCCGTCGCCGTGCCGGAGGTGGTGCCCAAGCACGTGGTGGACGTGGCGCAGGGCATCGCGTTCGCGGGCACCCACCCGCTGTTGCTGGTGGAAGCCGCGTGCGTCGCCCTGCACCTGCTGCTGGACGAGGGCACGGACGACACGTGGGCGTACGCCATCGCGCAGGGCGACGCCGAGGAGCTGGCCCGCTACGAGGGCGGCGCGTACCCGGCCCACCAGCCGCCCGCCGTGACGGCGCAGCTGATGGGCTTCCGGTACGCGTTCCGCGCGGCCTACGGCTGAACCGCGGTCAGGCGGTGACGGCGCCCAGCTCGACCACGGGCGCCAGGACCTCGTCGTCCACGGCGACCGGGACGGCGGGTTCCAGCGGGCCGAGGGCGGTGCCCCACTCCTGGTCGGCCAGGGCGAAGGCGGCGACGGTCAGCGCCACCACCGGCCGGCCCAGGTTGAGCTGGTCGGCGACGAAGTCCAGCTCCAGCCGGGCGCCCAGCGGCGACGGGCGCAGCCGCAGGAACCCGTGCGGGGTCTCCTCGGGGTGGGCGAACCGGCACGACCACTCGGTGAACACGATCGGGCGTTCCACCGTCTCGGTCGGGGTGAGCGCGCGGACGTTGGCGCCGACCGAACCGTGCCGGAACGCGTCCGCCGCCCCGACCAGCAGCTCCTCGAACTCGATGGACGAGATGCCCAGGTCGTGCCCGGCGACCAGGGCGACCTGCACCAGCGCCAGCGGCAACTGGGGCAGGGCGTCCTCGAAGCACACCATCGCGCCGCCGTAGCGGGTGTTGATCTCGGTGGGCAGGAAGCCGTCCGCGGTGGCGATGCCGTCGAGGGTGAACGTGCCGCGGTAGTCGACCGTCTCGCGCAGGCGCTCGCCGACCCGGCGGGCCAGGTTGCGCATCTCCTCGCGGATGCGCGCCGGCGGGTCGTAGTACGACGCGCAGCCCGCGTACAGGAACCGGGCCTGGCCCGCGCGGCGCGGGACGACCATCTCGATCGGCCGCAGCACGGCGGTGCCGTCCGGGAAGACGATGCCGTGCACGCTGACCGGGATGCCCTCCAGGAACGGCATCACGCGGACGAACTCGCACTTGGGCGCGAGCACCTGGAACGCGTCCAGGGCCTCGTCGCGGTTGCGCACGCGGCGCACGAAGTTCGCGCCGCCGTTGATCGCCGGGCCGTCGCCGGACCAGACGACGCCCGCGCCCCGGTCGAGCTTGAGCGTGGCGTCCCACAGTCCCTCGAAGTCGAGGTCCAGCACGACGGCCGGCGCGCGCGGCGCGGACAGCTCGTCCCACAGCGCGTCGATCGTGGTCTTGTTCTCCAGGTCAACCCATTCGGGGCGGCGCGCGTTGAGCACGGGCCGGCCCGCGAACTCGGGCGTGTGCACGTAGGGGGTGCTGATCACCAGCGCGTCGCCGGTCGGGTCGAAGTCCTCCAGGACCTCGCGGACGCGGCGGTTGGGCGAGGTGAGCAGCCGCGTCAGGCGGTTCTGCTCGACGGCGACGAACCCGCCCGCGATGCCCAGCGAGACCCAGCGGGCCACGTCGGAGTCGTGCAGCGGCGCGTGGTCGTCCGTCGAGAGCACGAGCGTATGGCGGGCGCCCAGCTGGTGCAGCTCACCGGCGCGGGTACTCAGCCGAGTACCGCCCGCGAGCACGACCAGCCGGTCGCCGAACAAGGTGCCAAGGCGCGCTTGGAGCGCGGAAAGGACATGATCCATCGCCGAGAACTCGCTTTATGAGAAGCAGACGAGACAACCGGCGAGCGCCGGGTGTCACGCACTGTAGAGGTCCGCGAGTGGATCGGCCTAGCACGGTCTGGCAACGACCGGATGAAACTTGCCGATGGCGGTGGAACCCGCCGCGCGAGATCATCGAGCGGCGGTGCGAAGTACCTGGTCAACCTGGTTGAGGAAGGCCGCCCGGTGGTTGGCCTGGGGCACCTGGAGGAGGAGGCCGAGCAGCGTGTCGTCGAGCGACGGCGGTGCGGCGGCGACGATCGCCGCGGCGGTCTCCAGGAAGCGCTGCCGCTTGGCCTCGTGCACGGCGTGCTCCGCGAGAACGCCCTCGATGCTCGTGTGCATGGCTGGGTGCGGGTAACTCACTTGGGTTGTATCGGCCGGGACCAACAACACCTTTAGGGTCAATTTCCGCCACTTCGCCGCCACCCGTCCGGGTGGTTCCGGGCCTGCGCCCCGCCCACCGGGTAGTCGTGCTGGGATGTGCGGCATGCGTGTTCTGGTCACCGGCAGCCGCGGCTACCTGGGTCGTCACGTCGTGGCGCGGCTCGCCGGCGCCGGGCACGAGGTCATCCCCTTCACGGGCGATGTCCGCACCGCCGAGGTCCCGGCGTGCGACGGGATCGTGCACCTAGCGGCACTCGTGCGGATCAGGGAATCGTTCAACAATCCCCTCGACTACTACGACGTCAACATGACCGGCACACTGCGACTGTTGCGCGCCGGCGCGCCGCGGTTCGTCCTGGCGTCCACGGCCGGCGTGTACGGGACGCCGTGCGGCCCGGTGCTCGCCGAGGACCACCGGCGGGTGCCCACGAACCCTTACGCGGCCACGAAAGCCGCCGCCGAGGACGCCGTGGCGTGGACCGCGGGGACCGGTGTCGCGGGGGCCGTGCTGAGGTTGTTCAACATCGCCGGCGGCGGCGACCACGACGAGACGCGGCTGATCACCCGGGCGTGCGCGGTGGCAGCCGGTCGGGTGCCGGCCCTGGACGTCTACGGCGACGGCACGGCCGTGCGCGACTTCGTCCACGTCCGCGACGCGGCCGGCGCGTTCGTCCTGGCCCTGGAGACCGCCGAGCCCGGTCGGTGCGAGGCCTACAACGTCGGCGCGACCCCGGCGAGCGTGACCGACGTGCTCGACGCCGCCGCACGCGTCACCGGGCGGGAGATCCCGGTCGTCCACCACCCCGCACACCCCGGCGAGACGCGCGAGCAGCGCGCGGACACCGGGAAGCTGCGGGCGCTGGGCTGGGCGCCGCGCGAGTCGTCGCTCGACGAGATCGTCCGCGACCAGTGGGCGAGTGAGGTTTAGCGGCGGACGGCTTCCCACGGGATGCGCACCACCCGGTTGGCGGCGAGGAGTTGGACGCCGGGCTTCGCGGTGAGTTGGTAGCGCTGAGGGTGCCTCTGCTCGGTCCGGTGGGTCGGCGAAGGGTTGGCGGTGCTGCTTGCCGCGCCGGGCGGCACCTGGCCCGCCCTGCTGCACCGGCTCGCCACCAGCTGGGCCGCCCTCCTGCGCCTGCTGGTCGGGCTCCTGCCGGCCGCCGCCGTGGTGGTCGGGCTCCTGCCGGCCGCCGCCGTGGTGGTCGGCGCCCGGCGCGTGGCGGGTGACGTCGTGATCCACATCGGGCCGTTCGGCGTCGTGCACCGTGTGGTGGAGCCCGCTGAAGTGAAGCCGCTCGTGGTGGTGCCGGGCGGTGTCCACCAGCCGGGGCAGGGGCCGGGCGTGGACGGACCGGGTCACCGGCGGCGGGGCACCGACACCCGGTCGAGGTCGGCGGCGACCACCAGTTCGCCGTCGTACACCTCCGCCGCCTCCGCC
Organism: Actinosynnema sp. CA-248983; assembly: GCA_050954585.1. Classification (GTDB taxonomy): domain Bacteria; phylum Actinomycetota; class Actinomycetes; order Mycobacteriales; family Pseudonocardiaceae; genus Actinosynnema. The sequence continues at coordinate 230,356 of CP191863.1, read as the reverse complement.
CGGAACAGCTCGGGATCGGTGTAGCGCTGGGAGAAGTGGGTCAGCACCAGCTTGCGCACCCCGCTCTCGGCCGCCACCCGCGCCGCCTGCCGCGCGGTCAGGTGGCCGTACTCGACCGCCAGCCGCTCGTCCGCGTGCAGGAACGTCGACTCGATCACCAGCATGTCCGCGCCGTCCGCCAGCTCGTACACCCCGTCGCACAGCCGCGTGTCCATGACGAACGCGAACCGCTGCCCCGGCCGCGGCACGCTGACCTCGTCCAGCAGCGGCGGGGTCAGCGCGCGCACCGCCGGACCGCTGATGCCGTGCGCGGCCAGCAGTTCGGGGACCATGCGCCGGCCGTCCGGCTCCACCAGGCGGTACCCGTAGGTCTCGATCACGTGGTCCAGGCGCCGGGCCTCCAGCACGCCGAACGGGCCGTCGGCGACCACGCCCGGCCCGTCCACCGGCACCTCGCGCAGGTCCAGCGCGTCGAAGAACGAACTGGCGCGCCGCAGCCGCCCGAAGTACTCCTCGCCGGACGCCGGGTAGTAGGCGTGCACGGGGTGCGGCGCGCGGTCCAGGGACAGGCGCTGCACCACGCCCGGCACGCCCAGGCAGTGGTCGCCGTGGAAGTGCGTGACGCACAGCCGGGTGACGTCCCGCGCGGGCACGCCGGCGAGCAGCATCTGCCGCTGGGTGCCTTCGCCGGGGTCGAACAGGAAACCCTCGTCGTCCCACCGCAGCAGGTAGCCGTTGTGGGCGCGGGTGCGGGTGGGTACCTGGCTCGCGGTGCCGAGCACGACCAGCTCACGGGGTGACACATGGCAAAGTCTGCGGCATGGAGAGTCTGCACGTGGTGTCCCGGTGGCCGGTCGAGACGGCGGCGGTCGCGGTGGTCGACGCGTCCGGGCGGGTGCTCGGCGCGGCCGGTCCGACCGACCACCGCTTCCCCCTGGCCTCGGTGACCAAGCTGTTCACGGCGTACGCGGTGCTGGTGGCCGTGGAGGAGGGGGCGGTGGAGTGGGACCAGCCGGCCGGGCCGGAGGGGTCGACGCTGCGCCACCTGATCGCGCACACGTCCGGGCTGGCGTTCGACTCCGAAGCCGTCCAGGCCGCGCCGGGCACGAAGCGGATCTACTCCAACACCGGCTTCGAGCTGATGGCGGACACGGTCGCGGCGGCCACCGACATCCCGTTCGCGGACTACCTGACCGAGGCCGTGTTCACGCCCCTGGGCATGATTTCGTCCACTTTGGACGCTTCACCCGCCGCCGGCGCCACGTCCACCGTGGACGACTTGGTCCGCTTCGCCGCCGAGGTGCAGGCGCCGAAGCTGGTGTCCGCCGGGCTGGTGGCCGAGGCGGTGTCGGTGGCCTTCCCCGGGCTGCGCGGTGTGCTGCCCGGTTACGGGATGCAGAAGGAGAACGACTGGGGCCTGGGTTTCGAGATCCGGTCGACCAAGTCGCCGCACTGGACGGGCGCCACCAGCTCGCCCCGGACGTGCGGGCACTTCGGGCAGAGCGGCACGTTCCTGTGGATCGACCCGGACGCCGGCGCGGCGTGCGTGGCGCTGACCGACCGGCGGTTCGGCGAGTGGGCCGTGGAGGCGTGGACGCCGTTCACGGACGGGGTGCTGGCGGAACTGCGAGGCTGACCACGGCCTGCCCGCGCACGTCGCCCCGGCGCACGTCCTCGATGGCCGTGGGGACCTGGTCGAGGGGGTAGACCCGGTCGAGGACCGGGCGGACCTTGCCGTTCTCGATCAGGTCCTTGAGGGTCAGCAGGTCTTCGCGGCTGTCCCGGTGGATCAGGATCTTCGGCTTGAACCGGCGGAACGGGGCGGTGAGCGCGGCGCGCAGCCACCGGTCGACGCCCATGAACCACTTGCCGCCGCTGCCGCCGACCATGACCAGCGTGCCGCCGGGTTCGACGACCCGGTCGCAGTCCTTCAGCGACGGGTTGCCGTAGACGTCGATCAGGCTGTCGAACGTCCGGCCGCCGCCGAACTCGTCGCGGGTGTGGTCGAGGACGTGGTCCGCGCCGAGGCCGCGCACCAGGTCCGCCTTGGCGGGCCCGCAGATGCCGGTCACCTCGGCGCCCTGCGCCTTGGCGATCTGGACCGCGTACGTGCCGACGCCACCGGACGCGCCGGAGATCAGCAGCCTGCTGCCGGTCGCCGCCCGGAGGGCCTGGATCGCGGTGAAGGCGGAGATCGGCACGGCGGCGGCCTCCTCCAGCGTCAGGTTCGCGGGTTTCGGTGCGAGCTGCTTCTCCGGCACCGCCACGTACTCGGCGCAGGTCCCGCCGTGCCAGCCGAACACCTCGTCGCCCACGCGGAGCGTGGTCACCCCGGGGCCGACGGCCTCGACCGTGCCCGCGAGTTCGAGCCCGAAGAACCGGTTGCGCGGTCTCAACAGCCCGGTGGCGAACCGGGCCACGTACGGCAGCCCCCGGACCAGGTGCCAGTCCGTGCCCGAGAGGGGCACCGCCGCCACCCGGACCAGCACCTCCCCAGCACGCGTTTCGGGCCGGTCGACCGCTTCGACGGTCAACACGGTTGCCGGGTCGCCATATCGTCGGTGCACAACGGCTTTCACGTGGCTCACTCCTCGGGGTACTGGAAGACGTCGGTCAGCGGCACGCCGAACACGCGCGCGATCTGGAAGGCCATCTCCAGCGAGGGCGAGTACTTGCCCTGCTCGATGGCGATGATGGTCTGGCGGGTCACGTCGACGGCCTTCGCCAGCTCCGCCTGCGTCATCTCGCCGTGCGCGAACCGCAGCGCCCGGATCGAGTTGGTCACCTTCGTCGGCTTGCCCACTCAGAACCCCCGCCGGTAGGCGACGAGCTTGACGACGCTGCCGACCACCGCCGCGAGCACGAACACCGCGTACATCGCGTTGGCGATCCAGAAGTGCCGCGCTTCGAGCAGGGTCAACGCGAGCGGCAACACCATCCCGACCCCGAGCACCGCGCCCCCGACGTACTCCCCGCGCCGGTTGACGTCCCGGTCCCGCTCGTCGACCTTCTGGTCCCCACCCGCGAAGATCTCGACCAGGATCCGCCCGACGACCGCCGCCGCGACGGCGATCCCGATCGCCCACAACAGCGCGCTCTTGTAGGGGACGTCGACCAGCGGCCCGCTCCGTCTGAGCAGGATGACCGCGTAGGTCACGTAGGTGCCGAGGGTGACGACCAGGTACACCCACGTCCCGCGCTCTTCGTACGACACCGCGGCCCCTTCGGTGTAAAGAAAACCTGACACGCGCTAGTGTCAAGCAGGGACGACACCATGTCAAGAGACTTTGACACAGCGCCGCGCACCTCGACCACCGCCACGGCAACTTCTCCATCCACCCTCGCGCAACCGCGATGTTCCCTCGGCTCGCCGCGCTGCTCGGCTACGACAAGACCTACGTGTCGATGATCGAGACCGGTCGGCGCACCATCAGCGACGTCACCACGCGACGCCACATCGCTCGTGTGCTCGGCCTGCCGATACACGTGCTCGGCGTGACGGACAACGACGATGCCGACTTCGCCGCGATGATCCAGTTCGGTGACTCGACCATCCGACTCGCCGAGATCGCCCGCCAGTCCGGGCGCGGTCGACGCGGTCAACGAGCTGTAGCCGCTCGTCGCCAGGTTGGAGGCACGCGCCGCCGAAGGCCGCGCCGAGCGCGACACGATGATCCTGCTCGGGCAGGGCGGCTCTGGGCGTCTCGCTGGGAACCGTCCTGCCCGAGGAACGCCTGGCCGCTGCCGCGCTGGACCGGCAAGGCCCTCGTCGTCGCCGAACGGCTGGGCGATCCCGCGTTCGCTCGGAATGCCGCAGAGGCGATCGCCGGTCTGGTCACTCGTCGGACCGGAACCGATGGGCACACATCGGGCACACAACGGCCGTCTCACCGCGAAACGGTCACGAAGAAAGCAGCGAGAAAAGAACAAACCCGCTGCTAAGAGCGGGTTTGAGGTGGCGCGCTCGGCAGGATTCGAACCTGCAACCTTCTGATCCGTAGAGGCGAGAAGGTCGGCCCGCACGGTCCACTCGGTCCGTTCGCGCTGGTGAGCGTCCGTTAGGTAGTCCAGGTCAGGGTCTCCGATCCCGCCCCGTCCGAGCAGTCCATGAGACGACTGTGAGACGGGTGCGACGGAGGCCAACCGATGTCGACACCTACCCACTCCCCTATCCGCACGCCCGACGACATCCCGCACCAGCCGCTGAGCGACCTGGTCGAGCACTGGTCGTCAGCCCGACTCCGCACCTTCGTGGCCGCCCACATCGAAGGCAGCACTCCAACCGCCGACGACCTGTTCACCGAGCTGGCCTACAGCACCCGCATCGCCCAAGAGGCCACCTGCGGCCGCTGGTGCGTAATCGCCGACCTGTTGCGCACACGCAACGCCACCTCATGGCCCGAGATCGGTGCCGCGTTGGCAATGACCGGCTTCGAAGCAAGACCGGCTTTCACGAGTGGGTCGTACGCCAGACGCGCCTGCGCACCGCCACCGGCACCCTCGGCCTCACCAACGACGAGGCAACCGCCCTCCACCTCCTCGCCGAGGAGGTGTCCTGGTGAGCATCGAAGCGATCAACTGGGCTCTGAACGATGCACCGATCCCCCGCGACCGCGGAGACGCCGCCAGCCTGGCGGCCGTCCTGATCGGCCTGGCGAACCACGCGGACCCGAACGGCCGCCATGCCTTCCCCAGCATCGAGAAGCTGATCCACTACACGCGCCTGTCCGAGCGCACCGTCCGCTCAGCTCTCCGCAGCCTCCAAGCCCTCAAGCTGATCCGCCCCTCAGACCCAGCCGTGATCGCCGCGCACATCAAGAGGGCCGACCGCAGGCCGAACGGCTACGACCTGGCCCTCCGCCCTTCACCGAACCTGAAGACACCCACCATCACGGCCTGCGAGCATTGCCGCCCGTTGACCAGCACGAGGGGCAAGTAACGCGGCTACGACCGGCAAGGAACGGCTTCACGAGGGGCAGCAGTCGCCCCCGAACCGTCCTTAACCCTCCAGAGAACCGTCCTTCACGCGAGCCCGCGCCCGAGGCGCGCTCGCCCAGATCGCCCTGCGGCGAATGCGACGCCCGCGACTCCGACCCGATCTCGGCCCGCGTCATCTGGCTGGACGAAGACCGAACCCGCTCGGTCCTCTGCGCCCGCTGCCACCCACGAGCCAATGGAGCGGGGGAGGCGGCCCAGTGACCGCGCCCAACCCGGAACTCGTCACCCAGATTCGACAGGCTCTCGAAACGGCGCGAGCAGCAGGCGAAGCACCACCAGGCCGCCCCACGCTGGTACGCCTCACCGGCGCCACCGATCACGCGGTCCGCAAGGCCCTGGCGGAGCTGGCGACGGAGGCCACCAGCCCTGGGGACACCTCCACCACACCCTCACCAGCCACCGCACCAGGCCGAACCACGGACGGCCGCCTGGTGGCCTGGGCCGGCTTCGTCTTCGGCTCGGTCATGTCGATCGCCGCCAACGTCCTCCAGCCTGGCTACCAGCAGAACACCACCCCGCCGACTGGTCACCAGGACTGGCACCTCAGATCGGAGCCGCGGTCTGGCCCATCGGCCTACTGCTCTCCGTAGAAGTCCTCTCCCGCATCCACTGGCCCAAGGGCTGGCAATGGACCCTCGCCCGCTTCGGCGGCACGGGCACCGTGGCCCTCGGCTCAGCCGTCATCTCCTACGGACACCTTCGCGACCTGCTGCTTGCCTGGCACTACGGCCCACTAGCAGCAGCCGTCGGCCCGCTGGTCCTCGACGGCCTCATGGTCATCTCCGGCTGCGCTTTGCTTGCCATGAGCCGAACACCGATTGTCAATTAACAGACCTTCGCCGTACTCAAAGCAGATTCACGCGGAATGGCGACAGCGCCGGAGCGACATAGATTTACGTCATTGACCCAGTCCAGCGTAAGGCGGGCCGTCGTTCGAGGTAAGCCGCCCCTACTACGGATATCGTTGCACAAGCCCAGAACATCAATCTACATACGTTCAACTAGCTATGCTCGTAATAGTTCGACGACGTTTCGGCGCGGATCGCAGCAACGTCTTAGAGGCATGACCCAAAATCTCTGCCATACGAACAGGAACTGCGTTCCCGATTTGCCTCTCGACAGACTCATGCGAGCCAACAAAAATGTAGTCATAAGGGAAAGTTTGCAGAACAGCGGCCTCCCTCAGCGTAAGGCCCCGGTGCTCAGTAGGGTGGATAAACGATCCACACGCCGGCGTCGTGCAGCGAGTTGTCATTGTTGGCGCAGGTTCATCAAGTCGAACCCGTCCATAGGATGCCGTGGCGCGCCGACCAGACGACTCGATTTTAATATGACAGGCCAACTGATGCTCTACAGGCAGATCGAATCTAGTGCCGTTGATCGGGACAGCCTTAATCCGAGCCAACACCTTAGGTGAACTTTGGCGATGTTTGTTCAAGGGGTCAATCTTCATGCGATTCCGCTTCAAACCGGAGAAAGCGGCACGCACCGTCGTGGGCGAAATATCAATCTCGCCAGGCAAAAGATCGAAAAAAGTGGGTGGAGGGTCTCGACGCACAGCAGTCGACACGCCAAAAATTATCAGGCGTTTGCGCCGCTGGGGAACACCGAGGTGGCTAGCGTCGACCACGTACTGCCTAAATCGGTATCCGTCTTGTTCGAGCTCGCGGATCAGCTTAGGCAATCGAATATCCCTAGCCAAGCCAGGCACATTTTCAAGGAGAATTATGCGTGGCCGAAAAGAACGTGCAAACCTGATGACATCCAAAACCAAATCATTCCGGATCTCGTCGATTTCACCCTTGGCAAGTGACGAGAATCCCTGACACGGCGGACAAGCCTTCAGAAGGTCGAGTGAGCCCTTCCGTAGCCCCAATTGTCGACGCAAAAGCTCAGGATCGACCTTACGGATATCTTGTTCAAGCATCAAGACATTGGGGTGATTAGTCCTATAGGAGGCTGCCGCATCAACATCGTTTTCAACCGCAGCAAGCACAGCGAGGCCCGCATGCTGCAGGCCAGCCGTAGCCCCTCCGGCACCGGCGAACAAGTCGATCGCGGTCAGTTGCTCCACATCGGTGATCTTATGCCATCCCGTAGCGCATGATCTACCACAGGGTGGACACTGCGCGACAGACCACCCGTCAGGAGTAGCAGACGTGGGCGAGCAGGCCCCACGTGAGAGGCAGGACCAGTGACTGGACCAGGTAACGATCTAGTGCTTCGGTTCGGAGGCTCGCTGGTCGAACAACTCGGAGCCCAGCTATACCCAAGCGTTACGGCCACCGTTGCAGAATTGATATCCAATGCATGGGATGCCGACGCCAAACGCGTTTGGGTGACAGTACCGTTCGGAAGTTCATGGTCAGAAGAAAGTGAGCTGACCGTGCTTGACGACGGGAACGGGATGACTCGGGAACTCGCCCAAGAAACGTACCTAATTGTAGGGCGAAAGAGGCGTCTAACCAGCCTCGGCAACAAGTCGGAGGGTGGACGTCTCGTACATGGACGAAAAGGGATCGGAAAACTCGCCGCATTCGGCACTGCCGGTATTCTCGACTGCAGCACAGTGCGCCAGGGAAACCAGACCAACTTCCGGCTCAACTATGACAACATTCGAAAACTAGACCCTAGCGAAGATTACCGCGTTGAAGAGCTTCCTGATCCAACTCCGCTCGTCACGCCGGAGGGGGAGGTTCTAGAACACGGTACTCGAATCCGCTTGACCCAACTGCGAATGAAAAGGGCCATCTCAAGGGACCAGTTCCTGCGATCGATGTCTCGTCGATTTGCGCTAAATACCGATGCGATGAAAATCTGGATCAATGGCGCAGAAGACCTGACCCGTTTCAGCCTAGAATGCGAATTTAGATTTCCCACTGATGGCGTGCCTTCTGTCGAGAACATCGTGGTCCGTGATGGATGGGCACAGGAGCAGGTAGATGGTAAGCCAGTACGATGGTGGATTGGTTTCACGGAAAAGCCACTAACCGAAGACCAAGCGCAGGGTATATCGATTCTCGCTAACGGCAAGATGGCGCAACGTCCTTTCAAGTTCGAACGCGCTCAAGGTACGTCGGGCCAGCTTGGGCAAGAATATCTAGTTGGCGAAGTCGAGGCCGATTGGCTCGATGATGGAATCGACATCGAGGACGACCTGATTCAGTCAAACCGTGACCAACTCCAACTGGAAGACGCTCGTCTTGAAAATTTCCTGAACTGGGGTCGCCGTCGTCTTGAGTGGGCGCTTCGACGAAGGAATGACTTGCGCCGCGAAAAGCGGCTGCGCGAGTTCAAGGCCGGCCCGGAAATCGAGGAGATGCTTGAGCCGTTCACTCCAACGGAACAGCGACGCCTTCTAACTGCTGCGCAGGCAATATCAAATATTCCAGAGATCGATCAGAAGTCTGTGGCAGATACGATGCGAACTGTGGTCGAGGCTCAATCAGATCGAGCAGTCCGCGAAATGATGGAGGCTATCGAAGCGCAGGAGGATGCCTTCCAGGATCGACTGTGGCAGCTAGTGCACGAGTTTAGTTTGGTTGATGCCAGGCGCGCACTTAGCTTGATCGAGGCGCGGTTGGCGACCATCCGAAAGCTCAAGGAATCGATCAGGGACGGCAGCCGAGAAGTACCCGATCTCCACCGCATTGTGAAAAGCGATCCCTGGCTACTAGATCCGCGATGGAATCTTCTTGGCGAGGAAGTCGACCTGTCCGACATGGGCATCGATTTCGAGCCAGAACTAGACGAGTCAGGAAATCGAATCGACTTTCTGTTCGCTCTAGCCCCGCATCCGCCAGCACCTATCGATGAAGTTCTAGTGGTAGAGATTAAGCGAGGCACCAATGCAAACGGAAGCACCAGAAAGGCGACAGATAACGAGGTAAATAAGTTTCACGGGTACGTCTTGCAAGTTAAAGATTACTACGGGCGCAGCACAAGCACTGTGGTTGTCAGAGGCCTAATGATCGCACAAGGCTACACGCAACGTGCGAACCTAATTCGAAAAAGCCTGGAACAACATCCCGTCGTCCCTTTTGCGTTCCGTACGTGGGACATGGTGGTTAGCGATACCGAAAGGATGCACACTGCGTGGCTGAACGTTTCACAGGGACGACTGAATGAAGGATAACGGGAGCACCACGATGTAGTACGGCACGCGCAGCCGCAGAAACGACCCGTAGCAAGATAGGTGGAAGAGTGCCTCTTCCACCAGAACGCGAGTGCGGCACGGCATGCTGTACACCGGGGTCGAAACCTCAGGACGAGCACAAGAAGACCGCCAGATGGCCCACCCACTGGCGGTGACGGCGTCGGGAGCGACGTCGTCCTAGCCAGTGTCGGGGGACATGGTTATGGGTGGGCTTGAGCAAGGGCGATTGGGGTATCGGGAGCACGCCGCTGGGGAGCGGCGGGCTCGGCGTGGTGCCTTGCGGTACACCTACGCTGAGTGGGCGAATCTGTGCAAGGTCGCCGCCGCCGAGGGGATGAAACCTGGGGCGTGGGCTCAGCAGGCCGCACATCAAGCTGCGGTGCGGAAGCTGCGAGGTGAGCCGTTCGGAGACGGTCAGGTATGCGAGCTGATCGCGGAGCTTCGCGAGGATCGGCGAGTGCTGGCCAGTGTGGGAAGCAGCCCCAACCAGGTTGCCAAGGTCGCAAACTCGACCGGTCGGGTCGATAGTGCTGCCGCTATCGCCACGATGCTTCGTGTTGTAGGCAATGTGTTGAGAGCACATGACGCCGTGGTGGCGTCGATCTGGTCGAAGCTTCAGCGATGATCGCCAAAGTCGTTCGTGGGTACCGGCCAGCCGGACTCATCCGGTACCTGTTCGGACCTGGTAAGGCCGAGGAGCATCGGAACCCTCGGATTGTTGCGGCGTGGGACGGTGCCACTTGGGCTCACCAGCCAGAGAAGGCGGCGGCTGTCCGAGTGGATCGTGAGGTGGTCGAGCCGGGTGAGTTCGACTTCGCGCTTGGGCCGCTGATCGAAACCATGCAGGAGTGGCCGCGGGTGGCTGGCTTGCCGTTGAGCACCCCACGGGCGATCACTGATGAGTGGGCTGAGCGCGTTCGGCTTGGAGATGTACCGCCGGATGCTCCCACTTGGGTTCGGTACTACAAGTGGGACGCCCGGAAGAAGGCCGTGGTGCTGCGACCCGGGTACGTGTGGCACACCCCGGTTCGGCTTCACCCTGGGGATCGGACGCTCAGCGATGAGGAATGGGAGCGCATCGCTGAGCGACTGATGAAGGCCACTGGAATCCACCAGGCCGGGTGTCGGTGGATCGCTGTGCGGCACGCTGACGATCACATCCACCTCATGGCCACGCTCGTCTCTGAGGTCACCGGGAAGCAGTTCACGCCTTACCGCGACTTCCAGGCACTGTGGAAGGAGTGTCAGGCGCTGGAACGTGAGCTTGGACTGACACCCACGGCAGGGGCCGATAAGACCGCCGCTGTGGCGCCTACTCGCCAGGAGAAGGGCAAGGCTGAGCGGCTGGGGCGGAAGGTGACGGCTCGGGATGAGTTGCGGCTCGTCGTTTCTCAGGTCGCGGCGACGACCAGAAATGGTGAGCAGTTCCTGCGTGAGCTGAAGCGGGAAGGGTTGAGGCCGCAGGCTGTGGCTAGCGAGGGTCGGGTGCTCGGGTACACGGTCTCCTTGCCCTGGGATCGCACCAAGAGGTCGGAGCTGGTCAGGTACTCGGGATCGAAGCTTGCTGCTGATCTCAGCTGGCCGAAGCTCATCGAGCGGTGGGCGTCTGTACCGCCACCTGGTGCGTCGGAGCGGCTCGACAGCGCGTGGGCCACGCCTGAGCAGCGCCGAACCGCTATGGACGCGAGTACCAGGGTCGTGGAGCACGTTGTCACAGCGTTGCGGACTGGCGCTGTGTACGAGGACCTCGGTGGGATCGCACATGCGACTGGTGAGCTGCTGGCTGCTCTCGCGCGCGGGCGGGAACGGCGCTCGGGTGGCGTGCTGACCGACCTGGTCGTGCAATACGACCGCGCAACCAGGACACCTCATCGAGTACTGCCTGAGCAGGTGGGGCCGCTGGCTCGAGAACTACGACAGGCAGCGCGGGCGATTGCCGCAGTAGGCGTGCTGACTGCCCGCGGCAATGAGGCGTTGGCGGCGGTTGCCCTGCTGGCTGCAATGGCGCTGTTGATCGCTCTGATTGCGGCCTGGCTACAGGCCCGCAGTCAGACCCACCAGGCTGCTGCGGCCAGTCGGGTGGCTCCTGCGCTGGCTAAGTTCAGCAATGCTGAGAAGGCGAGGTTGCCGGTCATCATCGGGTGCCCTGCCACCAAGCCGGTGAGCGGAACACAGCTTCAGCGTCCGCAGGTGGGAGGGCGCCTGGTAGTGCCGAACCCGCAACATCCGCGTGGGCCAAGCCGTTGAGAGCACTGCGTTATCGGCCGAGCAGAGTGTCGTGGATGTGATCATCCAGCTCAGCGACGAAGGACTCCTCGCGCCACGGGCGCAGGCGTCTACGTGCGCGGCCGATGCGTTGGGCGGGTACCCGGCCGCCTGTCGTGGCGGTGATGTCCACGGCTTCGTGGAGAAGGGTGACGCAGGCTTCGGCGTCGCCGAGGCCGAGGCGGGCCAAGGCGAGATCGGCGGCGCCGATGCCACGCTGAACCGCGTCGCGTGAGCCGGTGAGGCTGGACAACGAGCGGGTGAGTAGGTCGTCGGCTCGGTGCGCTTGGCCGTTGTAGAGGGCGCACAGACCCTCGAAGCCGCTGACTCGGTCGGCGTTGAAGGCCGCGAAGGGATCGCCTACCGAGAGCTGCTCGATGGTCTTGCGGGCGCGGTCGAGGGCGGTGGCTGCGTCGGTGGAGTTGCCCGCGCGGGCCTGGACCTCGGCATGGACGGCGTGGGCACGGGCGCGGATGGCGTGGCTGGAGCCGCGGTGAGCATCGACGGTGGCGGCACGGGCGAGCTGAAGTGCGGCGTTCAGGTCGTCAGTGGCGTGCAAGGTCACCATCGTGTGGCTCGTGCGCACTGCGGCCAGGCGGCTGCGGTCGGGTAGGCGGGCTGCGGTGGCTTCGGCATCGCGGTAGAGCGCCATTGCCACCTCGTCGTCGCGGGTCTCGAAGGCCAGCCGGGCGGCCAGCGCATAGGCGTCCGTGGCCATGACGAGCAGTTCGGTGGTGACCTGCGGCTGGATCAGCAGCTTGCGGCACCCCCGCAGGACTGGGGCCAAGAGGAGTTGGAGGCGAACGAACGGGGTCGAGCCGACCTGCTGGTTGAGATCGGCGACGGTCACGGCCAAGTCGTCGACCAGGTCCTTGTTCGGTGGTGTCGGGACCGGTGAGCTGCTGGCCTGAGAGTGGGTGATGGAGTCGATGAGTCGGTCGATCCGCTGAGGTGACGTGCCGAAGTCGCGCATAGCGTCCAGCAGCTTGGCGAAGTCGGAGCCGGGCCCGAGTGCCGATGTTCCGGTCGGAGTCTTCGAGTAGATCCTTGCGAGGAGATACTGGTAGCGGTCGCCGGGCTTGGTGCGGTCCGTCGGGCTCTCCCAACGGGCGACGGTGCGTTGGATGCTGGACACCGGGGAGGCGGCCGGTCACGCCATGCCGAGGTCGCGGGCGGTGTCGCGCAGGGCTCGGGCCAGGTCTGCCCAGGACCACCCGCGTGACTCGCGCAGCCTACGTAGGCCAGCGGCTCCGAGTTCACCTTCGACGGCGGTCACGGATGCATTAGAGCACCCATTCCGTGTCAGACCGGTACCACCAACCGTGGCTTCCCCTGATTGGCTGCATAGTTCAGCGTGTACCAGGTACCGGAGGTTTGCTCTGTGCCGAGCGGAAAGCTGATGACGAACTCGCTTCGATCGACCATGTACTCGTTGCGAGCGTGGTAAGCCGGGGTGCCGAGGCCTGGTGCGGCCAACTCGATCACCTCGGTCAGCCGGTTGCGCGCACGCCACCGCTCGATCGCTGACGAAGCTGATTGAGGCTGGTCAGCGACTGTGCACGGGACGACCACGGTCAGGGTCGCCGTGGTGTGCTCGGCCAACCAATCCAGCGTGACGGTGTCGATGCCGGCAGCACCTCCGATGTAGAAGTGTGCAGCGGCGAAGGGCAACAGGTAGTCGCGGAAGAGGGCTTCGAGACGGTCGCCGTCTTCACCTGAGATCGAGCGCGTTCCGGTGATGGTGATGTTGCGAACCACTCCGTGCCGCCTTTCCGCAATGTCATCGAATGTCATCTGCCGCGTCCACGCACTCAAACGATCTCATGGCCAGGCAAGCCGTCCGGGTGACGAAGGGGTGCCATGGAGACCGCGACCGAGGAGAAGCAGGCCACTCGGCTGAGCACGGCCCGCAGCCGAGAGTTGGGCGAGGAGCTGAGGCGTGTCCGTCACAGGGCGCGGTTGTCGTCCGCGTTCCTCGCCGAGGCGTTGGGATGGTCATTGGGCAAGCTCAGCAAGCTGGAGACCGGCAGCCGAGGCACGAGCCCGTGGGAGATCGGCACGCTCCTCGGGCGTTGCGGCGCCGACAAGCCGACGCGGGACCGCATCCTGGCCATCGCGAGTGAGGCGGACACCGGCAGCTTCCTGCGGTTGCACGGCGGTTCTCCCGATTCGCTGCTGGCGCTGACCCTGCACGAGCATGCTGCGCAAGCTGTGACGGCATACGAGCCGTTGACGATTCCCAGCCTCGCGCAAACCGAGGACTACGCACGCGCGCTTGGCAGCGACGAGACGGTGGTAGAGGCGCGAATGTCGCGCCAAGAGGCGTTGCGTCGGCCGGGTGGACCACAGGCAGTGCTGTTCATTCACGAGGCGGCGATCCGGCTGGTTGTCGGTGACGACCAGGTGATGCGTGACCAGATGCTGCGGTTGACCTTGATGTGCGGCTGGGCGCGGATGACGCTTCGAGTGATTCCGATGGCGAGTCAGGCTCACGGTTGCCTGCGGCACACAGCCGCACTGATGACCTTCGCGGCACCGATCAAACCGGTGGCCTACGTGGAGAACGACACCGCGACCGTCTTCCACGAGAACCCGGCTGTCATCCTCGCGTGTGAGGCCAAGATGCGGCAGTTGGAGCGCCTGGCGCTCAACACCGAACAGTCGCGCGCGATCTTTGGCCGGTGGGCCGATGCCTACGACCGGAAAAGCCGCTGACGCACCGATGTCGTACACAGTCAGGCTCCGAACCACGGCGTTCCTCCAAGCCGTGCGGTCCACGCGGTTGCACTCCGACTACGCACTTGCCCAGGTGATGAAGCTCAACCGGTCCACCGTCAGTCGCGTGATCAAGGGAGAGCTACAGCCCGGCCCGGCGTTCATCGGCGGGGCGCTGAGGGCACTGGGCAGGCAGTTCGACGACCTGTTCGAGGTGGTCGAAGCTCGGCGACGACAGAAGAACGACTCGTGATCACCAGCCCGACCGACCTACCTGATCTACGTCTGCGGATGCGTGAGCACGTGCTGACCTCCGCGTGCGGGCACGAGTTCGTGCGCCGTCTGGACAGTGGCGAGGCCGCGTTGACACCTCGGCTCAGCGGCCCGCCACACATCCAGCGGACGAGCGCGGTGACCGGTGCCTTGCTCATGGCACGACGCGAAGCGCGGCGCCTGGGTGATGCCCAGCTCTACTGGGTCGACCACGACATGACCGCGCTCGCAGTCGCCGCCGCGGCGAGTCCGTCCCAGGAACCAGTCATGGCACGGCGGATGCCTGCTGAGTCTGGTCTGATGTGGTTCGCCGAACCGGTGGGTGAGCAGGTTGCTGCGGTGTCCTGGTCTCGCTGGACGCCGCACGACCTCGACATGGACGACGGCTCGTACACGATTACCTGGAGCTTGGGCACGCCTGGCGGCACAGTCCCGTTGCATCCGAGCTTCGAGGGCGTGTGGCTGACCTACTGGACGCCTGAACTCGTGCCGACCGCTGAGGCGGTGCTGCCCTTCGGCCGGCCCTTAGCGCCCGCCCAGCCCGATACTGCGGAGCAGTGGGCGCAAGTCGTCTATACGTCCTGGCAGCTCATGGCGCAGGCCGGGAGCGCACGGCTCGCCGAGATCGAAGACCTGCCCCGTACGCGCCACGGCCGCAAGCGCGATCGACGTGCAGCCGTCAACGACTCCGGGACCGTCCGACTCGTCCGTGTTCACAGCCGCCAGCGCACCGGCACGTCAGTTGAGCGCGAAGCTCCGCAGTGGACGAGCCGCTGGTCCGTGCGCCCGTACCGGCGCAACACCTGCCTCAACTCGCGCCTGCACGCTGAAGGCGGTTGTGAGCACGAGGAACGAATCGTCCCTGCCCACATCAAGGGGCCAGCCGACAAGCCGCTCAAGGTCAACACCAGGGTGCATGTCTGGGACGCCCCGCCACCAGCGGATTCCTAGACCGCCTAACACAACACGAGTATCTGGCGATGACCCTCAAGGAACGGTTTGATCATCGTGGGGGAAGACGTGCAGGCAGACGCACAACGGGGCGCGTGGCTGATGCTCGCCGCCGGGGACGACCGACCGCGCCGCAGCAACGACGGCTACGACGACTCGCCGGCGGCCCACTACAGCTGGGACAGCTCGGTCCCGAACCACCAGCTGCCGCAGGCCGGTGACGTCATTGTCCTGTGGAACAAGAAGGTCTTGCTGG
Source organism: Actinosynnema sp. CA-248983 (assembly GCA_050954585.1). GTDB lineage: Bacteria > Actinomycetota > Actinomycetes > Mycobacteriales > Pseudonocardiaceae > Actinosynnema. The sequence goes on along the minus strand of CP191863.1, from coordinate 214,742 downwards.
GCGCCTCGGTGATCCAGAAGATCGTCGTCGGCGAGGAGAACAAGGCCTTCCACCGCTGTCCGCGCTGCGGCAGGGCCACCATCGAGCTGCGCAAGACCGCGAAACCTCCGTACCGATGCACCAAGTGCACCCATACGTTCGAGGTGGCAGACGTGATCACCATCCGGAACGACGTCACCACCTACCGGTCACACCACGAGGTCGCCTGGGTGGATCTCACCGGCGAGCTGACCAGTGACCGGTTGCGCGGGCTGTGCACGCACTCGAAGTCACAGCTCAGCATCCGCCAACTCGACTACGCGAGGTTCCTCGAGGCCGTACGGACGGCACCGGGCCGACCGTCCCTGTCACCGGTCGAGGCAGCTTTGGCAACCACGCTGAGAGGCGGCCACACCACAGCGGTCGTGCGCGTCCGGCGAGGACAGGGCGCCTTCCGCAGCCGCCTGCTGAAGGAGTATGGCGACACCTGCGCGTTCACCGGACCCAGCCCGCACGCCGCCCTCGAAGCCGCCCACTTGAACAGCTTCGCCGCCGACGGACGGCACCACGACCAAGGCGGCCTCCTGCTCCGACGCGACGTTCACCGCCTCTTCGACCTCGGCCACCTCGCCGTGAACCCACGGGACCACACCATCGACGTCTCCGAGGCCATCGGCGACTACTCCGAGTACTACCGACTCCAAGGCGAGAAACTGCACGTGGAACTCACCGCGCGCCAAGAGGGCTGGATCGCGAAGCACTGGGCCATGCCCGAAGCTGAGCTAGCAATTGGGTGCCGCTCCGAGGCGTCCGCCAGATATCGCCTGGCTACGCCACGGCTATTGGTCCCTAGGTTGCGTCGTCCGAGAGGTTGCGAATGATCGACGCCGTCACGACGCGATAGCTGGTGCGGAGTTTGATCACTCTGGCCGGGAAGTCGCCGGTGGTGATCAGTTCGTAGGCGTGGCTGCGTGAGATGCCGAACGCGCTTGCCGCCTTCGCGACGTTCACTGTCGCGGGCCACCGCCTGACCTCATCGAGCGTCGGGCGCCATGGGTCCTTGTTCTGCCTGGTCATCGAACGATCCCCCCTGATCGTCGAACCGCCATTACTCCATTCGAGTGTGCGTCGATGTTCGTCTGTCTGTCAAGCGAACTGACGAGCTGGCATACTCGGCGAGGTGACAGAGCCGCAGTCGGTCGGTGCCGTCGTCGGGGAGAACCTGGAGCGCCTGCGGAAGCGGGCGCGGCTCACCCAGCACGAGACGGCTCGGTTGTTCTCGCGGCGGGGCATCCCGTTCAGCCGCAGCAAGATCGCGGCGCTGGAGGCCGGTGAGCGTCCCAACCCGAACTTCGCCGACGTGCTGTTGATCGCTCATACGTTCAACGTGGAGCTGTCGGAGCTGTTCGAGGGTGAGGGGCCGGTCGCTGTGGCCGAGCACATCACCCTGAGCCGGCAGCTGATCCGGGACTTCATCCGGGGGATCGCCGTCGTTGGTGGATCGGAGAAGTGGGATCCGAAGACACGCCGTGACGAGCTGTTCGGGCTGTCCGCGATCCGGGCCAAGGGTGAGGCGTGGTTCGCGGCCAAGGTGCAGGGGACCGAGGCGGACAACACCCTGGCCAACCGGCTCGGGGTCTCGCCCAAGGCGGTGGTCGACATCGCTCAGAAGCTCTGGGGACGGACGCTCACCGACGAACGGGACGCACAGCTGGCCGACCTCGGCGACATCGACATCAACGAGCGCCAGGCTCGCCGCGGGCACATCACCCGGCTGCTGTCACAGCAGGTCCAGGCCGAGCTTGATCGGCGTGGGCTGATCGTGAAACCAATCGAACCGGTGGGACCGACGGAGGAGGACGAGTGAGCGACCCGATCAAGAAGATCACGCTGAAGGACGGGACGGTGAGATATCGATTCGTTGTGGACATCGGCCGCGACCCGGCGACGGGCAAGCGGCAGCAGAAGACGTTCACGTTCGACACGAGGCGCGAGGCCCGCGTCGAGTACGACAAGACCCGTCACAAGGTCAACGAGGGCACCTACATCCGGCCCAGCAAAGTCACGGTCGATGAGTACCTCGATGGGTGGCTGGAGGGTGCGACGCGCGACCTTCGGGCGTCCAGCAAGCGCAGCTACCAAGACGCGCTTCGGCCCGTCCGCGAGCAGTTGGGTGCCACGCCGATCCAGAAGGTCACCAAGGCCGACATCGAGCGGATGGTCACCTGGATGCAGACGGAGGGAAGGCGTCGCGGTGGCAAGCCGGGGACAGGGCTGGGGCCGCGCAGCGTGCGGTTGACGTTGGGCAGGCTCACGGCCGCGTTCGAGATGGCGACACTGGAGGGACTGGTGGCGCGGAACGTCGCCAAGCTGGTGAAGCCGCCGAAGTACAAGCCGACGAAGCCGGACACTTGGTCGAAGGACGAGGTGCGGTTGTTCCTCCTCAAGGCCAAGGAGAACAGATTGGACGCGGCCTGGCGGCTCACGCTGTACGGGCTTCGCCGCGGTGAAGTGCTTGGTCTGCGGTGGAACGAGGACGTCGACTTCGGCACGTTCGCCAAGGCATGCAGCACGCGCGACGTGAAGTGGTGCGTGGACTGCTACGTCGAAGGCACGGCGACCGTGCAGGTTCAGCAGGCGCGTGTGCTAGTCGAAGGCAAGGTGTTGATCGTTCCGCCCAAGTCGGAGAACGGGTTCCGCAAGCTCCCGCTCGACCTCGCGGCGGCGTCAGCCCTGCACACGCTCAAGGTCAAGCAGGCCGAGGAGAAGCTGGCGGTTGGCGAGGGCTACCGGCAGAGCGGCTACGTCGTTGTTGACGAGGTTGGCGAGCCGGTGCACCCCGAGTGGTACTCCGACGAGTTCGGGCGACTGGCGAAGCGAGCCGGCGTGAAGCGGATCGTGCTGCACGAAGGGCGGCACACGGCGCTCAGCCTGATGGAGAAGGCCGGGGTGCCGATCTCGATCGTCAGCAAGTGGGCCGGGCACTACGACACGGCGTTCACGTACTCGACCTACGTCCACGCGAGTGACGAGGATCTCCACAGCGGCACCGAGGCGCTCGGCAAGCTCTACGGCTGAGCAGCAGTACAGGCGTTCGTGTGAAGATGTGAGACAGCAGCCCTCCATACAACAAATCAGGACCCCGTTCCGTTAACCGAAACAAGGCCCTGACCTGGACTTACTCTTGCGCGCTCGGCAGGATTCGAACCTGCAACCTTCTGATCCGTAGTCAGATGCTCTATCCGTTGAGCTACGAGCGCATCATTTTTCAGTTGTCACCCGGCCGGGGGCGGGTGTTGCGGAGGCTCCGGGATTTGAACCCGGGATGGGCGGTAAACCCAAACCGCATTAGCAGTGCGGCGCCATAGACCAGACTAGGCGAAGCCTCCCGGAGCCCTGCGGTACGACGCATAGGTTACACATGCCTGCCGCCTACTGGCAAAACGCCCCCCTCCTGACCCTATAACCGCTGATCAGAGGGCCTGAGGGGGGCGTTCACCGGGGGTTCAGGAGGCGCACGTGTGGCGCACGTCTCCCAAGATCATTGCGCGACCAGGGCAAGGAATGGGGTCAGGGCGTCGGGATTGCGCAGGGCGTCACGGCTTACTGCCTGCTCCGGAGGGGTGCCGGCCAGGATCTTCTTGACCGGGACCTCGCACTTCTTGCCGTTCAGGGTCCTTGGGATCTCTTCCACGGCGATGAAGCGGTTGGGGACGTGGCGCGGGGACAGGTTGGTGCGCAACTCCGTCTTCAGCCGCGGCTCGACCGACGACAAGTCGACGCCGGGCGCCAGGACCAGGAAGCACAGCAGTTCGCCGTCGGTCTGACCCGCACCGGACGTGTCGATCACCAGGGAGTCCACGACGCCCTCGATGCCCTCGACAACCCGGTAGAACTCGCTGGTCCCCATCCTGACCCCACCCCGGTTCAGGGTGGAGTCGCTGCGGCCGTAGATGACCGCCGAACCGCGTGGCGTGATGCGGATCCAGTCGCCGTGCCGCCACACGCCCGGGTAGGTGTCGAAGTACGCCTCGCGCAGCTTCGACCCGTCCTCGTCGCCCCAGAAGAACACCGGCATGGACGGCATCGGCTCGGTGATCACCAGTTCGCCGACCTGGTCCACCACCGGGTTCCCCGACTCGTCGTACGCCTGCACGGCCGCGCCCAGCGCCCGGCACGACAGCTCGCCCAGCCACACCGGCAGGTCCGGCGCCGCGGCGACGAACGCGGTGCACAGGTCGGTGCCTCCGGACACCGAGGCGATCTGGATGTCGCGCCCGACCGCGTCCGCGATCCACCGGAAGCCCTCGGGGGTCAGCGGCGCGCCGGTGGAGCCGACGACCTTCAAACCCGTGAGGTCGTAGCGGGTCGCGGGCTTCAGGTCCTCCTTGAGGCACGACTGGATGTACGGCGCGGACGTGCCGAAGTAGGTCACGCGGTGCTGTTCGGCCAGGTGCCACAGCACGGACAGGTCCGGGTGCGCGGGACTGCCGTCGAACAGCACGATCGTGGTGCCCACCAGCAGGCCGGACACCAGGAAGTTCCACATCATCCAGCCGGTCGTGGTGAACCAGAAGAACCGGTCGCCCGGACCCAGGTCGCTGTGCAGCGCCAGCATCTTCAGGTGCTCCAGCACGATCCCGCCGTGCCCCTGGACGATGCCCTTGGGCAGGCCGGTCGTGCCGGACGAGTACAGCACCCACAGCGGGTGGTCGAACGGGACCGGCTCGAAGGCCAGTTCGGCGTCCGCGTGCGCGGTCAGCAGCGAGTCCCACGCGACCGTCCCGGGCAGGGTGCCGCCCAGGTAGTCGACCAGCACGGTGGCGCGCAGGGACGGGATCTCCGCCCGCAGCTTCTCCACCGTCGGCCGCACGTCGAACCCGCGCCCGTTGTACCGGTACCCGTCCACGGCGACCAGCACGGTCGGCTCGATCTGGGTGAACCGGTCGGCGATCGCCCGCGCGCCGAAGTCCGGCGAGCACGACGACCACACGGCACCCAGCGAGGCCGCCGCCAGGAACGCGATCAGGGCCTCCGGCGAGTTCGGCACCAGCGCGACCACGCGGTCGCCCTTCGACACCCCCAGCTCGACGAACCCGGCGCGCACGGCCGCCACCCGGCGGCGCAGCTCGCGGTAGGTCAGCTGGGACGCCAGCCCGTCCTCCCGGTGGAAGATCACCGCGAGGTCGTCGGTGTCGTGCCGCAACGCGTGCTCGGCGTAGTTCAGGGTCGCGCCGGGGAACCACTCCGCGCCCGGCATCGTCCGGGCGCCCAGCACCGCCGTGGGCGCGCTGTGGAACGCCACCTCGAAGAACTCGGCGAGCGCGCCCCAGAACGCCGCCAGGTCGGTCACGGACCACTCGTACAACGCCGGGTAGTCCTCGAACGAGAGGCCCTTCTCGTCGGCGAGCCAGGTGCGGAACGCGGCCATGCGGCTGTCCTCGACCCGGTCCGGGGCGGGACGCCACAACAGCTCTGCCTCGCCGGCGGCGGTGCCGGCACGCATGTCGGTCATACCTGAAGTTCCTAGCTCATCGGAGCGCCCGGAACCACAGTCGCCAACCACACAACGGGCTAGTTCCGGCCGGCGCCCGCCACCAGTTGCTCGACCGCCGAGGCCAGCCGCGGACCGTCCGCGGGCGCGACGACGAGCCACGTCCCGTCCCGCCGGACCAGGTACCGGCCGTCGGCGGTGTCCAGCCACGACACGGTGTCACCGGTCGGGTGCAGGTAGCCGTTGCGGTTGCGGGCGATCACGCCGACCTGCCCGCCGCCGCGGCGGGTGGTGACCGCGCGCATGAGCGTGTTCGCCTCGGGTTCGCGCAGGCCGGCGCGGCGCAGCACGTCCAGGAAGCCGTCGGTGCCGTCCTGCTCGCCGGCGCGGCCCGCCTCCAGGTAGTCGTCCCACCGGACGTTGACCGAGCGGCCCCCGCCGGGTGGTGCGGGCGGCAGGGTGCCGACGGTGGTGGCGGCCAGCGCGGTGGGCCGGAACCCGGTCACCTGGACCTGCTCGCCGACCCGGCCCGCGAACGCGCCGTGCCACGCGGCGGTGGCCAGGCCGCGGGCCTGCTCGCCGCCGCGGGTGAACACGACCTCCAGGCCGATCTCGAACTCCGCCAGGCCGCGCAGGACCCCGTACAGCTCCTCGTCGGGCCGCTGCACGGTGCCCAGGCCGCGCGCGAACAGGTCGCGGGACGTGGTCTCGACGAGCCGCGCGCGCTCCTGCTGGGTGTGCCCGTAGTGCCGGGTGCCGAGCGGGACCGGGTGAGCCTCGCGGTGGACCGCCTGCCACAGCAGGAAGAACTCCAGCGTGCTCAACCGGAAGACTCTGTCGGTCACAGGCCGATCACCGGGGGTGCGGCCTTGCGGTCCACGCCGAACACGTTGTCCTCTTCCTCCAGGTACCCGGGCCGGCTGCGCTCGTTGGACCCGGCGGAGCCGCCGGCCACCGGCGGCGGGGCGGCCATGGGCGCCGCGCCGATCATGCCGGACTGCGGGGTGACCGCCTTCGACGACGAGAACTGGCTGGTCACGCTGCCCGGGTGGGCGCCGGACGTGCGGTCGCCGACGACGCCGGGGTTGGCCGCGGGGCTGCCCAGCGGCCCACCACCACCGCCACCACCGCCGGCACCGGCCGCGCCGCCCATGACGGGCATGGGCATCCGGCCGGCCGGGTAGCCGCCGCGCCCGCCGACGCCACGGCCCTGCTGCGGGCTGGTGTGGTCGCGGCCGGGCTGCTGCTGCGGCTGGCCGCCGCCGACGACGTGGCCGCCACCGCCGGAGGTGTCCGGCGGGGTGGCGGGACCCGTCGGCGGCGCCACGGGCGGCGGGGCCGGCGGCGCGACCGGGTTGGGCGGCGGCGCGAACGACGGCACGGTCCGGTCCACGAGGTACGAGTTCTGCTGGAACATCGCCATGACCTCGGCGGCCTGGCGGTGCGAGGCGTCCGCGGTCAGCACGGAGTCCACGGCGGGCGCGCCGACCCGGTCGATGCCGGTGAACGGGCTGGTCGGCGTGGTCGGCGTGGCCACGCGGTCGACGGGCTCGTGCAGGCCGTCGACCGGCAGGCGCTCCTCGTACACCGAGTCCACCAGCGGACGGCGGGCCGAGACCAGCGGCGAGCGGACCGGCGGCGGGGCGACCGGCGGCGCGGTGCCGGTGTCCGTGGTGACGGCCGGGTCGGGCAGCGGCGGCGGGGGACCGGCACGGGCATCATCTCGCGCGCGGTCTGCACGTGCTGGATCTCCTCGCCGATGCACTTGGCCACGTTCTCGGCGTGGTCGCTGGTGTTCAGCGCCCACTTCTCCACCGACTCCAGCGCCTCCCGCGCGCGGTCGGCCGACTCGCCGGACCACGCCTGCTGGGACTGGGCGATGGCGCGGGCGAGCAGTCGGTGCACGTCGGTGAGCTGCTTGCCGACGGCGGTCCAGTCGGCCTGGGCGGAACCGGCGGCCTTCAGGTCGACGCCCTCGTGGATCATCTTGTAGAGGGCTTCGTGCGAGTAGGTCATCCAGTCGACCTTCTGGCCGAGGTCGCTGGGCTTGCCGTGGCCGGGGTGGTTGCCGTTGTTGGCGGCGTTGTTGTTGCCCTGGCCGCCGTTCTTGTTCCCGCTCACGAGCCCTTGACCTCCCCCGCCGCCTTGCCGAAGGCGCCCGCGGCCTCGTCGTCCGCGTTCTCCAGGTTGCGGGCGGCGTCGCGGATGGTTTTCTCGACCTCGAACAGCACCTTCAGGAAGTCGCCGATGACCGAGACGGCGGACGCGTCGTCGCCCACGGCCACCTCGCGCAGCCGGCGGCTGATCGCCTCGCCGACCCAGTTGTTGCCGAACTTGAGTTCCACGTCGAGGTTGTCGAGGGCGGTGCGGTGGACGTTGTCGACCACGTCGCGGGCCTGGGTGATCAGCTTGATCAGGTCCTGCACGGCCTGCTTGTCCAGGTCGAGCTTGACCTCGCCCTTGTCGACCGCGTCCAGCGCCGTGGTGGCCTTCTGGAGGTCGGCCTGGGCGGCGGTGGAGAAGGTCGGGCCGCCGGCGGCGGCGAGCGTCTCCGGCTTGATCACCTGGGTGGCGGACTGGTCTGGCACGGCCGGCGCAGGCGCGGCGGGCGCAGGCGCTGCCGGTGGCGTGATCGGCTGCGCGCCGGTGGTGAACGTCGGGCCGTCGGCGGGCGCGGCGGGCGCAGGCGGTGCCGGCGGCGTGATCGGCTGCGCGCCGGTGGTGAACGTCGGGCCGTCGGCGGGCACGGCGGGCGCAGGCGCTGCCGGTGACGTGATCGGCTGCGCGCCGGTGGTGAACGTCGGGCCGTCGGCGGGCACGGCGGGCGCAGGCGCTGCCGGCGGCGTGATCGGCTGCGCGCCGGTGGTGAACGTCGGGCCGTCAGCGGGCACGGCGGGCGCAGGCGCTGCCGGTGACGTGATCGGCTGCGCGCCGGTGGTGAACGTCGGGCCGTCAGCGGGCACGGCGGGCGCAGGCGGCGCCGGCGGCGTGATCGGCTGCGCGCCGGTGACGAAGGTCGGTGCGTCGGTCGGCGGGACCGGCGGCACGGTCGTGGCGAAGGTCGGCGCGTCGGACAGCGCGGGCGCGCTCAGCGTCACGGTCGCCCCGTCGGCGGGCACCGCGAAGGGACCCACCGCGTGCTGCGGCAGGTCCGCGGGCGTGATCACCTGCGTCGTCGATGTGTCCGGCACCGGGTACGGCGCGCTCACCGGTGGTGCGGGATGTGTCAGTGGAACGGTGTTCCCGTCGCTCATCAGTTACCCCCTGCACTGCGCACTTCGCCGTAGCCGCGCCGCGCGTTACCCAGCCGCCGCGTCCGCAGTCGGCGTTCCGGACGCACTCCTTAGATGTACCGGGAAGCACGTCCGGTTCCAAGCCGCTGTAAAGACTCTTATAAGAACCCGTCATCGCAGGTGGGAATCGAACCAGTTGAGCGCGCGCTGCCAGGCTTCGGCGCTGGCCGCCGGGGTGGTGTCGAACCGGTGACTGGTGTGCTGGAACCGGACCACGTCGGTCGCCACGGGGGCCGCCGCGGCGGCGTCCCGGAGCTTCTCCACGTCCGTGAAGGGGATCTCCGCGTCGTCGTCCCCGTAGAGCCCCAGCCACGGGCACGCCAACTCCTCCGCGACCTCCACCAGCGAGGGCAGCCCCTCGGCCAGCGGTTCCAGGATGCCGCCGCCGCCGACGGTCACCGCGGCACCGATGCTTCGGCTTCCCGCAACCACCATCGCGACCGATCCGCCCAGGTCGAAGCCCATGACGCCGAGCCGGTCCGGGCTCACCCCGCGCTGCCCCAGCCACACGAACGCCACGTCCGTGTCGGCCAGCACCGACTCGCCGGACAGCGCGCCCGCCCGCTCGTCCGCGTCCGCCGGCTCGTCCTCGGCCCCGTGGTAGAGGTGCGGGGCGACCGCGAGCCACCCCTCGGCCGCCAGGCTGCTCACCAATCCCCGGACGGTGTCGGTCACGCCGCGCGCCTCGTGCAGCACGACGATGCCGCCGCGGACGACGTTCTCCGGCTCGGCGACGGTCAGCCGCAGCGTGCGGCCGTCGGTGAGCGAGAGCGTCTCGGTGCGGGTAGAAGTCATGGGGCAACCCTTCCACGTGGGGGTGAACGGCAGTCAACGTGAGCAACCAGACGGCAGGTATGCCCCATCCGGGTCTTGAGCGGCTAACGTCCTGGTCAGAACCGGAAGGAGTCCTCGGATGACCGTGCGAACCCGCGCAGACCTCTCCGCGCTACCCAGTTACGTGCCCGGCAAAACCATCCCCGGCGCGATCAAGCTGGCGAGCAACGAGGTGTCGGCCGGACCGCTGCCCAGCGTGGTGCGGGCGATCGCGGACGCGGCCACCGCCGTGAACCGCTACCCCGACACCGCCGCCACCGACCTCGTGGCGCGCCTGGGTCAGAAACTCGGTGTGGCTGAGGAGCAGGTGGCCGTCGGCTGCGGCTCCGTGACGCTGTGCCAGCAGGTGGTGCAGGCCACCTGCACGGAGGCCGACGAGGTGGTGTTCCCCTGGCGGTCCTTCGAGGCGTACCCGATCATCACCCAGGTCGTGGGCGCGCAGGCGGTGCGGGTGCCGCTGACCGCCGGCCACGGCCTGGACCTGGACGCCATGGCCGCCGCGATCACGCCGAAGACCCGGCTGGTGTTCGTGTGCAACCCCAACAACCCCACGGGCACGGCGTTGCGCACCGAGGAGATCGAGCGGTTCATCGAGCGGGTGCCCCGCGACGCGCTGGTCGTGATCGACGAGGCCTACCGGGAGTTCGTGGACGACGACGCGATCCCGGACGGCGTGGAGCTGGCCAAGCGGCAGTGGGCGGCGGGCCGCGACAACGTGGCGGTGCTGCGCACGTTCTCCAAGGCGTACGGCCTGGCCGGGCTGCGCGTGGGCTACGCGGTGGCCTCGCCGCAGGTGGCCGAGACGCTGCGCAAGGTCTACGTGCCGTTCAGCGTGAACGCGCTGGCGCAGGTGGCCGCGATCGCGTCGCTGGACGCCGAGGACGAGCTGATGGCGCGGTGCCGGGCGATCGTCGGCGAGCGGGCGCGGGTGCGGGCGGAGCTGATCGCCGCCGGGTTCGAGGTGCCGGTGACGCAGGCGAACTTCGTGTGGCTGCCGCTGGGCGAGCGCACCGCCGCGTTCAACGAGCACTGCTTGGCGCACAAGGTGATCGTGCGCGCGTTCGCCGGTGACGGGGCGCGGGTGACGATCGGCGAGCCGGAGGAGAACGACGCCTTCCTGGCCGCCGCGAAGTCCTTCTAGTCCTTGACGAGAAGTTGCACGATGGCCGCCACTCCCACCAGCACGATGACCGCCCGCAGCGCGGTCGGCGGGAGTCGGCGGCCGACCTTCGCGCCGATCTGGCCGCCGATGACCGACCCGACCGCGAGCAGCGCGACGGCGAGCCACGCCACGTCGGCGATGAAGATGAACAGGACGCCCGCGACCAGGTTCACGAAGGCCGTGAGCACGTTCTTGAGGGCGTTCATCCGCTGGAGGTGCTCGTTCATGAGCACGCCCATCAGCCCCATCACCAGCACGCCCTGCGCGGCGCCGAAGTAGCCGCCGTAGATGCCCGCGAAGAACACGCCGACCCACAGCGACAGGCCGCCGTGCTCGTGGCGTTCCCGCTCGGCGAGCTTGCGGTTGAGCCAGGGCTGGAGCACCACCAGGACGAGCGCGATCGCGATGAGCACCGGCACGATCGCCGAGAACGCGTTCTCCGGCAGGGTGACCAGCAGGACCGCGCCGACGACGGCGCCGAGGACGGACGCGGGCAGCAGCCGCTTGACCCGGCCCGCCTGCCCGGTGAGTTCCTTGCGGTAGCCGAACGCGCCGCTCAACGACCCGGGCACCAGGCCGAGGCTGTTGGACACGTTCGCGGTGACCGGCGGGTACCCGACGGCCAGCAGCACCGGGAAGGTCACCAGCGTGCCGGACCCGACCACGGTGTTGATGCCACCCGCGAACACCCCGGCGAGGACGACGACGATCGCCTCCAACGTCGTCACGGCCACCCCCACTCGACCATTTGGTTAGCGACGCTAACACTCCCGACGGCCGAACGCGGTGTGGCCCGCACGACAGCGGGGGCACGGCCCAGGCGGACCGCGCCCCCGCCGCCGAACTCACGCCGTGCGGCGCCTGCCGCTCACCGCGGCGACGAAGCCGAGCGCCAGGGCGAGCAGGCCCAGCAGACCGAGGCTCACCACGCTCGCGCCGGTGTCGGCCAGCTTGGCGCCGGTGCTCGCACCGGCCGCGTTGCTGCCGGCGGCGGCGTTCGGGTCACCGGGGACCGCCGGCTGCGTCGGGACCGCCGGCTGCGTCGGGACCGCGGGCGGCTCCGGGTAACCCGGGTCCTCCGCCTCGGGGCCCGGCTCGACCCCGATGTCCACCTGCGGGGCACCGCCGCGGACCACCTTGAACGCCGGGTACGGACCCCAGTTGGTGCTGAACGTCCAGGGGCCGCCGACGATCACCGGCGTGTAGTACCCCACCGGCAGGTCGGTGAAGGAGAACTCGCCGGCCGCGTCCACCGAGGTGCGGGCCACGACCCGGTCGGTGAAGTAGTCCAGCAGCACCAGGGTCACGTTCGGCACGGCGGGCCGTCCGGGCTTGGTGACGTCGTAGACCTGGCCGGACACCGACCACACCGCACCGGGCACCCGCGCCATGTCGCCCGCGAAGGGCTGGCCGACCCGACCCGGGTCGGGGCCGAAGTCGCACCACGTGCCGAAGATCCCGTAGTCGGCGGCGCGGGCCGGCACCTCGTCGACGATGGTGAACACCCTGGTCTCACCCGGCGCGAGGACCACGCCGGCGCCGTCCTTCCAGTTGAACGGGCCCCAGCTCGGGCCGTTGAAGGTGGTGGGCAGTTCCGCGGTGCCGCAGGACGCCTTGGCCAGGACCGGGTCCGCGCCCGAGTTGGCCAGGGTCAGGGTGATCGTCACCGGGTCGGCCGGCGCGTAGGTCTCGCGGTCGTAGGTCAGCGACGCGTGCAACCGGTCCGACAGCGGCCGGACCATGGCGTAGACCGCGGTCGTCTCCTGCTCGGTCACGACCAGCTCGGCCTGCCCGTGGTGGACCCAGCCGTTCTTCCGGTCCTCCATGTGCACGACGTACTTGCCCAGCGGGCCGGTGAAGCGGTAGCGCCCGGTCGAGTCGGTCTCAGCCTCGATCCACCGGCTCGGCTTGCCGCCCTCGAAGGTCATCCGGACGCCGTCGAGTCCTTCGCCCTCGTCGAACACCCCGTCGGAGTCGCGGTCGCCGTACACGGTGATCGTCGCCGTGCCGGTCGGGAAGGTCACCTTGGCGCTGATGTCCACGGTGTTGTCGGTCGGGTCGACGTCGTCCGACGCGGTGATCCGGCCCTTCAGCACCACGACCTCGCCGCGCGACCAGAGCAGGTCGCCGTTCAGGGTCACCTGGATCTCCTGGCCGGGTTCCAGGTCCGTGCCGGGCCCCAGGCCGCCGAGGTCGGCCCACCGGTAGTCGAGGCCGTTCGGAACCTGCTCGTTCTGGTACTTGACGTGCGCCCGCGCGGTGCCCGTGTTGACGACCTTGATCGTGGCCTTCGGCTTGTCGGCGATGTCGTAGGACGCCTTGTCGAAGGACGCGGTCACCTTGATGTCCGCGCGCTGCTTCGGCTCCTCGACCACCGGACCGGAGACGACGGTCAAGGCGTTGCGGCTGACTTCGCCGCCCCACACGCGGACGGGGAACTTGTCGCCGTAGCGCGGCTGGTACGGCCCGAGGACCAGGATCTCGTGGTTGCCGACCGGCACGCCGCGCAGCGCCCACGCGCCGCCGGCGCCGGACTTCGTGCGGGCCAGGACCTTGCGCGTGGCCGGTTCCACCACGAGCAGTTCCGTGTCGGCCAACGGCGTCTCGGCGCCCGAGCCCAGGTGGAAGGACAGCGTGCCCTCCAGGTCGCCGAGGGCGCCGACGACCCGCGCCGAGTCGTGCGCGGGGACGTAGCCGAACGAGTGCCGCCCGTTGTTGCCGAACTCGCAGATCGCGTACAGCGTGCCGGCGTCGTACGCGCCCTGCGGCACGACATCGGTGACCGTCACGACCTTCGTCTCACCGGGTTCCAGGGACACGCCCTGGCCCGAGTAGGCCAGCTCCGCCCAGCCCGGTCCGGTGCCGTCGAGCGTCCACTCGTTGCCGCCGGGGTTGCAGATGGCGATCACGTGGTTCAGGCGTTCGGCGCCCTTGTTGCCCAGGGTGACCTTGACGGCGACCGGGTCGCCCAGGCCGTAGGACTCGCGGTCGAGTTCGACCGCGGCGGTCAGCACCTCCGACACCGGGCGAGCGGTCGGGACGAGGACGTTCGAGGTCGCGTTCTCGGCCACGTCGAACTCGCTGAACCCGGGCTTCACCACGAGTTCGGAGCCGTCGAGGAAGATGCTGTAGCGCCCGGTGGGCACGTCGGAGAAGGCGAACCCGCCGTCCTCACCGGTCGTGCCGCTGAACGACGTGCTCGGCAGGCCGCCGTAGACCTGGTAGCGGAGGCCGGCACGGGCCTCGCCCTGGTCCGGGGCGCCGTTGCCGTTGGCGTCGGTGAAGACCACGCCGGAGAACCGGCCGCGGCGCTGGGCGACGGACGCGGTGATCGTGGTCTCGTTGTCCGCGGGCGTCGGGTCGACGCTCGCGGGGTCGAACGCGCGGACGAAGAATTCGGCCGTCGAGTCGAAGCGGTCGAACGGTCGGACGACCAGCTCGATGCGCAACTCCTCGCCCGGCACGAGCGTGTGGGTGCCGGCGATCTCCCGCCAGCCGCTCTGCGGCCACACGTTGCCGCCGATCACGAACCGGACGCCGTCGGCGACGGCGTCGCCGGTGTTGGTCACCCGGACGGTGAGCAGCATGTCCGACATCGGCTCGTACTCGGCCTTGTCGAAGGTCGCGGTCACCTTGAGGTCGGCCCGCGCGGCGGCCGGCTCGAACTGCCGGCCGTCGGTGCGGCGGTCGACCGGCTGCCGCGGCGCGGCGGGCTGCTGCTCCGCCGGCCGGCCGGTGTCCGGCTGCCCGGCGTTCGGCTGGGTGGGCTGGGTCGGGGTCGGCTCGGCCGCGGTCGGCCGGGTCGGGGTCGGCTGGGTCGGGGTCGGCTGGGTCGGGGTCGGCTGGGTCGGGGTCGGCGACTCGACCGGGGCCTCGCTCGGCGGCGGGGTCGTGGTCGGCGTCGTGACGGGTGCCTGCGTCTCGGACGGAGTCGGGGTCACCGTCTCCGTCGGCGCCGGCGTGGTGGGTTCCTGGGCTTCCTGCGCCCAGGCGGACTGGCCGCTGAAGGCGACGGCGAGCGCCAGGACGCCCGCCGTCGCCGCTCTCACGGCTCTCCTGCGCATGCTTGCGCGGGCGTCGCGCTCGTTCGGGCGCGCGCCAATGACGATCTTGGGCAAAGGTCCCCCCGGTCGAAATTTTCTGCCCGCTGCGGGTTGCCGGCGTCCCCCGAGCCGCCGCCGAGCAGGTGCTCGATACATCCGGGCGGAACCTACTTCACGGTCAAGATCAGGAAAAGGGTTTCCCGATCACAGCTTGCGCAGGGTGAACGTGTCGGACGTGGTGCCGGTGAGGAGTGCGCCGAGGTTCCCGTCCACCGCGTAGCTGCCGTGCGGGGAGTGGGCGATCGTGGTCGGGTCGTCGTCGCCCCACGGGGCGGTGCGGTGGGTGGTGCGGGCGGTGTGCCAGTTGTCGGTGGAGTGGAGGACAGTGACGGCGTTGGTGCCGGGTGCGCCGAGGCTGTTGGTGACCACGGCGAGGCTGCCGTCGGGGCGCAGGGCCAGGCCGTCCGCGCCGGCCAGGTTCGCGTCGGTGGCGATCTCTGTGAACGCCGCCGGGTCGTGGACGGGGATCTTGAAGAACGTGCCGGTGTCGTAGCGGCCCGCGATCAGGTGGCCGGACGGGTGCCAGACGATGCCGTTGAGGCCGATGGTGGCGCTGCCGAAACGCGGGTCGCGGTGCAGGACGGTGGCGCGGCCGTGCGGGTCGACGCGGTAGATCGCGTCGGAGGCCGGGTCGGTGACGTAGGCGTTGCCGCGCCGGTCGACGGCGACGTCGTTGGCCCCGTGCCGGCCTTCGCCGATCGCCAGGTCCACGAAGTGCAGGAGACGGCCCGTGACCAGGTCGTAGACCGCCAGGCCGGAGGACTTGTAGGTGGTGTCGGGCGTGGACCGGGTGCCCAGGCCGAGGTCGGCGAAGGTGACGTAGAGCTTGGCGCCGACGGCGTGGATGCCGAACGTGGACACCATGCGCGGGTCGCGCACGAGCGTGCGGGTGGTGCCGTCCGGCCGGACCACCTCGACGGTGCCGTGCCGGATCGAGCCGACCAGGAACGTCCGGCGGACCGGGTCCCAGGTGATCCCTTCCGGGTGGAGTTCGGCCGAGTGCCCGGTGATGACGTGGGTCCGCGGGGTGGCCTGTGCCGGCGCGGCGACCAGCAGCAGGATCGCGACCAGGGCAATCAGGAGACGCATGTCGCTCCGTCCTCGTAGGTAAGTACGTGCACGAAGTTAGATCAGACCTCTGATATCCGTCAACGGGTTACTACGATGGCGACCATGGGCATGCCGTTCGAGGAGCGCCTGGGCGGCGACATCAAGCACGCGGAACACGCGCTCATGCAGGCCAAGCAGCAGGCCGTGCGGCCGGCGGGGCTGACCGTGGCGCAGTACGCGACCTTGCTGGTGCTCAGCGAGAACCCCGGCGTGTCAGCGGCCGAACTGGCCCGCAAGTGCCGGGTGACGCCGCAGACGATGACGACGATCCTGCGCAACCTGGAAGCCGGCGGGCTGATCGCCCGGGTGCCGCACGAGGTGCACCGGAACGTCCTGGAGACGCGGCTGACGGAGGCCGGTCGGAGCACCTTCCAGACGGCGGACGTGCGGGCGTCGGCGGTGGAGCGGCGGTTGGCCGACGAGTTCACCGAGGACGAGCGGGCCACGCTGCGGGCGCTGCTGGCCCGCGCGGTGACCGCGCTCGGCGGCGGGTAGGACCTGCGGGGTCAGCCCAGGTTTTCGGTGCTGAAGGTGCCGCAGCGGGCGGGGTCGCCGGTCTCGTAGCCGAGGGTGTACCACTTCTGCCGCTGGGCCGACGTGCCGTGCGTGAACTGGGTGGTGTCGACCCGGCCGCCGCCGAGTTCGCGCTGGATGAAGTCGTCGCCGATGCGCGCGGCAGCGTCCAGCGCGGCTTCGATGTCCTGCTGCGTGACGCCGGTGATCAGCGGCTTGCCGGAGGCCGTGGGGATCGTGGTGGCGTGATTGGCCCAGGCGCCGGCGTAGCAGTCGGCCTGCAACTCCAGGCGCACCGCGTCGGACTTCGGGCCGCTGCGGGTGCGGACCCGGTCGGACGTGCCGAGCAGGTTCTGCACGTGGTGGCCGTACTCGTGGGCCAGGACGTAGGCCTCCACGAACGGGCCACCGGTCGCGCCGAACTTCTGCTGCAACTCCCGGAAGAAGTTCAGGTCGATGTACACCTGCGCGTCGGCCGGGCAGTAGAACGGGCCGACCGCCGAGGACGCGTTGCCGCACCGGGTCTGGACGCCGCCGGAGAAGAAGTTCGTCTGGGCGGGCCGGTAGGTGTTGCCCGAGCGGGCGAACTGGTCGGTCCAGAAGCTCTGGATCGAGTTGATGAAGGCCACCGCGCGGCAGTCGGCCTCGCGGTTCGCGTCCGCGCCGGTCCGGCACTTCTGCTTGATCGCCTCGGAGCCGACCTGCTGGTCGCGGCCCACGTCGGAGAAGCCCGAGCCGGAGGGGAGTTCGACGCCGCCGCCGAGCTGCGACAGCACGAGGTAGATGATCAGGCCGACGATCCCGAGCCCGCCGCCGCCCAGGGCGACGCGTCCGCCCACGCCCCGCTGGTCGGTGACCTGCGACGTGTCCAGCTCGGCGTCCTCGTTGAACTGCACGCTGTCCTCCAACCGCGCACCCGTACGGCGCCGATCACGATAGCCGCACTCGGGTACCCGCGATCGTCAGCGTGAACACCGTGTCGATGAACGGTTGGGGTCATGCGGACGCGCCCGGGTGCGGAGCCCGACGTCGCCGGCACCGCACCCGGGTTTCTTCCCTTGTGGAGTGACGTTCTCCGCGGTCGTGGCGAGGTGGCGTGGACCTCGGCCGGTGCTGACGTGCGAGACAGCACCAGGATTCGCACCGGGGTCAACAGCGTCGTACGCGCCCATCACGCCGGAAGCGCCGCGCGCTCGAAACCTCGTGGGAACCGCTCACGATCGCGACCGGGACGATCTGCACCATCCCACCCGCGGGGTTGCGGCCGAACGCGGATCGTCACAGCGAGGACTTCTCTGCACCGCACCACCTACCCCTTCCGGGCGTGCCGGCGGAGGTTCTTGCTGTTGGAACACCTCGCGGCAGGTCCATCCCAAGGATGCGCTTGATCGGCCCGTTATTCAACCGTTCACGGTGGCCCTGAACTGGTGAAACGATCCTCATCCGTCTCAGTGGGACGGTCGTCGCGCACGGTGAGCGGGCCGGTGCGACCCGCTCACCGTGCGTGTCGTCACGCCACGTTCGTAATGCGCCCGGTCGCCGGGGCGGTGATGCCGTCGTGCGCCTTCAGGTAGGCGATGAAGCCGTCGAGGTCGATGCCGCCGCCGGTGATGTTCGTCCCGCCGGTGAAGGCCGAGAAGCCGTCGCCGCCGCCCTGGAGGAACGAGTTGATGGTGACCCGGTAGTTCGCGGCCGGGTCGAGCGGGGCGCCGTTCAGGACGACGTTGGACACCTTCGAGCCGATCGGCGCGGACGCCGACCAGGTGTAGGTCAGGCCCGCCGACGGCTGGAGCACGATCTGCCGCGTCGCGCCGTTGACGACCTGCCACTGCTCCTCCAGCGCCGCCTTGATCTGCGCGCCGGTCAGCGTGACCGTCTGGAGGATGTTGCCGAACGGCTGCACGGTGAACGCCTCGCCGTAGGTCACCACGCCGTCGCCCTCACCGGCGGGCGAGGAGGCGTAGGTGAGGTCCGCGCGGACACCGCCCGGGTTCATCAGCGCGAGGACCGCGCCGTTGGCCTTGGTCATCTCCAACTGCGAGTCGGCGATCAGCAGGCCCAGCGGCTGCTCGCCGGACGGGGTCGCGGCGCGCACGATGTCACCGCCGATCCTGGCGACCGGCTCGTTCGCGATCGGGCCCGACTTCGCCTTGGCCAGGTCGATGATCGCCTGGACCTCGGGGTCCTCCGGCACGTCACGGGTGACGATGTGGTTGCGCGCCTTGGTCTCGGAGCGGATGACGTCGCGGGTGCGCTTGTCGATCTTCAGGTCGACGACGGACAGCTCGCGGCCGAACGCCAGGCCCTCGATGAACGGGCGCGGGTTGCCGTCCGGGTCCTTGACCGTGCAGTTGTAGTGCTGGTGGCTGTGGCCGGAGAAGATCGCGTCGATCTTCGGGGACACGCTCTCGGCGATGATCTGGCCGGGGCCCTTGGTGGCGTTCAGGCGGCAGTCGTCGGGGCCGCCGCCCTGGGTGTTGTCGCCCTGGTGGATGAGCAGGACGATCGACTTCACGCCGAGCCAGTTGAGCAGGTTGGCGTAGCGGTTGGCGGCGGCGATCTCGTCGCCGAACTTCAGCTCCTTGATGCCGTTCGGGTCGACCAGGATCGGCACGTCCTTGAGCGGCATGCCGATGAAGCCGATCGGCATGCCGTCGCGGAACTCCACCCAGAACGGGGGCAGCGCCGGCCGGCCGTTCGCGGCCAGGGTCACGTTGGCGCCCATGATCGGGAAGTCGGCGCCCTCGTAGGACTCGCGGAAGTCGCAGCCGTCGACGGGGTGGCAGCCGCCGCGCTGGATGCGCAGCAGTTCCTGGTAGCCCTCGTCGAACTCGTGGTTGCCCGCGGCGGTGGCGTGCATGCCGAACGTGTTGAGGATCTCGATGGTCGGCTCGTCGTGGAAGAGCGCGGACACGATCGGCGACGCGCCGATCAGGTCGCCCTGGCCGACGATCACCGAGTTGCGCACCTGCGCCTGGAGGTTCTTGATGTGCGTGGCGTTGTACGCGGCGCCGCCCGCGGTGACCTGGGTGCCGTCGGACAGCGTGACCCGGCCGGACGAGCCGGACGGCGGCTCGATGTTGCCGTGCAGGTCGTTGATGCCGATCAGGCGGACGTCCACCGTGCGCGAGGCCTTGTTCTCGGCCTGGGCGGGGGCCTGCGCGAAGGTGACGGCCAGCCCGGACACGGCGGCGAGCGCGAGCGCGGCCGTGGTCCGTCTGAACGAGGTCATAAGGGGTTCCTCCCTGACGGCGCCCCGGTAGGAAGGGCGCACCAAGGTCAGGGAGTTTGCCTTTCCAACCTGACGTGCACCAGACACTTGCGTGGATCGTCCGTTAACGGAGTTGCGCGGGCATAGCCTGGTGGGGTGACTGAGCTGGAGCCGAGGTGGCTCGACGACGGTGAGATGCGGGCCTGGCGGAACTACGTCGTCGGGGCTTCCATGCTGGCCGACCGCCTGCACCGCGAACTTCAGGACCGGCACGGCGTGTCGCTCGCCGACTACGAGGTGTTGGTCCGCTTGTCGGAACAACGCGGCCACCGGATGCGGATGTCGCAGCTAGCGGACGAGGTGGCGTCTTCGAAGAGCCGTGTGTCACACCAGGTGGCCCGGATGGAGCGCGACGGTTTGCTGGTGCGCCGGGAGTGCCCGGAAGACGGTCGTGGCGTCTTCGCGGAGCTGACCGACAAGGGCATGCAGACCTTGGAGGGCTCGGCGCCGACGCACGTCGAGGGTGTCCGGGAACACATGATCGACCTGCTGTCCCGGGAGGAGCAGGAGGTGCTGGCGAAGGTCTTCGACCGGGTCATCACGCACCTGCGCACCCTGGACGGGTAACCTCTGGGGCCGCGACACCTTCGGGGAAGCGTGGCAGAGCGGCCGAATGCACCCGCCTTGAAAGCGGGAGACGGGCAACCGTCCGGGGGTTCAAATCCCTCCGCTTCCGCAGGTCAGAAGGGGTGTCGATGGTCCTGTTTGGACCTCGACACCCCCTCTGTGTAGCAACGGGTGTAGCAACGGCCTCAGCCAAGTTCTTCGGTGAGCTTCTTCAGCGCCTCCCGCTTGTCCTCCAGCGAGACGCTTGCGTAGATCGTCATCGTCACGTCGATGGCCGAGTGACCGACGATGTCCCGGACGATGTGCGGCGGGACGCCCAGGCGGAGGAGCAGGGTCACGCACGAGTGCCGCAGGTCGTGAAAGCGCACGCCGTCCAGGCCCGCACGCTTGCGCAGCGGGTACCAGGAGGCGCGGAGGTAGGTCGGGTCGATCGGCCCGCCCTGCGGTGTCGTGAAGACCAGCCCGGAGTCCTCCCAGGCATCGGCCGCTTCCGCCTCATCGTCCTGGCGGTCCCAGTGCTCGATCAGCGCTTCGGCGACCAGTCGGGGCAGCGGCGTAGCCCGTTCCGACCGGTCCGTCTTCGGCGGGACGAACACGAGCTGCTTACCCACGCGCTGGAGTGTCTGCCGGACCTCCAGACTCGGAAGGTGCAGGTCAGCGCAGTCTTCGCAGAACTCGTCAGTGTGTTCGCTGCACGGCTCGTTCCACCCGTCCCAGTCGATGTCCGTCCACCGCAGGCCCAGCAGCTCACCACGCCGCATCCCGAGGTAGAGCGCGAGGACGTACAGCGCCTCCAGCCGATCCCCTTCCGCCTCCTTAAGCAGCTTGCGCGCCTTGTCCGCGTCGAGGCCCCGGTGGACGTCGTACCGAGGTGACTTGACCTGCACGAGCTTGGCGACGTTGCGCGGGATGATCTCCTCCCGCATCGCGTGCTGGAGAGCATTCCGGAGCACCGCGTGCACCTGTTGGATCGTCCGATCGGACAACACCAAGCGGCAGCACTTCCCCACCGCACAGCACCGCCGAGCCTCCTTCGGCCGCTTGGCATCGATCTTGTCCGCGCAACACCGGCAGTCGTGGCGAAGCCGGGTCAGGAACGTCCGCACGTCCTGCGCCGAGAGCCGCTGGAGGGGTTTCCCGCCGAGACCGGGGACCAGGTGCCGGCGGACGACGGCCGCATAGCCCTCGACCGTCCTGGGACGCTTGGTCGCCACGACGTTGTCCATCCAGTAGCGGAGGTAGTTCTCGACCTTCCAGCTCTCCGCCGACACCGGAATGCCCGCGTCCGAATCGGCGATCTTCTTCCGGAGCTTCCGCCACGCCTCCTCTTCCTGCGTTGCCGAAACAGTGACCCGCTTCCGGTGACCGGTGGTGGTGAGCACGAAGGCAGCACCGATCCACAGCCCGTCTTTGCGCTGGTAGACGGACCCTTCACCGTTCGAACGCTTCCCCCTGGGCATTACGCGGCCTCCCCGATCAGCCGGGACAGGTACTCCCGGACCGAGCTGACCGGAATGCGGCGGCTACCGCCGATCTTCACCGAGGTCAGCTCACCGGCCCTGATCAGGTCGAACACCTTGGTCCGCCCGATCCTCAACGCACGGGCGACCTCTTCCACGCGGTAAAGCTCGTCGTTCATCTCATCCCCCGTTGATCAAGCAGCATCCGGAATTGCCGAAACATCCGGCGGTGCACTGCCAGCCGCGAGCAAGGCGCGGTCGTACTCCGCTTTCCACGTGACGCGTTGGGCGATGGCGTGCATGAGCAGGTGCGCGCGTGGTGGCACGTTCGGGTCGCCAGGCCGGACCAGGTGCCAGGACAGGTGCGAGGTGTCCCGTTCGGGCTTCTCGATTCCCACGGCCTTAAGCGCTTCCAGGACGAACCGCTTCCGGTCCGCGCGGTGGTCGGCGAGCGTCTTGCCCGACCACTTCCGCGACACCAGCACCCGCCGGCCGGGCAGGCCGAGAGTGGTCCGGCGGTGCGCCCGCCCCTTGCAGTGCCCCGGCACCATGCGTGAGCCGGCGTTGCGCGGCTGGACCCCGTAGAGCAGCCAGACCGCGCACCGGTCCGAGCAGGGCGTCACGGCCAGTTCGTCGGCCAGGCGGTCAGCGTGCCGCCGCTGCCCCTCCGTGCGCTGCTCGACCACCTCACCGATCGACTTGGTGAGGTACTTGGTCAGGTACCCGATGTGGCGTCCGGCTTCTTCGGTGCCGCCGAGGATGCCCTTGGAGTGCACCTGGCGTCCGAACCGCACCACGTGCGCCGGCTCGTCCACCGCCTCAACCGCGTCTTCCCATGTGGTCAGGGGCTGGCGGGTGTCCGGGTCCACGAACGTCTTGGCGTTGCCGTCCCAGACCGGCAGGCGCTCCCCGCCGTAGACCCGTTCGTCGTGGTTGGGCCACCACACCTGGTGGTAGGTAGCCGCGGTAACGAGCCGGATCACGTCGTGCGGGACTGAACCGCGGAATGCCGCATGAAGGTGCGGAGCGGCCCGACGCTGGGGTTCGACGGTGGCGAAGTACTGCACGTCCCACCCGGCGACCCGCCGGAGGTTCTGCCACCACCGGTCAACGAGCGAGGCGAAGTGCACCGCGTCACGAGCCGCCCGCCGGTAGTCGTAGGCGTCCGGGTCCACCGGCGTCCCGTCATCACGCACCCGCCCGTAGGTGTCGAGCGTGAGCGTGACGAACATGGACGGCCGGAACCGCCCCGCGTACTCCCGCCCCACGGTGCGCTTCTCGACCCGCCGCCGAGGCAGCTCAGGCGCGTCCTGCCGCCGCTTCGTGGACCGCTTGACCGGCCGCTTGGCAGGCAGGTCCGGTGAGGGCAGCCGACCCCGCACACCGAGTTGCCGAAGTTCCGCGTCCACCGAGTGGATCTCGTCCCGCAGCTCGTCCGCGTCGCCCGCCTGGCCGTCCTCGACCGCGTCCAGGTACGCCTTGACCAGGTCCGCCCGGAAGGTCAGCAGCTCCTTCTGATCCTGGCTGGGCGGGTCCGGCGTGAAGTCGGGTTCCTCCGCCAGGTGCCAGCCCTCCCGGCACTGCGCCATCCGCAACGCCTTCGCCTTCTTGGCACACGGCCCGCACACGCTCTCGATGGTCGAGCCGCAGGGCACCGCGACGTACCGGACTTCGAAGCTCTCCCGGTCCTCGACTTCCATCGTGAACGGCCGCACGCACACCCCGTGCTGCTCAGCCGCAGCCTTGACCACGTCAAGCGCCATCGGCTGACGCATCCGCTCCGCGCGAGTCCCGCCGCTCATGCCGCAGCACCACCCTCGCTACCGCCAGGCTGGCCGGGAAACTCGTGCACGATCGCCGGGGCGAGGAACAAGCCCAGCTCGACCAGGTCCGCGTCCGTGACGTGGAAGGCCCGAGCCCGGTCCGGTTCGCGCTGCCCGTCCGTCTTCACCCAGGCCACGCCAGGCGTGTTCTCGCTGATCTCGTGCGCCGCCGCCCCGCGCTGCCGGACACCGTCCCCCAAACACCATGTCCACCTGTTGCGGTTCATCCAGCCGCAGCGCCACCCGCGTGGTGAACAGGTGCCGGAAGCTCACGACCTCCTTGCGCGGGTCCTGCACCAGCCCCACCACCGCGTAGCCAGGAGCCCGCCCCTGAGAGGTGATCGTCTGGATAGCGCGCGCCGCCCGCTCGCGGAGCTGCTTATCCGGCTGGTAGGCGATCAGGTCCGCCAGCTCGTCCACCACCAGCACCTTGAACGGCTCACCCGTCGAGCGCGCCCACAGCCGGCGTATGCCCCGATACCGGTTGGCCCGCTCCTTGACCTCAGCGGCGATCTCTTCCAGCAGCGCGACCGCGTCCGGCCCGTTGTCGTAGACGACCCGGTCGAAGGCGTCCGGGCACTGCCCGAGTTCCATCCCGCCCTTGGGGTCGATGCCCACCAGGCGCACCAGGCCCGCCCGGACCGCCGGCGCGAGCTGCCACACCAGCGACCACAACACCGAGCCCTTACCCGCACCAGGCACACCGACCACCAGCACCTGCGAGCCCAGCAACCGCAGCCGCCACGGCTTGCCGTTCTCCGTCCGCCCGACCGTCACCCGCCGCAGATCCACCTCAGCCGAATCCGACAGCGGCGGGACCGGCAACGGCCGCAGCAGCGGGTCACGGTGCACGAAGTCCAGCTCCAACAGCCGGGGCCGCAGCACCCGCACCCGACACGACCGAGCACCGAAGGAGTGCGCCAACCCGTCCCGCCGCAGCTCCCAGGCTTCCGGCGACTGGGCCGGGATCATCCGCACCCGAACCCGGTCCCGCCAACCTTCCGACCGCACCCGCCGCAACCTAGGGCGGTGCTCACGGCCCCGGCTGTCCTTGGTCAGCTCAGCCAGCCGCACCACGGTCCGCCAGCGAGGCACGTACACCGTCGCGCGCCGCCACTCCGTGACCAGCCGGTACCAGCAGTGGCGCAAGAACGAGTCCCGCGCCAGCCCGTACCAGACCGTCAAGGCACAGACCAGCGACAACACCGCCAGCACCAGCGGCGACAGCCCAAACCGCAACCAGCACCAGGCCGCCAACGCCGGCACCAACGTGGCCACCGGGTACCGGATGACGAGGAGCACCAGGCGCACGACCACGACGACGGCCAGCCACACCAATGCCAGTAGGCCCGCGAGCCACTTCACCTTGCCCGGCAACAACATCCACCACGGCACCCGAGGCCGAGCACCCTCGAACGGAGCCGGATCAACCCACTTCCCGCCGTTCATCGCGCACCACCCGCACGCACGATGAAGATCAGCGGCAACCACCCCAGGCACCGGCAGCACGTGAACTGGTTCGGGGCGAAGACACCGAACCGCTTGCACCCGCCGCACCGCCGCCCGTTGGGCAACTTCCACGCAGTCGAGGGACGCCGACTTGACGCACGGCCCCCCGTAGCCCTTACCCTTGACATGACCGGAACCCCTTGTGTGACAACAAAAGCGCGCGAGAAACCCGGTCGGCATGTCGTCGGCTGAACAGTTCCAGGCCCGCCAAGACTCAGAGCTGTTCACCGGCGACCACCAACAGGTCAGTGATCGTCTTCAGTTGTGCCGGCAAGGGGCGGGCACTACACCCGAAGCACCCGCCCGACCGCCGTCAATCAGCGTCCGATGTGGACGAGTCGCCCTTGATCGCCTCTCCGTTCGCCCGCTCACGAGAGGCCCAGTACAGGGCTTCGTGGTGATGTCCCCGATCCACTTCCGCGATCCGCGCATACGCCTTCGCGCTGTGCTGGTAGAACGCCCGCCAGCTCGCAGGACCAGCATCGGGCGCGGGCATCACCTTCCCCAGCGCCTCATGCACCTGCGCCAAGGTTTCGCACTCCATCGCAAGCTTCCACAGGTCACGCTTCGTCGGCTGCGCCACCACCAGCCCCCTTGTCCGGGTCGATCAGGTTGACGCGGGCTTGCTCGACACGCGCCCGCCGTTCGAACTCCTCAGCGGCGATGGAGCAGGCATGACGAGCCCACAACGCCACGGCCAGATCAGCGGCCAAGATCCGCCACGCCTGCGCCACCGCCGAGTAACCAACCGCCAGCCGAAGCGCCGCCGCCGGCTCGTCCGAGGCAGCAGCGGCGAACAGCGCTTCGGTCTGCTCCGCGTACGCGGTGTTCCACCGGGCGACCGCCTCACGAGACGGCCGCGACACCTCAAGCCGCCTTCTGCTCGCCCTGGGCCGGCTTCTCGCCGGACCGCTTCGGAGCCCCGCCCACCTGCGGCGACGCGATACCCGTAGCCCGGATCGTGAACCCCTGGTACTTGAACTTGTCACCCATCACACGCGGCTCGACCGTCAACCCCTCGAACGCGACCGGCCGCACCTCGACACCGGGCATGACCTGCACGGACTGCGGCGGCACCGGCTGAACGTCCGCCAGGATCGTCACCGTCACCGACGCGTCCCGCTCCTTCTCGGCGGACGGGTCGGTCACGACCACCTTCCACTGCCGCTTGCCCGTGCGCTCGTCCACGCGCTGCTTCGCCTGCTTGCCCCGCCCCCGGTCCTCAGCGCTCAAGTACTCCATGTCCGGCGCAACCTCACCAACCATCAGCGCCCCCTGCGGGAAGACCTGGTCGAACGAGGCCGCGAACCGAGTGCCGTACGGAACCGCCATGACTAGCTACCTCCGTCGTCAGCTAGCCCGCCTATCCGAGCTAGACAACTACAAGGTAAGCCAGCCTGGCTAGACAAGTCAAGGGGTACAGACAGCTAGCTCCCTAGGCTGGCTAGACAGGCTGCACGTTCGCGCGCGAACATACTGCGAACAGATGCGTACAGAGCTGTGCGCAGCTACGCAGCCGCTACCGAGGTGAGGACGCATGGCACTCGACCCCAATGACCCGCGACCGCCATACGTGCAGGTGGCGAACGCGCTTAGGGCCGCCATCCTGACCAAGGTCTTCAAGGCCGGCGACAAGCTGCCCTCCCGCGCCGAGCTGGCGAAGAAGTACGACGTAGCCCCGATGACCGTGCAGAACGCCCTGCGCGAACTGCGCGACGAAGGGTTGATCGTCTCCAGACAGGGCAGCGGCGTCTTCGTCCGAGAGCGCACAGAGCGCCCGGTCGGCCTACGCCCCCACATCGAACGAGCCTTCGAGCAGGACCACGTCACGATCGACTTCGCCGGCTTCTCCGGCGAGACCCTGCACGGCGTCATCCAGGAACCCCTGGACAAGATCCGCATCGGCCGACTCACCCCGGAGTCCGTCCACGTCCGCATCCTCGTGCCCGACCCCACTGTCCCGTGGTCCGTCCCTTGCACCGTCGAGGACCAGGCCGACAGCCCCGCCTTCCGCGAACGCGCCGCCGAGATCATGCGCCGCCACACCCTGGCAATCGTCGACAACGTCACCGAGCTAGGCGCACTGGGCCTGGTCAAGGAAGCCACCGCAGAGGTCCGCGTGCACCCCGCCGCACCGCTGTTCAAGCTCTACCTGATCAACAACGACGAAGCCTTCTTCGGCTTCTACCCCGTCCGCGAACACGTCCTCTCTCTCGGAGGACAGACCCAGGCGATCTACGACCTCATGGGCAAGGACGCGATCCTCTTCCACCACAGCGCCAACGACGATGACACCAGCACCGGCAGTCAGTACGTCGAGCAGGCCCGAACCTGGTTCGACAGCCTGTGGAACACCATCGCAACGGAGTACAAGCGGTGACCACCGACCATGTGCCTCTGGACGACCCCGAGGTTCTGCACCACATCCTGGCGACCACAGACGCGCTATTGCTTGACTTTGACGGCCCGGTCTGCGCGATCTTCGCCAACCTTCCCGCCCAGCATGTCGCCGACCAACTGCGCGAAGTACTCGCTGGGGGTGGCCACCGAGAGCTGCCCGCCGAGGTCGAGAAGACCGAAGACCCGTTCGAAATCCTCACCTACGCCGCCACCCTCAGCAGCAAGGACGCTCGCTACATCGAGTCCGCCCTACAAGCCCATGAGGTGGAAGCAGCCGCCACCGCGCCACCCACCCCAGGCGCACACGACTTGATCAAAGCCTGGCACGCGTCCGGCCGCAGGCTAGCGATAGTCAGCAACAACTCACGCGCAGCCGTGAACACCTACCTCCACCGCCACGACCTCATGCCGCTCGTACTTACGGTATCGGCTCGCACGCAATCCGACTTCGAACTGTTGAAGCCGAACCCGTACCTCGTCCGGCAGGCCGCAACGATACTTAAGTCTCCACCCTGGAAGTGCACGCTTATCGGCGACTCGGTCACCGACATCGAAGCCGCCCAAGCTGCCCAGACACACACAATCGGTTATGCCAACAAGACAAGCAAGGTATCGTCGCTTACAACGGCAGGCTCTGATGTAGTCGTGACGAACATGGCGAATGTCCTTCGCGCCATATAGAGGCGTGTTAGCCGCTCAAAAAAGAGTTCCCTGCTCAACCTCGGAGACAGTTAGCCTCTTCTGCGAAACAACACTCTTTGGGGCTTTCGGCGCACACGCCCTTCGGGCGATGATCGAATGCACTTCCCGATCACCACTTCGCCCAAGCAATTTCCTCGAAATACGCCAGGAGCCAGCGTCCTCTTTGGCCGCAAGCCCCGCAGCTTCCAGCAACTCCAATGCGTTTTTGACATCGAGCGCACGTCCGACACCGTGCTGCCTACGCAGCACATCAGCGGTCTCTGCCGGCTTTATCACGATGTCTGTTGACCCAACTCCATACATACTGGGCCAAGTCTTCGCCCACAGGTGCGTTGCCATATAAAGCGGATCGACCTGATCGTTTATCAAGGCTCTTTCCGCTTTGATTTTCACGAAGTGGGCGGCCTTAATGTTCAAGCCTTGATCAAGGTAGTCACCTATGTTCGGCGTCCGCTCGCCCCGGACCACGTCACCGTTATCCGGATGCAGGATGCGCTGGAAGGTGTAGACCTCCCTATCTCGTGCGTACTGAACGATGGTCGGCGCACGGGACGGCTTATATGGATGCGCCGCATTTGTATACCGGTCTACAATAATCCGCTGCACTGCGGCGTATCCGACACGAACGTTCACAAGCTGAAGTACGTCGACCTGTTCAACCTTCACCAACTCGCCTCGGGCCACAGGAACAGAGGTGAGCGCGTCGTAATTGCCAAGCTGTCTACATAATTTATCGACGCTATTTTCGTGGACGGCAATTTTTGCAATTTCTCCAACAATCGCACTACCATCAGAAAAGAGAACGGTGAAGTCTGGCGTCAATTCAACCTTGCGTCCTATGGCGATCTTCGGGAACCGTTCAAAATGGCGCACGGTAGCGGCAAGATCTTTCACTTGGGTGAACATCCACTCGAAGGCCGATACCACATCGACGTGCTCATCATATGTGGAGTAGGTCTCGAGAAGTCTTCGCTCTCGGGAAGATGGTGCCATCTCGTCAGCCATGTTCTACCTGCTCGCCACAAGATCGCTGAGGTTGACCACGGGCTCGTCCGCTGCCTCACGAATGTCTGTCGCGAGGAACCTCTCCCCCAAGCGCTGACTCAATCTCGTAAGGGACCCCAAGCTAGCGCGATATCCGGGATAGATCTCGATAGTTTCAGGGTCTGTGACAAACACATCGAAATTCGATCCATCGGAGTAATCAGTCACTACGACATGGAGGTACGGATTGCGATGAAGGACAGCAATGCTGGTCTGACTAAATTCCTCCAACGTGGAGAGGACTTCACCGGTGTCGATTTCTGCGCCGAGGAACGGACCCGGAAGCTTGATCGAGATCGGGGCACCCATTGGCGCGCCAATCCTTCGCTGCCGGTTGCCCATTAGGTTACGACGAGACGCCACTGCGGCAGCGAGGCGTGTCAAGACCTCTGCTTCGAATACTTCGAAGCGCCCCGAGTAGAAGGTTGCACCAGCCAACCTGCGGAGGTGAACGTTAAGAATGTCACCTACCCTGATAGTCATGGTTCTAACGGAAGTATGGTTGGCCTCCGCCTCGCCGATGGCGTCTATCGGCGTTGGCCGCAAGCTATCCGAACGACTCTTCCAGCCACGAGTTGTAGATGATTGGTCTAGAAGACTGCGCGCAGTTAGCCGACTCACCTCAGCCTCACCCAGGTTGGCAAGCGCAGCTCCGATGTCGGCGAAATCTGCGTGATTCAGGAAGCAGGGAACAAGGTTTGGCGTGGCCCGCCCAATCCACCGCTCAACTTTCTTCCATCGCGGATCAGTAACAGGGACAGTAGCTGCCAAGTGAAAGACGCCACGGTGCTCAGTACTCCAAGCCGACAATACAAAGCTGCCATGCTCGTCGGGGATAACCGCATAGTGGACGCCACGACGGGTCGCGTGGTCAAACTTCCACAGGGCTTTCGGCTGGATCCATTCCAGCGGATTCCGCCCTTCCGCTATCACTGTCTCCAGGTTGAGCTGTTCGCCGGATTCAAGTCGGATTATGTCTACTGCTTCTTTAGGTGACAGCTTTCGTCGGTCTTTCGAAAGCACGAGCACCAGGTCATGATCAAACCGACTTAGATCATCTGGCAGATCTTGCATGACCCCTCCCTCCCTGGGCTACCGCGCAAGCTCGTGTGTCGACCACCGACCAGCCCGATCACCACGCTAGTCAACGCATCGTCTTCTGCCACGTACATGTTTCTCGGTCTTGCCGAACTTCGCTCTATGGGATCAAGGCGCGCCGCCTGCGGCGGCGCGGCCGGGTGCAACGCACGTTGCACCGACTCCCCGCATCGCGGCACGCCGGGCTCCCGCTTCGCTCTGCCCGTCGGCCGCGCGCGGAGTCGGTGCACGTGGCCGAGCCGGCGGCGCGCCGCCACGCTGTCAGGCCGTGTGACCGCGCGATCGTGCCGGCCTCTTCAACACTTCCAGCGTCCACGCCCGGCACGATCGCGCGGTCACACGGCCTGACAGCGCTGGGCACGGCGATCGACGCCCGCCGACGCTTCGCGCCAGCGGCCAGCGGCTCCGACACTCGCCTCAGGGGGCGGCCTGTTTGCCATTTGTTCCACTTGATCTCAGTGCCCAGCCGCTGGAGCTGGCCGGACTGAGGTAGAGGAAGGCAGATGTCTGAAGCAGAGGACTTGGCAGCGTTGGTCGAGGCGGCCGTGGCGAGAGATTCAGCGCAGCGGGCTTACGCCGAGGTGGCGAACGCGGCACCGCTCCAACATGGGAAGAGCAGGGTCCATCATCCTGAAGCAGGCCGGAAGCTCGCCGATCGCATCGCTACGCGAACAGCCTACGCACAGGCGAGAGACCGCATGTTGATCAATCGCGGTGGGTACATGCCGTGCCAGTGCTGCACTGCACGCCCAGACGGGGTGTAGCTACTCGTGTAGCAACGAGCCCGGACGGACATGAACTACGGCGAACGACCGTGGGCACGTAAGCTGCGGAAACGGTCGGCTACGGACGACCCGGGACGATGGAAGCCGGCCTTGAAAGCGGGAGACGGGCAACCGTCCGGGGGTTCAAATCCCTCCGCTTCCGCAGGTCAGAAGGGGTGTCGATGGTCCTGTTCGGACCTCGACACCCCTGTTCGGTCCCGGGCGGATGACAAGTTGTCGGAGGGCTTGTGGACGACCTGATGGGTGAGTACCTCGACGCCCTTGAGCGGTTCCTCCAGGACCCCGACATGCGCGAAGGGCAGGCGTACTTCTGCGCCTTGGGGCGCTCGTTCGGGCATCTGGCGGCCGACGTCATCGGCACGGAGCGGGACTGCTTCAGCGTTGACGCGCGGCTGCCGGCGTTCCTCGAGTGGCTGGAGAAGGCGCTCGCGCGGGAAGCCGTTCGGCGGCGGTGGGTGTCGGGCGGGGAGATGACCGACGTCTTCTGGGCCGCCGTGGATGCCGTCAACTGGCGGGACCATGACGTGCCGCGCGCGTTGCGGGTGTTGGCTGGAGGGGAGGAAGGCGCCTACGACCGGGTTGTCAACGCTGTGGCGGATCAGCATTCCGGCGGCGTGTACGCGGTGTTGGCGCCGGCCCTGCCCTACCTGATGGCGGTGACCACCCAGGTCGCACGGGCGCGAGACATTGGGGTCGAGGTGTTGCTCGACGTGCTGTCCCGGGTCGACTGGGAGTCCGAGCCCTTGGATGGTGCGCCGTATCCCGATGCCGTGCTCAGAGGGCTTGAAGGGTATTGGGGGTACATCCGGCCCGACTGGTCCGCGGAGGCCCGGGAACTGGTGTGGATGATGTGGGACGGGCCGAACGCTCCGTTGAGGGCTCGGCCCGTCCACGCCAGCTAGTCGATCACTCGGTCGCGTCGTGCGTGTGGTGTTCCTCGTGGTGTTCGTCGAGGGACAGGGTGCGCGCGGCTTCGGCTCGGACGGTGGCGCGGGTGGCGCGGGAAGGCACGCCGTTCACGTCTTCCGTGCTGATCGCGTACACCGCGGTCACCCAGGCCAGCGCGTCGGAGTTGCGGTCCAGGGCGAGGCGGTCGACGTTGCCCAGGGTGTCGCCGACCTGGTGGTAGTTCGGGTCGTAGGCGACGCCCGCCTTGCCGCCCCACTTCGCCACCTGGGCCTCGGTCTTCAGCACCTCCGCGCCGGTGAACAGGCCGCCCGCGGGAATGCCCTGGCGGATGAACTCGCCGTAGTCCGAACGGCCCGTGAAGTCCGTCCCCTCGACCTGGATCTGCTTCACCTGGGTCAGGTAGTCCACGAACGCCTTCTCGATCTGCGCCGAGCCGTACGGGCCGGGGCCCGCGCCGACGCCGTCGGAGTTGTCGCCGTCGTAGACGAAGTAGCCCGCGTTCGGGGAGCCGATCATGTCGAAGTTCAAGTACAGCGCGATGTCCAGCTGCTGCTCGAACGTCAGCGACCTCACGTACGCGATCGAGCCCAGCAGGCCCAGTTCCTCGGCGCCCCACCAGCCGAAGCGCACCGCGTTCTTCACCTTCGGGGAACCGCCCAGCTTCAGCGCGGTCTCCAGCAGGCCGGCCGAGCCGGTGCCGTTGTCGTTGATGCCCGGACCCGCCGCGACGCTGTCCAGGTGCGCGCCCGCGAACACGACGTTGTCGGTGCGGCCGGTCTTGGTCTGCGCGATCACGTTGCGGGAGACGCGGTCCTCGGAGTGGTAGCGCAGGTCCACGGTCACCGGCTGGCCGGCGAACCCGATCAGCGCGGTGCCGTCGGCCTTCGACACGCCGCCGGTCGGGACGACGCCCGGCGAGCCCAGGGTCACGCCGGACAGCTTGCCGTCGACGTTGTTCGAGATGATCACGGCGACCGCGCCCGCGGCGGCGGCGTTGCGGTGCTTGATGTCGAACGAGCAGTTGCCGCGGCGGATCAGCGCGATCGCCCCGGTGAAGTCCTGGCCCGCGAAGTCGGCCGCCTCGCAGCCCGGCGTGCCGTCCTCGGCCACGACCCGCAGCGGACCGGTGATCCCGCCGACCGGGGTCTGCGGCGAGAACGTCAGCGGGATGTTCTCGTAGGTGTTGGCCCCCGCCTTGGCGATCGCCGCGTCCGTCACCTGCACCTGGTAGGTGAACTGCGGCGTGCTGACGTCGAAGCCCGCGCCGCGCAGCTTGCCCGCGACGTACTCGACGCTGGCGTCGTAGCCGGTGGTGCCCGCCGCGCGGTTGCCGCCGTTGCGGTCCGCGATGCGCTGGAAGGCGATCAGGTGGCGGTTGACCCCTTCCAGCGTCACGCTCTGGGTGAGCTTGTGGGCGAGAGCGGGACCGTCCAGGGCCGACGTCGTGGGTGCCGCGTCGACGGCCGGGGCGGCCACGAAGGCGAAGGACGCGGTCGCGGCGGCGATGGCCGCGCGGCGCATCCGGGTTCTACCTGACATGAGCGAGTTTCCCCTTCACTCGGGTTGGGCGAACCCTCGCCCGGTTACCTGCCGAAATCAATCCGTCACTCGGCGGGTTCTCAGCCGGTGAGCAACCACAGGCACTCTGTGACGCCCGTCACGGCCAGGTCCCAGTCGGGGCGGCGGAAGTCCGCGCGGTCCAGCAGCAGCCGGGTCTGCTCGGCGCGCTCACCTCGCCGCACCTGCAGGAAGGTGCCGTCGGGCCGGTAGCCCAGCTTGCGGCTGACCGCCAGCGACGCCGGGTTGTCCACGAACGCGCTGGACCGGGCCGTGCGGGCGCCGAGGTGGTCGAACGCGAAGACGAGTACGGCGGCCCGCATCTCGGTCCCGAGCCCTTGTCCCTGGTGGCGCCGACCCAGGTACGAACCGGTGGACACCTCGCCGGTGATCGCGAAGTCGTGCCCGACCAGCGTCTGCTCGC
Organism: Actinosynnema sp. CA-248983; assembly: GCA_050954585.1. Classification (GTDB taxonomy): domain Bacteria; phylum Actinomycetota; class Actinomycetes; order Mycobacteriales; family Pseudonocardiaceae; genus Actinosynnema. The sequence goes on along the minus strand of CP191863.1, from coordinate 180,705 downwards.
CGATCACCCGACCGTCCAGCCGCACCAGGAAGTTGACCGCCCACCGGCCCGGGCGCTGCTCGGACCGCACCGACCAGTGGTACTGCACGGTGTTGATGCCCTGCCGGTCGCGCGGCGCGTCCGTCCACTCGATGCCGAACGGCATCCGATCGGGCGGGTGGATGCCGTCGAGGACCACTTCGGCGAGTTCGAGCAGGCCTTCGTCGTCGTCGGGGCGCAGTTCGAGGCGGGGCGTGCGCAGTGCCAGGTGGCGGTAGGGCCAGGGGTCCATGCCGGTCGATGGTGGCGGGCGCGGCGTGCCCGGTGCCACCGGATTACCTTGCAGGCATGCGCGCGATCACCATTCGTGAACCAGGCGGGCCGGACGTGCTGGAGTGGGCCGAGGTCCCGGACCCCGTCGCCGGACCGGGCGAGGTGCTGCTGGACGTCGCCGCCACCGCGGTCAACCGGGCGGACCTGTTGCAGCGCCAGGGGCACTACCCGCCGCCGCGCGGGGCGTCGGAGGTCCTGGGCCTGGAGTGCTCGGGCACGGTCGTCGCGCTCGGCGAAGGCGTGACCGGCTGGCGCGTGGGCGACCAGGTGTGCGCGCTGCTCTCGGGCGGCGGGTACGGCGCGAAGGTCGCCGTGCCGGCCGCGCAGCTGCTGCCGCTGCCGGACGGGGTGGACCTGGTGACCGCCGCTTCACTGCCCGAGGTGGCGTGCACGGTGTGGTCGAACGTGGTGATGGTGGCGCGACTGGCCGAGGGCGAGACGTTCCTGGTGCACGGCGGCGCGGGCGGCATCGGCACCCACGCCATCCAGGTCGCCAAGGCCCTGGGCGCGAAGGTGGCGGTGACCGCCGGCTCCGACGAGCGCCTGGAACGCTGCCGTGAGCTGGGCGCGGACATCACCGTGAACTACAAGACCCAGGACTTCGTCGCGGAAGTCAACGCCGACGTCATCCTGGACAACATGGGCGCCGCCTACCTGGGCCGCAACGTCGACGCGCTCAACCCCGACGGCCGGATCGTGGTCATCGGCATGCAGGGCGGGGTGAAGGGGGAGCTGAACCTGGGCAAGCTGCTGTCCAAGCGCGCGTCCATCACCGGCACCGGCCTCCGCTTCCGCCCGGTGGACGGCCCCCACGGCAAGGGCCGCATCGTCGCCGACGTCCGCGACCGCCTGTGGCCGCTGATCGCGTCCGGCGAGGTCAGGCCCATCGTGGACCGGGTGCTGCCGATCCAGGACGCGGCCGACGCGCACCGGGCGCTGGAGGCCGGCAGCGTGTTCGGGAAGCTGGTGCTGAAGTTCTGACGCGTCACTCCAGCGCCACGCCGGTGGCGAGGAACGTGCGCGGGGTGGTCCGGAAGCGCAGGGCGAACTCCTCCGCCCAGCGCACGAGCACGGTCTGCTCGCCGGGGCGCTCCGCGTCGTCCACCAGCACCGCCGCGCCCGGCGCCAGCACGCCCCGGAACACCGGTAGCGCCGGGTAGCGGGCGTCACCCAGCAGTGGGCCGTCCACCAGGAGCAGGTCCACCAGGCCGTAGCGCTCCACGAACGCCGACACCTCGTCGTGGACGAGTTGCGGGTGGTACCACTGGGCGCTGCCCAGGGCGGCCGGGTGCGGGGTCAGGGGCGCGTGGACGACCCGTGCCACGTGGCCCAGGCCCTCCCGGCGCAGTTGGCTCGCCACGAAAGCCGCGGTGCGCTCGTCGTGCTCGATGGACAGCAGGTGCCCGAAGCCGCGACGGGCCAGCAGCCGGGCCAGGACGACCGAGGACGCGCCGCAGCCGCACTCCACCAGGACCGAGCGGGCGCTCAGCAGGACCTCGTCCAGCACCGCCGCCAGCGCTGCCGGGCGCAGCTCGTGCGGGGTGGTGGGCAGGTACTCGCTCATCAGCGGGCTGAGGCGGTGCAGTGCGGCGAGGTCGGCGAGTTCCCGGGACAGAGCGTCGTCCACCACACCTCCGGCTACCCCAGCTCGGCGACCGCCCGCACGAGTTCGTCCACCTCGACCGCGTTCGTGTAGTGCGCGAGGCCCACGCGGATCGCCCCGCCGACCTCGCCCACCCCCAGGACCGAGAACACGCCGTGCTGCCCGGAGTCCGCGAACGCGCAGACGCCGCGTTCGGCCAGGTGCTCGACGCCCTCGGTCGACTTCACGCCGGCCACCGTGAACGCCAGCGCCGGGACCCGCCGCATGGCGTCGCCGATCACCATGACGTGACGGAGCGATCGCAGTTCGTTGATGAGATTAGCCAGAAGACCGGCCTGGTACGCCTTCACCGAGGACAGCGATGTGAGCAAGCGCTCACGGCGGGGGCCCACGGCGGCGTCGTCCAGACCGGCCAGGTACTCGACCGATGCCACCAGACCGGCCAGCAGCGGGTAGGCGTGCGGGCCCAGCTCCAACCGTTCGGGACCCCGCGCGCCGGGCTCGACCGCGACCGACGGCAGCAGGTCCAGCCGCGACGGGTCCCGGAACACCAGCGCGCCCACCGGCGGGCCGCCCCAGGCGTTGGCGGACACCGCCACCACGTCGGCGTCCATGGACGTGATGTCCAGCGGCACGAACGGGGCGGCGGCGGAGGCGTCCACCACGACCAGCGCGTCCGTGCGGCGGGCGGCCTGGGCGATCTTGGCCAGGTCCGGGCGGGAGCCGACGGACCCGGAGGCCGCGGTCACCGCGACCAGCTTGCACTTGTCGGTGACCAGCTCGTCGTACTGCCAGGCGGGCAGCTCGCACGTCTCGATGTCCACCTCGGCCCACCGCACCACGCTGCCGGTGCGCTGCGCGGCCCGCTGCCAGGGGGCGATGTTGGACGGGTGGTCCAGGCGGGAGACGACGACCTCGTCGCCGAGGAACCAGCCCTCGGACAGCGCGTCGGCCAGCCGCTGGAGCAGCACCGCCGAACTGGGCCCCAGCACCACGCCGGCGGGGTCCGCCCCGACCAGGTCGGCGACCGCCCGCCGGGCGGCGTCCACGATGGCCTCGGCGCGTTGAGAGGCGGGGAAGATGCCGCCCGGCCCGGAGACCGGTGCGCGCAGCGCGGTGGAGACGGCCGTGGCCACCTGCTCGGGGACCTGCATCCCCGCGGGCGCGTCCAGATGAACCCAGCCGTCGCCGAGCGCGGGGAACAGCCCACGGACTCGTGCGACGTCGAACGCCATGCCGCGACTGTATTAGATGGCGCGACTCCGTCGCGCGGCTCGGCCGCCCTGGAGGTCGGCTGCCTCGCGGGGGCACCGCCGGCGTGGCCCCGCCTGGTGGGTGGGAGCGGGGCGCTGCCTCGCGGGGGCACCGCCGGCATGGCCACGCCGGCGGGTGAGAGCGGGGCGCTGCCTCGCGGGGGCACCGCCGGCATGGCCACGCCGGCGGGTGAGAGCGGGGTACCCGAGCACCCGGTTCACCGCCAGCCACCCGATCGGTCCAGTATTGACCCATGAGTGAGGCAGCGGACAGCGAGCGGCACGTGGTGGTGGTCGGGCCGGACGGGACCCCGGTGGGGGCCGCGCGGGTGCCCGCGGCGGGTGAGGACGGTGGCCCGGACGTCACCGACCTCGTCGAACAGCCGGCCAAGGTGATGCGGATCGGCACGATGATCAAGCAGCTCCTGGAGGAGGTGCGCGCCGCTCCCCTCGACGAGGCCAGCCGCCAGCGGCTCAAGGAGATCCACAAGCGGTCCATCGACGAGCTGGAGGACGGGCTCGCCCCCGAGCTGCGGGAGGAGCTGGAGCGGCTGTCGCTGCCGTTCACCGAGGACGGCATCCCGTCCGACGCGGAGCTGCGGATCGCCCAGGCCCAGCTCGTGGGCTGGTTGGAGGGCCTCTTCCACGGCATCCAGACGGCCCTGTTCGCCCAGCAGATGGCCGCCCGCGTGCAGTTGGAGCAGATGCGCGGCCGGGCGCTGCCCGCCGGGCCCTCGGCCGAGTCGCCCGAGGGTGGCCACGTGCGCGGCGGCCAGTACCTGTAGTCACCGGCCGGCCACTCGAACAGGCGACGCGGTGGCGAACGGTGGTGACCGCACCGTGACAGCCCGGCGGCAGGTCGAACTACCTGCCGCCGGTAGTCTCAGTACTCGTGCAACACACGAGTACGGTCGACCGACCTGTCGTCCCCCCCGCACCCGACTCCCGCACGTTCGCGCGGGCGTTCGGGGACGTGCGCGACGCGTGGCGGCAGCGCGAGCTGTGGGGCCACCTCGGCTGGCAGGACATCAAGCAGCGCTACCGGCGGTCCGTGATCGGACCCCTGTGGATCACGATCTCCATGGGCACCACGGCCCTGGCGCTGGGTCTGCTGTACTCGACGCTGCTGGGCCAGGAGCTGGACACGTTCCTGCCGTACGTGACGGTCGGCTTCATCGTCTGGAACTTCATCCTCGGCGTGGTGACCGAGGGCACCGAGGTCTTCATCGCCAACGAGGGCCTGATCAAGCACCTGCCCGCGCCGATGACCGTGCACGTGCTGCGCATGGTGTGGCGCCAGGTGCTGTTCTTCGTGCACAACCTGGCCGTCTACGTGGTGGTGCTGGCGGTGTTCTTCCCGGCGCTGAGCGAGCCGTACAAGATGGTGGGCGACGTCGTCACCCACCCCGGCGTCTCGTGGACGGTCGTCCTCGCGATCCCGGCGTTCGCGCTGCTGGTGGTCAACGCGGTGTGGGTCGCGATCGTGTTCGGCATCATCAGCACGCGGTTCCGCGACATCCCGCCGGTGATCCACAGCTTCATCAACCTGATCTTCTTCATGACGCCGATCGTGTGGCACGTGGGTGTGCTCAACAACTTCACCGACGGCGAGGCCAGCTGGAAGATCCTGATCGCCGAGTTCAACCCCCTGTACCACTTCCTGGAGATCGTGCGCGCCCCGCTGCTCGGCCAGGTGCAGGACTGGCACCACTGGGTGGTCGTGGGCTCGTTCACCGTCCTCGGCTGGGCACTGGCGCTCGTCGCGCTGCGCAACTACCGTGCCCGCGTCTCCTACTGGGTCTGAGTGAGGCCGTCAACCATGGTCAGCATCGACGTCTGGAACGCCTCGGTGGACTTCCCGATCTTCGACGCGAAGTCGAGGTCGCTGAAGAAGCTCGCCCTGGGCAAGGTCGGCGGCAAGATCGGCTCCGAGGGCCGCGTCCCGATCATCGAAGCGCTGCACGACATCAACATCTCGCTGCGGCACGGCGACCGGGTCGGCCTGGTCGGCCACAACGGCGCGGGCAAGTCGACCCTGTTGCGCCTGCTCGCCGGCATCTACGAGCCGACGCGGGGCAGCTCGCGCATCCAGGGCAAGATCGCGCCCGTGTTCGACCTGGGCGTCGGCATGGACCCGGAGATCTCCGGCTACGAGAACATCATGATCCGGGGCCTGTTCCTCGGCATGACCCGCAAGGAGATGGAGAAGCGGGTCGACGACATCGCCGAGTTCACCGAGCTGGGCGACTACCTGTCGATGCCGCTGCGGACGTACTCGACCGGCATGCGGGTCCGGCTCGCGCTCGGCGTGGTGACGTCGATCGACCCGGAGATCCTGCTGCTGGACGAGGGCATCGGCGCGGTCGACGCGGCGTTCCTGGAGAAGGCCCGAGACCGGCTGAACGACCTGGTGAAGCGGTCCGGCATCCTGGTGTTCGCGAACCACTCGGACGACATGCTCGTGGAGCTGTGCAACACCGCGATCTGGATGGACGAGGGCCGCGTCAAGATGCACGGGTCGCTGCGCGAAGTCGTGAAGTCGTACAAGGGTCGCGACCCCTACGAGCACCTCAGCCCGGAGACGCTGGAACGGATCGGCCAGTCGCCGGTGCTGAGCGGGAACGGTGGCGAGTAACCAAGTGAGCAGCGCATTGCCGAAGGGTTCCGTGGTCGGGGTCGTGGTGACCCGGCACCGCCGCGAGCTGCTCGCGCAGTCGCTGAAGGTCCTGGCCTCCCAGACCAGACCGCTGGACCACCTGGTGGTCGTGGACAACGGCCCCGACCAGCCCGTGGCGGACCTGGTCGAGGAGTGCCCCATCCCGACCACCTACCTGGCGTCGCACCGCAACCTGGGCGGCGCCGGCGGCTTCGCGCTGGGCATGCTGCACGCCCTGTCCCTGGGCGCCGACTGGCTGTGGCTCGCCGACGACGACGGCCGCCCGGCCGACGACCGCGTCCTGGAGGTCCTGCTGGAGGAGGCCGACCGCCGTGGGCTGGCGGCGGTGTCCCCGGTCGTCTCCAACATCGAGCACCCGGACAAGCTCGCGTTCCCGCTGCGCCGCGGCCTGACCTGGAAGCGCCGCACCGCGGACCTGGGCGTCGACTTCCTGCCCGGCATCGCGTCGCTGTTCAACGGCGCGCTCTTCCGGGCCTCGACGGTCGACGTCATCGGCGTCCCGGACTACCGCTTGTTCTTCCGCGGCGACGAGGTGGAGATCCACCGCCGCCTGGTCCGCACGGGCCTGCCCTTCGGCACCAGCCTGAAGGTCGCCTACCTGCACCCGGACGGCTCGGACGAGTTCAAGCCGATGCTCGGCGGCCGGTTCCACGCGCAGGACCCGGAGAACCCGATCAAGCGCTACTACACCTACCGCAACCGGGGCTACCTGCTCTCCCAGCCCGGTATGCGGAAGCTGGGGATGCTGGAGTTCTTCCGCTTCGGCCTGTACTTCGTCGGCGTGCGCAGGGACCCGAAAGCGTTCTTCGAATGGGTGAAGCTGGTCCGCCAGGGTCAGCAGGAGAAGTTCTTCCGGAAGTAGTCCGCTGTCGGCGGAATCGCCGGCAGCGGACCCGCCTTGCCCACCGGTGAGCACGCTGGTGGGCTTGGCCCATGCCTTCAGCCACGTCGTAGCCGCCCATTTCGCCTGAAGCCGATTCGGGCACAAAAACGCGCGGCGACCGGGGCCGCCGCGCGTTTTTGTCGAGCACGTAGCTAGTTCTCGAAAACCTTGCGCCACGCCTCGACAGAGGTCAGCTCGGGCAGGGCGTCCCGGTAGACCTGCTTCATCCGGGGCCATTCCTGGCTCAACCGGCGGTAGTTCCGCACGGCCCGCGCCATCAGCTTCTTGAACTCCTTCGGGTCCCGCTTGCGGAACGCCACGCCGCTGCCGTCCGCGTTCGACACGGTCGCGCTGTCCAGGTTGCCCAGCAGGAACCACCGGGCGTCCGCCGACGGCACGTTGATCTGCGGGCGCTGCGTGGTCGCGGGCTCCGGTGAGCGCAGGTTGTGGACCAGGGCCTTCGCCGCCTCGCGGGCCTTCACGGCCGGGTTGGTCGGCGGGGTCAGCATGGCCTCGGCACGGACCATGTCGAACGTCGGCGGCGGGAACTCGCGGGCCGACGGCAGGACCTGGGCGTCCGCATAGCCCTTCCGCAGGGCCTGGATCTCCGGCAGGGCCGTGCGCAGCGAGTCGAACAGGCGGGACGGGCCGGCCAGGAAGTCCTCGATGGCCTTCTGCTGCACGGCCACCGTCGAGTACTCCATCGACAGCAGGTGCCGCAGGGTCAGCTTGATGCCCTGCTTGGCCAGCGTCGACCGCACGTCGTACGGGCTGTGCAGCGCGGCCATGACCAGGCGGTTGCGGGTGTGGAAGTACGCCTGCCAGTCGGTGGCGTCGTTCTTGTCGGTCCACGGCATGTGCCAGACCGCCGAACCCGGCAGCGACACGGTCGGGTAGCCGTTCTCCAGGGCGCGCAGCGAGTACTCGGCGTCGTCCCACTTGATGAACAGCGGGAGCGGGTAGCCCGTGCGCTGCACGACCTCGCGCGGGAACAGGCACATCCACCAGCCGTTGTAGGTGGAGTTGATGCGCAGGTGCAGCTCTTCGGTCGCGCGCAGCGACTCGGCGCCGAAGTCGTGGTCGGTCACCGCGCCCGGCGCGGCGCGCCAGAAGCAGGTGCCCAGGTCCACGACCTCGCCCATGCTGTGCAGCCGGGCCCGCGCCTGGAGGTTGAGCATGTGGCTGCCGACGATGACCGGCTGCGCCGCCGCGCGGGCGAACGCGTTGGAGCGCAGCACCGCGTCCGGCTCCAGGCGGATGTCGTCGTCCATGAGCATGATCTGGTCGACGTCGGTGTGCTCGATCGCCTCGTACAGACCCGGGTGAACCCGCCGGACCCGCCCAGGTTGTCCTGCTCGATGACCTCCAGCTTGTCGCCGAGGAGCCGGACCGCCTCGGCGTAGCCCTCGGTGTCGCGGACCTTCACCGCGCCCTGGTCGGCGACGAAGACCTTCTGCACCACGTCCAGCACGGCCGTGTCCTCGCCCAGCGCGCGCAGCGCGATGATGGCGTCCACCGGGCGCATGGTGGTCATGCCGATGGCGACCTGCTGCGGGGGCAGCGCGACGTCCGAGGTCCACGCCGCCTCGCCGATCTCCAGCGTGTGGTCGTCGGTGAACACGTCGAACCAGATCCAGCCGCCGTCCTCGAACGGCTTGAGCCCGATCCGGAACTCGACGTCCACCCAGCCGCCGGCGGACCGCACGGCCCGCCCGTCCAGGTGGATCGGGTCGCCGTTGGGCTTGGACCGGTACACGTCCACGCGGCCCTCGCCGCGCAGCCGCATCCGCAGCACGACTTCCTCGACGACCGTCCAGCGCTTCCAGTAGCTGGCCGGGAACGCGTTGAAGTAGGAGGCGAACGACACCTTGGCCGACGCGGGCACGGTGACCTCGCGGCGGGAGGAGACGTGCGAGTGCACGTTCTCCGGCTCGTCCAGGTAGAGCGGGCGGACGTCCAACGGGTCTTCGTCCCGGGGCAGGATGATCCGCTGGAGCACCGTGCTCGGGTCGATGCCGCCACGGGTACTGTGCTCGGTCACGTGCTGTTCCTCCGACGAACCAGCGACACGGTTCGGGATGCGGTGTGGACTACCACCGGGGATTCCCGGTGGCGCGGTCAGCTGCGACGATACCGCGCCACCGGACTCCACTCAGTCCAGGCTGCCGTCGAGCGGGGCGCCGTCGGTCAGGTGCGGGGCGATCTTGTTGTCGAACGCGGTGAGCGCCGCGCCGATCGCCATGTGCATGTCGAGGTACTTGTAGGTGCCCAGCCGACCGCCGAACAGCACGTTGTGCTCGGCCGCCTCCCGCTTGGCCAGCTCGCGGTAGCGCTCCAGCTTGCCGCGGTCCTCGGCAGTGTTGATCGGGTAGTACGGCTCGTCGTCCTCCTTGGCGAACCGGGAGAACTCGCGCACGATGACCGTCTTGTCGGTCGGGTACTCGCGCTCCGGGTGGAAGTGCCGGAACTCGTGGATGCGGGTGAACGGCACGTCCGCGTCGTTGTAGTTCATCACCGGGGTGCCCTGGAAGTCGCCGGTCGGCAGCACCTCCTGCTCGAAGTCCAGGGTGCGCCAGCCCAGCCGGCCCTCGGCGTAGTCGAAGTACCGGTCCACCGGGCCGGTGTAGACGACCGGGGTGCCCTCGGGGATCTCGTCCTTGACGTCGAAGAAGTCGACGTTCAGGCGGACCTCGATGTTCGGGTGGTCGGCCATGTTCTTCAGCCACGCCGTGTAGCCGTCCTTGGGGAGGCCCTCGTACGTGTCGTTGAAGTACCGGTTGTCGAACGTGTAGCGGACCGGGAGCCGGCTGATGACCGCGGCCGGCAGCTCCTTCGGGTCGGTCTGCCACTGCTTCGCGGTGTAGTCGCGGACGAACGCCTCGTAGAGGGGGCGGCCGATCAGCGAGATCGCCTTCTCCTCCAGGTTGGTGGCGTCCTTGGCGTCGATCTCGGAGGCCTGCTCGGCGACCCACGCGCGGGCCTCGTCCGGGGTCAGGTACCGGCCGAGGAACTGGGTGATCAGGCCCAGGCCCATCGGGAACTGGTAGGCGACGCCCTTGTGCATCGCGAAGACCCGGTGCTGGTAGCCGGTGAACTCGGTGAACTGGTTGACGTAGTCCCACACCCGCTTGTTGGACGTGTGGAACAGGTGCGCGCCGTAGCGGTGCACCTCGATCCCGGTCTCCGGCTCGGCCTCGGAGTAGGCGTTGCCACCGATGTGCTCGCGCCGCTCCAGCACCAGCACGCGCTTGTCCAACTGGCTGGCGGCACGCTCGGCGACGGTCAGGCCGTAGAAGCCGGAACCGACCACGATCAGGTCATATCCTGCGAAGCTCACGGCACCCGAGGGTACGGCAGCGACCGACTGTGACCGCCGCCACCCCGGCGCCGGGCTCAGGAGCGGCCGGCGTCTTCGAGCTTGCGCTCCAGCTCCCGCTTCACGTCCTCCAGCTCGCACCGGAGCAGGGCGATCTCCTCCACCGTGGTGCGCACCTCTTCCTCCAGGTGGCCCACCTCGCTGCTCAGCTGCAACACCACGAACAGCAGCACCACGAAGGCCACCGCGAACAGGAAGTTCGCCGCGAGCTGGATGCCGGTCAGGCCGGCGAGCCAGGACGGCAGGCCCGGGATCGCGCCGAACACGACCACGCCGGCGCCCACCACCAGCCACATGCCGGCGTACTTCTCGCGGAGCTTGCGGCGCCGCATCATCTCGACGACCACGACCAGCACGAACACCGCCACCGCGATGCTGAGCAACCGGAACTCGGACATGGGAGCGACCTCCTCAGGCGGCTTCGTGCGAGCCCGTGGCGGGCTTGCGGCGCATCAGTGCCAGCAGCAGCGCCAGGGTGGCGCGCAGCAGGTAGACCGCGGACTTGACGGGGGACGTGCTCGGGGTGCCCGCGGCGCGCATCCGCATCGCCACCGGCACCTGACGGATCTGGAGACCGGCGCGCACCGCCATGACCAGGGATTCCAGGGTGTCGCCCAGGTACTCCGCGGGGTAGTGGCGGGCGAACAGGGCCACCGCGCGGGGACCGGCGGCCTTGAAGCCGGAGGTCACGTCGGTGAGCTTCTGGCCGGAGATCCAGGACAGCACCAGCGAGAAGACCTTCATCGCCCAGCGGCGCGGGCCGCGGGCCTTGTAGTCGCCCTTGCCGGCGAAGCGCGCGCCGATGACCAGGTCGGCCTCGCCCAGGGCGCGCAGCAGTTCGGGGACCTCGGCCGGGTTGTGCTGGCCGTCGGCGTCGACCTGGACGACGACGTCGTAGCCGTGCCGCACCGCGTAGCGGAAGCCCGTGCGCATGGCGCCGCCGACGCCGAGGTTCACCGCCAGCCGGGCGACGTGCGCGCCGGCTTCCCGCGCCCGGGCGGCGGTGCGGTCGGTGGAGCCGTCGTCCACCACCAGCACGCCCGCGTCGGGCAGCTCGGCCATCACCTCGGCGACGATCTTGTCGATGTTGTTCTCTTCGTTCAGCGCCGGGAGAACGACCAGCACTCGACGCAGGTCGACCGAGTCAGACACGGGGAAAGCCTAACGACCCGGTCCAACCGGCCCGTCGGCGCGTTCCCGTAGGACGAGCCACGCCCCGACCGCCAGTCCGACGGTGGGCGCGACGACCAGTCCGAGCACCGCCCGCACCACGATCCCGCCCGGTGACAGCCACAGCACGAGCACGCTCAACGCGGCCACGACGGCCCACAGCGCGAGCACCGCACCGCCCTGCTTGCGGGCCACCAGGACGGCCGCGAGCAGCATCACCGCGCCCAGCACGAGCGACGACCACACCAGCCCGGCCACGGCCCACGACTCGACGACGTACGCCGGCCCGAAGAGCAGCCGCACGACCCACGGCCCGACCAACGCGCCCAGCGCCGCACCGACCGCAGCCACCGCCACGGCCACCGCCGCGCCCTTGGCGAGCAGGCCGCGCAGCCGCCGCCGGCCGTCCTCGTCCACCGACAGCCGCACCACGGTCGGCACCGCCATCGCCTGCACCGGCGACAGCAGCAGCAGCGGCAGCCGGGCCACGGTGAGCGCGAAGAACAGGGCGGACAGCGTGTCCGCCTCGGTGGGCGACTTGAACAGCTTGACGATCGCCGGGTACCCGGTGAGCACGCTCGCGGTCAGGCCCGCGCTCAGGACCAGCACGAACATCCGCCGCAGCACCACGCCCCACGGCTCGCCGCCCTCGCGCCGGTCCACCGACGTCCACGCGCCGCGCGCGAACACCAGCCACGCGAACGACCCGACGGCCACCGCGACGGTCAGCGGCAGCAGGTCGTTGAGCCCGGCCACCACGAACCCGCCCAGCAGCACCGCGCGGACCAGCGCCTCGGCCACGACCAGCCGGCTGTACGGGGTGATCCGCCGGTGCCCCATGAGCAGCCCGCGCACCCCGAACTGGGCGGCGAACCCCAGCGCGCCCGCGGCCGTCACGACCGCGACCAGCCCCGCGTCCCCGAACAGCCGGGAACTGACCGGCGGCAGCAGCACGACCAGGCCCAGCACCGCCACGCCGACCGCGCACACGGCCATCGCCTGCACGGCCGCGAACCCGGTCCGGCGACCCTCCACGTCGGCCAGCGCGGCCTGCCGGGACACCTCCTGCTCGACCGGTGACAACGCCGAGCCCGCGCCGAACAGCAGGCCCCAGAACACCAGGAACACCTCGGCGTCGGCCTCGGACAGCACCCGGCCGGCGACGATCAGCAGCGGGTAGCCGAGGCCCGCGGCGACCAGCGTCGCGATGCCGACGGTGCCCAGGGACCGCCCCGCCGCCGGCGCGGCACTCACCGCCCGAGCCGCTTGCGCAGCGCCATCAGCAGCCCCCGCGCGGCGCCCGCGCCGAAGCACGCGGCGAACAGCGGCAGCAACTTGGCCACAGCCGTCGCCTGCTCCTTGCTACCGCCCAGCCTGCGCACCACCACGCCGGCCGCCACCGACCCGGCGGCGGTCAGCGCCACCGCGGTCTTCGGCCGCCGGACCGCCAGCACCAGCCCCGCAACCCCGACCCCCGCCGCAGCGAAGGCCGCGTTGCGCACCGGGCCGGGCGAGTCGAGGTAGCCGTCCACGAACGTGCTGCCCCGGAAGTAGGCGTGCTTGACGAACTTCGGCAGCGCGTCGCGGCTGTGGTAGAGCGCGTGGAAGCCGGGCGAGATGTGGATCGGCCCCTGCTCGGCGACGAACCGCAGCATCCGGGTGTCGTCGCTGGCCATGCGGACGTCGTCGTACAGCGAGGAGAACGACACCGCCGCCTGCTCCAGCAGCCGGCGCGGCGCGAGGAACAGCCCGGTGCCCTTGGGGTAGAGGTCGAAGTCCTCGGCGGTGAACGAGGTCAGGCGCGGGTTGCCGACGTACCGGCGCCACGCCACGGACACCAGGCCCGCCATGAACGCGCCGTACGGGTTGCCCGGGTCGTCGGACTCGACGTGCCCGTTCCACACCGTGCGCTCGGGGTGCGCCAGGAGCTGGTCGCGCAGGTACACCAGGGAGTCCGCGCCGAGCACGACCCGGCTGTCCAGCAGCAGCACCAGCTCGCCGGAGGCCTTGTGGAGGCCCGCGAGCCGCGCCGCGAACCGGCCGCCGTTGGCCTGGCTGACCACGGTGACGGGCAGCTGCGCCAGCTTGGCGGGGGTGTCGTCGGTGCTGCCGTCGTCGACGACGATGATCTCCGCGGCCCACCCGGCGTTGTCCAGCGCCGTGCGCAGCGCGCCGACGGACCGGCCGATCCAGTCGGGCTCGTTGAAGACGGGGATGACAACGCTGAGGCTGGGGACTTCGCTCCGGCTCGGCACGCCCCACAGTATCCAGCGGGGCGGCGCTCAGGGCGTCGCCGGGTCCAGCTCGTACACCGACACGGTCCCGGACCGGAACGCCAGGTCCAGGCCGGGCAGGCCGTCGAGGCCCGCGAGGCCGGGGGCGAGCGAGAACCCCGGCCCGCCGACCCAGCCCTCCGGCGCGCCGCCCGCGCCGATGCCGGGGGCCACCGCGTCCACGTACACCCAGCGGACGTTCAGCTCCCGCAGTTCCGCGCGCACCCCGGGGTCGGTCGGGTAGGTGTTGAACGACCGCAGCAGCCGGTAGGTGTACGGGGTGCGGGCCGAACCGAGGGTGTTGACGTTGACCACCGGCAGGCCGTGCTCGACGTAGAGGAACGTGGAGCCGTCGTTGGCGGAGTTGAGGACGCGCTCCCCGGGCCGCACCCGGCCGGCCAGCCAGTCGCCGGCGGCCCGGTCGTCGGGGCCCACGCGCACGAAGTCCGGCCGCACGTACCGGTTGCCCAGGTAGGACGCCTCGACCCGCGCGTACCCCACGGCCGGCCAGGCCAGGTAGGCGACGGCGGCGACCGCCGCGAGCCCGGCCGCCGTCCACCGCGCCCGCCGCCGTTCGCCGCGCCGCGCGAGCCGCAGCGCGACGGCGGAGGCCACCAGGGCCACGCCGAGCCCCGCCAGGACCGGCGCGAACAGCGAGACGTGCGACCAGATCCGCAGGTGGGCGTGGTAGAAGAAGCCGGTGACCAGGGCGTCCGGCCCGGCGTCGGGGCTGGTCGCGAACAGCACCTCGACGACCACCCACACCAGCCACGCGGCCAGCGCGCCGAACCCGCGCCGGAACACCACGACCGCCACCGCGCCGGCCAGCGTCACCAGCGCCGCGGCGAGCTGCGGTTCGCCGAGCAGGTGCGGCACGAACCCGGAGTAGGGCAGCAGCAGGGCGTTCTCCACGGCCGTCCTGAAGGGCAGGGCGGCTATGTCGGGGCGGAAGTTCGTCGGTCCCTCCGCGACGCCCAGCGCCTGCGCCAGCACGGGCGCGGCCACCACCAGCGCCACCGCGCCGACCAGGAGCAGCCGGGGCAGTTCCCGCACCACCCGCCGGCGGGCGAGCGCGTCGCCCACCAGCCACGCCACCACGCTGAGCCCGACCGTCGCGATCGCGCTCGGGTGGATCGACACCAGCCCCGCGCACGCCACGCCCAGCGCCACCACGGGACCCCACCCCCGGCGGGGCACGGACAGCAGCGCGGCCAGCACCCCGGGCGCGAGGACCAGGGCCGCCGCGTTGGGCAGGATGCCGCCCTCGTGGATCAGCGAGAACACCGGCCGGTAGAGCCCCACCGCGACCAGCGCCGCGAACCCGGCCGCCAGACCCGACCGCACCCGCCCCAGCCGGGCCCGGCGGCCGGCGACGTGGCCGAGCGCGGCGGCCGAGACCGCCCAGGCGAACCCGAGGACGACCACGGTGACCGCGTTGACGCCGACCACGGTGTCCCCGACGAGCGTGGCCGCCGACGCCATCAACAGGTGCAGGCCGGCGGGGTAGAACGTGACGTCCGCGCCGGTGAGCAGGTCCGCGGGCAGCACCTGCCAGGGCGCGCCGCGCCCGGTGCGCTCGATATAGGCGGTCAGCACGTGGTGCACGACCATGTCGTGCTCCTGGCTCACCGTGGACAGCCGGTGCAGCCCGTAGAACCAGGTCAGCCCGCTCACGGCGACCGCGGCGAGCACCAGCAGCGGCCCCGCAGCCCCCGCCGCCGAACGCCGCAGCCGCCCGAAGCGCACCAGCCCACGCGCCCGCCAGACACCCACCGCGAGCAGGACGAACGTCACCACACCCAACGGGGATGGCCCGTAGCGCAGTCCGGTCAGCGCGCACCCGATCGCCACCAGCGTGGCGACCGCCGCCGACCCGGGCACCGCCAGGGCGGCGAACCACAGCGGGCGGCGAACGCCGCAGGCCGACAAGAGCCCGGCTCCGGGCAGTCCCACGACGAGCAGCGCGACCAGGACCGCTCCGACGTCGTGGGCGGTCACCGGGCTCGCAGGCAGGTCGTCTCGGGCATCATCGGGTCCTCGAAGGATCTCGGGGGCAGGGCAGCGATGATGTTGTCGTCGGATCGTCGGGCGTTGCTTGCCGCGACGTTACCGTCCCGTTAAACGTCCCGCAGGCCGGTTCAGGGCCGCCGGTTCAGGGCCGCCGGTTCACGGCCGCCGGTTCACGGCCGCCGGTTCACGGCCGCCGGTTCACGGCCGCCGGTTCACGGCCGCCGGTTCACGGCCGCCGGTTCACGGCCGCCGGTCCCCCGGCTCGACCAACTCGTAGACCGTCGCGTCCGGGTTCGAGTACACCTTCCGCACGTGCGGGAACGCGTCCAGGTCCTTCAGGCCCGGCGAGCGCGGCATGTCCGGCCGCACCATCCCGCGACCCACCAGCACGTACCGCACGTCGAGGTCCTCGATGGCCTTCCCGACCCTCGGGTTGGTCTCGATCTCCTTGAGGTGGAACGAGAGCGCGCCCGCGGTGCTCTCCTCGCCCGCCCCGTAGAAGGTCCACTCGACCGGCTTGACCCCGGCCAGCGCGTACATCCACACCGAGCCGTCGCCGATGTCGTTGAGCACCGGCTTGCCGTCGGAGTGCTCCTTGAGCCACTGGTAGGCCTCGCGCTCACCGGGGGTGACCGTCGAGTAGTCGTGGTTGGACCAGCCCAGGCGCTCGGTGTTGCGGCCCAGGTAGGCGCCCTTGGTCAGCACGGCGAGCCCCAGCAGGCCGACCAGGGCCAGCGCGACCGGCACGGCGAACGCGGCCCGCGCGCCCAGCCGGGACTCGGACTTCTCGCCGATCCGGGTCGCCACCGTCCACACCAGCTCGCCCACCGCCAGCGCGCCGGCCAGCGGCAGCAGGGCCGCGAACCGCCAGGCGTCGTTGTAGAACGGGCCGGTCAGCGTGTCGACCAGCTTGCTGTTGAGCGAGGCGCACGCGGCGTAGAGCCCGCCGAGCACGACCCACGAGGCCACCACCCACGGCACCCGCTTGTGCAGCACCATCAGCACGATGCCGGCCAGCGCGGCGAAGCCCAGGAACCACTGCGGGAACGGCACGGTCGGCGACCACAGCAGCAGCTGCCCGAACGCCTCGGACGGGGTCGCGAACTCCGGCCACCCGGCGCTGGTCACGCCCGCCGCGTTGGCGAACGCGGGCAGCGCCAGTGGCAGCGCCGCCACCACCGCGAGCACGGCGGTCACCAGCAGCGGGACCCGGGCGAGCTTCCAGTCCACCGGCTCCAGCCGGACCACCAGCGCCACCAGCAGCGTCAGCGCGTACACCGCCATCACGAACGCGAGGCTGGTGTGCAGGCCGACCAGGCCCGCCATCGCCAGCGCCACCGCGATCGGCCCGCCCAGCCCGCGCTCGGTGAAGATCTTGCGCGTCAACGCCAGCGTCGCCGGCACCAGCGCCACACCCGCCACGTACGGCCACAGCGGGCCGCGCCACAGCGAGTCGTACGGGAACGCGCTGAACCACGTCGACACCGCGGCGGCGGTCGCGGCGGCCAGCGGCGGCACCCGCCACGCCAGCGCCAGCGCCGCCACGCCCAGCGGCCACGCCAGCACCATCGAAAGGGCCGCCAGGTTCAGCAGCTCCGGCATCGCCGCGACCTTGTCCAGCAGCGGGGCGAGCAGCGCGTGGTAGGTGTTGGGGTAGAAGTAGCTGGCCTTGCCGGGCAGGTTCGCGATCTGGCCCAGCGCCGAGGGCAGCGACGTCTCGTGCTCGGCGATCCACCGGATGGCGTTGCCGTGGAACGGGGCGTCCCAGTCCTGGTTGACCGTGTTGAGGCTCTTGATGCCCTTGAGGAAAGTCAGCGCGCCGACCGCCATGCCGGCCACCACGCCCACGAGCACGACGATGTTGTCCCGCAGGGGCCGCTTGGCGACCACCAGCCCGGCTGCGGCCCCATCGCCGGCTTCGGTCGCCTCGGTCCGCGCCTGCCGGCGGGCGACCAGCCACGTCGGCACGCCGACCACGGCCGCCAGCACCAGGAACCACAGCACGACGGTGAGCAGGTTCCACGGGATGCCGGTGCGCCCCAGCGCGTAGGTGCCGAGGGCGACACCCCCGAACGTCAGCACCGGCGCCGCCGCGGCCAGCGTCCAGCCTCTCAGCCGCAGCGCGAGACCGATCACCAGTCCCGGCACCCAGTAGGCCAGGACAACCAATGCGCTCATGAGGGTCTTTCCCCGGGTTTCAAGGACCGTCAGCCGGCGGTCGACTGCGCGCGCACGGCGGCCACCGCGCGGTGGGAGGGCAGGATCGACGCGCGCTCGGCGTCGGCGTCGACGCGGCCGTCGATCAGGTCGAGGAACCGGTCGAGCTGGGTCGCCAGCGGCTCGCGCGCGGTGACCAGCTCGGGGATCTCGATGATCGCCTGCTGGCGGTAGCCGCGGCCGTCGGGCGTGGCCGCGTCCTGGGACACGTGGTGGTAGATCGTGATGTTGCGGGTGAGCAGGTCGACCTCGATCAGCCGGTCCAGCTCGGTGATGGACAGCGAGCGGATCTTGCGCTGCCCGATGCGGCTCGCCGACACCGACGCGATCGCGCCGGACGGGAAGGTCAGGAGGGTGTTCACCACGTCCTCGGCGCCGGGCACCGACGACGGGTGGAACTGGCCGACGCCCGCCGAGAACCCGTGCGGCTCGGCGCCGCCCATGCAGCGGATCGCCAGGTCGACGTCGTGCACCAGCAGGTCCCACGCGACACCGGTGCGGATGCGCGGCGCGTACGGCGAGTGCCGGATCGCGGACACGTACACCGGCTCGGTGATCAGCTCCAGCGCGGTCATGACCGCCGGGTTGTAGCGCTCCAGCAGGCCGCACATGACCGGCAGGCCCAGCTTCTCGGAGAGCGCCAGCACCTCCTCGGTCTCGGCGAGGTCGGCGCACACCGGCTTCTCCACCAGCAGCGGCTTGCCCTGGTTGAGGACCTCCAGCGCCAGCGCGTAGTGGGTCTCCGTCGCGGATGCCACGATCACCGCGTCCACGTCGGACAGGTCGCCGATCTCCGGCGTCCAGCTCGCGCCGTAGGTGTCGGCGACCCGCTTGCCGACGTCCTCGCGCGGGTCGACCACGCGGGTCAGCTCGCAGCGCTCGTTCTGGCTGGTGACGCGGGCGTGCAGGGAACCCATCGAGCCCACGCCGACGAGGGCGACCTTCGGTGTCATGCGCCCAGCACCTCGCGCACCGCGCCGATGATGGTGTCCAGCTCGGCGTCGGTCAGCTTCGGGTGCACCGGCAGCGACAGCGCCTGCCGCGCCACCCGCTCGGCCACCGGCACGTCGCTCGCCACGACGTTCGGGTTGTCCCGGTAGCAGTCGTAGTCGAAGACGGTCTTGGGGTAGTAGATCCCGTTGCCGATGCCCTTCTCGGTCAGCTTGGCGGCGAACTCGTCGCGGCTGATCGGGGCGTCGTCGGTGACCAGCACGGTGTACTGGTGCCACACGTGGGTGCGGCCGGGCAGGACGCGCGGCGTGCGCAGGCCCTTGACGCCGTCGAGGCCCTTGGTGAGCGCCTCGGCGTTGCGCTGGCGGGCCTCGGTGATGGTGGCCAGCTGCTCCAGCTGCGGGATGCCGATCGCGGCGTGCACGTCGGTCATGCGGTAGTTGTGGCCCGCGACCTCGTACTGGTAGCGCTGCCGCATCCCCTGGTTGCGCAGGACGCGCAGCCGGTCGGCCAGGGTGTCGTCGGCGGTGGTGATCACGCCGCCCTCGGCCGTGGTGATGTTCTTGGTGGCGTAGAGGGAGAAGCAGCCCAGGCCGTAGCTGCCCGCCGGGCGGCCCTCGAAGGTCGCGCCGACGGCCTGCGCGGCGTCCTCGACCAGCGCGAGGCCGTGCTTCTCCGCGAGGGGCACGAGCCGGCCCATGTCGGCCATCTGCCCGTAGAGGTGGACCGGCATGAGGACCTTGGTGCGGGGCGTGATCGCCGCCTCCACCTTGGCCGGGTCGAGGTTGAAGTCCTCGTCGGAGATGTCGGCGAACCGGGCGGTCGCGCCGGCCTCCAGGATCGCGTTGAGGGTGGCGACGAAGGTGAACGGCGAGGTCACCACCTCGTCACCGGGCTGGAGGTCGAGCACCTGGAGGGAGGCGACCAGCGCGGTCGTGCCGTTGTTCACGGCCACCGCGTGCGGCACGCCGGCGACACCGCTGAAGGCGTCCTCGAACCGCTTGACCATCGGCCCCTGGGCGATCGCCCCGGATCGCAGCACCTGCAGCACGAGGTCTTCGGCCGCGGCCACGTCAACGACAGTGATGGGGATCATGCAGCAGTCTCTCCGCCTTCGAACGCCTGGCTACGGTGCCTACGGCCGGCAACGCGGGGCACCACGCTACCTCTAGGGACGCCCGCGATCCGCCGAGGGTTGCCGACCTCGCTGTGACGGCCCGGTCACCATCACGTGAAATCTCTAGAACCAGCGCTCCAGGACCAGCGCCACGCCGTCCTCCGAGTTGGGCGCGGTGACCTCGTCGGCAACGGACAACGCGTCGGGGTGGGCGTTCGCCATGGCCACCCCGTGACCAGCCCACGTCAGCATCTCGACGTCGTTGGGCATGTCGCCGAACGCGACCACCTCCGCCGCCGACACCCCGAGCCGCTCGGCCACGTCGACCAGCCCCGTCACCTTCGTCACGCCCGGCGCGGACAGCTCGATCAAGCCCATCGTGGTGGAGAACGTCACGTCCACCTGCCCGTCCAGCAACTCACCCGCCACCCGGGCCATCTCCGCGCTGGTCATCTCGCGGTGCCGGCACAGGATCTTGACCACCGGCGTGGTCAGCATCCCGGACCGGTCGCCGTTGGGCTCCGGGCCCTCCGGCCACGGGTGCGCGTAGCTGTCCTCGGCGATGAACTGCGCCACGGTGTCGTCGAACGCCGTCCGGCCCGTCCGCTCGACCGCGAACGCCACGCCCGGCAGCACCCGGTCCAGCTCGCCCATCACGTCGCCCACCAGCACCGGGTCCAGGGTGCGCTGCCACAGCACCCGGTCCTGGCCCAGGTGGTAGAGCACCGCGCCGTTCGCGCACACCGCGTAACCGTCCAGCCCGGCCTGCTGCGCGATCTCCGGCACCCACCGTGGCGGGCGGCCCGTGGCCAGCACGAACGGCACCCCGGCCGCGACCACCCGACGCACCGCGTCCGCCGTGCGCTCGGTCACCCCGTGCAGGGGGCTCAGCAGGGTTCCGTCGACGTCCGAGGCCACGAGTCCAGGTCTTTCCACACCCCTGATGATGCCTGGTCCCGCCATGACCCGTGGGCGAACACCTGGCTACCGTACGACGGTGCGCACCGGCATCGTCATCCTCCCCGAGCACCGCTGGTGGTTCGCCGAACCCAAGTGGAGGGCCGCCGAGGAGTACGGCTTCCACCACGCCTGGACCTACGACCACCTGGCGTGGCGCACGCTGGTGGACGGGCCGTGGTTCGGCGCGGTGCCGACGCTGACCGCCGCCGCGATGGTGACCGAGCGCATCCGGCTGGGCACGTTCGTGGCCAGCCCCACGTTCCGGCACCCCGTCCCCTTCGCCCGCGAACTGCTGGCGCTGGACGACATCTCCGACGGCCGGCTCACCGTGGGGATCGGCGCGGGCGGCGGTGACGGATACGACCACCTCGCCCTGGGGCAACCGGCACCGACCCGACGAGCGGAGCGGTTCGCCGAGTTCGTGGAGCTGCTGGACAAGCTCCTGACCCGGGACCGGACGACCCACGAGGGCGACCACTTCTCCGCCGTCGACGCACGCAGCTACCCCGGCGCGGTGCAGCGCCCCCGGCCGCCGTTCCTGATCGCGGCCAACGGCCCGAAGGCCATGGCCGTCGCGGCCCGGCACGGCCAGGGCTGGGTGACCTCCGGCACACCCGACGACGACCTGGACTCGTGGTGGCGCGGCGTGGCCGAGCTGGCCGCCCGGTTCACCGAGGCGCAGCACGAGCACGGCCGCCGCGTCGACCGGTACCTGAGCCTGGACTCCGCCCCGGTGTACTCGCTGACCAGCGTGGAGACCTTCCGCGACGCGGTGGGCCGGGCCGACGAGCTGGGGTTCACCGACGTGGTCGTGCACTGGCCGCGGCACGACGGGGTGTTCGCCGGTCGGGAGAGCGTGCTGGAAGAGGTCGCCGCCGACGTGCTGCCCGCGCTGGGGTGACGCCGTGCCGAGGGGTAACACCGTGCCGAGGGGTAACGCCGTGCCGAGGGGTAACGCCGTGCCGAGGGGTAACGCCGTGCCGAACCGGGCCGATGCACCGCCCGTGCGGCACATCGTGGTCATCGGCGGCGGGATCGTCGGCCTGGCAGTGGCGAACGAGCTGGTCTCCAGGGGTGACCGGGTCACGGTCCTGGAGAAGGAAGTCCGCTGGGGCGCCCACCAGACCGGGCACAACAGCAACGTCGTGCACGCCGGGCTGTACTACAAGCCGGGGTCGCTCAAGGCGCGGATGTCCGTGGCCGGCAACCGGTCCATGATCGAGTTCGCGCGGCGCAACGACGTGCCCGTGGACGTGTGCGGCAAGCTCGTCGTCGCCACCTCGCGCGACGAACTGCCCCGCCTGCACGCCCTCGCCGAGCGCGCGGAGGCCAACGGCGTGCCCGCGAAGCTGATCTCCGCCCCCGAAGCGCGCGAATACGAGCCCGAGGTGGCGTGCGTCGAGGCGCTGCGCGTGGAGAGCACCGCCATCATCGACTTCCCGGCCGTGTGCGCGGCCCTGGTTCGCTCACTCGATGGCCAGGACCTGCGGCTTTCCACCCCGGCGCTGGCCATCCGGCCCGGTCGCGGCGGCGGTGTGGAGGTGGCGACGCCGTCCGGCGTGGTGCGGGCGGACGTGCTGGTGAACTGCGCCGGCCTGCACAGCGACCGGATCGCCCGGATGGCCGGGCTGACGCCGGCCGCGCGGATCGTGCCGTTCCGCGGCGAGTACTTCGAGCTGCGCCGGACGTCGCTGGTGCGCGGGCTGATCTACCCGGTGCCGGACCCGACGCTGCCGTTCCTGGGCGTGCACCTGACCCGGATGCTCGACGGCAGCGTGCACTGCGGACCGAACGCGGTGCTCGCGCTGCGCCGCGAGGGGTACCGGTGGCGGGACTTCTCCGGGCGGGACGTGCTGGAGGTGGCGAGGTTCCCCGGCACCTGGAAGCTGGCCCGCAAGTACGCGCGGACCGGCCTGGACGAGGTGCTGCGGTCGTTCTCGCGCAAGCGGTTCGCGGCCAGCCTGGCCCGCTTGGTGCCCGCGGTGCGGGAGGACGACCTGGTGCCCGCGTCGGCCGGGGTGCGCGCGCAGGCGATGCTCCCGGACGGCTCCCTGGTCGACGACTTCCTGGTCGAGACCGCGCCCGGCCAGGTGCACGTCCTCAACGCGCCGTCGCCCGCCGCAACCGGATCTTTGGAGATCGCGAAGCACGTCGCAGACCTGACGCGCTAAGTCCAGGCCGTTCGCCCCCCGGTACTCTGTCCAGCCGTGATCTCCTTCATCCTCGGCACCACCGCGGAACTGATCAAGATCGCTCCGGTCTTCCACGCGATCGCGGAGCGGGGCACCAAGCCGCAGATCTGGTTCACCGCGCAGCACGTCGACCACGTCGCCGAGACGCTGGACGACCTGCGACTGCCGGAGCCCGCCGTGTGGCTGGTGCCGAAGGAGCAGGCGGTGCACATCGAGCGCCCCGCGCAGGTCCCCGGCTGGGCCGCGACGGTCCTCCGCAACGCCTGGGGGCGCCGCGCCGAACTCCGCTCGATCCTCACCGACGACGGCCGCCCACCGCTGGTCATCGTCCACGGCGACACCTTCACCACGCCCTACGGCGCGCTGATCGGCAAGCGCATCCTCAAGGCCCGCGTGGCCCACGTCGAGGCGGGTGCCCGATCCGGCAGCCTGCTGTCGCCGCTGCCGGAGGAGCTGAACCGCAAGCTGGCGGCGAAGATCGTCGACCTGCACTTCGCGCCGACCGCCAAGGAGGTCAACAACCTCCGCAACGCGCGCGGCGCGGTCGTGAACACGGGTGCGAACACGGCGATCGACGCGATGCGCCTGGCCATCGACGCGGAGCCGACGTTCGACCTGCCGGCGGAGTTCGGCCTGGCCACGCTGCACCGGTTCGAGCTGGTGTCGCGGGCG
Source organism: Actinosynnema sp. CA-248983 (assembly GCA_050954585.1). Classification (GTDB taxonomy): domain Bacteria; phylum Actinomycetota; class Actinomycetes; order Mycobacteriales; family Pseudonocardiaceae; genus Actinosynnema. Next base: position 157,039 of record CP191863.1, on the reverse strand, counting down.
GACAAGTACCGCGAGGCGCTGGAGCTGCTGAAGAAGGCCAGCGAGCGGATGCCGATCCTGTACCTGGCGGGGCCGCCGGAGCAGGACCGGATCAAGCAGTACGGCTTGGGGCACCTATTCGACGGCGAGCGGCTGATCATCAAGCCGAAGCTGCGCTACCTGGCGTTCCTGCCGATCATGGCGCGGGCGAAGTTCGTGGTGACCGACTCGGGCGGCTTGCAGGCGGAGTGCAACTACCTCGGCGTGCCGTGCGCGATCCACCGCGAGCGCACCGAGGACAACCACGGCCCCGGCACCACGCTGCTGCTGACCGGGATGGACGGCGGCAAGCTCCAGGCGTTCCTGGACGACTACGAGTCGTACCGCCTGCCGTCCCGGATGGACAAGTTCCACCCGAGCCGCATCGTCGTGGACACGCTGTCCCAGCTCGGCTACTGCTAGCGGGTATTTGCGCTGGTAGGGTGCTTGGTGGGGTGCCTTTGGGGTGCCTCACCCGATCGTGTGAGTTGCCGGATTCGCGACTTTTCGGCGGCTCGCGCGTCCCGTGAACGAGGAGCGCGGGACCACGGCAGGCAACGCCCCGGCCCAGTCGGGTACGGGCTCGGGCTGCGGGCCGGATCCGGACTTCGTGCGGGCGCGGCGGGTGCTGCGGCGGCGGGCACAGGCAGCCCGGCGATGGCCCGGGAAGGCTGACGGCAGCCCAACCACGCCAGCAGCGGCCCGAGCAGACCCGGCGGCCCAGGCAGGCCGGTAGCGCCCCCAGGGCAAGCGGGCGGTGGCCCGGGCAGGCCCACCGTGGCCTGAGCGAGCCGGCGGCGGCCCGAGCAGACCCGGCGGCCCAGGCAGGCCGGTAGCGCCCCCAGGGCAAGCGGGCGGTGGCCCGGGCAGGCCCACCGTGGCCTGAGTGGCCCGGCGGCGGCCGGGCCGTCGGGCGGTGGGGTGTCGGGCGGTGGGGTGTCGGGCGGTGGGGTGTCGGATGGTTGGGGGCGTCGGGCGGTGGGGGCGTCGGGGCCGGCGGGTCAGGGTTTGATGGTGACCAGGCGGGTGAACTCGCTGAGCAGGTCGTAGCCGTCCCACAGCTCGGAGAACGTCAGGGCCGAGCCGAAAGGGACGATCCGGTCGATGCCCCGCCCCGCCAGGTGCTCGGCCAGGTCGCGCAACTCCGCCTCGGTGAAGCCGAAGACCGACAGCGTCTGGTCCTTGCGCTCCACCATCGGGACCAGGGCGTCCAGGGTGGGCAGCGTCGCCAGCGGGAAGGTGCCGGCGCCCAGCCACTCGCGCGGGACGTCCGACGGCGCGGTCAGTTCGACCGTGGCCACCGCGTTGCCGGCGAAGTGGATGGCGCGCGCGTGCCCGTCAGCGGCCACGCCGTAGGCCGACACCCGCTTCTGGACGGCCATCGCCGGTTCGACCACGAAGCCCTTGGCGGCCACGACCTCGCTCAACAGGGCCAAGAACTCGGCGGACGCCGCCGCGGCGGCCTCCTCGTCGCCGACCCAGAACAAGGCCCGGGGGGACGCGCAAGCGGCCTGGTCGAACCAGTACGAGTCGTTGTAGAAGCCGACCGCCGCATCCCGCCGCTGCTCGGGGGTCGCGGCCTGCCAACCCGCCACCGAAGCCGCCGCGAACGAAGCCCGGTCCGGGAAGGTCAGGTCCCTGGCGTGCGGGGCCAGCGGGTGGCGGCGGACCTCCGTCACCGCGCGGTCGCCGCCCCAGATGACGCGCAGGTCGCACGCGGCCGACAGGGCCGCGGTCACCGTGTCGTCGCGGTCGTAGGTGACCATGACCTGGGTCTGCGCCACCGCCGGGTGGGCGTCGGCCAGCGCCTCGTTCAGAGCGTCTACAACCGTAGAAGCAGCACCGGCCGAGCGGGGCGAGATGCGGACGACGTTGCGGTTGCCCGCCAACGCCGACAGGGCCCACGAGTACACGAAGATCGTGTCCACGTTCGCCGGCGGCACGTGGAAGACCAAGCCACGGGGGAAGCGCAGAGCGTCGGAACGGGTCAGCGACGCCAGCACCTTGTTGATCTCACCGCGCCGCAGGAAGAAGCCCAGCGACGCCAGTTCCGGGAACCGCCGGGCCGTCGTCGGGGCCAGCAGCTTGCGCGCGAACGACACCAGGAAGTCGACGATCCGCTCGTCGCCCACCCGCAGCGGTCCGTCGGCGACCGGGACCGACATGCCTTCCAGCAACTCGGAAACGTTCGTGTCCGGACCGGCCGGGAACCGCCGCCTCATGCCGCCGCCCCCGCGAACGTGTCGGAGCACCCGCGCGCCTCCGCCCGGGGCAGCCGCCCCAGCACGGAGAACCGCTTTCCGGGCCAGTCACCGTCGTCGATCCCGTGCACCACGCCCAGGTCCTCGGTCAGCAGCACGTGCCCCGGGTACGAGCGCGGCAGCGTCGACACCACCTCGATCACCCCGGGCTCGCCCACCGGCCGCTCCTCCCACGTGTCCGGGTCGCGGATGATCACGTCGGCGAAATCGGGGCAGTACAACGAGTTCCCGGACGGACCCTCCAGGAACACGGTGCCGATCTGCTCGATCATCCCGTAGTAGTTGTGAATCCGGGTCAGCCCGGTGTCCTCCGCGAACCGCCGCCGGAACTCGGCGTTGTCCACCGCGATGTCGATCAGCTTCTTCCACCCGCCGGAGTGGATCAGGATGCCGTTCGACAGGTCCAAGTCGTGCTCGCGCGCGACCTCGTACAGGTACTGCCACACCATGAACGTGAACCCGAAGATCAGGAACGGTTCCGACCCGTGCCGAGCGAGGAACCCCTTCACCGCCTCGACGTCCGGCTGGTCGTGCTCGTCCAGCGCGTACACGTGCGAGCGCCCGAAGTTCGCCATGCCGAGCACGCCCGCGCCGCGCGCGGAGAACGACCGGCGGTTCTTGATGATGCTGATCGTGTCCACCATCAGCATCGGAAGTCGTTTGCCGCCAAGGACTTCGCGCAACGTGGCACCCAGCTGCCTGGGCTGCACGGCGGCGGCTTCCTTGTCCAGGTAGATCCGCGACGCGCCGGCGCCCGTGGTGCCCGAGGACGTCAGGACCTTGAACACCTCGTCGTCCGGGATGCTCTTCAGGTCGTGCGTCTTGAACATCCGCACCGGCAGCCACGGCAGGTCCGCCACGGACCCGAACGCCGTGGGCGCGCCCAGCGCGGACAGGATGCGGTCGTACTCCGGGGAGTGCGCGCGGTGGTGGGCGGTCAGCTCGGTGAGCCGCGCCAGCAGCGCGGCCTCTTTCTCGGCCTGGGACAAGGCGAACACGCTCATACCCGTTCCTCCAACGACCGGTAGTCGATCTTGCCGCTGGGCAGCAGCGGGAACCCGTCCGCCGGCCGCACGTCGAAGCCGGTCACGTGCAGGTGCAGCGACTCGGCCAGCGCCTTGGCCGCGGCCTTGCAGGTCTCGCGGTCACCGCCGTCCAGGAACAGCACGACCTTGTCGCCCGCCGGGACGGCGGCGGCCGGGCCGAGGTGCTTCACCAGCTGCTCCAGGTCGTCGAGGTTGACCCGGTTGCCGAAGACCTTGCCGATCCGCTTGAGCCGCCCGGTGATGAACAGGTAGCCGTCGGCGTCGAGGTACCCGAGGTCGCCGGTGGCCAGCACCCCGCCCAGCGCGTCGCCCTCGACCAGCTCGTCCTCGGCGGACGCGTACCCCATCATCACGTTCGGCCCGCGGTAGACGACCTCGCCGACGACGTCCGGGTCGGTGGTCTCCGCGCCGGAGTCCACCCGGATCGCGAACGACCCGCCGGGCAGCGCCGGACCGGCCGACCCCAGCTTCTCCGCCACCCGCTCGGCGGGCACGGTCGCCATCCGCGGCGCGGCCTCGGTCTGCCCGTACATGACGAACATCCGGCCGCCCACGGCACGCATCTTCTCGTCGAACTCGGCGACCAGCTCGGTGCGCAGCTTGCCGCCGGCCTGGGTCAGCGTGCGCAGCGACGGGTACTTCGCCGGGTCGAACCGCAGTCGCCGCAGCATCTCGTAGTGGTAGGGCACGCCGGCCAGGGACGTGGCCCCGTAGCGCTCGACGGCGTCCCAGAACGGCCGCGCGACCACGCCGGAGCCCTCCAGCAGCACGGTCGCCCCGCGCACCAGGTGGCTGTTCAGCACGGACATGCCGTAGCTGTAGTGCAGCGGCAGGCTGGTGGGCGCGACCTCGTCGGGCCCGATGCCCAGCACGTCGGCGATGGCGACCGCGTTGGCGTGCAGCGCGTGCCGGGAGAGCTTCACGAACTTGGGGTTCCCCGTCGACCCGCTGGTGGGCAGCAGCACGGCCAGGTCCGGGTGCGGCGCCACACCTTCCGGTGAAAGCCGCACACCTCCCGCCGAGTAGCCGTCCAACGGCTCGGGAACGGCACCCAGGACGGCCGCCGGCCGGAACCGCCCGACCAGCTCCGCCAGCACCGCGTGGTCCTGACCGGGGTCGAGCAGCGCCACCGCGCGCCCGGCCTCCAGCGCACCCAGGTACCGCAGCACGCTGGGCACGTCCACGCCGACGCGCAGGAACAGCACGCCCGGCGGCAGGGCGCGCAGGACCGACGCCTCCGCCGCCACCCGCGCGGCCAGGTCCGCGCCGCCGACCAGCTCACCGGTCGCGGCGTCGCGCAGCCGGGCCCCGGCGTGCACCAGCGTCACAGCACCAGACCCCCGTCGATGCCCAGCACCTGCCCGGTGACGAACGACGCCTCGTCGCCCACCAGGAACCGGATCACCGCCGCCACCTCCTCGGGCGTGCCCAGCCGGCCCAGCGCGGTGTCCGCCTGGACCTTGGCCAGCACGTCCTCGGACTGCTCGGCGATGAGGTCGGTGCGGATCACGCCGGGCGCGACCGCGTTGACCCGGATGCCGTGCCGGCCGAGTTCCTTGGCCGCCGACTTCGCCACCGCCGACAGCGCCGCCTTGGACGCCGCGTACACGGTCTGGCCCGCGTTGCCGCGCTCGCCGACGACCGACCCGAGCAGCACGATCGCGCCGGACCGCTTGCGCATCATCACCCGCGCCGCCGCCTGCACGCACGCCAGGGAGCCGGCGACGTTGGTGGTGAGCGTGCGGCCGATGTGGTCGTCGGTGAGCATGCCGATGAGGCCGCCTTCGAGCACGCCCGCGCTCGCGACCAGCACGTCGATCCGGCCGTGCTCCTTGGCGACGGCCTTGAAGACGTCCTTCACCGCGGCCGAGTCGGTGACGTCGAGGGCCACACCGGACACCTTCGCACCCAGCTCGGCGGCGCGCTTGGCGGCCGTCTCGCCGTCGCGGCCGGTGATGACCACCGTCGCGCCCGCGTCGGCCAGCGCGGCGGCGGTGGCGTGCCCGATGCCGCGCGTGCCGCCGGTGACGACCGCGACCTTCCCGTCGAGGCTACTCACCGACGCCGAAGCCCCGCAGCATGTCGACCGCGACCTTGAAGCTGCTCATGTCGATGACCTGCTCGGTCTCGAACTGGACGTCGAACTCGTCCTCGATCGCCGCGACCAGCGCCATGTGGCCGACCGAGTCCCACGCGTCGATGTCGCGGTACTTGAGGTTCTCGACGTCCACGTCGTCGTCGAGCTGGAGGGCTTCGACGAACACGGTCCGCAGGCGGTTCTCGATCGACATGCTGCTCTCAATCACTCGTGGTGGTCAGTGCCCCGGCTCGCGGTCCGACCACGCCTTGAGCAGGGCGGACAGCTCGGCGGGCAGGTCGGCCGGGAGGTCGGTGGTCTTCCCCGTGAGGAAACCGGTGAGGGCGGCGATCGATTCCTCGGCGCACCCGCGCCGCTGGAGGCCGATGGTGTTGATGCCGGTGGTGCGGGCCGGGTTGCCGACGGTGATGGTGAACGCGCCGACCTCCTTGCGCACCGCCGAGCCCATGCCGACCATCGCGCCCGGCCCGATGGCGGTGCGCTGGTGGACGACCGTGCCCAGGCCCAGGTTCGCGCCCGACCACACGTGGCAGTGGCCCGCGATCTGCACCGCGCTGGTGACGATCACCGAGTCGTCCAGCCGCACGTCGTGCGCGATGTGGGCGCGGCCCATCAGGTAGCAGTCGTCGCCGATGGCGGTGGCCTCGGTCACGCCCTGGTTGACCGTGACGAACTCGCGGATGCGGTTGCGGTCGCCGATCACCACGCCGGGGCCGGAGACCTCGCCGTCCCAGCCCGCGAGGTGGTCCGCGCCCAGGTACTCGGCGGGGCCGCCGATGCTCACGTGCGGGCCGATGAAGTTGCCGTCGCCGATCCGCGCCGGGCCGACGATCACCGTGTAGGGCCCGACGACGTTGTCGTCGCCGAGTTCGACCTCCGCGCCGATGATCGCGGTCGGGTGAATGCGGTTCGCCACCTGTGGTTCCCTGCCCCGTGGATGATGGGTGTCACCCACGTCACCAGCGGTTACGCCGGGCGGGGGCCGGTGCACCACTGTACCGGAGGGGTCCTCAGCGGGGCTTCAGCACGTCGAGGCCCAGGAACGGGCGCAGGGCCTCCGGGACGGTGACCGAGCCGTCGGCGTTCTGGTGGTTCTCCAGGATCGCCACGATCCAGCGGGTGGTCGCGAGGGTGCCGTTCAGGGTGGCCGCGATCTGGGGCTTGCCGTTCTCGTCGCGGTAGCGGACGTTGAGGCGGCGGGCCTGGAAGGTGGTGCAGTTCGAGGTCGAGGTCAGTTCGCGGTAGGCCTGCTGGGTGGGGATCCACGCCTCGCAGTCGAACTTGCGGGCCGCGGACGTGCCCAGGTCGCCGGCGGCGGTGTCGATGACCCGGTAGGGGACGTCGATCTTGGCCAGCATCTCCTCTTCCCAGGCCAGCAGCCGGGCGTGCTCGGCCTCGGCGTCCTCGGGGCGGACGTAGGAGAACATCTCGACCTTGTTGAACTGGTGCACGCGGATGATGCCGCGGGTGTCCTTGCCGTACGACCCGGCCTCGCGGCGGTAGCACGACGACCAGCCCGCGTACCGCTTCTCGCCGTCCAGGATCTCGTCGGCGTGGTAGCCCGCGAGCGGCACCTCCGAGGTGCCGACCAGGTACAGGTCGTCGTCGCGCAGCCGGTAGACCTCGCTCGCGTGCGCGCCCAGGAAGCCGGTGCCGGCCATGATCTCCGGGCGGACCAGGGTGGGCGTGATGGCCAGCGTGAAGCCCGCGCGGGTGGCCTGGGCGACGGCCATGTTCAGCAGCGCCAGCTCCAGCTGGGCGAGCGCGCCGGTCAGGAAGTAGAACCGCGAGCCGGACACCTTCGCGCCGCGCTCCATGTCGATGCCGCCCAGCCGGGTGCCCAGGTCCAGGTGGTCCAGCGGCTCGAAGTCGAACGTGCGGGGCTCGCCGACGTGCTTGACCACCACGTAGTCGTCCTCGCCGCCGTGCGGGGCGTCCGGGTGGACCACGTTGGCGATGGCGCGGTGCAGCTCGTCGCGCTCGGCCTCGGCCTGGGACTGCTCGGCCTCGGCGGCCTTGACCTCGGCGGCCAGCTCCTTGCCCTTGGCCAGCAGCGCCTCGCGCTCCTCGCCGCGCGCCTTGCCGACCTGCTTGCCGAACGCCTTCTGCTCGCCGCGCAGCGCGTCGGCGCGGGCGATGGCGGCCCTCCGCCGCTCGTCGGCGGACAGCAGCGCGTCGACCACGGCCTCGTCCTCGCCACGCGCGCGCTGCGACGCGCGGACGGCTTCCGGGTTCTCGCGCAGGGCCTTGAGGTCAATCACGAGGGGAAAGGGTAGACCTTGGCCGGTCATGACCCCGAACCGATATCCCGTTACCATCGCCGGCCCGGAATTGTCGGTCCCCCGTGGGACGATCGAGACGGGGGCCGGAGGCCGCGCCCGCACCCGATACCATCGCCGGCATTCCCGCACGGCCGTTCGGTGGAGGACCACAAGTGCGCATCGCCGTTGCCTATGACTGTCTGTTCCCGTGGTCGAAGGGCGGCGGCGAGCGGCAGTACCGCCGGTTCGCCGAGGAGTTCGCGGCGGCCGGGCACGAGGTCACCTACCTGACCCGGCGGCAGTGGGACGGCGCGCCGCCCGAGCTGGACGGCATCAAGGTCGTCGAGATCAGCCACGACGACGGCCTCTACGACGACAACGGCGCCCGCACGCTCGGCCCCGCGATCAAGTACGCCAAGGGCCTGTTCTTCCACTTCCTGCGCAACCGCAAGTCCTACGACGCGGTCCTGGTGTCCGCCCTGCCCTCCACCAACGTGCCGGCGGTGCGGGCCGCCCTCGTCTTCTCCGGCACCGCGGTCGGCGTGGACTTCCTGGAGGTGTGGCGGCCCGACCAGTGGCGCACCTACGCCGGGCCGGTGATCGGCCGGGTGGCGAGCACGCTCCAGTGGCTGGCGGCCAAGCTCAGCCCGTTCGCGTCCTGCCACTCACGCATGAACGCCGGGCGCCTGGAGGCCGGCGGCCTGCGGTCGAAGGCCGTGGTCAGCCCCGGTCTGATCGACCCGCAGGGCAAGGTGGAGCCGAACCTGACCACGACCGGCGCGCCGAACGTCGTGTTCGTGGGCCGGCACATCCCGGACAAGCGGGTCGAGGCGCTGCCCGCCGCGATCGCCGAGGCGCGCAAGACGGTCCCGGACCTGACCGCCACGATCTTCGGCGAAGGGCCGTCGCGGGACGCCGTGCTCGCCGAGGTCCGACGCCTGGGCCTGCAGGACGTCGTGCAGACGCCCGGCTTCGTCAGCCAGGAGGAGCTGGACGAGGGCATCCGGACCGCCGCGGTGCTGGTCAACCCGTCCCAGCGGGAGGGCTACGGCCTGGTCGTGGTCGAGGCGTGCGCGGTCGGGACGCCCGTGGTGCTGGTCGACGCGGACGACAACGCCTCGGTCGAACTGGTCGAGAACGGCGTGAACGGCCGGATCGCGGCGTCCACCTCGCCCGCCGACCTCGGTGGTGCGATCGCGGAGGTGGTGGCCGCGGGTGAACCCCTGCGCAAGACCACCCACGCCTGGTACGCCCAGGCCAGCGTGACCAACACGATCCAGGCTGCCGCCCGCGGCATCCTCGACCGGCTGGTCGCGGCGGCCCGCCGGTAACACGCCGTGACCGGCCTACCATGAGCCGCGTGCCTCTCCACATCGCCGTAGACCTCGTGTTCTTCACCGGCAAGAAGGGCGGCGCGGAAACGTACGTGCGGGGCGTGTTCCCGGCCCTGGCCGCCGCGCACGACGACCTGCGCTTCGTCGGCATCGGCAACCGGGAGCTGGCGGCCGACCCGCCGGACTGGTTCCCGGGCGAGGTGGTGTCGCTGCCGGTGTCCGGGGAGAACCGGGTGCAGTGGGCGCTCGCCGAGGCGTTCGCGGTGGCGGTGAAGGCCCGGTCGATCAAGGCCGACCTGCTGCACTGCCCGGCGAACTTCGGCCCCTCGGTGCGGCTGCTGCCGACGCTGGTGTCGGTGCTGGACGTGCTGCCGATCAAGCACCCCGAGTGGGTGCCCGGCGGGCGGGCCAAGGCGGTGCAGCTGCTCAGCCGCGCCAGCGCGCGGGCCGCGACCCGCATCCACACCATCAGCGACGCGTCGGCGGACGACATCGTGGCGCTGCTGGGCCGGTCCCGGTCCGACATCGACATGATCCACCTCGGGTCCGACCAGGTGGAGCCGGGCTCGCGGGTCGAGCGCACCGGTCGCCCGTACGTGCTGACCGGCGGCAACCGGATGCCGCACAAGAACCACGGCCGGCTGCTGGAGGCGTGGGCGTCGATCCCCGCCGTCGAGCGGCCGAAGCTGGTCATCACCGGCAGCCACGGCGACGACCCGCTCACCCCGCTGGTGCGGGAGCTGGGCTTGGAGGACGACGTCGACCTGCACGGCTGGGTGACCGCGGCGGAGCTGGCCGAGCTGTACGAGGGCGCGAGCGCGTACGTGTTCCCCACCCTGTTCGAGGGCTTCGGCCTGCCCGTGGTGGAGGCCATGGCACGCGGCTGCCCCGTGGTCGGCTCGGACATCCCGGTGCTGCGCGAGGTCGGCGGCGACGACATGGTCTACGTCGACCCGTACGACCCGGCGTCCATCGCGGCCGGCGTGCGCAAGGTGGTCGCGGACCCGGCGCTGCGGGACGCCCTGTCGGCGGCGGGCCTCAAGCGGGCCGCCCAGTTCACCTGGCAGCGCACCGCCGACGCGCACGCCGAGGTGTACCGGAAGATGGTCGCCCGGAAGCCGGCCGGCCGGTGAGTGCCCGGCGCGAAGGGCTGGTCGTCCTCGTCGCCAGCTTCGCCGGGCACGCGGGCAACTACCTGTTCTACCTGATCGCGGCCCGGATGGTGTCGCCCGGCGAGTTCGCCGCGATCTCGGCGATGATCTCGTTCGGCACGATCGTGCAGATGCCGGTCAACGGCATCCAGGTCGCCGCCGCGCGGGACGTGGCCGTGCTGCGCGCGTCCGGCACGCCCGGCGAGCTGTCCGGCTACCTGCGCCGGCTGGGCCGCCGGATGGGCGTGGTGAGCCTGGCCATCGCGATCGGCCTGTCCGGGCTGAGCCCGCTGCTCGCGGAGCGCCTGAACATCGGCGGCGCGCAGCCGCTGGTGTTCGCCGCCCTGTGGATGGCGTGGACGGCGTTGCTGCTGGTCGTGACGGGTGTGGCGCAGGGCGCGGAGCGGTTCCGGTACGTGGCGTTCGCGCTGGCCGGGCCGCTGGGCGCGCTCCGGCCGCTGCTGCTGCCGGTGTTCGTGCTCATCGCGGGCATGTCCGGGTCGATGCTGGCGATGCTCGCCGCCGCCCTGATCGGCCTGGCCGTGATGCTGCCGCCGGTCGTGCGGGACATGCGGGTGACGCCGACGGCTCCGCCCGCCATGCCGAGCACCGTCGTGACGATGATCGGCCTGCTGGCGTTCTCGTCGCTGACGAACGTGGACCTGCTGGTCGCGCAGGCGACGCTGCCCGAGATCGAACGCGCCCACTACGCCGGGGCCGTGCTGCTGGGCAAGGTGGCGCTGTTCGCGCCGTCCGCGCTGGCCATGGTGCTGCTGCCGCGCGCGGCGGCGGCGCTGGAGCGCGGTGAGCGGGCGGACGGGCTGGTGCTCAAGACGATGGGCCTGACAGCGGTGAGCGGCCTGGCCGTCGCGCTGGGCCTGTGGCTGGTGCCGACGTCCCTGCTGACCGCGACCTTCGGCCCGGCCTACGGGGCGTCCAAGCCGCTGCTGGCGCCGTTGGCGCTGGTCATGACGGCGGCGGCGGTGCTGTGGGTGCACCTGATGTTCGCCATCGCCAAGAAGAGCAAGCTGATGATCGGCGGCCTGGTCGGGACGGCGCTGGCGCACTGGGTGCTGCTGGCGTTCCTGCACGACTCGGCGTGGCACATCATCGCGGCCTCGGCGATCGTGATCGGCGCGGCGCTGGCGGCCATCGAGGTGGCGTCCAGCGACGGCGTGGTCCGCATGGCGCTGACCCACCGCCGGACCACCCGCGAGACGACCGCGGTCTGAACGGAAAAGCGCCCGGTGGCGGACCACCGGGCGCTTTCTCCGCGGTCGATCAGGACGTGGGGCTCGTGGCGAGGATCCACACGTTGCGGCGCCAGCCGGGCAGCCACGTCGCCGCGACCAGCGGGGCGGGGCGGCGCTTGGACGGCAGCATGCCGGAGATGATGCTGGAACCGGGCATCACCGACTCGTAGGACACCTTCTTGACGTCGAAGCCCTGGTCGGCGAACAGCCGGCGCATCGACGTGCGGGTCCACGGCCGGCGGTGGGTGTAGTCGTTCCACGACCAGCGCTGGGCGTCCGGGGACGACGCGAACACGCGCCCGCCCGGCTTGAGCACCCGGCGCACCTCCTTGACCAGCGACACCGGGTCGAGCAGGTGCTCCAGCACGTCCTTGAGCACGACGCCGTCGAACTCGTGGTCACCGACCGGGAGGTCCTCCTCCAGGTCCGCGAGCCGGACGTCGATCCCCTGCTCCTTGGCCTTGTCGACGGTGGACTGGAAGTTGTCCAGGCCCACGTAGTCCGGGAAGAACTCCGACACCCAGGCCGTCCCGCACCCCACGTCGAGAATGCGCGAACCGGGGCGGAAGTGCCTCACGATGTCGTTGTAATAGCCCGGTTTCGCGTGCCACTCGTGGTAACCCACACTTAACACCATTCTTCGCGACAGGGATGGGGACTAGTCCTCGCCGATCTTGGTGAGGCTCAGGGTGAAGCTGACGCTGATCATCTGGAACCCGGTCACGATGGCGACCATGCCCAGGATCGGCACGCGCACGGTGTCGACCACGTCCAGGGCGCCGAACCCGGCCGCGCCCCACGTCGCCACGGCGCCGACGAAGCACCCGATGCCGACCAGGATCAGCAGGCCGCCGATCCACAGCCCGCGTTCCAGCGACGCCCGCGCGACCCGGCCGATGAGCCGCCCGGACGGCGGCGGCAGCAGCCCCAGGTGGGCGGCGTAGGAGCGGGCGATGACCGCCAGGCCCACGCCCTGGAGGCCGACGAACAGCATCGTCGCGAAGCCGAGCATGCTCTGCAGGCCGAAGCCGACGCCGCCGATCTCCTGCGGGCCGAACGACAGCCACAGCAGGCCCAGGCCGCCCGCGCCCAGCAGCAGCAGGGACGGGTAGTACAGCAGCCAGCGCGGGCTGAACGCGAGCAGGAACCGCAGGTGGCGCCACCCGTCGCGCCAGGTCCGCAGGTGCGGGGCGCGGCTGCGGCCGTCGGGCCGCAGGGTGGTGGGCACCTCGGCGATCTTGCGGTGGTTGAGCGAGGCCCGGACCACCATCTCGCTGGCGAACTCCATGCCGGAGGTGCGCAGGCCCAGTTCGAGCATCCGGTCCCGGCGGAACGCCCGGATGCCGCAGTGGAAGTCGCCTACCGGGATGCGGAAGAACAGCCGGCCCAGCAGCGACAGGACCGGGTTGCCCAGGTACTTGTGCAGGAACGGCATGGCGCCCGGCGCGATGCCGCCCTGGAACCGGTTGCCCATGACCAGGTCGTTGCCCGCGCGCAGGCCTTCGAGGAAGCCGCCGATGTCGTCCAGCGCGTAGCTGTCGTCGGCGTCGGCCATCAGCACGTACGTGCCCTCGGCCGCCTCGATGCCCGCCATCAGCGCGGCGCCGTAGCCGCGGCGCGGCACGTCCACCACGCGCGCCCCGTTGGCCCGCGCGATGTCCTGGGAGCCGTCGGTGGAGCCGTTGTCGGCGACGATGACCTCGCCGACGACCCCCAGCTCCTCCAGCGAGCGCTTGGCCTTGCGGACGCAGACCTCGAGCGTCTCGGCCTCGTTCAGGCACGGTAGGACGATCGACAGCTCGACGACTTCCGTGGGCGTCCCTGACGGCGTCTCCACGGACTGGTTCGACAGAGTCATACCGCGCGTGCTCCCCTATGGTGGGATCTACGATTTGCTCGATCTTGCGCTGGAACCGGTGCGACCGGGCGTCCCCCGACTCCCGGGGCTGAACCGGGAGACCGCGCCAGCGTGGCATAGACTACGCGCCCGTGACGAACCGGCCTTCGGGTGCACGGCTTTGGCTCCTCGCCTTCATCGGATTCTGGCTGCTGCACGCGGGCTGGGCCTTTGCCGCGCCCTTCGACGGTCCGCCGGACGAGGAACAGCACGCCCTGCGCGCCGCCGCCATCATGAACGGCGACCTCTTCTCGCGTGAGGGGAACGGTCAGCTCGTCCCGCAAAGCCTGGACAAGAACAACAAGCTGGAGAACGGCGTCCTGCGCCACCGCTCCTGTTTCCCCATGCAGGTCAACGTGCCCGCGAGTTGCACCGAAGAGCCGGGCGGGGATCGGAGCCTTGTTGTTCGCTATGTGTCAGAAGCACGTTTCAATCCTGTTTACTACGCCGTCGTCGGCTGGCCGCTGAAGTTCTGGCCGGAATGGCGGGGCATCATGCTGTCCCGGCTCATCAGCGCCGGCCTGATGGCCGCGATGCTGGCGTGCGCGGTGGTCGGCGCGGTGCGCTGGACGAGGCACCGGGCGCTGCTCGCGGGCATCGTCGTGGCGGTGACCCCGATGACCGCGCACCTGGCCGGGTCCATCAACCCGAACGGCATCGAGATCACGGCAGGGTTGTGCCTGGGGGTGGCGCTGATAGCGCTGCTGCACGAACGCGGGGGCGGACCGGTCAACAAGGCCGCGGTTGCCTTGGCCACTGTGTCGTCGGCGGTGATCGTGACGCCTCGGTTCAGCGGGGTGATGTGGCTGTGCGTCATCGCGTTCGCACTGCTCGTGCCGGTGCGGTGGCAGCGGGTGAAGGAGCTGGTGCGGACCCGGGCCGTGCGGGTGGGTCTGGGTGTGGTCGTGCTGGCGGGTATCGCGTCGGTGCTGTGGACGTTCACGAATGGCACGGCTGAGGTCGCGCCGCCTCGGTACGACTACCAGTACAAGGACGTCCTGAAGGTCGCGCTGCTGGACTTCTGGCCCAACCTGACCAACCAGATGGTCGGCGTCATGGGGTGGGCCGAGACCTTGATGCCGCGCCTGATCTACGTGGTGTGGTTCGCCGCGCTCGGGGTGCTGATCCTGGGCGGGTTCATCGTCGGCGGCCGGGTCGACCGGTGGCGGATGATCGCCCTGTTCTTCGGCACCTTCACCCCGCTGCTGGGCGCCGAGCTGTACTTGATCAACCAGACGGGCTGGTTCAACCAGGGCCGCTATTTCCTGCCCGGCGCGGTCGTGCTGCCGCTGCTGGGGGCGCACATCCTGGCGAAGAACGCGCTGACCGCGGGTCACTTCAGGTCGGCGACGCGGGTGTTCGCGCTGTTGCTGCTGCCGATCCACCTGGTGTGCGTGGCGTTCACGATGATCCGGTGGCAGTCCGGGTTCGCGATCATGAACCCGTTCAAGGGCAGCTGGGTGCCGCCGTACGGCGGGCACGTGCTGCCGCTGGCGGCGGCCACGCTGGGTGTGATCGTGCTGTTCGCGATGTTCTGGTGGGCGTCGCGGGTGCCGACGGAGCCGGCGGAGGTCGAGGCGGAGCCGGTCTCGGACGACACGACGACGATCGATGCGGTGCCGCACACGCCGCACACGGACAACGGCGAGACCCGCGTTCCGGAGGCTGCGCGCCACTAGCTTTGGGTGGTTCGTGGCGGGGGTGGTTCGTGGCGGGGGTGGCTCGTGGCGGGGGTGGCTCGTGGCGGGGGTGGCTCGTGGCGGGGGTGGCTCGTGGCGGGGGTGGCTCGTGGCGGGGGTGGCTCGTGGCGGGGGTGGCTCGCTCGCGTTGGGCATCCCCACCCGACCAACGCAACCACCCTCACGTCACGAAAGCGGCCGGTGGTCACCAGACCACCGGCCGTTTTCGTCACTCCTACCGCCTCAGTGCCGGGCCTTCCGCAGCCGAGCCGCCGTAGCCCGCCCCAAGTGGTTGATCGCCGAACCCAGACTGGGCTCGCGCACCGACAACGGGTCCCGAAGCTCCTGCTCCAACCGCGCGTTCGCGTCCCGCAGGTGGTCCGCCTCCCGGCGCAGGTTCTCGACCTCACCCCGCAACGCCGCGATCTCGTGCCGCTGCGCCGCGACGGTCTCCGCCAGCCGGTCCGCGTCATCCGCGTGCGCCACGGCCTCGTACTGCATCTCCAGCACGCGCGTGTACAGCGCGATCCGGTTGTTCTCCAGTTTCGCGATCAGCTCGGAGGACGTGTACGGCTTGAGGTCCTTGCGGATCTTCGCCGCGCCGGGGGCGTTCGCGCGCATCAGCAGGCCGAACCCGTACACCGCGGGCACGACCTCGAAGCGCCAGTCGCCCTCCTCCTCGGCGATCGCGTCCTCGACCGCGGTCAGCACGCCGTTGCGCTCGCCGCCCGCCTTCTCCGCCCAGGTGAACGCGCCCAGGCCGACCAGGCCGGCCGGGGTGAGGCCGTCGTGGCCGATGGTCGGGCCGTCCGACGACGACTCGTGCTTCTCCTCGCCTCTCAGCGGGGACGGCTCGTAGTACAGGTCGCGGCGCGCGCACGGCCACAGCACGTCGTGCATGGCGATGACCGCGTCCGGCACGTTGCGCATGATCCAGCCGATCTCGGCGCGCACCACGGCGTAGTTGTGGTCGCCGTCGAGCACGTACAACTGGGCGTGCGGCAGCTCCGCCAGCACCTCCGGCGACCGCTTCTCCACCAAGTGCAGCTTCTCGTTGGCCGAGAGGGTGGCGCGCAGATCATCGGTCGGGTGCGGGTCGACGCAGTGGACCGCGGACGCGCCCAGGTCGGTGTAGATCGAGCTGACCTGACCCGACTCCACACCGACCTCGACGACCGTCTCGATCTCGCGGTGCGCGAACACGACGGCGAACAGCTCGCGGAACGTCGACATCGAGTGCAGCAGCAACGGCTGTTTGCGAGCCGCACGCGCTTGGGAGTGCGGATCTTCCCGGCTGCCGACAACGTCCACGAGCAGGCTCATCAACTGCCTCCCAGTTTGCGGATGGCGACGCGCGCCGCCCCGGCCGCCACACCCGTGGCGCCGTGGGCACGGTACTCCTCCCGCAAACGCCCCGTGATTCGCGCGATCCGGTTGGCCGGCGGCATCTTCGGCGCCAGGTTCGACAGCGACTGCGGCAGCATCGAGAACGCCACGGTGACCGTGCCGGAGGACACCAGGCCACCGGCGCGCGTGGCCAGCGGCAGCCAGATCGCGGCGTGCGGCGAGTCGAACTCCACCAGGTTGCCGCCCAGCCAGCGGCACTCGGCGAAGGTCAGGCCGGCGAAGTCCTCCGGCGTCTCCCAGCGCAGCGGCTCCTCGCGGTTGCGGCCGTTCGCGATGACGCGCGCCTCGATCCAGTCGACGCGGACCACGGCGGGCCGGCCGGGGATGGCCAGCGACACGTCGACGGTGTCGTGGTGCTCGAACCGCAGGCGCGCGAACGACAGGCCGTTGTGGTTGATGCGGACCCGCTTGCGGCCCGCGTCGCGCCAGCGGTCGTCGGCGGTGCGGTAGCGGAGCCGGGTCTCGAACGGCTCGCCGGAGGACTCGAACACGTCCCGGCTCACCGCGCCCAGGTTGAGGGCGCGGCTGGCCGCCGCGAGACCGGTGTCCGACGCCGCCAGCAGGGCGGGCCAGAACGAGTCGCGCATGTGCAGGTCGTCCAGGTCGGCCGGCGACAGGTACGGGATCGCGGACCGCAGGTCCTCGGGGACGACCATGGTGACCACGGAGGAGCCGAAGTTGTCCTCGTGCGCCCAGTTGCCGAACACCGACGCCTCTTCGGCCGTCGGCGCCTTCAGGGCGGACACCAGGATGTTGGCCAGGCGGTCCTTGGCGGTCTGCTCGGTGACCAGGTCCGGCCAGCCCGGGTTGGCGCGCACGTAGCGGTTCCACTGGCGCTGGAACGCGAGGACGCCCTCCTGCGCGGCCAGGCGCTCGGTGTTCTGGGTCTGCGACTCCGCGACGCGGCCCAGGACCGGCTGGCTGTCCTCGGTGAAGCCGATCAGGGAGCCGCACAGCGCGTTGACGCACTGCTCCAGCACCTCGGGGCTGCGCACGATGGTCGACGCGACGTCGACCGGGTGGCCGGCCTGCGCCAGGTAGCCCTCGGCCCGCAGGCCCGCGAGGTAGGTGCGCACGGACCGGTCGTCGGTGGCCAGGTACAGGCCCGCCGGGCGCAGGTCGATCTCGGCGATGCGCAGCGCCTTGGCCAGCTGGAGCTGGATGGTGCCGCCCCAGCCCAGGTCGACCAGGGTGAGGTCGTCGCCGTCGAGGGCGCCGGTGGTGCGCAGGTAGCGGATCAGCCGCTCGCGGGCCGCGGTGAACGTGGCCTTGAGGCGGTTCTGGATGTGCGGGGTCTCGGTGAGGGCGATCGCGACCCGCTCGGCGATGCCGCCGTTGTCGACGATCGTGTCCAGGTCGTTGGCCAGGCTCGGGACCTCGCCGGAGCGCAGCGTCAGCACGGACAGCAGCTGCCGCACGGACAGGTGGTAGCTGCGGCGGATGAACTCGTGGACCGAGTCGGTGTCGAAGTGCTCCAGCGCGGCCAGCGAGGTGACGTGCCGGGACAGCCAGATCGGCTTGGCCTCGACGTCCCAGCCGCGCACCTGGGCGGCGTTGTTGACCAGCTTGGACAGCAGTTCGCCCTCGCGCATCGGGCACCACAGCACCCGCGTGCCGGCCTGGTGCGCCCGCCACGCCACCCACTCGGCGAAGCCGGTCAGCACCGGGCCGAGGACGGCCGCGCCGAACCGGAACGCGGTGTCGCGCCCGGACCCGCTGTCCGCCGCCGCGGTCGCGAGGGTCTTGGCGCGCAGGCTGGTGATGCCGAAGTCGCCGTACGTGGTGTGCAGGTTCTCGGCGTAGGGGCCGAACGGGTGCAGCGACTCGTTCTCCCGCTCCAGCACGACGGCGTAGGGCTCGTCGAGGCGGCGGAAGTGCACGGTGCGCAGGCCCAGCTCGGTGGGCACCTCGTAGTCAGCCACCTCGTTGTCGCCCACGTGCAGGACCTGCTCGGGGCTGAGGTTGAGCTGCTTGAGGACGATCTCGAACAGCCCGTTGGCCTTGTCCAGGCCGTGCTGGTGGGACCGGAAGACCTGGGCGTCCTTCAGGCCGTCCAGCTCGGGGCGGTCGAGCAGGTAGGACAGGTGCTCGGCGGTGAAGTAGGTGTCCGAGACCAGGATGATCGGCACGTCGTGCTTGCGGGCCTGGGCGATGACGCCCGCGATGTCCAGGTCGACCAGGGTGAACTCGCGCTCGACCTCGATCTCGGCCTGGACCAGCTCCTCCAGCAGCGCCTTGTCGAACAGGTCCGACGGCATGGCGCGCCAGATGTCGAACAGCGACACCTCGGTGCCCAGGGCGTCGCGGCCGTGCCGGGACTTCTCCTCGGCGGTGTGCCGCATGCGCCGGAACGTGGCGTCGGTGACCCAGTCCGGGCAGAGGCCCGCGGCGCGCAGCCGGGCCCCGAGGATGCCGAACACGTCGGCCGGACGGGGTACCCGACGCCAGAGCACGGTGTCGAAGATGTCCAGCGAGAGAACCTCGCACGACCGGTCTGCGATCATCCGGTGAACGTCTTCGAGCAGAGCGTGTCGACTGGTGTCCGCGACCTCGGTCATCGCGGTGACCCCCCTATCTTCCCTGGTCCGGTGCGAAGAGGCAGGTGTTGCGCTGCCAAGCGCGAGCCGCCGGGGGACGCGGTCGCCCTCCGGCGCGGCCCACCATACCCGGACGGGGGAAACGAACCGGCCGCCGACTCCGAGCGGGAGCCGACGGCCGGTTTTGCCGGGGTGGAGAGCTGGGCGACCGCGCTAGGAGATCGCGACCGCCACCACGAGGCCCAGGGCGAAGTGGGCGCTGCCCACGACCACGCTGGCCGGCGCGAAGCGCTCCGACTCGATCAGCGAACCGATGTCCAGCCGGGTCACCCACTCCAGCAGGCGCACCGCGAGCACCTGCACCACGATGCCGACCAGGCCGTAGGCCAGGGCCGACAGCAGCCCCTCGTCGAGCTTGCCCGCCGAGCTGTAGATCGCCACCACGACGATCAGCGCCATGCTGACAAGACCGGCCGCCGTCACGATGACCGCGTTCGGGGCGCCGGTGCGCACCAGGGTCGACAGCTTGCCGGGCGTCGTCCAGTCGATGGCGTAGAAGCCGAAGACCATCAGCACGAGGCCGACGACCGCGTACAGGGCGATCGCGCCGATGCCCCGGCCGATCGCGGAGCCGAAGCCCGGGTCCAACGCGAGTTCGCTGATCACTGCCACTCCATTCATTCGACAATCCGATGCGGGACGAACGCCGCGCCATCGTCGGTCACCAGGCCGACCGTCTCGCGGATGCCGAGCCCGGCCGCCGAGTCGCCGACGACCCACGCGCCCAGCGCGGGGCGGTAGCCGTCGAACTCGGGCAGCGGGTCGAACGCCTGGTAGACGAACCCTTCCTTGCCGTACACGCCGCCGGTCATGGTCTCGTAGCCCGGCGCCACGATCTGGATGTTCGCGCCCTCCCGGCCCAGGCGGGGCTTGCGCACGTACTCCGTGAGGACGCTGGGTTCGTCGAGGAACGCGGGCAGGAGGTTCGGGTGGCCGGGGTACATCTCCCACAGCACCGCGAGCAGCGCCTTGTTGGAGAGCAGCATCTTCCACAGCGGCTCGATCCACAGGGTGCCCGGCAGGCTCTCCACCGCGAAGCGGCCGAACTGCTCGTCGACCACCCACTCCCACGGGTACAGCTTCACGACCGTGCCCATCGGGGCCTCTTCGAGGTCGACGAACCGGTTGAGCAGCGAGTCCCAGCCGATCTCCTCGATGGCCAGGCCGACGGTGTTCATGCCCGCCTCGGCCGCGGTCTCCTGGAGGTAGGCGACCGTCACGTGGTCCTCACCGGACGGGTCGGCCCCGGACCAGGTGAAGTGCACCTCGTTGGACGGCAGCTTCGCCCCGATCTCGGCCCACCGCTCGACCAGCTTCTCGTGGATGGAGTTCCACTGGTCGTCGTCGGGGTGCGCGTCGGTCTTCCAGTTCCACTGGACGACCGAGGCCTCCAGCAACGACGTCGGCGTGTCGGCGTTGTACTCCAGCAGCTTGGCCGGGCCGCGGCCGTCGTAGCGCAGGTCGAACCGGCCGTAGACGTGCGGGTCGCGGCGCTTCCACGACTCGGCGATCGCGGGCCAGGTCCACTCGGGGATGCCGAAGTCCCGGAACCGCTCGGTGAGCACGACGTTGTCCACGGCTTCGAGGCACATGCTGTGCAGCAGCTCGACGTCCGCTTCGAGCGACAGGACGTCGTTCATGTCGAACACGTAGTGCGCCGACTCGTCCCAGTACGGGCGGGGGCTGCCGTCGGCCGCGCGGGCGGGCGCGCCGAAGACGAGTCCCTGCTCGGACACGGTGCGCTGCCAGTTCGGCCGGGGCGCGGAGGTCGTCCGGCGCACTCAGCTGCCCCCGCTCTTGCTGCCGCCGGAGATGCCGAACCCGCCGCGCTGGATCGTCGTGCCGGACTTGGTCGTGACGTTCGCGCCCTTGGGGATCGCGTAGCTGCCGCCGCTGACCTTCTGGCCGACCGGGACGCTCGTGCCGCCGTAGTGGTAGCGGTAGGAGCTGCCGCCGATGTAGATGAAGCCGTTGCTGTAGTAGCCGCCGTGGGTGCGGGCGTAGTTCTCGTCGCAGTACTGGTCCTCGACGACGATGTCGTCGCGGGTGCACTGCGCCTCGACCTCGTCCGGGCTGGCCGCGGCGTACCAGATGGCCACCACGCCGACCACGCCCACGGCCACGCCACCGCCGATGAGCAGCCGCTTGCGCCTCTTGCGGCGGCGGGCCTCCTCGGCCGCGGCGGCTTCGGCGGCCTCGCGCTGCTGCTTCGCGGCCTGCTGGCGGGCGCGCTGCTCGGCCACCGAGGGCGGCCGGGGCTGCGTGACGCCGGGCTGCTGCTGCCGGATCTCGCCGCGCTTGGCCGGCCTGCCACCCTGCGGCCCACCCTGGGGCCCACCCGGTCCCTGCGGCCCACCTGGTCCGCCCGGTCCCTGCGGCCCACCTGGTCCGCCCGGTCCCTGCGGCCCACCTGGTCCGCCCGGTCCCTGCGGTCCGCCGGGTCCGCCCGGTCCCTGCGTCCCGCCGGGTCCGCCCGGTCCCTGCGGCCCACCGGGTCCACCGGGTCCTTGGGGTCCGCCCTGGCTCCGGGGTCCGCCCTGGCCCGGCTGGGGTGCGCTCTGCGCGAAGCCCGGCTGCCCCGGCTGACCCGGACCGCCCTGGCCCGGCAGGGGTTGCGTCGGCTGCGGCCCGCTCGGCGCGAACCCCGGCTGCCCGGGCCGCGCCGGGTGCGCGCCACCCGGCTGTCCGGGCACGGGCGGCTGCCCGCCCTGCGGCGCCGGCGGCGGCACGTGGGGCGGTGGGTTCGCGGGCCCGCCGGCCTGCGGCGTCGTGTCGTCGTTACGGTCGTTCTCAGTCATCAGCCACTCCCGGCGGGGACGGTACAGAGATCGGCCGCCGAATGGGTGACGAGTGTCCCAAAAGCAACACAGTCCACCCGCCCGGTTGGCAGCGCGGTCGGCACAGGCATCATGGAGTAGATGTCCATGAGCGCTCGCTGGTTTCGTCGAGGTGACCACTTGGTCATGCTCGGCGCGTTCGCGGGCGCGCTCAGCCTGCTCGCGCTGAGCACCTTCACGTCGTGGCCGGTGGCCGGCGGACCGGTCGGCGGGGCCACCGAGGCGGCGGTCAACCCGGTCTACACCTCGCAGGCGGGCGACTGCCTGAACTGGACCAGGGCGAACCTGTCCGACGTGAAGAAGGTCGACTGCGCGGCGCAGCACATGTTCGAGGTCACCGGCGTGGCCGACATCGGGCCCGGGTACGGGCCGCAGGCGCCGTTCCCGACCGACGAGCAGTGGCAGCAGATCAGCGAGGAGTACTGCGCCAAGACGTCCCTGGACTACCTGGGCGGCCGGTTCGACCCGTTCGGCAAGTACACCGTCGGCCCGCTCAACCCCGGCGAGCGGCTGTGGGCCGAGGGCCAGCGGACGCTGCGCTGCGGGCTCCAGGTCGCGGGACCGGCCGGCGGGCTGCTGCCCGCGTACGGGTCGGCCAAGACCCAGGACCAGTCCGACGTCTACGACCCGGGCGTGTGCCTGGGGATCACCGAGGCGCGCGGCGTGGGCGACCCGGTCGAGTGCGTCAAGCCGCACGCGTTCGAGATCGTCGGCGTGGTGACCCTGCCCGCGGGCGACTTCCCGCCGGTCGAGCGGCAGGACGAGGTGCTGTCCGGCGAGTGCGCCCGGATCGCCGCCGAGTACTCCGGCGGCCTGGACTTCAGGGCGCGCGGCCTGGTCGTCACCTGGGACACCCGGGCGCCGGAGAGCTGGGCGGCGGGCTCGCACCGGGCCAACTGCAAGGTCGGCGCGGCCACCGACGGCACCGGCCTCAACCCGTGGGACGGCACCGTCCGCAACCCCGACGCGCCACCCCTGACCACGTCGAACCCGCCGCAGACGACGACCGTGCAGCAGGACGAGCCGACCGGCGCGCCGCTGCACTCCCAGTCGAACAGCAGCGCGCCGGCGTCGTCCTCGGCGTCGGTGACCCAGACCTCCAGCCCGTCCGAGACCAAACCGTCGAGGTGACGCCGTGCCCGCGGAGATGACCCGGCAGCGGTTCGAGGAACTCGTGGGCGACGCCCTGGACCTGCTGCCGCCGGAGTTCGCGGCGGCGATGAACAACGTGGTCGTGCTGGTCGAGGACCGCAACCCGGACGAGCCGTCCCTGCTGGGCCTCTACACCGGCATCGCGCTGACCCGGCGCACCACCGACTACGGCGGCGTGCTGCCCGACCGGGTCACCATCTACCGCGAGGCCATCCTCGACATCTGCCACACCGAGGAGGACGTGGTGGAGGAGGTGGCGATCACGGTGATCCACGAGATCGCCCACCACTTCGGCATCGACGACGACAAGCTGCACGAGCTGGGCTGGGGATGAGTGAAGACGAGTGCGCCTGCCGGCCGGCATGTGCCACCTGTGCAAGGCGCCGCCGCCGGGAGTGCTGAAGCAGGGCTGGCGCACGAAGGGCGGGCGCGCCTACCACAACGACCGTGAGTGCGATTTCCTGCGCAAGGGCCACCGCTACGCGGGGCGCCGGGGCAACGAGGTGCACGACGCCGTCCCGGTGCGGTGGGCGGAGGTGGACCTGGGCGAACTCCAGCCGTGCGAGCACTGCCGCACCCCGGAGTGGCTGCGCCGCCACGACCGCGCGCCGGCGGGCAAGCCGTGCCCGGTGCGGGTCGGCGGCGCGTGGGTGCCCGGCACGCTGGTGTGGGAGCCGAAGGCCCGCCCCGACGGCCTGTGGTGGGCGTCCGTCACGCACCGGGCCGACGGCCGCCAAGGTCACCGAGACCCGCAACCAGCACGACCTGCGCAAGCCCTAGTCGATCCGGTCGACGCCCGTCCACGAGGTGCACAGCCAGCCCGCGCCGTCGTGCTCCAGCACGACCTGACCGGTGTTGGGCAGCAGCCCGGCCTCCAGCAGCGCCGGCTGGACGTTCTTCGCCATCGCCAGCGCCGCCAGCCGGATCGCCCCGCCGTGGCTGACCAGCACGAACGTGTCGTCGGGCGAGTGCCGCGCGCACACCTCGTCCACCGCCGCCACGAACCGCTCGATCACCTGCCGACCGGTCTCGCCGCCGGGGATGGGCGCGTCCAGGTTGCCCGAGGCCCACTCGTGCGCGGCGGCCAGGAACAGGTCGAACGCCTCCCGGTCGTGCCGGCCCTCCAGGTCGCCGCAGAAGATCTCCTGCACGCCGTCCAGCACCTCGACGTCCAGGCCGTGCGCCGCCGCCACCGGGGCCGCGGTCTGCTGCGCCCGCACGGCCGCGCTGGCGTACACCGCGCTGACCGGCACGTCCGCCAGCGACTCGCCCAGCGCCGCCGCCTGCGCCACACCGGCGTCGGTCAGCGGCGGACCGGGTGGCAGCGAGTCCAGCGCCATCTTCAGGTTCGACGCCGTCTCCCCGTGCCGCACCAGGATCAGCTTCACGCCCCCCGCCCTTCCCGCACCGCGGCGAGCCACTCGGCCGCCGCCACGAACTCCTCGTCGCCCGCGACCGAACCGCCGGGCTCCGCCTTCGGGTAGGACCCGAGGAACCTGGTGTCCGGGCAGTGCCGGCGCAGCGCGGCGAGCGCGTCGCCCACGCGCGGCTCGGCCACGTGCCCGTCGAAGTCGATGTAGAACCGGTACTCGCCCAGCCGGCCCTTCGTGGGGCGCGACTCGATGCGGGTCAGGTTGATGCGGCGCAGCGCCAGCTCGGTGAGCAGGTCGGACAGCGCGCCCACCCGGTCGGGCGCGGTGATCACGACCGACGTGCGGTCGTGGCCGGTCGGCGCGGGCGGCAGGCTGGGGCGGCGCAGCAGCAGGAACCGGGTCTTGGCGTCCCGGACGTCGGCCACGTCGGTGGCCAGGACCTCCAGCGGGTAGTGCCGCACCGCCACGGGCGCGCTCACCGCCGCGTCGAACTCGCCCGCCAGCACGGCCCGCGCGGCGGCGGCGGTGGACGTGGTGGCCACGACGTCGGCGTTCGGCAGGTGCTCGGCGAGCCAGTGCCGGACCTGGGCCAGCGCGTGCGGGTGGCTCGCGACGGTCTTGACCTCGCCGCCGCCCGGCCGCACCAGCACGCTGAACCGGACGTCCAGCACGGACTCGGCGACGGCGACCAGCGGTTCGCCCTCGGTCAGCGCGTCCATCGTGGCCGGGACCGCGCCCTCGACGGAGTTCTCCACCGGCACGCACGCGGCCTCGGCGTCGCCGCGGCGGGTCGCGGCGAGGGCCGCGGGGACGGTGTCGTACGGGACCAGCTCGTCCGGGGAGGCGCCGAGGCCGAGGGCGGCCTGCTCGGTGAACGTCCCCTGCGGTCCGAAGTAGGCGAGCACGGCCGCAACGATACGAGCACTACGCCCGGTGATCGCCGCTGAGGCGAGGATCACCCGGCCGGCGGGTGCCCGGCCCCGTTCCGCCGGACCCCTGTGTCCTGGAATGCTTGCGGCTGTGTCCGCCGATACGGAGGGTGAGATCAACGCTCCGGTAGCTGTTCCCCGTCTGGTGTTGTGTGCCGTCGACGAGCCCCTCGCGACCGCGTGGCTGGGTGTCGCCGACGGGCGCAGCGGTGTCGAGGTGCACCGTGGTTCGGTGCTCGACATCGTGGCCGAGGCCGTGGTGAGCCCGGCCAACTCGTCGGGCTGGATGCGCGGCGGGATCGACGCCGTGTACGCCCGAGCCTTCCCGTACGTCGAGGCGCACGTGCGCAGCGCCGTGCTGGCGTTGCACGGCGGTGAGCTGCCGGTGGGCGAGGCGCTGGTGGTGCCGACCGGCGAGCCGCAGCCGGAGTGGCTGATCAGCGCGCCGACCATGCGCACCGCCGGCGAGCACCTGCCGGGGGACACCGTCCACCCGTACCTCGCGGCGCGGGCCGTGCTGCGGCTGTGGCGCGACGGCCGGCTCGACGACGGCCGCCCGGTGCGGTCGGCCGTGCGGACCATCGCCATGCCGGGCCTGGGGACCGGGGTCGGCGGGGTCGCGGCGGAGACGTGCGCGCGCCAGGTCGCCGCCGCGTGGGACGAGGTGTTCAGCTCCCTGCCCCGGCGCTGACGACCTGTGCACAACTCTGTGGACAACCCCCGTGGAGCCTGTGGACAACTACCTGGGCGCGACCCATCGCTCCAGGTCCAGCTCATCGGTGATGGGGATGCCGTAGTCCCCCACCGAGGGGATCTCCGGTTTGAGCCGGCGTGACTCCCGGACCGCGTCGGGCCGCAACGCGGTGAGCCGGAACCCGCGCCGCTGGTAGAAGCGCAGCGCGTCGAGGTTGTCGTTGGTGGTGGTGAGCCGGACGCGGGAGCAGCCGAGCTGCCGCGCGCGCTGCACCGCGGCCTCGACCAGGGAGCTGCCCACGCCCCGGCCTCTTCGCAGCGCGTCGACGGTGACGATCTCCAGGAACCCGTCGGTGGCGGCGTAGGTGAGCAGGCCGACCACCTGGTCCTGCTGCTCGACCAGGAACCCGGGCAGGCTCGCCGGGAAGAACACCTGGCCGTGGGCGACGGAGGTGTGGGCGCCCCACAGCTCCAGCACCAGTCGGCCGACGACGATCCGGTCGGCTTCCTCGATCGCGCGTACCAGCATGTCTTGCACTGTCTTGAGGTCCGCGCGCAACCGGTACCGGCATTCGACCTATGGTGGGTGCGTGCCGGTGCGCGTGTTGCTGGTCGACGACCACGAGATCGTCCGCAGGGGGCTGCGCGAGCTGCTCGACGACGAGGACGACATCACCGTGGTCGCCGAGGCGGGTGGGGTGGACGAGGCTTTGGTTTTCGCCACCTCGACCCGCCCCGATGTGGCCATGGTCGACGTGCGCCTGCCGGACGGCACGGGCGTCGACCTGTGCCGCCGCCTGCGCGCCCTGGACGTCAGGTGCCTGGTCCTGACCGCGTTCGACGACGAGGAGGCCCTGGTCGGCGCGATCATGGCCGGCGCGTCGGGGTACCTGCTCAAACAGGTCCGCGGCCAGGACTTGGTGAACGCCGTCCGAGAGGTGGCGGCAGGCAGGTCCCTGCTGGACCCGCAGACGACGGCCAGGGTCCTGGACAGGATGCGCCGCCCACCGGAGGTCGACGTGCTGGACGCGCTGACCGACCAGGAGCGGCGGGTGCTGGACCTGATCGGCGAGGGTTTGACGAACCGGCAGATCGCGGAGCAGCTCTTCCTGGCGGAGAAAACGGTCAAGAACTACGTGACCTCGGTGCTGCAGAAACTAGGAATGGAACGCCGAACCCAGGCCGCGGCTTGGGTGGCCCGCCGCTCGCGCTGACGGGTGTTGTCGGTGCTTCCTGGGAGAATGACCCCCGGGGGCGCTCAACCCGAATTGTCGTACCCCCGTGGGACAATGGAGACGGGGGCCGGAGGCCGGACGCCGCGCCCGGGAGACGGGGGCCGGACGCCGCGCCCGGGAGACGGGGGCCGGACGCCGCGCCCGGGAGACGGGGGCCGGACGCCGCGCCCGGGGGCCGGAGGCCGCGCCCGAAAAATTTCAAGCCGGCGCCCAACTTCCCGAAAACCCTTACCGCCCACCAAATTCCACGCCACAGGAACGACCACGCCGCACCACCCACCACCCCACCCAAACCGGTCACGCCGCCCAGCCCAACCATGCCTAGTCGCCGGCCGGGCCCGCCAGGCCATCCAGGCCTGGGCCGCCACTCGGGCGAGCCACGCCGGCTGCGCCGGCCAGCCCAAGCCGCCGCCCAGGCCAGCCACGCCACCAGGCCTCGGCTGCCGGCCGCGCCGCACGAAAGCCGTTCCGGAGACCCCGCGTCAGGTCAGCGGCACGTGCCAGGTGATCGTCGTCCCCGTCCGCGGTGACGACGTGACCTCGCAGCCGCCGCCCGCCGCCAGAGCCCGTTCCTCCAAGTGCCGCAACCCCCGCCGAGCCACCCCGCGCGGAATGCCGCAACCGTCGTCGACCACCCGCAGCTCCAGCCGCCCCGGGTCCCGGGTCAGCGCGATCTCCACACGACCCGCCCCCGAGTGCCGCACCACGTTCGACAGCGCCTCCCGCAACGCCGCCCGCGCATGATCGGCCAAGTCGGCGGGCACATCCCCCAGCTCACCGTCCACCCGCACCTCGGGCTCGAACCCCAGCAACTCCCCCGCGGTCCGCGCCTCCGCCACCACCGACGCACGCAGATCAGCGTCGCCGGGCTTCCCCGGATCGGCACTGCGCAGCGCACGAACCGTCGCACGCACCTCCGCCATGGTCTGGTCGAGCTGGTCCACGCAGTCCGCCAGCCGCTTCGCCTCCCGGCCGTCCAGCTTCAGCCGCCGGTTGAGCAGCTCCAACTGGACACCGGTCGCGTAGAGCCGCTGGATGATCACGTCGTGCAGGTCGCGCGCGATCCGCTCGCGCTCCTGGTACACCGCTATCCGCTGCCGCGCCGTCGAACCCTCCGCCAGCACGACCGCCAACCCGGCCTGCGCGGCGAACGCGGTCAGCACGTCCACGGTGTCCGTGCTGAACGGCGCCGCGCCCTTGCGCCGGTACACGGCCAGCGCGCCGATCTTGCGCTCCCGCGTCCCGAACGGGGCCACCGCGAACGGCCCGTACCCGCGCAGCGACTGCGGCACGAACGGGGCGGTGCGCGGGTCGGTGGTGAAGTCGTCGGCGACCACGGCGACGCCGGTCCGCGCGGCGCGGGCGGCGGACGAGCGGTGGGACAGGACGATGCCGACCGGGTCGACGTCGCCGGACGACGCCTCGACGGTGAGCGTCCCGTCGTCGCCGGTGGCCATCGCCAGTCCCAGGTCCGCCTCGGCCAGTTCGGCGGCGCGCCGGACGACCAGGGGCAGCACGGCGTCCGGGTCGTCGCCGGCGAGCGCGGCGGAGGTGATCTCGGTCGACGCGGCGAGCACCAGGGCGGGGTCCACGGCCGTCAACGGTAGGCCCCGACCCCCACCCGCCCCCGGGACACCTCCCACACCACGTCGGCCCGGCGCGCTTCGTCGGGCCGGTGGGTGATGTGCACGACGGTCCGGTCCAGCCCGTCGACCAGGTCCAGCAGGCGGCGAGCCGACTCCTCGTCCAGGTGCGCGGTGGGCTCGTCGAGGAGGAGGACGTCGGCGTCGTGCAGCAGGGCTCGGGCGAGGGCGACGCGCTGCGCCTCGCCGCCGGACAGCAGGGTCGGCCCGACGACCGTGTCCAGATCGAGGTCGAGCCCGACCCGGGCCAGCGCCTCCCGCATCCGGGTGTCGTCGGCCACCGGGTCACCGATGCGCAGGTTCTCGCGCAGCGTCGTGGACACCAGCATCGGCTCCTGCGGGCACCACGCGACCCGCCCCGGCCGAGACACCGTCCCCTCGGTCGGCGCCACGAACCCCAGCAGCAACGCGAACAACGTCGACTTGCCCACCCCCGACGGCCCCACCACCGCCACCTTCGCCCCCGCAGGCGCCCGGAGCGTTACGTCCTCCAGCACCGGCCGCGCCGCGCCCGGCCACCGCGCGGTGACACCGTCCAGCACAAGATCGTCGGATTGTTCAACAATCACCCTGGCTGGATCATTGGATTGCTCAACAATCCTCCCGTACGCCTCCCGCAACGCCTGCCGGTGCTGAGCCGCCGCGGGCAGCGCGCCCAACACCTCGGCCAGCGCCAGCGGCACGAGCCCCAGCAACGGCACCAACAGCGGGTCGACGCCGGCCGCGATCGCCGTGCAGGCCACCACCGCGCCCCCGAGCACGAGGTGGACCAACCCGGTGGCCGCACCCGCGCCCCACGCCTGCCGCCGCGCCATCCGGGCCAACTCGGCGTCGTGCTCGGCCAGCCGCGCCCGGACCGCCCGGTCCGCGCCGAACGCGATCAGGTCCGGGGCGGCCGTCAGCAGGGTCAGCACCTCTTCGGACACCTGCCGCCGACCGCGCGCCAGCACGGTGCTCGCCCGGCGCTCGGCGACCACCGCGACCAGCGGCGCGAGCGTCCCGCCGACCAGGACCGCGAGCCCGACCGCCACCCCGGCCCACGGGTCGATCAACGCGAACAGGACGGTCGTGGCGAGCCCCACCCCAGCCGCCACCAGCGGCGGCTGGAGCACGCGGGGCACCAGATCGCGGACGGTGTCCACGTCGTCCACGAGCCGGGTCAACTCGGCCCGGCCGGGACGAAGCGCCCGCCACAGCCGAACTCGGAGGTCCTCGGCGAATCGGAACGCGGCGTCGTGCGACACCAGCCGCTCCAGGTAGCGCAGGACACCCTTGGCGAGGGCGAACGTCCGCACGCCCACGACCAGCACGGACAGGGTCAAGATCGGCGGCTGGGTGGCGGCCTTGGCGATCAGGTACGCGGCTACGGCGGTCAGCGCGACACCGCTGGCCGAGGCGGCGATCCCCAACGCCGCCCCGGCCAGCACCCGACCGGTCGGCCGCGGCGTCTTCGGTGCCGACGCCCGGCCGGCCTCGTGGTCCATGGCGACTACCGGAAGAGGATTGTCCGATTGTTCAACAATCCTATGAGTCGACAAGAGAACAGCGACCCCAGCGTCGGCAGCGGCCTGCACAGCGGCCATGACGAGCGCGGCCGTCGCGGGGTCGAGATGAGCAGTGGGCTCGTCCAACAAGAGGATTGTTGAACCATCCTTCACGCGGGTCAGCGCACGGGCGATGGCGACCCGCTGGCGTTCCCCTGTCGACAGTTCAACAATCCGACGATCCACCAGGTGATCGGCGGCGATGGAGGCCAGGACGTCGAGGTCGACGCGGCCGGTGGTCAGCTCGAGTTCGTCGGCGACGGTGCGGCCGGCGAAGGCGGGGCGCTGCGGGACCCAGGCGATGGCGTCCCGGTCGACGACGACTTCGCCGCCGTCCGGTTCGACGTAGCCGAGGAGGACGTCGAACAGGGTCGACTTGCCCGCGCCGCTGGGCGCGTCGAGGCGGTGCACCTCGCCGGGCCACACGACGAAGCTGACCCCGTCCGGCGCGAACCGCCCCCGTCGGCGCACCCGCAGGTTCCGCACTTCGATCCCGACCGGCCGCCCGTCGATCGCCTGCCCCCGAGCCACCCCGACCGCTCGACCGGCACCGTTCGCGCGGACCGCCCCGACCGACCGCGTGGCGGGGTTCCCGCCAACCCCGCCAACCCCGCCAAACGGCCGATCGGCAAAGTGCGCGTCACTCCCGCCCGGCGGCCGACCGGCGACATCCCCGGACACCGCGCCGAGCCCCGAACCAGCGCCCTCCCCACGCACCGCACCGAACCCCGAGCCAGTGCCCTCCCCACGCACCGCACCGAGCCCCGAGCCGAGCCCTGAGCCAGTGCCCTCCCCGCGCACCGCACCGAGCCCCGAGCCGAGCCGCGAGCCGGTGCCTTCCCCGCGCACCGGCCGACCACCCCGGGTCCGCCGCACCTCGGGGATCTCCGCGACCCGCCGCACCGCCTCCACCCCGTCCTCCGAGGCGTGGTGCGCCGCCCCCGCCGCCCGCAGCGGCAAGTAGCACTCCGGCGCCAGGATCAGCACCACCAGACCGGTCAGCAGCGTCAACTCCCCCGACACCAGCCGCAGCCCGATCCCCACCGCGATCAGCGCCACCGACAGCGACGCCGCCACCTCCAGCACCAGCGCCGACAGGAACGCCACCCGCAGCGTCCCCATCGTGGCCTTCCGGTACCGCGCCCCCACCTCCTCGACCGCCCGCGCCTGCGCCGAAGCCCGCCCGAACGCCGTCAGCACCGGCAGCGCCCGCACCAGCTCCGCCAACCGCCCCGACAGCCGCTCCAACGCCGACGCCGCCGCGGCCACCCGCGCCGAGGTGAACTTGCCGATCAGGATCGCGAACACGGGGATCAACGGCAGCGTCACCGCGATCAACACCGCCGACGTCGGGTCCGTCCAGAAGATCCACGCCCCCACCAGCACCGGCACCACGGCCGTCGTCACCAGCGCGGGCAGGTACTTGGTGAAGTAGGCGTCCAGCGCGTCCAGGCCCTTGGTGGCCAGCACCGCCAGCTCCGCCGGCCCCCGCGAGACGATCCACGCCGGCCCCAGCCCCAGCGCCCGGTCCAGCACGGCGGCCCGCAGCTCCTCCTTGGCGCCCGCCGCCGCCCGCGCCGCGACCGTCTCGGTGGCCCACGCCAGCACCGCCCGCGCCACCACCGCGCACCCCAGCAGCCACAGCGACCCGCCGGACACCAGCGCCGACGCCAGCGTCACGGCCTGGAACACCAGGGCGCCGGCGGACAGCGCGGCCAGTACGGCGCAAAGGGTCAGCGCTCGGCGCGCCGAAGGCGAAAGGGCGGGTAGCGCGCCGAGCGGACCCCTCCCCGGCTTCTTGGCGGAAGGGGTTCCGGGGACGTCCACACCACGAACCGTAAATCCACGGGCCGCATCCCGCTCAGGTACGAGGGTCCCCCCGACGGCAGGACCTAGGTCCCCCGTCCACGTCCTCCGTCCGGCCGCACCCGCGCCCAGCCCCGCCCACGGCACCACGTTCGCCCTGGCGTTGATGGCCACCGGACCGGTCGTCTACGCGGCCACCGACGGCGACACCGTCGGCCTGCCCGCCAGGTCCAAGGAGATTTCGTGATCGAGCGCGACGCCAGGTACGACCCCGGCCTGAGACCCGGGAACGAGCTCGACGCGGTGGTCGACCCCGACGACCACCGCGACTTCGAACTCGACTACTGAGGCACGTGCACCTGCGGGATGTGCCGGGTCCCGATGCGCTTGCGGAACACCCAGTACGTCCACCCCTGGTACACCAGCACCGCCGGCGTGCCGAACGCCGCCACCCACGTCATCACCGTCAACGTGTACGGGCTCGACGCCGCGTTCTCCACCGTCAACGAGAACGCCGGGTCCAAAGTGGACGGCAGCACGTTCGGGTACAGCGCCCCGAACAACGCCACCACCGCACAAGCGACCGCCACGCCCATCAACGCGAACGCCTGCCCCTCCCGCCGGAGCGCCAACCGCGCCAGAGCACCGAAAGCCGCCAGCGCGACACCGATGGCCGCCGCGTACGTCCACACCGACCCGAACCGCAACTGCACCAACAGCAGCAGCACGACAAGGGGCAGCAACGCGACCGGCGCGATCCGCATCGCCACCGCACGGGCACGTTCCCGCACCTCCCCCTCGGTCTTCAGCGACAGGAACACCGCGCCGTGCACCAACGCGTACCCGGCGATCGCCAGCGCCCCCAAAAGCGACTCCAGGGTCACCGCGGCGAACGGCGAGCCCACGCGGTCGCCGTTGGCGTCCAGCGGCAGCCCGAACACGTTGGCCGTCAGCACCAACCCGACCCCGAGCGTCGCCACCCACGAGCCGACGAAGATCACCGCGTCCCACACCCGCCGCCAGCGCACCGAGTCCACCTTGCCGCGGTACTCGAACGCCACCCCGCGCCCGATCAGCGCCAGCAGGAACAGCACCAGCGGCAGGTAGGCCGAGCTGAACAGCGACGCGTACCAGCCGGGGAAGGCCGCGAACGTCGCACCACCCGCCACCAGCAGCCACACCTCGTTGCCGTCCCACACCGGCCCGATGGTGTTGATCAGCACCCGCCGCTCGGTCTCGTCGCGGCCGAGCACCGGCAGCAGCATGCCGACCCCGAAGTCGAAGCCCTCCAGGAACAGGTAGCCCAGCCACAGCAGCGCGATCACGCAGAACCAGAACGTCTCCACGACAACCCCTCAGTACGCGAACGACAGGACGTCGTCGTCTTTGCGATCGGCCTGGTCCGGTTCGCGGTCCGGCAGCACGCCCGCGACACCGGCGCGGACGTACCGCCGGACCAGGAACACCTCGACGCACGCGAGCACCCCGTAGACGAGCGTCAAGGCGATCAACGACGTCAGCACCTCGCCGACCGTCGAGTTCGACACGGCGCGCGCGGTGAACATCCACACCCCGTCCACGCCGCTCGGGTTCGGCACCACGACGAAGGGCTGCCGCCCCATCTCGGTGAAGATCCAGCCGAAGCTGTTGGCCAGGAACGGGGTCGCGATGCTGCCCAGCGCCAGCGTCCGGAACCACCGCCCGGTCGGCACCCGCCCGCCGCGGGTCAACCACAGGATCAACAGGCCCGCGCCGACCGCGATCGCGCCGAAGCCGATCATCAGCCGGAAGCCCCAGTAGGTCACCGGCAGCAGCGGCACGTAGTCGATCGGCTTGCCCGACAGCTCGCCCAGGCGCTCGTCCACCGGGTAGTTCGTGCCGTACTTGGCCTGGTACATCGGGACCAGTTCCTCGATGCCCTTGACCTCGGACGTGAAGTCGTTGTGCGCCAGGAACGACAGCAGCGCGGGCACGGTGATGCTCTTGACGTTCTCGCAGTCCGGCCGCGACACGTCGCCGATCGCGAAAACCGAGAACGCGGCGGGCTGCTCGGTGTGGCACAACGCCTCCGCCGCGGCCATCTTCATCGGCTGCTGCTCGAACATCAGCTTGCCCTGCAGGTCGCCGGTGACCGCCAGCCCGGCGAACGCGACCACGCCGACCCAGGTGCCGAGCTTCACCGACGACCGCCACACCGGCTCCTCGTCCGACCGCTTCCACAGGTGCCAGGCGGCGATGCCGACCAGGAACGAGCCGGCCACGGCGAACGCGCCGAAGATCGTGTGCGGGAACGCGGCGAGCGTGGTGTTGTTGCCCAGCACCGCCCAGATCGAGGTCAGCCGGGGCCGGCCGTCGACCAGCTCGGCGCCCACCGGGTGCTGCATCCACGAGTTCGCGGCCAGGATGAAGTACGCCGAGGCCATGGTGGCCGTCGAGAACGCCCAGGCGCAGGCCAGGTGGACCTTCTTCGGCAGCCGGTCCCAGCCGAAGATCCACAGGCCGAGGAACGTGGACTCGACGAAGAACGCGACCAGGCCCTCCATCGCCAGCGGCGCGCCGAACACGTCGCCGACGAACCGGGAGTAGGCGCTCCAGGTCATGCCGAACTGGAACTCCTGCACGATGCCGGTCACCACGCCCATGGCGAAGTTGATCAGCAGGAGCTTGCCCCAGAACTTCGTCATCTTGTAGTACTTGCGGTCCCCCGTGCGGACCCACGCCGTCTGCATGCCGGCGACCAGCAGCGACAGGCCGATCGTCAGCGGCACCATCAGGAAGTGGTAGACGGTGGTGATGCCGAACTGCCACCGCGCCAGGTCGAGTACGTCCACGGCGACGACGCTAAGTCGGGCCGGGTGGTCCCGCTCAGGTACGACGGTCCCGTCCGGCCCGGGACCAAGGTCCTCCCCGGTGCGTCCGGCGTCACGTCGACCTGCGGGTATGCGTCCCCTAAAGTAGGTTCCGCCAGAGGGGAGTAGTTCCCGCGATCGTGCACTTCGGGCGATCACGGCGAGGTGATCGACATACTGATCCCGCCTTCGAGCGGATCCGGTTCCTCACCCGTTCTCGCGAACGGGCGAACGAGACCTCCGGCCGGGCAGCGCATCACGCCCGGTCGGGGTCGTGCTGCCTCCGTCCGGGTTCACGGACGTGGAGGTACTCGTGGCACCGGAACTCATCGCGCCGGCAACGGCGTTCGGCATCATCTTCCTGGCTGAACTGCCGGACAAGACCATGGTCGCGACCCTTGTGCTGACCACCCGCTACCGAGCCCTGCCGGTGTTCGTCGGCGTCACGGTGGCGTTCGCGATCCAGTGCGTGGTGGCGGCGACGTTCGGCGGGGTGCTGACCCTCCTCCCGGACCGCCTGGTGGCAGGCGTCGTGGCCCTGCTGTTCGGCCTGGGCGCGTTCCTGCTGCTCAAGGAGAGCTTCGCCAAGGACGACGACTCCGCCGACAGGGCCACCACCACCCCGGCCGTCTCCTTCGGCCGCGCCGCCCTCACGTCGTTCGGCGTCCTGTTCGCCGCCGAATGGGGCGACGCCTCCCAACTCGGCACCGCCGCCCTGGCCGCCCGCTACGGCACCCCGGTGTTCGTCGGCCTGGGCGCTTTCCTGGCCCTGGTGACGGTGGCCGGCATCGCGGTGCTGGTCGGCCGCAAGATCGCCGCGCGCATCCCGACGCACCTGATCCAACGGGTGAGCGGGTCGATCTTCGCGGTGTTCGCCGTGCTGGCCCTGTGGCAGGCGATCGCCTAGCGCAGGGCGTCAGCGACCTCCTGAGCCGCGCGCACCACCTGGGGCCCCACCACGTCGCCGTCGAGCTTCTCCAGGGCCACCACGCCCACGCTGGCCCGCAACCCGGGCACGCCCCGCACCGGCGCCGCCACGCCGAACGCGCCCGGCTGCAACTCGCCCGTCGAGTGCACCCACTGCCGCCCCTCCGGCGACAGCCCGATCGCCTTGCCCGCCGCGCCCCGGTGCACCGGGTGGCGCGACCCCACCCGGTACGCCACGTGGTACGCCGTCCAGGACGGCTCCACCACGGCCACGGCCTGCGCCTCGGTCCCGTCCGCCACGGTCAGGTGCGCGGTCGCGCCCACCTGCTCGGCCAACGTCCGCAGCGCGGGCTGGGCGGCCAGGCGCAGCTGCGGCAGGACGTTGGAGGCCAGTCGGAGCACGCCCAGGCCCAGCCGGACCTTCGACCCCTCCCGGCGCACCAGCCCGCGCGACTGCAACGGCACCAGCAACCGGTACACGGCGGCGCGGGAGGCGCCGATGGCGGCGGCCAGCTCGCTGATCGACGGCGCCTCCGACTCGGCGTCCGCGACCGCTTGGAGCAGGGCCAGGCCCCGCTCCAGGGTCAGCGAACTCTCCTTGGACCCGGCGGGCAGCGGCAGCTTGCCGCGCGGGTCAGGTCTGGCCACCAGGCGTCCCTACCCTTCCGAGATCGCGGGCGCGATGGTGCCGACCACCTCGGACAAGCCGACGACCGACCCGTTGACGCCGGGGGCCGTCGCGGTGATCCGCACCGTGTCACCGTCCTCCAGGAACGTGCGCTCGGCGTCCCCGACCGCGACCGGCTCCTGCCCGCCCCAGCTCAGCTCCAGGAACGAGCCGCGCTCGTCGCGGTTGGGGCCGGACACGGTGCCCGACGCGATCAGGTCACCCGGCCTGACCGTAGCGCCGTTGGAGGAAAGGTGCGCGAGTTGCTGCGCGAACGTCCACGACATCGTCCGGAACGGCGGGCGCGACACCAGGACCCCGTTCCACTCGACCTCGATGCGCACGTCCAAGCCCCACGGCCGGTCCTCGACCAGGTACGGCAGCACGTCGTTGCCCAGCGGCGGCGGGGTGACCCGGGCCGCCGAGAACGCCTCCAGCGGCGTGATCCACGCGCCCACCGAGGTGGCGAACGACTTGCCCAGGAACGGGCCCAGCGGCTGGTACTCCCAGGCCTGGATGTCCCGCGCGCTCCAGTCGTTGACCAGGGTCACGCCGAACACGTGGTCCACCGCCTTGGCGGGGGACAGCCGCGACGCCACCGGTCCGCCGCACACGAAGCCCACCTCGGCCTCGATGTCCAGCCGCCGGCTGGGGCCGAACACCGGCCCGTCGGACGAGCGCCGCTGGCCCTCCGGCCGCACCACCGGCGTCCCCGAGACGACCACCGTGCCCGCGCGGCCGTGGTAGCCGATCGGGATGTGGGTCCAGTTGGGCAGCAGCGGGTCGCCGTCGGGGCGGAACATCCGGCCGACGTTCTCCGCGTGGTGGCGCGAGGAGTAGAAGTCGACGTAGTCGGCGACCTCGAACGGCAGCACCGCCCCGTCCAGGTCGACCAGCTCCGCGCCGCGCGGCGCCGAGGTGGCGGTGACCAGGTCGACCAGCTTGGCCCGCAGCTCGCTCCACGCGGGCCGGCCGGCGGCCAGCAGGGGGTTGAGCGTCGGGGCCGTCACGAGGGGCGCCAGGCGCTCCCCGAGGTGGTCGGCGAGGGGTCGCAGCAGCAGCGCCCGGTCGCCGACGCGCACGGCGATGCCGCCGGGCACGACGCCGTAGGGCAGGGTCTGCGGCCCGAAGGGCGCGTCCGGCGTGAACGCCGGGTCGTCGATCCAGCTCACAGCAGGCCCAGCTCTTCCAGGTCGGTGATGGGCTCGTCCAGGGAGCACGAGCCGTAGGAGGCGAAGACGCCGCGCACCGCGTGGGCGGCCTGGTCGGACAGCTCGCCGGCCTCCTTGGCCAGTGCCTGGCCGTCGGAGGAGGCCAGGGCGCCCCGCACGTCGCCGCCGGCCAGCGCGCGGGCGGTGGCGACCAGCAGGTTGAGGAAACCGTGGTGGGTGAACCCGGTCTCGCCGTCGGTGTAGCGGACGGCGTGGTGCAGGCCCGCGGTCGCCTTGAACGCGACCCCGCCGGAGGAGACCACCGACAGGAAGTCGGCGACCTCGTCGACGCTGGGGAAGTTCTCCTTGCTCAGGCCGCCGCAGCGCAGCTTGGGCCAGCTGCCGTGCTCGATGACGCGGCGGACGCCGTCGAGCCACTCGGCGCCGCCGCGCCGGGGTTCGACGACCCGGATGACGTCCTCGGGGACGAACTCCGAGACGCGTTCCAGCCACACCTCGTCCACGTCGGACGGTGCGGGCATCTCGACCATGCGCAGCGCGAGCAGCTCGCTGCGGGACTCCACGATCGAGACCGCCTTGGGCACGCCGCCCAGGCCGGTGTCGATGACGAGGGACAGGGCGATCGGCTTGACCGGCTTGACCTTGATCAACTCGGTGATCAGCTCGGCCAGGCGTGACGCGGGACACAGGAACAGCCCCACCGCGCCGGCCCACTCGCCGGCCCGCGCGTCGAGGTGGCCGCGGACCGCGTCGGGCATGGTCGCGTTGCCCGGCGGGAACAGCGCGGCGTCGTCGACTAGCCGCGCGAGCAGGGGCGGAGTGCCGCGTGGACCGGGCGCACGGAGTTCGAAGGCGCTTGACACGGCTGACACGCTAGTGGCGTACCGGTCAATGAACAAAGATGTCCGTTTATCGAACGCCCGGAGAGAACGATGGCGTACTACCGCCAAGTCGGGGAGATCCCCCGAAAGCGCCACACGCAGTTCCGCACACCGGACGGCGGCCTGTACGCGGAAGAGCTGATGGGCGTGGAGGGCTTTTCGGCCGACTCCGCCCTGCTCTACCACCGCAACCTGCCGACCGCGATCGTGAACGCGGAGACCGTCGCCGACGACCGGGGCGCGCTGGAGCCGAACCTCCCGCTCAAGCCCCGCGCGTTCAAGACCCAGGACCTGACCTGGTCCGACGACGTGGACGCGGTCACCGGGCGGCGGCGGCTGTTCGGCAACCAGGACGTGACGATCGGGTTCGTCCGCGCCACCACCCCCAGCCCCCTGTACCGCAACGCGGCGGGCGACGAGCTGCTGTACGTGCAGACCGGCGAGGGCGTCGTGGAGACGATCTACGGCGCGCTGCCGGTCGCCGAGGGCGACTACGTGGTGCTGCCGACGTCCTGCACGTACCGCGTGGTGCCGTCCCAGCCGATGAACATCCTCGTGCTGGAGGCCAAGGGGCACATCGGGCCGCCGCGCCGCTACCTGTCCGCCAAGGGCCAGTTCCTGGAGCACGCGCCGTACTGCGAGCGGGACATCCGCGGTCCGGCCGAGCCGCTGCTCGTCGATGGCGAGGACGTCGAGGTCCTGGTGCGGCACCGCGCCGGCGTCACCCGGTTCACCTACGCCAATCACCCGTTCGACGTGGTCGGCTGGGACGGCTGCCTGTACCCGTGGGTGTTCAACATCCGCGACTTCGAGCCGATCACCGGCCGCGTGCACCAGCCGCCGCCCGTGCACCAGACCTTCGAGGGTCCGAACTTCGTGGTGTGCTCGTTCATGCCGCGCAAGGTCGACTACCACCCGCTGGCGATCCCGGTGCCCTACAACCACGCCAACGTCGACTCCGACGAGCTGATGTTCTACGTGGGCGGCAACTACGAGGCCCGCAAGGGCTCGGGCATCGACATCGGGTCGCTGTCGCTGCACCCGTCGGGCTGCACGCACGGGCCGCAGCCGGGCGCGGTGGAGGCGTCGCTGGGTGCCGAGTACTTCGACGAGACCGCGGTCATGGTGGACACGTTCCGGCCGCTGGACCTGGGCGAGGCGGCGCTGGCGTCCGAGGACCGCAAGTACGCCTGGTCGTGGGCCAAGCGGGGCCCTGACCTGGATTGATGACCTTCTCTGAAACTCCTCTTCCGGGTTGATCGTCTTTTTGTCGGTGCTCGCCGCTAGCGTCGTGTGCCATGGACGCACAGGCGGTTCTGGGACTGGCCCCGGACAGCCAGGTGGCGAGCAGCGCCACCCGGCTGGCCGGGTCGTCCGGCTGGCAGGGCACCGGCCGCAGCGCGGAGGCGCTGTGGGGCCTGTGCGCGGGCAGCGGGCAGAACCCGTACCGGGTGTGCGTCGACCTGGGCGACCGGGCGTCGAAGTGCTCGTGCCCGTCCCGGAAGTTCCCGTGCAAGCACGCGCTGGCGCTGCAACTGCGGGACGCGCGCGACCCGTTCCCGGCCGGTGATCCACCCGACTGGGTGAGCGAGTGGCTGGCCCGGCGGCGGCAGACCGCCCGGGAGCTGGACGAGTCGCCGGAGGCCGTGGAGCGGCGGGCGCGGGCGAAGGAGAAGACCGCGCGCAACCGGGCCGAGGCGGTGCGGGCGGGCGTCGCGGGGCTGACCGACTGGCTGGCCGACGTGGCGGGCGCGGGCATCGCCGGGCTGCCCGCGCGCGATCCGGCGTGGTGGCACTCGATCGGGGCGCGGATGGTCGACGCGCAGGCGAAGGGCCTGGCGTCGGCGCTGGAGGACCTGCGGGCGGTGGTGGCGGCCGGCGGGCCGTCGTGGGCGCACGACGCGGCGGACCGGTTGGGCGGGCTGCACCTGCTGGCGCGGCTGGCGGACACGCCGTCGGACGTCGTGCGCCGCCGGTTGGGGTTCTCCGTGGCGGAGGAGGAGGTCCGGGCCGGTGCGGCCTGGGCGGACCGCTGGCTGCCGCTGCTGCGGCTGGAGTCCGACGACGGGCTGGTGCGCACGGTCCGGCAGTGGCTGTGGGGGCGTGAGCACGGCTGGGTGGTGGCGATCCGGCACGCGGCCGGTGGTGCGCGGCCGGTGCCGGCGCTGCCGCACGGCATCGAGGTGCGCGGTGTGCTGCACCCGTACCCGGGGTCGGCGCCGCAGCGGGTGGCCGTGGGCGAGGTCGAGCCGTGCGGGTCCGGGCCGGTGCCGGTGCCCGGGTCGTGGCGGGAGGCGTTGGCCGGGCTGGAGCCGCAACTGCTGGGTGATCCGTGGCTGCGGCTGCATCCCGTCGGCTGCGGCGGGGTGCGGTTGACCGCGGACCTCGCGCACGTGGTGGACGCCTCGGGGCGGGGCCTGCCGGTGCGCGCCGACCTGGCCGTGGAGCAGGCCGCGGCGGTCACCGGCGGTGAGCCGTTCGACGCCTGGGGGCTGTGGAACGGCCGCGAGTTCCGGGTGGGCGCGGTGGCGTCGCCGGGCGGGGTGCCGGAGGTGCTGGGATGAGCACGCGAGCCGAGTGGGACGAGACCGTGCAGGCGCTGCTGATCGGCGCCCACCGGGCCCACACGAGTCCCACCGAGTTGCTGGACCGCTGTGCCGCCCTGGGCGTGGCCGCGCACGGCGCCCGACTGCCGCCGCCGGTCGCCACACCGGCCCTGGCGCCCGCGCCGGCGTCGACCGACCGCCTTCCGGGGCCGGCGGCGCGGGGTGTGCTGGCGCAGGTGGTCGCACTGGACGACCAGGTCCTGCTGACCGAGTGGTGCGGGCTGGCGGCGGCCGGGGGCTTCGTCGCCGAGCCGAAGCAGTTGCCCGCGCTGCTCTCGATGGCCACCGGCCACCCCGGGCTGCGGCAGGCCGTGTCGACCGTCCTGGGCACGCGCGGCCGGTGGCTCGCGGGTCTGCGGCCGGGCTGGTCGTGGGCCACCGACGCGACACCCGCCGAGGTCGACCTGGCCGAGGTGCTGGACCTGCCCGGTCAGAGCCGGCGCACCGCGCTTCGCCGGGCGCGGCGGGCCGATCCGGCGGGCACGCGGGCGTTCATCGCGGAGCAGTTGGCCGTGCAGCGGCGGGCGACCGACCGGCAGGTGCTGGTCGGCGCGCTGGAGGCGGCGCTGTCCGACGAGGACGAGCCGCTGCTGGAGCAGGCCCTGGACGACCGGGCGATCGGCGTGCACGACGAGGCCGTGCAGCTGCTGCGGGCCCTGCCGTCGTCCCGGCTGTCCCAGCGCGCCGCCGAACGCCTCTACCGGGGGCTGTGGCTGACCGCCGACGGGTTCGACGTG
This sequence comes from Actinosynnema sp. CA-248983, assembly GCA_050954585.1. Lineage (GTDB taxonomy): Bacteria > Actinomycetota > Actinomycetes > Mycobacteriales > Pseudonocardiaceae > Actinosynnema. The sequence goes on along the minus strand of CP191863.1, from coordinate 114,986 downwards.
CAGACCGACGAGCTGTGGGCGGTGCCCGAGCCCGAACCCGAGGAGGCCCGCGACCTGTTGCGGGACGGCTCGGAGACGGGTGTGGCGGGCCGGGTCCGGGGCGCGGCGGCGAGCGTCCCGCCGAGCCACTGGACGCAGCGGCTGGGCACCGACGACCTGGGCGCGGCGCGGGAGCTGGAGCGCAGCCCGTGGGCGGCGTCGTTGCTGCGGGGCGTGGCGCAGCGGCTGCGGCTGGCGGCCGACGCCGGGCCGTGGGCGGTGGCGGCCACCCGTTCGCTCACCGGCATGGAGCAGTTGGAGATGCTGGCCACCCTGCCCGCGGACCTCGGGGCGCGCACCGTCGCCGAGGTGTCGCGGAACTGGAACTACGACCTGCTCGACCACGCGTGCTCCCAGCTGCCCGCGCCGTGGACACCCGAGGCCACCGCCGCCCTGCTCGACCGCTACGCGCAGATGCGGGAGCCGAGGTGGCGCGCGGGCAGGCCGCCCGCGGTGCTGCTGGCCCGCGGCGACGCCGGCGTGCTGGGCGCGAACTGGGACCGCATCACCGCCCGCTGGCCCGAGCACACCGTGGACCTCGACGTGCTCCGCCTGCGCGTGCAACTGCGCGAAGCCTTCACCATCCGACCGGAAGGACCACTGCCGTGACCACCGAGACCGTGCTGCGCCCCGCCGCGGAGCGGCAGTACGCCGCCGAACTCGCGGCGCTCGCGCAGGCCGACGACCGCCCCCGCCCGCCGCGCTGGCGGATGTCGCCGCAGGCCGTGGTCCGGTACGTGCTGGGCGGGACGCTGCCCGACGGCACCGTGATCACACCCAAGTACGTCGGCGACCGGCGGCTGGTGGAGATCGCCGTGGGCACGCTGGTGACCGACCGGGCGCTGTTGCTGGTGGGTGTGCCCGGGACGGCGAAGTCGTGGCTGTCCGAGCACATCGCGGCGGCGGTGAGCGGCGACTCGACCCTGGTCGTGCAGGGCACCGCGGGCACCGGCGAGGAGCAGGTGCGGTACGGCTGGAACTACGCGCGCCTGATCGCGGAGGGGCCGAGCGAGGCGGCGCTGGTGCCGAGCCCGATCCTCACCGCGATGCGGACCGGGGCCGTGGCGCGGGTCGAGGAGCTGACCCGGATGCCCGCGGAGGTGCAGGACTCGTTCATCACGATCCTGTCGGAGAAGGCGCTGCCCGTGCCGGAGCTGGGGATGCAGGTGCAGGCGGTGCCGGGGTTCACCGTGATCGCCACGGCCAACGACCGGGACCGGGGCGTGAACCAGATGTCCTCGGCGCTGGCGCGGCGGTTCAACACGGTCGTGCTCCCGCCGCCCGCGAGCGAGGACGACGAGGTCCAGATCGTGGCCTCGCGGGCCGCGCAACTGGGCCGGGCCCTGGAACTGCCCGCCGAGCCGCCCGCGCTGGAGGAGGTGCGCCGGGTCGTGCGCATCTTCCGCGAGCTGCGCAATGGGTCCACAGTGGACGGTCGGACCCAGTTGAAGCGGCCCAGCGGCAGCCTGTCCACGGCCGAGGCGATCTCCGTGGTGACCAGCGGCATGGCCCTGGCCGGCCACTTCGGCGACGGCACGATCACCGCGGACGAACTGGCGTCCGGCCTCCAGGGCGCGGTGGTGAAGGACCGGGTGTCCGACACCGCGGCGTGGCAGGAGTACCTGGAGGCGGTCGTGAAGGAACGCGCCGACTGGCGCGACCTCTACCGGGCGTGCCAGGGGTGGTGATGGCGGACCTCCCGGACCGGGTGACCCTGCTGGGCATCCGGCACCACGGCCCCGGCTCGGCCCGCATGGTCGCCGAGGCGCTGGAACGCGTCCAGCCGGCGTTGGTCCTCATCGAGGGCCCGCCGGAGGGCGACGCGCTGCTGGACCACGTGCCGGACCTGGTGCCACCGGTCGCGTTGCTGCTCCACGACGAGGCCGACCCGGCACGGGCCGCGTTCTGGCCGTTCGCGGAGTTCTCCCCGGAATGGCGAGCCATGGTGTGGGCCAACACCTCCACCGTCCCGGTCCGCTTCTTCGACCTGCCCGCCGCCACCTCCCTCTCCGACGACCCCACCACCCCCACGACACCCTCCACCCCTCCCTCCGGCCCCGACCCGCAGGACGACCGCCGCCGAGCCTCCCTCGACCCCTTGGGCACCCTCGCCGCGGCAGCCGGCTTCGACGACCCCGAACGCTGGTGGGAAGACGTCGTCGAACACCACACCGACCCGGCCGACCTCGCCGAAGCCGTGGCGGAGGCGATGACCGCCCTGCGCGAGGAGTTCGCCGACGAGGTGGACGACCGCACCCTGCGCCGCGAAGCCGCGATGCGCCGGAACCTGCGACAGGCGCTGAAGGACACCGACGGCCCGATTGCCGTGGTCTGCGGCGCGTGGCACGTACCCGCCCTGCGCACCCTGCCGCCCGCCTCCGCCGACAACACACTGCTCAAGGGCCTGCCCAGGCGCAAGGTCTCCGGCACCTGGGTCCCGTGGAGCCACGGCAAGCTGGCCACGGCGTCGGGCTACGGCGCGGGCATCGACTCCCCGGCTGGTACGCCCACCTGTGGGAATGCGCGCCGGCGGGCGATGCGGTGCCGCGCTGGTTCGCGCGGGCGTGCACAGTGCTGCGCGCCGAAGACCTGCCCGCGTCGACCGCGAGCGCCGTCGAGGCGGTCCGCCTGGCCGACACCCTCGCGGCACTGCGCGGTCGCCCGTCACCCGGCCTGTCCGAGGTGATGGAATCGGCCCGCGCGGTCCTGTGCAACGGCGACGACACCCCGTTGCGCCTCATCCACACCCGCCTGGTGGTCGGCGAACGCCTGGGCGAGGTGGGCGAGAACGTCCCCACGTCACCGCTGGCCGCCGACCTGAACCGCCTGACCAGGCGCCTGCGCCTGCCGTTGAACGCGGAGCCGAAGCAGATCCGCCTCGACCTCCGCAAGGACAACGACCGCGAACGCTCGAAACTCCTGCGGCGGCTGGAAGTCCTGGACGTCCCGTGGGGCACCCCCGACACGACGCGCAGCATCGGCACATTCGCCGAGGCGTGGCAGTTGCACTGGCGCCCGGAGTTCGCGGTGTCGCTGGCCACCGCCGCCCGCCACGGCACCACCGTGGAGGCCGCGGCGAGGCAGGTCCTCACCACCCAGGCCGCCACCGCGACCCGTGTCGTCGAAGCCGCCGAAACCCTAAGCCGCTCAGTCGGCTGCGAACTCCCGGAAGCAGTCACCGCCTCCCGATCCGCCCTGGACCGCTGCGCCGCAGCCGCGACAGACGCCCTGGAACTCCTGGCGGCTCTCCCCGACCTGGCCACCACAGTCCGCTACGGCTCCGTCCGAGGAACCGACCCGGACCTCCTCCGCGTTGCCCTGCATGGCCTGCTGACCCGAGGTGCGGTCGGCCTACCGTTGGCGTGCCGCGGCGTAGACGACGACACGGCCGAACGCGCCCTCACAGCCATCAACGGAGCCGAGGACGCCACCCGCCTAGCCGCCGACGAAGACCACCGAGAAACCTGGCAACAGGCCCTGAAGTCCTTGGTCAACATGCAGGACGCCCACGGCCTCCCCAGCGGCCGAGCCACCCGCCTCCTGTGGGAGTCGGGCGTCCTGGACTCCGAAGCCGTAGCGACCAGACTCCACCGAGCAACCACCCAAGCCGCCGGCGCGACGGCCTTCGTAGCCGGCTTCCTCCGCGGCTCAGCCGCTCTCCTCACCGCCGACCCAAGGTTGTTCGCTGTGGTCGACGACTGGCTGACCGACCTGGCGTCAACGGACTTCGAAGCAGCCCTCCCCCTCCTGCGCCGGGCGATCACCGAGTTCAGCCCAGCCGAACGCCGAATGCTAGGCGACCGCGTGAAGGGCTCAACCAAGTCGACCACCCCCGAAACCACCTGGGACGAACCCCTAGCCACCCGCCTATCCGCCCACGTCAAAGCCCTACTGACCACCCCACCCGCGAACATCACCCGATCGAGCGACATACAGGATCTGCGACCTTTAGCCGACTCACGCGTCCCGTAAACAAGGAGCGCGGTCGACGGCCCCCAACCCCCAGGCCCACAACCCCCAGGCCCACAACCCCCAGGCCCACAACCCACAACCCGCCACCCGCCACCCAACCTCCACCCCAACCAGCCAACGCCCCACCCACCGACACCCCAACCCACCGACGCCCACACCCCCTCGACGCCCCACCCCCTCGACGCCCCACCCCCTTCGACGCCCGCCGCACCCGCCCACCGCCGCACCCTCCGACCCGGCACCCGCCCACCGCCGCACCCTCCGACCCGGCATTCGACACCCGCACCCTCGACGCCTCACCACCTCGACGCCAGCCGCACCCGTCTGCCGCCCGACCCGGCACCGCGGCCCGCCACCCGGCACCGCGGCCCGCCACCCGGCACCGCGGCCGGCCTCAGCCCCAGCCGTCCCCTCCCCTCCCCTCCCCTCCCCTCCTCCCACCCTGCGACAGGGAGCAGCGACACCAGATGACAGACACAGGCCCCGGCCCCGCCTCCGATCAAGAACGCCTGCGCCGCTGGCGCCTCCTCCTCGGCGGCGCGTCCGGCGACCTGGGAGCCCTGGACGAGGACGACCGCCGCCGCGACTCCGCCCTCACCGGCCTCTACGGCGGCGGGGCACCGACGACGGCCACCGACGCCCCGGACGGCAGCGGCCGGCGCAGCGCCGGTCTGGGCGGCTCGTCGCCGGTGCTGCACCGGTGGCTGGGCGACATCCGCACGTACTTCCCGACCTCCGTCGTCCAGGTCATGCAGAAGGACGCCGTCGACCGCCTAGGCCTGCGCCAGTTGCTGCTCGAACCCGAGCTGCTGAAGAGCGTCGAGCCGGACGTCAGCCTTGTCGGGACGCTGATCTCGCTGTCCGGCGCCATCCCCGCGCGCACCCGCGAAACGGCCCGCGCGGTCGTGCGGAAGGTCGTCGAGGACATCGAACGCCGCCTGGCCGAACGCCTGCTCAACGCCGTCCACGGCGCCATCGACCACGCGAAGCGCACCAACCGCCCGCGCCTGAGCGACGTCGACTGGGCCCGCACGATCCGCGCCAACCTCAAGCACTACCAACCCGACCAGGGCACGGTCGTCGTCCAGGACCTGAAGGGCAACAGCCGCCGCAGCCGGGCGGCGTCGCTCAAGGACGTGATCCTGCTGGTCGACCAGTCGGGGTCGATGGCGGAGTCGATCGTCTACTCGGCGGTCATGGGTGCGTCGCTGGCGTCGCTCAGGGCCGTCGACACGAAGCTGGTCGTGTTCGACACCGAGGTCGTCGACCTGACCGAGGACCTGAAGGACCCGGTGGACCTGCTGTTCGCCACCCAACTCGGCGGCGGCACGGACATCAACCGCGCGGTCGCGTACGGGCAGTCGCTCGTCCGGCGGCCGACGGACACGGTGATGGTGCTGATCAGCGACCTGTACGAGGGCGGCGTCGCCCGCGAACTCCAGCGCCGGGTGCGCGAGTTGGTGCAGAGCGGGGTGACGGTGGTCGTGCTGCTGGCGCTGTCGGACAGCGGCACGCCCGCGTACGACCACGAGCTGGCCGCGAAGCTGTCCGAACTCGGCGCACCGGCCTTCGCCTGCACCCCGGACCGCTTCCCGGACCTGCTGGCGACCGCACTCCGCAAGGAAGACGTCACGGCCTGGGCCGAACGCAACGAAATCCCCGTGGGCCGCTGAACCCGCGGCCTGCGACGGTCGATCCAGTCAGCGGATCACTACGCGACCCAGGGTGACGAACGGCGTTTCCGGCGTCAGCACGGCCGTGCGCCCCCGGTCGTCGGGACCGGCCAGCCACAACTTCCCGGTCCGGCGGACGTCGTCACGCGCCCTTTCCGGCATTTCGGGCAACCGCAGGAAGGTCCGGTCCGACCCTTCCGTCTCGAGGTACGCCTGCCGCCCGATCCGCGACCGTCCCGGCACGAACGACACGCTCACCGGGTGCCACGCGTAGTCCTCGGCGAGCCGGCGGACCTTGCGCCGGCACACGAAGTGCCGCAACCCCGGCACCGCGACCTCGATGCACAGCGGGATCAGCACGAAGACCCACTTCGACCCGGCCCACACCGACACCAGCCACAGCACGAGGAACGAGAGCACCGCGAGCCCCACGAACCCGACCGCCCGCCGGTCCGCCCGCACCAGGCACCGCCGCGTCCACTCCTCGCCCACCACTGCTCCCACACAACCAGAAACCAGCTCTTCCAGCCGGGATAGCCGAACAAATGATCACCGAAACCCACGAGAGATACCTCTCAACGGCCAAGATCAACCGCACCGACCACCACCCGACCGACCCGACCCGAGCCGCGCGGACACCACACCGGCGAGGTCCGGCTTGGCGGCCGGCGGGGCGGGTGAGGTTTGCCGAATTTGGCGGGTTTGGCGGCCGGCGCGGCGGGCGGTCGCGAGGCGCGGCGGGCGGTCCCGAGGCGCGGCGGGCGGTCCCGAGGCGCGAGCGGTCCCGAGGCGCGAGCGGTCCCGAGGCGCGAGCGGTCCCGAGGCGCGAGCGGTCCCGAGGCGCGAGCGGTCCCGAGGCGCGAGCGGTCCCGAGGCGCGAGCGGTCCCGAGGCGCGAGCGGTCCCGAGGCGCGAGCGGTCCCGAGGCGCGGCGGTGTCGGAGCTGTCGGGCAGGGGTGGGCGGTGGCGGGTGAGAGGTGGGCCGGGGCTAGCGGCGGCGGACTTGGGCGGGGAAGAGGTGGGGGATGCCGCGGAAGGTGACCACTGTGTTGCCCGCTCTGTCCGGCGGCACCAGCCAGGCTCGGCGGTGGCGGCTGATGCGGCCTCGAAAAAGAGGACCCGCGGTGATGTCCAGGACCAAAGGGCGTTCCCCGTGCACGACCAGCAAACCGTGACGCCAGTGGATCCGGACGTAATGCCACTCCCGGTCGGCCAGGAGCGGGGCGGCTGGGCGGCGGCGGCGTAACGCGGCCAGCAGGACGACGGTCGAGAAAGCCAAGAGCACCAGGGGCAAGTCCGGTACTGGCGCTAAGAAGACCAAGAGCAGCTGCGCGACGAACGCCAGCACAGCCAAGACCACCCAACCGAACGCACGTCGGCCGGCGATCTCCAGGCAGTGCCGCGTCCACTCGTCATCCAGGGCCGAACCCTCGGTGGACGGCTTGTTCGGCACGACCACGGCCCACCTCCACCGTCGACGCCACCGCCGGGGCCACCACCGACGAGGCTACGACCTCCGGGCACTCCGCGTCTGCGGGCAATCACGAAGCGGGACATCCGTTCGTGGGACTTCCCCTACCCACCACTCCAAGTTAGGCTGCCCTAAGTTGGGGAGGTGAACGGTGACCGACAACCGCCGACCGCCCGCGCCGCACCCCGCGGAGCGTGCGCGGACGATCGCCGCGCGGGGTGGCCGCGCCGCGCTGCTGCCGTCGGACGGCACGGAGAACCGCGTGACGCCGTTGCTGCACCACGTGCACGCCTGCGGTGACGCGACGATCCTGCTGCCGGACGACCACCCGCTCACCAAAGCCGCCGAGGGCGGTGAGATCACCGCGATGCTGGAGGTCGCCGACCACGCCGCCGTGCCGTTGCGCGAACCGGTGCGCGGCCTGCTCTGGGTGACCGGCTGGCTGCGCACGATGGACCCGCACGAGGCCCGCGCCGCCTGCCTGGAAGTCGCCGAGGAACGCCCCGACCCGCGCCTCCTGGACGTCGGCCACGGCGCGTCCGTGCTGCGGCTGTGCCCGGCGAGCCTGGTCGTCGCGGACGCGGAGGGCGCCACCTCGCTGCGACCGGAGCTGTTCGCGCAGGCCGACCCGGACCCGTTCCACCAGCAGGAGGACCACTGGCTGCGGCACCTGGAGCTGTCGCACCGGGACGTCGTCGGCCTGCTCGCCCAGCACCTGCCGGACGACCTGCGCGGCGGCCACGTCCGGCCGCTCGGGTTGGACCGGTTCGGGCTGCGGCTGCGGGTGGAAGCCCCGGACTCCGACCATGACGTGCGCATCGCGTTCTCCCGGCCGGTGGCCACGTCCAACGAGCTGGCGGTGGAGCTGCGCCGGCTGATGGGCTGCCCGTTCCTCGCGCAGCGCCGTTAACCTGCGCGGGTGATCCCGGAGGAACGCACCGCCCACAAGGTCGAGCTGCTGCTGGTCTTCGCCGTCACCCTCGGCCTGTCCGGGTTGCGGAGCCTGGTGCGGCTGCTGGACAGCCTGCTCCAGCCCAAGCCGCTCAACGAGCAGTCGGTCGCGATCAACGTCCCGCAGGCCCGCTTCGACCTGCTCGACATGATCGCGCAGCTGCTCAGCGTCGTGCAGCTGGCGGCGTGGGGCGGCCTCGGCGCGTACCTGTTGTGGCGGGGCGGGATCGCGTTGCGCGCCATCGGTCTCGACCGTTCCCGGCCGGGCCGGGACTTCCTCGGCGGCACGGCCCTGGCCGCCGTGATCGGCATCCCGGGCCTGGTCTTCTACCTGATCGCCTGGAACCTCGGCCTCAACCTCGCCGTCCTTCCCTCCACTTTGGACGAGTCCTGGTGGCGCAGCGTCGTCCTCGTCCTGGCCGCCGCCGGCAACGCGTGGGCCGAGGAGGTGCTGGTCGTCGGCTACCTGCTGACGCGGCTGAAGCAGTTGGGGCTCAAGGACAACACCGCCCTGCTGGCCAGCGCCGTGCTGCGCGGCTCGTACCACCTCTACCAGGGTTTCGGCGGGTTCATCGGCAACGTCGTGATGGGCCTGGTGTTCGGGAAGGTCTGGCAGCGCACGAACCGCCTGTGGGTGCTGGTCATCGCCCACACGCTCCTCGACGTGGTGGCTTTCGTCGGATACACGGCCCTGCGCGGCACCGTCTCCTGGCTGCCGTAGATCACCCCACCGGTGGACGTCGACTCCTCCGCAAGGTTGACGCGCCGCCGGAACTTCCTTGCCAGCATGAGCCTGCCGCCATCCGGCAAGGAGGGGAAATGTCCACAACGCACAGACGCGCGCCGGCCCTGCTCGCGGGGGTCGCGATCGCCGCCACGCTGCTCGCGCCGCCGGCCTCGGCCGAAGCCGCGCCCGCGAGGATCACCATGCCGGCCCCGACCGGCCACTACCCGGTCGGCACCACCGACCTGCACCTCGTCGACTCGCGCCAGGACCCGTGGTTCCCGGCCGAGAAGCGCGAACTGATGGTGACCGTCACCTACCCGGCGCACCGCGACGGCGAGCGCGCCCCGTGGCTGACGCCCATCGTCGGATCGGCCGTCGAGCAGTTCGCGGCCAGTCCGGACCTGCTGGGCGTGCCACCCGGTTCGGTGGACTGGGCCGCGACGAAGCGGCACACCCGGACGGGTGCCAAGGCGTTGCGCGGTGATTGGCCGGTCGTGCTGTTCTCGCACGGTTTCGGCGGTATGCGCGAGCTGAACGCGGGTCTCACCGACGACCTGGCCAGCCGCGGCTACGTCGTGGTGTCCATCTCGCACACGCACGAAGCCGGGGTCGTCGAGTTCCCGGGCGGGCGGGTCGTGGTCGGGTCGGTCAACGATCCCGACGCCGCGGCACTGCGCACGGCGCTGGATGCGCGGGTCGCGGACTCGCGGTTCGTGCTGGACCAATTGGAACGCCTGGATCGCGGCGAGAACCCGGACGCGGAGCGCGACCCGCTGCCGCGCGGCCTGGCCGGTGCGCTGGACCTGTCCCGCGTGGGCATGTACGGGCACTCGTACGGCGGGTTCACGTCGGGCGAGACGATGTACCACGACCGGCGGGTGGACGCAGGCATCAACGTCGACGGCGCCATGCGCTCCGACGGGGTGGGCGAGGTCGTGAAGCACGGCCTGGACCGGCCGTTCATGCTGGTCGGCGCCGACTTCGAGGTCGACGGCCGGGTCGTCGTGCACTCGCACCTGGAGACCGAGTTCGACCCGACGTGGAGCCAGTTCTGGCCCAACCAGCGGGGGTGGAAGCGCGACCTGCACTTCGACGGGGGCGCGCACCTGAGCTTCACCGACCTCCAGTTCGCCGTGCCGCAGCTGGGTGACCTGGTCGCGCCGGACAAGCGGCGGGACGTCGTCGGCTCCATCGACGCCGACCGGTCGATGAACGCGCAGCGCGCCTACTTCGGCGGGTTCTTCGACCTGCACCTGAAGCGCCGGGGCGGGTGGCTGTTCGACCACGGCCCGGTGCGCCACCCGGACACCCGCTTCATCGCCTGATCAGCGCCTATCGTGGTCGTATGTTGACGCTCGCCGACGAACTGGCCCTGTTGGCCTACGACGACGACGGCACGCGCCGGCTGGGTCAGCCCGCACTCGGGTACGGCCTGGCCGGCGCGGTGCTGGTCGAGCTGGCGATCGCCGGCCGGGTCGAGGTGGCGGACAAGAAGGTCGTGGCGCTGAGCACCGAGCGGATCGGGCACGACGTGCTGGACGACGCCCTGACCCGGATCGCCGACGACCGGCTGCGCAAGCCCGAGGTGTGGGTGGAGAAGCTGAGCAAGGGCCTGACCGACCGGGTCCTCGACGGCCTGGCGGAGTCCGGCGTGCTGCGCCGCGAGCAGGACAAGGTGCTGCTGGTCTTCCCGCGCACCCGCTTCCCGTCGCCCGGCGGTGTCGAGCCGCCGCTGGAGACGGAGGTGCGGGCGCGGCTGGCGCTGGCGGTCGGCTCGGACGGGCCGGTCGACCCGCGGACGGCGGCGCTGTGCGCGCTGATCAGGGCCGTCCAGTTCGACCGGCAGGTGTTCGCCCACCAGCCGCAGGGGCTGGTGAAGCGGCGGCTGAAGGAGATCGCCGAGGGCGAGTGGGCGGCCGAGGCGACGCGCAGGGCGATCGAGGAGGTGCAGGCGGCCGTGTCGGTGGTGATGGTCGCCGCCATCGTGCCCGCGGCGACGAGCTGACCCGCGGCCTCCGGCCCCCGGTTCCATTGTCCCACGGACCACCGACAATCCGGCCCGAGCGCCCCAGGGCTCATTGTCCCACCCAGGTACGACATTCCCGCCGAAGCGCCCCCTGGGGCTCATTGTCCCACCCAGGTACGACATTCCCGCCGAAGCGCCCCCTGGGGCTCATTGTCCCAGGCAGCACCGACAATCGCGTCCGAGCGCCCCCGGGGCTCATTGTCCCATCGAGGACCGACGGTTCCCGGGGTCAGGCGACCAGGAGGAAGCGGGCGGTGGTCGTGGTGGCCGCGGCGACCACGGCGCGGGCCGTTTTGGCGGAGTCGATCAGGAGTGGGTCCAGGTCGGTGACCTCCACGGCGGCGTTCTCGGCGATCCACCTCGACGGCTCAGCCAGCGCGCCGGCCAGGGCGCGCCAGCCCGCAACCTCGGCGGGGGTGCCGGTGGCTTCGGCGGCCAGGAGTTCGCCCACCTCGCGCAGGCCGACCGCCGCGCCGCGCAGGACACCCGCCGTGACCGCGCCGCGCACGGTGCGGACCGCCGCCCTCACCCGGCCGACGTCCTCGGCGGGCGCGCGGATGATCCCGGCCGCCGCCCACGCTTCCGCGACCTGCGCGGCGACGTCCGGCAGGCCGATGACCGTGGTGGAGTGCTCGGACACCACGACCTTCGCCGCCCGGCCCATGTACGCCTGGCCCACCTTGAACGACAGCACCTCCTGGTCGAGGACGCGTCCGCCCGCCACGGCGGCGAGCCGGGTCAGGACGTCCCGGTCCGCGGTGACCACGACCTTGCCGGTGTCCAGGAGTTGCCTCAGCACCTCGTCCGACACCTCCTCGCACACCACCAGCACCCGGCCCGCCAGCCGGTCGAGCGTGTCCGGCACCTCGGCCAGCCGACCCGCGTGGAGGAAGACCTCGGGTGACTCCAGCACCGCCTCCCGGCGGGTCCGGTCGGTCACCGACTGCGGCGAGGCGTACCCCCGCTCGAAGCGCAGGCCGCGGGCGATCTCGTAGTCCAGCCCGAACCGCCGGGTGGGTTCGACCAGCAGCGCGCCGCGCCGGCCGGTCGCCGCCATGACCTGCCCGACGACCTCGCCGATCTCCGCACTGCCCGAGGACGAGGTGGCCAGGCGTGCCGTGTCGGTCTTCGCCACCGGCTGGGCGGTCTCGGCGATCAGGTCCGCGGCTCGGGCGCCGGCCGCGCGCACGCCGTGCATGAGGCGGACCGGGTTGTGGCCGTCGCGCATGGCCTCGACCAGCCGCAGGATCGCGCCCTGCGCCACCGCGACCGCCGACGCGGCGCCGTCCCCGGCCACCCGGTGCACCTCCTCGATCAGTTCCCGCACGTAGGAGGCCCCGAGCGAGTCGCGCGGGTCGTCCGGCTGGAAGGCGCCCGCGATGGCGGCGGCGTCGGCCAGTTCGACCGGCACGCCCCGCACGAACAGCACCGACCGCCGCCCCAGCGGCCCCAGGGTGCGGCACACCGGCTCGGCCGCCGCCCGGAACCCGCGCGCCACCAGCAGTTGCCCGGACGTGTAGGACGCCGACCGCCGCACCGCCGTGGGCACCGACCGCCCGGCCCGCGCGACCCGCAGCGGCGGCCCGCCCGCCTGGGCGAAGAACTGCGGGGTCTGGTCGGGGCGTCGCCGCCGGACCTCGCGGTGCGCGTAGCCGAAAAGCTCGTTGACGTCGACCCACCCGTCGCCGTCGAGGTCGGCCGCCCCGCTGGACAGGCCCTCGATCAGCACGTCGGTGAACAGCGAGGCCCGTGGCGCCTCCAGGGACAGGGTGTCCTCCTCGAACGCGTACTCGTAGGCGTTCGAGGCGGTCAGCACCACGTACCCCTGCGCGGTGTCGTCCAGGACGGTCGCCGACGCGTCCTTGAAGCCCTCCACGAACGCGCCGCTGAAGCAGCAGTCCAGCACCAGGATGCGGCCGGCGGCGCGACAGTCCTCCAACTGCTCGTTGACGAACGAGCGCGGGATGGCGGTCCCGGCGGGCCGGTCCTGGAGGGTGTTGGCGGCGGCGAAGTACAGCCGGCGCGCGGGCGTGGTCAGGCCGTGGCACGAGAAGTAGAGCAGGACCAGGTCGTCGGGGGTGCGCGAGGCGAGCACGTCCTCGACGGCGCGGCGGATCTCGTTGTCGGCCGCGTCGCGCAGGACCCGGACGCCCGCGAAGCCGCCGACGTCCGGGTCCTCCAGCAGCGCGGCGAGGCGCTCCACGTCCTGCGATGGCGCGCGCAACCGGCTCAGCCGGGCGTCCTCGTACTCCCCCGTGGCCACCAATAACGCATAACGGCCCACGTCAGGCGTCCGTCGAGCCGTGCTTCTCCAGGAACGCCCGCACCAGCGCCCGCTGGTCGGCCTTGCTGCCGCCCTCGACGGTGAGCGAGTCCTGACCGACCTTGATGGTGACCTTGCGCGCGCTGCCGCGCTGCACGAAGGCGGTGATGACGGACGCGACGGCGGCGGCCACGGCGGCGGGCAGCGCGCCGTTGACCACCAGTTCCGCGATGGCCATGCCGGTGCCGCTCTTCGCGCCGTCCGGCAGCACCGCCGGCGCGTGCCGGGCGTCCACGCGGGCGCCCCGGACCAGCTCCTCCAGCAGCAGGTTCGTCGCGGAAGCAGCGCTGCCCGGCGCGTCGATCGTCAAGTGGAACACGCGTTTCCTCCCCGGTTGAGACGTCGATCATCCCAGTCACCCGGATCATCGGGACAGACCCAGTCCACGTGACAACGCAACGTTTAACGCTCTCAAGCGCACTGGCGCTTAACGATTCGCTGCATTAAGCCGTTCATACGATCGAGTTTCGCTGATCTAGGCCACTTAGAGCTGCATGTTTCGCCACGGTCGGGTTACCCTCGCCTACGTGACTGCGCACATCACTCAGACGGAGTCCGTCGACGCCGCGCCGTTCCCGGCGCCGAGGGTGGACAGCGAGGTGGGCCCGCTGCGCACGGTGCTGCTGCACCGCCCGGGCCTGGAGCTGAAGCGGCTGACCCCGCGCAACAACGACCAGCTCCTGTTCGACGGCGTCCCGTGGGTGGACCGGGCGCAGGAGGAGCACGACGCGTTCGCCGAGGTGCTGCGCTCGCGCGGGGTCGAGGTGCTGCTGCTGGCGGACCTGCTGGTGGCGGCGCTGCACGACGACCGGGCGCGCATCGCGGGCATCCACAGCGCGGTGAACGAGCGGCGGCTGGGCATCGACCTGGCGGACGCGCTGCGGTCGCACCTGTCGTCCATCGGCCCGGACCAGCTCGCGACGGCGCTGATGACCGGCATGACGTTCGAGGAGCTGCCCGCCGCCGAGGGCGCGTCGCTGGTGCGCAAGATGCACCACCCGATCGACTTCGCCGTGGACCCGCTGCCGAACCTGCTGTTCACCCGCGACTCGTCGGTGTGGGTGGGCGACCGGGTGGCGATCACGTCCCTGGCACTCCCGGCGCGCGACCGCGAGACCGCGCTGACCGACCTGATCTACGCCTACCACCCGCGCTTCCGCAAGACGGGCCGCGCGTACGGGGCGCACTCGGCGCCGGTGGAGGGCGGTGACGTGCTGCTGCTCGCGCCGGGCGTGCTGGCGATCGGCGTCGGCGAGCGGACCACGCCGGCGGGCGCGGAGTCGTTCGCGCGGTCGGCGCTGGCGGACGGCCTGGCGCACACGGTGCTGGCGGTGCCGATCACGCAGGAGCGGGCGACGATGCACCTGGACACGGTGTGCACGATGGTCGACCGGGACGCCGTGGTGATGTACCCGGCGGTGCGGGACAACCTGTTCGCCTACCCGGTGCGCTCGGACGGCAACGGCGGCGTGCTGGTGGACGACCGGCAGCCGTTCCTGGAGGCGGCGGCCGAGGCCATGGGCATCGAGCGGCTGCGGGTGATCGACACCGGGCTGGACGTGGTGACCGCCGAGCGCGAGCAGTGGGACGACGGCAACAACACGCTCGCGGTCGCGCCGGGGCTCGTGGTGGCGTATGAACGCAATGTCGAGACCAACGCGCGCCTGGAGGACTCCGGCATCGAGGTGCTGCGGATCTCCGGGTCGGAGCTGGGCTCGGGCCGGGGCGGTCCCCGGTGCATGTCCTGCCCGATCGACCGCGCCCCGCTGGTATGAATTCTTTGGAAAGGGTTGCCTAATTTAGGCAACCCTTTCCAAACATTCATGAGCCTTACCTTGAATGCGGGAACAAGGCGTTTCGGTTAATCTCGGGGCATGGCCCTCAACGTCAAGAAGATTCCCTCGCGCACGTCCAAGTTCCACGACCTGCTCCAGGCGCAGGTGCGCAACGAGTTCACCGCGTCCCAGCAGTACGTGGCCATCGCGGTGTGGTTCGACAACAACGACCTCCCGCGGCTGGCGGCGCACTTCTACAAGCAGGCGCTGGAAGAGCGCAACCACGCGATGATGATCGTCCAGTACCTGATGGACAACGACCTCAAGCTGACGATCCCCGGCGTGGACGAGGTCCGCAACGACTTCTCCACCGCCCGCGAGCCGGTCGAGCTGGCGCTCCAGCAGGAGAAGACGGTCACCGACCAGGTCGTGGCGCTGGCCAAGGCCGCCCGCGACGAGGGCGACTACATCGGCGAGCAGTTCCTCCAGTGGTTCCTCAAGGAGCAGGTGGAGGAGGTCGCGTCGATGAACACGCTGCTCAACGTCGTGGACCGGGCCGACGGCAACCTGTTCCACGTGGAGGCCTTCCTGGCCCGCGAACACGTCGGCGAGGACGCCGACCCGACCGCCCCCCGCACCGCCGGCGGCAGCCTGTAACCCGTCTCGGGGGAAGCCACCCCCACGGCAACCCGCCGGAACTGTCAGTACCCCGTGCGACAATGGAATCGGGGGCCGGAGGCCAGACCGCGCGCCGTCCACAGGGCGGCGCGCGGTGCCGCGTCCGGGGCCGGGAAATTGCGCCGACAACGCGCGCCGAGCCCGTTGCCTTCGGCACATGGCGCAATTCGAGCGGTCGACCGCGCGACTCGCGTTGCGGCGGGTGCGGATGTCCGATCTGCCCGCCTTCGTCGCTCTCGAAAGCGCCCTGCGCGCTGCGGAAAACCGCACACCGCCGGACGCCGCGGAGTCCGCCAAGTACCTCCGGCGCTTCACCGAGGTGTGGGACCGGGGCGACCTCGGCTACTGGGCGATCGAGATGACCGGCCGGGTGGTCGGGTTCGGCGGCGTCCAGCCGCACGGCGACGCGTGGAACCTCTACTTCCGCGTCGACCCCGCCCGCCACGGCCTCGGCATCGCCACCGAGATGGCCCGGGAAGCGGTCACGGTCGCCGGCGAGGTCAGCCCGGAGTGGCCGGTGCGCTGTGAGACCCGACCGCGGAACACGGCCGCCACCAAAGTCGCCGAACGCGCCGGACTGACCCGCATCGGAGACCACGACGGGTACGCGGTGCTCGAACTTCAGCCCCTCACAGGAAGCAGCCGATGTCCCGCACGCCCATCACGCTCAGCGTGTCGCCCGCGTTGCTGAACCCGAAGTAGTAGAAGCGGGCGTCGGCCACCGGCAGCGAGTACCCGTGCGGGGTCAGCTCGGCGGCCGGGTACAGCTCCTTGAGCCGCTTCTGCGAGTCGCCGAACCGCAACCCCTCCGGCGTGCGCGCCCCGCCCTCCAGCCGCAGGTCGACCGCCACCCCGCCGTCGACGCCCACCCAGCCGCTCGCCCGCTTCAGCTCGTAGACCGGGCAGTTCGCCTGCGGCCAGTTGTCGAGCTGCGCGCCGACCTCACCGGTGGCCTGCAACTCCTCCAGCGTCATCCCGAGCCGCACCTTGCCCAGCCCGCCCGGGTTGAGCACCGGCACGTCGTCCGCCACCACGGTGCGCGCCGGGGCGGCCGTGGTCGAACTGGACGACGGTTGCGCGGTCGTGCACCCGGCGAGCAGCACCGACCCGACCACCAGCACCGCCAACGCCCTCATCAGCCACCCTGCCCGCACTCGCCGCCGGTCTGCTCGATCCACGTGACCGACACCCTGCCCTGTTCCAACCGGAACACGTACCTCCAGTCTGACCCCATGGCCACCGCGGCGCGGTCCCCGTCCACCACCAGACCCGGGTACGGCCTGCGCAACTCCTCGACGGTGCTGCCGTGACCGACCCCCGAGGGGGTCTTGGAGAAGAGCGGCAGCCTGATCGCCACGACCCCGTCCCGCGGCGAGACCAGCACGGAGAAGCTGGTCTCGGTGCCCTGGTAGAGCCGGCACGGCCCGGTGGGCACCACCTCGAAGCTCCCGCGCTCGGACACCTCGCCCTCGGTCATCCCCAGCCGGTACGGCCCGTACGCGGACGGCTCCAGCGCCTGCGGCCGGACCGTGGTGACCGACGTCGGCGGCGTGCCCGGCTCGGACGCCACCCGCGCGGTCAGGCCCTGCGCCACGACCACCCCGCCCACCACGGCGGCCACCACCAGCGCGCCGGTCGCCGCCGCCCGGGTCCGCCGGCGCCGCCGCGCACCGCCCACGATCCGCGACACCGCGTCGTCCGGCGCCGGCAGGTCGAGCCGTTCGTCGGAGAACAGCTCGCGCAACCGCTCGTCCAGTTCCACCGTGCTCACCGGCCTTCCCCGAGCTTCTCGCGCAAGGCCGCCATCGCCTTGCTGTGCTGGCTCTTCACCGTGCCCGGCGAGATGCCGAGCGAGTCGGCGATCTCCCGCTCGGACAGCCCCTCGTAGTGCCGGAGCACCACCACGGCGCGCTGCCGCGGCGGCAGGTCGCGCAGGGCCTGCCACAGCGGTTCGTGCTCCAGGCGGTCGGTCGACTCCACGCCGACGTCGGGGAGGTCCGCCACGAGGCGTTCCCGGCGCAGCCTGCGCCACACGCTGATGTGCGTGTTGGCCATCGCCCGCCGCGTGTAGGCCAGCGGGTCGACGTCCTTGCGCAGGACCGCGGACCACCGCGAGCCGACCTTCTCCAGCACGGACTGGACCAGGTCGGCCGCGTCGTGCGGGTTGCCGGTCAGCGCGTGGCCGTAGCGCAGCAGGCCCGGCAGCGCGGTCCGGACGAACTCCCCGAAGTCGGCCCGGACGTCGGCCACCCCGGCAGGCAGTACCGCCGTCACCTCGTTCCCCTCCCCCGATCGGCTGTCGGTGGGTTCACGCGGTGGTGCGCCGACCGGTTGCCCGCCGGAAGGTCACAGAACGGGCAACGGCCGGAACGACCCGTCCGAGTCGGGGCTGAACTCGTGCACGGCGACCACGGCGTCGGCCGGGACCGGGCCGTAGACGTGGGGGAACCACGGCCCGGTCTCGTCGCCGTCGCCCGGTTCCCACAGCACCGGCAGGCCCTCGGGGTCGATCATCAGCAGGACGAGGTCGTTCCGGCCGCGGAAGAGCCGGTTGGCGGGCAGGTGCACCGTCCCGGGGTCGGAGCAGTGCACGAACCCGTCCGGGTCGAGCGGGAGGGCGCCGTCCTCACGGGCCTGCGCCCACTCCTCGCGCGACGCGATCCGCAGCAGCATCTATCCACAACCTCCTGTGGACAACCGTGGGAACGGCTGTGGACAACTCTGTGGGGACAACTCAGCGCAAGGTGATCTGACGGCCGCGCAGACCGTCCCGCGCCCGGCGCTCGGCCTCGGTCAGCGGCTCGGCGTCGAGGCTGGTCAGGGCGTCCTGCAAACGCTTGCCCAGGGCCTCGGCGGGACCGGCCCACTCGCTGGAGTGCAGCTCGCGGTCGAGGTCCCACACCGGCACCAGCAGGCCGTGCGCCCGGAACGACCCGGCGTACCGGGAGCCCTCGCCCAGGTCCAGCTCACCCTTCACCGACAGCCGGGCGAGCGCCGCGAGCAGCTGCTCCTCGGGCTCCGGGCGGACCCAGCGCAGGTGCGCCTTGTCGCCCGCGTCGACCCAGTAGGCGGCGTGCACGCCGGGCGCGTCGACCCGCTCGGTGGGCAGGATCGCGGCGTTGGCGCGCTCCAGGGACAGGGCGACGTCACCGGTCGGCTCGTGGTCCGGCGGCATCCACCACGCGAAGTCCTTGTGCAGCTCGGGCGTGATCGTGGCGTCCGCGTCGAGCAGGTCCTGCAGCCGGCCCGGGTTCGAGCCGTCGTCCACGCCGACCACGGGCAGCGCGTCGCCGGTCTCGGCGGTCAGCGCCCACTGGACGGCGCGGGCCAGGTCGCGGCTGAGGTCGCCGGACCGGGTCTGCACCTGGAGCCCGACGAACGCGGTGCCGTCGGCGCGGACCAGGGCGGCGGCGGCCATCGGCAGCACCGAGGCCAGCACGACCTCGCGTTCCGCCTCCTTGAGCGGCAGCTTCACGGTCGCGGACGGCACGAATTCGCGCAGCGCGATCAGCTCGGTCTCCGACGCCAGGCCCTGGAACGGCCGGGCCACGATGACGTCCGCCGCACCGCCCGCCGCGCCGTGGCAGGCCTTGTAGCGCTTGCCCGACCCGCACGGGCAGGGCTGACGCGGGTTGACGCCGTCCGCCGGCTTGGTCTTCACGGCCGTCCGCTTCGCCACCGCCGCCTCCTCAAAGCTCCTCAGGGCTGGTCGGGCGTCAAGTTATCCCCCACGATCCCGCGCGTCCGCGCCGGGTTGTTGGTCGCGAGGAACCGCACGCCCCGCTCGACGCACAGGGCGATGTCGTCCGCCGCGTCCACCGTCCAGCAGTAGCTGCCCGCACCCCGGTCGGGGTACCGCCGGAGGAGGTGCACGCCGGGGCCCGCGTAGTCGGCGAAGCGCGGCAGCCGCTGCGGCCAGATCCGGTCGAACAGCAGCACGGTCGGCACGTCCGGCTTGAGCGCCTTGAACCGCCGCACCGCCCACGGCGAGAACGACATCATCACCGCGTCCACGCGGTGCTTCGACAACATGTCGACAAGTCGCCGTTCCACCTCGGCGCCGTACCTGACCGGGTGTTTCGTCTCCACGAACAGGCGAACCCCGGAGTCGGCGACCAGGCCCAGCAGGTCCTCCAGGGTCAGCACGTCGGCGGGCTCGCCGCCGAGCCGGCTGCCGAAGTCGTGCCGGCGCAGGTCCTCCAGGGTCATCGTGCTGACCACGCCCGACCCGCCGCTGGTGCGGTCGATGGTGCGGTCGTGCACGCACACCAGGTGGCCGTCCCTGGTCAAGCGGACGTCGCACTCGACGCCGTCGGCGCCTTGGGCGAGCGCCAGCTCGTAGGCGGCGAGGGTGTGCTCGGGACGGGCGGCGGAGGCCCCGCGGTGGGCGACGACTTCGGGCGGCACAACGGGGAATGCTCCTGGTGGAGCACCGAACGGGTCAACTCGGCTACGCGATGTCACAGCTCGCTGAATGTTTGCCACACCAACCACACTCGGATGGACGCGAGCCGACTTCAAGACCTACCGTCCGTGACCGTGGCACCCTTCGACCAGCACGATCCGGCCTTCATCGCCGATCCGTACCCCGTCTTCGCCGCGCTGCGGGCGGAGGGCGAGGTGCACTGGCACGAAGAGATGGGCATCGCGCTGGCCGTGTCGCACGCGGCGGCGTCGGCGGTCCTCAAGCACCGCTCGCTGGGCCGGATCTGGTCGGACGCCAAGCCCGTCGAGGAGTTCGCGAACTTCAACCTGCTGCACCGCAACTCGCTGCTGGAGAACGAGCCGCCGACGCACGGCCGGCTGCGCCGCCTGGTCGCGGCGGCGTTCGGGCGCGGGCACGTCGAGCGGCTGCGGCCGTGGATCGCGGACCTGGCCGACCGGCTGGTGGACGAGTTGTGCGCCCGGATCGCCGACGACGGCCGGGCGGACCTGCTCGCGCACGTCGCCGCGCCGCTGCCGGTCGAGGTGATCGCCGAGCTGCTGGGCGTGCCGACCGCCGACCGGCCGCTGCTACAGCCGTGGTCGAACGCGATCGTGAAGATGTACGAGTACGACCTGCCGGCGGACATGCGGGCGGCGGCCGAGCGCGCGGCCGGCGAGTTCGTCGCCTACCTGCGGGACCTGGTGGCGCTGCGCCGGCGGTCCCCCGGCGACGACCTGGTGTCCGACCTGGTCGCGGTCACCGACACCGACGGCGCGAAGCTCACCGAGGACGAGCTGGTGGCGACCGCCGTCCTGCTGCTGATGGCGGGCCACGAGGCGACGGTCAACGTCATCGGCAACGGCGTCAACGCCCTGATGACCCACCGGGGGCAGTGGGAACGCCTCGTAGCGGATCAGTCCCTCCTCTCCACGGCGGTCGAGGAGCTGATCCGCTACGACTCCCCGCTCCAGCTGTTCGAGCGGACGGCCACCGAGCAGGTCGAGATCGCCGGGTTCACCGTCGAACCCGGCACGAAGATCGCCGCCCTGCTCGGGGCCGCCGCCCGCGACCCGCTGGTGTTCCCGGACCCGGACGTGCTGGACGTGGGCCGGGTGCGCAACCCGCACCTGGGGTTCGGCATGGGCATCCACTACTGCCTCGGGGCGCCGCTCGCGCGCATCGAGGTGCAGGCGGCCCTGTCGTCGCTGACCCGCAAGCTGCCCAAGGCGGAGGCGGCGGCCGTGCCCCGGCGGCGGGCCGAGTTCGTCATCCGGGGCCTGCACGAACTGCCGCTCACGTCCGCGTGATCACCACAGGTCGGACGTCACGATCCGGACCAGTTGGTCGATGGTGAGCGGGGGCCGGTCGGCGATCAGGTCGCCCATGCCCTTGGGGTTCTGCCGGTTGCTGACGTGGATGGTGATCGAGAGGCCGTCGGCGCGGTGCAGGCGGGCGAGGTGGGTGACGCCGCCGCCTTCGAGCGCGGTCCGGTCGGTGGCCAGCGTCGAGCCGTCGGGCAGGGTGCGGGTGGTGCAGTCCGGCGTGTCGAGCAGGTCGCACTGGGCCTGGTGGTCGGAGTTGCTGATCGGGTAGACGAGGAGGTCGAAGCCGCCGGTGACGCCGTCCGCGGTCAGTGCGCCGAACAGGGACGCCCCGATCCGCTTGGCCTCGGAATCGTCGGACTTTCCGGACGTCGGCTGCTTGTCGGTCGACTGCTGCTTGTCGGTCGACTGCTTCTTGTCGGTCGACTGCGCCCCGGTGGGCGGCGGGGGCATGGTCATCACCACCGCGCCCGGTCCGCTCTCGGTCACGGTGAAGGTGGCGGTGCCCGCGAGGACGGCCCTGAACCGCTCGGCCAGCTCTTCCGGGGTGTCGGGCGGGGTCGGCTTCGGGGCTTCGGTCGTGGTTGTGATTGTGGTGGTGCCGGTCGTTTGTGCTGCGACTTGCTGGGAGCCGGGTTCGTTGTTCGGCACCAGCAGCGCGGTCGCGGTGGCGAGGCCGGCCACGACGGCGACCGCCACGGCCACCGGCACCAGCCGGGACTTCGTCCGGGGCGGCACGTCCGACGGCAGGCCGGCGGTCACGGCGTCGGCACGCCGCTCCAACTCGCCGAACGCGTCGTTCAGGGCACGCAGGTCGCTCATGTCGTCTCCTGGTAGGCGTGGGGGTTGGCGGTCAGGTCGACCCGCAGGCTCGCGAGTGCCCGGGAGATCTGGCTGCGCACGGTGGTGACCCGGCAGCCCAGCGCGGCGGCGATCTCCGCGTCGGGCAGCCCGGCGTAGTAGCGCAGGACGACGGCGGCCCGCTGCCTGCGCGGGAGCGAGGCGAGCCGACGGATCATGGCGTCCCGCTCGGCACGCTCGTCGGCGCCGTCACCGAGCGTGGTGTCGGTGATTTGGGCGCGCGGTGAGGTCCTCGCCAGTCTGCGCCGCCACGAGATGTACTCGTTGACGACCATCCGCCGGACGTAGGCGTGCGGCTCGTCCAACCGCGAGATGCGGTCCCAGCGTTCGTACACGCGGCCGAGGACGTCGCTGACGAGGTCCTCGGCCAGCCAGGGTTGACAGGTCAGCACGGTGGCGAACCGCATCAACGCCGGGCGCCGCTGCGCGACGTACTCAGCGAACTCCATCGGCACACTCCCGACTTGTGATCACGCCCCTCAACGCGGCAGCAGCCCGAACCGTTGCACGGGTCGCGAAAAACGCGCGGGCAGGCCTGCGAAGCGGGAGGGAGAAGCGGTCGGGCGACAGCAGCGGCCGAGCAAGCAGGGCCTGGCGGACATGCCGCGCCGGGTCGAGCCGGTCCAGGTCGAGCGGAGCCGGTCCAGGTTGAGCGGAGCCGAGCCGGGTCTGGCTGGTCGCGTGAGGGCCTGTGCGGTCAGCGCGAGGCGGAGTGCGCGGGGGCGATCAGGTGGGTCCGCTGCGGAGGTGTTGCGGCGCTATCGGCTTGCCTGCGGTGTGCGCGGCCTGTGGCCTCCAGCCCCCGGTTCCATGATCTCACGGGGTACCGACAAAGTGCGGCGGCGGAGAGGTGGGGCCTCTTGCGGCGCCGAGCGGGAGCGGTGGGTCAGTGGCGCTTGTAGGGCTTGGGGAGTTTGAAGCCGCGGTCGGCCATCACGGTGCGGAGGCGGTCGGGGTAGTCGGTGATGATGCCGTCCACGCCGTCGTCGATGAGCTTGTGCATGGTGGCCGGGTCGTTGATCGTCCACGGCACCACCTTCAGGCCGTGCGCGTGGGCCTCGGTCACCAGGGCCTTCGTGGTGAACGGCACGTAGTTCGGGTCGCCGACCTTGCCGTTCTGCGGGTTGCCGTGGACCGGGGACAGGGCCGAGGCGCCGAAGGACTTCACCGCCTTCACGACGCTGCCGTCGAAGTCGGCCAGGTCCAGGCCGCCGGTCCACGGGGAACCCGGGCGCAGGAACTCCGGCTGGGTCAGGGCGACCAGCGGCAGGCCGGGTTCGGCCTTGCGCCACAGCATCAGCGTGCCCCAGTCGAAGGACTGGATGGTGACGTTGCGGTAGAAGCCCGACTTCCGGATCTCGCGCCTGGTCACCTCGACGAACTGCTCACGGGGCGCGGTCTCGTGGGGCGCGGCGGCTTCGACCTTGGTCTCGATGTTGAACTTCACGCCGAACGCGCGGTACTCGCGGGCCAGGGCGAAGACCTCGGCCAGGGTCGGCATCTTCGCGCCCGGCGACAGTTCCTGGTCCGGGTACTGCGACCACCGGCGCGACCCGCAGTCCAGCGTGCGGACCTGGGCGAAGGTCAGGTCCTTCACGTACTTGCCCGCGTACGGGAACGCCGGGTCGCCGGGGAACGCCGGTGCCGTGTCGACGCACTTGCTCGGGTTGGTCTTGCGGTCGTGCGTGACGACCTCGCGGCCGTCCTTGGTGATCTGGACGTCCAGTTCCAGCGTGGTGACCCCCAACTCAAGCGCCTTGGCGAACGCCGCCAGGGTGCTCTCGACGGTCAGGCCGATCCCGCCCCGGTGCGCCTGGAGGTCGAACTTCTTGTGCCCACCGGCGTTCGCCACTCCGGGCACCAGCAAAGCCGAGGGGACCAGCAACAGGACGACCGCCACCACGAGTGCCCGCATGCGACCACCGTGGCACGCCCCCGCCGCGCCACCCAAGACCGTTCCGGCGAAGTGTGCTTGAACAGCGGGGAAAGCGGGGTCAGGAACGCAGTGACCGCAGGAACGACGCCCAGCGCACCGCCGGGAAGGTCAGCGGTGTGGCGGTGTTCTTCGAGTCGCGCACGCCCACGGCCGCGCCCGCGCGCGCGACCTCCACGCAGTTGGCGTTGGTCGCCGCGGTGCTGCGGCTGCCCTTGCGCCACACCGCGCCGGTGAAGTCCACAGTGGACACGAGCATCGGCCCCTCTCACTCCGCCAGGATTCGCTGGACCAGGGCCACCGACTCGTCCAGCCCCAGCGCCTGGGTGGTCAAGTGCTCGAACGCGAGCCTGGCTTCGATGGTCAGCCCTTCGTCCTCCATGTGCACGGCGCCGAACGGGTGCTCCACGTACAGCACCGGCGGGTCGGCCGGGTCGGGGAAGTTCAGCAGCGCGAAGCCGCCGCCCATCGCGCCGTGCGCCCCGCACTCGTGGGCTAGCACGCGGAAGCTCACGTTCGGCAGTTCCGCCGCCTCCAGCAGGTGTTCCAGCTGCGCGCGCATCACCTCCCGACCGCCCGGCCCCTTGCGCAGGGCCGCTTCGTCGACGATCGCCTCCAGCCGCAGCAGGTGGTCGGGGTCGGTGAGCCGCCGCTGCCGGACCTGCCGCGCCCGCACGTTCTGCTCGTCCTGCTCCGCGGTGCCGGCGAACGGCCGCGCGGCGCACAGGGCGCGCGTGTAGTCCGCGGTCTGGAGCAGGCCGGGGATCAGCAGCAGCGACACGTCGCGGACTTCCGCGGCCTCGGTCTCGACGTCGATGTAGCCCTGGTCCTCGACGCCGAGCGCCGTCCACCACCCGCGTTC
Organism: Actinosynnema sp. CA-248983; assembly: GCA_050954585.1. Taxonomy (GTDB): domain Bacteria; phylum Actinomycetota; class Actinomycetes; order Mycobacteriales; family Pseudonocardiaceae; genus Actinosynnema. Next base: position 89,948 of record CP191863.1, on the reverse strand, counting down.
ACGGGCGCGCAGGGCCTCCAGCAGGATGTCCGGGTCGTAGTGGTCGTAGAGGTCCATCATCGACTTCACCAAATGCGGGTCGACCAGGGTCTCCCCCTTCTCGATGCGGTGGAGCGCGGACTTGGTCTTGAACAGGGCCGTGGCGGCGCCGTCGAGGGTCAGGCGGGCGTCGGCGCGCATCCGGGCCAGCTTGCGACCCAGCCTGCGCCTGCGAAACGGTGGTTGCGTACTCACAACACGAGTATGCCGGCGTGATCGTTCGAAAACTTCACCGCAACGGGTGTATTTCGGCTGGTCAGGAGGCGGTGCAACAAGAACGCGGGGAGCCGCGTGTAAGTGGTGCCGGGGTGTGTCACGACAGGAACGGGGTCGGTGTTGGACGAAGGGGCGTCCTTCGACGAGTTCGTCCACGAGCACCAGCAGGGTCTGGTCCGGTACGCGGCGCTGCTGTCCGGCAGCCGCGCCGAGGCCGAGGACCTGGTGCAGGACGTGCTGGTGCGGGTCTACCAGCGGTGGGGTTCGCTGGACGGCCCGGTCTACGCGTACGTCCGCCGGGCGGTCACCAACGAGTACCTGTCGTGGCGGCGGCGGTGGCACACCCGCAACGTCCGGCCGGCCGGCGACGACATGCCCGAGCACGCCCACCACGACCCGCCCTACCGCGAGCGCGACGAACGGCTGTGGCGGCTGCTCCAGGGGCTGCCGCGGCAGCAACGGGCGGCGGTCGTGCTGCGGTACTACGAGGACCTGGCCGACGCGGAGATCGCCGAGGTGCTCGGGTGCCGGCTGCCCACGGTCCGCGCGCACGTCAGCCGCGGGCTGTCGGCGCTGAGGTCGGCGATGCCGGAACGCGCGTGGAGGGGCCATGACTGACACCGAGGACGAGCTGCGCCGCGTGCTCGCCGCGCGCGCCGACCGGGTCCACTCGCGCCTCACCGGCCCGGCGATCCGCGCCCGCGCCGCCGCCCGCCCGCACACCATGCGCCGCCTGGCGCCGCTGCTGACGGGCATGGTCGTGGTGCTCGCGGTGGTCGTGGCGAGCCTGCTGATGGCCCGCGCACCGGGCGGCGAGGACCGGCCGGCGACGAGCGTGCCCGCCGGCGGCGACCCGCGCCCCACGACGGTGACGACCACGCCCCCCACCACGTCCCCGCCGGCGCTGACCACGACGACGGTCAGGCCGACGACGACCAACATGCGCACGACGACGTTCCGCCCCACCACGACCAGCCCCGACCTGGGCGACAGCTACCCGACGCTCACCACGACCCGGTGAAGTGCAACGGATTCGAGCCGGGATGCATGGAGATCACGTGGGCAGGAGGGCCCACCAGCACGAGGAGGACTCCATGCATTTCACCTTGCGTTCCCGCCGGACCGCGATCGCGACCGCGCTCTCGCTCGGCGTGGTGGCCGCCGGGGGCGTGACCTGGACCGCGCTCGCCTCGGGGTCGCCGCAGGACGTGGTGGTCAGCACCACGACCAAGCCGACGACCACCACCACGAGCCCGGCGTCCACCACCACCCCGCCGGTGACCACCACGCGGCCGGGCGAGCCCACGACCACCCCGCGGCCCACCACCACGCCGCCGTACCCGACCACCGGGTACCCGACGACCACCCAGTACCCGACCACCCAGTACCCGACCACGCAGTACCCGACCACCCAGTACCCGACGACCACCCAGTACCCGACGACCACCCCGCGCCCGACCACCACGACCCACTTGCCCACGACCCACTTGCCCACGACCCGGCCGCCGCTGACGACCACCACGTCGCCGGGGCGCTAGAACGGAAAAGGGCCGGCCGCGCGATCCGCGGCCGGCCCTTCCACACCCCGGACTACCGGGGCGAAGCGTGCGAGCGGACGGCCCTCAGCTCGGGAGCGGGCGCGTCGCGCAGTTCCACCACCCGCATCCGGCGCAGCGCCGACGGCGCGACCGGCAGCAGCAACGCGGTGATCCGGCGCACCAGCACCATGGTCAGCACCACCACGGCGGTGGCCAGCAGGTCCGACACCGCGTGCAGCAGCACGCCGTCCGCCAGCGCCTGCACGCTCGACCGGAACGACCACGCCACGGTGAACACCGACCACAGGCCGGCGCCCGCCCACAGCCCCCACCACCAGCGCACCAGGCGCGACGGCGAGGGCCGCGCCGAAGCCGGCAGGCGCAGCGCCGCGTGCTCCAGCTCGGCCGCGATGGACCCGGCCATCACCAGGTTCAGCCCCGGCACCAGCAGGCCCACCAGGACCTCGTTGTCCGACCGGGACGGCGCGTACCCGGCGGCCGACGCGGCGGCGGCCCGCGCCCGGCGCAGCCACATGAAGGTGAACACCACGCCACCCACGACCATGATCAGCGCCAGGATCGACGCCGACCTCAGCATCGCGTCCGACACGTCCACCGTCGTGGGCGACAGCGCCCCGTACCGGCTCTGCAGCAGCAGCACGTACCGCCAGATCTCGCTGCCCGCCGCCCACAGCAGGGTCAGCGCGGCCAGCCCGAGCACGTGGGACGCGGTGCGCGCCAGCCGCTGGACCTGCTCCATGGAGTCCTCGGCGGCCTCCCCGGCCACCGAGGTGGGCCAGCGCCACGCCAGCAGCGGGAACCCCCACCGCGGTGGCACCGGGTAGGACGGCGGACCGGCGTACGGGCGCGGTGGCGGGGCCAGCCGACGGTGCGGGTAGGCGCCGGGTGGCGGGCTCGCCACCCAGTCCACGCGCATCGGCTGGAACGCCACGTCAGATGACCTCCGGCTGCGCGCCGGCCTTCTCGCTCACCAGCGGACGACCCTCGGCGGCCCACACCTGCATGCCGCCGTCGACGTTCTTGGCGTCCCAGCCGTTGGCGTTGAGGTACTGGACGACCCGCGCCGACCGGCCACCCGCGCGGCACACCACCAGCAGCTCGGCCTCGGGCAGGTCGGACAGCCGCCCGGCCAGCTCGCTCATCGGGATGTGCAGCGCGCCGGGGGCGTGGCCGGCCTCCCACTCGTCGGCTTCGCGCACGTCGAGCAGGACCTGGCCCTCCGGCAGCTCGGCCGGCACGGACGACACTTCAACGCTCGGGATCACGGCCACCATGCTGCCATGCCCCCGGTAAACAGGGGATAAGCGCCAGAAGGGCCGCCCCAGCGCGCGGCAGGGGCGGCCCCGGACGTGCCCGGCCCGCAAGGCCGCCGTCGGCGGCCGAGCCACGCCGCCGGAGGCGGCGCCTTCAACTCCCGCGAGGCCGCCGTCGGCTTGTCGCGCCGCCTTTCCCGACGATCACGCTTTTCGATCGGCGGGAAAGACGGTGCGATGAGCCGACCCTCCGGGCGGCCGAGCCGCGCGACGGAGTCGCGCCATCCAACACAGCCGAGCCGCGCGACGGAGTCGCGCCATTCAACTCAGTGCGCGACGGCCTTCTCGGCGCCCACGCCGGTGAGCGCGCGCACCTCCATCTCGGCGTACTTCGCCTTGTCGTCCTCCTTGGACATCACGGTGCCGAGCCAGCCCAGGAAGAACGCCACCGGGATCGACACGATGCCCGGGTTGGACAGCGGGAACACGTCGAAGTCGGCGGTCGGGAACATCGCCTTGGCGTTGCCGGACACCGCCGGCGACAGCACGATCAGCGTGATCGTCACGGCGAGACCGCCGTAGATGCTCCACAGCGCGCCGGAGGTGTTGAACCGCTTCCAGAACAGCGAGTACAGGATGGTCGGCAGGTTCGCCGACGCGGCCACCGCGAACGCCAGGGCCACCAGGAACGCGATGTTCTGGCCGTTGGCCGCGATGCCGCCGGCGATGGACACGATGCCGATGACGATCGCGGTGATGCGGGCGACCTTCACCTCGTTCGCCTTGTCCTCGCCCTGGCCCTTCTTGATGATGTTGGCGTAGATGTCGTGCGCGAACGACGCCGACGCGGTGATCGTCAGACCGGCCACCACCGCCAGGATCGTCGCGAACGCCACCGCCGCGATCAGGCCGAGCAGCAGCGGGCCGCCCAGCGCCTCGGCCAGCAGCGGGGCCGCCGAGTTGGCGCCGCCGGGTGCGGCGGCGATCTTGTCCGGACCCACCAGCGCCGCCGCGCCGTAGCCCAGGACCAGCGTGAACAGGTAGAACACGCCGATCAGCCAGATCGCCCAGACCACCGAGCGGCGGGCCTCCTTGGCCGTGGGCACGGTGTAGAAGCGCATCAGGATGTGCGGCAGGCCGGCGGTGCCCAGCACCAGGGCCAGCGCCAGGGACAGGAAGTCCAGCTGGGACGTGCCGGTCTTGCCGTACTGCAGGCCCGGGCCGAGCAGCTTCTCGCCCGCCTTGGGCGCGTTCTCGACGGCCGCGCCGAGCAGGCCGGACAGGTTGAACCCGTACTTGCCGAGCACCCAGAGGGTCATGATGCCCGCGCCGGCGATCAGCAGGACGGCCTTGATGATCTGCACCCAGGTGGTGCCCTTCATGCCGCCGATCAGCACGTAGGCGATCATCAGCGCGCCGACCACGGCGATCACGACCGCCTGGCCGCCCTTGCCGGTGATGCCCAGCAGCAGCGCGACCAGACCGCCCGCGCCCGCCATCTGCGCCAGCAGGTAGAAGAACGACACGGCCATGGTGGAGGTGGCCGCCGCCGCGCGCACCGGGCGCTGGCGCATCCGGAAGCTCAGGACGTCGCCCATCGTGTACTTGCCGGTGTTGCGCAGCAGTTCGGCGACCAGCAGCAGCGCGACCAGCCAGGCGACGAGGAACCCGATGGAGTACAGGAACCCGTCGTAGCCGTTGATCGCGATGGCGCCCGCGATGCCCAGGAACGACGCGGCGGACAGGTAGTCGCCCGCGATAGCGATGCCGTTCTGGGGACCGGTGAACGCGCGGCCGGCGGCGAGGTAGTCGGCGGCGGTCTTGGTGTTGCGGCTGGCGCGGATCACCACGAACAGCGTGGCGACCACGAAGATGCCGAAGATGCCGATGTTGAGCAGGGCGTTGTTGTTGTTCACGCCTGGCCCCCTTCGAGCTCCTCGCGGAGGGCTTCCGCACGGGGGTCGAGGTTCTTGTTCGCGTGGCGCACGTACAGCGTCGTGATCGCGAACGTGGACACGAACTGGAGCAGCCCCAGGATCAGGCCGACGTTGATGTTGCCGACGACCTTCTGCGACATGAAGCCGTGCGCGTAGTCGGCGAGGAGCACGTAGAGCAGGTACCAGGCCAGGAATAGTCCGGCCATGGGGAACACGAAGGTGCGCAACCTCCGGCGCAATTCCTTGAAGTCCGCGCTGTCCTGAACAGCGACCCAGTCGTGGGTCGCCCCAGCGGGGGTGGCGCCCCCTGAAGCGTCTTCAGTGGTGCTCACTTTCCCCTCCTCGCACTTGTCGGCGGTGTGAACGGCACGTAACCCCTCCTGGTGCGTTCCTGATACGCGCAGCACCGTAGGGAGACGTGGGTCACGCCTGAAAGACCCCGGACGTGGACTTGCGCTCAACAGTCGAGTGATGCGATGAGCGGTAGGAATGCTGAGACGAAGCGCCGTTCGGGTGACGGACCTCACCGATGACCGGATAGGCGGACCCAACTTCACCCATTCGAGACCTTCCCCTGCCTCAGGGTGACTAAACCGCAGGTCTGGACCGGGGCCGGCGCGCCACGACCGAGGACGGCCGCAGCCGGGCACCCGACCCCGACGTGGCCAACGACACGGTCGAAGCGCTCAGTTCCACGGCTGGGCGCTGTCGCGCGACCCCTCCCGCGGCTTCTCCTCCGCCGACCCGAAGCGCTGCACGTCGCGGTCCCGCATGAAGCCCAGCGGATCGGGCGCGTGCAGGCGCAGCAGGATCTGGTTCACGTCGTCCGGCCGCCGCCGGCCGGTCAGCTTGCTGATCATGATCATGGTCAGGAACGCCACCGGCACGGTCACCAGCGCCGGCTGCATGGACAGCGCCGGCGCCACCCAGCCGGACAGCGTGCTCACCACGTTCACCGCCAAGGCGGTCAGCACCAGCCCGCCGCCGACCAGCATCCCGGCCATCGCGCCCACCCACGTCAGGCCGCGCCACCAGATCCCCAGCAGCAGCAACGGGCAGAACGTCGACGCCGCCAGCGCGAACGACATCGCCACGGTCAGCGACGCGTCACCGCGCGGCAGCAGCAGCGCCAGGCCGATGGCCACCGCGCCGGTCAGCACCGTCGCCCACCGGAAGTCGCGCACCTTGCCCGGCAGGATGTCCGTCGACACCACCCCGGCCACGCTCACCACGAGCCCCGACGAGGTGGACAGGAACGCCGCGAACGCACCCGCCGCGACGATCGCGCCCAGCACCTGCCCCAGCAGGTTCGGCTGCATCGTGCCGGGCAGCAGCAGCACCGCCGCGTCGGTCTTGCCGGTCACCAGCAGCTGCGGCAGGTACTGGCGGGAGATCACCCCCAGCACGGTGGGGAACAGGTAGAACAACCCCAGCAGGTACATCACGTGCAGCGCCGTGCGGCGGGCCGCCTTGCCGTCCGGGTTGGTGTAGAAGCGGACCAGGACGTGCGGCAGGCCCATGGTGCCCAGGAACGTCGCGAAGATCAGCGAGTAGGTCTCGAACAACCCGCCCAGGCCACCGGTCTGCGGGCGCAGCCACTGCTCGTTGCCGGTCGGCGAACCCTCCACCACCGGGACCGGCGAACCCTCCTCGAAGACCAACTTGGTGCCCTCGCCCAGGATGTAGGTGCCGGGGCCCCAAAGCGCGTGGCCGTCGGCGGGCGCGCCGTTGACCGTGCCGATCGCGGTCAGCTCCATCGGCTCGACCACCTTGACCCGCACCTGCTCCGCCGTGGTCACCTCGACGTCCTGGTGGAACCGCAGCACCCCGCCCTCGTCCACGCCCTGCGCCCCGTTGCCCGGACTGGCCAGGAACACGGTGAACAGCACGAAGGTCGGCGCGGCGATGGCGAAAAGCTTGCCCCAGTACTGGAACGCCTGCACCAGCGTGATCGCGCGCATCCCGCCGCCCAAGACGTTCACCGCGACGATCACGGTCACCGCCACCGCGCCCAGCCACGCCGGCAGCCCGGTGATCGTGTTCAGCGTCAGGCCCGCGGACTGCAACTGCGGCACCAGGTACAGCACGCCGATGCAGATCACGAAGAACGTGCAGAACCGCCGCAGGTTGGTCGACCCCAGCCGCGCCTCGGCGAAGTCCGGCAGCGTGTACGCGCCCGACCGGCGCAGCGGCGCGGCGACGAACAGCATCATCGCCAGGTAGCCCGCGGTGAAGCCGATCGGGTACCACAGCGCGTCGATGCCGTCCTTGAGCACCAGCCCCGCCACGCCCAGGAACGACGCGGCGGACAGGTACTCGCCGGAGATCGCTGCGGCGTTGCGGGTCGCCGGGACGGCGCGGCGGGCGACCAGGAAGTCCGGTGTCGTGTTGGCGCGGCGGGAACCCACGTAGCCCAGCAGGAAGGTCAGCGCCGCGACGACGACCACCAAGCCGAGGCTCCACAGGTTCCCGGTCACCGGTCCACCGAGCTGACGAAGTCGTGTTCGTGGCTCTCGGCCAGTCTCCGGTACACGTAACCCACCGCGTACAGCAGCGGGAACGGCAGCAGGCCCAGCAGGACCCACGGCAGCCGCACGCCCAGCAGCTCGATGTCGGCGAGTCCGGGCAGCAGGTAGAACAGCACCGGCAGGGACGCCAGCAGCAGCAAGGTGCCGCCGCCCAGCAGGAACGCGGTCTTGAGCTGCTGCTTGATCAGGTCGCGGATCAGCTTCTCCCCGACGCTGGTCTGCTCCTCCAGCTCGATGATCGTGCGCAGCACCCGGCCGCGGCCCCGCGGGTCGGCGAGCACGACCCGCCGGCGGCGGTTCTTCCGCGCCGACACCGCCAGCCAGGCGTCCCGCTCCCCTGGCTGCGGCTGGTCCGGCTGGCCCGGCGGCCCGGAGTGCCTGCTCATCCCCAGCTGCTCCTGGGGGGTCGCACGATCCGCTCCTTCAGCTCACGGGTGTGCCGCCGGCTGACCGGCAGCTCCTTCGCGTCGTCGCCCGAGCCGATCACCACCGCGTAGCCGTTGGACGTCATCCGCAGCTCGGTCACCAGCGGCAGCGCCACCAGGAACGACCGGTGGATGCGCACGAACCCCGCGTTCTCCCACCGTTCCTCCAACTGGGCCAACGGGATGCGCACGAGGTGGCTCTGGCCGTCGTTGGTGTGCAGGCGCGCGTAGTCGCCCTGCGCTTCGACGTACCGGACGGTGGCTCGGGGCACGAGCTTGATGGTGCCACCCAGCTCGACCGGGATGACCTCTTCGTCGGCGGGTTCCTGCGGCGCGGGTTCCGGCTGGGCGGCCGGGGTCGCCGAGACGCGGTCCACGACGCGGGAGATCGCCTTGTTGATGCGGTCCTCGTTGATCGGCTTGGTGACGAAGTCCAGCGCGCCGACCTCGAAGGCCACCACCGCCTCGGAGTGCTCCACGCCGGTGACGAACACCAGCGCGGGCGGCGCTCTGAACGCGCCCAGCACCCGGGCGAGGTCGGTGCCCGACAACCCCGGCATGTTGATGTCGGCGAACACCGCGTCGACCGGTGGGCGGCCCGCGCGGGTGCGGTCCATCACCTCGACGTCGTAGTCACCCCGGAGGATGCGCAGGGCCTCCGCCGCGTCGAAGGCGGTGAGCACGCGGCGGATGTGCGGGCTGCTCTCAAGCAGGTACTTGATCTCGCTCAGACCGGGCGCCTCGTCGTCCACCGCCAGAACGAGGAGGCCGGCGTAGTCCTGGGTACTCACTGTGCAGCGCATCTTGCCCAGTCACGCCGGGCCGTGTCTACGCGGGGTCGCGGCGCCCGACCCCTCAATGACCTGGGTTAACGTTCACAAGCCGAATCGCGACCAGCGCGCCCGCTCTTCCAGCGCCGCCAGGCCCTCCAGCACGAAGTCGCCCGATCGGGTGGTGCTGCCGGCCAGTCCGAGGCGGGCCAGGAGGGGTCGGCGGGGCTCGGCGATCGAGACTTCGGCGTCCGGGTAGCGCTTGGCGACGACGCTGCGCAGGGTGCCGACGCCGTCCACGAGCCCGAGTTCGGCGGCCTTCGTCCCGGTCCACACCTCGCCGGAGAACAGGTCCGCCTCGGTGGCGAGCTTGCCGCCCCGACGTTGTTTGACCCAGTCGACGAACTGGCCGTGCAGGTCCTCGTGCAGCCCGCTCAGCCACTCGACGTCCTCGGGCTTCTCCGGCTTGAACGGGTCGAGCCGGACCTTGTGCTCGCCCGCGGTGTAGACGCGGCGTTCCACACCGTGGCGCTCCAGCAGGCCGTTGAGCCCGAACCCGGCGCTCACCACGCCGATCGAGCCGACCAGCGAGGTGCCGTGCGCGTAGATCTCGTCGGCCGCGCAGGCCAGCCAGTAGCCCCCGGACGCGGCGACGTCCTCGCAGAACGCCAGCACCGGCACGCGCTTCTTCGCGGCCAGTTCCCGGATGCGCTCGGCCACCAGCGCGGACTGCGTCGGCGCCCCGCCCGGCGAGTTGACCAGCAGCGCGACCGCGACCAGCCGGTCGTGGTCGAACGCGCGGGTGAGGGCGCTCTCGACGTTCTGGATGTTGATCGTGTTGCGCGCCATCGGCGTCGGCGTGGGCGTGATGACCCCGTGCAGGCGCACCGCGGCCACCACGGGACCGCGGTCGGCCCGGTCGGTGACGATCTTCGGCAGGCGGGCGGCGATCTTGTCGGTCACGCTCATGCCACGACCTTACGTGTGCCCACGACCCCGGGTGGTAGAGCTAACATCGGTCGGTGACGTTCAACCCGATCCGGTGGCTGGAGCGGTACGTCGAGTGGTGGGACGAACGGGGCCGGCGCAATGCGGACGGCCCCACGCCCATGCACGTCTACTGGATGTGGATCATCTGGTCGGTCGTCGCCGTCATGGCTTTCGCGACACTTTCCCTCGCTGCTTCGTGAGCGCGGGTCACGCGCGGACGACGGGCTGTTCGGCGGTTTCGTCCAGCTTGGGCGGGACCAGTGGCAGGTTGGTGCGCACGCCCGGCGCGTACTTCGGGACCTTCAAAATGATTTTCATGCCCGCGTCGGGAGCGGTTTCCACCACGAGCGCGTAGGCGTCGCCGAAGACGGCGCGCATGCGGTGGTTGATGTTGCCCAAACCGACGTGCGCGCCGGTCTGGTGGGCGTCCTTCAGATCTTCGAAAAGGCGGTCCGGGTCCATGCCGACGCCGTCGTCCTCGACCGAGATCAGGGCTTCGGCGCCGTTGTCCTCGGCGATGATCGTGAGCAGCCCGCCGCCGGGTTTCTTGGCCAGGCCGTGCCGGACGGCGTTCTCCACCAGGGGTTGCAGGACCAGGAACGGCATCACGACCTGGAGCACCTCGGGGGCGATCTTCAGCCGGACGTTGAGCCGGGCCCCGTACCTGGCCTGCTCGATGGTCAGGTAGCGGTGGATGTTGGTGAGCTCGTCCGCCAGCGTGGTGAAGAAGCCTTCCGTGCGGAAGGAGTAGCGGGTGAACTCGGCGAATTCCTGCAACAGTTCCCTCGCGTGGGCCGGGTCGGTGCGGATCAACGACGAAATGGTGTTCAGGGCGTTGTAGACGAAGTGCGGCGAGATCTGGGCGCGCAGCGCCTTCACCTCGGCCTGGGCCAGGGCTTGGCGGGACTTCTGGAGCACTTCCAGTTCCAACTGCGTGGAGACGAACCGCGCCGTCTCCTCGGCCATCCGGATCTGCCTCTTGTTCGCCACGCCACTGACCACGATGAGCGTACCGGCGACCTCGTTTTCCACGATCAGGGGAACGATCACCGCCGAGTGCAGGGAACACGGCCCCGGCAGTTCGCAATCCAGTTTTCGATGTTCGACGTGCTCCTTGTGCACTTCACCGATCGCACGCTCGATGTAGGGCAGCAGGAACTCGTAGTGGTCGTTGGCGCCGCCGTCCCACGAAAGGAGGGTGCCTTCGTCGTCGGTGATCCCGACCGCCACGCACCGCAGCATCTCCCGCAGGTGCGGGGTCGCCTTGTCGGCGGCTTCCTGGGTCAGTCCCTCGCGGAGGTCGGCGGACGCCTTGGACATGCGGTGCAGCATGTCCATGACGGCGTCTTCGACGCTGGTGCTCACCCTGCGGGCGCGGCACAGCATCACGAAGAGGCCCAGGACGGCCAGGGTCGCGATGACGCCGAGGACCGCGCGCTCGGTCAGGAGGTCACGCACGGCGTCCATGCTGTTCCGTGTTGTGCCCTCTCGGCAAGGGGGCGTCCACCGGATCGGGTAGACATCCGATGAATATCCGGTCAGAGTGAGCGCCGTGAAGAAGGTCGCCCTGTTCGCCACTTGCCTCACGGACACGCTGTTCCCGGCCACGGCCCGGGCGACCGTGCGGCTGCTGGAACGCCTCGGCTGCACCGTCGACTTCCCGCTCGACCAGACCTGCTGCGGGCAGCTGCACTTCAACACCGGCTACCGCGCGCACGCCGCTGACTTGGCCGTACGGTTCGCCTCGGTGTTCGCCGGGCAGGACGCGGTGGTGGTGCCGTCGGGGTCGTGCGCGGGCATGGTGCGGCACGTCCAGCCCGACCTCGGGACGACCCCGCCGCCCACCTACGAGCTGTCCGAGTTCCTGGTGGACGTGCTCGGCGTGACGGACGTGGGTGCATACTTCCCCCATCGGGTGACCTACCATCCGACCTGTCACTCTCTGCGCATGCTCGGTGTGGGCGACAAGCCCCTGGCGCTGCTGCGGGAGGTTCGGGGTCTCGAACTCGTCGAGCTGCCGCAGGCCGACCAGTGCTGCGGTTTCGGCGGCACGTTCGCGGTGAAGAACGCCGACACGTCCACCGCGATGCTCGCCGACAAGATGCGCGGCGTGCTCGACACCGGCGCGGAAGTGCTGACGGCGGGTGACAACTCGTGTCTCATGCACATCGGCGGCGGGCTGTCCCGGCTGCGCGCCGGCGTCCGCCCCGTCCACCTGGCCGAGATCCTGGCGAGCACCGAGGAGGAGCCGTGGGCACCCGCAACCCGGTGACCTGGCTGGGCAGTCCCGCGTTCCCCGAGGCGGCCCGCACCGCCCTCGCCGACACCCAGCTGCGGCGCAACCTGCGCAACGCCACCACGACCATCCGCGGCCGGCGCCGCGACGCGGTCGGCGAACTGCCCGACTGGGAACAGCTCCGCCGCGCCGGCGAGGCGGTCAAGGACGACGTCCTGCACCACCTCGACCGCTACCTGGAGCAGCTCGAAGCCGCGGTGACCGCGCGCGGCGGGGTCGTGCACTGGGCGCGGGACGCGGCCGAGGCCAACGCGATCGTGCTGCGGCTGTGCGGTGACGCGCGCGAGGTCGTCAAGGTGAAGTCCATGGCCACGCAGGAGATCGGGCTCAACGAGGCGCTCGCGGAGGCGGGCGTCCACGCCGTCGAGACCGACCTGGCGGAGCTGATCGTGCAGCTCGGCGACGACCGCCCGTCGCACATCCTGGTGCCCGCGATCCACCGCAACCGCAGCGAGATCCGGGAGATCTTCCGCGCGGCCGGGCTCGACCCGGCCTCCGACGAGCCGCGCGTGCTCGCCGAGGCCGCGCGCGCCCACCTGCGCCGCAAGTTCCTGGCCTGCGAGGTCGCGATCTCCGGCGCCAACTTCGCCGTCGCCGACACGGGTTCGGTGGTGGTGCTGGAGTCCGAGGGCAACGGCCGGATGTGCCTGACGCTGCCGCGCCGGCTGATCACCGTGATGGGGCTGGAGAAGGTCGTGCCGACGTGGCAGGACCTGGAGGTCTTCCTCCAACTGCTGCCGCGCTCGTCCACGGCGGAGCGGATGAACCCTTACACGTCGGTGTGGACCGGCGTGACGCCCGGCGACGGCCCGGAGGAGTTCCACCTGGTGCTGCTGGACAACGGGCGCACCGCGACCCTCGCCGACCCGGTGGGGCGGCAGGCGCTGCGGTGCATCCGGTGTTCGGCGTGCCTCAACGTGTGCCCGGTCTACGAGCGCACCGGCGGCCAGTCGTACGGCTCGGTGTACCCGGGCCCGATCGGCGCGATCCTGACGCCGCAACTGGTCGACGACCCGCGCGACGAGCAGGCCGCGTCGCTGCCTTACGCGTCCTCGTTGTGCGGGGCGTGCTTCGAGGTGTGCCCGGTGCGCATCGACATCCCGTCCGTGCTGACGCACCTGCGGGCCGAGGCGGTCGAGGCCAAGGGGCGCAGCGCCGAGTCGGTGGCGATGGCCGCCGCGGCCTGGGTGTTCGCGTCGGCGTCCCGGTACGAGAAGGCGCAGAAGCTCGGCTCCCTGGCGCGCTTGTTCGCCCGCGACGGCCGGATCTCGTGGCTGCCCGGACCGGGCGCGGCGTGGACGTCGTCCCGGGACGCCCCGGTGCCGGCCCGCGAACCGTTCCGCGAGTGGTGGAGGAAGAACCGTGGCTGACGCCCGTGCGGAGATCCTGGGTCGGGTGCGCAACGCGTTGCGGGACAAGCCCACCACGCCTCCGGTGACCCGCGACTACGTCCGCTCCGGCGACGCCTCGGTGGAACTGCTGGCCGAACGCGTCGCCCACTACCGCGCGACCGTGCACGTGGTGGCCGAGCACGACGTGCTGCCGCTGCTGGGGAAGCTGTTGGCGGGCAAGCGGATCGTCGTGCCGGACGGCCTGGCGTGGGACGTGCCCGGCATGACCGCCCTGCGCGACCCGCTCACCGTGGCGGAGTTGGACGCGGCGGACGGTGTGCTGACGGGGTGCGCGGTGGCCATCGCCCAGACCGGCACGATCGTCCTGGACGGCGGGCCGGGTCAGGGCCGGCGCGCGCTGACCCTGCTGCCGGACCACCACGTGTGCGTGGTGCGGGCGGACCAGATCGCGGGCACCGTCCCGGAAGCCCTCGAACGGCTGGACCCGGTGCGACCGCTGACGTTCATCAGCGGCCCGTCCGCGACCAGCGACATCGAGCTGGACCGGGTCGAAGGCGTCCACGGCCCCCGCCGGCTGGAGGTCCTGATCGTCACTTGAGCAGGCGCGACAGCCGCCGGTCCGCCAGCGGTTTGCCGCCGGTCTGGCAGGTCGGGCAGTACTGGAACGCCTTGTCCGCGAACGAGACCTCGCGGACCGTGTCGCCGCACACCGGGCACGGCAGGCCGGTCCGCGCGTGCACCCGCAGGCCCGAGCGCTTCTCGCCCTTCAACCGGGCCGCCGACTGGCCGACCGAACGGGCGACGGCGTCGTTGAGCACGTCCACCATGGCCACGTGCAGGCGGTCCAGTGACTCGGCGTTGAGCCTGCCCGCGGTCGCGTAGGGGGACAGCTTCGCGGTGTGCATGATCTCGTCGGAGTACGCGTTGCCGATGCCCGCCATGAGGGTCTGGTCGGTCAACGCGGTCTTCAGGCGTTCCGTGCGGCCCTTGAACAGCTCCTCCAGCCGCTCACGGGACACCGACAGCGCGTCCGGACCCAGCCGCGCCACACCGGGCACGTCGGTCGGATCGGTGACGATCCACGCCGCCAGCCCCTTCTTCGTGCCCGCCTCGGTCAGGTCGAACCCCGGCCCCTCGCCCGGCGGACCCAGGTGCACGCGCAGCGCCAACGGCCCCTTGCCCGGCTTGGGCGGCGCCACCGACAGGGTGTCCGACCAGCGCAGCCAGCCCGCGCGGGCCAGGTGGACCACCAGGTGCAGGCCGTCGCAGTCCAGGTCCAGGTGCTTGCCGTGCCGGCCGGCGCCGGTCACGGTGCGGCCCTGCAACTCCGTCCACGGCGGGCTGAACGTCTTCAGGACCTGGAGCGACGCCACGTCCAAGCGGTGCACGACGCGCCCCACGGCGTGCTCGCGCAGGTGTTCGGCCAACGCCTCGACCTCGGGTAGTTCCGGCACCCGACCATCCTCACCCGAACACCGCGATCAGTCGACCGGTTGCAGCGGACCCTCGAGGTCGGGCAGCGAGTACATCTCGATCTTGCGCGCCACGTTCGCCATCTCGTTGCGCACGGTCAGGTAGCCCCGGACGGTGCCCACCCAGCGCTCGGGCGGCAGCTCGTCGGTCTTCTTCGACTCCGCCGCCACCAGCCACGGCCGGCGCACCGCCCACCGGGCCGGGAAGAACAGGAACAGCAGGACCAGCGCGAAGATCAGCCAGCCGGGGACGACGACCTGCTCGGGCGTCCACGCGACCAGGACCACGGCCATGACGACGACGATCGCGAGCATCAGCACGCCCGGACCGTGGCCGCCGCTGACGTCGTGCTCGAAGTCGGCGTCAGCCGTCGGGTTGCGCCACTCGATCTGGCTGCGCACCGTCCACATCCGGCCGTCCGCACCGCGCACCAGCCGCGTCATCACCGTCTCCTCGCCAGCGCCTGACCTTCAACGTTCTCAACGCTACCGGCAAACCCCTGCATCCAGTGGGTGAACCGGGCGGTCGCGGTTCGTGGTCAGGTGGGCTTGAGGCTCGACGAGGTGGGGGTCAGCGTCACCGTGGTGGGTGTCACCGTCGGCGTGGGCGAGGTGGTGCTGACGAATACCGTCTTGGTCGGCTCGGTGGTGGTCGTGGTGGTCACCGGCTCGCTCGGCGGGTCCTGGAACAGTCGGACCTCGCTGGAGGTCGCGGGCGCCCCCGAGGGCACCGGCACCGCCAGGACCTGCCCGGACGTCGTGGTCGGCGCCACCGACACGGTCTCGGTCACCACGCTGGTGTGCACCCGGGTGTGGTCGACCCGGTGGACCTGCGGCGCGGCCGACGGCGACGGCGCGCTGGTCGGCGCACCCGTCACGGTCGCGCCCGTCGAGCACAGCGCCAGCACGTTCTCGCCGTCGGCGCCGTTGGGCCCGGACTCCACCAGCCCTGGCCCCGGACCGCCGGTGAACGCGCCCGCGAGCGCCCCGAACAGGCCCACGGCGGCGGCCGACGCGGTGGCGGCCAGCACCAGCTTCACCCGTCCGGTGAGCCACGCGGCCTTGCCCAGCACCACCGGGGCGGCCAGGGCGGTCACCGCGACCGGCACCGCGATCGAGGCCGCGTGCGCCCGCAGCGACGAGCACACCTCGGTCAGCTCGGCGTGCAGGGCGTTGCACGACGAGCAGGTCTGGAGGTGCTTGCGGATGCGGCGCTGCTCGGCGCCCTGCACCCCGCCCGCGGTGTAGGTGCCCAGCTTCGACAGCACCGAGCTGCACGCGCGCGGCCCGGAGTCCTCGGCCAGGTGCGCCTGGAGGTACGCGGCGCGCAGCCCTTCACGCGCCCGACGGGCCAGCGCGGCCATCGCGTTCGGGCTCAGACCGAAGCTCGGGGCCACCGCCGCCGGCCGCGCGCCCTCCACCTCGACCTGCCACAGCACGCTGCGCCACCGCTCGGGCAGGCTGGTGAACGCCCGCGAGATCAGCGTGTGCTCGGCGCGCGCGGCGGTCAGGTCGGGGAACGGCTCGACCCGGCGGGACAGCTCCTCGTCCTCCACCGGCACGTCCCGGCGCCGCCCGCTCCACTCCCACGCCACCCGGCGCGCGACGGTCAGCAGGTAGGTCCGGACGTGGTCGGTCGGACCGGTGCCGCGGCGGATCGCCTGGAGCACCCGGAAGAACGCCTCGGCGGTCAGGTCGTCGGCCTCCGCGTGTTCACGGACGTGCCGGAGGGCGAACCGACGAACGGCGTCGGCGTGTCGGCTGAACAGCTCGCCGAAGGCCGTGTCGTCGCCCGCCCTGACCCTGGCGAGCAGTTCCCGGTCGAAATCGGCATCTCCGGCCATCCCGCCCGGCACCTCCCGCCCGCCTTCAGTCGTACCCGGTCAAGATGCCACAGCTGGATCGAACCGCCCCGAAGCGATAGCGACCCGATACCGAAGACCAGACGGTCGGCGTAGGCCGTTCGGAGCAGTCCCGGCCGCCGACCACCGGATCGCGGTCGGTGACGAGCCGGTTACGGGAAGGCGTCAGGTGGCTGCGGAACACGTCCCACGCGCCGCTGCGACGAGTAGTCTCCTGCCGCGTGGTCGATTGGCGCACAAGGGCTTCCGCCCTCCTCCCGGAGCTGGGCGCCGTCATCGAGCGCGAGTCCTGGTCGTGCCACGTGTTCCTGTCGGAGCTGTGGCAGCTCGCCCTGGAGGCGCACCGGGACGACGACCGGGACACGCTGACCCGGGTGTACGGCTTCGCGCACTGGTGCTTCCAGCAGGAGCAGTTCCTGTCCAACGCGTCGGTGGTCAGCTTCTACGAGCACGTGTTCGACGAGTGGGAGCTGCGGCACCTGGTCGCGCCGTGGCTGCCGGGCGAGGTCGTGGACCGGGTCCGGCCGCTGTGGGAGTGGCGGTGGCCGGCGGAGCGGTTGGCCGAGGTCGACCGGCTGCTGGAGGAGGTTCGACCCCCCGGTCGAAACGCGGTTTGAGCCTCCTGTATAGTTCCTCTCTGTCAGGCGGATGTAGCGCAGTTGGTAGCGCATCACCTTGCCAAGGTGAGGGTCGCGAGTTCGAGTCTCGTCATCCGCTCTTGCCGAAAGGCGGGCACCCATCGGGGTGCCCGCCTTTTCGCTTTCGTCCACCGGGCGGGTTCGCGCGGACGACGATAGGTTTGGCGCCGAACCGGTTCCCCCGCTGCGAACGGAGTTCCCATGTCGGCCACCCGCAAGGCGAGCACCCACTGGGAGGGCAACCTCCTCCAGGGCAACGGCACCGTGACGCTGGAGTCGTCGGGCCTCGGCTCGTACGCGGTGTCCTGGCCCGCGCGCACGGAGACCGCCGCCGCGGGCCGGACCAGCCCCGAGGAACTGATCGCCGCCGCGCACTCGTCGTGCTTCTCGATGGCGTTCTCGAACGCGCTGGACCAGGCGGGCACGCCGCCCACCGAACTGGACACGTCCGCCGAGGTGACCTTCCAGCCGGGCAAGGGGATCACCGGCGTCCACCTGACCGTGCGGGGCGCGGTGCCGGGCCTGGACGCGGACCAGTTCGCCGCAGCGGCCGAGGACGCCAAGAAGAACTGCCCGGTCAGCCAGGCGCTCGCGGGCACGACGATCACGCTGACGGCCGAACTGGCCTAGCCGCACAATTGCGGTACCGGGCAGGTACCACGCGTACCGACCCGGTACCAAATGGCCCGAACGATTTGACCCGATTGAGTGAGGCCGGTAGTCAAGGTCAATGCTCACCGCTGCGGGTGGCCCGGCGCGACTCGCCGTCGGGGCATTGATCGGCGTCGTGATGGCCGCGCTCTTCGCCAGCGGCACGACGGACGCACCGCTGCCGCCCTCGGGCCTGCCCGCGGACGGCGCGGACATCGTCGTGGTCACCGGCGCGTCCCAGCCCGGCCGCACCACCACGACCGCCGCCACCACCACCACGCAGTCGTCGTCCAGCAGCGCTTCATCCACCACCACCACGACGTCGTCGTCCGCCACGACCACCACCGAGTCGTCCGCCACCACCACCGCGCCCCCGACGACGACCACGACGAAGCCGCCGACGACCACAAGACCCCCGACCACGTCGCGGACCACGACCACCACGACGACGACGAAGCCCTGCGGATTGATCTTCTGCTGATCTCCCCTGCCGCTCACGGAGCGTTATTTGGCAGGATCGCCGCGTGACGTTCAGCCAGGATTCCCCCCAGTCCCAGCCAGGCAACGACGCACCGACCCTCCGCATCAGCCCCCTCACCGCCCCGTCCCCCGTCAAGCAGCAGCCGTCCTCGTCGCAATCGAAGAAGAGCACCCTGCGCCGCCTCGCGCGGCGGATCGTCGGCCCGACGATCCTGACCAAGAAGTAGCCCGCCCGGGGGCGGCGTCATCCCCCGACGCCGCCCCCGGCCACGACATGGGTGCGCCCGCCATCGGTGCGTCCGCAAGGCGGGACCGGAACAGCCCGCCGTAGGCGAGAATCCCCACGATCACACTTCTGGGGCTCGCGGAGGATCACTCGATGGAATGGCAGGACGCTCTGCGTCGCCTCGACCAGGACCTGGCGGCAGGTCGGATCAACCGGCCGGAGCACACGAAGCGCCGCGATGAGATCCTCGCCACGGCGGCGGGCCCCCGCGTCCACGGCCGCCTGGGCACCAGCCCGCTGGACACCGAGGCGACGCAGGTCATCCGACCGGTCCGCCCGCAGCACCCGCCGATGGCCCCCCGGTCGACGGGCACGTCGTGTTCGCGACCGCGAGCAGGCGCAAGGGCCGCTGGACCGCTCCCCTGCTGATCGCGCTGCTGGGCGTGGCCGCGGCGGGCGTCTGGTGGTTCGTCGGACGCGACAGCGGCAACGCCGGCGCGAACGCGACCGCCACCAGCGCTGCCACCACCGCCGCGGCGACGACCGGCGCGGCCCCACCCGCCGGGACGGGCCTCCCGGCGCTGCCCGGCTCCGCGACCGTGCCCGACCGGACCATGACCGTCGACGAGGCCGTCACCGCGAAGCTGCTCTCGCTGACCGAGTCGGACGTGCTGCGCGCCGGCGGGGTGGACGACGTCCGGTACGCGGCGTCGACCGCCGGCAAGACGTCCTACGCGGTCGTCGTCGCCCGCACGAGCGGCCCCGACCAGGCGCGGAAGGTCGCCGCGGGACTGTCCCGGCACCTCCGGAACTCCGGTTACGCCGAGACGCCCGATGGCCACCTGCGCAAAGCCGGGCCGACCACGGTGGTGCGCGGCATCTACACGTCGGGCGACCACGTCGTCCGCGTCGGTGTGGCCGAAGCCACGCCCGACGCGGACCTCACCGCTGCGGTCACGGATGTGCTGGGGACGGCTCGGCGGGCCTTTCCGCCGGACTAGGAGCGGGCTGCTCGGGCGTGCGGCGCTTCAGGAGGAACCGGCGCAGCTTCATCCCGGGGCTCTCGACGACGTGCCAGGACAGCAGACCCAGCGCCAGCGCGACCGGCACCGAGATCAGCGCCACCGTCCACTTCGAGTCCGCGCCCAGGGCCACGACGGTCTGCTCGGTCGGGAAGCCGTAGAGGTAGACGCCGTAGCTCGACATCGTCAGCCACGAGGGCAGCCACAGCCGCTGCGGCAACAGGGTCCCGATGGCCAGCACGACGTAGGGCACCGTCACCAGGCGGGTGATCTCCGCCATCGCCGAGGCGTGCATCACGTACTCGACACCGACGCACGCCGCGACGCCGAACCAGCTGTAGCGGATCTTGTCCCGGTACAGGTAGGCGAGCATCCCGACGCAGTAGACGGCGAGGTACTGCACCAGCGGCACCGTCGGCACCATCAGCAGCACCTTGGGCAGCACCAGTTGCCGGGTCAGCAACCTCTGGAACACCACGGCCAGCGCGAACGCGGCCACGAGCACGATCCACCGCCGCCGCACCGCGCCCAGCAGGCCGAACCCCGCGATCAACGCATACCCGAGCACCTCGACCGGCAGGCTCCACAGCGAACCGTTCACGGCGTGGGGGTACGGGTTGTCGGCGAACACCCCGGGCAGCACGTACTGCTGCGGGAAGACTTGGACGTTGCGGGTGAGGTAGCTCCAGGTGACCGGGTGGTCGAAGTACGCGCCGGTGGTCAGCGTGGTGAGCACCGGGCCGAGCACGAGCGCGCTCAAGCACAGCACGACGATCAACCCGGGCATGATCCGCAGCGCGCGTTTCACCGCGAAGCGCCACAGGTGCGGGTCGCGCTCCCAACTGCGGATCACCAGGAAACCGCTCATCGCCATGAACGCGGAGACCGTGACCGCGCCAAGATCGACACCGAACCGGGCCGGCAGAATGCTCCCACCGCTCTTGGTCAGCGGCGCCGCGTGGTCGATGATGATGAAGAACGCGGCGAACAGGCGGACGGTCCCGAAGCCGTCGGAGGCCCGCTTGCGGCCGTTTGGCGCAGCACTCGCCCGCCGTCGAAGTCCGAAGCCGACCACTTTGCCTCCTCACGCCGACGGAGGGCCGGCGGACCGTAGGATAAGCCCACCGCAAAGCCGTCGGAGCGTATTCCGCCGCGTGCGCGACAGGTGTGGGTGTCAAGGGAGGACAGCGGTGACCTGGCAGGTACGGCTCGAGCAGCTCGACGCGGCGCTCGCCGCGGGCAAGGTCACCCCGGACGAGTACAGACGGCAGCGCGACGAACTGCTGTACCAGGCGCAGAGCGGCGGAAACCCACAGCCCACGCCCCAGACCGGCCCCCCGTCCGACCCGTTCCCGGCGCCGTTCAAGTGGTCGGCCCAGCAGCCACCCGTGGCGCAGCCGGAGGCCACGCAGAACCAGGGCCAGACCGCGGAGTCCACCCAGTTCATCAAGCCGCTGACCCCACCGCAGGGTGAGGCGGATCGCACCCAGGTCGTGCCGGGCGGCGCGCGGGTCGAACCCGACCGCACCCAGGTGGTGCGGCCCGCGCAGCAGGGCCAGTGGCCGCCGCAGCAGCAACAGCCGGCCGCTCAGGGCTGGCCGGGTCAGCCGGACCAGGGCGGCTACTCGGCGACGCCGTGGGGCGAGGGCGACTTCGGCGGCGGCGCCGGGTGGAACAGCGGCGGCTTCGGCGTCCAGGGCCCCGAGGTGTTCGAGGACGTCAAGCCGGGCAAGGGCAAGATCTTCGCGATCGTCGGCGTCGTGGTCGTGCTGGCCGCCGCCGCGGTGTTGTACTTCACGGTCTTCAACACGGGCGACGACCCGAAGCCCACCGAGACCACGACGGCCGCGCCGGCCCCGACGACGACCACGAAGAAGAAGCCGGACCCGTTCGGCACGCTGGTCGTGCCCGAGGGCCGCACGTCCGGTCCCAAGACCTACAACGCCGACCAGTTGGCCACCGCCAAGCCGCTGCCGACCCCGGACCTGGTGGTGCTCAAGCAGGCCGGCGTGACCGAGGCCCGCTCGGTGGTCGTGGTGGAGAGCGAGGTCACCACCAGCCTGTGGGCGTTCAAGACCGCCGACCCGGCCGCGCTGCTGACCGCGATCGAGACCGACCAGAAGCGGTTCGGCTTCGTCGAGGACCCGACCGCCAAGCTGGGCAACGTCGCCGTCTACAAGTCGGTGCAGACCAGCAGTGCCAAGACGATCACCGTGTACCGGGCGCACTACGCGACCGCGGGCGAGGTCATCCGGGTCGAGGTGTTCGCCCAGGACGAGGCGGCGGCGAAGGCGCGGTTCGACGAAGTCCTCACGTCGCAGGTGGAGCACGAGGCGCCGAAGTGACCGACAGCACCGGCCACGCCCCTGCGACGCTGCGCGTGGTCACCGTCCTGTACCGCAACGACCTGGGCACGGTGTGGCGGTGCGTCCGCGCGCTGAACCGGGCCGCCGAGCTGGCGCTGGACACGCCGGGCCAGGGGCTGTCCTCGGTGTCGCTGGCGCTCGGCGACTGCTCGGACCGGGCGGTGCTCGGCGAAGCGGAGCTCGACGAGATCCAGCAGAACGTGGACCCGCGCATCAAGTTGGACTACACGTTCTTCGCCGCGAACCTCGGCCACAGCGCGGGCTGCAACGCGTTGGCCGAGGGCGCCGTGGAGGACGTGCTGCTGCTGCTCAACCCGGACACCTACGTGGCCCCCACGCTGGTGGTCCACCTGCTCGAAGCGCTGCGCGACCCGACGGTGGCCGCAGTGGACGCGCGCCAGATCCCGTGCGAGCACCCCAAGCACTACGACGAGCAGCGCGGTGACCAGAGCTGGGCGAGCGGCGCGTGCCTGGCCGTCCGGACGTCCGCCTTCCACGACGTCGGCGGGTTCGACGCCGAGTGGTTCCCGTCCTACGTCAACGACGTGGACCTGAGCTGGCGCATCCGGCTGCGCGGCCACCGGGTGGTGCACGAGCCGAAGGCGGTGCTGTTCCACGACAAGCGCCTGGACGAGCAGGCCCGCGTGCGGCCGACGGCGCTCGAGCCGCACGCCGGCATCCTCGGCCGGCTGCTGCTCGCGACCCGGTACGGCCGCGAGGACGTCGTGACGGAGACGATCGACGTCATGCGGGTCCACGGCAGCGAGGGGCAGCGGCGGGCGGTGGCCGAGTTCGAGCAGCTCCGCGCCGCCGGGAAGCTGCCCGAGGTCCTGCCGAACGCCTCGGGCGTGGCCGAGTTCATCGACGGCGAATACGGCAGGCGTCGGTTCTGACGCCCTTCTTGGGGGTTACCAGCACGTGGGCAACTACGACTTCCACTACAACCCGGCCGGGCCTTACGGCGCGGTGGTCCGGTTGCTGTCCGACGCGGAACTGGGCGGCCGGGTGGTCCTCGACCTCGGGTGCGGCGTGGGCGCGGTGGCCGAGCCGCTGCGCGAGCGCGGCGCCGAGTACGTGGGCGTGGACGTCGACGGGGAGTCGGTCGCCAAGCTCGCCGCGCGCGGGTTCGAGGCGCACGTGGTGGACCTCGCGCGGCCCGACCTGCGGGACGCCCTGGAGGAGGTCCTGGCGGGCCGGCCGCTGGCTGCGGTGCTGGGCCTGGACTTCTTGGAGCACGTGGTCGAGCCGAAGGCCGTCGTCGACGTGCTGGCCGAGCTCTCCGCGGCGCACCAGGACGTGGAACTCGTCGTGAGCGTGCCGAACGTGGCGCACGCGGACCTGGCCCGGCAGCTGCTCGCGGGTCGGTGGGAGATGACCGACTCGGGCTTGCTGGACCGCACGCACCTGCGGTTCTTCACCGAGCGGACGCTGACCCGGATGATGACCACCGCTGGCTGGTACGAGGCGGCGCGGGAGGACTTCCGGCTGGAGCGGTCCGACCAGAACGTCGCCGGGCACCCGCTGTTCGAGCCGAAGGCGAACGCGGGGCGGTTCCTGAGCCGGATGCGGTCCGGGGCCGACGACTTCGGCACGGTGAACCAGTTCGTGCGCCGCTACCACCGGGGCGTGCCGCGCCGGACCGAGGAGCCCGCCGCCGCGCACCCGTTCCTCAGCGTCGTGGTGCGCACGCGGGGCGTCCGCACGCACACGCTCGTGGACGTGCTGTGCTGCCTCGGCGCGCAGACCGACTTGGACTTCGAGGTCCTGCTGGTCGTGCACGACTCGACCAAGGCCGAGGACGTGCGCCGCCTGGTGGACACGTTCGAGGGCAACGTGACGCACCGGGTCCGGGTGGTCCCGTGCGACGGCGGCACCCGCAGCAGGCCCGCGAACGTCGGTCTGCGCGCCGCCACCGGCGAGTACGTCGTGTTCCTGGACGACGACGACCTGGTCACCGCGGACTGGGTGGAGAACATCAAGGCGGGTGCGACGGCCGCGCCGGGGACGGTGGTGCGCTGGTGGGCCGCCGAGCAGACCCGGGCGTGGGCCGGCGAGCACGCGGTGGCCACGCACGCGGCGACCGGTCCGCTGACGCCGCAGTACACCACCGCCTTCGACCTGGTGCGGCACCTGCGGCAGAACGAGACGCCGTTCCACTGCTTCGCGGTGCCGCGGGTGCTGGTGGAGCTGGGCCTCGGCTTCGACGAGACGCTGACCGTGTGCGAGGACTGGGCGTTCCTGCTGCAGGCCGCGTCGATCTGCGGCGTGCACGACACCAACTCGGTGACCGCCATCTACAGCAAGTGGACCGAGATGTCGTCGTCGCACGAGGTGGTGGCGGACGAGTGGCTGGCGATGCGGTCGGTGGTGCACGTCAAGCTGGACGCCCACCCGTTGCTGCTGCCGCCGGGTTCGGTGCGGGTGCTGGACCTCCTGCAGGAGCGGCTCGAGTTCGCCGAACAGCGCGTCGCGGCGTTGGAGGCGGAGCTGGCGGCGACCCGCGAGGCGTCCGGCAACGCCCACCGCGCGCTGAACGAGCTGCGCGCCTCCACGTCGTGGAAGGTCAGCGCGCCGGTGCGGATGGCGGGCGCGGCGGCGAGGAAGCTGCGCAAGCGCTACTGACCGGCGGCGAGGCCCCCGGCCTAGCGGCGGGGCTTCTTGGCCAGCTCGGTCCTGATCGCGTCGATCGTGGCCGGGGACAACACCGGGTTGATGCCCGACACCAGGCTGCGCTCGGCGGCCTCGACGACGACGATCTCGTGCTCGGCGAGCATCCGGGCGACCTTCGTCGGGTCGGTGCCCGCCGTGTCGCTGTGCACCACGGTGATGTCCGCGAAGCCGCCGCTGAGGTACTGGGTGGCGAACAGGGTGAAGGAGTCGGCGACCATGCCGACGTCGCGCGCCACGACACCGCGCCCGCCCGCGCCGGACAGGCGCAGCGGGTCGCGGAACGCCTTGTCGATCGCCCTGCTCTGCACGTTCACGCCGTCCGGCGCGAGGTCGTAGGTCTGGAGCGGGAAGTTCGCGGACTGGCCGAGCAGCGGCGGCAGGTCGCCGGCGCGCTGGACCACGGCGGCGGGAGTCGCCTTCCAGGCGGCGGTGACACCCGGCTGCACGGCCTCGGCGAGCGCCCGGGTCATCACCAGCCCGCCCTCGTGCGTCCAGTGGGTGTCGACGCGGGAGTAGACGGGCACGCCGCGACGCTCGCCGGCGGTGCTCAGGGCGGGCCGCAGGTCGAGCGCCCCGCCCTCGTGCACGACCCGCCGCCAGAACTCGTCGCGGGCGTCCTGGGCGCACGCCTTGCCGACGTACTCCGCCGGCATGTTCTCCGGCACCACGGTGGACTTGTCCGGCGCGACGACGAACACCAGCCTGCGGCCGGAGGACTCGACCGCCGACCGCAGGTCCTTCACGGCGTTGATGACGTCGTCCATCGGCCGTTCCGGCAGGCACGCGCCGAGCACGTCGTAGCCGAGGTAGAGCCAGCCGTCGCGGCCCTCGATGACCTTGGGGAACCCGCTGGCGCGCAGCTTGTCCCGGTCGACGTCGCCGGGACTGGGCTGGGCGGGGGGCTGCACCGGACCGGTGTCACGACGCCCCGGGAACTGCGGCGGCTCCCCGAACACCCCGCGGCTCACGCCGTCGACCGCGTGCACCGCGGCGTCGCGCAGCGGGAGGTTGTCGTTGGCCCAGCCCTCCATGCCGGTGAAGAAGCCCCAGCCGTCGGTGGGCGACGGGAAGCCGCGCAGCGGCCGGTTCTCGAACTCCGGTGGGCGCACGCCGACCACGAACAGCAGCAGGGGCACCGCGAAGAACACGGTGGCGACCACCCTGGCGACCCGCTGGCGATCGCTGTGGCGCGGGCGGTAGTCGATGTGCTCGCGCGGCAGCATCGACTCCGGGACGGGCGGGAGGCCGGTGGTCGGTGTCGTGCGCGGCCCACTGGTCATGGTGCTCCAGCCTACGGACCCGACGGGTGCGGTGAGGCGCGATCCGGTGAGGTCAGGACAAGCCGGCCTTGCGGGACTCCACCGCGATGTCGTTCTCGACCATCATCGCGACCAGCTGGTCGAAGTCGACCTCGGGCTTCCAGCCCAGCTTCTCGTGCGCCTTGGTGGCGTCGCCGACCAGGAGGTCGACCTCGGCCGGCCGGAAGAAGCGCGGGTCCTGGGTGACGTGCTTCTCCCAGTCCTCGATGCCCGCGTGGGTGAACGCGGCGGCCACGAAGTCGCGGACGCGGTGGGTCTTGCCGGTGGCGATGACGAAGTCGTCCGGCTCGTCCTGCTGCAGCATCTGCCACATGGCCTGCACGTAGTCACCGGCGAAGCCCCAGTCGCGGCGCGGCTCGAGGTCGCCGAGGACGAGGCTGTCCTGCAGGCCCAGCTTGATGCGCGCGACCGCGTTGGTGATCTTGCGGGTCACGAACTCCAGGCCGCGGCGCGGGGACTCGTGGTTGAACAGGATGCCGGAGCAGGCGTAGAGGCCGTAGCTGTCCCGGTAGTTGACCGTGATGTCGTGGCCGAAGACCTTGGCCACGCCGTAGGGCGAGCGCGGGTAGAACGGGGTGGTCTCGCGCTGCGGGGTCTCGCGGACCTTGCCGAACATCTCCGAGCTGGACGCCTGGTAGAAGCGGATCGGGTTGTTCTGGCTGCCGCCCGCCATGCGGATGGCCTCGAGCATCCGCAGGACACCCAGACCGGTGACGTTCGCGGTCAGCTCGGCCTGCTTGAAGCTGAGCGCCACGAACGAGATGGCCGCGAGGTTGTACACCTCGTCGGGTTGGGTCTGCTCCAGCGCCGCGACCAGGCTCGGGAGGTCCTGGAGGTCGCCGGACACCAGCTCGACGAACGGCAGTTCCTGCTGGATGAGTTCGACTCGGGGGTTGTTCTGCCCCTTGACCAGGCCGAACACCTCGTAGCCCTTGCTGTTGAGCAGCTCGGCGAGATACCTGCCGTCTTGACCGGTGATACCGGTGATCAATGCACGCGCCACCGCGCAAGGATGCCACGCGCGGCCGGCCCGCCGGCCCGCGCCCCCTCACCCGATGCGGCGGATTCGTCGAGGTCGGGGTTCGATCATGGTCCGCCGCGGCAACCCCCGCGCCATGCGCGGCGTCTGTAGAGGTGACCCCGAACCACCCGATGAACGCGGAGAGCGGCCATGTGGTTGGCTGTGAGCCTGGTCACTTTGGGAGCGGTCGCATTTTCGGTGCGAACCGTTCGGGTGCTGCGGTCCGTATCGAAAACCGACCGGAGCCACCCGCCCATTGGGACAACAACGTCCACCTAGGCCCTATGGGGGATTGTGCGAATGCCGTACGATCTTTTTCGGGTCGCACGACCTGTGCCTGCTAGGGGACCTCACAACAGAGGTAGGTGCGTCATGGATCTCGCACTGAGCAAGGTGATCGAGCTGCGCGAGAGCGGTTTCCAGTTCCTCCACCTCCGGGACGAGGACGGGCAGCTCGACCGCATCATGGCGTTCAAGCAGCGCAGAGGGTTCATCGACTCGATCCTGTTCTGGTCCGAGACCGAGGCCCGCGCGGGGCGTCTACCTGCGGTTCGGGACTCGACGCGGGCCGCGCAGGCGGTCTGGATCTACGAGGGTCCGCTCGTGGAGGCGGTCGACCGGCTGCTCGACCTGCCGGAGCCGGGAACGCGCAACGCGCCGACGCTGATGAAGCGGACGGCGTCCGATCTGGCCGTCGTGACGACGCTGCCGTTCAAGCTGAAGTTGCCTCCGGGCGCCATCGCGTAGACAGCGCGCAACTGTTGCGAAGCCCCGCGCGGAGAACGCGGGGCTCTTCGCCGTGGTGACTGAGCGTACATTTTCGTGCACTTTCGCTTGCTTTCCGTGACGAGAATATGCACCCTTTCACTGCGCACAGGACAATGTTGCGACCAATGCGACCAATACTCCGGGTTACGACGGGGATAACAATTGCTCATACCATCCGGTTATGCCCTGCGCGGTGTCACCAATCCGGATTCGTAGGCGAGCACGACGAGTTGCGCCCGGTCCCGCGCGCCCAGTTTCGTCATCACCCGGGACACGTGCGTGCGCGCCGTCGCCGGGCTGATGACCAGGTGATCGGCGATCTCCTCGTTCGACAGCCCGCCCGCGACCAGCGCCAGGACCTCCCGCTCGCGGGCGGTCAGCTCGCGCAGCGCGGCCGGGTCGGGGCGGCGGTGCTCGGGCCGGGCCGCGTACTCCTCGATGAGCCGCCTGGTCACGCTGGGGGCCAGCAGGGCGTCACCCTCCGCGACGACGCGCAGGGCGTGCAGCAGCTCGACCGGGTCGGTGTCCTTGAGCAGGAACCCGGACGCGCCGCTCTTGAGCGCCTCGAAGACGTACTCGTCCACGTTGAACGTGGTCAGCACGAGCACCTTCACGTCCGGCAGCTCCGCCTTCACCTGCCGGGTGGCGGCCAGGCCGTCGGTGCCGGGCATCCGGATGTCCATCACCACCACGTCCGGGTGGTGCTCATGCGCCAGCCGGACCGCCTCCGCCCCGTCGCCCGCCTCGCCGACCACCTCGAACCCGTCCTCGGTGTCCAGCAGCAGCCGAAAACCCGCCCGGACCAGCACCTGGTCGTCGGCCAGCAGAACCCTGATCACGACTGCCCTCCCACGGCAGAACCGCACGGACCTCGAACCCGCCCTCCGGGTGCGGACCGGCCTCGAACCGGCCGCCCAGCGCCGCCACCCGTTCCCGCATGCCCCGCAGCCCGGTGCCCGCGCCCTGCCGGCCGCCCGCCGCGCCCGACCCGTCGTCGCGGACGGACAGGGTCAGCGCGTCGTCGGACCGGGTGAACGTGATCGTGACGGCCGTGGCGTCGGGCGCGTAGCGCAGGGCGTTGGTCAGCGACTCCTGCACCACGCGGTACGCGGCGGCGTCGACCGGCGCGGGCAGCTCGCCCGGCGCGCCGACCACCCGCGCCTTCGGCACCGGCCCGACCAGCTCGTCGAGCCTGGTCAGCGACGGCACGGGCGCGGTGCCCTCGCCGGTGCGCAGGACGCCCAGGGTCGCGCGGAGGTCCTCCAGCGCGTGGCCGGACGCCTCCTTGATCGCCTTGAGCGCCTTCACGGCCTCCTCCGGGCGCCGGTCGGCGACGTGCGCCGCGACCCCGGCCTGGACGTTGATCATGGCGAGGCTGTGCGCGACCACGTCGTGCACCTCGCGCGCGATGCGCAGCCGCTCTTCCTCCACCTGGCGATCCCGACGCTCGGCGTTGCGGACCCGGCGCAGGGACAGCAGCGCGATCGCCGGCGCGGCGATGAGCGGACCCCAGTGCCCGGTCACGTAGTACAGCCACGTGGACACGCCGGTCACGGCCAGCACCGCGATCGGGAAGCGGCGACGCCACAGCAGCGGGACGAACGTCGCCGCGAACCAGACCCACGCCAGCCATGCCACGAGCCGACCGTACGGGAGGACGACCGGCCGGGACATCGGTCCGCAGGCGGGTGCCGGACCTACGTCAGCCGACGTACGCGCCACCGGGACGGGTGAAGAAATCCACTCGCTGGAGTTAGCGGGCTTGATCCGGACCCCCGAACTACGAAACTTTCCGGCCCATGAACCTCAGGAAGACCATCTCGGGGGCCGCTGTCGCCCTCGGCAGCACCGCCGTCATGCTCGGCCTGGGCGGCACCGCGCACGCGTCCGGTGTGGATTTCCAGAGCGACCCCACCCTGGACACCGAGCTCGGCAAGGTCGGCGGCGTGGGCAAGCTCGCCAGCCTCGACACCGACGACCCGCACGGCAAGTTCCAGCTCGTCAACCAGCAGCAGCCGGACGTCAAGGCGGTCATCACCGACCTCGACGCGCAGCAGGTCGCCACCATGCTCGGCTACGGCAAGCAGGACCCCACGTCGCACATCGACACGGGCCTGGGCATCTGACCCTCGGGCCCCTCAGAGCCGGAACGGTCCCGGCCCCCTCCCCCTCGGGTCGGGGCCGTTCCAACCCCGTCCCCCGCCGGAACCCTCCCGTCAGCGGCCGACCGCGTAACCCTGGTTGCCGCGCGGGTTGGCGGCGGCCCGCAGGAAGCCGTCGCGGGCGTCCCGGGCGACGGCCGACATGCGGCCGAGCGTCCACCCGCCCGCCTCGACCACCTTGTGGCCGCGCGCGCTCAGCTCCGCCAGTGCCGCGGTGCCCATCCTGGTCTCGGCGACCAGCTCGCCCGGCGTCCAGCCCCGTGGCGCGAACGAACTCGGGAACGCGTTCGTGTGCCACATCGGCGAGTCGATCGCCTCCTGGAGGTTCATCCCGCCCGCGGTGTGCGCGAGCCAGAACGCGAGCTGCCACTGGTCCTGCTGGTCGCCGCCGGGGGTGCCGAAGGCCAGCGCGGGCTGGCCGTCGCGCAGCGCCAACGACGGCGACAGCGTGATCCGCGGCCGGCGGCCGGGCACCAGCGAGTTCGGCAGGCCCTGGTCGAGCCAGAACATCTGCGCCCGGCTGCCCAGGCAGAACCCGAGCGACGGGATCGTCGGCGAGGACTGGAGCCAGCCGCCCGACGGCGTGGCCGAGACGATGTTGCCCCACCGGTCCACGACGTCGACGTGCACGGTGTCACCGCGCGACACCCCGGTCCGCTCGACCGTCGGCTCGCCCAGCGCGCCGCCGCCGCGCTCCCGGCCGGCGGCGTCGTGGCCGGCCCGGATGTGCTCGGGCAGCACGA
Organism: Actinosynnema sp. CA-248983; assembly: GCA_050954585.1. Classification (GTDB taxonomy): domain Bacteria; phylum Actinomycetota; class Actinomycetes; order Mycobacteriales; family Pseudonocardiaceae; genus Actinosynnema. The sequence goes on along the minus strand of CP191863.1, from coordinate 59,183 downwards.
CTTCCCGCCCGCCGGGCGAGCCCGGCCGCAGCTCCAGCGAGGCCGTGTCGTCGACCAGGGCGCGCCGTTCTGCGGCGTACTCGCGGGACAGCAGCACGTCCAGCGGCACCTCGCCGGTGTCGCCGTACCAGGCCTCCCGGTCGGCGAACGCGAGCTTGGCGCACTCCACCGCCAGGTGCACGGTCTCCGCCGTCGGCACGCCGTCCACGTAGGACAGCCGGTCGCTGAAACCTTCCAACAGCAGCAGTTGCTGCAACAGCACGGGTCCCTGCGACCAGCCGCCGACCTTGGCCACGGTCCAGTCGCCGAACTCCACCGCGACGGCGTCCTCGTAGGTCGCCCGCCACGACGCCATGTCCTGCCCGGTGAGCACGCCCGCGTGGTCGCGGCCGGACTCGTCGCGGAACGCGGTCTTGCAGAACTCGTCCACCTGCGCCGCCACGAACCCCTGCGACCAGGCCCGCCGCGCCGCCTCGATCTGGGCCTCGCGGTCCGACCCGGCCGCCTCGCCGGCGGCCAGCAGCCACTCCCAGGTGTCGGCGAGCTTCGGGTTGCGGAACCGGGAGCCGGGCTTGGGCGCGGCGCCGCCGGGCATCCAGAGGGCGGCCGACGACGTCCAGTGGTCGCGGAACAGGTCCGCCACCGTGTCCACGATCGCCGACACGCGCTCCAGCAGCGGGAAGCCGTCGCGGGCGTAGCCGATGGCGTGGTCGAGCACCTCGCGCAGCGTCTTCGTGCCGTAGTCGCGCAGCAGGGTCAGCCAGCCGTCCCACGCGCCCGGGACGGTCGCCGCGAGCAGCCCGCTGCCCGGCACCAGGTCCAGGCCCAGCGACCGGTAGTGCTCCGCCGTGGCCCCGGCGGGCGCGACGCCCTGCGCCGCCAGCACCCGCGGCGTCGACTCGCCGGCCGCCGCGAACAGCACGGGCACCTCGCCACCCGGCCCGTTCAGGTGCGGTTCGACGACCTGGAGCACGAAGCCCGCCGCGACCGCGGCGTCGAACGCGTTGCCGCCGTCCTCCAGGACCGCCATGCCCGCGCTGGAGGCGAGCCAGTGCGTGGAGGCGACCATGCCGTGGGTGCCGACGAGTTCGGGTCGGGTGGTGAACACGGGCCACAACCTACGTGGGCGTCACCCGGTTGGTTAACCCGGCTAACTAAATTGTGTCCTGACGGTTCAGTCCACCTTCAGCTCGCCGCGGCGGGGAGCCTGCGGCCGAGACCCTCGCGCGACAGGCCCGCCCGGCGCAGGGCGTCCTCGTCGAGGTGGTTGCGGGTGTCCAGGACCAGCACGCCGTTCATCAGGCCGGCCACCCGCGCCCAGTCCAGCGTGCGGAACTCGGGCCACTCGGTGAGCAGCACGACCGCGTCGGCGTCCCGCACCGCCGAGTACGCGTCGTCCACCACGGTCATCCCGACCAGCGGCTGACGGATCTCCGGGTCGTAGGCGACCAGCTCCGCGCCCTCGAACGCCAGCAGTTCGGCCACCGCCAGCGCCGGCGAGTCGCGCAGGTCGTTGGTGCCCGCTTTGAACGCCAGCCCCAGGATGCCGATGCGCGCGCCGGCCAGCGTGCCGCCGACCGCCTCCCGGACCTTGTCCACGACGCGGCGCTGCTGCCGGTGGTTGGTGTCGATGGTGGCCTTGACCAGCGCGAAGTCCACCCCGACCGACTCGGCGATCTGGACCATGGCGTGGGTGTCCTTGGGCAGGCACGACCCGCCCCAGCCCGGTCCGGGCTTGAGGAAGGACTGGCCGATGCGCCGGTCGTAGCCCATGCCGTCGGTCACCGACGACACGTCCGCGCCGACCAGCTCGCACAGCTCGGCCACCGCGTTGACGTAGGACAGCTTCATCGCCAGGAAGCAGTTGGCGGCGTACTTGACCATCTCGGCGCTGGCCGCGTCCATCAGGACGGTGGGCGCGCCGAGCTTGGCGAACAGCGCCGCGACCCGTTCGGCGGCCTGCGGCGAGTCCGAGCCGACGACGATCCGGTCCGGGTGCAGGAAGTCGCGCACCGCGCTGCCCTCGCGCAGGAACTCCGGGTTCGACACGACGGCCACGTCCTCGCGGCCCAGCAGCGCGGCGACCCGTTGCGAGGTGCCCACCGGGACCGTGGACTTGCACACCACGACCGTCCCGTAGGGGAGCATTTCGCGCAGGCCGCGGGCGACCGACTCGACCGCCGACAGGTCCGCCGCGCCCCCCGCGCCCATGGGCGTCGGCAGGCACAGGAACACCACTTCCGCGTCCGCGACGGCGTTGGCGAGTTCGTGCGTGAAGTGCAGGCGCCCGGCCGCCTGCCCTTCCCCGACCAGCTCGGTGAGGCCGGGTTCGAGGATGTCCACCTGCCCCGCGCGCAACCGGGCGACCTTGACCACGTCCACGTCGGCGCACACGACCCGATGACCGAGGGAGGCCAGGCAGGCTCCCGTCGTCAGGCCCACGTAACCCGTTCCCACGACCGCGATCCGTCGGACGAACATGCGTGTGACGGTCGCAGCCGAAGTTTGCCGTGGGTCAAACAACAGTTGTATGCGGAGAGTGAGGTGGGTAGTCCCCTGGGTGTACATCGAGACCCCACTCGCGGCGGACGCGGTCGCGCGGGTCGGGCGGGCATCGTGCAGGTATGGAACTCCTGCTGATCACGCTGCTGTTCGCGGGACTGGCCCTGCTCGCGGCCGTGCCGTTGGTCGCATTGCTGCACCTCTCCGAGCACAAACCGCTGAACGACCGTTAACCTCCCTTTCCGGCACTGCGGCCGGGTGATGGAGGTTGGCATGAAGATCGAGGGAACCGCGGCGGTCGTCACCGGCGGCGCGTCCGGCCTGGGGTTGGCGACGGCCCGGGCGCTGGCCGCGAAGGGCGCGTCGGTGTACGCCCTGGACCTCAAGGTGGACGACGCCCCGGCGGTCGAGGGCGTCACGTACCTCGCGGCCGACGTCACGTCGGAGGAGGACGTCCAGGCTGCCGTGGACACCGCCGCCGGCTCCGGCCACCCCCTGCGGATCGTGGTGAACTGCGCCGGCATCGGCCCGTCCACGAGGACGGTGGGCAAGTCCGGCCCGCACTCCCTGGAGCTGTACCGCAAGGTCATCGACGTGAACCTGGTCGGCACGTTCAACGTGCTGCGCCTGGCGGCGGCGGCGATGGGCAAGACGGAGGCGCTGGAGCACGGCCAGCGCGGGATCGTGATCAACACGGCGTCGATCGCGGCGTTCGACGGGCAGATCGGCCAGGTGGCGTACGCGTCGTCGAAGGCGGCGGTCGTCGGCATGACCCTCCCGGCGGCGCGCGACCTGTCGTCGGTGGGCGTGCGGGTGATGACGATCGCGCCGGGCATCGTGGACACCCCGATGCTGGCCACGGTCTCGGACGAGTTCCGCGCGGGGTTGGCGGCGGGCGTGCCGTTCCCGAAGCGCCTGGCCCTGCCGGAGGAGTACGCGCAGCTGGCCGTGTCGATCGTCGAGCACGACTACCTGAACGGCGAGGTCATCCGCATGGACGGCGCCCTCCGCATGGCCCCCCGCTAGCAGCCGCTTCCCCGCTAGCAGCCGCCTCCCCCGCTCTGGCGGCACTTCCGCTTTGAGCCGCGCCGGCACACCCGCCGGCGCGGCTCACGAGAATCCTCTCTTCGCACGTCATCGCCCAGTTGACCTCCAGCAAGGTGGAGCTTCTAACGTCGACCGTGACGAAGGGGGACCCACCATGACCATCCTGGTGACCGGCGCCACCGGGAACACCGGCCGCCACGTCGTGACCGAACTCCTGCGCCGCGGCGAACACGTCCGAGCACTCACCCGCGACCCGGCCGCCGCAGCAGCCCGCCTCCCACCCGGCGTCGAAGTCGCCCGGGGCACCCACACCAACCCCGCCGAGGTGCCGTTCGACGGCGTGACCAAGCTGCACATCACCGTCACCGCCGGGCTCGCCGACGTCGGCGCCGAACTGGTCGAGCGCGCGGTCGACGCGGGCGTCGGCCGCATCACCGTCGTGCGGGGCGGGTACGTCGGGCCGGTCGAGGAGGCGGTTGCCGCGTCCGGGGTCGAGTGGACGCGCCTGGAGCCGCAGGAATTCATGTCCAACACGCTGCTCTGGGCCGACTCGATCCGCGAGGAAGGCGTGGTCCGCGAGCCCTACGACCACCCCAGCGCCCTGGTGCACGAAGCCGACATCGCCGCCGTGGCCGCCACCGCGCTGACCGAGGACGGCCACAAGGGCCGCGCCTACGGCCTGACCGGCCCGGAGGCGCTGACCGCGACCCAGCGGATCGCCGTGCTCGCCGACGCGATCGGCCACGACATCACCTTCACCCAAATCACCCACGAACAAGCCCTCGACCGCCTGATGGCCACCGGCGTGCCGCGCGAGGCCGCCGATTACGTCGTCGGCTGGTACGCCTCGCCGCCGCCGGAGGCCGCGGTCGTCGTCGACACCGTCGAGCGCGTCACCGGGCGACCGGCTCGGACGTTCGGCCAGTGGGTCGCCGAGCACGCCGACCGTTTCTGAGCCGTTCCAGGCGGTGCGGGCGGTGCGGGCGGTGCCGGCGGTGCGGGCGGTGCGACCAGTCCCGCCGGGCCGGCCTCCCGCCCCTGGCCGGACTCCCGGCCAGACTGCACTCCCGCCCGTGGCCGGGATTTCCGCGAGGCCGCGCTCCCGCGAGCCGGACACCCACGAGGCCCGGCACCGCGAGCCCGGGCTCCGGCACCGCGAGCCCGGACACCGGCGAGCCCGCACTCCCCCACCCCGAGCCCGGACACCGGCGAGGCTGGGCGCACGCGAGGCTGGGCGCACGCCCGGCCGTGCCCGTCGGCTGGTTCCCGCCGCCCTAGGTTGCCGTCGACCTGGGCTCCAGGCGGGCTGGGCTCCAGGCGGGCTGGGCTCCAGGCGGGCTGGCGGGCTGGCTCCAGGTGGGCACTGCGCCTCGGGCGGGCCGGCCCAGGGCTGCGCGGGCTGACCTGACGCGGTCGTGCCGGGCTCGGCACCGGCCGGGCTCGGCACCGGCCAGGCCCGGCACCGGCCAGGCCCGGCACCGGCCAGGCCCGGCACCGGCCGGGCTCGGGCCGGGTTGCGCTGAGCCGGGCCGAGCCGGGTTGCGCCAGATGGTTCTTCAGCATCGCGCCGGCCGGTTCTCCGGAGGTGCGTTGCCTGCCGTGGTCCCGCGCTCCTTGTTTACGGGATGCGCGAGTCGGCAATCGGTTCCCGATCCGACATGTCACACGATGGGGTGACATGCCAGAAGATCACCTGACAACCACCCTACCAGCGACAACGCACCAAACCCGACTTCTCGCGCTAAGCATTTCCCGGTGGACGTGCACCGCTAGTACGGCAACTTGAAGCCCTGGTCCTGGGACGCCCGCTCGTACGTCGCGACCATCGCCCCCACAGTGGCGGCGATCTCCTCCAAGGCGTGCCAAGCCTCGTCGATGTCACCGGCCGCGACGAGCCCCGTCAGCTCACGAACGGTGCCCTGGAGGACGGACAGCGAGTCGCCCTGGATGGCCAGGGCCGGGAAGTGCCGCCCCGGCACGTGCACGACAGCGTAGTTGCCCTCGACCGCCAGGACCTCGGCAGGCTCAGTCACCGAGTACCACTCACAGGTCGCCGGCGAAGGGCAGGTTGCTCATGGCGTCCGAGGTCATCCACTCGCGCAGGGCGTGGGTGGCTCGGACGTCATCCTCGTTGTACTCCAGCAGCCGCCGTCGTTGGGCCGGGTTCGGCGGTGCGCCGTCCATGCCCACCGCGTCGCGGTACCAGCGCATCGAGTTCTCGCCGCCCGCCTCCGGGTCGCGCCACGCGAAGCCGGCCACCGGCGCGATCGTCTTCAGGCCCTTCCCGTGGGCGCACAGGAACTGGTCCTGCACGATGCCGAACAAGTCCACCCACGAGTCCGACGCGATGAACTCCTTCACCTGCCCGACCGTCGGGATCCCGGGCCGCCCCTTGAACCGCTCCGCCGACCCGATCAGCCACCGGTTCTCGGCCAACTCGTTGTAGCAGTACGCCCGGAACGTCAACCCCCGCGCGCGGGCGCGCAGCCGGACGCCGGTCAGCCAGCCCCAGAACTCCGCGAACGACCGGGCCTCGTCGTCGCACGGCAGCGGGTCCCACGTGGCGAAGGCCCGGTACCCGCGCTCCTCGCCCACGTCCTCCCCCGACAGCCAGCAGCCCCACATGTACGCGCCCAGGTCGCCGAAGCTCTCCATGTCGACGTCCACCTCGACGTCCGCGCGCGGCACGTCCATGTACGGCACGCGCCGCACGACGGTCAGGTCCCGCAACCACGCCCGGGCCAGGACGACCGCGTCCGAGTACAGCATCCCGACCAGTGGCGTCGCGGGTTCGTCCTGCGGGTCCAGGGCGGCCAGTTCGTCCACTGTGGACACCCCCGCCTTCCGCAGCGCCACCGCGTCCTCGCCGCGCACGACCAGGCTCACGTCCCGCGCCGACCGCAGGTCGACCTCGCACACCGGCCACCACGGGCAGCTCCGGCACTCGACGATCCGCGACGGGCGGGCCAACGGGGTCGCCCCGGTCACCGCCGCCGCGGCCACCGCCAACCGGTCCGAGAACCGTGAGTCGTACTCGGCCAGCGCGGTCCGGCCGCCGGGCCACGTCGGGGCCTCCAGGTCGTGCCACACCACGACGTCGCCGTCCATGCCGACCACGCCGCCGTACGACCGGCCGCGCGCGGCGAACCCGGACGCCTGCAACTGCCGCTGGGCGTGCGCCAACCTGAGCTGGTCGCGCGGCTGGGGCCGGACCTTGCGCAGCGGGTCGACGCGCGCGCCGCCGGGCAGCGGGTGGGACAGCGGGGACGTGCGCGCGCCCGATCCGGGGTCGGTGACCTTGTGCCGCACGACGAGCACCGGCACGTACCCGGAGGTGTCCTTGACCAGCAGGTCGATGCCGCCGCGCCGGCCGCCGCGTTCGTCGCGGGGCAGGGCGGCGCCCCAGATGTAGGGCACGCCGGCCTGCATCGCGGACGCCGTGACGCGCTCGCGGTCGGCGGTCGGGACGTCGTGCGGGATCTCCATGAGGTCCGAGCCGACGACGCGGCCGAGTGCCGCCGCGACCGCGCGCCGGTGTTCGGTGGCGTCGGCCTTGCGGAGCTGGCCGGTGGGGTCCGGGGCCGCCTTGGGGGCGTCCCGCATCGCTGGATCGTGTTCGAGGTGCACCCGCCGCCGGCAACGAGTGACCACGCCGGCGTCCAGCTGCACCTGGGAAGTCACAGCTGAAGCGTATGACGACGCACCGGCACTTGTACCGGCAACCTCGTGGACCGCAGTGGATCTTTTGTGCGCGGACACGCGTCGACCTCTAGGGTTCGGGGTGAGTTGTCTGGAGGTGGCGCGGGCGATGGCACGCGAACGGAGCAAGGGCTTGACCCCCGGCAGGGCGAAGAACCTGGTCGGTGTGGCGAAGGTCGTCGCGCCCGCCCTGATCCCGGTGATGGCGCCGATCGCGGCCCGCGCGGCGGCGTTGCTGAGCGACCGCTACGACCACTACCGCGCCGGCCGGCTCGGCGTGCCCGTCGACCAGCTGACCCGCTACTCGGGCCGGGGCGCGCGGCTGCACGCCCGCATCGCCGGGTTCGCGGAGGCCCTGGACCAGCTCAAAGCCACCGACCGGCCGTTCGTCGAGGCCACCGAGACCCGGCTGGCCCAGCTGCTGGCCGCGGTGCGGGCCTCCGAGCGGATGCCCGCACCGCGGCGCAAAGCCGCCCATCGCGCGGTCGGCACCGACCTCGACGCGATGGAAGCGGAGCTGCTCAAACGCCTCGGGGTTTGACCAGCTGCTCGACCGTGCGCAGCGCCGTCTCCTCGGGTCCGAGTTGGGCGGTGACCTCTTCCATCACTTCGGCAACCCGTTCCTCGCGCCGGATCAGCGGGTCGCTGCGCAGGTCGCGGGCCAGCGACACGCACAGGCCGACCATCACCAGGGCGAACGGCAGCGCCGCGATGATCGTCAGGTTCTGCAACCCGGTCAGCGCGTTCGAGCCGCCGACCAGCAGCATCACCGCCGCCACCGCGCCGGTCAGCACGCCCCAGAACACGACCACGCCCTTGGTCGGCGCGATGGACCCGCGCTGCGACAGCGTCCCCATGACCACCGACGCCGCGTCCGCGCCGGACACGAAGAAGATCGCCACCAGCACCATGACCAGGACCACGGCGACCGACGCCAGCGGGTAGTGCTCCAGGACCGCGAACAGCCGGCTCTCCGGCGTGGCCGCGCCCGCCACGTCGACGCCCTCGCGCTGGAGGAACACCGCCGTGCCGCCGAACACGCAGAACCACATCAGGCTGACCAGGCTGGGCACGCCGATCACGCCCGCCACGAACTGCCGGATGGTCCGGCCCCGGCTGATCCGCGCGATGAACATGCCGACGAACGGCGTCCACGAGATCCACCACGCCCAGTAGAAGATCGTCCAGCCGGACAACCAGGTCGCGGTCGCGTCGCCGCCGGACGCGGCCGTGCGGCCCGCCATCTCGGCCAGGTCGCCGAAGTAGCCGCCGACCGCGGCGGGCACCAGGTTCAGCACGAACACCGTCGGCCCGACCACGAACACGAACACCGCCAGCACGACGGCGAGCACCATGTTGATGTTGGACAGCCACTGGATGCCGCGCGCCACGCCGGACACCGCCGACGCGACGAACGCCGTGGTCAGCACGGCGATCACGCCGACCAGCACCGCGTTGCCGACCCCGCCGACGCCCGTCGCCTGGAGCCCGCTGCCGATCTGGAGCGCGCCGAGCCCGAGCGAGGCGGCCGAGCCGAACAGGGTGGCGAAGATGGCCAGGACGTCGATCGCCCGACCCGCCGGACCGTTCGCCCGGCGCGTGCCCAGCAGGGGCGCGAACGCGGCGCTGACCAGTTGGCTGCGACCGCGCCGGAAGCTGCCGTAGGCGATGGCCAGGCCGACGACGGCGTAGATCGCCCACGGGTGGACCGTCCAGTGGAACAACGTGGTGGACATCGCGGTCCGCAACGCCTCGTCGGACTGGGCGGGCGCGGTGCCCGGTGGCGGGTTCACGAAGTGCGACAGCGGCTCGGTGACGCCGTAGAACATGAGGCCGATGCCCATGCCCGCGCTGAACATCATCGCGACCCAGGACACCGCGCGGAACTCGGGTTCCTCGTCGTCGCGGCCCAGCGGCACGCGGCCGTACCGGCTGACCGCGAGCCACAGCGCGAACACCACGAAACCCGAGGCCACCAGCACGAACGCCCACCCGAGGTGGCCGATGACCCGGCCCAGGACGATCTTCGACACACCCGCGAGCGAGTCGGTGCCGAACACGCCCCAGGCCACGAACCCGAGCGCGACGGCCGCCGCGACCCCGAACACGACGGGGTCGGTGCGGCCGGGCCGGTCCGCGCGGGGCTCGCCGGGCAGCGGCTGGTCGATGGAGTGTTGTGCGGTTTTCACCGGACCCCAGTTCCCCCATGCGGAGCAATCCAAACATGCGGTTAACGCCGGCGACTCACACCTTCGAGGAGCGGTCTCCTACGCTCTGTGCATGACCCGACGTCCGGCACCGACCCGCTTCGCGCGGGCTTCGCTGCTGGCCGTGACGTCGGCGGCACTGAGCGTGGCCGCGCACGGTGCCGCGGGCGGCGAGGTCACCGAGTTCGCACCCGCTCTGCCACTCACCGTGCTCATCGCGCTGGCGAGCACGGCGGTGCGCGGGCGTGGGCCGTGGACACTCCTGCCGACCCTCGGCATCGCGCAGGTGGCACAGCACACGCTGCTCAACCTGGGTCACCACGAGGACGCCGGCGCCGGCCTGGGCTTCGGCCCGGCCGCGATGTTCGCCGCCCACGTGGTCGCCGCGCTGCTGACCGGCCTGCTGCTGGTCCGCGCGGACGCCGTGCTGGACGCCCTGGTGTGGGCCGTGTCGCGGCTGCTGCCGGTGCTGTGGTCGTTCGCGCCCGCCGTCGCGCCGACCTCACCCGTCCGGGCGGCCCCCGTCCCGGACGTGTGGATGTCGGTGCTGCTCAGACGCGTGCACGGCCGCCGTGGTCCCCCGTACCGCTCCTGAACCGACGGACACCCACATCCCTCTGGCACCAGGAGCCACATCTTCATGTCGACAAATCGCTTTGGCGTGCGCAGGCTCGCCAAGGGCGGCGCCGTGCTGGCCGCCGCCGCATTCGCCCTCGCGGGCACCGCGGGCCTGGCGTCCGCGCACGTCACCGCCTCCACCCCGAAGGACGCCGTCCAGGGCGGCTACACCAAGGTCACCCTGCGCGTCCCCAACGAGCGGCCGAACAACGGCACGGTCAAGCTCGAACTGACCCTGCCCGCCGAGTACCCGCTGGCGTCGGTCAGCACCAAGCCCACGCCGGGCTGGCAGGTCGAGGCGATCAAGGCCAAGCTCGACACCCCGGTCAAGAGCCACGGCCGCGAGGTCACCGAGGCCGTCCGCACGGTGATCTGGACCGCCGACCCGGGCGTGCGCATCGAGCCGGGCCAGTTCAACGAGTTCGACCTGTCCATCGGGCCGCTGCCGGACAACACCGACAAGCTGCTCCTGCCCACCAAGCAGACCTACGACAACGGCGAGGTCGTGGACTGGAGCGCGCCGCCGCCCGCCGAGGGCGGCGCGGAGCCGGACAAGCCCGCGCCCGTGCTCAACCTGGTGAAGAAGTCCGGCGGCGACGCGCACGGCAGCGCCGTCACCGCCTCCTCGCACGACGAACCGCAGGCCGCGGCCCCGTCCTCGGACAAGACCGCCCGCTGGCTGGGCGGCGCGGGCCTGGCCGTCGGCGCGCTCGGCCTGGGCATCGGGATCGGCGCCGTCCTGCGGTCCCGCCGTTCGACGGGTACTCCTCCGGCATGAGGCGCACCCTCTCGCTGCTGCTGGCCGCCCTGCTCGCGGGCGGCCTCGCGCTGGCCACGTCCGGCACCGCACTGGCGCACAACGTGCTGGTCAGCAGCAACCCGAAGGACGGCGAGGCCCTGGCGGCCGGACCGGCGGAGATCACCCTGACCTTCGACCAGCCGGTCCAGGCGGGCGAGAAGTTCAACACCATCACGGTCATCGGCCCGGACGAGACGCACTGGGAAACCCCGGACGAGCCGACCGTGAAGAACAACTCGGTGGTCTTCAAGGTCCGCCCGCTCGGCCCGGCGGCCGAGTACAAGGTGGGCTACCGCATCCTGTCCGCCGACGGCCACCCCGTCACGGGGTCGCTGAAGTTCACGCTCACCACCGCCGGCAACGGCACCCCGGCGCCCGCGTCCACGGCCGCCGCGCCGTCACCGGGCTCCGGCTCCGACGACGGCGGCGTGCCGATCTGGGTGTGGATCGCCGGTGCCGTGGTGCTGCTGGGCGGCGGCGTGTACTTCGCGCTGCGCGGCGGGACGGGCGCCCGGCGATGACCGTGAACCGGACCACCACCCCGACCTCCCGGCACTGGATCGTCGGCGGCCTGCTCGCGGGCGGGTTCGCCGGGGTGTTCCTGGGCCTGGGGCTGTCGACCACGCCGGAAGCGGTGGGCGTGGCCGAACCCGGGGCGGTGGTCCGGTTCGCGCACCCCCTGGTCAGGACCTTGCTGGACCTGGCCGCCACGCTCGTCGTGGGTTTGTCGCTGCTGCCCAAGCTGCTGGGCTTCAGCCGGCCCGCGGTGACCGAGCCGGTGCTGCGCATCGCCCGGCCGGCGGCGGTCGTCGCGGCGGCGGTGTGGGCGTTCACCGCGTTGATGTCGATCGTGATCAGGGCGTACGAGACGCGGCCGGACGTCACGGTGACCATGGGTTCGGTGGTCGACTACGTCCAACGGGTCGGCGCGGGGCAGGGGTTGCTGTTCAGCGCGGTGTGCGCGCTGCTGTACCTGGTGGTCGGGGTGATGGCGGTGCGGCGCGGCGAGTCCGTGCCGGCGGAGCTGCGCATCCTGATCTCCATGTTCGGCCTGCTGCCGCTGCCGGTGACCGGGCACGCGTCGAACTGGAAGTACCACGACTACTCCATGATCTCGATGGAGTTGCACGTCCTCGGGGCGGCGGCGTGGACCGGCGGCCTGGCGGCGCTGGTGGTGCTCGTCGCCCATCGGCGGGGACTGCTGGCCGACGCGCTGCCGAAGTTCTCCAAGCTGGCCACGATCAGCCTGGTGCTGGTCTCGGTGACCGGCCTGTTCAACGGCCTGCTGGAACTGATCCTCAACCCGGTGGTGGGCCTGCCCGGCTCGCTGTTCACGACCTCCTACGGAGTGGTGCTGCTGGGAAAGGTCGTGTGCGCGGTGATCCTCGCGTTGCTGGGCGCGAACATCCGGTGGCGGCTGCTGCCGCACATCGCGCAGCACAAGGCGACCGCGATCGTCGGCTGGGCCACCGTCGAGGTGACGATCATGGGCATCGCGTTCGGCCTGGCGGTCGTCCTCTCCCGCGCCCCGGTCGCCTGAGGCCGCAACCGGCCACGTCCACCCGCACCACGCCCGACCGGCCGATGCCGGAGCCGGTCGAGGAGGGGGTGGGCGGACATGGACACGGACGCGGTGGAGCGGATCGCACGGCAAGTGGATCAAGCTGGTCAAGCCCGCTGAAATTGTCGTACCCCGGTGGTCTACTCGGACCATGGACGAGATCTTGGTGTTGGGCGCGACGGGCACGACCGGCAAGCGGGTCGTGCGGGAACTGCAAGCGCGGGGCCGGGCGGTGCGTGCGGCCTCGCGGCGTGGACAGGTGCGGTTCGACTGGGGTGAACGGGACACGTGGGCGCCCGCTCTGGCCGGGGCCCGCGCGATGTACCTGATGGCGCCGCACGAACTGCCGGTCGACCCCGAGTTCGTGCACGAGGCGGTGGCGCACGGGGTCCGGCGGATCGTGCTGCTGTCCAGCCGCGGCATCGAGGAGATGGGCGACGAGCGGCTGCTCGGCGCCGAGGCCCTGGTGCGGGAGTCCGGGGCGGAGTGGACCGTCGTGCGGGCCGACTGGTTCAACCAGAACTTCGACGAGGGGTTCTTCCGGCCCGCGATCGAGGCCGGGGCGCTGGCCGTGCCGGTGGGCGACATCCGCCAGGGGTTCGTCGACGCCGACGACATCGCGGCCGTGGCGGCGGTGGCGTTGACCGAGGACGGGCACGCGGGGCGCACCTACGAGGTGACCGGGCCGCGTGCGTTGCGCTTCGGCGAGGCGTTGGCGCTGATCAGCGACGCGTCCGGGCGGCCCGTCCGGTTCGGCGGCACCGCCGACGAGTACCGGGCGCAGCAGGCCGCCATCGGGATGCCCCGGGAGCAGACCGAAGCGGAGATCGAGGCGTTCGCGCAGCTCAAGGACGCGGAGGCGACCGAGGACGTGCCCGACGTGACCGGCCGGGCGGCCGTCGACTTCGCCACCTACGCGACGCGGGCGTGGGCGACATGACGTGACGGCGCGCGGCCGGGTTCGCCACGCGGCCCATCGGTGAGTGGACCGTTCGGTGCGGTGAGCTGCACCGAACGGGCTATTCGCTGAACAGCCGCGCGGTGGGGTCCTCGCGGAGCTTGCTCAGCGTCGCCATGGCGGCGTGGCCGCGGCGGTCCAGCTCGCGGGCGTCGATCCAGCCGTGGGCGTAGTAGCGGTAGTCCTGGGCGAGTTTCACCAGCTCGGCGAGGTAGTCGGCGGACCTGCGGCGGCGCTCTTCGTCGAAGGACGCCAAGAGCGGCAACTGGGTGTCCACGACCTCGTCGAGCATCCGCGCGGCCTCCAGGGCGCGCTTGCCCTTCCACCGCCGCGCGCCACCCATGGCACCCAGCCGTGCACCCACCAGCCGTCCGATCACGCGCACCTCACCGCACGTCCCGCATCCCCGTCGCTGGTGATTCGGAAAAACCGGCCCGAGCGTTACCGCTTCGTTCCCCCACGCCCCCGGATTCAGCGGTAAGGGGTCCACGGGGTGGTGGTGTCGCCCGCGCGCAGGGCCGCGAGGCGGCGGCGCAGCTCACCCCGCACGCCGGGGTGGCTGCGCAGGATCGGCAGCACGCTGGTGGTCAGCTTCAGCTCCCGCACGTCCCGCAACACCCCGAAACCAACCCATCGGGTGACGTCGAACCGGTACTCCCGGGCCAGCTGCCGGTACCAGCGGTCCGGGTGGCCGAAGCGCGCCACCCCCACCGGGAGGGTGCTCAGGTCCCACTCGCGCGGCCCCACGCTGGTCGAGTCGAAGTCGCAGATCACCGGCCCCTCCGGGCTCGGGATCAGGTTGCCCAGGTGCGCGTCGCCGTGCACGACGCCCTCCGGCAGCACGGTCCGCAGCCCGTCGAGCCGGTCCTCCAGCAGCGCGACCCGCTCCTCCAGGAACGACCGGTCCGGCGCGGACAGCTCCTCGGCGTCCGCGATGCGCTCGCGCACGTCGTCCAGCGGCGACCAGCGCGGCAAGGGGAAGTCCGGCGGCGGCAGCTCGTGCACGCGGCGCAGCAGTCTGCCCAGGTCACGGCCGTCCACGGGCGGGCCGTCGGAACGCACGGTGTGCCAGATGGTGGCCAGGTGCTCGCCCACGGCCAGCGGCTGCGGGAACTGCTCCACCAGCCGCACCGCGGGCACGTCGTGGGCCCGCAGCCACCGCGCGACCCGCACCACCTTCTCCGCCCGGTGCCGCAACGCCATCGACCCGACGATCCGGACCACGACCCGGTCGGCGGGGAGGTCGAACACCGCGTTGGAGGTGAACTTCACCAGCCGCGCCGACCGGTGCGTCAACCCGAGCTGGGCGCACAGCCGCTCCAGCACTCCGGTGAGCGCGGTGGGGCCGAACCTGCCGTCCAGGCGAGACTCCCGGGGTCAGGCCGCGCTGTCGTTGCCGGTGAACTTGGCCAGGCGGTCGGCCAGTTCGCGCGCGTCGGCGTTGTTGCTGCGCTTCTCCGCCTCCAGCTGGAGCGGGCGCATGCGGTCCTTGGTGCGCACCGACTTCAGGCCCTCGGACAGGTCGATCGCCTGGCGGCCGATCTTCGCGCCGTGGTCGATGTCGCCCTCCAGCAGGTGGTTGATCGACAGCGACGTCAGGTTGAACGAGCGGCTGCGGCTCATGTCCTCGCCGTAACCGTTTATGGCCTTGGTCAGCGCCGGTATCGCGGTGCGGGTGTACTTGCGGGCGTCCACCGTCTGCGCCAGCTCGGTGTGCACCGTGCCGATCATGGCGGACAGGTCGTTGGCGTCGAAGAACTTCGCCCACGCGGGCGCCTCGTGCAGGTTGGCCCGCGCGAACTCGTCGCGCGCCCGGCCGAGCAGCTTCAGCGCCTGGTCGTCGGAGCCCATCTTCGCGTAGGCCCAGGCCTCGTTGGCGCACAGGATGCCGACCGCGAGTTCGGAACCGGAGTTCTGCGCGGCCAGCTGGCCGAGCTGGAACACCTTCAACGCGTCGTCCGGGGCGTCCTGGTGCAGGTACACCCGGCCCATCCGGTAGAGGATGTTGGCGACCAGCTCCTCCTTGCGGCCCTGCTTGGCCAGGCCGAGGGCCTGGCCGAAGTGGTTGCGCGCGGAGTCGTAGAGACCGGTGTCGAACGAGGTCCAGCCGGCCAGGTTGTGCAGGTCGGCGAGGGCGACGTAGAGCCGCTCCTTCACCAGGTCCGTCGCGTTGGCGCCGAGCATCTGCTGCCCCCACGACAGCTGCGCGACCACGGCGTCGCGGCACGAGCCGCCGCCGTACTGGTAGTCCAGTGTGCGGAGCGCCCTCGTGGCCGCTTCCACCTGTCGGACGTCGGTCATGCCGATCCGGCCGGGAGCCGGCGTCTGCGCGGGCGACGAGGCCCAAGACCCGGAGTCCGTACCGAACACGGCCGCGCCGACGGTGATGGCGGCGGCGTGCGCGAGGAACTTCCTTCGCTTCACCGACTCGTCCTCCTCAGACTGGGGTGCCTCCGCGGTCGCGGCCACCCGCACTGCCGTGGCCTCGTCGTAGGCGAGGCCCATGTATCCCCTGGGGACACCCAAGCCGGCGGCGATCCGGGCGAGGACGTCGTAGGCCATGACCTGACGTCCCTTGAGGATCTCCGAGACTTCGGACTGCGACTGGCCCGTGAGCGCCGCGATCTGGCGCTGGGACACGCCGTGCCTGCGGAGCAGCCGGTACACCGAGCTGATCTCCCGCTTGGCCAGCGCGTCCCGCATCTCCTGCTGGTCCCACACGTCGGGTGTAACAGGAGAGCCTTGCGAACCGATGGTGTTCAATTGCGCCCCCTCACAGTCCTTTGGGCGTCAACGGCAGAGTAGGGGCACTCCCCCAACTGCAGGAAGTACTGATCGGCGAGGCTGATCGGCCCTGCCGAACTCCGTTGACCGCTTACCGTGGAACGGCCACCGGCTAGCGCTATGACGTCCCGATCCGGGTTGAATCATCGCAATCTGAGTCTCGGTAAGCGAGCGAACACGGAGAGGAAACCGGCAGTGGACCTGATCGAGCGGGCGGTGACCACCACGGGTGGGTCGGCAGCGCGCGCCGTCGCCACGGCCCCTTCTCCTTCTTCCCCGACTGTCCGCGAGTCGACCGACCTCGACTCCGGATGGCGCGGCTCGACCGGGCAACGTCGCTGGTGGCGGATCCGCTGCAGCGACGTGGTCGACCGGGAGCGCTGCCTCACCGTGCTGGTCGACCAGGGCCGCGTGGTCCTGGTCGGTCCGCCGGGTGAGACCGCGGTGCTGTCGGCCGACCAGCTCGTACAGCTCAGGGCTGCGCTACGCGAGGCCGCCGAGCAGGCGGAAAGGTGACGGTGACGTTTCGGTGGACGAGATCCTCGGACAAGTTCTTCGCAACGCGGTGTGGGAGCGGTTGGACCTGCTCACCGAGCTGGCCAACGAGGCCGACGCCCCGTCCCTCCTGTCGGTGGCCCGGTCCGAGCTCCCTCGGCTGACCGAGGGGTGGCGGGCACTGCTCGCCGCGCACGAACCGGACGAGAAGGGCAACTGCCCGGAGTGCTCCGGTCGTTGGCGGCAGCAGAAGAGCCCTTGCTCGGTGTGGCGCGCCGCGTACGAACACCTGGTCGCGGGCGGCCTCGCCCCGCGCCCGGCTCAACACCTGCGCTCGGCCCCGGTGACCCCTCCTGTCACCCGGACCAGACGCGCGGTGCTCCGAGCCCGCTAACGGGCGGCCCCGACCTGTCGTTCCCCCGACGCGACACGGTCGAGCACCCGCCTACTGGCCGGCGGTCCGGGACGTGCGAACCCCCGACCGCGACGAACGGACCGCCGGCCGGCTAACAACTCAACAGACATCCGCGGGCCGGTGCCGTGCACCTTCCCTCCCCGACCGGCACTGGTCCGCGGGCACCACATCGGCCCCCGTCGTCCGCCCCTCCCGCGCGGACGACGGGGGCCGTTTCCACGGGACTGTCGTACCCGGCCGGCAGGATGAGCCCCAGGGGCACGAGATCCGCGATGTCGTACCCCCGTGGGACAATGGGACCGGGGGCCGGCGGCCACGCCTCGCAAGCCCGACCGGCGGCACCAGGCCCCGAGAATCCCCTCAACCAAGCCATCCCGCGCATCCGGACGCCACGACCGTCGCATTCGGACGCCGTGGTCACGCGCGTTCAGCCGCAGCCGGCTCGAATGGTCGGGCGAGCCGCCACAAGCACTTCAGCCCAACGCCCTCGCACGTCCGCCGACGCGCGAACCACAACCGGCGGCACAACTCAGCGCCGAACCCGACACGGGCTCGCACGCCTGAACGCCAAAGCCCCGCACGTCCGTACTCCCGGCACGGCCGACCCGGATTGTCGTACCCCGCTGGGAGAATGAGCCCCAGGGGGCGCTCGGAGCGGATTGTCGTACCCCGGTGGGACAATGAGCCCCAGGGGGCGCTCGGAGCGGATTGTCGTACCCCGGTGGGACAATGGAGACGGGGGCCGGAGGCCACGGCCGAGCACCGCGAAGCCGCCGAAGCGCAGGTCAGCGGTGGGTGCCGGTGCGCCAGGTCAGGTACCCGGTCAGCCCGGGGAGCAGTCGGCTGGTCACGTCGAACGCCTTGAGCTGCCACGGGAACACCACCTCGGACCGCCCGCGTTCCACCGCCCGCGCGATCTCCTCCGCCACCCGCTCCGGCGTCACGGTCGGGATCAGCCGCGCGATGGCCGGGATGCGTTCCTCCGCCCCGGGGTTGTTGCGGAAGTACTCGCTGCTCACCTTGCCCGGCACCACCTCGCTCACCCCGATCCCCGTGCCGCGCAGGTCCTGGCGCAGCGCCGCGGTCAGCCCGCGCAGCGCGTAGCGGGACGCCGCGTACCCCGTGGCGCCCGGGATGGGCATGCGGGACACCGGCGAGTTCAGGTTCACGATCCGGCCCGTGCCGCGCGCCCGCATCGCCGGCAGGAAACTCCTGGTCACGTGCAGGGCCGCGCCGAACGGGAGCGCGGTCATCGCGTCCAGTTCGTCGGCCGGGGTGTCGTCGAGGAACAGCCACCGCCCGGCGCCCGCGTTGTTCACCAGCACGTCCGGCGCGCCGAACTCGCCCAGCACCCGTTCGGCCAGCGTGCCGATCGCGTCGGCGTCCGCGAGGTCGGTGGGCACCGCGACCGCCCGGCCGCCGAACCCCTCGACCCGCTGGACGACGGATTCGAGCGCTTCGGCGCTGCGGGCCACAAGTACGACAACCGAACCACGCCGTGCCAGCGTCAACGCGGTCGCCGCGCCGATGCCCTGCGAGGCCCCCGTCACCACGACGGTCCGTCCTGCCAATGCCACTTTCGCTCCTCATCCCACCGCGCGAACGCGGCTCACCAACACCGCCGCGACCAGGGTCGCCAGCGCCGACACCGCGAACAGCCCCCGGTACCCGCCGAGGGACGCCAGCACGAACGTCGTCAGCAGCGGCGCGACGACCTGCGGCAACGAGTTCGCGATGTTCACCACCCCCAGGTCCTTGGCCCGGTCCGACGCGGCGGGCAGGACCTGGGTCAGCAGCGCCAGCGCCACCGCCCAGTACCCGCCGAACCCGACGCCGAGCAGCGGCGCGGCCACCAGCGCGGCGGTCCACGTGGGCCACGCGGCCAGCAGCAACGCGGCCAGCGCCATGACGAACGCCGACGCGTACACCCAGTGCCTACGCCGTCCACTGCGGTCCGACCACACCCCGACGGCGAACGCGCCGAGCGTCAAAGCCGTGCCGTACAACAGCATCAGCACCAGCAGACCGTCCTCGGGCGACGGGTGGCGCACGACGTCATCCAGGAAGTACAGCAGGTACAGCGTGCCGAACGCGTTCCCCAGGTTGATCATGAAGTGCGCGCACCACGCCCACGCGAAGTCCGGGTGCCGGCGCGGCGACACCCACAGCTCGCGCCACCGCAGTTCCGGCCGGACGACGATCCGCGCGTCCGGCGTCCGCAGCACGAACAGCACCGCGCCGAACAGGACCACGACCGCGCAGGCCAGGTACCCCGCGACCAGCCCGGACACCACGACCGTCACGACCACCGCGCCGAGCACGGTCCCCAGCATCTGACTGGTCCCGACCAGCCCGCCGACCTTCGCCCGCTGCCCCACCGGCACCTGGTCCGGCACGGCGGAGGTCAGCGCGGCGAGCATCCCGTTCAGCCCGGCCTGCACGAGGCACCACCCGACGACCATCACGCCGACCGACGACGCCGACGCCAGCACCGCCAGCCCGAGCGCCCCCACCAGCGCGCCGCCCAGCGTCCACGGGTGCCGCCGCCCGAACCGGGACGTGGTGCGGTCCGACGACAGGCCGATCAGCGGGTTCGCGACCAGCGCCACCGCCGCGCCCACCCCGGTGACCAGCCCGAACACCGCCTCCTTGGACGTGCCCGCGAGCAGTTCGGCCTGCTGCGGCAGCAGCACCTGGATCGGCGCGTAGATGCCCAGCCACAACCCGAGGTTGGCCAGGAACAGCCACCCCATCCACGACCGCCGGACCGGGGTGACCGGTTCGGCCCACGGGTCGACCGCCGTCACCGGCGGATCCGATCCCGGTACCAGGCGAACGACGCGCGCGGCGTGCGCTTCTGGGTCTCGTAGTCGACGTGCACCAGCCCGAACCGCTGCGAGTACCCGGAGTCCCATTCGAAGTTGTCCATCAGGGACCACACGAAGTACCCGCGCACACCGGCTTCGAGCGCCGCCTCGACGTGACCATCCAGGTAGGAGATCCGGTCGACGTCCTCGATCGCCTCGCCGAAGCTGCACCCGCTCTCGGTGACGTAGACGGGCGGCAGGTTCGGGTGCCGTTCGCGCAGCGCGGCGATCATCTCGCGCAACCCGTTCGGCACCACCGGCCAGTCGAACGCGGTCCTGGGGTACTCGTCGATGTCGACCAGTTCGAACGGCAGCGGGTTGCCCTCGGACGGGGTCCGCAGCCGGGTCGGGTTGTAGTAGTTGACGCCGTAGAAGTCGAGCGGCTCGGCGGTGATCGCCAGGTCGCCGTCCTGGATCGGCAAGCGGTCGGCCAGTTCGGCCGGGTAGTCACCGGCGAGCAGCGGATCGGTGAACAGCCAGTTGTGCAGCGCGGAGTAGGCGTGCGCGGCTTCGCCGTCGTCGGGCGTCGCGGGCCACGCGGGCGTGTGGTTGTTCGCGGTCCCGACCGCGCGGGCCCCGGACGACCGCAGGGCTTGGACGGCGAGTCCGTGCGCGAGGTTGAGGTGGTGGGCGACGGGCAGCGCGTCGTAGAGGAGCGCCTTGCCCGGGGCGTGCTGCCCGATGGCGTGCCCCAGAAGGGTGAGGATCGCGGGTTCGTTGATGGGTATCCACATCGCAACGCGGTCGGCCAGCCGGGAGGCGACGGTCGAGGCGTACTCGGCGAAGCGGAAGGCGGTGTCGCGGGCGAGCCAGCCGCCGGCGTCCTCGACGGATCGGGGCGTGTCCCAGTGGTAGAGCGTGGCGACCGGGGCGATCCCGTTGTCCAGCAACAGGTCCACGAGCCGGTCGTAGAAGCCGAGGTCGGCCTGGCGGGGCCACGCGACGGAGAACCGGTAGGCGCCGACGCCCAGGTCCCGCATCAGGGCGACGTCCTCGCGGTAGCGGTGGTAGTGGTCGCACGCGACGGCGGCGCTCTGCCCTTCGAAAGCGGGGAAGTCGTCCCACACGGACGGGACGCGGCCGTCGTCGTCGAACGCACCCTCGATCTGGAACGCGGACGTCGAGACACCCCAGAGGAAGTCGTCAGGCAAGGTCACGCGAGCCTCCCAGAACGTGAAAGTGAT
The DNA here is from genome assembly GCA_050954585.1 of Actinosynnema sp. CA-248983. Lineage (GTDB taxonomy): Bacteria > Actinomycetota > Actinomycetes > Mycobacteriales > Pseudonocardiaceae > Actinosynnema. The sequence continues at coordinate 38,047 of CP191863.1, read as the reverse complement.
TCGGATCGTAGGCGTGTTGGTCCCCAACGGGAAGTACTGACGTCCGAGACCGGGCACTATGGAGACCCGCAACCCACCCAGCAGGAGTCGCCGTGACGAGTACGACCCCGTTGCGCCGCCAGCCGGTGCAACAGCGCAGCGCCAAGCGCGTCGAGCGGATGCTCGAGGCCTGTGCCTCGCTCATCGAGGAGGTCGGCTACGACGGGGTGACAACGACACTCATCGCCGAGCGGGCCGGAGTGGCGGTCGGGTCGCTGTACCAGTTCTTCCCGGACAAGCGGGCGGTGGTGCAGGCGCTGACGCTGCGCAACCTGGAGAAGTTCATCAGCACGGTGGACGGCCGGTTCACGTCCAAGACGCTGGACCACTGGTGGGACGCCGTCGACACGATCTTCGACGTCTACGTGTCCATGCACCGCGAGGTGCCCGCGTTCAGCAAGCTGCACTTCGGCGACGTGGTGGACATGCGGCTGCTCGACGACCGGCGGGACAACAACACGGTCATCTCCGACCGGATCGCGGAGATGATCTCGACGAAGTTCGACATCCCGCTGGACAAGCTGCAACTGCCGATCTCGATCGCGGTGCAGGCGGCGGACGGCGTGCTGAACCTGGCGTTCCGGACCGATCCGGCGGGTGACCAGAAGATCCTGGACGAGGCGAAGGCGCTGGTGCGGGGGTATTTGTCGACAAGGCTCCCCGACTGAGCCGTCCGCCCTCAGCCCTCAGCCGTCAGCCGTCAGCCTTCAGCCGAAGGACTTGCCCTCACCGCGGTAGGTGGGCGCGGTGTGCACGACCGCGTCCCCCTGCACCACGTGGTAGTGGGTGAACCGCTCGGCCAGCTCGCCGGCCTTGGCGTGCCGGAACCACACGCGGTCGCCCAGCGCGAGTGCGTCGGCGGCCCGGCCGACGACCGGCGTCTGGACCTCGCCGGCGCCCTCCAGCGGGGTCAGCTTCAGCCCGACCGGCAGGTACGGCGAGGGCAGCCGGTCGGCGGTGGCGGTCCCGGAGGCCAGGTAGCCGCCCGCGAACACGGTGGCCACGCCCGCGCCGGGCCGCCGCACGACCGGGAGCGCGAACATCGCCGCAGGTCGGGGGCGGAACGCCTGGTAGGCGTCGAACAGGGTCGGGCCGATCAGCCCGGACCCGGCGGCCAGTTCGGTCACCGACGGGTCGGCGCCGGTGGTCTCCAGGCTGCCGGTGCCGCCGCCGTTGACGAACTCCAGGTCCGCGACGCGCCGCACGGCCGACACGGCCTCGACCCGCCGCTCGACCAGTTCCGCCGAGGACTTCTTCTGCATCCACCGCACCGCCGCCGCGCGCAGCGGCTTGCCGATCGGGGAATCACCCAGTCCAGCGATCTGACCCTCGTAAGCCATCACTCCGACGAGCGAAAATCCGGGTCTTTGGGTGATCTTCGCGGCCAGCTTGGCGGCGTCCCTCGCGGAGTGCACGGGCGAGCGGCGGGGGCCGACGTGCAGGCCGGGCAGGGGGCGCCACGACACGTCCAACTCCAGGCACACCCGGACCGGCGGGTGGCCCGTGCCCAGGGCGGCGTCGACCAGGTCGAGGTGCTGCACGGAATCGACCATGATCGTCACCCGGCGGAGGGCCTTCTCGTCCGCGGCGAGCGCGCGCAGCGACCCGTGGTCGGCGGTCGGGTAGGCGACCAGGAGGTCGTCGGACAGGTCGCACTCGGACAGCCACAGGGCTTCGGCGAGCGAGTAGCACATCACGCCGGCGTATCCCGGACGGGCGAGCACTCGTTCGAGCAACCAGCGGACCCGCACGGACTTGCTCGCCACCCGCACCGGCTTGCCGGCGGCGCGGCGGACGAGGTCGGCCGCGTTGTGGTCGAACGCGTCCAGGTCGACGATCGCGAAGGGCGCGTCGAGCGCTTTGGTCGCGGTGTCGAGACGGCTGCGTGGCTGCATGCGCTCACCGTACTTGAAAGGTGAAAGCCTTTCACCTACGGTGCGTGCAACAGGTCACACCGGAGGTGGGCGTTGGGTACCCCGTGGAGGAACTGGGCGCGCACCGCGACCGCGAGCCCGCACCACGTCGAGCACCCGGCGAGCACCGACGAGATCGCCGAGGTGGTCGCGCGTGCGGAGGCGATCCGGCCACGCGGCAGCGGCCACTCGTTCACCGCCATCGCCGCCGCGCCCCACCTCGCCCTGGACCTCGACCGGTACACCGGCATCACGGAGGTGTCGGGCAGCCTGGTCACGGTGCGCGCCGGCACCACCCTCCGGCAGTTGAACGCGCTGCTGGACGGCCTGGGCCTGGCCCTGGCGAACCTCGGCGACATCGACGCCCAGACCATCGCCGGTGCGATCTCCACCGGCACGCACGGCACAGGTGCCCAGCTCGGCGGCCTGTCGACCCAGGTCACGGCGCTGGAACTGGTCCTGGCGAACGGCGAGACCGTCCGCTGCTCCGAGACGGAGCGTGCCGACCTGTTCAACGCGGCCCGCGTCGGCCTGGGGGCGTTGGGCGTGATCAGCACGGTCACCTTGCGCTGCGTGCCCGCGTTCGTGCTGCACGCTCGCGAGACACCGGAGCGCCTGGACCGCGTGCTGGAGGAGTTCGACGATTTGACGGCGGCGGAGGACCACGTCGAGTTCCACTGGTTCCCGCACAGCGAGAACGTGATCCTCAAGCGCAACAACCGCATCGACGAACCGGCCGCGCCTTTGTCGAAGCTGCGGCACTTCTACGAGTACGAGGTCATGGAGAACGGCGCTTTCGGGTTGGTGTGCCGGGTCGCCCGTGTGCTGCCGAGGACGACTCGTTCGCTGAACCGGGTTTGCGGCAACCTGATTTCCGAACGCGTCTACCGGGACACCTCGCACCGCGTTTTCGTCACTCCGCGGCGAGTCAGGTTCGTCGAGTCGGAGTACGCCATCCCTCGCTCGGCTCTGCACGACGTGCTGCGCGAACTGCGAGCCGCGGTCGCCCGGCTGGACCACGGTGTGATCGTGCCGATCGAGGTGCGGGTGGCTCAGGCCGATGACATCTGGCTTTCGACTGCCCACGGCCGCGACACGGCTTATATCGCGGTGCACCAGTACCTGGGGATGCCGTACCGGCAATACTTCGACGTCTTCGAGAACATCGCCATGGGGGCTGGCGGGCGTCCCCACTGGGGCAAAATGCACAGCCTGACTGCCTCCGAACTGGCCACCCGCTACCCGCACTTCACCGATTTCACCACGCTCCGGACGAATCTCGACCCGACGCGCAAATTCACCAACCCCTACCTCGACCGCGTCCTCGGCTGACCGCTTGGGGCCGCGGTGCCAATCGATTGCGGTTCGCAGGCGGTGGCTGGCTGCCCCCGCTCCCCGGCACCGACAGCGGCAGCCGGGTCCCACACAGCGCCCGGTTCTGCGGCGGCCCGGTTCTGCGGCGGCCCGGCCCGGTGGCGGCCCGGCCCGGTGGCGGCCCGGTCCGGTGGCGGGCCGGTCCGGTGGCGGGCCCCGGGTTCTGCGGCGGGGCCCGGGACCGGTGGCGGGCCGGGGTTGGCGGCGGGCCGGGGTTGGCGGCGGGCCGGGGTTGGCGGCGGGCCGGGGTTGGCGGCGGGCGTTGGTGGGGGTGGTGTTTGGGGCGAGGGGTGTCAGGTCCTTGCCCCGTGGTGTCCGCCGTTCCTAATTACGGAATCGCGCGAGAGGGCGGAAAGTTGCAGATCCAGCATGTCGCTCGATCGGGTACACCTGCCGCGCACCCTGCTTACCCAGGTTACAGGGCATCTTCGATCGGAGTGGGACCGGAGATTAGCTCGTACGTGTGCATGGCCGTAGTGGGGTGGTCCAGGAGGGCGACCACTACTGCTGCCACGTCGGCCCTCGGAACTTCGCCTCGCAGCGGAGACTCCGACAGCTCTACCCTGCCGGTCGGCTCAGCATTGGTGAGTCGTCCGGGGCGGAGGATGGTCCACGCCAGAGGGCGGGATTTCAGGTCGGATTCCGCGGCACCCTTTGCGGCCAGGTAAGCGTCGAAGACCTCGTCGCCCGTCACGCGGCCGATGCCGGTCGTGCTGATCTGCACGAAGCGGCTCACACCGGATTGTTCCGCGGCTGTCGCGACAAGGGCCGCTGCCGCTCGGTCTACCGTGTCCTTGCGGGCGACACCGCTACCGGGGCCCGCGCCCGCAGCGAAAACCGCTGCGTCGGCGCCCTTGAAGTGTTCCGCCAGTGAATCCAAGTCCGTTGCTTCCAAGTCGCACAGGACCGGGTTGCCCCCGACCGCCCGCACGTCCTCGAAGTGGTCCGGGTTGCGGACCAGCGAAATGACCTCGTCGCCCCTGCCCGCCAGCAACTCCGCCGTCAGCAGTGCGATCTTGCCGTGCCCACCCGCGATCACCACACGCATGACCGCAAACCTAGATCACGCCACCGGGTCCGGCACCGCGGCGAGAACCTGCTCGTACACCAGCTCGTTCACCCACCGCGTGGTCGCCGTGTCCTCGACCGGAACGGTCTCGTTGCGGCCCGCCACATCCATCGTCAGCGCCGACTCCTCGTCCGCCAGCAGCACCGACACGCCGTAGCGCCGCACCCGCGGCAGGCAGTTCGACAGGTAGTCGTGGGTCAGCGCGACCGACGACGGCAGCACGGCCGCCGCGTTGCCGAACCGGGCGAACGGGACCGCGGACGCCAGCGCGGTCCGCCAGTGCCGGGCCACCGCGAGTACACCGATGATCCGGACCGCGGCGGGCGGCACGCGGCCGTCCATCTCCGGCCACACCCACGTGGACACCGTGGTCCGGTCCGTCTCCGGACCCGCACCCAGGCACACGCGTTCGGCGTGCGCGTCCGCCAACAGCTCGGCGACGACGATCACCTTGCGGCCCATCAGGACCATCTCCGGCAGGACCACGCCGTGCCAGCCGAGGCGCACCGCCGCCGCTGCGGCGAGGTCCGCCGCGTCACCGGGCAGTTCGGGAACCGGGATCGCCGTGGCCGACAGCGCCCGTGCGTCGCCGGTGTCCGCGATCCGTGCTGGGGTGCTGCTCACGCCAGGGCCTCCTCGGCAACCACGGCGGGAGGACCGCCGCGTTTCGACTCGTGCTCTGCATAAGGCCTACCACCCGGGCACCCCGCCGTTCCCCGGCTCGACGGGCCCCTGCGATCGACGGCGTCGAGCGGTCGGTAACCGGTCGAAACCCCGGACCGGGAGTTCGGCCCGGCCATGCTGCCGTCCGGGTGACGTCGACCGGCCGGGACAGGCGAAAAACGTGCTCAGCGTGCACGCGCCACGCACGCGCCGGCCACGGAAGTGACGGCGCTCACCACACGACCCACCGCTCGACCGACCGCTCACCGATCGAAATCGACCGACCGGCCACCGTTCACCGGCGGCCACGACCAGGAGCCCCGAAAGGGCGTGCCCGGCGGAACGCGTCCCGCCGGGCACCACCGCTGCGGCCGGGGGGTGGGAGAGTTCCCCCGGTCGCCTCGCCGCAGCCCCATCAACACACCGACCCCGGTCTGGACGACGCGCTCGCCCTGCTCTACCTGGCCGCCGCAGGCGCGGACTGGTCGCGGTCGGCAGCGTGCACGGCAACCTGCCCGCCGAACCCGCCGCGCAGAACGCGTTGCGGGTGCTGGAGTTGGCGGGTCTCGGGGACGTCCCGGTCGCCGTCGGCGCGGACCGCTTGCGCGACGGCTCCGCCCCCGTCCCCGAGTTGAGCGGCCTGGTCGTGCACGGTCCCGACGGTCTGGGCGGTCGGTGCGGGCCCGCACCGGCCCGGCGGCCGGTCGCCGGGTCGGCCGCCGAACAACTGGTCCGGCTGGCCCGCGCCCGGTCCGGTCGCCCGCCGGGTCACCGAGTGGACGGGGCACTACGTGCGCACCCAGACCGACGGCCACGGCACCCGATCCCGCCGAGGAGAGCGTCGTGGACCCCCGCCATGGTCGGCTCGTCCGGTGTCACGACCCCGCCGTAGAGGGGCCGTCGAACGGTGCGACGAAGATCACTACGGCGGGCTACCGCAAGACGATCGGACGCGGCCGTTCGAGTGACGCAGATCACCGGCTGGGCCCGCCCGAACAGGCGTTCGCGCAACGGCAAATCCCCCGCCTCCGAAACCTCGGAGACGGGGGATTTCCCTTGATGTGGGCGAGGGGGAGTTGAACCCCCACGTCCTTTCGGACACACGGACCTGAACCGTGCGCGTCTGCCATTCCGCCACTCGCCCGGAGCGACGTGGAGAACACTAGCACGGCCTCCGTCCGGGTTACCAATTGCCCCGTGTACCGGCACGTCACCCCGGATACGATCGGTGGCGGAAGTCGACCGAGTCGGAGGGTTGCCGTGGGCCTCGTGGAGCGCTTTGAGCGCCGTCTCGAAGGCATCGTGGGCAACACCTTCGCGCGTGTGTTCGGCGGGAACGTCGTCCAGGAGGAAGTGATCCCCGCGCTCCAGCGCGAGGCTGAGGTCAACATCCGCGAACTGGCGGGCGGCCGGCTGCTCGCCCCGAACCACTACACGGTCCTGCTGGGTCCCCAGGACCACGATCGGCTTGCCGGTGACGGCCAGGATGAACTACGCATCACCCGTGCACTGGGGGACTCCATCCGGGAGTACCTCGAGGAGAGCGGATGGGATACCTATGGTGACGTCGTAGTCTCCTTGGAGCGCTCCGACGCGCTGCACACCGGACAGTTCCGAACCAGCTCGTCCGTCGACCCCGACGTGAAAGTTGCCAGCCGACGGTCAGCACCACCTCGCACAGGAGACGGATCGATGAGCCAGCCTCCCGGCTACGGACAACAGGGCCAGCCCGGCTACGACCCCTACGCGCAGGGCGGCTACGGCCAGCAGGGCTACGACCAGGGCTACGGCCAGCAGCAACCCGGTTACGACCAGGGCTACGGCCAGCAGCAGGGCTACGACCAGGGTTACGGCCAGCAGGGCGGCTACGGCGGCCAGCAGGGCTATGACCAGGGCTACGGCCAGCAGCAGGGCTACGACCAGGGTTACGGCCAGCAGGGCTACGACCAGGGCTACGGCCAGCAGCAGGGCTACGGCCAGCAGGGTTACGACCAGGGCTACGGCCAGCAGGGCTACGACCAGGGCTACGGCCAGCAGGGCTACGCCCAGCAGCCCGGCGGCTACCCGGACCCGGCCCAGGGCTACGCCCCGCCGGCCGTGCAGTCCGGTCCGCGCCAGCTGAACGCGACGCTGCACCTGGACGACGGTTCGAACCGCACCTACAACCTCAAGCAGGGCGGCAACGTCGTCGGCCGCGGCCAGGAGGCGGACTTCCGCCTGCCCGACACCGGCGTGTCCAGGAGGCACCTGGAGATCACGTGGGACGGGCACAGTGCCATGCTCGCTGATCTCGGTTCGACAAACGGGACTACGGTGAACGGCACTCCAGTGCAGACTTGGCAGCTCGCGGAAGGCGACGTCGTCCGCATCGGCCACTCCTCGCTGGTCTTCCGCACCCAGGGCTGAGGTCGAAGCGGGCGGGTGACGGCAATCGAGTCAGGAGCGGTTACAACCGGTGCCAGAGCTGGTGATGCAGCTGACCAGAGCGGGTTTCCTCGTCCTGCTCTGGTTGTTCGTGTTGGCTGCGCTGAGAGTGGTCCGCTCCGACCTGTACGCGGCGTCGGGACTGCGCGTTCCGACGCCCGGTCTGCGGAGAGGAGCCGGCAAGGCCGGTAAGGGCGGCAAGGCGCCCCGGCAGCTCGTCGTGACGCACGGCGCGCTGGCGGGCACTCGCATCTCCCTGGACGGCAGGCCGATCCTGATCGGCCGCGCCGACGATTCGACGCTCGTGCTGGACGACGACTTCGCGTCCACCCGGCACGCGCGCCTGTCGCTGCGCGGCACCGACTGGTACGTGGAGGACCTGGGCTCCACGAACGGCACCTACCTCGACCGGGCGAAGGTCACGGCCCCACTCCGGGTCCCGCTCGGCACCCCGATCCGTATCGGCAAAACGGTGATCGAGCTGCGCACATGACCCTCGTCCTTCGATACGCGGCCCGCAGCGACCGGGGCCTGGTCCGCTCCAACAACCAGGACTCCGTGTACGCGGGCCCACGCCTGCTCGCGCTCGCCGACGGCATGGGTGGCCACGCCGCGGGCGAGGTCGCCAGCAAGGTGGTGATCGCCGCCCTCGCGCCCCTCGACGACGACGAGCCGGGCGACGACCTGCTGGGCCAGCTCCGCGACGCGGTCATCGCGGGCAACGGCGCGATCTCCGAACTCGTGCAGTCCGACCCGGACCTGGACGGCATGGGCACCACGCTCACCGCGGTCCTGTTCGCGGGCACCCGCCTGGGCATGGTGCACATCGGCGACTCGCGCGCCTACATGATGCGCAACGGCTCGTTCACGCAGATCACGCACGACGACACGTTCGTCCAGTCGCTGATCGACGAGGGCCGCATCACCGAGGAGGAGGCCGCGACCCACCCGCAGCGGTCGCTGCTGCTGCGCGCCCTCACCGGGCACGAGGTGGAGCCGCGGCTGATGGTGCGCGAGGCCCGGCCCGGTGACCGGTACCTGCTGTGCTCGGACGGCCTGTCCGGCGTGGTCAGCATGGAGACCCTCGAAGAGGCCATCCGCATCCCGGACCCGCAGGCCTGCGCGGACCGGATGATCGAGCTGGCGCTCAAGGGCGGCGGCCCGGACAACGTGACGGTCGTGGTCGCCGACGTGGTCGACATCGACTTCGGGGAGGACGCCCCGATAGTGGGCGGCGCGGCCGGGGACGGCAGCGAAGACCCACCACCCCCCGACTCGCCCGCCTCGCGGGCGAGTTCGATAACGGGGCCCCGACCCATCCCGCAGCGCATCGAGCCGCCGCAGCCACCGCCGCAGCGGTCCCGCGGCGGCAAGGTCAAGGCCGTGCTGCTGGTCGTGTTCGTGCTCCTGCTGCTGGTCGCGGCAGGTCTCGGCACCCGCTGGTACGTGCTGCGCCAGTACTACGTTGGCGCCGCGCCGGACGGCCAGGTGTCGATCTTCCGCGGGGTCACCGGCAGCGTCTTCGGCATCGACCTGCACAGCCTGGTGGAGGGCTCGTGCCCGCCCGGCGCGCAGGCGTGCGAGCCGATCACGGTGGACGACCTGAAGGTGGCGACGCGGGACGTGGTGCGCAACGGCATCACCGACGTGGACGGCCTGGAGGGCGCGCGCGAGGCGATCCGCCGCCTGCGCACCGAGCAGACCCTGCCACTGTGCCCGAAGGAGCAGCCGACCACCACGACGACGACCACCGCTCCGCAGCCGGGTCTGGACCCGTCCGCAACCACCACGGCGCCGGCGACGTCCACCACTCAGGAGGGCACACCGCTGCCCACGCCCGTGCAGAAGCCGGGCACGGACTGCCGGAAGGGTCAGTAGACGCATGGGTTCGCCGGTCCCCGGCGCGGAGGGCACGCCGCTCTCGGCGGCGAGCAGCACCTCGCCGGGTCTGAAGCCGCCCACGAGGCGGAGCAGCGAACTCTTCCTGCTCGCGTTCGCGGCGGGCCTGGTGACGATCGCGCTGATCCTGGTGGAGGCCAACCAGGAGCAGGAACTGACCATGCGCATCGTGTGGCTGGGCCTGTCCTACCTGGGCGTGCTCACCGTCGCGCACCTGGCGGTGCGGAAGTGGGCGCCGTACGCCGATCCGGTGATCCTGCCGTGCGTGGCGCTGCTCAACGGCCTGGGCCTGGTCATGATCCACCGCATCGACCTGGCCAAGGAGGGCGACGCGCTGCCCGGCGGCGGCGTCTGGTCGCCGGCCGCGCCCAAGCAGGTGCTGTGGACGGCGATCGCGCTGGTGCTGTTCTGCATCGTGCTCGCGGTGCTGTCCGACCACCGCACGCTGGCCCGCTACGGCTACACGTTCGGCTTCCTCGGCCTGGTGGCGCTGGTGCTGCCCGGTGTGCTGCCCAGCTTCATCGCGCCCGAGATCAACGGCGCGAAGATCTGGTTGAGCTTCGGCGCGTTCTCCATCCAGCCGGGTGAATTCGCGAAGATCCTCCTGATGGTGTTCTTCGCCGCGTTCCTGGTGTCCAAGCGCGAGCTGTTCACCGCCGCCGGGCGCCGGGTGCTGGGCCTGGACCTGCCGCGCGCCCGCGACCTGGGGCCGCTGGTCGCCGCGTGGGCGGTCGGCGTGAGCATCATGGTGCTCCAGAAAGACCTCGGGTCGTCGCTGCTCTTCTTCGGCATCGTGCTCGTACTCCTGTACGTGGCGACCGAACGGGCGGCGTGGGTGGTGCTCGGCGTGGCGATGTTCTGCGTCGGCGCGGTGGTGGCGTGGCGGCTGTTCGGCCACGTGCAGGTCCGCGTGCAGAACTGGCTGGACCCGTTCGCCGACCCGTCGGGCAAGGGCTACCAGATCCTCCAGTCCCTGTTCGGGCTGGGCACCGGCAACATCTTCGGCGCGGGCCTGGGCGGCGGGCGGCCGGACGAGATCCCCGAGGCCAACACCGACTTCATCACCGCGGTGATCGGTGAGGAGCTGGGCTTCGTCGGCCTGTCCGCGGTGCTGGTGCTGTACACGGTGCTGGCGCTGCGCGGCATGCGCAACGCGCTGGCCGTGCGGGACACGTTCGGCAAGCTGCTCGGCGGCGGCCTGTCGTTCGCGATCGCGTTCCAGATCTTCATCGTCGTCGGCGGTGTCACCAAGCTGATCCCGATGACCGGCATCACCGCGCCGTTCCTGTCCTACGGCGGCTCGTCGCTGCTGGCGAACTACATGCTGGTCGCGCTGCTGCTGCGGATATCGGACGCGGCGCGCGCGCCGAAGTCGACACCGAAGCCGCGCCCGCAGCAGCCCGCGATCGCCGACCAGTTCACTGTCATGGTGGAGCGTCCCAAATGAACACACCGCTCCGCCGCGTCGGCCTCGCCATGATGGTGATGATGCTGCTGCTCCTGGGCAACGCCACGTACGTCCAGGTGATCAAGGCCGACGACTACCGCAAGAACCCGCTGAACCGGCGGGTGCTGCTGGACCAGTACTCGCGGGAGCGCGGGCAGATCATCGCCGCGGACGGCACGCCGATCGCGACCGTGGAGAAGACCACGGACCGCCTGCGGTACCTGCGCAAGTACGCCAACGGCCCGGCGTTCGCGCCGGTCACCGGCTTCTTCTCGACCACGTACGGCACGTTCGGCCTGGAGCGGGTGGAGGACGACCTGCTCAACGGCTCGGACGACCGGCTGTTCGCGCGCCGGGTGTCCGACCTGATCACCGGCCGCGACCCCAAGGGCGGCAGCCTCCAGCTCACGATCAACGCCGCGCTCCAGCAGGTCGCCTACGAGAAGCTCCAGGGCGTCACCGGCTCGGTGGTGGCGATCCGGCCGCAGACCGGCGAGATCCTGGCCATGGTGTCCACCCCGTCCTACGACCCGAACCTGCTCGCCAGCCACAACGTGGAGGAGCAGGAGAAGGCGTGGCTGGAGTACACCGCCGAGGACGGCCCGCAGCCCACCCGCAACCGGTCGGTCGCCGAGATCTACCCGCCCGGGTCGACGTTCAAGCTGATCGTGGCCGCCGCCGCGCTGGAAGAGGGCGCGAACAAGGACACCCAGGTCGACGGCCGCCCGGTGATCACCCTGCCGGGCACCCAGCAGCCGCTGCCCAACTTCAACGACACGACGTGCGGCAACGGCGTAACCGCGACCCTGCAAGAGGCGTTGGCCAAGTCGTGCAACACCGCGTTCGCCGTGCTCGCCGACCAGCTCGGCCCGGAGAAGCTGCGCAAGAAGGCCCGCGAGTTCGGGTTCGACGACTCCGAGCTGACCGTCCCGCTGTCGGTCGCCACCTCGACGATGGGCCCGATGGCGGACAAGCCGTCGGTGTACCAGAGCGGCATCGGCCAGCGGGACGTGCGGGTCACGCCGCTGGAGAACGCGATGATGGCCGCCACCATCGCCAACGGCGGCGCCCGGATGAAGCCGCACTTCGTGCAGAAAATCCTCGCCCCGGACCTGTCGGTGATCAGCGAGACCAAGCCCGACGAACTCGACGAGGCGATGGAGCCCGACGAGGCGGCGATGCTGCGCGACATGATGGTCGAGTCGGAGAAGAACACCGGCGGCACCGGCAAGCTGTCCGGGGTGACCATCGCGTCGAAGACCGGCACCGCCGAGCACGGCGTGAACGTGCGCGAGAACAACCCGCACGCCTGGTACGTGGCGTTCGCGCCGGCCGAGAAGCCGGAGATCGCGATCGCCGTGATCGTGGAGAACGGCGGCCAGCAGGGCCTGTCCGCGACCGGCGGCCGGGTGGCCGCGCCGATCGGCCGAGCGGTCATCGGCGCGTACCTCGGGAGCCGCTGATGCTGACCTCGGGCCAGTTGCTCGCCGAGCGGTACCGCCTGTCCCGGCGGATCGCGGTCGGCGGCATGGGCGAGGTCTGGGAGGCCGCGGACACCCGGCTGGACCGCAAGGTCGCGGTGAAGGTGCTCAAGGCCGAGCTGTCCGGCGACTCGGAGTTCCTCAACCGGTTCCGGATCGAGGCGCGCACGACGGCGTCGCTGAATCACCCGGGCATCGCCGCGGTGCACGACTACGGCGAGACCGCGTCGATCCCGGACGGCCCGGAGGACACCGCGTACCTGGTGATGGAGCTGGTCGAGGGCGAGCCGCTGGCCGCGATCATCGCCCGCGGCAGGCTCGGCGCGGACCGCACGCTGGACCTGCTGGAGCAGGCGGGCAACGCGTTGCAGGCCGCGCACGAGCGGGGCCTGGTGCACCGGGACGTCAAGCCGGGCAACATCCTGGTCACCCCGACGGGCAAGGTGAAGATCACCGACTTCGGCATCGCCAAGGCCGCCGACGCCGCGCCCGTGACGCACACCGGCATGGTGATGGGCACCGCCCACTACATCGCGCCGGAGCAGGCCCTCGGCCACGCCGCCGAACCGGCGAGCGACGTCTACGCGCTGGGCGTGTGCGGCTACGAGTGCCTGACCGGGCACCGGCCGTTCCTGTCCGAGAACGCGGTGACCGTGGCGATGATGCACATCCGGGACGTGGCGCCGCCGCTGCCGCCGGACGTGCCGCCGGGGCCGCGGGCGCTGATCGAGGCGACCCTGGTGAAGGACCCGCGGCAGCGCTACCGCAACGGCGGCGAGTTCGCGGCGGCGGTCAGCGCGGTGCGCAACGGCCAGCCGCTGCCGGTGCCCTCGGGCCTGGCCATGGCGGTGGCGCCACCGCCGCCGGCCTACACCGGCGCGCAGGTGACCCACCCGGGCATCCCGATCACCCACCCCGGCTCGCGACCCGGGATGCAGCCCGTGCCGTCGCTCAACACTCCGCGCACGGGCGCTTTCGGTCCGTTGCCGGCGCCGGCGCGACCACCGGGGCGCAACCGCGCCCTGCTGTGGGTTATGGTCGCTGTGCTGGTGGCCGTGCTGCTGGTGCTCGGCGTGGTCGTCCTGCGTGCGCTGCGCGGTGACGACGAGGTGCCGAGCGGCACGGGCACGACCAGGTCCAGCGGGACGAACCAGGCGGGCGCCACGAGCGCCCGCACCACGCCGCCGGACTCGACCGATCGGATCCCCGGCACCCCGAAGGTCATGATCACCGAGTCCGACTTCGTCGACAGGCCTGCCGACGAGGTGGCGCGGAAGCTCCACGGGTACGGCCTGGAACCCGAGGTGCACGCCGACCAGGGCGGCGCGCCGCGGGACGCGAAGCGGTGCCTGGTGTCGGACGTGAGCCCGACCGGTGAGGTTGCGATCGGCTCACGGGTGACGGTGACGTGTGTACCGACGTGACGGCGGAACGGTACGAAGGCGGACGGAAGCGATGGCAGGACCGTTGACGAGGAGCGGGACGAAGCACTGATGAGCACTCCGCGACTGCTCTCCAACCGCTACGAGCTGGGTGAGACCCTCGGTTACGGCGGCATGTCGGAGGTGCACAAGGGCCGCGACGTCCGCCTCGGCCGGGACGTGGCGATCAAGGTGCTGCGCGCCGACCTCGCCCGCGACGCCCAGTTCCAGGAGCGGTTCCGCAGGGAGGCGCAGAACTCCGCGGCGCTGAACCACCCCGCCATCGTCGCGGTCTACGACACCGGTGAGACCAACACCGAGTACGGGCCGCTGCCGTACATCGTGATGGAGTACGTGGACGGCCGGACGCTGCGCGACATCGTCAAGACGCAGGGCCCCATGTCGGGCAAGCGCGCCATGGAGATCATGGCGGACGTCTCGGCGGCGCTGGACTTCAGCCACCGGCACGGGATCGTGCACCGGGACGTGAAGCCCGCCAACGTGATGATCACCAGATCCGGCGCGGTGAAGGTGATGGACTTCGGCATCGCGCGGGCCGTGCACGACGGCCAGGCGGCGGTGACCCAGACGGCGGCCGTGATCGGCACCGCCCAGTACCTGTCGCCCGAGCAGGCGCGCGGCGAGGCGGTGGACGCCCGGTCCGACGTGTACGCGTCGGGCTGCGTGCTGTTCGAGCTGCTGACCGGCGAGCCGCCGTTCACCGGCGACTCGCCCGTGGCGGTGGCCTACCAGCACGTGCGGGAGGACCCGAAGCCGCCGTCGGCGCTGAACCCGAAGGTGACGCCGGCGCTGGACGCCATCGTGCTCAAGGCCATGGCCAAGGGCCCCGCCAACCGCTACCAGTCGGCCGCCGAGATGCGCGCGGACCTGGTGCGCGTGCTGTCCGGGCAGCGCCCGTCCGCGCCCGCGGTGATGACGCCCGAGGACCGGACCGCGGTGCTCAACCAGTCGCCGCGCTCCGAGGCCGCGCCGGGCGGGCGGCACCGGCCGTCGGCGCAGCGCGAGGAGCCCGCCGAGTACGACCCGATCGCGGACGAGGAGGAGGAGCGGCGCGCCCGGCGCAAGAAGACGATCATGATCACGCTGGTCGTCCTCCTGTGCATCGCGGTGCTCGGCCTCGCCGCCTGGATCACCAAGTCGCTGCTCGACGACGACAAGGGCGGCGGCGTGGCGAAGATCGAGGTACCGCCGCTGAAGGGCCAGACCCAGTCGGCGGCCAGCGCGGAACTGAGCCGGCTCGGGTTCAACCCGCTGGTCAAGCAGGTGCCGTGCCAGCCGGGTTCGCAGCCGGAGTGCACCAACGACGACATCGGCAAGGTCCTGGACACCGACCCGCGCTCGGGCACCAAGCTGGACAAGTTCGCCAACGTGACCATCCTGGTCGGCTCGGCGCCGGAGGCCGTCGAGGTGCCGGACGTGCGCGGCCTGAGCGCCGCGGACGCGCAGAAGAAGCTCCAGGAAGCCGGGTGGGGGTTCAAGCAGGACTCCGCGACCATCGAGGTCGAGGACCCGAAGCTGATCGACAAGGTGGCGAACCAGAACCCGTCGCCGGGCACGAAGGCGCCCAAGGGCAGCACGATCACGGTGACCCTGGGCAAGGGTCCGGACACCGCGCAGCTGCCGGACGTGACCGGCCAGTCCTTCGCCAACGCCAAGGCGACGCTGGAGGGCAACGGGTTCAAGGTCCAGTCCAAGGAGGTCGACAGCCCCGAGGACCAGGGCGAGGTGGTGGCCCAGAACCCCGGCCCCGGCCGGGTGGAGAAGGGCTCGCTGATCACGCTGAGCGTCTCCAGGGGCAACCAGATCCTGATGCCCGACCTCACCGGGATGACCGTGGACCAGGCGCGGACCAAGCTCAGCCAGCTCGGGTGGACCGGTGACCTGAACGTGCTGTCGAAGACGCCGACCAACGACATCTCGCAGGACAAGAAGATCATCGACCAGGAGGTCAAGGCGAACCAGGCGATCGCCAAGAACGCCCGGGTGAACGTGACCCTGGCGGAGTTCAAGGTGGGCGCGACGACCACCAGGTAGGGCTCCTGACGACGAAGGCCTCCGGCTGCGCGCCGGGGGCCTTTCGTTTGTCCACAGGTCAGTCCACAGCGGTGGACAACTCGAACGGGTGTTCGATTCAGGCGCGCTGGGCCGCGGCGGCGAGTTGGCGCATGCCGTTCTCCAGGCGGGCCACGGTGGCCTCGGGGACCTCGAAACCGCACACCTTCAGCCAGTTGGCCAGCATCCGGTGGCCGCCGTCGGTGAGCACGGACTCGGGGTGGAACTGGACGCCCTCGACCGGCAGCTCGCGGTGGCGCATGGCCATCACCACGCCGGACTCGGTGCGGCCGGTGACCTCGAACTCGGCCGGGATGGTGTCCGGGAGCACGGTCAGCGAGTGGTAGCGGGTCGCGGTGAACGGGGTCGGCACGCCCGCCAGGACGCCCGCGCCGGTGTGGTGCACGACGCTGGTCTTGCCGTGCAGCAACTCGGGCGCGAGGTCGACGGTGCCGCCCCACACCGCGCCGATGGCCTGGTGGCCGAGGCACACGCCGAACACCGGGACGCCGGTGTCCGCGCAGTGGCGGATGACGTCCATGCTCTTGCCGGCCTTGTCGGGCGTGCTGGGCCCGGGGCTGACGAGCACGCCGCCGACCTCGCCGACCTCGTCCAGCTCGACGGCGTCGTTGCGCCGGACGACGCACTCGACACCGAGCTGGGCGAGGTACTGGACGAGGTTGTAGACGAAGCTGTCGTAGTTGTCGACCACGAGCACGCGCATGCCCGCCAGCGTAGCCGTGACCAACCTCTCGCAAGAAGTGATCTTAGGCTAACCTAACCTAGAGGTATGACACGTTCTCTGCGCGTCGCCGTCGTCGGCGCCGGCCCTGCGGGCATCTACGCCGCCGACACCCTGGTGAAGTCCGACGCCGATGTCCGCATCGACCTGTTCGAGCGGATGCCCGCGCCGTACGGCCTGATCAGGTACGGCGTCGCCCCGGACCACCCGCGCATCAAGGGCATCGTCAACGCCCTGCAGCGCGTGCTGGACCGGCCGGAGGTCCGGTTCTTCGGCAACGTGGAGTACGGCATCGACCTCAAGCTGGACGACCTGCGCCAGTTCTACGACGCGGTGATCTTCTCGACCGGTGCCGAGAAGGACCGCCCGCTGGACGTGCCGGGCATCGACCTCGACGGCTCGTACGGCGCGGCGGACTTCGTGTCCTGGTACGACGGCCACCCGGACGTGCCCCGTACCTGGCCGTTGCGCGCGTCGCAGGTCGCCGTGCTCGGCGTCGGCAACGTGGCGCTGGACGTCGCCCGCATCCTCGCGAAGACGGCGGACGAGCTGCTGACCACCGAGATCCCGGACAACGTCTACCAGGGCCTGAAGGCGAGCCCGGTCACCGACGTGCACGTGTTCGGCCGCCGGGGGCCGGCGCAGGCCAAGTTCACCCCGCTGGAGCTGCGCGAACTCGACCACTCGCCGCACGTCGAGGTGATCGTGCACCCCGAGGGCATCGACTTCGACGCGGCGAGCATGGCCGCGATCCGGTCGAACAAGCAGGTCGAGATGGTCGTCAAGACCCTCCAGGAGTGGGCGATCCGCGACGCCGGCGACCGCCCGCGCCGACTGCACCTGCACTTCCTCGAAGCGCCCGTCGAGGTGCTCGGCGCGGACGGCCGGGTGGTCGGCCTGCGCACCGAGCGGATGGAGCTGACCGGCGACGGCGGCGTGCGCGGCACCGGCGAGCACACCGACTGGCCGGTGCAGGCGGTGTACCGGGCCGTCGGCTACCTGTCGTCGCACCTGCCGGACGTGCCGTTCGACCACCAGTCGGGCACCGTGCCGCACCAGGCCGGCCGCGTGCTGGACCTGGACGACCAGGCCATCCCCGGCGTGTACGTCACCGGCTGGATCAAGCGGGGGCCGATCGGCCTCATCGGCCACACCAAGGGCGACGCGCTGGAGACGGTGACCAGCCTCCTCGCGGACGCGCCCCTGCTGCCCGAACCGCCGGTCGCCGACCCGGACGCGGTGGTCCGGTTCCTGGAGCAGCGCGCCGTGCCGTTCACCACCAACGAGGGCTGGCTCAAGCTCGACGCCCACGAGATCGCCCTGGGACAGCCCCAGTCCCGCGCCCGCGTCAAGGTCGTCGACCGCGCGGAGATGACGGCGGTCTGCCGCGACGAGTGACCTCGCACGGCCGGGGCCGCCACCGCGCGGCCCCGGACCGTCCACCGCGCGGCCCCGGACCGTCCACCGCGCAGCACCCGGGCCATCCACCGCGCGGCACCCGGGCCGTCCACCGCGCGGCCGGGATTGTCGGTGTCCCGTGAGACGATCGAAGCGGGGGCCGGAGGCCGGCCCCCGCTTCGGCCTCTACTGCGATGTCGTCACGTTGTTGAACGGCAGCTTCGGCTCGATCCACGGGAACACCACGAACAGCAGCAACGCCACCACCCCGGCCGCCAGCACGGTCGCCTCCAGGATGCGCACCGGCAGCGGGCCGGGGAGGTGGCGCCAGATCCAGCCGTACATCACTGCTCCTTGAACTCTTCGGGCACGAACCCCTCGGCCTTCGGGTAGCCCTGCGTGAGCACCGCGTGCACGATGAGCCGCTGCTTGTCGGAGAACCGCGGGTGGCACGTGGTCAGCGTGAGCAGCGCGACCTGCTGGGCCTGCGGCACCTCGCCCTCGAAGTGCGGGACCGGGTCGATGACCTCGCCCTGCGTCGGCAGCACGATCTCCTGGCCCACCGTCTTGTCGTACGGCGCGCCCAGCGGCGAGACCTTGCCGCACTTCGGGTCCTTCACCCGGTCGCTCTGCGCCCACCCGGCGACCTCGCTCGCCTTGGGCAGCATCCGGTAGACGAACCACTCCGTCTTGGTCTCGACGATGATCGCGTCGCACGCCCTGAGCAGGTCGAGGTCGTTGAACGGCGCACCCTTGCCGACCCGGTGGCCGGCGACCGCGAAGTTGCCGGGCGCGCCGGGCAGCGCGGTGTTCACGTAGTGGCCGGGCCCGATCTCCAGGTGCTTGTCGCTGGTGCCCTCGATGATGGAGAACTTGTAGTCCGGCCCGAACGCCGGGATGTACATCTTGGCGAAGGCCTCGCCCTCGACCAGGTCGTACTGCGCCTGCCGCTGCGGGTCCGCGCCCTGGACGGTGTTCGCGCCCCACTTGTCGTCCAGGGCCGAGGTGGCGTCGTCCTGCTTGCCCGCGGAGATGAGGTCGGTGATGTAGACCTCGTAGACCACGAAGAGCAGGATCACCAGGCCCAGCGTGATGAGCAGCTCGCCGACCGTGCGGACGGTCTTGCGGGCGGCGCTGTCCGGCGGGGGTGGCGGGGGCTCGTCGTCCTCGAAGTCGTCGTCTTCGTAGTCGTCGTACTCGTCTTCGTAATCGTCGTCGTAGTCGTCCTCGACCGGCTTGATGATCTCGGTCGGCGGGTCGACCGGCCGGGGGCGCAGGGGGCGGGGCGGACGTGCGGCGCCGGCCGGGGGCAGGCTGCCGGAGAACGCGCTGGTGTAGCGGGTGGCGTCGGCCGGCGGGACTCCGGGGGGCGCACCGGGCGGACCTTGGGGGCGCCGGGGGGCGGACCGGGGTGTGGTCGGCGGCCGGGGGTCTGCGGCTCGGGGTCGCCGTTCAGGCGACGGCCCATCGCACCGCCGGGCTGCGTGCCGGGGATGCCGCCGGGCGGCGTGCCGGGGATGCCGCCGGGCGGCGTGCCGGGGATGCCGCCGGGCGGCGTGCCGGGGATGCCGCCGGCCGGGGTGCCCGGGATGCCGGCGGCGGGGGTGTTGGGTCCGCGCGGCGGGGTGCTCGGCATCCCGCCCGGTGGCGTGTTCGGCCCCCGAGAGCCCGGCATCCCCCGGGCGGCGTGTTCGGCCCGCCAGGCCCCGGCAGTCCGCCGAGTGGCCCGCCAGGCGCGGGGAGCCCGCCGGGTGGCGTGCCCGGCCCGCTGGACCTCGGCAACCCGCCGGGCGGCGTGCCCGGTCCGCGCGTGCTCGGCATTCCGCCAGGTGGGGTGACCGGTCCGCGCGTGCTCGGCATTCCGCCGGGCGGCGTGCCGGGTCCGCGCGGTGGCACAGGCTCGGGAGCACGGCGGCGGCCACCGGGCTCGGGGGCGTCGTCAAGTGCGCGACGCCGGCCACCGGGCTCGGGCACGTCCTCGGGTGCGCGACGGCGGCCACCCGGCTGCGGATGACCACCGGGCGGCTCGTCCGGCGCCCGCCTGCGCCCGCTCGGCTCGACGTATCCACCGGGCTCGACGTATCCACCGGGCTCGACGTACCCGCTCGGCTCGACGTACCCGCCCGGCTCGACGTACCCGCCGGGCTCGATGTACCCGCCCAGGCTCGGCTCCGGCTCCTCCTCGCGCGCCCGCCGACGGCCGCCGGGCCGCTCGTACGGGACGTCGTCCTCATCGCGCCGCCGCCGCCGACCACCGCCGGTCTCGGGGGCCACGTAGCCGGCCCGGGGGTCGGGGTCGAGCCGGCCCGAACGTGCCTCGGCGTCCGCGCCGTAGCCCGGGTCGTCATAGCCGGAGTCGTCGGAGTCGTAGTGGCGGGACCCGGCTGGACGGCGCGGACCGGGGTCCTCCCAGGCGGTTGACAACCGGCTGTCCTCCTCCGGCCCCGGGGGCGGGACGGGTGCGTGCGGCCGGGGACGTGGCGGCGGGCCCGACGGGCCGCCTCGCGGCGGGGGCGGGTCGTAGCTCACCGAAAAACCTCCCGGGCCGAACGTTCCAGAACTACGCGGTGCTTCAGGGACCTGCTCGGTTACGTTAACGTGTTCATCCAGCAGTGGACGTAAACTCGCGCCACTGGAGGCTCATCCACCCCGTCAGGCGAGGACAGAATGCCCAAGTCCAAGGTCCGCAAGAAGGCCGTCTACACGGCGCCGGCCGATCGCCGCACCCCGGTGAAGGTGAAAGCGGCGGGACCGTCGCACCCGGTCTACATCGCCGTGATGCTCGGCATGATGCTGCTCGGTCTGGCGTGGCTGGTGGTCAACTACATCGCGGGCGACAAGGTGCCGGTGATGATGGACCTCGGGAGCTGGAACTTCGGTATCGGGTTCGCCCTGATGATCATCGGTTTGCTCATGACGATGCGGTGGCGCTGACCACCTCGCTACGCCACGTGGCCGACGGCCCGGACGCGCTACACGTCCGGGCCGTCGCGCGTTAGCCGATCGTTCACCCCGTTCACCGGCGGGTCACCGAAGCACAGAGATGTAACTCATCCCCAATGGGGACAACTCCTGTGGACAACTTTGCGCCAATTTGCACAAGCGCCGGTAGAGCCCCTCAGTTGTCCACATGCGGAACACTCGAAGGCGTGACGCCTCCCCGTTCCTGGTCCCCCAGACCCGCCGCCGTCGCCCTGGCCTGGGTCCTGGCCGCAGTCGCGCTCGTGCTCACCGTCCTCGGCCCCGACGCCGCCACCCGGCTGCTCATGGGCACCGGAACGGCCCTGGTACTGGGCATGGCGGCCTACGGCACGTTCGTGCGCCCCCGCCTCACCGTGGACGACACGGGCCTCACCGTCCGCACCCTCACCGGCCCGCGCCACCTGCCCTGGCACGAGGTCCACGTGAAACTCGTCCACACCCGCCGCCTGGGCCGTGAGACCGCCACCCTCGAACTGGACTGGCACCGGGGCGAGGACGAGCAGCTCTACGTGCTCACGACCACCGACCTGGGCGCCGACCCGCGCGACGTCGCGGACATCCTGCACGCCCTGCGCCCTTAGACCAGCTGACCCGCCCGCACCGCCACCAGCACCACGAACAGCACGAACCCGGCCGCGACGACCGCCGCCTGGTACCACTCGCGCTTCTCCCGCGGCGCGAACACCAGCCCGGCGGTCACCAGCGCGCCGGCCACGAAACCGCCGGCGTGACCGATGAGCGAAGCACCCGGAAGGGTGAAACTCGACACGACGTTCAGCACGAACACCGGCAGCACGACACCGGGGTTGAACCCCATCGGCCGCATCGCCACCAGCACCGCGCCCATCAGCCCGTAGACCAGGCCGGACGCCCCCGCGCCGAGCGAACCCGGGTTGCCGAACAGGAACACGGCCGCCCCGCAGCCCAGGATGGACAGCACGGACACCGCCACGAACCGGACCGTCCCGAACGCGGGCTCCAGCAGCCAGCCCAGGATGCCCAGCCACACCATGTTCAGCGCCAAGTGCAGGAACCCGAAGTGGGTGAACGCGTTGGTGGCGAACCGCCACCACTCGCCGTCGACGACCACCGCCCACGGCCACAGCCCGAAGTCCCCGAACAGCGGGGCCTGCTCGACGTTCAGCGGGTTGCCCGCCTGGACCGCCAGGGCCACGAACACCAGCAGGTTCAGCCCGACCAGGACCGGGGTGGCCAACAGCCGCCCGCGGCCCTCCGCACCGACGAAGTTGCGGGCGCGGCGGACCGTGCGCCGGCCCTCGTCGACGCAGTCGACGCAGTGGTAGCCCACCGACGCCTCGCGCAGGCACTCGGGGCAGGCGGGTCGGTCGCACCGGGTGCAGCGCAACCCGGTGACCCGGCCGGGGTGCCGCACGCAGGCGACAGCGCCGACCGGGTCACCAGGCGCGACTGGAGTGCTCATCGCGCGAGGTCAGGAGCGCTCGATCGAGACCTTCTCGATCACCACGTCGGTGACCGGCCGGTCGCCGGCGCCGGTCGGCAGGTTGCCGATCGCGTTCACCACGTTGATCGAGTCCTGGTCGGCGACCTCGCCGAAGATGGTGTGCTTGAAGTTCAGCCAGGTCGTCGGCGCGACCGTGATGAAGAACTGCGAGCCGTTGCTGTTGGGCCCGGCGTTCGCCATCGCCAGCAGGTAGGGCTTGTTGAACTGGAGTTCCGGGTGGAACTCGTCGGCGAACTTGTAGCCGGGGCCGCCGCGGCCGGTGCCGGTCGGGTCGCCGCCCTGGAGCATGAAGCCCGAGATGACGCGGTGGAAGATCGCCCCGTCGTAGAACGGGCCGCTGTTCTCGCCGCGGGCGTTGGCCTCGCTGTAGTCCTTGGTCCCCTCCGCCAGACCGACGAAGTTCGCCACCGTCTTGGGAGCGTGGTCGGGGAAGAGGTTGATGCGGATGTCGCCCTGCGAGGTGTGCAGGGTCGCCGTCACCTTGGTCCCGACGAGCGAGTCGTTGCTGTCTGCCACGCACACCATCGTGCCATCCGCCGGGCGGGGTGGTTGGGGAAGGGGCAGGATGGGTATTGCCAAACCGTGACTGACCGACGTCTTGTGGAGCAGAAATGGATGAGGTAGCTGCCATGACCCGAGCCGGGGAGTCGGTTGGCAAGGCCGTCGGCACGGGCATCCGCGCGGTCCGCCGCGGTGCGGTCCGCGCCGGTCACGCCGGCGCCGACACGGCGGCGACCTGGGCCGAACGGGCCGAGGAGCGACTCGCCGAGCGGGGCGTGACGGCCGACCACATCCGCGGCATCGTCGCGGACCGGGCGGGACTGCTGGTGGAGAAGGCGGAAGAGGTCGAGAAGTCGACCCGCAAGACCCGCAAGCAGCTCGCGAAGAAGGCCAAGGGCGTCCGCAAGGACCTGGCCAAGGCCGCGGACCGCGCCCGCAAGGAGGCCAAGGTGCGCGCCAAGGACGTGCGCAAGGCGGCCAAGCAGGCGCGCAAGGAGATGGCCGCGGCGCAGCGGCCCTCGCACCGCAAGTGGCCGTGGGTGCTGGGCATCCTCGTGGCCGGCGCCATCGCCGGGTACGTGGCCCTGACCCGCCGGCCGCAGGAGGTCCACCTGGAAGAGGACGACATCGTCGAGCCGGCTCCTCAGGGTTCGACCCGTCAGGACACGACCCCTCAGGGGACGCCTGCGGACTCCGAGGCGCACGCCACCCGCAACGGCCGCGTCTCCGACCGGGGCTGACCCCCGGCACGTCGCGCCCGCTCACCCGGTGTGAGCGGGCGCGAAGCACGTCTAGAGACCGAGGTTGGCCACGACGGTCTCGGCGACCCGCTTGGTCTTGATGCTCTGCTTCTGGTTGCTGGTGACGACGACCGCGTCGCCGCCCTTCGCCACCGCGTAGACGGCCCCGTCGGACAGGACGACCGAACCGCCCTTCCAGCCGTCCGGCGCGCTCGCCGGGCTGGACTTGTCCACCGGCGCCGCCCGGTCGACCACGGCCTTCGCCGTCTCCGGCGTGCCGTGGAACACCCACACGGTCAACTGCACGTCGGTCGCGTTCGCGTAGAAGAAGCACGCCGGGTCGGGCCGGTCGGCGGAAAGCCGAACCTTCCGGACGAGCTGGCCGTTGGCCTCCGCCACGTACGACGACTCCAGGTACGGGCACTGGCCGTCGGCGCTGGGCTGGGGCTCGGGCGGCGGCCCGGCGGGCGCGGTGGTGGTGGGCGCCGCGGAGGCCGGCGGGGCGGTGGTCGCCACGGTCGCGGGCTCGGCGGTGCACGCGGCCAGGGCGCCGAGGGCGAGCAGGCTGGGCAGGGCGGTTCGCAGCACTCGGTTCATAGGCCCGCAAGTCAATCAGATGGTCTTTTCGGCGCAACGGCGGCCAGATGATTGAACCCGAAACGATCTAGGCACACCGCGTGCACGGCGCTAGCTTGGACACACCCTGCCAGGCCGCCCTGCAATGTGAGGACTGACTCGTTATGAACGTGTTGGACCGCGGCCGAGATCACGCGTTGGCGCTGTTCAGGATCGTCGTCGGAGTGTTGTTCGTGTGCCACGGCGCACAGAAGCTGTTCGGGGTGCTGGGGTCGAAGGGCACGGTGTCTATCACGTCCTGGCCGCTCGGACCCGCCGGCGTGATCGAACTGGTCGGCGGCGCGTTGATCGTGCTCGGACTGGGCACGCGGGTCGCCGCGCTCGTCGCGTCGGGCGCGATGGCGTACGCGTACTTCGCGATGCACCAGCCGAAGGGGCTGCTCCCGATCGAGAACAACGGGGAGCTGGCCGCCGTGTACTCGTGGGTGTTCCTGCTGCTGGTGTTCACCGGGCCGGGCGCGTGGGCGCTCGACCGGGTGATCTCCGCGCGGAAGGACACCGGGTCGACGAGGCCGGCACACGCCTAGGGGCACGGGGGTGGGGCGTCCTCGCGGCGCCCCACCTCACCTCCGCACCCGGTACCTGGTGTGCGTGACGAGGTCGGTGCCGCGGCTCTCCAGGGGCTCCAGGTCCAGCCGGCCGACGCCCTCGAACAGCCGGGCGCCCCCGCCGAGCGTCATGGGCGCGACGTGCAGCCACAGCTCGTCGATCAACCCGGCCGCGAGGCACTGGTTGACCACCGACGCGCCGCCCGCCACCGCCACGTCCCGCTCGCCGGCCGCCTCGCGCGCCCGCGCCAGCGCCGCCTCGACACCATCGGTGACGAAGTGGAACGTGGTGCCACCGAGCATCTCGACCGGCTCGCGCGGGTGGTGGGTCAGCACGAACACCGGCGCGTGGTACGGCGGGTCGTCGCCCCACCAGCCGCGCCAGTCGCCCGCCCACTCGCCCCGGACGGGGCCGAACATGTTGCGGCCCATCACGAACGCGCCCGCGTCGGTGATGGCGGCCCGCTCCGCGGCGTGCAGCTCCGGCTGCTCGAACATCCAGCGGTGCAGCAGCTCGCCGTCGACGCCCAGCGGGTCCTCGACGGTCTGGTCCGGCCCGGCGACGAACCCGTCCGCCGACACCGTGATGCCGCAGGTGACGATGCCCACCACGATCCCCCCGATCGTGCGAACGCCAAAAGGCCCGCGACGCTTCGCGAGCCTTGAGAACGTGGAGACGAGGGGAATCGAACCCCTAACCCCCGCCTTGCAAAGGCGGTGCTCTGCCAATTGAGCTACGTCCCCCTCACGAGGGGCGGCAGCACCGCCCTCGCGGGATCAGTCGGTGGGGGCGGTGGCCTCGCGCCACAGGTCAGCGTCGGCCTTGGCCGAGCGGCTGCGCTTGACGAAGAACAGAACCGCACCGGCGACGGCGACAAGTGCGATGATCTTCTTCACAGCAGTTCCCCTCTGCAATCCTGTGAATCTTCCGGTGGGCCTAGGAGGACTTGAACCTCCGACCTCTTCATTATCAGTGAAGCGCTCTAACCGCCTGAGCTATAGGCCCTCGGGGCAACGACGGCAACAGTACACGATCGCCCGTCGCCGCCCCAAATCGGGTGTCACTCCCGCTCGGAGAGGGTCACTTCCAGTCCGCCGGCGAGGTCCGCCGACACGTTGTAGACAAACGCACCGACCGTCGCCAGGGCCGTGAACAGCACGATGTTCACCGCGCCGACGATCGCCGCCACGCCGAACACGCGCCCGGCGCTGATCAACGGCTCGCCCGACGACTCGTTGCCCTGGAGCAGGTCGTTGGCGGTGTTGTTGATCTTGTCCCACACGCCCATGCCGTTCAGCACGCCGTAGAGGACGCCGACCGCCACCAGCCACACGAAGAACAGCGCCACGCTGAGCACCAGGGCCAGCTTCAGCACCGACCACGGGTCGACCCGCTTGACCTGCAGGCTCGCCCGCCGCGGCCCCCGGCCGGGCCGGCGCGCGGACGGCGCCGCCGCGGCCGGGCGACCGTTGGCCGCACCCAGGTTCACCGAGGTCCGCGCGGCGCCCTGCTGCGGCGCGGCGGTGCCGGTGATGACCGGCCGCGCCACGGCGACGGTGTCCGGGTCCTGCGCCGGGTACGCGGGCTGCGCCGCGGCCTGTTCGGCGGGCTGCTCGGGCGCCGGGTCGCCGGGGCCGACCTGCTTGGCCTCGGCGTACTGCGCGTCACTGGTCACCCGCGCCCACGGCGGGGGTGCGGCCGGCGCCTCCTGCTCGGCGGGCGCCGGCGCGTCACCACCCGACGTGCCCTGGCCGGACGACGTCTGCACCGTCGGCTCGTCGCCCGGTGTCTTGTCGGCACCGGTCTTGTCGGCACCGGGCCGGGTGATCACCGCGGTCTTGTCCTCTGGCTTATCGGGTGAAGTCACGAGCAGTCCTCAACCTCTCGTCGCGCTAGTTGGCAGGCTCCGCCTGGTCACCGTCGTCACCAGTGGTGACGTCTCCGGCCTCGTCGGCGTTGCGTGCCACCGCGATGAGAGTGGTCCCTTCGCCGAGGTTCATCAACCGGACGCCCTTCGTCTGCCGGCCCGCTTTGCGCACCTCCGCGGCGCTGGTGCGGATCACCCCGCCCGCGGACGTGATCGCGTACAGCTCGTCGTCGACGTCGACGATGAGCGCGCCGACAAGCCTCCCACGGCGCCGGTCGTGCTGGATGGTCAGCACGCCCTTGCCGCCACGACCCTGCACCGGGTAGTCCTCGATCGGCGTGCGCTTGGCGTACCCACCGTCGGTGGCCACCAAAACAAACAGGCCCTCCTGGACCACGCCCATGGACAGCAGTTCGTCCCCGGTGTTGAACCGCATGCCCTGGACGCCGGAGGTGGCCCGGCCCATCGGGCGCAGCGCCTCGTCGTTGGCGTGGAACCGGATCGACTGGCCGTCCTTGGAGACCAGCAGCAGGTCGTCGTCGGCCGAGCAGAGCACGGCGCCGACCAGCTCGTCGTCCTCGCGCAGGTTGATGCCGATCAGACCACCCGATCGGTTGGAGTCGAAGTCGGACAGCTTCGACTTCTTGACCAGGCCCTTGCGGGTGGCCAGCACCAGGTACGGGGCGACCTCGTAGTTCTTGATCTCGATGACCTGGGCGATCTCCTCGTCCGGCTGGAACGCGAGGAGGTTGGCCACGTGCTGGCCGCGCGCGTTGCGGTTGGCCTCGGGCAGCTCGTAGGCCTTGGCCCGGTACACCCGGCCCTTGTTGGTGAAGAACAGGATCCAGTCGTGGGTGGAGCACACGAAGAAGTGCGCCACGATGTCGTCCTGCTTGAGCTGCGCGCCCTGCACGCCCTTGCCGCCGCGCTTCTGCGAGCGGTACAGGTCGGTCTTGGTGCGCTTCGCGTAGCCCGTCCGGGTGATCGTGACGACGACGTCCTCGACCGCGATGAGGTCTTCCATCGACACGTCGCCGTCGAACGGGACGATCTTGGTGCGCCGGTCGTCGCCGTGCTTCTCCACGATCGCCAGCAGCTCCTCGCGCACGATGGCGCGCTGCCGCTCGGGCTTGTCGAGGATGTCCTTCAGGTCGGCGATCTCGATCTCGATCTCGGCCAACTGGTCGATGATCTTCTGCCGCTCCAGGGCCGCCAGGCGGCGCAGCTGCATCTCCAGGATCGCGTTGGCCTGGATCTCGTCGACGTCGAGCAGCTCCATCAGGCCGGTGCGCGCCACCTCGGGCGTCTGCGACCGGCGGATCAGGGCGATCACCGCGTCGAGCTGGTCGAGCGCCTTGACCAGGCCGCGCAGGACGTGGGCCCGCTCCTCGGCCTTGCGCAGCCGGAAGCGGGTGCGCCGGACGATGACCTCGATCTGGTGCTTCACGTAGTGCCGGATCATCTGGTCCAGGCGCAGCGTGCGCGGCACGCCGTCGACCAGGGCCAGCATGTTCACGCCGAACGAGTACTGCAGCTGGGTGTGCTTGTAGAGGTTGTTCAGCACGACCTTGGCGACCGCGTCCCGCTTGAGCGTGACCACGATCCGCATGCCCGAGCGCTTGTTCGACTCGTCGGCGATGTTCGCGATGCCGGTGAGCTTCTGGTCGCGGACCAGGGCGGCGATGGTCTCCACCAGGTTGTCCGGGTTGACCTGGTAGGGCAGCTCGGTGACGACCAGGATCGTGCGGCCCTTGGCGTCCTCGTCGATCTCGACGACCGCGCGCATCTTCACCGAGCCGCGACCGGTGCGGTAGGCGTCCTGGATGCCGGAGGTGCCCAGGATCTGGCCGTAGGTCGGGAAGTCGGGACCCTTGATGCGCTCGATCAGCGCTTCGAGGGTCTCCTCCTCGGAGGCCTCGTGGTTGTCCAGCGCCCACACCACGCCGTCCGCGACCTCGCGGAGGTTGTGCGGCGGGATGTTGGTGGCCATGCCGACCGCGATGCCGGACGAGCCGTTGATCAGCAGGTTCGGGATGCGCGACGGGAGGACCGTCGGCTCCTGGATGCGGCCGTCGTAGTTGTCGCGGAAGTCGACGGTGTCTTCCTCGATGTCCGCGAGCATCTGCATGGCCAGCGGGGTGAGCCGGCACTCGGTGTACCGCATGGCGGCGGCCGGGTCGTTGCCCTGGGAGCCGAAGTTGCCCTGGCCGTCGATCAGCGGGTAGCGCATCGCCCACGGCTGGGCGAGGCGGACCAGCGCGTCGTAGATCGCCGAGTCGCCGTGCGGGTGGTAGTTGCCCATGACGTCGCCGACGACGCGGGCGCACTTGTTGTAGCCGCGATCCGGGCGGAACCCCGAGTCGAACATGGAGTACAGCACCCGGATGTGCACCGGCTTGAGGCCGTCGCGCACGTCCGGGAGCGCGCGGCCCACGATCACGCTCATCGCGTAGTCGATGTAGGAGCGCTGCATCTCCTGCTGGATGTCGACCGGCTCGGTGCGGTCGCCCTCCGGGGGCAGGGTCGTCTCGGTCACGGTCCTTCTTCCTCTTCGACTTCCGGCCTACGGGTGGAGGGGGTCACACGTCCAGGAAGCGGACGTCCTTGGCGTTGCGCGTGATGAAGCTGCGCCGCGCCTCGACGTCCTCGCCCATGAGCACGCTGAACAGCTCGTCGGCGGTGGCCGCGTCGTCCATCGTGACCTGGAGCAGCACCCGGTTGGCCGGGTCCATCGTCGTCTCCCACAGCTCCTCGGCGTTCATCTCGCCGAGGCCCTTGTAGCGCTGGATGTTGTCGTCCTTGCCGATCTTCTTGCCCGCGGCCAGGCCGCGCTCGATCAGGCCGTCGCGTTCCTTGTCGGTGTAGGCGTACTCCGGGTCGGCGCGCTGCCACTTGATCTTGTACAGCGGCGGCTGGGCGAGGTACACGTGGCCGTGCTCGACCAGCGGGCGCATGAAGCGGAACAGGAGCGTGAGCAGCAGCGTGCGGATGTGCTGGCCGTCGACGTCGGCGTCGGCCATCAGCACGATCTTGTGGTAGCGCAGCTTGGCGAGGTCGAAGTCCTCGTGGATGCCGGTGCCCAGCGCGGTGATCAGCGACTGGACCTCGTTGTTCTTCAGCACGCGGTCGATGCGCGCCTTCTCCACGTTGATGATCTTGCCGCGGATCGGCAGGATCGCCTGGAACATCGAGTCCCGGCCTTCCTTGGCCGAGCCGCCCGCGGAGTCGCCCTCCACGATGTAGATCTCGCACTCCTCCGGGTTGGTGGAGCGGCAGTCCTTGAGCTTGCCGGGCAGGCCGCCGATGTCCAGCGCGCCCTTGCGGCGGACCAGCTCGCGGGCCTTGCGGGCGGCGATGCGGGCCTGCGCCGACGACACCGCCTTGGTGACGATGGTCTTGGTCTCGTTCGGGTGGCGCTCGAACCAGTCGGCCAGGTGCTCGTTGGTCGACTTCTGCACGAACGACTTGGCCTCGCTGTTGCCCAGCTTGGTCTTGGTCTGGCCCTCGAACTGGGGCTCCTTGAGCTTGACCGAGATGATCGCGGCCAGGCCCTCGCGGATGTCGTCGCCGGTGAGGTTGGCGTCCTTCTCCTTGAGCAGCTTCTTGTCGCGCGCGTACTCGTTGACCACGCGGGTCAGCGCGGCGCGGAAGCCCTCCTCGTGGGTGCCGCCCTCGTGCGTGTTGATCGTGTTGGCGAACGTGTACACCGACGGCGTGTAGCCGGTGTTCCACTGCATCGCCACCTCGACCTCGAGTTCGTCGCTCTTGGCCTCGAACGCGATGACCTTCTGGTGCACGGCCTCACGGGTGTGGTTGATGTGGCGGACGAAGTCCTCCAGGCCGCCGGGGTAGTGGAACGTGCGCTCGCGCACGCGCGCGACGTGGCCCTCGGCGTCGGCCTGCTCCTCCTCCTCGCGCACGCGCTCGTCGCGCAGCACGATGGTGAGGCCCTTGTTGAGGAACGCCATCTCCTGGAGCCGCCGGGAGATGGTCTCCAGGTTGTACTCGGTGGTCTCGAAGATCTCCGGGTCCGCCCAGAACGTGGTGGTCGTGCCGGTCTCGTCGGTCGGCGCGCCCTTGCGCAGCTCGTGCGCGGGCTTGCTCGCCTCGAAGCGCTGGTTCCACGTGAAACCGTCGCGCTTGACCTCGACGTCGACCGCGGTCGACAGCGCGTTGACCACGGAGATGCCGACGCCGTGCAGACCGCCGGACACCGCGTAGGAGTCGCTGTCGAACTTGCCGCCGGCGTGCAGGACGGTCATGACGACTTCCAGCGTCGGCCGCTTCTCCACCGGGTGCATGTCGACCGGGATGCCGCGGCCGTCGTCCACGACCCGGACGCCGCCGTCGGCCAGCAGGCTCACCTCGACCCGGGTGGCGTAGCCGGCCATCGCCTCGTCGACCGAGTTGTCCACGACCTCTTGGATCAGGTGGTGCAGACCGCGCTCGCCGGTGGACCCGATGTACATGCCGGGGCGCTTGCGGACCGCCTCCAGGCCCTCCAGGACGGTGATTGAGGACGCGCCGTACTCATTCTTCTTGGCTGCCACGGGCCTGGTGTCTCCTCGAGCTTCGGGCGACTCGCCACGGAGGTTGTGACGCTGGCGTCACGCTACCCCTCGATTCTACCGGGCGGGGCGCGCAGAAACCCATCAAGGACACCTCTGGTTTGCTCACAGACGGGCCGAAGTGAACGCGGATGGGTCCGGACGGCCGTTGACGGGGTGCGAATCGCCTGGTGAGCGCTCACCGCGCCACAGGATCGCCGCTGAGCGCCCGGGGCGGCTCACCCGTAGGTGTCACGTGGTCCGCGACCGGGAACGTGCAGCGGGCCGTAGCGCCAACTCGGCGCCGTCGGGCCGTGCACCTTCAGCCGCAGCACGACCCCGTTGCCGACGCCCGCCGCGATCTTCTTGAGCAGCTCCCGCTGGAGCAGCCGCAGCTGCGTGGCCCACGCCGTCGAGTCGGCCTTGACGGTCAGCTCGCCGTCACTGAACGCGATCGGCTGCGCGTGCTCGGCCACGTCCTCTCCGACCAGTTTCCCCCACCGGGCGAAGACCTGGCCGGCCGCGAGGCGCTCGGTCCAGCCGCGGTCGGCGGCGATCCGGGACGCGAGCCGGCCCAGCGGCTGGGGGTCGCGGTCGTCAGGCCCGGGACCGGACCACGAGCGGCGCCTGCGGCGTGCGCCCGCACCGCCCCGACCGCCCTTCCGGACGCGGGCGCCGCGTTCCTTGGCCGACGCGCGGGCCGCGTCGAGGGCCGCGCGAGCCAGGTCGGAGCCGCGCAAACCACCCTCTGGAGTGACTTCAGGTGTGGACAAATCCCTGTCTGTGCCGGAGTTATCCACACCATCCACAGGGTTGTCCCCAGATGTGTCGTCGATCACACCCTTTTGGGGGAGTGCGTCAGACACGGCGCACCTCCCCGTGGCCGACCTCGAACCGGGCCCCGTCCAGCTCCACCGGCACGTCCTCCGCGACCGCCGCGGTGATCAGCACCTGCTCCGCGCCGGCCGCCACCTTCGCCAGCTGCCGCCGCCGCCCGCGGTCGAGTTCGGCGAACACGTCGTCCAGGACGAGCACCGGTTCGGCGCCCTCCGCGCGCAGCAGCTCGTACCCGCCGAGCCGCAGCGCCAGCGCGAACGACCATGACTCACCGTGACTGGCGTAGCCCTTCGCGGGCAGGTCGCCCAGCGCCAGGTCGAGGTCGTCGCGGTGCGGCCCGACGAGGCACACGCCCCGCTCGACCTCCTGCGACCGCACCCGGCGCAGCTCCACCAGCAACGCCTCCTCCAGCGCGTCCCGATCATGCGTTCCCGGGAAAGCATCGCCCAGACTCGACCGGTACGCGATCCGAGCCGGCCGGGACTCGGGCGCGACCTCGGCGTACGCCTGGGCCACGTGCGGCGCGATGTCGGCCACCAGGTCCAGCCGGCCCGCCAGCAGCTCCGCGCCGTGCCGGGCGAGGTGCCCGTCCCACACGTCCAGCGTCGAGATGTCCGCCGACCGCGTCGCCTTCACGCTCTTCAACAACGCGCCGCGCTGCTTCAGGACGCGCTCGTAGTCGGAGCGCACCCCGGCGAACCGGGGCGACCGGGTGGTCAGCAGCTCGTCCAGGAACCGCCGCCGCTCGCCGGGGTCGCCGCGCACCAGCGCCAGGTCCTCCGGCGCGAACAGCACCGTCCGCAGGATGCCCAGCACGTCGCGCGGGCGCGGCACCGGGCCGCGGTTGATCCGCGCCCGGTTCGCCTTGCCCGCCGTGATCTCCAGCTCGACCAGCAGCTCGCGGCCCTCGTTGACCACGGCCGCCCGCACCACCGCGCGCGGCGCGCCGTGCCGGATCAGCGGCGCGTCCGTCGCCACCCGGTGCG
The DNA here is from genome assembly GCA_050954585.1 of Actinosynnema sp. CA-248983. Taxonomy (GTDB): domain Bacteria; phylum Actinomycetota; class Actinomycetes; order Mycobacteriales; family Pseudonocardiaceae; genus Actinosynnema. The sequence continues at coordinate 4,976 of CP191863.1, read as the reverse complement.
AGCCGAGGGTGGCGACGTAGCCGAGCGCCTCGACCAGGTTGGTCTTGCCCTGGCCGTTGCGCCCGACCAGGACGCTCACCCCCGGCTCGAACGCCAGGTCCGCCTGCTCCCAGGACCGGAAGTCGGTCACCTGGAGGTGTCTGACGTACAACTCAGCTCTGCGTGGTTCCGGTGCCCACCCCGGGGCTCGCCCCGGGAATGGATGCAGAAGGACCGGCCGACACCACCGCGTGCCCGCCGAACTGGTTGCGCAGCGCCGCCACCGCCCGCATCGCCGGCGAGTCGTCCTGGCGCGAGGCGAACCGGGCGAACAGCGCGGCGGAGATCACCGGCGCGGGCACCGCGTGGTTGATCGCCTCCTCGACCGTCCACCGGCCCTCGCCGGAGTCCTCGACGTGGCCGCGCAGGTCGTCCAGCTCCGGGTCCGACTCCAGCGCGCGGACCAGCAGGTCCAGCAGCCAGGACCGGACGACGGTGCCGCGCTGCCACGCCTTGATCGTGGCCGGCACGTCCTCGACGACCTTCGAGGCCTCCAGCAGCTCGAAGCCCTCGGCGTAGGCCTGCATCAGGCCGTACTCGATGCCGTTGTGCACCATCTTGGCGAAGTGGCCCGCGCCCACCCGGCCGGAGTGCGCGAAGCCCTCCTCGCGCGGACCTTCCGGGCGCAGCGCGTCGAAGATCGGCATGGCGCGCTCGACGTGCTCGGGCTCGCCGCCGACCATCAGGCCGTAGCCGTTCTCCAGGCCCCACACGCCACCGGACACGCCGCAGTCCAGGTAGCCGATCCCCTTGGCGCCCAGCGCCTCGGCGTTCTTGGTGTCGTCGGTGAACCGCGAGTTGCCGCCGTCGATCACGAGGTCGCCCGGGGACAGCAGCTCGCCGAGGTCGGCGATCGTCTGCCGGGTGATCTCACCGGCGGGCACCATCACCCACACGACGCGCGGCGACTCCAGCTTCGCCACCATGTCGGCCAGCGAGTCGGCGTCGGTCACGTCCGGGTTCCGGTCGTAGCCCACCACCTCGTGGCCCGCGCGGCGAATCCGCTCGCGCATGTTGAACCCCATCTTGCCGAGGCCGACGAGTCCGAGCTGCACGGTGGTTCCTCTCCCCTGGAAGTTCTTGGATCAGCCGGGCAGGCGCACGGGCATGAGCAGGTAGAGGTAGCCCGGCGCCACGTTGCCATCCTCGTCCACCGGCTTGAGCAGCGCCGGGCGGCTCGGGGTGGTGAAGGACAAGTGGGCGCGCGGGGTCCGCACCGCCTGGAGGCCCTCGAGCAGGTAGGTCGGGTTGAACGCGATGGTCACCGAGTCGCCGGTGTACTCGACCGGCAGCTCCTCCTCCGCGCTGCCCTCGTCGTCGCCGCCGGCGGACAGCCGCAGGACGGAGTCGACGAACTCCAGGCGCACCTGGGTGCCGCGCTCGGCGACCAGCGACACGCGCTTGATCGCCTGCACCAGCGTGTCGACCTCGATGACCGCGGCGGCCGAGTGCTCGGTCGGCAGCAGCTGGCGGTACTTGGGGAAGTCGGCGTCGAGCAGGCGGGTGGTGGTGCGGCGGCCGGTGCCGGACAGGCCCAGCAGCCCGTCGTTGGCCGCGAGCGACAGCTCGACCTTCGCGCCGGACGCCCCGAGCGTCTTGGCGGCGTCGTTGAGCGTCTTGGCCGGGACCAGCACGGCGACCTCGCCGAGTTCGGCGTTGGGCGCCCACTCGAACTCGCGCATCGCCAGCCGGAACCGGTCGGTCGCCACCAGGGTCAGCTTGCCCTCGCCGATCTCCAACCGGACGCCGGTCAGCATCGGCAGCGTGTCGTCCCTGCCCGCCGCGACCGCGACCTGGTTGACCGCCTCGCCGAACACCTCGCCCGGCAGCTCGCCGACGAGCTGCGGCATGGACGGCAGCTGGGGGTAGTCCTCGACCGGCATGGTCGGCAGGCTGAACCGGGCGCTGCCGCAGCTGATCGTCATGCGCGCGCCGTCCACCGCGATCTCGACGGGGTGGTTGGGCAGCGCCTTGGTGATGTCGGCCAGCAGCCGGCCGCTGACGAGCGCCTTGCCGCCGTCCGCGATCGTCGCCGGCACGCCGCACTGGGCGGAGACCTCGTAGTCGAACCCGGAGACGGTGAGCGCTTCGCCCGACCCGTCCTCGGCCCCGGCATCGAGCAGCACGCCGCCGAGCACCGGGACCGGCGGCCGGGACGGCAGGCTGCGCGCGACCCAGGCGACGGCGTCGGCCAGGCCGTCGCGCTCGACGCGGATCTTCATGAGGCGTCCTTTCTCAAGTTCCTCAAGTCGGCATGACCCACAGCAGCGTGCGTTGCGGTGGGGTTCGGGGAGCCGCGTCCCTCGCCGGATCGTTCCGACCCTCGGCGCGGAGGCTCCACCGTAGAGCTTCCTCCGGTACTTCGTCACCTCGGGGCGCACCCGGGTGTCGTCGGCCGGTACCGGCCCTGTCCCCGGGTGTCCACGCCGGCTGTTTTTTCTTTGTTCATCTCTTCAAGGGAAGACAACAGCAACAGCAGTAAGGGCTGTGGATTGTGTGGACAACGTCCGTTCCCGCTGCTCGTCGCCCGGTTGGAGGTGTGGACGGACACGGGTCGTCACCCGGGGACAGATCGCCGCCCCCGGGGAGAACTACGGCGGTGGTCCGTTCGGTCCACAGATCGGCCGAGTTGTCCCCGGGTGCATCCCCGGGTGTGGGTCGAGTTCTCCCCGGGTGCTGCACAGGGTGATCGTGGCCTGGATCTCCCCGAACGATGCGGTTCCTGGGCATTGTGGACAACTTTTCCCGGCGGTTCACCCGCCCGCACCCGGGGTCGAGCCGCCCTGGTGGCGGTCGCGGGCACCTCCGGGAGCCGTCCCACGACCTCCGCGGCCGACCTCGAACCCGCCTCGACCGCCCCCGGGCGCGGCCACCGCGGCGCTCCCGCCACCCCGGGGACGCACCCCCCGCCCCGGGCGCGCCGCCGCCGCGCCCCGCCCCCGGGTGCGAACCCGGCTCCCGAGGCGAACCCGGCCCCGGGTGCGAACCCAGGGCGGCGGCGAACCCGACCCCAAGGCGAACCCAGCCCTGGGGGCACGCCCCGCTCCCGGACGGCCACCCGCCCCAGGGCGGTATCAGGATGGGCGTCCGGTCGGCCGGCGCGGCAGCGGCTCGGCGGGCCGGTCCGCCCGCCGCAGCGGCTCAGTGAACGTGACCGTGCCGGCCCCACCTCACGACCGCGACGCCGGAGGCCGCCGTCCCGGGCGTCCCGGAGCCCACCGGCGTACGACACGGAAACGACCGACTGCATGAGGTGTCAGCTCAACGACCGCCGACGGACGCCGCCGAGCGCGGTCACCACCGGCTCACTGTGTGCATGCGCATGCAGCCGCCAGTAGGCGGCCCTGCCGGCGGCGCTGGGGATGTGGGGGTCAGGGGGTGTGGCGGGCCCGCTGCTTGATGCGGGAGGTCAGCTCCTGCACCTGCTCGTACACGCGCCGCCGCTCGGCCATCTCCTTGCGGATCTTCTTGTCCGCGTGCATGACCGTCGTGTGGTCCCGGCCGCCGAACGTCTGGCCGATCTTCGGCAGCGACAGGTCCGTCAGCTCCCGGCACAGGTACATGGAGATCTGGCGGGCCTGGGCGAGCACCTTCGTCTTGCCCGGACCGCACAGGTCGTCGATCGTCACGCCGAAGAACTCCGCCGTCACAGCCATGATCGTCGGCGCGGTGATCTCCGGGGCGTGCGAGTCCGGGATGAGGTCGCGGAGCACTATCTCGGCCAGCTGCACGTCCACCGGCTGCCGGTTCAGCGACGCGAACGCCGTCACCCGGATCAGGGCGCCTTCCAGCTCGCGGATGTTCCGCTCGATCCGCGCCGCGATGAACTCCAGCACCTCGGCGGGCGCGGCCAGCCGGTCCTGGGCGGCCTTCTTGCGCAGGATGGCGATCCGGGTCTCCAGCTCGGGCGGCTGGATGTCGGTGATCAGGCCCCACTCGAACCGCGTCCGCAGCCGGTCCTCCAGCGTCTCCAGCCGCTTGGGCGGCCGGTCGGAGGACACCACGATCTGCTTGTTCGAGTTGTGCAGCGTGTTGAACGTGTGGAAGAACTCCTCCTGCGTGCCTTCCTTGCCCTCCAGGAACTGGATGTCGTCCACCAGGAGCACGTCGATGTCCCGGTAGCGGCGCTGGAAGGCGACCTTGCGGTCGTCGCGCAGGGAGTTGATGAAGTCGTTGGTGAACTCCTCCGTGGACACGTACCGCACCCGCATCCCGGGGAACAGCCGCTGGGCGTAGTGGCCCACGGCGTGCAGCAGGTGGGTCTTGCCCAGCCCCGACTCGCCCCAGATGAACAGCGGGTTGTACGCGCGCGCCGGCGCCTCGGCGACCGCGACCGCCGCCGCGTGGGCGAAGCGGTTCGAGGCGCCGATCACGAAGGTGTCGAAGTTGTACTTCTCGTTCAGGCGGGTCTGCGAGGACGCCGGGTTCGCGGGCCGGGTGAACGGCGTCCCGCTGGGCGCACCGCCACCGCCGCCGAACGTCGGCCAGATCTCGGTGACCGTGGCGAGGGCGTCGCCCTCCTCGTCCACCTCTTCGTCGGTCTCGGTCTCCTCGCCGACGACGACCCCGGCCCCGGGGACGGGCGGCAGGTCCGGCGATATCACCCCGTTGGTGGGTACCCCGTTCGGGGGGACGGGCACTGGGATGGGCGTGGTCGGCGGACCGTTGACCGGCTCCGGCGAGTCGACCTTCACCGCCAGCGACACGGCCCGGCCGAGGCGGCGGGACAGGGCGGCGGTGATCGGGTCGCGCAGCGCCCGCTCGATCGCTTCCTTGGCGAACTCGGACGGCGCGGCCAGCAGCGCGGTGCCGTCGAGCAGGCCGATGGGACGGGTCACGCGCATCCAGGCGCGTTGCTGCGGTGAGAGCGTGCTGGCAGCCAACTCCTGCACGACCTGCTCCCACACGAGACCCAGATCGGCCTGGTGGTCGGACAC